>CAVWNQ010000006.1:0-1060893 GCA_963756625.1 uncultured Acidimicrobiaceae bacterium
AGGTTTGGACTTGATCCGGTTCGACGGACAGGTTGCTTGTGTTGATTATGCCGCCTGACGGTCGGCGTTGTGGTGGACAGCTTCGTATTGGGCGGGGCTGAGGTAGCCGAGCGTCGAGTGCAGCCGGCGGGTGTTGTACCAGCCCTCGATGTACTCGAAGACGGCGCGTCGAAGTCCGGCCCTCGTCGGCCATGAACGCGTGTCGATGAGCTCGCGCTTGATGGTGGCGAAGAATGATTCCGCCACCGCGTTGTCCCAGCATTCGCCCTTGCGTCCGACCGAGAGCACGACGCCGTTGGCCCGGGCCAGCTCGGCGAAGTCACCGCTCGTGTATTGACAGCCGCGGTCCGAATGGAAGATGACGCCCCTCTCTGGTGCCCGGTGGGCGAACGCCATGGTGAGGGCGTCTTCGACCAGCTCGGTGCGCATGTGATCGGCCAGGGCCCAGCCGACGACCCGGCGAGCTGGCCAGGTCGATGACCGTGGCCAGATAGGCCCAGCCCTCCCACGTGGCGATGTAGGTGATGTCGCCGACATAGCGCCGGTCGATCTCCTCGCACGGCCCGAAGTGGCGCTGGATGAGATCGCGGGCCGCCTCGGCGTCGGGATCGGCCACCGTGGTCTTGCGCCAGCGCTTCTTGCACCGTCCCTCGAGGCCGGCCTGGCGCATGAGCCTGGTCACCCGGCGCTTCCCGCAGGCCACGTGGCGATGCAGGAGCTCCTTGTGGATCCGCGGGGCGCCATAGGTGCCCTTGGACTCGTTGTGGATGGCGGTGATCTGCTCGAGCAGCTCGGCGTCGGTGAGCTCTCGGCGCGAAGGGACGCCGTTGCGGCGCTGGTAGTAGGCGGCACGGGAGACCTCGAGCAGGCCACAGGCGTTGTGCGACGCTGTGACCTGCGACTTCCTCCGCCTCGATGAACGGGTCCACCTTCACCGGGTCTCCTTGGCGAAGAAAGCTGTCGCTCGCTTGAGGGTCTCGTTGTCGATCTCGAGGCGACCGGTTCTCCCGGCGCAACCGGGTGAGCTCGTCGCGCTCCTCGGTGGTCAGACCGGGACGCTCACCCTGGTCGATCTCGGCCTGCTTCACCCAGGTGCGCACGTTCGTCTCGGTCAGATCGAAGTCTCTGGCCACCTGGCCGATGCTGCGATCGCCGCGCCGGCACAGCTCGACGATCTCAGCCTTGAACTCCGGAGTGAACGACCGACGGGGACGGGGCTTCTTCCTCTCCATGGTCTCCATTTTGGACATCCTTTCTGGGGCTGTGCCCCTGATGGTGGATGTCCGTCAAACCGGAGGAAGCCCAGTTGGACAAGGACGGGTGGGCAACTCAACTGGGCGCCGATGTATGGGATGAACAGTTTCGAGTGCGTCTCGAACATCAGTTGTGGGTTCTTTCTCGGGATCTCCTCGCCCAAGGTCAGAGTGTAAATTTGGAGTGGGGTCACTGGGCGCGAGTTGAACGAGATGAGAAACGACTCGGGGCGTCGAGCCCTGGGGGTGGGAGTCAACTGCATTACCTCAAAGTGCCCCTGGAGGCGTTAATTGAGCGGGCTGAATGTCGAAACGTGTCAGGCGAGTGGACAGCCTCGCCTATGACCGCGCTCACTTTGAAAAATGGGCAACGATTTTTGAGCCTCCCGACGAGGAGGAGATCCTGTTGTTCGACACGCCGATTCTCGAAGGTTGATCTCGTCGAACTTGTCTCCGCTGCCGAAGCAGCATCATCGAGGTGCCGCCGAGCTGTCCCACAGCCCCGGCGTGTGGGCGACGGCGGACAGTATTTCCCAAATGTGCGTGGCGCGCCCGGCCGGGACCCTTCGAACTGCCTGACACCGATCGCCCCGTCGTCTGGCAGCAGGGAACTGGAGCATCCAGTCGGACCTCGAAGTGCACTTCGAGCCGGCGGACTGAGGTCACCCGTGGCCAAAGCGGTCGCGACGAGTGAAGCCCCGGGGCGGACCACGGAAGCAAGGGGCGCTCATAGTTTCCGAATATCTCCGTGCCAACGTCCATTTGGTACGGGGATGGTGCCATGACGGTGGAGCTGACGCTTCCCCGATAACGAAAGGCCGCACCATGGACTGCGATCGGACAGGTGGACGGAAGGACGTTGCCGTGCAAGGGCGCTTACTCGGCGTGGCCCTGGTGCTGGTGGCGGCGCTTTGCTGCGCCTGCGCACCAACCCACTCAGACCAGGTGAGCGCGTCCGCCACCTCGACGCGGGGGCCGCAACGCACCGTTGTTCAGGACGCTGCCGTCACATACGGCCTCGATGTCAACCCGGCCAACCCGACCATCGGTCTTGCGCGAGTACCCCAGGTTCTCCAGTTGGTTCAGCGCGCCGGTGCGTCGGCCGTACGCACCGGCGGCAACTGGGCCACAGAGGAACCGTCTCCGGGGCACTACGACTTCTCCGAGGTCGACCAACTCTTCTCTCTGGCCAAGGCCGATGGACTGACCGTCCTCTTCGAGTTGGGGAAGGAGCCAACGTGGGACGCGCTCGGAGGGAACACCAACGCACCGCCATCAGACTGCGATGCTCCATCGGCGAGCTGCGCCTCGGTGAGGCAATACGTGACGGCGCTGGTGGATCACGCGGCTCCCGAGGGTCTCCGCTACCTCATCGTGCGCAACGAACCTCAGGACTTCAACATGAACTGGGTTGGCGGCGATGCGGCGTCGTATGCACACTTTCAGAGTGTCGTCTATCAAGCGGCGCACGCCGCAGATCCCGTCATCAAGGTGCTCAATGGCGGTACTGAGGCCGTCACACCTTCTCTCGTTCAGAACCTCGCGCCGCAGGCCGCCCTCGACGCGAAGGCCATCGCCTTCGCCACTGCTCTGTACTCCGATCCCACTTGGTGCAACTCGCTCGACATCCTCGACCTCCACGTCGGCGACTTCGGTCCGGTGTGGTCGCCCCAAATCGTTGACGCGTCAGAGCGAGCCATCCAGGCGTGCAATGGAGGGAGGCCCATACCCGTATGGGTGACCGAAGTCGGCTACCCATCGACACCGGTCCTCCAGGCATCGCCTGTCTACACCGAGGAACTGGGAGATAGATACCAAGGCGGTGAGGCAGGCCAGGCACGCTTTTTGACCGATACGTTCAGAGCACTTGCACACGACGACAACGTGGTCGGCATCAACTGGACATTCCCTGTTGACCCAAACTTGATCCAGACACCGCCTCCTGGTGCGAACGACAAGACGGTCTTCGATGACGGATTCGGAGACGGCCTCGTGTACTCGAACTATGAGACCAAGGCGTCATACCAAGCGTTCCAGCTGATCGCAGCAGAGGGTGGTCGTCCAGCAAGATCGAGAGGGTGAACGAGGAATAGGTGAAGCGCTAACGACGAACGTGTGAATGACCGCCACCAGTCCGAGGGCCGCGTTTCGGCCAGGTTTCAGGTTCTCTGGCCGTCACTAAGGTCTGGGGCTTTCTGCGCTTGATTCCCTTGCTGCCCACGTCAGAAGTATTCCACTCCATGGTTCTTACAGTGTGTCCCCGTACGACGCTGCCGGTACTGCCGCCGATTTCCGAAACTCCCCAGGGGCGATCAACCGGAATTTCCCAGTTGATCGACCGGTGAATTTTCCTTCATTTTACTCCTTGACCTTGGTCACCCCCTTTCGGATGCCTTCGGTGCGGGCCCGATGCGAGCGCATTCGGTAGCTCTCAGCCGTCGATGTTGAACACGACGCTGCGGTGCAGCAGGCGATCGAGCATGGCGGCGGCCACCATCGGGTCGTCGAAGATTTTCCCCCACGATCCGACGCCGAGATTGGTGGTCATGACGATGGAGCTCTTGAGGTAGCGCTGGGCGATGACCTGGAAGAGGGCGGCGGCCGCTTCGCTCTGCAGCGGCAGGTAGCCCACCTGGTCGATAACCTGCCGCGGTCCGGCGAAGAAGCGCATGGTGGTGGCCCACCTCCCCTCGACTGGCGCGGTGGCAACGAGCGGCCAGATCGGCGGCCGTCGTGTCGTCGGTCCAATCACCGGCGTTGATCGAGGCGCGGGCGAGCCCGACGGCCAGCATCGTCTTGCCGACACCGGGTGGCCCGATCAAGAGCACGTTGGTGGCGTCGTCGAGGAATCGCAATGTGCCGAGCTCGCTCATCAGCTTCTTATCGACCGAGGGCTGGGCGGAAAAGTCGAAGTCGTCGAGCGTCCAAGGCGATGGCAGGCAAGCGAAGCGCTCGAGACCGGCAGGCGCCGGTCGGATCTCGGTGGCCTTCACCTCGACCTCTAGTAAGCGGTGCAAGAACTCGGAGTGGCCGAGTTTGTTCTCGTAGAGCGTGGTCGAGTTCGCCCGGCAGCGCTTCGGCGGCGGCACCGAGACGCAGGTAGGCCAAATGGCTGCGGATCTCTTGATAAGTAGAGGACTCGCTCACCGGGCGACCTCGTCATAGACGGACAGGTCGACAACAGGCTCACGCCCGATGGGCCCGAGGAGGCCGTGCTGCCTCTTCGAGCGCCTCTCTACCCCGGAGGCCGGTTCGCCTTCTTGTCGCACGGTCTCGCCGTGGTGAAGGCCGACAGGACGGCGGCCTCGAGGGCCTCTTTGTGCTCGACACTGCGCACCAGGGCACCCGATCCCGCCGGGGCGAGGCGATGGGCGACGAGCACCGCTCCCGACGGTGCGACCACGTCGATGGTCGCAGTGCCCAAACGGTTCCGGACGAGCAGCGTTGTTCCGGCGAGTCCGGGCGGCACCGAGTAGCGGTTGCCGCCGAAGGCCACCGTTGCGTTGTCGGCGACGATGCGCGAGACCTCGGTCGTGGCCGGGAACGGGGCCGAGGGCAGAGCAAGGAGCGGCTCGACGTCGGCCAGCTCGCCAACAGTGCTGCGCTCGCCGTTTGGTCCGCGACGTTCACGCTCGTCACCGATATTCGCGCAGAAGACGTCGAGGGAGCGCTGGGCCTCCTCAGGGTTGGTGGCTCCCCATGGTCCGCCACCAGCGACCCGAGACGAAGCGCACGGTAAGGACTCGACCGCTCCCTTTCGATTGCCGCGCCTGGGCGGCGCGGCTCGACGACGGCGCTCTAGTGCTTGGCCACCGGAACGAAGGACGCTTGGACCTCCCTCGTCCCCGGCACGATCACCGTGGCCAGCCGGTCGGTCCGCCACACCCGTGGCGTCCGCCGAGTCGCCGCAGCACTGCGTCCATCGCCTCGATGAGGTGGGCCTGATCCATCTTCTCGGCCAGCACGCCGCGCACCTTGCCCGAGTGCGGCAGCGTGCCCAACAACACGTAGGCCGTCGCTCCCCAGGGCGCGTTCCTGCGCTCGAACCAGTCCCACTGGATCTCTTCGCCCGGCGGGTGGTCGATCTCGATGGTGTCGCGTCCTTTGACGCCGTGGCAGGCCTCGCAATGTGGACGGAGCCCGGCCGCTCTGACCTGGCGCACGAAGCTTGGGTAGCTCAGCGGATAGCCGAGCTTCTTGACCTCGTCATAGAGGGCCGAGGCCCAGACGTGTGGGTCGTCGACAAACCGCGCTGCCAGGTAGTTCTTGAACGGCTCGAGCGTGTCGGGGGTCGAGCGAGCCCGCACGCCGGGGATCCGTTCCCCGTTGATGTAGGCCCGGACCGTCTTTCGGTCCCGACCCAGGTGACGGGCGATCGCCGAAATCGTCCAGCCCCGCTTTCTGAGTGCATCTGCTTCCACGTCTTCCCCATGTGTGAGCATGCGGAGCGGGTCTCCCTTCGAGCTGTCTTGCTTGGTCGCTCGTCAGCATCGAAGGGGGCCCACCGCCGCGGGTGGATGGTTCAGCTCACCGGGACAGGGTGGGGAATTTCAGTGATCGAGGGTGGGGAGATTCAAAAATCGCGGGCAGTACCAGGGTGCCACCAAGCGGCACCATTGGGCTAGGCCGTGCCTTCACCGTCCCGTGCCTCAGACCAGCAGCGGATGGCCTGCCCGACGTGGGCGAAAGCCAGCGTATCCTCGGGGATGTTCTCCGAACTGAACCACCGAACTTCTCTTGTCTCGTCGCTGACTTGCGCCAGCTCGGGGTGGTGGGCCTGGCCCAAGAAGTAGATATTGAGTGTGACTTCTGGTGGATCCTCGTTGCCGTAGGTGTCGATCCACATCCCGAGAAACCTCATCGAATGGAGGGTGAGTCCCGTCTCTTCGTGCACCTCTCGATGAGCCGTTGCCAATGGATGCTCTGTGGGATCGCAGAATCCACCGGGAAGATCCCAGAGGCCCGCACCAGGGTCCTTGGCCCGAAGGACCAGTAGGAGTTTCTCGTCGTTGACAACACACGCACCACCGCAGGGTTTGGGATTCGCCCAGTACTCGTGACCGCAGTTCTGACACCGGCACGGCGCCACCAGGCCAACTTCCCTTCCACAAGTCACGCAGTACCTGATTAGCGTCACCGTCACATATTGGCTCAGTCACTTACGTGCGGCATCCACCCCAGCGGGTATCCACTTCGCCGCGAGAGTGTCACCGTGCGGCAAAACAGTGACACCCACCCTTCGGGAGAAGTGCCCCAAACCGCCCGCTTTGTGGCGCGGGACCTAAACCCTTATTGGCGCTCCCAAACAGAGATGTGTTTCCTGCTCTCGCTCGTAAAGGGTGCTCGGTCCCAATCGGCCCATCGTTCGCGCAACCTCATCCCAGCGATCTCAGCCATGAGGTCAAGTTCGGCTGGCCATGCGTATCGAAACGGTGACTCGACGTGTCCTCCCCGGCCGTCTACAACCACATAGTGGTGCGACACGCCCTGTTGGTTGACGACGTCAAGCGTATCGAATCCGACGTGGTTAGGACTCAGATCAAAAGGCAACACGGCGGCACCTGGGGGAAAACGTCGGAGATCGATGACGGCCAGTTCCATCGCGAAGGCGCCACCCGGTCTCAGGTGACGCGAAGCGTTCCGAAAGGTCTCAACCCACTCGGACTGTTCAAGCAGGTTGGAGATGCTGTTGTAGACGACATAGACCAGTGAGAAATCACCAGCAACAGTTGTCGTTGCAAAGTCGCCCACCGTCGCTTCTATCGCTTCGGAGCCGGGTTTGCGATGCAGTTGTTCGATCATGTCGGCTGAGATGTCAATCCCATGGACCTCGATGCCGCGCTCGCTAAGCGGAAACGCAACCCGGCCTGTTCCGATCCCCAACTCCAACGCTCGACCACCGTGTGCCAGTCCCGCAAGGAACTCCGCCGTCGCGTCGAGCAGCGCCGGATCCCACATCTCGGGTGACCCGCTGTCGTAGTACGTCGCCTTGATACCCGTGAATAGGTTCTGCGGCACGAGAACAGTATTGCCCTCGTGTACCCCTTTCCGAAAGGCTCGGCCGGAGACCTGAACTCGATCGTCGTAGAGGTCCGACGAAGAAAGGGTCCCCCCACAAGGAGACTTGCGGGGTATCCCCAAAACGCATCAGACCGGAGGCATTTGACACAGAGTTGCACTAGGAATTGAGATGCAAACCCCTCCGATGGAAGAGGTGTACCTCGTCCGACACGGGGAGACGGAATGGAACCGTACCGGTCGCCGCCAGGGTCAGTTGGACGCCCCCCTTACCGAGGGTGGAATCGCGGAGGTTCAGCGGGTCGCCGAGCGAATCGAGTCCCTACCGGCAGACGGAGTGTTTTCCAGTCCGCTCGGGCGTGCCGTTGCAACGGCTGAGACCTGTGCTCAAGCCCTTCACCAAACGATCACAACGGTCGATGATCTTAGGGAGCTGGATCACGGCGACATGGCTGGCATGACGAACGAGGAGATCGAACGAACCTTTCCTGGTGAGATGGCTCGACGTTTACGGGATAAGTACAAGTGGCGATTTCCCAACGGCGAGAGCTACTCCGATTCGGACTTACGAGCGGCATCGGCCCTTCGCCAGATCGCTGAGTCGGGAAGATTTCGACCATTGGTTGTGTCTCACGAAATGATTGGCCGGATGCTTCTTCGGAACCTTCTCGGTCTGGAACCGGAAGAGGCGCTCAAATTGGGACTTTCCCACGGTGTGATCTACCGGATCGACGTTCAGTCCAAGACAGCCGTTGAGATCACGGCCTGAACCCACGGACCTACACGGCCTGACGTGTGAACCGGTTGACCGCCATTGGCCGAGGGAGTATGACCACCGAAGGTAGACGCTACGGAAACTGGAGGTGGTCCATGCTTCGACGGATGCTCACCGGGGTTGTGCTCACAATTACTTCGTGTGTGGCGATACCGGTCGCACTCACTCCGGCGAGCGCTCCGGCTGGTGCCAGCCCTCCCGCCGGAGTCAAGCAGTGCAAGGATGGCGGCTGGCAGACCCTTACCGACGCATCGGGACGGCCGTTCAAGAACCAGGGCCAGTGCATCGCCTATGCGATCCACCATCGCGCCAGCCTGCCGCCGATACGCCACGTGTTCGTGATCATGCTGGAGAACAACGACTACTCGGCCACCTTCGGCAACCCGTCGGCCGATCCCTATCTGGCCACGACGCTGCCGAGCGAGGGAGCGCTGCTCAAGAACTACTACGGCATCGGACACTTCTCCAACGACAACTATGCCGGGTTCATCTCCGGCCAACCGCCCAACTCGCGACAACCAGATCGACTGCATCGTCGTGGCTACGTCGACTTCCCGCCCGGCAGATGGCCAGATCAACGGCATCCAGCAGGGAGCCGGATGCGTCTACCCCTCAGCGGTGACCACCCTGGCCAACCAGTTGAGCGGTGAGGGGCTCACCTGGAAGGGCTACAGGAGGACATGGGCAACGACCCGACCCGGGACGGCGGCATCACCTGCGGGCATCCGACGGTGGGTGCGCAAGCGACCCGACCACCGCCGCCGAGGCGGCCGACGGCTACACCACCCGCCACAACCCGTTCATGTACTTCCATCTCGATCATCGACAACACGGCCGAGTGCAACCAGAACGTGGTGCCGCTCGGTGACACCAGCGGGAACATGCCGGCGGGCACCCTAGCCGGCAGTCACCGGACTGGTCACCGACCTCTGAGTCCGTCGCCACCACCCCGAACTTCAGCTTCATCACCCCCAACCTGTGCGACGACGGCCACGACTACCCCTGCACCAACACCACCGGCGCGGGCCAAGGAGGAGGCTCGGCCGTGGGTGACATCAACCAGTGGCTCGAGACCTGGGTGCCGATCATCACGGCCTCGCCGGCCTTCAAGCAGGACGGCCTCCTCGAGATCACCTTCGACGAGGCCGAGAACCCGACGCTGGACACCACCGCTTGCTGTGGCGAGACGCCCGGGCCGGCAGCCGACGGCGGCGGAGAACGGACATAACCGGCCCGGGAGGCGGCAAGTGGGCGCCGTCCTCATCTCGCCGTTCATCAACGCCGGGCACGGTGGTGACCAAGACGTCCTACAACCACTACTCGTCGCTGGCCTCGATCGAGGACCTGTTCGGGCTGCCCCGCCTGGGTGAGGCCCAGACGGTGACCACGACCTTCGACAAGAAGATCTACCGCCGTAAGTAGGATTCGCTTCTACGCGGTTTCTTCAAATTCCCGGCTCGTCAGATCATCGATTGGCGACAACTCGCGCAGGTCTGGTGCCGCAGTATGCAATCGCCCCGATGTGCCGTACGGGGGCAGGGGAGACGTCGAAGTTTTGCTTGACGCACGGGTGACAGTGGGTGACCATGTTTGCGTACTCGGTGGTGAGCTGCTGTTGCGCGAAACTGCAGCCAACCTTGTAGCCCAGGGAATGATCTTCGGCGCATTCTCGTGGACTGGTCTGAACGACGTCCCCTATCTGAACTGCTGCAACGCACCAGTGTGAACCGCTAGATATCCCAATATTGGATCCCAAGGTGCCGGGATCGAGACCCGGGCGGCCCACCAGAAGGACCCGGTTCAGACCCCCAACAGAGGCATTCCGTCAGTTTCGAATCCTTCGGGTTGCTATTGAATCCTACTGCTTTTGTGGCTCCCGTCATGGGGCGCAAGAGCAGGAGTGCCATGAAGGCTCACATTTCGCCGAAGAGGCAACTCTTGGGAGTTGCGTGCATACGTCGGAGTCGATCCGACGACGGGTCGAACCAAGTACTTGACCCGCACGTTTCGGAGTGGAGAGCGCGAAGCGGACGAAGCGTTGGCTCGGTTCGTGACCGAGGTCTCAGGGGTGGACATGCGGCGAAAGACACCACTCTTAGCGACTTGATCCGTCGATGGCTTGATCTCGTTCGGAGGATCTCTCTCCATCGACGGTTCGCGGCTACGAGCGGATCATCCGCTGCTACATCGAACCCGACATCGGAGGCCCTCCAACGACTACAGCTCGACCGTTTCTATTCGAAACGCCAAAAGCCGCGCCCCGGCCCCCCGAGGGTCCAATCCTCCCCCCCAAGAGGACCCCCCCGGCCGACCTTCCCTACCCTTCAACACTGACTCCGAATGCTGAGAAGCGTTCTAGTAAGTAGCTCGGCTTTAGCACTGGCTTCCGGAGGCCGGTCTTATTTGTCCATCAAGTCTTGTAGATCCGCACAAGTATCTTGAGCTGGGCCTTCATTCCAGCCAATTCCGCCCAGTCTTTGCCGTAGCGTTGAATTGATTGCCAATTCGGATTGCCAAGGAACGGCATTCGCGTGCGATGGTGGCACGGGCGGGGTCGCTAGCGACTCTGAGCCGTCCCTTTGAGGATCGCTCGCTCAGCTGCACTTCCTATGTGCGAGGTTCCAGTGCCGCTTCCCACTCTTCACGGCTTGTAAGAGCTCTATGTCTGAATGCATACCGGGAGTGCTTCGGGAGAGCGAAAGATTGATCCGACGATTCGAGGGGTCGCAGCCCGGGGGTCGAGCCGGAGTCGTGGGAGACGCTCGAGAAGAGCATCGAGTGCCACACGGCTCTCTAGGCGCGTGAGATGCATCCCGAGACACACGTGCGGGCCCGACCCAAAGGTCACGTGCGGCGTCGGGGAGCGGTGGATGTCGAAAGACTCCGGATCTACATAGTGGCGTTCGTCGTGATTCGCAGAAGCCACGAAAACGTTGACCTCACTGCCACGAGAAATGTCAAAGCCTGAGACTTGGGTATCACCAGTGCTCTCGCGGATCACCATCAAGAAGGGAGCCTCCCAGCGCAGCCCCTCTTCGATGGCCCCGACCCGAAGTACCGGTTCCTCCACCACGTCATGAAGTTGTCCAGGATGCGTCAGTAATGCTAAGAGAAGGTTTCCTAGTGATCGATATGTCGTTTCGATCCCCGCTGGAAGCAACAGGCGCAAGAAGGCGAAGATAGCGTCGTCATCGAGGCTCTCGCCGTTCACCTCACTCCGGACGAGCTCACTGATCAGATCGTCGCGGGGTTCACGGCGACGGTCAGCGATCTGGCCGTCGAGGTACGTTCTCAATGAATGCAATGCGGCAATGCCCCGATCCCAGTCGTTGAAGATGCTGATGAGGTCGATGGACCATTGTTGGAAACGCATCGAGTCGCACTCGGGTAACCCCAGGATGCGGGCAATGACCCGCACCGGGAAGGCAAAGGTGAACTGTCGGACGAGGTCCGCCGTTCCCTCCGACGACAGGCGATCGAAGAGTTCGTCGATGAGTTCATCGACGACTCGCCGGATCAAGTGTTGCTCCCAACGAGCAAGAAGCTTGGGCCGGAAGGCTGGCGCCACTAGATCCCGGTGTGCTCGGTGCTCGGGCTCGTCCATGGCGAGAATCGTGTCGGCAAAGTGGGGACCCATGACCTGGCCCAAGATTCGGGATGAAAATCGCCTATCGTCCCGGAGGACCTCGACTACCTCGTCGAAGCCGAGTACGCACGGCGAATGATTGTCAGGTCCGCTGTCGCCGGCGGCGGGGAGTGGCCAACCCCTTTGTACTGGGCCTTTGCGCCGCGCCGCCGCCAGATATGGGTACGGGTCGTCCACCGTGCTCCATTTGCTGGTGCCCGGCACCTCGAAGGGATCTCTGCCTGTTCCTTGGTCGACATCCGTCATACTCAATCCCCAGTGGTAGGGTAGATACTTAAGAGTATGTAGTATTCTTGCAGGTACCGCAACCAGGACCGCCGACGACAACGGCCACCCGGCCGAACTCGTGGTTGGGTCCCTTCGCCTCGATCTCGTCCACCGAGAAGCCACCCTCGACGACTACCCCCTTGACCTAGCACCCAAAGAGTTCGACTTCCTGGCCTACCTCGCGGACAACGTCGGCAAGGGTCTGCATCCGTCGAATGATCCTTGAAAGCGTCTGGGGGCCTGCCTAGACGGCACACGTCGATCTCGAGCGCCCTCCGCAATCCCACGAAATCCCACCACCCTCTAGGTAGAGGGTCAAACACCCTGGCTTCGTTCCAAATGCTGGCGCACATCATTGCTCGGGCAAGGCTCATTCCCATTTTCGGTGCGGATTGAAATCCGGGGTGACAAGTACGCCAAGTTGATCAACGGAGTCATTTCCGCCGAGCGCCAGGCCACTAGCGAGAAAGCCGTCCTGAACATCGCGGCCGAAATGGGGCTAGGTAATCCCTCGTGCGGAAAGTGGAGACGGCCCGCCAGCCTCCCCTTACTCCGAGGAGCCGGTCTCACGGAGCCTCCATTCATACGGTGGCGTCACGACGGTTGATTTGCTCGTTGGCGCGGATCGGGAAGGTATCGCTATTCGGTCTGCGCTGGTAGAGCGCATTCAAAACGCGCAAGGCCTACGGGGTCGACTGCACTGAAACTGGCTAGCCAACGGGCCTCGTGGCTCCAAAATTCGCCGAAACCTTAGCCAGCTGATCTGACGGGTCGCCGTCCGGGAGCGACTCAACCGCGCCCCACGAGTTGCAAAGTTGTTTGATTTGGAGCGTCGGCCGCGTCGGCTGCGTCGGCCGCGTCGGCCGCATCCGACCGGGGCGTGGCCTCGGTTCGACGACCCAGTCGCCGCGTTCGTGCCGGGGGTCGAGGTGCGTCAGTCCAGGTCCGACAATGCCGCAGCGGCTCGCCGGACGATGCTGGCGTATCCGCGGCTCACGGCTGCGTCGTGGGCTTGGCCCAGGAGATCGCGGGCCCGTTCGAGATCGCCGGGGCCGCCGCGGGCCGAGAGCATGCCGCCCCACCGTAGGTGGGTGACGGTGGCAGCGAACTCCAGGTGACCCCTGGCGTTGAATTCGGCCGCCCTGGCGAAGTGCGTCTCTGCCTCAACGTAGCGGCCAAGCACCGACTCCAGGCTGCCGCAGTAATAGGCCACCGGGCTTCCGGCTGTCGCCCCGATGAAGAGAACCTGGTCGTCGAAAGGCGCGAGGAGATCCAGCAGCACCCGGGCTGGTGCCTCGGCGCGCAGTTCGGCGGCCACGTCGGCGTACGAGGCCACTGCAAAGATCCAGACGACGTCGTAGGGCAATGAGATGAGGTCCGCTGCCGCAGCGTCGAGCATCTCGCGAGCCGTGTCGACGTTTCCGGCTTCCATATGTCCTTCGGCCAGCGTCGCACGGAACACCGGAAGTGCTGGGTTCTCGGCCGCGATCTGCTCGATCAACGGGACGAGCTCGCCGTAGCGCCCCTGTTGGCGGCGGACGCCGATCATCTCGGCCCCGTAGAAGCCGAAGGCATCGGGCTGTCCGCTCTCCGTGCCGATTTCCAACGCAGCCGTTGCGAGCTGTTCGGCCCGATCGGGATCCCCGGTCAGGAGCGCATCGGCGGCTTCGTTGAATAGGGTGACCCACATCATCGTCGGCTGGCGGAGTCCCTCGATCACGGCGCGCATGATTGCCAGGCATCGACGCGCCATCTCGAAGTCACCTGCTTGCATGGCGGCCAACCGGCTGTAGGCGCCGGTCCAGAAGAGCAGGTCGGGGTCCCCCAAGAGCTCGGACAGCTCGAGGGCTTCCTTTGCATCGACCATCCGCTCGCTGAGGGTAGAAGGGACCTGGAGCGGGTCGCAGACCAAGTTGAGGGTGCGGATGATGGTGTCCGGATCCCCCAATCGCCGCGCCATCGCCCTGGCGGCGTCGGCCAATTCCTGGCGGCGGTCCAGCGTCGTGCCCAAGGCGAGCTCGCTGCACAGCGTGGCCAGCAGGAGCGCACGCTCGCGTCTGTCGTCATCGCCCAGGGCATCGAGCGCGGATTCCAGTACCCAGACCTTGTCCGCGTCGATGACCCCGATCGAGCTGAAGAAGCCGCGGCTGTTCCCTAATGCGGCGGCCACCAGGCGATCCGTTGCGTCGAGTTCTTGGGCTCGGTATGCGGCGTCGAGGAACGTCTCTCGGAAGCTCGGCAGCCCGGCCTGGCGTTCTGATTCTCCCAAAGCCAGACGCAGGTCACAGCCGACCAGGGGGTCGTCTTCAGGCGCCAACTCCGCGAGGTGGAGCGCCCGAGAGAAGTACCGGACCGCGTCGTCGGGGGCCAGGGCGGCCAGGGCAGCCTCGCCTGCCTGCCGCGCGTAGCCGATGGCCTTGGTTGCGTTGGCTGGTTGGCTGGCGCTGAGCCAGTGGTGCGCCAGCTCACCCACCCGTACGCCCTGCGTTTGTCCGACGGTCGCCTCGATGGCCTCGGCCACCTGCCGATGGGCCAGGGTTCGCCGGACCCCCGGCAGGCCCTGGTACAAGGTGTGCTGCGTCAAAGCGTGCGAGAAGCTGTAGCGCCCCGGCACGTCGGGAACCTCGCGGACGAGGGCGGCACCGGTCGCAGCGTCGAGGATGTCGAGCAACTCCTCCTGGCCGAAGTCGGTCAGGGCGTCCAGGAGGTCGAAGTCGAAGTCTCGTCCGATGACCGCTGCTATGGAGAGGACCCTCTTCGCTTGTTCACCGAGCCGACCGACGCGGGTCGAGATGACTTCTCGCACGCTGTTGGGCAGCACCATCTCGGACATTTCCGCTGCGGCGGTCCAACGGCCACGATCGTCCTGGTAGATCGCGCCGGTCTCCATGAGGCTCCGCAAGACCTCTCCGACGAAAAACGGATTGCCTTCGGTCTCGAGGCAGAGTGCATGGGCGAGATCCGTCGCGGCCTCCTCGAGGCGTTGCCCGGCTGCAGCCTCCATGAATGCGAGCACGCCGGTGTCATCGAAGCCCTTCAATTCGATCCGGCTGATGCCTGGTTCGCGTTGCAGGGCACCGAGGAGATCGCCGAGCGGGTTGGAGGGCGAGAGCTCGGTGTCGCGAAACGTACCGACCACGAGCAGACGTGCCGAGTCGACGGTGGCCACGACTTGACGCAGGAGTCGGAGGCTTTGACTATCCGACCATTGCATGTCGTCGAGCACGAGCACGGTTGGTTGGAGCGTGGCGGCGGCCGTCAGAAGGCCCGCGACCGCCCCGTAGAGGAGGTAGCGCTCGGTGTCGGGATCCGTCCTCGTCGGTGCCGGAACTGCACCCAGTCGTTGACCGAGCGTGGGGACCATCGATGCGATGTCACCGCCGTGGGCTTCGACGTGGGTTCGAAGCACGTGCTCGGGCGCGTGCGCCACGTAATGACGCAGCGCCTCGGCGAAGGGCGCGTATGGCGCGCTGACGTCTTCCTGGCAACGTCCCAGGAGCACGCAGGCGCCCTCCTTGGCGGCGCGTCGGGCCGCCTCAGCGACCAGTGTCGTCTTGCCGACACCGGCGTCACCCGACACGAGGACGACGGACCGCCCTTCTCCGGCTGCCGCTCGCTTGTAGGCGTCGGTCAGCAGTGCCGCCTCGGTCTCGCGAGCGACGACTCCGGTGAGCGGCACTTGCATCAGACGCGCCGGGAGCGGCACGCCACTCTCAGTCGCACCTTCCTCGAGCGGCTCCCAACGGACGTCGAGGACCCCCACGGGCTCTGGAAGGCCTTTCAACTCGAGCGCACCGAGTTGCTCGAAGAGGTAAGGGCTGCGCCGGCCGCCCATCACGCGGACAGCTTCCGTAGCCAGGATCTGGCCGGCATCGGCGTGGGCACAAAGCCGAGCCGCCTCAATCACCGGGTCGCCGTAGTAGTCATTGGACTCCATCGTCGCCTCCCCGCCGCTGAGCCCAATGCGCAGTCCCAGCTGATGGCGGGCGCTGACATTGTCACGGTGTACGGCTTGCTGCATTGCCACGGCGCACGACACGGCAGCAGAGGTGCTGCGGAACACGACCATGACCCCGTCGCCGAGGCCCTTGACCTCGACGCCCCCGGAGCCGGCAATGGCCCGACGCAGGACAGAGAAGTGAGCCCGGAGCAACTCGTCCGCGGCGTCCGGACTGATCGCGTAGCTGATCTCGGTCGAACCGACCAGGTCTGTGAATAGGACCGTGATGGTCTCCGTGACCGCCAAGGCTCCCCTCCTCCGGTTGCGCCCTGCTGGCGCTAGGGTAGACGGTTCGCAACCGGAGGTGCGCCGGGATGGGGGCCGGTGTTCGCGATCGTGACTCCCGTTGAGCTCCTATCGGACTCAGCGTCTTGAATACGATTCAGCGGGCGATCACGGCTGATTGTTGACACGTCGGCCCCTCCTGGCCTTCACCCGTGGAGCGCAAGGGAGATAGCCGAGTGCTCGTGGAGCTCAGCAAGGTGCAACAGCGATCTGGCGCCGTTCTGACAGCTTGCTACTGAACGCTTCGATCGTCATTGGAGCGGCGAATCGAATGCCAGATAGCCTTCGGCTCGCCATGGCGGGGCGTGCGCACGAAATGATCGAATCCAGCGACGGCGTGCGGATCGCCCTGCATGATCTCGGCGGACCGGAGGGTGGCGCTACCACTCCGGTGCTGCTCTTCTCGCACGCCACCGGTTTTCACGCCCGAGTCTGGGAGCCAATGGCGTCGTTGCTAAGCAATGAGTTCCACTGCATATCCCTTGACCTGCGAGGCCATGGCATGTCCGAGCTACCGCAGGGTGCCAGGTTGGCGTGGTCGTGCGTGGCAGACGACGTCGTGGCGGCTGTGAGCAGCGACCGCCTCCCGATGGGACCGCTTCACGGCATTGGCCATTCGATGGGTGGTGCGGCACTCTTGCTGGGCGCGCGGCGCGACGACCCCGCGCATTTCGGTCGTTGTGGTTGTATGAGCCGGTCATCGTCCCCGCAGAGGGGAGGCCACTGCCGGATGGCGACAATCCCATGTCTGAGGGGGCAGCGCGGCGACGCGACTGCTTCGCCTCGCTGGACCGGGCCTATGAGAACTATCGATCAAAGCCGCCGCTGGACCAACTGCATCCCGATGCTCTCAGGGCTTACGTCGACGGCGGGTTCTCGCCCGCGCCAGACGGCTCGGTGACGTTGCGCTGCCGGCCGAGAACTGAATCGGAGGTCTTTCGTCGCGCCGCGTCTAGCGGTGCGTGGGGCGCCG
Source organism: uncultured Acidimicrobiaceae bacterium (assembly GCA_963756625.1). Lineage (GTDB taxonomy): Bacteria > Actinomycetota > Acidimicrobiia > Acidimicrobiales > RAAP-2 > Bog-473. The sequence goes on from CAVWNQ010000006.1 coordinate 17,218, forward strand.
TCAGATCGATCGAGATGCCTGTGGCTGTCGTGGCCGGGCGTCCCGACGGGGTTGGGCCCGGAGCCTTCGCTGCGACCACAGCCGAAGTGCTCCCACGGGGCACCCTCATCGTGCGGCCCGACCTCGGTCACTTCGGCCCTCTTGAGGACCCCACCGCTATGGCGGATGACGTGGCGGGCTGGGTCCGAGCCCACAGCTAGTCGTGGGCTGGGCGTCACGCCTCGAACGAATGGGTGCGATGGTAGATCGAGTGCTAACCCACCCTGGGCCCGTCAATCGACGATCACCACGTTGCGACCCATCGTCGCACGCGACTCCATCGCGCCGACGATCTCGGGTAACGCCGAAAATGACGAAGTCGAACCGGCAATCGGGCGAATCGTCCCGGCCGCGATCATTCTCAAGAGGTCATCGTGGAGCCGCACGCCGTCGGCGTGCGACGGAAAATTCAATCCGGTCGAGCGTTTGAACTCGAGCGCATCCTCCGTGTAGGCGTGGCAGACGCCTACGAGCGAAAAGTTGCCGAATAACACTGGTCGGGGCACGATGCCTTCGTCTTCGGCTTCGATCCCAGACGCGAATCCGACGAGCAGATGGCGTCCTCCGAATGCCATGCACCGAAAGGTTTGAATGGTCGTCGCTCCACCGATGGTATCGAAGGCCACGTCGACGCCCCGCCCACCGGTCGCGTCCAGGACTCGGTGGACGAAGTCATCATTGCGATAGTCGATTGCGACGTCGGCGCCGAGTTGGGTGGCGAACCTAACCTTGTGGGGTCCCCCTGCAGTCGCTATCACTCGGGCACCGCGTGCGCACGCGAGTTGTACAGCGGCTGACCCCGCACCTCCAGCAGCGGCGTGTACGAGCACGGTGTCGTCGGCCGAGAGATGGGCACGTTCGTAGAGGGCGAGGGATGCCACATGGAACGGCATATAGACGGACGCTGCCGTTGTGGTATCCATGTCGTCGGGCATCGCGAAGGTCATCGCGGCGGGCGCAACCGCTACTTCCGCGTAGCCGCCGAAGGCACCGGCGGGAATCGCGCACACGCGCTGTCCGATCAGCGCCCCACCCCCATCGCCCGCCGCACGCACACGGCCGAGAACCTCCATCCCGGGGATGTACGGTGGCTCGACCGGCACCGTCCGGTACCGGCCGCGGATTCCGTCGATGTCGTTGAAGTTGATTGTGATCGCCTCCACTGCGATCTGGACTTCGCCCGGTCCCGGCTCAGGTGCATCGACCTCGTCGAACCGAAGCACGTCGCTCGGTGCACCGAATTCGTGAACCCGCCACGCTCTCATGTCGCGCCGCTCCTCTCGATTGCTCGTGTAACTGTCCATGTTCCCGCGGTCAGTGCGACAATGCACAATGCGGGCTGTACTTCTATGATCAAGCAATGTGGAGAACGAAGGCCTCCAAGGAGGTCGCGATCCACAACATTCGTGTGGAACACCGTAAGCCCGGGTCCGGTCTCGACCCCACTTTGGCGAGGTGACGACGGTGTTGCCAAAATCTTGGCCGGTCCGACAGGCAGCAACGCTGATGAAGTAGCGCAGCAACCGCACCGGACGCAGCCACAGATCGATTCACTACCCCAAGGCGGTGCGAGGCCTCATCGTTTTCCTCGCGGGGGTACGAGCCGGAAATATCACTGGCGCCGACTTCACCATCGATGGCCACCTCATCGGGACGCTCTGATCAAACGTACGGAGAAAGAATCCCGGTGCCCGGGACGCAGACCGTGCCGGTTCGGTCGATGTCCTCGATTGGGTCGAGGTCAATCAGAGCGGGCTCGACAGGTGGAGGTGAGTCTGATCAGCTTGACCTCGGTATGGCAGAGGTCACGCTGAACGGTCAGTGGGAGGTCCACCATGACAGTGAACACCGAGGTGGAAGAGCAGCAGGTCGAAGATGCCAACTCGTCGGGACGGACACCGGTGGTGTTCATTCACGGCCTCTGGTTGCTCCCAAGCAGCTGGGATCGATGGGCAGCTGTCTTCGAGGAAGCCGGGTTTGCCTCTCTGACGCCTGGATGGCCCGACGACCCTCAGACAATCGAAGAGGCCAAAGAGCATCCCGAGGTGTTCGCCAACAAGACAATTGGACAAGTCGCCGATCACTACGCGTCCGTCATTGAGGGACTCGTCAAGAAACCCGCAGTAATCGGACACTCCTTCGGGGGGCTGCTCGCTCAAATGGTCGCCGGGAGAGGGCTCTCGGCGGCAACGGTGGCCATTGACGCTGCTCCGTTCCGGGGCGTCCTACCCCTGCCGATCTCGGCCTTGAGATCCTCAAAGCCCGTACTCGAGAACCCGCGAAACCGGCACCGCGCTATTCCATTGACGTTCGACCAGTTTCGATACGCATTCGCCAACACGGTCAGCGAGGAAGAGGCCAGGGAACTCTTCGAGACGTTTGCCGTGGCAGCTCCAGGTGTACCCCTGTTCCAAGCGGCGGCGGCGAACCTGAATCCTTGGACCGAGGCCAAGGTGGATACCGAGAACCCAGGTCGGGGGCCCATGCTGATCGTCTCGGGCGAGAAGGATCACACCGTTCCTCCCGCCATTTCCGATGCGACCTACAAGCGTCAGAAGCGCAACGGCGGAGTGACCGAGTTCGTTGAGATCGCGAACCGTGGGCACGCGCTGACCATCGACAATGGTTGGCGGGAAGTTGCCGACACCGCTCTGGAGTTCATAAGGCGATTCGTATCTTGATGTGATCGTCAAACTGGGTTGTAATCCCACATCCGTTCCTGCGACTCCAGCGCCTCACGAATCGCTCGTTCTCGAGCCGGGAGCCCCAGAACGAGCGCCGTCAATACGGACGAACAGGTCGGCCAGTACAGCGACAAGTTCCGCCCGCTCCATCGCCAACTGACCCTGGTGCCATGCTAGGCACAGCTCGCTCAAGGTGCCGATCTGTGCGTAGGCGACCAGGCGACCACGAAGGTCCGCCTGCGGGTCCGAGCCCGGCGGTGCCATCCCGGCAATGGCCACGTCGATGATCTGGTGCCGAAACGGGCTGAGCGCGCCGCCGTGGGTCTCGGCAAGCAGCACACGAGCGAGGCACTCGTCGTCGACCAGTGCTCCGACGAACGCTTCGAGCCACGCTGTGGCGGCCCACCGGGTCCGGTGGGCCGGAATGGATCTACACGCTCTGACATCGCTGCAATCGCATGGTCGACGGCGGCGCTCTGGAGATCGGCGAGCGACGCAAAGCTCTCGTAGAAGTATCGCTTGGTCAGCCCTGCAGCCACGCACACACGACCGACCCCCAGCGCACCGGCGCCCTCGGTTCCGGCGATCTCGAAGGCGGCCTCGACGAGCCGGTTCCGTCGATCGATGCGCCGATCGTCAGCGCTGACCCCCTTGAAGGGCATCGTCACCTGGTACTCCATCCCTGGGCCAGCCTAGTTGACACCGTTCAGTATCAAAGCCTACGGTCGCTGATGCCAAGCGGTGTCAAGCAAGGAGGTCCACGTCGTGCCCTCGACGCCTGTCGACGCTCGCCTCGATCTGACCGATCCCGACCTGCTGGCCGATCGTCTCCCTTTGGACGAATTCGCCTGGCTCCGCCGGAACCAACCCATCCGGTGGAATCCGCAGCCGCCCTCGGCGGGATACGGCGACGCCGGATTCTGGGCGCTCACTCGCCACGACGACATCACGGCGGTGACCAGGAGTCTCGGGTGGTCTGTGGAATCGAACTCCGCCTTCGTTCGCCGGCTGGATGAGTCCGATCCCAGCGGCGAGTCCACCAAGAACCTCCTGCTCTGCATGGACCCGCCTCGGCACACCCGAGTGCGCAGGGTGGGAAACCGATGCTTCACTCCGCGCGCCTTGGCCGGCCTCGAGGACGAACTGCGCGAACGAGCGCACCGGATCGTCTGGGCTGCCAAGCATGAAGGCACGGGCGACTTCGTGATCGACGTGGCCCGTCATCTGCCCTTGCAGGCGATCGCCGGTCTCATGGGCATCCCCGACGACGATCGCCAGCAACTCTTCGACTGGAGCGATCAGATGGCTGGTAGCGAGGATCCCGAGTACGCCAGCACCGACCTCTCGGGGGTCGTCGAGATGTTCGCCTACGCTCACGCGGCAGCCGAGGCGCGGGTGCAGAACGATCTCGGGGACGTCACCAGCCGACTCGTCCAACCCGACGCCGATGGCCAACGTCTGAGCACTGAAGAGTTCGCGTTCTTCTTCATGATCCTCGCCGTCGCTGGCAACGAGACCACCCGTCAGGCGATTAGCCACGGCATGCTGGCTTTCCTGCAACATCTGGACCAGTGGGAACGATGGCGGACGGAACGCCCCACGACCATGGTCGACGAGATCTTGCGCTGGGCCTCGCCCGCAGTGGTCCTCCAGCGCACGGCCAAAGAGGACACCGAGGTCGGCGGCCGGTGTGTGCGCAAGGGTGACCGGGTGGGCCTGTACTTCGCCTCCGCCAACTTCGACGAGGAGGTGTTCGACAACCCTCGGCGGTTCGACATCGGTCGCTCGCCGAATCCCCATGTCACCTTCGGTGCCGGCGGCTCCCATTTCTGCATCGGGGCCAACCTCTCCCGACTCGAACTCAAAGTGATGTTCGAGGTGATCGCCGACGAGCTGCCCGACGCGAAGTTGATGGCTCCGCCCGTCCGCCTCCGCTCGTCATGGCTCAACGGCGTTAAACACCTGCCCGTCCGCTATGGAGGCTCCCCGTGACGACGAAGGTAACGGCCTGGATGGTCACCCGCCTCGGCGCACCAACCGACGCCCTCGAGATCCAGACGGTGGATCTTGACGAGCCGGGCGCCAACCAGGTGCGGATCGCGGTGGAGGCGTTTTGCCTCGATTTCAATGACATCGACACCATCCGCGGACGCTACGGGCTGCTGAAGTTCGAACCCCCCTTCGTCATCGGCATGGCGGCCGCAGGTACCGTCGACGCGGCGGGGCCGGGGTGTGAGGCGCTGCTCGGCCGGCGAGTCGTCGGCACGACAGCTGGCGTGCAGGGCGGGTACGCGTCAGCGGCTCTGCTCGACGGGGCGACGCTCCAGCAGCTCCCCACCTGGCTCAGCGCTGCCGAGGGCGTGACGATGTACTTCCCCTATCTGCTCAGCTACCTGGCCCTGCGCGAACGGGGACGGGTGGTCGCGGGTGACGTCGTCCTCGTCCACGCCGCGGCCGGTGGCGCCGGGTCCGCCGCCGTCCAGCTGGCCAAGGCGTTCGGTGCGACGGTGATTGGCACGGCGGGCACGGACGCGAAGGTTGACTTCTGCCGCTCGCTGGGCGCAGATTACGCAGTGAACTACCGCAGCGAGGACTTCGTCGCCTTTGTCGACGACGTCACCAATGGACGCGGCGTCGACGCGGCGTTCGACACCGTCGGTGGCGCCGTGACGACGGAGACGTTCCGGGTGATGGCGTTCAACGGCCGCCACCTGATCATTGGGTTCGCTTCTGGTATCGAAAGCGAGGAGCGCCCGCTGCCGATCCAACCGAGCATCTACGGGAACTTTGACCTCGTCGGGGTCTGCTTCGCGTTCGTCGACTCGCCGTGGACGACTCGTCCGTTTGGCATGAACTTCCTGTCTAGCGCCCGGGGGGTCGACATCTGGAACCGGATATTGCACCTCACTCGGGCCGGAACAATCCACCCTGTGATCGGCCGGCAGATCGATTTTGGAGATGTCCCCGCCGAGCTCGAGGCGCTTGAGCAGCGCGAGACGACCGGACGCACCGTGGTGCGCGCGCCGTCGGCTGGTGCATGAACGTCTCCGCAAGTCGCTCGGACCGACATAGTGGGGGCCGATCAGCATCTGCCACGGGGCTTGGTGACGGTTTGCTACCAGGTTGCGAGCAGAACCGCCCCTCTTCCGTCGCGTCGGGAGGTCCACGAACCGCTTCTCGAGCCAGGAGAATCCGGACTGGGGAGGTGGTTACGAACGGGCCAGCCTGCTCCCTACGTTAGGAGGAACTGGCACCCTTGAGCACCCGGATAACCCTATTGCCAAGGCTGATCTTTTGCGTTTTGAAGAAGGGTTGGTCGAACCAATCTTCACTCAGTGGGCCATCCGACATTCGTCTAAAGGCCTTCCATTTAGACGTCGCCTCCAGTTCCAGCCATCGATCATCGGGTTCGATGAAGGCTTCAATCAGGAGTGACACCTGAGGTAGTTGGACGTCATCGAACACGACCACTCCTTCCTTGCGGAGTCGACCGGCACCGTAGAACCAGTCGATGATCGGCGAGGGGAAACCGTGGCATCCGTCGATGAACACAAGTTCAAGTTCACCGGAATCTGCCCGATCAGGAAGCGCCACTTCCGAAGGTCGAAAATCGAAATTCAGTGAATCGGTGTGGATGCCGTTCTCGGCGCAATAGGCGTCGATAGCGCTTGCCTCCTCGGAATCGGGGACAACGGCCAAGTGATCACATCCCCAAGCAGCAAAAAGGACAGTTGACAGTCCAGCGCCGGTTTCGAGGGTGCGAGAGCCCCTCCGAACGTGGTTCGCCATGAAGTCGTAGCAACTGCGAGATGTGCTCCACACCCCCGCGGGTGCTGTTGAGTGCACTGCCGGCGGAGAGTCGCTGACCTTCGCCACTACAGCCAGTCTGTCTTTTAGACTATCGACATTGCCCATTTTTCAAGGGTAGGTGACTCCTTCGCCTCGTGCGATGCGCCGCGGGATTCCCCTTGCTAATCAGGGGAATGTTCCATCTGACGGCTCTTTGGGCGGTGTCCGAGTTGTGCCGCACGGCCACCGTGCCGGCGTGTGCGGGCTGGCCTCGGCGACGAAACCGAGGGCACGGGCGCCAAGTCGGGGCATCGGAGCCGTACGTCGCTGATCTACGCGGTTCCCTCCATCCAAGCGGCGAACTGCTCCCAGGTCGCGGTGCGCGGATGAGACTTGAACGGTGTCCAGTCGATACCGCCTTTGCTGATCTGAACCTTCCCCATCAGCTCGCCGTCAGAGCGGACCTCGAATTCCACGTCTACGTTCTTCACGGTGATCGGGTGGGACAGGTTCATCGTGACGTCATGAGCTGGCATGACGGTAGAGCCTAAATCGGAACCGCGCACGCCTTGCGACAGTCGGGGTGGTCGCAGACAACGGTGTGAGGGCCGAGCCAGCCCGGCCACCTTCTCCTGAGCTCTTCGGATGACGGTAGCGTCGGCATCGTCGTTTACGTCGCCATACACATGTGCACCACTCGCATCGCCCTGGGGCTCGCCCACTGGTCTCTGATTCGGCAAGCGGCCGGAGGTCCCCAGCGGATACCTGTTGGGTCGAAACGTTGTAACAGGCGCCCTGCGCTTTGGAGCCGCCGCGGCGCCGTTGAAATGGGCGCCCGTGGGATCCCAAGGCACCGCTTTTGAGTGTCAGCTCCCCCCGAGCACCTGGGACGTGAACTGATCGAGGTCGAAATAGTCCCGCCAGGCGGCGATGAGCCCGCGGTGGACCTCGATCACCCCCATCATCGGCAACGAGATTGTCGTGCCGTCGTCTCTCGTCAAGTAATCGACTCGCTCGGTCATCACAATCGGGCCTTCACCCACCATGTGGATGATGTCGACCTCCACCTGTCCGCCCATGCTCATGAAATGAGCGAAGGTCGCCACGATGGCGGAGCGTCCTGTGACGGGCTCCAACGGACCATTGTGATAGATGGCATCCGCGTCGAAGAACGTTCCCAGAGGCGCGGCGTCAGCGGTGGGCCAGGCTTTCTTGAAGGCAGCAATGAAATCCTGAACCGTCCGTGCTGAAGAGGACATATGGCACCGCCCCCAGAAACCATCGAGGGACGGTCATAGCCTGTCATCTCGCTCGCCGTCGGGCCACCGGAAGCCGGCCCGCGACTCTGCTGGGCGTACGGGGCCACCTCGGTGTGGGTTCAAGAAGTTGGGACTCGGGCGAGATGCACCGTGAATCGAGCGGAAGTGGAATCCTCAACGAGGAGCGCGGGGCATACCCAGCCCAATCATGGCGATGATGTCGCGCTGGATCTCGTTGGTCCCACCCCCGAACGTGAAGATGGTCTGGCTCCGGGCCTGCTGCTCGAGGCGACCTCGGAGTACTGTCCCCGGAGAGCCTTCGACCAGGTAGCCCGCTTGGCCGACCACTTCGAGGAGCCCTCGATAGACCTCGAGGGCGAGCTCGGTTCCGAACACCTTGGTGGCCGACGCATCTGCGGGGTTCAATCCTTTTTGGGAGGCCCACGCCACCTTCCAGTTGAACAGTTTGAGTACCTCGACTTTGGCGTGCATCTCAGCCAGGATGATCTGGACCCATTCGTGATCCATCACGGTGCGTCCCTCCTCGAGGTCGTGCCCCTGTGCCCATCGCCGAACCTCGGTCAGACTTCGGAGCAACCCCGAGCTCGGGCAGATCGCCACGCGTTCATGATTGAGTTGATTGGTGATCAGCTTCCAGCCTTGGTTTTCAGCCCCTACGAGGTTCTCGGCCGGGACCCGGACGTCCTCGTAGAAGGTCGAGCTGGTGATGTCACCCGCGATCGTGGCGAGCGGGACCCAATGGAAGCCAGGGCTGTCCACCGGTACAATGAGGACGGACAAACCTTTGTGTTTGGGGGCATCGGGGTCGGTGCGCGCTGCTAACCACACGTAGTCGGCGTACTGGATGGCGCTGGTGAAGATCTTCTGGCCGTTGATCACGTACTCGTCCCCGTCGCGCAGGGCCCGGGTTTGCAGCGAAGCCAGGTCGGTGCCCGCTGACGGCTCGGTGTAGCCGATAGAGAAATGGACCTCACCCCGGATGATGCCGGGCAGGATTCGTTGCTTCTGCTCCTCGGTGCCAAGCGCCATGAGCGTCGGACCCACGCTGTTCAAGGTGAGCAGGGGCAGTGGTACTCCAGCCCAGTGCGACTCCTCGACGAAGATCATCTGGTCGATGGCGCCTCGAGCTTGGCCGCCGTACTCGACCGGCCACCCGAGGCCTAGCCATCCGTCCTGCCCCATTCGGCGGATGTAGTGGGTATACGCGGGCTCGTCCAAGTCGGAGCCCTCGACTTCCGCCACCAACTTCTCGAAATACTCCCGAAGCTGGCACTGCAGATTCCGTTGCTCGGTCGTGAACTCCAGGTGCATCGTGGCCTCCGGTTGGGAACTCCCAGCGCGGTCCGGGCGAGCATTATCGCGAGGATCCCACCTCGATGCTTCCGATCAATGGGGATGCTCCGACCGCCAGAAAACCGATTGACGTACTGGGCTATCCGCCTTCTCGATCACGGCGCATCTGCTTGGCGCTCCCTGACGTGAACGGCTCACTGCCCCGGCTCGCCCACCGTTGGGTGAGCCGACCAGAGAGCCGGTACGTCGATGCGTCCGAGAGCATGCGCCGAAGGCAGCCCCATCAAACGCTCTATCGAATAATCATGCGGGCTTTAGGCATTAGTCCTGCCAACCGGGGTATGTCACTCCGTAGTGAATCGGAGGCTCGAAGTCCACGTCTGGCTTCTCGCCGCGCTGCTCGTCGGGGTGCTGGCCATGATGGCGTTGCTCCTGGTCATGCTCCACGTCCATGCTGGAGACGTGGCCTATCTCTCCCACACGCACCGGCCGATCATTGTGGTGCCAACCGGAGGACCGCCGGTGGTGTCGAGCTGAGCGGGGAGCAACCTCGTCGGCTACCCGTCCGTAACGTGGCTCTTGAGCGCAGGCGGGAATAGCTCGTCCGTGACACGCTTTGGCTAACCACTCCTCCGCTGCCTGCGTCATAGTTGAGCGGTGAGGTTGCTCAGCCGTAACAAGACCTCATCGAGAGGGCGATCAAAGGAGTCAGCTGAGACCGGCGCTTCGCCTGCGGGGACTGACCTGGGATGGCACCAGAGCAGCATCCCCAAACCCCTAACGGGACACTTCGGACAGCCGCAGGTCAAAACATTGCGGCGGTGATGACAGTGTCGTCTTGGACGACCGTATTGAGACGATTGGGTCGCCCGCCCGACGTCCAGACTCGCACGGGGCCATCGTCGAGGAGGTCATCCAGGTCCAAGATGCGCAGCCATCAGACCTGGCCGAAAGTCGGGCCAACCCCGTGACATCTGCGCGACGGAGTCCCACGTCGTCAGGACTGCCCTGAGCTGGTGCGGGCTGGCAGCAGCATCGGCCCGTGCGGAGCTACCGGTCGCGGATCCGGCGTATCGGGCCACCTCGAGAATCTTGGGAAAGTGGTACGGATCGGTCATTTGAGCTCTCTGTGCTGCGCGAGGAATCACGTATTTCTGGGTTGCGGATGCCCTTCCAGTCGCCATGCTTGGAAGGAGGTTCACGCAGCTCGAGACCCGAAGGAGGATCCATGTCACATGACCAGAATCTGACTCTCTACTCCAACGTCACCGACGCCTTGGCCGATCTCGACGGGATCGAGAAGCTGCACAAGGACGAGTTGATCGGAAAGTACGACGCAGCCGTGATCGACAAGAAGAGCGGCAAACCCCACATCGCGCAGCGGAAGGATCGGCCGAGCATCCAGATCATCCCCGAGGCCTTCGGGGGTGGAAAGCTTCCTCGCAAGGAGCTCAAAGAAGCGGCCCAGGAACTGAGTTCTGACCAGGCGGGGCTGATCGTGGTCGGGGAGCCAACGATTGAAAAGGCAGTCGACAAGGCGATCACGGGTGCAGCCAAAGTCGTGAAGCGCTCACTTGATGTCTCGGTCGACGAGATCGCCAGCGAGCTGCAGGCAGCCCTCAGCAGCTAGCGGCGGTGACCACTGACCACACCACGGAGACAGCCCGCCGAATGACGCAAGCCCGGCAATCAGGGGCACTGCGCGAGGTGTCGATCAGGCTCCCGTGGCAAAGCGAGGATTCACGAGGGACGCTCCTCGCGTAATTCTGTTGACGGAGAGAGGCCACCTGATTGAATCCGATGGCCGTGGGGACGAACCGATGACGAGCGAGCAGATCCGCGACGCACTGACGGACCACCTCCTGACGCCCGCCAACTGCGCGCTGGCGATCATCGACTACCAACCGACGCAGGTCAACTCGATCCGCTCGATGGATCGTGCGGAGCTTGTTGACCACATCGTGCGAGTCGCCAGGACGGCTGTGCTGTACGAAGTGCCAATCGTCTTGTCGACGGTCAACGTGACGAGCGGGCGGAACCAACCCAAAATCCCCGCGCTCGAAACGGTGTTGCCCCATGTAGAGGCGCTCGACCGAACGACGATCAACGCGTGGGAGGATGTCGAGTTCCGCGGGACGGTCATGGCAACTGGCCGCAAGAAGCTGGTGATGACGGCGCTCTGGACCGAAGCCTGCCTCACCTTCCCAACACTCGACGCGATGCGTGAAGGCTACGAGGTCTATCCCGTGGTGGACGCCGTAGGCGGCACATCGGTCGAGGCTCACCGAGCAGCGCTTGACCGGGTCGGGCAGGCCGGAGCACAACCCGTGAGTTGGGTCCAACTGATCTGTGAGCTTCAACGCGACTGGGCACGAACCGACACGGTTACCGAGTTTGCGCAGATCCTGTTCGGCTGAGAACGGGCGGTGAACCCTGCTCCCATGGTGCCTCTACGGGGCGCAGGTGTTCATTGACGTCTTCGTCATGAACCGGGGGCGATCAGAGAAGCCTGGAAGCGCCGAGTCGGTGTCTTGTCGATAATTCTGGAGCCCGGGTACTCACGATTGGCACGGACGAGTTCGAACGACACACGTTCGCTGATTCGCTGATGACGTGCAGAACCGGGCGTCGAGAACGAGACGGAGGTGGATGGTCGCCCCGACCCTTAGACGAACTGCTGCCCACCGTCGATGTCGTAGGTGGCGCCGGTGAGCGCGGTGTTGGTCATGATGTGCACGGCGAGTGCAGCGACGTCAGCCGGTTCCACCACGCGCCCGATCGGCAGCGTCTCCCGGAGCTCAGTACGCCGTGCGTCAAGTTGATCTCCCAACAATGACGCGGAGAGCGGGGTGTCGACGAAGCCGGGCGCGATGAGGTTGACGCGTACCGGGGCGACCTCCAGGGCGAGCGCTGCCGCGAACGGCGGGAGCGCCGCAGTGGCGGCCGAGGCGATCCCGAGGCCCCGACCGATGCGGCGGCCTCCGGTGCCGCCCATGAACAGGAGCGTTCCGCCGGGCTGCATCTTCCCGACGGCGTGGCGCGCCACCTCCAGCGCGAGCACGACGTGGCCGCTGAGCGCCTCTCGGAGGTCCGCCGAGCTCATCTCGAGCAGGGGGCCGTAGTGCGGTCCGCCCGCCGTCACCATCACGTGGTCGATGGGTCCCGGGAGCTCCCGGAAGAAGCTCGCGAGCGAGGCGGTGTCGTTGGCGTCGAACGCGGCGTTGGACCGGGCACCGATCTCGTGGGCCGCTCGGGTGAGGCGATCGGGATCGCGTCCGCTGAGGACGACCTCGGCACCCTCGGTTCGAGCGAGTCGGGCCGTCTCGAGACCGATGCCTGCGCTGCCGCCGATTACCACGAGGGTCTGTCCGTCCAGCTGAGGTGGACGCAAGGGGGGACCCGAGGTGGTCGTCACCTTCCCTCCGGCGGGGGGTCACGTACGAGAGCTCTCGCCCGGTCACGGGGCTCGATACCGGTCACCCTCGCACACACGTCATCGTCAATGACCCGACATTTGCGGGTCCATCGGTCTCGTCGGTAGCGGCATATCCGCCACCACCATGCTGAGCGTCTTCAGCGCCGCGTCGTAGATCCCCGAGAAGCTGGGGAAAGGCTGGATCGTGTCGCTCAAGACGGTGAGCGGGACGTGCGCCCGTATCGCGAGTGTCGCTTGCTGCATCCACTCCCCGGCCTCCGGCCCGAGTGCATAGGCGCCGATGAGCCGTTCGCCGTCGCTGAGCAGGGTGAGGAACCCGTTGGCCTCGGCGTAGGCGTGCGTGTACGTCGCCGTCTTCGGCACCTCCGACACTGGCGCCGTGGCGCTGAACTCGGCCTCGCCGACTCCCACGGCCGCCGCCTGCGGATCGGTGTAGGTGATCCGTGGGACGGCTTCGTAGTTGGCCGGACGAGGGTCGCCGGCGATGTTTGCCGCCACGACGTCGCCCTCGTACTCGCCTACGTGCGTCAGTGGCCAGATGCCGTTGACATCGCCGATCGCCCAGAGTCGCTCGCCGGCACGCAGATGCTCGTCCACTGGAATGCCTTTGGGGTCCACGACGACCCCGACCGTTTCGAGGCCGATCCCTTCGACACGCGGGCGCCGACCCGTCGCCACGAGGAGCCGGTCACCCCGCACCTCCGCCTGGTCCTCGAATTCCAGGACGTACTCGTCCCCGTCCCGGCGCGCCGCTGAGGCGCGCCGGTTGAGCACGAGCTCGATACCGTCCCGGCGCAGCACCTCACCGAGCGCCTCGCCCAGCGGCGAGGGCTCGCGGGGGATCAGGCGGTCGGCGCCTTCGACGATCACTGACTCGCCGCCGAGGCGCCGCACGACCTGCGCGAGCTCCACGCCCGCCGACCCACCGCCCAGCACGAGCAGGCGACGTGGGACCTCTTTCATGCTCGTGGCTTCCCGGGTGCCCCAGACGCCGTCGAGCTCGCGCAGACCGGGGACCGGTGGCACGATCGGGTCTGCGCCCGTTGCCACGACGACGTTCTCCGCAGTGTGTGGGACGCCGAGGACCTCGACCACGCCGACTCCGGCCAGTCGGCCGTTGCCGCGGAGGAGATCGATGCCGCGGTCCGCCAGCCAGCGCTCTTGGCCGACGTCGGAGTAGTTGGACACCATGTAGTCCCGCCAGGCCAGCGCAGCCTGGACGTCGACCTCGGCGTGCGCGCCCACATTCCGTGCCCCTTGTACGGCCTCGCCCGGACGGAGCAGCGACTTCGAGGGGATGCAGGCCCAGTAGGAGCACTCGCCTCCGACCAGTTCTCGCTCGACGAGCGCGACCCGTTGCCCACGTGCGGCGAGTGCCGCCGCGCAGTGCTCGCCCGGCGCCCCTCCGCCGAGCACGATGGCGTCGTAGTCGCTCATGAGGGCAACTCCGTGCCGGCTTCTTCGGTCACCATGAACGCGGCGTACCAGTCGGGCCAATCCGGGTCGGCCTTGCCGATGCGCTTCTCGTGCTCGCCGTGCGCTGCCGCTGCACGTCGCAACGCGCTTGCCAAGTCGCTGGCGGAGCTGAACGACGTGACGGACGGGTCGACCCGTCCGGGCAAGCGATCGGTGACCTCCTGCAGCAACCAGCTGTTCCCGTCCGGATCTTCGAATGTCGCAAAGGAGCTGTAGCTCTTGTGATCCGGATCGGGACCGTTCACGCGACCGCTCACGTCGTCGGGCCGGAGCTGGACACCCGGCGCGCCCGTGTGGAAGACCTCGCTGACCTTGGCACCTCGATCACGGAGCTCCTCGCGCCCCGCCTCGATGTCGGGAACGATCAGGTACAGGCCATGAGCCGAACCGGGCGCCGCCGCCGTGATCTTGGTGCCGAATTGGATCGAGCACAACGAACCGGGGGGTGTGAACTGGACGACGCGAAACCCGTTGTCGAAAGAGAAGTCGGCATCGAGCCTCCATCCGAGGCCCGCGTAGAACTCCTTCGAACGGTCGGCATCCGAGACGGGTATGACCACCACCTCGAGCTTCAGATCGACGCCCCGGCTGCCCGCCGTCCCACCGGCCTCAGTGCTGTGCCTCTCGGTCGTGGTCATAGGGGTCTCCCGGGAGTGTCGTTCGAGTGGATTGTCGCGCCGTTGACACGGGGTCGCACCGGGGATTCCGACTGGCCGGTCGCCGCCGGGCATTCCCCCAGTCCGGCCCCATAAGCGGAACGGAAGCGACGTTCGGTCTCGAAGAGGGCCGGGACCGTCGCCACCCGCCGAAGAGTCTGCCGCTCAGACGTCTGCGGGCACGAGGTCGATGTCGAATTCGTTGCCCTCGGGATCGGCCACTCGCTGGAACCCGACTGTGAGGTCGCCGGCGGTGGGTGACAGCACGAGGAACTCGCCCTCGCCGATGGACGTGTCGACGTCGACACCGAGCAGCGCGCACCAGAAGGTAGCCAGCGAGGCTGGGTCGTTGCTGTCGATGACAGGTAACCGACGGACGCCGCCATGACGACTCTCCTTTCTTGACGCCTCGATGGCACGCGGCCAAGCCGTCACAGAGGCCGGTTGGCCCCCGTGGGGGACACGCCTCATTTCGAATGGGAATATCTTGAGTCGTACGAATCCTCCTCGCAAGGGGCATTCCCGTGGCGAGATCCCCTGAAAGCTGCGTGCCCGAGGAGGGCGACGGTGCGCACGGTGCCTTTCGAGCCGAGGGTGACCCGAGGTGTTCGGCCCATGGACCGTGTTGACCGGGGAATCCCCGGACGCCGTGCGGTCCCAGGGCACACTGAGCGGCGGAGAGTCCAATCGGCGCGCTTCTGATCTGGTCGGTTCGGTGGCCGACCTCGATCGGAGGGAGGAGGACGCATGAGTTCGGGGCTGTTTGCGATCGGGAGCTGGTGCTCCCGGCACCGCCGGCTCGTCCTGGCCGTGTGGCTGACCGCCATCGCGCTGCTCGCCGTCGTGGCGCTCAACGTGAAGCAGCCCACCACCAACTCGTTCAGCATTCCCGGGACCCAGTCGCAGCAGGCGCTCGATCTGTTGAACGAGAAGTTCCCCGGTACCGGGGGGGCCCAGGCCCAGGTCGTGTTCTCCGTCCCCGCCCCGAGATCGCTCACGGATGCGACGGAGCGCCAAGCCGTCGAGGCCACGCTGGCCGAGTTGCGCAAGCTCCCCCAGGTCGTCGGTGTGACTGATCCCTACGGAGAGGGCACGGTCTCGAAGAACGGGCGCATCGCGTACGCCATCGTCGCCTATCCGGTACCGGTCGCCAACGTGACCTCGCGCGCTCAGACGGCACTGCTCGCTTCGGGTGGTCCGGCCAAGGCGGCGGGAATCACCGTCGACTTTGGTGGGCAGGTCGCGCAGGCCAACACCACGAGTGACACCGAGGTGGTCGGCCTTCTCATTGCGTTCCTCGTGTTGTTGATCGGCTTCGGGTCGGTCATCGCAGGGATCCTGCCGTTGTTCTCCGCCCTCGCGGGGGTGGCGTTCACCAACCTGGCGCTCTTAGCGCTCACGGCGGTGGTCAGCCAGTCGAGCACGACATCGATCCTCGCCACGATGATCGGCCTCGCCGTCGGGATCGACTATTCGCTGTTCGTCCTCAACCGCCACCGCCAACAGCTCGCCGATGGTGCGGAGGTCGGCGAGTCGGTCGGTCGAGCCGTCGCCACCTCGGGCTCGGCCGTGTGCTTCGCCGGCACGACGGTGCTCATCGCGCTGGCCGCCCTCAGCGTGGTCAACATCCCGTTCCTGACCGTGATGGGGCTGGCGGCGGCCGGCGCCGTCGTGGTGGCGGTGGTGGCCGCCATCACGCTCGTCCCCGCGTTGCTCGGGTTCGCGGGGACGCGCTTGCTCTCGAGCCAATGGGCTCGGCACAAGGTCGAGAAGACGTCGGCACCGGGGTACGAGCCGTGGTCGTGGAGGTACGTCACCACGCTCGGGCGTGCCCCGATCCTGGTGGTCCTCGCCGGGATCATCGTGCTCCTGGTGGTGGCGACGCCGTTCCTCCACATGCGCCTGGGCCTGCCGGACGCGGGCTCGCAGCCCACGAGCCAGACCACGCGACGCGCCTATGACCTCATCTCGGAGGGCTTCGGGCCTGGCGCCAACGGTCCGCTGCTCGTGGTGGTCTACGCCCCTGGCGGGATCACGCCCACGCAGAAGGCGGCCTTCACGTCGTTCTACTCGGAGCAGAAGGCGCACCAACCTCCCGATGTGGCGTCGATCGGACCGCCCATACCGAATCCGGCCGGGAACGTCCTTCTCGTCGAGGTCATACCGAAGACCGGACCGAACGACCCGGCGACGACGCGTTTGATCGACAGCATCCGCACTACCGTGGCCCAGGGGAAGACGAAGTACGGCCTGGACACCTACGTCACCGGTCAGACCGCACTCAACGTCGACATCTCGGCCAAGCTCTCCTCGGCCCTCCCGGCCTACCTGGCGATCATCATCCTGCTCTGCCTGGTTCTCCTCATCCTCGTCTTCCGTTCGATCCTGGTCCCCCTCACCGCGGTGATCGGCTACGTCCTGAGCGTCCTGGCTGCGCTCGGTGCGGTGACCTTCGTCTTCCAAGAGGGACATCTGGACGGCGTGTTCGGCATCGCCAGACCCGGGCCCGTGCTCAGCTTCCTGCCCATCATCCTCCTCGGCATCCTCTTCGGGTTGGCGATGGACTACGAGGTCTTCTTGGAGTCGCGGATGCGCGAGGAATCGCTGCGCAAGGACGCGACCACCGCCGTGACCGACGGGTACACCGGCAGCGCCAAGGTGGTGGTCTCGGCGGCGATCATCATGATCTCGGTGTTCGCGAGCTTCATCTCTTCGCCGGACCCGACCACGAAGTCGCTCGGCTTCGCGTTGGCCCTGGGCGTGTTGATCGACGCCTTCGTCATTCGCATGACCGTCGTCCCCGCCACCATGTACGTCTATGGCAAGTCGGCGTGGTGGCTGCCCCGGTGGCTGGGAAGGATGCTCCCTGACCTCGAGATCGAAGGGCGGGACCTCGCCGTGCCTGCCGGGACGAGGACGGAGCACGCTCCACGCTGGTGACCGCGGAGTGAGCCCACCGGCGCGGCCCCCCGGGCATGGGCCGACCCAGGATCAGGACGACGGGAACTGGACGGCCTCGGCCTGCGCCAGCAGCGAGGATCGTTCCGTCGGCAACAGGTAGCCCGCTGTGATGGCGTGGTTCAGGTCCGCCGTGTACTTGGACAGGAAATGGGCCTTGGTGCCGTAGAGGCTGGCCAGCATCTGCGAGCTGAACGGTGTGGTCGAGCCGAAGAGCGAGCAGATCACCGTGGTGCCGGCCGGCGCAGCGCCGCTGAGCGTCGAGACCGGCACGTCGACCGCGGGGGTGCGCACCCCGCCGATCACGTTGCCGTGCGCGTCGAGCGCCAACTTCGCGGGTTGCTGGGATTGCAGGTGGAAAGGCGCGGGCGACGGCGGGGGCCTCCCGTCGGCGACCCAGCGTGCGAAGGCGGCGAAGGCGGCCTGCACCACCACGTGCTGCGGCCCGGTGTTGATCGGGCTCGTGCAGCCGAGAACGCTTGAGGCCGGCCCGAGGAGATACGCGTCGGCGTGCGAGGTGCCGGCAACCTCCCAGGTGCGGATGCGCTGCCGTGTTGGGCTGTTGCGCGGGCGCGTAGCCGAGCTGGATCAGGTCTGTCTGCGTCTCGAACATGAACACCGGCACGTGCAGGTCCGTCCGGATCCGCAGAGTCGCCGGTGCCCCCGTTGACGTGATGGAGCGTCCGTTCAGCGGCGCGCCGCTGCCGCCCCGGCTGTGGATGAAGATCCCGTCGAAGGTGTGGCTCAGCGGCTCGAGCGTGTCGGCGAACGTGGTGAGGTAGAAAGCCGACTGCGACTCGCCGGTCGCCACGACGTGGCGGGGCTGCAACGGACCCAGCACGTCCGACCCCTTTTCTCGCAGCCCGAGCCCGATCTGGTCGAAGATGTCGAGGGCGTACTGATCGCCGGGGTGGTGCAGCGAGCCGTAGCGCGCCGGCTCCTGCTGGACGAGTCCATGGCCGACGCCCGAGGTGACCGAGCCGAGGATTGGCGTTCCGCCCTCGACGCCGAGCGCCTGGGCGGACACGGCGACGTAGGCGTCGCCCGCGTCCATCAGCTCGGGATTCAGATAGTCCCAGTCGGGAGCGGACTCGCCCTCGGACTCGTTCATCCACTCGACCACCACCGTCCCGCTGAACTTCCCCGCATTCGAAGGCCGGCGCACCAGGACCCGGGTCTCGTAGGAGGCGGCGGTGGTGGGCGCAATGGTCCACTTGCCGTCGGACGGCGTCGACGTGGCGGTGAAGGCGTGCGCCGTGCCGCCGGCGAAGAATTCCTGCTCGACGTAGCCGTGGGCGGCCAGGTTGGTCGGGAGCGCCGTCTCGGGTTCGATCACGTGGCCCGTCGTGATCGGACCGGTGAACCTGGCGGCCGCTGTGTAGGTGGTCACGTCGTCCGACGCCGCGGCGGGCACCGTAGCGAGCAGCGCGGTCACGCTTCCCAGTGCGGCCAGCGCACCGACGGCGGCGCGGCGCCCCGGTAGACCCTTCCTCGGGTGATGTGGCAAGGCGGCGCTCCCTTCGCTTCGGCCTCCCCGGCGACGACCCCCCGTCCCAGAGCGTGGGCATCGTAGGCGCGGCGAGCAGGTCTGGTGCGGCGCCCCGGCGCCGGCTCTCGCCTGGTCCTCGTGCCGCGCTCAGAGTGCGGCCGGACAGGCCGTGACCGTCACCTCGTAGACCGGGGCACCGGCCGGAGACGGGTAGGTGTCGCCGGCGAGCCCGAACGTCATGCCGTCCGCGGTCCAGAAGAAGGTGCCCGACTGCGTGAGCCGGTAGGCCCGGCGGAGCTGTCCGAACGTGGTCCCGATCGTGACACCCTTGCCCGTCGTCAGCTTCGGGTTGATCGGCCGACCCGGTTGCTCGACCCAGTACCGGTAGCCGCTGAATCGGCCATCCTTGAATTGCGCGATCAGGTCGTGCCAGGCGACGTCGGCGTACGTCCCCAGGCAACCGGCGACCGGATGCCCAGACGGGGGACCCAGCTGCGTCGTCAACTCCCGTATGGCGGCGGCCTCGGGCGTCCCGAGTCGCACGGCGCCCACGCCGTTGCCCTGCAGGGTGAGGTGGCGGCCGGACTCGGACGGTGCCGCGAACGCGTGCGCGCTCGAGCGCGAGGGGGCAGGTGAGGCACATCGTGACGGCGACGATGAGCCCCGTCAGGGCAGCCCGGGCCTGTCGGTCCGCCATCCGAATCCCCCTTTCGCGCGCCTGGCGCGAGCCTACGCGCCGCAGCGCGGGCGAATGGGACACCGCCGCGCGGTATCCGGGCTCGCCACCAGGGACGAGCCGGACCACCGGCTCACGGTGCCGCGCCCGGTAGCGTGGTCGGCGCGCCCGCCGCGCAGCACCCCTGGGAGGCACCGTGCAGACCGAAGCCGCCGTCCTGTGGCAGCGTCATGACGACTGGAGCGTCGAGCCCATCGAGCTCGACCCGCCCAAGGACGGGGAGGTCCTCATCCGCCTGGCGGCGTCGGGGATGTGCCACTCCGACGAGCACCTGGTCACCGGCGACATGCCCGTCCCGCTCCCGGTCATCGGCGGCCACGAGGGTGCGGGCGTCGTCGAGGAGGTCGGCCCCGGTGTGACGGCGCTCCAGCCGGGGGACCACGTCGTGCTGGGGTTCGTCCCGGCCTGCGGCAAGTGCCCGTCCTGTGCGACGGGCCATTCCAACCTCTGTGACGTCGGGGCGGTGCTCATGGCGGGCCGGCAGATGGACGGGACCATCCGGCATCACGCGCGCGGCCACGACGTCTCGACCATGGTGTGCCTCGGCACGTTCGCCCCCTACACCGTGGTGAACCAGGCTTCGTGCGTGAAGATCCTCGACGACATCCCGTTGGACAAGGCGTGCCTGGTGGGCTGCGGCGTCACCACGGGCTGGGGGTCCGCCGTGTACGCAGCGGATGTCCGGCCCGGCGACTACGTCGCCGTGATCGGCATCGGTGGCATCGGTGCCTCGGCCGTCCAGGGCGCGCGGCTGGCGGGCGCGGAGATGATCTTCGCCATCGACCCCGTCGAGCTCAAGCGCACCCTGGCACCGTCGTTCGGCGCCACCCACACCGCTCCCTCGGTGGACGAGGCGTTCGAACTGATCCAACGCGAGACCTGGGGACGCATGTGCGACAAGGTGATCTGCGCCATGGGGATCGGCCAGGGCTCCATGATGGACTCGATCCTGGGCCTCACGGCCAAGCGGGGACGCGTGGTCGTCACCAACATCCATCCGATGGGCGAGATGGACGTGACCATGAGCCTCATGTACCTGACGATCCTGGAGAAGCAGATCGTGGGGAGCATCTTCGGGTCGGCCAACATCCATTCGGACATCCCGAAGCTGCTCAAGCTCTACCGGGACGGGCAGCTCGACCTGGACGCGATGATCACGAACACCTACAAGCTCGGCGACATCAACCAGGGCTATCAGGACATGCGCGACGGGAAGAACATCCGCGGCGTCCTGCTCTACGACGGCTAGCCCGAGCGGGGCGCGGCGCTGCAGGCCGGATCAGGTGGCGGCGGCGGGCACCGGCTGCGGCGGTGGTGGGCCGACGTAGCGTGCGGCAGGCCGGATGAGGCGGTTGTGCGAGGCCTGCTCCATGACGTGGGTGCTCCAGCCGATGGTGCGCCCCGCCGCGAAGGTCGGCGTGAACATCTCACGCGGGATGCCGCAGGTGTGCATGACGACGCCGGCGTAGAACTCGACGTTGGTGTAGAGCTGGCGGCCCGGCTTGAGCTCGGCCAGCACGTCGACGGTCGTCCGCTCCACCGATTGCGAGAACTCCACCAGGGGGCCGCCCAGACGTTCGGTGACTGAGCGCAGCAGCAGCGAACGGGGGTCGTCCGTCTTGTAGACCCGGTGGCCGAAGCCCATGATGCGCTCGCCCGATTCGACCGCCTGGCGGATGTACGCCTCGGCGCGGTCGGGTGTGCCGATGGCGTCGAGCATGTCGAGGGCCCGGCTCGGTGCGCCACCATGCAGCGGTCCGGACAGCGCGCCGATCGCCGCCACGATCGCCGCGCCGAGATCGGCTCCCGTCGAGGTGACGACGCGCGCGGTGAAGGTCGACGCGTTGAAACCGTGGTCGATGGTCAGGATCATGTACTGCTCGATGGCCCGCGCGTGGGCGGGGGAGGGCGCCTCTCCCGTGAGCATGAAGAGGTAGTTGGCCGCGAACCCGAGGTCCGGGCGGGGCTCCACCGGTTCCTCCCCTCGCGCAGACGGTGGGCCGCCGCCAAGATCGTCGGGACGACGGCGCAGAGCCGGAGCGCCTGGTCGTAGAGATCGTCCGCGTCGATGTCGTGTGTCGGCCGCCACCCGAGCTCCGCGCCGAGCAGGGAGACGGCGGTGCGCAGCACGTCCAGTGGCGCCCCCCGCCGCGCCAGTGCCGGCAACAGGGTGCGCAACCCGGGCGGCAGCGTGCGCCGCTGGTGCACGGCGTCGGCAAAGGCAGCCGACGCCGCTGCGTCGGGCAGCTCCCCCCGGAAGAGCAGATGCCATACGTCCTCGAGCGAGCGACGCTCGGCCAGGTCGACTGCCGAGTACTGGCGGTAGTGGAAGAAGCCCTCCTTGCCCCGCACGTCGCCGATGGTGGTCTCGGCCACCACCACGCCTTCGAGCCCGGGTGGCACGTCGCCGCTCGTCTCGCCGGCGGGCCGGATGCGGGCGACACCCATGAGATCGCGCAGCGAGACGACGCCGACGCACGTGTCGCCCTCCACGACGGGCAGGTGGCGGTAGTGGTGCGACGTGAGGCTGCCCCAGGCCGCGTCCACCCGCTCGTCGGGGCCGAGCACATCCGGCCGGGCCGTCATCCAGAGCCGGACCTGCTCGCGTCGCGGGTCGCCCGCCCCGACAGCGGCCCGCAGCAGGTCGCGCTCGGTCAGGATGCCGACGACCTTGCCGTGCTCGATCACCACGACGGATCCGGTGTCCGCCTGCTGCATCATCCCGGCCGCCTCGGCCAGGGTCACGTCCGCCGCGCAGGTCACGGCGGGCGAAGTCATCAGATCACGCACGATGGTTTCCATACGACCCACTATGCCGCCGCCGACGTGCGTTTGTAAACGTTGATCAAGTCAATATAACCTACCCGGGTGGACCGGATGCTCACGACCGAGGAGGCGGCCCGCCGTCTCTCGGTGAAGGTGCCGACCCTCTACGCCTACGTGAGCCGGGGCCTGCTCGAGTCCCATCGTGACCCGACCCGCCGCGGCAGCCTCTTCGACTTGGCCGACATCGAGGGGCTGGCGGCACGCAGCCGCGGCGGGCGCCAGACCGCGACGCGCCTGGCCACCATCACCACCGGGGTGACCCAGCTCGACCAGGACCTCGGGCCCGTCTACCGCGGCCGCCTCGCCACCGAGCTGGCCTCCGGCTCGAGCTTCGAGCAGGTGGCGGAGCTGCTGTGGCAATCGGAGGGTGGCGGCGAGTGGTCGGCGCCGGACCTCGGCCCGTGCCCTCTTACCCAAACGCTCGACCGTCTGCGCTGGGCTCTCGTGCTCTGCGGGGCCACCGACCCGCTGCGCTCCGACCTGCGGCCCGCCGCCGTGGCTCGGGCGGCCCGCCGTACCACCGCCGCGTTGACCGACGCCGTCGGGCCGCCTCCTCCCGACGAGACCCCGGACGCGTCCATCGCCGCCCGCCTCACCGCGCGCCTGACCCCCTCGGGCGGGGACGTGCCCGCCGCCGCCGTCAACGCCGCCCTCGTGCTCCTGGCCGACCACGAGCTCGCCACCTCGACGGTGGCGGTCCGGGTCGCCGCGTCGGTGCGCGCCGATCCCTACGATGCGTTGCTGGCCGGTCTGGCCACACTCGCCGGCCCGTTGCACGGTGGCGCGAGCCAGCAGGCCTACGAGCTGCTGGTGGTGGCCGAGCGCGACGGCGCCGCCCGGGCTCTCAACGACGTGCTGCGCGAGAGCGGGAGACTGCCGGGATTCGGCCATGCGGTATACAAGCGCGGCGATCGGCGTTTCGACGCACTGCTCGCGCTGGCCGAGCCCCTGCTCAGCGAGGAGCGCCGGGCGCTCGTGCACGAGGTGCTGGCGCTGGCGGCGGCGCACGAGGTGCCGATGGCCAACTGCGACCTCGCCCTGGCCGCGCTCGAGTTGGGGCACCGGGATGCCGCCCGACACCGGGCGCACCCTCTTCGCCGTGGCCCGTGTGGCGGGCTGGGCCGCCCACTACATGGAGGAGCTCACGGAGCGCCCGCTGCGCTTCCGGGCTCGCGCCGTCTACAGCGTGTGAGCGGCCGCCTGGCGCGATCGTGCGATGGCCCGAGGACGGCAGAGCGCGCGACCCCGCGCCGATGACGATGGCCGAGGGATGCCCGCCCAGGTGGATGGGCTTGCCCACCGTGCCGGTGGCCAGCGTGACCGGGACGAGCGATCCCGCCTCCAGGGTGATCCACGCCGTTGTCCCGTCCGTGCTCAGGGCGATCCCCTGGGCGACGTCGGGGAGGGTCACCGGCGGGGTGGCCGCCAGGCCCGCTGCGCCCACCGTCATGACGCCGGCGCCGCCGCACACGTAGACGGTGGCCCCCGAAGGCGCCACCGCGATGCCGGTCGGGTTCAACGGAAGGAGGGTGCCGGCGCCCGGCTTCTGCGTCAGGGCGTCGATGGGCACGAGCGTGTGGTTCCCGAAGTTGCCCACCAGCACCTCGCCCCCCGCCACCGCGATCGTCTGCGGCCCGGGTCCGACGGGTATGGCCGTGCCGGCCTGCAGCGTGGCCACGTCGATCGGCGTGACCGTGTTGCTGCCGTAGTCGGCCACGAATCCGGTTGCCGCGCCGGTCGGCAGCGCGAACACCGCGATCGCGACCGGCTCGTGCCCGACCCGGATCGGCCGGCCCGCCCGCCAGGTCCCGAGGTCGACCGGGGTCACGGTGTCCGAGTCGAGGTTCGCGACGAGCGCGATCCCCTTGCCACCGGTGCCACCCGGCGCGACGGCCACCGCGTCGGGCTCCACGCCGACGCCGACCTGGTGCACCACATCGTGGGTCGCGGGGTCGATCTCGTGCAGCGTGTCGTCGCCCTGGGTGACCACCAGGAGGCCGCCATCATGGGGCGTGTAGGCCAGCGCGGAGGGCAGGCTGCCCACGAGGACCTTCGTCCCCACGTGGCGGCGGTCGAGCGTGACCGGGGTGACGGCCATGCCCGGCAGCGTCACCGACGCGCCGGTGGCCACCCAGGCGACGTCGTGCGAGGGCGCGCTGCCGGCCGGCGTCGAGCACGCCGTGAGCGCGGGGACCACGGCCGCCGAGCGCGAGGAGCACCGCCCAGCGCCCCGTCCTCGTCGGCCGGGTCACCCGCGCGCGCACGCCGCCCCGGCCGGCCGGTCCGCCTCGCCCCACCCGCCGGCGTCGCTCTCCGGCCAGAAGTCCCCCGTCACGCCGTCCTGCACGTAGCGCACCGGCGCGGGGAGGCCGCCGCCCAGCGCACGGAGCGCGTCGAGCAGGGCGTCGACGTCCTCGCTCGTCGTACCGAGCCCGCAGCTGGCGCGGACGGCACCGGGGATCGCGCTGCGGTCGCCCCGTTGCACCGCGGCGCGGGCCCGGGCCACGCCCTCTTGGCCGACGCCGAGCAGGCGGATCAGGTACGGGTGGGCGCAGAAGCAGCCGTGCCGGACGCCGATCCCGAACTCGGCGCTGAGCCGGGCCGCCACCAGCGTGTGGTGCATCCCCGCCACCGTGAAGGTGGCCACGGCGAGGCCGTCGGCCTCGTCTGGCTCCCCGGCCGCGGCGCGTGGCCCGAGCACGCTGACACCGTCGATGCCCCGGAGCCCGTCGTACAGGCGGGAGGAGAGGACCGACTCGTGGGCGCGGATCGTCGCCCAGCCGATCCGCTCCAATTCCTCCATGGCGGCCCCGAAGGCCACCGTGCCGATCACGTTGGGCGAGCCGGCCTCCTCGCGTTCGGGCGGCTCGGTCCAGATGACCTCGTCGAGATCGACCAGGTCGACCGCGCCGCCCCCCGCCAGGAACGGGTCGCCCGTCTCGAAGGCGCGGCGCGGCCCGATCAGCGCGCCGGCCCCGTAGGGCGCGTAGAGCTTGTGACCGCTGAAGGCCACGAAGTCGGGCCCCTCGGGGAGCGGCCGGTGCGGCGCCAGCTGCGCGGCGTCGAGCAGTACCGGGACGCCCCGCTCGCGCGCCGCCGCGCAGATCTCCTCCACCGGCGGCAGCCAGCCCGTCACGTTGGAGGCGCCGGTCAGCGCCAGCAACGCCGGTCGGCGGCCCTCGTCGAGCACCGCGACGACGTCGTCGGTCCCGAAGGTTCCGTCGCGGCCACACTCCACCCAGCGCCGGGTGGCCACCCGGGCCCAGGGCAACAGGTTGGCGTGGTGCTCCACCACGGTGGTCACCACGACGTCGTCGGGTGCCGAGCCGGAGGCGGTAGGCCAGGTGGTTGATCGCCTCGGTGGTGTTGCGCACCAGCAGCACGACGTCGTCGCCACCGCTCGGCCGGCGGGCGAAGCGGTGCGCGCTGGCGCGCGCCTCCTCGTACGCCGCGGTGGCCCGGCGCGACTTGTAGCCCGCGCCCCGGTGGACGCTGGAGTACCAGGGCACGAAGGCGTCGACCTGTTCGGCCACCACGACGAGGGCCGGGGTCGAGGCGGCACAGTCGAGGTCGCGGTAGGGACGTTCCACGCCGTCGAGGCAGGGCACCGGGACGTGGGCCCCGACGAGCGGTGCCAGGGCGGCCTCGGTGGTCATGCCGTCACACTAGGGAGTGCCGGCGGAGGGGAGCGTGCGTCGCCCGGCCGCTCAGCCCGCCCCGCCGCCAGGAACCTCCCGGCGTGCCGCGAGCACGACGACATCGTCCAGGCTCCGTTCGTCGGCCGTCATGGCGTCGATGACGAAGTCGGCCACGCGGCTCGCATCGCCGCCGGGGGACGCGCACAGCGACCGTTCGAGCAGCGCGAGGCGCTCGTCGAGGTGCGCGCCCCGCCGTTCGACCAAGCCGTCGGTGAACATCACCAGACAGCCGTCCTCCAGCAGGAACTCGTGGTCCTTGTACTGGCAGGGCTGCACCCCGAGCGGCGGCCCGGGCGGCACCGGGAGCTCGAAGGCCTGACCGCCGGCGATCCGCACCGGCGACGGGTGCCCGGCCGAAGCGAAGTGCACCGTGCCGGTACGGGTGTCGAGCACGCCGACGAGTGCGGTCGCCAGCCGGTGGCTCACCCCCGTGAGCGAGACGCGGTTGAGACGCTCGAGCGCCTTGCCCGGCAACCGCTCCTCCAGGATGAGCAGGCCGAGGGTGTGGCGCATCCGGCTCATGAGCTTGGCCGCCTCGAGGTCGTGTCCTTCGACGTCGCCCACGATCAGTGCGACGAGGCCGTCACCGATCGGCACGACGTCGTACCAGTCGCCCCCGACCTCCACGCCGACCGCCGCCGGCAGGTAGCGCGCCGCCACGTCCCAGTTCTCGATCGAGGGGATGGCGTCGGGGAGAAGGTTGCGCTGGAGCTCGTGCGAGATCCGCCGCTCGCGGTCGTAGGCCCGTGCCCGGATGACCACCGAGCTCACCTGGGAGGCCAGCTGCTCGGCCAGGCCGAGGTCCTTCTCGGAGAAGCGGCGGCCCGAACCGGCCGAGACGAGGGTCACCGTGCCCAGGACCTGCTCGTTGCGCAGGCGCAGCGGCACCGTCATGTAGGAGGTGAACTCGAGCGCCTTCAGGATGTCGAAGTGGCGGCGGTCGCGGCTGGTGGACCGCAGGAAGTCGTCGTCCATGGTGGCGCTCCACATCGAGGTCCCGCTGCGCATGACCTTGATGCTGGGGTGCACGCCGGCTTCGTAATCGGGTGGGTAGGAGGTGCGGAGCTCCGCGGTGAGGGAGCGCTTGGCCGGGTCGGCGTGCCACGCGGCCATCCGGCTTATCCGCCCGTCCTCGTCCAAGATGTCGATGAGACAGAGGTCCGCCATGACCGGCACCGAGACCTGCGCCAGACGCTCGACCATGTTGCGGTAGTCGACGACGTCGGAGAGCACCTGCGTCGCCAGGAGGAGGAACTCGTTGCGCCGGCGCGCCTCGAGCAGCTCCTCGACGAGGCGCTCGCGCTCGGTCGCCTGGGCCGACGCGTGGAGCAGCTCGCCGAGATGGTCGCCGACGGCGTCCATCAGCTCCACGACCGACGGATCGCGCTCGCGCGGGCGGCGGCTCAGCATCTTGACGATGCCGACGCACGCGCCCCGGTAGCGCACCGGGAAGGCGTAGGCGCTCTTGAGCCCGTCCCGCACCAGCGCGTCGGTGACGAAGCGCCGGTCGCCCACGAGGTCGGGCACCCACAGGGGCTCGCCGTGCTCGATCACCCAGCGGGGGAGTCCCTCACTCCCG
Source organism: uncultured Acidimicrobiaceae bacterium (assembly GCA_963756625.1). Taxonomy (GTDB): domain Bacteria; phylum Actinomycetota; class Acidimicrobiia; order Acidimicrobiales; family RAAP-2; genus Bog-473. The sequence goes on from CAVWNQ010000006.1 coordinate 45,157, forward strand.
CTCTTCGCGTCCGTCGCCTTCTCCTGGGTGAAGGCAGGCGCGATCGTCGGCGTGCGCGTCCAGACGTGCCGGCAGACGAGCTCGTGGCTGGCCGACAGGGCCCACAGCGTCGTGACGTCCCAGTCGAGGCGTCGGCCCAGGGTCGAGAGCAGGCGCTCCGCCGGCGGGTCGTCGATCGGGGCGTCGGCCAGGATCTCGAGCAGCTCACTCGTCAACTGGGACCAGCGCTGGAGCTTCCGGTCGTCGCGGGGCCGGAAGATGCCGACGACGACCCGTCCGGTCAAGGGGTGGTCGAAGACGCTGATGACGAGTTCGCTGTCGATCTCCGACCCGTCGGCCCGCCTGATGACCGCGGGCAGCCGAACACCGACGAACTCCTGGGCCTCCGTCTCGATGAAGCTCCCGAAGCCCTCGCGGAAGTGGTCGGCGAGCGTCTCGGGGACGAGGTCGAGCGCGGAGCGGCCGAGCAGCGATCCCTCGGGCCAACCCAGCAGTTCCTCGGCCGCGGCATTGGCGTAACGGATCTGACCGTCCTCGTGCGTGGCGACGACGGCGTCGCCCAGCCCGTCGAGCAGCCCGCGCACGCCCCGGGGCGGCCAGGTGGTGCCGGGGACGGGGTCCACCCGCTCGGCCTCTTCTCGTTCAGCGCACTCCGCCGCGGTGCAGGAGAACCACACCGTCTTGCCGGCGCGCGCGCTTTGCATCTCGATACCCCAGGCGTCGGCGAGCGTCTGCACGATGTGCAGGCCGCGCCCGTGCGGTCCATCGATGACCGGCTCCTGGGGTACGGGATAGCCCGCCGCCCCGTCGCTCACCTCCACGCGCACCCGTGATCCGTCGGCCGCGACGCGCACGCAGACGTCGAAGGAGGTGGACGCGTGCTGGACGGCGTTCGTCGCCAGCTCCGAGATCATTAGCACCAGCGAGTCGGCCCGGTCGCCCAAGGACGCCGGCAGCTGCTCGAGGAGGAACCGCCGGGCCTGGCCGACCGACACCGAGGCCGCCGCGAAATGGCGCCGGACGGTGGCCGTCCCCACCCCCGCGTCAGGACCCGGGTGCTCGCTCGCCCGCGGCGCAATCCCGGGCTCCTGTCCTGGAAGGATGCGGCTCCCCATACCGGTTGCGGTCTTTGTGCCCCTGCAACCCCCGGACTAAACAAGGCCTTTGCTTGCACGGCTCGTTTCACCGCCGATCGCGCGCCCGATCCGGTCCGGCGCGTGGTCCCGGCGCTACCCTGCTCAGTCGTGGAGGAGCACTACGAAGCGGAGCTGACCCGGTCCTCGGGCGTCCTCGATGAGGTGGACCGCGCCCTCGAGCGCCTGAGCGAGGGTGGCTACGGCACCTGCGGGACCTGCGGTGCGCCCATCCTCGACGCCGACCTCGAGCGCGACCCCACCCGCCGCATGTGCGAGCAGCATCTGACCGTCAGCTGACGCCCGACCCGTTCCGCCGGGCCGCCACCGGTAGCCGCCGGCGCGGTAGCCGGCCCGGTAGCCGCCGGCGCGGTAGCAGGCGACCCCTCAGCCGGCGATCTTCAGTCCCCTGGCCGCGTCGAGCCGGGCCGACACGTCGGGCCAGTTGACGACGTTCCACAGCGCGGCGAAGAAGTCGGCCTTCACGTTCTTGTACTGCAGGTAGTAGGCGTGCTCCCAGGCGTCGAAGACGAGGAGCGGGACGGAGCCCTGGCCGACGCTGCTCTGGTGGTCGTAGACCTGCTCGACGATCAGACGGCCGGCGAGAGGCTCGTAGGCCAGGACGCCCCAGCCCGAGCCCTGGATGGTCGAAGTGGCCTGCGTGAACTGCGCCTTGAATTTGTCGAAGGAGCCGAAGTTCTCGTCGACGGCCGCGCCCAGCGCGCCGTCGGGCTTGTCCCCCCCGTCGGGACTCTGGTTCTTCCAGAAGATGGAGTGCAAGACGTGGCCCGAGATATGGAAGGCGAGGGTCTTCTCGAGCCCCACGATGGCGCCGAAGTCGTCCTTGTCGCGCGCGGCGGCCAGCTTCTCGAGCGTCTGGTTGGCGCCGGCCACGTAGGCCGCGTGGTGCTTGTCGTGGTGCAGCTCCATGATCTGGGCCGAGACGTGGGGCTCCAGGGCGGCGTAGTCGTAGGGCAGGTCGGGGAGGCTGTACTCGGCCATGGCAATCTCCTCTGTCGTGGTGTCGTTTCGCTGCGTGCTGGACCATACCCGAAGGTGTCCGGATCGGAACCGGGAGCCAACCACCATGCGAGCAGGGTCGCGACGGCGCGGGCGGCGACCGCCGAGGACTGGCCGCCGCCCCCTTCTGCCGCCGGCCGGCGCGGCGGGGCAACCCGGGCGCGCCCCCGCCCGGCGGTACGCTTGCAAGAGTGAGCACGGAGCAGAAGGACCGCTGGCACGACCTCGGGTCCTTCATCCGTGAGCAGCGGGGGACGGCCCGCCTCTCGCTGCGCCGTCTCTCCGAGCTGGCCGGCATCTCCAACCCCTACCTGAGCCAGATCGAGCGCGGCCTGCGCCGGCCCTCGGCCGAGATCCTCCAGCAGATCGCCAAGGCCCTGCGCATCTCCGCCGAGACGCTCTACGTGCAGGCCGGGATCCTCGAACCGCCCACCGGCTCGCCGGACCTCACGCGGGCGATCATGGCCGACCAGTCGATCAGCGAAGACCAGAAGCAGGCCCTCGTGCGCATCTATCTCTCGTTCCGCCGCGAGTACGAGGACGAGCGGACCGACCGCAGCGGCGACGGCGACCGCATCGACCCCGTGGACCAGCCCACGGCCTCACCCGCCTCCCCGAAACCGACCGGGGCCACCGGCGATCCAGCCGGTGCCGCGACCGCCCCGGACGGGCCCGAGCGGGTGGCGACCGCCTGACCAGCACGGCGACCTCCCTGTCCGGAGGCATTTTCCCGGTCACCGGTAGGCTCTGACCGAAATGCGCCGGCTCGCTGTCCTGTCTCTGCACACCTCTCCGCTGGCCCAGCCCGGCACGGGCGACGGCGGCGGCATGAACGTCTATGTGCGTGAGCTGACCGCTGCCTTGGCCCGCACCGGCGTTGCCTGCGACGTCTTCACCCGGGCCTGGTCGGCCGATCTGCCCGACGTCGTCGACGTCGAGCCCGGGCTGCGCGTCCACCACGTCCCCGCCGGCTCCCTCGACGGCATCCCGAAGGAGTCGCTGCCGTCCGTCGTCGACGAGTTCACTTCCGGAGTGCTCGAGCGCATGGCCGCGCCGCCACCGCCCGGCGGCGACGAGGACGCCGATCTGCCGTATACCTCGGTCCACGCCAACTACTGGCTGTCCGGGTTGTCGGGACACGTGATCAAGCACGAACTGAACCTGCCGCTCGTCTGCACGTTCCACACGCTCGACCGCGTCAAGGCCGTCTCCATGCCCGAGGAGGTCGAGGCCGACATGCCGCATCGTCGGGCCGAGGCCGAGGCCTCGATCATCGAGTGCTCCGACGCGGTGCTGGCCTCGTGCACGGTCGAGGCCGAGCAGATCGCCTCGCTCTACGGTGGCGAACCGGGGCGTATCCGCATCGTGCCGCCGGGCGTCGACCATGCGTTTTTCGGCCCAGGCCACCGGCCTCAGGCGCGGCGGGCACTGGGCCTGCCGCTCGACGGGCGCCTGCTCCTCTTCGTGGGACGGATCCAGCCGCTCAAATGTGCGGACGTGGCCATCGACACCCTGGCCCAACTGCTCGAGTCGGGCGGCGAGTCCTACCGCCTCGTCGTGGTGGGTGGCCCGAGTGGCCCGCACGGCGAGAAGTCGCTCCAGGGCCTGCACGACGCGGCCGACGCCCGGGGCGTGCGGGAGCACGTGCACTTCGTCGAGCCGCAGCCGCACGAGCTGCTGTCGTCGTACTACCGGGCCGCCGACGTCTGCCTCGTGCCCAGCCGCTCCGAGTCGTTCGGGCTGGTCGCGCTGGAGGCGGCCGCCTGCGGCACGCCGGTCGTCGCCTCTGCCGTGGGTGGGCTCACCACCCTGGTCGATGACGGCCACACCGGCTTCCTGGTGGAGGAGGGTGACCCCGCTGTGTACGCGGCCGCGGTGCGGAGGGTCTTCGACGAGCCGCTGGCGGCCGAGCGACTGTCGACGACGGCGGTGCTCCGGGCGCGCCGCTACACCTGGCGCGCCGCCGCCCGTGCGCTGGTAGAGCTGCACGACGAGCTGGCCTCGAGCCGGCTCGTCGAGTGCAGCTGAGCCCGCCCCGGCCGGAGCGGTCTCGTGCCCGTCGTCGACCTCCCAGAGGAGGACGAGATGGCGGCCGCCGTCGCGTGCATCGACGCCTGGGCCGCACGCGAGCTGGCTGCCGCCGGGTCCCTGGTTGCAGCCGAGCGCCAGGAAGTGACGGACCGCACGGCGTCGTTCCGCTGGTACCTGCGCTTCAAGGGTGACGAGAAGGACTTCATCACCGTGTGGTTCACCCTCAAGCAACGGACGCTGTGGCACGAGGCGCAGTTCATGCCCGTGCCCGAGACCAACCTCGCCGAGGTCTACGCCTACCTGCTCCGGTGCAACACCAACCTGTTGGGCATGTGGTTTGCGCTGGGCCCCGAGGACGCGGTCTACCTGGTGGGACGGGTGCCGGCGCGGCTCATCGACGACGACGAGCTCGATCGGATCGCCGGGGCCTCGGTCGTCTACACCGACGACTACTTCCCGACGGCGATGACGATGGCGCACCCCTCGAGCTACCGGCGCCGGCCCCGCCGCTAGGCCTCCGCCGCAAGGCCTCGGACGCGCTCCGGGCGGGACGGGGACGCAGCTGTCTGCGGCCGCACCCCGCGCTCGGTATCGTCGCGTCGTGTCGAGCCTGCTCATCGTCGGCGGCGGGAAGATGGGAAGCGCCCTACTGGGCGGGCTCGTGCGTTCGAAATGGGCCGACGCGGCCGAGCTGATCGTGATCGAGCCGGTGGCCGAGCGCCGGGACGAGCTCGTCGAGGAGTACCCGGGACTTTGCGCCGTGGCGGCGCCTGAGCACGGTCTGTTGAGCGAGCCCGGCGAGCGGATCGCCGGCGCCGTCCTCGCGGTGAAGGCCGATGCGGCCGAGGGTGCGTGCCGCGCCCTCGGGGTGACCGGGGTGACCCGGGTGGTCTCCATCGTTGCCGGCATGCCCTGCGTGCGCCTCGAGGCGGCGCTCGGGGGCGAGCCCGCCGTCGTCCGGGCCATGCCCAACACGGCGGCGTTGGTGGGGGCGGGCGTCACGGCGATCTCCGGGGGATCTTTCGCCACCTCGCAGGACCTCGCCTGGGCCGAGGACGTGCTGTCCGCCGTCGGGACGGTCGTCCGCCTGCCCGAGCGACTGCTCGACGCCGTGACAGGGCTGTCGGGTTCCGGGCCTGCGTACTTCTTCCTGGTGGCAGAGGCCCTCATGGAGGCGGGCGTGCAGATGGGACTCACCCGCGAGGTCAGCCGCAACCTGGTCGTTGAAACGATGCGCGGCTCGGCCGCCCTCCTGCGAGAGACGGGCCGCGACCCCGAGTCGTTACGGGCCGAGGTGACCTCGCCGGCGGGCACGACAGCGGCGGGGATCCGGACGCTCGAGGCGAGGGCCGTCCGATCGGCCTTCATGGAGGCGGTGGCGGCCGCCACGGAGCGCTCGCGCAACCTGCAGCGCTGAGCGGAGCCGCACGGACATGGCCCCGGTCTTCTTCCTCTCCGACTACGGCACGCAGGACGAGTTCGTCGGCGTGGTCCACGCCGTCATCGCCGCCCGCGCACCGGGGACGACGGTCATCGACCTCACCCACCACATCCCACCGTTCGATGTGCGCGCCGGCAGCCACACCCTGGTGCGGGCGGTACCACACCTCGGCAACGGCGTCGTGCTCGCCGTCGTCGACCCCGGCGTCGGAACGGCGCGGCGTGGCGTCGCGATGGAGGTGACCCTGCCCGCCGGCGGCACCTTGTACTTCGTCGGTCCCGACAACGGCCTGCTCGTGGCGGCGGCCGAGGCGGCCGGCGAGGCGCCCATCACACAGCTGGTCGTACTGGAGGGAGACGCCGCACCGCCTGATCGTGGCGCTACCTTCGACGGACGAGACCTTTTCGCCCCGGCCGCCGCGGCCCTGAGCACCGGCACGCCCCTCGCCCAGCTCGGTGCGCCGGTGGAGCCGGCGTCGCTGATGCGCCTCATCGGGGGTGTGGTCGAGCAGGGCAGGCTGCACGACGGCCGCACGTGCCTGCGCAGCGAAGTGACGTGGGTCGACCACTTCGGGAACCTGCAGCTGGCCGCGACCGTCGCCGACGCGCGCGTAGCGGGGATTCCTGCCACAGGAAGCATCGAGCTGGCTGCGCGCATCGGGTCGGGTCGCGAGTACCTCGATGGGTTGCCGCATTCGTTGGTACCCGACGGGATCACGCTGCGCTGCGTCGATGCCTTCGGTGACCTCACGCAGGGCGAATTTGGGCTGCTGGTCGACGCCAATGGACACTTGGCGGTCGTCGCCGGCGAGGCGTCGGCGGCGTCCTGGCTCAACGTCGTGGCGGGGGAGCTGCTCGTATTGGCCTGGTGACCGGCGCGGTGCCAACCGGCGCCCGTTTGGTACGGCCGGGACCCCCCTCGGTACCATCCCGTCCAGTGAGCGAGCAACCACCCCCCACGCCCGGATCTGCCGCGCCCCCGGCGAAGCGGATCCCCGAGGCGACCGTGCTGCGGCTGCCCATCTACCAGCGCATCCTCGCCGAGTTGGCGCGCGCCGGAGCCAAGACGGTGTCGTCCGAACAACTGGCCGAGCTGGCCCGTGTCAATGCGGCGAAGGTGCGCAAGGACCTCTCGCTGCTGGGCTCGTTCGGCACGCGGTGGATCAGGGTACGACCCCGGCTTCTTGATCGCCCAGATCGACCGGGCCCTCGGCGTCGACGAGCACTGGGCGGTGGCCATCGTGGGCATCGGAAACCTGGGCCGCGCGCTCGACCAACTCGGCCGGCTTCGCCTCGCGGGGATGTGAGATCACTTCTCTCTTCGACGTCGACCCCGACGTGGTCGGCGAGGAGATCCGGGGGATCAGGGTGCGGCACATGGACGAGATCGCGCAGCTGCGTGCGTCGGAGTGCCCCGACATCGGCGTCATCACGACACCGGGGTGGGCGGCCCAGGGCGTGGCCGAGCTGCTCGTGCGCGTGGGCGTCACATCGCTGCTGAATTTCGCGCCCCGCGTGCTGCACGTGCCGCAAACGGTGTATCTGCGCTACGTCGACCTCTCCATCGAGATGCAGGTGCTCAGCTTCTACCGGGCCCGCCACGAGGAGCCTGGGCGTTCCGGGGTCAACGGTGACCAGCGGGGGCCGTTCATGCGCTCCGTGGGACTCTCCGCAGGCCCGGAGCTGGGTTGATCGCGGCCCGCCGCGCCCGACCCACCCTCGCGACTGGCAGGCTGGAGGGCGGAACCGGCACAATTGTGCGCCTGAACCAGGAAGGATCCACGTGTCCGTCGTCGTCGTAGGGCTCCAGCACAACCAGGCCCCCTTGCCCCTCCTCGAGGCGACTGCGGTGGCCGACGACGATCTCCACAAGGTCCTGAGCGCCCTGAGCCACCGTCGCAACCTCCAAGAGACCGTCGTCCTCTCGACCTGCCTGCGGACCGAGGTCTATGCCGTGGTCGACCGGTTCCACGATGCGGTGGCCGAGATTTACGACGTCCTGGAGGAGCACTCGGGACTCTCGTTCGACGAGCTGTCCGAGCACGCATCCATTCGCTTCGACGACGACGTCACTGCGCACCTCTTCGCGGTGACGTCGGGCCTCGAGTCCGTGGTCACCGGCGAGACCGAGGTGGTCGGCCAGGTTCGGCGGGCCTTCGAGCGGGCACAGGAGGAGGGCACGTGCGGCCCTGTCCTTTCCGCACTCTTCCGGCACGCGCTGCAAACCGGGAAGCGCGTGCGCACCGAGACGGGAATCAGCAAGGGGACGACATCGTTCGCCTATGCCGCGGTGACCGTCGCCCGCGGCACGAACCAAGGTGGTCTGCGCGGCGCCCGGGTCGTCGTGGTCGGTGCGGGCGAGATGGGCCTCGGCGTCTGCCGCGCGCTCGCCGACATCCCTGCGGCCGACGCGCCACAGCGAGTGGTGGTGGTCAACCGATCGGAGAAGCGGGCGCGCGAGCTCGTGCGCGAGGCGACGTCAGGCACTTTCGAGATGCGGGCGACACCCCTCGATCGCGTCGCCGGCGAGCTGGCCGACGCCGATGTGGTGCTGACGGCGGTGGCGGCCGAGTCCCACGTGCTGCACGCGGCGGACTTCGCTGAAGTGCGCCGCTCGCTGCTCGTCGTGGATCTCGGGGTACCCCGCAACGTCGACCCGGCCGTCGGCTCGCTTGTCGCCGTCACCTTGCTCGACATGGACACCTTGAGCGCGTCGGTGGCGCAAGCGCTCGGCGGCCGCCAGGAGGAATCGGTGGCGGCGCAACGCATCGTGGCCGACGAGGTGGCGCGCTACCGCACGGCGAGCCGTCAGCGCGGCGCGGCGCCCATCATCGGTTCGCTGCGCGCGCGCCTCGAGTCGTTGCGGATCACCGAGCTCGAGCGGCACCGGGCGCAGTTGGCCGACCTCAGCGAGGAGGAGTGGGAGCACGTGGACGCCGCGACCAAGGCCGCGCTGGCCAAGATGCTGCACGAGCCCACGATGCTCTTGAAGGAGACGGCGGGCACGCCGCGCGGCGAGCGGCTCGTCGAGGCACTGCGCATCCTCTTCGACCTCTAGTCGCGGCCATGGGATAGTCACCGCCATGGGAACCGTCCGCCTGGCTACCCGCGGCTCGCCGCTCGCCTTGCGCCAGACCGAGATGGTTGCCGAGCTCTTGCGCCGGGCCGATCCCAGCACCGAGGTGGAGGCCGTAGTCGTGCGCACACGGGGCGACCGGGACGCATCGTCCTCGCTCGACCAGATCGGCGGACAGGGAGTGTTCGTCACCGAGGTCGAGTCCGCGGTGACCGACGGGCGAGCCGACGCCGCCGTGCATTCCGCCAAGGACATGCCCTCGACGATGCCCGTGCATCTCGCCCTCGGCGCGGTGCCCGTGCGGGCCGACGCCCGTGACGGACTCGTCGGCTGCACGCTCGCCGGCCTGCCGGCCGGCGGCCTCGTCGGCACCGGCTCGGCGCGGCGAAGGGCGCAACTGGCCTATCTCCGCCCCGATCTCGTGTTCACCGACCTGCGGGGCAACATGGCCCGACGGGTCGGCGTCGCGGAAGAGGGAAGCGTGTCTGCTGTCGTCGTGGCGGTGGCGGCCATGGAACGGCTCGGGTGGCGCGACCGCCTCACCGACGTGCTGGACCCGCTGGACATGCTGCCCCAGGTGGGGCAGGGAGCCATTGCGGTCCAGTGCCGAGCCGACGACACCGCCACCCGTCGGCTGCTCGGCGCGATCGACCACGAGCCGACGCACCTCGCGCTGGCGACCGAGCGCGCCGTCCTGGCCGCGCTGGGCGGGAGCTGCAGCGTGCCGGTCGGGGCGTTCGCCGAGATCGTGCCGTCGCCGCTGCCGCCGCCGACGCGTCTGCGGGTTGCGGGCCTGGTGGCGAGCGGTGACGGGCGCACGGTGATCCGCCTGGCACGCGAGGGCGACGACCCGGAGCTCCTCGGTGCCGAGCTGGCGCGCGCACTTCTCGAGGGCGGTGCTGCGGCGATCGACGGGTTCGACGCTGGGGGTGCGGGGTTCGCGCCCGGGGAGACGGCGTCGTGACCGTGTACCTCGTGGGCGCGGGGCCGGGCGACCCGGGACTCTTGACGAGGCGGGGCGCCAAGTTGTTGGCCCGCGCTGACGTCGTCCTCCACGACCGGCTGGTCAGCCCGGCCATCTTGGACCTGGTCCCGCCCTCGGCGGAACTGATCGATGTCGGGAAGGACCCGGACGCGTCGGATGGCGGGACGGCGCGCCAGGACGAGATTGCCCGGCTTCTCGTCGAGTACGGCCGGCGCTCGGCCGTCGTGGTCCGGCTCAAGGGTGGCGATCCCTTCCTCTTCGGCCGTGGCGGCGAAGAAGTCGAGGTTCTCGTGCAGGCAGGGATCCCGTGGGAGGTCGTGCCGGGTGTCACCTCCGCCTTCGGTGTCCCGGCCGCGGTGGGGATTCCCGTGACCCAGCGTGGTCTGGCGTCCTCGGTCACCGTGGTCACCGGCCGCGTCGGTGACCTCCCCGGTTCGGAGGGACCGGATTGGGCCGCGCTGGCCCGGGCCGGCGGGACCCTGGTGATCCTCATGGGCATGACGACCCGGGCCGCCATCGCGGACACGCTCGTGCGAGGCGGGCGCTCCCCGGACACGCCCGTCGCCGTCGTCACGCGGGGTACCACCGCTGCGCAGCGCGTCGTGCGGACGACACTCGAGCACCTGGCCGACGTCGACCTGGGTTCCCCGGCGGTCATCGTCGTCGGTGCGGTGGCGGCACTGGGTGCCTACGCCGACGTGCCGGCGAGCGGGGGCCCGCTGGCCGGGCGCATCGTGGTGGTCACCCGCTCTGGCCCGCGCGCCCACGGGCTGGTCGACACGCTCGAACGCGGAGGCGCCGTCGCGCTCGAGCTCCCGTTGACGCGACAGGTCGACGCCGCCGACGGGGGAGTGGCTCTCCGAGCCGCCGCCGGGTCCGTGGCCACCCGCCGATGGTTGGTGCTCACATCGGTCACCGCCGTCGAGCGCTTCATGGCCGAGCTGCGGGACGCGCGGGCCCTCGGTTCGGTGCTCGTCGCCGCGGTCGGGCTGGCGACCGCCGACGCCCTGCGCCGTGACGGCGTCGAGCCGGATCTCGTGCCCGCGGAGCACAGCGCCAGGGCGCTGGTCGAGTCCTTTCCCGATTTCGACGGCACCGGTTCCTCGAGCGTCCTGTTCCCGAGTGCCGATCTCGCGGCCGACACGGTCGAGCTGGGCCTACGCGACAGGGGTTGGGACGTGACCCGCGTCGAGGCGTACCGCACGGTGCCACTCGCGACGCCCCCGCCCGAGCTGCTCGCCCGGGTGGGCGGCGCGGACGCGATCACCTTCACCGCGACGTCGTCGGTGCACGCGTTCCTCGCCCTGCGGACCCCCGAAGGCTCGGCCGTGCCCGTGCCCCCGCACGTCGTGTGCATCGGCCGGACCACTGCGGACGCCGCGCGTGCCGCCGGGCTCGTCGGGGTCCATGTGGCCTGGGGTGCTTCGGCCCAGGGGATGGTCGACGAGCTGGTCAGCCACTTCGGCGACCAGCAGCACGGCGGCTCGTAGGCTGGTGGCCATGCCCGAGGTCACTCCTCTGTCCGGCGCGGCAGCGTTCCCCGCACGTCGGTTGCGCCGGTTGCGCCGTACGCCGGCGATGCGTCGGCTGGTCGCGGAGGCACGTCTCGGGTTGGACGATCTGGTGGCGCCCCTCTTCGTGCGGGAGGGCATCGACGCGCCGGTCCCCATCGCCTCGATGCCCGGCGAGGTGCAGCACACCGTCGACTCGCTGGTGGTCGAGTCGAAGCGGCTCGTCTCGTTTGGGATTCCGGCGCTCATCCTCTTCGGCGTGCCCGCCCACAAGGACGCCGAGGGAAGCGGAGCCTGGGACCCCGATGGGGTAGTGCAGGTCGCGCTGCAGGCCGTGCGCGACGCGGTCGGTGACGAGCTCGTGCTGATGGCGGACCTCTGTCTCGACGAGTACACCGACCACGGGCACTGCGGTGTCTTGGGGCCCGGCGGCGAGGTGCGCAACGACGCGACGCTCGAGCGGTATCAACAAATCGCTCTCGCCCAGGCCGACGCGGGCGCCGACGTCGTCGCGCCAAGCGGGATGATGGACGGGCAGGTAGCGGCCATACGGTCCGCGCTGGAAGGTGCCGGCCATGACCGGGTGGCGATTCTCGCCTACGCCGCCAAGTACGCGTCCGCGCTCTACGGCCCCTTCCGCGATGCGGTCGACGTCACCATTGCAGGTGGGGGTGATCGCCGGGCCTACCAACAAGACGCGTCGAACGCGCGTGAGGCGCTGGCCGAGATCGACCTGGATGTGGCAGAGGGCGCCGACATGATCATGGTCAAGCCGGCCATGACCTCGCTCGACGTGCTGTCGAGGGTGCGGGACCGCGTGGCCGTCCCCCTGGCGGCGTACCACGTGAGCGGGGAGTACACGATGGTCAAGGCGGCTGCGGCGGCCGGCTGGATCGACGGCCCCGCGGTGGCCTTGGAGCAGCTGACCGTGCTGAAGCGAGCCGGGGCCGACTTCATCCTCACCTACTTCGCGGCAGAGGTGGCCGAGGCACTCGGTGGCTGAGCGGTTTCCCGCGTCGAACGCCGAGTGGTTCGCCCGCGCCCGCGCCGCCATCCCCGGTGGGGTGGACTCGCCGGTGCGCTCCTTTGCCTCCGTGGGCGGCACGCCCTACACCGTCGTTTCGGGTGAAGGCCCCTACGTCGTCGACGCCGAGGGAAATCGCTACATCGACCTCGTGCAGTCCTATGGCGCGGTACTCCTGGGTCATGCGCACCCGGTCGTCTCGGAGGCGATCGCCACGGCCGCGTCACACGGCACGACGTTCGGTGCGCCCACCCCGGGCGAGGTCCTGCTCGCCGAGGCGATCAGCGAACGGGTGCCGGCGTGCGAACAGGTGCGTCTGGTCTCGTCGGGCACCGAGGCCGCCATGAGCGCGGTGCGGCTGGCACGTGGGGTGACCGGGCGGGACCGCGTCGTGAAATTCGACGGCTGTTACCACGGGCACTCCGATGCGCTGCTCGCTGGTGGCGGCAGCGGTGTGGCCATGCTCGGTCTGCCCGGATCGGTGGGCGTGTCCGCCGGAGCCGTCGCCGACACTGAGGTGGTGCCCTACAACGTGGTGCCCGCACTCGACGAGCGGGTCGCCTGTGTCATCGTCGAGCCGATCGCTGCGAACATGAACCTGGTCGCGCCGGTCCCGGGCTTCCTCGAGGGGTTGCGAGCAGCGTGCGATGCCGTGGGGGCGCTCTTGATCTTCGACGAGGTCATCACGGGCTTCCGCCTCGGTTCAGGCGGAGCTACCGCGTGGACCGGCGTCACGCCCGACCTGTGGTGTTTCGGCAAGGTCATCGGTGGTGGTCTGCCCGTCGGTGCGTTCGGCGGCCGGCGTGAATTGCTGACCGAGCTTGCCCCGGACGGTCCGGTGTACCAGGCCGGTACCTTGTCGGGGAACCCGCTCGCCACTGCGGCGGGCCTGGCCGTGCTGGAGAGGGTCACGCAGGCGGACTACGACGCACTGGCCGCCCGCGTTGACCGCTTCGCCAAGGATCTGGAGTCGGCCCTGTCGGGCGGGGGGCTCGCCGCCTGCGTTCCGGCCCTAGGACCGTTGGTGGGCCTCTTCCTCGGAACGGTCGACGCGCCGGCGCGTGTGCTGCCCGACGACTACACGACAGCGCGGGCCATCGCCGGCAATGGCGTGTACCCGCCCTTCTTCCACGCCATGCTCCGCCGGGGTGTGGCACTGGCGCCCGGCCCCTACGAGGTCCTCTTCCCCGGGATGGCCCACGACGACGCGGTCCTGGCGAGGGTCGTCGAAGCGGCAGGCGAGGCGGCGTCCGAGGTCAGCTGACCGCACCTTCCGCCTGACGATGCATCGACTCGCGCGGGCGCGACGTGGAGAGTCCTGCCCTGCTCAGCCTGTGTATGGCGCTGGCCGAAGGTTTGCTTTCGGGCTGCATACGAAGCGGGCCGAGCGTTTGTGTCTGGATGTATTCGGCCTCAACCGGAGTTGCGCTTCTGGCCGTATGCGGCGAGGCGGGGTCATCTGGTCCGCCTTCATACGGCCTCGCCTCCCGCGCGTATACGACCGGATCACGGCGTCGGGCCCCATCACGATCACGGGGTGAAGCGCCGGGTTGAGCCACCGGAGCACGGCGTCGAGGTCCGACAGCGGGAGCGAGACGCAGCCCTGGGTGGGGGCGCCGATGTTGGCGTGGAGGAAGATGCCCGATCCGAACGGCGCGGTTGGCGGGGTGTTGTAGTCGATCACCGCCATGGATGGGTAGGCATTGCCTTCGGTCCACAACGCCTCAGCGTCACCGTGACGGCGATGCCTCTCGTGTCAACCCGTGTTGGCTTGGCACACTGGTGGGCATGGCTCCTGGCAACCACTGGCCCGACAACTTCGACGCGTTACGACAGGGTGAGGGCTGTCCGATGTGTCAGGAGAACGAAGACGTGACACCCTACGGCATCCGTGTCTTCGCCGGGCAGTGGTCCGACGGCTATCTGGGTCGGTTCCCCGTTCGGCCCGGCTATGCCTATGTGATCTGGAACGGCCGCCACGTGGCCGAACCATGGGAGCTCGCCGCCGACGAGACCATCGGGTTCTGGTCGGAGGTCGCTCGGATCGCCCGAGCGATCCAGGAGCGGTACCAGCCGGCCAAGATGAACTGGCTGAGCCTCGGCAACGGCCTGCCCCACCTGCACGTCCATCTTGTCCCGCGGCCTCACGACGACCCCCGGGCCGGGTGGCCGCTCGAGACCGAGGCCTTTCACGCCGAAGTCACACCGCCCGTCGAGCAGCACTACCTCGAGGCCGAGGCGGCCGCGCTGCGCTCGGTCCTCGAAGGCTGAGACGCCCAACGCTCAGGCGGCCGGGCTCTCCAGCTCGTCGGAATCCGGCAGCAAGCGCGACACCAGCTCCATGGCGCGGTACCCGAGCTCGGCCGGTCCCGTGACGTCCGGACGCATGAGGTTGGCCATGATGCGCAACAGCTGGTTCATGATGAGTTCCGAGCGCATGCCGAAACTGACGCAGACCCGCATTGCCTCCGGGTTCGAGATGAGGTGGACGAACGCACGAGCCACCCTGAAGTAGGGCCCATAGGCGGCCATGAGCTCGCTCTCGTATTCGGTCAAGGCGCGGTTGCCCTCGCCCGTCAGTGCGTGGCCGAGCGCAGCCGCAGCCAGACGCCCCGTTTCGTAGCCGTAGGCGATGCCCTCGCCGTTGAAGGGGTTGATGACGCCGCCGGCGTCGCCGGCGATCAGCACGTTCGCACCGGCGAGTGGTCCCACCGACAATCCCATGGGGAGCTTTCCGCCGGTCGGCGGTCCAAGGCTCGTCTCCGGGCGCAGTCCCCATGAGTCCGGCGCGTAGCCCACGAAGGTGTCCATCAGGTGGGTGGTGTTGGCGCCCTTCCAGCGCTGCTCGCTCGAGAGGAGGCCGACTCCGACGTTCACCCGGCCGTCGCCCATCGGGAAGATCCAGCCGTAGCCGGGGACGACGTTGCCCTCGGGGTCACGGATGTCGAGGTGTGACTCGATGAAGGGGTCATCGTGGCGCTCGGAGCGGTAGTAGCCCCGCAGCGCCATGCCCAGAGGGAGGTCGCGCCGGCGTGCCGTGCCCAGCATCCTCCCGACTCGTGAGTTCGAGCCGTCGGCCACGACGACGTAGCGGCCCGAGATGGTCCGGGTCTGGGCGTCCTCCTTTCCCTTGACCGTCACCCCCGAAAGGGTGGGGAAGGGTCCCAACGGTGCTGCCGCCTCGTCGACCACCGGGGCCACGACCTCGGTGCCCTGGAGCAAGGTGGCGCCCGCCTCCGCGGCGCGACCCGCGACCAACCCATCGAGGTCGTGGCGGGTGATTGTGTAGCCGTAGCCGGGGAAGTTCGGGTGCTCCGGCCACTGCATCTCGATCGAGCGGCCGAAGCCGAAGGCGCGGAGCCCGCTGTAGCGGTGCGCACCGGTCAGGGCGTCCTCGAGTCCCATGTCGGCCAGCTGCCGCACCGCCCGGGGCGTCAACCCGTCGCCGCAGGTCTTCTCACGTGGAAACTCCTTCTTCTCCACGACGACGACGTCCCAGCCGGCATCGGCCAGCCAGTAGCCACACGACGAGCCTGCTGGCCCGGCGCCCACGACCACGACGTCGTACACATGGTTCGGCTCCCGCCGCCGCGCCGGTGAGGATGCCGTCGAGGTGCGTGGCGTCCGGGGCGTCTTCGCCGCCGAACGGGCCCGGGTCGTGGGGGTTGCCTTGGTCCCCGCCTTCTTGGCGGCCTTCTTTGCCGGCTTCTTCGCCGGTGTCGCCTTTTTGGCCTCTGCCTGCTTTTTGGCCGGGGCCTTCGCCGTGCCCCGTGCCTTCTTCGGGGTGCCGGGCGGGGGGGTCGCGTCGGGGGGCGTCACGAAGGCATCGTATGTCCGCCGGCAGGCCCTCTGACCAGCGGCGCGGATGTGCTTGCGAAACGGGCCGCATGGTAGAAACAGATCACCGTGGACCAGTACCTCCCGATCCTCATCTTGGGGCTGCTCGGCCTCGCCTTCACCGTCTTTTCGCTGGTCTCCTCGTCCCTGCTCGCCCCGAGGAAGAAGCCGACGGCGGCCAAGCTGGCGCCTTACGAGTGCGGCATCGTTCCCAACGATGAGCCGCCCCAGCGTTTTCCGGTTCGCTTCTACTTGATCTCCATGATCTTCATCATCTTCGACATCGAGATCGTGTTCCTCTACCCGTGGGCCGTCGTCTTTCACCAGATCGCGACCTTCGGCCTCATCGAGGTCATCGTGTTCGCCGCGGTCGTCTTCGTCTCGTTCCTCTACCTCGTCTCCAACGGCGCCCTGACCTGGGGCCCGCCGAAGACGTTGCAGTCGGGCATGCCGAGCCGCACCTCGGAGTCGACGATCACGCGTATCAGCGGGGCGCCCACGACGCCAGGTCACGAGGCGGCCTGATCGATGGGGTTCGAGGACCTCCAGCACAACTTCCTGACTGGCCGACTCGAGGACCTGGTCAAGTGGGCCCGGCGCAACAGCGTCTGGCCCGCCACCTTCGGCCTGGCCTGTTGCGCCATCGAGATGATTGCGCTCGGTGCCGCAGACTTCGACATCAGCCGTCTTGGCATGGAGGTCTTCCGAGGCTCGCCACGTCAAGCCGACCTCATGATCGTGGCTGGCCGGGTCTCGCAGAAGATGGCCCCCGTCCTGCGGCAGATCTACGACCAGATGATGGAGCCCAAGTGGGTCATCTCCATGGGGGTATGCGCGTCGACGGGCGGGATGTTCAACAACTACGCCATCGTGCAGGGCGTGGACCAGATCGTGCCGGTCGACGTGTACGCGCCTGGGTGCCCGCCGTCGCCCGAGACGCTGCTGCACGCCATTCTCACGCTGCACGAGAAGATCCGGACCGGCGAGATCACCCGTCGTCCCGGGACCTCCGTCCCGGCCGGCGAGCAGGCGACAGGGGGGTGGGTCCCGAGCGTTCCCGACGCCGTGCGGGTGGCCACGCCGCGGTGAGCGAGACCGCCCAGGCCACTACCCCGGCGTCGACGCCGATCAGCGTCCTCCCCGAGGTCCCCCGCCTGCCTGACCGCCTGGTCGACCAGCTGGCGTTCCCACACCGCGACACGTACAAGCAGATGGCCCTCGCCTTTCGCGAGGCGGGCTTTGAGATGTGTTCGGATCTGTGCGCGGTCGACTACCTCACGCACCCCGGGCGGGCCTTGCCGGACGGGGTCAAGGCCGAGCGCTTCGAGGTCGTGGTCAACCTTCTGTCGCTTTCCAAGCGCCAGCGGATCCGCATGAGGGTGCAGGTCCCCGAGTCCGAGCCGTCAGTCGACAGCATCGTCGAGGTTTTCCCGGGCGCCGACGCCATGGAGCGCGAGGCGTACGACCTCGTGGGCATCATCTTCAACGGGCACCCGGACATGACCCGCATCCTCATGCCCGAGGACTGGGAGGGCCACCCGCTTCGCAAGGATTATGGCGTCGGGCGAGTACCGGTGCAGTTCAAGGACGCTCCCGGACCGCGATGACCGACAACGGGCACACCCAGCACCCCGGGCACGAGCCGGACGACGCTGGCTCGGCCGAAGAGTCGGGGCACATCGGACCGGAGGAGTTCGGCCTCGAGCCCACCGAGCGTGCGCACCGTGAGGCCGAGGAGCACCGCTACTTCGTCCCCGAGACCTCCGAAGGCGCCCAGGAGCTCCTGCCCCGCGACACCACCACCGCGGGCGAGCTACGCCAGGAGGTCGGCGCCGTCCTGCGCCTGTCCGAAGGCGCCGTTGTCGACCCCGGAGACATCGACATCGAGCTCCGTGACGACCAGACGATGATCATCAACATGGGGCCTCAGCACCCCTCGACCCACGGCGTGCTCCGTCTCATGCTCGAGCTCGACGGGGAGACGGTGCTGCGCACCAAGCCGATCATCGGTTACCTGCACACGGGGATGGAGAAGACGGGTGAGGAGCTGACCTACGTCACGGGCGCCACGAACGTGACCCGAATGGACTACCTCTCCCCGCTGCACAACGAGCTGGTCTTTTCTCTGGCCACCGAAGCCCTTCTCGGCGTGGAGCTACCGCCACGCGCCACGTGGATCCGGATGCTGATGTCCGAGCTCAATCGGGTGTCGTCGCACCTGTTGTGGGTGGCCACCAACGGCGGAGACCTCGGCTCCACCTCCATGTTGATCTACGGCTTCCGCGAGCGCGAGATGGTGCTCACCTTCTTCGAGAAGACGACCGGCTTACGCATGAACACGAACTACATCCGGCCCGGCGGCGTGGCAGCCGACCTACCCGACGGGTGGGAGGACGACATCGACGTCATCTGCGAGACGATCCTCGCCCGCACCTATGAGTACGACGAGCTGATCACCGGGCAACCGATCTTCCGGCAACGCACGGAGGCGGTGGGCAACATCTCGGCCGAGGAGGCGCTCGCTCTCTCGGCAACCGGCCCGATCCTCCGTTCGACCGGGGTGCCGTGGGACCTGCGCCGTACCATGCCGTACCTGGAGTACGACAAGCTCGACTTCGACGTGATCGTCGGCAGCTACGGCGACAACTTCGACCGCTACTCGGTGCGCCTCAACGAGATTCGCGAGTCCATCAAGATGATCCGCCAGATCGCCGAAATGATGCCGCCCGGTGACTACCGGGTGCAGGACCGCAAGGTGACGCCTCCGCCCCGGGCCCGCATCGATGAGAGCATGGAGGCGCTCATCCACCACTTCAAGATCTTCACCGAGGGTTTCCGGGTGCCCGAGGGCGAGGTCTACGTGGCCATCGAGTCGCCCCGGGGCGAACTCGGCTGCTACATGGTTTCGGACGGGACCTCCAGGCCGTACCGCATGCACATCCGGGCGCCGAGCTTCGTCAACCTCCAGACCCTGCCCCTGATGCTGCGGGGCGGTCTGATGGCCGACGCCGTCGCCGTCATCTCGTCAGTGGACCCCGTCATGGGTGAGGTGGACCGGTGAGCCATCTCGACGCCGACATGCGGGCCCAGGCCACCGCGCTCATTTCGCTCTACCCACAGCCGCGTTCGGCCCTCATCCCGCTGTGCCACTTGGCCCAGGAGCAGGACGGCTGGCTGCACCCCGAGGCGATCGAGGAGATCGCCGAACTGTGTGGCGTGACCCCGGCCGAGGTGCGAGGGACCGCCACCTTCTATGACATGTTGCACACCGAGCCGGTGGGCACCTACGTCGTGGCGGTCTGCACCAACATCGCGTGCCTGCTCGACGGCGCGCTGGAGCTGCTCGAGCACGCGGAGTCCTCGTTCGGTCTCCGCGCCGGCGGGACGACGCCCGACGGTGTGTTCACTCTGCATGAGGCCGAGTGCCTGGCCGACTGTGACCACACGCCCTGCGTGCAGGTGAACCACCGCTTCATGGGAGCGCAGACACCGGAGAGTTTCGACGCGCTCGTGAGCGACCTGCGCGCCGGAAAGCTGGCGGACACCGTCCCCCCGCACGGCACCCTGGTGCGCGTGCGGCGCAGCACGGGGTTGGAAGCTGACAAGGCGGCGATCGTGACCGAGCGGGCGCAGATGGCCGAGGCTCAGGCCGCCCGTGCCGCGGCGGGCGGCGCGGAGAACAAGGGCTGATGGCCATCACCGAGGCACCCAAGATCATCACGTCGCGCCTCGCGTACGACGACTCCTACACGATCGAGCGTTACCTGGCGACGGGTGGGTACGAGGGCCTCCGCAAGGCGCTCACCATGACCCCCGAGGCAGTGGCCGCCGAGGTTGACGCAGCCAGTCTGCTCGGCCGGGGCGGGGCCGGCTTCCCGGCCGGGCGCAAGTGGTCGATGATGCGGAAGAACCCGCTGACCTACCTGGTCATCAACGGCGACGAGTCCGAGCCGGCCACCTTCAAGGACCACCTGCTGATCGAGCGTGACCCGCACCAGATCATCGAGGGTGTGCTGATCTCGGCCTACGCGCTGCAGGTCAGCCAGGCCTTCATCTACGTGCGCGGCGAGTTCGCTCTCGGGCTCGAGCGCCTGCAGAGCGCGCTGAACGAGGCCTACGCCTACGGCGCGGTGGGCGCGGACATCTTCGGCTCGGGCTTCAGCCTCGACGTTGTGCTGCACCCGGGCGCCGGCGCCTACATCTGTGGCGAGGAGACGGCCCTGCTCGAATCGCTCGAGGGCAAACGGGGCTTCCCGCGCATCAAGCCGCCCTTCTTCCCGGCTGCCATCGGCCTCTTCGGTGAGCCCACCGTGGTCAACAACGTCGAGACCATGTCGAACATCCCGTGGATCATCATCAACGGCGGCGCGGCCTTCGCCGCCCTCGGTGCGGGCCGCTCCGCCGGGACGCGCCTCTTCGCCCTGGCCGGCGACGTCCGCAAGCCCGGGCCCTACGAGCTCGAGATGGTCAAGACGACGTTCCGCGACCTCATCTACGCGCCCGTGCTGGGCGGGGGCATCCGAGGCTCCCACACACTCAAGGCGTTCATTCCCGGCGGCGTGTCGGCCCCGTGGCTCGGGCCGGACCACGTGGACCTGCCGCTCGGGCAGGACGAGGTGGGCGACGCCGGCTCCATGCTGGGCTCGGGCTCCATCGTCGTCATGGACTCGGCCACGTGCATGGTCCGTGCCGCCTGGCGCATCACGAAGTTCTTCGCACGCGAGTCGTGCGGCCAGTGCACGCCCTGCCGCGAGGGCTCGGGCTGGCTCGAGCGCATCCTGTTCCGAATTGAGAACGGGTCCGGTCGCGAGGAAGATCTGGATCTGCTCATGGACCTCTGCGACAACATCTCACCGGGCGTGCTCTGGCCCCCGCAGCAGACCACCATCTGCGTGCTCGGGCCGTCCATCCCGTCGTCCATCGCCTCGGGCATCCGGATGTTCCGCGACGAGTTCCTCGTGCACGTCAAAGAAGGGGGGTGCCCCTTTGACTGACACGGCGAAGCGCGACCAGGCCGCTGACACGGGCCTCACCTTCACCCTCGACGGCCGCCAGGTCACGGCGACGAAGGGCGAGCTCATCATCGCCGCGGCCGAGCGCGCCGGCACCTACATCCCGCGCTTCTGTTACCACCCGCGTATGGAGCCCGTCGGCATGTGCCGCATGTGCCTGGTCGACGTCGAAGGCCCACGGGGCGCCACGCTGACCCCGGCCTGCTTCGTCGCCGTGACCGACGGCATGGTCGTCGACACCACCAACGACCGGGTGAAGAAGGCCCAGGACGGCGTGCTCGAGTTCCTGCTGGCCAATCACCCCCTCGACTGCCCGGTGTGCGACAAGGGTGGGGAGTGCCCGCTGCAGGACCAGACGCTGGCCTACGGGCCGGGCGAGAGTCGCTTCATTGAGGAGAAGCGCCACTTCGAGAAGCCCATCGCCATCTCCGACCTGGTTCTGCTCGACCGTGAGCGCTGCATCCAGTGTGCACGCTGCACCCGGTTCGCCGACGAGGTGGCGGGCGAGGCGCAGATCGATTTCGCCGGACGGGGCGAGGCCGTCGAGGTCGCGACCTTCCCCACCCGGCCGTTCGAGTCGTACTTCAGCGGCAACACCGTGCAGATCTGTCCGGTCGGCGCGCTCACCGCGACGCCCTATCGCTTCACGGCCCGCCCCTGGGACCTCGATCAGGTCGAGTCCACCTGCACCACCTGCTCGGTCGGGTGCCGGGTGGCCGTGCAATCCTCGCAGAACCGTCTGACCCGGCTGCTGGGCATCGACTCCGAGCCGGTCAACCACGGCTGGCTGTGCGACAAGGGCCGCTTCGCCTACGAATCGGTCAACGGCGACGAGGTCGACGCCGGGCCGCTGCCGACCGAGCTGGCGGACGAGGCGGTCGATGTCGCGCCGGCCACCGCGTCACAGGTCGTCAGCCTAGGGGTGAGCCGCGGTCAATTCCTGGGCGAGGCGAGCGAAACGGGTCGCTTCGAGCACGGCCGCCTGGTCGAGCCTCGCGTGCGCAAGGCCGGCGAGCTGGTCCCGGTGAGCTGGGGCGAGGCCCTGGCCGCCGCCGCCGAGGGAATCCGCGCCGCAACGAAGGCCGGCGGGCCGGGGGCGGTCGCGGTCATCGGGGGCGCCCGTCTCACCAACGAGTCGGCCTACGCCTGGGCCAAGCTGGCGAAGGGGATCATCGGCACGGACTCGGTCGACGCCCAGCTCGGCGATGGCCTCCCCGCCGAGCTCGTGCTCGGCCTGCCCCGCGCCACCATCGACCGGGCCTGCGCGGCCCCGGTCGTCGTGACCCTGGCCGGTGACTTGCGCGAGGAGCTCCCCGTCCTCTTCCTCCGCCTGCGCGCGGCCGTTATGGCCGGTACCACCGAGCTGGTCGAGATCGCTCCCGCCCCGACTGCGCTCAGCCCGCTTGCTGCAGCGACGCTGCGCATCCGTCCCGGTGACGCACCAGTCATGGCCCGGGCGCTCACCGGCGACGCTGAGTCTGCCCAGGCCCTCACGACGC
Source organism: uncultured Acidimicrobiaceae bacterium (assembly GCA_963756625.1). Taxonomy (GTDB): domain Bacteria; phylum Actinomycetota; class Acidimicrobiia; order Acidimicrobiales; family RAAP-2; genus Bog-473. The sequence goes on from CAVWNQ010000006.1 coordinate 67,725, forward strand.
ACCACGAGGGCGCCGCGCTGACGCCGGGCGCACTCGACGCCGCCCGCCGCGTGCTGGCCGAGCATCCCGGCGGCGAGGGCGTGGTGGTGGTGGCCGCGCGGCCTTCCTATGCCGAGTCGGGCGAGGTGGTGGCCGAGGCACTGCGGATCCTCGCCACGGCGATGCCCAAGGCGACGTTCCTCCCCGCGCTGCGGCGGGGCAACGTGTTCGGCGCGCTCGACATGGGGTTGGCACCGGGCCTCCTGCCGGGCCGCGTGAGCCTCGATGCGGGACGGGATCGCTTCACCAGGGCCTGGGGATCGGTGCCCGCCGCGGCCGGGCTCGGCACCGCCGAGATCCTGGCCTCTATGGCCGGCGAGACCGGCGAGGGCTTCGGCGCCGCCATCGGCGCCCTCATCCTCCTGGGGGCCGACCCGTTGAGCGACTTCCCCGACCACGCCGTGGCCAGGCAGGCGCTGTCGGCGGGGCGCTTCGTGATCGCGGTGACCGGTCACCCGTCGCAGTCGGTGGACGAGCATGCCGACGTCGTGCTGCCCTGCGCGGTGGCACACGAGCGGGCGGGTACGACCACCAACCTGGAGGGACGCGTGACCCGCCTCGGCCCCAAGCTCACGGCGCCCGGCTTTGCGTGGCCCGACTGGATGATCGCCGTCGAGCTCACCGCGGCCCTCGGCGCCGACCTCGGGGTGCGCAGCATGGATGAGCTGGCCGATGAGCTCGAGGGCACCGCGCCGGCATACGCCGGGCTCACCCAGGAGGTCCTGAACTCAGACGCGGCGCACGACGGCATCGTCGTGCCCCTGGGCCCCGGCGACCACCACCCGGACGTGGCGCCCATCGACCCCATGGCGTTGCCGGGCGTCGAGTCGGTCGAGCGCCAGGGCGCGCCGCCACGGGTGGGCGCCAGCGGATTGCACCCCGCCCTGGCCCGGGCTGCTGCGCTCGGCAGCCCACCGCCGCTGCTGTCGGGGACCGGCGCACCCCCGGCGGAGCCGGTGCATGTCCCCAAGGCCGACAACTACACGCTGCGCCTGGTGGCCGGCCGCCGTCTCTACGACGCCGGCAGCTCCGTGACCGGCTCGCCGTCGCTGACGCCGCTCGTGCCCCTGCTGGTGGCGCGGGCCAACCCCTACGACCTCGACCGCTTGGGCGCGTCGACCGGCGACCGCGTGCGGGTGCGGTCGGCTCGGGGGGAGCTGGTCCTGTCCGCCGAGCCCGACGAGGGCGTGCCCAGGGGCGTCGTCGTCATCGACTTCAACGTGCCCGGTGGAGAGAGTGCGCCGGGGAACGCCGTGGCGACGCTGATCGACAGCCGGCAGCCGGTGACCGACGTGCGAATGGAGTCCGTGTGATCGGCGCGCTCTTCGCTGCCGCGGCGCAGGCGACGCACTCGACGAACGTGGTGCCGACCGTGCTCACGCACAGCGCCGACAGTGGCAACGGCGACCCACTCTTCTTCCTCGGCCTCAACTGGCAGGTGTGGTTGATCGTGATCATCAAGTGCCTCGTCGCCTTGGTGGCGCTGCTGGTGGCGACGGCGTTGATGATCTGGTTCGAGCGCAAGGTGATCTCGGACATGCAGAGCCGGGTCGGGCCGAACCGGGCCGGGCCGTGGGGCCTGCTGCAGACCCTGGCCGACGGGACCAAGCTCATCTTCAAGGAGGACCTGCTGCCCGACCGGGCCGACGTGTTCGTCTTCAAGCTGGCGCCCTACCTCTCGGTCATCCCCGCCATCTTGATTTTCACCGTCGTTCCCGTCGGCGGCGTGATCACCATCGGCAGCCACACCTTCGAGCTCCAGGTGGCGGACCCGCCCGTGGGGATCCTGCTGGTGCTGGCCATGTCGGGGATCGCGGTCTACGGCGTCATGCTGGCCGGCTGGTCGTCGGGCTCGAAGTACCCGTTGCTCGGCTCGGTGCGCGCCTCGGCGCAGGTGATCTCCTACGAAGCGGCGCTCGGCATGACCACGGTCATGGTGGTGTTGGTGACGGGCTCGCTGTCGACGCGGGCCATCGTGGCATCGCAGTCCGACGGCTTCTGGAACTGGAACCTCATCCGCCTCGGCTTCCTGCCCTTCATCTTCTTCATGATCGCCATCACGGCCGAGCTGACCCGCCCACCCTTCGACCTGACCGAGGCGGATACGGAGCTCGTCGGCGGTTTCCACACCGAGTACTCCTCCATCCGCTTCGGGCTCTTCTATCTGGCCGAGTTCATGAACACCATCACGATGTCGGCCATCGTGGTGACGCTCTTCTTCGGCGGGCCCAACGGCTACATCTTCCACATCCCGGGCGCCACCATCTACATGCCCATCATCTACTTCTTGTTGAAGACGGTGGCGTTCTGCTTCATCTACGTCTGGTTCCGCGCCGCCCTGCCGCGCCTGCGCTACGACCAGTTGATGGACCTCGGCTGGAAGCGCCTCATCCCGCTCACGCTGGGCTGGCTGCTGCTGGTGGCCGCCATCGTCGCCTGGGGCTGGGGCGGTCTCGTCCTGGTGCCCGTGGTGGTGCTGGCCTCGGTCCTGCTGTTCCGGGCCAACCATCTGGGCGCCGGCCGCAGCGAGGAGGACACCGTGATCCCCGCCATCGGCCGCCCCGTGAGCCGGCCGCCACGGGCGCCCCGGCTGGTGCCGGTCGAGCCGAACCCGGGAGGTGATGGGTAGTGGGCGTGGGCGACGAGGTGAAGGACCAACTCTCGTTCCTGGGCGGGTTCAAACTGACCTTCCAGCACCTGACCCGGCCCCGGGTCACGACGATGTACCCGGAGGAGAAGAAGCCCAAGCAGCCCCGCCACCACGGGCGCCACGTCCTCAACCGCTACGAGGACGGCATGGAAAAGTGCATCGGCTGCGAGCTGTGCGCCGGCGTGTGCCCGGCCGACTGCATCTACGTCCGCGGGCTGGACAACCCCCCCGACCATCCGGTGTCCCCCGGCGAGCGCTACGGCTACGTCTACGAGATCAACTACTTGCGCTGCATCCACTGCGACATGTGTGTGGAGGCCTGCCCCACCGAGGCGATCACCGAGACGAAGCTGTTCGAGTTCTCCTTCACCAACCGCTCCGATGCCATCTACACCAAGGAAGAGCTGCTGGTGAACGACGACGGCAGGCCGAGGAAGCTGCCGTGGGAGGACTGGCGTGAGGGCGACGACATGATGACCTCGGGTTGGATGCGGGCCACCTCGCCGTCGGGCAGCGCGGCCTACGAGGGCGAGGTCCAGTGGTCGGGCGAACTGGGCTACGGCGTGCGCGTGCCCGAGGCCGGGCAATCGGGCCGGCGCAACGACGAGGCGACGGGCATCCAGCCATTGCGCGAGGTGCTCGAGGCGCACCTGCTCGACGAGGACATCCCCCTGGCCCACCGCGGCAATCGGGGCCGCGTCTGGCGGGCCAAGAAGGGCGCGGAGCGCCACCGCAAGAAACTCGAGTACACGCGCGAGCGCATGAAGGAGCTGCGGGCCACCCGCAAGACGGCCAAGGCCAGTGCGAAGGCAGGCAAGGCCGAGGCGGAAGCAGACGAGGCTGCAGCCAAGGCACACGAGGTCGACCCCGAGAGGAGCGCCTGACCGGTGCCCCTCGCGGCTCTGCTGTTGGCTGCAGCGCGCCCCACCTGGCCTGACGTCCTGGTGTTCGCCGCCTCCGCGGCGGTCATCCTCGTGGGTTCGGTCGGGGTCGTCACCTCGCGCAACCCGGTCCACGCCGCGCTCAGTCTCGTCATGACGCTGTTCGGCGTGGCCGTCCTCTTCATCGAGCAGGAGGCGGACTTCCTGGCCGCCGTCCAGATCATCGTGTACGCGGGCGCCATCGTCGTCCTGTTCCTCTTCGTGATCATGTTCCTCGGCGTCGACCGGGCCGAGGACATAAAGGTCGACCCGCTCGTCGGCCAGCGCCCGCTGGCCATCATCTTCTCCATCATCACGGTGGGCGGCGTATTGGCCATGGCCGCCACCGCCCACTGGGTGACCGGCGCGCAGCAAGTGGTCGGACCCATCCAGGGGCACGTGGCCGGCCCGAACTCGCCGGCGGGCGAGCCGGCGCAGCTCGGCAAGCAGCTCTTCACCACCTATCTCTTCGCCTTCGAGGCGACGGCCGCCCTGCTCGTCATCGCGGTCGTGGGCGCGGTCGTCCTGGCTCGCCGTCCCCCGACCGTCAACGCCGAACAGGAAGACGCGACCGAGGGCGAGCTCCCGGCATGAGCCTCTCGGGAGCCTGGTACCTCGGCCTGGCGGCCATCGTCTTCGGCATCGGGGCCATCGGGCTGCTGGTGCGGCGCAACATCCTGATCATGTTCATGTGCATCGAGCTCATGCTGAACGCGGCCAACCTGACGTTCGTCACCTTTGCCCGCATGCTCCATGACATCGGCGGCCAGGCAGTCGTCTTCTTCGTGCTCGTCGTGGCGGCGGCCGAGGTCGTCGTGGGTCTCGGCATCGTCGTGACCAACTTCCGCCGGCGCGCCACCACCGTGGCGGACGACCTGGACTCCCTGAAGGGCTGATCCGTGGTCCATCTCGCGTACCTCATGCTGCTGCTGCCCCTGGCCGGGTTCTTGGTGCTCCTCGCTTTCGGGCGGCGCATGGGCGACCCGGTGGCCGGTGTCATCGGGACCGTGGCCGTGGGTGGCGCGTTCGTCGTCGCCTGCATCGTCCTGGCCGGGCTCCTTGGCCTGCCGGACAACCACCGGGTGGTGGTCCACACCTACTTCACCTGGTTCAGCGCCGGCGGGCTGTCGGTGCCCGTCGGTACCCTGGTCGACCCGCTGTCGATGACGATGTGCATGTTCGTCACCTTCGTCAGCGCCTTCATCCACCTGTACTCCATCGGCTACATGAAGGACGACCGCGACTACACGAAGTTCTTCGTCTACATGAACCTGTTCGTCTTCTCCATGCTCCTGCTGGTGCTGGCGAACAACCTCCTCCTGACGTTCGTGGGTTGGGAGGGTGTGGGCGTCTGCTCGTACTGGCTGGTCGCCTTCTGGTTCCAGCGCGAGTCGGCGGCCTCGGCGGGCAAGAAAGCGTTCATCTACAACCGCATCGGCGACGTCGGCTTCCTTGTCGCCATCTTCCTGATTTTCGAGCGGACCGGCACCGTCCAATACGAGAGCGGACCCGGTGGGGGGATCTTCGGCCAGCTGTCGCACCTTGACGGCGGCGTCGGTCTCGCCGCGGTGCTGCTCCTCTTCCTCGCCGCCGCCGGCAAATCGGCCCAGATCCCGCTGTTCAACTGGCTGCCCGACGCCATGGAGGGTCCGACCCCGGTCTCGGCCCTCATTCACGCCGCCACCATGGTCACGGCCGGCGTGTATCTGCTCTGTCGCATGAACCCGCTGCTGCACGTGACGGCGACTGGATCGGAGATCATCGCGACCATCGGCGCGGTGACCGCGTTCGTTGCGGCCACCATCGCGTGCGCCCAGCAGGACATCAAGAAGGTGCTCGCCTTCTCGACCGTCTCGCAGATCGGCTACATGATTCTCGCCGTCGGCACGGGTGCCTACATCGCCGCCGTCTTCCTCATGGTGGCGCACGCCTTCTTCAAGGGCCTGCTCTTCTTGGGCGCGGGCTCGGTGATCCACGGGCTCGAGGACGAACAAGACCTCAAACGGATGGGTGCGCTGCGCCGTTACATGAAGTGGACCACCGTCACCTTCACGATCGGGTTTCTGGCCATCGCGGGAATCCCGCCGCTCTCGGGATTCTGGGCCAAGGGCGATGTCCTGAACAACACGTTCGCTCACTTCAAATGGCTGTGGGTCATCGGACTGATCACCGCCGTGCTGACGGCGTACTACATGAGCCGGCTCGAGATCCTCGCCTTCGGCGGTAAAGAGCGCTTCGACGAGGTCGGCCCCCACGGGGAGCCCGCGCTGCACACCCCGCACGAGTCACCTTGGGTGATGCGGATCCCACTCGTCGTCCTCGCCTTCTTCGCGTTCTTCGCCGGCGCGCTCGATCTCCCCTGGGTCCACACCGACAACCTGTCGAGCTTCCTGGCCCCCGTGTTCGCCGGCACGTTGTACAACGACCACCTGGGCGCGGGGCCGGAATGGGAGCTGGCGATCACCGACATCGCGGCGGCGTTCGTCGGGGTGATCGTCGCCTGGTGGTTGTGGCGCGGCGACGAGGTCTACCAGCCCCGATTGGAGCCGGCCTTCTTGCAGCGGGTCTGGTACTGGGACGACTTCTACGACACGATCATCGGCCGGCCCAGCCAGCGGTTGGCCACGTTCTGTGCCTGGGTGGTCGACGCCCGGGTCATCGACGGGGCCGTCAACGGGACGGCCCACCTGGCCAAGATCACGGGCACGGCGGCCCGCAAGCTGCAGACCGGCTACGCCCGCAACTACGCGCTGGGCATCGCGCTCGGGCTGGCCTTGATCGTCGCGTTCATGCTGAGCCGGACGTGGTGGAGCTGACGAGCGTGCACCACACCGTCCCCTTCCTCACCCTGCTGATCCTGTTGCCGGCCATCGGCGCCGCCGTGCTCGGCCTGCTCGGTCTCGACCGCAGACTGCACCGCGAGCTCACCTACGCGATCGCCTTCATCTTGTCGCTGGTCACCCTCGGCTTCGCCATCGCGGCCCTCGTCACGATGAAGGTGCACGATGGCGGCTTCCAGCTCGTGTCGGACCACGAGTACACCGGCACCACGCTCGGGGTGCACTGGTACCTCGGCGTCGACGGCATCTCCATCTTCCTCGTGCTGCTGACCGCGCTGCTCATCCCGCTCGCCATCGTGCTGGGGCGCAACCGCGAAAACAGCCGGGCCTACTTCGCCTGGATCCTCCTGTTGGAGGCCTCGGTGATGGGCAGCTTCCTGTCGCTCGACCTGCTCGTGTTCTTCTTCATGTTCGAGCTGACGCTCGTGCCCTCCTACTTCATCATCGCCGGGTGGGGGCACCAACGGCGGGCCTACGCCGCCATCAAGTTCTTCCTCTACACCTTCCTCGGCTCCGCCTTCCTGCTCGTGGGGATCGTCGCCCTGGCCTTCATCCACGAGTCCCAGTTCCACTACCTCACCTTCTCGCTGGGCCCGTTGATGCAGACCCACCTGTCGTCGTCGACGGAGATCCTGCTGTTCCTGGCCTTCACATCGGCCTTCGCGGTCAAGGCGCCGCTGTTCCCGTTCCACACCTGGTCGCCGGATGCCTACACGGAGGCACCCGAGGAGGGCTCGGTCCTGCTGGCCGGCCTGCTGGCCAAGATCGGCACCTACGGCATCATCCGCTTCGACCTCAACCTCTTCCCCCAGGCCACCCGGACTCTGGCGCCGCTGCTCCTGACTCTGGCGGTGATCGGCATCGTCTACGGCGCCGTCGTGGCCTGCGCGCAGCGCGACCTGAAGCGCCTGGTGACCTACTCCTCGCTGGCCCAGATCGGGTTCATCGCGCTCGGCACCATCGCCATCAGCTCGCAGGGCCTGGCCGGCGGCGTCCTGCTGATGCTGAACCACGGGCTCATCGTGGCCGCCATGTTCATCCTGATCGGCTTCATCTACCAGCGCCGGGGCACCTGGCAGACGGGCGAGATGCGCGGGCTGCAGAAGGCGGCACCCGTCTTGGCGGCCGTCTTCACCGTGGTCATGCTGGCGTCCATCGGGGTGCCCGGACTCAACGGCTTCGTCAGCGAGTTCCTCGTGCTCTCGGGCACCTTCATCACCCACCGCTGGTGGGCGGTCGTGGCCGTGCTCGGCGTCATCGTGGCGGCCATCTACCTGCTCTGGGCGTACCAGCAGGTCTTCCACGGCGCGCCGCGGGAGGCCGACGAGAAGACGCGTGACCTGGCCCTGCTGGAGAAGGTGGTGATCGCCCCGCTGATCATCCTCATCGTGTTCCTGGGCGTCTACCCGAAGCCCGTGCTCGACCGCATCAACCCGTCGGTGCAGCAACTCGTCGCCCACGTCGAGGCGACCACCCACCACTACCAACCGTCGGTGGCGGTCAAGGGCGTGCAAGGGCTGCAGAAGTGATCGCCGCCCTCCTCGCCACCGCCACCCACCACGCGGGCATCGAACCGGATCACGGTCCCGTCGATCCGCTGGCTGGCCATCCTGCCCCCCATCATCATGATCGGCGGCGCCGTCGTGCTGCTCGGCCTGGCCTCGCTGGTCCGCCGGCCGCTGCGGGTGACCGTGAGCACGATCGCCACCGTCCTCATCTCGGGCGCCGCGCTCGGCGTCGCGCTGTGGCAGTGGTCCGACGTACAGGACCACGGGGCGCACACCTACGTGGCGAAGGCGGTGGTGATGGACGGCTTCAGCGTCCTCGTGACGATGCTCGTCGCCATCGCCATGTTGCTCAGCGCGTTGGTGGCCGACGGCTACCTGCGGCGGGAGGGCGTGCAGGGAGCGGAGTTCCACGTGCTGGCCATGGTCTCGGCCTCGGGGGCCATGTTGATGGCGATGGCCAACGACCTCATCATCATCTTCCTCGGCCTCGAGATCCTGTCCATCGCGCTCTACGTGCTGACGGCCTTCAACTACCGGCGGGCCGCGTCGGGCGAGGCGGCGCTCAAGTACTTCATCCTCGGCGGATTCTCCTCGGCCATCTTCATCTACGGCGTGGCGCTGACGTACGGCGCGACGGGGTCGACCAACCTGACCCAGATCGCCGATTTCCTGTCCAAGAACGTGGTGCTGACCAACGGCCTGTTGCTGGCCGGCCTCTCGCTCATGCTGGTCGGCTTCGGCTTCAAGGTGGCTGCCGTCCCCTTCCACATGTGGACGCCGGACGTCTACCAGGGCGCGCCGTCACCGGTGACGGGTTTCATGGCTGCGGTGGCCAAGGCCGGGGCCTTCGCCGCCCTCCTGCGGGTGCTCTTCTCGTCGTTCGGCGTGATCTCTACCGACTGGCGACCGATCGTGTACGGGCTGGCCGTGCTCTCGCTGGTGTTGGGTGCCTTCGTGGCGCTGCGCCAGCGGGATGTCAAGCGGATGCTGGCGTACTCGTCCATCAACCACGCCGGGTTCATCCTCCTCGGGGTGACCGCGGGCACGGCCCGCGGCGTGTCGTCGTCGCTGTACTACCTCTTCGCCTACATGTTCATGGTCATCGGCAGCTTCGCGGTCGTGACCCTGATCGGTGGCCACGGTGACGCCGACCACGACCTGGGCCGTTATCGAGGCCTGGCCCGCCGCCAGCCCGTGGTGGCCCTGGCCTTCGCCGTCCTGTTGCTGGCGCAGGCGGGCGCGCCGTTCACGACCGGGCTGTGGGCGAAGGTGCAGGTGGTCTTCGCCGCCGTCGAGGCGGGGGAGGTGCCCCTCGGCGTGATCGCCATGGTGACGGCGGCCGTGGCCGCCTACTTCTACCTGCGCGTGGCCGTGCTGATGTACGCCAGCGGCGGGCTGGGCGAGCCGGAGGGCGGAACCAGCGGCTCGGCCGAGCTGGGCGCCGAGGGCGGCATGGTCGGCGGCGGGCTCATCACGATGGGCGTGCCGGAGGCGGGGGCGCCGGCCGTCCCCGAGACGCCCGACTGGGCCACGCCAGCGTCGGCGTCGGGCGCCGTCAGCACGCTCAACGACGAGATTCTGCTGGGCCAGGAGGAGCGCGAGCACGTCGAGGAGGTGACGGAGGCGGTCAAGGTGGGGGTGCTCGCCTCGCTCGCCATCGGGCTCTGCACCGGCGTCACCGTCCTCTTCGGCATCTGGCCGCAGCCGCTCATCGACTTCGCCAACCACGCCACGCTGCTGTTCCTGCCCAAATAGGGCGGAGCGCTCAGTCGAGCACGCTGTCCACCTTGCCCCGCCGGATGGCGGAGACCAGCCGCTTGTGGTCGCGCTCGTTCTGGTCGGCGTAGAGCACCGCGAACCTCTGCATCGCCTCGGTGAAGACGTCGCTCTTCCCCATGTAGGCGTCGATGGCAGCCGGGTCGCCGGAGCGGGCATGCGCCCGCGCCAGCGAGTTCCCGCACGCGACGGCGAACTGCGTGAGGACGGGCGCGATGAGGTCGGTGGTCGGGATCAGCTTCATGTCGCGGTACTGGCGCACGTAGAAGTCGCGGCCGCCGAGCGAGCCCCACCCGACGAAGATGTCCGTGGCGCTCTGGACCATCCGCTTGCCCGCGATGACCCGAGCGCCGTGATTGTCGTGCCCGCTCGCGTAGGTGTGTGCCTCGTAGACCGACGGGCCGGCCTGTTTGAACTGCAAGAACAGCGGATCGCTTTGGGCGCTGCCCTCGAACAGCGCGAGATAGACCACCATGCCGACGCTGCCCACCCCCACGACCTGACGCACGATGTCGACGAGGATGAAGCGGTCGAACAGCCTCCGGCGGTCCTCTTGGAGCGTCAGGCGGTAGTCCGCGATGAGATGTTCCTCGATGTCGCCCTGTTCGGCGTCGTCGAGAGTCACGCGCAATGGCGGCTGCGGCGTGATGCGCGCCCGTCCTCCCCGCTCCGTGGTCAGCTTGGCGAACGCCCCACGGCTCGTCCGCTTCTGTTTTCCCCGCTCGAACTCGACCTTCACCTCGCCCCGGTCCGCGGGTTCGAAATAGTCGATGAAGCGGTCGAAGCGCGTCCCTTCGTACCAGATGTCGAGGAGGGGCGAGGTGGCGTAGCGCCGCATCCGGCGCCGATAGGCGTCGACCGCCGCGGTGACGGCCACCTGGGCTTTGGCGGGCTTGACGCCGTTCTCGCGGGCGGCGACGACGAGGCTGGTGGCGAGCCGGGCCACGTCCCACTCGAACGGCCCGGGCAGCGTCTCGTCGAAGTCGCGCAGGTCGAAGTTGAGGTTGCGCTCGGGAGTGGCCCACAGGCCGAAGTTCAGGACATGGGCGTCACCGCAGAGCTGGACCTGGATCCGGCTGTGCGGCCGCGAGGCCAGGTCCGCCGCCATCACCGCTGCTGCGCCCCGGTAGAAGTTCCACGGCGAGACCGCCATGCGCTGGTGCCGCAGCGGCACCACTTCGGCCAGCCGGATGTCGTTCTGCGCCATGAGCGTGTCGATCGGGTCGTGGCCCCGGGCTCGCTCGTCCCACTCGCCGATGTCGGCACGCGGCGCGAGCACCCGGGCCTGGCGACCCATCTGCCGCCGCTCGGCGGGGGTGGCGAACAGGTCGTGCCTCGCCTCGACGGGTTGGGCCTTGCTCACGATGCCTCCCTCCCTCAGTCCCTGGTCGGGGACTCATCTTCGCCCAGTTCGACCCTCGGCGGCCTTCCCGTAGGGATCGGCCCGGACGGCCCGCGGCCTGAGGATCACCCTGGGGTTGCGCCCATAGTGCCGCGACCGAGGGCCCCGTAAGCAGGCGGGGCCGGCACGGTTTCCTCAGTGGGGCGATCGGCACGGCGGCGGGACGAGGGACGCGACGACATGGACGAGCAAGGGACGGACCTCACCGACGAGGATGACGAGCTCGCCGCGACGACGACGACGACGACGGCGGCGGCGGTGCGGCCGCGGTCTCACCGCGCCGGCGTGCTCGGAGGGCTCGGTGCGGTCGGCCTCCTTCTGGCCGTGCTCGTCCTCGTCGCGCCCGGCGGCTCCAGGCCCCGTCTGCCGGCCCAGAGCGCACACGACCTGCACCCCGTCACGACCATCACGGCGGCGCACCGGACCGCCGCCCCCGCGACACCGTCGAGCGTGCCCGGTTCGTCGACCACCACGCCGGTCCTGCGCGCCACCACGGCCCGGCCGGCCACGGCGCCGGCCCCGGCGCCGCCTACCACGAGCACCACGATCTGCATCCTCGTCCTCTGCAGCTAGGCCCGCCGTCGGTGCGGCGCCCGGGTGGCCGGGGAGGGTCAGGCGAACTGCTTGGCGAAGTCCGTCGTCAGCCAGCGCTGCGGGGCCATCCGGAAGAGCACGCTGGAGCCGGCGTCGTCCTTCGTGGCGGCCAGATAGAGGTCGCCGATCTCGCTCCCGAGGTAGCGATGGGCCAGCACGCGCCGCTCCTCGGTGCGCACGGTCTCCTCGATCGCGACGATGGGCCCCTCGACGCTCACGTAACGGTACGGCGGCACCTCGGTCTGGACGCAGAGCGCGAAGCGCCCGGCCACGCGCATCCGCCGCGCCTTACGGCTCTGCCCCCCGGTGATGACGTCGATGGTCCCGCCCGACTCGTAGGCGTACCAGACGGGGACGGCGAGCGGGCCGTGGCCGGGATCCTCCACGCTCAGGACGCCCACGTGGACCTCGGCCAGAAAGGCCTCGCGCTCGGTCGGGCTCATGGCAAGGGTCACCGTGTCACCGCTCCGTCGCGTGGTGGGGCGGGCGCCCCCGCCGTTGTTGCTCGGCCCAGCAGCGGTCGCACCCCCGGCACGGCCCGCCGTCTGCGCCACTGTCATGGACGCCGGGGTGGCCGCAGCGCGGACAGGGGGTGTCGTTCAGGGCCGGCGCCCCGCTGTCTTGGCCTCGTGACGCGTCCCGGCACCGTTCACCCGCGTCGCGTCCGCGTCGCCTGCGGCCTCGTCCATGGCGGCCAGGACCTCCTCGGGTACGGCTGGTCCGGACCGCTTGGCCGTGGCGGTCGTGAGCAGGCGCCCGATCACGGGGACCTCGGTCAACGACTCCGCCCGCATGATCTGCACCACGACGGGGACGAACTGCTCGGCCGAGTCGAAGACGATGTAGCGGGGAAGCCACTTCGGCTCGTACTTCGCGTTGAAGCGCCACAACGTCTCGATCTGCAGGACGCCGGAGAGCCGCCGGAGCGCCCAGCGCTCGACGCGCTGGGTGACGCCGTCCCCGTTGTCGCCCTCGAGGACCGACCGCATCGCCGCGAAGTTGAGGCTGAGCCCCCGCATCCGCCGGTCCTTCAGATGGTTGATGGTCGAGCACAGCGCGAAGTCGAGCAGCCCGTTCGGGTGCTCACCCGGGTCGCGGCGCATGAGGTCCAGCGAGTAGCCGCCGATGGCGGGGGAGGGGACGAACTGGCACATGGCGACGGGCACGCCGTCGGGACCCTCGACGAGTGCGAGGAGGAGGCCCGTGTCGCGCGGGTCGAAGAGGCGTCCGAGCATCATGGAGAAGCCGCGCTCCTGCTCACCCCGCCGGCTCTTGGCCATCAGCTCGGCCATGGCGGCGGCGTCGACCGGATCGAGCTGGGCCGGGTCAAGGAAACGCACGGTGTAGCCGTAGCGGGCCACCCGGTTCACCGCCTGACGCAGCCCCTTCATCTTGCCGCCGTCCAACGAGAACGTGCGCGGGTCGACCACGGCCTCGTCGCCGATGTAGAGGAAGCGCATGCCCGAGGCCTGGTAGGTCGGGAGCCACTCCTCGCCCGCACCCATCACGCCCAGGCCCCAACCGTTGCGGTCGACAAAGCGGCGGAACGAGTCCCACACGTGCGCCCGCTCGGAGAACGGTCCGATGGGGTCCGGCGAGACGAGGCACACGCCACCGAAGACGGCGTAGGCCACGAGCGAGTCACGATGGAAGAACCACTTCTTGTCGTCGCGCAACGCGAAGTAGTCGAGCGTTCCGGTGCCGTGGCGACGCACGATGTCGCGGGCGCGCAGCTCGGCGGCGCGCCGGCCCACGGTGGCCCGGCCCGACGACAGGCGGCGGTCGACGACCGGGCGCGTCAACTCGTACAACGCCACGAGGATGAGGCTGATCCCCACGGCGAGCAGGCTGATGGACGCGTACCGGTCGATCGTGGTGGGGTAGGCGATCCAGCGGACGCCGACCAGCCTCTCGGCCGACCCCAGCAGCACGTCGGGCCAGCTCGGGAGGGGATGGTGGTGGACCCGCCCGGCCAGTTCCACCGCGATGAAGCCGCCGAGCGTCGCGATGGCGCCGCCCACGGCCAGGATCACGAAGGCGCTGAGGATCGTGGCCGGTTCGGTCTGGGCGCGGAAGCGCTCGCGCTGCACGACCAGCAGGGTCAGCACGGCGGCGCAGACGATCAGCGTGATGACGTCGGCGGCGTGGAGCAGATGCAGGGCCAGGGAGGCCACCAGCAGCGCCACGGCGACCAGCCACGAACGGCGCTGCCCCTTGAGGATGCCCCGCGACAACATGATCATGCCGATCCCGGCGATGGCACTCAGCGCTCCCGCCGCCTGGACGACCGCGATGGGCAGGTATTGCGCGATGAGATGCAGGTGTTCCCGCAGCGGGGTGGTGACCGAGGACAGGAGGTCGATCGCCCCGGCCAGGAACAGCGAGACGGCGGCCATGCGACGGATCCGCCGGACCCGGACACGGTCCGCCGCCACTTCGGGTGCCGGGGGCCACGACGGCCCGCTCGGCCAGCCGGCGGCCAGCTCGGCGTGCACCTCCGCTGCCTTGGAGCGACCCTTGACGACGGCGTCCGCCGTCACCAGCCGCTCGCCGAGCGTCGCGGTGGGCAGATCCGCCTCGGCGAGCAGCAGGCGCACGTGCAGGTCGGCCCCTGTCTCGATCTCGAGCGTCGACTCCTGGCGGTGGTGGAGGAAGGTCGGGGGGAGGCCCAGCCGTCCCCGGTGTTCGTGGACGACCTCGGCGGTGGCGCCGGGGCAGGCGAAGAAGCCGGCGTCGAGATGCGTCAGCTCGGGCACGATCGCGCCGCCGGCGACGACGCCGGAGGCACCGGCCTGCACGGCGGCACGCGTGAGGTCGAGCGCGTCGACGCCGTCGATGTCGAGCTGGGCGTGGGCAATGGGGCGCGTGCCGGCCTGGCCGGCGGCCCAGGGTGCGGGGAGTCCGCCGCCGCCGAGGGCGCGCCAGATGCCGCGAGAGGTGATGGCCACCACCAGGGCGAGGACGGCCAGCAGGACCACGGCGATGATCAGCGTGACGACGGCGCGGGAGGCCCAGGTGGCGGCGTGCGCGCGCTGGAGCGCGTCCTGCTGGCGCGGGGACCGGAAGACCCTCCCGAGTCCGTCGACGACGAATTCGACGCGCAGCAACAAGGCGATGACCGCGAGCGCCAACGGTGGGGCCCAGAGATAGCGCCGGAGTCGTCGGTAGAGCAGACGGGAGGTCACGAAGCGGCGCGCCAACGTCGGGTCGTCGAGCCGCTCCATGCCCGTGAGCCAGGGCCGGTCGTCGGGCGGGGCCGCGTCGAAGGGCGGATGGGCGCCGGGCCGTATCACTCCGGCGCGCACGAGGACCCGGCGCGTGCCGGCACCGGTCTCGCAGGCGAGGTCGACGGCGTCGTGCACCGCCACCCCGCTCGACTCCAGCAGCAAGACGACCGCGGCATCGTGCTCGGCAGCCGAGAGCACCGCCACGACCTGGGAGTCGTGCCGGGCGCCGAAGGCGGCGAGCGCGTCGGTCAGCTCGGTGTGGTGCCGCAGCGCGGTGGCCGGCTCGGCCTCGTCGGGTCCGCCGGGCACCACGAGACGGCCGCACAGGACCACGGTGCCCGGGCCCTGCCAGTCCTCCAGCCGGCGCGCGATGTCCCGGCAGGCCGCCCGCGAGCTGTCCGTCGGTTCGGCGGGGAGCAGGAGGTCGCCGATGATCTCGACCCGGCGGCCGAGCGGCACGTCGACGACGTGGGCCACGTCCGCGGTGGCGGCGGGAGTCTCCCCTGTGTCGACGTCGCGAGGCATGCGACGTCCATCGTGACATCTCCTGGGGGTCGCGCCCCTCCCCCAATTGGGGAGTTCTCTCCTCCGGCAGGGGGAGGGAACCCCGTTAAGCTGGGCTTTCGTGCCCGTATCGAGACCCGAGGACGACCGGATCAATTGGACGTGGCGCTCGGGCGAGGCCTCCGCACCCACCGGCGGGCCGGCCGTCGTGTTCGACATCGACGGGGTGCTGTCCGACGCCGCCGGCCGGCAGCACTTCCTCGAGCGTGGGCGGCGCGACTGGGCGGCCTTCTTCGAGGCCTGTGGCGACGATCGGGTGATCGAGGAGATCGCCCGGCTGTTGGAGCTGCTCGACTCGTCGCTGACCGTCATCCTGCTCACGGGCCGGCCGCAGCGGGTCCAACCCCAGACGCTGGCCTGGCTGAAGCGGTACGGCCTGCGCTGGGATCTGCTGGTGATGCGGTCGCGGGGTGACTACGCGCAGGTGACGGAGTTCAAGCAGGCGGTTGTCGAGGACCTGCGGTCACACGGCTTCGACCTGCGCCTTGCCTTCGAGGACGACCCGTCAAACCATGCGATGTACGTCGCGGCCGGCGTGCCCTGCGTGTACATCCACTCCGGGTACTACGACTAGGGCCCGTCCGACCCGTTCCGCACCACGGCACCGCGTGATGCCCACCAGGCGCGCCACCAACCCGCCGCCAACGCCACGAGCGCCAACAGCAGCACCGGGAGGTCACCCCAGTCGTCGTAGGGCGTGAGGCCGCGGCGCAGTGCAACGTGGGCGAAAAGCACCTGCCGTGTCCCGAGACCGGTGCGCGCCTCGACCACGCCGCGCTGGGTCACGACCGCGCTGAAGCCCGTCGGCGAGGCTTGCACCAGGTCGCGCCCTGTCTCGACCGCCTGCACGATCCCCGCCGCCACCTCTTGTGCCGGCACCTGCGAGGTGCTGTAGGACGACGTGTTGGTGGGAACAGCGAGGAGCTCCGCGCCGTCGCGCACCGACCCGTGGCTGCGGCCGGCGTAGAAGACCTCGAAGGAGACGAGGAGCCCGAGGGGCCCCGCGGGCGTCCGTAGCAGGCCGCTGCCGTGGCCTGGGATCGCGTCGGCGGGCACGCCCGACAGGTCGGCGAAGTGCGAGAAGAACGAGCGGAACGGCACGTACTCGCCGAAGGGCACGCGGTGCACCTTCTCGTACATGGCGACGACGTGCCCGTGCGGGCCCCAGGCGACGACCTCGTTGCGGAACGTCGTGGGTGACGCGGGCTCGGTGACGCCGACGACGAGGGTCGTGTGCAGCTCTCGCGCCAGCCGGCCGAGCTGTGCCGCCTGGGGGGACCCCGCCAGGGGCCGGTCGAGTGCCACCACGTCCTCCGGCCACAGCACCAGCTCCGGGCCGGGATGGGCCGAGGCCACGCGGAACATGGCGGCGAGCTGTGCCGCGTACGCCGACGATGGCGCGACCTCCTCCATGCTCACTCCCCGGGCCCCGCCCCCCTGGACCAAGGCCACCGAGACGCGCCCGACGGGCGCGCCGCCGTCGGGTGCGACGGCGCCGGCGACGCAGAGCACGACCAGGCCACCGACGACGACGGCCACGCCGACCAGGGACGGCCCCACCGACCCCCGCCGGCGCGCGGCCAGCCATGAGGCGGCCGTCGCCAGCGCGACCCCGCCGGCCCACACGCCCGCGGTGATCAGCAGCGGTCCGCCCAGCCGGGCCAGTTCGACCAGCGGTCCCCGCGCCTGGCCGAGGAAGACGCCCCCGAGCGGCAGCCCGCCGAAGGGCCAGGAAAGGCGCACCGCCTCGGCCAGCGTGCAGGCGGCGACGAACGCGAGGGCCCGGCCCCGTCGCGGTGGTGTCGCGACAGCCGCAGCGGCGAAGAAGAGCGCCTCGACCACGATGAGGACCAACGCCCCGTACCAGTTGAAGGCGCGGGCCCAGAACAGCCCGATGGCGTAGCAGCCCAGCCCGGCCAGCCACCCCGACCAGGCCCGTGCGCGCAACGACAGTCCGGCGAGGCGCCAGTAGAAGAGGGCGGCGCCCCCCAGCCCCAGCGGCCACCAGCCCCACGGCGGCAGCGACAGCGCGAGCAGCGCACCGGCCACGACCGAGGGGACGGCCACGCGTCCCCGGCGCGGCAGGCGGCTCACAACAGTGCGTGTGCGGCCGCCCGTCCGCTGGCGATACAGGCCGGGATGCCGACGCCGTGGTAGGCCGCACCCGCCACGGCCAGCCCCCCGAGGCGGGCGATCGCGGCTTCGACGCCCGCCGTGCGGAGCAGGTGGTGCACCCGGTACTGGGGCAGCGACAGCGGGTAGCGGGCCACGACCACCTGGCGCGGCGCGCCGGAGACGCCCATGAGCGCGCCGAGCTCCTCCCAGGCGCGGCCGGCCACCGCCTCGTCGTCCCAGCCTCCGGGCCGCGTGTCGTCGATCCGGCCCATCGACGCGCGCAACAGGACCTCGCCGTCACACGCGAGGTGCGGCCACTTGCGGTCCAGATAGGTCCCTGCCGTGACCGCCCAGGCGTCGCGGCCCTTGGGCGCGCTCCGGCGCGGCACCAAGAACCCGGTGCCGTGCAGCGATGCGGGCACGCCGTCGGTCGGCACGCGGAACGTCACGACGACGACCGAGGCGTAGTCGATCGCGTCGAGGAGACCGGCCACTTCGTCGTCGTGGGGGCGCAGCAGCGCCGCCGTCGCGGGTGCCGGTGCCGCCAGCACCACCGCATCGGCGACCTCCTCCCGGTCACCGGACCACACGGTCCACCCGGACCCCGGACCCGGACTCGGACCCGACCGACATCCGACCCCGACCCGGCGCGGACCAGGTGCTCGGCGGGCGAGCCGAGCCGGATCTCGACGCCGCGGGCGACGAGTTGCGACGCCAGGGCGTCGACGAGCGAGGCCATCCCGCCGCGCGGCGCCCAGAACAGCGGTGGGCCGTCGGGGGCCGGGGCCGGCACCTCGGCCCGCAGGGCCCGCATCAGGCCGCCTCGACGTTGCGCCGCGGCCAGCAGCGGCGGGAAGGTGGCGGCCGCGGACATGTCGTCGACCGAGCCCGCGTGGATGCCGCCGAGCAGGGGGTCGACCAACGTGTCGACCACCTGGTGGCCCAGCTTGTGGGCCACCAGCGGCCCGATCGAGCGGTCGCCCATGGGGCCGCGCGTGTCGGGGCGGGGGAGCACCGCGTCGCGGAGGAGGCCCAGCTCTCCGCGCAGCCCGAGGACGCCGCTGCGGGCCGTGGGCCAGAACCGGGTCGGGATGCCGAACGCGTGCGCCTCGGGCAGGGACCGCAGTCGGCCCCGCGCCCACACCGAGGCGCCGCGCGCCGCGATGGCCGCCAGGCTGTCGCCCAGGCCCACCTCGCGGCACAGGTCGAGGGCCTCGGGCCGCCGGCCCAGGACCCCGTCGGGGCCCACGTCGACGACGCGCCCCCCGATCTCCCGGCTCCGCAGCGGCCCGCCGAGCCGCTCCGAGGCCTCGAGCAGCACCACCGACGGCGCGTCGGCGCGGGCCGCCGGCTCGGGTCCGCCGCTCAGCTCCCACGCGGCGGCCAGACCGCTGATGCCTCCGCCGACGACGACGAGCCGGCCCGCCGCCACGTCAGGCGCCGTCCGCGCGCCGGATCACGTCGGCGAGCACCGAGATGAACGCGGGGTCGTCGTTCAGCGAGGCCGTGCGGACGTAACCGAGGCCCGACGACGCGGCCACGGCCGCCAGCTCGATGTCGAGGTCGTAGAGCACCTCGAGGTGGTCCGCCACGAAGCCGATGGGGCACACCACGACCGTGTCGGTCTCGCCCGCTTCGGCCAGGCGGCGCACCTCGTCGCGCACATCTGGGCCGAGCCACGGTTCCGCGGTGCGCCCGGCGCTCTGCCACGCCACGTGCCAGCGGTCGAGACCGGCGGCCGTGGCGACCAACCGGGCCGACTCGGCCAGCTGCTCGGGATAGGTGTCCCCCCTGGCGCGCACGCGCTCGGGCATCGAGTGCGCGGTGAAGACCACGGCCACCCGGCCCGGCGCCTCCGCCTCCGCCTCCGCCAGCTCCAGCGCGTCGGTCACGCGACGGGCCAGCAGCGCGACGAACCCGGGTTCGGCGTACCAGCGGTCCACGGCGACGAAGGGCGTCCCGTCCAGCGCGGCCGCGGCGCGATCGAGATACTCCTGCGACCCCACGGACGACCCGTGCGGCGTCAGGACGAGCCCGACCACCCGCTCGGGCTCGGTGGCCGCCAGCATCTCGGCCGCCGCCTCGATGAGGGGGTCGGTGTGCTTGGCGCCGAAGACCACCACGTAGCGCCCGGGCGCGCGTGCCGTCAGTGCGTCGCGGACCGCGTCGACCTGCGCGCGGGTGTGCTCGGCCAACGGGGACACGCCGCCGATGGCCCGGTAGCGGGCCTCCAGGTCCGCCAGCTGCGCGGCATCGGGCGGCCGGCCGCGGCGGATGCGCGTGTAGAACGGCTCGATCTGCTCGGGGCTGGCGGGGGTGCCGTGCGCCATCACCAGGACCCCGACGGTCACGTGCGGTCGGTCTCCGTGTGCACGAGCTCGACGATGGCGGCAAGGATGCCGGGATCGGTCTCTGGCAGGACGCCGTGGCCGAGGTTGAAGACGTGGCCGGTCCCGCTGCCGTCGGCCGCCCGGTCGAGGACCGTGCGCGTGGCGTCCTCGACCACCGGCCAGGGCGCCAGGCACACCGCGGGGTCGAGATTGCCCTGGACGGCGCGGCCGGCACCGATCCGGCGACGCGCCTCGTCGAGCGGCACGCGCCAGTCCACGCCGACCACGTCGGCACCGCTGGTCCCCATCGTCGCCAGCAGCTCGCCGGTGCCGACGCCGAACAGGATGACCGGTACGCCGAGGTCGGCGATGCCCTCGACGACGCGGCGCGTGGTCGGCAGGGCGAAGCGCGTGTACTCGGCCGGCGAGAGCGACCCGGCCCAGCTGTCGAAGAGCTGCACCGCCTGCGCACCGGCCACGACCTGGGCCCGCAGCGAGGCGACCGCCATGGCGGCGAGGCGGTCGGTCAGCTGCTCCCACAGTTCGGGCTCCCCGTGCATGAGCGCCTTCACCTTGGCGAAGGTGCGCGAGGGGCCGCCCTCGACCAGGTAGCTGGCCACGGTGAAGGGCGCGCCGGCGAAACCGATGAGTGCGACGTTCGACCCCGCCAACTCGGCGGCCACGAGGCGCATGGTCTCGCCCACGTAGGGGGCGTCGGCCTCGGGCTCGAACGGCCGCAGGCGGGGCAGGTCGGCCGCGGTGCGGAAGGGCTCGGCCACGACGGGGCCGCGGCCCTGCTCGACCTCGACGCCGAAGCCGATGGCGTGCACGGGCACGACGATGTCGGAGAACACGATGGCGGCGTCGACGCCGTAGCGCCGGACGGGCTGGAGGGTCAGCTCCGCCGACAGGGCCGCGTCGCCGATGGCCGAGAGGATGGAGCCCTCGCCCCGCGCCGCCCGGTACTCAGGCAGCGAGCGACCGGCCTGGCGCATGAACCAGACCGGCGTGCGGGTCACCGGTTCCCGGAAGCAGGCGCGCACAAGCTCCGTGCGGGCATCTGCCGCCGGGTTCACCCGGTCGGCTCGATCACCACGGCCGTGCCGTAGGCGCAGATCTCCGTCCAGTTCCCGCCCATCTCGGAGGTGTCGAAGCGCATGGCCAGGACCGCGTTGCCGCCGCGGGCCTCGGCCTCCTCCACCATGCGGTTCACCACGTCCTCCCGGCTCAGCTGGAGGTTCTTGGTCATGCCCTTGAGCTCCCCACCGGCGAGGGATTTGAATGCCGCGCCGAACTGGGAGCCGACGTTGCGTGACCGGACGGTGAGCCCGAAGACCTCACCGAGCACCGAGGTCACTCGATAACCGGGGATGTCGTTCATGGTCGAGATCAACATGGCGATCCTTTCGGTCCGGCTCATCGTAGGCGTCGCCACCCCGGCGTCCCGGGCCGGCGCGGGCGTCTAGACTGGACCGTTTCCCCGCGGGCCATGGGGAGGAAGGGGAGCGGTGGCCGAACACCCCGATCTGGAGGATGAGCAGGAGTACCTCAACCGTGCCTACGACGGGTTGGAGTTCATGCGCGGCGAGGCACGTCAGATGCTCCAGGGCGTGCTCGATCTCGGCCGGGGCGGCACCTTCCAGTCCCGCACCGAGCGCGACATCGTGGTGCGCACGAGCCTGGCCCGACTGGAGCAGCTCGACATCGGGGACCAGGCCCTCTACTTCGGTCGGATCGACCGGCTGCCCGAGCCGGGAGCCGCTCCGGTCGACGGCGCCCCCGTCCTGGGCGAGTCATTCCACATCGGCCGCCTCGCCGTGTCGGGTCCCGACCACGAGCCGCTCGTCGTCGACTGGCGCGCGCCGGTGGCCGAGCCCTTCTACCGGGCCACCGGCCTCGACCCGCAAGGCCTGGCCCGCCGGCGCCACCTGGCCGTGCGCGGCCGGGCGGTGCTCGGGTTGGAGGACGAGTACTTCGTCGACCCCCAGGGGCGGCCCACCGCCCTGGTCCCGCCACTCGACGGCGCGGCGGCCTCCGACGGCGACGCCGGCGGCGAACGCCTCCTCTCCGACGGGCTGGTCCTCGGCGGCCCCGGCGCGCTGCTGTCCGCCCTGGGGCAGGCCCGGACGGGCCACATGGGCGACATCATCGGCACCATCCAGCGCGAGCAGGACGAGATCATCCGGTCCCCCCTGCCCGGCGTGCTGGTCGTCCAGGGTGGCCCCGGTACCGGGAAGACCGCGGTGGCCCTGCACCGAGCCGCCTACTTGCTCTACACCCACCGCTTCCCCCTCGAGCGCCAGGGCGTGCTCGTCGTCGGGCCGAACCCGCTGTTCCTGCGCTACATCGAACAGGTGCTGCCCTCACTCGGCGAGACCGGGGTGAGCCTGTCGACGGTGGCGGGCCTCGTCCCCGAGGTGCGCGTCCGCGGCACGGACGACCCCGCCGTGGCCAAGCTCAAGGGTGACGTCCGCATGGTCAAGGTACTGGCACGCGCCGTGCGCACGCGGCAGCGCCCGCTGCGCCACGACACCGAGGTCCCCTTCGGTGCCGGCGTGCTGCGGCTCCACGCGCGGGTGACCGAGGACATCGTGGCCGCGGCGCGCCGCCGCCCGGGCACCCACAACGCCCGCCGCCGCTTCGTCGAGGCCCAGGTGCTGCGCGTGCTGGCGGACGAGTACCGGGGCCGTCTCGAACGTGGCGGCGCCGGCCCCGAGGAGGCGCCGAGCGCCGAGGAGCAGAACGACCTGCTCCAGCGCCTGCGTCGCGTCCCCGAGGGTCGCGGAGGCGCTCGACCGGATGTGGCCCCGGCTCTCCTCCCACGAATTCCTGCACGACCTCCTGGGCGCACGGCCGCTCCTGGCCGCGGCCGGCAAGGGCATCCTCGAGCGCGACGGAGGTGCAGCGTCTGTTCCGCCCGCGCAGCGCCTCCCTCGACCCGGTGCCCTGGACGGTCGGCGACGCCGCGCTCATCGACGAGGCGCGCACCCTGCTCGGCCCCCGTCGCGCGCCGCGGGCAAATCGGGGCCGGGCCCAACGTTCCGAGGAGGCGGCGGTGCAGGACACCGGGTTCTGGCCTCAGGGCCTGGCCGCGTCGCCCGCACCGGTCCTGAGCCCGGCCTCCGGGAGCGAGGAGGAGATCCGCTCCTTCGGCCACATCGTCGTCGACGAAGTCCAGGACCTCTCGCCGATGCAGTTGCGCATGCTGGCGCGTCGGTCGCTCTCGGGCTCCATGACCGTGGTGGGCGACATCGCGCAAGCCACCGGCCCGTGGGCTCCCGCGAACTGGGACGACGTGACCCGCCACCTCAGCCCCCAGCGTGCGCCGCGACTGGTCGAGCTGACGGTGAGCTACCGCACCCCCGCCGAGGTGGTGGCGCTGGCAGCCCAGGTCCTGGCCGTCGCCGCACCCGGGATCACGCCGCCGCGCCCGGTGCGCCAGTCGGGTCACCAGCCCGAGCTCGTCGCGACGTCCCGGGGGGCGCTGACCGCGACGCTGGCCGACCTCGCCTGGGCCGAGGTGGCGGCGGTGGCTCCGGGGCGCGTCGCGGTGCTCGGCCCCGCCGTGCTGCTGCCCGAGCTGACCCGGGCGCTCGACGAGGCGGGCCTGGACCCAGTCGACCCGCGGGATCCGGCTGGCGACGGGCTCGCCGCCGGCCTGGTCCTGTTGCCGGCCGACGAGACCAACGGTCTGGAGTTCGACTCCGTGATCGTCGTGGAGCCGTCGCTGGTCGCCGCGGTGGGCGACGAGCCGGCCGGCGAGGGACCGCCGGTGGCCACGACACGGGGCTTGCGGACCCTCTACGTGGCCTTCACGCGACCCACCAGGCGGCTCACCGTCCTGCACGCCGAGCCGCTCCCGCTCGAGCTGCGCTGACCTGGGCATTCGCCCACGCGACCGGGGGGCCGCGACGGGCACCCGTTGGTTGGCGTCTGGCGCGCGCGGTCGACTAGAAATTCACCTGTGACGCAGGCTGTTTCGGCGGAGGTCCCCGCGCCGCAGGGGAAGATCATCCACGACAGGCCTCCGATGCTGGCCATCGGCGTCATGATCTGGCTGGGGTCCGAGCTGATGTTCTTCAGCGGGCTCTTCGCGGCCTTCTTCACCATCCGGGCCAACACGGTGGGCCCGTGGCCGCCGGCGGGCACCGACCTCGACACCCTGCGGGCCGGCATCTTCACCCTCGTCCTGGTGTCGTCGAGCTTCACCATGCAGTACGCCGTCAACCAGTTGGAGTGGCGCCGGCGGAAATCGGCGCGGCACTGGATCGTGTGGACCATCGTCCTGGGCACCGCGTTCCTCGGCAACCAGGTCTACGAGTGGCTCACCATCTCCACACGCTGGTACACGAACGCGTACGGCTCGCTCTTCTACATCATGTCGGGCCTGCACGGCCTGCACGTCTTCATCGGCCTGCTCGCCATGGTCTTCCTGCTGGGCCGCCTGCGCGGCGACGTGGGCGGCGACCCGGGCGAGCTCTCCGCCGTGCAGGGCGTTTCGTACTACTGGCACTTCGTCGACATCGTCTGGGTCGGGCTCTACAGTTGCCTGTTCCTCCTCAAGTAGGCATGCGAGGCGTGCGCGCACCACTCACGAAGACAGTTGCGGACCCAGTTCCTCGTGCCCGCAGGACTCCTCGCGGTAGCGGCCATGGCGTCGTTGGCGATGTTCTTCCCCGGCACCGAGGCGGCGGCCAGTGGTCATTCCGACGCGTCGCAGGTGACGGTGAACCCGTCACAGGTGACGACGCGGGCGTGCGGGACGGTCAACGTCAAGGGCGTGACCGGCTCGGTGCGCAACGCGGGCAACCCGTTCCTCAGCAGCAACCGGACCTGCCTGAACGGGCACCTGATCTCCTACGGCAACCAGGCGATCACGTACGCCAACCCGCCGCAGTCGTTCATCGACGCGGGACGCCTGCTCTTCGCGCAGACCTGTTCGAGCTGCCACGGGAACGAGGCCAACGGCGTCGGTCCCGAGGGCGAGGCCACGATCGGGCCGAACCTCCAGGGCGTCGGCGCCGCCACCGTCGACTTCTGGGTCAGCACCGGCCGGATGCCCGCGGCGGACGTGAAGGCGGTCGAGGCGGAGCGCAAGGCCACGCGCCTCACCCCGGTGCAGGCGCTCGAGTTGGGGGCCTGGGTCAACTCCTTGGACCCGGCGGTGCCCGCCGTGCCGACGCCGAACCTCAGGGGCTCCAACCAGTCGGTCGGCCAGGACCTCTTCTCCCTCAACTGCGCGGCCTGCCACACCATCGAGGGCACGGGTGACGCGTTGGCCAACGGCACCAATGCCCCCTCCCTGCAGGTCAAGAGCATCACGGCCCAGCAGGTGGTCGAGGCGATCCGCACCGGTCCGGCCAACATGCCCCGTTTCTCGGGCAATCTGACCGACCAGCAAGTCCGCGACGTCACCTCCTATGTCACGGGCCGGCTGCAGCACCCGGTCAACCCGGGCGGCTTTGCGCTCGGCGGTGTCGGCCCGGTGGCCGAGGGCTTCGTCGCGCTGCTCATCGGGGTCGGCGGCCTCGCCCTCATCTGCTTCTGGATCGGAGAGCGCTCGTGAGCGACGGGGACCACCAGCCCTCGCGCACCCGGGTGCCGATGCCGATCGCCGCGTTGAGCGACCCGCACATGGGCGACGCGGCGCGGCACCCCCAGCGGGCCGAGCGCATCATCGCCGGCATCTTCGTGCTGGCCATCATCTTCATGGCCCTCTTCGGTGCGGCCTACTGGCAGAACTGGGATCCCTGGGCCCTCGGCGGCACCATCGGTGCCGGGCTGTTCCTGCTGGGCTTCGGCCTGACGGCCTGGGGCAAGTACCTGATGCCCCAGGGCCCCTTCGTCGAGGAGCGGCACACCCTGGCCGGGACGCAGGAGGAGCGGGACGCCATGGCGGCTGCGCTGGTCGAGCGCTCCGCCGTGGTGGTCAAGCGACGCAAGATGCTCGGCGGCCTGTTCGCCGTCGGTGCCGGCATCTTCGGCATCGTCGCCCTCTTCCCGCTCCTGCGTTCGCTCGGGCCGCTGCCGGCCGAGTCCTTCGACGTGACCACCTGGCGCCGCAACACCGTGCTGGTCGACGCCAACGGGAGGCCGGTGCGGCGCGAGACGCTCGTCGTCGGCGGCATCATGACCGTCTACCCCCGCAACACGGTGCTCGTGAACGCGGGCCCGCAGCCCTTCATCACCGACGAGGGTCAGGCCGTCGACCAGACCGTGGTCATCCGGCTGTCCGACGATGACTTCGTGACCCAGCCCGGGCGCGAGACCTGGGGTCCGGCCGGCTACATCGCCTACTCGAAGGTGTGCACGCATCTTGGGTGTCCCGTCGGCCTCTACGAGCAGGAGCTCGAGCTGCTCGTCTGCCCGTGCCACCAGTCGATGTTCAACGTCCGCAACGGCGCCGTGCCGCAATTCGGCCCGGCGCCCCGACCGCTGCCGCAGTTGGCACTGATGTTCAACGATGACGGCTTTCTCGTGGCCCAGGGGCCCTACGATCAGCCTGTCGGCCCCGGCTTCTGGGAGCGCTCATGAGCGATACCGCCGCCACCAAACGCAGTCGGCGCGAGGCGATGGGCCCCTTCGGGCCCGTCGGCAAGATCGTCGACGAGCTCGACGACCGTCTCGGTGTCGCCAAGGGTGGCCGGGTCTTCCTCGACAAGATCTTCCCGGACCACTGGTCCTTCATGCTGGGCGAGATCTCGCTCTACTCGTTTGTCGTACTGCTGGCGACGGGGGTCTTCCTATCGCTCTTCTACGTGCCCTCGACGAGCCAGGTCATCTACCACGGCTCGTACAAGCCCCTGGACGGGCAGTGGGTGTCGGAGGCCTACCGCTCCACCGTGAGCATCTCGTTCGACGTGCGCGGTGGCCTCCTGATACGCCAGATGCACCACTGGGCGGCGGACATCTTCACCGGTTCGATCATCGTGCACATGGCGCGCATCTTCTTCACCGGCGCCTTCCGCAAGCCGCGCGAGCTCAACTGGACCATCGGCCTCACCATGCTGATCCTGGCCATCTTCGAGGGCTTCATCGGTTACTCCCTCCCGGACGACCTGATCTCGGGCACCGGCCTCCGCATCGGCTACTCGATCGCCGAGTCGATCCCGTTGGTGGGCAGCTACGTGGTGTCGTTCCTCTGGGGCGGTCCGTTCCCGGGCAACGGCGTCCTCATCCCGCGCTTCTTCATCATCCACGTGCTGATCATCCCGCTCATCCTGCTCGGGTTGATCACGGTGCACCTGGGTCTGTTGGTCCGCCAGAAGCACACCCAGTTCGCCGGCGAGGGCCGGACGGAGCACAACGTGGTCGGCTCGCCGATGTTCCCGACCTTCATGGCCAAGACCACCGGGTTCCTCTTCATGGTGTCGGCCGCGTCGGCGCTGCTCGGCGCCTTCGCCCAGATCAACCCGATCTGGCAGTTCGGCTCGTACGACGCGTCCAAGATCTCCTACGCCGTACAGCCCGACTGGTACATGGGCTGGCTCGACGGCGCCCTGCGCATCATGCCGTCGTGGGAGTTCATGGGCCTGGGTCATACCATCCCCTTCGAGGTGTTCTTGCCCACGGTGGTCTTCCCCGGCCTGATCTTCACCATCTGCTTCATCTGGCCGACGCTCGAACGCAAGATGACGGGGGACAACGAGCTGCACAACCTGCTCGACCGGCCGCGCGACCGGCCCAAGCGAACGGCGGCCGGTGTCGCCATGATCGGCCTGCTGTTCACGCTGTTCGCCGCGAGCTCCACCGACGTGTTGGCCAACTTCTTCCACGTCTCGCTCAACGCGACACTCTGGTTCTTCCGCATCGCCGTGTTCGTCGTGCCGATCGTCGCGGGACTGGTCGCCTACCAGCTGTGCCGTGAGATGCAGGGCGTGCGCGGCATCGGCAAGCGCAAGCGCGCCGTGATCGTGCGCCGCTCCGCCGAGGGCGAGTACTCGACGGTCCCGTCGGCACCCCGGCCGGGCGACGAGCACCCCGAGCTCGATCCCGAGCCGGTGCCGGTGCGTATCGACATCGAACCGTTGAGCAACGGTGACGCCCGTGAGCCCGAGAGCTCGCCGACGGGTGTGCGTCAGGTCACTCGCTGAGCCGGCAGCCGGGCCGCCCCACCGCCCGCGACCTCTGGGTCGCCGCAGAAACCGTCCACGCCGTGACCTACTTCGCGCCGGCGTGCCGTGGCGCACTGCGGGACACCGGCCTCCGGGGGTTCTGGGCGGGGTACTTCGCGGCACGGGCAGCCCCGCTCGGAAGGGTCGGGACAGGCCCGGTCGCCGCGGCCTTCTACAACTTCCTGCCCGCCATGGTGGCCAGGGCGGTGCCCGGCTGCTGGGAGGTCGTGGCGCCGGCCATCCTGTGCCGTGTGCGTGCCATCGCCGCGGCGGACGCGCTGAACGAGGCCTGTAGCGTCTCGGCCCGCTCCGACCTGGTGGCGGTGCTACCGCTGCTTCGCCAGGCCGTGGCGCACTCTGACGGCGCCGGTCGCGTCCTCGCCTCGGCCAACCGGACGCTGTGGCCCGTCATCGCACCGGCGCTCGGCACCGGCGGCCTCGGTGAGGCCTGGCAGGCGGCCACCGTGCTCCGCGAGCACCGCGGCGACGGCCACGTGGCCGCCCTCGTGACGCATGGCCTCGGCGGGCTCGAGGCGCACCTGCTGGCGGCCGGGACCAAGGGGATCCCCGCGGATGTGCTGCGCGACAGCCGTGGCTGGCGCGAGGAGGCGTGGGAGGGCGCGAAGGCCGCGCTCGCCTCCCGGGGCCTGCTGCACGCGGACGGACGCGCCACCGACACCGGGCGCTTGCTCCACGGCGAGGTGGAGGCGTTGACCGATCGGCTGGCCGAGCCGGCCTACGCCGGGTTCCGCGACGGTGCGCTGGCCGAATTGCACGGGGCGCTCGCCGCCTGTGCCACCGAGGTCGCGGCTTCCGGCCTGGTGCCCTACCCCAACCCGATCGGATTACCCCGGGTCACCTGACCCAGCCGTTCGCCGACCGGCTCGAGCTGCTCGAGGGTTTCATCGAGGACATCGACCGCCGGGCCTGCGTGTGCCTCCGTGTCCTCGGCCCGGGCCCCGTGGTGCACCCGCGTCATCGCACTTTTGGGGACAGGGGTGAGAGTCGATCGCTGTCATCGGTCGCTCGGTCGAAACTGCCGCGCGTCACGTCTCGTCACGGCGTTCCGAACCAGGTCGTCAGGGCGTCACGCAATCCCGTATCCGTGCCCTCCCCGACCCAGGCGACATGTCCGTCGGGCCGGATCAGCACGGCCGTAGGAACGGGGACCGCGCCAAGGAGCGGAAGGTCCCACGGACCGACCGATTCGGCGTCGATCAACTGGACCCGGTCAGCCCATGGAGTGATGTCAAATCCGCCGGGCTCACCGAGGTTGAGCAGGATCGGCTTGGCGCCGTGCAGCAGCGTGAAGACCCGCAGCGGGCCGTCCGCGGTCCGGAGGTCCAGATCGGGCATGCGGCGTCCGAGCAGGGGGTGGCCCTCGCCGAGGTCGTAGTGAATGTCCAGGCCGGACAACATCCCGGCGATCCGCTTGCGGGGCTCGTCCATGTGCAGGAGCTCGGTCATGGTGTCGCGCAATGCCTCGGTGCGCGCGTCGCCGCCCCTGAGCGCGCCCTGCGCCATGGTGTTGTGCAGCACGCGGGCACCAACGGGATGCCGCTCGGCTTGGTAGGTGTCCAGGAGGCCCTCCGGTGATGTCCCGTTGACCACCTGGGCCAACTTCCATCCGAGGTTCACCGCATCCTGCACACCGGTGTTGAGGCCCTGTCCACCTTGCGGGGGATGCACGTGTGCGGCATCGCCCGCGAGCAACACACGTCCCCTGCGGTACGACGCCGCCTGCCGGGTCATGTCCGTGAAACGGGAGATCCAGGTAGGGCTGTGCACTCCGTAGTCCGTCCCGTCGACGGCGATGAGTGCCTCGCTGACATCCGCCAGGGTGGGCTCGTTGGTGTGCTCGAGGTGCTGATCGGTCAGGACGACCCGGACTCGCCCTCCGTCCGCCCGCCCGATCCCACCGCCTTCCCGCATGCCGAACTCCGGCTCCTCGTCCGTCTCGACCTCGGCGATCAGCCAGCTGGTCGTCGGATCCCACCCGGGGAACTCGATACCGGCCGCCTTTCGGATCACACTGCGTCCTCCGTCGCACCCGACGACATAGTCCGCCCGGAACGACCGGCCGTCGGAGAGCTGGACGTCGACGAACGTGTCGTCCTGGGTGAAGCCGGTCACCTCACGTTCGCGCGCGAGCGGCACCCCCAGCTCGTTGACCCAGGCGGCCAGTATGCGCTCGAAGTGGCTCTGCCACAGCGCGAGCCCGTAATTGTGGCGGGTGGGGAAGTCGCTGATATCCAACGGGATCCCGGCGAACGCCTGGACCTGCATCGCCTGTCCCTCCGCGAGGAACCGATCGGCGATCCCGCGCTGATCGAGCACCTCGATGGTGCGCGAGTGCAGACCGCCGGAGCGCGAGCCGTCGAGTTCGTGGCTCGCGCGCCGCTCGACGATGGCGACAGCAATCCCCGCAAGCGTCAACTCCGCCGCCAGCATCATCCCCGTCGGACCGCCTCCGACGATCACCACCGCATGCTTGGCCATACGCCACCACCCCTCTTTCCGAATGTTCTGGTTCGGGCCGGAGATTGTGCGCACCGACCGGGCCCTTGCTGCAAGCGCCCGGTGCGCGCTACATTGACGGTGGCAAGGAGTGAGTACGCCTCCGTCGTCTTGTCGATGCGGACGGACAAGCCCTGTGCGACGCAACTGCACGGCGCGTCGCGTGCGGCGCCATGTGACCGTGACAGATTTTGGGTGACGATGCGGTCAGGAAAATTGGTGCGGAATATGGCGGGGACTGCTGAAACAGCGGTATTGCACGGGGTCGAGCGGCCACAAGACTCGCGCCGATGGTCCCGGATGACCTGGGATTGTGTGCCTGTCTCCCGAAGGGGTTGCGGAGCCAAAAATCGTCCTCGCTCTGTTCGGGACGCAGAGGTCCCCGGCGCAAATCCCACCACCCCACTCGGAAAAGGGCGCGCCCCTATGGGCGACTTGGGGCACGTTGCACGATGTTGGTCCGACAGAAGTTGCTAGAGGGCACCTCGGACCTCGAGTCCACCCGCGCTGACTTGGATGGGCAGCACCCGGTAGCGTTCGTCCAAGGAGAGGATGCGAGGCTCGAGCTCCTCTCTGGCCTCTCGGCTGGGGCTCAAGATCGTGACTGAGCCGCCATCTCCTCCGGCGCCATTGATCTTCCACCCGATCGCGCCTCGCGCCGCCGCGAATTCGATCATCCGTCTTGCGTCCGCGCCCACCAGTCCCGGATGCAGGGAATCCTGCGCTTCGGTGTTCTCGATCATCGCCTGACCGAAAGCGTCAAGGTCCCGCGCCAGGACCGCGTCGCGGGCCGCGACCGCCGCTTCTCGTAAGCGCGAGAACAGCCCCGATCCTCGATCACGCACGGCTTCGATGACCTGGTGGTGCACGGCCGATGAGTCGTGGGCACGACCAAGGAAGACCAGCGTCAACCGGGGGCTGAGCTCCTCCCATGTCGGTAGTGGGTACACCCTGGCCTCGGGGTAGGGCTCGATTTCGAGGTAGTTGATCCCGCCGAACGCAGCACTCAGCTGGTCCTGGATCCCGCTCTGGACACCGAGAATGTCGACCTCGAGCCGATGCGATGCGTACGCGATGTCGCGCGGCGAGCATTGCTCTTGGCGCAAGGCTGCCAGTCCTCCCAGCAAGGCAACCGCAACGGCTGCGGATGTACCGGTCCCGCAACCAGCCGGGACACCGGAACGAATGGTGATTTCCACCGGGAGATCCCTTGGCGGTGGGTACGCGTCGATGGCGGCCTCCACCAGCGCGTGGCGGGCGAGCCGTGGCGCCCTCGGGACAATCGGGTACCGGTCGCCGAAGGCCTCGACGTCGACCACCACCGGGCCCGGGCCCACCGTCGTAGAGATCGAGACCTCTACTCCCGGCGCCACAGCGATATTCAAGACCCGTCCCGGCCCCCCGAACCATGTGTCGGTCCACCCACCGTTGTCGCAGATGCGTACGGGTGCCGACGACTCGATCACCACGCAGCATCCCCATCGTCTTCGCTTCTGAGCACATGGCGAGAGAGACGCGACATGTTCCGCTTTCGGCGTCTCACGCAGCGCGTTTCAGGGGCGCACTGTCGACCAGCGCGCAGACTCGACCCGAGATGTCGAAAGAGAGGCGTCCCACGCGTACAAACAAGATCCTGGTCGGGGGCGGGGGACCGATTTCAGCGCAGCGGACGCGACGTCGCCACCTCGAAGAGCGTGACCTCGACGCTCCGAGGTACCGGCCTCGAGTCCACACCCCGAGCCGAATTCTGCTGCTGGCCAAGGTGCCGTTGCAGGTGGTCCATTGATTCCCACCGTTCGGACAGAACTGCGCGCTCGGGGTCGAGAGGGTCTGCGGCGATGACGTACTCGAGGCAGCCGTCTTCCTGCCGAGAGGAGCGCATCGCCTCAACGCTTGTCTCTACGAATCGGTCCCGTTCAGCCGGGTCAACCGAGAACACGCCCTGCACGATCACTATGGCCATCCGCTTGTTATAGGCGATACCACGCCTGTCCGGCGGGGCCTTCTCCCAAAGGCCCCGCACGTGGGCGCATTTGCCACCTGGCACCTGCCACGAATGCCGGAGCGGGGTCAGTGGGACCGGCGTCTTTGCTGTAGCTCGGCACCGGCTGGCCGAGACCCTGGTGTGGTACTCCCGACCTTCGCCACTACCGCATCTTTTGGCGAGCGAGAGAGCGAACTCGAAGTCCTGCGGCGTGTCGATCCTGATCTCGAGCCGATCCGGGGTACCAGGTCGTAAGCCAACCCTGTTGCCCGCCCTACCGGGAGTGAGCGCTGAGAGCCCTGATCTGACCCTGCTCAACGCGTCAGACGCCACCACACCCCGGGACCCGTGAGTGCGCTGGCTGTCCGTAGCTCCACTTGCGCTGAGCTGCCGCCCACTCCCGCGCGCACGGTCCCGACCGTGGCCCCGCTCGCGAGAGCACCATCAAAAGGGCGGTGTTGAACCGTCAGGGTGGCAACCAGACCGGGCCACCCGATCACGCTGACCGGCTGCGCCACGGTCACCGGTGCCACCGAACCCCAGGCTGCATCGACCTCGCCCACCGTCTGGCCCGGAGCGAAGAGGGTGAAGCTGTGCACGGTAGCGAAAACACTCCTCACCAGCGCGTCACCGGCATCGACTGCGGCAGTGTTCGGGCCAAGCGCCCCGCCCGGCTGACCCAGGACGGTACCGACGACCGTGACGGTCTTCCCGCCGATGTTCTGCTGCGCCGCGAAGAGATAGCAGCCCTGGGCACTCGCGTCTGACGCCGTCTTGATGCCGATGATCCCATCGTGCCCCAGGTCGAAGTTGAGGTTGAAGACGACGCTGGTCATCGGCACCGTCGCCTCGCCCAGCGAGACGATCTGTCGGAGGACCGGGATCGACAGCGATGCCTCGCCCAGGCGGACGAGGTCCTCGGCCGTGCTCGTCGTGGCCGGGTCCACGCCGCTCGGGTCGGTGACGTGTGTCGAGGTGAGGCCGAGCCCGCTCGCTGTGGCAGTCATCTTCGCCACGAACGCGCTGACGCTTCCCGCGTCCCAGTCGGCGAGGACCGTCGCCATGTCGGCTCCCGAGTCGACCAACAGCCCCTCGAGAGCTTGGAGCTCGGTGAGTGACTCTCCGGCTGTGATCGGGACTTCGGACTCCTGGCTCGCCTGCCCGGCCTGATACGCCGCGAGCGCGTCGGCAGTGACGGGGATCGCCGGGCCGTCGTCGCCCGGCGTCAACTTGTGATCTGACAAGACCACATAGGCCGTGAGGAGGTCGGCCAGACCGGCGACCGGGACGGACTGGGACCCACGTACCTGGCCTACTGCTCCGACGCCCACGACCGCCGCCGCAGCCTCTCCGCTGCTTGGCCACGCGAAAGACGGTGGCATCCCTGGGAGACGGACTTCTCCGGTCTTGAGGGAGCCCTGGGGGAGCGGTCGGACCCACTGTGCGATGGCACCCGCGCAGAGCGCCGCGACGATGATCGCAGTACCCCAGGCGAGAAGACGCCGGCGCCGGCGCGACGCGCGCAGCCCGGCAATGATGTCGAGCTCTTCCTCGCTCGGCGGAGGGAGCTGTCTGCCGATTTCGGCCAGGCGTTCCTCGTTTTTCCGAGGCAGTGCTCGCTTTCGGGCGTGGGCGGGACCCTTCTGTCTCCCGCTGTCGTTGCCGTCCATGACCGCAACGCTAAGGCCACAACGCGCGGAGTAGTGGGCACGTCCACCTGTGCCGCCTGGTCGGCGCATCTCGTGAACGCCCGTTCCAGGACGTTCCCCGGGCGACTGCGGAGGATTCCGCACCAGGTTTCTCAAGCTCCTCGTCCCGTGCACGGCACGTTCCTGCACTGGAGGCGTGGATCGAGGACGGCCTCGCCGGCATGGTCGCTGGGTATTCCGCTACGCAGGACATGCGCGCGATTTCACAAAGAGACCGTCGGGCGAGCCTACGCCTGGGCTGCCGACTCTGTCACAATCACGCCGAGCTTGGTCAAGAACCCACGGTAGTCGGTTTGCACCCACTCCTCTGCCAATCGACCGAGTTCGTCGTACCTGAACGTCTTCATCACTTCCCATTCGACGTGCTGGCCGGTGGGCTGGATCGGTCCGATAGGCGAGTAAGCGAAAACGAGAAGGGGGCACCCCACCGATCGAGCGCAGCCTCAGCTGCGCTCAGCCTCCAGCTCGAATCGAATTACAACCCTGGGGCTTTTCGGCTTACGTGCCTGATAGCGTCAGGGATTTGCTGATTTCGCAACCACCCCAAGACAGTTCTCTTGAGTGATATCAGACCCTGTTCTTTTCTGCTGAGCATTATCAATGCCGAACCATCGGACGCGACCGGCGCGGACGCGTCGGATGGATCGGATGCGACAGACGGTGCCTTGTAATACGACTGAGGCGGCCTAGGAGCCCGGCGGCTAGCGGCGAGCGCCTTGTCAACCGACCTCAGATTCACATCGACTGAAGTCGGAAGCGTCTGTCGCAGACTGACATAGAATTCGAGAGTATTGACGGGCGTACTCTCGAAGTGCGCAACCTCAAAAATTCAAGAGTTCCAACTTCATGGCGAGCCGCAGGAGGCCAAGAAAACTTTCCGGAGTGTAAACACCCGCGTGAATGTCCTTGTATTCGCCCGTCTCTTGATGTTTGATGCACGCCGCAAGGGCATCAGAGTCAGGATCTGCCACGTCGGACCGGTGCACGTCTGAATAATCGATTGGACCCGCCCATAAGCGAGCTGTGTCGACTGTGCCATTGAGCGTGGTGACATGCGCAAAGAAATCAAAGAGCTGCGCGAGTGAAGGGACTTCTAGGCGGCGCAGATACCAATCGATCCAGTCCTGTGGAGACGTCAGGTCCCGGTTGACATCAAAACAGAATCGTTTGTCGGGTACGACGAGCGATATCACCCCTCCGGGAGCAAGTATTTCCCCGATATCGCGGAGCCAACTGATTGGGTCTACAACGTGTTCTATGACGTGTGAGGCAACGACATAATCGAATGGAGCGTCTTTTTCTGTCGCGGATGCAACAGTCGCACCATCGCGAAGGACATAGTCAACCTCAACGATGTCATCGATGAAGGGCGAAGCCACGGAATTCACGGCGTAACCCACGCGGAGCTCCTCGGTCGAATAATGATCTACGTACCGGACGTCGTACGCCGGCGCAACTCGTGGTCGGTAGAGTGGGCCGATTTCCAGGCCCTTCATGTTGTCCAGATCTATCGAATGAAATACGGGATCGGACGTTTCCACGGGTGCTCCGAATTCTGCGCCACAGGTGGACGGACGGTAGATCGTAGAACCAGAACACGCAACCTTTCGCGATCCTGTGACCGTTGACGCTCGTAGCAGTCGGAGAGGTCCCCCGAGCAGCACTTTTGCTTTCATGTCGCCCCCTTTGTCCGAGGCGGAGCGCCGAAATCGCTCGGGGTCCGACGCATGCGGATGGTGAGTTGCTCTGGCAGCGTCTTGCCCCCGGTTCCGCCTGGAGGCGGCCCCGTGCGCCCCGATTGCGCGGCGCGCCCTTCCCGGTGACAATCCCTTCGTGGGACGCCTCCCTCATGGCTCTACCAACCGCACACGAATGGTGCAGAGTGGGGTCGAAAAACGATACGAAGGAGCCGACCTCTTTGCCCGGGCCGAGCGTGAGTTCACGTGCCTCACCCGATTGTGGGGGATATACCCGGTCCCGGAGGTTGTGGTGTTTGATGATTCGGTTCCGATGCTCGTCCTGACCGAGCTGGTCGGTCGCCACGGCCAGGACCTGATCGACGAAGGTCAAGCACCCAGGGTGCTGCGACTTCTCGGCGAACAGTTGGCAGCGCTTCAGGCGGTTGATCCTTCGACCATTCCCGGCCTTGAAGGGGAAGGGGACGTGATTGTCCACGGCGACTTCGGACCACAAAACAGTGTCTGTAGCCTCGACTCGGCACACGTGTCGGGAGTACTGGATTGGGAGTCGGCGCACATTGGTTCACCGATTGAGGATCTCGCCTGGGCGGAGTGGATCGTTCGGATGCACCACCCTGAGGCCCAGGATGACCTCCCTGAACTCTTTGCCGGCTCCCGTCTCTCCTTTCGCTGGTCCGATCGCCAGTCTGCGATGGTTCGGCAATGCGCCCATCACATCGCACACTGCAATGCGTCCGATTTGGAGGGGCCCGCCACCGAATGGAGGCGACGACTCGAGGTGACTGCGCGGTGGCGCGAGTAGTTGCCACCAGGTCGTCGGGACCCGGCCCCATACGGCGGCAAGGTGGCGCCGTGGACATTCGGTCCCCAGCTGGCGGATGTCGCACGCCGGCGCGATGAGCCGCTACGGTGCGACGAGCCAACGAAGATGACGATTGCTAGAGATCGGAGAGCGGCGATGACCTCGAAGTCTGATTTCACGGCTGAGGAATGGCGGCTGATCTTAGAGGCGCCACCAAGTGCTGGAATGATCGTGGTCACCGCCCAACGGGGCGGCTCGTTTCGAGAGACCATCGCCATGGCGAAGGCCTACGTCGAGGCACGCCAACAGCACGGCAAGAGCGAACTTCTGGATGACATCGTCGCGGCGAAGCCGGAGCGGGATCACACGCACTATCACTCTCCCGAAGCGCTCAAGGAACACGGACTGCAATATCTGCGTGATTCGGTAGCTCTGCTAAAGAGCAAGGCCACGCCGGAAGAAGTCGATGAATATCGTCGGTTCATCGTCACGCTGTCCCACAAAGTCGCAGCTGCTCACCGAGAGCACGGTCAAGAAGTGAGTGAGTCCGAACAGACGGCGATAGACGACATTGCGGAAGCCTTGCACGCGACCGCCGGCTAGGGAGCGTCGTCGAGGGTCGCCGCTCGGTCCAGGCTGCGACACGACGATAGTATTGGATCAGCCCTACCCCAAGGGTGGTGGGATGTCGCGCACGCCGGGCATGGGCGACGACATGCCTCACTATCCGCACCACCACGCGACCCGCCAGTTTTCAGGATGACCCTGCAAAGTCGGCGTCTTTGGCTTCGACGACAC
Organism: uncultured Acidimicrobiaceae bacterium; assembly: GCA_963756625.1. Classification (GTDB taxonomy): domain Bacteria; phylum Actinomycetota; class Acidimicrobiia; order Acidimicrobiales; family RAAP-2; genus Bog-473. Next base: position 105,314 of record CAVWNQ010000006.1, read on the forward strand.
CGGCCGTCCTCCCCGGGGCCGTCTGGTCGGACCAGTAGAGATTCGTGTGGGCGATGACCTTGTCCGGAGGCGGTGCCCCCCAAGCCGTTTGGTCCTCAGTTGTGTGCGCGTCGCTGACAAGGGTCGTGTCGTACCCCCTCACGAAAGCGCCATGGAGGGTCGAGCGGATACACGCGTCCGTCTGTGCACCCACGACGTAGAGTCGCCCGACCTCCAGGTCCGACAAAACGCTCTCGAGGGAGGTGTTCTCGAAGGCGTCGCCATACTGCTTGTCAATAACCGGCTCACCGTCGGTCGGAGTCAGCTCGGGGACGATCTTCCAGGGCTCGCTTCCTCTGGCGCGTGGGCCGCCGGAGTCCTGTATCCAGATCACGGGAACCCGTTCCCGCCGTGCCTTCTGGACGAGGCCGTCGATCTTGGACACGACGGCGTCGCGCTCGTGGTTCCCCTTCACGACGCCGTTCTGTACGTCGACGACGAGGAGTGCGGAATTGGGTCGATTCTCCAGTGTCGTCACCGCTCCCCTTTCTCACCGGGAACACCGGATCTCCATACCCACCGCCTGGGGGCCAGACGCATCTCGCACTCTGCAGGTCCAGAAGGTCTTTGGCAGCTGACCCGCGAAGCATGCGTGCTGGGCGCCCCAGGATTTCGGGCCGGACAGCCGTTACCCGCCCTCGATACTGCCGCTCCGAAGACTCGTCGCCAACGATCTCCACTCCCGTTGCCGTGCGGCCACCTCAGGGCTCCAAGGTTTGTTCGCCTGTCGTCCCTTCTCGGGCGTAGATTGTGCCCATGGTGGAGACGCTGCGACAGCCGCCGGTCTTCGCATGGATACGCGGTCATTTGCACGCGCTCAGAGAAACTTGGCACAAGACTGGGGCCTGTTTTGTTCCTGGCTGCGAGGAGAGGGCAATGCACTTCCCGCCGTCGCGCTACTGCAGAGCCCACACGATCTAGGTACGCGTTCAAGGCTGGTCGTTGCGCCTTTGGGCGACCCCAGGCCCAAACGGGGGTGAGAGGCCAAGGCGGCGCCTTGTCGGCGTGGCCGTCAGTGGCGGGGCGCGGGCCAGTTCGGCACGAGACCGAGCTCCTTGCACAGCTTGCGCGACGACACCATCTCTCCGGCGTAGCGGCCGGCGTTGACGTCGTCGGCCAGCCACGCCACCACCTCGCCTGCCACCTCCGGAGGAGCCGGCACGTGTCCGGCGTCGACGAGGACCTTGTCGGTCCCCGTCGCCCGCATGGTCTCGGTGAGCGTCAGGCCGGGCGCGATGGAGAAGGCCCAGATGCCCTGTGCGGCGAACTCGACGTGGCACATGTCGGTGACCCGGTGGAAGGCGGCCTTGGCGGCGGCGTAGGCCACACCCCACCCGCCTCGTCCGGCCGGGGCCGGCGGCGTCGTGAACGCGGCCTCCGAGAGCATGTTGACGAGGCGGCCCGCGCCCCGCTCGAGCATCCCCGGCAGCACCATTTGCGTCAGGAGGAGGGGATGGAGGTAATCGCCGACGAGGCAGCGCTCGGCCAGCTCGAGGGGCAGGTCGAGGATGCGGTCCATGGTCCCCGGTCCCTGGTAGATGGCGTTGTTGACCAGCACGTCGACGCGGCCCGTCGACTCCAACGCGGCGCGGGCGGCGTGCTCGACCGACGCGCGGTCCATCAGGTCCATGGGCACGGCGAGGCAGGAGCGACCGAGCTCTTCAATGGCGGCCGCCGTCGCCTCGAGGCTCCCGGTGATGGGCCGTGGCTCGTCGTCGACCAGCACGCTGGAGGCGTGCGCCCGGCCTTCCCCCTCGCGCACCGTTCGCGCCGTGATCACGAGATCGAAGCCGCGCCGGGCCAGGGCGACCGCCGCGCAGCGCCCGATGCCGCGGCTGGCTCCGGTGACGAGCGCGAGGCGACGCGAGTCAGCCATGGGGCCGCACCTACATCATCCCGGCAATCTGATGGCCGCCGTCGACGTGGAGCACCTGGCCGTTGACGTAGGCCGAAGCGTCGCTGCACAGGAACACCACGACCTTGGCGATGTCGTCCGGTGTCCCTAGCCGGCGGGTCGGATTGGCCGCGGCCAGGCGCTCCTGCACCTCCCCGGGCACGTTCGCCGCCGCCGTGGCGGTCAGGATGAAGCCCGGCGCGATGGCGTTGGCGCGTATGCCCTCGCGGCCGTAGCGGACGGCGAGATGGCGCGTCAGCTGGTTCAGTGCTGCCTTCGACACACCGTAGGCCACACGGGTTGACTCGCCGATGGTGCTCGTCCCTGAGGAGATGGTGACGATCGAGCCGCCACCCCGTGCCGCCATGTGGGGGATGGCCTCTCGGGCGAGAAGCAGCGCCCCCCGGGTGACGATCTCGAGCACCCGGTCCCAGACGTCGAGGTCGACCCCCACGGCGTCGGTGTCGAGACGCGGATGGCTCCACGCCGCGTTGTGGTCGACACAGTCGACGCCGCCGAACGCGGCCGCGGCGAACTCGACGAAGGCGGCCACGGCCCGTTCGTCGCGCAGGTCGCAGGGGCCGGCCATGGCCCGCCCACCGGCCGCAACGACCTCTTCCGCCACGGACTGGGCTCCCTCGAGGTCGACGTCGCCCACGGCCACCGCGGCGCCTTCGGCGGCCAGCCGCAGGGCCGTCGCCCGGCCAATGTCGGAGGCCCCGCCGCTGAGGAGCACGACCTTGCCGTCGAGTTGACCCATGGCGAGCGCGGCTTAGTCCTTGCGGCCCGTCAGGACGCCGACGCCGACGAGGGTGATGATGGCCATGAGGCCCAGTGACGCGGGCGCGGGCGCACCCAGGTGCTCGGGGGTCATGGCGCCATCGTAGGGCGCAGCCACCAGGGGGTCCTTTCCGTCCCGCGGGCCCAAATTGGGCGCTGGAGCGGGCGCATGGCAGCATCGTGGCCGTGCGCGTCCACCGCAGTTTCGGCTTCGTCGACGTGTCGGGATTCACGGCACTCACCGAGACCGAGGGGGACGAGCGCGCCGTCGATGTCCTGACTGCCTTCCGGACGCTCCTGCGGGACATCTGCGCGCGACGGGGTGTGCGGATCGCCAAGTGGTTGGGCGACGGCGTGATGCTCGTGTGCGTCACGACCCGGCCGCTGATGGAAACGATCCTCGAGCTGCACTACGTCGTGGGAGAGGTCTCCGGTCCCGTCGAGACTGTGTCCATCCGCTCTGGCGTCAACTCTGGCGAGGTCATCCTGATGGAGGGCGACGACTACGTCGGGCACTGCGTCAACGTGGCGTCGCGCTTGTGCGACTTGGCCGGTGCCGGCGAGGCCCTGGCGGCGCCGGCCGTCATGGGGGAGCTTCCCAGCTGGGGGGTGGCGCTGCGCGAGACCCCGGTGACGCTACGCGGCGTGGAGAAGCCCGTGCCGGTGACCAGCATCCGTATGGCAGAGAGCGGGACGGACACGCTGCACGACCCCATCTGCGGGCTGCCGCTCACGCACGACACGGCTGAGGAGATCGCCCACGACGTCCGGGGCTCGGTCGTGCTCTTTTGCTCACCGGGTTGCGTGGACACCTGGCGGCGTCGTCCGGCCCGCATCGCAGCCAGCTGACACGGCCGCTCGCGCCGGGTGCTCAGCGGGCTCCCAGCCCGCTGTCTTGCAATTATTTCTGACTTATCTCCGGAGCGGCCTCAACGTGGGTTTTTCGGCTGCCGATATCGCATCTGCCGCAAGAGGGGGAGATATCGGAAACCTGGCATGCGCCGTCGTTCCCCAGTAGCCGACACGTCCACGAGCATGGCCAATTTCTGGCGGGGCTATGTCCATATCGGGGTGCTGACGTACGGCATGGGAGCCATCGTGGTCATGCTCTACGCGCTGACCACAGCCGGTCCGCACCGCGAGGCGATGCTCCTCCTCGGTTGCGTGAGCCTGGTCGCGGCGTTCGGCCCCTTCCAATGGCTGGGGTTTCGTCTGGTCACGACCCGCTGGTCGACGGTGTACTTCACCTCATGGGCGGCGCTGACCTTCGTGTTCATCGCGATCGGGGCCGTGCTCGACGGCGGCGTGCGCAGCCCCATCTCCTACTTCTTGGTCATGCCGATGCTGTTCGCCGGCCTGGCCTACTCGGCCGGGACCGTCTCCTTCCTGGCCGGCTTCGGGGTGGTGACCACCATGGTCGTGGGCCTGCTCACCACCGTCCCCAGCTGGTCGGCCACGGCCTTCCTCGCCGTGTCCATCGTCATCGCCGGACTGATCACCGCCGCCGCCGCGTTGAACCGGGACCGCCTCCTGCGCCAGCTGATGGACGCGGCGAGTCTCGACGCGCTCACGGGCTGTCTCAGCCGCGGGGCGTTCCAAGAGCGGCTCGACCACGAGTCCATGCGGGCCCGCCGCCACGACTCGACCTTTAGCCTCATCGTGGCCGACGTCGACAACCTCAAACTGCTGAACGACTCGAGCGGCCATCATTCGGGCGACCGCGCGCTGCGGCTGCTGGCGGGAGTCCTGAGCCAAGAAGCTCGCGAGACGGACGTGGTCGGGCGTATCGGAGGGGACGAGTTCGCCATGCTGCTCCACGACACGGGACAGGAGGACGCGCTGGCCGCAGCAACGCGCCTGGCTGCGGCGCTGCACGAGGTGCACGGCACCGAGTCGGTCACCGCCAGTCTCGGCGTGAGCACCTGGCTGGGCGATGACGACGGCCCCGACACCATGCTGCGTCGGGCGGACGAGGCCCTCTACGTGGCCAAGCGGGGAGGCCGCGACCGCGCCGCAATGTGGGAGCCGCCGGCATCGGAGGCCCAGGCGGGTCTCGAGTGGTTGGGTCGCCGTCCCCGTCTCCGCATCGACGCGAGCCGGTCCTGACCGGACCTCAGCCGGGCAGGTGGACGCTGCCGTCGGCGGCCAGCTCCCACCCCGGGTTGTGGGCCACCTCCCAGGGATGTCCGTCGGGGTCGACGAAGATCCCGGAGTAGCCACCCCAGCAGGGGCGGAGCCCTCAGACGTAGGTACGACCGTCGGGCGACGTGAACTCGATGCTCACACCCGACGGCTGCTCCGAGATGCTCACCGAGATCCCCTCACCGCGGATCCACTCGACCGACACCGGGACGGCGCGCTCGAACGCGCTCTCGAGCGCGCCCATGATGGCCTCGTCAACTGCAGGCGGTATGGCGTCGATGACGGCGTTGGCTTCGACCGAGATGGCGGGGTCGTCCTGCAATTCGAGGACGCCGGTGCCGGCGATGGCGTCGCTCACCGAGTCGGCCGCCTCCACGGCCGCCGCTACATCCCGGTAGACGTCGGCCGAGGGGTCGGCGAGCATCGAGTTGAGGTCCCGGAACACGATGGCGGCTGGCATGACCCGCACCCTACTGCTCTCGGTTTGTGACAGCTCAGCGAACACAGGGGATTCCAAGGGGCCATCTGCAGATCTCGTTTCCTGCGGCGTCGCCGGGATGCCACACTGCACGCATGGGCCGACCGGGGGTGGAGGAGAGCTAGAGCCGTGTTTGCGCCGCCGCGGATCGAGTTCGCTGAGCACGACGGCCTGCACCTCGCCTATCAGGTCGCCGGTAGCGGGCCGCCCGACATCGTGTTCGTCGGCGGGTCCTTCGCCACCAGCCTGGCATGGGACGAGTACGCGTCGTCGCGGGCCTTCCGTCGGCTGGCCAGCTTCTCGCGGGTGGTCACCTACGACCAGCGGGGTATGGGCTACTCCGACCCGATCGACCCGGCCGTCGTGCCTTCGGTGGACGACCTCGTCGTCGACCTGGCGGCGGTCATCGACGGTGCCGGAGTGACCGACCCCGTCCTCATCGGCATGCACAACGGCTCCGCCGTCGCGGCCGTCTACGCCACGCGGCACCCCGTGCGCCGTCTGGTCCTTACGAATGCGTGGGCGCGGCTCGGTGTGGCCGACGACTACCCCATTGGCTTCGGTGAAGACGTGCTTGCGCACCTGGAGTACCGCTACCGCAACAACTGGGGGGAGGGGCGCATCACCAACTATTGGTCTCGGACCAGCGCCGAGGTCGAGACGATGCGGCTCGAGCTCAACTCCACGAGCCGGAACCAGGCGGTGATGCTCTTCCAGATGAACCGCGACTACGACATCCGCCACGTGCTGACGACGATCGGGGTGCCCACACTGGTCATCCATCTCGAGGACAACTTCATGATCCCGCCCTCCTTCGGGCGCTTCATCGCCGAGTCCATCCCCGGCGCGCGTTTCGCCCTGGTGCCCGGGGCCGACCAGATCTACCTGCGCAGCAGCGCCGACGAGGTGATCGATGTCGTCGAACCCTTCGTCACGGGGACGCGAAGCGTCTTCGCCGACAGTGTGACGGCAACCATGCTCTTCACCGACATCGTCAACTCGACCGGCATGGCGGCCGCGCTCGGCGACGAGCGCTGGGGCGCGCTCATCGACCAGCACAACGAACGGATGCGAGGCCTCGTCAAGTCGTTCGGTGGCGACGAGGTCAAGTGCACGGGCGACGGGTTCCTCGTGGCCTTCGACGACGCCGAGTCGGCCATCCGTTGTGGCATGGGCGCCCGGGAGTTGATTGCCGGCCTGGGACTCGACCTGCGTGCCGGAGTGCATACCGGCGTGGTGTCCCGCATGGGCAACCGTGACATCTCCGGCCTTGCGGTGCACGTCGCGCAGCGCCTGTGCGCCCGCGCCGAAGGCGGCCAGGTGCTGGTCTCCGCGGCGGTGCGGGACGGCTGCGCCGGTTCGGGCATCGGGTTCGTGGACCACGGACAGGCGGAGCTCAAAGGGATCCCGGGTCCCTGGGAGGTGTACGAAGTGCGGCCCCAGGCTTGACATGTGACCAAAAGGTCACATATAGTGACGAGGTGGATGTGGTGTTCAGGGCCCTGGCCGATCCCACCCGGCGCAGCCTCCTCGATGCGCTATTCCGGGAGGACGGGCAGACCCTGGGCATGTTGGAGGAGCGGTTCCCCATGTCGCGCTTCGGCGTGATGAAGCACCTCAAGGTGCTCGAGGAGGCCGCGCTCGTCGTCACACGGCGGCGCGGCCGGGAGAAGCTCCACTTCCTCAACCCGGTGCCGATCCGGCTCATCCACGACCGCTGGGTCAGCAAGTACGCAGAGCCCTGGGTGGCGGGGCTGAGCGAAATCAAGGAGAGGTTGGAGAGTCAGATGGAAAAGGTGTACGAGATCTTCATCAAGACCACGCCCGAGCGGTTGTGGGAGGCGATCACCGATCCGGAGATCCGCGCGAAGTACAACTTCGGCGCGGCCGTGCATTCGGACTGGAAGGTCGGCTCGCCCATCAGCGTCGACGTGGACAAGCACGGCATGCATCTTGGCGAGGGGGAGGTCCTCGAGTACGACCCGCCCACGCGACTGGTCCACACGATGGCCGCCTTGTGGGACGACGACGTGAAGGCGGAGGGGGTCTCGCGGGTGACGTGGGAGATCGAGCCCGTGGGCGACTCGTGCCACCTGACGCTCACCCACGACCAGATGCGCGAGGGCGCCGACAGCCAGATCTACGGCGGCTGGCCCATGATCCTCTCGGGCCTCAAGACGTGGCTCGAGTCCGGTGAGCTGCTCACCACACCCGGCTCGTTGCGCTACGCCTAGGGCCGGTCGCCTGCCGTGGAGAAAGCAGCGGAGAAAGGAGCAACGATGCCGCAGGCCGAGACCACGATCACGGCCCTGACCGACGTGGGGTCCGTGGCCGTCCCGGTCACGGACCAGGACCGGGCCGTCCGCTTCTACGTCGAGCGGCTCGGGTTCGAGGTGCGCCTCGACGTGCCGACGCCCGTCGGACGCTGGGTGCAGGTGGCCGCGCCGGGCGGCCGGGTCGCCATCTCCCTCGTGCGCGCCGCAGACGGCACGCCCGCGGGGGTCGACACCGGCATCACCCTCGCCACGTCCGAGGCCGAGGGCGACCACCGGTCCCTCGTCGCGGCCGACGTCGACGCCGACGAGCTGCTGCGCTGGCCCGGCGCCCCCGCCATGTTCACGTTCCGGGACCAGGATGGAAATCGGCTCAAGATCATGGAGCAGGCACCGCAGCACTGAGACGAGGGGGCGGGCTCACGGCTCTCTTTGCGCAGACTACCCACGAGTAGGCTTGCGTCCCTGGGGAGGGGCCGATGCACTCCAATGGGCCGGGCGGCGCTCCAACCGAGAGGCGCACGAAGTTGACCCGGCCCAACGCTTTCACCGCCGTGGTGCTCTGCGTGGCGTTGCTCGCCACGGCGGGCCTTCTCCGCCTCACCCCAGCCACGCCGGCCTGGGCCGCCACCGCCCGGAGTGGTCCGCCGCGCATCATCATCGACTCGGACCTCTCCCGGTGGTGGGACGACGCCACCGCGGTCGGGATGGCCAATGTCCTCGAGCAACGGGGCAAGGTGCGGATCCTCGGCGTCATGTCGGACGTGCGAAACCCGGAGGCTGACGCCGCGCTCGATGCCATCGACACGGCCTACGGACACGCCAGGGTCCCGGTCGGGGCTGTCACCGGCAGCGCCGCCGACACGGCGCCCCACGGGTACAGCGACGTCCTGGCCGAGGAGCTCCCCCACGCCATCCGGAACAGCTCGCAGGCGCAGCCGGCCGTCCCTCTCTACCGCCGTCTGCTGGCGGCCCAGCCGGACCACAGCGTGACGGTCGTCGCCATCGGCGGCGACACCAACCTGGCCGGCCTGCTGCGTTCCGGCCCGGGGCACGGCAGTCCGCTGTCGGGACGCACGCTCGTGGCAGAGAAGGTGAAGAACCTCGTGATCGAAGACGGGCTCTTCCCGACGGGGGGTCCCCCGTTCACCAACGAGCTGCTGGACATCACCGCCACCAAACGGGTCGTGGGTGCCGGCGGCTGGCCGACACCGATCGCCTGGGTCGACGGGTTCACCGGCATCAACACCAAGGTCGGCGGCGGACTCTGTACCTCGGTGCCCCCGAAGAACCCGATGCGCATCGTGTACACGAAGCTCTTCGAGTGCGGACCACCCGGAGACGGTGACTGGGACGGGCCCACACTGTTGTATGCGGTCGACGGCGCGTCGGGGATCTTCTCGGAGCTGGGCCAGGGTGGTGCCGCCGTCATCAACAGTCAGGGTGGACTGTCCTGGGGGTCAGGCGCCGGCCATCCCCACGAGGTCTACGTGCATGTCCTGGACCAAACCGCGCTCGATGCGAGGATCAACGCGCTCCTCGAAAGCTCGTGATGGTGACGGTGTGGGGGGGCGATCACACGGCGCCGAGGGTGCCCACCGCGTCGCGCCCGGTGCGGCGCGGCGGTCGCACCCGGTCGTAGACCGACATGCCCAGGGTGCCGAGGCCGAAGCCCGCACCGAGGAGGCACACACCCGCCCAGCCGTGGGTGCCGTAGAGCGCTCCCGCGGCAAAGGAACCGACGGCGCCACCGGTGAAATAGCAGACCATGTACGCGCTGTTGATCCGGCTGCGGGCGTCCGGACGCAGGGTGTAGATCACCGCCTGGTTGGTGATCTGCATGCCCTGCGTGCCGATGTCGAGCACGACGATCCCCGCGATCAGCGCAGCGAGCGAGATGTGCCCGGCCCAGAGCAGCGCGAACGAGCCTGTGAGCAGGAGGCCCGAGACGACCGTGGTCGAGGTGACGCGGGCGGAATCGGCCAGCTTGCCGGCCAGGTTGGCCGCGGCGATGCCGCCGACGCCCACGAGGCCGAACAGCCCGATCACCGCGTTGGAGTAGCCGTAGGGGCGGCCCGAGAGCAGGAAGGCGAGCGTCGTCCAGAGCACGCTGAACATGGCGAACGCGCAGGCGCCGTGCCAGGCCCGGCGCCGCAGCACCGGCTCGGTGACGAGAAGGCGCAGCGACGAGCCGACCAGCTGCCCGTAGCTGCGGTGGGGGCGGCGGCCCTCGGCCGGGAGGGCCCGCCACAGCACGAGGGCGAAGACCACCATCAAGGCGGCCGAGAGCCAGTAGATGGCGCGCCAGCCCGCGGCCTGGGCCACCAGGCCGGAGACGGTGCGAGCGAGGAGGATGCCCGTGAGCAGGCCCGACATGATGCGGGCGACCACGCGGCCGCGTCGCTCCTCTGGCGCCAGGTCGGCGGCGAAGGGGATCATCACCTGACCGGCCACCGAGGCTGCGCCCACCGCCACCGACGCCAGGGCGAAGAACCAGAGCGTGGGAGCGACCGCGCAGGCCACTAGGGCCAGCGCCGCCACGCAGAAGAGCCGCGCCACGAGGCCGCGGCGCGGGTGCAGGTCGCCCAACGGGACGATGAGCAGCAGGCCGGCGGCGTACCCGACCTGGGTGGCCGTGATGATCCAGGAGGTCGGGCCGGGCCCCGAGTGGAAGGCCCGGGCAACCTGATGGAGCACCGGCTGCGCGTAGTAGAGGTTGGCGACGATGGCGCCTGTGGCCACCGCGATGAGGACCACCAGGGAGCGCGAGATCCCCGACGACGGAGTCGGTGATGGTGTGTGCGCGGCAGCGGCGCTCGGCATCGGCTCAGGCTACCGGCGGCCCTCGGGGAGGCTCCGGCGGTGCGACGGCGAAGCGTCTAGACGTTGCCGCCGCGCCGGCTCTCGGCGGTGACGCCGGTCAGCGCGGTGAGGATGAGCGGCACGGCCAGGAAGGCCAGCCAGACACCGAAGGCAAACGAGAGCACCAAGACAAAGGCCCCCATGCCCATCACGAAGGGCCAGATGGACGAGCCGGGGAACGAGTCGATGGCGCCGGCGCCGTCGGCCAGCTCGGCGTCGGGGCGGTCCTCGGGGCGCTCGCCCGTCGCCGGGATCTTGCCCCAGAAGAAAATCCTGTGGCCGTGGAAGCGCCGGTGCCAGAAGAAGTAGTAGGAGCCGGGCAGGAAGCCGAGCAGCGTGGCGCCCAGCAGCATCATCCCGCCGCCGTCGTCGTAGCCCCAGAACCAGTACCAGATGCCGATGCCGCCGAAGAACGCGCCCAGGAAGAGCAGGAAGAGGGCCTCGACCTTCATACGCCCGCCGTGACCTTTCCGTTCGTCTTCCCGTTGGTGTGCGCCGCCTTGCCGTGTGGGACGTTGAGCGCGTCGGGGTGGTTGTAGTCCCACGTCGGGCGCTCGGAGCGGATCGGCGGCAGGTGCGTGTAGTTGTGGTGCGGCGGCGGCGAGGTGGTGAACCACTCGAGCGTCTGGGCGTCCCAGGGATTGTTCCCGGCCGCGATCGGCTTGCGCCACGACACCACGAAGTTCACCAGGAGGAAGGCGAAGGAGGCCGCGATGATGAACGCGCCCACCGTCGAGACGATGTTGTAGCTCTGCCAGCCCAGGTTCGACGGGTAGGAGGCCACGCGCCGCGGCATGCCGAGCAGGCCCACCACGTACTGGGGCATGAAGGTGATCCAGAAGCCGATGAACATCAGCCAGAAGTGCCACTTGCCCAGGCTCTCGCGCAGCATGCGCCCGAACATCTTCGGATACCAGTAATAGAGGCCGGCGAAGCCGGCGAAGACGGCGGTGCCGAAGAGCACCTGGTGGAAGTGGGCCACCACGAAGTAGGTGTCGTGGGTGGCGAAGTCGATCGGCGGCGACGCGAGCATGATGCCGGTGACGCCGCCCATGAGGAAGGCGAACAGGAACCCGATGCTGAAGAGCATGGGCGTGGTGAAGCGGAGCTGGCCGTGCCACATCGTGCCGATCCAGTTGAAGAATTTGATGCCGGTGGGCACGGCGATGAGCAGGCTGAGGAACGAGAAGAACGGCAGCAGCACGGCGCCCGTGGTGAACATGTGGTGCGCCCACACGCCCGTCGACAGGGCGGCGATGGCCATGGTGGCGAAGACCATGCCCTTGTAGCCGAAGACCGGCTTGCGGGAGAACACGGGCAGGACCTCGGTCACGATGCCGAAGAAGGGCAGAGCGAGGATGTAGACCTCAGGGTGGCCGAAGAACCAGAAGAGGTTCTGCCAGAGCAGTGGTGAGCCACAACTTCGCATGGGGAGCCCATTGGCCAGGTGGCAGCCGACCGCCGTGTAGATGTGGGTGTTGAAGTGGCGGTCGCAGAACAGCATCACCAGCGCGGCCGTGAGCACCGGGAAGGCGATGAGGATCAGGATCCCGGTCACCAGCATGTTCCAGGTGAAGATCGGCATGCGGAACATGGTCATGCCGGGCGCGCGCAGGTAGAAGATCGTCGCGCACAGGTTGACGCCGGTGAAGATGGCGGAGAACCCGGTCAATACCAGCGCCAAGATCCAGACGTCGGGCCCGGTACCCGGCGAGCTGGTGGCGCTGGAGAGCGGCGCGTAGGCCACCCAGCCGAATTGGGCGGCGCCGCCGGCCACGAAGAAGCCCAGCAACATCGTGATGGAGCCGGTGAGGTAGAGCCAATAGCTGAGCGCGTTGAGGCGCGGGAACGCCATGTCGGGCGCGCCGATCTGGAGCGGCACGATGTAGTTGGCCAGCCCACCGAAGGCGAACGGCCCGGCGAAGAGGTACAGCATGAGGCTGCCGTGCATGGTGAACAGCGCGTTGAACTGGGCGAAGCTCAGCAGCGACGAGTGCGGCGAGGCGAGCTGCAGGCGCATGAACAGCGCCATGATCCCCGAGATGTAGAAGATCACGATCGACGTGATGATGTAGCTCAGCCCGATGACCTTGTGGTCGGTCGAGGTCAGCCACTTGAGGATGCCGCTCGGTCCGTGTTCTTCGTGGCCGTACGGCTCGTCCCCGTCGTGCCCGTCGGGCACCTGGGCGGGAGGTGGAGCTGTGTCTCGACGGGTTCGATGACGTCAGTCACCGTAGAGCGCACCTCCTGTATTCCCGGTGTTGCCGGAGTTGCCCGAATTGCCAGAGTAGCTGGGCGCGGTCCCGTTGATGTTGGCGTGCACGCCGGCCGGGAGCTGCCCGATGGCGGCCGGGTGTGCCCGCTGGAAGGCCCCCGTCACCCGCAGCCAGCTCTGGTAGGCGGTAGCGGAGACGGAACGGACGTTGAAGAACATCAAGGAATGGTAGAGGCCGCAGAGCTGGGTGCACTGGCCTCGGTACACCCCGTCGTGGATGACGTTGACGTCGAAGGACGTCCAGTAGCCCGGGCTGGCGTAGCGGCTGAAGTTGAACTCGGGCACGTAGAACCCGTGCAGGACGTCGTAGGAGCGCAGATAGATCCGCACCGTCTTGCCGGTGGGGACCATCATCGTCGGGGCGTCGGTGGTCTGGCCGATCACCTTGACCCCGTTGTTGTACTGGAACTCCCAGCCCCACTGGAAGGCGAAGACGTGGATCTCCGTGTAGGGGTTGGGCTCCACCGCGGTCGACAGTGTTCTCCACGACGACGGTGGCGGCGAAGAGGCCGAGCACGATGAGGATGGGCACCACGGTGTACCCGATCTCGAGCACCGTGTGGTACTGGGTCTGCTTGGGGATGTCGTCGGAGCGGTGCCGGTAGCGGAAGACGGCCCACAAGATGAGCAGGAAGACGAAGCCGCCGACGATGAGGCCGGCGATGAAGAAGCCCTGCCAGAGGTGGAAGGTGGAACGGGCCTGCGTCGTGGCGCCCTTGTAGGCCCCGAAGGTCGGGAACTGGCAGCCGGTGAGCAGGAGGGCGCCGAGGGCGACGCTGGCCGCCACGGCCAGCCGGCGGCGGGGGCTCTTGGGGCTGCGAGCTGGGATTTCGGTCGTGTCGGTGGAAGGGCTGCTCGGCGACGAGTCCACGGGGCTGACACTATCGAACCGGCCAAGAAACTGGAAATGGCGCGGGCCCTTGCCGGCGCCCCCGCCCGCCGGCCCGGACCTGGCCGCCGCCCGACGGCTCAGTGGTCGGGGGGTGCGGCTGCGGGTGCGGTGCCGGCGGCGGTGGGGTCGACTCGTTGGAGGCCCAGGTGAAGACGCCCGCGCCATCGTCGAGGTGGCGCGGGCGGCCCGCGCCGCGAACACCTCCTGGCGTGCCCGCTGGGTGGCCTCGTCGGCGGGGTCGGCCAGCCAGGCGTGCTCGGCCAGGTGCCCGGCCAGGCGAAGGGCCCCGTCGGCCTCGCGCCGCCTCGGACTCGGGCGCGTCGCCCGCTACCGCCAGCAGCTCGAGGGCCCGGTCGGCCAGGGCGCCGGCGCCGCCGGCCAGCTCGGCCAGCTCGGCCGCCACGGCCCGCTCGGGCGCCGGCTTGAGCGTGGCCGGGTTGCCGTCCCACCAGCCGCCGTACTGGCGCCACACCGTGTGGACGATGAACTCGGGCTCGTCGTAGACCGGGCGGAGATAGGGCCGCGCCTCGAGCGCCTCGGGCGGGCGCACGGTGTGGATGGCGTCGTCGAGGCGGCCGCCCGCGTTCATGACGGCCAGCGTCTGGTCCACCAGCGAGTCGAGGAGGTCGGCCGTGTCGGTCAAGGCCTGACGGACCCGGGCGGCGCCGACGACCGGGAAGCCGTGGCCGGGTAGGAGGAACTCGGCCTCGAGCGCGAGCATGCGCCGCAGGGCCTCCGCCCACTCGCGCGGGTAGCGCTGCACCTTCTGCGGATTGCCCGCGTTGGGCGAGGCCCAGATGAAGAGGTCGCCGCAGCACAGCACGCGGGTGTCGGCCTGCCACGTGATGGTGTGGTCGTCCGTCTCGCCCTTCTCGTGCCGCAGGGCGAAGTCCACGTCGCCGACCGCCACGTCGAGCGTGTCGTGGTAGGTCCGGTCGGGATAGCGGTACTCGGTTGGCCAGTTCAGGTCGGTGAAGCCGAATTGGCGCCGGTTGATGATCGTGTTGTAACCCGCGGTGAAGATGTAGCGGTCGAAGCGGGCAGGCAACGCGTGATGGGCGATGACCTCCGGGGCGGCCCATCCCTCGGCCGCCGCCTCCTCCTCCCACACCGGCACGCCGAAGACGTGGTCGATGTGCCCGTGCGAGTAGACGGCGGTGTTGAGCCGGTCGGGGCTCCAGGTGCGGATGTCGTCGTGGACGATCTTGGCCAGGGGCGCGCTGCCGGTGTCGACGAGGACGAGGCCGTCCCCGGTGGCGAACGCGGACACGTTGGCGAAGGAGGGACAGAAGCCGACGCCGTCGGTGATCTCGACGAAGCCGCCCATGTGGTCCACCGGGTGGAAGGTGGAGGTCGACAGCTCGCCGTTCCAGAGGCGCTCGGCGACGGAGAGGACGTCAGGTGTCATGGACGGTCACCACCCAACATAGACCCGGTCCCGTCCGCGGGCCCGAACGCGGAGCGGGTGCTCGGTTCGTGTCGGACGTCCCCGTCGGGACGCACGCGGCAGTCGGACAGGCCGGTGCCGCGACGCGGGGCCTCAGCCGCCCTGCGTCTTCTCCTCCGAGGGCGCGGGGGCGGGGGCGTCGGCCGCGGCCGACGTGCCGTTGGTGGCGGCGCCCGACTTGCCCTCCTCCATGCCCTTCTCGAACTGGTTCTTGGCGGAGCCGAGGTTGCGGGCCAGCTTGGGGATGGCGGCGCCGCCGAACAGGAGCACCACCAGAACGATGGCCACGATGAGCAGGTCCGGACCGAAAATGTCAGCGAGCATGAGGTTCTCCTTCACCCGGGTCGACGTGCCGGTGAACTAGGCCCCCAGGTTAGACCCATTCCCACCCCGTCATTCCCGCAGGAGCGGGACGGCGGGGTGGCCGCCCCTTGTGTTCGGAGTCACCCCGCCAGGAGGATGCCCATGGCCAGAGCGGCGACGCTGGTCGTGCCCGCCACCGAGCCCCACAGGGCAAGCTGGCCCTTGGTGGTGGACCGCTGGTGGAGGAAGGCACCCAGCCCGGCCAGGACGACGACCACGATCTTGGCCATCAGGACCGCCTTCCAGGCCGAGCTCTGGTCGGCCCAGGTGAAGGTCGTGACGTTCCAGATCCCCGTGACCACCAGGACGACGTAGGCGGGCCAGGCCATGCGGGCGAAGGCGCGGGCCAGGGTCTTGGGGGCGTCGCCGCCCAGTTGGCGGGCCGGACCGACCAGCCCCATCATCACGAGCAGGCCTCCCACCCACACCGTGGCCGCCAGCACATGGAGCGTGAGGCGGATGGTGTCGAGTGCCGGCGCCAGCACGCAGTTACTTGCCCTGCCAGTTCGGCGCGCGCTTCTCCGCGAAGGCGATCGGCCCCTCCATGGCGTCGGCGGACGAGAAGACCACTTCGACCGCCTCGGCGTTGATCCGCCAGCCATCGGACTCGGGGACCTCGGCGGCCCGCTTCATGACCATCTTGGAGTAGCGCACGGCGAGCGGCGCATTGGCGGCGATGCGCTCGGCCAGCGCGAGGGCCTCCTCGAGCAGCGCGGCGGCCGGCACGACCGCGTTGACCAGACCG
Organism: uncultured Acidimicrobiaceae bacterium; assembly: GCA_963756625.1. Taxonomy (GTDB): domain Bacteria; phylum Actinomycetota; class Acidimicrobiia; order Acidimicrobiales; family RAAP-2; genus Bog-473. The sequence goes on from CAVWNQ010000006.1 coordinate 121,504, forward strand.
AGCGAGCGGGCACGCTCGGCGTCGATGGGATCGCCGGTCATGGCCAGCTCGAGCGCCACCGCCATGGGCAGCCGTTTGGGCATGCGGATCAGGCCGCCGGCGCCTGCGATGAGGCCGCGCTTGGCTTCGGGGATGCCGAAGGTGGCGTGCTCCGCCGCCACCACGAGGTCGCAGGAGAGCATGATCTCGAACCCGCCGGCGAGGGCGGACCCGTTGACGGCGGCGATGATCGGCTTGGGGAACTCGCGCCGGGTCAGTCCGGCGAAGCCACCGGTGGCCGACATGATGGCGCCGCCCTCCCCGCTGCTGAAGGCCTTGAGGTCCATGCCGGCGCTGAACGCCTTGTCACCACTGCCGGTGATCACGACGACCCAGCAGTCGGCGTCGGCCGTCAACTCCTCCATGATGGCCGACATCGCTGTGCTCACGGCCCCGTTGATGGCGTTGCGCGCCTCGGGCCGGTTGATGGTGAGGATCTCCACGTTGCCGCGGCGTTCCCGCAGGACTTCGTCTGCCATGGTGCTCCCTTCGCAGCTCGGGGCCGAACCGCGCCGAGACTAGATGCGCCGGGTCAGGGGAGGGGAATCTCGGGCACGCCCCCGTCGGCCACTCCCTCGGTCGAGGTGTGGGTGTCGACGACGGTGGGCGAGAGGAACGGCGCCACGCCCGTCCGCGCCCGCTTGACGTAGAGCGCGGTGAACGCGAACAGGCTCCCGATCACACTGGCGGTGATGAAGGGTGACACGGCGATGAACGTCCCCGTCGGCAGCATGTCGGCCAGGGTCAGGCGCGCGCTCGCCTCGACGACCAGCCCGACGCCCCAGACGACGGAAAGCACGCGGAAGGTGTGGCGGCCGATGGGCACGTCGTGCAGACGGTCGAAGGCCGACACCTTGGCCGGGTCGTTACCGGCGGAGAGGTAACGGCTGACGTAGAAGAGGGCCGGGCGGTCGTGGGTGTAGATGGTCACGATGCAGGCCACGCCGAAGAGGGCGGTGAAGAAGCCGTCACGCACCTTGAGCATGTAGGCGTTGCCCCCGAGCAGTGTGGAGGTGACCACGCCCGCGGCGAAGCCGAGGAGCACGGCGGCGCCGACCAGGTCGACCCTCCGCTGCCGCACGAACTGCAGCAGGATCCAGCCCACGGAGAAGCTGCCGGCGACGATCAGCGCCTGCGCGTCGGTGTGCACGTGGCTGCGCACGACGAAGTAAGCACCGATCGGCAACGCGGCACCGAAGATGAGGCTGGGCAGGTGTTCGCGGATGGAGGGGATGCCCGGCTGCCACCCAGGCGGCGTCGGCGCCGGCTCCGGCGTCGCGGGTTCGAACGGCGCCGCCCCGGGACGCGTCCCCCCTGGTGGCGTCGCCTCGGCGCCCCCCGGTGGCTCCGGCTGCATGGGCCAAGGGTACCGCCGGAATTTCCGGAACTGCACGCGTAACATTGGGTTCGTGACCTTCGTGGCCCATGTGCTCGAGTTCCTGGTGATCGCAGGCCTCGTGGCCGCGTTGGCCCTGGCCGCCGTCTTCTTCCTGGCGCGGAGCTACGTCCGCCGGCACTGGCGCCTGGTGCGGGGGCACGTCGCCACGCGAGGGGTCCTGGCCACGCTGGCGCTGTTCGCTGCCGGCCGGGAGCGCTACGCCACGAGGGCCACGCCCGTGCAGCTGAGCCACGGCACGACCGCCCGGGTGCGCCGCCGCATGTGGGTGGCCGTAGAAGACGCCGAGGCCGCGGTCCTCCACGCGTCGTCCCACGACGCGCCGGTGGCCGACCTGCCGTCGGTCTGCCGCTCCCTGCACACCGTGGCGGGGGAGCTGGACGGGCTGCTGCGCCTCGAGCGGCGCCTGCCGCGTGGCGCCGACCGGACGGACGGGGTGCGGGCACAGGTGGCCGAGGTGATCGCCGCCTCACGCGACGTGCAGGCCGCGGCGCTGCGGGCGGGGAGCGACGCCACCGAGCCGCAGGTGCGTTCGCTGGTGCGCCAGGCGCGCGACGAGGTCGACATTGTGTCGGCCGCGTTGTCGCGCATGCGCTCGGTCGCGCAACCGCACTGAGGTCCGCCCCCGGCTCGGCCCCGGCGCCCGCCCGCCGGTCCCTGCCAAGCTGAGCGGATGCCCCCTCCGCCATCGACGCCGCGTCCCGTCGCCGGGTCCAGCCTTCTCGGCGAGGGTTGCGCGATCGGCGTGGCGACGTCGGGCTACCAGGTGGAGGGGGGGTACAACGGCGACGGCGAGCCGCACAACAACTGGAGTGGTTGGGAGGACGTCGGCCGTGTCGAGCGTTCCGGCGTCGCGTGCGACTTCTGGCGGCAGCCCGTGGAGGCGCTGGACCGCGCCGTGGCGATCGGGTGCAACGCCTTCCGGCTCTCGGTGGAATGGGCCAGGCTCGAGCCGGAGCCGGGCGCCTTCGACGTGGCGGCCCTCGAGCGCTACGCCGAGATCCTCGGCCTTTGCACGGTCCGGGGCCTCGAGCCAGTGATCACGCTGCACCACTTCACGCACCCGTGGTGGCTCGGCGAGGAGTTCTGGCTGCGGCCCGGGTCGCCCGACGTCTTCGCTCGGCACGTGGCCCGGGTGGTGGCCGCGCTGGCGCCCTTCTGCCGGCGCTGGGTGACGATCAACGAGCCCAACATCGTGGTGCTCATGGGCTGGATCGAGGGGGCCAGCCCGCCCGGGCGTCACATGGCCGTCTCCGATGCCTATTGCGTGCTCGACAACCTCCTCACCGCCCACGTGCTGGCCGCCGACGTGGTGACGGGCATCCAGGCCGACGCCGAGGTCACGATCAACACCAGCTCGTCGTCGGTCTACGAGCACGACCGCATGCTCCTCGACCTGCTCCAGCTGCGCGAGGCCGGCATCGACCCCGCGGAGGTCGACCGCTACGTGGACGAGCGCCGGGCGATCCACGACGCCGCCTTCCCGCCGGGGCACGCCGGGGAGGCGGCCATCCGCCGGTTCTTCGCCGCCGTGTCGCCCTACGGCACGGTCCGTGCGCCCGGGCGCGGCGGCGCCTGGGCGCGCCTGCGCGCCCGCACGCAGCGGCGGGTGCCGCGTCGCGTGGTGGACGCCGTGCATGCGGCGGCGCGGCCGCGTGGCATCGACGCGGTGGGCTTCGACTGGTACGACCCGGTGGCGAGCCACGCCATAAGGCCGCCGGGGCGGCGGACGCCCGAGGGCCGGCGGGACTGGTCCTTCGGCCGCGCGCTGTGGGACATCGAGCCCGACCCCGCCGGTCTGCGGTCCTGGTGCGCCACGGAGGCGGCGCTGCGGCCGGGCCTGCCGCTGTGGGTGGTGGAGAACGGAATGGCCACCCGGGTACGGGACGGGCGTGCCGTCCCGCGGACCGACGGCCTGCGGCGGCCGCGCTACGTCCGCGCGCACCTCGGCGCCGTGGCCGACGCCGTGGCGGCAGGTCTCCCGGTGCGCGCCTACTTCCATTGGTCGCTCGTCGACAACTACGAATGGGGCACCTACGAGCCGCGCTTCGGCCTCTTCGGCATGGATCGGCGCGATCCGGGCTCGCCCCGCTGGATGGACACCGACGCGCAGGGGGACGACGCCGCCGGCGCATTCGCCCGCGTCGTCAGCGGGCTGCGCGCCGGGGACCGCTCGGTACTGTCGCCGATCGATTGAGGCCGCGCCGGGCGCCCGCGCCGGCGGGGCCGTGGGCGGCGGGGGCGGTCAGTCCGCCGCGTCGGGTCCCGGCGGCGAAGATTCGGTGGCCGCCGTCTCGGCGGGCCCCAGGATCTCTGCCTTGTCCCGGCGCCAGTGGCGGATCACGAGGACGATGATGACAAGGAGAATGAGGCCGAGCAGGACGTCCGAGGCGATCCCCGTCGCCTTCTCCACCCGCTGGCCGACGAAGTAGCCGAGGAACACGTAGAGCAGACCCCAGACGATGCCGCCCAGGGCGTTGGCCGGCAGGAAGATGCGGTAGGGCATCCGCGACAGCCCGGCCAGGCCCGGGATGACGGCGCGCAAGAAGGCGGTGAAGCGGCCCAGGAACACGGCGAGGGCGCCACGGCGTTTGAGTTGTTCGAGGGCCGTGTCGAGGCCCTTCTGGCGTTTTCGCAGCGGGCCGAGCTGCAGGAGTTTGCGTCCCCACTTGTCGCCCACCCAGTAGCCGACGGAGTCCCCGACGATGGCGCACAGGACCACGGTGATCGTGATGCCGGCGAGGGTCACGCCCCCTTTCGAGGCCAGTACGCCGCCGAGGATGGCCGCGGTCTCGCCGGGGAAGACGAACCCGAGCAGCACGGCGGCCTCGGCGAAGACGAGCAGGCCGACGAGGGTGTAGGCCTGCCAGCCGTGGAGGGAGAGCAGCGGCTGGAGGACCTTGTCGATCACGGTGGGGCTCCGGCAGCGCCGGGACGGGCGCGGGCGGTGCAGGGAGCCCGCACGGCGCCCGTCAGTTCACGGCGCGCAGCGTGTACTCGCGCGGGTTGAGCTGGCGCCAGCGTGTTTCTACCTGCGCCATGAATTCCTGGCCCCACGCGAGGTGGGTGAGGATGTCGGCCTGCCCCTGGGGGCGCGCCAGCATCCAGCTGTGACCACCCGGGACCCACACGATGGGCGAGCGCGCGATGGATGCGAACTCCACCGCGGTGCGGCCCGGTGTGATGCGGTCGAAGCATCCCCACTCGTTGAGGATCGGGATCTCCTGGGCCACCAGGTGGCGTACCTCGCTGCGCTGGTCGACCGCCATGAGCATGCTGCCGACCGGCAGGGTCTGCGCGACGGTGCGGATGTTCTGGCGCATGTCGGGCAGGACGGCGCGCACGGTGGAGTACATGCGCCCGATGGCCAGGTCGGGCAGGTCGAAGATGACGGCGGCGATCATGTCGACCATGGGCGCGACGTCGGGCAGGATCGGAGACAGGACGGCGGGGATGATGCCCGAGCGCTCCTTCCACGCCGGTGTGCTCACGCCGTCGCGATAGATCACGCCGATGGTGCGACGCGGATGGTCGTGCGCGAATTGCACCGCCACCGCCCCGCCCATGGAGTGGCCGAGCAGCACGACTGGACCGGCCTCGACCTTGTGCACGATGGCCATCACCTGGTTGGCCAGGCCCTCCATGGAGATGTCCTGCCACTCGAGCGGGTCGCTGCCGCCGAAGCCGGGCAGGCTGGGATTGATGACGCGCCAGCCGAACTGCTCGGCCAGGCGCGCGCTCTCCCGCCAGTACATGCCGCCACCGGCGAAGTAGCCGTGGATGTTGACGGCCCACACCGGCGGCGACCCGGGCCCGTCGGGGCCGGAGGCGTCGACGTTGTCGGAGACGGCGAAGCGGAGCCGCCGGCCCTCCACCATCATCGAGCTGGGGACCATCCGGATGGTCGGGGTCTTGCGGATCTTGCGCTCGTACTGGTCCCGCACCACGCCGAGCCCGTGGGGGGCGTGGCCGGCGTCGACCAGCTGGACCGGGGACGGGCCGTCCGAGGGGGCGATGATGGCGCCGGAGATCTGTAGGGAGTCGTCGGCCTGTGGCTCTGCCTTCGGCCGAAAAAAACGAACCGCCATGCGTCACTCCAGTTCCCGCGCTCACCTGGCGCGTTGTTCTCCCCTACCCGCAAACCGCCGCGGTCCTGCGGGCCCACGGTATCCGACAACGGGTGTGGGCGAAGCAACGCGCGTGCACGGGGGCGTGCGGGCTGCGACGATGGGGGGCATGCGCGCCGACTTTGTCATCCGTGGAGGGACTGTGGTGGACGGGACGGGGGCGGTGGGGACGCCCGCCGACGTCGCGGTCACCGGGGGAAGGATCAGCGGGATCGGCAGCGGCCTGGAGGGGGCGCGCGTGCTCGACGCCGGCGGCCAGGTCGTCTGTCCGGGGTTCGTCGACATCCACACCCACTACGACGCGCAGGTGTTCTGGGATCCCGACCTCACGCCCTCCTCCTTCCACGGCGTGACGACGGTCATCGCGGGCAATTGCGGCTTCTCCATCGCGCCCATCCGCCCCGACGGGGTGGCCCTGCTGGCACGCACGCTCCAGCACGTGGAGGACATGAGCTTCGACACGCTGTCGGTGGGCGTGCCCTGGGGCGAGTTCGAGACATTTCCCCAGTATCTCGATGCCGTGGCGGCGAGCGGGACCGCCCTCAACTACGGCTGCTACGTCGGCCACACCGCCGTGCGGCTCTACGTCATGGGTGAGGACGCGTACCGAGCGCGCCGCCACGCCCGACGAGATCGCCCTGATGCAGGCGGTGGTCGCCGACGCCATGGCCGGGGGCGCCGCAGGGTTCGCGTCGAGTGCGTCGCCGACGCACAACGGCGACAGCGGTCGCCCCGTGCCCTCGCGGGTGGCCGACCTGGCTGAGCTGCGGGCGCTGCTCGAGCCGGTGCGCCAGTGCGGGCGCGGCGTGGTGGCGCTGTTGCCCGGGGGGGTCTTCTCCAACCAGGAGGTGTTCCGCCTCCAGCGCGAGGTGGGGCGGCCGTTCACCTGGACCGCCCTGCTGACGGTGAAGGGCTACGCGTACCACGAGAAGGTCATTGCAGAGCACGACGCCGCCTGGGCGGACGGGGTCGAGGTGTGGCCACAGGTGTCGTGCCGACCCCTCGTCTTCCAGATGAACCTGTCCGAACCGTTCACCCTCAACATGCGCCCCACGTTCGCCGCGCTGATGGGCAAGTCCAAGAAGGAGCGGGTGGCCGCCTACCGCGATCCCGCCTGGCGCGCCACGGCGTGGGACGACGTCAGCGGGAAGGCCGGCGGGTTCCCGTTGAACTGGGCCGCCATCTCGGTGGCCGAGTCACGCGCGCATCCAGAGCTGACCGACCACCAAGTGGCCGTGGTGGCCGAGGAGCGCGGCTGCACGCCACTCGACGTGATGCTCGACGTCTCCCTCGACGACGACCTCGAGTCGCGCTTCTGGTCCGTGCTGGCCAACGACGACCCCGACGCCATCGCCTGGTTGCTCCCGCGGGACAACGTGCTGCTCGGCCTGGCCGATTCCGGCGCACACGTCTCGCAGCTCTGCGACGCCTGCTTCTCCACCGACCTGCTCGGCAACTGGGTCCGCGAGCGCGGCGTGATGCCGCTCGAACGGGCCATCCACAAGCTCACCGGCGAGCCGGCGGCCGTCTACGGTCTGCACGACCGGGGGACGGTGGAGGTGGGCAAGGCGGCGGACCTTTGCGTGTTCGATCCCGAGACGGTGGGCCCGGGGCCGTTGCGCCGCGTGCGCGACTTCCCGGCCGACGGCGAACGCCTGACGGCCGACGCGCCCGTGGGCATGACGCACACCCTGGTGAACGGCGTGCCGATCCGGGTCGACGGCGCCCCCGCGCCCGAGGGGCTGGCCGCCCGACCCGGGGTGGTGCTGCGCAGCTGACGGCTGGCGCCGGCCGGGGTTGGCGGCCGGGGCTGGTTCGGGCTGGTTCGGGCTGGTTTGGGCTGGTTCGGTGCTGCCGCGAGGGCCTAGGTGACGTCGCGGCGGAACGTCGTGAAGTAGCCGATGGTCAGGGGCACCAGACCCCACAGCAGCATGACCAGGCCGCCCTGCCACCAGGTGAGCAGGTGGAGCCCGGCGCCACGGCCCCCGCCACCGAAGCCCCGCGCGATGTCGCCCGCCAGCGCCGCACCGGCGGCATTGGGCAGCCAGTTGAGGTTGTAGTGGAAGATGGCACGGGCCAGCGCGATGAGGATGCTCTCGAGGATCAGGGTCCCGCCGATGGTGAGCAGGATGGCGGCCACCTGGTTCTTGACCAGCGTGCCGAAGCCGAGGCCGAACAGGCCCAGCAGCACCGAGGAGACGAGCAGCCCCGGTACGACCGCGCCGATCTGGTCGGTGACCGACGACGTCACCCCGCCCAGGGCGGCGTTCCACGGCAGGCCGACAGCGGCGACGGCGACGAAGGTCACGACGCCGGCGAAGATCGACCACAGCGCCACCGCGACGATCTTGGCGCCCAGGACCTGGGTGCGGACGGGGCGCAGCACCAGCGTGGTCGTAATCGTCTTGTGCCGGTACTCGCCGGTGATGCAGAGGACGCCGATGATGGGGGCGAGGACCTCGAGCCCGAAGTAGCCAGCGCCCAAGAGCTCGCGGCGCTGCTTCAGCGTCTGTACGAAGTAGAAGGTGTGCCCCGGGAACCCGCCCGCGCCGGCGAGCACGGCGATGCACAGGAGCACGGTCAGGGGGAAGGCCAGGACGAGGCAGACCCACACTCCCGGCATGGAGCGCATCTTGATGAGCTCGGCCCGAATGGCGTTGATCACGGGTGCGCCCCCACCTCGCCGAAGCCGAGGCCCGAGGTGAGTGAGAGGAACACCGATTCCAGGTCGGCTCCCTCCTGGATCAGCTCGTAGAGCACGATCTGGTTGCTGGCCAGGAGCGGCCCCACCTGCTCGGGCCGTACGCCGTCCATGGCCACCTCTTCGTTGGTCAGCCGGCGGAACGCGATGCCGGCGCCCTGGAGGACGGTGGAGAGGCGGTCCGCCTCGGGGGTGCGGGCCCGCATGACCATGCCGGTCATGCCGGCGGTGATCTCGTCGAGGGTGCCGCGCGCCCGGAGCTGCCCGAACGAGACGATGACCGCGTCGTCGATCGTCTGGGCCATCTCGGCCAGGAGGTGTGACGAAACCAACACGGTGCGGCCCTCGCCCGCCAGGTAGCGCATGAAGTCGCGTAACCAGGCGATGCCCTGGGGGTCGAGCCCGTTCGAGGGTTCGTCGAGGATGAGGACGTCGGGGTCGCCGATGAGCGCGGTCGCCAGCTCGAGTCGCTGGCGCATGCCCATGGAGAATCCGCCGATCTTGCGCTTCGCGTCACCCCTGAGGCCGACCAGATCGAGCAGCTCGTCCGCCCGCTTCTCGTCGTGGCCGCCGGCGCGGGCGGCCATGCGCAGGTGCGTCCGGGCGCGGCGAGCCGGGTGGAAGCTGGTCGCCTCGAGCACGGCACCCACCGTGCCCGACGGGTCCTCGAGGTCCTGGTAGTTGCGGCCTCCCACGGTGGCCGTGCCCGCCGAGGGATGGACCAGCCCAAGCAACATGCGAAGGGTGGTGGTCTTGCCCGACCCGTTCGGCCCGAGGAACCCGGTGACGCGGCCCGGCTCCACGGTGAAAGAGAGGTTGTCGACGGCGACCACCTGACCGAAGTGCTTCGACAGGCCGCTGAACTCGATGGGCAGGCCGCGGGTCGTCGCGCCGGCGGTCATCGGGGCGACCCTAGCCGGGCCCCTGCCGGGACAAGGGTCAAGCGGAGGTGCGCCGTTCGACGAGCTCGTCGGGTAGCAACAGCCGTACCGACACGGCCAGCTCGTCGTAGACGCGCGTCATGGTCGACCATCCGTTGATCCAGCCGACGAGGGCGGAGTACCAGACGTGGCCGATCATGCGGGCCCGCTCCGACATGTCGGGGACTTCCGGCTCGCCCATGGCGCGCGAGATGATGCCCTCCATCAGCAGCGTGATCTGCTGCTGGCAGCCCACCGCGGCGGGGTCGGGTGAGGAGAGCGAGGTGAAGACCGCCGCCACCAGCCTCGGCTGGCGCCCCATGGCCCGTAGGGCGCGGTCGAGGACGTCGAGCACGCGGTCGGCCGGGTGGTCCCCCCGGGGCGGGTGCTGGCCGATGCGGGCATCGAGCATCTCGACCCAGTGCACGAGCGTCGCGGCCAGGAGGTGGTCCTTGCTCGTGAAGTAGCGGTACACCGTTCCCATGGCGACGTCCGCCCGGGCGGCCACGTCCCGCATCTGCACCGCCTCGTAGCCGCCCTCGAGCCCCAGCGCCATGGCCGCGTCGATGACGCGCTGGCGGCGAGCCTGCTGGGCGCGGGTGAGCGGGCGGGCCAGCGTCTGCTCCATCCCGACAGAATATCCGCCCCGTCACCTGGGTCTTCGGGAAGGCTGCCGCTACGCTGGCCTGCCATGCCAGGACTCAGCTCGGGGCGAGACGCCTCCGTGGTGGCGCTCGACGCCTACGCGGAACAGCTGGCGACCACGGACGGCCGGGTCCCGGGGGAGCGCGGGCGCCAGACCCGCCAACGCCTGCTCGACGCCACGGTCGAGCTCCTGTCCAGCACCGCCTGGCGGTCCGTCAAGGTCACCGACATCGCACGGCAGGCGCGTACCTCACCGGCGACCTTCTACCAGTACTTCGGCAACGTGGAGCAGGCGATCCAGGTGCTGGCCGAAGGCATGGTCGACCAGGCGGCGCAGCTGGCCGAACTGGTCGGCGGTGACTGGTCCGAGGAGGCCAGCTGGGACACGGCGCTCGAGGTCGCCGAGGGCTTCCTCGCCTACTGGGAGGACAACCGCGCCGTATTCCGGGTCGTCGACCTGGCGACGGAGGAGGGCGACGCGCAGCTACGCGGCATCCGGGTGCGCGCGCTCAACGCGGTCACGGTGGCGCTGGCACAGGTGATCACCGCAGCATCGCCTTCGCGCGAGGCCGGTCCGGGCGCGGCGACGTCGTCGCCGGCGGGCGCCGATCCCATGGCCGTCGCGGGAACGCTGGTCGCCATGTTTGCCAGCGTGTCCGCCCACCGCTACGGCTTCGAATTCTGGGGCATCCGCACCCGCAACCTGATCGACTCCCAGGCGCGCATGCTGCATTGGGCCGTGACGGGGCGGCTGGCGCCCGCCGCAGCCATCCCGTCCCGCGAGGCGGCGCGGCCGCGGACCGGGCCCGTGCTCGGCGGCGCCACGGCGCGCCGCGACAGCGGGGCCCGCTGACGTCCCGCCCTACCGGAGGGCGAGCGGGTTGACGGGCGAGCCGACCCCGTCGGTCAAGGGCAGCGGGGTGGCATCGAGCAGGAAGGTGTAGCGGCCGTCCGACGCGCAGGCCTCGGCCAGGGGGTCGAGCACCCAGTTCTGCCCCTGCGTCAGTCCCATCTCGACGAGGTGCAGGAGATGGACCGGGAGATAGGCCTCCTCGTACTGGCACGGGTAGACCTCGAACACGAACGTGTCGGTCGCCACCGCCGCGACGTCGTGCGTGTGGAACCACTCGGCCGTCTCGATGGTGAGGCCCGGGGAGGGGGTGGTGTACGCAACCAGGTCCCGCGGGCCCCGATGGTCGGCGACGAGGTGGACCATCTGGCCGGTGCGCACCAGGACGATGTCGCCGGGCTCGAGCGCGACCCGGGCGAGGTCGCAGGCGGCGTCGAGGTCGGCCGGGCTGATGGGATGGCCCGGTTCGAGGACGTCGCGGCCGAGGGCGCGCGCCACGTCGAGGAGGACGCCACGGCTCACGACGGTGCCGAGCTTGTGGATGCCGCAGCGGGCGGCCCCGTCCTGCGACACGCTGGCGGCGGGGAAGCCGTTGTAGAGGACGCCGCCGTAGCTCGCGTGGGCGAGCGCGTCCCAGTGCGTCGCGCTCTGGGTGCCCATGGTGAACACGTCCTCGTTGAAGGACACCCACTCCGGATCGGAGGTCTCGGGGTCATTGACCTTGACCATGCTGCGCCGGGGGTTGACCCGGCCCTCGACGAAGCCGAGCTGGATGCCCTCGGCTTCCGAGAGGGGCAGGCCGAGGGCGAAGGCCTGGCCCGACACGACCGCCTTGGCGGCACGGCGCCGGGCCGCGTCGTCGACCAGGTTCAGCGTGCCGATCTCGTCGTCGGGCCCCCACCGCCCCCAGTTGCGCACGCGGGCCGCCATGTCGGCGAACACGGCGGGGACGGGCACGGACGCACTGTACGCGGCCGGCGCCGTCGGGAGGCGCTCGCCGGTTGTCCGCCGGCCGGCGGGGGACGATACTGAGGGCGCGACCAGCGACCGGGATCGCCGAAACCTCTGGGAGGGATGGACCAATGTCGACGACGCGTGCGGCGGTGTGCACCGGGCTCAACGAGCCGTGGAAGACCGAAGAGATCGAGATCGACCCTCCGCACAGCCGCGAGGTGCGGGTGAAGATGGTCTGGTCGGGGATGTGCCACTCCGACGAGCATCTGCGCACGGGCGACATCAGCCAGACGCCCGAGGTGCTCGAGATGATGGGCGTGAAGTCCATGTTCCCGGTGGTCGGCGGGCACGAGGGAGCGGGCATCGTGACCGAGGTGGGTCCGAACGTGACGCAGGTCGCCGAGGGCGACCACGTGGCTGTCTCCTTCATCCCCTCGTGTGGCACCTGTTTTTGGTGCGCGTCGGGTCGCCAGAACCTCTGCGATCTCGGGATGATGACGCTGGCGGGCGGCATGATCAGCGACGGCACCTACCGCTACCACCTGGCGGGCGAGGACCTCAATCGCATGGCGCAGCTGGGGACGTTCGCCGACGAGATGGTGTGCCACGAGAACTCCCTGGTCCGTATCAACCCCTGGGAGAACATGAAGGCGGCCGCGCTCATCAGCTGCGGTATCGCCACTGGCTTCGGCTCGGCCGTCGACCGCGGCAAGGTCAAGCCCGGCGAGACGGTGGTCGTCGCCGGCTGCGGCGGCGTCGGCTCAGGGGCCATTCAAGGGGCCCGCATCGCCGGGGCGCGCCACATCATCGCGGTGGACCCGGTGCCCTTCAAGCTCGAGCGGGCCAAGGAGATCGGCGCCACCCACACCGCCGCGTCGCTCCTCGACGCCCAGATGATGCTGCCCGAGCTCACCATGGGGCGCAACGCCGACGTCGTGATCCTGACCCCGGGGGTGTTGAAGGGCGACATGATCGCCGCCGCCTGCTCGTGCGGTTCGAAGGACGCCCGCATCGTCGTGACGGCCATCGCGCCGTTCGACCAGATGGACGTGCAGCTGAACCTGTTCAACCTGGCCATGTTCAACCAGGCGGTCCTCGGCACGGTCTTCGGTTCCCAGAGCCCGCGCGTGCAGGTGCCCAACCTGCTCAACCTCTACGAGTCCGGCGACCTCAAGATCGACGAGCTGATCACCCAGGAGTACACCCTCGACCAGGTGCAACAGGGCTACGACGACCAGGCCGCCGGCACGATCATCCGCGGCGTCGTCAAGTTCGAGGACTGATCCGCGGCCGCAGGGTCGAAGGGGTGGCCGCGAGGCCGTCAGGCCCCCAGGTGGCGGCTGAAACCGTCGGGAATCACGAGGTCGTCGGCGTGCAGTTGGTGGATGGACGCGTGGCCCATCCCGAGCAACGCGGACTCGATGCCGCTGCGCAGGATGTCGAGGACGTTCTCCACGCCGCTCTGCCCGTTGGCGGCCAGGCCCCACAGGTAGGCCCGCCCGATCATCACGGCCTGGGCGCCCAACGCGACGGCCTTGACGACGTCGCTCCCGCGGCGGACGCCGCCGTCGAGGAGCACCTCCACCTGTCCGCCCACGGCCGCCGCCACGGCGGGCAGCGCACGGATGGTGGCCGGCGTGCCGTCCAGGTTGTTGCCACCATGGTTCGAGACCGAGATGGCGGTCACCCCGGCGTCGACGGCGCGCCGGGCGTCGTCGACGCGGGTGACACCCTTGAGCATGAAGGGGCCGCCCCACTGCTCGCGCAGCCACGCCACGTCGTCCCAACTCGGCGGCGGCGTCTGCATCCACTCTCCGTAGGCGCCGAAGAAGGTGGGTGCCGGCTGGCCCTTGGGCACCATGTTCGGCGTGGTCAGGTCGGGCGTCTTCCCCGTCCGGGCGAACGAAAGCAACCAGTGGGGGTGGGCCAGGGCCTCGGGTGCGAACTGCAGCATCGTGCGCAGGTTCATCGACTCGGGGATGGTCGGGCTGCCCCAGTCGCGGCCGTGCGAGAACGACCAGTCCAGCGTGGCGATGAGACCGACCGCCCCGGCGGCGCGTGCGCGCTCGATGCGGGCAAGCATCTGGTCCCGCGAGCCGATCCAATAGACCTGGAAGAACGTCTGAGGGCAGGCGGCCACCACGTCCTCGATGGGCATGCTGGCGAACGAACTCAGTCCCATCGCGGTGCCGCGGGCCGCCGCCGCCCGAGCCACGGCCACCTCGCCCTCGGGGTGCACGGCCTGCACGCCGGTCGGCGAGATGAGAACCGGGAACGACACCTCTTGGCCCATCACCTTTGTCACCAGGTCGCGGCTGTCGGCCAGCCCCGCCACGTGCGGGGCGAAGCCGAGCTCGGAGAAGGCGTGCACATTGTCCTCCACCGTGATGCCGCGCTCGGAGCCGGCGACGAGTGCGCCATAGACCGACTTGGGCAGGCGTTTCTTGGCCCGGCGCTGCGCCTCGGCCACCGTCTCGAACCACTTGTTAGCCATTGCGACCCTCTCGTTGCTCCCCGTCCGGCCCACCGCGGCGGGAGCATTGGCAACCGGGAGACTTTAGGCGCCCCGTCCCTGGCTGCCCGCCGGCGGCCCCGGAGGGGCGGCGGTGCCCGTTGTTAGGGTCGGCGCCATGCCTGGATCCGAGCCCGACGACGAGTCCCCTCCGCAGTCACAGTCCGCTTCACAGTCCGCTTCACAGTCCGCTTCACAGTCCGCCTCGCTGACCCCCGACCAGAAGGCGGCCCGGGCGGCCAGCTTCGGCGGCGTCGCCACCGACTACGAGCGCTATCGGCCGGGCCCCCCGCAGGCGGCGGTCGACTGGATCCTGCCTGCCCCGGTCGGCACGGTCGTCGATCTCGGTGCGGGCACGGGGGCCCTCTCCCGCCTCCTCGTCCACCGCGCCGACGAGGTCGTCGCGGTTGAGCCCGACGACCGGATGCGTGCCGTCCTCGCCGAGTCGGTACCGGGCGTCCAGGCCGTGGCGGGCCGGGCCGAGGCGATACCCCTGCCCGACGCCAGCGTCGACGCGGTGCTCGCGTCGTCCTCCTGGCACTGGGTCGATCCGGTCCCGGCGCTCCGCGAGGTCGCCCGGGTCCTCGTCCCGGGCGGCACGTTGGCGGCACTGTGGTCGGGCCCCGACCGCGACTCGGCGTTCATCGAGGGAGCCACCGCCCTCCTCGGAAGCGGCAACTCGGGGCTGGATGCACACCTGGAGACCGAGCTCTCCCAGGCGGTGAACGACCCGGCCACGGAGACCCAGGCCCTGGAGATCCCGCCCGACCTCCCCTTCGACCAGCCCGAGCACACCGTGCTGCGCTGGAACGGAGCGCTCAATGCCGACCAATTGATCGGCCTACTCGGCACCTTCAGCTGGGTGATCCTCATGGAGGACGACGACCGCCGCAGGCTGCTCGAGACGGCCCGCCGGGTCCTCGACGAGCAGCTCGGCGTGCGCGGCGACGTCACGGTCGACGTGGGATTCCGCGCCGACGTGTGGAAGGCACGACGCCAGGCCTGACGCGGCTTCCTGAACATGACCCGATGCACTCGGAGCTGCGTGCCGCTGAGCCAGCGGACGTCGCCGGCGTGCTCGCCTTCTGGCAGGAGTCGGCTGCACCGACCTCCACCGACTCCCTCGAGGCGCTGACGACCCTGCTCGTACGCGACCCCGGCGCGCTGATCGTCGCCGAGCACGCCGGGACGATCGTGGGTTCGGTCATCGCCGGCTGGGACGGCTGGCGCGGCTCGATCTACCGGCTGGCCGTGGACCCCGCGTATCGCCGGCTCGGGCTGGGTGGGCGTCTCCTCAACGCCGCCGAGACTCGCCTGGCCGCGCTCGGCGCGCGCCGGATGCACGCCATCGTGGTCGGGACCGATGCCCGCGCCGTGGCCTTCTGGGACGCCTCGGACTGGGAGCACCAGGACGGCCAGCTCCGTTTCGCCAAGTGACGAGGCGGCGGACACGGGACAACGGACGACTACGGCGTGGCCGCGGCGGGCCCAAGAAGTGTGCCGCGCTCACGGCGCCGTAAGGGGACATATTGGTGTCAAAAATGGAAATCAGCCATGATCTGACGATGCCGACCGGCTTGGCCCCGATGTACTCGGCGAATGACGCTCGCTGGTCCGACGTGGACGAAGTTCTTGATCCCGCACGAGAGCTGGGTACCCTGACAGGCTCGCTTGCCGGGCGCTGAGCATGGCCCGTCACGCGGCGCCACGTACTCCGAACGTCCACCTGCTGTTCGTAGCCCCTGAGAGATCGGACCGATCAGCGCGAGTCGTCGTGCTCACCTACGGCCTGGCCTTCGTCGCCCTTACTGCCGTCTCCCTCCTACGGCAGTCGGGCGCGTCGCCGACCAACACGGTCTGGGCGGAGGACGGCGCCATCTTCTACAGCCAGGCCCTCACGCATTCGTTCTTCGGAGCGTTGTTCACGCTGTACAACGGTTACTTACAGCTCTTCCCGAGGCTCGCCTTCGAACTGATCCGGATCCTCCCGACGGCCGACGTGGCGGCAGCCGCGGCCACCGTGGGCGCGGCAAGTCTGGCGGGTCTCGCGCTCTTCGTGTTTCACGCCGCCCGTGGCCTCATCCCCTCGGTGGCTGGGCGGAGCCTCTTGGTGGGAACGATCGTCTTGTTGCCCCTCGCGACCGGCGAGCTGTTGAACAACGTGGTCAACGTCCCGTGGTGGCTCTTCTTCGCCGCGTTCTGGGCTTTGCTGTGGCGACCTCGGACCTCGATCGGATTCCTCTTCGCCGCGCTGGTGTGCTTCCTCGCCGCCGGATCGGACCCGTTGGTCGGGCTGTTGCTGCCGCTGGCGGCGGCCCGGCTCTATGCGCTGGGTTGGAAGGAGGGCGCTGCGGCGCTCGGGCTGGGGTTGGGTTTGGTGTACCAGGTCATCGGGGCTCTCCAGCCGGGCCACCAGAGCGCATTCACCTCTTCGTCGACGCACGGAATCCTGAAGGTCCTCGGGAACCGGCTCGGGCTCGGGTGGATCGGCGGAAACCGGATCACCGACCACGTTGTGACCTCTTCCAGCTGGTTTTGGCCGGTGCTGGGAGGGGTGCTCCTGCTGGCGGTTCTGGCCGTCGCGCTCGTGCTGCACCAACGACGCCTCCTGGTCTTCGTGATCACCTCCTTGGCCTTCTCGATTCTCCTGCTCGTCGTGCCGGTATGGGTCAGGGGGGCCGGACCGATGATGGTCGGCAGCACCGTGCTGTTCGGGGGACGCTATGCGGCGACGCCGATCCTCCTCGTCTGGGGAGCGGTCATCGCCGAGGCGACGTCGCTCCCGAGCACCACCCGATCGTCGGCCCGGCACCTGGGGGTCGTCCTCTGCTGTGCCTGCCTGATCCCGATCTGGGTCATAGATTTCCGCACGCCCAACGGACGCTCGGAAGGGCCCCTGTGGAGCAACGAGGTGGCTCATGCTCGTGCGGAGTGTCGTAGCCGTTCGACGGGCACGCAGCTAGTCATGATCAGCCCGCCTGGCTGGTCAGCGGTCGTCCCCTGCTCGGATCTCTAGGACGTTCGACTCGTGCGGTCGAGTCCCCCTTCGCACGCCCGGGCCAGAACCCACCCGATCCGATGATCCATGCTCTCACGAGCCTGGGTCCTCCGGCTGGTGGCGCAGCGTCCCGCGGGACCAGGTGCGAGACCGCCACCACACGCGGGGGAGCAGCGGCCCGATGGTGCGCGCCCGTGCGGCAGCCGGTCCAGACGCCGGCGCCGTACGCGGCGTCGTCCGCCAGGTGGAGGGCGGTGAAGCGGACAGGGTCGAGCGCCTGGCGATTGCGGGCCCAGTCACTGAGCGCGGACAGGAGGAGCGCGGAGGCGGCGATCCGCCGGGTCCGTCGGAACGCCAAAGCGGCGAGGAGGACGGGCGACCACGCGCGGACCAGGTTGCGCAGCGACGGCAGCGCCGAGCGTGCCGTACCCCCACCGGCGACCCGCGCCGCCACAGAGACGGGGTCGCGCACAAGCCCGTCCAGCCGGGTGGCGAGGATGCCGACGGACGTGGCCAACGTCGCGAGCGCGAGGAGGGGGCGACGGGCGAGTACGAGGGACCACACGGCCAGAGACCAGCCCGAGACCTGTGCGGGAGCGAGAGCGCCCGGGTGCCGTCGCGACAGGTCCGCCGCCGTCGTCCCGTAGAACGCACGGCGTGTCAACAACGACTCCAGGGTGGCCGGCCCGTCGTGCTCGACGGTGCTCCCCGGCTCGTAGTGCACGTCCCACCCGGCGTCGTTGAGACGCCAGACCAGGTCCACGTCCTCGCCGCCCCGCAGACTCACGTCGAACAGGCCCGCGTCCGGGACCACGTCCGCACGCACGACGAGCGCGGCGGTCGGCACGAATGGGATCGGGTTGCCCTGGCGCACCAGACCCGCGTGTGGCCCGCGGTCGAGCGAGGACATCACGGCTTCGTAGCGCGCCAGCGCACCCTCCGGCGGTGTGCCTCTCGGGACGATGCGAGGAGCGACCGCCGCCACCAGTGGGTCCTCGAAATGGCCGAGGAGCGGGCGGAGCCAGGCCTGCGGGGGCACGCAGTCAGAGTCCACGAACGCGACGAGGGGGGTGCGTGCGAGTGCGAACCCGGCGTTGCGGGCAGCGGCGGGTCCCGCGTTCGACGCCAGCCTGAGGTAGCGCGCGCTGTGACGTTCGGCCGTCGCCCTGCACGCAACAGCGTCGGTGGATGCGTCGTCGACGACGACACAGTCCAACTCGTGCAGCGCGCCCAGCAGGCGGTCGAGCTGCTCGGGACGGTCGTGCACCGGCACCACGACAGTGAGGTCCCCTTGCTCGAGGGCGGGAGCGGCCGGACGCGCCACGAACGCACCGGCCGAGGCCAGGCGACGGGCAAGCAATTGCGCCGGCCTGCTCGACCCGACAGGTGAGCCTCGGCCCCAGCGTTGCACCAGGGCGCACGCCCGTGGCGAGATGCGGAACAGGCGTAAGGGGCTTCCGCCCAGGAGCGCGCTGCCCCCGTCGAGGACAATCGTCGACCCGGCCTCGTCGAGGCGGAACGAACCTGGCAGCGGCGCCGACTCGCGAGGCGGCGCGTGCCGGAGCGGCGAGGGCTTCCCAGGTGCGCTGGGACGGGGCACCGGGCAATCTTGGCAGTTCGAGGCCCCGGGGTAGGCTGGTTCGGTGCCCAGAGGAGGTCGGATGCTTGCTCAGGACCAAGACACCACCGAGGATCTCGAGGAGCTGTCCGAGGAGGACGTCGAGGAGCTCTTGGTGGAGGAGGTCTCCATCGACGGGATGTGCGGGGTCTATTGAGCGTCACCGAGGCGCGCGCCGCCCGGCCCCCGTTTGCACCCGAGAAGGCATGGCGGCTGCACCCCCAGGTCGCGCTGCGCGATGAGGCCTTCGGCGCGCTGGCCTACCACTACGGCAACCGACGGCTCGTGTTCCTCAAGTCACGCCAGCTGGTCGATCTCGTCTCGACACTGCACGAGTACGCCAGCGCGTCCGCCGCGCTGGAGGCGCAGCTCCCGGCTGCGCAGCGCGCCACCTACGAGCGAGCCCTGGCCCGGTTGGCCGGCTCCGAGGTGATCGATGCCGTCTGAAGCCGCGCCGCTGCCGCTCAAGGACCAGTTCACCCGCGGTCTCGACGCCCCCATCTGCCTCACCTGGGAGCTGACGTACGCCTGCAATTTGGCGTGCGTCCACTGCCTCAGCTCGTCCGGGCGCCGTGATCCCGCTGAGCTCAGCCCCCGCGAGGTCCGCGGCATCGTCGACGACCTCGTCGACATGCGGGTCTTCTACGTCAACATCGGCGGCGGCGAGCCGATGCTGCGGCCTGACTTCTTCGACCTCGTTTCCTATGCCGTCGAGCGCAGGGTGGGCGTGAAGTTCTCGACCAACGGCACCCGCCTCACGCCGGCGCGGGCCGGCCAGCTGGCGGCGCTCGACTACCTCGACGTCCAGATCAGCATCGACGGCGCGAGCGCCGACACGAACGACGCCGTCCGCGGTACCGGCTCCTTCGTGGCGGCGCGACGCGCCATGGACAACCTGGCCGCGGCGGACTTCGGCCCCTTCAAGATCAGCGTGGTCGTCACCCGGCAGAACGTCGAGGAGCTCGACGCGCTCGAGGCCCTGGCCGACTCCTATGGCGCGCAGCTCCGGCTGACCCGCCTCCGACCTTCCGGCCGCGCCGTCGACAGCTGGGAGGCCTTGCACCCCACTGCCGCGCAGCAGCGGATGCTGTACCACTGGCTCGTGGAGCGACCCGGGGTGCTTACCGGCGACTCGTTCTTCCATCTGTCCGCACTGGGGGAACCGCTCGACGGCCTCAACCTCTGCGGAGCCGGCCGGGTCGTCTGCCTCATCGACCCGGTGGGCGACGTGTACGCCTGTCCCTTCGTCATCGACCGCCAGTTCCTGGCCGGCAACGTCCGCGCCCCGGGTGGATTCCCCGCCGTGTGGCGTGAATCGACGCTCTTCGCCTCCCTGCGTGCGCCCCAGAGCGCCGGAGCCTGCGCGTCGTGCGGATCGTTCGACGCCTGCCGCGGCGGGTGCATGGCGGCCAAGTTCTTCACCGGGCTGCCACTCGATGGACCGGACCCGGAGTGCGTGTACGGGCACGGTGAGGCTGCGCTGCTGGCCCGGGACGAGCGCCCGCGTGCGGTGCTCGGGCACTCCAAGACCGACCGGGACGGGGCGCCGCTCCCGGTGCCCATGCCCGTACGCTTCCGCTCGCCGGCCCGCGCCTGAGCGTGGAGCTCGCAGCCGCCACCTGGCCCCAGGTGGAGGCGACCGCGGGGCGGACCGTGCTTGCCGTGCCCCTCGGCTCCGTCGAACAACACGGGCCCCACCTCCCTCTCGACACCGACACCCGGATCGCGAGGGCGGTCGCCGCCGGGCTGGCGGCGCGGCGCCGAGACGTGACGGTGGCACCCGCGCTGGCATACGGCGCGAGCGGGGAGCACGCCGCCTTCGCCGGCACGCTGCTGATCGGTCACGACGTCCTGGCCGACCTGCTCGTCGAGCTGGTGCGCTCGGCCCGCGGCTCTTTCGCCGGCATCGTCTTCGTCAGTGGGCACGGGGGGAACGCCGACGCCCTGGCGTCGGCGCGCCGGCGCTCCGCCGGCGAGGGGGACGACGTGTGCGTGTGGCAGGCGGCGCCCGCGGGAGGGGACGCGCACGCCGGCCGGACCGAGACGTCGCTCCTGCTGGCCATCGATCCCTCCGTGGTCCGGTTGGAGCTGGCCGAACCGGGTTGCACCGAGCCGATCGGTTCGCTGCTCCCGCGGCTGCGCGACGAAGGGGTGCGACCGGTATCGTCCAACGGCGTGTTGGGTGATCCCGCGGGTGCCAATGCCGACGAGGGCAGGCTGCTCCTCGGCGCGCTGGTGGCGGACCTCGACCGCACCGTGACGGCGCATTGGTGTGCGGCGTGAGCCCCGCCGCGGTCGTGACCGGTGCGGCGCGGGGCATCGGTGCGGCAACGGTCGATGCGTTGGTGGCCGACGGGTGGCACGTCGTGGCGGTCGATCGCTGCGCCGACGATCCAGCGCTGGACTACCCGCTGGCGACCAAGTCGGACCTCGAGGAGCTGGCAAGCCGGCACGGCGACGCCGTGCGCACGGTGGTGGGCGACGTCCGGAACCCGTCGGACCTGCGTGCGGCGGTGGACGAGGCCGTCGGCCAATTTGGTGGCCTGCAGGCCGCGGTGGCCGTGGCGGGCGTCATCAGCGGCGGTCCGCCGCTGTGGGAGACGGGCGACGCGCAGTGGGAGGCGCTCTTCGCCGTCAACGTGGCCGGCGTGCGGAACCTGGCCGCGGCGGCGATCCCGACACTGCTCGAAGTCCCGCCGCCGCGTGAGGGACGCTTCGTGGCGGTGGCGTCGGCGGCCGGCCTGCTCGGTTTGCCCCGGCTCGGCGCCTACAGCGCCTCGAAGCACGCGGTGATCGGATTGATGCGGTCGTTGGCGGCCGACCTTGCCGGCACGGGCGTCACCGCCAACGCCGTGTGCCCCGGCTCCACCCGCGGCACCATGCTCGACGCGTCGGCCGCGGTCTACGGGCTCACGTCCGTCGAGGAATTCGCCACCCATCAGTTGGTGGAGCGCCTGCTCGAACCGGCTGAACCGGCCGCGCTCATCGCGTGGCTCTGCCGGCCGGACGCGGGCGGAGTCACCGGTGCGGCGCTCCCGGTCGACGGTGGTATGACGACGTCGTAGACGCACGGCAACGACAGGAGGACGCCGAATGGCCGAGTGCACCCATCTCGATCAGATCCGTGACGTGGAGCCCCAGACGCCCCAGGGGTGCGGTGAATGCATGAAGACCGGTGACACCTGGGTCCATCTCCGCCTCTGCCTCACCTGTGGGGAGGTCAATTGTTGCGACTCCTCCCGCAACAAGCACGCCTCGAAGCACGCGCGCGCCGCCGGCCACCCGCTGGTGCAGTCCTTCCAACCCGGTGAGGACTGGATCTGGTGCTACGTCGACGAGATCGCGATGGAGCCGAGCTAGGAACTCTGCCCGTACGTCGTGTCGCGCGACGCGGCGCGTGCCGACCCGACGGAGCGCACGGCCCGGTCCAGGTCCTCGACCAACGCCGGCACGGTCGCCGCGCTGCCGGCGTGCACCGTGGCGTGGAGCGAATCGGGGCGGTTCTGCCGGTCCAGGTACCAGCCGTCGGCCGCCAGCTGCTCGCCCACGGCGAAGATGTCGAGTGCGCCCGGGTCGCGGGCCCCGAAGGCCATGACGGTCGCGGGCGGGTCACCCCGCACCTCGAGGGCGGCGAGGGCCTCGATCCCGGCCCGGAGCAGGCGCGCGGCGTCGTCGGCGATCCGGGTCAGCTCCAGGTATCCCTGGTAGCCGATGTGCATGAGGGCGGCCCAGGCGGCGGCAACCGGCCCCGCCGGCCGCGTCCCGGCCATGGCGGTGGAGGCGTAGAAGCCACCGAGCCAGTCGGTGGTGACGAAGAGCTGCTTCCGGGCGAGCTCGTGCGTGCGATAGAGGATGACGGAGACCCCCTTGGACGCGTAGCCGTACTTGTGCACGTCCGCCGACATGGAGGTCACGCCGGGGAGGCGGAAGTCGAACGGCACGTCGACCCGCCCAAGCTGGGCGAGGAAGGGGAGAAGAAACCCACCCATGCACGCGTCGACGTGGCACAGGATGCCGCGCTCGAGGGCGAGCGCCGCGATGTCGGGAATGGGGTCGATGACGCCGTGAGGGTAGGTCGGGGCCGAACCCACGACCATGATCGTCTCGTCCGTGCAGGCGTCGGCCAGGGCGCCCGCCGCGACCCGGTAGTCGCGTCCGACCGGGACGCGGACGAGGTCCACGTCGAAGTAGTCGGCCGCCTTGGTGAACGCGGCGTGCGCGCTCTCACCGGCCACGACGCTCGGCCGGACGATGCCGCGGTCACGTGCGACGTCGCGCGCGGTCTTGACCGCCTGCAGCAGGCTCTCGGTGCCGCCCGAGGTCAGGTACCCCTCCACCGCCCCGCCGGACGCGGGGTCGTCCGCGCCCAGCAGTGAGGCGGTATTGCAGACGATGTCGTGCTGCATGACCCCGATGCTCGGGAAGGCCAGCACGTTCAGCCCGTTCTCGGCGCTGTAGAGGGCCAACGCGTCGGACAACAGGTCGTGGACGTCGTCGCCGGCGGAGTAGACGAGGCTGAAGACGCGACCGCCGCGCCAGTCCTGGTCGCCCTGCTTCATGGTGATCAGGCGCTGCATGACGTCGCCCCGGGGGAGGCCGACCTCGGGCATTGGCGTGTGGGGGAAGACGGCCACGGCGCCGCCCTAGCCGGCCAGGTTATAGAGGGACGCATCCCCCTGGAGGGCCACGCTGGGGCGGCCATCCAGTCCGGCGACGGGCACGCCCTGGGTCGTGACGCGCTGCATGCGACGGTGGGCGTCGCCGTAGTCGTAGATCGCGTAGTGCTGGGTCGACCGATTGTCCCAGACGGCGACGTCGCCGACCTCCCAGTGCCACCGCACGACGTTCTCCGGGCGTGTCACGTAGGACTGGAAGATCCGGATGAGATCGACAGACTCCGTCGCGCGGTGTCCGACCAACCGGTGGGCGAAGCCGCCGAGCAGCAGGGCGCGCTCGCCGGTCTCGGGATGCACGCGGACAACGGGGTGCTCTGTCTCGTAGACCTGGGACACAAACGCCAGCACGTGGGCCAACCGCTCCTCGCCGATGGAGGTCCGCAGCTTCAGGAGGTCGGTGCGGGCGTAGTCATGGCCATTGGAATGCACGGCACGCAGGTTGTCGGCCAGCGTCCGCAGGTCATCCGGCAGGTCGGCGTAGGCCTCGACTGTGTTGGCCCACAGCGTGTCCCCGCCGACGTCGGGGAGCACCATGGCGCGCAGGATGGAGAAGCCCGGCGGCCGGTCGACGAAGGTGACGTCGCTGTGCCAATAGTTGGCCGGCCCACCCGCCAGCGAATCGAGGTCGAGGATGAGCTCCTCGTCGTCGACGACGGGCAGGGTGGGATGGCCTTGGGTCAACGGCCCGAGACGCCGGGCGAAGTCGATCTGCTCCCGCGCCGTGAGGTCCTGATCACGCACGAACACGACCCGATGCGCGAGCAGCGCGGCGCGCAAGTCTGCGATCTGGCCGTCGCTCGCGGTGCGGAGGTCGACCGCGGAGAGCTCCGCGCCGATACGCCCGGTGAGCTGCCGCACGGTGACGGTGGTCTGACGCGTGCTGAGTGACATGGGTGCCTTTCCTCCTCCGAGGAGTTCGCCACCCATTACAGCAAGTTTCGCCGGTCCGGTGCGCCGGGTAGCTTGACCGCCGTGCCGGGGGAATCCGCGTGAAGTTCGCCGTCACCTTCGGGCGCATGCACCCGCGCATCTGGGCCGAGGCAGCCGAAACGGCCGATCGCCTTGGTTTCGAGTCCGCCTGGTTGCCCGAGCACCTCGTGCTCCCGCTCGCCATGGCGGGCTCACCCTTCGAGGACGCCGATCACCCGCCCGTTCCGCCGAATACCCAGCTGTTCGACCCGGGGTCGATGCTGTCCTTCCTCGCCGCCCGCACGACGTCCATCCGGCTCGGCACGTATGTGTACCTCCTCGGGCTCCGCCATCCTTTCATTACCGCCCGGGTCTTCGGGACCCTGGACTGGTTGTCGAACGGACGCGCCATCATCGGTGCGGGTGCCGGATGGCTGCGCTCGGAGTGGGAGGCGCTCGGGATCGACCCGTCCACCCGCGGCGCCCGGCTGGACGAGGCCATCGAGGTCTGCCGTCGGGTCTGGACCGAGGAGACCGTCGCCCACGACGGGCCTCACTTCCCCTTCGCGGAGGTGGCGTTCGAGCCCAAGCCGGTCCAGCAGCCCATCCCGATTTTCATCGGGGGTGAATCGGCGGTCGCACTGCGGCGGGCCGGGCGCCTGGGGGACGGCTGGATCGGTATGGGCGCCACGCCCGACACCGCCGCCGTCGCAGTCACGACGCTCCAGGGTCATCGGGAAGAGGTGGGGCGGCTCGATGCCCCCTTCGAGGTCACTGTCGGAGGTGAGTGCGCGACCGAGGACGACGTGGTTGCTTGGGAGGCGGCCGGAGTGGACCGCCTCATCGTGACCCCTTGGCGGCGCACGGCCGAAGTGCTCGATGCCATGGAGGCGTTCGCCGGCCGCTTCATCGCCGACCGCTGACACGGCGATCCCTCGGCTCCCTCGGCGCGACAACGTGATGTCGGCCTCGCAGCATTCCTTGCACGGAACCTTGCAGTGGTGCATGCCGCGGGGACCGTCCTCGTCAAGCTCCGGAGAGCGGGTCCGGCCCGTCCACACATCTGTTCTCTGCGTATGCGCGAGCTCCTGACCTCCTCATTTCGGCCGTATACGCCCTCTCCGGTCGACTTCGTTTCGGTTGTATCTGCCCGGGCGGGGTATTCCCTCCCACCTCTATACCGCGGCGAGCCGGCGCGAATACAGGCGGCAGCAACGCCCACGAGTCCGCCTATACAGACGCCGCGAAGTAACCGACGCCTCTCCGGAGTGGGACCCCCCGAAAGTGGCCCCTACGAGCTCCAGATGATGGCCTGCGGCTCGGTGTAGGCCAAGAGCCCGTAGTCGCCGCCGTCGCGGCCCACTCCGGACATCTTGAAGCCGCCGAAGGGTGCGTCGTGGTTGCGCTGGGCGGTGTTGACCCCCACGTGCCCGGCTTGGAGGCGCTTGGCCACCCGGAGCGCCCGCGCCCCGTCCTTCGAGAACACGTAGTCGTAGAGCCCGAAGTCGGAGTCGTTGGCGATGGCGATGCCTTCCTCCTCGTCATCGAAGGGGATCATGGTGATGACCGGGCCAAAGATCTCCTCGCGCGCCACCCGCATGGTGTTGTCGCCCGTGATGAGCGTCGGGGCCACGTAGTAGCCCACCGGAAGGTCCGCCGGCCGCTCGCCCCCGATGACGATCTCGCCTCCGTCCGCCTTCGCCGATTCCACGTGCGCCTCAATGCGTCCCCGCTGCGCCGCCGAGATGACCGGTCCGATGATGGTCGCGCTGTCTGTCGGGTCGCCGACCTTGAGGAACCCGGCCATCTGTACCAGGCCCTCGCGCACTTGGTCGAACACGCTGCGGTGGACCACCGCCCGGGTCGGTGCCGTGCAGATCTGGCCCGAGTGGAATGACCACGTCGAACCGATGCACCCCACCGCCGCCTTGACGTCCGCATCCTCGAAGACGACGCACGCCCCCTTGCCTCCGAGCTCGAGCAGCGTGCGCTTCATGGTGCGGGCCGCCTTCTCGGCGATCGTCACACCGACCTGCGTCGAGCCGGTGAAGCTGACGCAATCCACGTCGTCGGCATCGACGAGCGCGGCCGAAGCGGCCGGGCCGTTGCCGTTGACGAGGTTCACCACGCCGGGGGGGAAGCCGACGTCGTTCAGGATGCGGACCAGCTCCACGATGGCCAAGGGATCCTGGGGCGCAGGCTTGACCACGACGGCGTTGCCGGCCGCCAATGCCGGGGCGACCTTGCCCGCCATGTTCACCATCGGGAAGTTGTAGGACGTGATGCAGGCGACGACGCCGACCGGCTGGCGGTTCACCATGGCACCGATGATCCCGCCGGGGGCGAGGGGCGTGGCCTGCGCCGTCTGAGGCAACAGTGGCGTCTGGAGCACGCCCCTCGGGTCGCGGGCATAGCGCTCGAAGCGGTCGGCGGCCACCGGGACCTGCATGCGCGAACCGACGGTCGCCGTCGCGCCCGTCTCGGCGATCACGAGCGGCAGGAGCTCCGAGGACTTGGCCCGGATGGCCGCCGCCGCCTCGCGCATGAGGGCGCTGCGCTCTTCGGCCGACCAGGCCGCCCACCCCGGCTGGGCCTCCTTCGCCGCGCCGGCTGCGGCGAGCGCGTCGGACGCGCTGGCGTTGGGCGCCTGGCCCACGACGGCTTCGCTTGCCGGGTTGATGATCTCGTAGGTGCCATCGGACGCATCCACCCACTTGCCTCCGATGAGGACCTGGTGCTCGTCGCGCGTGGTCTCGGCCATGTGTGCTCCCTGAAATCGGCGGTTCGGCGCTTTCGGCTGATCGGCTCGGCGTTCGCCGCCCGATCTGACGGCGCGTCACATTCAACCCCGCGCTGCCTGCCGCCGCCAAAGCCGCAGCTGAACCCCAATGGACGCCCTGATCACGGGGGCCTGCGGCGACGGCGGCAGACCGACCGGGGAGGGGGTCGTGCCTGACGAGGCGATTCCGAGGGTGAATCGGGCCTATTTATGACTTTTGTCACTTCGCAAGGCCGGAGGACCTGTGCGATTCTCTAGGGTGGAAACGTCCACGGGGGAGTGAACGGAGTCTGATCATGAGTCGGCCTGCCGATATGGTCCCCGTCCCCCCGCGCCCTGGAGCCGGCACCGACCCCAGCGCAGACCGCAACCGTGCCGTCGCTGGCATCGTGGGCGACGCCATTCTGGGCAGTGCCGACGTCTCGCAGGCACGGGAGCGACGCCGCATGATCCGGCTCCGCCGGCTGGTGGCCGTCGCCGCGCTCGTCCTGGGCTGGATCGTCATCCGGGCCATGAGCGGCCGCGGCATCTTCCCGGCCGTCCACCTTCCCCACTGGCTCGGTCCCATCCTCCCCGTCCTGATCATCGTTCTGATGCTGGGCTGCGTGATGCTGGCGCCGTTCCTCGGCGCGGGTCGCTCGCCGCACACGCTGGTGCGTCCCGGCGAGACCGAGGTCGGGTTGGAAGACCTGGTCGGCATCGATGCCATCAAGGCCGAAGTGGTGCGGTCCATCAACCTGTTCCTCGCGCACAAGACCTTCCGCGACACCATGGGTGGCACGGCGCGCCGTGGCGTCCTCTTCGAGGGCCCTCCGGGCACCGGCAAGACCTTCGTGGCGAAGGCGATGGCGAAAGAGGCCAACGTTCCGTTCTTGTTCGTGTCCGCCTCGGCCTTCCAGTCGATGTACTACGGCCAGACCAACCGCAAGATCCGCTCGTTCTTCAAGCAACTGCGCAAGTACGCCCGCACCGAGGGCGGCGCCATCGGGTTCATCGAGGAGATCGACGCCATCGGGGCGACGCGGAGGGGCATGGGCGGAGGCGGTGGGACCGAGGGCGTGACCGGCGTTGTGAACGAGCTCCTGGTGCAGCTCCAGTCGTTCGACACCCCGACGCGCGGCCAGCGATTCACCTCATTCTGGATCGCCCTGGTGAATCGCTACCTCCCCGACGGGGGCAAGCTGCCGAAGCCCACCATCGTGCCGGCCAACATCCTCGTCGTCGGGGCAACGAACCGTAAGGACGACCTCGACCCGGCGCTGATCCGGCCGGGTCGCTTCGACCGCAGCATCTACTTCGGGCTGCCCGGCCGCCGCGCCCGCGCGGACATCATCGCCTACTACCTCGGCAAGAAGGCGCACGCGAGCGACCTCGACGAGCACGGCGCCGTCGACATCGTCGCCGGTATGACGTTCGGTTACTCGCCCGCCGCGCTGGAGCGGCTCATGGACGAGTCGCTCGTGATCGCACTGACCCACGGGCGCGCCGCCATGACGATGGCCGACGTGGCGGAGGCAAAGATGATCGTCGAGCTCGGAGTGACGGACGAAACGATCTACACCCCCAACGAGCGCGACCGTGTGGCCACCCACGAGGCCGGTCACGCAACCGTCGCCTACTTCGTCGGCCAGACCCGACAACTCGACGTGCTCTCTATCGTCAAGCGCCGTGATTCGCTGGGCCTGCTGCAGCACTCCGACACCGAGGAGCGCTTCACCAAGAGCAGCGAGGAGATGCGCGCGCTGCTGCAGATCGCCATGGGCGGCATGGTGGCCGAGGAGCAGTGGTTCGACGAGGTGTCGACTGGACCGGCCTCCGACTTGGCCGCTGCCACTTCGATCGGCGCCCAGATGATCGGCGCCTGTGGCATGGGCAACTCCCTCATTTCGGTTGCCGCCGCCGGCAGCGGCTACCTCGCGGGCGGCCTGGTCGACAAGGTCCTGGGCGACAAGGACGCCCGGGCCGAGCTCGACGAGCTCCTCATGGGATCGTGCGACGCCGCCAAGGCCATCGTCTCGACCCACCCCGAGGTCGTCGAGGCGCTGCGCGACGCCCTGCTCGAGCGCGACGAGCTCGTGGGCTCTGAGATCACCGACGTGATCGAGGCAGCCCTCAAGGAGCCGGGCGTGATCGCCGAACTGCGCCCACCTGCGACCAGGGGCATCGCCGGCGCGACCAGCGGCGCCTGACCCACACCGGCGCGCGAGCGCATCAACCCGGCGGCGGGCTGTGCCCGCCGCCCAACAGACGGAGCACGAAGCGTCCCAGCCGTCCCGGTGCCTTCTGCCGTTGGGCGGCTCGCGCCTCCGCCTCGTGGTCGCGAGTGAGCGGCCCGCCCAGGCGCCAGTACCGCCGCCCCCCGCCCGTGTAACGGACGTAGTCGGGCACGGGCGGGAGGTGGTGCGGCGAGGTCCGGCGCCGCTTTCCCTTCGCGCCTCGGCTCATCGCGGTGCTGCGCCCCGACGGCTCCGGGCCGGCGCGAGGAACCGTGGATACGAACGGCGTTGCACCGTCCGATCCGGTCCGCAGCAGGTCCGCAGCAGGAAGGAGCAGGCTGTGAGTTCCCCCGATACGCGGCCTGTCGCCGGCGGATCCGGCGACTCCCACCGGGCGCCGACGATGCGGGCGTCGCAGCTCTTGCGGGTGCCCACCATCTGGTTCTTCCCCCTGGGGGTGGCCTCGGTCCTGATCTTCCTGATCGCCCTGTTCTACATCGGTTCGGTGGTGAACCCGGTCTCGCATCTGAGCGGGTTGCCGGTGGCGTTGGCCGACGAAGACCAGGGCGCGAGCGTGCTCGGACGGCACGTCGACATCGGCGCCCAGGTGGCCTCGAGTCTCCGGCACTCACACGCCGTGTCGAGCCGGCTCTCCCTCGACGCCGTCCCGCTCGGTGCGGCGGAGCAGCAGATGCGCGGGAACGACGCCTACACCACCATCGTGATCCCGCCCGGCTTCACCGCGTCGCTGCTCGGGGCCTATGGCCTTGCCCCGGCCCGCTCGTCCGGCGGGAAGCCGACGGTACGTCTCCTCACCAACCCCCGGTCGGGGTCCATCGGTGTGGCCCTCGCCACGGGGGTCGCCCAGCCCGCGGCGTTCGGCACCCTCGGGCAGTTGATCGCCCTCCTGGTGTTCATCTACCTCGCCTCGGCCTTGTCGGGCGGGACGACCCACTCCTGGCCCTGGCGGCGGCCCCCGCTTCACCGCCAACTTCGAGCCGCTCCGCCAGGTCCTCGACGGCGTCCGGGCCATCCCATACTTCGGGGGCGGGGGACGCCGGTCTCACGCGTGGCCTGGTCCTGACGGGGATCGGTCTGGCGTTCTGGGTCGTCGTCGGCGTCGCCGTCACCACGTGGTACGACCGCCGGGGACTCGACCGCATGCGGCCCGAGATGCTCCAGTACGTCCAGGCGTCGGCCCAGGCCTCTGTCGCCCGCTCCCAGAGCGACAGCGCCGCGGAAGGACCCGCAGAAGCGCCACCCCAGGGAAGATCGCCCGCGCCGCCGCCGGGGCCGCCGGGGCCGCCGGGGTGACGCTGGTCAGCCGGCGGGCCCGAGTGCGTCTGCGATGGCGGCGCCCGTCACAGTGCAGTTGAGGTACGGCTCGGGCGCGTGCGCGCGGTGCCCGTTGTCGACCACGCACTCCTCGACCCGCGACCCGAACGCATCGACGAGGGAGACGCCCGCCGCGACGTCGTTGACGGCGCGGACGTTCACCCATCGTTCGACCGAGCCGGGCCACACCCCGCGCCCGTCGACCGGCGGGGGGTCGAGGCCGTCGAACACGATGGGTTGCGCCAGCGGCGAGCCCAGGGTGATGAAGGTGTGGATCGGCCACTCCGGATGCGCCGCCAGCGCCGAGTAGGCGAGCATCGACCCCAGCGAGTGGGCCACGAGCACCGTGGTGTCGTCGGTCACCTCGGCCTCGATGCGGGCGATGAGCCGACTGCGCAGGTCGGGTTCCGTCGTCATCATCGTGATCATGTCGACGGTGCGGTCGAAGGCCGCTTCGTTGACC
The DNA here is from genome assembly GCA_963756625.1 of uncultured Acidimicrobiaceae bacterium. Lineage (GTDB taxonomy): Bacteria > Actinomycetota > Acidimicrobiia > Acidimicrobiales > RAAP-2 > Bog-473. Next base: position 152,642 of record CAVWNQ010000006.1, read on the forward strand.
GCCTGGCCCAACGCCTTGACGGCCTCGCCGTCCTGCATGTCCGCGAGGGCATCGGCGACGCCGGCCCTGGACTGCTGGAGCTGACGATCCTCGTCCGTCCCTGGGTGCCGCCGGAAGAGGTCACCGTAGAAGCTGACCTCGAGGTCATCGCCGGAGAGCTCGACGCCGTGATGCCACAGGCCGTCGCGCACGGCCGGGAGCCAGCGCGCCTTCAGTTCGTTCGGGCCCCACAGCTCGTTGAAGGCCCCGTGCACGAGAACGATGCGTGCCACGTCGCTCAGGTCACCAGGTGCGCGGTGTCGTTGTACCCGCGGAGGATCCAACGCTCCGGCGTGATCACGACCTTGGAGATCGATGCGTTGTCGGGGCCCATGAAGGCGAACGGTGCCGAGTCCGTGGCCTGGGCGAGGATCTCGCCAATGGCGGCGCCGTGACTGAAGACGACGACGCGCCCGCCCGGGTGGGCGGTTGCGATGCGCTCCACGCCTCGCCGCACCCGGCCGCCGAAGGCGGCCCGGGACTCGGCCCCGGCGATGACGTCCCAGCGTTGCTCCGCCATCACGCGCCGGAACAGCGGGTCGTCGTCCATCGCCTTCTGACGCAGGAGCCCGCCTTCCCACGCACCGAGGAAGACCTCGCGCAGGTCCGCGTCGACGACCGGGGTCACGCCGGTGCGCGCCACCAGCGGCGCGGCCGTCTGCGCCGTCCGTTGGAGCGTGCTGACGTAGATGCCGTCGAAGGGCTCCTGGGCCAGGCGCAGGCCCACCTGCTCGGCCTGGTGGCGCCCCACCTCCGAGAGCGGCGGGTCGCCCTGGCCCTCGACGAGCTCGAAGGTCTCGCCTTCGACGGAGTCGGCCGAGGCCCCGTGGCGGACCAGCAGTAGCTCCGCCGACCCGGGCGGGCCGACGTAGGGCCGCTGGCTGAAGCTACGGGGCTCCGTCACGGGCGCAGAGTGTAGGAACGATCAGCGAGGCGGTTGCAGTTCGGGCGGCTTGTGCTCGTCGTCCTCGACGACCTCGGCGTCGATGACGTCGGGGTCATGGGGCGCCTGGTTGGGGTTCCACCTCACCGGTCCGCCCGGGCCCGAGGGACCGCCCGGCCCTGCGGGACCGCCCGGACCCGAAGGGCCGAAGGTGGCGAAGAAGGCCCCCGGTCCCTGCGAGAAATGGACCTGGAGCGGCCGCCCGGCGTCGGGGCCGAGTTGCTCCCAGAGCGGGAGGGCACGTCGGTAGACCAGGTAGTACTGCGCGCTCAGGGTGACACCCAGGTAGAGCAGGAAGCTGGCGCCCTCCAAGCCGGCGGCCCCCGCACGATCGCCGCCGTAGTCACCGACGAAGTGCACCAAGAGGGACACGAGCCAGAGCGCCATGGTCAGGGCGGTCCCTTGGCGCAGCACCCATCCGTTGGCGGACCAGACGCGCATGGTGAGGCCGCGCAGCGCTGCCGAGACCCAGCGCGCCGATCAGCAGCGTGCCGACGATCCATCCCCACGCGCTGCCCGAGACGTGGTGGTCGCCGGCGTAACCGAACAGCTCGAACAGGCCGATGACGCCGATGACCAGGGGGAGGCGCGGCCGATACACGCGTGGTACGGGGCGCACCCGGAGCTGGCGCAGCAGGACCAAGACCAGGATGATCGCACCGAGCGCATAAGAGAAGAAGGCCATATCTGCCATACAGCCTATGGCTGCGGGGTGCTCAGCGAGTCAGCAGGGGGCCGACTTCGACGCCGAAGCGCGCCGTCTGCTCGCAGAATTCCTCGGCGCTGCGCGCCATGAAGCGCACCTGCAGGTGGTTCACGCCCATCTCGACCAGCTCGCGCAGCGAGGCGGCCACCTCTTCGCCGCCACCGGAGATGACCCAGCCCGGCAGGTCCCAGCCCGAGCCGCCCGAGGTCAGGTAGATGGGCTCGACGATGGTCCCGATGTCGATGGGCGCGCCGCCCCGCAGCTCGGCCCGCAGCTCGCGCAGCCGGGCGATCTGACCGGGCAGGTCACCCCGTCGCGTCCCCTGCGGGAGCCACCCGTCTCCGAAGGCGGCCGTGCGCCGGATGGCCGCGGGGGAGGAGCCGCCGATCCAGATGGGCGGGCGGGGCTGGCGCACCGGGCGCGGCCCGAGTCCCATGTCGTGCGCCGGGAAGCGCGGACCCGGCAGTTCGGGGAACTCGTCGGTGAGGCAACGGGCGAGCGCGGAGACGGCTTCGTCGGTGTGGCGGCCGCGCTCGTCGAAGCCGCCGGTGAGGAGCTCGTATTCCTCGGGCACGTGGCCGGCGCCGACTCCCACGATGAGGCGCCCACCCGAAAGCCGGTCGATCGTGGACAGCTCCTTGGCCGCCCGCAACGGGTGACGCTGGGCCAGGATCAGCACGTGGGAGAGCAGGTGCGTCTGCGACGTGACCGCGGCGAGCCATCCCAGCGTCGCGGTGGTGTCGTACCAGGTCGTCCCCATGGCGTCGGCCAGGCGGCGCGGGATGGCGGTGTGGTCGCACACCCCGAGGTAGAAGAAGCCTGCCTCGTCGGCCACCCGGGCGATCCGGGCCAGCTCCCTGGGCCCGGCTTCCTTCTCCCAGTCGGCGACGTAGAGCGTCGACTGGGACTGGATGGGCAGCTGCATCCCGTAGACGACCGTCCCTTCGGGGACCGCACGTACCACGTCGGTGGGGATGAGGGTGGGGTCGGTCATCGCGGCCACTCCGTTCGGGCGGGATCGAGGAGAATCGGGGCGCCCATGTTCGCTCAGGCCGCCGGGGTCGGGTCCGCAGCCGGAACCGGCGCGCCCAGCAGCGACGACAGCTCCCTCGCGGTCCCGAAGGTCGTCGCCAGCACGCGCGACCGCTTGAGATGCAGGTGCAGCGGGACCTCCCACGTGTAGCCCATACCGCCGTGGACCTGGATCGCCGTGCGGGCGTTCGCGATCGCGGCCTCGTCCGCCAACAGCTTGGCGCCCGCCGCGGCGCGCTGCATCGACGCGAACGGCGTGGTTCCCGCCGCCGCGGCCTCCGCGGCCAGCACATCGGGGTCGTCGGCCAGGCAAGCCGCCGCGTGGACGGCGGCCCGGGCCACCTCGGCGCGCACCAGCATGTCGGCGCACATGTGCTTGACCGCCTGGAAGCTGCCGATGGGCTTGCCGAACTGGTGGCGCTCTTTGGCGTAGGCCACGGCCATCTCGAGGGTCTCCAAGGCGTGACCCACCTGCAGCGCCGCCGAGAGGATGGCCCCGTCGCGGAACAGGCGCTGGTGGGGGTCCTCCAACGCCTGGCCCGCTGGGAGTCGGGACAGTTGCCAGAGGGGCGTGAGCGGATCGAGCGGCGCGGCCACCCGCTGCGCCGTGGGCGCGTCACGGATCGTCCGCATCAGGCTCGGAGCCCCGTCCAGGCCTCCGCCCGGCAGGAAGAAGGCGGCGTCGAGCGAGGACAGGTGCTCCACCAGCCACGGCGGTCCACCGCCGTCGACGCCGACACCAACACCGCCGCCGCCGCCACCGACGGCCACCCCGACCATCACCCGGCCCTCGGCCGCGCCGGGCTCCAGGTCCATGGCCGCGGCGAGAAAGGTGCCGACGAGCGGACCGGGCACCAGCGCCCGGCCCAGCTCCTCGTAGACCACGGTGGCGTCGGCCAGCCCGAGTCCGGTGCCGGCCGGCTCTGGGAGCGTCAGCGCGAAGACCCCGGTCTCGCCCAGCGCGGCCCAGTCGTCGGCGCTGATCGTCCGCTCCTCGCCCTCGCGCGCCCGGATGTGCGCGAGCGGGAGACGCCCGGCCAGCACCGTCCGGATCCCCTCGGCCAGCTCGCGCTGGGCCTCGCCGACGCGGAAGTCCATCAGCGGGTCCTCGGGAGGCCGAGGATCCGCTCGGCCACGATGTTGCGCTGCACCTGCGACGTGCCGGCGGCGATGGTCAGGTTGATCGACTTGAACCAGTTATGCACCTGTTCCGCGTTGCCGAGCGGCCCGCCGTGGCCGGGGGCGGTCAGCGGGTCGGCACACAACGCGGCGGCGTCGAGCATCTCCATGGCCAGGTCGCCCAGCGCCTGCGCGTGCTCGGAGAAGGACAGCTTGAACACGGACCCCCCGATGCCGGGCACCCCGGTCCGTGCCGCCTCGGACACGTTGCGCTTGGTCAGGGCCCACAGGGCGTCGAAGGCCGCCTGGAGGTGCCCGATCCGGCGCGTCAGGCCGCCGTCGTGGCGGAAGAGGTCGAGCCGCGTGCCGATCGCGCGCACCTCACGCAGGAGCCGCATGCACTCGAGCAGCTCGCCGACGAACGCGGTGCCGCGCTCGAAGGACAGGGTCACCATGGTGACCCGCCAGCCGTCGTTCTCCTCGCCCACCCGGTTGGCCACCGGGATGCGCACGTCGTTGAGGAAGAGCTGCGCGAACTCGGTGGTGCCTTCGATGGTCCGCAGGGGTTGGATCTCGATCCCGGGTGCGTCCATCGGCATGATGAGCCAGGAGATGCCCCGGTTGCCTTCGTCACCGGTGCGTACGAGCAGCTCGCAGAAGTCGGCCACCTCGGCGTGCGACGTCCAGATCTTCGAGCCGGTGACGACGTAGTCGTCGCCGTCGCGTACCGCCCGCGTGCGCAGCGAGGCCAGGTCGCTCCCGGCGTCGGGCTCGCTGAAGCCCTGGCACCAGACCTCCTCGCCGCGCAGGATGGGCGGGAGGTAGCGCGCCCGCTGCGCGGCCGACCCCTCGGCGATGATCGTCGGACCGGCGTGGAGGAGCCCGACGAAGTTCACCCCGACGTAGGGCGCGCCGGCGCGCTCGCACTCCTCCTTGAAGATCAGCTGCTCCACCGGCGAGGCGCCCCGGCCCCCGCCCTCGGACGGCCAGTCCACCCCCGCGTACCCCGCGTCGAACAACGCCTTCTGCCACGCGAGGTCGTAGGCCCGCCGGGCGGCCCAGTCGTCGTGGGGCGGCAGGTCGCCGACGCCGGGCAGCGTCGTGGCCAGCCACCCGCGCAGTTCCGAGCGAAACGCCTGCTCCGATTCGGTGTAGCGCAGGTCCATGCCGTCAGCGGCGACGAGTCGGGAGCCCTCGGGGCCGAGTCAGGCCGCGAAGTCGAGGCCGAACAGCTTGATCGCGTTGCCCCGGACGATCTTGCGCCGCTGTTCGTCACTCAAGTCGGCCATCTGCTTCTCGGCGATCTGCCGGGTGTGCGGCCAGGTCGAGTCCGAGTGGGGGTAGTCCGACTCGTAGGTGATGTTGTCCTCGCCGATCTCGGCCACCGAGCGCAGGCCGTGGGCGTCGTCGAAGAAGCAGCCCCACACGTGGGCCGGGAAGTAGCTCGATGGCTTCTCGGGCACGATGTCGGCCACGCCGCCCCAGCCGCGGTTGTCCTCCCAGACCCGGTCGGCCCGCTCGAGGATGTAGGGGATCCAGCCGATCTGCCCCTCCGAGTAGGCCACCTTGAGGTCGGGGAAGCGCACGAAGACCCCGCTGAAGAGGAAGTCGACGAGCGAGAAGGTCGCGTTCGTGTGGGTCAGGGTCGACCCCACCGCCGGCGGTGCGTCCGGCGAGGTGGACGGCATCTTCGACGAGGACCCGATGTGCATGTTGACGATCGTCTCGGTCTCGGCGCAGGCCCGGAAGAAGGGGTCCCAGTAGTGGTCGGGGTCGTGCACGCTCGGCAGGCCGAGGAAGGGCGGGATCTCGCTGAAGCAGACGGCGCGGACGCCCCGGGCCGCGTTGCGCCGCACCTCGACCGCGGCCAGCTCGGCGTCCCACAGCGGGATGAGGCACAGCGGGACGAGGCGGCCGCCGGCGTCACCGCACCACTCGTCGACCATCCAGTCGTTGTAGGCGCTGCACGCAGAGCAGTCCGAGCTCCTTGTCCTCGGCCTCGGTGAAGGTCTGGCCGCAGAAGCGCGGGAAGGTCGGGAAGCACAGGGCGGCCTCGATGTGGTTGGCGTCCATGTCGTCGAGCCGCGGCTTGACCTCGTAGGAGCCCGGCCGCATGTCCTCGTAGGTGACGCCCTTCATGGTCACCTCGTCGCGCGGCACGCCCACGGCGGAGTCGACGCGCAGCAGCGGGCGCTTCAGGTCCTCGTAGTACCACCAGTCGACGGGGACGCCCTCGGAGCCGGGCTTGACCTTGAGCTGCCCGCCGCGGAACTCCACCTCGGGCATGGGCGCCCGCACGATCCGCGGGCCGACCTCGGCATACTTCGACGGGAGGCGGTCCTGCCACACGTTGGGAGGCTCGACCACGTGGTCGTCGACCGAGATGATCAGCGGGAGCGGCTCAGGCATGGGCATCGAGCGTAGCCCGCACCTGACGGGGCGTCAGAAACGCACCGTCGCCGGGGGCCGCTCAGACGACCTCGGTGAAGACCTCGCCGAAGAGGTCGCACATTGCCTGCCAGGAGCGGCGGTCGACGATCTCGTCGTACGCGATGCCCGGCAGGTCGATCTGGCTGGCGCGCGGGTTGGTGAACGAGTGCACCGCGCCGCCGTAGACGACGAGCTGCCAGTCGACACCGCCGGCGCGCATCTCCTCTTCGAACTCCCGGCGCTGTGTGTTGTCGACGATGGGGTCGTCGGCGCCGATGAGGGCCAGGACCTTGCCGGTGATGTTGGCGGCATCCTCGGGCCGCACGGTGCCGAGGCCGGAGTGGAAGCCCACCACGGCCTTGAGGTCGGCGCCGCCGCGCGCCAGCTCGAGGGCGAGCGTGCCCCCGAAGCAGTACCCGATGGCGGCCAGCCGGTCCGTGTCGGTCCGTGGTTCCGCGCAAGCACGTCGAGGCCGGCGGTGCCGATGGCCCGGGCGCGCGCCGGGTCTTCGCGCAGCTCGCCGATGCGCGCCATCATCTGCTGGCGGTCCTCCACCGGCCGTCCGGCCCCGTGGTAGTCGAGCGCGAAGGCGACGTAGCCGAGCTCGTCGGCCAGCCGCTCGGCCCGGGCGCGGGCGTGATCATCGAGCCCGGGCCCCTCGTGGCACACGAGGACCGCCGGTCGGAGATCCGTGCCGTCGTCGGGGAGGGCGAGGCTGCCGACCATGGTGCGGCCGTCGGCGTCGTAGGGGATGTCGCGGGTGGTTGCCATGGGCGCAACGTATCCGGCGCGGGTGCCAGCCATACTGGCCCCGTGCGCGGGGACCTCGGCCGGCGCCCGCAATGGGCCTTTCCGGCAGCGCTCGCGCTGCTCGCGCCGCTCGCGCTGCTCGTGGCGTCGTGCGGGTCCGGGCCCTCCTCCCCCCAGGCCGGCCGGGCCCAGCACGGCACTTCGACCTCGGCGCCCGGAGGGGGCTCGGGCAACGCCGGCACCACCACGACGGTCGCCTCCGCCTCGACCCTCCCGCCCGTGCCCACCTCGGGTCCGCTCCAGGCCGGCTCGCCGATCGCCCTGCCCTTCTCGGCCGACCGGGTCACCGCGGCCGAGAGCCCCGACGGTGCCGTGTTCGCGGCTCCCCAGGACCCGACCAAACCGGGACCCTCGGTGGCGTGGGTGATCGACGGCAACGGCCCGGCCGCCGTCGCCGAGCACATCGCCAACGGGATCGCCGCGCTGGCGGCCGACGCCGGCAACTTCTACGTGGCCACCTACGCCAACGTGTCCGCCTACAACCGGGCCAGCGGCAACCAGGACGGGCAGTGGAACATGCCGAAGGTCAGCGCCGCGAACAGCTCCGACGACGACCTGGTGTCGATGACCGCCGCCGCCGGGTCGGTGCTGCTCTCGGTGACCGACAACAACGTGGTGCGCGTCTACCGCCTCGACCCGGGCTCGTCGGCCGGGCCGCGCCTCGTCGTGCGCGGGCTCGGGGCCGCCTTCGGCACCGACGGCTCGATCTACTACGAGCGCGACGACCACCATCTCGTGGCGCTGCGGCCCAACGGGGCCACGGTGACCGGACCGGTGCTGGCGCACACGCCGAACGGCCTCGGTGGCGGGGTGCAGTACCTCGATGCGGTCGCCGCCGGCACGGTGTGGGTGGACCAGCCGGCCGGCCAGGGGCTCGATGCGCTCTTCACGACCTACGACGCCACCACGCTCGCCACGCTCGGGTCGTACACCGGGTCGGTGACGAGCACCGTGGCCGACACGGCGGCGGGGCCACTCGTGCTCGAGCCGGTGGGGGGCACGGCGGCGTGCCCGCCGGCCTCGCCGCCCACGCCGGCGTCGTGCGTCCTCCGCATCGACCAGCACGGCGGCCTGACCGACCCGGTGACCGTCGGCGCCGCCGTCACCCTGATCGGCCCCGCCCCGGCGGTCGTCGTGTCGGACACGTCGAGCGGCCAGTTCGACCTCGTGCGGCTCTCGTAGACGACGCTCCGAGGCGGCGCGGTCGGCGCCCGAGACGGCGCGGCCGCGCCGGCGCCGAGTGTCACCTCAGTAGTGCATCGACACGCCACCGTTGGGGCTCAGCAGCTGGCCGGTCACGAAGCTGCTGGCGTCGGCGGCGAGAAACAGGACGCAGTACGCGATGTCCGACGTCTCCCCGACGCGCCGCAGGGGGGCGGCGCGCGCCATCGGCGCCAGCACGGCCGCCTTGGTCTCCTCGTTGATCGTGCCGTCGGGGTTCGTGTAATAGCGCGCCGTCATGTTGGTCGGCACGAAGCCCGGTGCGACGCAGTTGACCCGCACCCCGAACTTGCCCACCTCGAGCGCCATCGTCTGGGTGAGCTGGGCGACGCCGGCCTTGGTGATGGCGTAGGGGCCGATCCCCGCCGCGGGGGCCAGGACCGCCGCCGAGGACATGTTGATGATGGAGCCGCCGCGCTGTGTCACCATCACCTTTCCTGCGGCCTGACATCCGTGCAGCACACCCTTGAGGTTCACCGCGACGATGCGGTCGAACTCCTCGGGCTCGACGTCGACGATGGCGCTGTCGATCATGGTCCCGGCGATGTTGCACATGACGTGGAGCCACCCGTGCCGGGCCGTGATGTGGCCGACGAGCGAGGCCGCGGCGCCGTGCACCGACACGTCGAGCTGGGCGCTTTCGGCCCGCCCGCCCGTCGCCATGATGGCGCTCGCCGTTTCGGCGGCCGTGACCGCGTTGACGTCCGCGCAAACGACGAGCGCGCCTGCACCGGCGAGCACCTCCGCGGTGCTGCGCCCGATGCCGCTCCCGGCCCCCGTGACGAGGGCCACCCGGCCCGTCAGGTCGAACGCGTCGTGCACACTCCGGGCGGTTTCCACCGGCGCACCTTAGGCGGTGACACCCTCCCGCGCGAGCAGGGCGCGCTTGACCGTCAGGCCACCGCCGTAGCCACCGATGCCGTTGCTCGCCAGCACGCGGTGGCACGGCACGATGATCGGGATGGGGTTGCGCCCGTTGGCCTGTCCCACGGCGCGCGGCCCGTTGGGCCGGCCCACCCGGCGCGCCAGCTCGCCATAGCTGATGGTCTTGCCGTAGGGGATGCGCGAGAGCTCGGCCCACACCGCGCGTTGGAACGGTGTGCCATCGAGCTCCATGTGGAGGTCGAACTCAGTGCGCTCGCCAACGAAGTACTCCTCGAGTTGTGTCGCCGTCTCTTTGAGCACGGGCGGGACGTCGTCGGCGTCGTGGCGGGCGTGCCGGCGTTCGTTCGGCAGCCAGACGCCGATGAGCACGTCGCCGTCGCACTCGAGGACGAGGCGGCCGATCGGAGTGTCGAGGGGCACGGTGGCGGTCGCGGTGGCGGTGGTGGTCATGCTGCACGTCCTTTCATCGGTGGGGTGGGGATCACGGCGGGCGGGGCGGGGAGCGACCACAGGTGCGCCATGGCGTAGCTCCGCCACGGCCGCCAGCCTTCGGTGAGGGCGACGAGGTGGGCCGGGTCGTCGGGCAGCCCGAGGGCGCGGGCTCCCCGGCGGATGCCGAGGTCGGTCGGCATGAACGCGTCGGGGTCGCGGCAGGGCGCGCATGGCGACGTACTCGGCCGTCCAGGGGCCGACGCCCGGCAGCGCCACCAGCGAGCGGCGGAGCCCCTGCGGGTCCGCGCCGGGGTCGATCACGACGTCGCCGCCCTCGACCCCCTCGGCCAGCGCCACGAGCGCCCGCCGCCGGCCGGCCGGCATGGCGAACGCGGCCGGGCGCGCGCCCCTCCAGCTCCAGCAGCGCGGCCGGCGTCGGGAACAGATGGGTCAGCGTGCCGTCGGGTGCGGGCAGTGCGTCGCCGGCCGCCTGCACCAGGCGCCCCGCGACCGTGCGGGCGCCCGACACCGAGACCTGTTGACCGATCACCGCGCGCACCGCCAGCTCGAAGCCGTCCGCCGCGCCGGGAACACGTCGTCCCGGGTCGTGTTCGACGAGGGGCCCGACGACGGGGTCCGCCCGCAGGGCCTCCCACACCGCGATGGGGTCGGCGTCGAGGTCGAGTAGCTGCCGGCAGCGCGAGACGGCTGTCGTCAGGTCGCGCAGATCGGAGAGCACGAGGACGCCCTCGACGTAGGACGGACCGGTGTGCCGGCCGGGCGCGTCGCGCTCGTCGTGCCCGTCCTGCGTCTCGGCCGATTCGGGCGCGGCGAGGGTCACGACGGCGTGGCCGTGTGGCAGGCGCAGCGTGCGCCGGTAGGACGTGCCGTCGACCTCCTCCACACCGTCGAGCGCGCGGGTGCCGAGGAAGTCCAGGACCGACGCCGGGTTGAAGGGTCGCCGGCACGGCAGCCGGAGGCGGATCGCGTGCGTCGCCGCGTCGGGTGCGCCGCGCCGGCCCGGGGCGGCGCGGCGTGCCCTCGTCCTGAGGCCGCTCGGGGTGTCGGCGAAGATCTGGCGCACGGTGTCGTTGCACTGGCGCACGCTCGAGAAGCCGGCTGCGAAGGCGACGTGGGTGATGGGGAGGTCGGTCGTCTCGAGCAGGACGCGCGCCGTCTGGCTGCGCTGCGCGCGCGCCAGGGCCAGTGGGCCCGTCCCCACCTCGGCGGTGATGAGCCGGTTCAGCTGACGCGTGCTGTAGCCGAGGCGCTGCGCCAGGCCCTCGACGCCCTCACGGTCGACGATGCCGTCCCGGATGAGGCGCATCGCCCGCGCCACGACGTCGGCCCGGATGTTCCACTCGGGGGAGCCGGGGGTGGCGTCGGGCCGGCAGCGGAGGCAGGCGCGGAACCCGGCCTGCTGTGCCGCGGCCGCCGTGGGGTAGAAGCGCACGTTCTCCCGGTTGGGCGTGCGGGCCGGGCAGCTCGGCCGGCAGTAGATCCCGGTCGAGGTGACGGCGCAGAAGAACCAGCCGTCGAAGCGGGCGTCCTTGCTCTGTGCCGCCTGGTAGCAGCGGTCCGGGTCCTCGATCACGGCTGCCAGCGTGGCACGGCGCTGCGACAATTACTGGCGGGAATCGGACATCAGCGTCAGCCCCCGATTCCGGCAGGTCAGCCGCGTGCGGCCGCCAAGGCGTGGGCCAGGACGAGACGTCGATGGGTCGCCGCGTCGCCCCAGGCCCGCGACAGCGCCCACGTCAGCTTCAAGAAGAAATGCAGGTCGCATTCCCAGGTGTACCCGATGGCGCCGTGCACCTGGAGGGCCACCCGCCCCGCGCACGCCGCCGCGTCCGATGCCATCGCTTTGGCCATGGACGCGTCGTGCGACAGCGTCGGCTGCGCGGTGGCGAGCGACCACGCGGCGCGGTAGGTGGCGGGACGGGCGAACTCCAGCGCCACCCGCGCGTCGGCCAGGAGGTGCTTGACGGCCTGGAAGCTGCCGATGGGCTTGCCGAACTGGTGGCGCTCCTTGGCGTAGGCCGCCGTCATGGCCAGCATCCGGTCGGCCAGCCCGATCAGCAGCGCAGCCGTGCCGGCGGCGGCGCGGTCCGCCACCAGGCCGACCGCCGCCTCGGCGGCCACGTCGTAGGCCAGCAACGTGTCCGACGACAGCGGCCAGTGCACCGTCGAGAGGTCGCGTGACGCGCTGAGGGCCGGCGTGGGCTCGGCGAGGCACGACGCCTCGGGCACCGCGTGCAGCTGCCAGCCCGACTCGGCGTCGCGACAGGCCAGGAGCAGGATGGCCGCGTCGCGGGCGCCGACGACGCGCGGCGTCCGCAGCATGCCGTCGGCCGACACCTCGCTGGGCGATGCGATGCCGTCGACCGTGACGTCGATCCCGCCGACGGCGACCATGGCGTCGTCCTGCACGAGGGCGGCGAGTGCGGCCGCGGCGGCCGGGTCGGGGAGCAGGGCGGCCAGGGTCGGCGCGGCGAGCGCCGCGGTCTCGAGCAGGGGCTCGGGCAGGCTGGCCCGCCCGGCTTCCTCGAGGACGCCGACGAGGTCGACGTCGTCCAACCCCAGCCCGCCGGCCGCCTCGGGCACGACCAGGGCGGGCGCCCCCAGCTCCGCCAGCACGGCCCAGCGGTTGGCGGCCAGGTCGGCGCGGGCGGCTTGGTCCGCCACGGCGAAGGCGCGCAGCGCGTCCGGCGTGCACTCCGTATCGAGCACGGTGCGCACGCCCGCGCGGAGCTCGTCCTGTTGTTCGGAGAAGGCGAAGTCCACGGCCGGCCCGCGCAGCCGCTCAGCGCGGCAGCCCGAGGAGGCGCTCGGCCACCACGTTGCGCTGGATCTCGTTCGTCCCGGCGTAGATCGGCCCGGCCAGGGAGAAGAGGTACCCGTCGAGCCACTCGCCCGGCGCCCCGGAGTGGAGCAGCTCCGCCTCGGGACCGAGGAGGTCCAGCGCGGTGGTGTGGATGGCGACGTCGGTCTCGGACCAGAAGATCTTGTTGGCGCTGGCCTCGGCGCCGACGGCCTGGCCGCGGGCCACCTTGGTGGCCGTCCAGTACGTGTGCAGCCGGTACGCCTCGGCGTGCATGTGCGCACGCGCCACCGCGTCGGTGGAGGCGGGTGGGCCGCCGCGCCCGGCGTAGAGCCGCACGAGGCGGTCGGCTGCCTCGGTGTAGCGCGCCGGACTGCGCAGCGAGAGGCCGCGCTCGGAACCGGCGGTGGCCATGGCGACGGACCAGCCGGCGCCCACCTCTCCCAGCACCTGGTCCTCGGGGACCTCGACGTTGTCGAAGAAGATCTCGGCGAAGCCGGTCTCCCCGTCGATCTGGGGGATGGGGCGCACGGTGACGCCCGGTGCGTCCATGGCGATCAGGAAGTAGGTGAGGCCGCGGTGGCGCTCCGCCTCGGCGTCGGTGCGGAAGATGCCGAAACACCACTCGGCGAACGCGCCGCGGCTGGCCCACGTCTTCTGCCCGTCGAGGACCCAGCCGTCGCCGGCGGCATTGCGCGCGGCACGCGAGCGGATGCCGGCCAGGTCGCTGCCGGCGTCGGGCTCGGACCAGCCCTGGCACCAGATCTCGTCGCCCGACGCCATGGGCGGGAGGTAGCGCGCCTTCTGCGCGTCGGTCCCGTACTCGAGCATGGTGGGACCGAGCAGGAAGACGCCGTTCTGGCTGACGCGCGTGGGGCGCGGGCCCGGTAGTACTCCTCCTCGAACACGAGCCAGTCGAAGATGCCGAGGTCGCGCCCGCCGTACTCGACGGGCCAGCTGACGACGGACCAGCGGTCCTCGTACAGGGTGCGTTCCCAGGCGCGGTGCGCCTCGAAACCCTCGGCCGTATCGAGGGAGGGGAGGGGGCCGGCCGGGACGTGCGCGGCCAACCAGGCCCGGGCCTCGGCGCGGAACGCCTCTTGCTCGGCGCTGAAAGTCAGGTCCATGGCGTTGCGAATCTCGCACAGCGCCCTCGGGCTTGCCAAGGTGGCCGCACCGCCGTCGTCAGAGGCCCGGACCCACCGGCCGGTGGAAGACCAACTGCTGGACGAAGAAGTCCACGATGAGCTGGATGATCGCCGACACGCGGGGGCAGGTGGCGCCATGGGGCGGATGCGGGGCCGGATCCGGGGTCGGATCAGGGGTCGGAGCAAGGGGTCGGATCCGGGGGCGTCCCGCCGGCGTTCGGGGGCACGTCTGGCACTCCATCTGATTGGGCGTCAGAATTACCCCTCGTATGCCCACTGCCGTGATCGTCGACGCCGTCCGCACCCCGGTTGGCCGCCGCGGGGGCCGCCTCTCGGGGTGGCACGCCACCGACCTCGCAGCCCAACCGCTGGCCGCGCTGCTGGCGCGCAACGACCTGGATCCCGCCCTGGTGGAGGACGTGGTGATGGGGTGCACGATGACGGTGGGCGAGCAGGCGATGAACATCGCCCGCAACGCCGCGCTGGCCGCCGGGTTCCCCGAGTCGGTCCCTGGGACGACGGTGGACCGTCAGTGCGGATCGGCCCAGCAGGCCATCCATTTCGCCGCCCAGGCCGTGATGGCCGGCGCCATGGACGTGGCGATCGGGGCCGGGGTGGAATCGATGAGCCGGGTGCCGATCGGCTCGACCACCGAGCCCGGGCCCGGGGAGGCCTACGGTCCCCTCTACACGGCGCGCTTCGAGCTCATCCACCAGGGCGAGTGCGCCGAGGAGATCGCCCGGCGCTGGAAGATCTCGCGCCAGGAGATGGACGAGTTCGCGCTGCGCTCCCACCAGCGCGCGGCGCGGGCCACCGACGAGGGGCGCTTCGCCCGCGAGATCGTCCCGCTCGAGGCCCGGGTCCATCCCGACGTGCCCGGCGCCGACGAGGTCCACGGGGTGCTCGAGTCCGACGAGGGGATCCGCCGCGATACCTCCCTCGAGAAGCTGGCGGGGTTGAAACCGGCGTTCTCCGAGACCGGGACGGTCACGGCGGGGACGTCCTCGCAGATCTCCGACGGGGCGGCCGCCGTCCTCATCATGAGCGAAGAGCGGGCGTCGTCGCTCGGCCTGCGCCCCCGGGCGCGCTTCCACACCTTCGCCGTGGCGGCCAACGACCCCCAGATCATGTTGACGGCGGTCATCCCGGCCACCGAGCTGGTGCTGGCCAAGGCGAAGCTGTCGCTCGCCGACATGGACGTGGTCGAGATCAACGAGGCCTTCGCATCGGTCGTCCTGGCCTGGGCGCGCGAGTACGCGCCGGACATGGAGAAGGTGAACCCCAACGGGGGCGCCATCGCGATCGGCCACCCCACCGGGTGCTCGGGCGCCCGGCTTATGGCCACGCTGCTCCACGAGATGGAGCGCACGGGCGCCCGCTACGGGCTCCAGACGATGTGCGAGGGCGGCGGGCAGGCGAACGCCACGATCATCGAGCGGCTCGGCTGATGGCCGGGGTGACCCGGGTGCCCGCGGTGGAGGGCTGGTTCACCACGGGCGAAGACGGTGACGCACCGGCCCTGCTGGGGTCGCGTTGCGCCGAGTGCGGCACCTACGCCTTCCCGGCCGAGCAGAGCTATTGCCGCAATCCCGACTGCGCATCCACCTCGTTCGAGCGCGTGGAGCTGTCGCGGCGCGGCCGCATCTGGTCCTACACCGACGCCCGCTACCAGCCGCCGGCGCCGTACGTGGCGGCCGATCCCTACGAGCCCTTCTGCCTGGCCGCCGTGGAGCTGGCCGCCGAGAAGCTGGTGGTCATGGGCCAGGTCGTGGGCGGGGTGGCCGTCGAGGACCTCACGGTGGGTGACGAGGTCGAGCTGGTGGTGGACACGCTGTACTCGGAAGACGGCACCGACTACCTGGTCTGGAAATGGCGACCGTTGGGTCTCGGGCCCGTGACCCCGGATGGGGAGGGCTGAGCGAGCCATGGCGTCCGACGAGTCCGACAAGAAGATCGCCGTCCTCGGGGCCGGCATGCACGAGTGGGGCAAGTGGGGGCGGCCTTTCGTCGAGTACGGGCTGGCGGCGGCCCGAACCGCCCTGGCCGACTCCGGCCTGGGCTGGCGCGACATGCAGTTCGTCTCCGGGGCCGACACGATCCGCAACGGATATCCCGGCTTCGTCTCGGGCGCGACCTTCGCCCAGGCGCTGGGCTGGACGGGGGCGCGGGTGTCGAGCGTCTACGCGGCCTGCGCGTCGGGCGCGGTGGCCATCGCCAGTGCGCGGGCGCAGATCCTGGCGGGTCTGTGCGACGTGGCACTGGTCGTCGGCGCCGACACCACACCGAAGGGCTTCTTCGCGCCGGTGGGCGGCGGCGAGCACAAGGACGACCCGGACTGGCTGCGCTTCCACCTCATGGGCGCGACCAACCCGACTTACTTCGCGTTGTACCGCGCCGGCGGATGGACCGCTTCGGCGCGACGGAGGAGGACTTCGCGCAGGTCAAGGTCAAGAACGCCCGCCACGGGTTGGCCAACCCCAATCGCGCGCTATCGCAAGGAGGTCACCGTCGACGAGGTGCTGGCGTCGCCGATGGTGGCGGACCCGCTGCGCCTCCTCGAGATCTGCGCCACCTCTGACGGCGGCGCCGCACTCGTGCTCTCCTCGATGGAGTTCGCCCGGCGCCACGCCGGTGGCGCATCGTCACTGGTGACTATCGACGCGGTGTCGACCGTGACACCCGCGTTCCCCAACACCGTGATCGAGATGCCGAACTTCGCCACCGACTCCGCCGCCGCCGTCTCGGGCGCCGTAAGTCCGGGGACCGCCGGCTTTCGTCCCTCGATCGCCGCCGCGGCCTATGCCGAGGCCGGCATCGGGCCGGAGGACGTCTGCCTCGCCGAGGTCTACGACCTCTCCTCCGCGCTCGAGCTCGACTGGTACGAGGACCTCGGCCTCTGTGGCGAGGGTGAGGCCGAGAAGCTGCTGCGCGACGGGGTGACCGCGTTGGGTGGGCGGGTGCCGGTCAACCCGTCGGGTGGCCTGTCCTGCTTCGGTGAAGCCATCCCGGCGCAGGCCATCGCGCAGGTGTGCGAGTGCGTCTGGCAACTGCGGGGCACCGCCGACGGGCGCCAGGTGGACGGGGCCACGGTCGCCCTCACGGCGAATCAAGGCTTGTTCGGACACGGTTCCTCGGTCCTCCTCAGCCGCTGAAACCCTGGTAGCCAGGGACTTCGGGAAACCTGGGTCGCAGTGTGTGTGAGCCAGGGCGATTGGGGTATGGGCTGATTGACGTCGAGCGGGAACGCTGCCTGCTTAGGCTGGTGGACGCGTGAGTCGTTTAATAGTTCGGGGTCGGCGGGAAAAGTCCCCGTGATTGGAGGAACCATTGCATGTTGGCCACTGATGCGACCGAGCTGCGCCAGGATGAGACGCAGCGAAGAGGAGCAGAGAACTCGATGCCGGAGCAGATTGACGACCGAGGCGGGTCCGACGAAGTGCTTCTCGCGCTCGACGAGCTGGAGTCCGTGCTGCGGGAGAACGCCGAGAGTGAGCGTCTGCTGTCCAAGCGCATCGCCGAGGTCCGTCTCGCCCGGCAGAACGGGCGGGAATGGAAGGCGATCCTCGGGGACGAGGACGAGCCCGGCACCGTGCAGCTGGTGAGCACGATTCTGCGCCGCCAGTCCGAGGCCAGCGGGTACCTGCGCCGCTCTCTGGTGGTCGCTCTGCGCGCCGAAGGCCAGAGCATTCCGAGCATCGCCCACCTGTTCGGCGTCACGCACCAGCGGGTGTCGAACCTGCTGCGGCGCGTCGCGCAGGGCAACTCCGGTGCGGGCGGCGACGGCGCCTAACCGCACCATCCCTTGAGCACGGCGTCTGCTTCGGCGATGACGTCGGCGACGATGTCGGCGACCGTCGGGAGCGACTCGAGGACGCCCACCACCTGACCGGTCGGGAGCACGCCGACGTCGGTACGACCCTCGACCAGTGCGGCCTTCGTCATCACGGGTGCGTTCGCGGCCATGACGACCTGCGCCCAGGTGAGTTCGTTGCCCTCTTTCATGGCGCGTCCCTCGCGCAGGAGCGAGGTCATGGTCGCGCCGGTTTCCTGGCGGAACTTGTAGGCGTTGCGCAGCGCGCGGGGCAGGGCGCGCAGCCACGACTGCGACTCGAGGTGCTCGACCAGGTCCGTGCGGACGACGCGCTGGGGCGCGCCGTCGACCTTGGTCGTGACCACGGTGCCGGTCACCGCCGTCTCCAGGTACAGGTCCTTGACGGCGTCTGGGACCCGGCTCTCCGCCGAGAGGAGGAAGCGGGTGCCCATGGCGACGCCGGCCGCCCCGTAGGCCAGCGCAGCCACGAGGCCCCGGCCGCTGAAGAAGCCGCCCGCCCCGAGGACGAGCACGCGGTCGCCGACGGCGTCGACCACCTGGGGCAACAGGAGTGTCGTGGGCACGGTCCCCGTGTGCCCGCCGCCCTCGGCGCCCTGGGCGATGACGGCGTCCACCCCCCATTCGGCCACCTTCTCGGCGTGCCGCCGGGCGCCCACGGTCGGCATGACGAAGAGTCCCGCCTCCTTGCAGCGCGCCACCAGGGCCGGATTGGGCGCCTGGGCGAAGCTCGCCACGGTGGCGCCGGTCTCGATCATGAGCTCGATGCGCGCCGTGACGTCGGCCGCGTCGGTGCGCAGGTTCACTCCGAACGGCGCCTGGGTCCGGGCCCGCACCTCGGCGATCGCCGTGGCCAGCTCCTCGAGCGTCATGGTGGCCGAGGCCAAGATGCCGAGCGCGCCGGCCTCGCAGCTCGCCGCGACGAGCCGGGGCCCGGCGACCCAGCCCATGCCGGTCTGCACCAAGGGAACGCGGATGCCGACCCGCTCGCACAGTTCCGTGTGCAGCGCGGGATGCCGAGCCGCGGGGACGGGCACCCCGCTCAGCTCTTGACCTCGCGGTCACGCAGGGCACCGGGGTCCAGCACCACGCGGATGAGCTCGAGCTCTTCGGGCGTGGGGAGGCGGGTCTCGGCGACGTCGTCGGGGACGAGGAGCGGGAACGCGGTGGCGGCCACGATGTCGTCGACGGCGACCCCGGGGTGGAATGAGCGCAGGCGCATGGTGCGCTCGGGGGTCTCGAAGTCGAAGACGCCGAGGTTGGACACGACGCGACGTACGTCGTGGAAGCGGGTCGCCGCCGGTCCCGCCCACGCGGCGCGGGCGTAGCCCACACCGCAGACCATGTCGACCTGCTCGACGAAGGTCCGCACGCTGTGGTCGGGCACCCAGTAGCTCGTCGGATGGTTGACCGAGTTCCCCGGGGCGCCCCGGACGCCGACGAGCTGCACCTTGGGTTTGTCGTGCGGGCCGACGGCGGAGATGTTCTGGTTCCCCGCGCGATCGATCTGACTCGCCATCATCATGATGTGACGGCGTCCCGACCAGACGACGTCGAAGACGCTCCGGTAGGTCATGGCGGCCTCGCGCACAAGCTGGTCGGCTGGGGTGGCGATGGGCGGCGCACCGACCATCAACGCGGCCTCGCCGTCGGTCAGCACCAGGTCCGGGGCGAAGGTGCGCTTGGCCAGCCGAGCGCCCAGCGACGGGACCGTCCCGAAGGGGCTCGCCATCACCTCTCCCGCTTCGCGCCAGACGTCGGCGCAGCCGATGACGCAGGATTCGGCCCGGGTGACACCGCCGTCGGTCACGGGGTCCCCTGTCCGGCGCGGGCGGCGATGCGGGTCTGGTACTCGTCCTCGCCGACGAAGACGTAGCGGTTGGCGAAGGCCTCCCACTCGGCCGGGTCGGCCGCCGCCGCGGCGTACTCCTTCTGGAAAGCCTCGTCGCGGGCGTAGTCGGGGGGGTTGGCGGTGAAGTGCGCGCCGCCCGGTGCCTCCGCCACGACGTCGGTGAGCATGCGGTGGATCGGCACCGACGAGAGGGGCCGGGTCTGGTCGGTGAGCGCCCCCACCTCCACGATGCGCTCGGTGGTGACGAAGCGGCGCTCGGCGGCGCCGAGGAAGAGGGTGTCGAAGAACGGGTCGGGGCCGAGCACCTGCCCGTTGCCGACGGCGTCGGCCCGATTGGTGTGGACGATGGCCGCATCGAGATGGAGCGCGGGCATGGCGACCAGCTCGACGTCGGCGTCCTCGAGGTCGGCGAGGTAGGGGCTGTCGGCGCCGTAGGGGGAGCGGACGAGCCGCAGATCGGGGTTGACGGTGAGGACGTCCGAGCCCAGACCCGCCCGAGTCGGCAGGAAGGGGATGCGCCACGCCGCCGCCTGCAGGCCGAGGAAGAACATCCCCTCGTCCACCTCCATCACCTCGACGCGGCCGTGTTGACGCGCGGCCCGCCAGTGCGGGTCGAGGGCGATGGAATCGAGTGTCACGAACCCGCAGACGACCTTGCGCAGCTTCCCCGTGGCGCACAAGAGACCGACGTCGGGCCCGCCGTATGCGACGACGGTGAGATCGGTCAGGTCCGAGCGGCAGATCGCCCGGACGACGGCCATGGGCTTGCGCCGGGAGCCCCAGCCCCCGATGCCGATCGTCATGCCCGAGCGGAGCTCGGCGACGATGTCGTCGACGGTCCCGCGCTTGTCGCTCATGGGATCGCGCTCACTGCGACGTGTCGGCGTCGCGCTTCTCGACGAAGGCGGCGCGTTGCTCATCGGCCACGCCGCGTACGTGGAGCTCGTAGGTGAAGCCCTGCTCGAAGCGGTAGCTACGCTTCACGTCGACGGGATCGATGCCGTTCAGCGACTCCTTGGCCCGGCGGATGATCGTGGGGCTCTTCGCCGCGATGTCGCCCGCCAGGTCGAGCGCGGCGGCCCGGAGGTCTTCCGCCGGCACGACAGCAGCAAGGGAACCGTACGAGGCGAGCTCGGCGGCGCCGATGGGCTTCGCCGTGTAGACCATCTGCCGCATGACGTGCTGGGGGACCAGCCGGGCGAGATGGGTGGCGGCACCGAGCGCGCCGCGGTCGACCTCGGGCAGCCCGAACGTGGCGTCGTCGGCGGCGATCACGATGTCGGCGTTGCCGGCCAGCCCGATCCCGCCGCCGAGACAGAAGCCCTGCACGGCTGCGATGACCGGTACCTCGCAGTCGTACACGGCGGCAAAGGCGGCGTAGCAGCCGCGGTTGACGCCGACCAGCGCCTCGTCGCCCTTGGCGTTGATCTCCTTGATGTCGACGCCGGCACAGAAGCCCCGCCCGGTGGCGCGCAGAACGACGACCCGATTGGTCGGGAGCCGGCCGGCCGCCGTCAGTGCGTCCGCCAGTGCGAACCATCCCGCCACGTCCAGCGCGTTCACCGGCGGGTGGTCGATCACCACCTCGGCGATGCCGTCGTGCTCCTGGACCACCTCGATGGGCATGGGACCGGCGTGTTCTCCTCGGTCGGGCCCTGACGCCGCGTCAGAAAGCCGTTGGGAACTTAGGCCAGCGCGCTCGCCGGGGCCAACACGCTCGAGAGAGCGGCGTGGGGCGGGGCGGGGCGGGGTGGGCCTCCGGCTCGTCTGCGTGCGGGGGCCGTGCCGTAGGGTTTGCCCCGTGACGCATCCGGTGTACGACTTCAGCGAGCGCGTGGTCGTCGTGACGGGCGGTTCTCGCGGGGTCGGGGCGGGAATCGTGGCGGCCTTCGTGGGTGCCGGGGCGCACGTCGTCACGTGTGGCCGGCACGAGGCCGAGGTCGACGGCGCCGTGTTCATGACCGCCGATGTCCGCAAGCCGGCCGACGCCGAACGGGTCATCGCCAAGGCGGTCGAGCACTTCGGGCGGCTGGACGTCCTGGTGAACAACGCGGGCGGCGCCCCGCACGCGCCGGCCGCCGAGATGTCGCCCCGCTTCGTCGAGGCGGTCGTCAACCTCAATCTGCTCGCCCCGCTGTGGTGTGCCCAGTCGGCCCACAAGGTCATGGTGGTGCAAGAAGACGGTGGGTGCATCCTCAACATCGCCAGCGTGTCGGGGTTGCGCCCGTCACCCGGCGCGTCCGCGTACGGGGCGGCCAAGGCGGGACTCATCAACCTCACCGCGACGCTGGCCGTGGAATGGGCCCCGGAGGTCCGGGTCAATTGCGTCAGCGGTGGTCTGCTGGACACGGGTGCCGGCGACGAATTCTACGGTGGGCCCGCAGGTATGGAGAAGATGGCGGCCACCGTCCCGCTCGGGCGGATGGGCACGCCCGACGACGTCGCACAGGCCTGTCTGTATCTCGCCAGCGACGCGGCGTCGTACGTATCGGGGGCCAACCTCGTCCTCCACGGCGGCGGGGAATGGCCCGCCTTCCTGCGCGCGCAGGAACAGAGCTAGGACGCGCCAGCACCGTTGCAGGCACGCCTGAGCAGCCGTTCGGAGGGGGCCGGCGGCCTCGCGATTAGGGAGGCAAGGGGGGTCAGCTGCTAGACACAACGACCGTGAAATTGGCGGTCCCTACGGAGACCCGTCCCGGAGAGCGCCGTGTGGCCCTCGTGCCTGACGTGGTCAAGAAGCTGGTCGGCACCGGGTGGGAGGTCTCCGTCCAGGCGGGTGCGGGCCGCGAGGCTGCATTCAGCGACCAGGCCTTCGCCGAGGCGGGCGCCACCATCGCGCCCGACGCCGCCGCCGTGCTCAACGGAGCCGGTCTGGTGGTCAAGGTGAACGCCCCCAGCGCCGCCGAGGTGGCCGGCCTCCCGCAAGGGGTGGCGGTGTTGAGTTTCTTCAGCGCCGGACAATCGGAGGACGCACTGCGGGCGCTGGCCGCAAAGGGGACAACCGTTTTCAGCTTCGACCTCCTGCCGCGCATCAGCCGGGCACAGGGCATGGACGCCCTCAGCTCCCAGGCCACGGTTTCCGGGTATCGCGCCGGCCTCTCCGCCGCGGAGCACCTGGCGAAGTTCTTCCCGATGTTCATGACCGCGGCGGGCACCGTGCCGCCGGCCAAGGTGCTCGTCATGGGTGTCGGCGTCGCCGGGCTGCAGTCGATCGCCACGGCACGGCGGCTCGGCGCCGTGGTCAAGGCGTACGACGTGCGGGCCGCCGCCAAGGAGGAGGCGGAGAGCCTCGGCGCCACTTTCCTCGACACCGGCGTCTCGGCCGAGGGAACGGGTGGCTACGCCCGAGAACTCACCCCCGAGGAGCTCGACCGTCAGCGTGCCGCACTGGCCGAGGAGGTCGGCCGTTCCGACGTCGTGATCACCACTGCGGCCGTGCCGGGCCGCAAGGCCCCGGTGCTCGTCACGACCTCCATGGTCGAAGGCATGGCCGAGGGGGCCGTCGTCGTGGACATGGCGGCGGACCAGGGGGGCAACTGCGAGCTGACCACGTCGGGCGAGATCGTGGAGCACCAGGGCGTGCACATCGTCGGCATGGCCAACCCGCCGTCGGGCATGCCGACGCACGCCAGCTTCTTGTACTCGCGCAACGTGGCCAACGTGCTCGGGCTCATGGGCCCTGAGGGCACGCTCTCCCCCGACTGGGACGACGAGATCGTCGCCGGCATGTGCGTGCTGCGCGACGGGAAGGCGATGGCGCCGGCGGCGGTGGAGCTGCTGGGTGGCGCCGGGACACAAGGAGCGCAGCCGTGATCGCTTTGCTGTTGCAGTCGACCCCGACCACGACCGGTGGGTCGACGACCGGCATCGTGGCCTACCTGACGATCTTCGTCCTGGCGGCCTTCGTGGGCATCGAGGTGGTCTCGAAGGTCCCGAGCATCCTGCACACCCCACTGATGTCGGGCTCCAACGCTATCCACGGCATCGTCCTCGTCGGCGCGCTCACCATCATGGGCGAAGCCCATGGCAGCGCCGAAGTCGTCCTGGGCTTCATTGCCGTGTTCCTGGCCACGCTCAACATCGTCGGCGGCTTCGTCGTGACCGACCGCATGCTCGAGATGTTCAAGGCCCGACCAGGCGACCGGCCTCCCCGGGAACAGGCGGCCAAGGCCGAGGAGGCCGCGCCTCCAACGTCGGGTGACACGTCCGGGGGCGCCGCCTGATGCTGGCTGTCTCCTTCACCCTGGCGACCGCGCCGCGACCTCGCGTACCTGGTCGCCATCGCCGGCTTCATCCTCGCCCTCAAGGGGCTGAGTTCGCCCAAGCACGCCCGCCGGGGTGAGCTGGTCGGTGCCGCCGCGGCGGCGCTCGCCGTCGGCATGACCTTCACGCTGCCGTCGCTGCGGCATTCGGGGACGAACCTGGTGCTCGCCATCATCGCCATGGTCCTCGGCGCCGCCATCGCGGTGCCCGTGGCGCGCTTCGTGAAGATGACGGCGATGCCTCAGCTGGTCGCCATCTTCAACGGTGTCGGCGGGGGGGCGGCGGCACTCATCTCCATCGTGGAGTTGTTGCACCTGCACTCACTCGGGCTTTCGCCGGCCGTCTACGTCACCGCGGAGGTCCTCCTGGGCGTGCTGATCGGGTCGGTGTCCTTCTCGGGCAGCGCGATCGCCTTCGTCAAGCTGCAGGAGCTGATCACCGGGCGGCCGATCACCTACCCGGGCCAGCAGGTCATCAACGCGCTGGTCGGCGTTGCCATCGCGGTCATGATCATCCTGGCGCTGGTCACGGGGAACATCGCGTTCGTCTGGGTCATCCTCGTGCTGTCGCTGGTGCTGGGCGTCATCTTCGTGCTGCCCATCGGGGGCGCCGACGTGCCGGTGCTGATCTCATTGCTGAACTCGTTCACCGGATTGGCGGTGGCGGCGTCAGGCTTCGTGCTGGACAACGCGCTGCTGATCGTCGCAGGCACACTGGTCGGTGCGTCGGGCATCATTCTGACCCGCCTGATGAGCGCGGCGATGGGGCGGTCGCTACCGAACATCCTCTTCAGTGCCTTCGGCTCGGTCATCACGGCGACGGGCGGTGAGGAGGGTGACGCGGCGCGACCGGTGCGGACGGGAACACCCGAAGACGTCGGCGTGCTCTTGGCCTACGCCCGGAAGGTCGTCATCATCCCCGGCTACGGGTTGGCCGTGGCGCAGGCACAGCACACGGCGCGCGACCTTGCCAACGCGCTGAAGGCGCGTGGGGTGGAGGTGTTCTTCGCCATCCACCCGGTGGCCGGCCGCATGCCCGGCCACATGAACGTACTCCTGGCCGAAGCCAACGTGCCCTATGACGAACTCAAGGAGATGGACGAGGCCAACCCCGAGATGTCCACCGCCGACGTCGCGCTCGTGGTCGGCGCAAACGACACCGTCAACCCGGCCGCCAAGTCGACGCCGGGCAGCCCGATCTATGGCATGCCGATCATTCACGCCGACGAGGCGGAGAACATCGTCTTCCTCAAGCGTTCCATGCGCCCCGGCTTCGCCGGCATCGACAACGACCTCCTCTACGACCCGAAGACCACCATGCTCTTCGGAGACGCCAAGGACACCCTGCAGAAGCTGGTGACGGCGGTCTCCGAGGCCTGAGGCCCCGGGACCCGCGCGTCGCACGCGGCTCGGCCGCGGCGGGGGTTCGCCCGAGGGAGCGGGTCCTCTTGTCGGTGGCTGTGTACGGCGCTCGCGGGCACTTCGTCGCCGCTGTATAGGGCGATCGGCGTCGCCCCTATACAGCGAGCGGGAGATGGGCGGATTCGGCGTGTAGCGCTACGGGGAGACGACGACCCGCAGCCGTATACGGTACGACCCGGGGGCGCCGGGGGCGACGTACAGAGCCGCATGGGGATTCCCCCGGTCAGGCCTGGCCCGCGAGGAGCGGGCAGTGCAACCCCCACTGCGCGGGGACGCCGCCGGAGGCCGGGACCGTGAGGTTTGCCCCATCGCGCCAGTTCCCCCACCAATGGTGCTGGCTGAGGAGCTGGCCCACCTCGTCAGGAGGACGGCGGATCTGTTGTCGAGGGTGGGGAGGGGAACTGCGAGCGCGGTCGCTCGGGTCCGGCCCTTCGCGCCCGTCATCGGCGCCTTCGTGTTTTGCTTCGCCGTGCTGTGCGCCGGATTCGCGGTCGCCATGGGCGGGTCTGCCATTCCCCGGCCGCACGCGACGACGCGGGCGCACCACGCACACGTCGACGCCAACCTGGCGGACGACCCTGGCAACGCCGCACTGCGCCAGCTCGGCGCGACGGCCTCGCTGCATCTGACGGCGGCGACCGCGCCCCCGACGGCGGCCCCCGCCACCGTGACCGACCAACCGCCGCTGGCGGCGCGTGAGGACTTCGCCTTCGCGCCGTACTGGACGCTGCCCCAGTCGCCGACGTTCAGCATCACGGGGTTGTCCACCTTGGCCTACTTCTCCATCGACGTGAACCCGAACGGCACACTCGACGAGAGCGGCCCCGGTTGGAACGGCTTCCAGAGCCAGGACTTGGCGGACCTGATCACGCGGGCCCACGCCGGCGGAGAGCGGGTCGTCCTCACTGTGACGGATTTCGCGCAGAACTCGCTCGACGCGCTGACGTCGTCAGCGACCGCACCGGCCACCCTCTCCGCTGCGCTCATCCCCCTCCTGCACGCGAAGGCCCTCGACGGCGTCAACTTCGACTTCGAGGGTGAGGGGAGTGGTGACCAGGGCGGGCTGACCAACCTCATCACGGGGGTCGCCGGTGCCTTGCGGGCCGCCGACCCGCACTGGCAGATCACGATGGACACCTACGCGTCATCCGCCGGCGACCCGAGCGGCTTCTACAACATCCCAGCCCTCGCACCGGCGGTCGACGCCTTCTTCGTCATGGACTACGAGCTCAACCTCGCCGGGTCACCTTCGGCCGCATCGCCGCTGACCAGCGGGCAGTTCAGCAGCCAGACGACCCTGGCCCAGTACACCGCGGCGGTGTCCCCCGCCAAGGTCATCCTTGGCACGCCGTTCTTCGGCATCGACTGGCCCACCAACAACGGCACCATGGCCGCCAACGCCACGGGCGGGGCC
Source organism: uncultured Acidimicrobiaceae bacterium (assembly GCA_963756625.1). Lineage (GTDB taxonomy): Bacteria > Actinomycetota > Acidimicrobiia > Acidimicrobiales > RAAP-2 > Bog-473. The sequence continues at coordinate 179,007 of CAVWNQ010000006.1, forward strand.
GCCGACATCCCGGACTCCCAGGCGGCGGGGAACGGCCCGGAGTACTGGGACCCCGTCACCGACACCGCCTGGACGAGCTACCAGGTCGGCGGGCAGTGGCACGAGTCCTACTACGAGGGCGAGAACGGGCTCTTCGATGTGTCGCAGCTGGCGACGCACGACGGGGTGCGTGGCGTGGGCATCTGGGCCCTCGGCATGGAGAGCGACGGCGCACAGCTGATCGCGACGCTCGATGGCATCTCGCCCGGGGCGCCGCCAGGAACCGGACCCCAAGCGACGGCGCCGAGCGCCATCGCCACCGCCGCGCCGCCACCCCGCTCGGTAGGCGGGTCGAGCGCGGCACCCGCCCCGGCGGCGGCGGCGCCGGCACCCGCGCCGGCTGCAGGCGCTTCGAGCAGCAGTGCGCCGGCCGCCGCCGGCGGGGGAGGGAGTACCGGCGGCGGCGCCATCGCGGCGTCGCCCTCGGCGGCGGCACCGGCCTCGACGACGAGCACGACCCCTTCCATCACGGGCGTCTACAACGGCGCCACGGTCGCCCTCACCGCGATCGCGTCGAGTCAGGTGCTGGGCCTCGTTCCTGCCGGCACATTGACCGACTTCAAGAGCAACGAGGCGGCCTATTCCTGCCTCAACGGCGCGTCGCTCAACGTGTATGACAACGTCAACGGCAAGGCCGTGGCCGAGGCGGTCTCGCCCACCAACTGCATCGCACAGGACTTCCAGCTGCCGTAGCAGGCGCGAGTCCGCCTGACGCTGCCATCCCGAGGCGCCCCGGTAGCGTTGTCCAGCGCAATGGACGACGACCAGGACACGCAGGTGACGGGCGCGGCCGAGGTCGCCGAGCCGCTTCCCTCTGGCCATCCGGTCCCAGCGGGTGCTCCAGATCGTGCTCGGCCTCTTCTGGATCCTCGACGCCGCCCTGCAGTTCCAGCCCTACATGTTCGGCCGGAGCTTCGTCAACGACGTCATCCTCGGCAACGCCACCGGGCAACCCTTCGTGCTCGGCGACTTCATCACGCACATCGGGAACTTCATCGGTCCCGACATCGCCGTGTGGAACACGTTTTTCGCGCTGATCCAAGTCTTCATCGGCGTCGGCCTCCTGTTCCGCCGTACCGTGCGCCCCGCTCTCGCGGTGTCGTTCGCCTGGGCCCTCGGCGTCTGGGTCATCGGCGAGGGGTTGGGCATGCTCCTCACCGGGACGGCCAGTGCGCTCACCGGCGCGCCGGGCTCGGTCCTCTTGTACGCGCTCGTGGGCCTCATGGCCTGGCCCCGCCCGCCCCGCCGCTACATCGACTGGAGCGACCGCCCGGTCGGGGTGGCCTCGTCGGCGGCCGCACAGGGCATCGGCCGCGCCATCACCCCGTTGGCCGTGTGGGCCGGGTACTGGTGCCTGGCCGCCGTGTTGTTCCTGCTGCCCGACAACCGGACGACGACGTCGGTCCAGAGCGCCATCGCCGGCATGACGGACGGGACGCCGGGTTGGTACGCGACATTCCTCACCCACTTGTCGAACCTGTTCTCGACGACCGGCACGGAGACGGCCTGGATCCTCGCGTTGGTGTCCGTCGTCATCGGCCTCGGCCCGCTCGTGGCGCGCCGCCCCGGCTGGTTCCTCGCCGCGGGCGCGTTGGTGTCGCTCCTGTGGTGGATCGCCGCCCAAGGCTTCCTCGGCGACATCTTCACGGGGTCGGGCACCGATCCCAACACGGGACCGATGCTCATCGTGCTGGCCGCGGCAATGGTGCCGACGGTGATCGCCACGAAGGCGGAATGGCGTTCGTCCGCCGGCGACCTGCTGCGGCGGAGCCCGGCGGCGGCCGCCCTCGGCGTGGTCGCACTCGGCGCGGCGCTCGCGCTGAGCGCCAGCTATCCGCCTGCGTCGCCCGAGTCGTCCGAAAGCGCCATGGGGGGCATGGTCATGGACGGGAGCGGCGGTGGGGACATGAGCTCGACGTCGCAGTCGGCGACGGCCAGCACGTGCCAATCGAACCAGGTTGGACCCAAGATCGCCGGTCTCGACCTGGCCAACACGCCGTACATGATCATGAGCGGCACCAACGGGATGGACATGAACGGTGCCGATGCCAGCGCGGCGGCCGGGTTCAACACGACGACGCCCAACTGGCACTACAACGGACCCGCGCTGCCGCAGGCAGAGGCGCAGGCGCTACTGACCAACGGCAACAACGGACCGTCCGACATCCACATGGCGGAGAGCGGCTGCGCGCCCCGGCTCACCGCGGCACAGGACATCGGCGCCCAGCAGTTCGTGCAGCAGACGAGCGAGACCGTTGCGCCCCACGCCACACCGGACGAGGCGATGGCGGCCGGTTACGTCCCGGTGTCGCCCACCGACTATCCCGTCGTGTACTACCTGAATCCGTCGATCCTGGCGGCCAACGAGGCGGCGCAGCGCAGCCTCGACCCGCTGCACGTCGACGGCCTCGTGTACGCCACGACGCCCTCGGGCCGGCAGGTGCTGGCGGCCGCGATGTACGTCCTGCCCCGCACGGCCACTCACGTCCCGATGCCGTACGGCGCGCTCGTGCAGTGGCACCGCCGTACCCAGGTGTGCGGTCCCAGCACGCCTTCGTCCGGGCAGCCATCGGCGGCGGCGTCCGGGCAGGCATCGGCGACGGCGTCCGCCCAGGCGACCGCGCAGGCTGCGGCGCAGGCCTCCGCCCAGGCGACCGCCATGCCGCTCGACATCACGGGCTCGCCGCCGTGCCCCAGCGGCTCGGTCGTGCAGCCGACGCCCTACCTCTCCATGGTGTGGCAGGTGCCGGTGGCGGGCGGGCCGCTGGCAATCCAACCGCCCGACATCCAGATCGTCGAGGCGGCCGTGATGCAGGCGGACGGGACGGCGAGCACCTCCTCTGGGTAAGCCGAAAGGATGACGGCACCGCGCCCGATTCCGCCTCGCGGCTGAGCCGCCGGCGCGCCAGCCCTTCGTAGTCTGGAGCGGTGGCGGCACCCCCCGACGTCATCGAGCGCGTGCGGTGGTGGGCGCGGCTCGACTTCGCACCGACGCACCGCCCACCGCGGTGGTGGCGCGTGGCCCTGGCCACGGTCCTCTCCATCGCCCTGTCGCTGGCCGCCGACGCCGAGCTCGTCGCCGTGGGCACGCGGCTGTTCCCCGCCACCAAGGGCTACGTGCACTTCCAGTTCGGCGACTACGCCAAGCTCACCGTCATCGGCGTGCTCGTCGCCTGCGCGGCGTGGCCGGTCGTGGCGCGCTGCAGCTCCGCGCCGCGCTGGCTCTTCTTCCGCCTGGCCATCGTGGTCACCCTGGTGCTCTTCCTGCCCGACGTCTACATCTGGCATCAGGGGCAGCCCGCGCAGGCAGTGGCCGTGCTCGTGAGCATGCACGTGGCCATCGCCCTGATCACCTACAACGTGCTGGTCCACGTGGCCCCGATCCGCGTGGGCCCGGGCGGGGGGCGCCGGCAGGCCACCGAAAGCCGCTCGGGTGCCGGGCGCGCCTAGCTAGGCAGGGCGGGGCGCGATCGCGTCCACGGCATCCAGCACGTCGGCCGGCGGCCGCCACTCGCCTGCGGCCACGTTGGCGGCGATCTGCTCGGGGTTCGAGGCGCCGGCTATCACCGAGGCCACCTCGGGGCGGGACAGCAGCCAGCCGAAGGCCAGGTCGAGCACGCCGTGCCCGTGGCCCTGCGCCAGCTCGTCGAGGGCGCCGATCGTGGCCAGCCGCTCGTCGGTCAGCTGGTCGCCGGCGCGCTCGCCCATGAGCGCGATGCGGGTGCCGTCCGGCGGTGGCTCGCCGTGGCGGTACTTGCCCGAGAGCAGCCCCATGGCCAAGGGGAAGTAGGGCAGGAAGGCCATGCCGGTGCGGTCGCACTCCTCGAGGACCCCGGCCTCGGGCTCGCGGTGGAGGATGTTGTACTGGTTCTGCACACTGACGTAACCGGGCGCGCCGGGTGGCGTGGCGGCGACGGCCTCTTCGAGCAGGGCGGTGGTGAAGTTGGAGCAGCCGAACTCGCGGATCTTGCCCTCGGCGACGAGCTCGGCCAGCGCGCCGAGCGTCTCGGCGATCGGCGTGTTCTGGTCCGGGATGTGCTGCTGGTACAGGTCGATGCGGTCGGTCCCGAGCCGGGTCAGGCTGTCCTCGATCGCCGTACGGATGTAGTCCGGCGTGGCCCCGCCGGCGTGCCCCTCGTAGGGCGCGCCGAACTTGGTGGCCAGGACGATGTCGTCCCGCCGGGCACCCAGCGCGGCGCCGAGGTATTCCTCGCTCCGGGCTCCGCCGTAGATGTCCGCCGTGTCGAACAACGTGATGCCCGCATCGAGTGCGGCCCCGACCACGTCGGCACTCTGCCGGCGGTCCAGCCGGCTGCCGAAGTTGTTGCACCCGACCCCGACCACGCTGACCTTCAGCGATCCGATCGTACGTGTCTCCATCGGCGCACTCCTCCTGTCGGCGGGCCCGTCTGCGTGCGGGGCCGGACCGGCAGTACTGTACCGGCGGGTTCAGGTTGGGGAGCCGGACAGATCGAGGAGCGCGAGGAGAGAGCGATGGCAGCAGGCGCAGTTGACGTGACTTTGGCCGCCGCACCGGACGAGGTCTGGAAAGTGGTGGGCGACTTCGGCGGGTTGCAGGACTTCTTCCCTGGCATCGAGTCCTTCGTGCTTGAGGGCGACGACCGGGTGATCGGCATGTTCGGCATGTCGATCCGGGAGCGGCTGCTGGCCAAGGACGAGACCCTCCGCGTGATCACGTACTCCGTCATCGAGGGCGTGCCCGTCGACAGCCACAGCGCCACCATCTCGGTCGAGGCCGACGGCGACGGCTCCAAGGTCATCTGGGCCTACGACGTGACGCCGGACGAAATGGCGCCGATCTTCGGCGATACCTACAAGGCGGCGCTGGCCACGCTCCAGAGCACGTTCTCCTAGGCCGCCCACCAGGACATGGGTTGGGCCGGCGGCCCGCTCGCCTACCCTGACTCGGTGACCCGACGCGCGGCGGACGCAGGGGTGGGCGAGACCGCCCCGTTGCCTCTGGTGGCCGCGGTGCCCGCGCGGGCGAGACCACGGCCGCTCACCGAGGACGTACCCCGCATCTACCCGCGGCGTCTCCCCGAGCCCACGCGCCGCGAGCTCGTGCAGCGCGGCCGCACCATCGCGAAGGTGGTCGCGGTCCACTTCACGCCGACGGCGGTCCGGCAGCTGCGGCGCATCCGCCACGGTGCGCTGCCCGCCGCGCAGCTGGCCCGGCCGTTGCGCAAGAGCTTCCAGGACCTCGGCGGCACGTTCATGAAGTTCGGCCAGATCATCGCCTCTTCGCCGGGCATGTTCGGCGACGACGTGGCCGACGAGTTCCGTGCCTGCCTCGACACCGGCCCGCCCGTGCCGTTCCCCGACGTCCGGCAGCGGGTGGAGGAGGACCTCGGGCTCTCGCTCCGCGACGCCTTCTCCGAGTTCGAGCCGGAGCCCATCGGGACGGCCTCCATCGCGGTGGTGCACCGGGCGCGCCTCCTCGACGGCCGGGTGGTGGCGGTGAAGGTGCTCCGGCCCGAGATCGAGCACGTCGTCGCCACCGACCTCGACCTGATGCAGCCGCTCCTCGAGATCCTGGTGCGCCAGACGGGCGATCAGATGGCCGGCAACGTCCTGCAGGTGCTCGACGGCTTCCGGGTGCAGATCGGCGAGGAGATGGACCTGCGCAACGAGGCGCGCTCGCTCGTGCACTTTCGCCGACTGCAGAACGAATTCGACCTGCGGCGGATGGCCGTCCCCGAGCCCGACCTCGAGCTGTCGGGCCGCAACGTACTCACCATGGAGTTCTTCGACGGGGTGCCGATCGACGACCTCGCCCAGGTGGCCGGGCTGGGCTTCGACCCGACGCCCCTGGTCCAAGAGGTCATGCGCGCCTTCTTCCTCACCACGGTGCGCTGGGGTGCCTTCCACGGCGACGTACACGCCGGCAACATGATGCTGCTACGGGACGGGCGCATCGGGGTCATCGACTGGGGCATCGTCGGGCGGCTCGACCCATCGACGCACCGCTTCTTCATCTCGTTGCTCTCCGCCGCCATGGGTGACGAGGCGGCCTGGCCCGTCGTGACCAAGCACATCACCGACGCCTACGGGCCGGCCATCGGGGTGGCCGTCGGCCTGTCGGGCGAAGACCTCACGGCGTTCGTCCGCTCCATCATGGAGCCGGCGCTGACCCGGCCCTTCGGGGAGGTGAGCTTGGCCGGCATCATGCAGTCGATCCAGCTGCAGATGGCCAAGGCGCAGGGGGTCGAGGCGCAGCAGCGCAGCGTGCGGGCCATCGTGCGCCGCCTGCGCACCCAGCGCAGGGTGCGGCGGATGGCCGACGAGTCCGGCGGCCTCATGTCCGACTTCGACCGGGGGACATTCCTGCTGGCCAAGCAGCTGATGTACTTCGAGCGTTACGGCCGCATGTTCGTCTCGGAAGTCCCGATCCTCAACGACCGGGCCTTCATCGAGCAGCTGCTGGCCGGGATCGACATGTCCAGCCTGGACTAGAGGGGTCGGACCTGGCACGAAACTGGAATCTGTTCTAGTTTCACCCCGGGGCCGCCGAAGGCCCCGGAGACGGGAGGTGACATGGCAGAGGAGGCAGTGATCTACCGCGCCGACCACGTCCTGGAGTACCCCTACGTGCGCTCGGTCGGGCCGGTCGTGGGGGCCTTCCTCACCGGGCTGCGCGACGGGAAGGTCGTCGGCATCCGGGGCACGGGCGGGCGCGTCATCGTGCCGCCGACGGAGTACGACCCCGAGACGGGGGAGGAGACCTCGGGTGAGGTCGAGGTCGGGCCCGAAGGCACGGTCACCACGTGGTCCTGGGTGGCGCACCCGCGGCCCAAGCACCCCCTGCAGGAGCCGTTCGCCTGGGTCCTGGTGCGCTTCGACGGCGCCGACACCTCGTTCCTCCACGTGCTGCCGGCGGCAGGCCCCGACGAGGTCTCGACCGGCATGCGCGTCCGACCCGAGTTCGCCCCCGAGGGCGAGCGCGTCGGGCACGTGAAGGACATCAGCCACTTCGTCGCCGTGGGGGGCGGATCGTGAGCGAGCGCGAGCCGGTCACCATGATGGCCGCGACGACGCACCTCGACTACGTCTTCACGGCCGGCGAGGCCATGAGCAAGAACCTGCACGGGTACGAACTGGGCACGTTCATCGGGCAGCGGTGCCCGAAGTGCAAGAAGGTCTACATCCCCTCACGCGGCTCCTGCCCGACCGACGGAGTGCCCACCGACGAGATGGTCGAGCTCCCCAACACCGGCACCGTGACCACCTACTGCGTGGTCAACGTGCCCTTCGCCGGCCAGTCGATCGAGATCCCGTACATCTGCGCGCAGATCCTGCTCGACGGGGCCAACCTCTCGTTCATGGGCCTCATACAGGAGATCCCCACTGACGAGATCCGCATGGGCATGCGGGTCGAGGCCGTGTGGGTCGCACCCGAGGAGCTGGGGCCGACGTTGGCCTCGGTCAAGTACTTCCGTCCCACCGGCGAGCCTGACGCCGAATACGAGACCTACAAGGAGTACCTGTGAGCCAGTTCCCCGCGCTCACCTCGGGCCGTCGGCCGGTCGGGGTGGTGTCCTTCGCGCAGTACGACAACGTGCGGCGCGAGGACGCGCGCAACGAGGTGGAGATGCTCATGCCGGTCGTGGCCGAGGTGTTCGGCAACATCGGCATCACGAAGGACGACGTCGGCTTCATCTGCTCGGGCTCGACCGACTACCTCGTCGGCGGACCGTTCTCCTTCGTCGCGGCGCTCGACGCCGTGGGCGTGTGGCCGCCCCGGGCCGAGTCACACGTCGAGATGGACGGGGCCTGGGCGCTGTACGAGGCCTGGGTGCTGCTGCAGGAGGGCGAGATCGACGCCGCCCTCGTCTACGCCTTCGGACGCTCGTCGATGGGCGACCTCTCCGAGATCCTGTCCGTGCAGCTCGACCCGTACTACATGGCCCCCCTCTGGCCGGACCCGACGTCGCTGGCCGCGCTGCAGGCGCAGGCGCTGATCGACAAGGGCACGGCCAGCGAGGCGGACTTCGCCGCCGTGGCCAGCCGCTCCCGCCGCTCGGCGCTGGCGAACCCCAAGGCCCAGGTCGCCTACGACCGTTCGCCCGACGAGCTGCTGGCCGAGGACTACGAGGTGGCGCCGCTGCGCCGGCACGCCCTGCCGCCGCTGACCGACGGCTGCGCGGCCATCGTCCTCGCCGCGGGCGAACGGGCCTACGAGTTGTGTGAGCGGCCGGCCTTCATCACCGGCATCGACCACCGGATCGAGACCCACTCGGTGGGTGCCCGCGACCTCACCGTCTCGCCCTCGACGAAGCTGGCCGGGGAGAAGGCCGGCGTCGGGGCCAAGAAGGTCGACGTGGCCGAGCTGCACGCGCCCTACGCCCACCAGGAGCTCATCCTGGCCGAGGCCCTGGGCCTGGGCGCGGGGGTCGCCCTCAACCCCTCGGGTGGCGCGCTGGCCGCCAACCCCATGATGTCGGCCGGGCTCATCCGCATCGGCGAGTCGGCCCGCGCCATCTGGTCGGGGCAGGCCGATCGCGCCGTGGCGCACGCCACGTCGGGGCCCTGCCTGCAACAGAACCTGGTCTGCGTCCTGGAGGGCGTGTGATGGCGGAGCGCTGCGCAGTCATCGGCGTGGGCCAGACGGTGGCCAAGTCAAAGCGGGAAGACGTGTCCATCGCCGGGCTGGTGCGCGAGGCCGCACTGGCCGCCCTGGAGGACGCGGGCCTGTCGTTCACCGACATCGACGCCGTGGTCGTCGGCAAGGCCCCCGACATGTTCGAGGGCGTCATGATGCCCGAGCTCTACCTCGCCCCCGCGCTCGGGGCGGTGGGCAAGCCGATGTTCCGGGTCCACACCGCCGGCTCGGTGGGCGGGTCGACCGCCATCGTGGCGTCGCACCTCGTCGCGTCGGGCATCCACGAGCGCGTCCTCACCGTGGCCTTCGAAAAGCAGAGCGACTCCGACGCCATGTGGGCCCTGTCGGTCCCCCAGCCCTTCTCCGCGCCGCTCCTCGCCGGCGCCGGCGGGTACTTCGCCCCGATCATCCGGGCCTACATGTACCGCTCCGGGGCGCCGCGCGACATCGGCATGATGGTGGCGGTCAAGGACCGGCTGCACGCGCTGAAGAACCCCTACGCGCACCTCCACCTGCCCGACATCTCCATGCAGATGGTGGAGGAGTCGATCATGCTGTGGGACCCGCTGCACTATCTCGAGTCGTGCCCGTCCTCGGACGGCGCGGCCGCCATGGTCATCGGGTCGGAGAAGGCCGCCGGTGCGGCGACGGCGTCGACCGGGCGGCCACCTGCCTGGATCCACGGCATGGCCATGCGCTCGGAGCCGACGATGTTCGCCGGCCGGGACCAGGTCAACCCGCAGGCCAGCCGGGACTGCGCGGCCGACCTCTACCGCCAGGCCGGCATCACCAACCCGCGCCAGGACTTCGACATGGCCGAGGTCTACGTCCCCTTCAGCTGGTACGAGCCGATGTGGCTCGAGAGCCTGGGCTTCTGCGACGAGGGCGACGGCTGGAAGCTGACCCAGGCCGGGGCGACCTCGATGATCGAGGAAGGGGACATCCCGTGGAACTGCTCGGGCGGCGTGCTGTCCTCGAACCCCATCGGGGCGTCAGGGATGCTGCGTTTCCTCGAAACCGCGCTGCAGGTGCGTGGGCTGGCCGGCGAGCACCAGGTGCCCGATGCCCGCCGGGCCCTCGGCCAGGCCTACGGTGGTGGTTCCCAATTCTTCGCCATGTGGGTGGTCGGTGCCGACAAACCCTGAGGCGAGGGGTCCCGCCGATATGCTCGGCAGAGCCAGCCAGCCAGCCTGACCAGGAGGTCTCCGTGAAGGTCGTCGTGGACTTCGACGAGTGTGCCAGCAACGCCGTGTGCATGGGCATCCTGCCCGAGGTGTTCGAGGTGCGGGACGACGGCTATCTCTACGTCCTCAACGAGCACCCGCCCGAGGAGTACCGCGAGCGCCTGCGCGAGGCGGTCAACGGCTGCCCGACCGGCGCCATCTCCATCGAGGAAGACTGACGCCCTTCTGCCTTCCCCGCACCCCGCCGGCGCCCGGGGTGTGCCGCCGCCCATGACCGTTCCCATCCCCGCGGTGCGGGCTCGCTTCGCCCCGTCGCCGACCGGCTACTTCCACGTGGGGAGCGCCCGGGCCGCGTTGTTCAATTGGCTCTTCGTGCGCCGGCACGGGGGCACGTTCGTCCTGCGCATCGAGGACACGGACGAGGAGCGCAACCGGCCCGAGTGGACGGACGGCATCATCGCCGCGCTCGACTGGCTCGGGATGGCCCCCGACGAAGGCCCGTACTTCCAGTCGGCCCAGGAGCCGGCCCACGCGGCGGCCATCGAGGCCCTGTGGACCAGTGGCGCCCTCTACGCCTGCGGGTGCACGCGCGAAGAGATCGACGCGCGGACGAAGGCCCGCGCCGCCGCCGGCGACCCGACGCCGGGCTACGACGGGCACTGCCGCGACCTCGGCCTGCCCCGGGGCGAGGGACGCGCCCTGCGCTTCCGGACACCTGACGACGGCGTCGTGCGCGTGGACGACCTGGTGCGCGGCGAGGTCGAGTTCCCCCTACGCGCCCTGGAGGACTTCATCTGCGTGAAGGGGAACGGCAAGCCCCTCTTCGTCCTCGCCAACGCGGTGGACGACCGCACCATGGCCATCAGCCACGTGATCCGCGGCGAGGACCAACTGCCGACGACGCCGCGCCAGATCCTGCTGTGGGGGGCGCTCAACGCGGCGGAGGGCACGGGATTGGCGCTCCCCGCCTACGCGCACCTGCCGCTGCTGGTCAACGAGCAGGGCAAGAAGCTTTCCAAGCGGAGGGACCCCGTCGCCGTGGAGATGTACCGGGAACGGGGCTACCTGCCGGCGGCGTTCCGCAACTACCTGGCCCTGTTGGGTTGGAGCCCGGGGGAGGAGGAGATCGTCCCGCTGGACGAACTCATCGAGCGGTTCCGGCTGGAGGACGTGCAACGCTCACCCGCCTTCTTCGACGTCAAGAAGCTCACCCACATCAACGGCGTGTACATCCGCGCGCTGACGGTGGACGGGTTCACCGCGGCGGCGCGGCCGTGGGTGGACCCGGTTCCGGGGGAGTGGGCACCGGGCGGCTGGCGCGACCCGGACACCGGCGCACCGGTGACCACGCCGCCGCCCTGGCCGCCGGAGCGGTTCGACGCCGAGGCCTTTGCGGCGTTGGCGGCGGTGACCCAGGAGCGGGCGGCCGTGCTGGGCGACGTGCCCGAACTGGTGGACTTCTTGTTTCTGGAGGACGCGCCGGACGACCCCGAAAGCTGGCAAAAAGCCGTCGCGGGCGACGAGGAGGCGCCGCGGATCCTGGAGGACGCGCTGGCCGCCTACGAGGCGTGTCCGTGGGACGCCGACGCGCTGCATCAGGCGACGCTGGCGATCGCCGAGTCGGTCGGTCGCAAGCTGGGCAAGGCACAGGCGCCGATCCGCGTCGCGGTGATGGGCCGCTCGCGCGGGCTCCCGCTCTTCGACTCCCTGGCGGTGCTGGGCCGCGAGGAGACGCGGCGCCGGATCTCGTCGGCGTTGGTCCGGCTGGCTCCTACAGGTTGATGCTCCTGGCGCCGCTGCGGTGGGCGCTGCGGATCGCGCTCGCCGTGGTGGGGGTGATCGTCCTCTACTTCGGCGTCACGCTCGTGCAGGTCTGGCTCACCTCGCGTCAGTACGACCCGCACGACGCCGGCGCCATCCTGGTGATGGGCGCGGCCCAGTACGACTGCGTCCCTTCCCCCGACCTCCGGGCGCGCCTCGACCAGGCGCACATCCTCTACGAGCAAGGCTATGCCCACCTGATCATGCTGACCGGCGGCAAGCAGCCCGGGGACAAGTGCACCGAGTCGGAGTCGGGTGCGATGTACCTCGAGAGCCGGGGGGTGCCGACCTCGGCCATCCTCGAGGCGGGCGGGAACGACAGCTACGAGAACATCGCCGATGCCCAAGCGGCGCTGCACAAGGACGGTGCGTCGGTGGTGCTGGTCACGACCGACCCCTTCCACGAGGACCGTTCCATGGCCATCGCGTCGAACTTCGCCCTGTCCCCGTGGCCGACGCCGACCCAGTCGTCACCGATCACCGGCTGGTCGACCGCGCCCTACTTCTTGAAGGAGGCGGTCGGCGTGGGGCTCGGGCGGATCATCGGGTTCAACCACCTGGAGTGGTTGCACGACGCCTGACCCGGGCCGGGCCGCGGTGACCCCGGTATCAGCGGGTGGTGCCGGTGGTGCTCGTAGTGGGATTCGACGGCGACGCCGCCGGGCCCGGTGGGGCCGGCGTCTTGAAGGTGATGTGCACCACGGTGCCCAGACCCTGGGCGGTGCCGACGCCGAGGACACAGGTGAGGTGGCCGGGTGTCCCGCAGTAGCCGTCGCCGATGATGCCGGTGGTCACGCGGTAGTGGGCGACGAAGGCCCCGTTGCGAGCCACGCGCAGCCCCTTGGCGTCGGTGATGTCGCAGTGGGGCGTGTCGGTGGCGGGGTTCACGTGCCCGTGTACGGCTGCCGAGCACTCGGTGACGAACCAGGTCTGTGCGGACCCGTGATACGAGTGCACCAGGCCGCGACCGGAGATGGTGACGGTCTGCCCGTCGACCAGGCCGGTGCTCGGGCTCGCCTTGACCACGACGGCCGAGGCGCCGGCGACCTGACCGGGCAGCACTGCCACGAGGGTCCCGACGGCCAGTGCGCCCGGGATCGCTGCGGCCGGCCATCTCCGCTGCATGCCCCGGACCTCCGAAGTGTCACGTCCCCGGGGGATCCCGGAGCGCAGCATCCTTGCACCGGGGAGGTGGCGATACAACGCGCCCCGCCCGGATGGGCCATCGCCGCCCGGCCCCGCCGAGGCGCTCGGCTAATCTGAACATCCATCCATTCGGGGGTGGTGTAATCGGCAACACGACTGGTTCTGGTCCAGTTATTGAGGGTTCGAGTCCTTCCCCCCGAGCACCGGCGTGCTCCGGACTTGCGCCGGAGACCACCGCTCGGCCCCATCGTCTAGAGGCCTAGGACACCACCCTCTCAAGGTGGCGACACGGGTTCGAATCCCGTTGGGGCTGCTCAAGAAACTCCAGTTCAAAAGGCAGTAATCTGGGCGACCGGTAACTCGGTGTCCGACGAGTTGTCCATCCTTCTGTCCATCCGTTCGCGTACATTGTGGCCGCAACGGACGGACGGCAGAGCGGACAGAGGACAGCGATGGCAGGTTCGATGCGGCAGCGGGGCAAGGACTCCTGGCAGCTGCGGGTCCACGCCGGGCGTGACCCGCTGAACGGTCGCAAGCGCTACGTCGACCGCACCTTCCGCGGCACCAAACGCGAGGCGTCCAAGGCGCTCGCCGCGCTGATCGTCGAAGCCGACCGGCTCGACGCCGCAGAGCGGCCGAGAAGGGCACCTTCGAAGACCTACTGCCGTGAATGGCTCGAGCACGCACGCCGAGCTTCTCGCCGCCGCACCGTCGAGCACGACCCGGCGGTACATCGAGACGGCCATCATCCCGGCGCTCGGGTCGATCTCGGTGGCCAAGCTCGACCCCGGCCGATCTCGATCATTCTACCGACAACTTCTCGAAACACGGCGGCCGGACGCCGCCCGTACTCACCGGCGACGATCAGGAGGGTGCACGGGATCATCCGGCGGGCGCTGACCCGAGGGCGTCCGCTGGGGTTGGATCTCCCACAACCCGGCCATCGACGCCTCGCCACCGCGGGTGCCAGTGAAGGAGCTGACGCCGCCGACACCTGAAGAGCTCGTGCGCCTGTTTCGCTCGCTCAGGAGACGAGACCCCGCGCTGGCCACCTTCATCCTGCTGGCGGCGTCGACAGGTGCCCGCCGGGGCGAGCTCATCGCGCTGCGCTGGGGGGACCTCAACCTCGACCGCGGCACGCCTGAGGATCGAGCGTGGCATCGTCCAGGCCGACGGCCACCTCATCGAGCAGGGCACGAAGACGCATCAGAGCCGCCGGGTCACGCTCGACGCAGGACACCGTGGCGGCCCTGCCGGACCACAGGCATCGGGTCCGAGGCCAACGCCACGGCCGCAGGTCCGGCGCTCACGCACGGACTCCTTCGTCTTCAGCCGATGCGGTCGGACGGATCGCACCCCGTGGCGGCCGGACTCGACGAGCTCGCGCTTTCCGCGATCCTCTGCTGACGACGCTGGCGTCAGCGACGTTCGCCTGCACGACCTCCGCCACTACGTGGCGACCCGGCTCCTCGACCGCCGGCATCGACGTACGGACGGTCGCCGGCCGACTCGGGCACCGCAACCCGGCGACGACGCTCAACGTCTACGCCCACTTTGTCCCAGAGGCGGACGGCGAGGCCGCAGCCGCTCTGGGCGAAGTATACGAGACGCCATGGGCGCGACGAAGGATCGAAACTGATCGGCTGAATTCGGGGTGAAGGGTCGCGTTCGATGGTCGATCGAGACGAAAGTGTCGCGTGATCACGACAGAACCCATTCGTGCGTGTCGCACACAGCTAAAGGCACTGCACACATACATTCATTGGATTGATGATCGCTGCTGCACGATTGTTGAAAGACGTTCAATGGCCATTCACATATGACGCGTGGTTCCGTATACTCACGCTCTATGCGGTACAACCACGCGACATCGGGCCGGAATCACCGGTGGATCGAAGGGCAGGTCGCCCTGTCGACGTCGCGCGTCACATCGCACGCCGGCGTCGAGCAAGCGATGTGCTTTGACCTCCTTTCCAAGGAGGCGCTTTCGAACGGATGAACAGGACCTTCTAAGGTCTGTGACCGTTCGAGAGCCGCCTCCACACGGAGGCGGCTCTTTTGGTTTCCGGACCGACACAACACCAGAACAGCACGACAGAGGGGCGAGGCACCGGTAGCCGGGGGGCTTCCAAACCCGCCGAAGACGGGGTTCGACTCCCTGGCGCCCCTGCGAGTGCGACGGATTCCATTTGCGCAAAAGGCTTGGTTCGTCGCGCCCAAATAGCTCCTTGACAATTGAAGAGATCGCCAGCAGTGGGATCGATGGTCGCGTGGTACGCCACATCGCGGCTGCTGATCGGTCCCCATCCGCGGGCTGCCGTTGTGGGACGGCACCTGGCCGTAACCCAGGCGCTTTTGCAAGGCAGGTTCGACTCCTGCCCCGCGGACTCATGGGCCCAACGCACAAGTGGCAGTGCACCTCCCCCGCAAGGAGGACGAAGACGGTTCGAGTCCGTCTGGGTCCACTGCGCCAGCCGACCGACTGCCTTTTTGAGTTGGTCGCGGAGTCTGGCGCACTTTGCGGACGTGGCGGAATTGCTAGACGCACCGGCCTCAGAAGCCGGCGGACCCGGTCCATGAGAGTTCGACTCTCTCCGTCCGTACTCTGGCGAGAGCCCGGTCGACCGCCGACCCACTCGTCGGTGCCGACGCCCCCCTCGGCCCCGACCCGGCGGCCGGCGTTCAGCGCCGTCGCTCGCACGAGCGGGCCGGGCTCTCGCCCCCTCTGCGTCTCTGCGGTAACTGGTAACCAAGCGGGCTCTTACCCCGCGGATCGGAGTTCGACCCTCCGGGGACGCACCATTCGGGAGTGGTGTAGCTGGAAGCACACCTGGCTCTGAACCAGGAGGCTGGGGATCGTCCCCTCCCTTCCCAGCTGTCACAACGGGCTGTAGCGCAGGCTGGAAGCGCGCGGCGTTCGGGGCGCCGAGGCCGCCGGTTCGATTCCGGCCAGCCCGACTCAGGGACATCGGGTCCCACCTGGCGCGTGAGCTCGACGGAAGAGCACCGGACCGTCAATCCGGGAGGTACGGGTTCGAGTCCCGTACACGTCGCCCCGCGGTGCGTCCCGCTGCTGTCAGACCCGGGTGGTGTAGTGAACAACACAGGGGCATGCGAAGCTCCAGTCGTCAGTTTGAATCTGGCCTCGGGTGCCAACTCGCCGTAGCTCAGCGGAACAGAGCGCTGCCCTCCGAAGGCAAGGGTCGTCCGTTCGAATCGGACCGGCGAGACCACAGTGGTTTTGGAAGGTGCTGCCGGAGTGGCCGGCGCCCAGTTTCGAAAATTGGTGGAGGTCGAGAGGCCTCGGGGTTCGAACCCTCCGCCTTCCGCACAGCAACACGTACGGCCCGTTCGTCTAGCGGCAGGACGGCTGCTTCTCACGCAGCCAGCGCAGGTTCGAGTCCTGCACGGGTCACCAGCGGCCGGAGTCGCGCACCCCGGTCCGTCCTGTAGGTCATGGGCCTGCGGTGGACAACACCACGAGGAAAGCCGGCATGCGACCCCCCGGAGCATGACGTGATCCAGTGCGCACAGTGCGAAGTAGCTCAGCGGGTAGAGCGGGTGGCCGTTAACCATCGACGCCGGAGGTTCGAGTCCTTCCTTCGCAGCCAGCGACACCGACAACGGTGCCGAGTATTGCGGTCGTAGTCCAACGGAACGACGGCGCCCCGCCACGGCGCAGATGGGAGCTCGACACTCCCCGGCCGCACCCACGGTCCTGAAGCTCAGAGAGCAGAGCGCCGGGTCGAAACCGGGAGGGGCGGTGCGAGCACGCCCGGGACCACCACGAGGACGTGTAGCTCAACGGCAGAGCGGCGCTCTTACAAAGCGACGGCAGGAGGGTCGGCACCTCCCACGTTCACCACAGGCCTCGAGCCAGCTGGGACGGCACCGCCCTGATATGGCGGGAGGACCGGGTCCGATTCCCGGGAGGCCTACGCATCAACGGCGCCAATGAGTTTGAGCGCCGCACATGGTGACCGCGGTCCAGACGGAATGGACGCCAGGTCGTGGCCCTGGAGATCGGCGGTTCGAATCCGCTCGGTCACCCCTGGGACTTTGGTCCTTTCGCAGCAGGAGGGGACGGCGACCCTGACGGTTTCATACGCCGTCCGATCCTGGTTCGACTCCAGGTGCTGCGACCATGCCGGTGCTGCTTGGGTGGCCGAGCGCCTGCTTCGTAATCAGGAGTCCGAGAGTTCGACTCTCTCCACCGGCTCCATCGCGTTGGCGATCTCTTCACTGATCGGTTCGGCCTGCTGCGCAGGCCGGGGTTCCTTCTCCGGATCTGGAGGCTGCGGGTTCGAATCCCGCCTGCGGGTGTACCACCCGCTGTAGCTCAACGGCAGAGCGTCAGACATGTGTCCTCGTCCGCTTTGGTCCTCAGGCCGAACCGATCTGCCGGCCCGTTGCGAAGGTCGGGGGTACTTCACTTTGCATGTGACAACTGCTCCCTCGATAGACGTTGGTTCTCGGGCGGGACCATTTCGGTCAGATGCGAAGGATGGGAATTCTTCTGGCAAAGGGGTCGTGCGGTCCGCCGTCGGCTCAGCCGTTCGAATCGGCACCCTCGTCCACCCGGTTCTCTGACCGGACCTTCCCGGTCAGATGCGCAGAACGGGGCTCCTTCGGTTAAGGGCTCACGAGCCTCGCCGTTCGAATCGGCAAATGGCCTCGTTCGCCGGGTTCACTGACCGGCTTTTCTCACGACAAACACATCACACACGCTCCGAAAGGGGACAGACGATATGACCAAGTTCTCTGGCATCAAGAAGCGCCCGCTGCGCGCCAACCCGGCGGCCTCGGTGCGGACCATCACCACGCGGATATCCACCTACGAGGGTGGCCTCGGTGTCGTCCGCGACGCGGAGTCGGACCTGTTCCTGCTCGCCGCCACCAACATGGTGGGCGAGGACACCTTCTACGAGCGCGCCGCCGACCGGGATGCCCGCTTCGCCGCGCTCGTGCACCAGGCGACCCAGACCAACCCGACGTTCATCGCCGGTGCGGACCCGGAGGCCGGTCGTGTCGGTCTGGCCCAGTACCTGCGCCAGTCGATGCTCATGCGCTCGGCGGCTGCCGTGATGGCGGCCGAGTACGTGGCCGCCGGCGGTGCCGGCGGCCGGTCGGTGATCGCGCGCGCCCTGCAGCGTGCCGACGAGCCAGCCGAGCTCCTCGGCTACTGGATGACCGCGTACGGTCGCCGCCTGCCGATGCCGGTCAAGCGCGGAGTGGCCGACGCCGTGCGCCGCCTCTACACCGAGCGCGCCGCGCTGCGCTACGACGGCCTGACGCGGCGGCTGCGCATGGCCGACGTCATCGAGCTGGCCCACCCCGAGCCGAAGGACGCCGCCCAGTCGGCACTGTTCCGCTACCTGCTGGACCGGCGCCACCAAGACGACGCGGTAGCAGGTGCGGAGCTTCCGGTCCTGGCGGCCGCGGCCGAGCTGGACGCCGTTCCGATCGACGAGCGCCGGGTGGCGCTGCGTGCGCGCGGTGCCGCGGCGCTGGCGCTGGCTGGCTTCTCGTGGGAGCGGCTCTCGGGCTGGCTGCCGGGCGGCATGGACGCCGAGGCGTGGGAGGCCGTGATCCCGGCGATGGGTGTCATGGCGTTGGTGCGCAACCTGCGCAACTTCGACCAGGCCGGCATTTCGGAGACCGCCGTTGAGGCTGCCATTGCCAAGATCGTCGATCCGGCCGAGGTGGCCAAGGCTCGCCTGTTCCCGTACCAGGTGTGGGCGGCGTACAAGCACGCGCCGTCGGACAACTGGAAGCGGGCGCTCGGCCGGACCCTCGAGCTCACCACCGCCAACGTCCCGTCGCTCGACGGCACGCTGGTCGTGATCGACACGTCGGGCTCGATGCAGGGCCCTGTGTCGGGTCGCTCGACGATGGCCCGGGTCGAGGTCGCCGCCGTGATGGCGATGGCCACGGCCAAGGCGGGTCGGGACGTCGACGTCGTGATCTACGGCGTGGACAACGCCCGCGTCGGGGGTCTGGCCGGCACGTCGGTGCTGGCCGGCGTTCGGAAGGTCGTGGGCCTCATCGGCTCGGTGGGTCACGCCACCTACGGCCACACGGCCATCGCCCGCCACTTCAACCCGAAGCGCCACCGCCGGGCGGTGCTGTTCACCGACGACCAGCAGCACGACTCGGGCCACGTCCGGCTCGACGACGTGCCGCTGATCTACACGTTCAACCTGGCCGGCTACCGCCCCTCGGCGCTGCCGGCGGGCGAGCGGGGTCGGTACACGCTGGGCGGCTTCACGGACGCCACCTTCACCGCCATGGCGGTGCTGGAGGCGGGTCGCGACGCCGAGTGGCCGTTCTGAGGCTGGGAGTCCCGTTCCGGGTTGATCCGGGCGGGACTCCCCCTCAGGGTCCAGTCCATGCGCAGGCTGAGGCGTCGGTTTCGAACGAGCGGATTTTGATACACACACTTGCACCGCAGTGCAGAGCCGCCCCGTTGGGTGGGCCAGGACCTTGCCGGGGCGACTGGAAAGTGCCAAACCCGGGGAAAGGCGCTTCCAGGCCGGGCCGAGGGCCGACCTTTTCGATTTTGTCCATCCACTTCCGTTCGAGCCGTCAAGGTCCGGCGCCCGACAGGTCGAGCGCCTCGGCTTCGCCGACTTTGACTGCTCTGGCGCCTCCGTGCGCCAGCTCGCCGATCGACGGGTTACACGGCGCTGACCTGAGCTGTGGACATCCGTGTGGACGTCGCTGTGGGACATCGAGATCGGGGTTTATCGTGCTTCGAGCACGAGGACCGTGCCCGATCGGGTCGATCAGTGGCCGTCGCCCCCCGTGTCGTCTTGGCCCCCCCGGCGCACCAGCTCGAGCAGGGCGAGCCTCGGAACCAGGCGCCGGCGCCCGAGTCTGATGACGGGGATCTCGCCTCGAGCGACCAACTCGTAGGCGAAGGCTCGAGAGATGCCGAGAAGGAGGGCCGCCTCGGCGACTGTGAAGACGAGGCGGTTGCCACTTGTTTCATCAAGGGCCTTCGTCGTGGTTTCCATCGCTGACTCCTTGCCAGAAGGATTTTCCTTCCCTATCTCTAAGAGCCGCTGGAAACCGCCAAACCGAACAACATCGAGGTCAGAGGTCCGAATACGTCGCTCTGAAACCGGGGTGATCATCGCCAGTGCGCACGCGCAACACCAACCTTTCCAACGGGAGGACCGAAGCCCGCAAAGCGCTCAAGAGGACGAGAGGACAACGAGCAACATCGAGAAGCAGGGCAACACAGCCAGCACCACCGAGCACAAAACAGAGTCAGACATTCACCCTGATCAGACCCCCCATGTCCGC
The DNA here is from genome assembly GCA_963756625.1 of uncultured Acidimicrobiaceae bacterium. Classification (GTDB taxonomy): domain Bacteria; phylum Actinomycetota; class Acidimicrobiia; order Acidimicrobiales; family RAAP-2; genus Bog-473. The sequence goes on from CAVWNQ010000006.1 coordinate 199,125, forward strand.
GTTCTTCTGTACTGTTTCAAGCCGCCCTCGCCGTCAGCGGCGGCTGCGCCGCCGCCTCGGCGGGCGGTCGGGCCTTCGGCTCGACTTGGTGGTCTGTTGATCCGACGGCGATTTCGGATCGCCCGTCGAGGGCCTTCCTGCGCCGCACCTCAAGGGCAGGCCATCCCCAGCTGCAAACCCACGTTCTGATGGTCAATGTCGCCGAAGGGACCGACGGCCCCTGCTCCGCCCCGACACCGCGCGTCGCTTCCACCCTCGGGTGGAGACGTGGCGCCTCGAGTTCCACCCATGGAGCCACCCTGGGGCCGATCCCTTCTGTAGCCCGAAATGTGACGGTGGAGGTGTCCCCAGAGGAAGTGGTTGCCATGCCAAGAGACGTTCTTATTGTGAATCTTGCGGTCCTGGTCGCAGTGCTTGAAGCAGACCTCGGACGCAGGAAGGTCAGCACCTTCCGCATACTCCGGCCAGTGCTCCTCGCAGCTGGCCTCATCCCGCTCTTCATCGTTCACCCGGCCACAACCGGCAACGGCGAGATCCTCGAGTTCGTGCTCGCCGGCCTTGGTGTGCTCCTTGGCGTGGTCGCCGCCAGTGGTCTCATGAAGGTCAGCTTCGACGACATGTCGCAGAAGTGCGTGAGCAGCGCTGGTGCCGCTTACGCGGCCTTCTGGGTGTTCATCATCGGATCCCGGCTCCTCTTTACCTATGGTGCCAACCACTGGTACACCGCGCAGCTGACCCACTGGATGATCACCAACGGGATCTCCTTGAATGCGCTGACCGACGCTCTGATCTTCATGGCCGTCGCCATGTCCGTCGCCCGCAGCGTTCGCCTCGCCGTCGGCCGGAACCAGGCGGGCCGCCATTCCGCTGACGAGCTGGCGGTCTGAGATGACCTTCACTGCCATCGCCATTTACCTCGCCATCATCGGCTTCATCCTCTTCCGTCGCCTGCGGGGCGAAGCGGTGCCGGACCCCAAGAAACTGTTTGTGCTCCCGGTCATCGTGGGTGCCATTGGCCTGGAGAACATCTCCCACGCCAAGGCGAACGCCATCGCCATCGGCGTGATTGTCGCCGGGAGCGCACTGTCGCTGGGTCTCGGCGCTCTTCGAGGCCGTTTAGACCGGTTGTCGATAGTCAACGGTGCCCCCTACATGGCGTGGACCGCTGGCTCAGTGGTGATCCTCGTCGTCAACGTGCTCTTGAAGCTGGTGTTCGATGTCAGTGGCGTTGCCGCCGGGGGCACCAAGACAGCCTTGACCGGTTCCATTCTGCTTAGTCTCGGACTCACGCTCCTCGGTGAGGCTGCCATCATCTGGGTGCGGGCGCAGTCGCTCACCACGGGTGGAGCCCCAGAGCCCCAGTACCGTGGGCCGGTGCAGCAAGCCGAGCGGCCCACCCGCCGGCCACCGATCCGGTGAGCAAGACCCAGGGGGCCAATCCCTTGTTCCTCTACGACAGTCGCGCCGCCCGAGCGGTGCGACTTGTCGCGTTGGCGGTCATCGTCGCCACGACGTTCATTGGTCAACCTCACGTCTCGTTGTCTGGCCACGGGCTGGTGATCCTGATCAGCCTGATCATTGCTGCCATTACCCAGCTGGTGATCACCCTGCAGGCGACGGGAAGGTTGGCGCTTCCGTTCATCGTGGCGGGCGCAGCGAGTTGCAGCGTGCTGGCCGGTTTCGACCCGACGGTGGGTACGGCCATTCTGATGGTCTTTGTCGGGCTCAGTGCGGGCGCCAATTTCAGCTTCGGTACGGGGGGCGCGGTGACGGCTCTGGCTGTACTGATCACCGCCCTCAGCGTCCTGATCTCCGGTCAGGGAACAGGCAATATGACGGTAGGAGTGGTGGCCGTGGTGGGCTTCCTAGCCGCGGCGGGCCGGAAGCAATATGTGCTGCGGGCTGAGGAGGCGGAATTACGACTGGCCGATGCCGAGCGGGCTCGCGAAGAGCACGCCCTGGCCGCCGCCCTGGCCGAGCGGGCCAATGCGGCCCGGGAAATCCACGACATCCTGGCCCACAGCCTGGGTGCATTGATCCTCCAGCTCGACGCCCTGGCTGCTGTACTCGGCACCGAGCAACTCGGATCGCGCTCGCGCCACCCAGCTCCTAGCCCGGGCCCGAGCACTGGCAGTCGGAGGCCTCGACGAAGCCAGGCAGGCTGTCGGGACGTTGCGCAGTGATTCGCCTCCCCTTATTGAAGGGCTACGGCAGCTGGTCGATGCCGCGCCGGGCGGCAGTCTTGAGATCACCGGAGCCCCGACTGAATTATCGGCCAAGGGCGCGGTGGCGCTACGACGTACCGCTCAAGAAGGTCTCACCAATGCGGCGAAACATGCGCCTGGATCGGTCGCCAAGGTGCATCTCGACTTTCGGCCGGACGAGGTCGTGTTGACGGTGTCCGATGCCGGGGGCGATCGCAATGCCGCGCCGGGGTCACTGGCGCAGATGGGTGGCGGCTACGGGATCGAGGGACTGCGGGAACGGGCAGAGCTGCTCGGCGGCACCTTGACCGCGGGTCCGGACGGCGATGGCTGGCTAGTGATGCTGCGACTGCCTGCCGAAGGGGATACTCGGTGAGCGATGACGCACCGGCGCTCCGGATCGTGGTGGCGGATGACCAACGGGCGGTACGCGAGGCTCTGGCCACCTTGCTCGACGCCGAGCCTGGCCTTGAGGTCGTGGGCTTGGCGGCGGACGGCGAGGAAGCGGTCGAGCTCGCCCACCGCATCTCCCCCGATGTGGTCCTGATGGACCTGCGCATGCCTAACGTGGACGGCGTGGTGGCCACCCAACGATTGGCGACCGAATTGCCCGACGTCAAGGTGGTGGTTCTCACCACATTCGCTGACGACAGCAGCGTGCTGGCCGCACTCGAAGCCGGTGCTCTGGGCTTTCTTACCAAAGATGCCGGGCGGGACCAGATTGCTCTGGCGGTGCGTTCGGCCGCGGCAGGGCAAGCAGTCCTCGACCCGAGCGTCCGGGCCAGTCTCCTGCGGGCAGCATCACCGGCGGGCACGCCCTCCCCGCCCGTAACGTCCGAGCCCACATCGCTGCCAGATGACCTGACGCCACGAGAGGCCGACGTTTTACGTGGCATCGCCGCCGGACACACCAACGCCGAGATTGCGGCGGAGATGTTCATCTCAGAAGTGACGGTAAAGAGCCATATCAATCACCTCTTTGCCAAGATCCATGTCCGCAGCCGGGCCGAAGCTGTCCGCTACGCCTACGACCATGGCCTGGCGTCACCTCCCGGATAGTCCGGCGATTGGATCGAACGGGAACCAACTGCGGCCGAGTACAGCCGCGGCCAAGTGCGAATGATGCGATCGGAACAAGCAGGGGACACTCAACCATTGATCTCACCGGTATATATAGAACGAGCCCTCGTTTTTTATGGTATAGTTCGCCTTCGTGTCCACCTATTCAGACTTCCAATACGAGATCTACCTCGCCGAAGACCGCTGCGACCTGCCCTTTTCAGCGACCGAGCTCGAAGAGCGGGCCCGAGTCGCTCCTGTCTCCACAGGCATACAGCTACGTCGCCAGTGGGGCATCTTCCGAAGACACGATGCGAGAGAACGCCGCTTCGTTCCGACGCTGGCGGATTATCCCAAGGATGCTGAGAGACGTCGCGCAGCGAGACTTGTCCGGGGAGCTCTTCGGAACGCGATTCGACGCGCCAGTGTTGGTGGCGCCCGTCGGCGTCCAATCCATCGTGCATCCCGATGGTGAGCTGGCGACTGCGACCGCGGCAGCAGACTGCGGGGTCCCGCTGATCCTGAGCTCGGTCTCGTCTGTGGCGCTCGAAGACGTCGCCGAGGCCATGGGGGAGGCCCCCGCTGGTTCCAGCTCTACTGGCCCAAGGATCCTGAACTCGCGGCGAGCTTCCTGTCGCGGGCCGAGGCGGCCGGCTACAGCGCCATCGTCGTCACCTTGGACAATGCTTTGGTGGGTTGGAGGACTCGTGATCTCGCGCTCAAGTACCTGCCGTTCTTGGGCGGCCCGATGGCGAACTACTTCAGCGACCCGGTCTTTCGAGCGGGTCTTGCGGCCCCCCGGAAAAGGATCTCCCGGCCGCCCTTCTCCACTTCGCCGGAGTCTTCGCGGATCTCTCCCTGACGTGGAACGACATTGCGACGCTGCGCGAGATGACGGCCCTGCCCATCATCGTCAAGGGCATTACCGCACCAGAAGACGCCCGGGCGGCTCTCGATCAAGGCATCGACGGCATCGTGGTGTCGAATCACGGCGGACGCCAGGTCGACGGCGCTATTGCCGCACTCGACGCGCTGCCCGAAGTGGCGGCCGCCGTTGCGGAGCGAGTCCCTCTTCTTTTCGACAGTGGGATCCGCACCGGATCTGACGCATTCAAAGCCCTCGCCCTCGGGGCCCGAGCGGTATTGCTCGGGCGCCCCTACCTGTGGGGCCTCGCACTCGCCGGCGAACGAGGAGTGTCCCACGTCCTACGTAGCTTCCTTTGCGATCTCGATCTGACCTGCACGCTGGCGGGCTACGGCAGCCTCGCCGACATCGGCCCTGACGCGCTGGGCAAGATCTGAGGCCGGTATGCCTAAGGTTTCCGAGGCACACCTCGCCGCTCGTCGTCAGCAGATTCTCGATGCCGCACTCGCCTGCTTCGACCGCGATGGTTTCCACGGCGCGTCCATGCAGGACATCTTCGAGGAGTCCGGGATGAGCGCAGGAGCGGTCTACCGCTACTTCTCCTCAAAGGAGGACATCGTCGAGGCGATTGCCGAGTCGCGCCACGCCAAAGAGGCCGAACTCATCGAAGAGGCGATGCAGGGCTCCGATCTCCGGTCGGGTTTGCACCACCTCGCCGACCTCTATTTCGTCTGGTTGACAGATCCAAAAGAGCAGATGCGGCGCCGTATCGGCGTGCAGGTATGGGCCGAGGCAGTGAACCACAAGAGATCCGTGAGATCGTTCTGCGAGGTGCGGACCAGCGCCTCTTGTTGGTCGAGCACCTGCGCCGCGCCCAGCTCGAGGGCAGTCTCAAGGACGACTTGGATCCTGAGGCCCTCACTCGCGTGTACCTGTCGCTGTTCCAAGGGTTCATCTTGCAGCAGTCCCTCGACCCCAACGTCGACGTCGCGCACTACCTCCGCGCGCTGCATTCGATCATCGACTCGACGATGCCCGATCCGGAGACCACGGAATCATGACGCGTGCCGCCGAGCCCATGAAGCCCAACTCCTCTGTGGTGCGCCGTCGTCTAGTGATCTCTGGCCGAGTGCAGGGAGTGGGCTACCGAGCCTGGCTCGGGCGCAAAGCCCGCACGGCTGGCCTTGTTGGTGAAGTGCGCAATCGCGACGACGGGTGCGTCGAGGCGATTCTGCAGGGACCTCTCGAGAGGGTCGATCAGGTCATCGGCCGGTGTCACAGCGGTCCTCTGTTCGCCCGCGTCTCGACTGTCGAAACCACCGAGGAGTTTCCACAGCCTTGCTCGGTCTTCATGGTGATCGAGTGAATCCGAGCAACTTCGAGCGGTCGCGTTACTGAGCCCAGGGGGGCGTGATCCGGGTTCCATCGCTGGTGACCGCTTCGAATCCGGAGGTGGTCGTGACCCACACGCTCGCGCCTGCAGCTCCTGCGTCGACTTGCAGTTCGCTGTCTGCCACGACGAGGGCCACGTCGCCTTCGTGGAGTGTGGACCGCACTCCGTCGAGGGTCAGGCACAAATCACCGGCGAGGACGAGCAGGACCTCTTCGCGATTTGGTCGGTGGGCAACTCCTTCGAGTCCGGGCGGAACCTCGAGTCGCCAGGCGCAGAGCTGATCGCTGCCCCGGGACGGCGCGACGTAGGAGTGGAAGCGGGAGCCGTGGGTCTCGAACGCGGTGGCGTCGCTTGAGCTGATGATGGGCACGTCAACCCCCATATAGACAGTCTGGTTGTCTTAATAGACAAGCAGACTGTCCAAAAGATGTCAAGATGTGGGCATGACAGAAGAGAGTTGGGAAACGGCCGAGGCTGTTCTGCGCCTGGCCAGCAAGCTCGTTGACGGGGTGCAGGAGGGCCTTGCTCGTCGCGGGTTCAGCGATGTTCGTCCCGCCCATGGGTTCGCGTTCGTGCGGATCAGTGCCGGTGATGCGCGCACGGCCGACGTCGCAGAGCACCTCGGGGTGACCAAACAAGCTGCGGCGCAGCTCGTCGGTCAACTGATCACACTGGGCTATGTCACCCGGCAACCGGACTCGTCCGATGCCCGTGCGCAACTGCTCTTGCTCACTGAGCGCGGATGGGCGTGCACCGAGGCAGCACAAGCGGCCGCTGTTGAGACCGTCGATCGATGGAAATCTGAGCTGGATGCGCCAGACTTCGACCTTTTCGGAGACGTTTTGAGGACGGTGGCCCGACCGGGAAGGCTGCGACCATCGTGGTGATCCAGGGCGAGGGACCCCACCGGCTCTGGTCAGGTTGCCGGTCTGATTCGCTGACGGAGCAGCGCGCGACGCGTGCCGCGGGCATCGACGGTGACGATTTGTCTCAGCTCAACGACTGGTTGTAGCTACGAGAGGGTCCACGGCCTGATACTCGCGTTAGCTCCAACCGGCTTGATCCTGCCGGAGACGATCCTCATCACGGCCTTCGGTCGGACGAGACGACCAAGCGACGCGGTAGAAGATGCGAGGCCTTCGGCGGTTGCGTCCAAGCCCGGTCAGCGAAACCGTGCGCGAGGCGATATGACTCAGCAGGAGATCAAATGCCCGCTTCTAAGCAAGTGAGAGCTCAGGAATAAGCACGTTAGAGTATTTTCGCCACGTGGAGCTGCGTTTGGAAACGGCGCCCACCCGACGCCCGCGCAAGTGAAGGGACTGGCGCTAGATGGGTGCCGGCGGTAGACGGTCGCTCGTGGCGCAGACGCCGTCAGCGCCGCCGCCCGGCAGGTGGAGTTCTGGCGACCTCGCGCCGGAGCCGACGAAGCGGCAAGCGTAGTGAGGTGGTCATCCAGTACCGCCAGCGCCCACGCGGTCGTGGTCTGCCGGGGAGTGGTAACGAGCTGCAGGCGCAGCCCGTCGAGTAACACCCGAAGGCGCGCCGCCTCATGCTCAGGGACAAGGTGCGCCGGTAACTCGCCTGCCTCCACCAGATGGGCGATCCGCTCGGCGAGCGGCTCCTGAAGCCGCTGCGCTGCTCCCTCGGACGCGTCGGCCAACGCGGGCACGACCGCCGCCTGCGCCAGGAAGGCCAGATGGACCAGGGCGTCCTCGCGCCTGCTGCCGTCTAGCGGGAGCAGTTCGGTGGCGGCGAGTCGTAGGTCGTTCATCGTCCTTCCCCCGGCGGTGCGGCGCTCGATCCGCTCATCGACGCGTTCGCCCACCCGCCAAAGTGCCGAGGCGAGCAACTCGTCCTTGTTCGGAAAGTAGTACCGGATGGAACCGATCGACCAGCCCGATTCCTCTGCCACATGGGCCAGTGTGGTCCCAGAGAGCCCATTACGCGCGATCACGCGGCAGGCTGCGTCCGCGAGCTCCCGGCGGCGGGCGGGGTGGTCGACGTCTTTGGGCATGATCTCAATTTAGCATTGACGTACTAATAATCACTATATTAGCATAGCTATATTAATATCGCTGTGTCATAAAAGCGTGCCCGGCACCCACCCCGCACCTGAAGGAGCCCACCATGCCTCTCCACCGCCCGCCCCCGACCCGCAAGACGACCACCGCCCCCCGCCGGCGACGTTTCAGCGTGCCGCGCGGGCTGATCGCCGGAACGCTCGCGGCCACCGCCCTGGTGTGGGGGCCGTACGCAGTCATACCCAGGTCCAGCCTCCTTTCCGCCCTGGTGCAGAGCGGCATTTACCTAGGCCTGCTCCTGCTCACCATCTGCAGCCGCCGCGCCAAGGTGCTGCTCATCCGGACGGTGCAGCGCTACACCATCAACCCGTTGATGCGGCTGCTCCTCGCGGTCGGCGTCAACCCGTTCGGGTTGGCGATCTTGGAAACTCGGGGTCATCTCTCTGGGAAGACCCGCAGGGTCCCAGTCGGCAATGGCCGCAAGGGCGATTCGTTCTGGATTATCGCCGAGCATGGCACCCGCGCCGGCTACGTGCGCAACATCCAGCACGACCCCCATGTCCGGGTGCGGCTGCGCATCGGACTGCGCTACCGCTGGGTGCGCGGCATCGCCACCGTGTGTCCCCACGATGATCCGCTCGCACGCCAACGGCGCATAATCGCCTGGCATCCGCTGCGCGCACTGAACGCGATCAATGTGCGCGTGGGCGGCGCCGACCTGCTCAGCGTGCACGTGCAACTCGACACCAATCCGGAGGGGGAATCCGGCCGGTCCGTCCCGACCGTGGTCGCCCAGCCCAAGACCCCAGCCCTGAGATTTGCGCCGAGGATGGTGATCGCAGTGGCCGTCATGGCGGGGCTCTTCGGCCTCGTCGTGTCGGCCCCCGCGGCTGCCACCAGATCGGAGGGTGCCGGTACGATCATCGCAGCGGAATCAAGCCCCTACGGCGAGGTGCTCGAGGTGGGATCGGGCGAATTCGCCGATTACTCGGTGTATCAGTTCGACCGAAACTCGGTCAGCGCTTGCAACGCCACCACGGTCGTAACGGTCGCGGGCCACCCGATGACGTGTGCCGGTTCTGAGACCGACTCGAACGCTGACTGGCCCATCGTGAGCACTGTCGGAAAGCCCGTAGCAGCCAAGGGCGTGAACCCGAAGCTCCTCGGTACCGTCTATCGCAAAGAACTCAATGAAGAGCAGGTGACGTATGCCGGAAAACTGCTCTACCTCTTCGACGACCATCCCCACCAATTCACCGGCGTCAACTTCGTCGAGACTGTCCTGCCGCTTCTTCCGTGGCATGGGCTATGGGCGCTTGTCTCACCGAAGAACGGATCCGAGGTCACGGGATCGATCACGCTGACCGCACAGGCGCGGCCGACCGGCGGCTCCGAACTGGCGGCCGACATGTTCCAGGGCGTCTTCAATATCCCCGTCATCGTGTACACCTACAGCGCCGACACCAAGGATCACAGCAACTGTTCCGGTGCATGCTCCCTTGAGTGGCCCCCTGTGCTTTCTTCGGAAGCACCGCACGTCTCGGGCCTGCCGCTGCGCACTCTGGGGACCTTCAGGCGCTCTGATGGCGGAACGCAGCTCGCCTACAACGGTCATCCTCTGTACTTCTACTCAAAAGAAGTTCCGAGGTTGAACCCAATTGGCTTCCCCCTGAATCCAGCCACCGTCGGGAGCGGAAATGCCCTGGCCGGGCCCGAACATAAGGGAACCTTCGCGATCGTCGCGCTGGACGACATTTACAGAGTCGGGGGAGCGGAGTGACCAGAGCGGAGGCGACGACGTGATCTTCACCATCCTCCATATCCTCAACCCATCGCGGCTCCACATCGACGCTCTCTTGGTCGATATCGACGAGGCCCCGTCGGCTGGGACTGCACCACCGGCCCGATCAGCAGCGCAGAGTTCGCCCGTGGCAGGTGTAATTCAGTTCCGAACGAATGGCCCGAAGGTCCATGGGATCCCACAAAAATCCCACGGATTCAGAATTCTTTGTGAGTCGCCGGTTCCCAGCTCAGCCTGGGTGTCGTCGCATAACCCCAGCTAGATGGCCGAATCAGACAGACTTGATCAGTCCACCCAGTCCAGTTCGATGGAAGGTCTAGGTCTCATAACCCGGAAGTCGGTCCTCGTCGTCGAGGGGATGAGGGCGCAGCGCGGCGCATGGCGTACTCGCCGAACATATCGAAGCTGGTCCCTGCGATTGATCCCTAGCAGCACAAGATCTGGAGCGGCGTGCCGAGCCCCCTCGGCGTTTGACACAGATACTTATGTGACATATAACAGTTACCATGACAGTAACTAAATACCCAACTGAAGTTCAGTCCGCGAGTGCCGCCGGACGAGTCCTTCTCTTCGGAGCTTCGCGTGGGCTTGGCCTGGCATTGGCAGAGGCGTGGGTCGAGGGCGGCTGGCACGTCACTGCCACCGTTCGCGAGACCGGCAAGACGGCGCTCCATGAGCTGGCCGAGCGGCACCCAGCGCAGGTCGAGATCGAGATGGTCGACGTGACCAGCCAGTTCCAGATCGCCGCACTGCGCGACCGCTTGGCCGGCAGGATGTTCGACCTCCTCTTTCACAACGCCGGTACAGCCAACCAGCCGGATGGCACTGTCGCCGAGACCTCGACCGACGAGTTCATCAAGGTGATGGTCACCAACGCCCTCAGCCCGCTTCGGGTCATTGAAACCTTCGAGGACTGTGTCGAGCCGACAGGTGCCATCGGCGTCATGTCATCGGGACAGGGGAGCGTCGCCAACAACACCAATGGCGGTCACGAGGTCTACCGTGGCAGCAAGGCGGCTCTCAACAGTTACATGCGCAGCTACGACGCCCGTCATCGTGACGAGCAACGAACCCTGATCCTCATGGCCCCCGGCTGGGTCAAGACCGACCTAGGTGGACCCAATGCCCGGCTCACCGTCGAAGAAAGCATCCCAGGCGTGGTCAAGGTGATTGACGGCCTCCGGGGCCAGCCCGGACTGCACTACGTCGACTACCTCGGGCAGACGGTCCCGTGGTAAATGCCAAGTCCAGCAGCGCCTCGAGGGCCGTAAAGACCCCAGCGAGATCTGCCCGAGAAGCCTGGACCCTCATGCGGCAGTTCGTCGATGAGCACAGTCGTCACGGCGACCTCACAGAAGCGCTTGGTTTTAGCCTTGGGGCCGGGCGGGGCAAGGTCCTGTTCCAGTTGCGCGCCGGACCATTGACGCACCGTCAACTCGCCGAGCTCAATCAGACGACAGGCCCGTACATCTCACTTATCGTCGACAAGCTCGAAGAGCACGGCCTTGTCCAACGTGGTCCCCATCCCGACGACCGCCGCCGCAAGCTCGTCTCACTTTCACCAAACGGGCTCGACGCCATCGCTACGGCCGAAGCCATCTTGTACTGCCCGCCTGGGGCCATGACCGCGCTATCAGAGGAAGAGCTGGAGCACCTGATCGACATGCTGCAGAGCCTCCTCGATGCTGACGATTGAGTCTGAGGGGTCATAGGCCTTGACTTGGAGGCGCTCAGGGAAACTTGTCCATCTTTTTGTCCATCTATTCACTGAGATCGGATGGACAGCGGCAACTTCCATGGACGCCTAAGGGGACTTGAGCAGGTCTAACGTGACCCGGGCGGAGCTCCTGGACGAACCGAGCCACTCTCTCAAGGTGGCGACACGGGTTCGAATCCCGTTGGGGCTGCAAAATTCGAACAGATCTACGGATAGTGCGGCAACCGCTCAGCCCGGGGGCGTTGTCGACGCACGCACGAGCTCGAGCGGAGTGGCATAGCCACGAGCACCGTTCGGCGTGCCATGCAGAAGGCGGTGGACCTCGCTGGGGCTACAGCGGGCGAGCCCGCCCATGGACGCAATGATGTGTCGAATCAGGTGGACCATGTCGTTCATTGAACCGACGAGACTGCGGTCGACAGTCTTCGCCAGCCCCACATCATGGGCGTCGATGGCGCCGAAAGTGTCCCTTGGAAGTTCATCTCGGTCGAGAGCTCGGACAACCTGAGTGAACACGAACCCGCCCGGTGGCCGCAGATCGTTCACTCGGATGTCGAGGGCAAGTGCCGAATACAGGGTTGCGGCCTGAAGCAGGAGGACACATTTTCTGCCTTCTAGCCAGAAGGCGGTGCCGTACCAGTCCTCACTGTTGGGCTCGACGGCGGCGATGGGCTTCGTTCCAATGAGGTCGAGTAGACGGGAGGTGCAACGAAGGATCACGAGCTGAGGTTCCCTAGTTCGACGTCATTCACCGTGGCCAGACGAAGCGACCTGATGGTGGACTGAATCGCCGCATCGGCTCGATTACAAGCCAATGTCGAGGCCAGCGTCACGGCCGTCGGCATGATCGCGCTCCTTCTTGTCGCGGACAAACCTGTAGAGAGTCGGAAGCACCCGGAGGTCCTTGGGTCGACCAGCAACTTCCTTCGAACGGATGATGTCCTCGACATCGGCCACCATCACGTCGACGGACTCCACCCTTACCATATGGGCCTTCGCCTCAAGCTCCACATAGCCGGTTTCGAAGCCGCTCGGCTGAAAGGAGATGTCGAACTCGCCGTCGGGACAGATCAGGTTCCACACCGCCGAAGCGCCTAGCGATGGCCCATCGTGATCAAACGGCAGGCCTTCCGGCATCTCTTCCGTGCGAATATGGGCTCCAAGCTCCTTCAACGCAGAAGAGAGCCGATTGAGATTGTCAGCGGAAATGTCAGGAGTGAAATCAATGTCTCTTGTGGCGCGGATTGGAGCTTGCTGCGCGATAGCGGCGTACGCCCCGATGACGACATAGCGGATGCCGTGACGGTTGAGCACTTCGATGATTGCGCTGGCTCGAAGAGGCGGCGGTGTCACGATGTCACCGGCTGGTGGTCTGCCACGGGCGCGGCTCGTCTCCACGCCGCCTGTTGACGGTCGAGTCGCGTCCTCTCTCGGCGAGTCCGTTTCGACTCCAGTTCGGCAAGGATCTCGTCGTGGGGATCGTGAGGGACGAGTTTCATCTGCAGGTCGAAGCCCGCGGCCTCGAGCAAGCGCGTCAACGTCGGCAGAGTCGGCTGGCGTCGATCCCGCTCGTACGCCGAGATCATCGTGGCGGGGACCCCGGCCCGGTCGGCGAGTTGCGTTTGGCTCAGCCCGCTCTTGATCCGAGCGAGTTGGAGGAGGGCCGCAGCAGGGGAAGGTTGGTCATACATTTGTGTCACTAATACGATTGTATCAGATGACCAAACAAAGCAGTCCCATCTATCGCCCCTACTGAATGTCATGAAGGGGGCCTCCTCCGGTGAAGTTTGGGTTCTCGTCGGAACCAACACCAAAGGAGGCCCCAGACACGAAAATTCACGCTGGATTGGACTTGAGCAGGCATCGTCTCGACGTTTGCGTCCTCGACGACGCGGACGAGGAGGTGGCGACGACCAGTGCCCGCCCGATGCCGACGGACTGCGCCACCCGGTCCAGGAGCTCGGATTCCTGGGTCGCCCGGTCGCAGCCGCCATCGATATTCGGTCGAACGAGGTGGACAGATTGGACGTGTGCACGAGTCTGACCTGGATAAACAGCACTCGATGGTACGGAGTGGACAACCCCGACCACGCTCTCAAAGTGGCGACACGGGTTCGGATCCCGTTGCGGTGCAGAGTGGCCTATTCCCCATAGGCCGGAGATCGGCTTCAGGAAGCATTAGAAGAGTCTGCGTGTTGGAAGCGACGTGGTTCCTCTCTCAGTGCTCGACCTCGCCACAGTGGCGACGGGTTCGACTGCGGCCCAAGCACTGCGTGAGACCGTGGAAATCGCGTCGGAGGCGGAGCGACTCGGTTACCACCGACTGTGGGTGGCGGAGCATCACGGGATGCCCGCCGTGGCGAGCTCCGCGCCCGCAGTGCTGATCGCACACCTGGCCACTGCGACGACCACCCTTCGGGTGGGCTCAGGCGGTGTCATGTTGCCCAACCATGCCCCACTCGTCATCGCCGAACAGTTCGGGACTCTGGAGGCGCTGCACCCAGGAAGGATCGACCTCGGGCTGGGGCGTGCACCGGGTACCGACCAGGTGACGGTGCGCGCACTCCGGCGCTCGCCGTACATGCAGACCGACACGTTCCCCGACGATGTCGTTGAGTTGATCAATTACCTCCTGCCGGGCGAAGGTCGTCCGGGTCGCACTCTCGCGAATCCGGGCCATGGGTACCTTCCCCAGGTGTGGTTGCTCGGCTCCTCCCTCTTCAGCGCGCAACTCGCCGGGGTTCTGGGGCTTCCGTTCTCCTTCGCGTATCACTTTGCTCCGCAGCTCCTCGACGCTGCGCTGACCACTTACCGGTCGAACTTTCGCCCATCGGTGCTGCACGCCGAGCCCAGGGTCATGGTGGCCGCGTCCGTGCTCTGCGCGCCGAGCGAGTCCGAAGCCCGCTGGTTATCAGGCTCGACTGCTCTCAGCATCTTGCAGTTGCGGACGGGACGATTGGGCCCGCTGCCCTCTCCAGAGGAGGCAGCGCACTATTCATTTGCGGCAGCCGAGAGGGCGATCGTCGAAGAGGCCATGTCCACGCATCTGATCGGTGACCCGGGCATGGTCACCGATGGCCTCCGGGAGCTCCAGGTTCGCACCGGGGCAGACGAGATCATGCTCTCAACGCGAGCCCACTCTTATGAGACACGTCTGCGCTCGCTCTCCCTGGTCGCCGGAAGCTGGGGGATGGTTACGCCGACGTCGAATAGCGACGACAGCCATCGGGAGACTCCCACTGGCGCGCCAGCCCAGCCGGTCAGGCGCTGAACGCCCCTCTCGTCGAACCGAGGTGTCTCACGGCTGGTGTCGTCGCTCGAGGAGGCTGGACGATCCTGAGCGGCCCGCTCAAGGGAGATGTCGTGCCCCTTTAGAACGTCAAAATTCTTCCGTCGGGTACGCGGTGACCGTTGTGTTGGTGCATTCGCCAGGGTCGTCATCGATCGCTTGACGCTCAGGTGTCAGGTCACTTGCACCTTGGTCCGGCCGTTCGGGGTGCACACATCAGAGGTAGACCTTCGGGATGAGGGCCGAACGCTCGACGAGAGGGGAGGACCAGATCTGGGGTGTCGGCGAAGCCGGTGACATAGTCGTCTGGGGGCCTCTTGCAATATGACCGCCTCTCAGAGCGCCGCGAGGCGTTGCAGGGTTCCCCGATTGCCCGAGATTAGAAGGACCCCGATCCGCTACTATCGAACATATGTTCGCCTGGATGGAGCAGCTGAACGAGGCCCAGCGAGCAGCCGTCAGCCATGAAGGGGGGCCGCTGCGGGTCCTTGCTGGGGCCGGAACGGGCAAGACGACCGCCCTGTCTGCCCGCGTCGCATGGTTGCTTGCGACTGGCACGCCCGCGGAACGCATTCTCCTGTTGACCTTCACCCGGAGGGCAGCACGGCAGATGCTGGATCGGACTGGTGTGATGCTGACCGCACAACAAAGGGACGGAGGCTCCGAACCGACGACCAGCCGCGTGATGGGGGGGACGTTTCACGCCATCGCACACCGAACGCTGCGGAGATACTCGCAAGCGCTCGGTATTCCCGAAGGGTTCTCGGTACTCGACCCTTCTGATGCTGCCGACGTCATCGACCTCGTTCGAGAAGAGGGCTGCTACGCGCAATCCTCCGGCCAGCGGTTCCCACGCAAGGCACTTCTCCTCGATCTCTATTCTCGAGCCGTAAACACTGGGAGGTCTATCTCGACGGTAACCGCGGCAGCGGCGCCGTGGGCAAACGATGTTGTCGAGCAGATAATCGAGATTTGCCGCGGCTACGTCGCCAGCAAACGGGCTGGAGGCATGCTTGATTTCGACGATCTTCTCTTGCTGTGGAGGGCCGCCGCCCTTGACGATCGATTGGGCCCACGGCTTGCGAATTCGTTCGATCACATATTGGTTGATGAATACCAGGACGTGAACGGATTGCAAGTAGATATTCTGAAGGCGCTGCGCCGAACCGACGAACGAATCACGATCGTCGGAGACGATGCACAGGCGGTCTACTCGTTCCGAGCTGCTGAACCGCGTCACATCCTGGATTTCGAACAAACCTTTCCGGGAGCGCGAACTGTAATTCTCAGCACCAACTACCGATCTGGCCAACAAATTCTTGACCTGGCAAATTCTGTCGCTGCTGAAGCTCCAGAGGGATTCTCCGCCGTGCTTCACGCGGCGAACGCACAAGCCGGAATGCGTCCCCGCCTCCTCAGATGTGCCGACGAGGATGCTCAGGTTGCCTCGGTCTGCGAGCAGATACTTGCGCACAGAGAGGAAGGGATCGCCCTCAGAGAGCAAGCAGTGTTGGTGCGCGCCGCACACCACTCAAATTTGCTCGAACTTGAGCTTGGGCGTCGACGAATTCCGTACATCAAGTATGGGGGTTTGCGGTTCGTCGAGTCCGCCCACGTCAAAGATTTGCTGGCAGCATTCAGACTGGCCGACAACCCTTCTGACGCCCTGGCGTGGTTCCGGCTCCTGCAACTCCACGAGGGAGTCGGCCCGACCATTGCTCGACGAACTTTGGCAGCCCTTGGGTTGAGCGATCACGACGCCGACCCAATCAACCACGAACAAGTCCTCGATCGATGGCCCAAAGCAGCCGAGTTACTGCCAGCATCCTCTCGCCGTCAAGCCGATGGTCTTGTCGCGGCGCTTGCTCGTGGGGATGGTGACTTGGTCGCGCATGCCGAGCGTCTTCGTGTCGTTGTGGTTCCGCTCATCGAAGCGACCTATTCCGATTCGAGCGTTCGTTTAGTCGATTTGGATTCCCTCGTCGCGGGAGCGGCGAAGACCTCTCGGCTCTCAGACATCGCAGCAGACTTTGCCCTGGAGCCTCCGCGGTCGACGTCTGATCTTGCGGGCCATCCCACAATCGACGAGGACTGGCTGACGATCTCCACTATTCACTCAGCCAAGGGCCTCGAATGGAAGGCTGTCCACGTCCTTAACGCTACCGACGGCATGGTGCCGTCGGATATGGCACTGGGATCACCAGAGGGTCTCGAAGAAGAGCGACGCGTCTTCTACGTGGCCCTGACCCGTGCGCGTAACGCGCTGCATGTCTACTTGCCCTTGCGATATCACCACCGCCCCCGTGGTCGAGATGATTCCCATGGGTGGGCACAACCCTCCCGGTTCTTGTCCGCTCAGGTTCGGTCGAAGTGTGACGAAATGGATGTTGAACACGAGCTCGCTCATGGGCCTCGGAGTCCGGCTTGGACGATGGCTTCGGCAGGGTCGATGCCGATCTCGAGTCGCTCTGGTCGTAGCAACAAGTACTTGAGACCCCGTATACCCACAGATTCTTGGGGTTGGGTGGAATCGTGCCCAACCAGAGAATGAGGCCTCATGATCTGATCTCCTGAGCCATCGGGACGACTGGCTCAAACGTCTCCACGGCATCGAGATCGAGAGCGGCGGTGCTCACAGCACCACGACCATCTTGCCGATGACCGACCGATCCGCCAGGCGCTGCAGCGCGGCCGGGAGGTCGGCGAAGGGAACCTGGGTGGTGACCGCGTTCCGAAGCCGACCCGAGGAGACGAGGTTGGAGAGCTCGGAATGGATAGCATCGAGCTCGTCCCGGCTGTAGCCACCGGCGAACACGCCGACCAGCGACGTGTTGGTGACGACCAGGTTGCGGGTCTCGATCCGGGGCCAGGCCCCGCTGGCGAATCCGACGGCCAGCAGCCGACCGTGACGAGCCAGGGCTGTCGCCGCCGCCTCAGCCAGGGAACCGCCAACCGGGTCGTAGACGGCATCCACCCCGCGGCCGTCTGTCATCTGCCGCAGTCGGCTTACCAGGTCGCCGTCTCTATGGTTGATGGTCTCGTCCGCGCCCATGCCACGGCAAAACTCGGCCCGGGCCTCGTCGCTCACGACCGCAACGACCCGGGCCCCGAGGGCCCGCCCGAGCTGCACGGCGGCGATCCCGCTGCCACCGGCCGCTCCGAGCACGGCGAGCCACTGGCCCGGTTCGAGACGCGCGCGGTCGACCAGACCGACCCACGCGGTGAGGTGGGGTATCCAGAAGCCGGCGGCGTCGACGTCGCCCAGGCTGGATGGAACCGTGAAGGACGATTGTGCGGCAGCCAGGCATTCCTCGGCGAACGAACCGTTGCCATCCATGAAGCTGGTGGTCGACATGACCCTTGTCCCGATGGGCATGTCGACGTCCGGACCCACGGCACTGACGACGCCGGTACCCTCCTGCCCGGGAGTGAAGGCCCCGGACGGCGTGAGCGGGTAGGTGTGACGGCACATGAGCACGTCGGGTAGACCGATGCCCGCGGCGGTCACCCGGACACGGATCTCGCCCGGGCCGGGCTCGGGAACGGGGACGTCGGTGAGGCGCAGAACCTCCGACGGCTCTCCTGGCCGGTCGACTCGCCACGCTCGCATCAGGCCTTCACTCCTTGTTCCGACGATCTCCTCGAGAGGACGAGCACGTCATTGTGCCGCCGGGGGGAATCCGCTCACCGCCCTATGGAGTTGAAGCGCCCACGGCATAGGCGCGGTGGCCCGCTGAATTGCCCATCCGATTGCCCAACTATTAGGCCATATGTGACCGAGCGGAGCAGACGGGCTGGACGGCTGCAACGTCCTGAACGTGGTGAATGGGACAGCCGGCGAGAAGGGTGAGCTCCCTTTCCAGCCAGTTGAGGAGTCTGACGACGCGACCATCGAACCGCTCGCGACCCCAGACCCTTCCTCTATTCCGACACTTCGCCGGCCGGCATGTTGAGCAGGGTCGATTCTTCCCGAAACGTTTGCCACATCGTTTGTTCCCATGCGGCGTTGAGCTGGCCCTTGATGTGCCCCAGTCGGGCACTCACGTCGCGAGTCTCTCCAGACGCAGCCGGACCCATCGAAGGTGGCTCCAGCGTCGCCAGCTTCCGGGCTACTGCGCCCGCCACCGTCTCGAGCTGCTCCGCGGGCACGCACCCATTGATCAGCCGCCACTCGAACGCCTGCTTGGCGCTCAAAGGCTCACTCAGCAGGGCCATCTCCTTGGCCAGCGGAAGGCTGAGGGACCTGGTCAGCAGCCATGCCGCTCCACCCTCGAGCGGAAGGCCGATACGGGCGAAGATCTCCCAGAACGTGGCCCGCTCGGACGCGTAGATCAGATCACACGCCAACGCGAGCTGGCACCCCGCCCCGATGGCCGGCCCGTTCACGGCGGCGATGAACGGCGTTTCACTGCGCCAGATCGACTCGAGCAGGCGGTACCAGCCATAGAGAAGCCCGTCGTCGCGGGCCACCGTCGGAGGTCGCCTGCGCTCCGGTGCGATCTCCAACGCCTCGGACTTGAGGTCTGCGCCAGCTGAGAACACCGAACCATTGCCCGTGATCACCGCGACCCTTACCGCGTTGTCCTCGGTAGCGTCGCGGATCGCGTCCAAGAGCGCGTCGCGCAGACCCATTCCGTGAGGGCCCTCACCACCCGGATAGTGGTCCATGGCATTTCGCCGTTGCGGCCGGTTCAGGCGCAGCCACGCCACGCCCTCCGACAGTTCGTAGATCAGGCCAGCCTGGGCCCAAGCCTCCGTGTCGGTGGCCATCTGACCTTCCTCTCCTTGTGGGTGGGACAGTACCCCTGTGCGTGGCTTCGGCGTTCCCAACCGGACAGACCTGCCGGCCACGCTGCCTCCCTTGACGGTGGAGGTGGCGGGAGGGTCGGTCGGGCAGGGAGAGGGGAGGTCAGGATTGCGCCTGACCGCGGCGGAGGAGGCGAGGCCGGGGCTCGATGACGACCTGGGGCCGGTCGTAGACGAACGGTTGGCCGCCGCCCGGTCGGCGCTGAGGCGGGCGCCGGGGTTCGACCGGACCCGATCGCAAGTGACGCCGCTGACCGGTCCACGGGGCCGGCGGTGCGGTCAGACGGTCGGCGAGTCGGTAGGCGGAACTCTCGTAGTTGACGCGCCAGCCACGAAAGTCGATCCACGCTTCCTCGGCACTTCGCTCGGTGACGAAACCCACGCTCACGAGCATGGCGACTGCTTGCTCGAACTCTGCATACGTCAAGTCGATGGGTCCCTCGGGATTCGGATCGAGGTCCACCTCCCATCCGAGCGTGGTCGCGATCCGGTTGAGCAAGGTGAATCCCATCCGCAGGCAGAGACGGGCCTCAGAAGAGGCCTGGCTGGGTGCGAGCGCCAGGTGCATGGCGGCGGCATCGAGAACGGCGATGAGCCCGACGAGCCACGAGTACCACGGCTCTGGAGACCGGAAGAGGAGGAGTACGGGGTAGGTGGTGTGGGTTTCGGCCACGTCGGCTGCCCACTCCTCCCACGCGGCATACAGGTCCGGGAGGGTGTCGGTGATTCCGACCAGCTGGTGCCGGGCCAGGAGCTCGGGACCCCATGCCGGGACACCGGCCCGACTCTCGAGCAAGGCAACCAGCCCCTCGCGTCGGTTGAACGAGCTGTACAGAGCCGGCAGGTACGCGATCTGGAGGGCGACAATCACGACCCAGATCGCGCCAATGGAGATGTCCACGCCCGGGTCGGCCGCGCCGCCGGTGTGGACTGCTCCCACGGTGAAGAGCGCAGTCAGGGCCTGGAGTAACCCATCGGCGAACGAGTCGCCGGCCCCGACGAGGATGAGCGCGAACCCGAGGACGAGGCAGGCCGCCCAGAACAGCAGCTGCACGACAAGGGCGACCGGGCCGGTGGGCGCCAGGACGGCGTCCTTGCGCTCGTACGTCTTCGCCAAGCGGGACGCGAGGACGAAGCAGATCCGGACGACCCGGTTGACCCGGAGGCTTACCCGCTCGATGCCCGACGGTCGCCGCGGGAGGACCATGGTCAACACGACATCGGTGACGGTCATGACGACCACGACCAAGCCGACGATGGTCGCGAGAATGTTCATCGGCTCGCCGCGCGATCATCGAACGGGGTCACGGACGCGAGCGTATCCAGCGTCGGCTCCGATGGATCGCTCTCTCAGGCTGGCGAACACGGGGGTCGCATCCGGTCGGGGCCGCGTCCCCACGCTGCTACACGAACATGCCCCACGCCCCCTTCAAACGAGAGGCACGACCGACGATCATGCGAGCAACGAGTCGCCCACCCTGAGGCTCGACGCACGCGCCGGAGGACTCATGCCGGCGCGAGCGCCGAGGAGATCCACTCGTGACACGTCCGGCGAACGGTGCGCATGTCCGCCGGGCCGCCGTCATTGAGGAACAGCGCGGCGACTCCCTGCATGAGCCCGGGCAGGAGAACCGCACTGGCCATGGGGTCGACGTGTCCGCACGGAGCCGTCGCCCTGACCCGACACGATCAGCTGGGAGAGCCCCTCGTAGCTGCGTCGCTCGCATCTGCCGTGCCTTGGACAGACGCGTTCGTGGATAAGGCGCCCGCGGCGCGGCGCGGCCACTTGACTGCTACGACGTACTCTGAGAAGGTAGAACAATGCTCTACCTCCGACGCGGGCGAATCGCTCAGTGACGGCGGGCGTCATCCTCCCGGAGCGACGATCGTTCGTCGCCGGTCACTGGGTGGAGGGCGACGAGTTCTTTGCCGTCGTGAATCCGGCCGATGAGTCCACGGTCACGGAGCTGGGTGCCACCCCCCTCGACGAGGTGCGCCGCGCCATCGCAGAAGCCCGCCGGAGCTTCGACGAAGGCGTCTGGGCCAATCGCCCGGCACGGGAGCGGGCCCAGGTCGTGCACGCCCTCCTGGACCATGTCGAGTCGGCGCACGATTCTCTCGTGGCGACCATGGTCGCCGAAGCGGGACAACCCGTCCTGTTTGCGGAGATGGCGCAGTATGCCGCCGGCATCGCGTTGTCTCGAAACACCGTCGAGTTGTTTCTCTCCTTGGCCGAGGAGGAGGCCAATCCCGTCCCGGTGGACGAACTGGTCCGCGGGCGGGTAGCGACCAGCGTCCGACGCTACGAGCCCGTCGGGGTCGTCACGGCGATCACTCCGTACAACGGGGCGATCATCATGGCCTTTCAGAAGCTCATCCCGGCCCTGCTGTCGGGGAACTCGGTGATTCTGCGTCCCAGCCCACTGACTCCTCTCTCGTCTTTGGTCTTCGGGTCTGCCGCCGAGGCTGCGGGCCTCCCTCCGGGGGTCCTGAGCGTGGTGGTCGAGCAGGGAGCGGCAGGAGCCGAGCTGCTGACGTCGGATCCCCGCGTCGACATGGTGTCGTTCACCGGCTCCACGGGCGTGGGACGGCAGATCCTGGCCCAAGCCGCCCCGACCGTGAAGCGCGTCGCACTCGAGCTGGGTGGCAAGTCGGCACAGATCTATCTCTCGGATGCCCTCCATCGCGTGGCCCAAGGAGCGGCGCAGGTCGTGGCCATGACCGCCGGCCAGGCGTGTGTCGCCGCGACCCGCATGCTCGTGCCGCAGGAACAGAAGGACTCGGCGATCGAGGCTGCTGCGGCAGCCTACGGCGCCATCAAGGTGGGACCACCCACCGATCCCGAGGCAATGGTCGGCCCCCTGATCACGTCGGCGCAGCGTGACCGCTGCGAGCGTTTCGTCTCACTCGCTGAAGAGCATGGCGCCAAGGTCGTCTGCGGTGGCGGCCGACCGTCCGCGTTCGCGCGGGGCTACTACTTCGAGCCCACAGTGCTCGATGTCCCCGACAACTCGAATCCCGCGGCCCAAGAGGAGATCTTCGGCCCTGTGCTCGCGGTCATCGGGTACAAAGACGTCGACGACGCCGTGCGGATCGCCAACGACAGTGTCTACGGGCTGTCGGGCCAGGTCTACGGCGCTGACGCTGCAGCGGCGACGGCGGTGGCCCGGCGGATCCGTAGCGGCGCCGTGAACGTGAACACCTCGATGTTCAGCGCCTACGCGCCGAGTGGTGGCTATAAGCAGAGTGGCCTCGGTCGCGAGCGCGGCATCGACGGCATCCGGGCCTTTCAGGAAGTGAAGCACATCTGCATCGGCGAACTGCCGGCCTGACGGACAAGGAAGCGACCAATGACTCCTGACCTGAACCTTGACTGGCTGATCTCGGTCGACGACCACATCTTGGAGCCACCGAACCTTTGGCTCGACCGGGTGGCCGCCAAGGATCGTGATCGAGCGCCACACATGGAGACCATCGACGGCATGGACTACTGGATCTATGAGGGAAAGCGGTTTCCGAGCTCCGGACTGAGTGCGGTGGCCGGGAAGTCGAAGGAGGGAATTCAGCCCTGAACCACTGTCCTATTCGGACATGCGGCCAGGGTGTTATGACGCCTCGGCACGTCTGGATGACATGGACAGAGCGGGAATCCTGGCGTCCCTGTGCTTCCCGACGCTGACGCGTTTCTGCGGCCAACTCTTCATGGAGGCGAGTGACCGCGAGTTCGGGTTCGAATGCCTCCGTCACTACAACGACTGGATCGTCGAAGACTGGTGCGGTGCCGCTCCGGGCCGCTACATCCCCCTCATGCTGATCCCGATGTGGGATCCGCCCTTGGCGGCCAAGGAGATGGAGCGGATGGCAGCCAAGGGAGTCACTGCGTTCGCCTTCTCGGAGAACCCGGCTCCCATCGGGCTGCCGACGATTCACGACCAGGATCGCTTTTGGGATCCGGTCATGTCCGCGGCCAACGAAATCGGCATGGTGGCATCCATGCACGTGGGCTCATCCTCCCAGGTTCCTCAGATCGCTCCCGACTCCCCGTTCATGGCCAACTTGGCCTGGGGCGCGATTCGGACATCGGGAGCGATGTTGTCGTGGCTGTTCAGCGGAATGTTCCAGCGCTTCCCGAACCTCAGGATCGCTCTGTCCGAGGGAGAGATCGGGTGGATGCCCTACTTCCTCGAGCGAGCAGAGCAGGTCCTGGACAAGCAGCGGTATTGGGTCATGCGGGGCCAGAAGTTCATGGACCACGCCACGACCGATGTGGATCTGGACACGCTCAATGTCCGAGAGCTGTTCCGCGAACATGTTTTCGGGTGCTTCATTGAGGACCATCACGGGATCGCCAGCCTCGATGAGATCGGCGTGGACAATGTCATGTGCGAGACGGACTACCCGCACTCGGATTCAACCTGGCCGAACTGCATCACAGCCGTCAAGAAGGTGATCGGACATCTCCCGCCCGAGACGCAGTACAAACTTCTCCGAGGGAACGCCGAGCGTCTGTACCGCTTCACCGCCGCCGAACCCCCTGCGGCCGCGCATGCCTGACAG
This sequence comes from uncultured Acidimicrobiaceae bacterium, assembly GCA_963756625.1. GTDB lineage: Bacteria > Actinomycetota > Acidimicrobiia > Acidimicrobiales > RAAP-2 > Bog-473. The sequence continues at coordinate 222,837 of CAVWNQ010000006.1, forward strand.
CACGATTCGCGCGTCGATCGCAGTCGACAGAACCGCCTGTATGGGCAGTGGGACCTGCATTCTGTATGCGCCGGGAATCTTCACCCATGACGACGAGACTAAGGCCGTGGACATCGATACTGCCGATGACCCCATCGAGAGCATCCGCACCGCGGTCGAGGCCTGCCCGGCAGGTGCGCTGACCCTTTCAGAAGAAGGAGTGTGAGACGAGCGTGCTGTTACAAAGCAAGGTCGCGATCATCACGGGCGCTGGGTCCGGCGTCGGCCGGGCCTCGGCCCTTCGCTTTGCCGAGGAGGGCGCATCGGTCATCTGCAGCGACATCGATCTGGACAGGGCGAAGGAGACGGTGGCCCAGGTCGACGCGGCGGGCGGCACGGCCATCGCGGAACCGTGCGACGTCTCGTCGGATCGGGACGTCGCAGCGACAGTCGCCACCGCGGCCGACCGTTTCGGCCGATTGGACATCATGTTCAACAACGTCGGCATCCCGACGCCTCGGCTCGGTATGGCGTTCGAGGATCACACGGTCGAGGATCTCGACCGCCTCACCGCGGTGAACTTCCGTGGCGTCTTCCTCGGCTGCAAGTACGCCGTCATGCAGTTCAAGAAGCAGGGCGACGGAGGGGTCATCTTGAACACCGGATCGGTCGCTGGGCTCGTGGCCTGGGGAGGAACGGTCTACGGGGCGACGAAGGGCGCGGTCCACCAGTTGACGAAGGCCGTCGCCGTCGAGGCGGCGCCTTTCGGGATCAGGGTCAACGCCATCTGCCCGGCGGCCATGCCCTATACCAATTTCATGGCCGCCGGGGGAATGGACACCTCGAGTGTGGACATCGAGCAGATCGCACAGCACACCGGATCCATGCACCCGCTCGGCCGTCCGATCACGGCCGAGGATTGCGCGGAAGGGGCCGTGTACTTGTGCTCTGACGCCGCCTCGAACGTCACGGGAGTCCTGCTCCCCATCGACGGGGGCTACGTCGCTCGATGACTGACACACAAGACGTCCTCGATCTGGAGCGGGTCCGCAGGCTCTTTGACTTGGCCAGCAGTACCAACGCACACAATGGCGGCAACTATCGCGAGGACCCGTATCCCCTGTGGCACAGGCTTCGGGAAAGCACCACGGTGCACGAAGGAACGGTGCACGAGCTGTCGGGCGTGCAACAGGACCTCATGTTCCACGGATTGCCGTACCCGGATCGACCCCACTTCTCGACCTTTTCCTGGGCGGCGTGCGACGCCGCCTATCGGAACCCGGACATCTTCGCGTCGTCTCCGGACGCAGTCGATCTCGAGGAGGGTGAGATCGGTCCGACGAACAGCATGCTGTCCATGGGGGGCGCGCAGCACCGCCGCTACCGCGGCCTCGTCCAACCATCGTTCTCGCCCACGAAGGCGTCCTGGTGGATCGAGAACTGGATCGGCGACACCGTGCACGCCCTGATCGATTCGTTCGAGGCGCAGGGTCGGGCCGAGCTGAATGTGGAGTTCTGCGCGGCGATCCCGGTTCTCACGATCACCGGAAGCTTCGCCGTACCGGTCGCACAGGCCCTCGACATTCGTGAGTCCCTGGCGCGGCCTGAGCAGATGGTGGCGATCATCGCACCGATCGTCGCCGCTCGCCGGGCTCACCCGAAGGACGACTTGATCAGCGTCCTCGTACAGTCCGAGATCACCGACGAGGACGGTCGAACGCACCGGCTCACGGACGCAGAGATCTATTCGTTCTCCATGCTGCTCTTGGCCGCAGGTTCAGGCACGACGTGGAAGCAGATGGGGATCACGCTGGCGGCGCTGTTGCAGAGACCTGACCTTGTCCAAGCCGTCCGAGACGACCGAGGTCTGCTCCGTCCGGTCATCGAAGAGTCATTGCGATGGCAACCAACGGACCCGATGTTCTCCCGCTGGGTGACGCAGGACACCGAGTTCTTCGGCACGCCCCTCCCGAAGGGAGCGGTCCTCCATATCTGTCTCGGGGCGGCCAACCGGGACCCCGAACGATGGGAGCATCCAGATGCCTACGACCCCTTCCGTCCCGCGAAACCGACACTGGCCTTCGGCAACGGCCCCCACGTCTGTCTCGGGCAGCACGTCGCTCGTGCCGAAATGACGATCGCGATCAACGCGCTGTTGGATCGTCTCCCCAATCTTCGGCTCGACCCGGACGCCGCGCCACCGGCTTTCCTCGGGTTCTACGAACGCGGGGCCACGGCCATTCCAGTCGTGTTCGGATAGGTCGGATAGGACGGATGGTATGAGCGAAGAGGGTTACACGGCACCGGACCTGGGGCTGGTGGGACCGGAGCATGTCCGGCGCTATCAAGAGACGAACGGGGAAGCCGGCTACATCTGGAACGGTGTCCCCACCCTGCTCCTCACCACGACCGGGCGCAGAACCGGAGAGGCTCGGACCACCCCGCTCATCTTCGGTCGTGACGGGGACGACTACCTGGTGGTGGCCTCCATGGGCGGGGCGCCGACGCACCCCAATTGGTACCGAAACCTGGTGGCACAGCCCTCGGCCGACATCCAGGTGCGCGCAGATCACGTCAGTGTCACGGCGCGCACGGCCGAGGATGTCGAGAAGCCACGACTCTGGAAGATCATGACCGACGCCTGGCCCAATTACGACGTGTACCAGTCGCGGACGGACCGTGTCATTCCGCTCGTGGTGCTGACGCCGGCTCCGTAACGCAGGGAACCACGGTCATGACAGAACAGCCGTTCGAGGGAGTGAGGGTCATCGAACTGGCCCAATGGGTCTTCGTCCCCGTGGCGGGAGCGCTGCTGGCCGATTGGGGCGCCGACGTCATCCACATCGAGCCGACCGAAGGGGACCCCTACCGCGGCCTGGCCTCGCAGGGAATCGGGACAGACCGTGGCGGCGTGAATCTCTCGCTCGCGCTGGCCAACCGGGGGAAACGTTCCATTGCACTGGACATTCAGAGTGAGGATGGTCGTGCGGTCATGCACCGGATGCTCGACTCCGCCGACGTGTTCCTGACCAACATGCGACCCAGGGCGTTGCGGCGCCTGGGACTCGACGCCGAAACCCTGGCCTTCCGATACCCGAGCTTGGTGTGCGCCATGGGCAACGGATATGGAGTCCGTGGTCCCGACGCCGATCGACCCGGGTACGACGCCACGGCCTTCTGGGCCCGCGGCGGTATGGCGCACATGCTCAGCCCACCCGAACGCGAGTACCCCATCGGACAGCGTGGCGCCCTGGGGGACCGCAACGGCGCCCTGGCCCTGGCCTTCGGCGTCGCGGCCGCTCTGCTCAAGCGATCTCGCACAGGCAAGGGATCCGTCGTGGACGTGTCCCTTCTCTCCACGGCCATCTGGACGCTGTCGTCGGACGTCCTCGCCGCGTTGGGCGGGGACACGCCCATGGCGGCGAGTGGGCGAGGTCCGCTGGTGAACCCTCTCGTCGGGGTCTACCGGACGAAGGACGGGCGACACATCCAACTCGTGTTCCTCCAGCCAGACCGCTACTGGCCCGAGTTCTGCCGGCTCATCGGGCGCGAGGACCTGTCGGAGGATCCTCGGTTCGCCGACATCCAGGTACGCCGGGAGAACGGCGCGGCATGTGTCGCCGCGCTCGACGAAGAGTTCGCCAAGCGAAGCTACGCCGAGTGGAAGGAGCTGCTCTCCCATCTCGATGCTCCCTGGGCTCCGGTGCAGTCCGTTCCCGAGCTCCTCGACGATCCACAGGTGGAGGCGAACGGGTACATCGGGGATGTGGTGATCGACGGAGACGTGGCGTACCGCCTTCCGGCTGTGCCGGTGCAGCTCGACGGACGACCCCCTCCACTCCGACGCGCTCCCGAGCACGGGGAGGACACAGAGACGCTGCTGTCCGAGCTGGGATACGAATGGGACGACATCACCGCGCTCAAGGAGGCGGGGGTCATCCTTTGAGCGCATTGAGCCGTCCCGTGCCCGTAGCGGACGAGCAGTCGGCGCCGTTCTGGGCCGCGGCCGCCGACCACGTTCTCGCTGTTGCGCGCTGCTCGCGCTGCGGAGCGTTCAGTCACCCCCCGGATCTCGCATGTCCCCACTGTGGGTCCACCGACCCGGCCTTCGTCTTCTCTCCTGTCGACGGCCGTGGCACCATTCGCTCGTGGACTGTGATGCGCCAGTCGTTTCTGCCCGGTTTCGACGTCCCGTTCGTCCTCGTTGACGTCGAGTTGCGGGCACAAGCGGATCTCCGGATGATCGGTCGTCTCATGGATGGTCCAGACGCCGCGATCAGCGTGGGTGCGGCGGTGTCGATCGTCTTCGAGGACATCGCACCACGCGTGTCTGTGCCGGCCTTCGCATTGTCGGCGAACTCGTGAGCAGGCGAATGGCGGCCAGCAATCAGGTGGCCATCGTGGGGTATGCGCAGAGTCCGGTCAGGCGTCATGCTGACCAGACTCTGGGCGGCCTGACCGTGGAGACAGCGCGGCGTGCCATTGACGATGCGGGGCTGACGCTTTCACAAGTGGACGGGTTCGTCACCGCCAGCCTGTTCCCCTCTGCCGGGGCCCACGCCGCCGAGGACGGCGTCAGTCTCGTGTCGGCCAACTGGTTGGCCGAGCATCTGCAAGTCAACCCTACCTACGCTGCCGGCTTTCAGGGCTTTGGCCAGATTCCCGGTGCTGTCTCGATGGCGGTCAACGCCGTGATGAGTGGTGCCGCCGACTATGTGCTGGTGCACCGCGCGCTCCACAATCCGCAAGGTCGCTACCACGAGAACCCGATGCAGGAAGCGCGCGGCTCGCAGCAGTGGACGGTTCCCCAGGGATATTTCGGTCCGCTGGCGATGATCGCCCTCGCCTACAACGAATACCTCCAACGGTACGGAGCAACGAGGGAGGCAATGGCCGCCGTCGTCTCCGAGGCACGCAAGAACGGGGCGAGGATCCCATGGTCCTACTGGTTCGAAAACCCCCTGACCGCCGAGGAGTACCTCGCGGCGCCCATGATCAACGATCCGATTTGTCGATTCGACTGCGACATCCCCGTCGACGGGGTGGCCGCGTTCGTGTTCACCTCGGCTGAGCGAGCTCGCGACCTGCCTCGACGCCCCGTCTATGTGGCGGGGTACGCAACAGGGGCCCCGGTCACGCGTCGTCTGCCTTTGCACTGGCCCCTGGACGACATCATGGGCATCGGGGTGGAGACCGGCCGACGCCTGTGGGCACGCTCGGGTGTTCGTTCGTCAGAAGTGGACTTGCCCCAGGTCTACGACGGGTTCTCTCCGTTCGTGTATTTCTGGATGGAATCACTCGGACTCTGTCCGGCGGGCGAGGCCCACCGGCTTGTGCTCGAGGGGGGGATCGACAGCGATCGACCAGGCGCCCTCCCGGTGCTCTCGGGGGGCGGTGCGTTGGGAAATGGGCGGATGCACGGTGTCCCGCAGATGCTCGAGTGCTACCTCCAAATTGTCCGGCCGGGCAGGCGAGCGGCAACGCCCGGACGCGTCGATCGGCGTGGCGTGTCATTCCTCTCCGCACTTTGGTGGGGCGGTCGTCTACAGCGCCGACCCGTTTTGACATCCCGCCGTGTGATCGGAGGTGGTCAGCCAATGGCGACAACCGGCAAGGCTACTGTTGCGCCGATGACGTGGGCCGAACGTGCGGCAGAGCGGTCGCCTCTCGTGCAAAAGTCCCGGAGCAAGGGAGTGGAGCAGGCCCGCACGATCGTCGATGCCGCGCAACGGCTCATCGCTGCCAAGGGCCCGAACTTCACGACCCAGGAACTGATCAAGGAAGCGGGCATCGCGCTCCAGACCTTCTATCGGTACTTTCCCAGCAAGGATCATCTCCTCCTTGCCGTCATCGAGGACATCATCGATGACAACTGCAAGCAGTACAAGCAGAGCGCCAGCAGGCTGAGCGATCCGATCGATCGCCTCCATCTCTACGTCACGGCGACCCTGAGTGGGCTCGACGGCGTCGGCAGAGGCCCCAGCTTCATCACGGCGGAGCATTGGCGCCTGCAGACGATCTACCCGGACGAGGTGTCTGCGGCGACCCGACCCTTCACGGACCTGCTTCTCGAGGAGATACGGGCGGCGAAGGCCATCGGTGAGATGGACTCGCCTGATCCTGAATATTCGGCGTGGCTCATCACGCAGCTCGTCATGGCCGTTTTTCACCATTACGACTGCGCCGGCCTCGACGAGCCAAGTGCGCAGATCGCGGCGCGGGTCTGGAGCTTCTGCCTCGCCGCGCTCGGCGGTGAAGGCGCGGAGAAAGCCCGCCCGCGTAAGTCGTCGCCGCGTCGACACGCGCCGTAGGAGTGGAGCTCAGGCAGGGTCCGGGCGAATTGAAGATCGGTCTGGTCGCTCCCGGCGAGCTGAAACGGGCGTCCGCGCTCGAGGAGCTTCCCATTGATTCACTCTGGGTCGGGGGCCACGTTGCATCGCCGAATCCCTCTCCCGAAGCACTGACGGGTCTCGCCCGGCTTTCGGCGGCCACCGAGAGGGCGTGGATCGGAACGTCCATTCTCCTCCTCCCGCTCTACCCCCCGGCCATCGTGGCCAAGCAGGTCGCGGACTTGGACCGGGCGACGGGCGGACGCGTCATCCTCGGCGTCGGCGTCGGCGGCGAGTACCCGCAGGAGTTCAGGGCATGCGGCGTGCCGCTCGAGCAAAGGGGGCGACGCGCCGACGAGGCCATCGTGCTTCTCAAGCGCCTTTGGAGTGGGAATGAGATCTCGCATGACGGTCACTTCTTCCCGATGACGGATGTCAGGATTCACCCACCACCGGCGCAGTCGGGTGGTCCGCCGATCGTGGTGGCCGGGCGCAAGGATCCGGCGATGCGGCGGGCCGCGTTGCTCGGTGACGGATGGATGCCCTACCTGTATTCCCCGCGCCGCTACGCCGATTCGGTTGCCCGAATCCGGCAGATCGCCGACGAGGTGGGACGGGACCTTCGTGCGTTCGAGTGGTACGCGTTCATTTTCGTCCACATCGACCGGGACGGACGCCGCGCACGACGAGAAGCGGCGAGAATGATGGGCGGAACGTACGACCAGGATTTTGGTCCGATGGTGGACAACGTTGCCGCTGCGGGCACATCCGACGAGGTTGCCGAAAAGATCGAGCAGTTCGTCGCTGCCGGGGCACGCCACTTCATCTTTCTGCCGGCGACGACACGTGAAGGAGCATTCGACGCAATCGTGCGGACCTTGACCGAAGACGTGATACCTCGGGTTCGATCCCGATCCGCGAATGCGTGACCATGCGGTGGACTTCGTCCGCATGGTGAATGGACGCTCCATGCCCGACATGTCCGAGGTTCGAGCGCACCACGACCGCGGCGGTGTCGCCCGCCAGAAGTGGCCGGAGGAGGTCTTTGGGATCGAGGAATTCCCGCGTACCTCGTCTGGCAAGGTGCAGAAGTTCGTACTGAGAGAAAGACTTCGCCATGCGTAAGGCGACACCGGTAATACCTGCGTCAGTCCACGTGCCCGACACCCTCGAAGAAGCGATGTCGCCCGTTTGGCTGAACGCCGCACTCGGTCAGCAGTTTCCAGGGATCCGAGTCACGTCGGTAACGCCGGGGCCGATAGTGTCCCGCGTGTCGACGAACGCGCGGTTCCGAATCATGTGCGAACCGGATCCGCCGTCCGGCCTCCCGGACCATCTCTGCATAAAGGGATATTTCGCCGATCTCTCCGAGTGGGCCGTACGCAGCCGGACTGCTGGTGAGCCGGAGGCGTTCTTCTATCGGGAGCTAGCGGGAATGGCCGGTATTCGCACTCTTCGGAGCTTCTACGCGGATATCGACCCGACGACGCGCCATGGTGTGGTGATCTCGGATGACGTTGCGCACCAAGGCGCCATATTTCTGGACGCCCTGAGCGACTTCACCCCTGATCAAGCGGCTCAGAGTCTCGAACAGTACGCCGTCCTCCACGGGCGGACATGGGGCTCGGAGCGGCTCGCCGATCCTCGGCTGTCGCCGCGGGTGGACGCGACCCTCCGGGCACGCGGAGTGCCCGAGATCAGAGGAAACTTCGATGGGCCCATCGGCGCAGGGGTGCCATCGGAGATCCGAGATGCCGAGCGCCTCGTGCAGGCTGTCGGCCTCCTTCAGAACCTGCTGACTTCTGCCGAGCCGCGCTGCTTACTCCATGGCGACGCGCATATCGGCAACGTGTACCTCGATGCCGCTGGCCGCCCGTGCCTGCTCGATTGGCAGTTGGTCCAGCGGGGGCCTTGGTATCTCGACGTGGGCTACCACATCGCATGCGCCATCGGAATCGAAGACCGCCGTCGGACCGAACGAGACCTCCTTACCCATTACCTGGAGCATCTCGGGGCTGAAGGTGGTGAGGTGCCGACCTGGGACGAAGCCTGGAGGTTGATCCGGGTCGGCATGGTGTACGGCTTCTTCCTCTGGGCCATCACCCTGAAGGTGGCGCCCCAGATCACGACGGCAATGCTCGAACGTCTCGGCACGGCAGTGGCTGACCATGATGCCTTCTCCGTGGTCGAGCAGGTGTGAACGACAACGGTCTCGGCGGCTCGGCGGCTCGGCGGGGCCGGGGGCCCTCGTGCGATTCAGGACCGCCAGGTGGACCGTTCCTACGACCACCGCGCTCGGGCGCGCCCCAGAAATTTGTCAATGATCACAACGCGCGGGATCACCCCGCTTGCTTGGTTCCCTTCGTGGCGTCGAAGAGCAACTCCAGCACCTCACCGATCGTCCGTTCTCGACCGATAGATTCTCCCAGCGGCAACTCGGTCTGGATGGAGTAGCGGTTGCGGCGGCCCTCCTTGTCCTTCACGACGTAGCCGGCCGCAATGAGATCGTCGACGATGGCAAAGGCCGTGCGTTCGGTGATGCCTAACGTGACGGCGATGTCGCGTAGGCGCATCCCAGGGTCGTGTGCGATGCACAGCAGGACACGGGAATGGTTGGTCAGGAAGCTCCACTCCGCCATAAGAGGGCAGCCTAGTCGCCATATTCAAGAAATCGATTGCATGTATTTGAGAACAGTCCTACTGTCATTGCAGGACACCGAAGCTCGGCTGCCGGACGGCGGCCACGTAGTCGGGTCCGCGAAAGGATCCTGCCATGGGCGAGGATCATGTCCACGTCGTGTTCGGGACCGGGCAAGTCGGCAGCGCACTCTCCGCTCACCTGTTCAGCTTGGGCCTTCCGGTCCACGCGGTGTCCAGGCACCGACCGTCCACGTTGATCGACGGTGTGGATTGGCGTGCTGCCGATGTCACCGACCGCGAGGCCGCCATCGACGCGGCCAAAGGTGCCGCGGTGGTCTACCAATGTCTCAATGCCCCGTACACCGAGTGGCCAACGCGCTTCCCACCGCTGCAGCGAGGCGTCTTGAGCGCGGCTGAACGCAATGGCGCGCTCATGGTGAGCCTGGAGAACGTGTATGCCTACGGGCCCACCCACGGCACGCCGATGACCGAGGATCTCCCATTGGCCGCGACGACCGTCAAGGGCCACGCCCGCGCGGCCATGACCCAAGAACTACTCGCCGCCGTCGACGCTGGTCGGGTCCAGATCGCCGTCGGGCGGGCATCGGACTTCTTCGGCGCTGGCGTCACCGAGACGACGCTGGGTGAACGGGTCTTCGCCAACGCCGTCGCCGGCAAGCGCGCCGACTTTCTCGGCCACCCCGACCTGCCCCACACCTACAGCTATGTTCCCGACATCGCCACCGGCCTGGCCACCCTCGGCACGGACGCTCGAGCGGTCGGAGAGGTGTGGCACCTGCCCGGACCGGAGACCATGACCACCCGGGCGCTACTCGATCTCGTTGCCGGTGAAGTCGGACATCCGGTGGCCGTTCGCTCGGTCCCCAAGTTGGTCATGCGGGCCCTCGGCGTGTTCAACCCGATGATGCGGGAGCTGGTCGAGATGACCTACGAGTTCGACGAGCCGTTCGTGCTCGACACCACCAAATTCGAATCCACGTTCGGGACGGTCGGCACCGCACTCTCCAGGGCGGTTCCCGAGACGGTCAGCTGGTATCAAGCCCAGAAGAGCGCGAAGTGAGCGTTCTCGAGCCACCGGTAGGCGAGATGAGCCCAACGGTCGCGTGGTCGAGACGGGTCCGCCGAGTCGGGGGCTTCATCCAGCTGGCCTTCGCCGCCCTGTGGCTCGTGCGAGGCAGCCTCAACGTGCACGGGGCCACAGGGCCGGCACTGGTCGGCGTTTTCGGCGTCTGCATCCTCGGCGTCCTGGCCTACGGCAACCGGGTCACCGCAGGCGCCGGTCCGCGTCCAACCGGTCACGAGGCCAAGCGCATCGAGCGCTCCGTGACCATCGCGACCATCATCGAGTTGGTGGCGGCCTTCGTTCTTCCGGTCATCGTCATCGCCGCCGGCCACTCGGACTGGGTGCTGCCCTCCATCGCCATCACGATCGGACCGCTCCTGCTCTGGCTCGACCACTTGGTCCACATCCCCCGGTATCGGCCGGTGGGCTGGGCGTTGATCGTCGGTCCTGTGATCCTGGTTGCCACGTTGTCGGGTAGTGCCCTCGTCGCCACCACCGGTATCGCCGCCGGTGTTCTGCTCTTGACGACCGCGGCGGCCGGCTTCCACGACCTCGCCGCCCTTCGAACTCCTCGTTCATCAGCCGCGGTTCGACTCCGCCCACAGGCTCCGTGATCGCCAACTCGGCGCAAGCGCCATGACCGGCTTCAGACCGTTCTTCAACCCGGCCACGGGCGAATGGATCGAGTACACGGCCCTGGCCGAGGACAGCAACGGAGCCCTGGTCCGCTTCAACTGGCGCAGCGTGGCCGGTGGCGTCATCACCGAGCACATCCACCCTCACCAAGAAGAGCGCTTCACGATCAAGGAAGGTGAGGCGCACTTCACCCTGAACGGTCGCGAACTGGTGGCCCGAGCGGGTGAGACGATCATCGTGCCTGCTGGGGCCCCCCACTCCGAGGGAAACTCCGGATCGCTGGATACCGAAGGGATGGTCGAGTTGCGGCCGGCCCTACGGACCAAGGAATTCCACGAGGCGTTGGCCGGGCTGGTGAACGACGGCAGCACCACGCCGAGGGGGGCACCCAAGAACCCGCTCCAGCTCGGGGCCACCTTCTGGCATTTCCGACGCGAGAGTCGGGCGACGTCTCCACCCATTTGGGCACAGAATCTCTTTCTCCCTCCGTTGGCTGTCCTGGCGAAGGTCTTCGGAGTCCACCCCTACTACGAGCGATGGGACAGTCGGATCGCCTGATCCCTGTACTTCTGGCCAGCTGACCGACGTCACCGGCACGAACCCAGCGATCGATCGAAATCATGAATCGGAGACAAAATGGCAATTGATCAGCGCGAGGAAGTCCATTTCGGTGACACGTCGCAGTGGATCCGCGTTCGGGGGGCCGACAGGTCCAACCCGGTGCTCCTGCTGATCCAGCAAGGCCCGGGCCTGCCGATGATGAACGAAGCGCGCCGCTTCGAGCATGTACTCGGGCTCGAAAAAGATTTCACGGTTGCCTATTGGGACCAGCGTGGCTGTGGACGATCGCTGCGGGGACCAGAGGAGCGGGGCGGCATCACCATCGACGCGATGGTGTCCGACACCGTCTCCATCCTCGAGTGGTTGCGAGACCGCTTCGGGAGAGAGGTCATTGTGGTCGGCTTCTCTTTCGGCGGTGCGATTGGCGCCTTCGCCGCCGCAGAGCGACCGGACCTTGTCGAGACGCTGGTGGCGGTCGGAATGGACATCGATGGTGCGGCCGCCGGCAACAGTGCGTACGACTTCGCCCTCACGACGGCCGTCGAGCGCGGCAACCGACGCGCCATCCGGCAGCTCGAGTCCATCGGACCGCCCCCGCACCTCAAGCTGCAGCAGTTCTCGATCCGGGTCCGCTGGGCCACCAATTTCGGTGGTGTGACCACCCATGAGACCTACGGCTCCCTGGCCCGTGGACTCCTCGTCAGCATGGTGCGGTCCCCCGATTACTCGGGCGGGGACATCATTCGGACTCTTCGGGGGATGGGCTCGACCCAGGCCGCCCTGCTGTCTGATCTCGCACGCATGGACCTGACCCGCTCGGTGGCTCGTCTCGACGTCCCCGTCGTCCTGGCGCAGGGTCGCCTCGACCAAGTGGCACCAGGCGAAGCAACACGGCGGTTCGCGGACTCGCTGGAGGCACCACGCAAGGAGTTGGCCTGGTTCGAGAGGTCAGCCCACACACCGCAATTCGAGGAGCCCGACAAGTTCCGTGATCTCCTCATGCGAGTCCGAGCCAGGGAACCCGCTGCCATCTGACACGTCCGGCCAGGAAGACGCCTGGTTCCACAAGGTCGATACCACATGCACCTGCCGGTGCCCCGCCGCCCTGGCGCGCCGACGCCCGACGGGCGGGGAAGCGACCGTTCGCCGGACCACGATCGGCATGCTCTCGGCGGCCACGCTGCGGCGTCGAGATCGACCGCACGCGGTAGCTGCAAACCTGGCCGCACCTCGGCACCAGCCGGCACTCCCTCCTTGCCGAAACCCTGGTCGCCCCGAAGGAGAGTGCGCAATGACCACCACGACGGAGACCGTGGTCCTCGACGACGTCGGACCGGTCGAGATCTCCTTCGAGGACGCCGGTGCGGGCCAGACCTTCTTACTGCTCCATGGCGGTGGCGGGCCGGACACGATGACCCGCTTCGGTCAGCGATACGCCAAGTCCCAACCAGCTCGGGTCCTCGTTCCGACCCATCCTGGCTTCGCGGGCACCACCCGACCGGAGAAGCTCGACACCATTCGCCGTCTGGCCGTGCTCTACGTCGCGCTACTCGACCAACTCGACTTGAGTGAGGTGACGGTCATCGGGAACTCGATCGGTGGGTGGATCACGGTCGAGATGGCCCTCATCGACTCGCCGCGCGTCAGCGGCATCGTTTTGCTCGACGCTGTGGGCATTGAGGTCGCCGACCAGCCGGTCGCCGACTTCTTCACCATGGGGTACGAAGAATTCCTCGAGCGCGCCTTCCGCAATCCGGGAGCGTTCCGGGTCGATCCGACGAGCTTGGCTCCCGCCGCCCAGGCCGCGGCGGCGGCCAATCGGTCCGCCCTGGCCACCTACACCGGTGGGGAGGTGAACGATCCGACGCTTGGCGAACGTCTCGGAGGTCTCGAGATTCCCGCACTGGTGCTCTGGGGCGACAGTGACCGTATCGCTGGTCCGGGGTACGGGCGGGCTTACGCCAACTCGATCCCGACCCGCTTCCAGGTCCTCACCGACGTCGGACATCTTCCGCAGATGGAGAACCCCCACGCAGTGCTCGCAGCCATCCGGGGCGAGGGAAATACGGACTCCGCCAACGTCGGACGGTAACGGAATCAGTCCCCCAACTCGAGACCTCGTCATGGTCCTCGCTCGCACCGTTGCGGAGCACGTGGTTGACACTCGGCCGGCCTTGGACCAGGTTATGCGCAGCCGGGTTGTAGGACCACGGGCGTTGCGCTGGAGCTCCGGATGGACAGAAGTCCCTGGGAGAGCGATGGAGATCCTCGACGAGGTATGTGAGAAGGGTGTCATTGAGCGGCGCTTCAATCTGATGGTGAACGGAGAGACGGTGCCCGGCATCCACTGGTTGCCGGAAGGGGTCAGCGCCCCTCACCCCTCTGTGCTCATCGGCCATGGGGGGACACAGCACAAGCGAGTACCAAATGTCCTTGGTTTGGCCAGAAAGCTGGTCAGGCACGGCCAGTACGGAGTGGTCGCCCTCGATGCTCCCGGCCACGGTGACCGGATGACCGAGGAACAAAAGCAGGAGCGAGCGGAACTTCTCGCTCGTCGCCAAGGCGACCGGCTGGCACCCTTGTCAGAACGACGGGTCCGGGCGATGGGCGGGGTCGCCGCGCAAGCGGTTGCCGAATGGAGGGCCCTTCTTGATGATTTGGCCACCAATCCGCAGTGGGCCAATGGGCCGTTCGGCTACTGGGGCGTGTCGATGGGGACCGCTTTCGGCGTTCCGTTACTGGCCGACGAACCTCGAATCGTTGCCGCTGTGCTCGGTCTCGGTGCGCTCAGAGAAGGCAACGAGGGACTACGTGACCAAGCGGCCCGCGTCGTGGTCCCAGTCTTGTTCCTCTTCCAGTGGGACGACGAACTCATGACACGTGAGGGGGGTCTTGCGCTCTGGGATGCCTTCGCCGCCGAAGAAAAGACCGTGCACATCAATCCAGGACCACATGTGGGAATCCCACTGTTCGAACGAGATGCTGCCCTTGCGTTTTACAAGCGTCACCTGTGACTGCTGAGACCATTCTGCGTGGCCCTTGATGGCCATCGGACAGACGACGGTGGTCGAGTAGGTACAGAGCGGGGACCGCGCGGACCAGCAGTGCGAGGTGCTCGCTGATCCGCGATGTCGCCGAGGGTGAAGAGGGCCCTGTTGTCCACAGCCACGTCGAGCTGTGCCGATCGGACGGGACGGCTCGCGGAGGGCACCTTCTCGCAGGGCAGGTAATGCGACGTCCGGGTCAGAGCCCGGGGCTGCTCTGCATGAGGCCGCCGTCAGCGAAGATCGTGGTGGCGGTGACGTAGCTCGCTCCATCTCCGGCCAAGAACGCCACGACGCTGCCGATTTCAGCCGGTTCGGCCATACGCCCAATCGGGATCGCCGCGTCCAGTTTGGCCAGCAGGGTCGGGTCGGCTGTCGTGGCCGCGTTGATCGGTGTGTCAACCGCGCCCGGTCCCACCCCGGTCACCGTGATCCCGTGCGGGGCCAGCTCGACACCCGCGGTGCGCGTCAACATCCGCATGCCACCCTTGGACAAGCAGTACGCCGTATTGCCGGGCATGGGCCAGTCCTCGTGTACCGAGGTCATGTTGATGATCCGCCCACCGCCGCCCTGGGCGATCATCTGTTTCGCAGCCATTTGCGTACCGAAGAAGGCGCTCTTGAGGTTCACCCCGAGGACGAACTCGTATTGCTTCTCGGTGGTGTCGAGCACCGAGGTCCGGGTCTCGACACCGGCATTGTTCACCATGACGTCGAGCCGGCCGAAGGCCTTGACGGCCGAGTCCACCAGCCGTTGGAGGTCCTCAACCTTGCTCACGTCGGCTTCGACACCGATGGCCTGATCGCCGAGGGCTACGACCTGTCGCTCCAAATCCTCGGTGGCGGCGGGATTGCTCACGTAGTCGATGACGACGTTCGCGCCCGCCTCGGCCAGGGCAAGGACCACGGCTTTGCCGATACCGCTGTTGCCGCCGGTGACGATGGCCACCTTGCCTTTGAGTGCATCCGTGGCCATCGGGCCACCTCCTTTTTGTCGTTCATCGACGAGCGCAAAGCGGTGCTGCCTTCCGACAAACCCGGCTTGGTCTGCCTCCACCGTCCTGGCGTTTCCATCCTCCCGTCCATCCTGGTCGATACGCCCACGACCAAGGGAAGAAATGCCTCTGTGCTTCGTCGCGTGGCTGGTCACAGAGGCGCACCGGACGAGCCAGCGGTCTCTCTGAGACGCCTGCGGCGAGACGGTCGAGATGGAGACGGTCGAGATGGAGACGGTCGAGATGGAGACGGTCGGGGGCGGCTGGTACACTATTTACGTGCCGAAAGCAACCATTGGGGCGAAGGCCGAATCGGGCCCAGCGGTCCGTCACGTCGACCGGTTCGACGAGGCGTTGCAGACCGTCGCCCGGTCGATCACCCAGGTCCGGTTGCATGAGCGGCTCCTGCGATTGGCGGGGGTCAGGCTCGATCGGGCCGGAGCCACCCTGCTTTTCAAGCTTGCTGCGAAGGGCGACTCGCTCCGAGTCACGGACCTCGCCGAGATCCTGGGAGTCGACACGCCGACAGTGACTCGCAAAGTCCAGCAGCTCGAGCGCGAAGGGATGGTCGTCCGTCAGACCGACCCCGACGACCGCCGAGCCTCGAGAATCCGCCTGACCCCAGCCGGTAGCCGGACCATCGAGCGGGTGCGGCGGGCCCGCCGAGTCTGGCTCGAGCAGATCTTGCAAGGTTGGGACGACGACGACCTTTCCGCTTTGGCCGACCTGCTCAGTTGCTTCGCGCAGGACCTCGAGCGAGACCTCGACGACGCCCGTGACTGACCTGACGACGGCCCCGGTCGAGCTCGATGAAGTAGCCGCCGACGCCGAGCATCGCCGGATCCTGGTGATCCTCGGCGCTCTGATGTTGGGGATGGCCCTGGCCGCCCTCGACCAGACCATCGTGGCGACGGCCCTCCCCACCATTGCCGGCGACCTCCACGGGCTCAACCACCTGTCGTGGGTGGTGACGGCCTACCTCCTGACCACCTGTATCTCCACGCCGCTGTGGGGGAAGCTGGGCGACCTTTACGGCCGCAAATCGCTCTTCCAGCTGGCCATCGTGATCTTCCTGGTCGGCTCCATGTTGTCGGGGCTGTCCCAGTCCATGGCCGAACTCATCGCCTTCCGGGCGATCCAGGGCATTGGCGCCGGCGGGCTGATGGTCGGTTCGCAGTCCATCATGGGCGACGTCGTGTCGGCTCGGCAGCGCGGTAAGTACATGGGCTACTTCGGCGTCGTCTTCGGCATCACCAACGTGGCGGGTCCGTTGCTCGGCGGCTTCTTCACGGAGCACCTGTCCTGGCGCTGGATCTTCTACATCAACCTGCCGCTCGGCATCGTCGCCCTCTTCGTCGTGGCCGCCGTGCTCCACCTCCCGGTCAAGCGGGTGCCGCACAAGATCGACTGGGCGGGAACCGCCTTTCTCTCCGTCGGTGTCACGTGCATCATCTTGCTCACCACCTGGGCCGGCTCCGAATACGCTTGGGGTTCGCCCGTCATCATCGGCACCGGGCTCGTCGCCCTGGTGTCCCTGGGCATCTTCTGCCTCATCGAGACGCGGGCCTCGGAGCCCATCATCCCGCTCTGGCTCTTCAAGAACCGGACCTTTACTGCCACCTCGGCCGTCGGGTTCATCATCGGCTTCGCCATGTTCGGGGCCATCATCTACCTGCCCCTCTATCTTCAGGTCGTCCACGGAGCCTCGCCAACCCTTTCGGGCCTCGAGCTCCTGCCCATGATCGGCGGGATGCTGCTCACCTTCATCTCGAGCGGGCGCATCGTCACCCGTACGGGCCGCTACAAGGTGTTCCCGATCGTGGGCACGGGCGTTCTCTCCCTCGGCCTGCTCTCGCTCACCCAGCTCGGACCGCACACCCCTTACGGGGAGGTAGCCGTCTTTATGTTCATCACCGGGCTCGGCATAGGTCTGGTCATGCAGGTGCTCGTGGTCGCCGTGCAGAACGCGGTGCCGTACTCCGCGCTGGGAGTCGCCACGGCAACGGCGACGTTCTTCCGGACCATCGGGGGTGCCTTCGGGGTGGCCGTTCTTGGTGCCGTCTTCGCCAATCGCCTGATCTCACAACTCAGAGTGCACGCCACGTCGGCCGAGCTGAAACTGGTCAGCGGCTCGAACGTGACGGCCAACCCTGCCCAGATCGAGCATCTGCCCGCCGCCCAACGCACCTTTGTCGTGAGTGCCTTCAGTCACTCGGTCGAGACTGCCTTCTTGGTTGCCGTGCCCTTTGTCGTCCTCGGTTTCATCCTGAGCTGGCTCATCAAGGAGATCCCTCTGCGCACCACGCAGTTCGTCGCCACGTCTCGACCCGATGGCCAAGAACCGCGAGCCAACGATGTGGACGAGGATGATGCCGTTGCCGAGTCCCCCCAGCCGACGCCGGTGGCCACCCCCGTCTCGGACCTGTAACAGAGCGGCTCCGCCTGCTCGGACCGCTTGGTTTCCCGACGCAACTGCCAGACTTGGGCTGGTGACTGGCAATCCCGGCTCGCTGCGGCAGTTCTTGAAGACGGTGGTGCGCCCGGCGATCTACGGGCGGTGTGCACCGCTGGAGGTGTCGGCCCACCACCTGCACGGCGAGCCCATTCCAGCCATCGAAGCCGTTGGGCGACCGTTCATGCCGTTCGAAGTGGGCGACCCTTGGGGAGGCACTTGGGATACCACGTGGTTCCGGTTCCGGGGATCGATCCCGGACTCATGGGCCGGGGCTGAAGTGGTGGCCCTCGTCCACCTCGGTGGTGACCAGATGGTCGGCTTCACGGCCGAGGGCCAGATCTGGGATACCGGGCTCCGGCCCGTCCAAGGGCTGCACCACCAGCACCGCGAGTACCGGCTTGCCCCCGAGGCTCACGGGGGCGAGCCGGTCGAGTTCTTCGTCGAGGCGGCTGCGAATCCGATCCCGCCGTGGCTCTTGGCTGACTGGCCCCTGCTCCTGCCGGACTACCGCGGCGCACCGCTCTACACCCTCGGGACAGCCGAGATGGCGGTCGCCGACCGGTCGGTCGAGGGACTCTTCCTCGACATGCAGATCCTGGTCGAACTCGCCGCGCAGGACCCCGACCGATCCGATGAGATCATCATGGTGTTGGACAGGGCACGGGGCATCATCGACCCCGAGAACGTCTCGGCCTCGGTCGTCGCGGCCCGTGACGTGCTGGCTCCGGTCCTCGACCGTCCCACGTCCTCGGCGAACACTGTCGTGGCGGTGGGTCACGCCCACATCGACTGTGCCTGGCTGTGGCCGCTACGCGAGACGAGGCGCAAATGCGCCAGGACCTTCTCCAACCAGCTGCGACTCCTCGAGCGTTACCCCGAACACCACTTCGTGTGCAGCCAAGCCGTGCAGTACCAGTGGATGAAGGACGAATATCCCGACCTGTTCGAGCAGATTGGGGAACAGGTCCGATCGGAAAGGTGGGAGCCGGTCGGGGGCATGTGGGTCGAGCCGGACACCAACGTCCCATCGGGCGAATCCCTGGTTCGCCAGTTGGTGTACGGCAAGCGATTCTTCGCCGAAGAGTTCGGGGTCGAGACACACGAACTGTGGATTCCGGACGTCTTCGGCTACTCGGCCGCGCTGCCGCAGATCGCTCGTGCGGCCGGAGTCACCTCGTTCATCACCCAGAAGATGTCCTGGAACGACACCAACCGCTTTCCGCACACCACTTTCTGGTGGGAGGGCCATGACGGCAGCCGCCTGCTGGCCCACTTCCCCCCGGCCAACACCTACAACGGCGACTTCTCCGTCGGTGAAGTGGCCGCTGGTCAGGACCGTGGCGTTGGGCCCAAGGGCACCGCACGCAACCTGTACCCCTTCGGCTACGGCGACGGAGGGGGTGGTCCGAACCACGGCATGGTCGAGCGCTTCCGGCGCATGACCGATCTCAGCGACCTGCCCCGTGCGGAGATCGGCACCGTCGCGGGGTTCCTCGATCGCTTGGGCCAGGAGGCCGACGCTCTCCCCGTCTGGGTCGGTGAGCTCTACCTCGAAGCCCACCGGGGCACACTCACCACCCATGGCGAGGTCAAGCTGGCCAACCGCCGCGCCGAGGAAGCCCTTCGGGCCGCCGAGCTGTGGTCGGTGGCGGCGTCCCTCGACCGGCGGCTCGACCTCGACCGGGCCTGGAAACTCCTTCTGCTCCACCAGTTCCACGACATCCTCCCCGGGTCCAGCATCCACTGGGTCTATGCGGACACCGCGCGTGAGCAGGCCGAGGTGCTCGCCATTGCTGGCTCGGTCATTGCCGAGGCCCAGACCGTCGTCACCGGAGGAGACGGGACTGGGGACGTGGTGGCGTTCAACCCGTCGTCCACCGACCGGACCGAGGTGGTCGAACTGCCCGACGGTTCGCTGGCCATGATGTCGGCACCGGGGTGTGGCTGGTCGATGGTGCCGCCCGACCGGTCGCTCGGCGTCACAGAGCAGGTGACCATCGGCGAGGGCTGGCTGGACAACGGACTGCTTCGGGTGGAGTGGGACGCTGACGGCCTGCTGACGTCGGTGCAGGATCTCGTCGCCGGTCGCCAGGTGCTGGCGGACGATGCGCGGGGCAACCTGTTCCAGCTCCACGACGACCATCCGCGCGCCTTCGACGCTTGGGACGTCGACCGCACCTATCTCGACCAGGTCACCGACCTGGTCGCCGTGGAGTCGATCGAGGTGGTGGAGCGCCATCCGTTTCGCGGCGGGGTGCGGTTCGTCCGCTCCTTCGGGGCCTCGACCATCACACAGACCATGCGTCTGTCCGCCGGGACGCGCCGGCTCGAGTTCCACACCGACGTGGAGTGGCACGAGCGGCACCGCTTCCTCAAGGTGGCCTTCCCCGTTTCCGTCCGCTCGACGCGTGCCACCTACGAGATCCAGCACGGCCATCTCGAACGGCCGACTGTCGCCAACACCAGCTGGGACGAGGCGCGCTTCGAGGTGTGCGGCCACCGGTGGGCGGATCTCAGTGAGCCCGGCTACGGGGTAGCCCTTCTCAACGAGTCCAAATACGGCTACGACATCCTCGGACACACCATCCGGCTCTCGCTCCTCCGCGCCCCGGGCTTTCCCGACCCCGAAGCGGACCAGGGCTCCCATCACTTCGCCTATGCGCTGCTCCCCCACGAGGGCGACCTGCGGGAGGCCGGAGTCATCGCCGACGCCGAGCACTTCAACCTCCCCCTCTCACTGCGCGCCGGTCAGGGTGAGGGTCGGGTGGTCTCCGTCGATCGGCCGGGGGTAAGTGTGGAGGCGGTGAAGTGGGCCGACCGTTCCGATGCCGTCGTGGTCCGCCTCTGCGAGGTGTGGGGCTCCCGAGGTCCCGTCCGCGTGACCCTGCACCGTCCTTTCGTGTCGGTGGCCCGCACCGATCTGCTCGAGCGCGCGCTCTCCGCGTTAGCCGTCCAAGACGGCACCGTCGAGCTCGAGCTCCGACCCTTCGAACTCGTCACGCTGGCCTTCGACCTGGGCTGAACGATTCTGTCAATGCAAATTCCGTCTCCCCCTCCAAGAACTGCTCCTGACACAGACAGTTGGGACAGCAAGTGGTCGAGTCGGGTCCGCCGAACTCCACGTCACAAGGACGCCAGTTGCTGCAATTCCTGCGCCGTCAGATGCACGACGTTCTTCGGATTGCAGTTCCAGATGGACTGGGTCGGCTGGGTGAGTGCCTTGTCGTAGACGAACTTTTTGGGCTCGACCTTCAGCAGCGCGAAGCACGGCGATGGCTGAGGATTCAGGTTGGACATGGTCAAGCTCTCGATCGGTGCCTGAATGCCTCCCGCGTCCCAGTTCTTCGTGGCGGCGGCGTGGCTCAGCACACATGAGACCGTCAGGTCGCGACCACACGCCGAAGCGGACTTGGCCCACAAGAGCCACGATTCCGCGCCCTCCTCGTCGTCGAAGTCGATCGGGTCGCCTTTGGCATACGTGTGCATGACGTTGACGAGCTGCTCGGTCGAAGGGCTCTGCGACGCCATCTCGAGCGGCCACCATGACGTCTCGAGGTAGACCGGCGGCAGGCCGGGGTTGGCGGCCACGCCGCCACTGGTCGTCGAGTTGTAGAACTGGACCCCAAGGATGACGAAGGCTGGGTGGTAGCCGGCCGTCGTCATCGCCTGGAAGTAGGGGACGATGTTGTCGTCCAAGGAGGGCCACAGGGCCTCGACCCCCTTACTTTGTGCTTCCTCGATGTAGGGCGCCCAGTCGGTCACGGCTATCGGCGGCTCCTGGAAGTCGACGACGTTCCACCCCTGCGCCGCTGCGCCGAATGCGTACTTGTGCTCGGGCTCGAGGACCGAAGGAGTGTTTGCGCCACCCATACCAGCTTTTTTGACCGCTTGCGGATACGCCTTGGCCAGCGCCCGGAACCATCCCGACGGCCAGAGGTCGGTGTTGCCGCCGCCTGGATCGACCTGATCGGAGGCAACCTCGGAGGCGTCGGAGGCCAGGTAGCCGCTGATCTGGCCCAGTCCGCACTTCTCTCGAATCGGCACGGACGGCTGGTCGAGCGCCATGCCGCCGCCGACCGCCATGAAGTCGCTCTGGCAGGCTTGCACGGTCACCTGTGCCGCGTTGAACAGTGCCCCGTCGCGGTCATCGATCACGATGTCCCGCCCGTTGATGCCTCCCGAAGCGTTGCACCAGGCCGCGAAGGCCTTGGCCTGTTGCACGAGTTCCTCTTCCAGTCCGGGCTCAACGGTGTTCGCGGCGTCGTTGAACACGGCGATGTGAATGGTCTTGGCGCCCACCCCTCGCACCGACGAGGCACCGCCGGGGCCGGGTTCGCAGATCTTGCCCACTCCCGGCCACTGCCCGTTGGTCGCGACTTTCGACGTGAGCCGCGCGGCTGGCGGACGTCGCCGCGCCAGAGGGAGTCGATGAGAGCGCGACAGACGTGCCGGCGAGCACGACGGTGGCCACGGCCAGCGGCAGTGCCGCTCTGCCCATTTCAACGAGCCCTCTTCGCAACACTGTGGGTACCTCCAACGCTGCCTTTGTGTGACCGCTCTCTCAGTCCCGTCTTCAATCTACGATGGATCCCAGCCTTTGCAATGTTCATTAGGGAGATTCGAGGACGCCGGTTCGTGGTCCTGTGCGGACTCGCGGTCCGCTCGACGTCGGGGTCCGACTCATTCTCAGACGATTGGATTGGCAGCGATCGCTCGAAGATTGCGGGCAAACCAGCTGTCGGTGCTCTCGACTGACTCGTGATCAGATGGGTCACAGATGGTGTCCCACCGCTCGGTCAGCAGTTCCGGGCTCACGTCCAGGCCATCATGTACGTAGCCGTCGGTCTCGGCGAGGAACAGGCGGCTGTACCGTCGCATTCCCGCCATGAGGACCTCGCCCTGGACCGGACAGGATTCGTGTGCCAACACCGCGGCCATAGGGGCAACGAGCCCCGGGTGACGTTCGGGTTCGGGATCCGGGTCGGCACCGCCCAGCTCCCGGGCCGACATCATCCGCGTGTTCGCCATCGGGGCCAGAGCGTTGACCTTGATGTCTGTACCGTGGCCGACACAGACAGCCGCGAGAGCCCGGGTGAGTCCGATGACCGCTGCCTTGGCGGTGCCGTAGGCCGTGAGACTGCGCATTCCCAGAGCCCCCGTGGAAGTCGTGAGCACCACTCGCCCGTAACCGCTCGCCACCATGTGGGGCCAGCAGGCCTGGACCGTCAAGAAGCTGCCGATAACGTGCACATCGAGGTGCCGGCGCAGGTCGGAAAGGTCGACATCTGGGAACTCGTCAGTGTTGTAAATGCCTGCATTGTTGATCAACACGTCCAGCCGACCAAACGCCTCGAGAGCCACCTCGACCAGTCGCGTCGTCCCCTCGGTGGTCGAGATGTCAGAGGTGTCGGCGACAACCGACCCGCCCGCTGCGGCTATCGATTCGGCAGCCCGTCGGGCTGGTTCGGCGTCTCGGCCTCTTCCGTCGATGCCGACGCCCCGGTCATTGACAACCACGCACGCGCCGCGTGACGCAAGTAACCGGGCATGCGCAAAGCCGATTCCGCGCCCTGCTCCGGTGACAATCGCCACCCGACCGTCGAACCGCAAATCGTCCATACGGACCCACCTCCCCATTGACCCGCCTAGACCATATATTTAGGGGCGTGCCAGGACCCGCCGCGACTCCTCGTTTCCGACCGCGGGCCGAGTTCGTCACATCCCTCGTCCGAGGAGCGTCGAGCATTTCCATCCCGGTCCACTGGTCCCTGTTGGCCGCTTCGGCCCCGAGGGGGCAGGGATGACTCGAAACCCCCACGCAGCTGAGCCCTTTACCAACGACGACCAGGAGATCGCGGTGGCGCTTCAGGATATGAGTGTCCCTGCGCTCCTCTGCTCCCTTGTGCACATGACGGGCGATCCTGCGTGGATCCGTGGCGACGTTCGTCCGCGGGTCGCGATCTCGCTGGACATACAGAGCGGCATCCCAGTAGATGAACAAGCGCAGGTTCGTCGCCTAGCTCTGCCAGCGATCAGCGCCTACCGCGACGGCGGCTGCGTCACGAAAGGGTTGTCGCGTGAGCTCTTGCTGGAGATGATGTCGTTCCTTGGTTGCCGGCCTGTGGAGGGTCGTCTTGCGGGGCTCTTCTTCGACGATCTGCAGTTCGACGGCGCTGACACGGGCGCTGTCGCCTGGGGCTCCGAAATCCCAGAGGACGTCAAGGCGGCGTCTCCGGTCGTCGTCATCGGTTGCGGCATGGCCGGGATTCTTGCCGGCATACGCCTCAAGCAGGCAGGCCTGCCATTCGTGATCGTCGAGAAGAACGCAGGTCCCGGGGGTACGTGGTGGGAGAACCGGTACCCCGGAGCACGAGTCGACATTGGCAGCCACCAGTACTGCTATTCGTTCGAGCCACCCGATCACTGGAGCGAGTTCTACTGCCAGCAGCCTGAGCTGCTGGAGTATTTCACCGACATTGTTGAGAAATACGATCTGCGGCCGCACTGCCAGTTCGACACTGCCGTCTCAAAACTGCATTGGGAGGACGAGCATGCTCGGTGGAGTGTGTACGTCAACGGACGCAACGGAACAGAGGAGGTCATCGGCGCCCGATTTGTCGTCAGCGCTGTCGGATCCCTGAATATCCCGAAGCTACCTGACATCCCGGGGCTGGAGACGTTCAGCGGACCGTCGTTTCACTCGGCTCGGTGGCCGCACGGTCTCGAGCTGGCCGGCAAACGGTTCGCCTTGGTCGGCGCCGGTGCGAGCGGCTTCCAGATCGGTCCGGCCATTGCTGGTGACGTTGCGCAGCTCACGATCTTCCAGCGCACTGCGCAGTGGATCATTCCGAATCCGCTCTACCACGCGGCGGTACCGCCGGGGGACAGATGGGCGTTGCGGCACCTCCCCTTCTACGGTCGGTGGTACAGGTTCATCATGACCTTCGGTGGCCTTGCTGCGGGTGTGGATCCCTATCGGGTCGATCCAGGGTACGAGGATCAGACAGGCCGGTCGGTCAACAGCGTGAACGCCACCCGGGCGAATGCACTTCTCGCGTGGATGAAATCGTTGATCTCCGAACGGCCCGACCTCGCAGCGAAGGTGGTGCCGGACTACCCGGCCCTCGGAAAGCGTGTCTTGCAGGATGACGGGTCATGGCTGCGGTGTCTGCAGCGTCCGAACGTCGAGCTCGTCCGCACCGCGATCGCGAGAGTCGTGCCCGACGGCATTGTGACGGTTGACGGCATCCACACTCCGGCCGACATCATCTGCTTCGCGACCGGATTCCGGCACAATGATTTTCTCGCCTCAATGGAGGTGATCGGGCGCGGTGGGGTGTCCCTGCGTGAGCAATGGGGCGATGAGCCGACGGCGTATCTCGGTATCACCATTGCAAATTTTCCAAACCTGTTCTGCATCTACGGTCCGGGTACGAACCTCGCCGCTGGGGCCAGTCTCTTCTATCACTCCGAGTTCCAGGTCCACTACGCCATGGAGGCGATTCGCGACACTCTGGCCTTGGGCGCGCGGACGTGCGAGGTTACGGGCGAGGCCCATGCTCGCTACGCGGAGCGCTACCAGGCGGAGATCGGCCAGATGGTGTGGTCACACCCCTCGATCGAACACAGCCACTACAAGAACCCAGCGGGCAAGGTCTTCACGCTGTCTCCATGGCCGCTCGACCTCTACTGGGACTGGACCCGGCAGCTGGATGGCAACGACTACGTGTTCGCGTGACTGAGTGCGACATCAAATCTGCCGTCACCTCTGAGTAGAACACGGGGGGTCAATCCATTGTCCGCAGAACAGCGCGCACCAAATCCGACGATCGGGGTGATCGGGCTTGGCACCATCGGCGACGGTGTCGCCACCAACCTCCACGCCGCCGGGTTTCCGTTGGTTCTGTGCGATGTCCGCGCCGCGGCGACCGACCGTCACGCTGACTACGCCACGGTGACCGCCTCGCCGGCCGACGTGGCGCGGGCGTCTGACGTCGTCGTGGTGGCCGTGGTGAACGACGAACAGGTCCACGCCGTGCTGTCAGGTCCCGCGGGTGCGCTGGCAGCCGGGGTTCCCGGCACCAACTTCGTCGTGGTCAGTACGATCACCACCGCGTGCGTCGCGACCATCGGCGCCGAGGCGAGGGCCCTCGGTGTGCCTATCGTCGATTGCGGCGTGAGCGGCGGGCCGTCGGCGGCGGCCTCAGGCAACCTGGTCTGCATGTGCGGGGGCGACCCTGACGTGATCGCCCGCCTCGCCCCGCTCTTCGACGCCATGGGCTCGCTCACCGTGACCATGGGGCCCTTCGGCGCCGGGTTGGCGGCCAAGCTTGCCCGCAACGTGGTGCAGTACGGAGGGTGGCTGGCCGCCTACGAAGGCCAAGTCCTGGCCGAGGCCGCCGGCATCGAGCTGGCCAAGCTGGCGCAGGTTGTCCGGGCAAGCGACGCGTTGTCAGGCGGGGCCTCGACCCTGATGTTCCGGACGACGGTCGCGCCCTTCACCGAGGCGGACGACAGCGGGCTGGTCGCGGCCATGCAGGCCGCTGCCGCCTTCGCACACAAGGACCTGCAGGCGGCGTTGGCGCTCGCGGGGGAGCTGGACATCGAGCTGCCGCTGGCGGCCATGACCGAGGCGCAGTGCGACGATATCTTCGGCGTCGGAGCGCCGCGGGCAAGCCGCGCCGACGAGCAGTAGCAGCTGGACACCGCGCCGCCAACGACGTTTCAGGGTCAAGTGAGAAGCCACGATCGCGAGAAAGGGATCCCTCACCTGCCTCGGCTCCGTCCCAACGGACCTAGGATCCGCTCCAAATTGGTAGCGCCGCCGAGCACGAGGCCCGGCGGACAGGAGGAGCGGAGATGGATCTCGGGCTTGCGGACGCGCGGGTCTTGGTCGTGGGCGGCTCACGGGGTATGGGCCGGGCCGCCGCCGAATGCTTTGCCCGAGAGGGCGCCCGGGTAGCGGTGCTCGCCCGTGCCAGCGAGGCGCTCGACCACACCCTCGTCTCGCTCCTCTCCTCCGGGAGCCCCGAGACGATCGCACTGGAGGCGGACCTCACGAGCCTGGACGAAGTCAACGAGGCCATCGACCGCCTCGGCGAGCGGTGGGCTGCGCTCGAGGTTCTCGTCAACGCGGCGGGGCCCGTCGAGGTCGGAGTCGGTCCCATCGAGAGGCTCGGGGACGACGACTGGCGGGCCACCTTCGACATCGGGGTGCTGAGCGCGGTTCGTACAGTTCGCCGTGCCCTGCCGCTCTTGCGTCGCGGGTCGTTCGCGAGGATCGTGCACATCTCGGCTCACTCCACCAGGCGGCAGAGCCCGGACCTGGTCGCCTACACCGCTGCCAAGGCGGCCCTGACCAGCTTCACGAAGAACCTGTCCCAGTCGCTGGCGCCCGATGGGATTCTCGTCAACACCGTCTCACCCGGATCGTTCCTGTCCGAGGGGATGCAAGGGTACCTGCGTTCCCTCCCCCCGGAACGGGAAATCGACCCCGAAAGCCTGACCGACGCGATGCGGGTCATCGCGGAGGACTTCGGCCACCCGGCCTACCTCGGGCGAGCCGGGAGTCCGGCCGAGATCGGTCCCGTCATCGCATTCTTGGGATCCCGTACCAACAGCTACATGACCGGAGCGGACGTCAACGTCGACGGCGGTTCGGACTTCGCCTGAGTCTGCCGTTGCGGGCGGCTCTTGTCGTCACAGAGTCGCAACCGCAGCTTTGGTCCACGGGGCGGGTTACCGGCGAACGGCGCTCGGTATCTCGACGAATCCCCGCCGGCGCTGGAACCGCCAGCGCCCGCCCTCCCGCACGAGATCGTCCTCGTGGTGGCCGACCATGCGAACCAACGGGTTGCCGTGCTCATCCCGGTGAATGACCGTCCACATGACACGTGATGCGGCCCTGTCCCCGTCGAGAGTGACTATGGGGTTCGTGACGAGATGGAGGGAGGCGTCAGGACTCCCTATGCGGGTCATCATGGCCTCGATCTCCTGCCTTCCTTTGGCTCGACCCATCGGCCCAAGCAGGAGCTCACCATCCTCGGCGAACAGCTGGGCATAGGCGGCGTAGTCGCCCAGGTCGAGAAGAAACCCATAGTCGACGAACAGTTGGCGGATCTCCTCGAGATCCTCGAGACGCCGCAAGCGGGCTTCCGGCCCAGATTCGGTCTCGGTCATGGTTCCTCCCCAGTTGGGCTCAGCCTTCAGCGCGTCACGAGTCCACCGTCGGCGTGGATCACGGTGCCGGTCACGTAGCTCGAGGCATCAGAGGCGAGGAAGAGTGCCGGCCCGACCATCTCGTGGGGGTGCGCGACCCGTCGCATCAGGCACGCGGCGGCCATGTTCGAGGTGGCCACCGGTCCTGTCGCGCGCACCATGTCGGTGTCGACGGAGCCAGGAGCAATGGCGTTGACACGAATGCCGTCGGGAGCCAGTCCGGCGGCGAGCGCCTTCGTGTACGAGACCATGGCCGACTTGGAGGCGGCGTAGTACGCGACGGTCGCGGAGAACAGCCAGGCGCCCGCCGAGACCAAGTTGATGACCGACGCGTGCTCCGATGTCCGCAAGTAGGGAAGGGCCTCTTGAATCAAGAAGATTGGGCCCTTGACATTGACATCGATCGACTTGGTGAAACCGGCCTCCGAGAAGCTGCCGATGGGCTCGGCCAGGGCATTGGCAGCGTTGTTGACGATGACGTCGATCGCACCAAAGCGGTCCGCGGTGGTCGCCACGAGGGCTTGTACATCGTCGAGGGATCCCATATGACATCCGATGCCCATGGCATCGATGCCCTCCGCGCGAAGCGCCTCCTCCGTGTCCGCACAGGCTTCAGCCTTTCGACTGGCGACGACCACACGAGCCCCGGCGCGGCCGAATCCTCCTGCGACGGCGCGGCCAATCCCGCGAGTGCCCCCTGTGACGAGGGCTACCCGCCCGTCGAGCCGGAAGAGTCGATTGACGTCGACGCCCTCGCTGTCCTTCATCACTGCGGTTCCCTCGTTCCCCTCTGCCAGGTCGGTCATGATCTCTCCGACGCGTGGGAGCCTCGACACGTTCCGAGCTGTGTGCGTGGTGTACTTCGCAACGTTGCTGGATTGCATATTATATTGTATGACGGTGTCCGTTCCATTCGGCTGTTGCCTGCCCTCGTGGCGTCACGAGCGACGTGGCATTGAGACAGTGACGTTCTCGGTGATCGACGTCTCGACTCAATGAGCAGCGTGGTCATCCCTGACGATCTCAGCACGATCGTCTATGACGTGCGTGAGCACGTCGGCCACGTCACGTTGAATCGGCCCGAAGTGCACAATGCCTTCAACGAGCGAATGCAAGAAGAACTTGCGTCGTTGTGGCGGCACATCAGAGTCGACGATGAGGTCAGGGTCGTCGTCTTGACGGGTGCAGGGGATCGAGCCTTTTGTACTGGAATCGATCGCGACGACATACCGATTGATCGTGAATTCGACCCCTTCACCTACGACGATCCTGGGCAGCGGATCGGTCCGAAGAGCCAAGGGCTGTGGAAGCCCGTGATCGCAGCGGTGAACGGCATGGCCTGCGGCGGTGGGTTCTATCTCCTGGGCGAGAGCGACATCATCATTGCGGCCGACAGCGCCACGTTCTTCGACCCGCATGTCACCTACGCGATGACGGCGGTATACGAGCCCATCTTGTTGACGAACAGGATGGCCTTCGGGGACCTGGTCCGGATGAGCCTCGTGGGGATTCATGAGCGCATTTCGGCGCGCACTGCCCGAGAAACGGGCCTGGTCTGCGAGGTGGTCGCCCCCGAGGAGCTGCGAGTGGCAAGCCAGGAACTGGCGGAGATGATCGCAGGACAACCGCCGACGAGTGTCCAAGCGACGTTGCGGACCCTTTGGGCCGCGCGGGGCCTTGGACCCGAACAAGCTTTGAGCCTCGGAAACGTCTTTCTGCAGCTCGGCACGAGCGCTCGGGCCCTTCGTGAAGGTCAGGAGGCCTTCGTCCAGCAGAAGCAAGGAAAATGGAAACTTCGGTGATCGGGCACGGGCCGAAGCCGGTCTCTGCACGGAGCTCGAACCACCTCTGAGTTGGTTAGGCAAGGCGTGAGCGCAGATCCTGCCTGAGCACTTTGCCCATGGCGTTTCTGGGAATCGCATCGACGACTTCCAGTTGCTCAGGGCACTTTTGGACTGCGAGGCCCTCATCCCGGCAGTGGTCCCGGATCTGCGTCAGGTCGACGACGCTGCCGTCCCGCAGAACGACAAAGGCTACGACACGCTCTCCCGTGCGTGCGTCCGGGACGCCGACGACGGCCGCATCTGCGACGTCGGGATGGCGGAAGAGCAGGTCCTCGACTTCGACCACGGAGATGTTCTCGGCGTTCCGTATGACGATGTCCTTCAGGCGCCCCGTGATGCGGACATTTCCGGCTGCGTCGATCGTGCCGAGGTCTCCGGTATGGAACCATCCATCGGCGTCGATGGGGGCGTCGTTCAACGTCCCATCGACGTAGCCGGAGAAGCACTGCGGGCCGCGAAGCTGGAGCTCCCCCTCTTGCCCTGTTCCGCAGACCTCGCCATCGGCGTCGACCGCGCGCACCGAGACACCCGCGGCCGGCCGACCGACTGACGTCGTGACGATCTCCGAGGCATCGTTCGGTGCCGCAGACGTGGCATTGGGAAACTCCGTGAGGCCCCAACTACCCACAAGGGGCACGTCGAAGGTCGCCCGCATGCTCTCGTGGATCTCCTTGGGGACCGGAGCTCCGCCGAAGCACCCGAACCGCAGGGAAGGAAAGAGGGGCTCGTCGCCGTGATGACTCGCTGCCTCGAGATACGCCCGGAAAAAGGGGACAGCAGTTCCCAGAACCGTCGGCTTGCACCGAGCCATCCGGACCGGCGTCTCTGCCGGATCGAAGTTCTCGAAGAGAACGAGATGGACGCCTCCGCGCAGGCTCGATGCGAGAACGGATGCGCCACCGATATGCGTGATCGGCCATGGGATCGGGTACACATCCGCCTCACCCAACCCCATGAGGTCCAGCAACCCGCTGGCCGAACTCATGATGCTGCCGTCGGTATGACGTGCGCCCTTCGGATCGGCGGTGGTTCCCGACGAGTAATAGATCCAACGCGTACCATCGAGCGAGGGTGGTGGCGCCAGGGCGTCCGTGTCCGCAAGAGGCAGCCGGATCTCCTCTGCCGATCCTGCCGTGCCCAACCCAGCCAGATCTATCTCCAACACGTCGAGGCCGCCGTTGCTCGCGAGCTCCCTTGCCATGTCGCCATGCCGAAAACCCCTCCACTCCTTTGGGACGACGAGCAGTTCGGTACCGACCTGCTCGGTGATGAATGACACCTCCTGTGTCCGCAGGATTGGGATCAGTGGGTTCTGCACGGCGCCGATCCGTGCCAACGCGACAAGAAGGACCACGGACTCGATCGTCGTCGGCAACTGCCACGACACGATCGTGCCGGTTCTGACACCCCGGGCAAGAAGTCCGGCGCCTGTTGCTTCTGCCGCGTGACGAAGTTCTTGTCGGGTCAAGGACCGACCGTGATCGTCAGAGACGACGGGGGCATGTGGTCGATCGTTCGCTGCTCGAACCACGAGTTCCCAGAACGTCGGCGGCAACGTGGCACTCATCGTTGCGTGCAATCGACTGGACAGGAGCTGCGACCGGGTCGGCTGGCGGAGGTTCATGGAGTCCGCTCTTGTTCCGCCGCGCTACCGAGGCGAACGGTCTCAAGGTGTTGTTGCGTCACAACCTCGCCGTGGTCGGATTCCACTCCGAAGATGAGATCGATGCTCTCGTTCAAGTAGTCGTAGACGCCCGTGATGGAGAGGCGGCCGGCTGACCACGCACGTAATTGGCTGTCGAGCACGGCATCCATCGTTCGGACAATCGTCCGTGCACGGTTCGGCTCCACGCCGGTGAGCAGTTCCATGTACACGCTGGTCGTGGTCTGGTCGAGCCTCTCGAGGATCTCGGTGGCGAAGGGGTCCGAGGACAACTCGAGTGACGCGAGGAGTCGGGCCAACTGAGGTTGGTGCTGGAACGCCCGAACCGAGCGGTGCAGCGCCACGGTGAGCTTCTCCCGTGGCGTCAGTCCCTGTGGAGGGCGCCGGGCAAGGCTGGCTCGAAGCGTGGCTGCCCACTTGACCAGCACCTCCGCGAAGAGGTGCTCTTTTGAGGAGAAGTAGTGGTACAGCGTCCCGAGTGCGACACCGGCCTCCTCGGCCACGTCCTTGATCTGAATGCGGTCGTATTCGTTCCGCTCCAGCAGCACGAGGCCGGCGTCGATGATGCGCTGGCGACGCGCCAGTTGACCCTCCGTCAAAACGTTCGGAGATACCGGCTCTGCCATGTCAACGTCGCCCGAGAGGAATCTTCAAAGGTGGTCCATTCCGACGCCAGTCAATCCGAGAACCAGGCGACTAGAAGGCAAGTCTAGCTTTCGGCAGAACCCGCTAGCCTCTACGCTACCGACCTAATGGAACAACATTCTAGTGCACAGGTCGCCGTCAACGGGGCCGCGGACGTGAGGCAGGAACGCATCGGGATGTTCGGCCACCATTCTTCACCGTGTCGGATCCGAGGTCGGACATCGGCCCGGACCCCGAGGAGAAGCAATCTCGGCACCGCCGGACTTGGGCGAGCGCACCATTGCGAACACGAGCCTCGAGGTCGACACCGGGCAGACGCTCTGCGTGGGATGAGTCCAGGAGGGACGATGCATCACGGACAGGCGAGGGAACGGGAAGAGCACTGATGACCAACGTCTCCGGTCAACCCGAGGACCTGCACTGGGACCCGTTCGACGAGTCATTGAAGGATGATCCGCATCCGGTATGGAAGCGGCTCCGCGACGAGGCACCGGCGTACTACAACGAGAAGTACGGGTTTTGGGCCCTCAGCCGGTTTGAAGATGTCGAGCGAGCCCACCGAGACCCGCAAGGCTACAGCTCGGCCCATACCACCGTGTTGGAAAGCATGACTGAAGAGGCGCAGCGCGAGGGGATGATGATCTTCCTCGATCCGCCAGAGCACACCGCGCTACGGCGTCTCGTCTCGAAGGCATTCACCCCACGACGCGT
Organism: uncultured Acidimicrobiaceae bacterium; assembly: GCA_963756625.1. Lineage (GTDB taxonomy): Bacteria > Actinomycetota > Acidimicrobiia > Acidimicrobiales > RAAP-2 > Bog-473. The sequence goes on from CAVWNQ010000006.1 coordinate 255,641, forward strand.
GGCAGAGCTCGAGAACGAGATCCGAGTACTCTGCGTCGGTCTTCTTGATGCACAGCGGGATCGGGACGGTTTCGACTACGTGCAGGACTTCGGCGCACGGCTTCCCGCCACCGTCATTGCCACGCTGCTGGGCGTGCCATCGTCTGACCGGGAGGAGGTCCGCCACCATATCGACGGCTTGTTCCATTTGGAGCCGGGGGTTGGCATGGCCAATGACGTGTCCTTCCAGTCGGCGGGTTGGCTCTTCGGTTACCTCGGCCAGCAGATTGAGGAACGGGATCAGCGGCCGCAAGGCGACATGCTCACCGACCTGGTCCAGGCGGAGATCCTCGGCAACGACGGCATTCCGCGGCGGCTCACCCCCCAGGAGTGCACGGAGTTCGGGATCCTTTTGGTGAGTGCGGGCACCGAAACCGTGGCCCGCCTGCTGGGTTGGGCAGGTCTCATCCTGCCGGATCACCCCGAACAATTGCGCGCGTTGGGACAGGATCCCTCCTTGATACCGAACGCGATCGAAGAATTGCTTCGCTACGAATCACCATCACCGGTGCAGGGTCGATGGCTGACCGAAGAGGTCGAGCTCCATGGGCATCGCATCCCGGCGAACTCGAAGGTGCTGTTGCTGACAGGTTCAGCGGGGAGGGATGAACGCGTCTACCCAGGCGCCGACCAGTTCGACATCCGCCGCAACATGCGACTGCACGTTGCCTTTGGCTACGGAATTCACTTCTGTCTCGGGCGCGGCACTGGCTCGCATGGAAGGCAAGATCGCGCTGGAGGAGACCCTCAAGCGCTACAAGAATTGGACGGTGGACAAGGCGCACGCTGTCCCGCTGCACACGAGCACGGTGCGCGGCTATCTCGAGTTGCCGATTCGCGTCTGAGTCCCCATTCGGGGATTTGGGCGAGAGCTGGTCCATGTCCTCACTGCGGCGACGCGGGGGCGACATTTCTCCGTTCCCAAATCCAGGCGGATTAGATATAATATACATAGGATGACTCCCGCGGCAGGGCGAGATATCGCCAAAATCCCTTGGATCGTGGACCTGGATGCGCACGTCGTCGAGCCGCCGGACGTGTGGGCGAGCCGCTTGCCAGCCCGTCTCCGCGATGCCGGCCCTCACATCGCGTACTTGCCCGGTGGAGTGCCCCGGCTCGAAGGGGCGTCCTACGTGGAGTCTCCCGGCACCGACGGCCCACCGGTGGCCTGGTGGTGTTACGAGGATCATCGGGCGTCGGTCAAACGGACCATCGCGGCGGCCGGCTTCCCGGCCGAGGAGGTCGTTCTCAAAGGTGTCACCTTTGACGAGATGCGTCCGGGCTGCTGGCAACCAGGGGCTCGTCTGGAGGACATGAGTCTCAACGGGGTGCAAGCCCAGCTCTGCTTCCCGAATTACCCCAGGTTCTGTGGGCAGCAGTTTCTGTGGGGTAAGGACCGTGAGCTCGCGCGGCTGTGTGTCGAGGCGTACAACGATTGGATGGTGGAAGAGTGGTGCGGTCCGAGCGAGGGTCGGCTCATCCCCCTGTGCCTGATCCCGCTTTGGGACGTCGAGCTCGCTGTTGCCGAAGTCACGCGTAATGCACTGCACGGTGTGCGGGCGGTGGCTTTCAGCGAGCTCCCGACCTTCCTCGGTCTACCGAGCATCTACTCGGGCTACTGGGATCCGTTCTTCCGTGTCTGCCAGGAGACGAAGACAGTGATCTGCATGCATGTGGGCTCGGGCACCAAGACTCCGCAAACGTCGCCCGACGCACCGGACGCGGTGCCGGCCACCATCCTCTTCGGGAACAGCATCGGGGGGATGTCTGACTTCATGTTCTCCGGCGTGCTCGAGCGTTTCCCGCAACTCAAGCTGCTCTTTGCGGAATGCCAAATCGGCTGGATCCCCTACCTGCTCGAGCGGGCGGACGACGTGTGGTTGACGCATAGAGGGTGGAGCAACTCCCAGCTGTACTGTCCCGAACCACCGTCGACGTACTACTACCGGCAGATCTGGAGTTGTTTCTTCAAGGACCCGGTTGGCATGGCACTTCTCGACCGCGTGGGTCCGCGGAATGTGGTCTTCGAGACTGACTACCCCCACCAAGACGGAACCTGGCCGCACTCGGTGGAGGCGGCAACCGAGCAGTTCGGCCACCAATCACCGGAGATCGTGAATCGACTGGCGCGCGGGAACGCCATTGAGTTGCTTGGGCTCGGGCTCCCGCTGCTGGCGCCTCGCTGAGTGTCTAGGCGGTTGCCTTCGCGGCGATCGTCGCCAGATCCACACCCGTACCCGTTCGCTCGAAGCGGCCCGTGTCGTACGAGCGTATGGACACGTCGTGCCCCACCGCCTCAGCGCGAAGTGCCTTCACCGTGCAACGCTCCCGCGGCCGGTGCGCAAGCGGATCAAAGGAGTACCAGCGACACGCATTTGCCCAGGAGATCTTCTCGAGCTCGTCGTCGGGCACGCCGGTCGCCACGCGAGCCAGCTCCTCAGGGGCAGATGGCCACGAGGAGTCCGAATGTGGATAGTCACACTCCCACGCCATGTTGTCGATGCCGATCTCATGACGAAGCTTGACCCCGATCGGATCAGAAATGAAGCAGGTCAGGAAGTGCTCGCGAAACACGTCACTGGGCAACCTGCTTCCAAAGTCCTGCCCAGTCCATTTGTGGTGCATCTCATATGTCCGGTCCACCCGGTCCAGGAAGTAGGGGATCCATCCCGTTCCCCCCTCCGAAAGAGCGATGCGAATCGGGAATGCCTTGATCACGCGAGACCACAGCAAGTCCGATGCGGCGCTGCAGATGTTCATCGGCTGCAGCGTGATCATCACGTCAACGGGGGCGTCCGGAGCCGTGACTGCGAGTTGTCCAGACGAACCGAGATGGATGGAGAGCACAACGTGCTGATCGCACAGCGCTTTCCAGAGGGGGTCCCACGAGGAGTCATGAAAGCTCGGGTATCCAAGGGCTGCCGGGTTCTCGGTGAACGTCAGGGAGTGGCAGCCTTTGGCGGCCACGCGGCGCACTTCTTCTGCGCAGAGCTCGGGATCCCAGAGGATTGGCAGGGCCATCGGGATGAATCGACCGGGGTACGAGCCACACCACTCGTCGACATGCCAGTCGTTGTAGGCACGGATGACCGCGAGCGCGAGATCCTTGTCGCGGCAGGCGGCGAAGAGACGCGCACTGAAGCCGGGAAAGGACGGGAAATTCATCGAACCGAGAACTCCGCCGGCGTTCATGTCCTTGATCCGTTCGTGCACATCGAAGCATCCCGGTCGCATCTCCTCGAACGCCGTCGGCTCGACGCCGTATTCCTCCCGAGGCCGACCGGCGACGGCGTTCAAACCGATGTTGGGGATCGTGTGTCCATTGAACTCCCAGACGTCACTGCCGTCCGGGAGTCTCCTCACGCTGGGGGCCTTGTCCTGAAACCTGGTGGGCAATCTGCCCTCGAAGAGGCCCGGCGGCTCGACCAGGTGGTCGTCCACACTGACCATGATCAAGTCGTCAGCGTGCATGAAGTGTCCTCCGGCATAGGTGCTGCAGTCTGGGTCTTGTCGTGCTCACGCCACGGGTTCGAAGAGTCCCTCGAACTCCAGCTTTGCGTCGCGCACGCGCCCGTAGAGCAACCAGTCGCCTCGGAACATTCCGTGCTCGTGAGGCGCGGCAGCGATATGTGTGCGCGGTCCACCTGTGGTACTCGGCATGAATCGGATTCTCTCGAGCCCGTCCTTGAGCCCGGGTCCGGAGAGTGTGGGCGCGCGGAAAAGGCCCTCCGTGAGCACACGTGCGGTGTCGTACGCCAAGACGGGGATGGCGTTGGGCCACATCGGTGGGTTTTCTCCGTGGCGCTCCACAAATCGACGATGGAATCCCTCGATCAGCGGATTGCTCGGATCGAACTGGTCGATTCCCACCCAGCCCTCGAACTTGTCGAAGCCCATCAAATAGAACATGAAGGCCGTCCCCATGATCCGCGGGGGATCCCAGGACAATTCGTCCAGCGCCTTGCGTAAGAGGCCCTGTGCCGCCAGCATGCCGTAGCCCATATAGCAAAGAGCATCTGGATTCGACTGCCGAAGGTTGTCCAGGTTCTCGGTCAGATTCGCCGGTTGCTGACTGACGGTCTCGAGCGAGACAATTTTCAGATTGTGCCTGCGGCACTCCTGTCTGAAGAAGCGAAAATATTCCTCGCCGTTGGGTGAGACCTCGCTCAATACCGCGACACGCGTGTACCCGTGACGGGCGAGCCATGCGACGCACAGGGCGGCGTCACCCCCACAATCGCCATTTCCCAGTCGGAAGCAGTAGTCGCCGGCCAGTCGTTCGGTACCCGCCCAGCTGATCAGGGGGATCTTGAGCTCGTTGGCGAGCGGGGCGGCAATGATCGCGTTGTCTGAGCTGTACGCACCGGCGATGCCAATGCAGCCCTGGTCGACGAGGTACTTGAACCCATCCGCCGTGTTGCGGGCGGAGCCGCGTGGCAAGCCGTTCTCGGCGTGGAGCACGAATTCGACAGGGCGGTCGAGCAAGCCCTGATCGACCGCTTCGTCGAATGCCATCCGATGGATCTTGTTGTAGCCGCCTTCGGGGCCGTCCAGTGCCGAGCCGAGCCAGCCGATCTTGATCGGGTCTGGAGAACCCGCCCAACCGGTCTCACTGTCTGCCATCGCGGGACTCCTCGCATTCGCGTGCAGGCATACGACCCCGCACTGGATCCGTTGTACTCACCGTCGCATCGACCGAGGCATCATCCTGACCCTGATCTTCGACACTGTCACCCGTGCGACCCCAACGCCGACTGACAGCGAGTACGCAGGGACGCAATAAATATAATGTATACAATTGCGCTCGGCCAGAGGCCGGGACGGTGACAAATTTGCGGAAAGGACGCCCGTGTCTGAGCCCTTGACCTGCCTGCCCGCGATTGGCGCGCTGCGCACGGTCGAACCGCCATCTGGGGTATCCGACTGCCCTGGGCGGCTCGCGCTCGCCGTGACCGGGTCATGACGGTGCCCGCAGGCAGCTTGGCGGAGTTGCTGACCGAGCACCCTTTTTCCGACGGTGAAGACCTGATCAGCACGGTGGACCGGAGCGTCACGGCGGGCACCGTGCGTGTCGAAGCGGCCCGCGTCGGCGCGCGGCTGCGGTCCGCCGGGGTCGAGCCGGGTCAGGCGGTGGTGGTCCAGCTGCCCAACGGACCCGAATTCGTGATGGCCATGTTCGGGGTCTGGCTGGCCGGGGCGGTGTTCGTGCCTGCCAACCCGCGACAGCCCCCGGCCGAGATGGACCACGTTCTGGCATCCACCGTCCCCGCTGCCGTGATCAATGCCGGGGGAGTGCATCTCTCAGAGGTGCCGCCCACCCGCTACCGACCTGACACGGCATTTGTGACCTGGACGTCGGGAACCACTGGGCAGCCGAAGCCGATTCTCCAGACGCACACCGGATACCTCGAGCTGCTCGACCGGGTCCTCGGTCCGCTGCGCGGCCGGCCAGCCGATCAGGCCCGACCTCCATCACCGAACCTGATACCGGTGTCCCTGGCACTCAACGCCGGCATCTACAACGTCCTGTTCGGACTGCGGGCCGGGGCGCCGCTCGTCCTCATGGACCGGTTCAGTACCTCGGAGTTCGCCGTGCTCGTCCGCCGGTTCTCCGTTCGCTCCACCGTCCTGCCGCCGGCGGCCATGGTGATGCTCGCCGACGATCCGGGTGTCACCGACCTGGCGCCGCTGCGCTATGTGCGGAGCATCACGGCGCCGCTCTCACCCCTCGCCGCCCGTCGCTTCTCCGACAAGTTCGCGGTAACCGTGCTCAACGGCTATGGACAGGCCGAGATCGGAGAGGTGATCGGATGGACTGCTGCCGACGCCCGGGATCATCCCGAGAAGATCGGGGCGGTGGGCCGGCCTCACCCCGGGGTGGCGATCAAGGTGGTGGGGGAGGACGGATCGGTGACGCCAACCGATACCGTCGGCGAGTTGCTGGTGAAGCCACCGCGGATGGCCTCGGGGTACGCAGACGGGGGCAGCCTCGAGGATCGGCTGGATCGGGACGGATACGTCCGCACCGGCGACTTCGCCCGCGTTGACGACGACGGCTTCGTGTGGATCGAAGGTCGGGTGGGCGACGTCATCAACCGCGGTGGGAACAAGGTGTTTCCGGGGCAGGTCGAGGAGGTCCTGCTCCTCGCACCCGGCGTGCGCGAGGCGGTGGTGGTGGGCCTGCCCGATGCACGTCTGGGTGAAGTGCCGGTCGCCTTCGTCGTCGGTGACACGTCGGATGCGGAGCTCGATCGACTCTGCCGGGAGCACCTGGTGGCGTACAAGATCCCCGTCGCGTTCCGGCGCGTGGACGAATTGCCGAAGAGCGAGGTCGGCAAGGTGCTGCGCCGTGAGCTGGTGGCCCATGCAGGGGACGGCGCATCAGGTGTTGACGCAGACGCCCCCGTGCCGAGGCGGTAGGTCAAAAGCTCGTCTGCGGCCACGGCTTCACCCGTCCCAGGCCTCGGTTCGGTCGGTGCGGGATGGCTGGCGACCCAGCCGCATGGGCGAGAGCGCCGCCTCCACCAGCAAGATTCGGCGCACACGCTCGGTCGATGCCAGGATCTGTGCCTCCAGCTCGACCAGTCCCGGGTGGTGCCGCCGTGCCCTCTCGCGGTCGGCCCAGTCCTGCCACGTGGGGACCGCCCAGAGCAGAAAGCACTCGCTGTCATCACCCAGGGCCGTCTCCCAGGCCCCGGCCAATTTCCACCCGAACTCACGCATCACCGGTATCGCCTCGCGCTGGACGAACTCCAGGTAGCGCGCCGAGCGTCCTCTCGGCACCCGGATCTGCTCGTGTGCATAGACATCACCTCGGATGCCTGCCGCGCAGGCCTGCTCGATCGTCGGCATCCACGGCGCCGGCACCAGCAGGCGATCCGTACCCCCCGCCCGCAACTCGGCCGCTGCCGCCCACCACGCCGCCAGCTTGGGGTCCTGGAGATCGCGATGCCCCAACTCATGGCCGAAGGACCGTCCCAGGCCATCGAACCCGTCCTCCTCCCAGAGGTTGACCACCTGCGGCCAACGTCCGGTGCTGCCCACCACGCCCCACACGCCATAACAGAGCTGGTGCCGCTCCTCCTGTGCCGTGGGACTCCAATTCGCGGTCATGTGGTACATGTAGCGCCCGCGGTTGTGCCCGATGATGTCGATGTACTCGTGGATGTAGACCTTCTCGTTCACGGGGGACGCCCCGTCGATCATTGCTGACCCTCCTCGGACGGAGCGAAGTATGGGAGGGTGATCTCACCCGACGCCGGGTGGAATTCCACGGCGAGGCGCAATCCGTCGTGCAGTGCGTCGGGCTCGCAACCGATGACAGCGCTCAGCATCCAGACCCCTTCGTCCAAGCGGACCACGGCCGGGGCGTACGGCACGCGGAAGGAGGGATTGGGTGGGTGCCACACCACCGTCCAGCTGTAGAGGCCGCCCCGGCCCGCGCTGGTCTCCCAGACCGGAGACGTCGCGTGGCACTGGGCACACACGGTGAAGGCATTCAGGCCGCGATAGCCGCATTCGGCGCACCGTTGGTAGAGCAGGCGGTGCCGGCGGCATCCCTCCCAATAGGCCTCGCTGTGGAGGCTCGGGCGCGGGGCGGGGATGCCCTCCGGTTGCGGCAACAAGAGGCTCACGGCCGGTCTCGGCCCAAGAGCAGCACGTCACAGAACAAGGCGCCGGCACCCCCGTTCGAGCAGAGGGCGACCTCCGCTCCGGCGACCTGGTTCGTGGCGCACAGGGCACGCAGCTGCAGCGCCGCCCGGATGACCCGCTGCAGCTGCTGCGCACTGATCCCGGGATGACTGAACGACATGGTGCCGCCGTCCGTCGTCACCGGGAGCCGGGCGCCGGGCGCGATGTTGCCGTCCTCCACGAATGGTCCACCTTCTCCGGGGGGACAGAAGCCGAACGCTTCCAGCTGCCTGATGATCTCGAACGAGAACGGGTCGTAGAGTTCGGCGACATCCACCTCGGCCGGCGTCAGCCCGGCCATCGCGAAGGCCCGCCTGGCTGCACGGGCGCCCACCATCCCGGCGGGGTCGGCGTCGGGTCGTGGCCGGAAGTCCCACACGGGTGCGACCGTGTACGCGGGCCCGAAGGAGTCACTGGCTCCCCCGAGGATCCATACCGGTGCCTCGCATTCGGCCGCCCGCTCGGCGGCGACGAGCACGATGCCACATCCGCCCTCCGAGGTCATGGCGCAGTCGAGCAGGTGAAAGGGATCGGCGATCATGCGAGAGGCCAGGATGTCGGCGGGCGAGAACGGGCCCCGGTCGTGGTAGACGGCCTCAGGGTTTGCGTGACCATTCGTCCGGATGGTGGCCGCGACGGCGGCCAGCTGTTCGGGCGTGGTCCCGTACGTGACCATGTGACGGCGCGCCATCAGGGCGAATTCAGCCGCCGTGAACAAGCCGTAACCGACAACGAGCTCGTTGGCTGGCCGCGTCCAGGGTGCGGTCGAGCTCCGGTCGACGTGGATGCCGGCGCCTCCGGCAGCGATCAGCACGACTTCGCACTGATCGGTCGCGATCAGTGCGGCAGCGTCGAGGACCGTCGGGATACCCAAAGAGCTGGGTCGTCGGGTGCAGGGACCGAGGCCGAGCTCGAGCGCGATGTGGGCGCAGTCCGGACCAACGACGCCGTCGACCTCGTGCGGGGAGATGCCGGCATCGGCGAGGGCGCCGATTGCGCCGGCCAGGGCGATCGAGGTCGAGTCGTGCTCCGGAAGCTGGCGCGCCTGCACCGTGTTGTGGACACCGGCGATGGCGACGCCGCGAAAAGGGTGCGTGGGCACGTGGCGGACGGGCGCTCGACTTCTCGACCGTCAGGCCGTGACTTCCGCCGACTCGAACAGAGACCGCTCCCGAAACAGCTGTGCCACCTTGTTTCCGACATTCCGCATCATCTTCACGTACTCGGCGGATGCCTTGTCCCCGTCACCCTGCTTCATCGCCCGGGTGATGGCGGCCAGGCCGCGACTCTCCACATCGACCGCCTCGGGCACTTCCTCGAAGAAGTTGCCGGGCACCAGTGCCGACATGGCTCGTAACGCCACGTTGATGCGGGGCGATGCCGCACCCTTCACGATCAGGCTGTGGAACGCGATCGAAAGGTCGTAGTGTTCGTCCGCCGTCGTGGCGCAGCGCGAATTGGGTCTGTATCGCGCCGAGTTGCTGGGGCAGGTCGTTGCCGGTACGCGCCAACGCACGCTTCGCCGCAAATCCATAGATCAAACCGAACAGCTCGTAGTGGTCGTGGATGGTTGGTTCGTCCAGTGCATTGATGAAGGCACCCCGGTGCATCTCGTTGGTGACCCATCCCTCGCGCTCGAGCACGATGAGCGCCTCGCGCACCGGGATGCGGCTCACGCCGAGTTCCTGGGCGATCGCGTCCTGTGGGACCCGCATGCCGGGACGCAGCTCACCCTCGAAGATCAATCTCCGGACATAGGAGGCGATGTGCTCCCCACTCGGTGTGCGGACGATTTTTGCCGCACGACGCCCGTTCGATCGGCCCTTGGCTGCGCGAGAACTGTCGGCGGGCGATGGCATACGTATATCTTATGCGACCTCGCAGTCCGCATCGGCGCTTTCGCGGCGTCGACGGCACGCCAATCCGGTGCCGGCGGGACGCTGGACCGGCGACGGCTCGCCCCGGCGAACAGAGGACATGATAAAATATACAATCTGACCGCTGAGACGGCCGAGGTGCTCGTGTGCGATGACCGAAGGGCGGGTCGACCAGGTGGGCGACCGCAGGGAGGGGACGGGTGGCCCACGCGTGCCGCGGCCACCGGACGCACGAGCCGATGACGGGATCGCTCACGGCCCCCGGTCCCATCGACGACGGCACGGAGAGCCTCCTGTCGCTCTCACCGGACGCGCCCGTCGACGAGGTCGTCCAGGCGGTACGAGTCTGGATTGCCACGGCGGTTCCCGCGGCGTGGGTCGAGGCCGGCCATCGGGGCGGACCGGCCGCGGTGCGAGAAGTCAGGACGAGGGCGGAGTACCAAGCGTGGTACCCCGTCTTTGGACGATCCGGACTGGTGGCCGCCACCTGGCCGCGTGCCTACGGCGGGCTCGATCTCTCCCCTGTGGCAGCCCGTCGGGTCGAACAGGAGCTCGGCCCGTTCAACCTCGGCCGTCTGAACCCCCTTGGGCTCAACCTCGCCGCGCCCGCCCTGTTCGCGCACGGGACCGAGGAGCAGCGCCTTCGTTTCCTCCCCCCGATCGTTCGCAACGAGGAGGCCTGGTGCCAGCTCTTCAGCGAGCCGGGTGCCGGTTCCGACCTCGCATCCCTGGCCACACGGGCCGAGCGCGACGGCGAAGACTGGGTCATCACCGGTCAGAAGGTGTGGACCACGTGGGCGCACCTCTCGGACTGGGCGGTCCTCCTCGCTCGCACCGACATCGACGTGCCCAAGCGCCAGGGGTTGACGTACTTCCTCGTACATCTGCACCAGCACGGCGTCGAGGTTCGCCCATTGCGTCACCTGGGGGGTGAGGTCGACTTCAACGAAGTCTTCCTCAGCGAGGCCCGGGTCCCGGACGTGTGCCGAGTGGGCGACGTCGGTGCCGGCTGGAAGGTCGCCAATTCCACCCTGTCGGGGGAACGCCAGATGGTGTCGGGCGCCGGCTCGGGTGGTGTGGACCGCATCGGAGGCTCAGGTGTCAGTTATCTCATCCGGTTGGCCAAGCGCCGGAGCGCCGAACGGGGGGCCGGTGGGTGGGACGATGCCGTGCGTCGTGAGGAGATCGTGCGCCTCTATTCCGAGGAGCGTGTCCGGGAATGGACGAACCAGCGCGTGCGCAGCCAGGCCCGCGCCGGGCGGCCCCCGGGTCCGGAGAGTTCGGTCGGAAAAGTCCATCAAGGTGAGCTGAATCAACGCGTCCAGCTTGCTGCCACCTCCGTGTTGGGCATGTGGGCGACCGCTTGGGTGGGGGACCCGGGGGACTACGGCGGTGCGCTGCCCTACGAGGTCCGGGGGATGCTGCGCAGCCGGGCCAACACGATTGAGGGCGGGACCACCGAGATCAACAAGAACATCCTTGGCGAGCGTGTCCTTGGCTTACCCCGCGAGCCGGACCCCTACGTATCGCTGCCGTGGCGCGAGGTGCCACGCAGTTGAGCTCGTACTCGACGCTGCTGATCGAACGCAATGGCCCGGTCGGCTGGCTCGTCTTCAACCGCCCAAAGTCCGGCAACGCCATGGATGCCGCCATGCTCGACGAGCTGGAGGCGGCCTGGCGGGAGTTGGACGAGGATCCCGATGTCCGGGTCATCGTCAACACGGGACAGGGCGGCGTGTTCCAGACCGGGCTCGATGTCGTCCAGCTGAACAAGAATCCCGATGCCTTGCGCAAGCAGTCCGGACGCACGCGCCGAGCGGAGCTGCGCCTGACGTCCTGGCAGAACGCGGTGTGGAAGCCGGTCGTCGCGGCCGTCAACGGAATGTGCGCCGGCGGCGGGCTGCATTTCGTGGCCGACGCCGACATCGTGCTGGCCGCGTCCGACGCCACCTTCTTCGACACCCACGTGTCGGTCGGACAGGTGGCCGCCTACGAGCTGATCGGCCTGGCCCGGCGCATGCCCTTCGAGGCGGTAATGCGCATGGCCCTGGTCGGACGGCACGAGCGCATGTCGGCCGAACGCGCGCTTGCGCTCGGCATGATCAGCCAGGTGGTCGATCCGCCCGAGCGCCTGCGCGAAGAAGCCCAGGCCCTGGCCGAGAAGATCGCCCGCAATTCACCCGCCGCCATGGCGGCCACCAAGCGGGCGCTCTGGGGCGCGCTCGAGCGGGGGCTCACCGACGCCTGCAAGGCCGGCGCGACGGAGCTGGTCTCCATGTGGGGCCATCCCGACCAGGTCGAAGGGCCCGCCGCCTTCGCCGAGAAGCGCGACCCACAGTGGGCTGTAATGACCGAACGACCCACCCCGGACGGGTGATGTCGAAAATCGACGAAAGGGACTGGCACCGGTGTATGAGACTCTGAAGATCGAGCGACACGGCCCGGTCGGTTGGTTGATCAACAATCGCCCCGAACGCCTCAATGCCATGAACAACGCCATGCGCGACGAGTTCGCCGAGGCGTGGAAGGAGGTCGATGCCGATCCCGCGGTGCGTGTCATCGTCCACACCGGGGAGGGCAAGGCCTTTCAGACCGGTGTCGACGTGATCGAGATCGCATCGGACGGGATCGGGTTCGAGCGCTATCGCGAGTCGAGTGAGAAGTTCGACTTCCACTTCACGTCCTGGCACAACGGCGTATGGAAGCCCGTCATCACGGCGGTGAACGGGATCTGCGCCGGCGGGGGATTTCATTGGATCGCCGACGCCGACATCGTGATCGCGGCGTCCGACGCCACGTTCCTGGACCCGCACGTGTCGGTCGGACAGGTGGCCGCCTACGAGCTGATCGGCCTGGCCCGGCGCATGCCCTTCGAGGCGGTAATGCGCATGGCCCTGGTCGGACGGCACGAGCGCATGTCGGCCGAACGCGCGCTTGCGCTCGGCATGATCAGCCAGGTGGTCGATCCGCCCGAGCGCCTGCGCGAAGAAGCCCAGGCCCTGGCCGAGAAGATCGCCCGCAATTCACCCGCCGCCATGGCGGCCACCAAGCGGGCGCTCTGGGGCGCGCTCGAGCGGGGGCTCACCGACGCCTGTAAGGCCGGCGCGACGGAGCTGGTCTCCATGTGGGGCCATCCCGACCAGGTCGAAGGGCCCGCCGCCTTCGCCGAGAAGCGGGAGCCGCAATGGGCCATCATCGAGGGATCCGGGGCCGGTTGAACCGGACTTCCGCCGCGGTCGAGCGCACCACGTGAGCGATGTCCCGGCGGCCGAGCTGTGGCGCCGCGTGGCCCTTCTGGCGGGCATCGACGCCACGTATGGGGCACCGTTCGGTGCGCTCGAGGTCGTCCCGGTGCCGGTCGCGGCGGCCCCGCTATTAGCCGCGGCGCACCAAAGAGTCCACGTCGCGCGGGCTGCGGCGCACCGGGGTGATGGCGTCTTCTGGTTGCCCGGGCGTGACCACGAGCCCACGAGCACCATCGAGGCGGACTCAGCCGAGGCGCTGGTGGCTGCTCTGCCCGCACTGTCCTCCTCAGGGGAAGTCGAGCTTCGCATCACCCTCGATCCGGAGCAGCCGGTCGAGGACTCGTTTCCGCGTCCCCATGCACCCGACGACAGCTGGATCGAGCCCGCCGAAGAAACGGTCGAGGCGACTGGTGCCGCCGCCAGGTTGGTCCTGCTGGCCGGCCCCGGCGTCATCCGCGACGGGGCCGTACCGGGCCTGCACGATCTGGCCGTGTCGGCCGGGGTCGGCGTCCTGAACACCTGGGGCGCCAAGGGAGTGTTCGACTGGAGGAGCCGGCACCACGTGGCGACCGTGGGGCTGCAAGCCGACGACTTCGTGCTCAGCGAGCTCGATCGCGCCGACCTGATCGTCGCGACGGGCCTGGATCCCGCCGAGTCTCCCGACGAGCGATGGCGACTTGCTCCCGCGCGCACGGTCCTTCCCGCCGGCCTCGCTCCGCTCGCCGAACGGTGCAGGGCCCACGCCCGCCCGCCCGTGACCGTGCCGCCGCTGCGGTCCCGCCTGGCCGAGGTCACCCAGCGGGGATGGCGGGTCGCAGCAAGTCCGCTGCCACCCAGCCGGGTGACCATGCACTACGCGGAATGTGTCGCCACCGGAGCGCTGGTTGCGGCCGACGCCGGCGACGCGGGCTTCTGGGTGGCGCGCACCCTCGGCACGACACGACTCGGGGCCGTCATCGTGCCGTCCACGCCTTCCCCTGGGTTCGCCGCGGCGTGTGCCGCAGTGTCGCGGCTGCGCCACCCCGGCCGTCCGGCCTTGGCCGTCATCGATCTCGCCGACGCTGAGGCAACCGCGGCGATCGCGGAGGCAGTGGCGGCGCTCGGGGTCGGCGTCCCGGTCGAGGCGTGGGATCCCGATGGAGATCGCCTCGACGCCGATGCCCACCGGGAGCGGCTGCGTCGGTTGGTCGCCGGCGGGGTCCCGGCAGGGAGAAGGCTCCCCACCCTGGCCACCGACCCGCGTCAGCTGCAGGAGATGATCGCGGCGGCTGGGCCGATCGTGGCGTGGACCTGACGCCGACGGTCCACGACGGCGCCGGGCCCGTCGGAGCCCGAGATCATCCGGCGAGCTGGGCACGGAGCTCGAATTTCATCACCTTGCCTGTCGGATTCAGCGGGAGCGAGTCGACGACACGGACAGACCGCGGGACCTTGAAGTTCGCCATGTGGTCCCGGCACCAGGCCACGAGCTCGTCCGGGTCGACCGTGTGGCCGGGACGAGGAACGACGAACGCCACGCCGACCTCTCCCAGGCGCTCATCGGGGACGCCGACCACGGCGACCTGGCCCACCTGCGGATGGCCGACCATGATGCCCTCGATCTCTGCCGGGTAGGCGTTGAAGCCGCCCACGATGTACATGTCCTTCTTGCGGTCAGTGATGCGCAGGTTGCCGTCGTGCCCCAGCAGGCCGATGTCCCCGGTGCGCAGCCATCCCTCCTCGTCGATCGTCTCCTCCGTCGCTTTCGGATCTTCGAAGTACTCCTTCATGACGTTGAAGCCTCGGACCAGGATCTCCCCCGGCTCGCCCGGCGGGACGGGCTCGCCAGCGTCGTCCGCGATGCGCACGCGCACGCCGGGAAGTGGGCGCCCCACCGTGGTGGCGATCACTTCGGGCGGGTCGTCATGACGACACATGCTGACCGTTCCCGTCGTCTCGGTCAGGCCGTAGCCGGTCACAACGGTCTCGAAGCGCAGCTCGTCGCGCATGCGGCGGATCACGTCCACCGGGATGGTGGCGGCGCCGGTCACCGAGAGACGCAACGACGACAGGTCGAACGACGCGAAATCCGGATGGTTGAGAATGGACTGAAAGACGGTCGGAGGCCCGGGCAGCATGGTGATCTGCTCCGCCGCGACACGCGCCATCACCGGTACGACCTCGAACACGGCGTGAGGGAGGATGGTGGCGCCACGCAGAACGCAGGCCAGCACGGCCGATTTCAACCCGGCCGTGTGGAAGAACGGGTAGACCACGAGGTAGCGGTCGCCTCTGCGCAGGCCGACCAGTTCTGACCACGCCGTGTACGTGCGGACACTGGCGCCGTGCCCCAGCACCGCGCCCTTGGGCGTGCCCGTCGTTCCCGAAGTGAAGATGATGTCGGAGGCGTCGAGTTCGCTCACGGCAGCCTTGCGTCGTGTCACCTCCGGACCGTGCGTGTCGCTGGCCCGGCCGTTGAACTCGGTGAGGGTCGTGGTCCCCGGTCGCGGCGGTCCGTCCAGCACCACGATCTCCTCGAGGGCTTCGAGTCCGGGCACGTCGGCCAGCAACGCCACGAGGTCGGAGCCGAGCAGGTCGGTCACGGCGAAGAGCAGGCGCGCCCGCGAGGTGCGCAGGACGTGGCCCGCTTCCTCGCCGCGGTATCGGGTGTTGAGAGGCACCAGCACGGCACCGATCGCGTAGACGGCGAAACTCGTGATCACCCATGCCGCGCTGTTGGGTGCCCAGAGGGCGACGCGGTCGCCCCGTTCGATGCCGCTGCCCACGAGCGCTCGCGCCACGAGGTCGACGCGATCGGCCAGATCTCGAAACGAGAGCCGGATCGTCCCGTCGACCAGGGCCTCGTCGTCGCCGAAATGGTTCGCCGCCCGATCCAGCGCCTCGGGAATCGTCCGAGGCTGCCCATCACCGGGTGCGCGGCCGGCTTCGGGCTTGCGCGGCACCGTTGTTATCCCACGACCGACGACGACCGCAGGCTCGTGATCGCGGCGTCAGTCAGCCCGAGCTCTTCGCGCAAGACCTCGTCCGTGTGCTCGCCGAGCCAGGGGATCCGTCGGTCACGACCGTCGCCACGGTCGACGATCATTGCCGGGTTGCCGGGCACCAGCACCGGTTGGTCGACGCCATCCGTTCGTGCGATGCCGACGAGCATGTGGCGAGCGGTGACGTGGGCATCGGCAACCAGTTCTTCGGGCTTGGTGCAGGGGCCGGCGGCAATGCCAGCCTCGCTCAGCGCTTCGCACACCTCGCGTCGGCTCCGTCCGGCCGCCCACTTCTCGATGGCGGGGCGGATGACGTCCTCGAGATGTTGGACCCAGCCGTATGGAGTGGCGAAACGCTCTTCAGTGATCCACTCCGGGTGTCCGATGAGGTGGGCCAGACGCTCGAAGACGTGGACGCGGGCCACCTGCATGACGAACCAGCCGTCGGCGGCCCGGAAGCCGTGGTTGATCACGGAGCCGGAGTCGCCGCCATCGACGCCCATCGACCAGTAGTTGGTGACGATATCGGTCATGGCCATGACCGAGTCGAGCATGGCGACGTCGACGTAGCCGGGTCGTCCCGTCCGGTCCCGGTCCCGGAGCGCGGCGAGGATGCCGATGGACGTGTACAGCGCCGCCCCGATGTCACCGAGCGCACCCACGGGCGACACCACGGGCGGGAGGTCGCCCGTTCGCTTCATCTCGTAGACACCGGACATGGCCTCGACGATCGGAGCGAAGGCGGGCCGGTCGCGGTAGGGGCTGGATACGGAATTGCCGAAGCCCGATACCGACGCGTAGACGACCTGCGGATGGACCCCCACGATGTCGCGGTAACCGAGCCCCATGCGATCCATCGCGCCCGCCTTGAAATTCTCGGCAAAGACATCGAAGCGCGGGGCCAGGTCGAGCACGAGTTGTCGTCCGTCGGGCTGTTTCAGGTCGACGCACATGGTTCGCTTGTTCAAGTTGTTGCGCAGGAAGGTCGCCCCGACCGCACGACCTTCGGGGTCGGACATCGCCGGCAGCGACGCCCGACCCAGCTCGCCGGCCAGCGGTTCGATCTTGACGACGTCAGCACCGAGACGCGCCAAGAGCTGCGTGGCGTACGGGAGGGCCTGCATCTGCTCGACGGCCAGCACGCGGACACCTTCGAGGGGTCGTCCCGCCGCGGGGACTGCACCCGACTCGGCCGCCGCGAACTCCATCTTGAATATTATATCCGAACGATCTGGCGGGTCGGGTGGGCGCGGAAGCCAGGGTCGGCTATCGGCCCGTGAAGCGAGGCGCGCGCTTCTCCTTGCTCGCCTGCCCGTACTCCTTGAAGTCGTCGGAGCGGCTGGAGACCTCCATAGCCCACGCCTCATCGGCCAGGTGGCTGGCGAGGTCCGATGTGAGGGCGCGCTGGAGCAACAACTTGGTGAGACCGACCGCGACCGTCGGTGCGGCAGCCAGACGCTGGACGAGCTCCTCGGAGACAGTATCGACCTCGCCGGACGGCACGGCGCGATGGATCAGCCCCCACGAGGCGGCGTCGGCTCCCGAAACCTCCTCTCCCAGCACGAGCATCTCTCGGGCACGGGTCACGCCCACAAGACGGGGGATGAGCCAGGTGGCAGCGCTGTCCGGCGTGAACGCGAAGGTGGTGAAGGGGGCCCAGAGCCGGGCATCGTCCGCCACCACGGCGAAGTCTGTCGCGAGCAGGATGTCGAGACCGAGACCGATGACCCAGCCACGGGCGGAGCAGACGATCGGGGTCTGGCAGGTGAGCATCGCCGGGATGAGGCGGTTGACGTGCCCGTTCATCCGTCGGTGTACCGAGCCCACCCGTGGGCGCTCGGGACCGGGTGTCCGTTCTGCCAGATCGAAGCCCGAGGAGAAGTGCTCCCCTTCGCCCTCCAGATGGATGACCCTCACGGATTCGTCGCTCGCCGCCGCGTCCATCGTGTCGGTCAGCGCGTACACCATTTCATCCGTGAGGCTGTTGCGACGCTGTGGGCGGTTGAAGCGCAGTCGCAGCACGGCTCCGTGATGTGCACGGGTGATCCCGGGCGGCATCTCGGGGTACGGCTTCACGCCTGTTCCTGGGCGGCGAACCGATCAGCCAGGGAATCGAGGGCGTCCTGGCAGGTGATGGCTCCGCCCGGGGGCGGTGGCAGACGGACCTCGCCGTGCTCGTGGGAGGGCAGCAGGATCGTCGCATGGCCCGGTGTCGTCGTCTCGCCTCGCTGGTTCTCTCCCCATACCTCGAGGTCGACGGCCGGTCGATCTTCCTCCGCGAGATATGTCCTGGTGACCCGGCCTCGTATCCAGTGGGTGTCGCCCACGTAGTTGAACTTGCGGAACTGGCAATCCAGCTTCCACAGCCAGGCGTCGTCACCCATCCAGTCGGTGCACAGGTGGATCAACCAGGTCTCGCGCATCCGTCCGTAGTCGTAGCAGGCAGGGTTCCCGGCCCGGCGGGCCCATTCCGGGTCCCAGTGCACGCGTTGTTGGACGTCGGGGATGTGCAGGTCGTCTGGCTGGAAGAAGCGAGGCATGCGCTGCAGCTGGTCGTGACCCAGCCGGAGCGCGGCCACGCCGTACAACCCCATGCCCATGCCGGTGTGCCACACCACCATGTCGGTGACCCGCAGAGGTCCCTTGACAAGTGGTGGGAGCTCGTCGCCCTCGTGTACGTCCTCCCACCAGCGGGGCGCCGCGCCGCGTCCGCTGTGCTCTCTCCCCGGCGACTGCCTCGCCGATGGCGGCGATCTCGTCGTCGGTGTACGGGCGGATCTCGACCTCGTCGTTCTTCTTGCGCTCGGTCGCCTTCTCCCGTTCGGCACGGATCATCAAGCGGTACTGCCCCGAGAGGACAGGGCCCTCAGAGGCGGCAAACACCTCGGCCAACCATTCGTGGACGGTGCGCCCGGCGAAGTCACCGACCTTGTCGTGCACGCCCACCAGGGCGTTGCGACGTGTCACCCGCATGCCGGGTCGGAGGGGATTCCACCATTCCCGGAACGACCCCGAATAGAAGGCATGGACACCGCCGAGCGGGTCGCCCTTCATCAACGCCTTCGTGTCCCCCTCGAGCGCGAGCACCTCGTCCTCTCCGATCAGGGTGTCCCCGCCGACCAGATGCGGGGAGGCGATCGGCCCGCCCCAACGTGTTCGGGCAGCGTAGGAGGGGTCGCACCACAGAGGGTTGTCGTCTCCGTACGCCTCGGCGACGTGCCGAAAAGCGTCCTCGTTGGGGATCCGGTAGTGGGGCGGGTTGGTGTGAGGACGCGCGATCCCGATCCGCTGCCGCAGCCGGGCGACCCCCTCGTCGGTGATGGCGTCAGCCACGCCGCAACCGCTTCTCAGTCCCTACGCAAGCGGTGCACGGGGTGGCCGCATTCCAAATTCCATGCACTGGGTCTACCCTCCTGAACCGATACCGGGCATCTGTCGCATGCCCAGGGTCACTCGTTCCCGAACCCCGCACGAATTTCAAATATAGTATACGAACGCAGGCGATCCGGAGGAGTCGGATGTGGGCGGGCCGACCCAGACATCGCAATCTGAGCCGTCGCCGACGTACGGCGATCCACCTCCGCCAGCGGCAGAGCGGCCGGCCGCAGGCGATGATCACCCTTCTGGCCGAGTCCCGTGGGTGGAGACAGTGATGGACTTTGACGACACACCGCAAGACGCCGAGTTTCGCCGCGAGGCGTCGGCGTGGCTCGAGGATCAGGCAAGCGCCCGCGGGGGTCTCAACGACTGGTCGCGGAATCCCGCACATCCCGACTACGCCCGCCGGTGTCGCGAGTGGCAGCACACCCTCTTCGACGGGGGCTGGGGCGCCATCACCTGGCCTGTCCGGTACGGCGGACGGGGTGACAGTGCATGGCATCAGGCCATCTTCAATCAAGAGATGGCCAAGTACGACGTCTCGGTCGGCGTGTTCTCGGTCGGAATCGGCATGGCCGGGCCGACGCTCATCGCGCACGGGTCCGAGGAGCAACGGCACCGGTACCTCCCCGCCATGCTCAAGGGCGAGGAGGTGTGGTGCCAGCTGTTCTCAGAGCCCGACGCCGGGTCGGATCTCGCCGCGCTCAAAACCCGGGCAGCTCGCGACGGGGAAGCTTTCGTGGTGAACGGACAGAAGGTCTGGACGTCAGGTGCCCAGCACAGCGACTGGGGGATTCTGATCGCCCGGACGAATCCCGATGTCCCCAAGCACAAGGGCATCACCTACTTCCTCGTCGACATGCACGCCCACGGAATCGAGGTTCGTCCGCTCCGCCAGATCACCGGCAGTGCCCACTTCAACGAGGTCTATCTCTCTGATGTGGTGGTCCCCGTGGCGAACGTGGTGGGGGAGGTCGATGGTGGGTGGGCCGTGGCGCACACGACGATGAGTTACGAGCGCGCGCTGATCGGCGGCACGGGGCAGAGTTTCACCATCGGGCAGGTCCTGGACCTGGCCCGGCGTTGCGGCACGAGCACCGACCCGCTGATCCGCCAGCGCCTGGCCGATTTCTATACGCGCTTGGAAGTCCTCCGGTTCATGAACTACCGCGTGCAGACGGCCCTTGCAAAGGGCCGTCTGCCCGGTCCCGAGGCGTCGACCACCAAACTGTTCGTCTCTCGGCACATGAGCCTCACGGGGGACCTCTTCATGGAGCTGCTTGGCGCCAACGGGATGGTCGCCGACGAGGCCGCGATCGACAAGGGAATCTGGGAGACGGCGTTCTTGAACCAGTGGTCGTCCAGGCTCGGAGGCGGTACGGACAATATCCAGCGAAATGCGCTCGGCGAGCGTGTTCTCGGGCTGCCGCGGGAGCCGCGTACGGACAAAGACCAGCCATTTCGCGTGTTGCAGTGAGCACGCGGAAAGCAGAAGAGCGTAACTTCTCTCAGGCCGGACACGAAAAGGATGGAATCGTATGACGGACAAGGTTCTTCTCGAGGTGCACGGCAGTGTTGCCGTGATCACCAACAACAATCCCGAGAAGCGCAACGCATTCGACGACGATATGGACGCTCGGCTGTTCGAGATACTGACGGAATTGCAGAGCCTTCCCGACGTGCGCGCCGTCATCTGGCGAGGCGAGGGGAAAGCGTGGTCGTCCGGTCGGGATGTATCCGTCATCGGGAACAACGCGACCCCACTCAGCCATCACGAGCTCATGACGCGCGGCCATCAGGGAATTCTGCAGGTGTTCGACCTGGACGCGCCCATCATCGTTGCGATCCAAGGATGGGCCATCGGTGGATCCTTCCAGCGTGCTCTCCTGTGCGATATCAGGATCGCGGCCGAGGGATCACGCTTCATGCTTCCCGAAGTGGGCCATGGGGTCATCCCGGATACCGGTGGCATGGGGCGCCTGTACGAGATCTGTGGCAGCGGAGTGGCCAGCGATCTCGTACTGACCGGACGCGCCATGAGTGCCGAAGAGGCCTACGGACACGGAATCGTCTCGCGCATCGTGGCACCGGAGGCGCTCGACGATACGGCGTGGGAAATTGCCAACAAGATCGCCGCCTCGCCGAAAGTCACGGTCAAAATGGCTCGGCGCGTCCTCCGGCACCTCAGCGAACCGGGGATACGGTCCTCCATGGAGGACGAGTTGATCTACCAGACCTTCATCAACAAGTCATCTGATTTTGCGGAATTCCGAGCGGCGAGCGCCGAAGGACGCGAGCCGCACTACACGGGGAGCTGACCATGATCCAACAGAGAGGGCTTCCCGAGCCGCCCCCGGTCGGAACGCTGGCCCTGCCCGCCGGAACCTATGCCGGCACCTGTGTCTTCGTCACGGGCGGCGGAACTGGGCTCGGCAAGGCCATCGCGGCCGAGTTCGCGCGGCTGGGGGCCGACATCGTGATTGCCAGTCGAAAAGGCGAACATCTCGATGCGGGACGGGCAGCAGTCGATGCTCTGGGGGTCCGCGTCTTGGGCGTTACGTGCGACATCCGTGACGCCGAACAGGTCAGTGCTGCCTTCGAAGAGGCGACCGCGGCTTTTGGCCTCCCCGGCGTGCTCATCAACAACGCGGCCGCCAATTTTCCGGTTCCCGCCGAGGACATGTCACCCAATGCGTGGCGGACCGTCGTCGACATCACGCTCAACGGCACCTTCTTCTGCTCGCGGGAGTTTGCCCGGCGTCACATCGAGGCCGGGACGCCCGGCTCCATCGTGAATGTCGGGGCGTCGTACGCCTGGACGGGGGGGCCCGGATTTGCCCACTCCGCGGCCGCGAAGGCGGGGGTGAAGAACATGGTGGAAACGCTCGCCGTGGAGTGGGGCCCCTATGGGGTTCAGGTGAACGGGTTGGTCCCCGGCCTCTTCCCGCACGAGGACATGACGGCTGACATCAAGGGCAACCTCGACCGGACCAACGAGAAGGATGTCTGCCAGCCGGCGCTACGGGTGGGGCGACTGCAAGAGCTCGGCTGGGCGGCGACCTTCCTTGCCTCACCGTTCGCCCGTTTCATCTCCGGGCATACCCTCGTGGTCGACGGGGCCAACTGGCAGCGTCGAACGCTCACGAACGCTGCCGTTGTCACGGTGCGCGACCAGATGGGCCGCGGGCCGTTCGATCCCGCCTCGGCCCGCTAGAAACCTGCAACGCCTCGTGTTCTAGGGGCCTCCCGCACGGGTGTCGGTGTGATCTGACGACCCGTTGTGCACGGCTGCACCCGCCACCGTGGGTGCAGCGGGTCCCAAATAGGCAGAGTGGAGGACCGACTCCACGTCGTGTGCCGACCCGGCCCGGACGATCCGTCCGTTCGCCATCACTATGGCCGAGGTAGCCACCGTCAGCGCGGTGCGTGCGAATTGCTCCACCACGACGACGGTGATGCCCTCCGCGGCCAGGCTGACGACATGCTTGTAGAGTTCGTCGACGACGATGGGCGCAAGTCCCATTGAGAGCTCGTCCAGCATGAGCAACCGCGGGCTCGTCGCCACGGCGCGGGCGAGCGCCAGCATCTGCTGCTCGCCGCCCGACAGCGTGCCGGCCGCCTGGTCAGCGCGATCGGCCAGGCGCGGGAACCGTTCGAACGCACTCCGCTCGACGTGTCGTCGCCCCGAACCGCTGTGCGTCATGACCCAGAGGTTCTCCCGCACGGTCAGGTTGGGGAACACGCCGCGGCCCTCGGGAATCAGGCAGAGCCCCCGGCGTGCCAACGCTGCCGTCGATCCCACGCGCACCTTTTCACCGGCGAAGCGGACCTCACCCTCGCTGGGCCCCATGATGCCGGCCGCCAGGGCGAGCAGAGTCGACTTTCCGGCGCCGTTTGCCCCGAGGACAGCGGTCACGACACCCTCTTCGAACGTCGCGTCGATCCCGTGGATCACCTCGACTTCCTCGTAGCTGGCCCTCACTGCCCGGAACTCCAAGAGGGGTTCAGCCATCGCCCACTGCCGTCGAGACGGTGCCGAGATACGCGGCCTGGACATCGGGATCGGCCCGGACTTCCGCCGGCGTGCCGGTGCAGATGACGCGGCCATAGTCGAGGACCACGACGGTGTGGCAGACGTTCATGACCAGTTCCATGTCGTGTTCGACCAGCAGAATGGCGAGTCCGTCGTTCGCCAGGTCGCGGAGAACCTCCGAGAAGCGTTCGGTTTCGTCTGTGTCCTGGCCCGCCGCCGGTTCGTCGAGGAGGAGGACCTTGGGCCTGGCGGCGAGGGCGCGGGCCAGCTCGACGAGCCGACCGGTCCCCGTCGGCAACGTGTCGGCTCGTTTGTTGGCCACGGGCGTGAGTCCCAGCCGGTCCAGCACCTCCCCGCGGATCTGCTGGATTGCTCTCGACCTGGCCTTCACAACCCCGCGCTGCGCGATGGATGCGGCGACCCCGACGTTCTCGGCGACGGTCAGGGTCCCGAAGAGCTCCAAGCGTTGGAACGTGCGGCCGAGCCCGAGCCGGGCCCGGCGATAGGACGAGACCGCGCGCAGATCCCGACCGTCGAGGCGCACGGCTCCCGCGTTGGGGCGCTGCATCCCCGTCACCACGTTGAAGAGGGTCGTCTTGCCGGCTCCGTTCGGCCCGATCAATCCGGTGATCGCACCCTCAGCAGCGCTGAGCGACACCTCGGACAGCGCGGCCAAGCCCCCGAAGCGAACCGAGACCTCTTGGATTTCAAGCCCCACTGGTGCCTCCGGCCCTCGACAGCGAGGCGAGCGGGTCGGCCGCGCCGACAGGACCCTCGTCGGACACTGCTTCGGCGAAGAAGGCGTCCCTCTTTTCCTTGGACCGACGCTCGGGAAGCCCGAATGCGGGCGGCGCGATCCTCGCTCGGTAGTCGGCGACGTAGGCCGGCACCGGGAACAGCGCGAGGTCGATCACCATGATGATGGTCATCGTCCAGTTGCCGATCGCCCCGCTCAGCCGGAGCGCCCAGGCAGCCCCGACGCCCGCCACGATCAGGGCCACCAGCCAGCGGCGTCGCGCCACCGAGAGATAGACCGGGCGAATGCTGCCCGGGATGGTCCCGTTGGGCGTGGTCCCCACGCCGATGCCGCCGAGACCGACGAGGAGCAGCGGCAATTGGGTGAGCGAAGGGAAGAAGTTGGTGAAGAACGGCGATCCCTGGTAGAGGCCGTTCAACCCCGCCGCACCGAACGAGGTGATTCCAAAGACAACCATCACCAGGAGCACCGAGAGCCCGTTGAAGAACTGGAAGATGTCGGGCGCCGCGCTGCCGAGCGCCATGCCGTAGATGCCGCCGCCGACCCCCGCCAGGGCGGCCGAGAAGGCGAAGACTCCGATGAGCGAGGCCCGGCCGTTCATGCCCAGCGTTGCACACGCGGCCGGACTGTCCTTCATGGCGAGCAGACGTTGCCCGAACTCCGATCGTCGCAGGGCGACGACCACAACGACCAGGATCACGAAGGCCACCGACCCGGCGATGAACTGCGACGTCTTGGAGTTGAGCGCGAACGAGCCGACGCGGAAGGGAGCGAAGACGAGCGACCCGGAGCCGAAAGGCGCGTAGGGGTGCCCGAAGAGGTTGAATGATGGGAGCACGAACACCCAGTTGTCCATGGTGATGGCGAATGCTGCGGTGGCCAGGGCGAAGTAGATGCCCGAGAGTCGCAGGGCGGGGATGGCGACGATGACGCCGATCACGGCGCACACCCCGGCCGCGGCCAGGAGAGAGAGGGGATTTCCCTGCGCGCCCAGGTGCCCCACCATCGTGGCGCCGATACCGCCGAAGGTCATCTGGCACAACGACAGGCGTCCTGCGTATCCGACGATGGGGATGACCGACAGCCCGATGATGGCCAGCCCCCACATGCGATTGAGGCTGAACAGGTCGGCTGTCGAGACGGTGGTGGCCAAGAAGACGGCGGCGATGATCGTGCCGGCGCCGAACAGGCCGGTGCCGTTCCACGTGGGTCGGAAGGCGAGCTCGCGGCTCCGAAGCTGCCGGTGCCCGCGCAGCCGTGACTGGGGCAGGACCAAGAGGGCAATGAAGAGGATGATGGCCGGCACCGCGTTCTCGAACCCTTGGATGTAGGGGTTCTGGGGCAGATAGGCCACCGAGTAGGCGATGGAGAGACCCAGGATGATCGCACCCACAAACGTCATCGGTATGGAGCGCAGGCGCCCGATGACCGACGCCGCGTAGGCGTTGACGATGAGCAGGGTTAGCGCGGAGGCCGACAGGGTGAGGGTGGGTGCGATGAGGATCCCCGCCAGTGCGGCCAGCATGGAGCCGATGATCCAGGCGTTGCGGGCATTGGCAACGGCGCTCGAGCCGTTGAGCGAGGTGAGTGTCCGGTCGTCGACGCTGGCCCGCATGGTGACGCCCATCCGGGTTCGGTAGAGGAACAGCCGCAGCCCGATGGCGACGACGAGCGCCAGGATCAAGACGGTCACGTCGTTGTAGGAGATCCTGATCGTCCCGAGGACCAGGGTGTCGTTATTGAAGAGGGGCGGCAAGGCCCGATAGGTCGTGGGGTCCCAGATCCATTGCGCGAGGCCCAGGAGCATGAGCGCGATGGCCAGCGTGACGACCAGTTTGGATGCCTCCGAGACGCCTTCGAGCCGGCGCATCACCGCGACTTCGATCACGATGCCGATGGCGGGCGCCAGGACGAGGATGCAG
Source organism: uncultured Acidimicrobiaceae bacterium (assembly GCA_963756625.1). GTDB lineage: Bacteria > Actinomycetota > Acidimicrobiia > Acidimicrobiales > RAAP-2 > Bog-473. The sequence goes on from CAVWNQ010000006.1 coordinate 281,565, forward strand.
ACGAGCAGCGAGACGAGCACAGGCCAGCCCCAGCCGATGCTCATCTGCCAGTACGCGAAGGCGCAGACCATTCCGATGGCGCCGTGCGCCCAATTGAAGATCCCGGTCGTCGTATAGGTGAGGGTGAGGCCGCTCGCCGTTATCGCGTAGATGCCCGCCGCAGCCAGGCCGCCGATGGTGAAGATGATGAAGTCATGCACGGCCGTCCCCCGACAGAATGATCAGTCGCCTGCCCGGGCAAGACTATGCAATTTGTACCCACCCGCGACGGCCGGCCGGACCCTTGCTCACAAGGAGTTCAGTTGTTGCTGCTGTTGCGCGGTCAGATGCACGACGTTCTTGGGGTTGCAGTTCCAGATGGATTGCGTGGGCTTGGTGATCGCCTTGTCGTAGACGATCCCCTTGGATCCCAGCTTCAGGATGGCAAAGCACGGCGAGGGCTGGGGGTTCTCGTTGGAGAGCGTCAAGCTGGGAATCGGCGCCTCGATGCCGCCGGCATCCCAGTTCTTCACCGCTGCCGCGTGGTCCAGTACGCACGTCACCGTGAGGCTGGCGCCACAGGCCGAGGCCGCCTTCGCCCACAGGAGCCACGCCTCGGCCCCCTCCTCGTCGTCGAAGTCGACGGTGTCGCCCTTGGCGTAGGTGTGCATGGTGTTGACGAGCTGCTCCGTCGAGGGGTTCTGTGAGGCCAACGCGAGTGGCCACCACGACGTCTCGACGTAGACCGGCGGCAGACTGGGGTTCGCGACCACGGCTTTCTGCGTCTGGGTGTTGGCGAACTGGGTCCCCAACAGGATGAAGGCGGGGTGGTAGCCGGCTGTCGTCATCGCCTGGGCGAAGGGGGTGAAGTCGGCTGTGTCGGCGGGCCACAGGGCCTGCGCCCCCTTGCTCTGGTAGTCCTCGACGTAGGGCGCCCAGTTCTCCACCGTGACCGGCGGCTCAAGGAATTCGACGACATGCCAGCCTTGCGCCTCGGCGGCGAATTCGTACTTCGTTTCGGGCTCGAGGACGGAGGGGGTGTCGGCCCCTCCCATGCCGGCCTGCTTGACCGCCTGCGGGTAGGCCTTGGCCAGCGCCCCGAACCATCCCGCGGTCACCGAGTCGGTGTTGATGCCGCTCGGGTCGACTTGGTCGGTGGCCAGATCGGAGGCGTTCGAGACGACATAGCCGGTGATCTGTCCCAGGCCACACTTCTCACGGATCGGGACGGACGGCTGGTCGAGGGCCATGCCGCCGCCGACCGCCATGAAGTCGCTCTGGCAGGCCGCAGTTGCCTGCTGCGCTGCGTTGAACAGCGCGGCGTCACGGTTGTCGATCACGATGTGGCGACCGTTGATGCCCCCCGAGGCGTTGCACCAGTCGGCGAACGCCGTGGCCTGCTGGGGGAATTCGGCCTCGAGTCCCGGGTCGACGGTGTTGGCGGCGTCGTTGAACACGGCGATGTGGATGGTCTTCGTGCTCACCCCGCGCACCGAGGAGGCCCCGCCGGGTCCCGGTTCGCAGACCTTGCCGACCCCGGGCCAGACGCCGTTGGTGGGGGCGCTCGACGACAACGTGCGGCTGGCCGACGTCGCCGCGCCAGCGGTCGTCGACGCGAGCGCGGCGTACGTCCCCGCGACCATCATGGTCGCGAGGGCCAGCGGCAGCGCCGACTTTCGAAACTTGCCTGGTCCTTTGTCGAACATCCTCACACCCTCCCCGGAGCAACAATTTGCGATCGGGTCATTCAATCAGCACCTCGACACAAGCGGGCATCGGGCCGCGGCGGCGAGGGACGATGCGCAAAACCGACCTTCGGCCGGTGGGGCCCCGCTGAACCTGCGATCATTCTTCCCTCCCGGAACCGAGGGGCGAGACCCCTTGTCTGATGACGCATGGCAGGGCGGCGTTTGGGTCCGACCCGGATCCATCTCAGCTGCGGTCACGTACCCTACACGGCGACCGAATATCGAATATAGTATACGAACGAATGTTTTCGGGAGGAGTGGCAGTCCAACCGGTCGTGGGCAGCGCCCGACAGCGTTCGGCCCAGCGGTGATGCGGGGCGTCGGCCGGAACCCCTGCACGAGGGCCAGCGGGCCCGGAGACACCGTCTCGAGAGACCGGGCGGCGTTCGGTCCCGCCCCGGTCCGCGAGTAATTCCACCTCGATGGGCGTGTTCAATCTGGCCGACCTCTGGGAGGCGGTCGCCGACTGCGTCCCGGATCGGGTCGCCCTTGGCTGTGGTGAACAGCGCCGGACCTACGCGCAACTCGAGGAGCAGTCCAACCGACTGGCCCACTGGTACCTCGAGCAGGGCGTACAGACCGGCGACCATATCGGGCTGTATCTGCAGAACTGTGTTGAACATGTGGAGGCCATGTTGGCCGCCTACAAGGTGCGAGCCGCGCCGATCAACATCAATTATCGGTACACCGCGGGGGAGTTGGAACACCTGTTCAACGACGCCGACCTCGTGGGCGTGGTTCACCAGTCGGCCTATGCGAACCGGGTGAGCGACGTGGGTCCCCAGGTCCCGACGCTGCGGTGGACGTTGGCCACTGGTTCGACGTACGACCGCGCGTCTGGCGTCGTCGCCGTCGGATCGGGACTTTGCCCCCCGCGCCGGCCGACGATTTCTACATCCTGTACACGGGGGGTACCACTGGCTTTCCCAAAGGCGTGGTGTGGAGGCAGGAGGATGCCTTCTTCGCGTGCATGGGTGGCGGCAACCCCGCCCTTCCCGAGGTCACATCGATCGAGGAGCTCATCGCGCGGATCACTCCGGTGCAGAGCACCTTCTTGCTCCTCGCTCCCTTGATGCACGCGGCGGGCGGCTGGGTGGTGTTGCTGCACCTCTTCAGTGGGAACAAGGTCGTGCTGTGGTCGGGCTCACTCGACCCGAGCGAAGTGTGGCGCACGATCGCACGCGAGAAGGTGACAGCCACCAGCACGGTGGGGGACGCAGTCATGCGACCCCTGCTCGATGCCTGGGACGACTTCGAGCCGAAACCCGATATCGGATCGCTGGCCGTGGTCAGCTCGGGCGGAGCACCGCTGTCGGCCGCGTTGCGTGATCGGTTTCTCACCACTTTTCCTTCCATTCCGCTCTCCGACGCCTACGGATCGTCCGAGACCGGAATCCAGGCCGGCCGGATCTTCATGGGACCGACCCGAGACAAGCCAGAGCCACAGTTCACGGCCCAACAGGCGGTGGTGATGGACGAGGAGACCCACGGGCCCGTCGTGCCCGGCTCGGGCATCGTCGGTCGCGTCGCTCGCACCGGACGCATCCCGCTCGCCTACCACAAGGACCCGGCGAAATCGGCCGCGACGTTCGTCGAGTGGGACGGGCGGCGATGGTCGCTCACCGGGGACATGGCCACGGTTGCGGCGGACGGCACCATCACGTTGCTCGGCCGCGGCTCGCTCTGCATCAACACGGGGGGAGAGAAGGTGTACCCCGAGGAGGTCGAAGGAGCGCTGCGGCAGTCTCGCACCGTCTATGACGTGGTCGTCGTCGGGGTGCCCGACGACCGCTGGGGGGAGCGAGTGGTCGCCGTCGTGCAACCGGCACCGGGGACGGAGCCCACGGAAGGTGAGTTGCTGCGTGCGGTGCGGGCTTCGCTGGCCGGCTACAAGGTGCCGAAACAGGTGGTCTTCGTGGAGGAGGTTCTTCGGTCTCCGAGTGGCAAGGCCGACTACCGGTGGGCGGCCGACGTGGCGGCGTCGGCCTGACGGCCGAACTTCCCCTCCGACTCTCGGGGCGCCAGGGCGCCACACGGCGTCACAGGCCCGTGGGGAACTCGCCGACCAGGCCGGAGTGCCGGAAGCCCTCGATCCTTGCCGGCGAGTAGCCGAGCTCTTCGAGGACGGCGTCGTTGTCGCGGCCGAGGGTCGGCGCCGGCAGTCTGAGCCAGCGGTCCACCCGCGAAAAGCGAAACGGCAGCGTCGGGATCTCATGGGCGCCGGTCACCGCGTGCTCCTCCATCTCGAAGAGGCTGCGGTATCGGAGCTGCGGGTTGGCCGCGATGTCACGCGGAGGAACCACCGCGGCCGATGGAATGCCAGCGTCGAGAAGCATCCGGGCGGACTCGTCCGCCGCGCGGTGGCCGGTCCACAAAGACAGTTCACGGTCGATGTGCTCGTGTGCGCCGCGCCGGCCGTCGGAATGCGCCAAGTCGTCACCCTGCGCCCACGGCGGGTCCCCGAGCAACGACCGGAGAGACCGCCACTGGTCGTCACTGGCGACGGCGATGGCGACCCACTGGTCTTCGCCCGCGCACGGATAGACCCCCTGGGGAGCAGCCTGCGGACCCCGGTTCCCGTCACGACGGAGCAACGTCCCACTCGAGCCGTACTCGACGACTTGTTCCGCCGCGGCATTGAGCACGGACTCGACCATGGCTGCTTCGACCAACATGCCCGCGCCACGTTGTTCGCGCTCCATCAGGGCGAGCATGAGGGCAATGACTGCATGCATCCCGGCCAAGGGGTCGCAGGCGCCCCGCACCAACACCGGGGGCCCGTCGGCGAACCCGGTCAACCAGGACATGCCGGTCAGGCACTCCATGGTCTGGGCGAAGCCGGTCCGATCCCGCCACGGCCCATCGAGTCCGAAGGCCGGCATCCGCACCATGATGAGCTGGTCGTTCAGCCCGTGCACGCGATCCCAGTCGAAGCCGAACTGTTCCATGACCCGGGGAGTGAAGTTCTCCACCAAGACATCGGCCGTCTCGAGGAGGCGCTCGAACATCTCGGATCCGTCTGGACGGGAGAGATCGAAAGTCACCGCACGCTTTCCTGCGTTGGCGGCATGGAAAATGGGACTCCACTCCCACCAGCGCTCATGTGTCGGTGGCCGGGTACTGGCAAAGCGCATGTTGTCCGGTTTCGTCACCGATTCAACTTTGATGACGTCTGCGCCCAGAGCGGCCAGGGCAGCGGTGGCCACCGGACCGGCCCACCAGGCGGTGCAGTCGACGACACGAATGTCGGCAAGAGGGAGCCGCCAGTCGTTGGCTGCGCCATCGCATTCTGCGTCGGCGGTCCGGGCGGCCGGGGTGACAGCACCCGACCGTTTGGGCCAGTCGATCGAGCCGCCATGTTGGCCGATCCCCGGGGCGTTGGCGAACGGTCGCGGCGACGTTCCCGAGATGCGATAGGGAACACGGGGTTGGAGGAATCGACCGGAGGGATTCGGCACGAAGACGCCACGGGCCACGAACTGTTCGAACTCGGTCATGGTCGAGCCGTTGAGGAGGGGACCCGCCGGGATCCGGAACAAGGCGGCCGCCTCCAGGATCTCTTCCGTGTCGTGCCGCGTGGTGAATTGGTGGACGGCGGCCAGGAACTCCTCACGGCGGCGGAATCGCTTGGCGACTTGCGGAAGGTCGGGGTCAGCCACCAAGTCGGGCCGCTCGATCATGAGCAAGAAGTCCTGGAACTGTTGGGCGCTGTTCGTGGTGACGACGAAATATCCGTCTCGTGTGGGCTCGACGGACGGAACCTCGATCGTCCGTCCCGTCCCAACCACCTTGGGCCACCCGGCAAATGAGGCGAACACCGAGGGGTACGTGACCATGGTGACGGCCATGCAGTCGAGCATCGCCACATCGACCAGCTCCCCGTGGCCACAGCGCAGGGCCTCGCGAAGCGCAGCGATCGCCCCCAGCGCGGCATAGGTGCCCGATGTCCACTCGCCGAGGCGGCCGCCGGCGGACAGCGGCGGGTTTTCCGGGAGTCCGCGCTGCCCGATGGACCCGCACGCGGCCTGCAGGGTGAACTCTGTGCTTGGCCGACCAGCCCAGGGCCCCTCGCCACCGAACGGCGTGATGGTGACGACCACCAATGACGGGTTCTCCGTCCAGAGGGCACCGGTGTCGACGGGTTCGTTGCTGAGGAGGACATCCGCCGCTGCCAGCAGATGGCCAGCGTCACCTTGCACCGAGCGCTTCGAGGTGTTGAGGTATTCGAAGAGCGCACCCGAGCCCCAGTGCCGCAATGGGTCTCCCTCGGGTGGCTCCACCTTGACCACGTCCGCACCCGCATCAGCCAAGAGTTTGGAGCAGTAGGGGCCGGCAATTTCGGTCGTGCAGTCGACCACACGGACGCCGTCGAGCATCAGAGTGCATCCCGCCGCGTCGCCGTCGCGCAGAGGGTCCAGGCCACCGGACAGCGCATGAAAGACTGAATATAATATGGGGAATGCGGACGAGCGCGCTTGCTGGTTGCCTCGGTCCAAGGGGCGCCGATGCACGCGGATGACATGATCCTCATCAGCGTGGACGATCACATCGCTGAGCCCGCGGACATGTTCCGCGGTCACGTGCCTGCAAAGTACCGAGACGTGGCACCCCGTGTCGAGACGGACGAGCACGGATTCCAGCAATGGTGGTATGGCGAGAAGAAGGGTCGGAATCTCGGGCTGAACGCGGTAGCCGGCAAGCCGCCCGAGATGTTCAACGTCAACCCGACCAGCTACAGCGAGATGCGGCCGGGCTGCTACGACGTGCACGAGCGAATACGTGACATGTCCGCCGGAGGCACACTCGCGGGACTCAACTTCCCCAATTGGACGGGGTTCTCGGGTCAGGTGCTCAACGAGGGCCCGGATCCGGTTGTGAACGAGGTCATGATCAGGGCATACAACGACTGGCATGTCGACGAATGGTGCGCCAGTTATCCCGATCGGTTCATCCCGTGCGGCATTTTGCCGCTCTTCGACGTGCACAAGGCGGGCGACGAAGTCCGCCGGCTCGCCGGCAAGGGGTGCCACGCCGTCACATTCTCGGAAAATCCAGCGGCGCTCCACATGCCGTCGATCCACTCAGGTCACTGGGATCCCCTCTTTGCTGCGTGCTCGGACGTCGGCACCGTCCTGTGCCTCCATGTCGGTTCGTCCTCCAAAGCCGCGGCAACCACCGCGGACGCACCCGCCTCGGTGGCAATGGGGCTCTCGTCGGTGATGTCGATCTACTCACTGGGCGATCTGCTGTGGGCCGATTTCTGGTGGCGCTTTCCCGACCTGATGTTCTCTCTCACCGAGGGCGACATCGGGTGGATCCCGTATTTCCTCCAGCGGGCGGAGCACATCCAACTACGTCACTCGGGTTGGACGGAACAGAGATTCCCCGATGGCATGGGGCCTTCCGATGTGTTCAAACAGCGGGTTCTCTGCTGCTTCATCAACGATCCCGTCGGAGTGAGCCTCCTCGACCAGTTCAATATCGACAACGTTTGTTGGGAGTCGGACTTTCCGCACTCTGACAGCTCGTGGCCCCAGGGGCCCGAGGTCAACGAGCTGCAGTTTGCTGCACTTTCCGACGAGCAGGTCAACAAGATCACCCACGAGAACGCCATGCGACACTTCTCGTTCGATCCGTTTGCAATCCGTCCGAAAGAGAGGGCGACCGTCCGTGCCTTGAGGGCGGAAGCCAGGGACGTGGACACCGTGACCAGGGTGGGTCGAGCGCCTGATCAGAGCGACCGTGACTACTTCAGGAGTCTGGGACCTCGGCCGTCGGCGACCCTTCCCTGATCGTGCGTCAGGCTGCTTTCTGGACATCTCCCGTCGTGCCGCCACAAGCAGACCCGGAGGCGCGCCGGCTCCCTTATCGTTACGCGAATGGAAACTCCGGCTACGTGCGATGAATGGGCTCCGCTCCTGGACCAGCTGGCCACGAAGCGTGCCGAGGCCATCGCCATGGGCGGCCAAGAACGGGTCGCCAAACATCGTTCGACCGGCAAGCTCGACGCACGAGAACGCATGGCGAGACTCTTCGACCCGGGGACGTTCGTCGAGCTCGGCGCCTTGGTCGGGAACGAGCCCGAACCGGGCGCGCCGCACGCTCCGGCCGACGCCCTCGTTGGAGGGATAGGAGCGATCGACGGCCGCCCCGCCGTTGCGGCCGCAGAGGACTTCACGGTGCTCGGTGGCTCCATAGGCACGGGAGCATCTGACAAGCGCTATCGCCTCGTGCAACTTGCGGCCCAGGAGAGGGTTCCGCTCATCTTCATGCTCGAGGGTGCCGGGCATCGCGTCGTCAACGCCCCGGCGGGGCGTCGGCCCAACGACCTCCAGGCACTCGCCGATCTGTCGGGTCTCGTGCCGATGGTGTGCCTGGTCCTCGGGGCGTCGGCCGGGCACGGGGCGCTCACGGCGCCACTGTCCGACTTCGTGGTGATGACACCCTCCGGCTCTTTGTTCACCGCCGGCCCACCGCTGGTCAAGGCGGCTCTGGGCGAGGACGTCACCAAGGAGGCGTTGGGCGGACCCAGCGTCCACGTCGAACAGTCCGGTGTTGTCCACAACCTTGCGCCAGACGACCTGGCGGCAATCGACGCGGCACGGCGGTATCTCTCCTACCTCCCGCTCAACGTGTGGAGGGCACCGCCCGTTCTGGAGACCGGCGACACCGCACGTCGAGATCTCGATGCAATCCTCGATGTGATCCCGCCCAACCCGCGCCACCCCTACGAGATGCGCGCCGTTCTCGACATGGTCGTCGACCGGGGAACCCTGTTCGAGGTGCAACCCGCCTTTGGTGCAGCGGTCGTGACTGCGTTCGGGCGGATCGGGGGGCGCAGCGTTGCAGTCGTCGCCAACGATCCCTCGGTGCTCGCAGGGACCATCGATCGAGACGCCGCCGACAAGGCGACCCATTTTCTCGGCGTCGCTGGAGCATTCCATCTCCCATTGGTGTTCTTGGCAGACAATCCCGGCGTCATGGGCGGATCTGTCGCTGAACGCTCCGGTACCTTGCGCCACGTGGCCAGGATGTTCGTTGCCCAGCACCGCATCAACGCGCCGAAGTTCCATGTGACGCTCCGTAAGGCCTTCGGCTTCGGCTCCACGATCATGGCGATGAACCCGTTCGACGGACAGACCCTGACGCTGGCATTCCCCGGCGTCGTGCTCGGTCCGTCGCCCGCGGCGAGCGTGGCAGAGTCGTCCAAACTTGACGACGAAGCTCGAGCGCGCGCCATGGCCGCACAGGCTGATGGCTCCCTGCGGGTCGCCAACACGATGGGTTACGACGACGTGATCGATCCCCGACAGTTGCGCAACGTATTACTCGACGGGCTGGCGTTGAGCGATCCTCGCTTACGTGGACCATTCGTGCCCGCGCCGAGCCACGGCATTCTGCCGTAGGGCGTACCCGGGCTGTGTTTCGGCACAGAGCCGGCAGCGCCTGTGACTCAGCGCACCTTTGAAGCGAAGCTCTAGTTCGACCAGGTCTGCAGGCCGCGGCCCCGCGTGCCGAAGATCCGTGTCGCGAAGACATCGCCCAGCTGAGAAGCGTCCCAACGCTTTCCGTCGTTCGATGCCGAGGCGGTCTCTTGCCAGCCCTCCATCAGGTGAATCTTGTCGCCGATCACCCGGATCACCTGCCCGGTGACGTACTGCGCCTCGTCCGAGGCCAGCCAGGCGACGACCGGAGAGCTCCCGGCAGGATCCAAGGGATGGAAGGAGTCGTCGGGTATCTCATCCGGTTCGACGACGGCCGGGGCGTTGGGCATGGTGCCCGTGATGCGCGTCGCCCCGGCCGGTCCAATGGCGTTCACCGTGACCCCGAGGCGGTGCAACTCGAGAGCGAGGGTCAGCGTGAGCCCTACGACGGCTGCCTTGGCGGTCGCGTAGTTCGTCTGGCCGAAGTTGCCAACCAGCCCGGCGCCCGACGTCGTGTTGATGATGCGACCGTGGCTGTCTTGGCCGGCCTTGTCGAGCGATCGCCAATGACGAGCTGCGGCGCGGCAGGTCAGCCACGGTCCTCTGACGTGGACTCCCATGACGGCGTCCCAAGCCTCTGTCTCGAGGTTCCAAATGGCTCCGTCGCGGACGATACCGGCGTTGTTGACCAGGATGTCGAGCCGCCCCCATTCGTCGGTCGCACGTTGCATCATTGCTTCAGCGTCGGTTTCGTCGGCAACGTTGCCGTAGTCCGCCACAGCCATTCCCCCGCGCGCGGCGATCAGCTCGACCGTGAGATCCGCGTCCTTGCTGGAACCTTCACCCGTGACCGAACTGCCCAAATCATTGACCACGACTCGGGCGCCGTGCCGCGCCAACTCGAGGGCATGGCCGCGACCGATGCCGTGGCCGGCCCCCGTGACAACGGCAACCTTTCCTTCAAGCATTTGGCTCATGCGTCATCGGCCTCGGCAGAGGTTGGAATACGTTCGGAGGGCGGAGGTGGCGATGGGTCAACCTGTCGTCACCTCCCGAATATTATATACAAGCTGACTTCGGCGCACGAAGCGACGCCGGCCGCCCCCCTGCTCTTCGCAGACCTAATGGGCGGCCCGACGTGTCAGAGTCCAGCCGTTCTCCGCCATCACGGTGTGGATTTCATCCTCGCGGTATCCATGGCGACGGAGGTCCAACGCGAAGTTACGTGGTTGGGCCAGCCCTTCGGCATGTGGCCAATCGGAACCAAACAGCACGTGTTCCGTACCGATGAATTCCTTCAGCTGCGCCAGGTTGTCCTCGTAGAAGGGAGCGACCCATATGTGCTGGCGCAGCTTTTCCACCGGGTCCGATGGAAACGACCCCGGCATCTGGCTGTATGCCTTCTTGAGCTTCTTTATCAGCACGGACACCCAACTCGCGCCAGCTTCGATGCTCGCGACCCGCACCCTCGGGAAACGGTCGAACAGCCCCTGACAGAGGAATGCTGCCATCGTCTCGAATGGCGGGCGGTCGGAACTGAGGACCGTGCGCAGGGGCGAGTAGCGGAAAGATTCAAAGTCGCCGGCTGGCTCCCAGTCATTGAGGTAACGGCCGTAGCCGGCGTCGCCCGAGTGGATTCCGACCGTCACCCCCGACTCGTTGACCAGGCCCCAGAAGGGGTCGAACCGGGTGTCGGCTGGGGAGATGAGACCGGTTGGCGTGTGTGCAGGTCCGCCCTTGATGCAGACGATCCGCGCGTCAGCCTCGAGCACACGACGGAGTTCGGCCACCGCGGCATCGACATCGATGAGCGTGATCATCGGGGCCGCGAAGATCCGTTCTTTGTAGGCGTAGCCCCAGTCGTCCTCGAGCCACCGGTTGAATGCTTCGAAGGCGGCCACGAGTGCGGCTGGATCATCAGCGAGTGCTTCTTCCATGCCGACGCCAAGGGTCGGGAACAGAAAGCAACCGTCAAGGCCCTGGCGGTCCATGACCGACAGACGAGCGTCTCGATCACGGTATTCGGGACGGATGGGCTCGAGGTCGCCGAAGAGAGACCGGATGTCTTGCGCTTCCGGGTTCCTCCCTCGGAAGTACTCGTCGAGGCTTCCCGGCTTTGCCACGGGGTCAAATAGAGGATTAGGGATGAACTTGTTCACCTTGCCGCCGACGAGGAGCCGTTGCCGGCCATTGATCTCGGCCCATTGCATGGCGCGTTTCGCCATTGCCTTGTCAATGTGACGGGTATACGCGTCGGTTGCCTCGTAGTAATGGTTATCGGCGTCGAACGTTGCGTAGTCGACGGGGGCACTCGACGCAGATGTGGTGTCGGTGGTGGTGATCGTCATTTCGCTCCTCTGAACGGTCGTACTTTGCGGCGTGCTCGTATGGTGTTGCTACTGAACCCCGAGAACCCTGAGGGCATTCGTCCGGAGGAACTTGGGCCACACCTCGTCCTTGAATCCGACATGGGCCATCTCCGTCATGATCCGCTCCAGGGAGAGTCCCATGGGGAAATATCCGGCATAGATGATCTTGTCGGCACCGCGGCTGTTGGCATAGTCGATGATGTCCCGCGGGTAGTACTTGGGGGCGAAGGCGCTCGTCGAGTAATGCAGACCCGGCCACTTCAGCATCAGTTTCACCGCCAGTTCCGTCCATGGTTCGCACCCGTGGCGGGTGACGAAGATCAAGTCCGGAAAGTCGTACATGACTTCATCGATGAGCTCGACATGTTGGCAAGATGCCTTCAGCCGAGGGCCTGGTATGCCCGCACAGCAGAAGATTGGTATGCCGAGTTCGACGCATTTGGCATAGATGGGATACATCTTCTTGTCGTTGATTGGGACCTGAGGGAATGTTCCAGCCGGAAACACGCCGACGGCCCGGGTCCCGAAGGTCTCATGTTCGCGGACGAGGCGATGGATCCCCGCCATGCCCTCGTTGGGATCGGCGCCCGACGACGGGATGAACCGATCGGGGAACCGCCTCAACGCCTGGGCACCGGTGCCGGCCGGGTCACCGATGCCGATCAACCCTTTCTCGATTCCCCAGAGGTCCATCTCCCGCACGGTGATGGCGATCGGGTCATCGACATCTCGCAAGGTCTTCTCGGGAACGTCCTTGAACATGTACTCGACCGGGAAGTCGAACTCCTCCTTGGACTGGGTGTCCTTGGTCTGTCGGGTGATGAACCGATAGACCTCCTTCATGTCTCGATGGGGGAATCCCAACATCGTGTCGATTGCGCCTATGTCCTGGGGCATAGCCATCCGAGGTGAGCCTCCTATCAACTGTGGGTCACTCCTGCCCACGAGAGCGGCGGGGGAAATACTAGAATGATGTTTCAGTTACGTCCAGCTCAGAACTCTCGCCAACCGACGCGGCCTCAGAGAATTCCCCGAGATCAGATCCTGTGGGACCCACGACCAGAGTAGAACGAAGTTGTAGCCTCTGGCACCCGGAAGCGAGCGTCAGCGCCCACGCCGGTGGAGATGCCCCGGGACCCCCTAGCGAGTGGAGGGCCGCCGGCCCTGGTGCCCCGCAGCCGCAGGTCGATCCGGCTCGCCGCGCCTACGGATCATCCGCGTGGAGCGTGCGCTCCAGGAGATCCGCCACGTCGCCTGGACGAGTCAAGAAGGGCGAGTGGTCGGTCGGCCAGACGACAACGCGATCGAGCCCTTGTGCCATCTGATATTGCGCTTCAGGTGGGATGGCTCCGTCTCGGGAGCACACGACGTACGTCGAGGGGATCGTTCGCGGGAGCGATGGGCTTGCGACGATGGCGGCGGCGTCCAGAACCATAGGACGGAGGCGGGGCGCAACGGCGGCGACGGTCTCGGGCTCACTGTCGCCGTAGAAAATCGACGGCGCGAATCGGGGGTCAAAGGAGCACTGTTCTCCAGCCGTCACGATGGCATCGAGGAGCGAGATCGGGCGGTCGGTCAGGGCAGATGCGTCCGCGGCGTTGACAAATGCCGCCAGGTAGACGAGGTGACCGACATTCGTCAATGGCGCGACTGCCTGGCTCACGACCGCCCCACCATACGAGTGAGCGCACACGACGACTCCTTGGCCGGCCGATCCGACAGCGGAGCGAACAACGTCCACGTCGTCTGCGAAGCCGGTGAAGGGCAGCTCGACGGCGACTGCATCGATTCCGCGCTCGCGTAATTCGGCCAGCACACTGTCCCAGCACCACGCGCCATGCCAGGCTCCGTGTACCAAGACGATTCGTCTCATCTACCCCCGTTCCTGTTCCGATTGCGCAAGAGCATGTGCACGGCTGAACAGACAGATCTCAGACGACCTCGCTGATCTGCACGACGGGCGTGATGTTTGTGTAGTTCGCGACGTCGGCCGTTACCTGCGTCGAGCCCTCACCCGACAGAGCGGCCGTCATCGCCTCGAGAGAATCGAACCGAAAGTGGACGGCTGCGACGTAGGGTCCGTCGACGCCCTTGTCGATCTCGGCCCGCTCGAGCCCCCATGTCTGGAGAGCGAGGGGCACGTGTCGGTCCCGGTAATAGTCGTGATCGAAGACGTACCCCTCGGTTGTCGGGTACAGGACGCTCATCCGTATCATCGAAGCCTGCTCTCTTTGTTGGTGAGAACTTCCACTTTGCTTGGTTCTGATCAGCTTTTCGTGTCGATCGGTTTGGACGTCATCAGGTTGGCTTCGAGAAGGTACTCGGGGGGGCTTCCGTCGATCTGTGACGCGGCGCGGTCCCGGATCTTTTGCTGCTGCTGAACATGGGGGACGGTGATCCAGAACGTGTCGTTGAGGATCCCGTCGAAGCAGATGTCGGCCACCTCCGCCAAGGGCGCGAACTGGACATCCATCCCGGCGTCCTTCATGCGCTGGAGGTAGGCGCCCAGCACGTCGCGCCCTTCCTTTGGCGGCGCACCCGGCCGGTCGTATCGCTCGGGGCGATTGGCCCCGGGCCGCCAGATGCCGGTGTTGAGCATCCCCGGTGAGAAGGTGGATGGGTAGAGCAACGACGCGCTGACCTTCGCGCCCACCTCGCGGAGTTGACCCCAGAGGCACTCGGTGATGGTGGTGACGGCCGCCTTCGTGGTGGCGTAGACGGCGCTGTTGATGAGTGGGGTAAAGCCCCCGTTGCTGGAGGTGGTATTCACCACGTGGCCTTCCTCGTCCTGGGCCAGCAGGGTGGGAACGAATGCGTGAATACCGTTCACGACACCCATCACGTTCACGTCAAGGGACCAGCGCCAGTCGTTCACGTGGTGCTCCCACAGCTGGCCCTCGGACCCTGATCCGATCCCCGCGTTATTGCAGACGAGGTGCACCGCCCCGTACCGTTCGAGCGTCGCGTCGCGCAGTGCCTCGACCGACTCGAGTGACGTGACGTCGGTCACCACACCCATCACTTCGAGACCGCGGTCCCGCAACTCGCTCGTCGTCGTTTCGACCAACGCGGGGACAATGTCCGCCAGTACGACCTTCATCCCCTCGGCACCGAAGCGCTCCACAAGCGCCCGCCCGATGCCTTGCCCCGCGCCGGTGACCACCGCGACCTTGCCGACGACGTCCCGCATAACGACCTCCCCTTGTCTCACACACCGGCTTGTGGCCGGGCACGCTTCCCTCGTAGCCGACGCTTCCCGCCCCTCCGCAGTGGCAGCAAACGAACGATTGCATATCATCTGTGTTTGCACTATAACGCTGTCATAGGGTTTGGGGGGTATGTGGTGCAACCACTCGCCGATGACCGCTACATCGTGATCTCATCCGACGGCCACGCCGGAGCGGAGATGCTGGACTACCGGGACTACCTCGAACGTCGCTATCTCGACGAGTTCGATGCCTGGGCGAAGACCTATGTGAACCCGTACGACGATCTCCGGGGTGAGACGGCCTATCGCAATTGGGACTCGGCAACTCGCGAACGCGAGCTCGAAGAGGATGGTGTGGTCGCCGAGGTCCTGTTCCCAAACACCATTCCGCCCTTCTTTCCCTCGGGTAATCTGTTGGCGCGGCCGCCGACCCCGGAGACCTACGAGCTGCGCTGGGCCGGCCTCCGTGCGCACAATCGGTGGTTGGCCGACTTTTGTGCGGAGACGCCCGGGCGTCGTGCCGGCATGGCGCAGATCTTCCTCAACGAGGTCGACGACGCCGTCTCGGAGATCACCTGGGCGCGTGAACATGGCCTCTTCGGCGGGATCCTGCTGCCGGGCGTCCCGCCGGATTCAGGTCTTCCTCCGCTTGTCGCCCCTGACTACGATCCGATCTGGGCCGCTTGTCAGGATCTCGACATGCCGGTGAACAACCATTCAGGCTCGGCCGGACCCGCGATGGGCGAGCATCTGGCCTCCATGGCCGTGTTCATGGTGGAGTTGGGCTGGTTCTCCCATCGCGTCTTCTGGCACATGGCTCTTGGGGGTGCCTTTGCCCGCTATCCACGCCTGAAGCTGGTGCTCACCGAGCAGTCATCCGGCTGGATTCCCGCCACGCTGAGCATGCTCGATTTTCAGTACAGCCGCTTCACCGACGCCGCCAACGCGGAGTCACACTTCGGGTCGGAATTGATCAAGGCGATTCCCGAGCCCCCGAGCTACTACTGGAAGAACAACTGCTACGTCGGCGCCAGCTTCTTCCGTCCATGCGAAGCACCGCTCCGTTACGACATCGGCATCGACAAGATCATGTGGGGCCAGGACTACCCGCACATCGAGGGGACGTATCCCTACACCACCGAAGCCTTGCGCCACACTTTTGCAGGGATCGACCCTGATGAGGTGGGACCGATGCTCGGAGGCAATGCCGCTCGCGTCTACGGCTTCGACCTCGAGAAACTCGCCGCCGTGGCTGCTCGTGTCGGCCCTCAGGTTGACGAGGTGAACGTACCGCTCGAACAGGTCCCCGCTGACTCCCATTCGCTCGCCTTCTCAGGAGGAGACCTCAAACCGTGGTAACCGAGAACTACCTCATCATCTCGTCCGACACCCATGCCGGGCTTCCGGACGCCGAGTACAAGGAGTACCTCGAGCCACAGTACCGAGATGCCTTCGACGAAGACCTGACGCAGCGCGCCGCGCTTCGCGCCCCCATGAACGCCCAGGTGGAAAAGCTCGAGTTCGTCAAGGACTGGTACGACGAGAACGAAGAAGGTCTCCGGGGGGGATGGGATGCGGCTCGCCGCGATGCTGAGCTTGACGCAGACGGGGTGGTGGGCGAAGTCATCTTTCCGGACGCCGACGCCGTGTTGGGAGGAGCATCGGCCCCCTTCGGCGCCGGCCTCGGTGCAAGTGGAGAGAACGATCCGACACTGTTGATGGCCGGGGCTCAGGCCCACAACCGCTGGCTGGCCGAACTGTGCAGTGACAGCCCCGACCGACGGCGCGGACTCGCCGTCGTGCCCATCCTGCACGACATCGACGCCGCCGTCGCCGAGATCCGGAGGGCCAAGACCTCCGGCTTGGGCGGCGTCCTCATCCCTGCCATGTGGCGTCCGTACGCTCCGTACAACGACCCCCGATACGAGCCCATCTGGAGCGTGTGCGAGGAGCTGGACATGGTCGTCCATACCCATACGGGGCCTGCCCCGCGTGAGGAGATCGGCACCGACCTCGGCATCTATGCCAACGAGACCATCTTCTGGACAATGCGCCCGATGTGGTTTCTCCTCTGGTCCGGTGCCTTCGAACGCCACCCTGGTCTCAAGTTCGCTGTCACGGAAGGGGGATCGTGGTGGGCGGCCGACCTCTTGTGGAGATCCGACATCGCATACATGAAGGAGCACGCCACCAAGAAGATGGGGGACATCGCGCCGAAGTTGAAGATGCTCCCCAGCGAGTACTTCGACCGCAACGTCTTCATCGGATCGTCCAACACCCGGCGTCGCGAGATCGCGCGCCGGTTCGAGATCGGTGTCGGCAACATCATGTGGGGCAACGACTTTCCCCACCCGGAAGGTACGTGGCCCCACACGCGCCAGTGGCTCCGCGACACCTTCTGGGATTGCCCGGTTGACGATGCACGGCGGATCCTCGGGCTCAATGCCGCAGGTGTGTACAACTTCGACATCGGAAAGTTACAACCGCTCGCTGCTCGCGTTGGACCCACCCCGGAAGATCTCGGTCAGACCGGCGAGGTGGACCTCCAGAAGTGGATCGATGTCGAGGCGGCAGGTCGACCGTGGTTGTCCGGCGTGGAGACCATTCCCGTGACCGTCTCCGAGTAGCAGAGAGCCGTGCGTCCGTCTCCGCGGAGTCGTGGCCGGTTTCCACCGCAACTGTCTGCGCGGAGCCGAAGAGGATGATGGTTGGCTTGTGACCCGATCGTACGGCTGGAGGTAGAGCAATGGTGTCGATCCTTTCCCAGTACTGCATCAACGTGAGTGATCTCGAACGTGCTATCGACTTCTGGGAGGGGGTGATTGGGATCCCATTGCAGAGCCGAACGGACATCCCCAATATCAAGGAAGCCGTGCTGCAGTCCCCTGCTGGTGGAAGTCGCATGCAGCTTGCGCAACACCTCGACCGGGAAGGCCCGATCGACATGGGAACCGCAATGTGGAAGCTCTACGTGAACACTGACGATTGTGTGGCGCTCTACGACAAGGCGATCGCTGCAGGATGCGAGTCGGTATCCCCACCGAGTCGGCTCGAACGCTGGCCTGTGACCATGGCCTACGTGAAGGACTTTGACGGCTACCTGGTCGAGTTCGTGGAGTACCACGAGGGCACACCTGCCGGTGTCCCCGACCCGAGGGACTTCACGTAGCGCTGGCCGTTGCCAGGTCGGCTCTAGGAACCGAGATATCAGCTCGTGGCGCAGAAGGGAAAGACGGGCCAAGGCGGACCAGCCAGCGCGGGTCCTTCCATCACCGTCGACAGGGTGCTGGCGACGGCCATGAAGATGGTTGAGGAGAGCGGAGTCGATGCCTTCAGCATGCGTAAGCTCGCGGCGGAGCTTGGCGTCGGTACCCCGACGGTGTACTGGCACGTCGGCAACCGGGACGAGCTCTTCAACAGGTTGATCGAAGAGATCACCGATCAGTTCGGCAGGATATCGCCCCGAGGTCGTACACCGGCCGAGCGCGTTGCATCAATCTCGAACGCTCTCCTGCGAGAGGTACGGGCCCGTCCTCAACTCATCGCCCTGTCGAAGACACAGGGCCGCGGTGAGGCCATCTTCACGAAGGCCCAGGCGGTGCTCGCCCACGAGCTGACAGCGAGCGGCCTGCGCGGTGAAGAGGCGGCCTTTGCCGTAGAGACGATTCTCCTCCATCTGGGTGGATTCATCGTGCTCGAAGATGCGCTCTCACCCGACTACCGGGTGCGCGGGGCAGAGGTATGGGCCCAAGGCGACACCGAGATCGACGAGACGATGAGCACCACGCTTCAACAAGAGGTCGATCTCGATCGGATCTTTCGTTTCACGCTCGATGCCATCCTCCAGTCAATTCTCGGGAATCCGAGCCGGTGCATATGATCGACCGATGAGCGGCAGAGGATTCGATGCGGGCATCGCCGTGACCGAACACGGACCGCGCGATCCCACCGTGTCCAGGGTGGTGTTGGTGCATGGTGCGATGGATCGTGCCAAGAGCTTTCTGCCGGTAGTGGAGCACCTGCCCGATCTCAGGGTCATCGAGTATGACCGCCGGGGCTATGGCGAATCCCTCCCGGCGGAGTCAGCCGCGTTACTGGCCCTGCACGTGAACGACTTGCTGGACGTCATGGGTGAGAAGCCCACCACGGTCGTGGCCCACAGTTTTGGGTGCGTCGTTGCTGTCTCGGCGGCGATCAAGCACCCCGATCGGTTCCTGGGGCTCGGACTGTGGGAGCCGCAGGTGCCCTGGATGGAATTCTGGCCCAGATCTGTCCGGCGGGGGCTCGAGGCAATGGCGGCCGAGGCCGACACGGATGCCCTCGCAGAGCGGGTATACGCATCGATGGTCGGGGACGAGGCGTGGCGGCGTCTTCCCGAAGAGCTCAAGGCGCATCGGCGAGCTGAGGGCCTCGCTTTTCAGAGGGACGTCATCCTGGGACTCAGTCCACCTTTTCGCTGGGAGGACCTGAAGGTGCCCAGCCTGTTCGGTGTCGGCCTTCAATCATGGCCCTTCTCCCAGGAGGCCGCCACCAAGCTCGCGGAATCGCTGCGCGCAGAGATGTTTACGATCGCGGGCGCCGGCCACAGTGCGCATGTCAGCCACCCCGGGCAATTCGCCGAGTTTGTGCGCCGTAGCACGGCCCTTCGATGAGCGGCGAGCTTGCTCCCTCCACCGTCGAGAAGGACCCGCCCATTTCTTTTCACTCGATCACGTAAATCGCGTCATCGACGTTTTTCCAGTCCTCGCTGCTGATCGGAGATCCCGTCAGGCTCGAGGCTGCGCAGATCTCGGTTCGGTCAGGATCGACGCCCATGATCGCTCTGTAGGTCTCGCTTCCTCCGTGCCAAACGAGGGCGTTGCGCTCGACGAGCCTTCGCTCGATGGCATCGAGTTCGTCCGGCGACCCAACTTCGAATGACACCATGCGCAACCCGATTGTGCGGCGCCCCGCATGATGCGAACTACGGCGGAGTTCGCGCAACAAAAGGACTTGGCGGCGATTCGCCTCGTACACCATGAGTGCAGCCACTTCCTCTTGCTGAGATAGTAGGCGTAGCTCGAAAACGTCTTGGTAGAAGTCGATTGACAGCCGCAGATCTTTTACATTCAGCAGTACGGTCTGGATACTAAGTTCCATCTCCGACTCCGATCTCGACATTCTGTGGTTTCCCCATTCAATCGTGTGGTCGGTCCGGCGTGGACGAGTGCCGTGCCGCATGCACGAGCGCCGGAGAAGGCTTGCGGGAGGTCCCTCGACTGGCGGTCTCCCACTGAGCCGTACGCCTCGGCCAAGAGTCCGGGATCCTGCCGCCAACATGGAAGAGATTCAGCTCAGGCGCAACTCTTCGGACCCGGCAGCGACGGAGGGCGTCGACGCAGACCGCCAGGAGAGACCATTGACGGGCCTCGTGGCGCTGCGACATAGTAAGTACTATGGTGGCGGGTCACCGGAATGTGAAGGGGTGAAGCGTATGGCTGGTGCACTCGAAGATCTGCGCGTCCTCGACTTGTCCCGAGGGATGGCCGGTCCCATGACCACCATGTTCCTTGCCGACAACGGTGCCGACGTCATACGGATCGAGTCGCCACAGGGCGATCCTTTTGCGGGGCAGACCGGGTACCGGGTCTGGAATCGAGGCAAGCGCAGCGCCCGACTCGATCTGCAGAGCGACGAGGGGAAGCGACAGTTCGAAGAGTTGGCCCGGACATCAGATGTCGTCGTCGACAGTTTCTCGTTTGGGACGACGACACGGCTTGGTATCGACCACGACTCCCTCATCGCGCACAATCCCCGTCTCATCACGTGTTCCATCACCGCCTACGGGGACCACCCCGCGCACCGTGACCGTCCGGGCTACGACGGGCTGGTGGCGGCCCGCACCGGCCTTCTCTATGACCAGAAGGGACGGCGCGGGACAGCCATGGAGTTCATCAATGGTCGTCCCGGTCCCTACCCCGAGTTCGGGGCGCCCGAGGGGCTCGTCCGGGGCGCCGACCGGGAGGGTCCGATCTTTCCGCGCACCCCGTGGCCGAGCGTCGGCGCGACCTACTTCGCCACGCTGGGGATCGCCGCGGCGCTGCGTGCTCGGCAGGTCAGCGGTCTGGGCCAGCGCGTCACCACGTCGCTGTTGCAGGGCGTCCTGGCCGCGGCGTGCCTGAACTGGCAGCGGGTCGAGGATCCCGATGCGCCGCTGTACTGGATGTGGCCCGTCGACTCGAGGTCGATCGAGGGCCTCTACGAATGTGCGGACGGCAAGTGGATCCATCACTGGACACTCCGCCCCCGGTGGGTCCTCGCAGCGGCCGAAGGAGACACGCTCTCAGCCGTCGGCCTCGAAACTGCGTACCGGGACGACCCCGATCGCGTCTCGATGGAGCCGGATGGGATGTTGGCGGGCATCTTTCTCCACGAACAACTGGCGGAGGCATTCAAGAGATTCCCCGCCGACGAGTGGGTGCACGCGGCAGAGGAGGCGGGACTTGGCATCACCACGGTCCGGCCCCCGGGCGAGGCGTTAGCCGACAAGTCGTTCCTCGCCGACGGTTGTGTGGTCGAGGTCGACGATCCGGAGGAGGGGTCGATCTACCACGTGGGGCCGTTGCTGGAGTTCTCCGGCACTCCGGGTTCGGTGGCCGGACCAGCGCCGCGCCCCGGCCAGCACACGGAGGAAGTGCTCGCCGCGACCCGACCGGGCGTGGGATGCCCCGGTCCTGCCCGGGACGCGCAGAAGGCGCTCGCACATCCGTTGGCCGGGATCCGCGTCCTCGATCTCGGACTCGGTGTCGCAGGGCCGTTCACGGGTCGAGCTCTGGCCGACCTCGGGGCTGATGTCATCAAGATCAACGCGCTGTACGACAAATACTGGAATGGGACGCACATGGGTCTCGGCGTGAACCGCGGGAAGCGCAGCATTGCGCTGAACCTCAAGGATCCCGACGGCCGGGAAGTACTGGAGAGGCTGCTGGAGCGCTCGGACGTTGTCACGCTGAACTGGAGGCCGGGAGCGGCCGCCCGACTCGGGCTCGACTACGAGACCCTCCGAGACCGCTTCCCCAGGTTGGTCTACTGCAATACTCGAGGGTACGAGAAGGGTCCGCGATCCGATCTGCCGGGCACCGACCAGAATGCTGCGGCGATGACAGGAACGGAATGGGAAGACGGAGCCTGTGATGCCGGTAACCCTCCGCTGTGGAGCCGGTCCAACATGGGAGACACCGGCAACGCGCTGCTTGCGGCCATCGCGATCGCGATGGCCCTCTACCACCGGGACAAGACCGGCGAGGGCCAAGCCGTCAGCACCTCGATCGTCAACGCGGGACTTCTGCACACGTCCTATGCGTGGATCCATTCGGACGGGTCGGAACCGGACTGGGGGCACGTGGATGGCGATCAGCTCGGGCTCTCCCCGTACTACCGCCTGTATCCCTGCGCACTCGGTGAATGGGTCTTCCTGGCGGCGACCACGAGAGATGCACGGACCAAGCTGCGGGCGCTGCTTCCCGCCTCCCCGGCGGCCGATGATGACGAGGCGGTGGCCGCGTGGCTCAGCGCCTACTTCGAGAGCACGGCGGCGGCCGAGGCGTTCGGCGCGCTCGACGACGCTGGCGTGCCCATCGAGGTGGTCGACGAACAATTCTGCCGAGACCTGTTCGACGATCCCGAGGCCAGGCGCCTGAGCCTGGTGAGTGAGACGCAGTCGAGCAGCGTGGGTCGGTTCGAGGACCCGGGCCTCCTGGTCAACATCAGTCCCGCCGAGCCCGTCATCCAACGCGGTCCGTGCGCCTGCGGGGAGCACACCAGGGACATCCTCAACGAGCTTGGGTACGCCGACGCCGAGATCGACGCGATGGTGGAGGGTCGTGCCGTCCTGGACGGAGCCAAATGACCGAAGTGGATGAGGCCTCCCGCCCAGCTCCGCTTCTCAATGACGACAACCACGTCTATTGGGACACGGCCCGGGAGGGACGGCTGGTCACGCAGAAGTGCCAGCAATGTGGCCGGTTGCGTCATCCGCCCCGCCCCATGTGCCCGGTATGCCATTCGCTCAATTTTGACTACATCGACCTTTCGGGGCACGGCGTGGTCTACAGCTACGCCATCCTGCACCACCCCCAGAACCCATCGTTCGAGTACCCCGTGCTGGCCGTGCTCATCGATCTCGACGAAGGCGTCCGGGTGTTGTCGAACCTGGTCGATATCGACCCACGTGACATCACAATCGGGATGCCGGTGACGGTCGACTTCCGGCCCACGCGTCACGACGGGATGGTCCCGGTCTTCAAGCCCCAGGCGACAGTCGATGGATAGCCGGCTCCGCGACGCGGCCGCGATCGTCGGCATTGGGCAGACCGAGTTCTCGAAAGCGGCCGGCCGGAGCGAGACGCAACTCGCCTCCGAGGCGATCGTGGCCGCACTCGCCGATGCGGGACTCACCACGGCCGACGTGGACGGGCTGGTTAGCTACACGATCGATCCGGTGGAAGAGACGGAGCTCGTCCGGACGCTCGGTATCCAGGAGATCCGCTTCTCGAGCCGCGTGCCTTACGGAGGCGGCGGCTCGCAGGGCGTAGTCCTACACGCCGCGTCCGCGGTGGCGGCAGGTATCGCTGACGTGGTGGTCGCCTATCGAGCCATCAAGGCGAGATCGGGCGAGCGCTTCGGCCGGGCGGCCGTCGGGGGTCGAGGAACATCGTCACACTCCGGCTCGACGGCCATGCAATGGTGCACCCCGTACGGCGTCCTCACGCCCGCTTCCTGGATGTCGCTCAATTCGGTCCGTTACATGCACACCTATGACGTGTCGAGCGAGGACTTTGGTCGTGCCGTCGTGCAATTCAGGGAGTACGCCGCGAACAATCCGAATGCGCACTTTCACGACAGGCCGATCACATTGGACGAGCACCAGGCCTCCCGCTGGATCGCCGAACCGGCCATCCGCCTCTTCGACTGCTGCCAGGAGACCGACGGCTCCGTCGCGCTGGTGATCACCTCCGCGGAGCGCGCAGCCGCGAGTGACCAGCCGGTGCTCATCGGGGCTGCCGCAAACGCCGGCCTGTTCGAAGAGGAGATCGCCAGCAACCATTACACGAAGGACATCGCGTTCATGGAGGGCTGCGCGGCAATGGCGGAGCGCCTCTTTGGGGGATATGGATTCCAGCGCTCCGACATTGATGTCGCGATGATCTACGACGCGTTCACCCCCATGTTTTTCATGCAGCTCGAGGCTCTCGGCTTTTGCGGCCCCGGGGAGGCCAAGGATTTCATCGCAGACGGCAGGATCGGCTCACAGGGCAGCCTCCCCTGCAACACGAACGGAGGCTTGATCGGTGAGGGCTACATCCATGGACTGAACCTCACCACCGAAGCCGTGCGGCAACTCCGTGGCACCTCACCGAATCAGCTGGTTGATCCCACGACTGCGCTCATCTGTGCCAGTCGGACCGGCGTGATCCTCAGACGACCCTGAGCGCACGTCTCGAGGAACGTCCCTCATGGCACGCGCGCGCAGAGCTGATCTAACGGTGACGGGGTTGTGCGATCCGTCGATACCCGGCCAGCGTGCCGTCCTGCTCCGGGAGCTTCAACGGGGCGTCGTCGGCGCGCGCACCGCAGGGAACCTGCTCCACGGCCTGGGACGCTGGACGGGTCCCTGATGGCCGCCGACCTCCCGGCCCTGGTGGACGACCTCGTGGCCGAGTCCGCCGCCCTCGACGCTGTGCTCGGCGGGCTCCGGCCAGCGCAGTGGTCTCTCGACACCCCGGCTGCGAGCTGGACGGTGGGCGACCACGTCAGCCATCTCGCTTACTTCGACGAAACGACGCTGCAGTCCCTGGTGGATCCCGAGCGATTCCGCCTGGACGCCGAGGCGCTCACCGCCGGTGGCGACGGTTTCTCGGACCGCGTCGCCGCCGCGTACCATGACCGTCCCGCGGCGGAGCTGCTCAATTGGTTCCGGGACGCTCGCGCCGCACTGGTGCACGCCTACCGTGCGGTCGATCCGGGGCGACGACTGCCGTGGTACGGGCCGGACATGAAGCCGGCATCGTCGGTCTCGGCGCGGCTGATGGAGACCTGGGCGCACGGCCAGGACATCGTCGACACCATCGGCGCCGACCGGGTTGCGACCGGGCGGTTGCGACATGTCGCCGATCTGGGCATCCGCGCCATGCTCTACAGCTATGCCGTCAACCATCTCTTGCCGCCCACTGAGCCCATCACGGTGGAGCTGAACGCGCCGGAGGGGGGCCGGTGGAGCTGGGGGTCCGCAGACGCGGTCAATCGGGTGAGCGGCGACGCGCTGGACTTCTGTCTTGTCGTCACGCAGCGGCGGCACCCCGACGACACGGCCCTGGTCGTTACCGGTGCGGTCGCGCAGCAGTGGATCTCCGTCGCGCAGGCCTTCGCCGGCCCGGCCGGGCCCGGTCGGCCCCGGATCGGGTCCAGTGGTGGCCCAACAGGTTCCTGAGCGCACGGCCCTTCCCGGGGTCGATGGCTTGCCGGCGCCGGCCGTTCGAGGCGAGTAACCTCAGTATGACATAGCAGCAACTATGGGACCGGAGGAAGGTGCCGGCGGTGCCGGCTGACCGGTACGGCACTCCCGCTTCCCTGGCGAGCTGGTAGGGCAAGTTCGACAACGGAAAAGCAGTCACCACGAATGAAGGAGGAGCGATGACCGTTCTGGATGCCCGGGAAGGCTCGTCGAGCGATGAACGGCTGATTTCGGCCGATAGTCACGTCGCCATCACCCATGCTCAGGTGAGAGCGCATCTCGCCTCGGCTTTCCACGCTGACTACGACGCGGCCGTTGCCGCCTTCACTCAGCGCATGGCGCGTGGGACGGCAGCGGCCAACCAGGCCGGCATGAAGCTGCAGCGGAGCGACAACGATGCGCACATAGGGGCAAACGCCGCTTTCAAGCGGCCTGGATACCGGGACCCGGGCGAACGACTGACGGACATGGATTTCGATGGCGTCGAAGTGGAAGTGCTGTACTCAGAAGTCAGCGCCTTCCGATACATCCCTGACTTGAAGACCGGTGCGGGCGAGGCCACCCGCGCCTTCAACGACGCTCTCGACGAGTTCGCTTCTGCAAATCGTGAGCGACTGTGCGTGTCCTACCAGATACCGATTCATGACATCGACTTCGCCGTCTCCGAGGTGCGGCGCACCGCTGAACGAGGAGGCAAGTCGCTCCAGCTGCCGGTCTTCCCGCCCGAATTCGGGCTGCCGGACTACTACGACGAGCGGTACGACCGCCTCTTTTCGACCATCGAGGAGACCGGTCTGCCGGTGTGCTGCCATATCGGCCTTAACACGAGCCTGGACGACCTCAGCCGCAGGGACCCCACGCCACAAAAGGGTGTCATGGTGGCCATGACGCCTCTCACGACAGGAGAGGCGTTCGGTATGTGGATTCTGACCGGCGTACTGGCTCGACATCCGCGGCTGAAGCTCGTCTTCGTCGAGCCCGGATTGGCTTGGGTCGCCTGGTGGCTCCATGTGGTGGACGACATGGTGCTTCGGCAGGGGTACGAGTTCCCGGGATTGCGCGAGCTGCCCAGCTTCTATTTTCACGAGAACGTGCACCTGACCTTCATCGAGGAGGACTTCTCGCTCGAGCTCCTGCGCGACCGGATCGGTGTCCGCAACATCATGTGGTCCTCCGATTACCCGCACCCGGTGACGTCTTGGCCACAGTCGCGGCAGGTGGTGGAGAAGCAGTTCCACTCGATCCCGTCAGAGGAGCGGGAGCTCATCCTGTCCGGAAACGCCAAGCGCGTCTGGAATCTGCCGGATTAGGCCCGCGGGCAGACCCGATATGAGAGTCCGAGCGACCGCCGAACCAGCGCCCGGACCACGCGAGAGGACCGAGTGACGCGTGTCAGGTGAGAGCGTCGCGACGATGCACGTGCGACGATCGACCGTCGATGTGGATGTCAGTGCCGTCGCGCCGGCGGGGTGTAGTCGGATTGCCGTTGACGTTTTCGTCCCTCAGAATCTTGGTGCGAGACCCCTGCTGTGGGTGTGCATACCCGGTGGTGGGATCAACCGTCAGTACTTCGACCTCGATGTTGCGGGCCAGCACGGCGCCTTCAGCATGGCTCGGCATCTGGCGGCGGGAGGTGATCTCGTGGTGACGGTCGACCCCCCGGGTGTCGGAGGGAGCGATGTGCCGGACGATGGGTACGCGCTGACCCCGGACGTCGTTGCCGACGTCCTGGCTGCGGCGACCCGGACACTGCAGCAGGATCTTGGGCGCGACGGCGTCGCGGGTGCGGGACTCGGCAGCGTCGCTCCCCGGGCGACGGTCGGGCTCGGACATTCAGCCGGAGCACTGCTCGTGGCCTTCCAGCAGGCTCGCCACCGTCCCTACGATGTCGTGGCGCTGCTCGGATTCTCCGCCTCGGGCCTTCCGGAGGTCCTCACCGAGGGTGAGCTCCGTTATGCCGCCAGACCGGAGGAATTCGCCGAGGTCGTCGGAACTCTCACGAAGGCGCGTTTTGGTGATCCGCTCCCGGAATGGTCGAACAGCGCGGGGGAACTCGAACCGAACGTCGTTGCCACGGAGGTCGATGTGGCGCTGGCGGCGGCGAGCTCCCGGCTGCTGGCGCTGGTGGGCATGACCGCCATCGTGCCCGGATCGGTGCAGCCCGAGCTCGACGAACTCCGGGTCCCCATCTTTGCCGCACTTGGTGAGCACGATCTCGGGGGCACCTTGGACGTTCTGCCGAGCCAGCTCCCCGGCTGCGGCGATCTGACGCTCTTCCTTCTCGAGGGGGCGGGCCACAACCACAACGTGGCGCACAATCGCCGGCTTCTCTGGGACCGAGTCGCACGTTGGGCGGCATCCGTGACTCCTGACGCCTCGATGGGTCGTGGGGCCGGTTCCGCCAACCGGGCTCTGGCACGGCGGCCGCCGCCATTCGACTCCACGAGTAACGACAATGTTTCGCGAACAGAGGCCTCTCGGGCCGACAAAGAGACACCCTAGAGTTGCCGTCGTGACCATGAAGTCAGAGCAGGCCACGGCCACCAGCGGTCAGCGGCGCGAGCGGACGGCCGCCAATGGGGAGACCGGTACCCGTGAGCGGGTGATCAAAGCGGCGGTCGAATGCATCAATGACCTAGGTTTTTATCGAGGATCCAGTACCAATGAGATCGCTCGCCGGGCGGGGGTCACGTGGGGGGTGATCCAGTGGTACTTCGGCAACCGCGAGGGCCTCATGCTCGCCGTGTTGGAAGAGGGCGCGCGTCACATGGTTGAAACTGTCGAGGGGGCACATATAGAGGCACCCACCGTCGTGGAACGGATGGCACAGCTGATCGACGTGTTCTCGGCTCACTACGCCCGCCCCGACTATTTGGCCAGTCTTCAGGTGCAGCTCAATATGGACCACGATCCCCGCACCAGCGCCGAGGTCCGCAAGACGATGCTCGAGGTCGCGGAGCGGTCCCATGCCCACGTCCGCCGGCTGCTCCGAGAGGCCCTCGGGCCGGCCACCAGCAAGACCGATCTGGCGACGACCATATTTCTCGTGATCCGTGGCTTTGCCTTCAGCCAGCAGCTCTTGGACTCCATGGCCTACGACACCGTGGCGCCGAAGCAAGACCGCGCCCCACGGCGTCGGCGCCTGCTGGCCCAGATCCTGGCGCCCTACGTCGAAATCGCTGCCGCGACGGAATCCTGATGCGCCGCGGCACGCCTCGCTCAGCACGCACGACGCTCGCTCTTGGTCCCTTCGTGCGATGAGCGGGGAGTCCTCATAGAGTGACTCCAATGTCGAGACAATGGCGCCCTCTCCCTTACGAGGCCTGGAACGCCACTTGCGACACCTTGCATGCACACACGCAGGTGCTCGGCAAGCTGGCCGCATCGATGGCGCCGCCCGAACCGCAGCTGGAGCACGCCGCGCTGCGCCTGAGTGCGCGCGGCTGGGAGACGCTGCCGCTCCCCGCCCCGGACGGCTCCGGCGCACTGGTCGTTGCACTGGACTTGCACAGCCATCACGCCGTGGCCGAGCACAGCGACGGTCGGGCGCACCAGGTTCCCCTTGGACCCAACCGACCAGTGGGCGCAGTGACCCGCGAAGTGCTGGCCGCAGTCGCTGACCTTGTCGGCCCCGTCCGGTTCGACCCCAAGCCACAAGAGACCCCCTGGACCACGCCGCTGGACGAGGACGACGAGCACACCACCTACGACACTTCCCAGGTGACCGAGTACTTCGCGGCCGCCACCCAGGCGGCGCTCGTCCTGGCGGCCCTCCGCGCCCCCTACCGGGGACGGTCCACGCCGCTCAACGCGTGGTGGGGCTCCTTCGACCTCGCCGTGAGCCTGTTCTCCGGTGAACCGGCCGATCCTCCCGCACAGGACTTCATCAGCCGCAATTCGGCGAATGCGCAGCAGATCGAGATCGGCTGGTGGCCCGGCGACGCCCGATACCCGAACGCCGCGTTCTACGCCTTCGCGTTCCCGGCTCCGGAGGGTCTGGAGCGCGCCAAACTGTCGCAAGCGGGTGCGCACTGGGACACGAATCTGGGCGAGTACGTCTTCAACTGGGACGACGTGTGCGCGGCTCCCGACCCATTTCACGCTGCTCTCGACTTCGGGCTTTCGGTGATCGGCCACGCCTGCGAGTTGTGCCGCTGGGATCCCGTTCTCGCCGCCAGCGCCGAGGGGGACACCCCGCCCATCGTCTGAACCAAGAGACCTGCCCTCTGCACGCCGCACTTCGCACTGATCGATGGTCAGAGCCGTCTTTTTCCTGTGCCAGGGGGCTCGTCCTTAGACGCGTGTGAGCAATCGACCATGCTTCCCCTCCACTAGTGAGAGGCTCGGGTCGGGCGCCCGGACGAGAGACGACCCACCCCTGCGCGCACATCGACTCCGAGCCGCAGCGGACGCCTGCGGCGACCGGGGGTGAGACCCCCAGGCTCGTGACCCGAGAAGGACGCGGCCACATCGCAGTCTGCCGAGTAACGTGCGGCGGCATGCGCCTGCGCTCAGCTCCCGTGGGCAGCCCGCCGCCGTGAGCGGACCGGTCGCGCGGGTCACCCCACCGCTCGATGAAGAGAACAGAGAGTTCTGGACGGCAGGCGCGCTCGGCGAGTTGCGCCTTCCCTATTGCACCAGTTGTGGCCGCTTCGTCTTCCCGGTGTCCCTGCGCTGCCCGGACTGCGACGGACCCGCCGCCTACAGGGCCGTGAGCGGACGCGGCCGTGTCTTCACGTATACCGTCAACCACTACCGGTTCCATCCCGAGGTGCCGGTGCCCTACGTGATCGGCATCGTCGAGCTGGTTGAGCAGGACGGCCTCCGCTTCACCACTGACATCGTGAACTGCCCCGTCGAAGCCGTCGACATAGGCCTGCCGGTCCGGGTGGTGTTCGAGCAGCAGGGTGAGGTCTACGTCCCACTGTTCGAGCCCGAGGCCCACTCGGACGGGAACGGCGACGCATGAGCGAGCAACTCGCACATGGTGCCGTGATCTCCGGCATCGGGATCTCGAGCATCGGCCGCAAGACCGGCGTGCCGAGCGTCGAACTCACCGTCGAGTCGGCGCAGGCGGCCATCGCCGATGCCGGCATCGACCCGTCGGCCATCGACGGGATCGCCACCCTCGGGGACACGCCGGTCAGCCTGGCCGCGGAACGACTCAAGCTCTCCCCGGGCTGGGTCAGCCAAGGCGGCTTCGGACGCTACGGGCTCCTCACGCCGGTGGTGGACGCCTGTGAGGCGGTCATGTCGCGGCGCGCGCACCACGTGTTGGTCTACCGCACCGTCAACATGCTTGGGGGTCAGGCCAGCGCGGACGACTCGGCCAGAGCGGGAGAGGTGCCATCCGCCATGCGCGACGTGACGCGGATCCTCACGATGCACGCGTACTCGGCGGCGAACTGGTTGGCCATGCACCTGCGCCGCCACATGTACCTCTACGGCACAACGCGCGAACAGGTGGGCTGGTTGGCCATCAACAGCAGGCGCAACGCCGCCCTCAACCCGCGGGCGGCGTATCGCGACCCCATCACGATGGAGGACTACCTCTCGGCCCGGATGATCTCCGAGCCCTTCGGTCTCCTCGACTGCGACGTGCCCGTCGACGGCTCGATCGCGGTGGTGGTCTCCGAGGCCGCGCACGCAACCGCCTGTGACCACCCTGTCCATGTCAGCGCCGTCGGGGGATC
The DNA here is from genome assembly GCA_963756625.1 of uncultured Acidimicrobiaceae bacterium. Taxonomy (GTDB): domain Bacteria; phylum Actinomycetota; class Acidimicrobiia; order Acidimicrobiales; family RAAP-2; genus Bog-473. The sequence continues at coordinate 312,478 of CAVWNQ010000006.1, forward strand.
CGAGGGTGCCGGCGGGTGGGATCAGCGACCCGACTACCCGAAGATGGCGGCGAGCGACGCGGCGAGCGAGATGTGGCGCGCCACCGACCTCCGGCCGGGCGACGTCGGTGTCGCAGAGCTCTACGATGGCTTCACCTTCCTGACCATGGCGTGGCTGGAGGCCCTGGGCTTCTGCGCCGACGGGGAATCGGGTCCCTTCCTGGAGGGCGCCGCCCGCATCGCACTCGATGGGGAGCTGCCGCTGAACACCTACGGCGGACAGCTCTCGGCCGGCCGGATGCACGGCTACTGGGTCCTGCACGAGGCCTGCGTCCAGCTACGCGGCCAGGCCGAGGGCCGTCAGGTGCCCGGGCGACCCGAGGTCGCCGTCGTGTCCAACGGGGGCGGACCGATCGCTGGCTGTGTGCTGCTGACCCGGTAGTCGGGTCGCGCACCCGGCTCTGCCGTCGACCACGCCGTTGTCGAGAATGCCGATGCCCTGAGCGCGCGCCGTGCGCACTTGGGTCTCGGTCGGTACTTGGTCGTAAGATCGGTGCAGTGCCACCGAGGAGGAATCAGTCCGTGACGGAAAGCAAGTACATCAAGTACGAGACGGTCGACGACGGCCGGATTGCGCGTATCATCCTGAACCGCCCGAAGGCGCGCAACGCCCAGCATCGAGGGCTCCTGGTGGAGTTGCACGACGCGTTCATGGCCGCCGAGGCCGACGACACCGTGCGCGTGGTCATCCTGAGCGGCGCCGGCCCCATCTTCTCGGCGGGGCACGACATGGGCAGCAAGGAATCGATGGCCGAGCGCACGCCTGGCCCTGACATGCACCCGAGCTTCGAGATCAACGGCGCCACCAGGGAGGGGGCGGAGAGCCGCATGCTCGGGGAGTGGCACTACTTCTTCCAGAACACGCTCCGTTGGCGGAATCTCCGCAAGATCACGATTGCCCAGGTACAGGGGACCGTGTTCGCCGCCGGGCTCATGCTCATGTGGGCCTGCGATCTCATCGTGGCGGCCGACGATGCGGCGTTCGCGGACGTCGTCGGCACCCGTCTGGGCATGTGTGGTGTGGAGTACTTCGCCCACCCGTGGGAGTTCGGGCCGCGCAAGACGAAGGAGCTCATGCTCACGGGTGATTCGATCAGCGCCGAGGAGGCGCACGCGCTGGGAATGGTCTCCAAGGTGTTCCCCTTGGAGGATCTCGAGACCCGCACACTTGAGTTCGCCCGTCGGATCGCCGCGTTGCCCACGATGACCGCGCTGTTGATCAAGGAATCGGTGAACCAGACGATGGACAACATGGGCTTCTACAACGCGCTGCAAGCCTGCTTCACCCTCCATCAGCTGAACCACGCGCACTGGGCCGAGATCCACGAGAACAAGTACCCCGTCGGCCTGCCCGAGGACGGCTTGGACGATTGGCGCGCCGCGCCACCGGTCGTCCCCGCCGTCATGGACCAGGTCCGGGCGTCGGACGTGGCCGTCTAGCTGCTGACCTGCCCTCCACCGAGGAGAGGACACCCTATGTCGGCCACGGAGCAGTCGCGCAGCGTCAAGCCCGAACTGATCGCCGAGGTGGCACTCTCGGCCAGGACGTTCTGGGACCTCGAGCTGACGTCCGGTCTCGATGCCGGCGACACCAGCCTGCGGGACCCCGAAAGCGGCAACGTCTACATCCTTCCCCGGCCTCTCCCGGAGCGACCGTTCGCCAATTGGAGTCAGATCGGCGAGGAGGATGTGGTGGTGGTCGACGGCGCGGGAAGGGTCGTGCTCGAGAACGGGATGCAGCCCACGGTCGAGCTGCAGACCCACCTCGGGATCTACGAGGCCCGGCCGGACGTCAACGCCATCGTGCACAGCCACGGTGAGTGGTCCCAGATCTTCTCCGTCATGCGCTGGGACATCCCGACCTACACCTCGGAGACATATCTCGTGGCCGGTCTGGGGCCGGTCAGGTGCGCTCCCTCCGGTGGTGTGGCGACCGCCGAAGTGGCGGAACAGGCGGTCGAGGCGCTCGGGCGCCGCTCCAAGGCAGCCCTGCTGCCGTCGCACGGTGCGGTGTGTGTCGGCACGAACTTCGAGGAGGCGTTTCACGTGGCCCGGATGGTGGAGCGCGCGGCTCGCCAAGCCACCTTCATCCGGCTTCTCGGCGGCGCGCCCCAGATGACGCTCCACGACCTCATGAGCCCAGAGTCCTACCGGCGGATGGAGGAAGCGGCCCAGGCGAGCGGTGAGTCCGTCGAGGACGTGTTGGCCCGTTCTCTGTGACCACGTCCTGGGTTACCACGTCCTGGGCGCAGGGTCACCCCATCTGACCCTCGTACGGGTTGTTGATCTCGAAGGGCACGTCCGCAAACCGCGCCGCCTCGACCCTGAGCTCGTTCACCGACCACAGGCCGTCCTTTTCGATGGCGTCGACGATGGAGAACGGCTGGAACAGGCGGACCGCTCCTCCGGACACCAGGAAGATGCGTCCGTGGATCGGGCACTTTTCGGTGGCCAGATACGCGACGAACGGTGCGACGTTGGAGGGCGCGATCGGTGACCAGGTGTCTGCCGCTGGTTCCGCGCGGTCCGGAGTGAGGCCGCTGGTCAGGCGCGTGGCGGCGGCCGGAGCAATAGCGTTGACCCGCACGCCGTAGCGGCCGAGCTCGGAGTCGGCGATCATCGTAAAGGTGGCGATGCCGATCTTGGCGGCGCCGTAGTTCGTCTGCCCAGGATTGCCGAAGAGACCCGACGCGGACGAGGTGTTGATCACGGACCGTTTGGCGGTGCCCCCGGACTTGGACTGCTCACGCCAGTAGGCGGCCGCCCAGCGGGTCGGGCAGAAGTGGCCCCGCAGGTGGACCCTGATAACGGCGTCCCACTCGTCGGCCGACATGTTGACCAGCATGCGGTCCCGCAGGATCCCGGCATTGTTCACCAGCACGTGCAGGTCCCCGAACGTCTGAACCGCCTGGTCGATCATGTGCTTTGCGCCGTCCCAGTCGGCGACATCGTCGAAGTTGGCGATGGCCGTGCCGCCGGCGTCCGAGATCTCGTCCACGACCTGCTGGGCCGGCGACGCGTCGGCTCCCGTGCCGTCGGTGCTCCCGCCGAGGTCGTTCACGACGACCCTGGCACCTTCTGCCGCGAACAGCAGCGCATGCTCGCGGCCGATGCCTCGACCCGCGCCGGTGACGATGGCGACGCGGCCTTCCAGTTCGTTCATGGTGTGCAGACGCCTTTCCGTACGTGACAGTCGGCATAGGTCACCGCATGCGCGACACAAGCGCCGCGCGTTTGCGCATGTGATACAACGGCATCTGTCGGAGCGCGCGATCTGCACCGTCTGCCGGCGAGGAAGGCCGAACCCAACTGCACGATGGTCTCGTGCAGCGGATCGGCAGAAGGAGTGTCATGGCACAGGCGCCACAAAGCGGGACCGAACCGACGCCGGCTCCGGTGTTTCGAGGCGACGAGCAGGGGATGGACGATCTCTTCGACCTCGCCGAGCCGCAGCCCAAGTACCAGGCGCTCATCGAGATGGGCGGCGTGGTCACGCCCGCCGAAGGTTTCACGGTGGTGGCCAGCCGCGCCGCAGTCGATGAGGTGCTGCGCGACCCGGGAGCGTTCACGTCGCGGGACATCGTACAGTTGGGAAACGTTCGGCCACTCATTCCCCTCAGCGTGGACCCCCCGGAGCACAAGAAATATCGCCGGATCCTCGACCCGCTCTTCGCTCCGAAGAGGATGGACGAGATCGAGGAGGACGTGGCCTCCCGGGTGAACCATTTCATCGACGCATTCGCCGACCGAGGCTCGTGCAACTTCACGGAGGAACTGGCCGTGCCCTTTCCGTCGGCGGTCTTTCTCGGGCTGATGGGCCTCGCCGTGGGACGAACTCGAGACGCTGCTTCGCCTCAAGGACGGGATCATGCGGCCCGGCGGAGGGGGCCTGAGCCCAGAAAAGGAAATGCAGATCCGCACCGCGACCGGGACGGAGATCTACGCCTACTTCAACGCCATCCTCGATGAACGGCAACGGCACCCCGAGAACGACATCCTCACCGGCTTCCTCGGAGCCGAAGTCGACGGCGACCGGTTGACGCGCGAAGAGATCCTCGACATCTGCTTCCTGTTCCTGATCGCAGGCCTGGACACCGTGACCGACTCGTTGACCTGCTTCTTCGCCTACCTGAGTCAGCATCCCGGGCACCGGCAGCAGATCGTGGACGATCCGGCGGTGATCCCGAAGGCGGTCGAGGAGATGCTGCGATGGGAGACGCCGGTGGCCGGCACCGCGCGCCTGTCCACCGGTGACCGTGAGGTCAGCGGCTGCCCGATCGCGGGCGCCAACATCGTGTTCGTCTCGATCGGAGCGGCCAACGTGGACCCGGCGGAGTTCGAAGACGCGATGGAGGTCCGGTTCGACAGGGAGGTGAACCGCCATCTTGCCTTCGGCGGCGGGGTACACCGGTGCCTCGGGTCGCACCTGGCGCGACGCGAGCTCCGGGTCGCGCTCCGAGAGTGGCACCGCCGGATCCCCGACTACGGGCTCAAGCCGGGGATCGAATTGGAGTACCCACCGGGGCTCCGCATGGTGCAGAACCTGGAGCTCGTCTGGCCCACGCCCTAGACCTTCGGCGGCCAGAGATCAGACCTTCATGATCCGGGCCAGGTTTCCCCCCATGACCTTGGCCGTGTCCTCCGGCGACATCGTCTGTTCCACCAGCTCGGAGTAGCTCAAGGGGTCGGCCAGACCTTCCATGTGGGGAAAGTCGGAACCGAACATGACGTTGTCGACGCCGATCAGCTCCGCGAGGCCGGCCGGGTCGGGTTCCTGGAACGCGTGCACGAAGATGTTGCGCCTGAAGATCATGAACGGGTCTTCGTCGAACATCTCCGGGGACTGCTCGTAGACGGCCTGCATGTGGTGAATCAGGGGGCGGACCCACTCGGTGCCGAATTCCACAGGGGCGAAGCGCAGCCGAGGAAACCGCGTCGCCAGGCCGTGCCCGACGATCGAGGCGATCCCGTCGCGGATCGAGCTCTTCTGCGACGCCAGGGAGAGGAAGGCGGGCGAGCCGTTCAACCCGGGGATCCCGCTGCCGAAGGGGCGGAACTCACTGCCCTCGAATCCTTCCCATTCGTTGGTGTAGCGCTGATAGCCCGAGTCCGTCTGATGCATACCCACCAAGATGTCGGCCTCCTGGACGGCCTCCCAGAATGGATCGAACTCTGGGAGGGCGAAGGAGCGGCGACCCTTCCAGGTCGGCACCGGCGCCGTGTGCAGCAGGAACGACTTCGCACCGTGCGCGACGACGAACTCGAGCTCCTTGACCGCCGCATCGAGCACGGAAAGGCTGATCATGGGCGTCGGGTACATGGCGTCGGCGTAGTTGTACGTCCAGTGTTCGAGCATCCAGCGGTTGAAGGCGCGCAGGACGACCTGAATGGCGTCGGGGTCCGCGGCCAGCCGCTCCTCCACGCCGGTGGCGAGCGTGGGCCAGATGAGCGACCGGTCGATGCCCATGTCCTTCATGAGGGTGAGCCGTGGCTCCGGGTCGAAGAAGGCGTCGACGGAGGTGATGCCGCGCCGGTGCTGCGGGTCGGCCTCGGATCCACCGGGCGGTGCGACCCGGGCGAAGGTCGGATTGGGGATGAAGTCGCTGATCTTGTCCTTGAAGGCGACCTTGGTGCGGTTGTTGATCTCGACGTACTTGACGATGCCGTCGTACTCCGCCGGCACGAACTTCGTCAGCGCATCCGTGTTCTCGTACATGTGGTTGTCGGCGTCGAATACCGGGTAGGGCAAGTGCCTCTCGCGCATGTAGATGAACGCATCGGACATGTATTCCTCGGTCATGGCCCTCCCCTTCGCCGAGCACCGGCGCATGCCGCACCCGGTGCGCGATGCTACCGCGCGGAACCGCGGCAAAGCTGGGCAGATGCCCAAAAAGGATAATTGGGCCGTTGGCCAGGTCCTTCACCGCAGATACGATGCCCGCGAGCGGGCGAGCGGACGTGCGGACGTGCGGTGCGGCCATGATCCACCGCCCGGGGGGCGGGGAGGGAGAGACGCCGATGCGTCAACTGCTGAGCGGGATCAACGTGGTCGAGTTGGCCGAAGGGGTCGCGGGGAGCTACTGCGGAAAGCTCTTCGCCGACCTGGGTGCCGTCGTGGTCAAGGTCGAGGCGCCCGACGGCGGTGAACTGCGCCGACGCCCGAGTGCCGCACGAGATGCCGACGGTCTCTTCCGTGGCGGCGCGTTCGTGCATCTGAACACCAACAAACGCAGCACCGTCCTCGACCCAGCCGCCACCGGCTCGCGGGCGCGAATGGAAGACCTCCTCGACGGCGCGCATCTCGTGATCGAGGAGAGCGGTCGCGGCGGGCTCGGCGCCTGGGACATGACGTGGCCGTCCGTGCGGGAGCGTTGGCCCCGGCTCACCGTCGTACGCATCAGCGGCTTCGGCGCGACCGGCCCCTACGCGGGATACGCCTGGGACGACCTGGTCGTCCAGACCATGAGCGACGCCCTGGTGCGCCCGCGCAGCGATGATGGTCCCGTTCGGCTCCCCGGTCATCTCGGTCTTCACCTGGTCGGGAACATGGCGGCCCTGGGCGCGCTGGCTGCCGTCGTCAGCGCCGAGTCCACCCAGCAGGGGTGCTTCGTCGACTGCGCCGCGCTCGAGGCCCTGGCGACTCTGCCGGCACGCGCCACGACCCTGCTCGCCCACCAGTACCGCGACGGCGCGCCCGGTCCGAACCTGGTGGACGCGGCAAGGGAGACCCTCATCCCGGGCGGGGTCCAGCCCTGCGCCGACGGGTACGTCGCAATGATGTCGACACCACAGCAGCTCGGCGAGCTCCTCGAGGTCCTCGACAACGATGCCTTGCGGGCGGCCTTCGCCCGTCCCGACGCCTTCGAGCGGGGCGAGACGAAGGAAGCCATGGACGCGGCGCTGTACCCATGGCTGTTCGCGCGCACCCGGGCTGAGGCGACTGCGGAGGCGCAGCGCGCCGGCTGGCCTCTGGCCGGCGTCAACGCGCCCTTTGAGGTGCTCGAGGCCGAACACCTGTCCCAACGTGGGTTCTGGGTGCACATCGACGACCCGGAAGCGGGTCCGGTCGAACTTCCCGGGGCACCGTGCCGGTTTGGCGAAGGGGGATGGTCGTTCCGTCGGCTCGCCCCCGGACTCGGCCAGCACGATCACGACCCTGCCCCGTGGCCCGGCCCGACGGGGGTCCCTGTGCGGCCGCGGGAAGCGCCGCAGCCGGAGCAACGGCCACCGGTCGGCCCGATGTCGCCACCACCGCTGACGGGGATCCGGATCGTCGACATGACGACGGTGTGGTCGGGTCCCTACGCGACGATGCTGCTGGCGGACCTCGGAGCCGAGGTCATCAGGGTGGAGAACCCGTGGGTCCTCCCGCCGAGCACGAAGGGGTACGAGGCGCGACCAACCATCGCCAACCCGGGCTTTTTAGGGTCGATGTACGGCCCGGGAGTTCCTGACCGTCCCGATCGACCGTGGAACCGCCACGCCATGAACAACTCGCTCGCGCGCAACAAGCTCTCGTGCACCATCGATACCCGGCGCCCCGAGGGACGGGAACTCCTGTTGCGGCTGGTCGACCGGTCGGACGTCTTCATCGACAACTTCAAGGCCGGGGGACTGGCCCGCATGGGCATCCACACGAGCGAGCTGCAAACCCGCAACCCCCGCCTGGTCCTCGTCCGGATGCCCGCCACGGGGCTCACCGGTGACTGGTCGGGCTACACCGGCTTCGGGGCGCAGTTCGACGGGCTCACGGGGATGCTCTGGCTCTGCGGTCCGCTCGATTCCGAGCTGATGACCAGCCCGGGGACCACCTATATGGATGCGGCGTCGGGCCCGGGGGCCGCCTTCGCCACCGTCGCCGCCTTGCGCTACCGGCAGGGCACCGGCCGTGGGCAATTCGTCGAGTTCGACCAGAGTGAGAACATCCTCAACCACTTGGGCGACGTGTTCGTCGACTGCCAGCTCGGGGTGGCGCCGCGGCGGTGGGGCAATCGCGACCCCTGGCGGGCGCCTCAGGGGCTCTACCGCTGCCGCGGCGACGATCAGTGGCTGGCCGTCTCCGTTCGCGACGACGAGACGTGGCGGTCCCTGGCCGCCGCCATCGGGCGGGAGGATCTCGGGCGCGATCACCGATTCGCGGACGCCGCGGCACGGCACGCGCACCACGACGAGCTCGACGCGATCATCGGGGCCTGGACCGAAGAGCGGACGTCGCTGGAGGCCTTTCATGTGCTCCAGCGCGCCGGTGTCGCGGCCGGCCCGCTCCTGAACGACGAGATGTTCGCCGCGGATCCCCACCTTCGCCATCGCGCGTGGCAGCAACCGCTCCACAGCCTCGACGTCGGCACGCACCCGCACCCGGGCCCGCCCTACCGCGGCGTTCCGCAGGCATGGCGCCGCGGCTCACCCGTTCTCGGCGAGGACAACGAGTACGTGTACAAGCAGATCCTCGGCGTCTCCGACGACGAGTTCGAGCGCCTGCGGCGGGAGCGGATCCTGGCCGAGGACTACCTGGACCCGCTGGGCGAGCCCTATTGACGCGTCAGCCCATCTCGCGGAACACCTAGGTTCCGGTGCCGGGGAGGATCGTCCCGCAGAAGGCCTTGCCACTCTTCGGGAAGGGCACGTACTTCTTGTTGACGAACTGCACGTACGAGAAGCATTGAGTCGGCGGGTCCTGCCCGAAGTGGACGAAGCTGATCGGTCCCGTCGCGAGACCACTGTCGGTCCAGTTGCTGACCTTACGGAGGTTGGTGATGAACGACTTGCGGGTCGGGTCCTTCCCGGCTTGCTGCAGCCCTTCGACCATCAGGTTGGCCACCGGCCAACCGTCGGCTGCGCCGAGGTCGGGGAGGCCACCCTTGTAGGACGGGTCGTACTTCTTGAGCTCAGCCAGGAAGGCCAAGCTGGCGGCATTGGTGTACGTCGGAGACGACTCGATGCCGGGGAAGTAGGCGTTGGCGGCAGCGGCCTCGTCCTGTGCGTTCTGATAGATGTCCTGCGTCGGGCCGGCAGCGAAGATGATCTTGACCTTGTTCAGCCCGGCCTGATGGAGCGCCGTGGCCATGGCCAGACTGGACGACAGCACACACGCGCACTCGGCCGCGTCGCAGCCGTCGGCCTTGAAGCTCAACGCGAAGGCCGTGAAGTTCACCGAACCGATGGGGACGATCGTCTTGTCGCACGCCTGCAATCCGTCGCGCTTGATCGACTCGTAGACGCTGTTCCCCTGCTGGATGGCGGCCGACACGTTCGACTCGACGTAGCTGATCTTGGTGGCGCCGATCGCCTTGTAGAAGCCCCCGTCGCCGTACGCCGGGCCGTTCTGCGATGAGTTGCCGGTCGTGGAGAACAGGTTGGTGTTGGGCTGCTCGGACCACTCCGGTCCGTCAAGCCCCAGGCCCGTCACCGGGATACCCGCTTGGGCGAGGTACGGGGCCGCACCGTAGAAGGCGCTGCTGAGGTCGGCGATGGCGAAGACACCCTTGTTCTGCACCAGGTCCTTCGCCGCCGTCTCGGCGCCCGCAGGCGTCGACGTAGTGTCGTCCACGACCCAGGTGATCTTGCGCCCGTCGATCCCGCCGGCCGCGTTGATCGCTTTGAAGCGCGTCTCCATAGAACCTGGGGTGTCGGCGAAGGATGAGGACGCCGCCCCGGTCAGGTCCGTCAGGATCCCGATCTTGATGGTGGTCGGGGTGATGCCCGGCGCGCTGGCCGCGTTGCCGCTCCCCGACCTGACGGCCGACGTACTGCCCCCGGCCTGGGCGGTACAGACCAGGATCGACGCGGCCAGCACCGCGAGACCTACGGCAACGTGCCCCCGAACGAATGGCTTTCGCACGATCTCCCCCTTGTTCTGAGGAATCCGGATGGTAACGGCCGTTGAGACCAATTGGCTGTCGGGGTCGAAACCACCATTAGGCATACGCCCAAGATTCAGGGCGAACTGTAGTCTTGCCGAGGGGGCAGGTCAACGAAGTCGAGGCCGTGTGGGGCCGCCTGAGCGAGAGGATGACGTGCATGGACCGGTCGAACGAGATGGCCGCGGACACGTGACCGAGCACAGCGGCCCTCTGCAGGGAGTCCGGGTGCTCGACCTCGGGTGGGGCGTGGCGGGACCCGTCGGCGTGCTGCTGCTCGCCGAGCTCGGAGCCGATGTCCTCAAGGTCGAGCCGCCGGGAGGGGACCCGTTTCGCCGGCAGCCCGCGTACCACGTGTGGAACCGCAGCCGCCGATCGGTGGTGCTGGACCTCAAGGCCACCGAGGGGAGAGCCGCTTTTCTGCGCCTGTGCGAGGACGCCGACGTGGTGGTGGAGACCTTCAGCCCAGGCACCATGGACCGGTTGGGTCTGTCCTACGCCGAGCTTTCTGCGCGCTTTCCGCGCTTGGTGGTCTGCTCGGTGCCCGCGTATCCGCCCGGGCACCGCTTCGCCGATCGTCCCGGTTGGGACGGCACCGTCCAGGCTCTCTCCGGGATGCAGAACGAGCAGCCCGGTTGGCGTCCCGGACCGGTCTTCCTGCACTTCCCCGCCCCGAGCATGGCGGCGTGCTTCCTGCTGGCCGCGGGCGTGCTGTCGGCGCTGATCCACCGGGAGACGGACGGTCGCGGACAGCACGTCCAGACCTCGCTGTACCAGGGGGTCCTCGCCTACACGACCCAGATCTGGCAGGAGCACGAACGCGCACCCGCGGGGTATCGCAACGCGATGGCGAAGACCTATCCGCCCGGCGTCCACCAGGCGTCGCTGTTCGAGTGTGCCGACGGGGAGTGGATCCACGCCGCGACCATGAACGGCCTGACCTCTACCAGCACGCCCGAAGAGATCCTGGACCTCGATCCCGTGGATCCACGGGCCGTCTCCCGCGACCCGGCGTTGCGCGCGCGCCACGACGCACGGCTCCGGGAGGCCTATGCGGGCCGGTCCCGCGACGAGCTGATCGGGGCCTTCCACGAGGCGCGGCTCGGCGCCGAGGCGGTGACCCCGATGGCCGAGGTCTTCACCCATCCCCAGTTCGTGGCCAACGGTCTGGCGGCCTCCGTGGAGGACCCGGACCTGGGGTCGACCACCCAGGTCGGCGTCCCGGCCGTGTTGCGCGGCACGCCGGGCGGCATCCAGGGCGGTCAGCCCCGGGTGGGCGCGCACAGCCGTGAAGTCCTGGCCGAGGCGGGATACTCCGATGCGGAGATCGACCGGATGGTGCACGCCGGAGTCGTGGAGGAGGACACGTGACGGGCCCGCTGCGCGGTGTCGTGGTGCTCGATCTGGGCCAGTACCTGGCCGGGCCGTATGGCGCCATGCTGTTGGCCGACCTGGGTGCCGAGGTCATCAAGGTGGAGCCGGTTCGCGGTGACGGCATGCGGATGGCCGGCATGCCGTTCGTCGGCTGCCAGCGGGGCAAACTCGACTTTGCTGTCGACGTCAAGGCCCCCGAAGGGCTCGAAGCGGTCTTGCGGCTGGCCGAGATCGCCGATGTGGTCCACCACAACATGACGAAGGGGACCGCAGCGCGTCTTGGCATCGACTACGACTCCCTGAAGGCGCGCAATCCGGGCCTCGTGCACTGCAACACCTACGCCTACGGCGCCGAAGGACCGCTGTCGGAGTTCGGTGGTCTCGATCCGCTCTACCAAGCCGCGTGCGGCATCGAGTACGAGGCCGGTCCCGTGCGCGAGGGCAACCCGCCCCTGTATCTGCGGTTCGGGATGACCGACACTGCCAACGCCATGGTGTCCGCCGTGGGGGTGCTCGCCGCCCTGTACCACCAACGTCGTACCGGCGAGGGTCAGGACCTCTGGACGTCGCTCCTCAACGGCGCGTCGGTGTTCGGCTCCGACGTCTTCCTGGTCGAGGGCGAACCCGGCCCGGTTCGTCCGGGCCTCGACCGCAACCAGACCGGGGTCTCGCCGTGCTATCGGCTCTACGAGACCCAGCAGGGCTGGATCCAGGTGGCGGCGTTCGGGGCGGGGGAGTGGTCGCAGCTGTGCCGGATCCTCGGCTGCCCGGACCTCGAGCGATTCGACACGTTCGAGGCGCGGGTCGCCGCGCGGGAAGGGATCGAGCCCGTTCTGGAGCCGGTGTTTCTGACGCGGACCGCCGTGGCCTGGTGGCACGACCTCGCCGCAGCCGGCGTGCCGGCGGAAGTCTCGCTCGACACCAACGACGGGGGGTTCGTGCTCCACGATGCCGACAACGAGCGTCTCGGCCTGGTCGCCGAGTATCCGCATCCGGTGCTGGGGCACGTGCGCCAATTCGGCACGCTCGTCGACTTCTCGGAGACGCCGACCGGCCCCTACGGCCCCCCGCCGCTGGTGGGGGAGCACACCCGGGCGATCCTGGAGCGACTCGGGTATGCGGGCGACGAGATCGACGATCTCCTGGCCCGGGGCATCGTCTACGAGCCCACCGACGACTATCCGTGGACGCAGTAAGCCCGTGGACGCAGTAAGCCAGACCTGCTCGGCTACTGCGAGGGCGCGCCCCGCGGGACGTCACGGAAGGGAACGTCCAGGTCCACGCGGCGCTCACGGGGCAGGCCGAGCACCCGTTCGCTGATCGCGTTGCGGGCCATCTCGGTCGTGCCACCGGCAATACAAGAGGCCTGCCGCATGAGGTAGCGGACCCCGATCTGACCCAGCTCCCGTTCCTCGTCGGACCAGGCCACCGCCGTCGAACCCGCGACCTCGAAGGCGATCGTGGAGTTCCGCACCGCCGCTGTGCCGTACCACAGACGGATGAGGGCCGCCCACTGCTCGGAGGCCCCGCCCGTCCGGATCTGCTCGGCGACGGATCCGGTGAGGGCGTCACCGACGAGCCGCATGGCGAGTGATTCGCCGATCTGCTCCTGCACGCGCGTGTCCCCCGCCAGGCCACGGCTCCGGATCATGGGCAGGAGCGCCGGCGGTCCTCCGGTCGTGTCCAACGCCACGGCAGGCTGGCCGGCCGGCACGGTGATGTACGTCGAGCCGCCGGCGATCGTGCGCTCGTGGTACATCCAGCGCACCGCGACCGTCCACCCCTCGTCCACATCGCCGATTCGCAGCGAGTCGGGAACTCGGACGTCCGTCATGAACTCCTGGCAGAACTCCCGCGAGCCGTTCAGCATCTCGATGCGGTGCACCTCGATCCCAGGCTGGTGGATCTCCAACATGAACACACTCAGTCCCCGGTGCTTCGGGACGTCCCAATTCGTCCGGGCCAGACAGAGCGCCCAATCGGCCCACCAGGCCCCCGTGGTCCAGATCTTCGAGCCGTTGAGCACCCACTCGTCACCGTCGCGCACGGCCGTCGTCAGCGCACCCGCCAGGTCCGAACCACCACTGGGCTCCGAAAGGAACTGCATCCACAACGCCTCGCCCCTCAGGATCGGCGGGACATGGCGCATCTTCTGCTCCTCGGTCCCGAACTCCAGGATCAGCGACATACACGGCGTCAATGTCGGGACCTGCGTCTCGGCGGGGTACGCGTAGCCGCGGATTTCCTGATTGAACGCAGCCTGATGCGCGGCGGTCAGCCCCTGGCCGCCGTACGCCAAGGGCACGCAGATCCCGGCGAACCCGCCGTCGAAGAGCCTGCGTTGGAGCCGCCGGCACTCTTCGATGTGGGCCAGCTCGTCTTCGTCGGTTCCCCGGACCCCCCTGAAACCGCCGACACCATCCGCAGCCCGCGGCATGTGCTCGGGCAACCAGGACCGGGCTCGGGCGGCGAAGTCCTCGACATGCTCCATGTCGCCGGCGTCCTTCATCGGGCGGCCATCCGTGCCTGGTGGATCTGGGTCAGGCGGGCCGCATGCTGGGCCGGCGTCCCGAAGAGGGGAGTGTTGGTGGCCACGCGGCGCAGGAAGAGGTGTAGGTGGTGGTCGAACGTGATGCCGATCCCGCCATGCAGCTGCACGCAGTCCTGCATCAGCTCCAAGCCGTAACGGCCCACGTAGAACTTCGCTGCGCTCACGACTTCGGACCGGTTCGGCAGGTCGCCGTCGACGGCCTCCGATGCCTGCGCCGCGATGGCGCGACTCGCCTCGAGCCACAGCTTCATGTCGGCGAACCGGTGCTTGACCTCCTGGTAAGACGCCAGCGGGCGGCCGAACGAGTAGCGGCTACGCGCCCACTCCAGGGTGGTGTCGAGCGCCCAGCACATCGCACCGCACATTTCCGCCACTTGCACGGTGACGGCCAGGTCGGTAAGCCACTCGACTGCCGCTGTCGCGTCGCCTGGCTCACCGACGCCGGCCGAATGGGACAGGTTGACGTGGTCAAAGTCGAGGCGGGCGAATCGCTTGGTCATGTCGAGACCGTGCAGCGGTGTGACGCGCAACCCGGGCGTGCCGCTCGGCACCAGGAACTGGCGCAGTTCCGAGTCGCACCGGGCGGTGACCACGAAATATGACGCGTCCACGCCGCCCTCGACCGGGGATTTGACGCCCTCGAGGACGAAGCCGTCAACCGATTCGGTGGCGCGCAGCTCGATCCTCCCCGAGCGCGTCGTGGGGCGGGGCCTCGGCCAGCGCCCACGCGCCGGTGGCCCGGCCGCCGAGCAATTCCTGCAGCGGCCCGTTCTGTTGCTCGGCGCTCCCCCAGCGTCCGAGGGCGGCGGCGGCGATGTTGCTCCCCAAGAGGGGACCGGGTGCCGCGTGCAGTCCGAACTGATAGGCCACCACGGCCAGGTCCACAACGCCCTGCGCGCTCACGCTTCCGCCCCCCGACTCCGTCGGGACCACCAGCGAGGTCCATCCCAACTCGGCGCCGCGTTGCCAATACGCCGGCTCGTACCCGGCGGGCACGCCGGCAAGCTCGCGCACCGTGTCGAGAGGACACTCCGCTTCGAGGAATCGCTTGGTCGTGTGTTCGAGGAGTTGTTGATCCTCGGTGCGGGCAAACACCTCGTGATGTTACCGACGCAGTCAAGGGAGGCGACCGGTCAGTGCAAGACGATCCCACCGGTGACGTTGACCGCCTGCCCCGTCATGAAGCGAGCCTTGTCCGAGCACAGGAACAGGATCACGTCGGCCACGTCCTGGGGTTCGCAGAGTCGGCCGAGCGGCGTGTGCGCGATGTAGCTCGCACGTACGGCCTCGGGATCCATGCCGCGCAACCGACCCTCCCACACGATCTCCCGGTCCTGCATGGGCGTGCGCACGCAGCCAGGACAGACCGCGTTCACTCGCACGCCGAACGGGGCGACTTCCCTGGCCACGCTCTGGGTCAGGCCCAAAACGGCCCATTTCGAGGCCGAGTAATACGCGAGGAGGGGCGTCCCCTCCTTTCCGGCGGCCGATGCGATCGACACGACACATCCGTCGCGGCGATCAACCATGGAACGCACGACCTCGCGCGTCACCAGGAACACGCCTTTGGCGTTCACGTCCATGTTGCGGTCCCAGTCCTCCTCCGTCAGCTCGAGAAATGGCGCCATCGAGGACACGCCGGCGCAATTGACCAGGATGTCGACCGTCCCGACGGACGTCGTGAGGTCGGCCACGGTCGCGGTCACCTCCGCGGCACTGGTGACATCCAGTCGACGCACGACGGCCTCAGCTCCGATGCGCCCGATCTCCTCTGACGTCGCACAGGCCCCTTCGAGAGAGGCATCGGTCACGATGACCCGAGCACCCGATCGGGCAAACTCGCAGGCGACCGTGCGCCCGATGCCGCTCCCAGCGCCGGTGACCAAGGTCACGCGGCCTTCGAAATCTTGCATTGGTCCACCACCCCTCGGTCCGGCGGTCATTGTGACACCCGAATCCCGGGAGCGAGCACGAACCTCCGCCCTTGCTTGAGGAAGCATCCGGGCTTAGCTTTCCGGGCGATCCGGCGCAGCAGGCCGGGCGTGTCGGAGAGGCAGACAACTCGTGGAACGCTTTGGTGATGTGACCGTGACGCTCGATGAGCGCTTCGTGGCGACGGTCGAGATGCACCGGCCACCCGAGAATTTCTTCGAAGTCGAGGTGCTCCGTTCCTTGGCTGATGCGTGCGAGGCCCTCGATGCCGAGCCGGCTTGCCGCGCCATCGTGCTCTGTTCCGAGGGCAAGCACTTCTCCGCGGGAGCGAACATTGGGGGCCGGGCGGCGAGCGCAGACGGAGAGAATGCAGCGGAAGGTCCGGACCAGATGGACATCGAGGCGGCCCGGCTCTTCAGCGCCTCCACGCCGGTGGTGGCGGCGGTGCAGGGCGCCGCCATCGGGGCCGGCTTCGGGCTCGTCTGCCTGGCCGACTTCCGGGTCGGCTGCCCCGAAGCCCGCTTTGCGGCCAATTTCGTCCGACTGGGGTACCACCACATCCTCGGGTTGTCGGTCACCCTCCCGGCCATCGTCGGTCAGCAGCATGCCCTCGACCTGCTCTATACCGGGCGACGGCTCAAGGGCGAGGAGGCGCTGGCGATCGGCCTGTGCGATCGCTTGGTCGCCAGCGAGGCACTCCGGGCGGAAGCACACGGCCTGGCGGCCGAGATCGCTGCCAGTGCACCCCTCGCGGTGCGTTTCGTCCGCCAGACCATGCGGGCTGCGGTCGTGGAGCAATTTCGTGTCGCCACACAGCGCGAGGCCGCCGTGCAAGAGGTGCTCGAATCGACCTGGGACCTGGCCGAGGGTGTCCGGGCCGCAAGCGAGCGCCGAGCGCCTCGCTTCGAGGCGCGATGACCTGCTGGCGCCAGGCTGCCTCGTGAGCAGCGGGCGAAGCTGGGACTTGCGGCTCCCGTCGCCCGAGGTGGCGCGCCGCTATCGAGACTCCGGATGGTGGAACGACGAGACTTTGACCGACATCGCCTTTCGCGGACCGGTCCGGTCCTCGGCGGTGAGCTGCCGCGTCCGTTCGCGCACCCGACCGTTCGCCGGCACGGTCGGCGAGGTGGGCGACATGGGTCGCCGCCTCGGCGGGACCCTGCGTCGGGGTGGCGTCGAACCGGGAGAGGTCGTCGCTTTCCAGCTCCCGAACTGGGTCGAGGCGATCGCCTGCCTCTACGGGTTGCTCCCTCTCGGCGTGATCGTGGTGCCCATCGTCCACATCTACGGCGCCAAGGAGGTCAGCCAAATCCTGCGTCAGAGCCGGGCCCGTGTGCTCATCACCGCCGACCATTTCGGCCGGCAGGACTATCTGGCCAACCTCGAGGAAGGGATGCCCGGCCTGCCCGACCTCGAGACGGTCATCGTCGTCTCGACCGACGGGGCGCCGCTGCCGAGGCTCACCTCGACCGTGCTGTCGTGGTCGGATGCGGTGGATGGCACCGCCGATCCACTGGACCGGCCCGCCGAGGTGGACCCCGACAGCCCCGCGCTCATCGGCTACACCTCGGGCACGACGGCGGCGCCCAAGGGGGTCATCCACACACATCGCAGCTATCTCTCCGATCAACGTACCTGGGCGACCTTCCTCGCCGGAGAGAAGTCGTCGCCCCCGGCCGTCAGGCCGACCGCGTCGCTCACGGCGTCACCGGTCGGTCATGTCATGGGTCTCGCGTCGGCGCTGCGGCCGTTGTTCGCGGCCAGCCCCCTCGACCTGATGGACGTCTGGGAGCCGGGGGCCGTGTTGGACGCGATGGCCCGGGACGGTGTGGCCACCGGGGGAGGTCCGCCGTTCTTCTTGCTGAGCCTGCTCGATCATCCCGACTTCGATCCGGCCGTGCACCTTCCGTACATGGACCGGCTGACGATGGGTGGTGCGCCGATCCCGATCTCGGTCGTCCAACGCGCCACGGAGCTCGGCATATCGCTGATCCGGGCCTACGGGTCCACCGAACACCCCTCCACCACCGCGTCGCTACATTCTGATCCGCTCGAGAAGCGGATCTACACCGACGGCCGGGTCATTTCGGGTTCGGAGGTTCGAGTGCTCGACGACGAAGGCCGACCCGTCTCTGCCGGCCAACCCGGTGAGATCCACTCGCGGGGACCGGAGCTCTTCGCGGGGTACACCGACCCCGTCCTCACGGCCGAGGCCATCGACGCCGATGGGTGGTACGACACCGGTGACATCGGATTTCTCGACGGGGACGGCTACCTCACGGTCACCGACCGGAAGAAGGACATCATCATCCGGGGCGGCGAGAACGTGTCGTCGGCCGAGGTCGAAAGCGTCCTGGCCGAGATGACCGGTGTCGCCGAGGTCGCGGTCGTGGCAGCACCGGATGCCCGGTACGGCGAGCACGGCGCCGCCGTCGTCAGGCTCTTGCCGGAAGCTCCGGGCTTCGGCCTCGAGTCGTTGCAACAGCACCTGGAGGCCGGTGGGTTGGCGCGCCAGAAATGGCCCGAAGAGCTGCGCTTCGTCGACGACTTCCCACGGACGGCGTCCGGGAAGATCCAGAAGAACGTATTGCGCTCCGCCCTGCGGTCGGGCGGGCAAGAGGACGTGCCGTTCGAGGTGCACCGGCCGGCGCCGTAGCGGTCGTCAGGTGGCCGGAGCGACCGATGGAGAACAACTTGGGCAGGTGCTAAAATCTCGCGAGTGACCGGTTTGGCCGGTCGGATCGCTCGGGGAGGTCATTGCGTGCAACTCGAGGACATGATCATGGTGAGTGTGGACGACCATTTGGTCGAGCCACCGTCCATGAGCGATTATTTCGCGGACCACTTCCCGGCCAAGTACCGGGATCGAGTGCCCCGAGTGATTCATCGGGCCGACGGGACGGACGCCTGGCTGGTCGAGGGACACGAGGTCTCGAGCTTCGGTCTCAACGCGGTGGCCGGCCGCGTACCCGAGGAATGGGGAAACGATCCGGGTTGCTTCGAGGAGGTCCGCAAGGGGACGTGGGACGTGCACGAGCGGATCCGCGACATGAACGTCAACGGGGTCCTGGGATCGATGTGCTTCTCCTCCTGGCCCGGCCTCGGTGGGCAGTACTTCCTCCAGAGCGGGGACGAGGAGTTGGCGGCCTGCATGATCCGGGCGTACAACGACTGGCACGTCGAGGAGTGGTGCGGTGCCTATCCGGGCCGCTTCATCCCGCTCTCGCTGTCCGGCTTCATCCTCGGACCCGAGTGGATGGCCGAGGAGATCCGTCGCATGGCCGCCAAGGGTTGCCACGCCGTCTCGTTCCACTCGGACACCCATCGATTCGGGCTGCCGGACCACCACGGTGACGAGTGGGATCCGGCTTGGCAGGCCTGCCAGGATACCGACACGGTCATGGTGTTCCACTTCGGGAGCTCACCGGAGTTCATGCCACGATCACCCTTCGACACGATGATCCACACCATGCCGTTCAACACGGGCGTGTTTGCCGCGGAGCTCCTGTGGTCGCCGGTGTTGCGCAAGTTCCCCGACGTGAAATTCTCCTTGGCTGAGGGCGGAATCGGATGGATCCCGTACTGGCTGGAGCGAGCGGACTACACATATCAGCGTCACCATCAGTGGACCGGCCAGGATTTCGGGGACCAACTCCCCAGCCAGGTGTTCAAGGATCGGGTGCTCACCTGCTTCATCGACGACTACACCGGCCTCCGCCTGCGCTACGACATCGGTGTCGAGAACATCGCCTGGGAATGCGACTACCCGCACTCCGATTGCACGTGGCCCAACGCTCCCGAGTCGGCGTGGAAGTCCTTGCAGGCGGCCGAGGTCCCCGACGAGGAGATCCACAAGATCACGTGGGAGAACGCGTGCCGGTTCTTCAACTTCGACCCCTTGGCCCACCGGCCGCCCGACGAGTGCACCGTCGGGGCACTCCGTGCCGAGGCCGTCGACGTCGACATCACCCCGAGGAGCTACGGGATCCCCAAGCGGTCAGGGCCTCCGGTCGCCGCGCTCCCCAGCTGATCACCGAGCCGCCCCGGGGGGCGGCTCGCTCAGCTCCAGTGGATCGCCTTGATCTCGGTGAACTCCTCCAGCCCGTGTCGTCCCCACTCGCGGCCGACACCGCTCTGCTTGAAACCACCGAACGCGCCGCTCTGTCCGATGCCGGCCATGGTCTCGCCCCAGCCCGGGCCCTGCCCGCCCCCCGGTCCCAGGTCCGCCCCGGAGGCGGCGCCGACCCCCTGGGCCATCACCGTGCCGGCCCGGATCCGGCGCGCCACGTTGAAGGCGCGCGCCGTCGACAGGGATTCCACGCCACCCCCGAGTCCGTAGATGGAATCGTTGGCCAGTCTGACCGCGTCGTCGTCCTTGCCGGAGTAGGGCACGACCGTGAAGACCGGACCGAAGATCTCCTCCTGGGCGATGCGCATGTCGTTGGTGCCGACGAAGACGGTGGGCTCGTAATAGAACCCCTTCGAGAAGCCGTCGGGCCTCTTGCCACCCGTCAGGAGCTCGGCACCCTGCTCGACACCGGACGCCACGTAGCCTTCGACACGCTCTCGTTGCTGCTCGCGGATGAGAGGGCCGAGGACCGTCGAGGGGTCGAGAGGGTCACCGATCTTGACCGAGGGTACGGCGGCGGCCACGCCGTCCTTGTAGGCGTCGAGAAGCTGCTCGGGAAGGAGCAGCCGGGTGGCGAGGATGCAGCCTTGGCCGCAGTGGGTCAACGTTGATCCGAACCCGACGGAGCGTGCGTAGTCCTCCGAGACGTCGTCCAGGAGGACCTGGGCGCTCTTGCCGCCCAGCTCGAGCTGGTAGCGCTTCACGGTGGAAGCTCCGTTCGCGATGATGCGCCGGCCGGTTGCGGTCGAGCCCGTGAACGCGATCATGTCCACCATCGGATTGGAGGTCATCTCGTCGCCGACGTCCCCGTGCCCGGTGATGACATTGAGCACGCCGGGAGGGATGCCGGCCTCCTCCGCGGCACGTGCGATCAGGAAGGCGTCGAGCGGCGTCCACGGGTGTGGCTTCAGCACCACCGTGCAACCGGCGGCCAGCGCGGGAGCCACCTTCACCACGTTGAGCATGAAGGGGAAATTGAAAGGCGTGATGGCCCCGACGACGCCGACCGGCTCTCGGAAGAGGGCCGAGCCCGACATCCCATTGGGCCCGGCCGTGGGTGCTCCGGCCTCGATCCACTCGAACGTGTGCTCGATGTGCGCGGCGTTGGCGCGCAACATCCCGATGGAGCCGCCGGCCTGCACGTAGTCGGTGAGGTAACCGACCGAACCGGTCTCGGCCACGATGAGCTCGCGGAGCTCGGTCGCATGTGCCTCGAGATATTCCGCCATGCGGACCAGGGCGGCAGCCCTCTCGGCCGGCTTGGTGAAGGGCCAGGAACCCTCGTCGAACGCCTTGCGGGCGGCCTCGATGGCCCGCACCGCATCCTTGGGAGAGGCCTCGGGAACACTCCCGATGACCTCTTCACTAGCGGGATTGATGACGTCGATGGATCCGCTCGCCTCCCCCGTGGTCCAGGCCCCATCGATGTAGAGGTCGAAGTTCCAGCTCTTTGCCACGCGTGCTCCCTTGTCTCGGGTCTCCATATCAGGTTTGGGAGTATTTTAGGGCGTATGCCCAAAATTGTCAGGTTCGAAGAGCGGCACGAAATGGTCCCCTTGGCGTTCGAAGACCACCCGGAGTGCCATGCCGATGCGCAGGTCGTCCGCCTCGCAATGGACAATGTTGGTCGTCAGCCGCAGTCCGGCCTGTTCTGGCAGCTCCACCATGCCGATCACATAGGGCACGGGCACGCCCGGATTCCAGGCCTTGCGATTCACGGTGTAGGTGTACAGCGTCGCGGTACCGCTCGTCGCTTCCCAAGGAAGGTCTCGCCCCCAGCACCTCGGGCACGCGGGACGGGGAGGATGGACCCAATATCCGCAGTTCGCACAGCGGCGCAGGCGCAGTTCGTTGTCGCGACCGGCCGTCCAAAACCCTTGGTTCAGTTCGTCGAGGACCGGGACCCTCCGCAGTGCCACCGACATCAATGCTCCCGTCTGACTGCACTTCGGACCTCTCGAAAACTAACAGGTGCCGTCCCGGCCTTCCTGCCCGAGGTCAGGGCAAAACAGCCAATGATGCCCGGGATAGGCTCGTCTCGTTTCCCGGCGGACGAGGTGCGGAGGATTCGATCTATGTCGGAAGCTGGAGACGTCACCCGCAAGGCACTCCTCGACGCGGCCGAAGAACTACTCGTTTCAAAGGGTGCCGCCGCCATCACCACCCGCAAGGTGGCCGACCGGGCCGGTGTCAACCAGGCACTGGTCCACTACCACTTCGGCACCATCGAACAGCTGCTTCTGGCTGTCCTCGAGCGCGTCTCGGTGCAGGTTAAGGAGCGGTCACAACAGATCTATCGCACCGATGGCTCCTTCATGGAGGGCTGGTTCGAAGAGATGGAGGCGATGATCACGTCTGACTTCGAACGTGGTTGGGGAAAGATCTGGCTCGAGAACCTGACCCTCGCAGCGAACCGCCCCAAGATACGCAAGCAGTACGTGAAGGCTTCGACGATGACGAGGAAGGTCCACGAGCGCCACGTCAGCGAGATGTTGGAACAGCACGGCGTCGACACGCAGGAGTTTCCCGCAGAAGCCATCGTGACCCTCCTGGACGCCATCACGTCCAAGCTCATTCTCGATCGCCTGGTGGGGATCAAGGCCGGGCACAACGAGCTTCTCGCCATGCTGCACCAGGTTTGGGATCAGATCGAACACGAGCTCCAGCCCGAGGTCGCGAGCTGACGCGTCTGGTGACGGCTGGCCTCCAGGGGCCCGGAGCCACCACGCGGACGAGGGAACGAGGAGGGAGCACGTGAGCGAGAGCGTGACGCCATGGATCGTGGACAGCTATGTGAACGCCAATCCGCCGCACCTCGATCTGACATGGAGCTTGACCGACAACACCTACGGTTCGGCGAGGACCGAGTCGCAGGATCTGGAACAACTCGTCGCCGACATGGATCGCAACGGCATCGCCCGGGCGCTCATCGCTCCACCTCCCGAGTCCGCCATGGGCGATCTGGAGGCGGGATACCGATGGACGCTCGATGCCGTGCAGCAGCATCCTGACCGTTTCGGACTCAGTGTCCGCGTCGACGCCGACCAGGGCATCCGAGCGGTGCGCCACCTCGAGAGCATGGTACGCAACGACGGCGCTCGAGCGCTGAGGATCGTTCCCTACCGAGATCAAAGACGAGCGAGTCACCGATCCTACTTCCCGCTCTACGCCAAGTGCATCGAACTCGATATCCCGGTCACCGTCACGGTCGGCATGCCCCTCGTCCAGCGTCGCGGCATCGTCCAGAACCCCAAACACCTCGACACCGTCTGCCGCGTTCTTCCCCGAGTTGGTGATCGTGAGCGCCCACGGCGGTGCCCCGTGGACGGGCCTCCTGGTACAGCTTCTCCGGACGTGGCCGAATCTCCATCACATGATCTCTGCCTATCCGCCGAGTCGCTATCCGCCCGAGCTGGTGGCGTTCGCCAACAGCCGGCGGGGACGCCTGAAGGTCCTGTACGCCTCCGACTATCCGCTGCTCACGTTCGATCGAGTCAAACGGGAGCTGCCAACTTGTGGGATCAACGCCGAAGCGATGCCATGGTTTGCCGGCCAGAACGCACTGAGGGTCTTCTGGGGAGAAGGCAGCACCGCGGCCGTCGGGACGTGAAAGCGTGAGCACCGCGCTCGGCGGCCTGCGGATCTGTGATTTTTCCGGCCAGCTGGCCGGAGCCGGGGCGACGCGGTTCTTGGCGGCAATGGGCGCAGAGATCATCCGGATCGAAGACCCCGTGACCCAGGGTTACTGGGATGTCCTGCGTGGGGTCGCGCCCTTCGTCGACGAGCGCCGCGGGCCGGACTTCGGCGGTCCCTTCAACAACCACAACGTCGAAAAGTGGGGCGTCACCCTGAATCTGCGTACCGACGCCGGGAAGGAGCTCTTGCGGGAACTGGTCGCGATCTCGGACGTGGTGACGGAGAATTTCGCGGTCGGTGTGATGGCGCGCCTCGGTTTTTCCTACGAGGAGTTGCGGGGCATCAAAGGGGACATCGTGTACGTCTCCAACTCGGGGTTCGGTCAATTCGGTCCGTACCGCGAGTTCAAGACCTGGGGTCCACTCGTCCAGGCGTGCTGCGGTTTGGCGTTTGCGACGGGCATCGCTGACCAGCATCCGGCCGGTATCGGCTATTCCTACATGGATCACCACGGCGCCAACGTGATGGCCATCGCCATCATGGTCGGGCTCCTGCACCGGAACCGCAGCGGCGAAGGCCAGTGGATCGACATCTCGTGCACGGACGCCGGAGCCTTTCTCAATGGCCCGGCGCTCCTCGATTACACGGTGAACGGCCGCCGGCTCCGTCGGCCCGGTTCACCCGACAGCAATCGGAGTTCCTCACCGGCCATGGCCCCTCATGGCATCTACCCGGCTGTCGGGTGGGACAATTGGATCTCGATCGCCTGTCGGGACGATCGAGACTGGCGGGCCTTGACGGATGTCGTCGCCGCGGACTGGTGCACGGAAGAGCGCTGGATCTTCTGTGCGGGCCGGGTGGAGGCGCAAGACGAGCTCGATCGGCGGCTGGCGGAGTGGACCCAGTCGTTCGACCGCTTCGAGCTTGCCGCGGCGCTGCGCGACGCCGGCGTGCCGGCGGCGGCGGTGCAGCGACCGGGTGAGCGAATCGACGGCGATTCGGAGACCTCGGACTGGGGACTCTGGCCGATGGTGACGCACTCGAAGATGGGGGACGTCCGGGTGGACGGCATTCCCGTACATTTTTCGAAGACGGATTGGGCCATCGCGCGAGGAGCGCCGTGCCTCGGTGAGCACAACGACGTCGTCTTCGGAGATCTCCTCGGACATACCGAAGAGGAGCTCGACGCCTTCCGGAAAGCGGGGGTCCTGTGAACGAGCCGGGCCGCGGCGACCCGATGCCGGGAGCGCTCGCCGGTATCCGCGTCGTCGAACTGGCGAGCGAGCACGGTGCGCTCGCGGGCAAGATCCTGGCTGGCCTCGGCGCGGAGGTGATCGTCGTCGAGCCCCCCGGCGGGCATCCGTCCCGGGGATTCGAGCCGTTCCTCGATGGCGTGCCGGGTCGGGAGCGGAGCCTCTGGTGGTGGTACTACAACAGCGGCAAGCAGAGCGTGGTGCTCGATCTTGACGATGATCCCGATGCCCGCCTGTTTCAGAGCCTCGTGGCGACGAGTGACATCGTCGTCGAGGGCGAGTCGCCGGGCCGGCTGACCGATCTGGGTCTGGACTACGAGTCCTTCGAAACCCAACGGCCGGATCTGGTCTGGGTATCGATCACGGCGTTCGGGCGACGGAGCCCGCGCTCGAGCGAGCCGGTCACCGATCTCACGCTGCAGGCCGCCGCGGGGCCGGCTTGGAGTTGTGGGTATGACGACCCGCTGCTCCCGCCGGTGCGGCCAGGCGGCAACCAGGGATACCACACTGCGTGCTTGTGGGCTGTCGAGGCCGCATTGGTCGCGCTCTTCGCGCGGCAGACGCTCGGGTTCGGACAGCTTGTCGACGTGAGCATGCACGCGGCGTCCAACGTCACGACGGAGGCCGCAACGTACGAATGGCTCGTCGCGCAGGCGACGGTGCAACGACAGACGTTTCGCCACGCTGCGGTGCGACCGACCCCACCGAGGCGCATGACGTCGGCCGATGGGCAGACCGTGATCGGTGCCTTGCCGCGACGCGCCAGCGAGTTCCAGGCGCTGATCGAGTGGATCTCCGAGCTCGGGCTGCACGATCAGTTCGAGGAGTTCTTCTTCCTGGAGATGGGCGTGGAACGGGGCGGGGTCGAGATCCCCGAGATCGCAGCTGATCCCGAGGCGGCGGCGATCTATCAGGCAGGATCGGACGGAGTGCGCCTCGTCGCCGCACATCTTCCGGGAAGCGACTTTTTCGTCGAGGCGCAGCGGCGTGGCCTTGCCGCGGCGCTCTTGTTCGCTCCCGAGGACATCGTGGACGACCCGCACTTCGTCGCCCGCGGGTTCCCGGTCGAGATCCACCACGAGGACCTCGGTCGGTCGTTCGTCTATCCGGGGGCGCTGTTCCGAGCCCCGGCGTCGCCCTGGAACGTGCTGGGCCGGGCTCCGCACGTCGACGAGCATGCGATGACGGTGTGGGAAGCGCCGGACGGGACCTGATGGAGAAATTCGAGTCGCAGGTGATCGTCTCGGGCCTCGGCATGTCGGACACCGGTCGCCACCTTGATCGCGGCGGACTCGACCTCGCGTTGGATGCAGCCCTGGCGGCGATCGACGACGCCGGCCTGCGTCGGTCGGACATCGACGGGGTCGCGGCGATGCCCTTTGGGGACAGACCACCCGAGGAGATCGCCGACGCGTTGGGGTTGGAGCTGAACTGGATGGGTGGCGCCAACTCGGGCGCGCAACTCGGCGTGATCATCAACGCGGCCATGGCCGTCGCGGCCGGCCTGTGCCGACACGTCCTCGTCTACCGCTCGGTTCGGACGTTGGGAGGCATGCTCGGGAGCGCGTCGGGTGCCTTGCCGGATCCGGCGGGCCCTTGGGAATGGCATGTGCCGTTCCACGAGTACTCAGCCGTCAACTTCATGGCCATGCTGGCGCGCCGGCACATGTACGAGTACGGGACATCAAAGGAGCAGCTGGGCTGGATCGCTCTCACCTGTCGCCGGCACGCGGCACTGAACGAGAAGGCGGTCCTGCAGTCGCCCATGACCATGGAGGACTACCTCAATGCTCCAATGATCAGTGAGCCGTTGGGACGGTTGGACTGTGACCTGCCGATCGACGGCGCGGTCGGCCTTCTCCTGTCCTCGGCCGAGACGGCGCCAGACCGCCCGAGTCCGCCGGTGCACCTGGAAGCCGTTGGGTGTGCAAATCACGACACGCACGGGTGGGAGCCGCGGCAGGATTTCCCCGCCATGGCGGCCAGTGACGCAGCCGCGCAGATGTGGGCTCGTACCGATCTGAAGCCGGCAGACGTCGACGTCGCGGAGATCTACGACGGCTTCTCGATCCTCACACTCTCCTGGCTGGAGTCACTTGGCTTCTGCCCGCGAGGACAAGCCGGTGCTTTCGTGGACGGCGGACACCGGATCGCACTTGGCGGCGAGTTGCCTTTGAACACCTACGGAGGACAACTCTCGGCGGGTCGCCTCCACGGCTTCTGGTTGTTCCACGAAGCGGTGCTCCAGCTCCGCGGTCATGCCGGAGCCCGGCAGGTTCCCGGCGCGCACGTGGCTCTCACCGCCGCGGGGGGCGGCTTCCGGTGCGGGTGCATCCTCCTCACTTCCTGAGGTTCGCGGGCCGAAACCCGCGGCAGGCACGAAGCTTGACATGCTGCCGACAAAAGATTAAGCATATGCTCAAATAAGTGGGCGTGGCATGGCAGAGCACTCTTCATGCCGTCGAGGACGGACTGAAGATGCCCCGAACCGGGCTCGTTGCCCCGCAAAGCGAACGCTCCCGACGAGCTGAGGGTGATGTACGAGATCTTGAAGGGCGTGCGCGTTGTGGAGGTGTCGTCCTGGCTGTTCGTGCCCGCCGCCGGCGCCGTCCTGGCGGACTGGGGGGCCGATGTCGTCAAGATCGAGCATCCGGTCACCGGTGACCCGATCCGGGGTCTTTCCAACGCCGAGGCAACGGGTGCGCTGATGAACCCGAACACCGAGTTGCCCAATCGCGGCAAGCGGAGCGTGGGGCTCGACATCGCGACGGACGAGGGCAGAGGGATCCTCTACAAGTTGGTGGAATCGGCGGACGTGTTCCTCACCAACTTTCTCCCCGACGCACGGCGACGACTGGCCATCGACGTCGAAGACATTCGAAACTGCAGCCCGCGGGTCGTCTATGCCCTCGGGACCGGACAGGGTTCGGTGGGCCCTGAGGCGGAGTGTGGGGGATTCGACTTGGCCAGCGCCTGGGCTCGCGGGGGCGCGGCCTTCCAGATGACCGCCGCCGCGGGGGAGCCACCGAACCAGCCGGGCTCATTCGGGGACTTGTCCGGAGGCATGAACCTGGCCGGAGCGGTGGCGGCCGCGCTCTACCGGCGCCAGTGCGACGGGCGTGCACCGGTCGTCGAGGTCTCGCTGTACGCCACCGGGATGTGGTGGATGGCTCAGGCGGTCACGGCGGGAGCGGTCGGCATCACCAGGGAATTTCGGACCCGTCGCAATCCCTTCAACGCTTTGGTCAATTACTTCCCGACCCGAGATGCACGCTGGGTCTGCCTGGTCTTCCTGCAGTCCGATCGCTGGTGGCCGGATCTGTGTCGCCATCTCGGACGGCCCGATCTCATCGACGATCCTCGTTTCGCCGAAGCCGAGATACGGAACAAGAACGTGGAGGAATGCACCCGCGTTCTCGACGAGGTCTTCGCCACGAGGACGCTGGCCGAGTGGCGAGCTGCACTGGCGACACTCGAGGGCGTGTGGGCGCCTGTGCTCAGCCCAGCCGAGATCGGCGATGACCCACAGGCGATCGCGAACGGCTATCTGCCCGAGGTGGACAAGGGCGACGGCCGAATCTACCGGGGCGTGGCGTCGCCGGTGCGGTTCGACCAACACGCCGTCGGTGGCCTCACCGGCGCGCCTGAACACGGTCAGCACACCGAGGAGGTCCTGTTGGAGCTCGGACTCGATTGGGATGACATCGGCGAGCTGAAGGAAAGCGGCACGGCGCTGTGAGACGCAACCGGGCAGGACCGGGTCGAGACCCACGTAGGCCTGCGCTGGCGGTGGCGCGCGGACGACTGAATCGAAGCGCCAGGTGACCGGCGAACGGGCATCCGAATGGTTGATATCTGTCGATGACCACGTGCTCGAGCCGGGTCACGTGTGGCAGGACCGGGTGCCGGCCAAGTTCCGCGACGCCGCCCCGCGGCTGCTTCGCGACGCAGAAGGAGAGGCGTGGATCTTTGAGGGTCGACGAATGGTCACGCCGGGGCTTGGTGCGGTCGCCGGGAAACGTCGCGAGGAGTTCAGCTTCGAGCCGATCACGTACGACGAGATGCGCCCGGGCTGTTACGACTCCGTCGCGCGCCTGGAGGACATGGACCGGGCCGGCGTCTTGGCCTCGCTGTGTTTTCCGTCCTTCCCGCGCTTCTGTGGCCAGGTGTTCCTCGAGGCCGACGACAAAGAGCTCGCCCTGGTGTGTGTGCAGGCCTACAACGACTGGATGATCGACGAATGGTGTGGGCGCGCCCACGGTCGCTACATCCCCCTCTCACTGATCCCGCTCTGGGACGCGAAGCTGGCAGCCGCCGAGGTTTACCGCACGGCAGAAAAGGGATCCCGGGCAATCGCCTTCTCCGAGAACCCTGCCATGCTCGGCCTTCCGACGATCCAGGACCGCGGGGGCTACTGGGACCCCCTGATGGCAGCGTGCCAGGAGACCCAGACCGTGGTGTGCATGCATATCGGTTCGTCGAGCAGGCGGTACACGATGTCGGACGAGTCGCCGATGTTGGTGACCATGTCGTGGGGGCCACCGGTCCAGATCGCGGGGGCCATGGTGGAGTGGATCTTCAGCCCGGTCATCAGGAAATTTCCCGGGATAAAGGTCGCCCTGGCGGAAGGCGGGATTGGGTGGATGCCGTTCTTCCTCGATCGTTGTATTCAGGTCGTGGAGAAGCACCGGTACTGGATTCAGAAGGGTGACGTGAAGCACGACTCCCTGTCGGGGCGCGTGCAGGTGATCGAGGGCGGTGGCCTCGAAATGGAGGGGTTTTCCGTGATGGACACCTTCCGGAAGCACATCTACGGCTGCTTCATCGACGATCTCCATGGAATCAAGAGCCTCGACGTCATCGGCGTGGACAACGTCATGATCGAGACCGACTATCCCCACAGCGATTCGACGTGGCCGAACTGCATCGAGCACGCACAAAAGCAGCTCGAAGGGCTCTCGGATGTCGACCGCTACAAGATCCTGCGCGGAAACGCAGAGCGGTTGTTCCGCTTCACGCCGGCGTCAGTACCCACGTGACGCCGCCCGCGGCAGTTCCGATCTGATCGGGTGGCAAGCCCTGAGCGACGCCAGAAGGGATGAGCGGATGAAGATCAGCCTGTTTCTCGGGTTTCAAGGAGGGGACTGGATCCGGAACGACAGTGAGACACCCACTATTCGGGACGGACAGGTGTACGAAGACAACCTCTACATCGCTGACCTCCTCGAACCGCTGGGGTTCGACGCGCTCTTCCAGGTAGAGCATCACGGATCGCCGTATCACATGACGAGCAATCCCCTGGCGGTCCTCTATTACATGGCCGGGCGCACGGAGCGACTCGAGATGGGCACGTGTGTCGTCGTCCTGCCCTGGAACAATCCGCTCCGCGTCGCCGAGGAGCTGGCGGTTCTCGACAACATGCTCAGGGGACGCCGGATCCACGTCGGCGTCGGCCGGGGGAGCTCCCCGAGCGAGTACCGCTACCTGGGAATCGATCAGAACGAAGCCAGCGAGCGATTCAAGGAAGGGGTCGACGTCCTCCGTCTGGCACTTCGACAAGAGAACTTCTCGTACGAGGGGAGGCACTATCAGGTCAGCGAGGCCACGACTCGGCCGAGGCCATGCTCGGGGACGTTGGGGGAGACGCTGTACGGGGCTCTGGTGAGCAAGTCGAGTCTCGAGCCGGTTGCCGAGATGGGTCTCGACCTCATGTGTACGGGCGGCACCTCGGTGGAGACGATGACCGAGAACTGTGCGATCTTCAACAATGCCCGGACCAGGGCCGGGTTCGGGCCGACGCATCCCATCATCGCCGCACCGGGATTCTGTGCGGCGACGCACGAGGCAGCGATGGAGGTCGCAGAACGTGCGTTCGGCGGCTACATCGAGGGATCCCGGCGACACTACGGATTCGACAACCCACAGCAGTTCGTCGGTATCAAGGGATACCAGCAGTACGCACCCGGCGGCGGGGGAGACCCGCGTGGTGCGTCGCCCCGCGAGGATTACATCAGGAGCGGCATCTTCGGCACGCCAGATCAATGCATCGAGAAGATTCGGATGTATGCGGAGGTGACCGGAACCGACCACGTCGTCATGCTGCATTCGATAGCCGGCATGTCGGTGCAGGAAACGGAGAGCAGCCTGCGGCTCTTCTCCAGTGAGGTGCTCCCAGTCGTGCGCAGCGCGGCGGGAGACGTTGTCCGAGCAGGCTGAAGAAAGCTCCGTTCCGAAGCAGAGGTCGGCCGCCTCGGTGATGCGTTGGTAGTTTGCAAGGCGAGGAGCTGCCGTGAGTCACCATACGCAGGCGTCGATTGCTGGCGTCTACGAACATCCGCTGCGGGAAATTCGGGACCGCAGCATCCCGCAAATCCATGCCGAGGTTGCCCTCGGTGCGTTGGCCGATGCGGGGCTCGAACTCTCTGATGTCGACGGATATCTCTGTGACTCGACAACGGGCTTCGGTCCGGTGTCCATGGCCGAATACCTCAACCTCCATCCTCGGTTTGTCGATTCGACAGAAACGGGGGGCTCCTCGTACTTGGTGCACGTCGGCCACGCTGCGTCAGCCATCGCAGCCGGGAAATGCGGGGTCGCGCTCGTCACGATGGCCGGCTTGGCCCGGAGCCTCGGTCAGGCGCCGACCGCGAGGTCCTCGGGATCGCCCGAGGCGGCATTCGAGTCGACCTGGGGGATGTCCGCCGTCTCCGGATACGCGCTCGCGGCGCAGCGTCACATGTTCGAGTTCGGCACCACGAGTGCCCAGCTGGCCGAGGTCAAGGTCGCAGCGTCGTTGCACGCGCAGCACAACCCCAACGCCCTATTGCGCAGGCCTGTCAGCGTGGAGGAAGTTCTCGACTCCCCGATGATCAGCTCCCCACTGCACCGTCTCGACTGCTGCATTGTCACGGATGGCGGTGGAGCCGTCGTGGTGGTGAGTCCGGAGGTTGCCCGGGAGCTCGAGCGCCGGACGGTCAAGATCTTGGGCCGGGCGGAAGCGGTGCAACACGCCGGCAATGGGCGCATCGAGCTCACCTCCACCGGTGCCATCAGAACGGGACCCGTGGCATTTGCAGAAGCCGGGGTGACGCCGGCGGACGTCGACTACGTCTCCCTCTACGACTCGTTCACGATCACGGTCGTGGAGACGATCGAGGATCTCGGATTCTGCGACAAAGGGAAAGGGGGAAATTTCGTGCTCGATGGCGCCCTCGTTGCTCCTGGCGGGCGACTGCCCTTCAACACGGACGGTGGCGGCCTCTGCAACAACCATCCGTCCAATCGCGGTGGGATGACGAAGATCATCGAGGCGGTACGCCAGCTTCGGGGTGAGGCCCATCCGGCCGTGCAGGTGCCGGACTGCGAGATCGCACTCGCTCACGGGACCGGTGGTTCGATCGGCACCAGGATGGGGAGCGCGACCCTCGTCCTCGGTCGGGAGGACGCATGATGGCACCGCCTCTGCCCGTGCCTGCTCCCGAGCGAACCCCCGAGACGAAGGGGTTCTGGGATGCGACGACGGCCGGCCGCTTCCTGTTGGCGCATTGCGACGCCTGCGCCACCGTCATCTGGTACCCGAAGACGTACTGTCCCGAGTGTGGCGGACAATCGGTCTCGTGGCGTGAAGCCTCAGGGGCCGGGACCATCTACAGCTATACCGTCGCGCATCGCGGGCCCGGCGCCTTTGGCCTGGCGGCGCCGTACGTGATCGCCTACGTCGAGCTGGCAGAGGGACCCCGTGTCCTCACCAATATCGTCGGGTGTGATCCGGATCGGGTATCGATCGGACAAGCGGTCCAGGTCGTGTTCTGTGACACGGGCGAGGGCAGCGCGCTCTATCGCTTCGAGCCAGCCCAACGATCGCCCTCCGGAGGGAATGCGTGACGGACGTGGTCAGCCCCGGACAGGTCAGAAAAGGCGAAGGGGAGGTCGACGGGGCCCTACCTCTGCGCGGCGTCCGGGTCCTCGACGTCAGCGGTCGGACCGGGGCCTATTGCAGCAAGATGCTGGCTGATCTCGGGGCGGAAGTGGTGAAGGTCGAGCTGCCGAAGGGCGATGGGATGCGTTTCCTGCCACCCTTCCGCGACGGGCAGTCGGGGCCGGAGGCGAGCTTGCTGTTTGCCTACTACCACCACAACAAGCGCGGCATCACACTCGACTGGGAACGCGATGCAGCGAGGCCTCTGCTCGAGCGCCTCTCGGCTTGGACGAATGTCGTCGTGGCATCACCAAGGGGGGAACCCGAACAGCTGGTCGGGTTCGTCCTCGACCCGCCCGCGCTCTCCTGGGTGGCGGGCTCTACGCTGACGTGTTTCATCACACCCTTCGGGCTGACCGGTCCCTACCGGGACTGGCGAGCAACGCCGTTCACCTCGTTCGCCATGAGCGGGTACATGCATGCCGTCGGCGCCCCGGAGGGGCCGCCGCTGGCCATGCCCGGGCAACAGTTCTATGACGAGGCGGGGATCTGGGCGGCCTTCCTCGTGCAGGCAACGATGCGCAGCTCGCCCCACCTCTCGGGGCAGGTCATCGACGTCTCCGTGCACGAAGTCGGATTGTTCAACAAGTTGGGGACAGAACAGTACGGCCTGGCTGGCCTGATCAAGACGCGTGCGACCAACTTCGGGCCCCCTCCGGGTGGCATCTGGCAGTGCCGTGACGGGCTACTGGACGTCGCGGCCCACTCGGACCACCAATGGGACGTCTTCGTCGACCTGTTGGGGCGACCCGACGTGCTGTCCGATCCGATGTATCGCGACCGCGTCACCCGGGTGCAGCTGTTCGACCTGTTGACCGACATCATTGCGGAACTGTTCTCCACGCGGAGTGCGCAGGAATTCGTCGTAGCCGGGCAAGCCGCGGGGCTTCCCTGTGCATTGACCCACACGCCGGCCGAGTTCGTGAAGGACCCCCAGCCGGCAGCACGAGGTTTCTTCGTACCGTCCAGTCGGGTGGGGACCGGTGCGGTCAATCTGCCCGGCGCCCCGTTCCTTTCGGAGCCTCGGCTGATCGGCTACCGCAGATCAGCACCCGTGTTAGGCGAGGCGAATGACGAGGTGTACGTGCAAGAGTTGGGGTTTTCGGCGCGCGAAGTCAAGCAGTGGCGGGCTGATGGGATCATCTAGCACGCAACAGGCGGAGCTCCTGCGAGGTGTCCGCGTCCTCTCGTTCGGTTCGTTCGTCGCAGGCAACATTTGCGCGCTGATGCTCGCAGACCTCGGCGCCGAGGTGGTCAAGATCGAGTCGCAGGACCGGCCGGAGTCCTTACGCGCTTATGACACCCCGGATCAGGACCAGATCCGTGAGCCTTCCGGGATCCGGACGACGGCACTGTTCGCAGGAATGACCCGCGGCATGCGGAGCGCGTCCATCGACATGACGAACGAAAGCGGTCGCCGAGCGTTCCGCGCCTTGGCTGAACGGGCGGACGTGGTCGTAGAGAACCTGGGGCCGGGCACGATGGCAGCATGGGGCTGTTCCTTCACCGACCTCAGAAAGCGCAATCGCGACCTGGTGATGCTGTCGATATCGGGCTATGGCCAGTCCGGGCCGTTGGCAGGGTTTCGAGCGTACGCGTCGAACATCGACAATTTCCTCGGTCTCTCTTCTGCATGGGCGCCCGATGGCATCCACTTTGACTTCGTGGCCGGCATCCAGGGGGCATGCGCCATCGTGGCCGCTTTGACCCAGGTCGAATCCGGTGCAGCAGGTGTCTACGTCGATCTGGCGCAGACCGAAGCCGGCGCAGCCATTCTGCCCGCGCTCTACCTCGACGACCTGGCCAATGCCCGGGAGTGGGCCGCCGGACCCAACGAGGTGCCCGGCTCGCTTTACTCGGGTGTCGTCAGATGCCTCGGTGCAGACGCCTGGGTGGCCATCGATCTCGCGGAGGCGAATGACTGGGCGATCCTGTGCTCCTTTCTCGAAAGATCCGACCTGGAGTGCGCTGACGCCACCCCGACTCCCGCGGCCCGGGAGTCCTTGCACCGGGCCATCGAGGACTGGGCGGGGACGGTTTCACCGTTGCAGGCGACCTTGACGCTGCAAAAGCTCGGTCTGGCCGCTGGTCCGGTGCAGAACAGTGAGGATCTGTGGCGAGACGCGCAGCACCGGAGCCGCGGCGCATTTGTCGAGGTCTGTCACCCCGACCTCGGGTGTCTCGAGTACCCGGACGCGCCGAACGCGATCGGCCCGGTTCGCAACGGGACGAGAGCCAGCGGCCCGAGGTTGGGCGCGGATACCGCGTACGTGTTGCGGGAGTGGCTGGCCTGCAGCGAATCGGAGATCGACGCGCTGCGGGCCAGCGGTGCGGTGTGGATGCCCACCGTGCACGCTGACCACGAATCCGGCTGAGACTTCCAGGAGGCCCCACCATGCGCGGGATCAATGCAGGTCGTGTTGCGATCGTCACCGGAGCCGGTCGTGGCATCGGGCGCGGCCATGCCGTGGAGTTGGCGCGCCAGGGCGCCAAGGTCGTCGTCAACGACGTGGGCTCGGGTGTCGACGGCCGGGGCGGTTCGGAGGAACCGGCGCGGCGAGGTCGCGGACGCGATACGGGCCGCGGGGGGCGAAGCAGTGGCCAATCGAGACGATGTTGCAGACTGGGACGGCGCCGGTCGCCTCGTGCAGATGGCCATTCGCTCGTTCGGCGGCCTCGACATCCTGGTGAACAATGCTGGCATTCTGCGTGACCGGATGTTGGTGAACATGTCGCTCGAGGATTGGGATGCAGTCGTCGAGGTCCACCTCCGGGGCACCTTCGCCATGGTGCGCCGGTCGGTCGAGTACTGGCGTGAGGAAGCCAAATCGGGTCGGCAGAGGGAGGCTCGGATCATCAACACGACGTCAGCTTCGGGCCTCTTCGGGAACCGTGGACAGGCGAACTACGGCGCCGCCAAGGCCGGGATTGCGGCTTTCACGATTATCGCGGCCAGCGAGCTCGGACGCTACGGCGTGACGGTGAACGCAATCAACCCCGGCGCGTACACGCGCATGACCGAACAGGCAAGGCCGGGATCGCAGGTGCGGGTCGAGCCCGGTGCGTTCGACGTGTCCGACCCAGAGAACGTCGCGCCGTTGGTCGCGTGGCTCGCCTGCCCGGAGTCGTCGGACATCACCGGCCGCGTGTTCACGGTCCGCGGCGGTCAGATACGGGTGTTGGAGGGGTGGCACGCCGGGCCTTCCGTGGACAACGACCGCCACCGCTGGGAGACGGGGGCGCTCGGCCCCGTTGTGACGGAACTGATGGCAGGCGCCGCCCCCAACGCAGACCTGTGGGGAGAGATTCCGGACCGCAACCGTTCGGCCGGCTCAACTGCGGGAGATTGATCTCACACCTTGCCGGTCCAGTTCTCGGCTTCTCGTAGGACTTCGCTGAACGGCTTGCGGGTGTCGAAGCTTGGTTCGCGTGGAAGCCCCAGCGCCCGCTCGCCGATCACGTTGCGCTGGGTCTCATTCGTTCCACCGGCGATCGATGCGCCACGTCCGCGCAGGTAGGCGAGCGCGGGCTCTGGCCCCTCGGCGTCGGCAGGCTCCCAGGCCATGGCGTCCGCCCCCCCGATCTCGACCGCCAGTCGCGCCCGCCTCGGACTGTAGGTACCACGGAACAGCTTGACGTAGGAGGCGACGCCAGGCGTCAGGAGACCGAGCTGCCCCATCTGGGCAATGCGGGCGCCGAGTGCCCTTTCCACGAAGTCGGCGGTATGCGCGCGAGCGAGCTTCTGCCTGATGATTGGGTCGTCCAGACCCCCGACCCGACGGGCGAGATGCACGAGATCGGGGGCCATGGGACCCGGCCCCTCGAGTGGCGTACCGTCCCCAGGTCGCCCGACGCCGCGCTCGAAGACGAACATGGTCTGCGTCACGGACCAGCCGTCGTTGATCTCGCACAGCCGATCCGCATCCGGGACCACCACGTTGTCGAAGAACTCCTCACAGAACTCGGCGACTTCGTTGATTTGCTTTATGGGCCGTATCGTGAGACCTGGGTCGTCACACGGTACCCGGAACCACGTCAGGCCCCGGTGCTTTGGCACGTCCCAGTCCGTCCGCGCGAGACACATGCCCGAATCGGCCAGATACGCAAAGGTGCTCCAGATCTTCTGGCCATTGAGGATCCACTGCTCCCCGTCCCGGACGGCTCGGGTCCGTGCGCCAGCGAGGTCGGAACCCGACGACGGCTCCGAGAAGAACTGGCAAACCAGCTCCTCCCCGGCCAGAACCTTCGGGACGAACCGGCGGAGGAATTCGGGTCGCGCGTACGCCAGTATCGTGGGGACGCAGACGTAAAAGGTCGTGATGGTGAGCGGTCCGAAATCGGGAAGCACGAAATCCGAGGCCTCGTCCACGAACGCCGACTCATAGGCACTGGGCAGACCCTGGCCGCCGTATTCCGTCGGCCACGTGATGCCCGCGTACCCACCCTCGAACAGCCGTCTCTGCAGCGCCCTGTTGGCGGCCATCACCTCCGGTGTGTAGTAGTCGATCCCGTGGTCGGGTTCCGGACCCTCGCGACGCGGCATGTTCTCGGCCAGCCACGCCCGAGCGTCTCGGCGGTACTCCTCGAGCGCCTCCTGCTCGGCGTCGTCCGGGGTGGTCAGATCAGATGGCGTCATCGATCTACAGGCCGTTCAGTCTGCAAATTCGCTCCCGGTGCCAATCGGATCGACCAAACAGCAGGCCGTTCATGGTGATCCGGCGGAGAAAGAGATGCAGGTCGTGCTCCCAGGTGTAGCCGATTCCGGCGAAGACCTGCGCACAGCCCTGTGCGAGGTCGATCCCTGCGTCCGCTACCCACGACTTCGCCATACTGACGATCTCGCCTGCGTCCTCGTCACCCTCCTGGACCGCGAGCACGGCGACGCCGGCGATCGCCTTGCTCGCCTCCAAGGAGAGGCTCATGTCGGCCAGCTGGTGCTTGACCGCCTGAAAGGAGCCGATAGGCCGGCCGAATGCCGTGCGGTCGATGGCGTACTGGCGTGTGCGGTCGAAGAGGGCGTCCATGGCCCCCACGGACTCAGCGACGGACAACGCACAGGCCAGCTGGAGTTGGGTCTCGACGGCACGGTCGGAACGCTCGACCTGACCCACGACTGCGCTCGGAGTAACGATCACCTGATCGAAGGCCACCGTGCCATAGCGTTGTGTGACATCAAGCGCCTCGAGCGGTTTCACGGTGATGCCGGGCGTCGTCGCCTCCACGAGGAACTGCGATACGCCTCGGGCGCTGCCCGCGGAGACGAGAAACCAGTCCGCCTGCACCGCGGCGTGGACGGGCCGTGCCAGCCCCGAGACCGCAAAGCCTTCCTGGTGCGGGGTGACGGTGACCGAGGCGCCCGGGGTCGAACCGGCGGTGCCATCGCCCGATGCCCATGTGGCAACAACCTCGCCACCACAGATGGCGGGCAGCACTCTTTTCCGCTGCTCGGGCGTGCCCGAGCCGGACAGCGCAGCGGCCACGATGTTCATGCACACGAACGGACCGGGCTGCAGTGCCCGGCCCCGCTGCTCGGCGATGATCGCCAGATCGCGCAGGCCGTCACCCGAGACGCTCCCGCCCCCGTACTCCTCGGGTGCCAGCATCGCGAACCAGCCCAGCCGGCCGGCGCACTGCAGGTAGTCCGTGGGCAGGTCGGTTGGTCCGCCGAGCAGTTGTCGGACGGTGGACAGAGGACACGCCGAGTCGATGAATCGAGCCGCCGTCTGCCTGAGGAGCTCCTGGTCGCTACTGAGGTCAAGTTCCATCGTGCTCATTTCCTACTGCCACTGCGCAGGGTGAGGCGCGCAACGGGTGCGGCGTCCCCCGCGGAGATCTCGGGCTGGTGGAACGGCACCCCGCTCTACGGTACCATCGAGCCGTCATATCTGGGCAGATGCCCAAAAATCGAACTCGAACCTGGGATGAGCGGCCTCTGGTCCACCGTCGACGGGCGTAGGTGGGTTGGATGGGGGGTGCGGTGCTGCAGTATGTGATCGCTGGCCTGGTCTACGGGGGGATCTACGCGATCACGGCGTCCGGCCTCGTCGTGACGTACCAGTCGACCGGCATCTTGAATTTCGCGTTCGCCTCGCTCGCCTACGCAATTGCGCGGTTCTACTACTACCTCAACACCCAAGAGCACTGGGCAATCGTGCCCGCCGCACTCGTATCAATCGTGCTGGTCGGACCGGCTCTGGGAATCGGACTGTACTTCTTCCTCTTTCGGCGGCTCAGACTGGCCCGTCCGCTGATCAAGGTGGTGGCCACGATCGGCATCTCCGTCGCAATCCCGCCGGCGGCCACGCTGCTCTTCGGGAACGAGACGATCCTGTCCGCTCCGGGGCTCGCGCCGGAACCAGTCCGGGTGTTCGACGTTCTGGGCGTCGCCGTCACGATGGAGCAGATCATCGTCTACATCTGCGTGGTCCTGGTGGTCGTGGCCGGCGTGGTGATCCTCCGGTTCACGGACGTCGGCCTCCGGGTGCGCGCCATGGTGGACTCACCTGCCATGACCTCGCTCACGGCGACCAGCCCCGATCGGATCGCCATGGGGGTGTGGGCCGCCAGCATCGGGCTCGCTGGTCTGGTCGGGGTGCTGGCCGCACCCCAGGTCGGCCTCGACCCGGGCGACATCACGCTCGTGATGGTGGCTGCGTTTGCCGCAGTGATCGCGGCCCGCCTGCGCAGCCTCCCGGTGGCGATGGCGGTGGGACTGTTGATGGGCATCGCCGGAACACTCGTGCAGTACTTCTTCTCCAACTCCAGCACCTTGAGCGCCGACGTGATACCGGCGATCCCGTTCATCGTGACGGCGATCGTCCTCGTCTACTTCATGATCCGGGGCACCGGCACCGAAGAGTCAGAAGGCGTCGGCGGGCCACTCGACCGTGCCATCACGCCGCAAGGCGATGCGCCGACCGGCTCGAACCGGGAACGCTACGCGTCGACGTTCGGCTGGCAACTGCCCGTATTGGCGTTTGCGATCTTGTGCATCCTGCCGCTGGTCCTGAGTGGATTCTGGGTCGGCGTCATCGGGCAGGGCGTCTGTTTCGCCATCATCCTCCTTTCCATCACGCTGGTGACCGGCGAGGGCGGGATGATCTGGCTCTGCCAGGCCACGTTCGCCGGCATCGGAGCCGTCGTCGCGGCCCAGCTCGCAGTGGACCACGGCTGGCCGGTCATGCTGGCCGTTCTCGTCGGGGGGGTGGCGGCAACCCCGTTCGGGGTGATCATCGGCGTCGTGACCATCCGCCTGGGAAACCTCTATGTGGCGCTGGTGACGCTGACCGTGGGCCTGCTCTTCGACGACCTGGTTTTCACGCAACAGATCTTCTCGAACAACTCCATCGGGGTGAACGTCAACCTTCCCTCCTTCGCCTCGAGTCCCCGTGCTTTCACCTATCTGGCTCTCGGCGTCTTCGCCCTCGCCGCTCTGGTGATCCTCAACCTGCAAAAGTCGACGGTCGGCCTCGCGATGAACGCCGTCCGATGGAGCCCTGTGGGTGCACAGACGATCGGGATCAGCGTCCTGCGCATGAAGGTCTTGGTGGCGGGCATCGCCGCGTGTGTCGCCGGGATCGGTGGCGCCATGTATGCCCTCTCCCTGGGGACCGCCCTTCCGACCAACTACTCCTCGTTGCTCGGCTTGGTGTGGTTGGCCATCTTGGTCACCCTCGGCATCCGTTCGAACACTGCGGCGCTCCTGGCCGGGGTGTCCTACACCGTCCTTGCCGCCATCGCCCAGGTCTACTTGCCGGCTGCGTATTCACAGGTCACGCCGATCCTCTTCGGCCTCGGTGCGGTACAGGTCGCGAAATTCCCGAACGGGGCCATGACGGAGAATGCCCGCCAGGTCCTCTGGGCCTGGGACAAACTGCGCGGCGTCGCGAAGCCGGACCACCTGGCCGTGCCTCAGGAGACGGCAGTCGTCGGGGGCGACCTTGTCTGAGCCGCGTCCTGCCGGCGCATCGAAACAGGAACTCTCGGGCACCGCGTTGGCGGCCACGGACGTCACGGTGCGCTTTGGCGGCCTGACCGCTCTCGCCAACGTCACGATCGACGTCGCGGCCGGTGCGATCGTGGGACTCGTCGGACCCAACGGTGCGGGCAAGTCCACCCTCTTTGCGGTGATCTCGGGCCTGATCCGTCCGGCCAACGGGCGCGTCTTCATCGCCGGCCGGGACGTCACCACCCTGAGTGCCCGGGCTCGGGCGCGCCTCGGGCTGGCGCGCACCTTCCAACACCCCGAGCTGTTCATGGGCATGACGGTCCGGGATCACCTGGTCCTCGCGCATCGGTCGCACTACGAGCATCGTCGATGCTGGAGCGACCTCGTCAACCTGCGAGCCCTCTTTCCGCCGACGAAGCTGGAGACGGACCGGGTGGACTTCCTGCTGGAGCTGCTCGGCCTCACCGAGATCGCCAAGACCCAGGTCGCAGTCCTCCCGCTCGGCCTGGCGCGGCTGGTGGAGGTGGGCCGGGCTCTGGCCACGCACCCCAGCATCGTGCTGCTCGACGAGCCGTTGTCCGGACTCGATGTCCGCGCGACCGACAACCTCATTGCGGCGTTCGAGCGTGTCGTTTCGAGTAGTGGCGAGGGCCTGTCTCTGCTCATGGTCGAGCACGACGTGGCGTCGGTGCTCGCGTTGTCCAGCAAGATCTTCGTGCTGAATTTTGGTGAGCTCATCTCCCAGGGTGCGCCGGACGAGGTGCGCGCCGACCCGGCTGTCCGGGACGCCTACCTGGGCGATGAAGACACCACGGCAGAAGGAGACGCCGCGCGTCGGGGGCTCGGGTATGAGTGCGCCCATGCTGGTCGTCGAAGACCTGGACGTGAGCTACGGATCGTCGCAGGCGCTCTTCGGAGTGTCGTTCGGGGTGGAGGCAGGCTCTCTCGTCGCCGTACTCGGCGCCAATGGTGCCGGCAAGAGCACGCTGGCCCGCACGGTGTCGGGATTGGTCCACCCGACCAGCGGTCGTGTCGAATTCGACGGGATCGACATCACCAAGAAGGCAGCCCACAAGCTGAGCGCCGACGGGCTCGCCCACGTCCCGGAGGGGCGAGGCATCTTCCCCGGTCTGACCGTCAACGAGAACCTCCGGATGGCGGTCAAGCAGCTGCAGCGCGGCGAGCGCGACGCGGCCATCGAACGGGCGATGGAGCGGTTCCCCGTTCTCGGCGAGCGCCGTCGACAGGGGGCGGGAACGCTCTCGGGCGGGGAGCAGCAGATGTTGGCGCTGGCCAGGGCGTTGGCGGTGACGCCCAAGCTGATCATTGCGGACGAGATGTCGCTGGGCTTGGCCCCATTGGTGACCGAGGCCGTCTTCGAGGGTCTCGACGAGGCGCGCGCGTCGGGCATCACCATCGTGCTCATTGAACAATTCGTGCACCGAGCCCTGGCGCTGGCAGACCGGTGCGTCATCCTTCACCGTGGTCGAGTGGGGTGGTCCGGACCGGCTTCGGAGGCTCACCAGGAGGTCATCGACAGGTACCTTGGCGAGCTGGCGCACAG
Organism: uncultured Acidimicrobiaceae bacterium; assembly: GCA_963756625.1. Classification (GTDB taxonomy): domain Bacteria; phylum Actinomycetota; class Acidimicrobiia; order Acidimicrobiales; family RAAP-2; genus Bog-473. The sequence goes on from CAVWNQ010000006.1 coordinate 354,742, forward strand.
TGCGTGATGGGTTCGAAGCAAAGAAAGCAGTCATGAACGAAGATCAGACGCTGACCCGGTTCCGATCCACCCTGGTGGAATGGCTTTCGGCCAATCTCACCGACGACGTGATCGAAGCACAACGGGCCAGCGCCGAAGCCGAGGAAGGCCTCGATGTGCTCCGAGGATGGAATGCCCGGTTGGCGGACGCCGGGTGGGCCGCTGTCTCGTGGCCAACCCGGTTTGGTGGTCGCGACGCCACCGTCGAGGAGCAGCTCGCCTATCAGGAGGAGATGGTCCGAGCGGGTGCGCCCGGCCCGGTCAACACAATCGGTGTGTCCAACATTGCCCCGGCCATCATGACCCTGGGCACCGACGACCAGAAGGACCGCTTCCTTCGTCCGATGCTGCGCGGCGATGAGATCTGGTGCCAAGGGATGTCCGAGCCCGATGCCGGTTCGGATCTGGCCTCGCTGCGCACCGCGGCCCGCGTCGAGGGCGATACGTTCGTCGTCAGTGGGCAGAAGACCTGGAACAGCCTCGGACGGTTCGCGGATTGGTGTCAGCTCTACGTGCGGACGGATCCGGATGCTCCCAAGCACAGAGGAATCAGTTGTCTGTTGGTCGACATGTCGTCTCCGGGCATCACCGTGCGGCCGTTGCGCACCATGGCGGGCGACTTCACCTTTTCGGAGCTCTTCTTCGACGAGGTCATCGTGCCCCGCTCGAGTTTGCTCGGCCCGCTCAACGAGGGCTGGCGAGTGGCGATGACCACCCTCAGTCACGAGCGGGCGGGCGTAGCCCGGCTGCACCTCGACCTGAGTGCGCGCTTCGAGACTTTGCTACACGCCGCGCGCCGACAGGGACCGATCCGAGACGCGGTGCAGCGTGACCGTCTCGCGCGCCTCTACGCGGACATCGCGTGCTTGCGCTACGCCACGTCACGGGAGCTGACGAAGATCGGCCAGGGAGGACAGCCCTCGGCGAGCATGGGCGGGTTGGCCAAGCTGGCCTGGGCGCGTGCCGGACAGCAACTCGCCGAGCTGGCGGTGAGCATCCTGGGACCTGAAGCCCTCCTGGGTGGCCCCTGGACCAAGGCACTGCTGCTGGCACCGTCGTATTCGATCGCCGGGGGCACCGGTGACATCAACCGCAATGTCGTGGCTGAGCACGGCCTCGGATTGCCTCGGTGAGCGGACAACGAAAGCACCTGGACCAACGAGGGAGCATCTGATGACAGCAGCGTGGGGGTACGAAGGCAGTCGCGTGATCGTCAGCGGTGGAGGCGGAGCCGGTATGGGTGCAGCCGCCGTGTGCCATCTGAGCGATCTCGGAGCCGAGGTGCACGTCCTCGACCTCAAGGAGCCACCGATGAAGGTCTCGAGCTATCACGCGGTGGACTTACGCGATCCCGACGCAACCGCGTTGGCCGTCGACGGCATCGGCGGCAAGATCGATGCGCTGTTCAACTGTGCCGGGTTGGCGGGATCCAAGTTCCCCGATCTCGATGTCATGCTCGTCAACTTCGTCGGGATGCGGCACCTGGCCGAGCTCGTCTCGGCGCGGATGGAGGCAGGGGCGGCCATCGCCTGCATTTCCTCCACCGCTGGTTCGGGCTACCTGGCGAACATCGGCAAGTGGATGCCCCTCGTCACCGTGCCCGGATTCGATGCCGCAAGGGAATGGTGCGAAGCACATCCCGAAGAGATCGCCGGAGGGTATGGTCCGTCAAAGGAGGCGATCATCATCTGGACGTTCTGGGCGTCCCATGCCCTGGCCGAAAGGGGCATCCGTATCAATTGCATCAGCCCGGGACCCACTGACACCCCGATGATGCCCGACTTCGAGAAGTACGTCGGGAAGGAGTTCATGGAGAACTTCCCCGTCCCTCTCGGCCGCCGATCGACTCCGGACGAACAGGCCTGGCCGCTGCTCTTCTTGAATTCTCCGTTGGCGAGCTACATCACCGGGGAGAACCTCGTCACCGACGGGGGGACCATGGGTGCCGTCATGACGGGGAGCATCGATATATCGGGACTCGTGCCCGACTCCATGCGGTAAGAGCAGCTCCCGCTCTTTCCGGACGGCCGGCGCCCCGCTCACACCGCGGCACCCTCCAGGATGTGCACCGCGCAGGACGATCCCAGACCGATCACATGGGCCAAACCGACCTTGGCGCCGGGGACCTGGCGCGCACCTGCCTCGCCTCGGAGGTGGTGACAGAGCTCCCAAATGCTGGCCAGACCGGTTGCCGCGATCGGATGTCCCTTCGACTCCAGCCCGCCGGAGACATTGACCGGCATCCGTCCGTCACGCCACGTGGCGCCGCTGTTGAAGAAGTCGACCGCACCCCCGGGCTCACACAGCTGCAGGTTGTCGTAGTGCACCAGTTCGGCAGTGGCGAAGCAATCGTGGAGCTCGACCAGATCGAGGCCGTCGGGCCCGATTCCCGCCTGCTCGTAGGCCTGAGCGACCGCATTGCGGGTCACCGTATGAATATCGGGCAGCGCCTGCCCTGATTCCACCCACGGGTCGCTGGTCAGCACCGACGCCACGACCTTGACCGCTCGTCGCTGTTGTTCCAGCGAGAGGGTCTTGAGCTTCGCGTCCGACACCACCACGGCAGCAGCTGCACCGTCGCAGTTCGCTGAGCACATCGACCGGGTATTTGGGTAGGCGATCATGGCGTCACCCATGATCTCGTCCAGTGTCATCCTCTTGGAGTACGCCGCAAGCGGATTGAGCGTTGAGTGCGCATGGTTCTTCTCACTGATCCGGGCGAACAGTTCGAAGCTGGTCCCGCCGTGCTTGTACCCGTACTCCATCCCGATCTGGGCAAACACGCCGGGCATAGTTTCCGTCCCTACCCGACCGTCGAGTGGGGCGACGGCCCCGAATCGTCCCTCTGGCGTCCACGTCGTACCGTCGTCTTGGCGCTCCGCGCCGGCCAGCAGTCCGGCGCCGGCCAACTTCTCGACCCCGACGGCGAGACCGAGGTCCGCCTCGCCGGCCTTGACTGCCATGACCGTCTGACGGAGCGCGGTCGCTCCGGTCGAGCAGGCGTTGGACACGTTGAACACCGGAATGCCGAACTGGCCGATCTGCTGGAGCAGGTGCTGCCCGATGGTCCGCCCCAGGAGGTTGCCGTACGCCAGGATCTGGATCTCCTTCATGGCGACCCCGCCGTCCGCCAACGCTGCCGTCGCGGCCTCGACGGCGAGATCTAGGACGTCCTTGTCGGGATGCTTCCCGAACTTCGTCATGTGGGTTCCCAAGATCCAGACGTCTTCGCTCATCCCGTCGTTCCTCGCTGATCTGGGTAGTCCCGCGAAGCTACCAGTCGGTCCTGGCGTGGTCCCAGCCTGGACCTCGGTCCGAGCTGGGGGAGAACCGGGCAACAAGACGAAGTCGGATCGGCCTGCAAGATCAGTCGCGAGACCGTATGGTCGCGCCATGAAGTTGCAAGAGCTTCCAGGAAAAGTGGCAATCGTGACCGGTGGTGCGGGCGGCATCGGTCGGGCGACCGCCGAACTGCTTGTCGCCGAGGGTGCGAGAGTCGTGATTGGCGACGTCGACGTGGACGGCGGTCAAGATATCGCGGCACAGATCGGCGACGCCGCGGCGTTCAAGCAGACCGACGTCAGCGATGTGGACCAGGTGCAGGAATTGGTCGACTTCGCTGTCGATCGCTTTGGTGGGCTGGACATCATGTTCAACAACGCGGGCATCGGGAGTCCGCTCAAGCGGTTCTTGCCGGACGACCTCGAGGACTTCTCTCGCATCATGAGTGTGAATCTCTTTGGGGTGATCGCCGGCGCGCAGCGCGCCGCGCGTTACATGAAGGAGCACGGAGGGGGATCGGTCATTAACAACGCCTCCATTGCCGCCATCAACGCGGGAGCCGGCATGATCTCGTACCGGGCCTCGAAGGCCGCGGTGGCCCACGTCACGAAATGCCTGGCCATCGACCTTGCGCCGTATGCCATCCGCGTCAACTGCCTCACTCCCGCGCACATCCGCACGGGCATCACCACATACGAGATGGGTCCGGTCCTGCGCTACATGCAACCGCTCGAGCGACAGGCCCAACCCGAAGACGTCGCCAATGCCGTCGTATTCCTCTCCAGTGACCGCGCGGCACAAGTAACGGGGATCGTCTTTCCGATCGATGGCGGAACCACGGCCGGCCCGTCCTACGCACAGACGAAGCTGATCATGTCCACAGCGCAGCAACCCGAGGGGACCACCAGCGAGACGTCTTGAGCCGCCGGAGCCCGTGCCGTCAGCTGACGGGCGTGAAGTCGAGGTGGAGGCGTTGGAGACCTCTGAGGAAGAAGGTCGGAAGGTAGTCGTACTGCCGAGCTCCGGAGGGCCCGTGCTGCTCCTCGGAGATCGTGATGTGCGCGGTGCGATCGAGGAACCGGTTGATGGTGACGCGACCCTCTGCGCGGGCCAGCGGTGCGCCCGCGCAGGTATGGATACCGTGACCGAACGCGATGTGCTGCCGGGCATTGGCGCGGTCGATGTCGAATTCGTACGGGTTCTCGAAAAGCCGCGGATCACGGTTGCAGGCGCCCGGCACGAGCATGACCGTCCCGCCGGCAGGGATATCCACCCCGGCGATCGTGGACGGGACACGCGCCATCCGGAACTGTGTTCGTAGTGGGCTCTCGAGACGCAGCGTCTCCTCGATGAAGTTGGGGATGCGCGCCCGATCGTCGCGGGCCAGCTTCTGCAGGTCAGGCCGCTCGCCGAGCATTCGAAGTGCGAATGACAGCAGGCGCACCGTCGTCTCTTGACCTCCCGCGAACAGATTGGCGGCGATGAGCGCGGCGTCCTTCACGTCAGGGGTCGAGCCGTCCGGGAAGGTGGCGGTGGCCAGACCTGTCAACACGTCGGTCCGCGGATCGCGACGGCGGTCCTCGATGTACTCGCTGAACCGCTCATAAAGGAACTCGAGCGGCTTGTGGGTGATCTCCTGGTGCGCCGTCGACAGCTGCTCTCTGAAGAGTGAGTGATCGGACTCGGGTACCCCCTCGAGGTCGGCGATGACCGTGAGCGTGAACGGCTCTGCGTAGGCGCCGACCATCTCGCAGGATCCGTCGTCGAGGAACCCGTCGATCAACCGATCGGCGAACCGCCACATGAAGTCCTCATTCTCCTTGAGTCGCTTGGGTGTGATCAGTCGCATCAGAAGATGACGATGTGCGGTGTGGTTCGGCGGATCGAACGCGGGCAGCTGGTCACTAAAGGGCAGCTCGCTCCGGCATTGCACGATGATGTCGCTGACGTCGTCGCCCCGCAACGGTGCCGAGAACGTGACGAACGATCCGCTTACCACGTTGCACGACGACCACGTTCCTGACGGTGCGTCGTTCGGCGGGAAGGAGGCAGGATCCCCGTAGATCGACATTGCTTCCTTGTGGCCCGTGATCACGTACAGCCCGTAGTGAGGCTCCCGCCACACGGGAGACTGCAGGCGTATCCAATCGAAGTAGGGATAAGGGTCGTCCTGCACTGAGCGGTTGGTGAAGAAGTTGACGTCCTCGAACTCACTCACGTGCAACCTCGATTCGCCGTCGAAAAGCGTACGATTGGTCCGTGGGCCTCGAAGTCGAGATCGATCGCGACGTGTGTATGGGCTCGGGAAACTGCATGTACGAAGCTCCTGGCGTGTTCGACCTGGACGACGACAGTGTCGCGTTCGTCGTGGATCCCGCTGCCGCGCCCGAGGAGGCGGTCGTTGCCGCGGCGGAAAAATGCCCAACGCACGCCATCACGATCCGACGCGAGACGTGAGGCTGGATTGATCCTCATTGAGCGGCGCGGTCCTGACGGGTGGCGTGACGAGCAGCGAGGTAGCCGAAGACCATGGTGTTGGCGATGCTCGCGCCCGGCCCCAGATAGTGCCGGCCCATGACCGTGGCCGTGCCATTGCCCGTCGCGTACAGACCCTCGATCGGACGGTCGTCCTCGTCGAGCACCTGTGCGTGATCGTCGGTGACGAGGCCGCCGCAGGTGCCAATGTCACTGGGCACGACCTGCACGGCGTAATACGGCGCTTCGTCGATCGGGCCGAGGCAGGGATGCACCTTCTGGTTGGGATCACCCAGTGCCCGGTTGTAGGCGGACTCGCCGCGGCCATAGTCGGGGTCGACGCCCCGCGCGGCGTTCGTGTTGAAACGTTCGACGGTCTCCGACAGGCCCGCGGGATCGATGTCGCACATGTGGGCCAGATCGTTGAGTGTCCACGCCTGCTTCAGCATCCCGCCCTCGAGCAACTTTCGCGGGAACCGACCGGGGCTCGAGCGGAGGTGTGCGTAGCGCTTGCGATACCGATCATCGAAGATCAGCCAGCACGGCACTGCCCGGCTCGTCTTGTCGCGGGCGTACATCTCCTTGCCGACTTCCATGTATGAATTCGACTCGTTCACGAACCGTCGCCCCGCCGCGTCCACGTAGATCGTGCGTGGACGCTGGCGCGCCTGATCGAGGGTCGATTGCCCGAACCGCCCCGTACGCGGCGACGGCAACCACCATGCTTCGTCCATCAGGTCGGTTTTGGCGCCGAGACGCATGGCGGCCTGGAGCGCCTCACCGGTATCGCCCGGGTTGGCGATCGACCACCTCCCCCGGTTCGGTTGGTCGCCCCCGAATTGCTCGCGCATCTCGGGATTGTGCGCGAAGCCCCCGGCGGCGAGCACGACCCCCTGGCTGGCGCCGATCAGCATCGGGGATCCCTCACGTTCAATGCGAACGCCAACGACGCGGCCGTCCTCGACGACCAGGTCCCCGAGCGGTGCCTCCGGCCACACCTCGACCCCATCGGCGATGGCGATGCGCAACATTTGCGCGATCAGCGACGCGCCGTTCGTGAGCAGTGCCTGACGGCGGAGCCGGGCCGCGGCCGTGCGGAGGACCACGTGCGCCGAGACCCCGAAGGCCCGCATGCTGCGGTTGTAGTGGGAGAGCGACCGCGCTTCGTTGGTCATCACGGCGAGACCGAGGCTCTGGGCGAGTCCGGGCTGCAGCCTTCCGAGCCACGCACCGAGTGCACGACCGTCGAACGGAACGGGTTCGATCCCGCGTCCCACGTCGTGGCCACCTTTGGCGCCGGAGTAGTAGTCGCTGTAGCCACGGCAGTAGACGAACCGGACGCCGCGTCGCTGGAGGAACGAGACCATTTCGGGGCCCGCCGTGAGGAAGGCGTGCCGACGTTCGAACGAGGAGGACGGCCCGACGTCGCCCACGACCGCCTCGAAATGGACCATGGCATCCTCGTAGGAGTCTGGTACCCCCTCGGCCAGCATCACGGGATTGTTCGGGACCCAGACGATCCCCCCGGACATGGCCGTGGAGCCGCCGACGCGCTCCTGCTTCTCGAGCACGAGTGCACTCGCGCCCTCGTCGGCTGCGGTCAGCGCAGCGACCATGCCACCGCCACCGGACCCGACGATCACGAGATCGACGGTGGAGTCCCACGTCGTCATGTCACGACCTTTCTGACCTCCCCACGAACGACAGCAGCGCCGACGCAAGCTAGCAGGGTCCGTTGACGATTGCTACGGAGCCGAAGTAATCTGCGCCATTGGTCGCAAGCGAAGTGGGGGACATGATCGGGAACTCGAGCGCGCTGAAGTACCCGCCCGGGGGGCTCGGCGCCCCAAAGGATCGTCGGCCGTCGGCACCCGTCGACCTCGGGCTCCCGGCGGGGACCGAGGTGTTCTCGGCCGACGACCACATCTCGTTGGCAGCCGACATCTTCTACGAGCGGTTTCCCGAGAGCATGAAGGAACGCGCCCCCGGGTCATGAACGTCGATGGTGGGTGGGTGATCGGCATGGACGGGAAGTCCATCCTCGTGCCCGAGTTCATCGAGGTGCTGACACAGTACGACCCGGTGTCCGGGTCTCACACGGGCGACATCGACGCCCGGTTGGCGGCGCTGGACTCGGAGGGAGTCTCGAAGGAGCTGGCCTTCCCGAATTCCGTCCTGGCTTTGTTCGGATGGCCGGACCGAGAGGTCCGCGAGCTGTGCTTCCGGATCTACAACGAGCACATGGCGGAGGTGCAGGAGCTCTCCCATAACCGCATCTACGGCGTCGGCCTCATCAACTGGTGGGATGCGGACGGCACTCGCCGAACGTTGGGCGAACTGAAGGCGCTCGGACTGAAGACCTTCCTCATGCCGCTCACGCCGGGGAAGGACCTGGAGAAGCGTCCGATCGACTACGCCAGCACCGCGATGGCCGGCGTGTGGGAGGCGATCGAAGAGGCCCAGATCCCCGTGTCACACCACATCGGGGAGAACCCGCCCTCCACGCCGAATGAGTTCAACGCGGTGAGCATTGGGATGCTCCAGTCCGTCGCGCCGTTCCGCGACACATTCGGGAAGTACATCTTCGGCGGGATCCTCGACCGTCACCCCGGACTACGGGTCGGATGGTTCGAGGGCGGGATCAACTGGGTGCCGTCGGCGCTCCAGGACGCCGAGCACATCGCTGCATCCTTCGCCCACCTCGCGAACCTGGAGATGCAGCACGATCCGACGTACTACTGGGACAACCACATGTGTGCCTCGTTCATGGTCGATCGGCTCGGGTTGGCGCTCCTGGCCCGGATCGGCGTCGATCGGGTGATGTGGTCCACCGACTTTCCGCACAACGAGAGCACCTTCGGTTACAGCAGTCAGTCGCTGTCCACCGTCGTGGATGCGGTGGGAGCCGATGCGGCAGTGGCCATTGTCGGCGGCAATATCAAGCATTACCTCGGACTGGACGGCTGATGTCCGTGGGGTTGATGGCATCGGCGCCGACTCTCATCCCTCCCCACGCGGATCTTGCCCGCATGCACCGTGAGCGACTGGAGCGAGTTCGCACCGCCATGCGCGAACAGGGTCTCGACGCGCTCGTCCTGCTCGGCAACACCAACGTCGTCTACGCCACCGGTGCCGTGTGGCCACTCGCCGACTCGGGCCGCGCCAACTTCGAACAGCCTGTCGCACTCGTCCTCGTGGACGACGAGTGGCCCCACCTGTTCTCCCCGCTACGGGAGGACGACCGGCTCCACACCGAGCTTCCGCCCGATCACATCCACGGACCCGTGTATCTCGACTTCGACGAGGGCGTGCGGATCTTCGCCTCCCAGCTCGCCGATCTCGTGCCAAGCGACGCCGTGATCGGCATCGACGAATGGACCAATGCGCTTCGCCGCGAGCGGTCGGTCCTCTTCTCACCCGATGCTCCCGTCGACGGTGGGCGAGTGATCAGCAAGGCCAAAGCGACCAAGACACTCGACGAGTTGTCGTGCATGCGCGAAGGGTTACGGATCACCGAACGAGCCATTGCCGAGGTGCAGGCGAGCCTCGCTCCAGGTGTCCGCCAGACCGATCTGACGGCAATGTTCCTGCGCACCATCTTCGAGGCCGGTGCCGACGCGAATATCCTCGACCCGATCTGGCAGGTCATGCCTCGCCAGATGGCGGACGGGCCATGGACGACGACCGGCGATCTCGCCTGTCCGCTCTTGTCCACTGCGCGCGAGCTCGCCGAAGGCGATGTCCTGTGGGTCGACACCGGCATCAGCTACGCGGGGTTCCACTCCGACTTCGGGCGTACCTGGGTCGTGGGGCGGGAACCGGACGACCGGCAGCGCGGCGCAATTCGAACGTTGGCGCACGATCCTCGACGCCGTCCTCGATGTGACGCGGGCAGGCGCAACCGCGTCGGAACTGACGGCGGCCGCGATCTGTGCCGCCGGAGGCCGGAAGCCGTGGATGCCCCACTTCTACCTCGGTCACGGGCTTGGCGTCGACAGCGCCGAGATGCCGTACGTCGGGAGTGACATCGGAGAGGCGTTCGACGCGACTCTCGTCCTTGCCGCAGGGATGGTCCTGGTACTCGAGCCGATCGTCTGGGAGGACGGCTCGTGCGGCTACCGCTCCGAAGAGGTGCTGCTGGTCACGGAGGACGGGTGGGAGCCCATGACCGACTATCGCTACGATCCCTTCTGAGTACCTGGTGACCGCCACTGAAGTTCGTCCCGACGACGAAGCCTTACGACGTGCCAGGCGCACACGTGTGTTGGCCGAGATGGAAGCCGAAGGCATCGATCTGCTCGTGGTGGGGCGGGAGGCGAACGCCCGTTACGTGTCGGGAGCACCGCGGCTGTGGACGGCGGGGTCGCGCGCGTTCGGACCAGGGTGCGTGCTCGTGGGCGCGACCGGGGCTGTCCATCTCCTCAGCACTTGGGACGAAGGGATCCCGGACGATATCCCGCACGAGAACCTGTACGGGATCTCCTTTAACGCGATGTCCTTCGTGGAGGCGCTCCGGAAGGTCGAGGGCGCGGCGACCGTCCGGACGGTTGCCACCGACGCGCTGACGCCGTCGTCCGCGCAGCTCCTCCCGAAAGCTTTCCCCGCCGCCGAGCTCGTGGACGGTGAACCGCTTCTCCGCCGGGTCCGCAGCATCAAGTTTCCGGAAGAGGTCGAGGCGATCCGCGCCTCCGTCCGCCTGGCCGAACGCTCCCTCCTCCAGGCGGAAGCGGCGCTCGTCCCCGGTGTCACGGAGCGGCAGCTCACGGGCGTGTTCATGGGGGCAATGGCATCCGCGGGCGTGACCACCCCCGCAACGCAGGATGTCGCGTGGATCACCTCGCGCGAGCACCCATGGCGCCGGGTGAGCCGTGACACGCCGGTCGGGCGGAGCGACCTGGTCGCGTTCGAGGCGGGGGTGATCTGCGACGGGTACGCCGGGGAGGTCGGCCGGACGTACTCTGCGGGCGACATCCCCGTCGACCGTGAGCTGGCCGAGCGCTGGGAGGAGCTCTGGCATCGGCTCCTGGCGGCTTGTCGGGTCGGTGCGCCGCTCAGCGAGCTCCTCGATGCCTACGACGCCGCGGGGATCCCACCACCACCGATGCCAGTGGCGCGTGGCCTCGGACTCGGATTCGACCTTCCGCTCGTGACGCATGCACTCCCGCGCGCGGCCGCCGAGCAGCACGCCGAGACCGGCATGGTGGTTGCGCTCACCGCCTATGTGTGGAAACAAGGGACGGGTGCCGTGTACGGCCAGGAGCCGGTCGTGCTCACCCCGAGCGGGCCTGAAGTGCTTTCGGCGAGTCCGATCAGCGAGGAAAGGAGCTCTGTGACGTGACGAGTGCCGATATTCCAACGCCAGAGGAGATGATTCTCTACGAGAAGGATCTCAACACCCGTATCGCGACGATCACCCTCAACCGTCCAGACCAGCTCAACATCCCGACCATTGGAGCGCGGAAACGCTACGCGGATCTCTTGTTCAAGGCGAGTATCGATGACGATGTCAAAGTCCTCGTGGTGCGCGGCGTCGGAGATCACCTCGGAACAGGGGCGGATCTCGACGAGCTCATGGCCAAACAGGCTGACGGCGTTGCCCTGCAGGAGGAATTCGGATTCGAGGGCGAGGACGACGTCACGATGCCGAACGCACGCTCCTACCGCGCCGGGGCATCTCTTCTGCACTGGTACGGCAACACCAGGTCGGGTTGCCGCAGCCTTCAGGATTTCAAGAAGATCAGCATCCTCGAAGTCAAGGGCTACTGCTACGGCTGGCACTTCTACCAAGCTGCAGACGCCGACCTCGTCATCTCGTCCGACGACGCCCTTTTCGGCCATCCCGCCTTCCGCTATGTCGGCTACGCACCACGCATGTGGCAGTGGGCGATGATGATGGGATTGCGCAAATTCCAAGAAATGGTGTTCACTGGCCGGCCCTTCACCGCCGAGCAGATGTATGACTGCAATTTCGTGAACAGCGTCGTGCCGCGCAATCAGCTTGAAGCAGAGGTCGAGAAGTACGCGCTTGCCTGCGCACGCACCCGGCCCACCGATACCGTGTTCATGCAAAAAGTGTTCTTCGAGGTGATGAAGCAGCACCAGGGGGAGTACATGGGCAGCCTCCTCAGTGCGTGGCTCGAGTCCATGGGCGGCATGCTCCGAGACGATCACGATGGAAGGCGGGCAACGCTCAGCCAGGAGACGATGGACGCTGGCTTGAATCTCGCCGTGAAAGACAACGACAGCCATTTTCCTCCCGAGTGGCGGCTGAGCCGATCCGGTCGCCGAAAGACCGAGACCGACGACCGGTGACAGTTGGCCGGGCGGGAGCGTCGAGTAGCACGCGGGCCCCACCGCCACTGCGCGGGCTCCGCGTCATCGACCTCTCCACGTGGATCGCCGGCGCGTACTGCACGAAGCTGCTCGCCGACGGAGGGGCGGAGGTCATCAAGGTCGAGCCGCCTGAAGGCGATCCGCTGCGCCGATGGTCGGCCTCCGGGGCGGCGATCCCATCCGACGCCGACGGTGCGCTCTTCAATTTCCTTTCCACGTCGAAGCAGAGCATCGTCGTGGACGCCGAGAACCCAGGCGATCTCGAATCGCTGCAGGCGCTGGTGGCCACCGCGGACGCGATCGTCTGGTCAGGGGGTTCACGCGTCGCAGAACACGACGCACTGGCACCGTGCGAGATCCTTCGGATGCATCCGCACCTGACCGTCGCGTCGATCACTCCCTTCGGGCTCGAAGGCCCGTGGCGCGACAACCCGGCCACGGAGTTCACGCTCCAAGCGTGGTCGGGAGCCATCATCGGACTCGCACGTGGCAGACCAGACCGTGCACCGGTGTTCGTTGGGGGCCAGATCGGGGAGTGGCTCGCGGGCACCTTTGCGGCCATCGGCATACTCGCTGCGGGCCGGCGCACCGGCTCGGGCGGGAATTGGTCGACGTGTCGATGCTCGAAACATTGGCGATGTGCCTGACCTACTACCCGGTGACCTTCAATGACCAGCTCGGGCGACCGATGCGGCGACGCCGGTTCGTGCCGACCCCTGGCGTCGGGGCCGCCCGCGATGGCCTTGTCGGACTGGGGTGCGGGACCGGCCAGCAGTGGCTCGATTTCTGTGCCATGGTCGAACACCCCGAGTGGACGGAGAATCCGTCCCTCTTCCTGGATCGCACCGCGCTCACCCCGACGATCGACGGATGGATCGCGGAGCGCACCGTCGAGGAGGTGCTCGACCTGGCGTCGGCCTTCCGGATCCCCAATGCACCGATCGCCAACGGTTCGAACGTCACGACGTTCGACCACTTCCGGTCCCGCGGCACCTACGTCATGAATCCGCGGGACGGCGTGGCGAATCCGCGACCGCCGTTCCGGCTGGGGGCAGCATGCCTGCGGCCACCCGAGCCGGCCCCCGCTCTCGGAGAGCACGCACTCGAGGCGGCCATCGAGCGCGGCAGCACGCGATCGGCGGGGAACCGCAGCCGAGCGACCTGGGCTCCCGTTCCATGGGTTGCGTGTCCTGGACATGACGGCGTACTGGGCCGGTCCGCTCGCCAGTCATGTGCTCGCGCTCCTCGGGGCGGAAGTGATCCACCTCGAATCACCGACACGGCCCGACGGGGCCCGCCTCGTGGGTGGGGTGCCCCAGACAGAGGACCGGTTCTGGGAGCGTGGGCCGATCTTCGCTGCCCTGAACACCAACAAGAAGAGCATGACGATCGATTTCCGCGATTCCCGCGGCCTCGATCTCTTGCGCCGCTTCATTGCAACATGCGACGTGGTGATCGAGAACTACACGCCGCGTGTACTGGACCAGCTGGGTCTCGACTACGAGTCGTTACGGGTTGATCACCCCGGTCTCGTTATGGTCCGGATGCCCGGTTTCGGGCTCGAGGGGCCGTGGCGTGACCAAGCCGCGTTCGCGTTCGTCATCGAAGACGCTGCTGGATTCACATGGCTCACGGGCCATCCCGATCTTCTCCCGTTCGAGCCGTACTGCGTTGGTGACGCCAACGCCGGCTTGCACGCGTTGTTCGGGCTGCTTTTGGCGCTCGAGCACCGTGAGCGGACAGGCGAAGGCGGCCTCGTGGAGGCCGCCATGGTTGACGCCGCGGTCAACGTCGCTGCCGAGCAAGCGATCGAGTTCTCCGCCTACGGCGCGCTCCTCAGCCGTGAGGGAAATCGCGGACCCTACGCAGCACCGCAGAACCTCTATAAGGCAGCCGGACCCGACGAGCACGGCCGCGACGACTCCTGGGTCGCGATCGCGGTGGCCACCGACGAACAATGGAGATCGCTTCGCCGGGTACTGGGCCAACCGGATTGGGCCGCCGACCCGGCGCTCGAGATCGCTGCGGGGCGCGTGCGGGAGCAGGACAGCATCGACGCATGGCTCGGGGAGTGGTGCCGGCAGCGGTCGGCAGACGAGGTGGTCGCACAGCTGTGGGGTGCTGGTGTGCCGGTAGGAAAGGTTGCCCAGCCGCATCAGCAGCCGGAGCTCCCGCAGCTCGCGTTCCGTAAGTTCTTCGAGGACGTGCACCACCCGGTCATCGGATCCTCTCGCTACAGCACCCTCCCCATGAAGTTCTCCCGCGGTCCGGAGCGGCTCCATGAGCGGCACGCGCCACTGCTCGGCGAGGACAATGAGGAGCTCCTGGGGGAGATCGGCCTGACTCGGCCCGAGTTCCAGGCGCTCGAAGCGGACAGGGTCATCGGTGGCTGGCTCACCGACACGTAAGAGCGACTCGCGGATGTCGTATCCTTCCGGGGTGGGTTTCCAGGCGGCTCCGTTCGATGTCGTCGAGGCCTCGCGTCGCGTGTGGCTGGAGCACTGGGACCCGGAAGCTGCCTCGGGCATGGCTGTCTTCACCGCGATCCTCCGCTCCTACCAGCTCCTCAACGACCAGGTGCACGGCGTGATGCGGAGCCACGACCTGACGTTCGCCCGGTACGAGGTCCTCACCTGGTTGGCAACCGACCCGGAGTCCTCCCTCACCCTCAGCTGGATCAGTAAGACACTTCGCATCCCCCCGGCCACGGTCACGAACATCATCGACCGGCTCGAGGACGAGAAGCTCGTGCGACGGGTTCCCCATCCCTCAGACGCCCGCACGACGCTCGCTGTGATCACTCCACGCGGCCGCAGGGCGGCCATGGACGCGACGCGAGATCTGAACGCGACCGTGTACGAACAGATTGGTCTGTCCGAGCGACAGCGAAATCAGCTCGTCGATCTCCTGGCCGACCTTCGGGCGAGCGGGAACGAGTTCGACGTCGAACGCTCGAGTGAGGTGATCGAAGAGGTCGGGACTCGCGCTGCACGCTCGCGTGGGCCGAATGGCCGCAAGAGCCGGACCGAGGTGGCGTCGACCCTCCGCCGGTGAACGATTTACGGTGGCCGCTGTCCCCGGGAGATCGAGTCCTGGACCAGGCCGATCGCCCAGGTGACCGTCCGAATCGCCTGGGCGCGGTTCATCTCCCAGTCCGAGACGAGTCGTTCGTACGTCGCCACGCTCCACAGCACGTCGAAAAGCGCGGCAGCGGCGACGCGGTCCGCTTCTGACCATTCGGTCGTCGAGTCGGCGAGCGCGCTGAAAAGGGCGTTGCGCTGCCGGACGTTGGCATCGGTGAGCGTCAGATCGAGACGGGGCTTGGGCCGCAGCGGGTACGAGGAGACGTGGGAAAGGATGCGGGCTGCGACCGCGGCGATGTCCTGGAGCCGCATCCCTTCGAGATCCACTCCAGCCTTCTGCTCCAGCTGATGCATCACCGCGTCTCGGAGTCCCCGTTCGTTGCCGAAGTAGCGGTAGACCGTTCGCTCGTTCACCCCCGCCTGGTCGGCGACGCCGCGAATCGTGAGCGCGCGCCAGTCCCGCACGGAAGACCGTCGCAACAATTGACAGCCCGCCGTGAGGATGCGTTCACGGGTCTCGACAGCGCGTTGGCGCCGCACGGGGCTGTCGTAGTGACGCGGCGTCGGATTTTGGGAGGCCGGCATGGTCAACGTTGCCCTATCCGATGAACGCCGGAAGGGTCTCCCACCCCCGCACCGTGGAGGTCGGGGACAGCCGGGCGTTCTTGAGGTCGATGTCCCACTCGGGGAAGCGTGCGAGTACCTCTTCGAGGGCGATACACCCTTCCATCCGGGCCAGCGCAGATCCCATACACAGGTGGATCCCATGGCCGAACGTGAGGTGCCGTCCGTCCCTTCGTCGGATGTCGAATGTGTCGCCGTCCGGAAAGCGTCGATCGTCCCGGTTGGCGGAGCCGATGAGGAAGAGCATCACGCTTCCCGCAGGTATCTCCATGCCGTGCACGATGAGGTCCTCACGCGCGATGCACCTTCCCACGTGGGGCGCCGGCGACTCGAATCGGAGGATCTCCTCAATGGCATTCGCAACGAGCGAACGGTCCGCCACGAGTTGCGCCCGTTGGTCGGGGTGATCTGCCAACACCTTGGCGCTCCACCCGATGAGACGGGTCGTCGTCTCGTTGCCTGCGCCGGCCAGAACCTCGAGGTAGGTCAGAAGCTCGTTTCGGGTGAGGTTCCGGACGGTCCCGGTCTCGTCCACGAATTCGACCTGCAGGAGTTCGGTCATGATGTCGTCCGAAGGATGCTTTGCCCGCCAGTCGACGTAGTCCGCGAACATTGCCCCCGTCGCGAAGTTCTCCGTGACCTTCATCGGCTCACCCTCGTTGGTGCGAAGGTTGGCGTCCACATGGTCTCGGACTGCCTCCTGGTCACTTTCTGGGATCCCCAGGAGCATGCCGATGACGCGGATCGGCATCTGCGAGCCCAGATCGGCGATGAAGTCAAGATGGTCGGCGCCCACGAGCGGATCGAGGCTGCGGGCGCAGAACTCACGGATCTTCGGCTCGAGCTCAGCCACCCTTCGCGGCGTGAAGGCGCGCGACAGCAGACGACGGTGAATGGTGTGGGTCGGGGGATCCTCGAAGATGATGACACCGGGAGGCATCTCGATGTCCGCCTTGATGACCTCCAGGATTGCCCCCTTTCCGGAGATGTAGGTCTGGGCGTCGAGGAGACCTTTTTCCACGTCTTCGAACCGGCTTACGGCGAAGAAGTCGTGTGTGTCGTTGTAGTAGATCGGCGCTTCCTCGCGGAGTCGTCGATAGACGGGATAGGGGTCAGCATTGATCTCGACGCTGTACTGGTCGTAGTAGACGTCGCGCACAGTTGCCTCCCGAGGCTGAGGGACGACGAAAGTTCATGTCAGACTACGACCCGAAAAGGCGATCGGTCAAGATCCGGGTGGTGGTCCTGATGCGACCGCGCTTCGACACGCAGGGACGGGGGCGCAGTGCGACTGTGGTCGACGCCTCGTGGCCTCGACGACTCGCTCAGGGACGGGGCGGCTTGTCCACGCGGTACCTGGCCGGCGGCAGGCTGGCCGCTGGCACGCCGGTGGCGATGGCGTGGAACCCCGGCGAGTTCGAACTCGCCGGGAGGGGCCCTGTGAACGGGTTCAGTGGCGCACGGAGCGCTGGCGGACGCGGCGAACGGTGGATGCCCGGCGAAGGTGAAGAACTCCGACATGTCGGGCGCGTTGGCATCGCGATAGGTCATGGCCGGCAGGTTCCACTTCGATTCGACGAACTTGAGCAGACTGGTGTGCTCGTGCACGACGTGTGAGACGAAATTTCGCTTGGCGAAGGGCGAGATGACCACGCACGGAACCCGAAAACCCGTGTAGTCGTAGGCGCCGGGCTGGTCGGGAGGAACCGTGATCTCAGGCGGGACGTCATCCGGTCGTAGCGCTGGCTGGGGCGGAACGTGGTCGTACCAGCCCCCGTGCTCGTCGTACACGAGGAACATGGCCGTCCGGGACCAGTTGGGGGAGGTCAGGACGGCGCTGATGATGCGTGCAGCGAATGCCTCGCCGATCGAGATGTCCCCGTCCTCCTCGGAATAGTTCGTATAGGGGTCGACCAGGGAGAACTGCGGCAGTGCGCCGGCCGCCGCGTCCGCAAGGAACTCGTTGATCGGAGCCAAGCGGCCGTTCGAGAGATTGGCGCTGTATTCCGGGAGAAAGAGGGCAGCCGTTGGTGCGTCCGGGAAGTAGTCCTTCCAGGTGATGTGGTACGAGTCCAGCCGGTCGAAGATTGTCCCGTTGGGCGCATCCTTGGATGAGATGCCGGTGATGTTCGTCGCCACGTCGCCGAGAGCGGTGGCGGCGATCAGGAACCGACGGTTTGGATACGTCTGCGCCATGACCGAGCAGAAGTAGCGGTCGCCGATGGGGAACTGCGTCGCCAGCGAGTAGTAGAAGGGGAGTTGATCCCCTGTGAAGTGTCCCATGGACGCCGGTCCGCAGTTCCGGGCGAACCCCGAGTTGGTGCCGTGGTCCCAGCACAGGTGCGAGGTGTTCCAATTCTGGCCGATCTGGGAGTCCTCGGGTGTAGCGGTGTTGGGCATGGGATAGGACAGGATGTAGCCGCCGTCCGGCGCCGGGTTGTAGTTCAGGGGCGTGCCGTCGCGTGCGACCTTGAGCCCGTCTCCACGACCGAGGCGCCCGAAGTGGTCGTCGAACGAGTGGTTCTCCATCATGAGGATGACGACGTGCTCGACGGCCGGAAGGGTGTCCGTCCCGGCCGGGAGGTGCGGGTGGGGCAGGCTGTCCGGTCGGCGCAAGGACCCCCCGGCCACAAGGCGCCTGGACCCTCGCTCGGTCGAGCCCGCCGAACCCACCGCGCCCAGACCGGCCCACGCCGCTCCTGCCGCGGCGCCGGCGAGGAGGGCCCGGCGTCCGAACCTTGGCGCATCACCCATGCTCAGTCACGGTACAGGCCCTGGGTGCGCGCGCAGCCGCCCCCTGCACGAGCGTGTGCACGTTCTCGGCCAGGATGCTGACGGCTCAGACCGTCCTGAGCGGGTCACACCGCGGGCCGGGTTGTTCGGTTCGGCGCCGTCGGTACGATCCGGCGTCAGCTCACACGGAGGCTGAACGTGCCGCCTGGACGCGCATCCCGTCGAGGATCATGCCGAGCAGGCGGGCGCGCTGCTCCGGAGCGAGGGACCCATTGGTGCAGATCGGGCTGACCAACTGCACTACGTCGGAACCATCGACGTCCCCCCGCACGACCCCGGCGCGCTTCGCCCGGTCGATGACGATGTCGAAAGAGGATTCGATGAGCTCTCGAGCCTGCGATCTGAACCCGGGCTTCTTCTCGAATGCCTGCTGGAGCTCGCCCAGCAACGCCTGCTTCGTGCGCGCGTAGCGCATGAACGCGTCGAAGAACGCCTCGACCGCGGCCCAGGGATCGAGCTCCCTCACGACCCGCTGTGCCGTGACCCACAGCTCCTCCACGTCGGTCTGGTACACAGCCTCGACGAGGTCGAGGCGGTTGGGGAAGTGCCGGTAGAGCGTGCCCACTCCGACCCCGGCCTCCTTGGCGATGGCCTCCATCGAGGCCGCGGTGCCCTGCTCCGAGAACACCTCCCGTGCCGATGCGACGAGAAGCGCACGGTTGCGTCGGGCGTCGGCGCGCTTGGGTCGGACGTCCTCTTCAGTCGCGCCACCCTGCGCCCCCGCCACAACGCTGCCTTTCTGCGTCGCCATCATTTCTCTCCAACCGGCTTGCTAAACGGAGGAGCCCTCCGTATACTAACCGGAGGAAGCTTCCGCTTCTCAGGATAGCAGCGGAAAGGTCGTAGTCAATGCCCCAATCCTCCCTAACCCCGACGCGCCCGAACACCGGGGGTCCCTCGCCCGCAGCGCACGTTTCTCCTGGTCCTCGGCCCGCGTGGCCTCCCCGTAGCGCCTCAGTCCTCCTCGGGGTCATCCTCACCGCCCAGCTCATGGTCGTGTTGGACGCCACGATCGTCAACGTCGCCCTCCCGCACATACAGCGGAGCCTGGGCTTCTCCACGACTGCCCTGTCGTGGGTCATCAACGCGTACATCCTCACGTTCGGAGGCTTCCTCCTCCTGGGAGCACGGGCGGGCGACCTGTTCGGTCGCCGCAGGGTGTTCCTGCTCGGCATCGCCGTCTTCACCGTCAGCTCACTCGTCGGCGGTCTGGCGATCACGGGGTGGGCGCTCCTCGGGGCCAGAGCGGTCCAGGGCCTGGGCGCGGCGCTCGCGGCTCCCTGCGCCCTCTCCCTCCTCACCACTGCCTTTCCGGAAGGACCGCAGCGGGTCCGTGCCATCGGCCTCTACACCACGGTGTCGGCTGCCGGCGGGGCCACCGGACTCGTGGCCGGCGGCCTGCTGACCCAGCTGGTCTCTTGGCGCTGGGTGATGTTCGTCAACGTCCCGATCGGTCTGGCGGTCTGGCTGCTCGGCCGGATGGTCCTCGTGGAGACCGAGCGTCAACGCGGCCACTTCGACCTGGCCGGCGCCTTTTCCTGCACCCTCGGCGTCACCGGAGTCGTGCTGGGACTTGTCGAAGCGGGGTCGATGGGATGGACCAACCCCTTCACCATTGTGGGGCTCGGCGGCGGCGCGGTCCTCTTGGCGTACTTCTTGCACCACGAGGCGCGGATGGAGGAGCCCATCCTCCCGTTGCGGCTCCTGGCGCACGCCACGCGCAACTCCGCCAACGCGTCGCGCGCGCTGCTCTACGCCGGCTTTTACGGCCTCTTCTACTTCATGGCCCAGTTCCTACAAGACGTCCAGGGATACAGTCCGCTGCGCGCCGGGCTGGCTTTCCTGCCCATGCCCGCATCGGTGTTCCTGGCGTCGCAACTCTCGAGCCGTGTCCTGCTCCGCCGCCTGCCCGAGAAGGCGGTCATGATTCTGGGCAACGCCATTGCCATCGCGGGGCTCGTCCTCGCCACGCGGGTGGGCTCAGGATCGTCCTACGCGCAGATCGTGGTCTGCCTCGTCCTCATCGGCGGCGGGAGCGGCATGACGCTGGTTGCGCTCACCTCTGCTTCTCTGGCTGATGTCGAGCCGGAGATCGCAGGAGCGGCGTCGGGACTGGTGAACGTGTCCCAGCAGCTCGGTGCAGCTGTGGGTCTCGCCGTCCTGGTGACCGTGTTCAACTCCTTGGCGGGACGTGCCCAACTCGTGCCCGGGGCGACCTCGGCGGCGGCCGTCCATGCACTCGACGACGTTTTCAGGGTCGCCGTCCTCCTCGCTGTTGGCGCGCTCGCCATCGTGGTCTTCGGTGTGCGACGGTCGCCCGCGACCGCGGCAGTGCCGGAAGAATCGATCGTGGAGCGCGTCGCCGACGGGTGGCCGTGCGACGGCGAAAGCTTCGGCAGCGTGGATGCGTACGGGGAAGGGGAGCGCGAGGTCGGCGCGGCCGCCACAGCGATCAGCGCGTGACGGATTCGTCACCGTCTTCCATCGCCAGCACGGGGTGGGATCGAACGGCGCCGCGATCACCCGAGCGCGCACCGGTGCGCGGCCCCTGGGAGTGGGAGCTGCCGGGCGCTCGTTCCTCGGGGTTACTGTCGCGGGCGGCGCGGGGCTCGGATGCTCTGGCACCGGATGAATACAAGGGCGGGGTCTTGATGGACAGTGGGACCCGTCGCGGCCGCGGCCACCCCGACGAGACAGAGCCATGAACGACGCCGTTCCCGAGCGGGTCTCCCCGCCCGCGACGCGCTCGAGGCTCATGTGCTCGATCGACCGCCTCGCCGAGGGCGCGGACGCCTTTCGCGTTGGCCATGCGCCTCTTCGGGCGCGGTGCGTGGCCCCGCATGCGCAATCGCTCTCCTACATGGTGAGAGGACGGCCCGCGCCCGACTCCCACGCGGAGTTGCGCTTAGAAGCGGTAGACGCGCTCTGCGGTGCCCGCGAAGAGCCGGTCGCGGGATTCGGTATCGAGGCCCGTCGTGATTGCGCTGAACGTTGCGTAGAGGTCGTCGAAGCTGCCCCCCATCGAGTCGACGGGAAAGTTGCTGGCGAACATGCACCGGTCGACCCCGAAGGCCTCTACGGCGTATTCGATCCACGGTGCGAGAACATCCACTCGCATGGACCCAAAGGGCATGGCGAGACCCGAGAGCTTGCACACGATGTTGTCGCCGAGCGCCGCCAATGCGTCCATGCCACTCCGCCAGAGGGCGTACTCCTCGTCTGAGTCGTTGCGGGGCCAACCGGTGTGCTCGATGACGATCATGAGATCGCCGAAGCCCGCGAGCTGCGCCGCCGCTGCCTCGAGGTGTTCGGGATGAGCCATGAGCTCGAAGACCAGGCTCCGCTCTTGCAGCGCGCGCAGCACTTCGGGTTCGGGAACGGGCTTCCCGAGAGGACCCATCGGACGAATCCCTCGGAAGCGGGGTGCGGTCATCTGGCGGTCGAGGAGCTCGACGGCGTCGGCCGCCGTCTCGGTCGGGGGAAGCCCACCGATGATGGCGTCCGGCCCGCCGCTCGCCTCGGCGTTGCGGTCGAGCGCAATGGTCTCGTCGACCGAGTGACGGCCCGTGGCTGCGGCAACATTGACGATCTTCTCGACGTTCCACTTGGCCGTCTCGGCCCGATAGGTGTCGATGTCGAAGCGACGGTTCATCCTCGACGCATCGCCCGTGCCGTGTTGCGGTGGACCCGACAGGTAAGGATACCAGTCCGTGCGGGCGGGATCCCATAAGTGGACGTGCGCATCGATGATGCGGGTGGGCTGGGACTCCATCACACTGCCTTGTCTTGCCGCGGGCTGGCCGCACCGACCATCTCTTCGACCGTGACGTCGAACCACGGCGGGACGGCCGGTCCGCCGTAGGTGACGGTGCCCGTGGGACGTGGGTGGCTCCGCAGTCCGATCCATCCGCGACCCACGACCAGCTCCGCGCCGGCCAGCGCTGCCGCCTCGCCGTCGCCGAGCAGGTGGGCGACGAGCGCGCTGGCCGGCTCCCGCGCCTCGTCGTCGGTCGCCTCGATGCCCGCTGCGTAGGCGATGACCCGCCCGCCCGTCCCGCTTGCCGCGGCTCGTGCCAGCTGCACCGCGGCCTGCGCCCGGCTGCGGCCCGCCGGGCTGGTGGCGTCTGTCAGGCTCACCAGGTGAACCGGACGGCCGACGTGGGAGGCGTAGTCGGACGCCGCCCGGGCCCAAGCCGCGTCGGCGTGCAGACAGTCCGTGATCCCTTGGTGGTCGGCCAGGATGCCCTTCCACCCGGCCGTCGAAGGTGCAGCGCGCCGGTGACCCGCGAGGGCGATCACGATGGCGTCGACCGGGCCTGCCGTGTCGCCGACGGACCGCAGGGCGTTGGCCGCCCCATCGAAGCCGTCCTCCGGCTGGACGAGGTGGCAGGTGATGGAGCGGGCTTCGAGTGCAGCGACGAGCGACTCCGTAAGGCGGGGCCGATCCCCGACGACGGCACACGAGCGCACCTCGCCCGTGGCCGGGCTGCCGGCAGCGCCGGCTTCGCCGAAGATCGACCCGAACCGGGGATTGCTCCCGCCCTGTGTCGCCTGCTTGGCCTCTGCGCTCACGAAGGCGCGGGGAATCACGGCCTGGAGGACCGCGTGCAGAGAAGCCACGCTGTCGGTGCGAACCACCTCGAGCAGCCGGGGCTGGTCGACGACCGCGACCTCCGGGCCACCGGCGAAAAACACCTGGCCGGTGCACCAGCCGAACCCGTCGCTCACGAGGTGGGCGCCCAAAGGGCCGAGGTTCTCGGGTCCCGGCATGGAGTCGAGCGCCAACCCGCCCCCGCCCCCCATGCGTCCCTCTTGGCGGGCGCGTTCCAGTGCCGCCGCGACCATCCGGGTGTTGGCGATAGGGGACAACGCGTTGACGGTGATCCCGGGCGGCGCCTGGCGACCCAGCTGCCAGGTGAGGGAAGCGACCGCCCGCTTGGCTGCGCTGTAGCCGCCGGCGTCGGCTGCCCGCCATCCCGATCCCGACGTGACACCGAGGATGCGCCCGTGTCCCACAGCTGCCATCAGTGGCAAGGCGGCACCGAGCACGTTGAGGTAGCCCCCCAGGTGCACCGAGAGCAGCGCCAGCCAGTCCTCCTCGGTACCCCGGGCGAAGTAGGACTGGCGCGTGATGCCGGCGACGTTGACGACCGCGTCGAGCCCGCCCCGCTCGTCGACCAGCTCGTTGAACAGCCCGCGGACCGCCTCGCCGTCGGTGACGGAGGTTGCGGAGGCGCGGGCTTCTCCGCCGGCCGCAACGATCCGACCGGCCGTGGTCTCCTCGGCCTGTGGCAGCTCCTCGGTGCCGTCAAGCGTGACGAGGGGGTCGACGGTGACGACGAACCAACCACCACGGCCCAGCGCTTCGGCGATCGCCGCTCCGATTCCGCCGCCGCCGCCCGTCACGACGGCTACTCTCCGGCGAGGGCTCACGGCGCGCTGGATCGGACGTCGAGCTCCAGGCCCTCGAAGCCGCCGTCCTCGAGCCACTGCTCCAGAAGCTCGCGGTAACCGAACCAGTCGCCGAATCGCCCTCCGTAATTTCCCGCGAGAGGGCTCACGTCTTCGGGATGACCCTCGTTGTTGATTCGCGACGGGGTACAGGCGGCCATGACGCCGCTCGCGTCCACGAAGTCGTCGAGAATCGTTTGCACCCATGCCTGCTCGGCTTCGGCGCTCACGTCGAAGACCTCCACGCCGTTGTCGTGGAGCAGACCCACCGCGCGACCGATGAACTCCGCACCGAGCACCGCGAGCTGCGTGTAATTGACGGTGACGACGGACTGTTGTGTCGGCGCAGGTGTGGCGAAGAAATTGGGAAAGCCACGGCTCATGATGCCGAACAGCGTGAGCGGGCCGTCGGCCCACTTCTCGGCCAGCGTCACGCCGTCCCGTCCGACGACCTCGTGGCCGGCCCGACGGTAGAGCGGTGTGCGCTCGGCCTCGAATCCCGTGCCGTAGATGATGCAGTCGACCTCATACTGCTTCCCACCCACGACCGGGCCCTTCTCGGTTATCCGCTCCATGCCGCCGGGACAGTCCACCAATGTGACGCGGGGCATGTTGAACGCGGGCAGGTACTCGTCATGGAAACACGGACGCTTGCAGATGTACCGGTAGTACGGCTTCAGGATCCCGGCCATGGCCGGGTCGTGGACCAATTCGTCGACTCGCTGACGGTGCGCCTCCATGACCTCGAAGTCGATCGCCTCGGCGCGGCGGTGGATTTCCTTGCCCGTCATGCCCTCGCGGACCCGGGGATTGTTGACCGCCGCGTAGTTGTGCGTCCACCCGTCGTCCACCTCGTCGACTTCGACGGTGTGGCCCAACATGATGGCCTGGAAGTTGTCCATGCGGGCCCGCTGCCAACCCGGCTCGAAGTCCTCGCCGAAACCGGCTTCGGTGGGGCGGTTCCCCCGTTCGCCGATGGCCGACGGGGTGCGCTGGAAGACATAGAGGTGCTTCGCTGATTCGGCCAATGGCGGCACACACTGGATGCCGCTCGCTCCTGTGCCGAGGAGGGCGACGACCTTGTCGTGCAATCCGGTGAGCTCGTCGTCGGCGCCGCCACCCGTGTACTCGTAGTCCCAGCGCCCGGTGTGGAACGAGTGGCCAGCGAAATCTTCCATGCCCGGAATGGCGGGCAGCTTCATGAGGTTGAGGATGCCGACCGCCAAGACGTACCAGCGGCAGTCGACCTGGTCGCCCCGATCGGTATGGATGCGCCACCGGGCCAGGTCTTCGTGCCACTCTGCGCGGGTGACCCCTGTATGGAACAGTGCGTCTTCCTCCAGGCGGTAGCGCTCGGCGATCCGCTCGAGATGGCCCCGGATCTCGTCTCCGGAGGCGTAGCGCCGGGTGGGGATGTAGTCGAACTCCTCGAGCATCGGGATATAGATGTACGACTCCACGTCACACATGACACCGGGATAGCGATTCCAGTACCAGGTACCCCCGATGCCACCGGCCTGGTCGACGATGCGGATCCGCTCGATGCCGGCCTTTCGGAGGTTGGCGCCGACCAAGACACCGGCGATCCCGCCTCCCACGATGACGACGTCGACTTCGTCCGTGACCGGTTCACGCTCGATGGCCGGGGTGAAGGGGTCCTCGCGATAGCGCGAGAAGTGCTCGTCGGTTCGGAGGTCGCGGATGTCGGAGCGACCCTCGATAAGGCGCTTGTCGCGCTCGGCACGGTATTTGGCGTGGACCGCGTCAGCGTCGAACGCCGGTTCGGGTCGCGGCGGTGGCGCGGACATTCAGATCGCAATCCGAGGGAGTTGTGGTCTCAGCTCAGCTTCAACGATTGGCGACGTCATGGTGTGCGTGTTTCCGGGGTCCGCGTCTGACTAGCAGTCGGAGGTCTAGCAGATGGGACAAACGTACCTGATCAGGAGCGGGAACGATCGAAAGTGCCACGCGCGACGGGACCCATCCCGCGCCCTCGACCGGCGTCAGCCGGGTAGGTTGAACGGGCCGAGTGGCTGGAGACTGGTGGGGAGGTGCAGGGTGCTCGAACTGGCTGAGGAGCTGCGGGTGGTCGACGCCGACTCCCATATGACGGAGCGCCACGACCTCTTCACCCGCCGCGCCCCGAAGGGGTACGAGGAGCGGGTGCCCCACGTCGAGCAGATCGACGGGATCGACACGTGGGTCATCGAGGGCACGTCGTTCGGAAAGGCCGGATCCGGGGGCACCATCGACCACGACGGCAAGAAGCATCCGTTCCAAGCGTCCCAGGGTGGAGACTGGAGGATCGGCGATGTCCACCCGGCGGCGTGGGACCCGACGGAGCGGCTGATCCTCAACGACCTATTGGGGATCGACTTCCAGGTGCTGTTCCCCAATTCCATGGGCATCGGCGGTCAGAACCTTGCGAACTCGATCGAAGATCCGGTGTTGCTGCGGCTCTGTGTCGAGCTCTACAACGACGCCATGGCAGAGGTGCAGGAGCAGTCGGCTAACCGGTTGCTGCCGATGCCGATCATGCCGGCTTGGGACATTCAGGCGAGTGTCCGGGAGGCACAGCGATGTGCCGACATGGGCTACCGGGGGGTGAACATGACGGCAGACCCTCAGGACTCGGGCGCACCCGATCTCGGAGATCCGGCCTGGGACCCGTTCTGGGAGGTCTGTGCCGGCCTCGATCTCCCCGTCCACTTCCATATCGGCGCCAGCCAGACCGCGTTGACCTACTTCGGAACGACGTTCTGGCCCAGCCAGGACGACTACGTCAAGCCGGCTATCGGCGGGGCATCGCTGTTCCAGAACAATTCGCGCCTGCTCTTGAACAGCGCGTACTCCGGGATGTTCGATCGTCACCCGGACCTCAAGATGGTGTCCGTCGAGAGCGGCATCGGCTGGGTGCCGTTCATGCTCGAGGCGATGGACTACGAGCTCGAGGAGAACGCCCCCGAATGGTTTCATAAGTTGCAGAAGCTCCCGTCGCAGTACTTCGCGGACAACTGGTACGCAACCTTCTGGTTCGAGACGGGCAGGGGAGACCTGCAGCACCTCATCGACGCGGTGGGCGAGGACAACATCATGTTCGAGACCGACTTTCCGCACCCGACGTGTCTCCACCCGAGTCCCCTCGAGCTCGTTCACGACAAGATCGCGGCGTTGCGTCCCGAGACGCAGCGAAAGGTCATGGGGGAGAACGCCGTCAAGCTCTACCGGCTCTAGGCGGGATGCTCGTCGAGGAGATCCGACCGGACATGCAGACACCCGAGGAGCTCTTCGACCTGAGCGGCAAGGTCGTCGTGGTGACCGGCGGCAGCCGGGGCATCGGCAGAGCCATCGCGGGCGGTCTCGCCTCGGCGGGGGCGGATGTCGTCGTCGCCAGCCGCAAACTGGAGAGCTGCGAGGCGGCGGCGGCAGAGATCGCGAGCGCAACGGGCCGGCGTGTGCTCCCTGTCGCATGTCACGTGGGTCGATGGCAGGAGTGCGACCAGCTCGTCGACGTTGTCTACCGCGAGTTCGGTCGTTGCGACGTGCTGGTGAATAACGCGGGCATGTCGCCGGCCTACGGCGACCTGGCATCCGTGAGCGAGGATCTGTACGACAAGGTCCATGCCATCAACGCGCGCGGACCATTCCGACTCAGCGCCCTCATCGGCGCGCGGATGGCGGGCGACGAAGGCGGTTCGATCATCAACGTCTCTTCGGTCGGCTCGTTGCGCCCCACGGCGACCGATCTGCCCTACGCCATGGCCAAGGCCGCGCTCAACGCCCTGACACTCGGCCTCGCCGGGGTCTGGGCACCCCGGGTGCGGGCGAACCTGGTGCTCCCGAGCGCGACGGAGACGGATCTGACCAGCACCTGGCCGCCCGATACCAAGGCGCGTATCGCCGAGATGAACCCGATGAAGAGGCTGGGACATCCCGAGGATGTCGTCGGGGCCTGCATCTTCCTGGCCAGTAACGCAGCCAGCTACGTCAACGGTGCCCAGCTGCCCGTCGACGGCGGACTGTATCGCAGCCTCTGACGAGGCGGCCGGGCGGCAGCGGCCCGCGTCCGTCAGCGGGACGAGCGCCCTGGGTGCGACCGATCACGCTCCGGTGAGGTAGCGATCGATGGTCTTGTGCATGTGGAGGAGGTTGCTCTCCTGACGGTGGTTGAGCCGTAGGGGCGGTCCGCCGCGGGACTTCATCCCGATCTGGACGTGCTCCATGTTGGCGTAGTCCTGGTTCGTGATCTCGCCCCAGTCACGTTCGGTCCAGTCGGGGAAGAAACGGCGCTCGGGTCGCTTCGGAGTCTCACCGGGCAGCGGCCACTGAAGGAACCAGGTGTCCTTGATGCAGCTGTCCGGATCGATGCCGTTGGGTCGGACGCGGAAGATGATGGCGATCCCCGGGTAGATCGGTCCAACCATGTTGGGGAAGAAGTAGACGTCGTCTGCGCTCGTCAGCTGATCGTCGGCCAACTCCTCCACCGCCACGCCCCGGGCAACGAGGAGCTCACGCCGCCCTTTTTGATAACGACTCAGCATGGTCTCGCCCGGCCTGGGCGTGGATCGGATCTCCTCGACGAGGACGCGTTCGTCTCGATAGAACAGTCCGCCCAGCCCGCGGACGAAGTTCTCGAGGATCTCACCCTCGTCGAACTCGCCCTCGGCGAGTCCGAGCCGCGGGCTCGGACGCAGCTGGCGCCGTGCATTCGGTAGCCGCCCGTAGTGGGCGTGGAGGCCGAGGGGCTCGTACTCGAGGCTGACGTCGTCGGTCCACGGCAGGAGCTGGGGATGCGTTCCCTGCACATGGTAGCCCTCGTTGAATGCGTCGACGGCGACCTTCCAATTGGCCGGGAGGACGGTCGACAGATAGGTGCGGATGCGGAGCCGGTCGAGGTGGTACGGGGCCAACAATGTCGGCAAGGGGTCGAGGTACTCGAGCAACCTTGGTGCGCCGGGGTCCGGGCAGATCCAGACGAAGCCACCCCACCGCTCGACCTGGACGGCTTTGAGGCCCGTGTCCGACGGGATCAGGTCGAACTCGTCCCGGTCTACGACCTCGACGAGCCTCCCGTGGAGGTCGTAGCGCCAGGCGTGGTAGCGGCACTGGATGCAGCCGTCGGCGAAGGAGCCCGTCCCGTCCGCGAGACGCGTGCCGCGGTGCAGGCATGTGTTGTGAAAGGCCCGGATGGTGTCGGCGTCGGCCCGTACGACGAGGATCGACTGGTCGCCGATGAGGTATTCGCAGAACGCACCAACCTCGGCAACCTCCTCTTCCCGACAGGCCACCTGCCAGACGCGCGACCACAGCCGCTCGAATTCCATCTGGGCGAATTCGTGACTGGTGTAGCGCTCACGGGGGACGTTGCCATCCTCGCCGATCAAGACCTTCTCGAGATCCATGTCGCGGCTCCCCATCGATGCACCCTCGTCTGTCTTCCTTGGTACCGTCATGCTACGGCGCAACGGTCCGCCGCGGGACGTCCCCTCCGAGGAAGGGCCGGGTCGCTCGGTATGCTGCCGCCATGCCCGGCGAAGCGCCCCGCATCTTCGCCCCACCGCTGGCCGAAGTGCCACTGCCCGCGCCGAACGCCGCGTCGCTCCTGCGACGGAACGGCACCGACGAGCGTTACGCCGATCGCCCTGCGCTTCGCTTCGCGGACCGCGTGTGGACCCACGCCGAGCTCCTCGACGAGGCGGAGCGCTTCGCTGCGCTGTTCCGCTCTCGGCTCGAGCCCGGACGCCCCCCTCATGTCGGCGTCCTCCTCGACAACACGCCCGACTATGTCTTTGTATTGTGCGGCGCTGCGTTGGCGGGCGTCGCCGTCGCCGGGCTGAACCACACCCGGCACGGGGAGCACCTCGGCCGCGACATCGCGCACACGGACGTGCAGTTGGTCATCACGGAGCCGCGTCACCAGCAGCAGCTCGGTGTGGCCATCGGCGGTGTGGACCTGCCGTTCGACGTCCTCGTCTCGGATCGCTTCGCGGACGACGACGATCCGCCGGCCGCGGCAGAGTCGCTCGGCGGAGCGCTCGAGGAGGTTCGGACAGGGCCGGGCACGGGGGAGGCGGCGGAGGGTGCGTCCTCCGAACCCTCCGTCGACACCCTCTGGGCCTTGCTCTTCACGTCCGGCACGTCGGCGGCTCCCAAGGCGGTGCGTTGCACGCAGTACCGCCTCCTCACCACCGGCAACCGAATGGCCACGATGCTCGAGCTCACACCCGACGACGTCGGATATGCCGCCATGCCGCTCTTCCACACGAATTCCTTGATGTCCGGCTTCGCTCCGGCCCTGGTGGCCGGTGCCTCGCTGTCCCTGGCCCGCCGCTTCAGCGCCTCGCGGTTTCTCCCCGATGTTCGGCACTACGGCGCGACATGGTTCAACTACACGGGCAAAGTGCTGGCCTACGTGCTGGCCACGCCTTCCCGCCCCGACGATGCGGACAACCCCCTGCGGGTCGCCTTCGGCAACGAGGGATCACCGGGCGTCGTCGACGCGGCAGCAACGCGCTTCGGCTTGAGGATCATCGACGTCTTCGGATCCACCGAGGGCGGCATCGCGTTGGACCGCACGGGACAACGTCCACCCACCTCCATCGGGCGTCTCCGTCAGGGGATCCTCGTCGTCGACGACGATAGTCATGAGCTACCCCGTGCCGAGTTCGACGCTGCCGGCCGCATCACGAACGCCGATCGCTGCATCGGCGAGATCGTCAACTCGCTTGGCGTGGGGCCCTTCGAGGGCTACTACCAGAACGACGAAGCCATGCGCCGTGCTACCAGAAACGGCTGGTACTGGAGCGGCGACCTCGGCTACGTCGACCAGGACGGCTGGGTCTACTTCGCCGGGCGGACCTCGGACTGGCTTCGGGTCGACGGTGAGAACTTCCCGGCGGCACCGATCGAGACGGTGATCGCCCGCCACCCCGAGATCATGTTGGCGTCGGTGTACGGGGTGCCCGATCCGGACGCGGGAGACCAGGTGATGGCCGCCGTGGTCTTCCGTGAGGGCGCCGCTTTCGACGGGACGTCGTTTGCCTCGTGGCTGGACGGGCAGGCCGATCTCAGTCCGAAGTGGCGTCCCCGGTTCGTTCGTGTGGCCGGGGCGCTGCCCACCACGCCGACCAACAAGATCCTCACCCGCACGCTGGTGCACCAGAAACTCCGGTCGGACCGCGTCGGAGGTGATCGCCTGTACGTGCGGGACCGGGGTGGCAGCGTCTTCCGTCCCTTTACCCGGACGGACGAGGTGGCACTGCGCGCCGCCTTCGAGGCCAACGGGCGCGGCGACGTATGGGAACTGTGACGACGCGGTCGGGGTGGCGGGCCTCGGTGCTGTCGGCGCGAAGGTGACCTGATCCTTTTGCAAGGCTCGGCCTCTTTCGGGGTTCGGGCTCCTCGCCCGCCTTAGGACCCCTGGAAGACGTGCCACAGCTCTTCGGTGGCGTCGATCTCGTGCGACGTCCTCCCGAGGAGCAGACGCAGCGGGATGGGGAGGCGGGAGCCGGGCCAGGTGTGGCCGGCTCCCCGGGAGACCCAGAGCGTCACCGCGCCGGGATGGTCCTGCGGACCGAACGCGAGGCGGGTGAGCGCCGGCGCGACCTGCGTCTGCTCGGGCTCCGTCGGGAGGCCGTTCGCCCTGGCCCATCCGACGGCCGCGTCGAGCACGCTCTCGTTCCAGCGGGCCGTCCCGCTGCCGGGGTACGGGTTGATCCGGTCGTTTGTCCCGTGGAAGGCCACCACCCGCACGGGATGCGGCAGCGGGGTCGCGGACGGAGCCCGCAGGCCGGCAACGGCGCCGAGGAGGGTGACCTCGTCACAGTGCTCCGACGCGAACCGGCTGGCCATGCGCGCGCCACCCGACATGCCGGTGACCGAGAGACGGGAGCTTGAGGGCGCGAACACCTTCCGCAGGTGCTCGATCGCCGCGACGAGGAAGGCGCCGTCGGTCGAGAGCTCCCACTCGAAGCCCGAACCCAGGCGCTGGCTGCCCTCAGGGAACGCGACGAGGGCCCCGTACTCGGACAACGGCGCCATGCGGCTCAGACGAAGCTGGCTCTCCGGTCTGGACCGGCTGCCGTGCAGGCTCAGCAGCATGACAGAGGGCGTGCCGGCGGGTTCGACGACGAGCACGCGTCGTCGGGCTCCGCCGATCTCGATGATGTACGGCGTCACATCCAAGCGTCCAAACGGTACCCCTGGGACCCAGGGTGCGGGCGGGAGAGTCGTGCGCCGCGCGCCGACCGAGACGGGCTCGAGCACCGAGGATTGCCGCCGGCCGGTGCGGGTACTGACGGGTGACGGGTAGTGTCAGCCCGGCCCGGTGGAGACCGAGGAGAACAGGAGATCGGCAGCGATGGGGAGCGAGGGATTGCACGAGCCGGCAGAGCTCCTCGACGAGGCAACGGTCGACCATCATCGAGCCTTGACGTCGTTGGTCGAGGAGCTCGAGGCCGTCGACTGGTACGACCAGCGGGTCACGGCCACCAGGGACGCCAGCCTGGCCGACGTCCTGGCCCACAACAGGGACGAGGAGAAGGAGCACGCCTCCATGACGCTCGAATGGATCCGCCGGCGCGATCCCGCGCTCGACCGCCACCTCCGCACCTATCTCTTCACGACCGAACCGATCACCGAGGTCGAAGCGGAGACGGAGGCCGCCGGCGGGCCCGCGCCGGCCCCGGCCGGCTCGCTCGGGATCGGCAGCCTGAAGGGGAGTGAGTGATGGACCACCTGTACCGAGAACTGGCTCCCGTCTCCGACGGCGCGTGGGAGCAGATCGAGTCCGAGGCGAAGAGCCGTCTCGTCACCCATCTGGCCGCGCGCAAGCTGGTGGACCTTTCCGGGCCGCACGGTTGGGGGCACTCCGCCACCGACCTGGGGCGAGTCGGCGAGGTGGCCAGCCCCTCGGAAGGAGTGCGGGCACTGCAGCGCCGCGTTCTCCCCTTGGTCGAGCTGCGGGCCGAGTTCAGCGTGTCGAGGGAGGAGCTCGACGATGCTGACCGTGGCGCCGGCGACATCGAGCTACCCGAGCTCGACGAGGCCGTGCACCAGATGGCCATCGCCGAGAACGTCTCGGTGTTCCACGGCTATCCCGCCGCGGGGATGCTCGGGATCACCGAGTGCAGCGCGCACCCGCCCTGCATGTTCGAGGAGGACATGCAGGTGTACCCGAGGGTCGTCGCCCAGGCGGTGGACGCCATGCGCCGGTCTGGCATCGGCGGGCCGTACGGCCTCGCCCTCAGCCCCGAGATCTACACCGGCATCTTCGAGACCACCGAGCACGGCGGCCATCTCCTGCTCGACCACCTGCGCCAGATTCTCGGCGGCCCGCTGGTGTGGGCCCCCGGTGTCGATGGGGGCGTGGTACTCAGCCTACGCGGTGGTGACTTCGAGATCGACTCCGGGCAGGACATCTCCATCGGGTATCTCGCGCACGACGCCCAGGTTGTCCGTCTCTACGT
Source organism: uncultured Acidimicrobiaceae bacterium (assembly GCA_963756625.1). Lineage (GTDB taxonomy): Bacteria > Actinomycetota > Acidimicrobiia > Acidimicrobiales > RAAP-2 > Bog-473. Next base: position 388,289 of record CAVWNQ010000006.1, read on the forward strand.
CGAAGAGAGCTTCAGCTTCCGCTGCCACGAGCCGGACGCGGCGGTGGCACTCCAGCCCGCGGGCTGACCTCACCCTTCCCTGAGGTGCCGAACCGTGTTGGCGTCTCGATCGTCGGCACGCGGGGTGCGATCAAGCCTGGGCCGGTGCATCGCCACGCCGCTCGCCTGCGCCGTGGCGGCCGGCGTGCTCCTCTTCCCTGGCGGCCCGGCCGCTGCGGCCACCGGAGGCGGCCAGCCGCCCGTGACCCGTCCGCTGGTGGGCGCGTACTACTACCTGTGGAACCCCGAGAACCTCTCCGGCGGCACGCTGCGGTCCCACCTCGACCCGCCGCAACAGCCGGCAGCGTCCCTCGTGAACTCGAGCAGTCCGCGCACGGCGGCACGGGACATCACGAACGCACGCAAGGCGGGGATCGACTTCTTCGCCGTCGACTGGTGGCCCTACGACCCCGGCTATTCGGGTCGTGACTACCAGCAGGCCGACGGCGCGATGCGAGACTTTCTGCGGGCGCCCGACCTCGACCAGATGAAGTTCGCGATGTTCTACGAGACGTGGAACCTCGGCTTCGACCCGCTCCGGGAGTCGACCCCGGTCACTTTCCAGATGGAGCTGCACTTCGACGCCGACATGATCTCGTTCGCCGAGCACTACTTCTCGAACCGTTCGTACCTTCGCATCGACGGGCGGCCCGTCGTCTTCCTCTACCTGACGCGCACCCTCACCGGCGACATCGCCGGCATGATTCGCGGCGCGCGCACGGTGCTCGAGGCGCGGGGCTACGACCCGTTCTTCATCGGTGACGAGGTCTACTGGCGGGTCACGCCCGAGGTGGCGTCGCCGGGCGGACCGGTCCTCACGACCATGCCGCAGGTGAACCGCATCGAGCAGTTCGACGCCATCACCAGCTACACGCTCTACTTCGGCGACCCCGAACCGACGCTCGGCCCCATCGCGGACTTCCTGAGCTATCCCGGCCTCACCAATCTCGTGACCGACGAGAAGTTCCTCCTGGCCGTGTACCGCAATGCCACGCACGACCGTGTCCCGGTCATCCCCGACGTGGGACCCGGCTTCAACGACCGCGGCTTCCGTCTTGCCACCAACCACCCTCCCCAGCCGCGCCAGTGGCTTGCCGGCCTGGGCCCGTCCTCGACGCTCGACCACCTCTTCACGGAGGTGGCCATCCCCGAGCTCGACCCCGGGCTGCCCATGGTGATGGTGACGTCGTGGGACGACTGGAACGAGGACACAGGCATCGAGCCCATCGGCGGCACGCCGACGAGCCGCGACGACAGCCCGTTGGGAACGGCCTACACGCTGGGCTACACGTACGGCGGCGAAGGCTGGAGCGCCGTCGCCACGCTGCGCCGAGACGTGGCGCTGTTGGACCGAAGGTCCGCGTCGTCCTCGTAACGGGTCCGGCCACTGGTCCCCCATGGGCAGGGTGCGCCGTCATGAGGTCGCCGGCGGTCGACGCCGCGACGACGAGGGCCGGTCCACAGAGGCTGATCGCGATGCTGCGTTGAAGAGGGTGGTCTTGCCCGCTGGTTGGGACCGATGATGCCGACCACCTCGCCGTGGCCCACCGACATCGAGACGTCCGAGAGGGCGAGCAGATCTGCAAGATCATGACGTCGACGCATCGCAACGGGCGTGCGGACGTCGCTCGTGAATCAGTTCACTGCTGATTCTGTTCCCGCCAACGCAGTTGCCCCGCCTCGCCGCGAACAGCGGGCGGCCGCCAGTCCCCGTTCGTTCAGACGTAGTCGCTGCGCCGCAACCAGACCAGCGCCCCCCAGCCCCAGATGGGCGGGAGATAGGCGGTGCAGAAGCGCTCGATGAAGACGGCGGCCACCGCCTGGTCCTGTGGCACACCCGCGGCCGTCAGCCCCCCGATCAGCCCCACCTCGATCACCCCGGCGCCACCGGGGATGGGCGCCGCGCCACCGATCATGGCCGCCAGCGTCAGTACGACGATCAGGGTGGCGAAGCTGGCGTGGGCGCCGACGGAGTGCAGCGACGCCCCGAGGCACAGGGCGATGAGAATCTGGCTGCCGAACGAACCCGCCAAGACGTAGACGATCTTGCGCGGCTCGACGGCGATGGCCTTGACGTCGTTCCAGATCGTCACCAGGTGGGGCCGGGCCTTCTCGGCCAGCAGTCGCCGCAGACGCGGTACCAGGGTCACGACGGCGAGGGCGATCGCGATCCCCAGGACGGAAATGATGATGATCCAGACGATGCCCTCGTTCTGTCCGGTGTCCGTCGGCGCGTGGAAGTCGCCGGCGGCGAAGGGGAGGCACACGAGGAAGAGGACGCCTTTGGCCACCCAGCTGGCCGAGCCGGCGATGGCGCCCGAGCTGATGGCGGACGGCACGTCGAGCCCCTGGCGCTGGAAGAAGCGGACCCGGACGGTGAAGACGGCCGCGTTCCCGCCGACGAAGGAGGTGAAGAGGTTGGAGGTCTCGAGCGCGACGCAACGGCCGAAGGGGAGCGGGGCGATGACGGCGCCCGTGAGCGCCCAGGCACCCGTGACCACGGGGAGCTGGCCGAGGACGAAGGCTGCGGCGACCCAGCCCCAGTCGGCGCCGCGGATGACGCTGAGCGAGCCGGCGGCGTCGGTCAGCACACCGATGATCAGCCACAGCCCCACCAGGCTTCCGACGACCATCAGCAGGTTGGGCCAGCTGATCCGCTTCGCCTCCACCAGCTTGGGGACCTCGACCTCCGCGGCCGCGGCCAGCGACTCGCGCAGTGCGCGCACGAAACCCTTCTGCGACCGCGCCATGTGCTCGGTCTCGGGGTCGAGACTCGAGCGTTGCAGGCGGGTCAGCACCGTCGTGATCGTCTCGGCGTCGAGCGCCCGGCAGGTCGACGCCACGGCGCGCTCCACCCCCACCACCACAGCGACCGCGGCCACGGCGGCGGCGACGTCGCGGTCCGTGCGCGCCGTGGGGGCGGACGACGAGGCGCGCCGGAAGTCTCGCAGGAGCGGGCCGGTGCCCGTCGCCACGACGGTGGCCGGGCTCAGTGCGCCGTGGGCGATACCGGCGGCGCGCAGCGCCAGGACCGAACGCAGGGAGTCGTCGACCATCTGGTCGCTCACCTCGTCCGCCGAGAGGTCGGCCAGCCGCTGGCCCTCGGGCAGGCGGGTGACGAGGGCGGCGTCGCGGCTGGGTCCGCAGCGCCCGGCCGCCACCACCTCGGGCACCACGACGCCGGCGTGGTCGGCGAGGAAGGTCAGGTACGCCTCGTGCTCGACCTGCTGGAGGCGGTTGAGCACGAGGGTGGAGCCCGAGTCGCGGTAGATGCAGAAGCGCCAGATCTTCCGCAGCCATTGCGCGTCCGCCGCGTCGCGCCCGTACACGGCCAGCTCGAGCGTGCGGCCCTCCGGGTCCGTGCCGGCGAACGCCGCCACCCCCCATTCCTGCCGCGCCGATGATGTCAGGTTGCGGACGTCGACCCGCAGGTCGCGCACCGCCTGCGTCACCTCGGAAGCCGACGGCAGCCCGTTGGGCGCGCCGAGGGCGAGATGGCTGGCGGCGGCCGCTCCCCACCCGACGACGATGGCGCCGATCACGCCCATCGGGAGCCCGTAGCCGCCGACCACGGCGCAGACGGCCGACACCCCGACTGCGAGCACGACGATGTGCTGCAAGGGCCGGCTCAGATAGGGCAGCCCCGCCAGGGCAACAGCGGTGGCGATGGCCAGCTGGAGGACAGGGAAGCGTGGGTCGAAGTCCGAGAACGCGGTCACGGGCGGACGCCCCGCCGCGGGCCCCAGCAGGAGTTCGATCAGCAAGCAGACGGCCAGCGCGGCCACGCCCGCCAACGCCATCTGCCGCACGGCGCCGAGCCGGGGCACCAGCAGCCCGATCAGCACGAGTGTCACGATGACCCCCACCGAACCGAGGAACCACAGCGCGGTGATGAGCCAGCGGACCCCGGTGGGTGGCGGCGTGAGGAGCTCCGTGAGGTGGATCTCGACCGATGTGTTCGCCTGGACCAGCGGGATGCAGACCACCACCAGGACCACCGCGGTCCCGACGCGCACCGCGTCCGAGGCGCGTCGCCGGGTCGTGCCGCCTCCGTGCGGCCCCAGGACAAGGGACCGCATCCGCCGGGCCCACGGGGTCCGGTCTCCGGCCAGGGGGAGCGGCGCCGTCTCCGCGTCCCGCCCGGCGGCCCGCCCCATGACCTTCATGGCACCGGGACGGTACAGCCCGGGCGGCCGGGAGCGGCGCAGCCGGGACGGTCCATCACCGCCATCTTTGCCCCTCCCGGTTCCGGGGACGGCGATCGGCAGCGTCGTGACCAGGGCGCGCGCTGCGTACGCACTATCTCTATAAATACGATTGACTTAATCGGGTTTATCTCGTACGCTCGCCGGATGCCTGCGAGCATCGACCCGGCCGACGTCGCCCGGCGGCTCGCCCCGGCGCTGCACTGGCCCGGCGCCGGCGCGGTGACGGAACGGGCCTGGCGGTTGATCGCCCAGACGCCGGCGTTCGACGCCTGGCTCATCGCGTGGCCGCCCGGTGGCACGGTCACACTGCACGATCACGGCGCGTCGGCGGGGTCCCTGAGCGTGATCAGCGGCACGCTGGTCGAGGCGGTGCCCTGGCGCGACGACACGGGGCGACTCTCCCTCCGGCGCAACGACCTGGGCGCCGGGGCCACGCTCGGGTTCGGCGTCGGCCACGTGCACGACGTGACAAACGAGTCGGCTGCGCATGCCCTGAGCCTGCACGTCTACGCTCCCGCGCTGACCGAGATGACCCTCTTCGAACTGCAGGCGGACCGGCTGGTGGCCCGCGGGGTGCAACGGGCCGACGACGCCCGCGCCCGCGCCATCGGGACCGCCGCCTCCCGGTGACGGGGCAGTCCGCCGATCAGCTGCTCGCGGAGGCGCGCAGCCGGATCGGGCGGGTGACGCCCGCCGAGCTCGAGCAGCGCCACGCGGCCGGGGCCCTCGTCGTAGACATCCGCCCCGAGCGTCAGCGGGCCGCCGAGGGCGAGCTCGGGTTCGGGATGGTCGTGGAACGCAACGTGCTCGAGTGGCGCTTCGACCTCCAGGGCGACCATGCAGTGGCCGAGGTGACCGGCTACGCCCAGCACGTCATCGTCGTGTGCTCGGAGGGGTACGCCTCGAGCCTGGCCGCGGACTCGCTGCGCCGTCTGGGCTTCGTCGGCGCCGCCGACCTGGTCGGCGGGTACCGGGCTTGGTCCGCCTGGCGGGCCGGCGAGGGGAGGGATTCCCAGCCCTTCAGCGGCTGAAGCGCGTCGCCCCGTCGCCGCGGAGCCGGCCCGTCGGGAGGAGGCGGCCGCAGGCCACCAGCGCCAGGGCCTGGGCCGGGCCCGAGACCGCGGCCGGACCGCTGCCGAAGGACCAGTCGAGGTCCTCGGCCCGCAGCGTGACGCCGGTGAGGTCGACGCCGAAGAGGTTGGGGGCGCCGGGGTCGGCGACGACGGCGAGCACCCGGGCCAGGCGCGCCGGGGGGACGGTGTGCGCCAACGGCACGGCCTCGACGACATCGAGTGCGTGGATGACGCAGTGGGTGAGTGCCCCGGACGGCCCGCCACCGGGTGGCTCCCAACCGTGCAGGTCCTCCGAGCGCAGGTCGGCGAGCAGCCGTTCCGGTGCCGACGCGCCGTCGCGCGCCGCCACGGTGTTGGACAGGCGGGTGAAGTCGCCGCCGGCCGCCTCCAGTTCGGCCAGGAACGCCGGCCCGGAGTAGCGCACCGGCATGGTGACGTGGGCGACGACCTCGCGGGTGCGCCAACCTTCGCAGAGGGAGGGTGCCTCCCACACGGAGGTGGGGGAGCCCTCGAGCAGGTCGGCCAGGGCCAGGTACTCGGCGGCGACGTCGTCGTGCGCCGTGGCCGCGCCGGTCATGGCGACGCCTCGCCGCCACGGGCCTGCAGGGCGGCGAGATGCGCCGCGAAACGGTCGAGGGAGGAGACGAAGCCGGCCTGCGCGTCTTCGGCCCGCATCGGCGCCGGCACGTGGACCTGGTGGATGCGCACTTCGGTCCGCTCGGGCCCGAGCTCGATGAACTCCGACGTCACCCGCATGCCCGAGCCCGGCTCGGTCCACGACAGCAGCTCCGGCGGGCGCACCGCGTCGTACACGGCCCTCGTCGGGTATTCGCTCCCGTCGGCGTCGTGCACCATCACGGTCTCGAAGATGCCGCCGGGTCGGGCGTCGACCGTAATGCGCTCGAGCGGCGCGCTGGTCCCGGCGGGCCCCCAGAAGTGGGTCAGGTGCTCGGGGTCGATCATGCAACGGAAGACCAGCTCCCGCGGGGCCTCGACGATGCGGGTGAAGTGCAGCTCGTCGGCCTCCCCGGCGGCGATCGGTTTCTGCGGTCCGCTCACGTCGCCGTCCCCCGGCGCCGGCGCGACCGCTTCTGCCCGGTGGAGCCCGTCTGCGCCTTCCCGCGCAGGGTGTGCAGGTGCGCGTCGAGCTTGTCGAAGCGTTCGTCCCAGACGCGCCGGTGCGCGCTGATCCAGTCGAGCGTGCCGTCGAGCGCCGCCACCTCGAGATGGCACGGCCTGAACTGCGCGTCGCGCCGGCGCGAGATCAGGCCGCTGCGCTCGAGCACCTTCAGGTGCTTCGAGACGGCCGGCAGCGTCATGGCGAACGGGGCGGCCAGCTCGTTCACGGTGGCGTCGCCCCGCGCCAGCCGGCTCACGATGGCGCGTCGGGTCGGATCCGCCAGCGCGGCGAACGCCGCATCGAGCCGCTCGTCGGTCATGGTCGCCGTCACCCCGGCTATTTAACCAAAGAGTTAGTTAGCTGTCAAGTTAACTGTTGCCCGGGCTCTGCTACGGTTCGCCGCGGCGTGGTCCATCGGCCCGCCCCGTACGGAAGGCAGAGGTCGTGTTGCTCCAGGTCATCACCGGCACCACCCGGCAGGGCCGTTTCAGCGAGCGCGTGGCGGCCTGGGTGCTCGAACGCCTCGCGACCCACGACGCCTTCACCGTCGAGCACGTCGATCTCCGCGACCACCCGCTGCCGTTCTTCGAGGCGGAGGCTGCGCCCGCCCGCACCGGACGCAACTATCAGGACGAGGCGGTGGCGCGCTTCGGGGCCACGGTCGAACGCGCCGACGGCTACGTGCTCCTGACCGGGGAGTACAACCACGGCTATCCCGCCGTGTTGAAGAACGCCATGGACTCGACGTTCGTCGAATGGCGCCGGAAGCCCGTGACCTTCGTCGGGTGGGGGAACGTGGGCGGCGCCCGCGCCATCGAGCAGCTGCGGGAGGTCGCCGTCGAGTTCGAGATGGCCCCGCTCCGTCACGCCGTCCACGTGCTGCCCGACGTCCTGCTCGCGGTCCGCCGGGCCGAAGACCCAGCCGACCCGGCGCTCTTCGCGCCGCTCGAGCCGCGGCTCACACTCCTGGCCGACGACCTGGCATGGTGGATGCAGGCTCTCGCGACGGCGCGGGCCGCCGACCGCTAGACCGGGAGCCGGTGCTCGATCCACTTCCTCCCCTGCGGGCCTCAGTCGGACGGCTCTACGAATTGGTGGGGGGCCTCGACGTCGACCAACTCGAGGCGAGGTCCTACGCCGACGACTGGACCGTCTCCGACGTGCTCTCGCACCTCGGTTCGGGCGCCGTGCTGATGGAGCGGCGCCTGCAGGACGCGGGGACGGCACCGAGATGCCCGAGGACTACGCACCCTCGGTGTGGGACGCGTGGAACGCCAAGCCGCCCCGCGCCCAGGCGGACGACTGTCTGGCCGAGGACGAGCGCCTGCAGTCGGCGGCGGAGGCTGTCGGCGTGGCCGACCGGGCCGCCATGACGTTCTCGTTCGGGCCCATGTCCGTGGGCTTCGACGAGGCGTTCGCGCTGCGGCTCAACGAGCACGCCTTTCACACGTGGGACATCGAGGTCATGTTCGACGACGCGGCGCGCCTGCCCTCCGACGCCGTCGCCGTCGTCGTCGACAACCTCGGCATGATCGCCCGCTTCACCGCCACGCCCACCGGGGACGAGCGCGAGGTCCGCGTCCACACGACCGACCCGGAGCGGCACTTCACCGTCCGGCTGACACCCGAGAGCGCCGAACTCTTGGAAGGGGCCGCGGGTGCGCGTCCCGATCTGGAGCTGCCCGCCGAGTCGTTCTGCCGCCTGGTCTACGGGCGGCTGGACCCGGACCACAGCCCGCCGGTCGACGCCAACGGCGAGGTGCTCGACCTCCTGCGCCGGGTTTTCCCCGGCCCCTGAGCGACGTCAGCGTCGATGTCATCGCGCAGGCCCTGGCCGAGGCACACCCTCACGAGTCGGCGCTGATCGCCCAGGACGTGCGCCAGACCGTGCGCAAGCTGGCCGAACTCGGCCTGGTGGTCGAGGCCGGCCACGCGGGCGCGACCGGTGGGCGACGGGGTTTGCGGTCCGTGGGACCGGTTGTGGAGGATGAGGCGTGTCCATCGCCCACCTGCCGCACGACGCGGGACCCGACGCGGTGGCGGCGACGATCGGCAGCGACGGGGGGGTCGTCGTCGACGGCGTGGCCGACGCCGGGCTGCTCGACCGGATCGAGTCCGAGCTGCGGCCCTTCCTCGACGCCACGCCGACGGGGCCCGACGACTTCAGCGGCAAGCGCACACGGCGCACCGGCTCGTTGATCGCCCGGTCACCCGCCTGCCGCGAGCTCGTCATGCACCCGTTGGCGGTCGGGGCGGCCCGCACCTTCCTCGGGCATGCCACCAACATCCAGCTGCACCTGACGCAGGCGATTGCCATCGGTCCGGGATCGTCGGCCCAGCCCATTCACAGGGACCAATGGGCCTTCGACTTCTTCCCCTTCCCGCAGGGGTACGAGGTCCAGTGCAATACGATCTGGGCGCTGACGGACTTCACGGAGGAGAACGGCGCGACCCGGCTCGTCGTCGGTAGCAACGTCCAGCCCGACGGGCAGGTCTACGGCCCCGACGACACGTCGCCCGCCCAGATGGAGCGGGGCTCGGTCCTCTTCTATTCGGGCAGCGTGTACCACGGCGGGGGGGCCAACCGCTCGGCGGACACCCGCATCGGGCTCAACATCACCTACAACGTCGCCTGGTTGCGCCAGGAGGAGAACCAATACCTCTCGGTGCCCCGTGAGGTCGCCGAGACGCTGCCGACCGATCTACTGCGCCTGATGGGGTACGACCGTGGCGCGTACGCGCTCGGGTACATCGACGACCTGCGCGATCCGATCGAGGCCGTGCGTCCGGGCATCGGATCGATCGGTTTCGGCGTCGAAGAGAACGGCGGACGATGACCGAGGAGCGGGCAGATGTGCCGCAAAGCCGTCGAACGAGCCCAAGAAGCCCGTGTGCGCTTCGGCCACGTTCCCCAATGGGCCTCCTGTCCTTCACGTTCGACGAGTTCGTCGAGGCGAGGCCGCACGAGCACGCGATCCACACGTACGACATCGAGGCGGTACTTCGACGAGTGCGCCCACCTTCGACCACGACGCCATCGCCGGCGGGGTCGACAGGCTCGAGCTGATCGCCCGCGTCGGCGGCCGTTCGACCGCGGCTCGCTTCTCATTTGCCGTACCCCGCACGGACTGCCACGAAATTTCGTGTCGCGCCTGGCGGCGGACCCGCTGCGACGGGTCTACCCCGGGCCTAGATCCCGGGCGGGACGGCGGCCGTTGGCCGCGCCGGGCGCAGCCGACGACGCAAAAGGTCTGCCGGGGTGCGGACGCGGACCTGCAGGCCGTGCCAGTTCCCGAGGACCGAGACCAGGCTCCGCAAGCGCTGGGCGGACGAGTCGGTCAACGCGGAATTCGAGACGGTACCGGTGCAGCTCGTGTGTCGTCAGCGGCCACGTGACGCAGAGGAGCTGGCGCAGCGCCTGGCCGCGCCAGCCGCGCGCCGGGAGCGGGAACAGCTCGGACGGCGCGTCGACGCCGACGCGTCGGGCCAGCGCGAGCGCTGCACTGACGATGGTGAGGCACCGCGCCTCCTTCGCCACGGCGCACACACTGTCCCAGTCCACCGGCGCGCCGCGTGCCGCTGCGCCGCCGACGATCATCGCCAGGTCGGCGATCCACACGAGCCGCACGAATCCGTGGAACGGTTTTCCTGCGTGCGCAGCCAGCACGACCAGCTCGTCGGCCTGCGCCAGCCCGAAGGCCGGCGTGCCCGCGCAGTCCAGCGGCACGCGCCGCGTCCACAGCGCGTCGGCATCGAGCGCGGTCACCCGCTGCGAGGCGTCGCTCCAGCCCGTAGTGCACCTCGAGGGAAAGGGACGGCACCTTGTCATGGATGAGCACCGTGTCGTAGTGCTCGACGCCTCCGGCTCGGGCCACGTGCCACCCCGCCCGGTGCAGGGCGTCGAGGGCACGCCGGTGATCGGTTGCGGGAAGGAGGAGGTCGATGTCCTCCATCGGTCGCAGTCCGGGCTCGGGGTAACAGGCCGCCACGGCCGGACCCTTGAACACCAGCGGCTCGAGCCCGGCCTCGGTCATGGGTCCAACAGCCAGGGCGACGGCACGCGGGATGAGGAGCATCGCCTCCATTCGGAACGCGTCGGCCATGGCGCCGAGCGAGGCGCCGTCGGGGCCCAACGCGTCGCGTGCTCCCGCCGCGCCGAGGGCACGCCAGAGCAATGGGCCGATCCGGTGCTGCTGGGCCGCCGCCACGGCCAGGGCGGTGTCGGCGCCGCCGGATAGGGCACGCTGGACGGCGGCCGGATCGGGATCACGGCGGCAGGACTCCCACAGGAGTCTCGACGTCTGCTCCGTTGCCTCCGGTGCGTCGCCACGCATGCCGACATCATGCCTCCGGCCGGCGGCGACGACCAGGGCCCCGCCTGAGCCGAGCGGGGCACCGAACGAGTGCACCCCGAGCGGGCACACCGAAGGAGTGCGTCGGGATGCCCTCGATCCTACGGAAGGCACTTTTGTTGTCGAATTGTTATTCATATGGAGAAAGTGTGCGGCGAAGGGATAAATTGCGGTTAAAGGCGAAAGAAGCGAAAGAGAGGGCAGAGGACGGCTTGGGGGTCGTGACCGAGGCGTAGGAGTGGAGTGCGGCAGTCTCCGCGCGTCGCTCCCGTATTGGCGAGATCGAAGGGCATTGACCCCCCCATCCAGGCGAGATCGAAGGGCATCGGTCCCGCCAGTTTGGCGAGCTGAAAAATGACTCCTTTCGAGGGAGTCCGGTCAGGCGGTGGACATGGCAGTTGAATCAAGTGGCGAAGGCGTCGTCGCCTCGGCGGCGGCCGAAGGTCGTGAGGCGCCGCGCTTGTCGCGGCGCCAGGCAATCGCGGGCTTGTCCGCCGTGGCCTCCGCTGGTGTGGCCGCCTGGGTGGTCCCCGAGATCCTGACGGCGAAGCCGGCTGCCGGCGCGGTGCTGTCCGGCACCACCGAGGAGGGCACGGCGAATCTGGGCGCGATCCCCGCGACGACCGCGTCCGCGGCGCCTTCGGAGCCGGGGGCGAGCTTGGCGGGGGCGCTCGCGTTTACGGGTCTCGACCTCAAGCGTGACGCGGAGGTCGGCGCGGCGTTGGTCGCGGGCGGGTGGGCCATGCAGCACTGGGCCAGTCGCCCTAGCCGGGCAGCGCCGAGCGGCACACCCGGGCCCGCGCCGGGCGGGACGAGCTCGGCCCCGGCCGAATAGCGATGGGCACAGGGGAGCCCGAGGTGCACCGCACATCGAGCTTGTGCGCGCTGTCGTACCGCTTCGCGGTGCGCAGCGACGACTGGGAGCTCGGGCGGTACGTGGACGAGGTGCTCGGGGGGTTGCGCGAGCCCCCGGCAGCTCCGCCGGTCGAGCATTGGTACTCGTTGACACCGTCGGCCGACGACGCCGGCCGGGTGGACGTGCGACGCGACGGTACGGACATTGCGCTGGGTCAGCGGCCCGACGACGCGGTCGGATGGGTGGTCTGCGACGTCAACCGTGCTGCGGCCGAGGCGAGCGGCGACCGTCTCCTCTTCCATGCCGGCGCGCTCGATGCGTGCGGCACCGGCGTGCTTGTGCCCGGCTCCTCGGGGTCGGGCAAGTCGACCCTCGTGGCAGGCCTGGCGCGCGCCGGGCTTGCGTACCTGACGGACGAGCTCGCCGCCCTCGACCTGTCGAGCGGGCATCTCGAGCCCTACGCCAAGCCCATCACGATCAAGCGCGGCAGCTTCGACGTGCTGCGCGACATGCACCCGTCGACCGAGGCAGGTCCGCTCGTCCACCACTGGTCGGGCGAGGAGTGGCAGGTGCCCGTCGGCCCCGGCACGTGCCGAGCGATCGGGAGTCCGTGCGCGCCTGGCATCGTGGTGGTGCCCCGCTACGACCGGGGGGCGCGACCGCGCTGACCCCGCTCTCGGACACCGATGCCTTCCTCTATCTCGCGCTCAACGCGGTCAACCTCCTGCCACACGGCGGGTCGGGAACGACGGCGCTGGGGACGTTGGTCGCGCGCTGCACATGCGTCGCGCTGACAATGTCTGAGCTCGACGCCGCGTGCGCGCTCGTCCTTGGACTCGTGGAGGAGCGCATGGCTGGGCTCGAGGCCGGGGTGGGCGCGCATGCGGGCTGAGTGGCCGAACGGCGGCACCCGGCCCCTGAGGCGTGGCGGCTCCTCGGCCGTCGAGCTCGACGACAACCTGGGGCTTTACGACGAGGTCGGCCAGCTTCTCATCTTGCTCAACACCAGTGCCGCGACCGTCTGGGAGCTCTGCGATGGCGCCACCACGCTGGACGAGATGGTGCGCGCCCTGACCCGCGCCCACCCCGAGCAGGCGGCGGAGATCGCGGAGGACGTGCACCGGACCATGACCAAGCTGGCCGAGCTGGGGCTGGTGGCCGACGCCGACGCCGACGCCGACGCCGATACGGAGGAGGCGACCGGCGAGGGGGGGATCTGACCGCTACCCCGGGAAGCCCGCGGCCGAGAGACCTGGGCGGTCGTGCGCCGGCGTACCGGAGCGGGAGGCACGCCTTCGCCATCGGCGCCTGAGCCGCGTCGGCCGCGCGGTTGCGGAGCGGTTGCATCGCCAGTCAGATCATTCTTTTCGCTCACCGCCACCACTACCGTGGATGACGTGCCGGTCGACATCCGGGAAGCCAAGCCCGACGACTACGACGACCTGTTCGTCGCGTTCAGCCGGATCGTGGCGGCCGGCGAGGGCTTCCCACAGGGGCACCCGGTCACCCGCGACGACTTCGACGACTATTGGGTCGAGCACTCCTCGGCCGTCGTCGTCGCCCGCTTCGGCGGCTATCTCATCGGCGCCTATTACCTCAAGCCCAACTTCGTCGGGCGAGCGGCGCACATCGCCAATGCCGGCTACTTCGTGTCGGCGCCCTACCGGAGCACCGGTGTGGGGCGGACCATGGTCGAGCACTCGCTGCGCGAGGCGCGCCGGCTGGGGTTCGACGCCATGGTGTTCAACCTCGTCTTCGAGTCCAACATGGCCCGCACCATGTACGTCAAACTCGGGTTCGAAGAAGTGGGCCGGATCCCCCGCGCCGTCGAGGGGGAGGATGCGCTGATCTACTGGCGCAGTCTCGAGGACGTCGAGCCATGAGCCACGACGATGTCACCGCCCAGCGCCACGACGAGCATGTCGGCGTGGTGACCCTCCACCGGCCGCCGAACAACTACTTCGACACCGCGCTCATCGAGGGGGTGGCCGGCGCCTACGAGAAGCTGGCCGACTCGGGGTGGTGCCGTGCCGTCGTCCTGGCGGCAGAGGGGAAGCACTTCTGCGCCGGGCTCGACTTCGCCGGCAACGCCGGCCAGGACATCGCCGCCCTCTACCGAGCGGCCCTCCGGCTCTTCGCTGCGCCACTCCCTGTGGTGGCCGCGGTGCAGGGTTCCGCCATCGGCGGCGGCTGCGGGCTGGCGCTCTCGGCCGACTTCCGGGCCGCCACGCCACGGAGCCGTTTCAGCGCGAACTTCGCGCGCCTGGGCTTCCACCACGGCTTCGGGTTGACGGTCACCTTGCCGACCGTCGTCGGCGCCCAGGCGGCGGCGGACCTGCTCTACACCGGGCGTCGGGTCAGCGGCGAGGAGGCCATGGACCTCGGCCTGTGCGACCGCCTGGTCGAGGAGGACGAGCTGCTGGCGGTTGCGCTGGCGTACGCAGGCGAGCTGGCGTCCTCGGGGCCGTTGGCCGTCCGCTCCATCCGCGCCACCCTGCGCCGGGGACTGGTGGACTCGGTCCGCCTGGCTATGGACCACGAGTGCGCCGAGCAGCTCCGACTGCGCGACACCGCCGACTTCGCCGAGGGCGTGCGCGCCGCCGCCGAACGGCGCGAACCGCGGTTCACCGGGTCATGAGCACCCACGGCGCCAACGCTATGGACGGACACCACGGTACCGTCGGGCCGGTCGAGCACGAATTGAACACGTCCTTCACCTGGCACGACCACACGGGGCCGTTCCGCGCCATCACCCGCGCGCAGGCGCGCCTCTACGACGAGAACGGGTACTTCGTGCTGGAGGGCGCCCTGGCCGCGGCCGAGGTCGAAACCTTGATCGACGCCATCGATCCGTTCGAGAAGCGTCAGGAGGACGCGCTGCGCGGCATGGAGGGTGGCCGCTTCTTCATCGCCCGGGCCGACGAGATCACGTTCACGACCCACTTGGTGCTGCGCTCCGGGCTCCTGCGCCGTTTCACGTCGTCGTCGCTCTTCGCCGACATCTGCGCCGACCTGGTCGGACCCGACGCCCGGCTCTACTGGGACCAGGCCGTCTACAAGAAGCCGGGGACCGAGTCGCCCTTCCCGTGGCACCAGGACAACGGCTACGCCTTCGTCGAACCCCAGCAATACCTGACGTGTTGGATCGCGCTCACCGACGCAACCGAGGAGAACGGGTGCCCGTGGGTGGTGCCGGGCTTGCACCGCCGCGGCACGCTGGCCCACGACTACTCCGACACCGGCTTTGTCTGCCTGCACGAACCCGCGGATGCCGTGGCGGTGCCGGCGCCCGCGGGGAGCATCGTCGTGTTCTCCTCGCTGACGCCCCACTCCACCGGACCCAACCACACCGACGAGGTGCGCAAGGCCTACATCGTGCAGTTCGCGCCGAGCGGGGCCGAGGTGGTCCGTCCCGAGCCCGGTGGGGCGACGCTGCGCGTCCCGGCGGACGACGAGGGACGCCAGTACGAGGTCCTGCGCCGCGGGGAGCGTGTCACGCACTAGAGGCGCTCGGCGCTCCCGATGTCGGGGCTGTCCCGGCCGGCGCCCCGGCCCCGGGCCGTCCACCTGCCGGAGGACCTCCAGGAGCACCGGGGGGTGGCCCGCCGATCGCAACGGAGGACGCGGTGACGCTGCCGTCAGCATTCTTGGTGCCCAGGACGCCGATGAAGGCGCCGACCTTGAGCGCGGCGCTGCTCGAGGAGGTGGTCGCGGCCTTCGGACCCGAGATGGCGACGAAGGTCGTGCTGGACGAGTAGACGACCGTGACGGACGAGTTGTCCCTCGACTGGACCACGATGTCGTCGCCGTGCAGCGCGGTGATCTTCCCGCCGACCGCGGGCGGGGTCCCGCCGCTGCCCGGCGGCGCGTGCGTGCCGCCGGGCACCCCTCTCGAGGAGGACGCGGAGCTGGAGGTCGACGTGGGCGCGGACGCGGATGTCGCGCCTGCGGCGACGCCGAGGCCCAGCCCGGCGGCCATGGCGCCGCCCGCGACGAGGGCACCACCGGTGACCAAGGCGCGTCGTGGAAAAGCCCAGCGCCAGCGCGCACCGGCGCGGGGTTGCGGAAGTCCGGTGGGCTCGTCACTCTCGCCGGTCTTATCCTGTCCAGTGGTGGCCGTCATGGCATCTCGCCTCCTGCTGTCGTGTAACCCGGCAACCTGCCGTGCCGGCACAGTGCGCCCGCAGCGTGTGGTCGCGCTGCGCGGTCGCTGAGGGCCGGCGCAGAGTCGCCGCTCACCTCCTCCGAGCAGGCCACTAGGGTGGCGCGGGCCACACGGCACACCGCAGGCAGGGGGTTCCGATTTCGATGACACAGACTGCGCCCGTAACTGACTGGGCCACCGATTTCGACGTCATGGACCCCCGGTACCTGGCTGACCCCTTCAGCATCTGGGACCAGTTGCGTGCGACTTGTCCGATTCCGCACACCGACCGACGCAAGAGCAGCTGGATGCCCCTTCGCTACGAAGACGTCACCGCCATCGCGCACGACATCGAGCACTTCAGCTCCCAGAAGGTGGCGGTCATTCCCGGCGACGAGGACGCCGACCCGGAGGAGTTCGAGGGCCCCAATCTCGAGTACGGCCTGCCCCCGATCTCGGCTGACCCGCCGCTGCACACGTGGACCCGCCGTCTCCTCCTGCCCTGGTTCTCGCACACGCGCGTCGACAGCTACGTGCCGCTCACCCGCGACCTATGCCGCCGCCTGCTCGACGGGTTCGCCGGCGCGGGTCACGCCGACGCGGCCGCCGATTACGCCCAGCAGATCCCCGTGCGCGTCATCGCACAGATCCTGGGCGTCTCGCCCGACCTGTCGGACACCTTCACCGGGTGGGTGCGCGACGTGCTCGAGTTCGCCGACGACCCCGAGAGGCGCCAGCACGGTGCCGAAGGGCTGCTCAACTATTTCTTGGAGCAGCTCGAACTCCGGCGCAACGACCCCGGCGACGACCTATTGAGCGAACTGCTGTCGACCGAGGTGGAAGGCGAGCCGGTCGACGACGGCATCGTGCTCGGCATGGCCGCGCTGGTGCTCATCGCCGGTGTGGACACGACCTGGAGCGCCATCGGGTCGTCGCTGTGGCACCTGGCCTCGCACCCCGATGACCGGGCACGGCTGGTCGCCCAGCCCGGGCTCATGCCGACTGCGGTCGAGGAGTTGCTGCGGGCCTACGCGCCGGTGACCATGGCCCGCGAGGTCACCGAGGACGTGGTGTACGGCGGATGCCCGATGAAGGCGGGGGACAAGGTCCTGATGAATTTCCCGGCGGCCAACCGTGATCCCGAGGCCTTCGAGGATCCCGACGTGGTGCACCTGGACCGAGAGCACAACCGGCACGTGGCCTTCGGTTCTGGCATCCATCGCTGCGCCGGGTCCAACCTCGCCCGCATGGAGTTGCAGGTCGCCCTCGAAGAGTGGCTGGCCCGTATCCCAGACTTCTCGCTCGCCCCGGGCGAGGAGATGAGCTGGGCCGGCGGACAGGTCCGCGGCCCCCGAGTCCTTCCGGTGGTGTTTCCATGAAAGTCCGCGTCGACCCCGACAAGTGCCAGGGCCATGCGCGCTGCTACGGCCTCGCGCCAGAGATCTTCGACGTCGATGACTACGGCCAGGCGTCGGTCATCGTCGACGAGGTGCCGCCCGAGCTCGAGGAGAAAGCGCGGCTGGCCGTCGCCAACTGCCCCGAGTACGCCATCGAGATCGTCAGCGAGTAGCGCCCGGGACCGTCGGCTGCATTGCTTCACGCCGACGGCGGGTCCGGCGAGTCTGGCCGGTCCAGCTGCTTCGCTGTACTAGGTCGCGACGAGCACCAGCGGTTCCGCCTCGGCGTCCCCGATGGGCACATCGATCGCCTCGGTGCTCATGTGGCGAGCCCGGCGGATGAGGGTGAAGGCTACGGCAGCGGCCACCGCCAGCACGATGGCGCTGAAGGTGAAGGCGGTCGTGTAGCCGTGAATGGCGCCGGCGGTCAACGCTGCGGGTGAGGTCCCGTGCGTCACGAGGTAGGACGCCGTGGCGGTCGTCGCGATCGTGTTGATCAACGCGGCACCCATCGTACCGCCGGTCTGCTGGGTGGCGTTGACCAGGGCACTGGCCACGCCGGCGTCCTCGGGCTGCACCCCTATCAGAGCGGTGCTGCTCATGGCCACGAAGGCGATGCCCATGCCGAGGCTCACGATCACCTCGGCCGGGAGCACGATGCTCACGTAGGTGGAGTTCGGGTCGAGTGTCGTGAAGATCGCGAGCCCCACGGCGGCGAGGACGAGGCCCGCGGACATTGTGATGCGCGGCCCGAAGCGGGGGAGCAAGCGGCTGGCCGCGGTCGCACCGGTGATGATGCCCAGGGAGAAGGGCACGAAGGCGAACCCGCTCTTCAAGGCGGAGTAGTGCAACGTTCCTTGGAAGTAATAGGTGAGCGAGAGGAAGGTCCCGAGCATCGCCGTCCCGACGAGGAGCGAGGCGAGGAAGGACCCACCACGGTTCCGCTCGAGCACGACGCGCAGCGGGAGGAGTGGGTGGGCGGCCCGGGATTCGATGGCGACGAACGCCACCAGGAGCACGCCGGCGGTGGCGAAGAGGCTCAGCGTCACCGAGGAGCTCCAGCCGTCGCTGCCGGCCTTGGTGAACGCGTAGACGAGCGCCAACAGGCCGCCAGTGACGGTGAGGGCACCGGGGAGGTCGTAGCCGTGGTTGGACGGGCTCCGGCTCTCCCTGACGACCGGTACGGCGGCGAGCGCCGCGATGATCGCGATCGGCACGTTGATCAGCAACGTCCAGCGCCACGAGGCGAACTCGGTCAGGAACCCACCGAGGATGAGCCCGATGGCCGCGCCGCCGCCCGCGATGCCGCCATAGACGCCGAAGGCACGGGCCCGCTCCTTGGGCTCGGTGAACGTGACCGTCAGCAGCGACAGGGCGGCCGGGGCCATCACCGCGGCAAAGGCGCCCTGCAGCGCCCGGGCGCTGAACAGCATGGCGGCGTTCTGGGCCAGGCCCCCGAGGGCCGAGGCGCCGGCGAAGCCGATCAGGCTGACGATGAACATGCGCTTGCGGCCGAAGTAGTCGGCGATGCGGCCGCCCAGGAGGAGCAGCCCCGCGAAGGCCAGCGTGTAGGCCGTCAGCATCCACTCCCGGTTGGCCGTCGAGATGTGGAGGGCCCGCTGGGCCGACGGCAGGGCGATGATCACCACCGAGGCGTCGAGCACCACCATCAGCTGGGCCACCGCGATGACGGCCAGGGCCCGGAAGCGCTTGGGATCGGCGCCGGGCTGCACGGCCTGGGCTGCGGGTCCGCTGGCCTGGTCGATCGTCGAACTCGAAGTCATGGGTCTGTCTCCGTCTCTTTTCCGCTTCGTGGGAACTCCGACCGCCTGACCTGGTGTTCGACCCATCCGAGCAGGAAGGGGTCTGGTCACCGGTCCTTCGATGGCCTATAATCCGGAATCGGAGTTCAGGTTCCACTTAGACTATACGGAACCAAGGTTCCGTTTGTCAACCGGGGAGGAGACTCTTTGTGGGCCCGACATCGAAGGTAGCGGGGGGCTGTGACGACCCGGCCGCCGTGAGCGACGGCGAAGAGCGTCCGCTACGCGCCGACGCCCAACGGAACCGCGCCCGCATCCTCGAGGCAGCCGAGGTGGTCTTCGCCGGCGAGGGGATCGAGGCACCGGTCGACGTCATCGCCGAGAAGGCCGGCGTGGGCGTGGGGACCCTCTATCGGCACTTCCCGACCAAGGAGAAGCTTTGCGAGGCCATCCTCCTCGAACGCTTGGCCGCGCTCACGGTCGACGCCGAGGCGCTGGCCGACGCGGAGGACCCGGTGGGGGCATTCTTTGGCTTCCTCGAACACGTCGTCGAAGAGGGTGCGGCGAAGCGCGATCTCCTGGTAGCGGTCATGGGAGCCGGCGTGGCGTTCGAGCTCGCGTCCTCCGACGTCAAGGCGGCGCTGCACGCCGCGCTCGACGTGCTGTTACGCCGGGCGCAAGAGGTGGGCGCCGTGCGACGAGACGTGTCGGCCGCCGCCGTGATGGCGCTCGTCGGCGCCACCTGCCAGGCCGCCGCGCACGACACCGCGCCGTCGAACGGTCTGCTCACGATCGTGTGCGACGGGCTGCGGTCGACGGGGTCGCAGCCGGCCTCGTAACTAGGAAGACGTTCCGGGCTCCGCGCCCGGCCGTGAGGGCGGGGTCGTCTGCGCCCGGACCATCTCCCCGTACGAGTCGATGGGGCTCTGGAGCGAGAGGCCGCCGTCGCACTCGACCACCTGTCCCGTGAGCCACGCCATCGCATGCACACCCAGGATGACCTCGGCGATGTCGGGTGGCTCGCCGAGCCGCCCGAGCGCCGTGCGGTCGGCCACGTTGGCGAGCCACGGTGAGCCGGTCACCGTGGCCGACGGCCCACGGCCGAGCATGGGGGTGCGGGTGACGCCGGGCGCGACCGCGTTCACCCGGAGGCCGAGCTCGCCCCACTCCGCCGCGGCCACCTTGACCAGCATCGACAGCGCTGCCTTCGACGCGCAGTAGAGGCCCATGTTCCGGTCCACCACCCGCGCGCTGATGCTCGAGACGGCGACGAACGAGCCGTGCACACCCTGTGTGCACATGGCATCGACCCAGGACCGCATGCACAGCCACGGTCCGCGGGTATTGACCCGCATCACCCGGTCGAAGTCCTCGGGGTCTGCGTCGCGGAGCAGGCCGGAGTGACCGACCCCCGCCGTCACCGTGACCCAGGTCGGCGTTCCCCAGCGCCGGCGCGTCGCGGCCACCGCCGCCTCGATGCGCTCGGGCTCCGTCACATCGCACGTCACGTCGTGCGACCCGGCGATGTCCCAGGTCACGGTCGGCGTGCCCCGGTCGCGGTATGCCTCGGCCAGGGCCGCGCCGATACCCGACCCGCCCCCGATCACCAGCGCGAGCGGTTCGGCGCCGTCGCTCATCTGTCTCCCTTCGCCGCGGACCCGGCCCAGACCGTACCCGTCCGACGGTGCCAGACTCTGGGCCCATCCCGTGTTCGGAGGCCTGATGGCGAAGGTGCATCACTCTGCGATCGCGACGCGTGACGTCGAGGCCAGCCTGGTGTTCTGGCGCGACGGCCTGGGTCTCGACGTCCTGATGGACCACGACTTCGAGGGACCCTGGCCCGAGCTCTTCGGTGCACGCACGCGCACGCTGCGTTCGGTGTTCCTGGGCGAGGCGGGAGCGCCGGAGAGCGGCATCGTCGAGCTCGTCGCCCTGGAGGGCACGGCTCCCCGCGGCAAGGACGCGGCGGGCTCGCCCCGACCCGGTCCCGTCGAGGGGTTCTTCCTGCTGTCGCTCTACGCCGACCTCGACACCGTCCTGCCCCGTCTGGCCGCGCTGGGCGTCGGGGGCGAGGCCACGGTGAAGGCGGTCGGCCCTGTGCGCTTGGCCGTCGTGCACGACCCCAACGGCCTGCCGGTGGAGCTCATGGACGAGGTGGCGAGGGAAAACCTCTCGGCGACGCTGCCGGCCGGAGCGACGTGAGCGCGTCGAGCCACGGCGGCCCCGAGGGAGGCGGCGCCGACCCCGTCCCGCACTGGCAGGTGGCCATCATGGGTGCCGGCGCCGGCGGGCTCGGACTAGCCATCCAGCTGGCCAGGTTGGGCCGGCGCGACTTCGTGCTCTTCGAGGCGACCGACGGCGTGGGCGGCACCTGGCGCAGCAACACCTACCCGGGGGCGGCGTGCGACGTGCCTTCGCACCTGTACTCCTACTCCTTCGCCATGAAGCCCGACTGGACGAAGACCTACGCGGAGCAGCCCGAGATTCTCCGGTATTTCGAGGACTGCGCCGACCGTTTCGGGATCCGCCCGCACCTGCGCCCCAACGTTCGGATCACGTCGGCCCGCTGGGACGAAGAACGCCGACTCTGGTGCCTGACCGGTGCAGACGGGAACCGCTACGAGGCTGACGTGCTGGTGAGCGCTATCGGCACCTTCGCCACGCCGTCCGTGCCCGACATCGCTGGGCTCGAGACCTTCGAGGGTCCGTGGTTCCACTCGGCCCGCTGGGAGCACGAGCACGACTTGGCGGGGAAGCGGGTCGCCGTGATCGGCACGGGGGCCAGCGCGGCACAGATTGTCCCGGAGGTGGCCAAGGTCGCCGTACAGGTCGACGTGTACCAGCGCACGCCCCAGTGGATCCTGCCGCGCTCGGACAAGCCGTTCAGTGAAGAGGACAAGCGCCGCTTCGCCCGCGACCGACGTGCCGCGCGGCGCCACCGCGACGAGATCTACTGGGCCTTCGAGAACACGATCGCCTTCCGTACCGACGACAGCGTGGCCGATGGGCTGAAGGAGATCGCCCTGAGCCACATCGACTACCGGATCAAGGACGACGAGCTCAAGGCCAAGCTCACTCCCGACTACCCGTTCGGGTGCAAGCGCACCCTCGTCTGCAGCGACTTCTACAAGGCGGTGGTCCGCGACAACGTCGAGCTGATCACCGGGCGGATCAGTCACGTCACGGCGGGCGGCATCGTCAGCGCGGAGGGCGTCGAGCGGCCGGCCGACATCATCGTGTTGGCCACCGGCTTCAAGGCCACCGAGTACCTCGAGGGGATCGAGATCGTGGGCGTGGGGGGGCGCAAGCTGCATGACGACTGGGCCGACGTGGCGCACGCCTACCTCGGCCTGACGGTGTCGGGCTACCCCAACTTCTTCATGCTCTATGGCCCCAACACCAACCAGGGAGGGAACTCGATCATCATCATCCTCGAGGCGCAGGCCGCCTACGTCGTGCGCGCGCTCCGGGCCATGCGATGGCACCGGGCCCGGGCGGTCGACGTGCGACGCGACGTGATGGAGCGATACAACCGCGAGCTGGGCGAGGCGCTGGCCGCTACCGTCTGGGCGGGCTGTCAGAGCTACTTCAAGAACGCCAACGGCAAGATCGCGACGCAGCTCCCCCAGACCTCAAAGTGGTACGCCAAGAGAACCAAGCACTTCCGGATGAAGGAGTACGCGGGAGATGAGAGCAGCGGTCTACTACGAGACGGGGTCCCCCGATGTTTTCCGTTACGAGGAGGTGCCCGATCCCGTCGCCGGTCCGAGCGACATCCTGATCGACGTCGAAGCGGTCAGCATCGAGGGCGGCGATACGCTCAACCGCCTCGGCGGGGTGCTCAACGCTGTGCCGCACATCGTGGGGTACCAATGCGCGGGCACCGTCGCCCAGGTGGGTGCCGACGTGTCGACATTCGCGGTGGGGGACCGCGCCGTGACGGTGGGGATCGACGGCTCCCACGCCGAGCGCCGGGTCCTGCCGGCGTCCTTCGCCTGGAAGATCCCCGACGGCGTCCCGACGGACGAGGCCGCCTGCGTCCCCGTGCCCTTCGGGACGGCCGACGACTGCCTCTTCGAATTCGGGCGATCGCGCGCCGGCGAAACGGCGTTGATCCACGCCGGGGCCGGCGGCGTCGGCATCGCCGCCATCCAGATGGCCAAGCGCGCCGGCGCGCACGTCTTCGCGACCGCCTCGAGCGACGACCGCCTCGAGCGGCTCAAGGAGCTCGGACTCGATGAGGGCATCAACTACGTCACCCACGACTTCGTGGCGGAGGCCCGCCGGCTCACCGACGGGCGCGGTGTCGACGTCGTCGTGGACTCGGTGGGTGGTACCACCCTGCAGGGGAGCATCAACGTGCTCGCCTACCGCGGCCGGTGCGTGACGGTGGGCGATGCCGGCCGCGCGCCGGCCGAGCTCGTCGACATCTCGACGATGCGCGGGAACAACCAGAGCCTGTCGGGCTACTTCCTCGGGGCGGAGCTGCTGCTGGCGCCCCGGGCCCACGCCATGATCGCCGGCCTCCTCGAGGCCATCGAGCGCGGGGAGCTCAAGGTCATCATCGACCGCACCTTCCCGCTCTCTGACGCCGCGGCTGCCCACGCCTACATCGAGAGCCGCCGCGCTTTCGGGCGCGTCCTGCTCATTCCCTAGATCCGGACGTTTCGACCTGCCGGCGGTGCTGGCTGAGCCGAACCGGCGACGGCTCCTCGAGCTGCTCCGGGACGGCAAGCGGACCGTGACGGAGCTGGCGGCGCACTTCGCGGTGACCCGTCCCGCCATCACGCAACACCTCGGGGTGCTGGCCGGGGCGGGGCTCGTCGAGGTGCGGCAAGACGGCCGCTTCCGTCGGTATCGACTCGACCCGGCGGGCATCGCCGCGCTGCGGACACCCTCGATGCGTTCTGGACCACCGAGCTCGAGCAGCTGGCTGCTGCCGCGCCCCCCGAGAATGGAGCTCCGATGACGATTGGCAAGTCGGTCCTCGTGCCGTTCGACGCCGACCAGACGTTCGCCCTGTTGACCGACCCGAGCGCCTGCGCCGCCGGCAAGCGGTCTGGGCCCGCATGGACCTCCGGGCCGCGGCGAGTACCGCTGGACGGTCGTGCCGGGCGCCAACGCCGGTGGCACTTTCGTCGAGGTCGAGCCCGGGAAGCGACTCGTCTACACCTGGGGCTGGGAGGGCGACGACAACCTGCCTCCCGGCTCGTCGACCGTCACGGTGACGCTCGAGCCAACCGAGGGCGGCACGACCGTCCGTCTGGTGCACGAAGGCCTCACGCCCGAACAAGAAGAGGGCCAGTCGAGCGGGTGGGACCATTTCATGGAGCGGCTCGAGGCGGTGGCGCGCGACCGTGACGCCGGCCTCGACCCTGGCTCCAGCGCGACGCGGACGCCTGGGACCAGCTCGGTGCGGCCGAGGCGTCACTGGTCAGCCTGGGGGGTCTGCTGTGGGCGTCACGGTCACGCCGGACGAGGAGGCGGAGCGCGAAGTACGGATCACCGGGTTGGCGCAGCCGGTGCTCGAGGGATGGCGCCGCCACGGCATCGAGGGGATGGTCACACTGGGTCACGGTGAGCTCCCCGCCGAGGTGGCGTCGCGCATCCTGAGCATGGAGCTCCTCGTGCACGCCTGGTTCGCCCAGGCGACGGGCCAGACGCGGCCCAACGCCGACGGCTTGAGCGCGTACGTGCTCGGCCTCGCCCGTGACGGGCTCAACCAACCCGCCCTAAGCGACGGCGACAACTTCGCGGACGTCGTGGAGGTCGGCGACGACGCTGATCCCATGACGCAGCTCGTCGCGTAACACCGGCCGGCAGCCCTGACAGCGCGCGCAACGGGCGGGCCCCAGCGGACTCGACGCCCTCTTTGGTGGGCCTTGGGAGTCCACCCAAAGCTCTACGACCAGGACGAGGACGACAGCAGACCGGGGCCATGACCGGCTGGTCTGCCCGCCCAGGCCCCATGAGGGACCCCACGCAAGAATCAGGGTGACGAACCACTCGTCGTGAACGGACCACCTCCTCCGACTAGTGAACCCGTGGCCTGCGGTGCTGGAGCCGAGGTCACGCTGCTGGTGGGTATGCCGGTCGCGTCGGCAGGAAACAGCAAGTGCATTCCGGGATAGATCAGGTTGGGGTCGACCAGGGTGTGCCCGTCGGCTTGGGAGACTCCCCTGTTCAGCGCGAACAGCTCCTGATAGCGGAGGGGGTTGCCCAGATACTTGGCGGCGAGAGCCCAGAGGGTGTCACCGCTTTGGACCACGTAGACGTGGGTCGTGGCGGGCTGCGTCGTTGGCGGCGGCTGCACGACCGGACTCGGCGGAGGAGTAGTCGAGAGAGGTGGCGGGCTGGGTTGGACGGTCGGCGACGTCGGTCCTGTCGTCGCGGCGACGGCGGGTGCGCGCGGCTGAGTCATGAGACGCGACACCAGCGCCTGCCCTTGGACGAATACCGCCCCGGCCAGCACGACGACGAGCGCGGCGGTGAGCAGCCGATGGGTCGGCCACCACTTCCGTACCGCCCGGGCCAGTCGTCGGAGCATCATGCCGAGGATCAGCAAGATGCCAAGTGGAGCGATGGTTATGAAGACCAGGTCCACCAGGTCGTTGAGTCCGGCTGCCACGTCTTGGTGGCCGATCGCAACGGCCATGGCATCGACCTGGAAATGGGCGGCCGACCACTCCGACGGGAAAAGGACCGGCGCCAGAAGGACGATGGTTACCAGGTTGAACGCAAGGAAGACGACCGTCAGAGCCGCCCAAGCTCGGATGGCCAAGCGCGCCCGCCGATTCACGAGCGCAAGTTGTGCTTCGATCCTCGGGTCGTGCCGTCGGAACAAGCTGGCGAGCACCGGCCCCACGAAGGCGAACAGGTTGGGTACGCCGATGAGATCGCTCATGATGTAGTAGCCGTCGAGCCTGATGAACGGCAGGAACTGGTAGAGCGCCGCCGCCTGGGAAAGAACGATGAAGACGAGCAGCGGGCCAAACCTGGTGGGGATGTACGTCGCGGCAGCGACCACGATGAGGACAGCGTTGAAGTAGACCCCGCCCAGGTCGCTGCGCAGTCGGCCGCGTCGGTTCAACCGGTAGGAGTCCGTGAGATCGGTGTAGAAGGCTGGAAACGCGAGATAGATGCCGACGCCCATGACTCCGGGCGAGGCGCCGCCATACCTCGTTCCGGCGGCGTGACCGAGCTCGTGGAAGAAGCCCGAGAAGAGGACCAGGCCCGTCACCAATAAGAACAGGGCAGGGTGGAACGGGAGCTGCCGGGCGGCCTGGACGAGTGCGTGAGGGTGCGTCCCGAATAGCCAGACGTCGGTGGCGAGCAAGCCACCTAAGACGAAGAGCACCACCGGTAGCCGGAACAGGGGTTGAAGGGCCGCGGTGGCCGTCCGATGGAAGCGAGCTGGGATGACCTTGGTCCGATAGCGCAGGGCCAGCAGGGGCTTCGAACGGGAGAGAGCCTCGTCTCCGACCTCAGCCGAAGAAGCGAGCAGCCCGAGGGGCCTGAGCCTGTTCTCGACCAGAAAGCCGACGTTGTCGGCGACGACGGTGCGACCGAGCACTTTGCTCACGCACACAGCCACGCCCTCGAGGTCCCGCTTGCCGTTGAGTGCCAGCAGGACCAGGTAGAGCAAGTGGGACAAGTGGATGACCTGGCCATCGCCACGACGGACCAGGTAGTGAGGCTCTTGGTAAGCCGAACCCTCGTACTGCCCCAACAGTTCGGTGCCCTCGGCCAACCGCAGAGGGCCGCCAGGCAGGGCCGCAGAGGCGGCCTCGGCCTTGACACCTGCTGATCGGCGCTCAACAACGAGGGCCATACGAACTCTCCACTCCTTGCTAAGAAGTGAGGGGGGTGACCCGAAGATCACCCCCCTCGCCTCCTGGCCTTGACGAGGACCCCTTACTGGAAGATCCCAGTCAGGTTGCCGTTGCCGTTGAGGTTGCCGTTGAGAACGGAAACGTTGATGAGGCCGTCTTGGTAGGTGTTCCCGTCGTCGTTTCCGTTGTTCACCGAGGCGTAGTTGCTGGGCCCAGCACTGCGGGCGCACCACATGACCTCGCGCGCAGGCAGATACTCAGCGTGCTCACTCTCGAGCTCGGCGAGGGAAAGTCCAGTTGCTTCCATGGTTTTCTCCTTTTTTGCTTGTTCTGAGGCTTGTTCCTCAGAAGACGAAGCCACCGGTTTTTCTATTTAAATCGGTAGCTCCGACGCGTGACCTTTACCGATTTTCTGCGAGATGTAAACCCCCTTTTTAAAGAAAATAGGTCGACCCAATTTTGGGCGCGACAAAGCGCAAGCGGTTGGGCTGATCCCAACTGCCCTCGTCTCAAAACTGGGGCTTGATAAGGGAGTTTGTTAGAGAGATCTCCGATGAGATTTGGACGGACGAAGGATGGCCAACCCAGCAGTGTCCGCAATGATCCGCTGTCAGATCACAGCTAACTGTCTATATATATGGCCCCAATATCTGGCGATATATATCTAAAGAGCGGCTGCTGGGGTGAGCCGGGATCGGTCGTTGACGCTGAACCGAACGTCGCCCCTCGGGGCGCCGGGTTCAGACGCCGTAGACGGACCCAACGCCGAGCCAGGGAAGCAGAGCCGACGCTCAGCCAGAGGAGTCAGTCAGAAGGGCTCCTGGTTACCCTGTCAACCGCCTCTTCCCGGTGAATGGGGAGAGGGGTGCCGGTCGACAGGGCCGGCGGGTGTCGGCCCTAGTCCGCGACCCAGCGGACCTAGGTGTGTTAACCCGGGCGCTCGAGGATCGCGAGGAAGCCGCTCGGCAGCGAACCCGCCGGGTCGAGCCGCGACAGCTCGCCAGGCCGTGCCTCCAGCAGGCACGCGGCGGGGATCACGCCGAAGATCAGGACCGAGGTCGAGCTGGTCGATCCCTCAGACGATGAGGACGAAGATGACGGTGACGCCGTAGGCATCGGAGGGACGGGGAGACGACCTCTCGGGGTGCTGGGCGCCCGCCCGCCCAGCAACGATGCCGTCTGCAGAGCCGGGGAAGTGACTGCCGCCCGAAGTTCGGCCTTAGGAGCGCCTCGGCCGCACAATCCCGCCGACACTGGTTCGGTGGCACTAGCGGCCCCCGCTGTAGGGATGGCCGGCGAAGTCACCGAAACCGTGTTGCCTGCTCCGCTCACCGGCGTAGGAGCAGTCGGCGAGAAGGGAATTGCTAGTTGCGCAGGCGGACTGACGCCTCCACCACCCACCGGAGCGGCGACCTTGGTCACGCCGGGGCGAGGACTCGTGCGGCGAGGTTGGTCACCACCGGGCTAGCCATGTTGATCGGAGCGGCGAGAACCGGCGGGACCGGAGAGGCGAGAATCGGAGCGGCGAGGTTGGTCAGCGCCTGGGTCACCGGTGCGGCAGCCACCGCCAGCGTCTGGGTCACCGGGGCGGCCACCGCCGCCAGCGTTTGGGTCACGGGCGCGGCCGTCTGGGTCACGGGCGCCGCCACCGCCGCGAGCGTTTGGGTCACGGGCGCCGCCACCGCCGCCAGCGTCTGGGTCACCGGAGCCGCCACCGCGGCCAGCGTCTGGGTCACCGGGGTCGCCACCGCGGCCAGCGTCTGGGTCACCGGTGCCAGCGTCTGGGTCACCGGGGCCGCCACCGCCGCCAGCGTCTGGGTCACCGGCGCGGTCGCCGCCGCCACGGTCTGGGTCACCGGCGCCGTCGCCGCCGCCAGGTCTGGGTCACCGTCGCCGTCGCCGCCGCCAGCGTCTGGGTCACCGTCGCCGTCGCCGCCGCCAGCGTCTGGGTCACCGGCGCCGTCGCCGCCGTCACGGTCTGGGTCACCGGCGCCGTCGCCGCCGTCACGGTCTGGGTCACCGGCGCCGTCGCCGCCGTCACGGTCTGGGTCACCGGCGCGGTCGCCGCCGCCACGGTCTGGGTCACCGGCGCGGTCGCCGCCGCCACGGTCTGGGTCACCGGCGCCGTCGTCTGGGTCACCGGGGCCGTCGCCGCTGCCGTCTGGGCCACCGGCGCCGCCGTCTGGGTCACCGGCGCCGCCGTCTGGGTCACCGGCGCGTTCGCCGCCGCCGCTGCCGTCTGGGTCGCCGCCGCTGCCGTCTGGGTCACCGGTGCCGCCGTCTGGGTCGCCGCCGCTGCCGTCTGGGTCGCCGCCGCTGCCGTCTGGGTCGCCGCCGCTGCCGTCTGGGTCACCGGTGCCGCCGTCTGGGTCGCCGCCGCTGCCGTCTGGGTCACCGGTGCGGTCGCCGCCGCTGCCGTCGTGGATGCGGACGGAGCGGTTGCGGGAGAGACATCACCGGTCGCCGTGTCCGACGCCGATGTGTTCGATCCGCTGCCCGATGCCGTGACCGAGCCGAGCAACCCGCTCGCGTCCGAAATCAGTGGCGACGACGTGTTAACACCGACCGCTCCAGCTCTTCCAGGACTGAGCAAGAGCACGAAGGTGATCGCTGCACCGACTCCGAGTACGAACGCGAGGAGGGTCAGCGCGCGCAGGACCCGTGTAGCAGCAAGGGGAAGCCCACCTGTTTTTCCAAGTGTCTGTGTCGCCATTAGCCGCCACCTGCAGACCGTCCGGGAGTTCGAATAACGACCCTCTCGTGCCTGCCCTGTCGGCGAATAGATAACCCGCCAGAGGGCGGGAGACACAGTGTCTTTGTGCCCCGTCTTGCCCCGAAGTCACAGCCATGGGCGTGTCAACAGGTGCGCACGAATGTAACCGCGCGAAATGTTCACCTCATGCGCACCTTTACGATCGCGACATGCTTCGGCGCATCCTGCGGAAGGGAAGAGATACGGCCCTCCGCAGAGTGGAGGTGGGCGGGGCGCCCGAATCTTTAGCCGGTCGAAACCAGCGAGGTGAGCTCGACGTGCGGATCGGCGAGGGCGGTCGTGTCGACGACCGGCCGGGCCGCCAGCAACGCCTCAATGGCGTCGGCCTGGTCCCAGATGTTGGCGTTCATGGCGGCCAGCACCACGCCGCCGCGCAGCCAGAACGCGAGGAACTCCCGCCCCACGACGTCACCGCGGAAGACGACCTCATCATCGGAGCGCGCCCAGCCCCGGTACTCCATACTGAAGTCGTACTGGTCCGAGTAGAAGAACGGCACCTTCTCATAGGGCGTGACCTTCCCCAGCATGTTGCGCGCCGCGGCCGCTCCCTGGTTGAGGGCGGCGGACCAGTGCTCGAGCCGGATGTGTGCGCCGTAGGCGGGGTGCCACGCGCTGGCGACGTCTCCGGCGGCGTAGACGCCCGGCGCACTCGCCGCCAGGAACTGGTTCGTCACGACGCCGTTGTCGATCTCGAGCCCGGCGGCCGCGGCGAGGTCGGTGCGGGGCAGCACCCCGATCCCGACCACGACCGCACCGGCGGGCAGCGCGGACCCGTCCGTCAGACGGACCTCCTCGACGGTGGCCGCACCGTGCAACGACCCGATCCCGACGCCCAGTCGCAGGTGTACGCCGTGCTCTTCGTGCAGGTCGCGGTAGACGGCTCCGACCTCGGGTCCGAGGACCCGCTCGAGCGGGACGGAGACCATGTCGACGACCGTGACGTCCGCACCAAGCTGGCGGGCCGACGCCGCCACCTCCGCGCCGATCCACCCCGCACCGGACGCACTCCACGCCGCGGCGCGGGCCCACGGGCGCGCCATCGGCGTCGGCTCCGGCGGCGACGACGCGGGTGCGAGCGAGGACGGGAGCCTCGAGCGGGTGGCCGAGACGCTCACCCCCTACGGCTACGAGCCGTGCGTTCACGGGGGCTGCATCACGTTGGAGAACTGCCCATTTCACGCGCTGGCCGAGGTCCACCGGGAGCTCGTGTGCCACATGAACCTCGATGTGATCGAAGGTGTGCTCGAGGGGGCGGGCGCGTCAGACGTCGAGGCGCGTCTCAACCCGTCGCCGGGACGGTGTTGCGTGACGATCGTGGCGCGCTGAGGCGTCGGTTCAGACCGAGGGCGAGCTGCGCCAGCGCCGTTCGAAGGGGAGTCGCCAGGCGCGCGGCGCGATGAGCTCGTTGACGGCGGGCTGCGGTCCCCAGCTCCCCTTGGCGTAGGGCTGCACGGGCGGCGGGTGCTCGAGCAGGGGCGTGGAGACCTCCCAGAGTCGCTCGATCCCCTCCGCCGTGTTGAACAGCGTGTGGTCGCCCACCATGGCGTCGTAGATCAGCCGCTCGTAGGCCTCGAGGACGTCCGCGTCCTGGCCTATCTCGTGCAACGCGAACTGCAGGCTGAGCTTCTCGAGCCGCATACCGGGGCCCGGCCTCTTGCCGTAGAAGGACAACGACAGCTTCGAGGAGTCGGCCAGGTCGAAGGTGAGGTGGTCGGGACCCTGGCTCCCGACACCCGAGCCCTCCGGAAACATGGACTTCGGGGGCTCGCGGAAGGCGATGGAGATGATGCGCTCGCCGCTGCCCATCTCCTTGCCGGTCCGCAGGAAGAAGGGGACGCCGGCCCAGCGCCAGTTGTCGATGTCGCAGCGCAGGGCCACGAAGGTCTCGGTGTCCGAGTCCGGGGCCACGCCGGGCAGGTCCCGGTAGCCGTCGTACTGGCCGCGCACGACGTTGGACACATCGAGCGGGCGCAGGGAGCGGAAGACCTTGTTCTTCTCCTCGCTGATGGAGACCGATTCGAGCGCGGTCGGCGGCTCCATGGCCATGAAGGCCAGGATCTGGAAGAGGTGCGTGACGACCATGTCCTTGAAGGCACCAGTCGCCTCGTAGAAGCTCACCCGGTCGTCGACCGAGAGCGTCTCGGGCACGTCGATCTGCACGTTGTCGATGTGGTCCCGGTTCCAGATGGGTTCGAACAAGCCGTTGGCGAAGCGGAAGGCGAGGATATTCTGTGCCGCCTCCTTGCCGAGGAAGTGATCGATGCGGAAGATCTGCTCCTCGTCGAACACCCGGTGCAGCATGTCGTTCAGCTCGACCGCGCTGGCCAGGTCCGTGCCGAACGGCTTCTCGAGGATCACCCGGGAGCGCTCCACCAGTTTGGCGTCGGAGAGCAGCTGGATCACCGCACGGTCGGCCGCCGGCGGCACGCTCAGGTAGTGGAGGCGCCGGACGTCACCGCCCATCTCGGCCTCCTGCTTGGCCACATGGTCGGCGAACGCCTCGGGCCCGACCGACGTGGAGACGAAGGTCAGCCGCCGCTCGAAGTTGGCCCACTGCAGGAGCGAGATCTTCTCCGTGGCGTAGTGGTCGACGGCGTTGCGGGCCAGGTTCCGGAAGTCCTCGTCGCTGTGCTCACTCGTCGCGCTGCCCACGATGCGGTACTCGGGCATCATCCCCGACATCGCCAGGTGGAGCAGTCCCGGGAGCAGCTTGCGCGCCGCCAGGTCGCCGGTGGCGCCGAAGAGGATGATGACGTGGGGCTCGACCGGCACACCCGCTCCCGACGCCAGCGCGGCGACCGTCTCGGCCTGGTCCACGGTTTCGCTCATCAGACCGGCCGGCGCTCGTTGAGCTGGGCCACGTTGCCCCCCATGATCTTGGCCACCGACTCGGGGGGGAGCTTCTGCAGCTCGGTGACCCAGTCGGTCGGCTCGGGCAGCCCCTCGACGTGGGGCCAGTCCGAGCCGAAGATCACCCGGTCGTCGCCCATGAGCTCGACGATCTCGTCGACCTCGTCCTCCCAGAACGGGTTGATCCAGACGTGGCGCCGGAAGGTGAGGACCGGGTCCTCGCGGAAGTACCCCGGCATGCGACGGGTCGTCGTGTGCAGCTTGCGGAACAGGGGCGCCAAGAAGTCCGACCCGTTCTCCACCGATGCGACGCGCACGTTGGGAAAACGGTCGAACAGTCTCTCGAGGATGAGTGTGGCCAGGAAGTCGTGCGCCGCCCGCTCGATGGCGAAGAGCTTGATGCTCAGCCGGGCACCGCCGCCGGCGCGAAAGGAAGCCGAGAACCCGTCGGTCGCGTACCCGTTGGAGGAGAGCCCCGCGTCGCCCGCGTGCACGACAACCGTGATGCCCGCCTCGTTGACGCGGGCCCAGAAGGGGTCGAACTCGTCGGCCGCGGGCGAGCGGGGCCCGGTCTCGGTCGTGGGTGCGGCGGCCCGGAGCACCACCGCCCGGGCGTCCTGGTCGAGTGCCCACTCGAGCTCGCGGACGGCCTCGTCCACGTCGGCCAGCGTGATGTAGGGCGCCGCGAAGATGCGGTCCTGGAAGGCCATGCCCCAGTCCTCGGCCAGCCAGCGGTTGAAGGCGCGGAACAGGAGTACCACGGCACCCGGGTCGTGCTTGAGGGACTCCTCGTAGAGCATGCCCAGGGTGGGGAAGAGCCAGATCTTGGCCAACCCCTGGGCGTCCATGGTGGCGAGGCGCGCCGTGCGGTCGCGGTACTCGGGCCGGATGGGCTCGGGGGAACCCATCAGCTGGTGCATGGGCCGTCCGTCGGGGTTCCCGCGGAAGTAGTCGACCAGGGCGCCCGCCGGGGCGATGGGGTTGAAGGTCGGGTTGGTGACGGCCCGGCTCACCTGGCCGGCCAGGGCGTGGTAGCGCCGGCCGCCGATCTCGACCCACTGGAGCACGCGGGGTCCGAGCGCGGGGTCGAGGTGGCGCGTGAACGCGTCGAGGGCCTCGTAATAGTGGTTGTCGGCGTCGAAGACGGGCGAGTCGAGCAGCGGCATGTTCAACTTTCGGCGGGCGTCAGGGCGTGCGCAACCCCCCAGACTCTATTGGCTGGGGCGCGGTGGCCCCGCCGCCGTGTGGGCCGTGCCCTCGGGATCCACGGCCCAGCCGGGTGCCTCGCCCCAGCGCTCCCCGTAGACCAGCTCGCGCAGCGGCCGGCGCCGCACCGGG
Source organism: uncultured Acidimicrobiaceae bacterium (assembly GCA_963756625.1). Classification (GTDB taxonomy): domain Bacteria; phylum Actinomycetota; class Acidimicrobiia; order Acidimicrobiales; family RAAP-2; genus Bog-473. The sequence goes on from CAVWNQ010000006.1 coordinate 422,034, forward strand.
CCGTGCCCACCCTGCGGGCGGCCGATGGTGATGGCCGCCATGAACTCCACCCCGTCGGGGATCTCGAGGAGGGTGCGCAGCTCGGCGTCGGCGGCGTGCTGCCAGCCGGTCATCACACCTCCGTATCCGAGTGCCCGCGCCGCCAGCAGCAGGTTCTGGCAGGCCGGATAGAGCGACGCTCCGTCCGTGGCCGCCGTATGGCTGCGGTAGGGCACGTAGCAGGCCAGGATCAGCACGGGCACCGACTCGTAGGTGTCGACGTAGTGCTGCATGGTGCGCGCCAGGCGCGACTTGGGCGAGTCGACGTCTGTACCCGACCCCGTGTCGTAGCCGTCGGCCGCGCGCTTGGCCGCCCAGAAGCGCCGCGCCCCTTCGCCGATCACCCGTTTGGCCTCCCGGGCGACCGGGCCGTCGGTGAGGACGACGAAGCGGAAGGGCTGGCGGTTCGACCCGCTGGGGGCCCGGGTGGCCGCGAAGAGCATGTCGCGCAGCGCTTCGTCGGGGACGGGCTCGTCCGTGTAGCGGCGGATGGCCCGGGTGGAGAGGAGCCCTTCGTAGAGGGAGACGTCCTCGGGGCGTGCCATGGCGGCGACCCTAGTGGCGGGCCCGGCCGCCCGGACTACTCGGTCTGCTGCGCCAGCAGGGTGACCAGCTCGTAGAGCACGTGCGACGCGGCCACCGCGGTGATCTCGGACTGGTCGTAGGCGGGGGACACCTCGACGACGTCCGCACCGACGACGGCCGCCAGCTCGAGTCCGCGCAGGAGGGAGAGCAGCTCCCGGCTGGTGAGGCCGCCCGCCTCGGGCGTGCCGGTGCCGGGGGCGTGGGCCGGATCGAGCACGTCGATGTCGACCGACACGTAGACCGGCGCGTCGCGGACGCGCGCCAGGACGGCGGCCGCCACCTCGTCGATGCCGCGGCGGGCGACGTCGTCCGTCGTGACCTGCGCGAAGCCCATCCCGGCGTCGTCGGTCAGGTCGGTGCCGGCATAGAGCGGACCGCGCAGCCCGACGTGGACGCTCTGCTCCCGGCGCAGCAGGCCTTCCTCCCAGGCGCGCCGGAACGGCGTGCCGTGGGTGAAGCGCTGGCCGAAGTAGGTGTCCCAGGTGTCGAGGTGCGCGTCGAAGTGGACCAGTGCCAGCGGTCCGTGCCGGCCGGCGGTCGCCCGCAGCAGCGGGAGCGCAATGGTGTGGTCGCCCCCCACGGCCACCAGCCGGCGGCCGGCGTCCTCCCCGAGCAGCGCGGTCGCGGCGGCCTCGATCTGCGCCACCGCCTCCTCCGTGCTGAAGGGCGTGCAGGCGATGTCGCCGACGTCGACCACCTGCGCCAGTTCGAAGGGGAGGGCGTCGGCCGCCGGGTTGTAGGGACGCAACAGGCGCGAGGCCTCCCGCACGGCCGCAGGCCCGAAGCGTGCCCCGGGCCGGTAGCTCGTGCCGCCATCGAACGGGACGCCGACGATGCCGATGTCCCAGCGCGCCACGGCGCCCGCCTCGGGGAGCCGAGCGAAGGTGGCCAGCCCGGCGAAGCGGGGGGTGACCGTCGCGTCCGCCGGCCCGACGGGCCGGCGCCTGGGTGCGTTCGCTCCCGGGGCCTCGCCCTCCGGCGCGGCCGGCGCCATCAGTCGTCGATGGCCTGATAGACGAGCGCGCGGAGTTGGGCCCGGAACGGGTAGGCGACGGAGGGGAACAGCTGCGTCATGAACACGACGAAGAGGTCCTCGATCGGGTCGTTCCAAAAGGCCGTGCTGGCGGCGCCACCCCAGTAGAACTCGCCACCCGAGCCCGCCATGCCCGTGGCCGCCGGCCCCAGCCCGACGGCGAAGCCGAGGCCGAAGCCCACGCCCTCGAAGCCCGCCTCGCCGAAACCGCCCACGGCCATCTCCTGCAGGGTGGCGCCACCGGGGAGGTGGTTGACCGTCATCAGGTCGAGCGTCTTGCGTCCGAGCACGCGGCGCCCGTCGAGCTGTCCGCCGTTCGCCAGCATGTGACAGAAGGCGACGTAGTCCGCGGTGGTCGACACCAGCCCACCGGCCCCCGACAGATAGGAGCGCGGCTGGAGCACCCCCTGGGCGAAGGGGCCTTCCATGCGGCGCGGGAGGGCGGCCGGGCGGTACTCGTAGCAGGCGGCGAGTCGGGGCTGCTTCTCCTCGGGGACGAAGAACGCGGTGTCGACCATGCCGAGGGGCTCGAAGAGCTCGCGCTGGAGGTACTGGTCGAGGCGGAGCCCCGAGAGGATCTCGACCAGGCGGCCGACGATGTCGGTCGAGATCCCGTAGTTCCAGTGCGTGCCGGGGTGGAACTTGAGCGGGTGCTGCGCCAGCAGCGCGGTGACGCTCTCGAGGGTCTGCCCGCTGCCCAGCGCGGCCCGGGCCTCGGCGAAGGCGGCGTCGATCGGGTTGTTGGGGAACAGTCCGCCCGGCAGCCCCGTCGTGTGCATCAGCACGTCGCGCATGTTCATCGGGCGCGCGGGCTTGACCAGCGTCACCGAGCCGTCGTCGCGCACCTCGCCCACCTGCTGGGCGCTCCACTCGGGGATGTATCGCTTCACCGGGTCGAGCAGCTGGAACTTGCCGCGCTCGTAGAGCTGCATGAGGGCGACCGAGACGATGGGCTTGGTCATGGAATAGATGCGGAAGATGGCATCGTCGGCCATCGGGACGTTGCGCTCACGGTCCATGAGGCCCAGCGAGCGTTGGAAGGCGACGTGGCCGCCGCGCACCACCGTGACCTGGCAGCCGGCGATCTTGCCGGGGTCGACGTAGTTGGTGGCGAAGTGCTCGGTGATGCGCTCGAGACGCCCCTCGCTCATTCCCGCCGCTTCGGGTTCGATCTTGACGCTCACCACACCAACCTCTTTCCTCTATCTTTCGTGCCGTCCGTCGTGCTCGCGTCCTGCTCGGACTCCGTCGAGGCGCTAGTGCGCCGCCGCCTTCTTCTGTTTCTGGTCCCGCAGGTAGGCCGCCGTGCCCTCGAGGAACGCGCCGACGTCCTTCTCCTTGTTGGCGGTGACACCGTGGAACCACTCGGGTACGTAGACCTGGGCGGCGCCCGCCTCCAGCCCGCCCAGGATGGCGTCGACGGCCACCGACACCGGTTCGGCCGCCACGGGCAGGTCGGGCACGTCGTTGTCGGGCAGGGTGAACAGCTCGGTGTCGATGACGCCGGGGTAGACCACCATCACCTTGATGCCGTCCTCCCACAGGTCCACGGCCATCGCCTCGGAGAACGCGGTGAGCGCCGCCTTCGAGGCGTCGTAGGCAGACTCGCCGGGGGCGCTGAGCTTGGCCGCGATCGACGAGACGTTGACGATGGTGCCCGACCCCCGCGCCAGCATCTGGGGCAGCAGCGCCATGGTCAGGCGGATCGGGGAGAGGTAGTTGACGTGCATCACCGCGGTGATGGTGTCGATGTCGAGGGCGGTGACGTGGCGGCGCTTGGGGATCCCGGCGTTGTTGATCAGGAGGTCGACCCCGCCGAACGCGTCGACCACGTCCACGGCCAGCTGGTCCACGGCGTTGATGTCGGCCAGGTTGACCACCCACATCCGGCTGTCGGGGGAGTACTCCATGCACTGCCCGACCACCTCGGACAGCTTGTCGGCGCGCCGGGCGCAGATGCCCACGATGGCGCCCCGCTCGGCCAGCGCCACGGCCAGGCCGGCGCCGATGCCCGACGAGGCCCCCGTCACCAGCGTGCGGCACCCCTGCAAGTCCAACGCCATCCTCCACCCCACTTTCGCTCGGCGAGCCGTCCTCACCTTAGGCACAGCCGGCACACGGCGCGCATTGACATTCTGTTGACGCAGGCTCCCGCCGCGTTGACATCGGGTTCACGAACGCCCCTGCACGATGGGCCCCATGGCTGATTTTCTCGTCGTCGTCAGCGTCGTCGTCTTCATCGCCGCGTTCCTGGGCTACATCTGGCTCTTGGAGCGGGTATGAGCGTCGTCCAAGGCCTCCTGCTCGGCATCTCGGTCCTGGTTTTCATCTACCTCGGGATCGCCATGTTCAAGCCCGAGTGGTTCTGATCTGAATGGGCTTCTTCTGGACCATCGTCGTCCTCCTCGTCCTGTTGGCCCTGGCCTGGAGATATCTCGGGGCCTACATGGTCGCCGTCTTCGAGGGCCGGGTGCACTTCTTGGAGTTCATCGAGCGTCCGATCTACGCACTTCTGGGCACCAGCCCCGAGAAGGAACAGACCTGGAAGCGCTACGCCGGCTCCGTCGTCGTGTTCTCGGGGCTCTCGATCGGGATCACCTACGCCATCCTGCGCTTGCAGGGATCGCTGCCTCTCAACCCGCAGCACTTCGGTGCCGTCGGCCCGGCGCTGTCGTGGAACACGGCCACCTCGTTCGTCACGAACACGAACTGGCAGAACTACGGCGGCGAAGAAACGTTGTCGTACCTCTCCCAGATGTGCTCGCTGACCGTGCAGCAATTCGTCACGCCCGCCGTCGGCATCGCGGCCGCGCTGGTCATCATCCGGGGCTTCTCCAAGAAGGGCTCGCCGACCGTCGGCAACTTCTGGGTCGACGTGACCCGTGGCCTGCTCTACGTGATCACCCCCATCGCCATAATCGGCGGCCTCATCTTCGTCGGCCAGGGGGCCGTCGACACGCTCGGTGGCCCGGTCAACATCCACAACGCCCTCAACGGCGTCTCCCAGACCATCGCCGTCGGGCCCGTCGGCTTTATGGAGGCCATCAAGCAGCTCGGGACCAACGGCGGGGGATTCTTCAACATCAACTCGGCGCATCCGTTCGAGAACCCGACCGGCCTGACCAACCTCCTCTCCATCTTCCTGCTGCTGTCTATCCCCGTCTCACTGACCTACGTCTTCGGGAAGATGGTCGGGGCCCTCCGCCAGGGCGTGGCCGTGCTGGCCGCCATGACCATCATCTTCGGGTGCTGGGTCGGCTTTGCCGTGGCGGCCGAGCACCAGGCCAACCCCGCCGTGCAGGCGGCCGGCCTCATACACCAGCCAACCGGGAACACCACGGGGAAGGAGGTGCGCTTCGGCGTGCCGAGCTCCGCGCTGTTCGGCGTGTCGTCGACCCAGACCTCCACCGGATCTGCGGACTCGGCGTACGACTCCTTCACCCCGATCGGGGGCGGCGCGCTGCTCACCGGCATGATGTTGGGCGAGGTCACTCCCGGCGGCGTCGGCAGTGGGATGTACACGATCCTGATCTACGCCATCATCGCCGTCTTCATCGGCGGGCTGATGGTGGGCCGAACGCCCGAGTATCTCGGCAAGAAGATCCAGGCCACGGAGGTGAAGCTGGCCGGCCTGGGGACCGTTGTGATGCCGATCACCGTGCTCGTCGTCACCGGGCTCGCCGTGGGACTCCACGCCGGGCAGGTCGGGCCCGAGAACAGCGGTCCTCACGGCTTCTCCGAGATCCTCTACGCCCTCACGTCGCAGGGCAACAACAACGGGTCCGCCTTCGGCGGCCTCACCGGCAACACGCCCTTCTACAACATCCTCGGCGGCATCGACATGCTCATCGGGCGCTTCGGGATCATGATCCCTGCCATCGCGTTGGGCGGGGTATTGGCGGCCAAGAACGTCGTGTCCGCCGGGGCCGGCACGTTCCGCTCCGACACCCCCTTGTTCGTCGGCTTCCTGATCGGCGTCATCATCATCGTCGGCGGCCTGACCTTCTTCCCTGCCGTGTCTCTCGGTCCGATCGTCGAGCAGCTCAGTCACGGAAAGTTCTTCTAAATGACCGCCACCGCCACCGTTCCGCCTCCCTCTTCCCCCGCGCCGCACGGCGTGGCGGAGTCCCGCGGGCTGTTCGACCGGGAGATCCTCGGCGAGGCCCTCATCGGATCGTTCACCAAGCTCGATCCCCGGGTGCAGGTGAAGAACCCGGTCATGTTCGTGGTGCTGATCGGCTCGGTCATCACCTTCATCGAGTCCATCGCGCACGGCGGCATCTTCAACTGGTCGATCACGATCTGGTTGTTCCTCACTGTGCTCTTCGCCAACTTCGCCGAGGCCATGGCCGAGGGCCGCGGCAAGGCGCAGGCGCTCGCCCTGCGCCGGATGCGCTCGGAGACCATGGCACGGCGCCTGCTGCCCGACGGCACCGAGGAGCTGGTGCCCGCCGCCACGCTGGCCATGGGCGACCTCGTGGTGTGCGAACCCGGCGACGTCATCCCCTCCGACGGGGAGATCGTGGAGGGGGTGGCCTCGGTCGACGAGTCCGCGATCACCGGCGAGTCGGCCCCGGTCATCCGCGAGTCCGGCGGCGACCGCTCGGCCGTCACCGGCGGGACCACCGTGCTCTCCGACCGGATCGTCGTGCGCATCACGGCCGAGGCGGGCCAGACCTTCTTGGACCGGATGATCGCACTGGTGGAAGGGGCCAACCGCCAGAAGACGCCGAACGAGATCGCGCTGACCATCCTCCTGGCCGTGCTGACCATCATCTTCCTTCCCGTCGTGGTCGTGCTGCAGCCCTTTGCGGGCTTCGCCGGGGGGACGGTCTCCGTCGTGATCCTGGTCTCCCTGCTGGTGTGCCTCATCCCGACCACCATCGGCGCCCTGCTCTCCGCCATCGGCATCGCCGGCATGGACCGTCTGGTGCAGCGCAACGTGCTGGCCATGAGCGGGCGCGCCGTCGAGGCCGCGGGGGACGTGCAGACGCTCCTACTCGACAAGACGGGCACCATCACCCTGGGCAACCGCATGGCCTCGGGCTTCTTCCCCGTCAGCGGCCACACCGAGGAGGAGGTAGCGAGCGCGGCCCAGCTGGCGTCCCTGGCCGACGAGACGCCCGAGGGGCGTTCCATCGTGGTCCTGGCCAAGGAGCGCTTCGGCATCCGCGAGCGCGAGCTCTCGGGCCCGCACGAGTTCGTCCCGTTTTCGGCCACCACCCGGATGTCGGGACTGAACCTCGACGGGCGTCAGATCCGCAAGGGCGCCGCCGACGCGGTGCGCCAGTGGGTGGTCGACCAGGGCGGGGTCGTCCCCGACGATCTCCAGGAGATCGTCGACCGGATTGCCACGCGCGGGCTCGACGCCGCTCGTCGTCGCCGACGGCAACACCATTCTCGGGGTGATCGAGCTCAAGGACGTCGTGAAGTCCGGCATCAAGGAGCGCTTCGCCGAGCTGCGCGCCGCCGGCATCCGCACCGTGATGATCACCGGTGACAATCCCCTCACGGCGGCGGCCATTGCCCAGGAGGCCGGGGTGGACGACTTCCTGGCCGAGGCCACGCCGGAGAACAAGATGGAGCTGATCAAGGCCGAGCAGGAGGGCGGCAAGCTCGTCGCCATGACGGGCGACGGCACCAACGACGCGCCCGCCTTGGCCCAGGCCGACGTGGGCGTGGCCATGAACACGGGGACGACGGCGGCCAAGGAGGCCGGCAACATGGTCGACCTCGACTCCAACCCCACGAAGTTGATCGACGTCGTCGAGATCGGCAAGCAGTTGCTCATCACCCGGGGTTCGCTGACGACGTTCTCCATCGCCAACGACGTGGCCAAGTACTTCGCCATCATCCCGGCGCTGTTCGTCGTGATCTACCCCCAGCTCCAAACGTTGAACATCATGAAGCTCCACAGCGCGCAGAGCGCAGTGCTCTCGGCCGTCATCTTCAACGCGCTGGTCATCGTGGCCCTGATTCCTCTGGCCCTGCGCGGCGTCAAGTGGCGGCCCTCGGGTGCGCAGGCGATCCTGCGCCGAAACGTCTTCATTTACGGCGTCGGCGGGATCATCACTCCCTTCATCTTCATCAAGTTGATCGACCTCATCATCGTGGCGCTGGGCGCCTACTAAGGAACGCCGACCATGCTCACCCAACTCCGTCGCTCCGCCATCTTCGTGGTCGTCTGCCTGGTGCTCTTCGGCCTGGCCTACCCGCTCCTCGGCGTGGGGCTCTCCCAGCTGCTGTTCAACCACCAGGCCAACGGCTCCATCACCGCCAACGGCTCCACCCTGATCGGGCAGAACTGGTCGCAGACCAACTGCCCGGGCAACCTGCGGGGCAGTTGCGTGTTCCAGGGTCGCCCTGACGACCTCGGGCCGTACTCCGACGCCAATGCAAAGACGCCCAACCCGGCGGGGCACCCCGGCGACGACCCGCTGGTGGCCAACGGCGTCGCGGGCGAGTCCGGCGCCACCAACCTCGGCCCTCGCTCGCAAGAGCTCCTCGACTACACGAAGACCCTCATCGCCTACTGGCACCGCGCGGGGCGTCAACCCGACCTCCGACCTCGTCACGACCTCGGGCAGCGGGATCGACCCCGACATCACTCCTCAGGACGCGCAGGCCGAGATCCCCATGGTCTCCCGCGCCACCGGCCTCTCGGCCGCCACCCTGCAGCGCCTGATCAGCCAGCAGACCCAGGGCCAGCAGCTCGGCTTCCTGGGCTCGTCGTACGTGAACGTGCTGCAGCTCAACGAGGCGCTGGCCAAGCTCAAGACGTGAGATGCGCCACGACCGCCATCGGGGCATTGGTGCCACGGCGGCGGTCGCGGGTCGCCGGCGAGATCGAATCGGTGGTCTCCTTCGAGAGGCCTTGGGTGCGCACCGACGCCGTCCTGGTCGACGGCACGGGTGCGTTGGTCCTGCGCTTCATGGGCCGCTCCGGCGTGCCCGGGATCGCTGCGGGTGCCCGTCTCGCCGCCGAAGGCACGCCCGCCCTCGTGCGCGGCGCGCTCGTCATGCCCAACCCGCTCTACTCGTTCCTCACCGCCGAGTGATCACCGGCGACCAGCTGGTAGCCCGACGCCGGGGACGGTCTTGAGCAGACACCCTTTCTCGTCGCCCATCTTCTTGCGCAGCCGGTGCGTGTAGGTGCGGAGGTAGTTCGTCTCGGCGCCGTAGCCCGGTCCCCAGACGTCCTTGAGGATCATGTGGTGGGTGCACACCTTGCCGGCGTGGCGCGCCAGATAGGCCAGAAGGTCGAACTCCTTGGCCGTCAGCTGCAGGGGCGAACCCGAGAGCATCGCCATGTGGTGGACCAGGTCGACGTCGAGGTCGCCCACCTCGAGCGTGGTGGACTCCTGATCACGGTCGCCGCGGGCGTCGGCATGGCGCAAGGCCACCCGGAGGCGCGCCTCGAGCTCGGCCATGCCGAACGGCTTCGTCACGAAGTCGTCGGCCCCGCTGTCGAGCGCCTCCACCTTGCGGCGCTCGTCGCCGTAGGCGGACAGCACCACGATCGGTACTTCCGAGAACTCCCGCACGCGGCGGCAGACCTCGAGCCCGTCGACGTCGGGGAGGCCGAGATCGAGGATGACGAGATCCGGCGCCGCCAGCGCGACCTGGTTGACGGCCTCCGTCCCCGTGTGGGCGACATACACGTCGTTCCCGCGGGCGGTCAGGCCGATCCGCAGGGCCTTGCGCAGCGACGGATCGTCGTCGACGACGAGGATCTTCGCCATGGCGCGCCGCTGCGGTCCCGCGCCTCAGGCCGGCGCCGGCGCGGCCGCGACGTCGTCAACGGGCTCGGCGTGCTCGGTGGGCACACCGGCCTCGCACGGCACCGTGAAGACCACCCGCGCCCGCGGGAGACGCCGGGGTCGATCCAGATGCGGCCCCCGTGGGCCTCGACGAAGGCCTTGGCGATCGCCAGGCCGAGACCCGCCCGCCCGCCGCCGCCGTGCTGGCTGAACATCTCGAAGACGCGCACGCGGTCCTCGGGGGCGATGCCGGGGCCTTCGTCACGCACGGCGATCTCGGCTTGGGGTGCTGCGCCGCTGGCGGCGGAGCCCGGCACCACCCGGGCGCGCACGCGGAGCGTGCTGCCGTCGGGCGCCAGGCGCGCCGCGTTCTCGAGCAGGTTGGCCAGCACCTGGCTCATCAGCACATGGTCGATGCGCAGCAGGGGCAGGTCGGCCGGTGCCTCCGCGACGACGCGGTCGGGAGCGACGAGGCCACCCAACAGGGCGAGCGCCTCGTCGAGCAGCTCGTCGAACGCGATCGCCGTGGGGCGCAGCTCGAGCGCGCCGGCCTCGATGCGGGTGAGGTCGAGCAGGTTGGTCACCAGGCGCGACAGGCGGTCGGACTGCAACTCGATCAGCTCGAGCAGCTCGGCGCGGTCCCCGGGTGCGAGGCGCGCCGCCGCGTCGGGCTGGCGCAGGCTCGAGACGGCGGTCTTGATGGAGGCGAGGGGCGTGCGCAGGTCGTGCGAGGCGGCCCCCATGAGGGCGCGGCGCCAGCGGTCGACCTCCTCGAGCAGGCGCGCCCGCAGCGCCTGCTCGCGCAGCTGGGCGCGGTCGAGCGCCAGCGCGGCCTGGTTGGCGAAGGTGCCGAGGAGACTGCGGTCATGTTCGGCCAGCCGCACGTCGTCCAGCACGAGCATGCCGACAGGGCGGTGGCTCACCGCGAGAGCGACGGAGACGCGGTGCGGTTCGGGGCCGATCTCGAGCCCGAGCGAGACGGCGTGGCCGCTGCCCACGGTGACCGACGCGACGTCCTCGGCCGAGAGGGGCAGGCCCGCCGTGGCCGCCACGTCGAGCATCTCGCCCGGCATAGGCACCGGTGCTCGCTCCGGCAGGTCGGGGGTGGCCGGCAGGACGAGCGCGGTCCAGCGTGGCGCGAAGACGCCCTGGACGCTGCCGACGATGTGCGTGCGCAGTTGCGACAGGGTCAGGTCGCCGATCAGGGCCTGCGACAGCTCGTACAGGCGGCCGGACTCCTCCTCCCGCCGCAGGGCGTCGACGCGGGCGCGCTGCAGCTGGGTCACCACCTGGGCCACGACGAGGACGACGGCGACGTAGACGAAGAGCGCGATCCAGTTCTGGGGCGAGCGGACCGTCAGCGCGTCGTAGGGCGGGAGGAAGAAGAAGTCGAAGGCGAGGAAGCCGGCCACCACGCCGACCGCGCCGGGCCAGAAGCCGCCGATCACGGTCCCGACGAGCGCGGGCAGCACGAAGACGAGCGCCGGCAAGGCGACGCTCAGGTGGGAGCGGAAGGGCAACAGGATGGCCAGGAGCAGCCCGAGGCCGGCCAGGGTCACGACGATGCCGAGAACGGTGCGCTGGTAGGTTCCCCTGGTATCGCGCCTGTCTGGCATCACGTCCGTCACTGCATCCCGGCTTTCGGAGGGTGTTCCGAGTGTACCGACGTTGTGAGCGCGTCAGACGTGCGGAAATGGGAATGAACAGCACGAGCGGCGAAGACGAGGGCGTGCGTCCGACCGGGCGCTTCCGCGTGTACCTCGGGGCGGCCGCGGGCGTCGGCAAGACCTGCGCCATGCTCGACGAAGGTTGGCGCCGCTTCCAGCGTGGGACCGACGTCGTCGTCGGCTTCGTGGAGACGCACAAGCGGCACTTCACGATGCAGCAGATCCGCGACCTGCCGGTGGTGCCGCGCCTCCAGGTCGACTACCGGGACGCGAACATGGGAGGAGATGGACCTCGACGCCGTGCTCGCCCGCCATCCCGAGGTGGTGCTGATCGACGAGCTCGCCCACACCAACGTCCCCGGGTCCGGCCGGCACGCCAAGCGCTGGGAGGACGTGCTCGAGATCCTCGACGCCGGCATCGCGGTCATCACGACGGTGAACATCCAGCACATCGAGTCGCTGGCCGATGCCGTGGAGCGCATCACCGGCGTCGGCGTGCGCGAGCGGGTGCCGGACTGGGTGGTGCGTCGCGCCGATCAGATCGAGCTCATCGACTCGTCGGCCGACCAGCTCCGGCGCCGCATGCTGCACGGCAACATCTATCCCGAGGAGAAGGTCCCCGCCGCCCTCAACGGGTTCTTCCGGGCCGAGAATCTCGCGGCGCTGCGCGAGCTCTCGCTGCGCTTCGTGGCCGACGAGACCGAGGAAGAGATCCTCGAGTACCTGCGCTCGCGCGGTGCGGCCGGCGAGCTGTGGGAGACGACCGAACGCATCATGGTGGCGGTGACGGGAGCCCCCGGCAACGCGTCGGTCATCCGCCGGGCCGCGCGCATCGCGGGGCGGCTCAAGGCGCCGCTCGTCGCCATCCATGTCGTGGCGGGCGATGCCGACGCACGACAGCCGGCGACGGCCGAACTCGAGGATCTCGTGCGCGCCGTCGGCGGGACGTGGCAGACGGTGGAGGGGGACGACGTGGCCAAGACGATCTTCGCCGCCGCGGTCGACCAGCAGATCACCCAGCTCGTCGTGGGCACGTCGCGGCTCACCCGCTGGCAGTCGGTGACCCGCGGCTCGGTGATCCAGCAGATCCTGCGCATGGCGTCGGACAACGACATGGACCTCCACGTCATTGCGCGGCGCGACGAGCCAAACGGCCGGCCCGCCGCCGCCGACGACGGTTAACTGCCCGCGAGGTCGGCCCGAGCCGCGTCCGCGGCGAGCCGCGCCGCCAGCTGCATGCACTTGTTCAGGTGGGCCAGCGCCTTGGCCCGCCGGGGGTCGCGGGCGAGGTATTTGGCCAGCGCCACCGCGTCCGCCGACCCGTCCGGCTTACTCAGGCCGAAGACAGCCTGATCGACGATGTGCTCGTCCGGACGGTCGCTGATGCCCCGGTAGATCGACCAGTCCACACCGCGGCCCTCGCACACCTCGGCGACGCCGGCGGCCTCCATGTCGACGGCGCCGAAGCCGCGCGCCAGGATCGGCTGCCACACGTCGTCGTCGTCGAAGAGGCCGTCGGTCGTCATGAGCCCGCCCACGGCCCGGCGCGGGGAGAGAGGGTGTGTCGTGAAGGTGGGGCCGTCGGGGTAGAGCTGCACCCGCTCGGGCACCATGAGGGACCCGACGGGGAGCGCCGGGTCGAGCCCGCCGGCGATGCCGATGACCATGACGTGGTCGAAGGGCCCCTCCGCCAGGGCGCGCTCGGTGGCCTCCCGGGCGAGGGCCGGACCCATCCCGGTCACGAGCGCGGCCACCGACCAGTCGCCGGCGCGGCCCTCGTGCGAGAAGACCACATCCCCGGTGGTGCCGGTGAGGCCGAACGACTTGATGACCGCCTTGAGCTCGGGCTGCATGGGAGCGAGCACCGCGACCCGCTTCGTCGGGGTTGTCACCCCACCATCATGGCGGACCGGTGGCTAGCGTGGGCGGGCCGCCACCGAGGAAGGGAGAGCCATGCCCAGCGCCGAACAGGTCGTCCGTGACTTCTGTGCCGCGGCGAGCACGCGGGACGCAGAGGTCCTCCGGGGTTTCCTGGCCGACGACGTCGTGTACCACAACATCCCGATGGCGCCGGCCGAGGGGATCGAGGCCGCCATGGGTGTGATCACGATGTTCGTCGGGATGTGCGAGGCGCTCGAATTCGAGATCCACCATCTGGCCAGCGACGGCTCGACGGTGCTCACCGAGCGGACCGACACCTTCACCATGAGGGGCAAGACCGCCCCCCTGCCCGTCATGGGTGCCTTCCACGTCGCGGACGGGAAGATCACCGCATGGCGGGACTATTTCGACATGGCGCAGGTCAACGCCATCTTCGAATTGGGGTAAACGGCGCCCGGCGCATCGGCGCGCGGGCGGCACGCCGGTCATGGACCTGGCGCTCAGTAGCTGTGGCACTGCCCGGGTGCGTCCGGCGGCCCTCCCACGTAGCGCGCCTCCCAGGCCAGCTGCACGGACAGCGGGGCGCTGCCCGCGGTCGGGTATCCGTCGAAGCCGTGCCACTCCAGAATTCCGAAGTAGCCCGCATTCGGGTCGTTGCGACCGCCCTCCTCGCAGATGGCCGTTGGCATCCATGCGGCGGGCATGGTCTGCTGCTGCGCGGCGACCGCCTGGAAGAAGGCAAGGTCGTGGAAGAACGTGACGTCGTTGTAGAACGTGGCCTTCTGGGCCGCCTGGACGGCGTTGGCGTAGGTCACGATCTGTGCGACCTTCTGCGCCTGGGAATAGGACATCAACTTGTCGTCGATGCGTACTGCATGATGCGTCGGGCCGCCCTGGTGCAGGCCGATCGCCTGGTGGCGGACCGACCGCGCCGCGGCAGCACGGCTGCCGCTGAAGAGCGCGAAAAGTAGTGATGGAATGACAATGACGGCCACCGCCGTCGCGAGTGCAATGCGGATCCGCACGGCACCTCCCTTCGTCGGGCGCGTCGCTGCGCGCCTGGCTCTGCTCGGTGTGGGCGGGCTCCGGCCAGTGCATTCGCGCCCCGAACGGAGAGCAGGGATGCATCGTCCGTTCTGGCTCGTCGCCGCAGGGTGTGCGGCCGGTTGTGTACAGCCCCTGGGGGTTGGTACTCGGTGTCGTCCTCAATTCAGGGCCCGGCCGCCTTGGGGGGAGGCGCGTCGAAGCCCTCGTCAGTTTGTAGAGATCGGACCGGCTGCTCCTTCTCGTTTGCTCCCGCAACTGTGGTGGCGGCATGCAGCCGAAAAGGCCGATCTGACTTTGTGCCAGGGGAATGTACCAGGCGGACGGACGGACCCTGATTCGGCCATCCTCTAGCGCTCTGAGCTGGGATTTCAGACAGGGGGTTTGTGATATCGATCACAAACCCCCTGGTGACAGCCCCGCAATTAGGTCAATGATGACCATAAGAATGGCAGAAAAATTACGAAAATGTCCGTGACCAGAGGCAACAGATCATCCGTCAAGACGTTCGAGGGTCGCGCCGCGGCGCCCGCGACAGGCCGCCGCCGCTGCGTAGGGTCCCGTTCCGAAGCGGAGAGGGCGAGGAGGTCAGGGGTGCCATCGAACGTCACCCTCGATGATCGGGACCGGTACACGGTGGCGGGCGTGATCCGGCGCTTCGCGCGTGCGCGGCCGGACGCCGAGATGCTCGTCGAGGGCGCGGCACGGCGCAGCTGGGGTGCGCAGTTCGCCCAGGCGTGCCGGGTGGCCCGGGCGGCGCAGCGGGACGGGGTGGGTCCGGGCGACCGCATCGCCTTTCTGGACCGCAACAGCATGGTGTACTTCGACTTCCTCTTCGGCGGATCGCTGATCGGCGCGGTGAACGTGGCGGTCAATTGGCGGCTGACGCCGGGGGAGATGGCGGCCATCATCGACGACGCGGCCGCGTCCGTGCTGGCCGTCCACACCGACTACCTGCCCGCGCTGGCCGATATGGCGAGCGATCTGCCCGCCGTCCGGACCATCGTCGTCGTGGGTGATCCGGGCGCACCACCCTGCGCTGACGAGCGGTGCGTCGGGTACGACGAATGGATCGAGGGGTGTGCGGCCGATGACCCGGGTCATGTCGGCGCAGCGGACGACGTGAGCATGCAGCTCTACACGTCGGGGACGACGGGGCTGCCCAAGGGCGTCATGCTGACGAACGCCAACCTCGCGACCGCCGTGGCCGCGGCCGGCGAGACCTTTCAGATCGGCGAGGACACGGTCAGCCTGGTCGCCATGCCCCTGTTCCACATTGGGGGATCGGGCTGGGCCCTGTGCGCGATGTCGCGCGGCGGCCGGTCCGTCATCCTGCGCGACGTCGACCCTGCGCTCCTGCTCGAGCTGATCGCCACGGAGCGGATCACCGAGATGTTCGTGGTGCCCGCCGTCCTGATGCTGCTGTTGGCGACACCGTCCGTTGCCGCCACCGATCTGTCGAGCCTGCGGGTCATCTTCTACGGCGCGTCGCCCATCTCCGAGGACGTGCTCGTTCGGTGCATGGCCGCCTTCGGCTGCGGCTTCTGCCAGGTCTACGGAATGACGGAGACCACGGGGGCCATCACCGCCCTCCAGTTCGCGGACCACGACCCCGACGGTCCGCGGCGCGGCCTCCTGCGCTCGGCCGGCAAGCCGCACGAGTCCGTGGAGCTGCGGATCGTGGATCCCGACAGCGCCACCGACGCCGAGCCCGGCGCCGTGGGGGAGGTCTGGACCCGTTCCCCGTACAACATGGTGGGCTACTGGGCCAAGCCAGAGGAAACGGCGGCGACCATCGACGCCGAGGGTTGGTTGCGCACCGGCGACGCCGGCTACTTCGACGACGAGGGCTACCTCTACCTCCACGACCGGATCAAGGACATGGTGGTGAGCGGGGGCGAGAACGTCTACCCGGCCGAGGTGGAGAACGTCCTGCTCGCCCACCCGACCGTGGCCGACGCCGCCGTCATCGGCGTGCCCGACGAGCGGTGGGGCGAGACCGTCAAGGCCATCGTCGTGCTGGCGCCCGGAGGGGAACTCGACGAGGTGGGCATCATCGAGCACTGCCGGTCCCGCCTGGCGCACTACAAGTGTCCGACCTCGGTGGAAACCACCGAGGTGCTGCCCCGCAACCCTTCCGGCAAGATCCTCAAGCGCGAGCTGCGCGTGCCCTACTGGGCGGGCAAGGCCCGCGCCATCAACTGACCGGTCACCGCCTCTCCTCGTCGTCGTCCGGCTTGACGCGGTCCAGGCCGTCCGTGAATCGGCAACGCCGCGTGCGGCGAGCGCTACCCGAACGTGAAGTCGTAGGCCTCGACGCCGGGTGAGACGGTCAGCCGCAACACGCCGGTCTGCGGCGCGCCACCGGAGAGCAAGGTGTAGAGCTTGGGGATGCCGCCGACGTTCAGGGTGCTCAGGTGTCTGCCGTTGTCGGACACGTCGACGGTGCCCTTGCCGCTCATGACGAGATAGACGTCGTCGGCGGTGAACTGCAGACCGAGTGTGGCGTCTGGTCCCGCCGTCGCCCCCTCGCTGTGCACCGTCCACGTACCCCCGAAGGCGAGGCTGTTCGACGCGATGGTGGAGGGCGCGTGGTACACCGTCGCCTTGTCCTGCACCACCGGCGTCCCGACTTCGTTGTCGAGCCGGTCGTAGCCCACGTAGCTCTCGGGCGTGATGTTGTCGTTGGTGGGAGTCGTGTCCGGGACGTCGGTACGGGTCGGCAGGTCGGTCACGCCGTTGGCCGAGAGCAGCATCCGGATATTGCTCTCCATGGTGCCGTAGCCGCCTTCGCCGAAGTCGTAGGCGCGGACGACCCCCGTGGGATCGATGAGGTACTCGGCCGGCCAGTACTCGTTGTTGTAGGCGTCCCACGTCGCCAGGTTGTCGTCAACGGCGACGGGATAGTCGATACCGAGATTGCCGGCGGCGCTCTCGACATTGGAGACAACGTGTTCGAAGGCGAACTCAGGCGACGAGACACCGACGACGACGAGGCCGTCCTTCTTGTAGTCGTTGTACCAGCCCTCGACGTGGGGCAGCGCGCGCTGGCAGTTGATGCACGAATAGGTCCAGAAGTCGACCAGTACGACCTTGCCGCGCAGCTGACTCAGCGAGAGGGGCTGGTCGCCGGGCGTGTTGAACCAGGCGGTGATGCCCGCGAAGTTCGGGGCGTGGCCGAGAGCGGGCAGGTCGGTCTTGCTGGCCATGAAGACAGGAGGTTTCCGCGGCGAGGACCCCGAGGCAGGCGTCGTCGTCGTGGTGGTGGTCGTTCCCGCCGCCAGGTGCCCGCTCTGCGAATTGCCCGCGTCAGTCGCAGCGCACGTGGCCTGCTTGCCTTCGAGTCGGGCGTTGGCTGCCGCGAATTGGTTCTCGTGCTCCCCGCTCAGCTGGCGGAGTTGGGTGCAGGCCGAGCCGGTGGACTCGACATGGTCCTCGAGCGCCGTCGTGTAGCCCGGGACGTCGCGCTGGAGCGCACCCAGCCAGTTGAACGCGATGGCCAGCGTCGTCACGCCCAGGATGACCCCGGCGACCTGGCGCACGGTCGGGAGATGTTTGCGGAGAGAGGTCCACGAGGTCGTCGCGCGTTGGGCGACGATGGCCAATACGAGCAGCGGGATGGTGACGCCGAGCGCGTAGAACACCGTGACCAGCAGGGAGGAGAAGCCGACGTGGTGGTGCGCGGCAGCGACAGAGATCGCGGTGAGCACCGGCCCGGCGCACGGCACGAACACCAGGCC
The DNA here is from genome assembly GCA_963756625.1 of uncultured Acidimicrobiaceae bacterium. Lineage (GTDB taxonomy): Bacteria > Actinomycetota > Acidimicrobiia > Acidimicrobiales > RAAP-2 > Bog-473. The sequence continues at coordinate 439,783 of CAVWNQ010000006.1, forward strand.
GAGGCTGAGCCCGAGCACGAAGCCACCGCCCTCCTGCGCGTAGCGGGACGAGCCCAAGCGGGTGAAGGGGCGCTCGATCAGCTCGCCTACCCTCGGGATCAGGAGGCCGACCGAGAGCAGGCCAAGCAGCGCCACGCCGAGCCAGAACAGGAGGTCCTGGGGGAGGTGGAGGAAGCTGAGCAACGAGCTGGCGAAGAGGACCGACACGCTGAAGCTCACCACGACACCGGCGATGATCACGTAGGGCCGCGACCGATTCGCGTCGGTCGACCCGCCGGCCATGACGACGGGGATGACCGGGACGATGCACGGCGACAGCCCCGTGATCAGGCCGCCGAGGAACGCCACGAGGAGGAGCTCACCCATGGAGATCGCTCTGCAGCAGATGGCTCGGCACTGGCGCTCCTTCGGGACGGTCCTTCCCCGGCGAAGCTAGTGGTCGGGGCCGGAGGCGCGGTGTCGCCCCTCCTCGCCCCGTTGCCCCGTCCGCTGTCGCCCCCACGTCACACATTGCAGACTGGATAACGGTGATCAACGAGAACTGGATCTACCTGGGGACGGCGATCGGTGCGCTCGGTGCGGCGCTCTATCTGCGCGACACCCTGCGGGGGACGACCAAGCCCAACCGGGTGACCTGGCTGCTCTGGGCCGTGGCACCGCTGCTCGCCGCCGCCGTCGAGTTCAACGCCGGGGTGGGTCTGCGCGCCCTGCCCACGTTCATGGTGGGCTTCATGCCCCTGCTCATCTTCGTGGCCTCTTTCCACAACCCCGCCTCGGTATGGGGGATCCGGCGCATCGACTACGCCTGCGGCGTCCTCTCCGTCGTGGGCACGGTGGTGTGGCTGGTGACCCGCAACGGGGTCCTGGCGATCTCGGCCGCCATCGCCGCCGACTTCCTGGCCGGTATCCCGACCCTCATGAAGAGCTGGACCCATCCGCAGACCGAGACCGTGTACTCCTACATCGGCGCCGTGGTCAGTATGGGCATCGTGCTGCTCACCATCACCGACTGGTCGTTCGAGGTGGCGGCCTTCCCGATCTTCGTGCTGTGCTCGGCCTCGGTGGAGAGCGTGCTGGTCGGGCTCGAGCCCGGGCCGCGGCTGGCGCGCGCCGGGCACGCGCCCGTGGCCGAGGCCGGCGCACCGGCCTCGGCGGAAGACCTCTCGGGCTGGTAGGAAGGCGCGGAGCAAGACGACGAAGGGAGCCGGCCGTGCCCACCGCCCACGCGAACGGGATCGACCTCGAGTACGTGACCGAGGGCGATCCGTCGGACCCGCCCCTCCTCCTGGTGATGGGGCTCGGCGCGCAGCTCATCACCTGGCCGGACGGGTTCGTGGACGGGCTGACCCGGCGCGGCTTCTTCGTGATCCGCTACGACAACCGGGACTGCGGCCTGTCGACCACGTTCGAGGGGCTCCCGGACTTCACCGCCCTGTTCGCGGGGGACCCGTCCTCGGCGCCCTATCGGGTGGAGGACATGGCCGACGACGCGGCGGCGCTCCTGGCCGAGCTGGGCATCGACCGGGCCCACGTCGTCGGGGCCTCGATGGGCGGCATGATCACCCAGGCGCTGATGATCCACCACGGCGAGCACGTCCTCTCTGCCTGCTCGATCATGTCGACGACCGGAGACCGCTCCGTCGGTGCGCCGACGGGGGAGGCGATGTCCGCCCTGCTGCGTCCGATGGCGAACAGCCGGGAGGAAGCCATCGCGGCGTCGCTGGCGGGAACCAGGATCATCGGCTCGCCCGGCTATCCAAGTGTCGAGCGGGTCCTGCGCGAGCGGGCCGCGGCGGCGTACGACCGCGCCTACCGCCCGGAGGGGACGGCGCGCCAGCTCGGCGCCATCCTCGCGTCGCCTGACCGTACCGAGGGCCTGCGCGGCGTGCGCCTGCCGTTCCTCGTCATCCACGGCGAGGCCGATCCGTTGGTCACGCTCAGCGGGGGCCAGGCCACCGCGGCGGCGGTACCGGGCGCCAAGCTGCGCACCTTCCCGGGCATGGGCCACGACCTGCCCGAACCGCTGTGGGGCGAGATCACCGACGCCGTCGTCGCCAACACCGAGCTGGCGGCCGTCTGATCGCGCGTCAGTCGCCGAGGGCCTTGGCGGCGGCCACCGAGGCGAGCCAGACGGCGCTCGGCTTGGCCGTCCGGGCGAACGTGGCGCGGTCGACGCCGACGATGCCGAAGCGCGGCCGATAGCCGAGCGCCCACTCGAAATTGTCAAGCAGCGACCAGTACGTGTAGCCGCGCACGTCCACCCCGGCGGCGATCGCGTCGAGCACGCCGTCGAGCGCCTGGCGCACGTAGCTGATGCGCTGGGCGTCGTCGGTGGTGCCGATCCCGTTCTCGGTGACCCACAAGGGGACGGCGCCGCCCGTGTACCCCCAGGCCCGGCGAAGGCAGTTCCCAAGGGAGGCGGGGTAGAACTCGTAGCCCATGTCGAGGACCGGCACCCCGTCCTCGTACCCGGCCCAGCCGTCGGGGCCGATCAGCATCCGGGTGTACACCTGGACGCCCAGGAAGTCGTCGTCCGCGGTGGCGTCGAGGAACACGTCCTCGGAGTGGTGCCGAATGCTCTCGAGACGGGCCTCGCCCCCGGCCGACGGCTGGTAGTCGGTCATGGACAGGGTGAGTCCCACGGGCACGCCGGGCGCCGCGGCGCGGACGGCGTCCACGGCGACCCGGTGCGCAGTGGCGAGACGCGCCGCCACCCGCCGCGAGAGCTCGAGGTCCTGCTTGCCCGGCGGGAACATGCCGGCGTGCCAGCCCATCGTGGCCACGATGTTGGGCTCGTTGACGGTGCAGGCACAGGCCATGACGTCGCCGAGGGCTTCGGCGACGACGCGGCAAAAGATCCCGAAGCGCTCGACCGTGGCGTCGCTCTCCCAGCCGCCCTGCGCGGTGACCCAGCGCGGCGTCGTGAAGTGGTGCAGGGTCACCACCGGATCGACGCCCCGCGCCCGCAGCCCGATGCACTGGCGCCGGTAGTGGTCCAACGCAGCGCGCGAGAACTCGCCCTCGGCCGGCTCGATGCGGCTCCACTCCACCGAGAAGCGGTAATTGTCGAGCCCGAGGCCGGCCACGAGGTCGACATCCTCGTGCCAGCGCTCCCACGAGTCGCAGCAGTCGCCCGAGGGTTCCGCGCAACCCGAATCGGGCGCGTGCTCGAAGGCCCACCAGTCGTTGTTGGTGTTGCCGCCCTCGATCTGGTGGGCGGCCGTCGCCGTGCCCCACTTGAAACCCTGCGGAAAGGCCCGCCCCGGTCCGGTCCCAGCAGTCAATGCATCCTCCCGCTTGCCTTGGCGTTCCCGGCGGCACGGTATCGTTCCCTGACGATGCCGTCACCTTCCTCGCCGATGACTGACGTCCCCGATGCCGCCCGCGTCCCGAGCAGCGCGCCGACGCCCACACGAGGGGACGAGCAGGACCCGGGCCCGATGGTCGAGGCGCACGGGCTGGTCAAGCGCTTCGGGGACTTCGTGGCGGTCGACCACGTCGACTTCAGCATCGCCAAGGGGGAATCCTTCGGCTTCCTCGGGCCGAACGGGGCGGGCAAGACCTCGACCATGCGCATGATCTCGTGCATCAGCCCGCTGAGCGAAGGCACCTTGCGCGTGCTGGGGATGGACCCGAAGGCCGACGGGCCGCGCATCCGGGCCCGCATGGGCCTCGTCCCCCAGGAGGACTCCCTGGACCTCGAGCTGACGGTCCTCGACAACCTGATGATCTACGGGCGCTACTTCGACATGCCCAAGAAGGTCATCCGCGAGCGCGCGGACCAGCTCCTCGACTTCGCCCAGTTGACCGAGCGGGCCAACGATCGGGTCGACCCGCTCTCAGGAGGCATGAAGCGCCGGCTCACGATCGCCCGTGCGCTGATCTCGGATCCGGACCTGCTCATCCTGGACGAACCCACGACCGGGCTCGACCCGCAGGCCCGCCACCTGTTGTGGGACCGCCTCTACCGGTTGAAACAGGACGGGGTCACCCTCGTGATCACCACGCACTACATGGACGAGGCCGAGCAGCTCTGCGACCGCCTGGTCGTCATGGACAAGGGCCGCTTCGCTGCCGAAGGCACGCCGCGCCAGCTCATCGAGGCCTTTTCGACCAAGGAGGTGGTCGAGCTGCGCTTCGCGCCGGGACAACACGAGGAGCTCGCCCCGTCGCTGCGCGACCTGGCCGAGCGCCAGGAGGTCCTGCCGGACCGGATCCTCCTCTACACCGACGACGGCGACGCCGCACTGGCCGAGGTGGCCCGGATGGGGCACGTCGCCCGGAGCACCCTGGTGCGCCGCTCGACTCTCGAGGACGTGTTCCTTACCCTCACCGGGCGCACGCTGGTCGACTGACCCGATGACGGCGGTGAGCGACGCGGGGGCGCCGGGAGGAACGACGCTCTTCCGGCACGGCGAAACGACGCCCACACGCCGGATCGCCACGCCGATGTGGCTGCGCGCGGCGCGCTACTGGGGCTACCAGTACAAGCGCACCTGGCGCAGCTCCGTGGTCACCAGTTTCCTCATCCCGGTGCTCTACCTGGCCGCCATGGGCGTGGCGCTGGGTTCGCTCATCGACAAGCATTCCCACGGCGTCGACGGGGTCACCTACGTGGCCTTCCTGGCGCCGGGCCTCCTGGCCGGGACGTGCATGCAGATCGGCACCAACGACGCCACCTACCCGGTCATGGCCGGGATCAAGTGGATGCGCACCTACCTCGCCCAGCTGGCGGCCCCTCTCAGTGTCTACGACGTCCTGCTGGGCCACCTGGCCTGGATCGCCGCCCGGCTCGCCATCGTGGTCACGATCTACCTCGCGGTCATGGCGGCGTTCGGCGTGGTGTACTCAGCGTGGGCCATCCTGGCGCTGCCCGCCGCCGTGCTGACCGGTATCGCGTTCGCCGCGCCGATCAGCGCGTTCGCCGCCACCCAGGACAAGGACTCCTCCTTCTCCACGCTGTACCGCTTCGCCATCATCCCGATGTTCCTCTTTTCGGGCACCTTCTTCCCCGTCTCGCAGCTGCCGACGTGGCTGCAGGCGATCGCCTATGCCACGCCGCTCTACCACGGGGTGGCGCTGTGCCGCGACCTGACGTTAGGCCAGGTCGACTGGGCCGACTTCGGGCACGCCGCCTACCTCTGCGCGCTGGCCGCCGTCGGCTATGCGGCCGGGCGCCGCACCTTCGCCCGAAAGTTGGTGGTGTGAGATGGCCGTGACCGCCCCGCGCACCACCGTCGACACGCGGCCCCCGGGCGTCGCGGCACGCATCACGCCCCTGGCCATCCTGGGCGGGCGCCACGCCTCGCGGGTGCTCGAACGGAACATCCTCGTGTACCGGCGCTCGTGGATCTTCATCATCTCCGGTTTCTTCGAGCCACTCTTCTATCTGCTCTCCATCGGGATCGGCCTGTCGCACCTCGTCGGGCCCATCAACGTGGATGGCGTGGAGGTGCCCTACACCGCGTTCGTCGCGCCGGGTCTCCTGGCCTCCTCGGCCATGAACGGCGCGATGCTCGACTCGACCTTCCTCGTGTTCTTCAAGCTCAAGATCGCCCACACCTACGAGGCCATGCTCTCGACGCCACTGGGCGTCGACGACGTGGCCCTGGGCGAGCTCAGCTGGTGCGTGCTGCGGGGCGCCCTCTACTCGGCGGCCTTCCTCTTCATCATGGCGATCCTCGGCTACATCGTCTCTCCCTGGGCCGTGTTGTGCTGGCCGGCGGCGATCCTCATCAGCCTCGCCTTCGCTTCGGCGGGCATGGCGGGCACGACCTACATGCGGACCTGGCAGGACTTCGACATGGTCTCGCTGGCGTTCATCCCCCTCTTCCTCTTCTCCGCCACCTTTTACCCGCTGACCGTCTACCCCGGCTGGCTGCAGGCGGTCGTCCGGGTCACGCCCCTGTACCAGGGCGTCGTGCTCGTCCGTGCGGCCGATCTCGGGATCTTCAGCTGGACGCTCCTCGGCCACATCGCCTATCTGGTGGCCATGGCGGTGGCGGGGGTCCTCGTCACCCGGCGGCGGCTCGGCAAGCTCCTGTTGCCGTGACCGACCGCCCCGGACGACCGGTACCGTAGGGCCCCATCCCGAGCGGCAGAGGAACCGGACGCAATGAACATCGTCGTGAGCAACGTCAAGGGCGGGGTCGGCAAGACGACCACGGCCGTCTACCTGGCCGCCGTGGCCGCCCACCGGGGCCGGGGACCGATCGTCCTGGTCGACGCCGACCCCCAGGGGTCGACGGCGGAGTGGTACGACGCCGACCCGCTGGAAGGGGTCGAGCTGATCGAGGGACCCTCCGTGCGCACGGTCACCAAGGCGATGAACCAGGAGGACGGCATCGTCGTGGTCGACACGCCGCCCGGTGAGGGCACCGTCGTCCAGGCGGCTGTGGGCCGCGCCGACGCCGTCGTCATCCCGACCCGCGCCGGCGGCGTGGAGCCGAACCGGGTCGTGGCCACTCTGGCCATGACACCGAGCAACGTCCCGGCGGGCGTGGTCATCTGCTCGGCCCGACTGGGGACCAACGACCTGGACGCCACCATCGAGTGGTGGACGGATCTGAAGGTGCCCGTGTGGGGAATCGTGCCCGAGCGGGTCTCCATCGCCAGCGGGCCTACCGCGCCGCTGTCGAGCGAGGGCCTCGAGTACTACGGCAAGGTGCTCAGGAAGGCGACCGCCAGGGCCCGCTGACGCCCGCTCAACGCGCCACGGCCTGCAGCTCAGCGTGGAAGCGGCTGTCGGTCCAGGCCACCGGGGCCTTGCCATGCAGCTGCCCGATGAGCTCGGAGAGGAACCAGCGCCGCACGGCGACGCTGGTCGGTGACGCCGGCAGGGTCAAGAGGCGCTCGGAGAGGCCGAATTCATCCGCCTCGTCGAGCAAGGCATCGTAGAACTCGCAGGCGTTCACGGCCGACTGGGGCAAGTCGAGCGTCCAGTCGAAGAAGGGGACCTTCTCGTCCACGGCCCGCTGCCACATCTCGTCCATGCCCGGCCCGAGCCCGTCGAAGCGCGTGCCGATCTCCGTCACCAGGACCGCCAGACGTTCGGGCAGCGTGGGCGCGTCGGGCGCGCTGGCGGCCCGCTCCTTCATCAGCCGGAGCTCCCGGAAGAGCGCCTCGTACTCCTCGCTGGACTTCTGCAGCTGGGCCACGGGGATGCCGAGCAGGCGCACCGAGACGACCTGCACCGGTTCCGGGTCGCCGTGCAGGTCGGAACGTGTGATCCCCGTGAGGTCGAAGCGGAAGCTCCCGTCGGAGACGCTCCTCGGCAGGACGAGGTAATCGACGGGGAGCTCGAACCAGACGATCTTGCCGCCGTCGACGGCCTGGACGCCCCAATTGGACGCCAGGGTGTCGAACAGTGTCAGCCCCCGTCCGGTCGCGGCCTCCCGGCCGTACTCCTTGATGGAAGGAAAGGCCGGGTTGCCATCGGCCACGTCGACCCGGATCCGATCGGGAAGGACATGTAGGGTCACGCACATCGGCGTCGCGGCATGCAGCACCGCGTTGGTCACCAGCTCGGAGGTGAGGAGGGCCGCACAGCCGGTCACCTCTGACGGCAGATCGCGCAAGTGGGCCGCCAGCCAGTGCCGTGCCAGCGGGGTGCTCTCGACGACGGGCTCGAGGTGCAGGGTGGACATACCATCACGAGTCGTACCCACAGGCTGGACGTTTATGCGCTCCTCCGAGACCCCGGCGTAGTTGAGGCAGAGCACCACGAGATCGTCGGTGCGCTCGGTGGCGCTCACCATGGAGGCGAACGTGGCTGCAGGACGGTCCGGCCAACCCTCGCGCGCAATGAGCGTTGCCGTCGAGGCCAGGCGTTCCATCCCGTCCGTGATGATCTCGCCCCGGCGCTCGATGAGACCGTCCGAGTACATGATCAGCGAGTCGCCCCGGTCCAGCACGAGCTCGTCGAGCGGACGGGGCGCACCGTTCAGTCCGGCCGCGATCAACAGCGAGCGTTGCATCGGGCAGTACGTCGCGCTCCCGTCGGCGCGGACGACCAGTGGGGGCGGGTGCCCCGCGTTACTGAGGATGACCCGGCCGCTGGCCGGAGTGATGGTGCCCACCACCGCCGTGACCACGCGATCCTCGATCAGGGTGTCGAAGAGGCCGTCGAGCGAGGAGAGCACCTCGGTCGGGGACAACCCGGAGACGGCGTAGGCGCGGATGGCGCTGCGGACCTGTCCCATGAGCGCGGCTGCGGACGCCCCCTTGCCCATCACGTCGCCCACGCTGAAGACGACCGTGTCGTCGTTCAGCTCGAAGACGTCGTACCAGTCGCCGCCCGCGTACGTGCCTGCCACGCCGGCCCGGTACTCGGCGTCGAGCGCCAGCCCCTCGACGACCGGGAGCGAGTCGGGCAACACGGCGCGCTGGAGCACCTCGGCCACGACGTGCTCACGCTGGAACCGCGTCGCGTTCGAGAGGGCGACGCCGGCGCGACTGGCCACCTCCGTGGCCAGCGACACGTCGTCGGTCTCGAACGGCCGGCCGGGACCGTCCACGAACGTCATGACGCCGATGACCTCACCGTTGGCGGTCAGAGGCACGGCCAACACGGTCGCGCTGCCCTGGGGGTCTGATGGTCCATCGTCCCCCGTCTCGAGGGGGGCCAGCTGGGTGCGGCCGGTCCGGAAGGCGACCGCCGCCGGCACGTCCGAGTCGAATGGGACGTCCTCCCAGATCTGCCCTCGCGGTGCCGGCTGGGCCGCGGCGGCCCGGGGCTCGCGGACGTCGAGCCGGACGAGCCCGTTGTCGCCGGGCACCTGGACGATGCACGAATCGGCCAGCCTGCCCTCGACGAGGCTCATCGTCCGCCGAATGACCGTCGTGGGCTCGAGGCTCGAGCTGAGCAGCCGTGTGACCTCCGACAGCAGCGACAGCCGTTCGCGCCCGGCCTCCGCCAGGCGCAACGCCTCCCGTTCGTGCTCGAACACCTGTGCGCGTTCGAGGGCCTGGGCGGTCACCCCAGCCAGCGTGGAGAGGAAGCGGAGATCGGGCTCACGCGGCTCCGGGTGCCCGACGAAGGCGAGCGAGAGCACGCCGAGCGTGCCCATGCTGCCGACCAGAGGCTCGGCCACGATCGTCACCGGCTCGGCCAGGTCTTCGACGAGGCGCGACACCACCTCGACCGCGACGTCCTCGGCGGGCGCGCTGCCGGCAGCGATGGTGACCACGTCGGTCCGCCCCACGCGAAGGTGCGACCGGCGCGGCTGCCATCGACCGGCAGCATCGCCCGGGACAGCAGCGCGGGGTGCCCGCTGCTGGCCAGGCACGAAAGCGCACGCTCCCCGGAGGCGGGGATCCGCACCACCGCGGAGTGGGCACCCAGCGCGCGGCGGCACCCTGCGATGGCGGCGTGGGCCACGTCGCCCGGCGTGATGGCGGCCGCGAGCGCCGAGCTCAGCTGCTGCAAAAGCTGCGTGCGGTCGAGGTTGACGAGCTCCGTCAGGGTCAGGCGCGCCCGCTCGACGGCCTGTGCACCGGCACCGGTGATGGTGAACAGGAAGCTGCGGTCGGGGTCCGCGATCTCGCGATCGTCGTGCCAGTGCACGACGACGGCGCCAATGGTGTGGTCGGACACGACCAACGGGACGATGGCCAGGGCCCCGAACCGGTCGGTGCCGGGCGCGCCGTAGAGGTCGGGACGCTGCCGCTGCACCTCCTCGAGCGACTCGGCAAAGAATGCGACGTTCTGCCCCAATACCGGGCCATCGGGCTGGAGCGTGGTGAGCACGCCGTCGACCGGCGCGTCGACGGCGTACCCGAAGCGTCGCAGCGTCCGCAGGCGGCTCCGCTCGTCGAGCAACGCGAACGTGGCCGCATCGACGTGGAGCTCGTCACGCAAGGCGGCGAACACCGCGTCCGCCACCTGCGCCGGGTCGGCCGCCGTCGTCAGGGCCCGGGCCATCGTCTGCATGCGCTGGACCGTCTCCGCCGCAACGCGTCGGCGGCGCTCGTTGCGAGTCTCCGAGCGGGCCGTCCACAGCTGCACGTTGCGCTGGCCGCGGAGATAGGAGATCCACATGGCCAGGGCCGTTGCGGCCAGCTGCGTGAGAACGCGCAGCAGGTGGTTGAGCTCGCCGTAGTTGTGCGGGGGGGTGCTGATGACCAGTGCGAAGAAGGCGGCGAGGAGCCCGACCAGGGCGACACGAGAAGGGCGGGCGAACGCAGCGGCAATGAAGGGGCCGATGGCCAGGAGCCCTACGAGCGAGATGTTGCCTCCGAAGATGGCGAAGAGCACCGCCACCGCCGCCACCCAGATGAGCGCGACGAGGGTGGCGACGGCCTCCGCCCGGTCGGCGCGCTCGCTCCGAGAAGTGGCCTGAAGCTCGTCGTCTCCTGGTTCGGGCACCGCTCTCTCCCCCCGGGGTTCGGCCGTGGGCTCGTGGTGAAACGCTATTCCTCTTGGCTACCGGGCGGGAGCTGTCCGATGCCCGCTCGTGCACCGGGGTTGTGCGCCGGTCCCTACCCGGGTGTCGAACAGGGGAAACTCAGGGGAAACCCAGCAGGTTTAGGGTGTTCGCCGTGGGGCTATAGACCGCACTGGCCAAATCGCTATTGCAGCACGTCCCGGGGAGGGCCCCGGGCAACCAAATGTGCAGGAGGGCCGAGTGGATCAGGACTTTCAGATCGAGGAGCGGGCAGGCACGATCTCTCCCGTGATCGCGGTGAGCGGTGAGATCGACGTGGCCACCGCGCCGCAGCTGCGGGAGTGCCTGCACGGCGTCATCGCCCGGGGCGAGTCGACGGTGATCCTCGATCTGCTCGGTGTCACCTTCCTCGACTCCACCGCGCTCGGCGTGCTCGTTGGCGCGCTCAAGCGGTGCCGGGAGCTCGGCGGGGAGCTGCATATCGTGGTGGCCGACCCCCGCATCATGAAGATCTTCGAGATCACCGGCCTGACCAGCGTGTTCACCATCGCGGACTCCCTCCAGGCTGCCGGCGCGGCATGAGCGACTCGGCCGACCTGCTCGCGAAGGGCGATCGCATAGAGCTGCGTTTCCCGGCGCGGGGCGACCTCATCGTGCTGGCCCGGCTGGTGACCAGCGCGATCTCGGCTCGCGCCGGCTTCGACATCGAGGAGCTCGAAGACCTGCGGCTGGCGGTCGGGGAGCTGTGCCTGCTCACCGTGCAAGGCAGCGACGCCGAATCGGGCGACGTCTGCCTGGAACTCACGGTGCTGGGTGACGCCATCGGGGTCGTGTGCACCCTCGAGCGTGCCACCGGGGCGGAAACCCCCGGCGCCGAGGGTGAGGAGGCCGCGCTCTTGAGCGAGCAGATCCTCGATGCCCTCGTCGACGAACACGGATGCGAGCGCCGGGACGGTTCCGTGCGCACGTGGTTACACAAGCGCCGGGGGGGTAATGCCGAGTGACGGCGGGCGGGGCGCGCGATCCCGAGCAGACTGACAACGCGAAGAACCAGCCCGGGCCTCTCGACGCGGCGGCGCGCGAGGAGCTCATCACCGCCAACCTCGGACTGGCGCACCAACTGGCTCGCCGCTTCCTGCACCGTGGAGAGCCGCTGGACGACCTCGTGCAGGTGGCCTCGGTCGCCCTGGTCAAGTCGGTCGACCGGTTCGACCCCTCGCGCGGAGTCGACTTCGCAGCCTTTGCGACGCGCACCATCATCGGTGAGCTGAAGCGGCACTTCCGGGACAAGGGCTGGGCGGTGCGTGCCAGCCGGCGGGTGCAGGAGCTCTATCTCGAACTGGGGCACGCCACCTCGGCGCTCGTCCAGCAGCTCGGTCGAAATCCAACGGTGGCGGAGCTCGCCGAGGCGACCGGCGCCAGCGAGGAAGCGGTGATCGAGGCGATCGAAGCCGGGCAGGGCTACCGCGCCTCGTCCATCGACGCCTCGGAGAGCGAAGACGACCCGCTCTCGGCACGTCTCGGTGAGCACGACAGCAATTTCAACTCGGTGGAGGACCGGGTCCTCCTCGGTCCCGCGCTGGAAACCCTGCCCCCACGAGAGCAGTCGATCCTGCGGATGCGTTTCGTCGACGGGCTGACCCAGTCGGAGATCGCCGTCGCCGTCGGGGTGAGCCAGATGCACGTGTCACGCCTGCTCTCGTCCAGCCTGCAGAAGCTCCGTGAGGGCATCGACCAGAGCCAGGCCGGGCAGAACTGAGGAGACGGATTCAGGCAACTGCGAGCCGAAAGAGCCCTGAAAAGTCGGCAAAGGAGCTCTCGGCAGCCGGGATCAGCAAAAAACCTGGCGAATTCCGTCGGCCCTGAGTATCGTTCGGGCCAGTTCATGCTGGAGCGAACGGGGGGTGTCCATGGTTCACCTGGATGCGACGGTGGCTCACTCGGAGGAGGCCGGTGACAAGGGGCTGAAGGGGGGCGCTCTCGGCTACATCTCTTCCGTCGTCGTCGGCGTGGCGTCGACCGCGCCGGCCTACAGCCTCGCCGCCACCCTCGGATTCGTCGTGGTGGCGATCAACGGGTTGCAGGCTCCCATCATCACCATCCTGGCCTTCGTCCCGATGCTGCTCATCTCCTACGGGTACAAGGCGCTGAACCGAGCTGACCCCGACTGCGGCACGACGTTCACCTGGGCCACCCGGGCCTTCGGCCCCAAGACCGGCTGGTGGGGCGGCTGGGGGATCGTGGTGGCGGACATCCTCGTGATGGCCAGCCTGGCCCAAGTGGCCTCCTCGTACTTGTTCCTCCTCTTCGGAGCCAACGGCATCGCGAACAACCCGACGAGCGGCTGGGTTCTGCTCGTCGGGGTCGGCTGGATCGTGGCGATGACGGCCATCTGTTATGTCGGCATCGAGATCTCGGCCAACTTCCAAAAGGCGCTGCTCGGCATCGAGATCACCATGCTGCTCGTGCTGTCTGTCGTCGCTCTGGTCAAGGTCGGCAATGGATCCGCGCCGGCCGGGCACCTGACGCCGTCGTGGACGTGGTTCAACCCGTTCGACGTGCCGGGCCCGGAGAGCTTCATGGTCGGGTTGACGCTCATGCTGTTCATCTATTGGGGCTGGGACACCGCCGTCTCGGTCAACGAGGAGACCAAGGAACGCGACAAGATCCCCGGCCGGGCCGCGGTGACCTCCACCTTCATCCTCCTGGCGACGTACACCATCGTCATCCTCTCGTCCCAGTCCTATGCCGGCATCGGCACGAAGGGCATCGGCCTGTCGAATCCCAATCACGCCGGCGACGTACTGTCGGTTCTCGGCACGTCTATCTTCGGCACCTCGGGCTTCGGCACGTTCCTGACCAAGCTGCTGGTCATCATGGTGCTCAGCTCGGCCGCAGCGTCGACCCAGACGACCATTCTCCCCACGGCGCGAACGACGCTCTCGATGGCGGTGTTCAAGGCGATCCCGAGCAGCTTCGCGGATCCACCGGCGGTTCCTCACGCCCACGACCTCCACGGTCGCCATGGGGGCTGTCTCGATCGCGCTCTACGTCGGGATGAACTACGCGTCCAACGGCGACGCGGTGATCGAGGACTCCGTTTCGGCGCTCGGCGTCTGGATCGCCTTTTACTACGGGCTGACGGGACTCTCGTGCTTCTGGTACTACCGCAGTACGCTGCGCGACAGTGCGCGCAACCTGTGGATGCGCGGCATCCTGCCGCTGGCCGGTTGGGCCATCTTGTGGTTCGCGATGGGATGGGCCTTCTGGTACTACTGGAACCCGATCAACTCCTATACATCATGGAAGATCCCTGGGCTCGACTGGGTGATCGGTGGTGTCTTCGTCATCGACATCAGCGGCGTCATCCTGGGCATCATCCTCATGGTGATCTACGCGCGGCTGCGTCCGCCGTTCTTCCGCGGCGAGACCCTCAACCGCGACACGCCGACGCGGGTACCGACGGATCTCGGTGTGCCGGTCGGCCTCTTCGGCATCGAGCCCTTCGACGAGGCCGAGGCCGACACCGCGGCGCACGCGGCGCACGTGGCGCAGGAGACCAAGGAGCCGACAGAGACCGGGTAGGTCGGGGCCCGGGAGACCTCCAACGGTCTCCTCGTCCGGACCGGGGAGGGATGCGGACAGCACCGTCCGTGCCTCCGGCGCGTAACGGGGGAACGCGTGCAGGGCGTGACGCGCTAGAACCGGTGCGTCGGTCCGCGGGGCGCGGCCGTCTCGACACCCACTGTGGAGGCACCATGACGAAGACACTCGATGGCACTGTCGCGCTGGTCACCGGGGCAAGCAGCGGCATCGGCGAGGCCACGGCCCTTGCGCTCGCCGAGGAGGGCGCGGCCGTCGCCCTGGTCGCCCGGCGCCGCGACCGACTCGAGGCACTGGCGGGGCGCGTCGGGGGTGCCGACACGCTGGTCATCGAGGCCGACATCACCGACCCCGAACAGGCCCAGGGAGCCATCGCCACCACGGTGCAGGAATGGGGCCGGCTCGACGTCCTCGTCAACAACGCCGGCGTCATGCTGCTCGGGCCGATCGTGGGGGCGCCTCTCGAAGAATGGCAGCGCATGGTCAATCTCAACCTGCTCGGGCTGCTCTACTGCACCCACGCCGCTCTGCCGCACCTCCTCGACGCGGCGGAGTCCGAGCCGCGGTCGGTGGCGGACGTCGTCAACGTCAGCTCGGTCGCGGGGCGGGTCGCCCGGCTCAATAGCGGTGTCTACAACGCCACCAAGCACGGCGTCGGCGCCTTCAGCGAGTCGCTCCGCCAGGAGGTGACAACCCGCCACGTCAGGGTCACGCTCATCGAGCCGGGGGCGACGGCCACGGAGCTCGCCTTCCACAACCGGCCGGAGATCCTCGAGGGGATGGCGCAGAACTTTGCCGGCACCGAGATCATGCAGGCCGAAGACATCGCCGAGAGCATCCGGTACGCGGTCACCCAGCCCCGGCGGGTGGCAGTGAACGAGATCCTCGTCCGCCCCACCGAGCAGGAGCGCTGAGATCGAACGGATCGCCGTCGTCGGCTGCTCCGGGTCGGGGAAGACCACGCTCGCGGCCGCGTTGGCGCGCGTGCTGGATGCGCCGCACATCGAGCTCGACTCCATCTTCCACCAGCCGGAATGGACCCCGCTCGACGACGACGAGTTCCGGGCCCGGGTGACGCAGGCGACGCAGCCCGATCGTTGGGTCGTCGACGGCAACTATTCGATGGTGCGCGATGTCGTCTGGGCGGCGGCGGACACGATCGTGTGGTTCGACCTGCACTACGTCACGGTCATGGCGCGGATGATCCGGCGTACGCTGCGCCGGACGCTGACCGGCGAGGAGCTGTGGAACGGGAACCGGGAGGCGGTGTCGAACCTCTGGTCGCTCGACCCCGAGAAGTCGATGATCGTGTGGACGGCCACCCGGCACGGCGAGTATCACCGGCGCTACGAGGAGGCCGAACGGGATCCACGTTGGGCGGACCTGCGCTTCGTCCGTCTCCGCTCTCAGGCGGAGGCCGACGGGTTCCTGGCCGGCGTGACCGCCGTGACGACGACGAAGGAGTGACCATGGACCTCGAACTGGCCGGCAAGGTCGTGCTCATCACCGGCGGGACCGACGGGCTCGGTCTGGCGCTGGCGACGAGACTGGCCGCCGAGGGCGCGTCGGTGGCGGTGTGCGGCCGGGACGAGGCGCGCCTGCGGGCCGCCGAGGACGCCGTGCGGGACGCGGGCGGCGACGTGCTGGCGCAGCGGGCCGACGTGGCGCGCGCCGCCGACGTGGCGGCGTTCGTCGACGCCGCGGTCGCCCGCTGGGGCCGCATCGACGGGGTCGTGCACAACGCCGGGCGCTCCGCGGGTGGCACCATCGACCGCCTCGACGACGCTGCCTGGGAGGACGACCTGCAGCTGAAGCTGATGGGCGCGGTCCGGCTCAGCCGCCACGCTCTGCCGCAGCTGCGGGCGAGCCGCGGCGCAGTCCTCTTCACGCTGGCCATGGCGGCCAAGGCACCCGGCGCAAGGAGCGAGCCCAGCTCGGTGTCCCGGGCGGCCGGGATGGCCCTGATGAAGGCGCTGTCCAAAGAGCTGGCCCCCGACGGCATCAGGGTGAACGCGGTGCTCATCGGCCTCATCGAGAGCGGGCAGTGGGTCCGCATGGCCGCGGCGGCCAACCGGGAGCTCGGGGAGTTCTACACGGGCTTCGCCACCGATGCCGGCATCCCGCTGGGCCGCTTCGGGCGCGCCGACGAGTTCGCCGACCTGGCCTCGTACCTGCTCTCGGCGCGGGCGTCCTACCTGACCGGGTGCGCCGTCAACCTCGACGGCGGGCTGTCGCCGGCCGTGTGAGGCTCACGCGTTGTAGCCCTCGGTCTCGGTGGCGTCGCCCGAGCCCGAGGGCTCGAGCCCGATGGCGTAGCCGTCGATCCTGTCGAGGCGGGTGAGCGCATCGACGTGGGCCCGGCCGTCTCCGCCCCACTTGGCCCGGGCGGCCTTTCGGGCGGCGAGCATGTCCTCGGCGACGACGAACACCACCTCGTGGTCCTCACCCATGCGGCCAGGACCCAGCTCGCCCCCGAGGTACGCGGCGAAGAGGTGCACGGCGGGCAGCGTAGCGAGTACGAAGGGGACTTATGAGCTCGGTTCTCCTCCAAGGCAGCACGATCGTCGTCACCGGCATCACGGGCCAGGTCGCCCGGCCGCTGGCCACCGCCCTGGCGCGCGACAACCGCGTCGTCGGTGCCGCCCGCTTCTCGGATGCGGCCGCGCGGGCTGCGCTCGAGGCGGCCGGGATCGAATGCGTTCCCGTCGATCTCGTTGCGGGCGACGTCGACGGGCTCCCCGCCGACGCGGACTACGTCCTCCACTTCGCGGTGGCCAAGACGAACGACTGGGAGCGCGACCTCGCGGCGAACAGCGGTGGACTGGCCCATCTCATGGAGCACCACCGGGACGCCCGCGCCTTCCTGCACTGCTCGTCGACCGCTGTGTACAAGCCGGAGGGGCACCGCGTCTTCGACGAGGAGGGTCCACTCGGGGACAACCACGGGGTGTGGCCGTTCCTGCGCACGTACAGCATCTGCAAGATCGCGGCGGAGGCGACGGCGCGCTGGGGCGCCGAGCGCTTCGGCCTCCCCACCACGATCGCACGCCTCTCCGTGCCCTACGGGAACAACGGCGGGTGGCCCGCCATCCACCTCCACATGATGCTGGCGGGCCACGCCGTCCCGGTGCACCTCGACGCGCCGAGCGTGTACCACCCGTTGCACGCCGACGACATCTTCACCATGGTGCCGCGCCTGCTGGCGGCGGCGTCGGTTCCCGCGGTCACGGTCAATTGGGGCGGGAGCGAGCCGGTCAGCATCGAGGAATGGTGCACGTACCTGGCGGAGGTGGCCGGTACCGAGGCACGCTTCGAGCCGACCGAGCACACCATCGACAGCGTGCAGATCGACACCGCTCGCATGCACGAGCTGGCGGGGCGCACGACGGTGCCCTGGCGCGAGGGCATGCGGCGGATGGCCAAGGCGCTCCACCCCGACCAGGTGGCGTGAGCGCCGTCCGTTTCGAGCGCCGGGACCCGGAGGAGCCGGCGGCGGCCGAGCTCCTGGCCGATATGCGGGCCGAGCTCAACGACGTGTACGAGACCTTCAGCCGGCTGGACAACCCGCCGCTGTCACCCGCCGAGCTGCGGCCGCCGGGTGGCGTGTACCTGGTGGGGTACGACGCCGGCGAGGCGGTGGCGGGGGGAGGGCTCCGCCACCTGGACGAGGGCGTCGCCGAAATCAAGCGCATGTACGTCCGGCCCGCCGCCCGGTCGCATGGCGTGGCCCGGGACCTGTTGCAGGCGCTGGAGGACGCGGCGGCGTCCCTCGGGTACGCGGCGACCCGTCTGGACACCGGACCCAAGCAGGTCCACGCCGGGGCGCTCTACCGCAGCGCAGGCTACGTGGAGGTGCCGCCCTACAACGACAACCCCTTCGCCTGCTTCTGGGGGGAGAAACGGCTCGGATGACCGGCGCGGGCCAGGCGAACTGGGCCGCCCAGTCCGGTTTCGACGTCCGGCTGTCGTGGGGTCCCGCCGGCATCGACGCGTTGCGCGGCGACGTGTGGGCCATCGTGCTGGTGGACGTGCTGCGCTTCACCACCGCCGTGGACGTGGCCACCACGGTCGGCGCGTCCGTCCGGCCGGTGCCGTGGCCGTATCGGCCCAGTTCCGTCGCGGTGAGCCTCGACGACGTGCCACTGGACGTCGCCGACGGGTCGGGGCCTCGCGGGCTCAGCCTTTCGCCGGCGTCGCTCCGCGGGCTCGGCTCCCAGGATCGCATCGTGCTCCCGTCCGCCAACGGGTCGCACTGCTCGACTCTCGCGGCCGGATCGGGTGCCGTGGTGCTCGGCGCATGCCTGCGCAATGCGGTGGCGGTCGGCGCCTGGATCCGCGCCCGAGCGGGAACCGAGCCGGTCGGGGTCGTCCCCTGCGGGGAGACCTGGCCTGACGGACGGCTACGCCCTGCCGTCGAGGATCTCCTCGGGGCCGGTGCCGTCGTCGCTGCCCTGGCGGGCGAGGGGTCGTGCTCACCCGAGGCGGCGGCGGCCCGTGCGGCCTTCGCCGACGCCGGGGGAGACCTCGAGGCGGTGTTGTGTGAGTCGGAATCCGGGCGCGAACTGCGGGCCAAGGGGCGGGCGGACGACGTGGTCTGGGCGGCGGAGCGCGACGTGAGCGCGAGCGTGCCGGTGCTGGGCGACGACGGGTTCTATCGCGACGCCGGCGCAGCGCGCTGACGCCGGACCCGGGCGAAGGGCCGCGATCTCCACGGTCCGTGCGACGCGACGACCCGGTGGGTGCGCACCGGCGGGACTGTACTGTTGCGACGTGATCACTCAAGTGACGATCGTCGGCGGTGGCAGCTATCAGTGGGGTCCGGAGCTTATGGCGGACCTCTTCGGCACCCCGGCGCTGGCCGGCATGCACCTCGTGCTCGAGGACATCGACCCCACACCGCTGCCGAAGATGGAGGCTCTGGCGCACAGGCTGAAGGACAGCATGGACGCCAAGGCCACCGTTGCCACGACGACCGACCTCGAGGCGGCCCTCGACGGCGCCGATTTCGTCATCGTCTGCATTTCGACGGGCGGCTTTCGGTCCATGGCGGTCGACCTCGACGTGCCGGCGACGCACGGCATCACCCAGACGGTCGGCGACACGGTCGGGCCAGGGGGCATCAACCGCGCGCTGCGTAACGTCCCCGTGCTCGTCGGAATCGGGAAGGCCATGGAGGAGCACTGCCCGGACGCTTGGCTCTTCAACATCACCAACCCCATGACGTGCCTGACACGCTCGGTCTGCCGGGAGACGTCGATCAAGACCGTCGGCCTGTGCCACGAGGTGGGCAACTTCTGCATGGACATGGCCATCGCGCTCGGCCGCCCCTTCGAGGCGGTCTCCTGTTCGGTGACCGGCATCAACCACTTCCCTGTACTGACGTCGCTCGAGGTCGAGGGCGTCGACGGGTTCGCCGCGCTGCGCGACCTCGTCGACGAGGTGGGCGGCCTCGCCTCGCTGGCGCCCTCGCCGGGCCGGCCCGAAGCTGAGAAGTTCTCGAAGCTCGACTTCGCGCAGCGTCACCTGTTCAAGCTGACTCTGCTCGACCGCTGGGGCACCTTCCCGGCCGCCGGCGACCGCCACATTGCCGAGTTCGTCCCGTTCGCACTGACGCCTGAGTCGGAGTGGGGCGCGGCGTACAACATCGGCCTGAGCCCGATCGCGCGCCGGGAGGAGCATCAGGCCGGCTATGTCGCCGACGTGGACGCATGGCTGGCCGGGACCAAGGACCTCCAGACGTGGCAGTCGGGGGAGCTCCCCTCACCCATGATCCAGGCGATGCTGACGGGTGACCCCTTCGAGGCTCCCGTGAACATCCCCAACACGGGCCAGGGTGTGGGTCTGCCCGCCGACGCCGTGCTCGAGTCGATCTGCGTGATCGACGGCGACGGCATCCGCGGGCGCGACCACTCCACGTTGCCGATTCCGTACGACGAGATCGTGCGGCGGCACGTGGCCACGCAGGAGCTCACCGTCGAAGCGGCGCTGCGGGGGTCCCGCACGATGGCCGGGGAGGCGTTCACCCTCGACCCGTTGGCCGGGCGTGGCGATCTACGCGAAACGGATGCCATGGTGGACGAGCTGCTCGCCGGCACAGCGGAGTGGCTGCCGCGGTTCGCCTAGCGCCAGCCGGAGGTCGGGAAGGGACACGCATGCGCATCGGATTCATCGGGCTGGGCGCCATGGGGCTCCCGATGGCGGGCCACCTCGTCGCCGCGGGCCACAACGTGACGGTCGCGTCGCGCGGCCGGCGGCCGATCGAGGCCGCCGTGGCCCAGGGCGCGACCGACGGCGGCGATCCGCGGGGCGTGGCCGAGGCCTCCGAGGTCGTTGTCGTCTGCGTGCCCAACTCGCCGGAGGTGACCGAGGTCGTCGACGCCATGCTGCCCGTGCTCGGTGCCGGGAAGACGGTGGTCGACTGCTCGACGATCGACCCCGAAGTCGAGCGCGCCCAACACGCTCGGGTCGGAGAGAAAGGCGCCCGCTATCTCGACGCGCCGCTGTCGGGCGGCACGGCGGGGGCACACAAGGGCACGCTCACGCTGATGGTGGGCGGTGACGCGGGGGTGCTGGCCGACACCCAACCGGCCCTCGAGCCGTTCTCCGGGCTGGTGGTGCACGTCGGCGGCCCGGGCATGGGCCAGGTCGTCAAGTTGTGCAACCAGGTGATCTACGCGGCCCAGATGACGGCAACGGCGGAGGCGACCGCCATGGCGGTCAAGTCCGGGGTCGACATGGACAAGCTGCTCGAGGTGCTGACGCACGCGACGGGTGACTGCGTGGCGGTGCGCACCCGCCTCCCCGTCCCTGGCGTCGTCCCCGACAGCCCCGCGTCGAACGGCTGGCAACCCGGCTTCATGACCGACCTCATGGCCAAGGACCTCGACCTGGCCATGGCGTACGCGGCGCGGACCGGCGTGCCCGTGTCGTCCGCGGCGGCGGCGCGCCAGCTCCTGACCGCGGCGAGCGCAGCGGGCTACGGGCGGGAGGACTTCTCGGCGGTGGCCAAGGTGGTCCTGGCGCTCGCCGGTGCCGGATGACCAGTCCCGGGCCCCTTCCGACGCCCGCGCTCATCCTGGCGGCGGACCACCGGGCACGCGCCGTGCTCACGACCGAGAATTGGGCCGAGTTCTTCGGCGCGCTGACCAAGGCGCTGCCGTTCTGCGACGGCATCCTGGCCACGGCGCAGCCGCTCGACGGGCTGGCGGCCGCGGGACACCTCACCGCACTGCACCGCACCTACCTCTCCGTCAACCGCACCGGCCTGGCCGGGTCGGTCTTCGAGCTGGACGACCGGCTCGTGGCCAGCGTGCCGCGGGCGGCCGCCGACGGCTGGACGGGCATAAAGCACATGACACGCATCGACATGGAAGACCCGATCACGGCGTCGGCCCTCGAATTGCTCGGGCAGGTGCTCGAGCAGGCGCGCCGAGCCGGGCTGGAGGCTCTGATCGAGCCGCTGGTGTGGAGCGACGGGCGCATCCGCCGCGACACCGACGCCATCGTGCTCGCGGCGATCATCTCCCACGACATGGGCGCGCCGGTCATCAAGGTGCCCGTGCCGGCGGTGAGCCCGGGCACGGAGCGCCAGCGCGCCGTCGCCCGTGTGGTCGCGAGCGTCGGCGTACCGGTGCTGTTCCTGGGCGGGCCCAGGGCCGAGAGCGGACGGCAGCGCGTGCTCGACGAGGTGCGCGACGTCATGGAGGGGGGCGGCGCCGGCATGGCGATGGGCCGGACCGTCTACCAGGACCCAGACCCGGCCGAGATGGCGGGTCTCGTCGCCGCGCTCGTCCACGGCGCATGATCCTCACGATCGACTTCGGGACCACCGTCACCAAGGTCGGGCTCTGGGGCGATGGCGGGCTGGTCGCGCTGGCGCGGTCCGAGCTGGCGACCACCCACCCACAGGTCGGCTGGGCCGAGCAGGACCCGCTGCGCTGGTGGACCACCCTGGTGATCGCCTGCGCCGAGGCGCGGGCACAGGCGCCGCGGGAATTCGGCTCGGTAGACGTCGTCGCCTGCTCGGGCGCCCGCCAGAGCTTCGTCCCCATGACCTGGCAGGGAGACCCGATCGGCAAGGGCATCCTGTGGTCCGACCATCGGGCGGCAGCCGAGGCGCGAGTGCTTGCGGCGCGCATGGGCGGTGACGACATCAACCGGGCCCGCACGGGGATCCCGCTCGACGCGGGCGCGGTCGCCGCCAAGCTGGCCTGGCTCGCCGAAAACGAACCCGAACGCCTGGAGGCGGCCGACCTCATCCTCTCGCCGCGTGACTACATCGTCTTCCGCATGACGGACCAGGTCGTCACCGATGCCACCTTCGCCTCGCGCAGTGGGCTCTACGACTTCGACGGCAACGCGGTGCGCGAGCTGGCGGGGCCCGCGCTCGGCAAGCTGCCGAGCGTCGTCGCCTCAGACACGGTGGTGGGCCAGCTGAAGTCGGTCCCGGGCGCCGAGCTCGGGCTGCGGCCCGGCATCCCCGTCGTCATCGGCGCCGGCGACCGCCAATGCGAGGTCCTCGGGTCCGGCGCGTCGGAGGACCACCCCATGGTGAGCTGGGGCACCACGGGCAACGTGTCAGTGCCGGTGCAGGAGCGCCCCGTGCCGTCGCCTGCCGGTGCGGTGGTCACGCGGGCCGCCGAGGGTGGGTGGCTCCTCGAGGGGGGGCTGTCCTCCGCCGGGTCATTCCTGGCCTGGCTCGGGCGCCTGCTCGACCGCACCCCTGACGAACTGGCCCGCCTCGCCGGCGAGAGCCCACCCGGCGCGCGGGGCGTGGTCGCCGTCCCTTGGCTCGACGGTGCGCGTGCGCCCTGGTGGCGCGACGATGCACGGGCGGGATTCATGGGTCTGGGGGCCGCCCACGGCCCGGCCGACCTGGCGCGTGCGGTGATGGAGTCGGTGGCCTGGGACGTCCTACGCGTGATGGAGGTGGTCACGGTCGGACGCCTGGGTGGTTCGAGCGCCGAAGGCGTGACGCTGGGAGGCTCCGGCTCGCGCCTGCCGGTGTGGGTCGAGGTCCTGACCGCCGTGCTCGCCGTGCCGGCCATCCGGCACCGCTCCGGCGAGGCGGCCTCGGCGGGTGCGGCGCTCCTGGCCGGACGGGCCCTGGGCATGGGCCTCACGCTCGAGCAGCTCGACCCGGTGCAGGACGTCATCCAGCCCGATCCTGCGGCGGTGGAGGTGTACCGCAACCAGCGCCCCATGGCCGACCACGTGGCGCTCGCCGTGCTCTCCGCCACCGAGTCCGTGCCCGGCCGCGGCGCGGGTCCCGTCTTCTGAGCCATGCGCGTCGAGCTGGCCTACGGGCGCGGGGAACGTCCGTGGTGGTGCCCGACGACGCGGCGGTCGTCCTGCCGGTCGACGCGCCGGCACTGCCCGACGAGACGGGCGCCGTGACCGCCGCGCTGCGGCGTCCGCTCGCGGGCCCGCCGCTGGCCGACCTGGTGGGCGATGCCCAACGAGTCGCCGTCGTCTATCCCGACCTGACCCGGCCCATGCCGAACCGCACGGTGCTGCCGCCCCTGCTCGCCGAGCTGGCACGGGCCGGGGTGCCGGACAGGCGGATCACGCTGCTGTGCGCCACGGGCACGCACCGCCAGGCGACCGGAGCCGAGATGGAGGAGCTCGTCGGCGCCGAGATCGTGGCCCGCTACCGCATCGTCGACCACGACGCCGCCAGTGATGCACACGTGCGCATCGGAGAGGTCGACGAGGTGCCCGTGCTGCTCCAGCGCGAGTACGTCGAGGCCGACCTGCGCATCATCACCGGTTTCGTCGAGCCCCACTTCTTCGCTGGCTTCAGCGGCGGCCCGAAGGCGGTGTGTCCCGGCCTCGCTGCGACCGAGACCATCCTCGAGGCCCATCATCCCCGCCGCATCGCCGACGCGCGGGCGACGTTCGTCACGCGTCACGGGAACCCGGTGCACGACTTCGTGCGCGCCGCCACGGACCTGGCGCCGCCCCACCTGTCGCTCGACGTCGCCATCAACCGGGACCGGAAGCTGACGGCGGTGTTCGCCGGACCCCTGCCGCACGCGCACGATGCCGCCTGTGCCCACGTGCAGGCGTCCGCGGTGCGCACCGTCAACGCGCCCTTCGACCTCGTTGTCTCGACCAACGGCGGCTATCCGCTGGACCGCAACCTGTACCAGGCAGTCAAGGGCATGGCCGCGGCGGATCGCATCGTGCGCGACGAGGGTGTCGTCGTCATGGCGGCCGCCTGCGAGGACGGGGTCCCGGTGGGCGGTGCGTTCGCCCGCCTGCTGGCGGGCGCCGACACGCCGGCCCAACTCGTCGGCGCAGGAGGGGGGCCCGAGCTCGATCGCTGGCAGGCCCAGGTGCTGGGCCGGGTGCTGTCCCGGGCCGAGGTCCACCTGCACAGCGACGGGCTCGACGCCGCCGCCATCGAGGACGCGCTCCTGGTGCCGGCGCCCGACCTGGACGGCGCCGTGGCGGGGGCGGTCAGCCGCCTCGGCCGGCACGCGCGTGTCGCAGTCATCCCCGAGGGTCCCCTGACCGTGGCCACGTTGGACCCGACGGCTTGAGACCAGCACCTCTCTGACGTGCGTGTCAGGGATAGAGTCCCCCGGCGGTGCCCCTCGAACCGCTGTTCGACTTCGCCGTCCCCGACGACCTGTTGCAGGAGGCGGTGTCCAACGTCAAGGACGCCGAGGTGGTGGCGGACCTCGAGGTCATGCCCGGCACGGGAGAGGGCAAGCCACCTCCCCTGATCGCCATCCTGAAGAGCTCGGGCTACGCCCCGCTGATCCTCCTGACGGCGGCGGCGTTGGTGCCGGGCACATTCGGCAACGGCATCAGTCTGGTTGGCGCCAACCTGAAGACCTCCTTCCACATGTCCAACGCCTCGCTCGGTGCGGTGGCCTTCATCGCCCAGGTTTCCCAGCTCCTCTGGGCCGTCCCTCTCGCGCTGTGGGCCGACCGGGGCAGCCGAAAGCTCGTGGCGGGCGTCGCCCTGCTCGTCTTCGCCGCGTTTGGCAGCTTGATGGCGCTCTCTCCCAACGTCTGGTGGTTCGCCTTCCTTTACCTGGCCGCTTCGGTGGGCACCGGGGTGAACAACACGGTGCACAACTCGTACCTGTCGGACGCCTACCCGACCGAGGGCCGGGGACGGATCTTCAGCTGGCACAACCTCTCTGATCCCCTATCGCAGACGATCGGGATCCTGATCTTCGGCTACGTCGTGACGATCGCCCACAACTGGCGCTACGGGCTGCTGGTGGCGTTGGCCGGGATTCCTCTCGGCTTCGCCCTCTTCACACTGAAGGAGCCGGAGAAGGGGGCCAACGAGAGCAGCCACATCCTCAAGGCCTCGGGTATGGATCTCCAGGCCCAACAGGAAAAGGCGCCCCGGGTCCTCCTGGGCTCGGCGGTGACCAGACTGCTGCGGGTCCGCTCGCTGTACTACGAGCTGGTGGCCGTGGCCATCCTCGGCTTCGCCGGGACAGGCGCCGGGCTGTTCGGCAACCTGTTCTTCATCGACAAGTTCCACCTCGACACGGCTTCGCGCAGCGAGGTGTACGCCATCATCGGCCTGGCCGCCTTCCTCGGGCTCCCCATCGCCTACGTGTTCGGCGACCGTTATTTCCGCCGCGCCCCCCAGCGCCCGCTCGTCATCTCCGGCATCTGCATCACGGCCTACGGCGGGTTCTTCGTCCTCTCCCTCTACGTCCCCCAGCTCTGGATGGTGGTCACGCTGCAGTTCCTGGCCAACGCGGCGGTGTCGCCGCTGGCCATCTGCATCTTCCTGACGCTGGCTGCCACGGCCCCGCCGGAGATGCGCACCATCTGCTTCGCCATGTTCGGCGTCTACTCGCTCGTCTTCGGCGGTTTCGCCGGAACGGTGCTGGTGGGCGCGGTCTCCGACGCCATCGGGGGCCTGCACGGCATCGTGGCGTCGCTCACCCTGATCTTCCCGGTCTGCGCTGTGGGCGGGTTCCTGCTCGTCATCGGCTCCCGCAGCGTGCGCCGCGACATCACGCTGGTGATCGAGGACGTGATCGAGCGCTACACCGAGGGCAAGCGTCGCCAGGCCGGTGGTGCCATCCCGGCCCTGCAGGTCCACAACCTCGACTTCTTCTACGACACCAACCAGGTGCTCTTCGACGTCAACATCGAGGTTGAACAGGGGGAGATGGTGGCCCTGCTGGGCACGAACGGCGCGGGCAAGTCGACGCTGCTGCGCGCCGTGTCGGGCCTGTCGCACCCCCACCGCGGCGTCGTCCGGATCTTCGGCATGAACGCCACCTACCTGGAACCCGAGCAGATCATCGACCAGGGCGTGGCTCTGCTGGTGGGCGGGAAGATGACCTTCCCGGGGCTGAGTGTGCGGGACAACCTCCGTATCGGGGGCCACACGCTTCGGCGCGACCGTACGCGGGCCGGCCGCGCCCACGACGAGGCGTTGGAGGCGTTCCCGGAGCTCTCCGAGCGGTTGGACCAGCCTGCAGGCACCCTCTCGGGTGGCGAGCAGCAGATGCTGGCGCTGTCGCGCGTCATGATGACCTCGCCCCGCCTGCTGATGATCGACGAGCTGTCGCTCGGCCTGGCCCCGATGACGGTCGAGCGGCTCATGGCCATGGTGCGGCGCATCAACGAAGCGGGCACGACGGTCATCCTGGTCGAGCAGAGCCTCAACCGCGCCCTGAGCCTCGCCGAGCGGTGCTTCTTCATGGAGCGCGGCGAGATCCGCTTCGACGGACCGACGGCCGAACTGATGGGACGCGACGACCTCCTGCGTCCCGTCTTCCTCGGGACGGCGGCCGCCGGACTCGGGGACTGAGCGACCGTGCTCGCCGTCTCCGCGCCCGACTTCGTCCTCATCCAGGGGCTCTTCTACGGCCTGGGTTACGGGCTGCTCGCCCTCGGCCTCGTGCTGGTGTACCGGACCAACCGGGTCCTGAACTTCGCCCAGGGCCAGATCGGCGTGATCGCGGCCGTCTTCCTCGTCAAGCTCACCGCCGACTTCAAGTTCAACTACTGGTTCGCCCTGATCCTGTCGATCGGGTTGGCCGCGTCCGTCGGCGCGCTCTCCGAGCTCGTGCTGCGCCGCCTCTTCAGTCGGCCGCGGGTGCTCGTCATGGTGGCGACCATTGGGTTGAGCTACGTGTTGCTTGCCCTGACCGCGCTGCCCTTCATCCGGCCCTCCAACCTCTACAAGCCGGTGCCGGTGCCCTTCGACCTGTCGTTCTCGCTCGGTCCGTTCATCATCACACCCACCGAGGTGCTGACCTTGATCGTGGCCCCCATCGTGACGGTGGCCCTGGTGCTCGCCGTCCGCTACACCTCGTGGGGTCTCTCCATGCGCGCCATGTCCGAGAACGCCGACTCCGCCCGCCTGTCGGGCGTGTGGATCCGGCGCACCTCGACGCTCACCTGGACGGTGGCCGGCGCGCTCTCGGCGTTCACCGCCATCCTCAACGCACCCAACCAGACCAGCGCCCTGACCCAGGCGCTGTCGCCGGACCTCCTCCTCTACGCGCTGACGGCGGCGCTGATCGGCGCCATGATCAACCTCACGGTGGCCTTCATCGCGGGCGTCGGGATGGGGGTGTTCCTCGAGCTGCTCGAGTGGAACGTCCCCTCGCCGGCCAAGCAACAGCTCGTGATCTTCATCGTGGTGATGGTCGTCCTGCTGGTGCGGGTCGGTGCGCTGCGCAAGAGCGCGCGGACGGGGGAACGGACCACCTGGGCCAACGGCGCCGTCACCACCATGCGCGCGGGGGTGGACCAGCTCCGCCGCCGGGTGTCGGTATCGGGCGTGTGGTGCACCGTGGTGCTGACGGCCCTGCTCCCGCTCGTGCTCTCCGTGGGCAACAACGTCCTCTTCAGCCAGATCTGTATCTACGCCGTCGTCGCCCTCTCATTGACCATGCTGACGGGCTGGGCCGGCCAGGTGTCGCTGGGCCAATTCGGACTGGTGGCGGTCGGCGCGCTGGTCGCTGTCCATCTCGGCACCTCCCTGCCGTTGCCGATCGTCATGCTCTTCGGCGGGGCGGTCACCGCGCTGGTGGCCATCATCGTGGGGTTGCCCGCGCTACGCATGCCCGGGCTCTTCCTCGCCGTCACCACCCTGGCGTTCGCCATCTTCATGCAGAACGCCGTGCTGGCGACGCCGTGCTTCACGGTCCCGGGGATCCACAAGACCCTGTGCACGGGATTGCCTAATCCTGCGTACACCTTCCTCGCGCGGCCGAGCCTCTTCGGTATCAGCCTGGCCTCACAGCGCTCGTTCGCGTGGTTCTCGCTCGGCGTCCTCCTCCTGTCCATCTACATGGTGCGGGTCTGGCGCGACAAGGGTGTGGCGCGGCGGCTCGTCGCGGTGCGCGACAACGAGCTCGGCGCGGCGGCCATGGGCATCCCAATCCTGCGCACCAAGCTCTTGGCCTTCGGCCTGTCCGGGTTCATGGCGGGCTACGCAGGTGTCTGCTTCGCCTTCGCCACGCAGCAGCTGAACAACACGGACATCACCTTCGACCCGACCACGTCGTTCGTCATCATCTCGATGGTGGTCATCGGCGGACTGGGCTCCATCTCCGGTGCCATCCTGGGCGCCCTCTACCTCGAGGGACTCCCGGCGATCTTCGGCTCCAATCAGACGATCCAGTTCATCACGAGCGGCCTGGGGCTCGTCGCCTTCATCCTGTATCTGCCCGGTGGCCTCGCCGAGGTGCTGCACCGCTGTGGCGACCTCGTCGCCATTGGTCTCCGCTCCGCCCAGGAACGCTTCGCCCCCGGCCGGGCCGGCGGGCCGGTGGCGCCGAGCGGCACCGTGGCCGACATCACGCCCACACTGGTGACCGATGGAGCGGAGCAGTGACCTCCGCGGCCCGCACCGTGGATGT
This sequence comes from uncultured Acidimicrobiaceae bacterium, assembly GCA_963756625.1. Lineage (GTDB taxonomy): Bacteria > Actinomycetota > Acidimicrobiia > Acidimicrobiales > RAAP-2 > Bog-473. Next base: position 468,632 of record CAVWNQ010000006.1, read on the forward strand.
GTCAGTGGGGCACCCGGCGCACCTGCGCGTGGACGGGCTGAGTGTGCGCTTCGGTGGTGTGCACGCGCTGAACGGCGTCACGTTCGAGGTGGAGCCGGGCTCGATCGTGGGCCTGATCGGTGCCAACGGGTCCGGGAAGACGACCACACTCGACGTCATCTCCGGGTTGGTCGCGCCGCAGGAGGGCACGGTGCACCTCGACGGCACCGACCTGTCCGAGTACCTGCCCGAGGAGCGGCTGGGTGTCGGCATGGTCCGCTCGTTCCAGGACTGCCGGCTCTTTCCCGAGCTGACGGTCCTCGACGTGCTGCTGCTCTGCGAGGACGCCCGCCACGAGGTGGCGGTGCTGCCCACCACGCTCCGCCTGCCGTGGGCAAGACGGGCGGAACGCCGCAAGCTCGAGGCCGTGGACCAGGTGATCGGCGCCTTCGGGCTCGAGCGGTTCCGATACCACCGCACCTCGGAGCTCTCGACCGGGACGCGCCGGGTGGTCGACCTGGCCTCGATCGTGCTGGCCCGACCCCGCCTACTCCTGCTCGACGAGCCGACCGCCGGGATCGCCCAACGGGAGGCCGAGGCCTTCATTCCCCTCCTGCGTCGCCTCCACCAGGTGGCCGACACGACGATCGTCCTGGTCGAGCACGACGTGCCCCTGGTCTTCGAGCTGTGCTCGACCGTGGTGGTCATGGAATTGGGCCGAGTGGTGGCCAGCGGGTCACCTGAGGTGATCCGCGCTGACCCGAAGGCGCTGGCCGCCTACCTTGGTGCGAGCGACGAGGCCCTGATGGTGTCGGGACCGGTCACGGGGGACGGCGGGGAGACGGGCGGAGAGACGAAGGAACGCTCCGAGGGAGGGTGATGATGGAGGCGAACATCGAGGTGTCGGCGCACCGGGGGGTCCGGCACCCACTGGCACCGTTGGGCCGGTCGTGGCGACGGCTGCGCCGGCGCCCGCGGGCGCTGCAGGTCCGCACGGCGGTGATCATCGTGGCCATCGTGGTCGGGCTGGTGGCCTGGCTGGTGCTGGCGCCCTCGGACAGCGGGGGCGGTGTCGCTGGGGCGGCCGAACCGGCGCTGCAGTCGAGCAACACGGCGACACCGCCGAGTCAGGCCGACACGAGCACACGCGGCGTGTCCAAGAGCGAGATCAACGTGGTGTTCCCGGTGGTCGCCATCAACAGCGAGGCGGGGAAGCTGGGTTTCGCCGAGGACAAGGAATACAACGAACAAGCGACGGCCATCCACCTCTACGTGAACCAGGTCAACAGCGCAGGTGGGATCAACGGGCGCAAGATCAACCCGATGCTGGTGCAATTCGATCCGACCAACGACGCCAACATGCAGTCGCTCTGCCAACAATGGACCCAGGGCAACCCGCCGGTGTTCGCGGTGGTCGACGGCATCGGCACCTGGGAAGGCGACAACCAGCTCTGCGTCGCGCAGCAGGGGCACACGCCGCTGATCAGCGCGTGGTCGACCACGACGAATTGGACGAACCTCGGTTCGCCGTACCTGTGGTGGACGGGCGCCGACATGTCCCCGGTCCTGGCCGCGACGGTGCAGTGGGGCCTGAACTCGGGCCGACTGGGCCACGGCAAGAAGGTCGGCGTGGTGGTCTCGGACCAGGCGGCCGACCAGGCGGCCTTCAACGACTACCTGCTGCCCGATCTCAAGAAGGCGGGCATCACCCCGCAGGTCGACACCGTGGCCGGGAACCCGGACCAGACGGCGACGACGAACTCGGACGCGCAGCTGGCCGTCGAGCGGCTGAAGGCGGCCGGGGTGCAGTCGGTCTTCCCGCTGCTGCCCGAGAACGCCTTCTTTCCCTATCTGGCCGCGGAAGCGTCGCAGCAGTACGTCCCCCAGCTCCTGTTGAGCGACTACCAGTCGACCGTCGAGGTGGCCCTCGGCCTCATCCCGACCCCCTACGAGAAGGAGCTCGACGGCCAGGAGGGCGTGACCACCGAGACCCTCGGCGGGTTCGACGACGCGCGGCCCGAGGCGCAGGGCGGCTACGACCCCGGCGTGCGCTCGTGCTACACCACGTGGCACAAGTTCCACCCCAAGCCGATTGCCGGCACCACGAGCTTCTACATCGAGGAACAGGGGCCGATCCAGGCGTGGTGCGGGGCGATCCGCCTCTTCGCCACGGCGGCCAAGAGTGCCGGGCCGAATCTCAACCGGCGCACCTTCGCCGAGGCGATGGCGAAGATCACGAACTACCCCGGGACGCTCTCGCCGGTGTGGAGCTTCGGAACCAATAAGTTCTACGGTCCGACGCAGTACCAGGTCGTCAAGATCCACAACAATGTGCCGCCGTCCTCGCTGTGCAAGCTGAAGACGAACCACAAGCCGCAGGGCACCTGCTGGGTCACCGTGCAGCCGTTCAAGCCGCTGTCGGCCGCGGCCGGCTCCTAGGCCCCGCGCCCGAGCCCCAGCGACTGCGCGATGACGAGGCACACCCACCCGACCGCCCACGCGCCTCGGGAGCGCCGACGGCGCCCCCGCGGTGCCGCGTTGGCCGCGTTGTCTGCGGTCGTGATGGTGGCGGGGATGTTGGCGCTCTCCGTCGCCGGTACGGCCCAGGCCGCGCCGCGCACGAGCGTCGCCGCCACGGCTCCGGGCCAGGCCAGCACCAGCGCACGCGGGGTCACCGAGACGGCGATCAACGTGGTGTTCCCGGTCGTCGCCATCAACAGTCTGGCCGGCAAGCTCGGCTTCGCGGAGGACAAGGAGTACGGCGAGCAAACCACGGCCATCCACCTCTACGTGAACCAGATCAACGACGCCGGCGGCATCGACGGGCGCAAGATCAACCCGATGATCGTCCAGTTCGACCCGACCAGTGACGCCAGCATGGAGGCCCTCTGCCGCCAGTGGACCGAGGGCAACCCGCCCGTGTTCGCGGTGCTCGACGGCATCGGGACCTGGGAGCAGGACAACCAGCTCTGCGTCACCCAGCAGGGCCACACGCCGCTGCTCAGCGCGTGGTCCACGATCACCGACTGGACGAACCTGGGCTCGCCGTACCTGTGGTGGACCGGCCCCGACATGGCGCCCGTCCTGGCCGCCACCGTGCAGTGGGGGCTGAGCTCGGGCCGCCTCGGGCACGCCAAGAAGGTGGGTGTGGTCGTCTCCGACCAGGCGGCGGACCAGGCCGCCCTCAACGGCTACCTGCTGCCCGACCTCAAGAAGGCGGGCATCTCCCCGCAGGTCGACACGATCGCCGGGAATCCCGACGAGACGGCCACCACCAACTCGGACGCACAGCTGGCCGTCGAGCGGCTCAAGGCGGCCGGCGTGCAGTCGGTCATCCCGCTGGTGCCCGAGAACGCATTCTTCCCCTACTTGGCGGCCGAGGCCTCGCAGCAGTACTACCCGCAGCTCCTGTTGAGTGACTACCAGTCGACCATCGAGATCGCGCTCGGCCTCATCCCCACGCCGTATGCGAAGGAGCTCAACGGCCAGGAGGGCGTGACGACGGAGACGCTCGGTGGCATCGACGACGATCGGCCCGAGAGCCAGGGCGGTTACGACCCCGGGGTGCGCTCGTGCTACGGGACCTGGCACCCGTTCCACCCCAAGCCGATCGCGGGGACGAAGTTCTTCTACCTCGAGGAGCAAGGTCCCATCGAGGCCTGGTGCGGGGCCATACGCCTCTTTGCCACGGCGGCGAAGGACGCCGGGCCGGACCTCAATCGTCGGACCTTTGTGGAGGCCATGTCCAAGATCACCGACTACCCGGGGACGGAGTCACCGATCTGGAGCTTCGGACCGGACAAATTCTACGGGCCGACCCAATACCGGGTCGTCAAGGTCCACGTCAACGTGCCCCCGACCTCGCAGTGCAAGCTGCCCAAGAAGGGGGGTCCGGTGGGCACCTGTTGGGTCATCGTCCAGCCGTTCAAGGCACTGCCCGGCGGCTCCGGCTAGCCGGGTCGGTCGGCCGTCAGGCGATTTGGGTCGGCGACGGCGGGCGTCCCTCGAGGATGTCGGCGAACCGCACCTCGAGCGCAACCATCAGCTCGGGGTGCGTGAGGATGTAGAAGGTGTTCGTGCGGACCGCGTCGACCACGCGGTCGGCGACGGCCTCCGCCGGGATGCCGCCATCCACCATCGTCTGCACCGCCGCGCGCAGGTCGGCGGCGCCGGCGACCTCCCGATCGGGTGCCCAGACGGGTCGGTTACGGTCGGATTCGGCGATGCGCGTCTGGACGAATCCCGGGCAGAGCACCGACACGCCGACGGGTGCACCCACCGCCTGCAGATCCTTGAACAGCGTCTCGGAGATGGCGACGACGGCCTGCTTCGTGGCGTTGTAGGGGCCGAGGAAGGCGGCACTGGTCAAGCCGGCGATGGACGCGGTGTTCACGACGTGCCCTTCTCCCTGCTCGATGAAGAGCGGCACGAACGTGGCCACGCCGTGGATCACGCCCCAGAGGTTGACGCCGAGGATCCACCGCCAATCCGCCTCACGCACCTCCCAGATCGGACCGCCGAGTCCGACGCCGGCGTTGTTGTGGACAACGTGCACCGCTCCGAACCGGTCGAGTGCGGCGTCGCGCAACGCGCGCACCGACGCGGCGTCTGCCACGTCCGTCACCACGCCTAACGCGTCGGCCCCCCGTGCCGCGAGTGCACGTTCGGCTTCGTTGAGGGGACCCTCCTCGATATCGGCCAGGACGACCTTCATGCCCTCGGCGGCGACGCGGTCGGCGACGGCCTTGCCGATGCCGCTGGCGCCGCCCGTGATGACCGCCACCTTTCCCTGCAGGTCCTCCATGGGTCCTCCCCGAGCTCGGATCGCCGTGGCAGTCAAGCACGACCGGACGCGAGCGGCGAGCGCCGCAGCTACTTGACAGGGCACCGGGACGGGCCAACAGTTGGTGCGTGCGGCACCGCAGCCTGAGCATTCCCGACGCCCGAGGTCAGGAGGCCTGCCTCCGGGTGACGCGGCACCCCGAGCAGCGCAAGGTCGTGTTGAGCCACTGGCGCGACGGGCTCTGCGTCGCCTCGACGCCGGTCGAGATCACCGAGGTGCCGGCGCTGATCGGCCTCCTGGCCGACGCGATGGGGGACGCCATCGAGGGAACGGCCCGAACCACGCGGACCTCGCGGGCGCCGGGCGGCGCCGCGCGGCTGTTCGAGCAGGTCACCGACTGGCTGCGGCCCCGCCTGGCCCAGGTGGCGGAGTTGCGCCTGACCAGGGAGCCGGGGAGCGAACGGAAGGCCGGCTAGGCGCCCGGGGCACCCTCGGCGGCACGCGTCAGGGCCGACCCCGGCGGCCCCAGGGTCAACCGCGCCACGATGCGCTCGGCGCACTCGGCGGGGCTGAGGAGCGAGGTGTCGACCTCGAGGTCGTAGCTGACCCCCGTGTGCACGGCCTCCTGCCAGCGCCGGACGGCGTCGGCCAGATCGGTGCCGGCGGTGTCTTCGGGTTGCCCCCAGGATTCGGCACGGCGGCGCCGGATCTCCTCGACGGGGCAACGCACGCCGACGAGCAGGACCGGCTGGCCGGATAGCAGCCGGGCACAGGCGCGCCAGACGTGGAGGGGGCGCGCGTACTCGTCGTGGTGGCCGACGTCGACGACGACGCGGAGGCCGAGCCGGGAATGCGCTGCAACGGATTCGTACAGGGCGGCGTACAGCAGGACCACGAGGTCCTCTAGGTCCGGACGCTCACCGCCGGGACGGAGCCCGATGCCCGGTTGGAACTGCTCCGGGGTCGACCCCATGGAGGAGTCGACGCCGAGATTGATCCACGGCTCGTCGCTCGCCTCCTGCAGCGCGTGGGCGATGGAGGTCTTTCCGGACCGCGGTGCCCCGTTCAACACGACGATCTGGCCCGACGCGGTCACCGTGTCTGGCGCGCGCCGGGCACGGATGTATCCGTGGCGCGCCGCAGTGCGGTCACGCCGCCACGAAGCTGAAGCGGACCCGTCGTCGCGGATTGTCGGCGTTGAGATCGACGAGGACCAGCGACTGCCAGGTCCCGAGCGCCACCCGGCCGCCGAGCACGGGCAGGGTGACCGACGGGCTCACGAGCGCCGGGAGCACGTGATCGGCGCCGTGCCCGGGGGAGCCGTGGGAATGGCGGTACCGGTCGTCCCGGGGGAGCAGTCGTTCGAGCGCCTCGAGCAGGTCGTCGTCGGAGCCCGCACCGGTTTCCATCAGGGCCAGGCCCACGGTCGCGTGGGGCACGAATGCGTTGACGAGCCCGTCACCGCGGCCTTCGCAGAACCGCTCCAGCCTCCCCGTCACGTCGACGATCCGCTCGCGGGCGGTGTCGACGTCCGTCTCGATCGAGTCCATTGACCGCCAGTCTGCCTGCTCGAGCGGGTCCCGGGCCGTGGACCGCCCGTGCTCACCGGAACGACAAATTTCCGTGCCGCGCCGCCCAGGCATCCGATTTGCCCCTCCACCCGTCCCCCGCGGCTGCCGATACAGCGCGTCGGTTCGGCGGGTCTGTCGCATCCCGGGCGTCAGGCTCGGTCCGGGCTGACCAGAGGTTTGGGCAGACGAAAGGGGACATGCGGAATGCCGGTACTCGAGTTTCAGTTCGAAGTCGGTGAGGAAGAGCGCCACGAGGTGAACTTCCGCTTCAACCGCACCTACGGGCCGGTGACGATCTCGGTCGACGACCAGAAGGTCGTGCACAAGCTGAAGATGTTCAGCCTGGCCAAGACGGAGCGGTACGAGCTCGCCGTCGGGGAGAGCGAGCGCCACGATGTGGTCATCGAGAAGACGCGGAAGCGGTGGCTCGGTGGGTTCTTCCCGCAGGAGTGTGTCGCCTACGTCGACGAGAAGGAAGTGGGGCGCTACTCCGGGTAGCTCCGGCGTGGCAGGGGCCGCCCGACGTCGACCGCCGTCACTGCGAGGCCAGGATGGCCGCCACCTCGGCCACCGGGTCCCGCACCACGGGCCCCGTCGCGGTCACCTCCGCCCGGACGATCGTCCCGTTGAACGCGAAAGGTGCCCGGTAGTCGTTCCCGACGGCGGGTCCCCACTCGTAGCCGCACGTGAGGCCGATCATGACCTCGTTGAACGCGACGGGGGTGAACCGCTCGACGGTCCCCGTCCCCACGAGCGCTCCGTCCTGGAGGAGCTCGGCGCGGCCGCCCAGGCCTTGGTCCTTCTCGAATCTGAACTTGATGTCGTGCCGCCCGGAACCGAGCGTCTTGTCGGCGACGACGTCGTAGAGCGTCTGGCCGTGCAGGTTGTGGATGTAGCGCAACCGTCCCCCCCGGAGGTGGAGTGACCAGCCACCGAGGGCGCACCCGAGCGCCAGGAGCGTGCCGTCCGGGACCATCCCGTCGGGGACCTCGACCGTGACCGAGATCTCGTGCGACCGGTTGCGGACGTCGACGGCGACCCACTCGGGCACCGCGGATCCCCCCTGGAAGTACCGGAACGTCTCCCGCACGCGGCGCCGGTCGTGCTTGTGGACCATGGCCTCCAGGACGCGGTTGTCGAGCGGGAGGACGTCGTTCCGCCGCGCCTCCTCCCACCACAACGCCGCCAACTCGGCGACCTTGTCGGGCATCTCCCCGGCGAGGTCGTTGACCTCCGACACGTCCTCGTCCACGTGGTAGAGCTCCCACACGTCGTCGTCGAAGGAGGCGCTGGCGCGCAGCCCGTCGTCGTAGATCGGCCCGACCGGGTGGTACGTCACCGCCTTCCAGCCGTCGTGGTAGATCGCACGCGACCCCAGCATCTCGAATTGCTGCGTGCGATGCCGGTCCGGTTCCGTCTCGCCGACTGCCCCGAGCGCGTAGACGAAGCTCGTGCCGTCGAGGTGCGACTGCTCGATCCCGTCGATCTCGTCGGGGGCGGCGACACCGGTCAGCTCGAGCACGGTGGGAAGGATGTCGATGGCATGCGCGTACTGCCGCCGCAGCGCGCCCGGCGCGCCGCGCCGCGACGGCAACCGCACGATGCAGGGGTCGGCGACACCGCCCTCGTGAACCTCGCGCTTCCACCGCTTGAAGGGTGTGTTGCCGGCCATCGTCCACCCCCAGGGGTAGTTGTTGTGGCTGAGTGGCCCGCCGATCTCGTCGATGCGTCGGAACATCTCGTCGACACCCGCCCCCTCGAAGTTGGACAGGCGGCCCTCGTTGATGGTCCCCTCCTTGCCACCCTCGGAGCTGGCGCCGTTGTCGGACACCACGATCACCACCGTGTTGTCTGCGTCACCGAGCTCGTCGATGAAGTCGAGCACGCGGCCGATCTGCTCGTCGGTGTAGGAGAGATAGGCGGCGAAGCACTCCATGAACCGCTCGGCCAAAGCCTTCTGCCGCTCGTCGAGGGTGTCCCAGGCGGGCACCCATGGCGGCCGGGGCGAGAGGATCGTCCCCTCCGGAACGATGCCCTCGGCGCGCTGACGCGCGAACGTCTCTTCGCGCCAGCGGTCCCATCCTTGCGCGAAGTGACCCCGGTAGCGCTCGATCCACGCTGCCGGCGCGTGGTGGGGCGAGTGGCACGCGCCGGTGCAGAAGTACAGGAAGAACGGCAGCTGGTCGTCGACGGCCCGCAGGTCCCCGAGGTACTCGACGGCGCGGTCGGCCAGGTCCGCGCTCAGGTGGTAGCCCTCCTCGATCGAACGCGGCGGCCGCACGCTGTGGTTGTCGTGGTACAGGGCGGGCACGAACTGGTGGGTCTCGCCTCCGTGGAAGCCGTACCACCGGTCGAAGCCGCGTCCGAGGGGCCACGTCGCACGCGAGTTGGCCATGTTCGTCTCGCCCTCGGGACTGAGGTGCCACTTCCCGATGGCATACGTCGCGTAGCCGCAGGACCGCAGGATCTCCGAGAGGAAGCCGTTCTGGCGCGGCGGGCGGCCCCAGTAGCCGGGGAACCCGGTGGCCAGGTCGGCGACGCGGCCCATACCGCTGCGGTGGTGGTTCCGGCCGGTTAGGAGGCAGGCGCGGGTGGGGGAGCAGAGCGCGGTGGTGTGGAAGTTGGTCAGGCGGATCCCCTCGGCGGCGACGCCATCGATCCTGGGGGTGGCGATGTCGGAGCCGTAGCAGCCGAGCTGGGCGAACCCCACGTCGTCGAGGACGATGAGCACGACGTTCGGGGCACCGTCGGGTGGCGTCGGTTCGGGCGGCCACCACGGCTCGGAATCACGCCAGTCCCTGCCGATCTTGCCCCGGAAATCGATCGCGGCCACGTCGTACCCCCTACAGTCTCGATGGTCACGAGAGCATGGCACGGACGCATGGGGGCGTAGCCTTGCCGCGTGGTCCGGACCGCCGCCGCCACGGAGCCCGAGCAGGCCGGACCTGTCGTCCACCGGCGTTCCGAAGTCGTCGCGCTCGTGGCGGCGCTGACTGTTGGCGTGGCGCTCGGCTGTCTCGGCTGGGTGCTCCCGACGGTCGGCGGGTCGCTCGCCACGCCGACGCTGATCGTGTTCGGGATCGGCGCCGGCGTCACCCTCGTCGGATGGGTCGTGGCCTCGTTCGTGCCGCAACGGCGTGCCGCCTGGGTCTTCGCCGTGACGGTGGGGCTGAGCACCGTGCTGGCCACGGTCTGGACGATCGAGTTCTCGCTCCCGGCCGCGGTGGCCTTGGACGCGCACGCCTCGCAGGAAGCCCAGCAGGCCCTGCTCCGCGTGCAGGCGGAGCCGAAGAACGCCGAGGGAGTGCGGCCGCACCCCTGCCAGGAAGTGTCGCACGGCAGCATCGGCCCACTGGAGGCCCCCTACCAGGAGTGCGCTGTCTCGGTTTCCGAAGGTCGCTTCGTCACCTTTCGCGCGCCGGCGAGGACCCCCGGCGGCCTCACCTACACCGAGAGTGGCCCGGCGGCATTCGCGGACGAGTGCGTCCGGCACCTCGTCGGCTCGTGGTGGATGTTCTCCCCGGACACGAGCGGGATAGGCGACTGCGGGTTCGGCTACTGGTACTACGGCGGCGGGCCCTAGCCGCGGATCCCCGACGACCCGTACTATCGCTCTATGACGATCGAACGCCAGGAGGAACTCGACGCGCTCACGCGTGCCGCAGAAGTCGTCAGAGAGGCCCGGGACGAGATGGTCGCCGCCGTGGCCCCCGGCATCACCACCGGCGAACTCGATGCGGTGGGCCGGGACGTGTTCCGCCGGCACGGCGCCCGGTCGGCGCCACGGGTGACCTACCGCTTCCCCGGTGCGACGTGCATCAGCGTCAACGACGAGGCGGCCCACGGTGTGCCGTCGCTGTTCCGCCACCTCCGTGCCGGCGACCTCGTCAACCTCGACGTCTCGGCCGAGCTCGACGGGTTCTTCTCGGATACGGGTATCAGCGTGGCGGTCGGCGAGGTGCGACCGCTCGCCACCCGCCTTCTCGACGCGACCCGGCTCGCCCAGGCCGATGCCATGGAGGCGGCGCGGCCCGGGGCGCGGCTCCGCGACGTGGGGCGCGCCGTGCAGCGGCGGGCCCGACGCCATGGGTTCTGTGTCATCCACGACCTCTACGGGCACGGGATCGGCCGGGGTCTGCACGAGCCACCGTCGGTGCCGAGCGTCGACGGCGGCCACCGACAGCTCCTGCACGAGGGCCTCGTGCTCGCCGTCGAGCCCTTCTTGTCCGTCTCGGCGAGCTCCGTCGTCGACGACCCCGACGGCTGGACCCTGCGCACGTCCGACGGCAGCCTGGTTGCGCAGTTCGAGCACACCATGGTCGTGATGCACGGTGGCCCGCTCGTCCTCACGCGCTGAGGACGGCTTAGGGCAGGCCGAACGTCCCCGCCTCGAGCAGCACGAGGACGCCGATGCAACAGAGGAGCACGGGCACGGCCACGGCGCCGAGCCGGATCATGACGCCGCGAGCCCGCGGGTGGCGGCCCCCAGCGAGGACGAGCGCCGTCAGCACCACCTCCCCGGCGACGAACACCACGGCGACTGCACCCAGGTGGGACGCCCCGCCGACCCGGAAGAGGGGGATGTAGACGGCCAGGTTGTCCCCTCCGGCCGCCATGGTGACCAGCGCCGCCGCAGTGAAGCTCTGGCCGACGGCGCGCCGGGTGATCCGCCCGCGCCGTTCCGTTCGCCCCTCCTCACCCGGCGCCGCAGAATCAGAATCCGCCCCCCGGGCCGCCCCCGAAGCCGCACCGCCGGCGCCGTCACCGCCGCGCAGGCCGATCAGTCCCCGAAGCCCGATGGCCAGCGGCACCAGACCCAGCAGGCCGACCACCGCCGAGGAGAACTCGTAGAGCAGCGCCGCCGCGGCAGCCGACACCGCGACGAGCACGGCGAACCCAGCGACCTGGCCGGCGGCGATGCGGTGGGCCCGTTCCAGCGGCGCGCCCGCCACCATGGCCATCGTCACGAGGCCGTTGTCGATGTTGGTCCCGACGAACGCCGCCACGGCGACGCCCAGGTCAGCCCCGAGGCCGCCCGCTGCCAAGAGCGTGGTCAGTCCGCGGGAAGGGGCATCGCCGGACCGTAGGGCTTGTCGCCCCGCAAGGTAACGCGGTGGGCGTAGCGGGGGGTGTCCCCGTAGTCGTCCAGGGCGTAGTGCAGGGTGGCCCGGTTGTCCCAGAAGGCGACGGACCCGGCACGCCAGCGGAAGCGGCAGGTGTACTCCGGCTTGACGCAGTGGGTGTAGAGCACCTCGAGGATCCCCTGGCTCTCGTTCTCGGAGAGCCCGAAGAGGGTACGCGTGAACTGGCGGTTGACGAAGAGGCCGTTGCGCCCGTTTTCCGGGTGCGTGCGTACGACCGGGTGCAGCGCCGGCAGCAGCTTCTCGCGCCATGTGCCGTCCCACTCGTAGCCGCCCCGCTCGGCCACGTCCGCCGCGAACCACGGGTCGTGGTGGATGGCGATGAGCTTGTCGCACATGGCGCGTACCGGGTCGGCCAGTCCGTCGTAGGCGTCCTGCAGGCTCGCCCACATGGTGTCGCCGCCCACCGCGGGCGCCTCCAGCATGTAGAGGATCGAGCCCATGGCCGGTGTCTGCAGGAAGGTGACGTCGGTGTGCCACCAATTGGCCCGGTCGACCTTGCCGTCGATGGCGAGCACCTCGGGACTTTCGTCGATGGACGGCAGCACCGGGTGTGCCTCGGTCACGGTCCCGAACTGGCGGGCGAAGTCGGCCTGCTGCTCGGCGCTGAGCGACTGGTCACGAAAGAAGATGACGTGGTGGGTGTTGAGGGCGTCGCGGATCGCCGTCACGACCTCGGGGGCGAGCGGGACCGAGATGTCGACGCCGCCGATCTCGGCGCCGATGTTGGGGGAGATGGGACTGACGCTGACGGAGGTGGCGAGGGTCACGACCCAAATTCTGCCGAATTCACCGCAGGCGTCCGTCGTAGCGCACCCACCACCGCAAACGGGGCGCACGGCGCCACCTGCCCCTACATTGACCCCAGCCGGAGCGAGCGCAGTCCCGGACCAGCGAGGACGAGGAAGAGGGCCAGACATGAGCGACGACAACGGGGGACTGGTTCTCACACCGCCCGCCCGGAACTACTCGCCCTGGTATCAGTGGATGGTTCGCCTGGCCGCCACGACCCACGAGGACCCCCTGCCCGAGGGCGACCCTGCGGCCTTCCCCGCCTGGATCGAGCGCAGCCGGGCCCGGCTCCTCGAGCTCCTCGGACGGGAGCCCGAACCGGTGCCGCTGAACGTCGAGACGCTCGAATCGGTGGCCTGCGACGGCTACCGGCGGGACAAGATCGTCTTCGACACGGAGGACTCCATGTCGGTGCCCGCCTACCTGCTGGTCCCCGACCCTCGGCGCGGCACCGAGCCGGGGGCGGCCGTGCTGGCCTGCCACGGGCACGGCCCCGGCAAGACGCAGGTGGTGGGGCTCGCACACACCGAGATGCCCAACGCCGACTACGCGCTCCAGCTGGCCCGCCGCGGCTACGTGGTGCTCGCGCCTGATTTGCGCTGCTTCGGCGAGCGCCTGGACTGGAACCCCGAGGACCACTACGCCTGCGACACCAACCTGGTCCACGCGGCGATGGCGGGTTGGAACCCGTTGGCCCAGAACGTCTGGGATCTGCGGCGCTGCCTCGATCTGCTCCAGGAGCACCCGCTCGTGGATCCGGCGCGGCTGGGCATGGTCGGCATATCCTACGGCGGCACGGTCACGCTCTTCACCGCTGCCGTCGACGAGCGCGTGGCTGCGTCGGTGGTGAGCGGGTACTTCTCCTCGTGGGCCGAGAGCCACAAGATGCCGTGGAACATGTGCGGCTCGCAGATCATGTTCGGGATGCTCGGGCGCCTCGAGCACGAGGACCTCGGTGCGCTCGTGGCGCCGCGCCCGATGTTGGTCGAGTCCGGCACCGAGGACATGCTGTTCCCGGTCGCCGCCGCGACAGAGTCCGTGCGCCGCGTCCGCCTCGTCTACGAACAGCAGGGCGCCGCCGACGACCGGCTCGTCCACGACATCTTCGAGGCGGGCCACCAGTGGCACGGCACCGAAGCGCTCCCCTTCCTCGACCGCTGGCTCGGGCACACGCCCGACGCCGCCGGCTGAGCCGGCTCAGCCCTCCCGGCTGGCGGAGCCGACGCCAGTGACGTCACCGCCGCTGCTACCGCCAGCGCCCAGCCCGCCACGCGCCGCAGCCGCGTGCCGCAGCACCTGGTCGAGTGACGCCGCCGCCGCCGCCTCGCCGCCGCCACTCGCCGTGCGCGAGTCCTCCCCCACGTCCTCGCGTTCCGCCGTCTCGCTGCCTGACTCTGGCGCCGAACTGCGCCAGGTCCAGAAGTGCCGCCGCCGGTTCACGCCCCGCGCCCGCCCGCGTGCCATTACTCCCTCGTCTGCTCCCCTATAAGAAGACGCGCAGAACGGCTTCGAGCGCCGACGCGAGCACGACGACCTTGCCTTGCTCGTCCTTGGCCGTGGGGACGGTCACGGGGTGGGCGGTGGGCACGTTCATCAGGCTGAGGACAGCCGAGACCGGGGTCCCGGGTCCGAGATACATGTGCGACGCCACCTGCTCGAGCAGCGACGTGGTGCCGGTCGGGTCGGAGATCATGGAGGTGATCGACAGTTTCCCCGTGGCCAGTTGCCCGAGGTTCGAAGTGGGATCCACCGAGTGCAGGTCGACGCCGACGTAGTGGCTGACCGGGATGCCGAGATGCTCGAGGCCGGCGATGATCGTCGCCGGCGCGTGGAGGCTGAGCTTCTCGAGCGGGACGGTGGTGCCCGCCGTCGTCGGCACGGCCATAGCCTGCGGGATCTGCAGGACGTTGGTGTGCCCGCCGGCGGCGTGGAACACGAAGGCCTGCTCGCTGTTGTCGGGGCCCTTGACAATGGCCAAGAGGTCGTTCTTGCCTCGCGCCAGCAGCCAGGCCGGCACGCCGACGTGGTGCACCGCGTGGTCGATGCGGTAGAGGCTGATGCCGATCCACGAGCCGACCAGCGCGATGGAGCGCGACCAGGGCAGAGCCGCCGATGAGGAGGACACGCTTCAGCCGCCAGCGCCGGGGGCGCGGGCCGTCGCCGTTCGTGTCCGGGCTCGAATTGCCCTGTGGCGATCGCGATGGTCAATGCCCCTCCGTCCGACGACGCGGCTCCCGGTCCGGCCCCCGGGATCCGTGCCCGAAACCTACGGATCTGTCATTGCCCCCTCGTTGCCCGCGGGGTTCGATGTGGTTGCCGTACCTTCGATCCGGCCCTGCCGCGCACGCGAGACGCGCGGCGCGACGCCGGTGGCAGGGGAGACGCCGCGTCGCTCCGCCGGACGGGGACGCGGCGGACGGACAACAGGGGCACTACACCTCGGCTCACGGGGACGGTCCGGGCCCGCTCAGTCAGGGAGCAACCCGGCTGACGCCGGTTCGAGGTGGATGCTGGCGTGCGGGATGGTCCGCAGTGCCGAAGCGGGACACGCCGTCGTGATGGGACCGGTCAACGCGGCCCGTACCGGCTCGGCCTTACGGGCTTCGGGGACGATCGCCAGCACGCGCTTGGCCCGCAGGAGCGCCGGGATCGTCACCGTGATCGCCCGGGCCGGCACCGCCTCGAGACCGGCGAAGTGGCCCTCGTTGACTTGTTGGAGGCGGCACGCCGTGTCGAGCTCGACCACCTTGACGTCGAGCGGGTCGTCGAAGTCGGCCACCGGCGGGTCGTTGAACGCCAGGTGCCCGTTCTCGCCGATCCCGAGGCAGCAGAGGTCGAGCGGGTGGTCGCGCAGCGCGTCGGCGTAGCGACGGCACGCCGCCTCGGGGTCGCCCAGGCCCTGGACGTAGAAGGCCGCCTTCGGCTGGGCGGGCTCCACGATGCGCTCGCGGATCCAGCGCTGGAATCCCGCGGGGTGGTCGGGCCCCACGCCCACGTACTCGTCCATGTGGAAGACAATGGTCTCGGCCCACGGCACTCCGACGGTCTCCTCCACCAGCATCTGCACGAAGGCGAGTTGCGAGTTGCCCGTGGCGAACATCACGTGGGCAATGCCGCGGGCCGCCACCGCCGCCCGCATCACCTCGAGGGCCTCGTCCGCCGCCGCCCGTGCCATGGCGGCCACGTCCGCGTGAACGCGCACGCTAGCGCCGCCGACCGTCCGGTTCGAGGTCTGCACCGCTTCAGCATGCCAGGCGCGGGGTCGGCCAGACTGGTCGCGTGCGCGAGGTGCAGGTCCCGGGCCCGGCCCAGATGGAGGAGGCGTGGAAGGCGGTGCGCCGCTACCTCGCGGTCACGCCGGTTGTCGGGGCCCCACAACTTGGCCCGGAGGTGTCGGTCAAGCTCGAAACGGTCCAGCCCACGGGCTCATTCAAGGTTCGCGGCGGCCTGGCCGCCGTGGCGGCGACGCTCGAGGCGGAGCCCGGACGCGCCGTCGTCGCCTCCTCGGCGGGCAACCACGGGCTCGGCCTGGCCTTCGCCGCCTCCAAGCTCGGGGCCCGGGTCACGGTGGTCGTTCCCACGGGTGCCTCGGCGGCCAAGGTCTCTGCCCTCCAGCAGTTCGACCTACGGCTCGTCCTCCACGGCGAGGGGTACCGCGAGGCCGAGACCCATGCGCTCGAACTCGCCGCCCGCGAGGGCAGCCGCTACGTCTCCCCCTACAACGATCCCGACGTCATCTCGGGCCAGTCCACGCTCGCCCGCGAGCTGCTCGAGCAGGTGCCGAACCTCGGCACGGTGGTCGTCCCCTGCGGAGGCGGGGGGCTGCTGGCCGGCGTCGCCCTGGGCATGGAAGGAACAGACGTACGGGTGGTCGGCGTCGAGTCCGAGGCGTCACCATCCATGAGCACCGCGTTGGCAGCAGGCGCCATCGTGCCGATCGAGGTCGAGCCGACCGTCGCCGATGGGCTGGCCGGGAACCTCGAGCCCGGAGCCGTGACGGTCAGCATCGCGCTCACCCACGGTGTCGAGGTGCTCACGGTCAGCGAGGCCGATATCCGCTCCGCCATGGCGTTTGCGGCGAACAAGATGGGCATCGTCCTGGAGGGCGCCGGCGCGGTGGGCGTGGCTGCGCTGCGGGCCGGCATCGTCTCACCGGGCACCGAGACGATCGTCCTCCTCACCGGGCGCAACGTGGCGCCGAAGCTGCTCTCGGAGGTGCTCCATTCCTGAGTTCGACGTCGCCGGCGCCACCCTCGCCTACGAGGTGACGGGCGAGGGGGAGCCCCTGCTGCTCGTCGCGGGCTGCGGCCAGCCCGCCGCGGCCTGGCATCTCTCGCTCGTGCCCGCACTCGCCGGGGCCGGCTACGCGGTTGCCACCTACGACAACCGGGGAGTGGAACCGTCGTCCTCACCGCCCGCCCCCTACAGCGTCGACGGCATGACCGACGACGCGGTCGCGCTGCTCGACCATCTCGGCTGGGACGGGCCGGTGTGCGTCGCCGGCCACTCCATGGGTGGCTGGATCGCCGAGACGCTGGTGCTCGACCATCCCGAGCGCATCCGCGCCGCCGCGCTCATGGGCAGCGCCAACCAGCCGACCGCATGGGAGATCGCCATCACCACCGTCGAGCGCGACCTGGCCCGCCTCGACTACGACCTCCCTCCCCTCTTCTACGCCACGGAGACCCTGCGCTACCTGCCGATCTCGGACATCCAGGATTCCGAGACAGTGAGCACCTGGCTGTCCTTCATGGGCGACCTGCCCGTGTGGCCCAACCCCGGCCGCCTCGGCCAGTACGAGGCCGCGCTCGCCTGGTCGACCGACCCCCTCCGCACCACCCGCTGGCCCGAGGTGCGCCTTCCGTGTCTGGTGCTGGCGTTCGAACACGACGTCGACTCGCCTCCGCGCTACGCCCGGCAGGCGTCCGAGGCCATTCCGGGGTGCGACTACCGCGAGGTCGGCGACGCCGGCCACCTCGGCTTCATCACCCACGCCGACGAGGTCGTCCGGATCCTCATCGAGTTTTTCGCCCGCAACTGATCCTCCTCACCCGAGCGGAGACCACCATCGCCAGTTCTCGGTGCTCGGTCCGCCGACCGCCGAGACAGGCCGGGGCACGCGCTACGGGAGCGAAAGCATCATCCGGATCACCCGCTCGGTGGAACCGGGACGAAGCGGCTCGCTGTCGCCAGTCTCCACGAACCCGATGCGGCGGTAGAAGGACGTGGCGGCGCTGTTGCCCTCGGTGACCCAGAGGCCGACAGCCTCGGCGCCCCCGTCGAAGGCCCACGCCCGCACCGCCCTAATCAGATCGGATCCGACGCCCCTGCGTCGGGCCGCAGGGGCCGTCCACAGCGACACAATCTCCACGACCGGTGAATCTACGCTCGACCTGAACCCGCCTGCGATCCCGACGGCGTCTCCCGAATCGAAGGCGAAAAGCGTCACACGTTCGTAGCCGATCGCTCCGGCGCGAGCGCGCAGGACCCATCCCAAAGCCGGTCGAACCGACTCATCGGCGTATGTCGCGCTGAAAGCAGATGGGGCGTCCAGCAATGCGGCCAGGCGGAGACGTCGAAGAGTCTCGCCCTCTCCCGGGAGGATCCGCCGTATGGCAATCACGCCTTCCTCCAATGCCTCAAGAGTAAATCGATGACGCTCGCGAGTCGAGACCTCGACGCGAGGAATGTGTTGCGTCGACACCGGCCACTGCGTCGCGGAGGCATCGCTCCGGGCTCCGCTCACGGCGCAATCTTGATGCCCCAGGGCGCGGGCGCAATCGGAATGTCAGGTCAGGTTGGGAGCCACCGACGTCAAGTGCTCGCACCGAAATGGCCCCGGGGTCACGGGCCGGGCCATCGACTTGACCATGCTCATCGCCAACCGGCGGCAGGTCGCCCAATCACTCTCGGGCCGGGCGTGGCGATCGTTAGCGGAGCCAGCCGCTGACAGCCAGTCCGAGCTCCGCTTGCAGTCGATCTGCCACGACCTGAGCCAGCTCCTTGGGCCAACGTAGGTCGTAGCGGGGGTACAGAGGTCGGGCTCGGCTGACCAATAGTTCGGCCGCAGCGAGCCCGAAGGCGAGAACCCCCTCCCTGGTGGCCGACACCGGAGGGAGCGCGGCCACTGCCCCCCGTTGTTCAGCGCTGAAGGACCGGTTCCAATGCTTGGCCGGAGGCGAGGAGCCGGTCTCAGCGAGGAAGACGGTGGTGAGAAGCCCGAGGATGTGAGGGACGCCAGACAGGTGGCGCAAGTGTTCGGCCCGCTGGATCAGGCTGATGAAGGGTCCGGCCAGGCCACGGAGCTGCTCCGCAACCGCGTACTCGAGGGCATCGCCCAAGTCGTCGAACTGGCGGGACGACAGGAGACCGACGGAGTAGCCGGTAGGTCCGGGGTACTCCGTCGGAGCCTCACTGGAATAGACAGCCACGTCCAGGGTGAGCCCTTCGGCCGTCAGCGTATTCAGGATGAACGGCGCGATGGGCCGGCGGGCGAAGACCGTGGGCGTGATCTTCGCGATCCAGATCTCCCACTCGGCCAAGAACGACTCGAAGCCCTCTGGCGTGGTGATGATCTTGAGATCCAGGTCGCTCCACTGGTCAGCGGTCCCGCTGGCTACCGAACCTGACAGCTCCACCGACGTCACCCTGGGATCAACATTCAGGACCTGTTGGGTGCGACGATACAGCTCGACGTATCTCTGATCGAGAACCTCCAGCCCACCCGAAGACCGCTCGTTCGTGCCCACGTCGTGTCAGGCTGGCGACAGAGTTGCCCTGGGTCAAGTTGGCGTCTGCGCTGAACGAGGGCTGGCAGGATGACCAGGACCGAGCGCATGTCGGAGTCTTCGTCCGAGCTGCGCCGACGGAGCTGTCCTGCGCATTGAGGTCTCGCTCTTTTCGGCGCCGCTCTTCAGTCGTTTCGAACTTGCACCAAGGGCGAAGATTGTCCATCTCGAACTCAGTGTCGTTCTGCACCCGTTGTCCGAGTGCCAGATGGGCAAGGGCGCACCTCGCTCCAAGGTATCAAGAAGCGATGCGATAACGGAGGTGTGTGGCTTCCGGAGTATCGATGACGCGAAGGATCTCCAACTCGATCCTCGCCGGCAGCAGGTCGAACAGTCGGCGCCCACCACCGAACAGCACCGGGACCCGATGGATTTGCAGCTCGTCGAGCACGCCCGCCTCAAGCGCCGTCTGTGCCGTATATGCACTTTGGACCGGCACGTTGCGGTCACCAGCCGCAGCTTTTGCCTGTGCCATCGCGCGAGCGATCCCATCGGTCACATACGCGACCAATGGGTACTTCGCGACCGACGTACCCGGCGGCCGGTGAGTGGGCACGAAGATTGGGACGCCGTTGTGGCGACGCGATCACCGCCCCAATAATCGGCCTGTTCGACAGTATTGCGACCCGAGAGGACGGCGCCGGTCGATCTGACTTCGTCGAGAAAGTGTTTGCCCATCCCCGAGGGATCAAGCAACTCCCCGGTCGGTTCGGGGTCCGACGCAAACCCGTACCACTCGTGCAGCCGCATGAAGTCGTCGCCACCGGGGTTGTCCGGTTCGTCGTTCGGGCCGGCGATGTACCCGTCAAGGGACATGGACAGGTACAGCACGGCTCTCGACATGTTGATGATCCTCCTGAGCCTCGATGGTTGCCGGGCCTGCAGGCCGATCTCGGCTTGCCTGCCCTCCGTCGGTCGTCAGCCTGACCGGGCTGACGGACCGTCGCCTTCTATACGTACGGCCTGCCCACAGATCGACAGTCCGACAGGAATTTTCCTCTCGAAGCTCCGGGTACGGCCGATGGCGTTCGCATGGGATCCACCAAACAAGGGGCGGGCACAAAACGTCGATCGCTTGTCGCTTCAGGTTTTCGCGTTCTTGACCCTTTGCACTATCTCCGGAAAACACTCATTGGGTCTGTGCGACCACGATGGCATCGGCCGAGCCATCAAGGCCGACCCAGTTGAGGCTCATGGGTCTTACGGGAGCCTGTCTCGCCTTTTGGCGACGGTCTACTTGCTGGCGGTCTTCTTGGCCCCGGTGGCACGCTTCTTTGCGGTCTTCTTCGCTCCGGTGGTCTTGCGCTTGGCGGCGGCGGTCTGCTTCTTGGCGGTCTTCTTCGCTCCGGTGGCCTTGCGCTTGGCGGCGGCGGTCTGCTTCTTGGCCGTCTTCTTCGCTCCGGTGGCCTTGCGCTTGGCGGCGGCGGTCTGCTTCTTGGCCGTCTTCTTCGCTCCGGTGGCCTTGCGCTTGGCGGCGGCGGTCTGCTTCTTGGCCGTCTTCTTCGCTCCGGTGGCCTTGCGCTTGGCGGCGGCGGTCTGCTTCTTGGCCGTCTTCTTCAGGCTCCTTGCTTTTTTGGCGGCCCTCTTTACGAGCGGCCGTGTTTGCTTCTGAACACGCTCCGCGCTCTTCGAGGCCCCCACGGCGGTGACCGCTTCACTCAGGCCCTGTCGGACTCTCGAGCCAGCGGCCGCCGTGGCCGTCTCAATGGTGCCAACAGCGTCGCCCACCAATTCTGCGGCCTTATCCAAATTGCGCGGCATGAATCCATCCTCAACTCGATGATTTTCCTCGTGGTACGGCGGTTGCTCTACCCCGGACTACTTGGACCTACACCCTTTGACGATTGAAAGCGCAATCCTCCCGGCTGCTGTCATTCGGCGACCGCCCCCGGGGGGGCGTTTGCGGCCGGGTCGCTACCGCCGGCCGCCAGTCCACGAACGAGGTGTGCAGCTCGCTTCGTGACTCTGCCGGCGGTCTCAGCTGCGTTGCGGAGGTAGACAGGGCGAAGACCAGGACTCACCGATGCCAGCGAGGTTTCTGGGCGGCGCTCCCCATGCGCCGAGCGAAAGCGATCGGCGGTCGGTACACCGAGAACGCCATCATCTGACTCAGAAGTAGATCTTCGGACAGCGGCCCGGAACTGCAATACCCGTCGCAACGCCGCCAGCCCGCCGCGCTCAGTAGTACAAGGAGCATCCATGCGCGCCACCGCCACAAAGCCCATAGGATCCGCGGGTACCTGGGACTTCATCGACAAGGTAACCGGGGAGGCACTCTTGGCCCACCTAGCCATGCTGGCGCTCCGTCCGACGGCGATCCACGGCCGGGGTCCATCCCCCCATCATCGGAATCTCCTTCGGGCCGCCGTGCACGATCCACTTCCGGACGATGGTCACGAAGTCCCGGACCTTCCGGGCGACTTGCGCAACGTTTCACCGCCGACAAGACGTCCGCGAGCTGGGCCAGGAGTGAGTTCCGGCAAAGACGTACAGCAAAACCCCGGTGCCGGGGTCCCCGCGAGCCACTAGGGCTCCCACCGGTGCGACCACGGTGGCGGAGCCCGATAGTTCCTTCTACCGCAACGACAAGAAAGGAAAGTGAGATGCCATTCGTCAAGGTTGGACAGGAGAACTCAGGCTCCATCGAGATTTACTACGAGGACCACGGGTCCGGGCAACCCGTGGTCCTGATCCATGGCTATCCCCTCGATGGCCACTCCTGGGAGAAGCAGTTGCCGGTGCTTCTCGAAGCCGGCAAGCGCGTGATCACCTATGACCGACGCGGGTACGGGCGGTCCAGCCAACCCACGGCGGGATACGACTACGACACCTTCGCTGCCGATCTCAAGGCCCTGGTCGAGCTGCTCGACCTGAGCGACATGGTCCTGGCGGGCTTCTCCATGGGTACGGGCGAGGTAACCCGCTACCTCGGAACGTACGGCTCGGACCGGGTGGCCAAGGGCGCCCTCTTCGGCCCGATCCCACCGTTCCTGCTCAAGACCGACGACAACCCGCTGGGCGTGCCGGCGAACGTCTTCGACGGCTTCAAGGACCAAATCAAGGCTGATCGCTACGCGTGGTTCAAGTTCTTCCTCGACAACTTCTACAACGTCGACAAGCTGGGCGGCACCCGGATCAGCGACCAGGCCTGGAACGGCAGCTTCCAGGTGGCCGCGGGCTCGTCCGCCTACGCCACCTTGGCGTGCGTAGACACCTGGTTGACCGATTTCCGCGCCGACCTGCCCAAGATAGACGTGCCCATGCTCGTCGTCCAAGGTACTGAGGACCGCATCCTGCCGATCGATGCCACCGGACGCCGCCTCCCAGCTCTCATCAAGGACATCGAGTTCGTGGAGATCGACGGTGGTCCCCACAATGTCGGCTGGACGCACGCCGAGGAGGTCAACGCCGCCCTGCTCAAGTTCGTCGCCGGGTAAGCCCGGCGACCCCGGTGGGTCGCTTGACTGGTGGACGCCGTGGTGCCACGGACGAACACGGTGACCGAGCACAGTGATTGCCAACGCGTTGCGGTCGAGCAGTCAGGTCGGGCGCGGCGTTTCCCAGTCGATCGTGATGGCGGAGGCCTCGGCTTCGTGGCCGCGCAACCAGCGCCGGGCGAAGGGGCACCAGGGGATCACGGTGAGGTGCTCCGCCTCGGCCCGCCGGAGGGCCGCCCGTACGAGCTGGCTCCCCACGCCGTGGCCCTCCCACGCGTCGGGGACCTCGGTGTGGATGAGGTAGAACCGGTCGCCGTCGAGCCGGTATTCCAGCTCGGCGGCACCCCCGCTGCCGCGCACGACGAACCGGTGCTCGGCGGTCTGGTCGATGACCTCAATGCCGTCGGCAGATGTGCTCATCACTGCGGCCCCCGGAGTGTGTCGCGTCAGGCGCCACCCTAAGCGTGTAGAAGGAAGGCCATGAGCGGTCCGGTCACGACAGACGATGTGACGCCCGCGCCAGGCGAGTCGGTGCCCGGTACCGGCGTGGCCGTCGAGCTGGCACAGGGCCGCGCCGCGCGGGTGGGGTCCCTGTCTGTGCGGCGCGTCTTGCCGCAGCGGCCACGCCGGACCGTCGGCGCGTGGTGCTTCGCCGACCACGTGGGCCCGGTTACGGTGGGCGCGCTGGGGGAGCTCGGCATCGGACCGCATCCCCACATGGGCCTGCAGACGGTGACCTGGCTCGTGTCGGGTCAGCTCCTCCATCTCGACAGCCTCGGCTCCGAGCAGCTCATCCGGCCTGGCCAGCTCAACCTCATGACCGCCGGCCACGGCGTGGCGCACGCCGAGGAGGATCCGGGCCGCAGTGCGATGCTGCACGCGGTCCAGCTCTGGGTGGCCCAGCCCGAAGCCACCCGCCACGGCGGCCCCGCCTTCGAGCACCACGCCGAGCTGCCCCGCCTCGAGGTCGACGGCGGCATGGCCACCGTGCTGGTCGGTGACTTCGCCGGCGCCGACTCGCCGGTGCGGCGGGATACGGCGCACATGGGCGTAGAGCTGATGGTCGAGGGCGCCGGCACGGTGACCGTGCCGCTCCGCCCCGACTACGAGCACGCCCTCGTGGTGCTCGACGGCCGGATGCGGATCGGGGGTGCCGTCGTCGAGCCCGGCGTGCTGGCCTATCTCGGCATGGGGCGCGACGAGTGCGCACTCGAGACCGACGCGGCGACCCGCGCCCTGCTCCTCGGTGGCGTGCCCTTCCCCGAGCCCGTGCTCATGTGGTGGAACTTCGTCGCCCGGACCCGTGCCGAGGTGTCCGAGGCACGACGGCAGTGGACGGCGGACGACGGCCGGTTCGGCCGGGTGCAGTCCTCGCTCGGGCGGATCGAGGTCGGGCCACCGCCGTGGGAAGCAGCCGCGGGCTGACCTACCACTCCCCCCAGCCGGGTGGGCTGACGACGCTTGTGATGGCGCGGGGGTCGACCGGCGCGCGCGTGGCACCCGCCTCGTAGACGGCGAAACACAGGCGCAGCACGTCGGTGGCCTCGGCGGCGGTCATGGCGGCAGGCGTCCCGTGGACGAGCGAGTCGACGAAATGCTGGGACGAGCGCACGAAGCCGGCGCCCCAGTCGGCATCGATGTCGGTGAACTCGGTCGTCTTACGCTCCTGCGACGTGCCGGTGAACAGCATCACCGGTGCCAGGTCGAGCATCTCGCCGGTGGCGCGGGTGACCCAGATCTGGCCTTCGTCCCCGGTGATCTCGAAGAACTCGTCCGCGCCGTAGTACGACGAACGCATGTAGAAGTTGGGCGAGTACTGCACCTCCATCATCCCCAGGACCTCGGGGTCTTCGTACTCGAAGAGGACGGCGCACGGCTCGAAGAAGAGGTCGCGACGGCGCACGACGGCCTGCACTGAGGTGATGTCGAGGTCGAGCAGCCACAGCGCCATGGCGTACTTGTGCACCATGTCGTCGAAGAGGTGACCCCCCGGGCTGCGCTTGTCGAGCCGCCAGCCGTACCCCTCCGGTCGCAGGGCGGCCTGGAAGGCCGAGTCGGTCTGACCGACCAGCGTGCGGATGCGTAAGGAGGTCGGCTTGCCGATGGCACCCTCGGCGACGAGTCGCTTGGCCAGCTCGAGCGGTGGGTAGTGCACGAAACATTCGCTGACGCGGAGGGTGCGCCCGGCCCGCTCGGCCGCCGCCTGCATCTCGAGGGCGTCCTCGACGCAGTTGGCGACCGGCTTCTGCACCGAGACGTGCTTGCCCGCGTCCAGCGCGGCGATCACGTGGTCGTGGTGGAGGTGGGTGGGCGTCAGCACCTCGACGGCGTCGATCGAGTCGTCCGCCAACAGGTCGGCGACGTCGCCGTAGAACGTCTCGGCGCCCCACTCCTTGACCGCCTGGCGACCCACCTCCGCGTCGGTGTCGCAGACCGCGACCACGTCGCAGCGGGGGTCTTCGAGATACCCCCTGACGTTCATGGCGGCGATGTTCCCCGCGCCCAGCACCCCGAGCCGGACCCTCTCCATTGCTTCCTCCCTTTCCGGCGACGCCGCCTATGTGCCGGTCCCGAACGCCCCCCCGTCCCGGGCGGCAGCGATCTGATTGTCGTCATAGCCGAGCACGGAGCGCAACACGTCCTCGGTGTGCTGGCCGACCGTGGGCGCCTTGGCGGGGTGTGGCAGCTCCTCGCCTACGAAGTGCAGAGGGGTGAAGAGCTGCTCCGCGCCGAGCTCCGACTGGGGCAGCAGCGGGAGGCGATCGGCGAACTGGGGGTCCTCGAGCAGGGTCTTGGGTGTGTTCACCGGCGCGATCGGCGTGTTCACCCGGCCCCCGAATTCGAGCCACTCCTCGGCCGTCCTGGTCCCGAAGATGCTGCGCAGCTCCGCCCGGAGCTCGCGGTTGCCACGGGCGTGGTCGGCGTACTTCGACCCCGGCCAGCGCTCGAAGAGGTCCATGCGGTCCACGCCCTCGCAGAAGTTCCTCCAGAACGCCTGCTCCGAGGCCATGAACAGCACGTGGCGCCCGTCGGCTGCCTCGTAGACCTGGTAGCGCACGCCCTCGACCATGCCGGCCGTCCCGGGGGCCCGGCGCTCGAAGTCGTCCGCCTTGTTGCCGGTCACCTCGGACTCGGGCCGTTCGTAGGCCCGCCACGTCTCGGACCGGTACCAGTCGATGGCCGCGGCGGCGTCGGACTGCGCCAAGTCGATGTAGGCGCTCTCGCCCGTCTCCCGGGCGCGGAGCACGGCAGCCAGGATGCCGAGCGCGCCGTAGAGCGGCCCGGCGTTGATCCCGATGGAGACGTGTTCGGGGATGTAGGTGAACCCGTCGTCGTCCTTGGCCACGTTGACGATGCCGGCCCAGGTGTCGTAGGCCACCCCGTGGCTGGGGTAGTCCCGGTAGGGGCCAGTCATGCCGTAGCCCGAGATCGTGCAGAAGACGATCTTGGGGTTCAAGACCCGGAGGTCGTCGTAGCCGACCCCGCGCCGGGCCAGCGCGCCGGGCCGCATGGCCTCCACGACGACGTCGGCGCCCGCGGCCAGCTGTTTCAGGATGGCAACGCCGGCCTCGGTCCGCAGGTCGAGCACGAGCGAGCGCTTGCCCCGGTTGACGTGCAGGTGCATGAGCGAGGTGCCCTCGACGATGGGCCACGTCATCTCGCGGATGTAGTCGCCGGCCGGTGGCTCGACCTTGATCACCTCCGCCCCGAGGTCGACCAGCGCCGTGGTGATGGCGGCCGGCCCGAGCGCCGAGCACTCGATGATCCGCAGACCGTGCAGCGGTGGCGTCGTCGCCATCGGACCTCCCTCGTCGAAGGCCGGATCGTAGCGGCCGACGGCCGGCGCACCCGAGCCCCGGCACCCGAGCCCGGGCCCCGACATACTGGGGTGGTGGGAACGGACGTCCTCGACGATGCGCTGACGGTGTTCGCCGCCACCGCGCCGAACTACGGATCGTTCGGTCTGGCCAACCACGGCCCGATGGCGGCCGAGGCCCTGGCGCACCTGGGGCGCGAGGACGCCATCCCGGACTGGGTGGCGCTCTACGCCAAGCGTCTCGACGCCGCCCCACTTCCGGCGCGCCCGCTGTCGGAGACGGAGTGGCAAGTGGCGCTCGGCCGGGAGGACCGCTTCCCCGAGTGGCTCGCGCTCTTCGAGCGCGAGGTGGCCGACCGCCCGGTCGCCGCCGTCGTGGGGGAGTGGGCGCCGCGCCTGCTGCCGGGCACGATCGGTGCCGCGACGCACGGGCTCATCCGCACCGGCCACGCTGTGCGAGGGCTCGGTGTGACCGACACGCCGCCCCGGCGCCTGGAGGTCGCGACCGGGCTGGCCTTCTGGGCCTCGAGCTACCAGGAACTGCCGGGACCGCCGCTGCTGATCGGGCGCGAGGGCGTGGCCCAGGCGCTGGCCGACCTGCCCTACCTCCCCGAGGACGCGCCCGCCGCGCTGCTCATCAGCGATCGGGTGGCGGCGGTGGGCGACATCGCCGACGAGTTCGAGCAGGCCGTCGCCTCGCTCGGGTGGGACGGAGGATCCGTCGAGCTGCTCGATGAGCTGGCGAGCGGGGGCGCACTGGCCTACTTGCGCAACGCCGACGCCGGCGGGGCCATCGGCCTCCTGCACGCCATCACGTCACCGCTGGCGTGCGAGATGCTGCTGGAGTGGCTGGCCGAGGAGGACCGCGCCGCCGCGCTCGGGTACGCCTGGCAGGCCGCGGCCGCGCTGCACGTTGCCTACGACGTCGACCGGCAGACGCCGCCGCTCGCCGAGGCGCCGCCGAGCACCGACACGCTGGTCGAGCGCGCGCTGGCCTCGGGCGACGAGCACGCCATCAAGTTGTGCGAGGCGGCGGTGCGGAGCTTCGGGCGCACCGGCGACCCCATGGTCCTGTTGGCGGCGGCCGACGCCGGCACCCGCCTCTGAGCTGCGGCGGGGGCGCGGGGCGGGCCGCCAGGCCCCATGGCTAAGGTCGGCGCGATGGAATACCGCACACTCGGCCGGACCGGCCTCAAGGTGAGCCCGCTGTGCCTGGGGGCCATGATGTTCGGCGCCTTCGGCAACACCGACCACGACGACAGCATCCGCATCATCCACGCCGCGCTCGACGCCGGCATCAACTTCGTCGACACAGCCGACGTCTACTCCTTCGGCGAGTCCGAGGAGATCGTCGGCAAGGCGCTGGCGCAGACCAAGCGGCACCGCGTCGTGCTGGCCACCAAGGTGCATGGGCAGATGGGCCGGGATCCCAACGCGCAGGGCAACTCGCGCCGCTGGATCATGGCCGAGTGCGACAACAGCCTGCGCCGGCTCGGCGTCGACTACATCGACCTGTACCAGATCCACCGGCCGTCGCCCGAGACCGACGTGGACGAGACGCTGGGCGCGCTGACCGACCTGGTGCGCATGGGCAAGATCCGCTACTTCGGCAGCTCGACCTTTCCGGCCCACGAAGTGGTCGAGGCGCAGTGGGTGGCGGAGCGGCGGGCCCGCGAGCGCTTCGTCACCGAGCAGCCGCCCTACTCGATCCTCGTGCGCAGCATCGAGAGGGACGTGCTGCCGGTGTGCGAGAAGTACGGCATGGGCGTGCTGTCCTGGAGCCCTTTGGCGGGTGGCTGGCTGTCGGGCGCCTTCGGCTCGGGCAGGGAGAACACCAGCCGCCGCGCCGCCGCACTCCCGCACCACTACGACATGGAGCTCCCCGGCAACCGGGCCAAACTGGAGGCGGTCGACCAGCTGAGCGAGCTCGCGGAGGGGGCGGGGCTGTCGCTGATCGAGCTCGCCCTCGGTTTCGTGCTCGAGCATCCCGGCGTGACGTGCCCCATCATCGGGCCGCGCACCATGGGCCATCTCGAGTCCCAGCTGCCGGCGCTCGAGCTGCGGCTGAGCCCGGACGTGCTCGACCAGATCGACGAGATCGTGGCGCCGGGCACCGACCTCAACGACACCGACGTGGGCTGGGTGCCGGCGGCCATCGCCGACGCATCGCTGCGCCGGCGTCCGCGCTGAACGCCGCGCCGCCCCGCAGCGGACAGGGCGCCTGCCGCGCCGCCCCGCGGCGGACAGGGCGCCGGCCGCGCCGCCCCGTTCGGCCACGTCTCAGGAGCCGATGGCCCGCTCGTAGGTGCACAGCAGCACGCCGGTGGTGGTTGGCGTGCAGTCGACGAGCCTCAGCTGCAACGGACGGGCCAGCTCCCGGAAGAGGTGCTTGCCGGTGCCGAGCACCAGGGGGTGGATGAAGATCCGGTAGACGTCCACCAGGTCGTGGGCGACCAGGGTCTGGACGAGGACGCCGCTGCCGAGCACCGTGATGAAGCCCTCGCCGACCGCTTTGAGCCGCGCCACCCCCGCGACGACGTCACCGCCGAGGATGTGCGAACCGCGCCAGTCGAGCTGGCGCAGCGACCGCGTCGCGACGTACTTCGGCGTCGCGTTGAGGCTGGCGGCGATCGGGTTGTCGTCGGGCTCGTTCGGCCAGTGGGCGGCCATGTGCTCGTAGGTCCGGCGGCCGAAGAGGTACGCGGAGGTCTGGCCGATGCCCGCGCCGGCCGCTCGCCCGAGCACGTCGTCGCCGTAGGGCGCGCTCCAGCCGCCGTGTGCGAACCCGCCTTCGCGGTCCTCGTCGGGACCACCGAGGCCCTGCATCACCCCGTCGAGGGTCACGAATTCGACGATGCCCAGTTGGCGCATGGTGTCTTCCTCCCTGTCGTCAACCCGGCGGGCGGCGCGGTCGGTAGGGTTTGGCCCGTGACCGAGAACGGTACCGGAGGCGCCTCCGGACCTCACGAGGTCGAGGGTGCCCGTGCCTAGGCTCGTGTTGCGCGGCGCCACGGTCCTGGACGCGGACGGCCCGCGTCCCCGGTCGACGGTCGTCGTCGAGGAGCGTCGCATCGCCGCGGTCCGCCCCGACGGGGAGGCCGGCGCGGTCGAGACCGGGCCCGAGGACCGGGTGGTCGAGCTGGGCGGGCGCACCGTCATGCCCGGCATGGTGAGCAGCCACTTCCACGCCACCTACCACGAGCTCGGCTCGAAGACGGCCCCGTTCGGGCTCGAGGAACCGCCGGCCCTGCAGGCGGTGCGGGCGGCGCACCATCTCGAGCTGGCGCTGCAGTGCGGCTTCACCGGCGTGGTGAGCGCGGGTGCGCCATTCGCCATCGACGCGTCGATGAAGGCGGCCATCGCCGAGGGACTGTTCTCCGGGCCCCGGATGCTGGCGGGCAGTCGGGACGTCAGCACGACCGGCCACGCCGGCGACAAGAGTTTCCCGTGGTACTGGGACGTGGGCGCCCGCGGCGCCGTGCGCCGCGCCGACGGCCCCGACGAATTCCGGCGCGCCGTGCGAGAGGAGATCAAGCAGGGCGCCGAGATCATCAAGATGTTCGTCACCGGCGGGCACGGGACGGTGGCGCCCGGCGAGCAGATGGAGATGAGTCGCGCGGAGCTCACGGCCGGCGTGGAGACGGCCCACGAGCGGGGCGCCCTGGCGCGGGGCCACATCGCAAATGGCGAGGCCATCCACATGGCGCTCGACGCGGGGATCGACGTCGTCGACCACGGTGACGGGCTCGACGAACTGGCCATCGAGCGCATGGTCGAGTTGGGCACGTTCCTGGTGCCGAGCCAGCTCTTCCCGGCCCGTTTCGCGGAACGCATGGGCGGCGGCGGGCTCGGTTTCACCGCGGCCATGGCAGCGGACATCGAGCGGTCGCTCGCCATCCTGCCCCGAGCCAACGCGGCGGGGGTGCGGCTGCTGTGCGGCGACGACTACGGGGCGATCGGCCTGCCCCACGGGCGCTATGCCGACGAGCTCGAGTTCTACGTCAAGGAGGCCGGCATCCCGGCCCTCGACGTGTTGCGTTGGGCCACGACGAACGGCGCAGCGCTGCTCGGGCGCGCCCACGAGCTCGGCCTGGTGCGCCAGGGCTACCTGGCCGACCTGCTCGTGATCGACGGCGACCCGCTGGCCGACATCGGCGTGCTGCAGGACCGGGCCCGTCTCGCCGCCGTGCTGAAGGGGGGCACCCTGGTCAAGGACGAGCTGGACGCGCTTGCCGGGGGCCGCGGCGACACCGACGCGCCGGAGGCACGCCGGTGATCGTCATCGCCGGCTCGATGACCTTCGACGCCGCCGACCGGGACGACGTGCTGGCCAGCCTGACCGAGGTGACCGAGGCCAGCCGGCGCGACGCCGGCTGCGTCGAGTACTTCTGGTCAGAGGACCTCGACGCGCGCAACACGTTCCGCTTCTTCGAGTGCTGGCAGTCCCGGGCGCACTTCGACGCCCACCTGGCGCAGCCGCACGAGGCCGCCTTCGCCGAGCGCAACCTTGGCCGGATGACCGCCGCCACGGCGACCAGCTACGAGGCGACGCCGGCGCCGCTGCCCGGGGCGCCGGGCCCGGAGCCCGCGGGGCCGCAGGCTTAGAGGGAGCGCTCGCGCGGCTCGCGCGCGGCTCGAGCGGCGGTACCGGCACGGTGATCGCGGGCGCCTCGGTTCCGCCGTCGATCTCGAAGACCTTGCCGGTCACCCAGGCGGCGGCGTCCGAGACGAGGTAGACCACGGCGCAGGCGATGTCCTCGGGCTCGCCCGGCCTGCCCATGGGCGTCGCGGCGAGGAATTGACGACGCAGGGTGTCGTCGGTGAGCACGATCTCGAGCGAGCGGGTCGCCACGCCGCCGACGTCGAGCGCGTTGAGGCGGACACGCGGGGCCAACTCGGGCGCCATGTTCCGGGTGAGCCGGTCGAGCGCCGCCTTGACCGCACCGTAGGCGGCGAAGCTCGTCTGCGTCATGCTGGCCGAGCGCGAGGAGATGTTCACGACGGCGCCGGTCCCCGCGGTGTCGACCATGCGGCGGGCGGCCAGCTTGGTCAGCGTGAAGGGCGCGGTCACGTTGAAGTGGAAGGCCCGCTCCATGAATCCCGCGCTGGTATCCAGGGCCGCCCGGGGCATGGCGCCGCCCGCGTTGTTGACGGCGACGTCGAGCCGGCCGAACTCGGCGACGGCGGTGTCCACCAGGCGCTCGAGGGCAGCGAGCTCGGTGACGTCGGTCGGCACGACCAGGGCCCGACGGCCGGTCCCTTCGACCAACGCCGCCACCTCCTCGAGGTCGCGCACCGTGCGCGCCGCCAGGACCACGTCGGCGCCGGCCTCCGCCAGGCCGACGGCGATGCCCCGCCCGATGCCGAGCCCAGCGCCCGTCACGACGGCCACCCGGCCGTCCAGGCGGAAGCGGTCGAGGATCACGCGGTCGGTCGGGCGCGTCGCAGCGGCGCGGCGGCCCGTCCGGCCACCAGGGGCATCTCGAGGTAGGTACGCAGGCCCGGCTCGGCTGCGCATACGTAGGGCACTGCGTTGACGCAGTGCATGGCGGTGGCCACGATGCCGCGGTTGCGCACGAGCCCGGACTCGATGGAGTCGGGGTGCAGCTTGCGGAACGACACCAGGCAGTCGGGGTCGCCGGTGATCTCGACCTCGAAGTGCTCCCCGTCGGGACCGAAGCGCCAGGGCGGGTCGAGGTGCTCCTCGCCCATCAGCCAGTTCACGGCGGCGGTGACGACGGGTTCGCCGTCGACCAGGCCCTCCCAGCGGAAGCGCTGGGCCGCGACCAGGCCCGGTGCGATGGGCCCGATGGGCGAGGCGATCGGCGCGGTGGCGACCGCCATCTCGTGCGTCGTGCGCAGCTCGGGGTCCAGCGCGAACCCCAGCTCGTCGGCCACCATGTGCACGGACTGGCGGAACCCGGCGCCCAGCGCCTCGGCCATGATGCTCTTGCGGGACTCCTCGGGGGTCTTGCCGAAGAGCATCCAGTCGCGGATGACGTCGGGAGCTCCGTAGGTGCGGATGTCGGAGAACTCCTCGGCCCGGACGCGGGTGATGGAGCCCGAGAGGGCCGAGACCATGAGGGGGAAGCGCTCGGTGATGCCGCCCGGATGGATGCCCGTCCCGTGCAGGGTCACGCCGGCGGTGCGGCAGACGGCGTCGAGGCGCGCCCGCTCGTCGCTCGGTGGGTAGAACCAGCCGAGCGGCGTGACGACGTTCTTGCCCGACTCGAGGATGCGGACCACGGTGTCGGCGTCAGCGAAGATCGGGCTGTAGACGACGCAGTCGGCATCGAGGGCGAGCACCGTGTCGACGTCGCGGGTCGCGGCGATCCCGACCGGGTCACGGCCGACGAGCGTCCCGAGGTCCTGGCCGTCCTTGGCCTCGGAGTGGACCCAGCACCCCGCCAACTCGAGGTCGGGATGCTCCAGGACACCCTCGATGGCGGCGCGGCCGACGTTGCCGGTCGCCCATTGGATCACTCGATAGGTCACGGTCCACCCCCATGCGGTTGCGTGCGCGGCCAACCCTACGGGATGCGCCGCGCCGCACCCACGGGAGCAGGTCTGGCGGGTACGCCCCCCTATGCTTGGCCGATGCCCGGCGAGCCCCAGGACATCCTCACGCGCGAGGAGGGCCGGCATCTCTTCGGGCTGGATCCCTCCGTCTACGAGGCCGGGCGGCCGCAGTACCCGGAGGCCCTCTACCGCGCGCTCGAAGAGCGTTGCGGCCTCCGTCGTGGTGCCCGAGTCCTCGAGCTCGGCCCGGGCACCGGCCTGGTCACGCGCCGGCTGCTCGACGCGGGTGCGTCCGTCGTCGCTGTGGAGCCGAACGCCAACCTGGCGGCACACCTGCGCGCCGCGTTCGGGATCGGGCTGACCGTGCTGGAGGCGACCTTCGAAGAGGCGGCCGTCCGCGAGGACGCGTTCGACCTGGCCGTCGCCGCCACCAGCTTCCACTGGGTCGACCAGGAGGTCGGACTGGCCAAGCTCGGGCGTGCGGTGCGCCCCGGTGGCGCGGTGGCGTTGTGGTGGACGCTGTACCAGGATCCGACGGCGCGGGACGACTTCAGCAGCGCGGCCGAGGAGCTCCTGGGCCCGCGGGCGCCGGGCGCGTTCGAGGACCCGGACCGGCCGCCCTTCCAGCTCGACGCCGAGCACCGGCTCCGGGACCTGGCGCGGTGGGGCGACTTCGTCGACCTCGAATCCGAGGTGATCACCGAGCCGCACGTGCTCGATGCCGGCCAGGTGCGGGCGCTCTACGCGTCGGTCGCCCTGGTGCTGCGCCGGAGCCCGGCCGAGCGGGCCGCAGTGCTCGACGGCCTCGAGACCCTGGTGCGCGACCGCTTCGGGGGACAAGTGAAACGCCTCTTTGTCACCGCGCTCTACACGGGGCGACGCCGGGTCGGCGCCTGAGCCGGGGCGCCCAACCCGTCGTTCAGCCGGGTTGCTGACGCGCTTCGGCCGTTTCCACGAGGCGCCACATGCCCGCGTTCTCGGCCTCGCTCATGTGCGGGTCCTGGACCTTCCAGGCGACGACGTCGCGCAGCCGGCTCGTGACCGCGGCGCGGTCGAAGCGCGAGACGAAGCCGTTCACGAGCAGCGCGCGACCCCACCCGAGCAAGGCGGCCTTCACCTTCGACCCCGGGATCTGCCCCGCTCCCATCAACACCCACGCCAGACCGACGTCGACCAGCGGATCGCCCACCACCGCATTGGTCCAGTCGATGACGACCGCCCCCTTGGGGCCGATCATGACGTTCAGCGGGTGCAGGTCCAAATGGAGCACCCGTTCGCCCGGGCCACCAACCGGCGACGGAGGCAGGAAGTCCGGCGGCGTGATCTCGTGGAGCGCGTTGTGCAATTCGGCCAGCGTCCGCGCCTGTCGCCGCAGCGTCCACGGGGCCGCGCCGATGGCCTCCACCATGGTCCGTCCCTCGATGCGCTCCATGACGAGCTCGGTGCCGTCCTCGCTCACCTCCTCGACGGCGGGGACCGGATACCCCTGATCGTGCAGGTAGGTCATGATCCGTGCCTCGCGTTCCATCGAGTGAGCTGCCCGCGACCGCCGCAGCACGAGTCCGGGGCCGTACTCGAAGATGTCCGCGTCGCGGCCGGAGGCGAGGAGGGGACCCGGAGGCTTCATGCCGGCGAAGCTATCGCTCGTGCGCGGGTTCGCGCCCCGCCACGACCCCCCTACGGGCTCGGGATTGGGTGTGTGACTAGGACGGCTGGCGGCCAGCGGCCAGTATCTGTGATTGGGGCAACCCGGCAAAGGCGATCTCGTCTGCTCGGCACGGGGCCTGGATCGCGTAGCCCTGTCCCGAATCACACCCGAGCGCAGCCATGACGCCGACGAAGCCCAACCGCTCGATGCCTTCGGCGACGACGCGCAGCCCGAGCGCGTGGCCGAGGTTGATGATGGAGCGGACGATGTCCTCGTCGCGATGGTCGCGATCGTCGCCTCCGCCGACCTGGAGACGCGACGTGAACGTGCGGTCCAGCTTGAGTTCGCCGACCGCCAGGTCGTTCAAGTGGGTGAGCGAGGAGAACCCCGTCCCGAAGTCGTCGATCGAGACCATGATGCCTGCATCGCTCAGGCTCTGGATGACCCGCTGCGACCGGGTCACGTCGGCCATGACCATCCCCTCGGTGATCTCGAGGACCAGCGCGTGTGGCGGCAGGCCGACCCGGCTCAGGAGCTCGCCCACCCGTCGCGGGAGGGACGAATCCAAGAGGTCGGTGGCCAAGAGGTTCACCGCCACCGCCACCTCGTGACCGTCGTGCCACCACCGGGCGCAGCCGGCCATCGCTTCCTCGAAGACCCAAGCGGCGAGGGAGTGCACGAGGCCGCTCTCCTGGGCCAGGGCCAGGAGATGCTCGGGTGGGATGAGGCCGAGGGTCGGATGGGGCCAACGCAAGAGCGCCTCTACGGTGACCACCTCGCCGGTCCGGAGATCGATCTCGGGCTGGTAGTGCAGGGCGAGTGATCCATCGGTCATGGCCACGCGGAGGTCCGCGATGAGCGCGAGTCGGTCGGCTTCGTCGTCGAGAGCCGCCTCGTAGACGTCGAACGATCCGCGCTCGCTCTTGGCGCGGTACATGGCGATGTCCGCGCAGTGCAGCAGTTCGCTGGCGCCTTGGGCATGCTCGGGCGCCAGCGCGACGCCGATGCTCGCGCCGACGTGGAGGCTGGCGACGTCCAGGTCGATCGGCTCTTCGAGCAACGCCGAGAGACGCCTCGCCACGGTGGTGGCCTTGGAGGCATTCGCACCGTAGAGGAGGACGGCGAACTCGTCACCGCCCAGGCGCGCCACCAGGTCGTTGCGACGGATGACCTGACGGATGCGGGGACCGATCTGGCGCAACAATGCGTCCCCGGTCTGGTGCCCGAAGGAATCGTTGATCTCCTTGAAGTGGTCCAGGTCGATCAGCAGCAGAGCCAAGCCGCCGCTCTGAGGTCCTCCGTTGCCGAGGGTGTCGAGGGCCCGTTCGAGCTCGTCGAGAAGGTGCCGACGGTTGGCGAGCCCGGTGAGCTCGTCGGTGAGGGCCTGATGGTGTTGCGCCGCGCTCAGGTTCCGCTGCTCGCGTAGCGACACCGCCATGCGGACCGCCCGTGTCATCAGCGTGGCTGCGGCGAGCGCCAGGGCGACCGTATTGACATGTTCGACGTTGCCGAGCACCAAGATCACGAAGCAGGCCACCGAGACGAATCCGAGGATGACGAGCCGGGGCGCCCGCTCGATGAGCGGCGACCGTGGGACGTGCCGGGAGGAGCGCAACCAGACCGAGGCCGACATGGCGAGCATCGCCGCAGGCCACGTCAGGTCCAGCGGTGTCCCGACTCGGTAGGTCCCGGCAGACGACTGGTACAGGTAGATGGTGTCGCCGATCGCCATCAGCACGCAGCCGCCGGCGAAGAGCAGGAGGCGCGCCGGACACCGTGGCACGATCACGACCGCCCCGACGGCCAGCCCCAGCAGCACGAGGTCGCCGATCGGATAGGCCAGGTTGACCGTGGCCGATACCGCCGTCCCACCGATCGAGCCGGCGATGGTGTCGAGTGCGATGACGGTACAGATGGCCGTCGCCCCGAGGCCGGCCATGGCGCCGTCGAGCCAGGCACTCGGTCTGATCCGCCCCACCTGGGCCCGCACGGACACGACGAGGGCCAGGCAGGCCAGCGGGTAGAAGGCGAGGTAGAAGGCGTCGGCGACCGACGCCGAGGAAGGCGAGGACTCGAGGGTCCAGACGACGTCGCCGAGGGCCCAGGCGAGCAACCCCGCCCCGAGGAGGAGGGCAACCCGGCGCCCGGGCCGCCGGCTGATCGCGCGCGCGCCAGACAGCCGAGCGCCAACACGACCTCGAAGGCGTCCACGAGCTGGTTGTCGATCAGAGGCCAGAGGTGACCCGTAGGCCGGGTGAAGAGCGTGACGGCGTAGAGGGCCAGCAGCGCCGTTGCGGCGAGATAGAGGACCAACACCGGATCACGGAACCACCCGCGGGCGTCTCGGTCCGTGGTTTCTCTGCTTTCGATCTGCGCCACCACAGTGAAATCGGCATGTCACCAGCCATGCTTGACGAGTCGGCACGAGGTTCGAGTTGCAGACCGGTGGCTGGATGTCGGCAATATAGAGCCGCAGAGCCGGGGAGCAGCCATGCGACCAGGACGAAGACGGGGGCACGGAATGACACGAGCCGACGACAACCGCACCCTGGTCGAGGCCTTCTGGGCCGACCTCTACCGCCCGGACCTCGAGGCTGCGGCGGCCCGCTTCGCACCTGACGGCGAGTACACCGACATCACGACGCCCGACGACGACGTGGCCCGCGGCCCCGACCAGATCGTCCGGCGCCTGACCCTGGCCTGGGACAAGCTCACCGGCCTACGCGACGAGCGGCGGCACCTCGTGGCCGGCGACGACGTCGTGCTCACCGAGCACGTCGAGGTCTGGGACTGGCCCACCGGGGAGACCATGGCGCTGCCGGTGGCCTCGGTGCACGAAGTCCGGGACGGGAAGATCACCCGCTGGACCGACTACTGGGACATGGCCGCCCTGGTGGCCGCCGCTCCCCAGTGGTGGTTCGAGCACGTCATGCAGGGTTGGAAGTAGCTTCGGCCGAAACCGGACACCCCGTCCGGGTCAGGTCCGCCGCGACTCCCCGGTGCCGGGCGTGAGTCGGCGGAGTGGCCGCGTGGTCGCTTCCTTGGGGGGCGGCTTCCTTGGGCGGTTGGGGGAGCTTCTCGTTGACCTTCTCGACGACCTCGGTCACCTGCTGGTTTGCCGCGCCCCGCGCCCGCTCGATCGCATCGTCGACCTCAGGGCGGCTTCGGAGTGCGCGCACCTTCTGCTCGAGTCCTTCGTAGGGTCCGGACCCGGCCTTCGACCCGAGGATGAACCCCAGCCCCAGTCCGATCACAAATACCAACTTCTTCATCGTCTCTCCTCTCTCACCCGCACTGTGCGGCTCGAAAGAGGCCTTTACCCGCGCGGCGGCGTCCCATGCCGGTTTCCGGGCAGTTCACCCACACGAGTTTCCTCGCGGCCGGGGACCCGCGTGACGGCACGGCCGGCGCCGCTGCACCAGTCGGCCAGCCAGCGCGCGTCGCGCAGCGCGCACCCGTTCGTGTCGTTGTTGAAGAAGCAGTACACGTCCTCGGCGGCCGTCCACTGGGCCGTCAGGCGGTCGGTCCAGGCCTCGAGCTCGCGTCGCTTGTAGCAGGTCCGGGGTCGCCCCGTGCCGCCATGGAAGCGGACATAGGTCCAGTCGGTCGTGCGCCACGGCGGCGTCTCGACCGGTCCGCCGTCGGCCAGGCAGAGCGCCGCCCTTCTGCGCTCCAACACGCGCCGGACGTCGTCGACGAACCAGCTCGCATGGCGCGGTTCCACGGCCAGGCGGGCCGCATCTCCGAAGGCGGCCAGTGCGGCGTCCAGCCGTTCGGGATCGGCCTGCAACGTGGGCGGGAGTTGGAGCAGGATCGGACCGAGGTGGGGGCCGAGCCCGGCGACGCGATCCATCAGGCGCCCCACGGGTTCGGCCGGGTCCTGGAGCCGCCGGACATGGGTCAGGTAGCGGCTCGCCTTCACGGCCATGACGAAGTCTGCCGGCACGCTGTCCCCCCAATGCGCGAACGTGGCGCGCTCGGGCAGGCGGTAGAAGGCGTTGTTGACTTCCACCGCGGCGAACCGATCCGCGTAGAACCGCAGCCACTGCGCGGGACCCATGCGGGCCGGGTAGAACCGGGGCCGCCAGTCGGCGTAGTGCCAGCCCGAGGTGCCGATTATGACCGGCATGCTGCTGGGAGGCCGTTCGTTCCCTCGGCAGCTGGAACGCGCTCGACTCGCGGAGCAGCGTGCTCCGCACCGATCTGCTCGAGCTCCCGCTTCGCCTTGCCATGTGGCCTGGCCATTGGTGCAGTCCTCCAGTCGCTGTACCAGGACGATCGCCGTTCGCCGTGCCACGACGATCGCGACGCGCGGGCAGGTCGTCGCGGCCTACGCCGTCTCCTGCCTCGGCATCGTCTGGCGCACGGGAACGGGATACGACGGCATGTGTTTGTTGATCTCCAGGATGTCCTCTTGGCTGCACCCCTCGGCCATCACGTTGGCCGGCTGGTCGTTCGACGTGCTGGGCAGCGCGGGCACCGACACGTCGCCCGAGCCCATGTGCAGCGTGGAGGTCAGGTCGCCCGCCGTCCTGCGCCGCCAGGCCGAGATGTTGGGGGCCTTCACCCCGAAGCGCTCCTCGAGGAAGCGCAGCTGCGAGGTGTGGTCGAAGACCTGGGAGGCCACGTGCCCGCCGCGGCTGAAGGGTGACAGCACCAGCATCGGGACCCGGAAGCCCATGCCGACCGGCCCGCGGATGCCCTTGGCGTCGGCCGGCAGGGTCTTCTGGGTCAGGTACTCGCCCGGCGTGCCGACCGGCGCCACCGGCGGCGGCACGTGGTCGAAGAAGCCGTCGTTCTCGTCGTACATGTGGAACAGCACGGTCTTGGACCAGACCTCGGGGTTCGACATCAGTGCGGCCAGGACCTGGCTGGTGAACCACTCGCCCAGCGCGGGCGGCGAGGAGGGGTGCTCGTCGTAGCCGGCCGGAGGCAGGAGCCAGCTGACCGCGGGGAGCTGTCCCGACGCGATGTCCGCCTGGAAGTCCATCGGGTACTGGGGCAGGAAGGCCTTCTGGTACAACGCCGAGTTGGGGTTGGAGTACTGGCGGAACCAGGGGAGGATCGCGTCGGTCGCCACGATGCCGTACTTCTCGAAGAAGGCGGGCGTGTAGATCGTCCCGTGGGCGTTGTAGACCTTCCAGCTGAGGCCGGCGTCCTCGAGCACCTCGGGCATGGTGTCCCAGCTGACGCTGTAGACGGCGTCGGGCTCCTCGTTGGTGATGAGCACCGGGCCGCCGGCGTGGCCCGACGGGTCGACGGTGCCCGAGAGCGACATGAGCCGGTTCGGGTGGGTGGGCCCGAGCACCGAGCAGTGGTAGTTGTCGCAGATGGTGAAGGCGTCGGCCAGCGCGTAGTAGAAGGGAAGGTCGCTCCGCTCGTAGTAGCCCATGGTGAACACGCCCTGGGTCGCGCCCTGGAACTCGGCCATCGTGTGGGTCGAGACGAAGGCGTTGTTGTTGCCGCTGCCCCGGCTCAGGTGCTCGCCCTTCCAGCTGTGGTCGAGATCCTGGGTGCACTCGCCGATGCCCGACTTCGAGTCGAGGTGGAAGGGCAACAGCGTCTTGGCGTGTCCGCCCGGCCACGGCTGGGCGAAGACGCCGAGGGAACCGTGTGGGTGGTCGTCGAAGCCGCGCACGCCGCCCAGCGTCCCGTAATAGTGGTCGAACGACCGGTTCTCCTGCATGAGGAAGATGACGTGCTCGATCGCCCCCAGGTCCGATCCCGCCGGCTTGGTCCGTGCCGCGGCCTGAGCCATGGCCGCGCCCGCGCCCTCGCCGCGGCCGGCCGCCGCCAGCACGGCCGCGCCCCCGGTGGCCAGCGCGGCCTGCAACAGGGTGCGGCGGTCGAAGCGTGTCCGGTCGAGACCCATGTCCTGCTCCTTACACCGCCTCGATGAGCGAGGGGTCGTTGTTCCGCACGTTGCCGATGCGAGGTCCCACCGCGTGGTGCACGACGGTCCCGGCCGGCGGTGGCCGCAGCAACGCGCGCAGCTCCTCGGTGTCCTCGTTGGCCGGGTCGAGCCAGAGGTCGAACGTCGCCGGGTCGAGGACGACCGGCATGCGGTCGTGGATGCCGTCCATGTCCGCGCCGCCGGGCGTGGTGACGATCGTGCAGCTGCGGACGTAGGGCGTGTCCTTGGGTGCGTCCTTGGCGCGCCATCGCTCGGCCAGGCCGGCGAAGGCCAGGGGTGCGCCGTCGGCGCGCGTGAAGTAGTGCGGCTCGCGTTTGCCCGTCTTCGTCTTGCGCCACTCGAAGAAGCCGTCGGCCGGCACGATGATGCGCCGTTCGCGGAACGCCTCGCGGAAAGAGGCCCGGGTGGCCACCGTCTCGCTCCGCGCGTTGAACAAGCGGCTGCCCGACTTGGCGTCCTTGGACCACCAGGGGATGAGGCCCCAGCGGAACGACATGAGCAGGCGCTCGGGCTGGCCGCCGCCCGCGTCCGCCGGACCTGGTCCCGGCGGACGGTCCCGGACCCCCAGGACGGTATCGGTGGGGGCGACGTTCCAGCTGGGGTGGCCCTCGGGATCGACGTCCTCCGCCAAGGCGGCGCCGAAGTACCGGGCCAGCCGGGTCGGCGGGGTGTAGAGAGCGAAGCGGCCGCACATGCGGGCTGCATTGTGACGTATCGGGCCGTTCGGTGAGACGACGGCTCCCGACCAGGCCTTTTGGCTTCCGGAGCACGGCGGACACGACCTCGGTAAGGTACGAACATATGTTCGCTTTCCAGCCCGAGGACCCGCTGCCTCCCCGTTCGTCTCCCCGCGCCCGGGAGCTCCCGGCCGGGCTGGCCGACCGGGCCCGGCCCACCACGCCGGTGGCCGGGCGCACCCTGCCGGTTCCCCCGCCGCTGGCCCCGCTCTTCCCGGGCGGCTCCCTGCGCCGCGGCACGACCACCACCGTGACCGGCCGGCCCGGCCACGGCGCGACCACCCTGGCGCTGGCCGTGCTGGCGGCGGCGTCGGCGGCCGGCAGCTGGTGCGCCGCCGTGGGTCTGCCGGACCCCGGCGTGGTGGCGGCCGCCGGGCTGGGCCTCGATCTGCGCCGCGTCGTCTTCGTCCCCCACCCCGGCAGCGGTTGGGCCGAGGCGGCCGGCGACCTCCTCTCCGGCGTCGACGCCGTCCTCGTGCGTCCGCCCGGGCGGGCTCGCCCCGCCATGGCGCGTCATCTGACCGCGCGGGCGCGCGACCGCCAAGCCGCGCTGGTCGTGTTGTTGGAGGGCGCCGGTGCCTGGCCCGAGGGCGGCGATCTCGCGCTCACGGTGGGTGCGGTCGCCTGGGAAGGCGTCGGCCGCGGCCACGGGCACCTGTGCGGCCGCCGGGCCGAGGTGCGCGTGAGCGGGCGCCGCGCCGCCGGCCGGGTCACCGAGTGCTCGCTGTGGCTCCCCGCCGGCTCCGGCGCGGTGGCGGAAGCCGTCCCGGGCCTCGGCGACGGACCGCCGCTCGGTACCGGGCCGGAGATCGGTGCCGGACCGCCGCTCGGTGCCGGGCCGGAGATCGGTGCCGGGCCGGAGGCGGCCTGAGCGACGCGGTGGAGAAGACGTGGAACGGCTGGTCGTCATCTGGTGCCCCGAGCTCCTCGAGGAGGGGGCGAGGGGGGAGGAGGCCCGGCGCTTCGCCCGCGTCCTGACCCGGGCCGGCGAGCTCTGCCCCTGGGTGCACCCGATCCGGCTCGGCGTCGGCGCGCTGCCGGCCCGCGGTCCCGCCCGTTTCTTCGGCGGTGAGGAGGCGGTCGTCGCGCTCCTGGCCGAGTCGGTGGGCGAGGAGGTCGCGGTCGGCGTGGCCGACGGGCTCTTCGCCGCGGTGCTGGCCGCCCGCGCCGGGCTGATCGTCCCGCCGGGGGGGACGGCGGACTTCCTCGCACCCTGGTCGGTGGCGACGCTGGCGCGCCCGGACCTGGCCGTTACCTGGCAACGGCTGGGGGTCACCACCTTGGGCCAGCTCGCCGCGCTGCCGGCGGCGAGCGTCTCGGACCGCTTCGGCGCGGACGCGGCCGCCTGTCACGCGGTCGCCCGCGGCGAGAGCGGGGAGCTGTTCGGGTTGCGCGACCGCGCCATCGAGCGGCGGTTACGGGTGGCCCGGGGCGAGGACCCCGACCGGGGTGCCGCGCCGCCCCCGCCCTCCCAGCCCGGCTTCTTCGGTGGCGCGTCGGAGGCCGACGCCCGGGCGGCGCGCGCCGTCGTGCGGGTGCAGGAGCGCCTGGGCGTCGATGCCGTGTTGCTGGGTCGCGTCCGGGGCG
Source organism: uncultured Acidimicrobiaceae bacterium (assembly GCA_963756625.1). Taxonomy (GTDB): domain Bacteria; phylum Actinomycetota; class Acidimicrobiia; order Acidimicrobiales; family RAAP-2; genus Bog-473. The sequence goes on from CAVWNQ010000006.1 coordinate 511,345, forward strand.
GGCGCGACCCGGCCGGTCAGTCGGTGCTCGTGCCGTGGGGCAGTCCCGAGGCGGAGACGGGCACCAGCGCCGCGCCCTGGCCCGGACAGCTGCCGCCACCCGCGCCCACCGACGTGCTGCGGGCGCCGCCCCGCGCCGAGCTGGCCGACGCCGAGGGGAACGCCATGGTGGTGAGCGGGCGGGGGCTGCTCAGCGCGCCGGTCGACCGGCTCTCGGTCGACGGCGGTCCCTGGGAGCAGGTGGTGGGGTGGGCCGGTCCCTGGCCGGTGACCGAGCGCTGGTGGTCGGTGCGTCGGCGCACGGCCCGCCTGCAGGTGGTCACCGCGGACGGGGTGGCGCGCCTGTTGCGCAGCGAGCGGGGGCAGTGGTGGGTGGAGGCGCTCTATGACTGAGGCCGACGCCGAATGACCGAGGCCGACGCCGAATGACCGAGGCCTACGCCGAGCTGCACGCGCACTCTGGCTTCAGCTTCCTCGATGGGAGCAGCGATCCCGAGGAACTGGTGGCCGAGGCGGACCGGCTTGGGTTGGACGCGCTGGCGCTCACCGACCACCACGGCTTCTACGGCGTGGTGCGCTTCGCCGAGGCGGCGCGCGCCTGCGGCCTGCCGACGGTCTTCGGCACCGAGGTGACGCTGGCGCCGGCGAGCCTGCGCACGGGCGAACCCGATCCCACCGGGGCACACCTCGTCGTGCTCGCCCGCGACCCCGCTGGCTACGCGCGCCTGTCCACCGTCCTGGCCGACGCGCACCTCGCCGGCGGGGAGAAGGGCAAGCCCGTCTTCACCCTCGACGCGCTGGCCCACGCGGCGGGCGGCCACTGGCTGGTGCTCAGCGGCTGTCGCAAGGGGGCGGTCCCCGCCGCCCTGCTGGACGGCGGGCCGCGGGCGGCCTCCAAGGAGGTGGGGCGCCTCGTCGACGCGTTCGAGCGTCCCAACGTGGCGCTGGAGCTGTGGGACCACGGGGACCCGCTCGACACGGCGCGCAACGACGCGCTGGCGCGTCTCGCCGTGGAGTGGGGCGTCGATGCCGTGGCCACCAACAACGTGCACTACGCCACGCCGGCGGGGTACCGCCTGGCCACGACGCTCGCCGCCGTGCGGGCGCGCCGCCCCCTGGCCGAGCTCGAGGGGTGGCTGCCGCCAGCCCCGGTGGCCTGCCTGCGCTCGGCGGCCGAGCAGTCCCGGCGCTTCGCCCGCTGGCCCGGCACCGTGGCGCGCGCCGCCGAGCTCGGCCGCGCCTGCGCCTTCGACCTGCGCCTCGTCGCGCCGCGCCTGCCCGACTTCCCCGTGCCGGCGGGCCTGGACGAGCAGGGCTACCTCTGCCAGTTGGTGACCGAGGGTGCCACCGCGCGCTACGGGCCGCCCGAGGCCGAGCGCGTGCCCGGCGCCTGGAAGCAGATCCGCCACGAGCTCGACGTCATCGGCACGCTCGGCTTCGCCGGCTACTTCCTCATCGTGTGGGACATCGCGCAGGTGTGCAAGCGGCTGGACATCTACTGCCAGGGTCGGGGCTCGGCGGCCAACTCGGCCGTCTGTTACGCGCTCGGCGTCACCAACGTCGACGCCGTCGATCTCGGGCTGCTCTTCGAGCGTTTCCTCTCGCCGGCGCGTGACGGGCCACCGGACATCGACGTGGACATCGAGTCGGAGCGGCGCGAGGAGGTGATCCAGTACGTCTACGAGCGTTATGGCCGCCGTCACGCCGCGCAGGTGGCCAATGTCATCACCTACCGGCCGCGTTCGGCCGTGCGCGACGTGGGCAAGGCATTCGGCTTCACCCAGGAGCAGGTGGACGCCTGGTCGTCGGGCATCGACGCCGGACATGGGCGCGGCAGCTCCTCCGCCGCGGCGGTCCAGGAGGTGTCGGCGGCACAGGGTGGGGGCGTGCCGCCGCTGGTGGTCGAGCTGGCGGCCGAGGTGCTCGACCGGCCGCGCCATCTCGGCATCCACTCGGCCGGCATGGTGCTGTGCGACCGTCCCGTCGTCGAGGTCTGCCCGGTGGAGTGGGGGCGCATGCCGGGGCGCAGCGTGCTGCAGTGGGACAAGGACGACTGCGCCGCCATCGGGCTGGTGAAGTTCGACCTGCTGGGACTGGGCATGCTCGAGGCGCTGCATCGCATGGTCGATCTGGTGCGCGACTTCCACGGCACCGAGGTCGACCTGGGCCAGCTCCCCCAGGAGGACGCGGTCTACGACCTCTTGTGCCGAGCCGACACGGTCGGCGTCTTCCAGGTCGAGAGTCGGGCCCAGATGGGGACGCTGCCGCGGGTGGCGCCACGTACCTTCTACGACATCGCCATCGAGGTGGCGCTGATCCGGCCCGGGCCCATCCAGGGCCACGCGGTGAACCCGTACATCCGGCGCCGCCGCGGCGAGGAGTCCGTCACCTATTTGCACCCCCTGCTCGAGCCGATCCTCGAGCGCACGCTCGGCGTGCCCCTGTTCCAGGAGCAGCTGATGGAGATGGCGGTGGCCGTCGCCGGGTTCAGCGCGGCCGACGCCGACGAGCTGCGCCAGGCCATGGCGGCCAAGCGCTCGGCGACGCGCATGGAGAAGATGCGGACGCGTCTCTACGACGGTATGGCGGCGCGCGGCGTGACCGGTGCGGTGGCCGACCAGGTCTTCGAGGCGCTGGCCGCCTTCGCCAACTTCGGCTTCCCCGAGTCGCACTCGGTGTCGTTCGCGCATCTCGTCTACTCCTCCGCCTGGCTGAAGCATCACTACCCGGCCGCGTTCACCGCGGGGTTGTTGAACTCCCAACCGATGGGCTTCTGGTCACCCCAGTCGCTGGTGGCCGACGCCCGGCGGCATGGCGTCGGGGTGCGGCGCCCGCACGTGAACCGCTCGACGGTGGGTGCGTCGCTCGAGGGATGCGTCGACGACCCGCTGCTCCGTCTGGGGTTGGCTTCGGTGCGCGGAGTGGGGGAGGCGACGGCGGAGCGCATCGTGGCGGGACGCCCGTGGTGCGGCGGCGAGGATCTGGTGCGCCGGGCCGGGGTGACCCAGGCCCAGCTCGAGACGCTGGCCGCCGCCGGCGCGCTCGACGCCGAGGACGAGGACGGTACGGCGCCCGGCACGGCGGCGGGCCGGCGACGCCTGTTATGGGCGGCCGGGGCGGCGGCGCAGGGCACCCCGGACCGCCTGCCCGGGATCGTGGTTGGGGCCGAGGCGCCACCACTGCCCCAGCCCAGCCTCTACGACGCGGTGGGCGACGACCTGTGGGCGCTCGGCCTGGCACCCGAGCGCACGGCCATGCACCTGGCGCGCGAGCGGCTCGAGGCGATGGGGGTGCTGACCGCGTTGGCGCTCGAGGCGTGCCCCGACGGCGACCGGGTCACGGTGGCCGGCGTGGTGACACACCGCCAGCACCCCGAGACGGCGCGCGGGGCCGTCTTCGTCAACCTCGAGGACGAGACCGGCCACGTCAACGTCGTCTTCTCCCGCGGCGCCTGGGCCCGCTGGAAGCACGTGGCCCGCCACGCACCGGTGTTGGTGATCCGCGGGCGGGTGCGCAAGGGACAGGGCGCGATCAGCTTCGACGCCGAGCGGGTGGACGCGCTCGGCGTGGGAACGGCGGTGCCGGTCAGCCGGGACTTCCGCTGACGCTTCGGCGCAGATGTGCACAGATCCATCCATGCCGGTGATGACAGAACTCCCGCCCGACGTTTCACCACGAGTGAGCCTCACGGCGGAAGCACCGGGGGACGCTGACCCCGGTTCGATTGCGCACGGGAAACGGGACGCCTTGGATGTCGGGCCACTTGCACGGGCGGTGCAACGAATGATGACCAAGACGCGCCCGACCAAGAAAGTGGAATCCGGCCGAGATGTCTCAAGGTGCTCGGGATATTGACCGAAATATGCAGAGCATCGGCGTATGCGTTGCGCTCCGCGGCAACGCCGGGCGGATCGGGGGCGAAGCCCGATGGTGGTTGAGGTGGGCAACCGGCCACAGACAACTGAGGGTGTCGCATTGACGCGTTGGTTCGTACGGGCCCATCTGCCCAGGAGCCCGGTCCTAGGTGCTGAGCGCCGATTCGATTCCCTCGTCGACAGCGAAGATGTCCCGGATCGGGCGGCCTACGACCACCTCTATGAAATGGCCGATCGGGCGGTGCGGTGGCTCGCGGACAATCCCTGCCCTGACGAAGCGACCGGGAGACGCTTCGAAGCACAGATGATGGCCTACCGAGCCGTCGCCGACACGGTGCGGTCCACCCTGGTTGCCCAAGAGGGCGACGCGATGGTCGTCCAACTCAGCGAGCTTCGCGCCGTGATCGACCAACACACCGAATCGATCGACGAACGCACTCCAACGCAAAGGTCCGCAGGACCCGACACCGCTTGGGAGGAAGGAGGATCCATCATGCAGTTCCGCCGTCGAGAACCGCGCCAACCAGCAGGCTGGGATGGGGCCTGCCAGATCGAGGGCCAATTCGCCACGCCCTGCAAGGTGATTGACATCTCCATGCTGGGCCTCGGGCTCACACTCAACCACCCCTCGCCGAGTCGGCTGGTGGGCCGCCGCATTTCTGTGAGCGTGCCGGCGATCGGAGACTCCGTCAGTATCCAACTCGAAGGCAGGATCAAGAACGCCACGGCGATTGGCGACGGTGCCGTGCGGCTTGGCATTGAGTTCGACCGTCCCTCGGGATCGGAGTCGGGGGCCTCCGGGGCCCGCGGCACGCCGAGAGTGCACAAGCAAGAAGGCGTCGGTCACCTCCGCGGTCGCTAGCTGGTCTCCCGCCATTGGGGAGGCCTGAATCTGCATCTCGGCCGCTGCGCGGGCCGCCGGGCGCTGTGCCTAGCCTGAACTCGTCGGCCCGATCCCCGAGGAGGGAAGCACAGTGCTGCTGAAGGGACTGAACCACGTCGCCGTGATCACGAACGACGCATCGCGCCTGAACCATTTCTATCGGGAGGTCTTCGACGCCGAGATCCTTCGGGACGGGTCCGAGTTCCCCTCAGGCCAGGGCCCCCGGCTCTCCATCATCAAGATCGGGGACTGGGCCGAGCTCAACGTCTTCCAGATAGAGGGGAACTCCGAGGCCGACCGCCAGACCCCGATGTTCGGCCGGGGCCGCCTCGACCACCTGGCCCTCCAGGCCGCATCGCTCGAGGATTTCGAGGAGATCCGCGCGCGGCTGATCACACGTGGCGCGGCGGACGACTTCGTCACGGACTTCGGCCCCATGCTCAGTGTGTTCTTCCGGGATCCCGATGGCCTGGAGTCCGAGGTCTGTGTCGAAAACCCCGACGCGGCCCCCGGCGTCAGCAACCCGCCCGGGACCAGGGCAGCGCGCTACTCCTGAAGACCCACCGACGATCACAGACTGGAGGCCCAATGGCCACGCATGACGGTGACCTGCAGGCCATCGCGAGCAGGGCCCACATCTGCCTCTCTCCATTGCGGGGAGCTCCAGGTTGAGCGCCGCGGGCATCCAGTCCGACATTGCGTCCTGACGCGAGGACAGGGATGGAGTCGATCCAGGCGGTTGCGTGCGATGAAGTGCACTTCGACGAGACGGTCGACGTCGCCGTAGTCGGCCTGGGCGTGGCGGGAGCGTCGGCGGTTGTCGCGGCGCGGCAAGCAGGGGCCCGGGTCCTGGCCATCGAGCGAGGTGGGGGGAGTGGCGGGACGTCGGCCCACTCCGGGGGTCTCATCTATCTGGGAGGCGGCACGGCCCTCCAAAATGCCTGCGGCTTCAACGACTCGCCGGAGAACATGGCCGCGTTCCTCCGGGCCGCCCTTGGGCCCGGCGTGGACGACGACCGCGTCCAGGCCTACTGCGAGGGTTCGCCGGACCACTTTGACTGGTTGGTCTCGATCGGCGTGCCGTTCCGGGCGGCGTTCTGCGACGAGCCGAACCGCGAGTCGGCCGATGACGCGGGCCTGCTCTTCAGCGGCGGCGAGGACACCTATCCCTTTGACGAAATCTCGGTCCCGGTACCGCGTGGTCACAAGCCCCAGTACGTCGACTCCGCCGGTGGCTTCCTTATGGAACGGCTCGGCGCGGCCGTGTCGACCAGCGCGGCCCGGGTGATGGTCGACGCCCGAGCTGAGGCGCTCGTCGTCGATGGAACGGAAGTCGTCGGGGTGCACGTACGGACCGACGATGGCCGCCGTGCCATCCGGGCCCGTGGCGGGGTGATCCTGGCGACCGGTGGGTTCATCCACAACGAGGCGATGGTCACTGAACATTGCCCTCTGGCCCACGTTCCCGACGCTGCCTGGCGCATCGGCACACCGAGCGACGACGGCCGTGGGATCCGCATGGGCGCCGGTGCCGGCGCGGCGACGACCAGGCTGGACGCATTCGAGTGCGCGCTGCCCCTCGGACCGCCGCACCGTCTCGCGCGTGGGATCCTCGTCAATCGTCACGGCGAGCGATTCGTCAACGAGGATGCCTACACCGGTCGGATCGGGAACCACGCCCTCGGCGACCACGACGGCTTCGTCTACATGATCACCGATGACGTGATCCACGAGCCAAACGTCATCGGCCTCCGCATCGGCTATGCGGCGGCCACCCCAGAGGAGCTGGCTGCCGACATCGAGGTCCCGGCCGACGCTCTGACCCGCACGCTGCGCGGGTACAACGAGGCCGCCGCGCGCGGTGAGGACCCGGTGTTCTTCAAGCGTGTGCCCTACCTGCAGCCCATCGGTGTGCCGCCGGCGAGCGGCTTCGGCGCCATCGATCTTCGTGTTGACCACGGTGCCATCTATGCGACCTTCACACTCGGCGGGCTCGTGACCGATCCCGACGGCGCCGCTCTCGACGCCTGGGGTCAGCGCATTCCGGGCCTCTACGCCGTCGGCCGGACCGCTGCCAGTCTTGCGGCCCACCATTACGCCAGCGGCATCAGCCTCGGCGACGGTTCGTTCTTCGGTCGACGTGCCGGCCGCCACGCGGCCGCCGAAGCCCGTTCGGAACGCTCCCGGCCGTACTGAATGCGCGGGACGCCAATCGTGCGCGAACGTCGTGTCCTCGGCATGACCAACATCGAGAGAGGACCAATCCGGTGGACGACGTCGAAGCGATCAAACAGCTGAAGGCCCGCTACTTCCGCACGATGGACACCAAGGACTGGACGGGCATGCGCCAGGTCTTCACCGACAACGTCGTCATGGACACCACGGCCTCCGGCGGTGGGATCGTCTCCGGCGCGGACGCGTTCCTCGCGTTCCTCCAAAAGATGCTGGCGGGTGCCGTCACGGTGCACCACGGCCACATGCCCGAGATCCACCTCACGTCAACCACCACAGCCTCCGGCATCTGGGCACTGCAGGACGTCATCGTCTGGCCGGACGGGACCCGATTGGACGGGTACGGCCACTATCACGAGACCTACGAACGGGTAGGCGAGGAGTGGCGCATCGCATCCTCGACGCTCACCAGACTGCACATGGACATCACGGGAACGGGTTCGCCAACGGGTCCTTCTGGATCTCCGTAGGGCTCTGTCCCGCGGTGCTGGCACCCTCCCCGGTTCAGCTGCACGAAACGTGACGCCTACCGGAGATGAGACGGCAGCGAGTACCGTTCGAAGAACGTCCACATCGTCTCGTCGGCATCGATCAGGACGGTGCCCCGACCGACACCGGCCAGGATCCAGTTCTTCTTGGGGCCGGTGTTGAGGGGGCTGCCCGGCCAGACGTGCCCTGATCCGGTGAAGCGCCACAGGGCGACTTCGGCGCCCGAGCGGCAGTGCGAATAGGTGATCGGCGTCGCCGTCTCCCCGACGGAAATGGATCCGGCGGCGCCCATGATGGTGGTGCCGGTGTGGGGCTTGGTGGTGCACCCGTCGGCCTTGACCCATTGGTCGATGCCCTGCATCACGGACAGGCGCAGCAACGGGTTGGCGTTCGGCGTCCCGTCGAACTTCGCGATCGGGTCGTTGACGCTGTGGAACTCCATGGTGGGAACGGCCCGGGTCGGGTGGATCACGGGAATCTCCACCTGACCCGAGACCGACGAGATGGCAGCAACGTGACCGGATGCCTCCGCCGCCATTGCGTACGCCATCATGCCGCCGTTGGAGATGCCCGTCATGTAGACGCGCCGGAGGTCGACGGGGGTCCGCGCCGCGACGTCGGCGATCACCTTGAGGAGGAACCCGACGTCGTTGATGTGCTTGGTCACGGGCAGCCCGCAGCACTGCCCGGCATTCCATCCGTATTGCGCGTTCTTCGCCACGGGATCAGGCGTGAGCACCTTGGAGATGCGCGTCCCGTCGGGGTAGGCCACCAGGTAGCCGTTCATGTCGGCATTGGGGTTCATGTCGGACGTGATCTCTTCGAGCTGGGCGTTCTGCGTGGCGCCATGGAGGTTGAGCACCAGGGGCAGCGGCCGCCCGCCGGCCGCCGTGGGCGGCACATGGAGCCGGTAGTCGCGTGTCATGCCGTCGAACTGCAGCGTGAAGACGTACGACCCGCTCTCCGGCGCCAGGACGGGATGGGGAGCCGTGGCGGTCGCCGCAAAGGAGGACTCCGAGACCAGCAATAGCCCGGAAAGGACGACGCTGGCCACAACGGCGCCCGCGCCCGCTTGACCCCACCGCCGAGCGCGGCACCATGAGGGGCCAAGAGCGCCGACGACGCACGACCCTCGCTTCGTCGGTGGTCGCACGCACCGCGAGTATGCCAGGGCTCGCCGCGACGTCACGAGGGTCGGCGGTGGCCTCTGCGTCCGTGTCGTCCTGGCTGCGCTGTGCCGCGGGATTCGAAGTACGGGGGAGTGACTGGGCAGAGCAGGACGGGGTCAAGCCCGACTACCTGGCGTTTGGCGTGACGTCCGCGAGCGTCATCGCGACCGGACCCTGCGCGCAGGTGCCGATGGCAGCCAGCTGAGCGGTCAGGCCCGTCTGCTGGAGCCGCCCTCTTCGCTGCCTGCCGCCACCCGGAAGGCGGACAACATCCGCGTGATAAGACCCAGCACCTCGGTGCGCGCCTCGGGCACGTCGTCGGCCTCGGAGACGTAGAGGCAGCCTTCGCCCAGCGCGCCGCTGAGCAGGAGGGCGAGGGGGCGCAGCGGCTGGCGTTCGAGCACGCCGGCATGCATCGACTTGCGCAGCGCGCCGCGCAGCGCAACGGCGCCGTAGCGGTTCTCGATGGCCCGCACCTCGTCCCACCCGAGCACCGACCGGGCGTCTTGGAGGGCGATGCGCCGCACCGACGGATCGAGGTGCGCGTCGATCCACAGGGCGCACCCGCCCAGCAGCGACTCCCAAGAGTCCGGCCCCAGGAACTCGACGGCCACCTGGTCGGTCACCTGGCGGTGGACCTGCTCGAACACCGCCCGGAAGAGACCCTCCTTGCTCTCGAAATGGTGGTACACGGCGCCCTTGGTCACCCCGGCGCGGGCCACGATCTCGTCGACCGAGGCCTCCCCATAGCCCCGCTCCCCGAAGAGCTCCCGGGCCGCGTCGACCAGGGCCGCCCGCGTCGCGCCGCCCTGGGCAATCCTTTTGTCCTTGACGTCCGTACTCCTAGTATGCAAGATTGCGTACCAATGGTATGTAAGAGAAATACTCTCAGTATGTTATCAGCGGGAGGTGGCACGAATGCCGAAATACGTCATTGAACGAGACGTCCCCGGCGCGGGCAAGCTGACGGCCGAGGAGCTCCGTGACATCAGCGCACAGTCGAACAAGGTCATCTCCTCGCTGGGCCCGGAGATCAAGTGGCTCCAGAGCTTCGTCACGGAGGACAAGCTCTATTGCGTATACGTGGCGCCGGACGAGGACATCCTCTACGAGCACGCGCGTTGTGGCGGGTTCCCGGCCGACCGGGTCACGCTGATCTCCACGGTCATCGATCCCTCGACGGGGGAGTGACGATGCCTGGCGGCTGCCCCCATCGCGAGGGAGTGGCGTTCACGGCAGTCCGCGCACGCGCCGGCGCCGGCGCCGCCGCCGCCGCCCGCCGAGACGTACGCCGACTCGGACCCCTCGACCACCTGGCTCGCGGTCATTCCCCCGAGCAGGGTGGAGAGGGACAGGATCCGCTCCCGGTCGGTGTCCTCGTGGCGTGGCGCCTGGTCGTGCAGCGCCGCCACCGTGGCTTGCGCCGCGTACTCGCCCATCGGGCTCAGCTCGAGGGTGGCCGCGAGCACGACACCCTCGGCCACCAGGGTCCCGTCCCATCCTGAGCGGTCCTGCATTTCCAGGGGACTGTCGGAATTCGGTGTCGGGCCGCCCATGGGGCGCGCGTGGCTACCTCAGGTGACGACGAGACCCCGCCCCGTGATCATCGTGAGATCCAGCGCGGTGACGAGGCCCGGCGCGGCGGCCACGACGGCCGGCACCGCGTTGACGAGGCGCATGGCCGTGGCCTTGAGCCCCGCGGTGTTGTGGTCGCCGTCGGTCCCCATGAGCTGCAGGTCGATGGTGTAGTTGGGCTCGCCGCTGATCTGCACGCGGTAGCAGCCGTGCCCGGCCGGCTGTGGCCATCCAGCGCCGAGGTCGTCGCGCAGTCGGGTGACGTGCTCGAGCACGATGACCGGCTTGTCGCCGACCATCCCGCGCACCTCGAAGTGCAGCGCCGCTGCCGTGCCGGCCTTGATGGTGCCGGCGTCGACCTCGAAGTCCTCCGGCGCCGCCTCCCGCTCGTACCATTCGGTCACCCCGGTCAGGGTCAGGTCGAGGCCGGCCGCGATCTGTCGCACCACCGAGCCCCAGGCCATGGTGAGCACGCCGGGGCTGAGGAGGAAGGGGACCTCATCGAGGTCGCCACCGAAGCCCATGATGCCGAAGAGCACCATGGGCTGGTTGTAGGTGTTGTAGTTCAGAATCTCCGAGCAGCGCACCTCCTCGATGCGCTCGCTCACCCCGGACAGCACGAGCGGGAGCGCGTCGTTGGCGAACCCGGGGTCGACTCCGTTCACGAAGATAGAGACGCCCGCCTTCTCCGCCGCCGCGATGACCGGGGCGGCCAGCGGGTCGTCCGGCGCCGGGTACTGCAGCATGACCGGGCTCGAAGAGACGACGTTGATGCCGGCGGCCAGGAAGCGCTCCAGGTCGGCCAGCGCCTCGAAGATGCGGTCGTCCGCCATGGCGGTGTGCACGATGCAGTCGGGTCGCAGCGCCAGTAGCGCATCGACGTCACTCGTCGCAGCCACGCCGAAGGTCTTGACGAGCCCGGCCAGCTCGCCGGCGTCGTGGCCCACCTTGTCGGGGTTCGAGACGAAGACCCCCACCAGCTCGAGCTCGGGATGGGCGTGGATACCCGCCAGCGAGTGGCGCCCGACGTTGCCGGTGCTCCACTGCACGACGCGGTACGGCATGGCGAACTCCTTAGAGGTCGGGGATGGGCATCTCGAGATTGGGCGACTGTAGGCCGCCGTCCACCTCGATGATCTTGCCGGTGACGTAGGCGCCGGCGGGCGAGGTCAGGTACAAGATGGCGGCGGCGATGTCCTCGACGTGGCCGAGGCGCTGCAGTGGGGTGGCACCCTCCATGGCGGTGCGCAGCTCGTCGCTGGACATGACGATGTCGAGCGCGGAGGTCGCGGTGGACCCGACGCCTATGGCGTTGACCCGGATGCGCGGCGCCAGGTCGCGGGCCGCCAGGCGGGTGTACTGCTCGAGCGCACCCTTCGCCGTGCCGTAACCGAGGTAACCGCGACCGGCCACATGCCCCATCACCGAGGAGATGCTGACAACGGCGCCGCCAGGCTGTTCGCCCTCGAGCATGCGCGGTACCGCGGCTCGCAGCAGAGCATGGCCCGACGACACGTTGAAGCGGAAGGCCTCCTCCAAGAAGCGCGGCGACGTGTCGAGGAATGGCCGCGGCATCGTGCCGCCCATGTTGTTGACGACGATGTCGAGCCGCCCGAGTTCACGGAGTGCCGTGTCGGCCAGGGAGGCCATCAGGTCGAAGTCGGTCAGGTCGCCGGGCACGACCACGGCCCGGCGGCCCGCAGCCTCGACCTGTGCCGCCACCTCGCGCAGCTGGTCCTCGGTCCGGGCGGCCAGCACGACGTCGGCGCCGGCCTGGGCCAGGGCGACTGCGGTGGCCGCGCCGATGCCGCGCCCACTTCCCGTGACGATGGCGACCTGGTCGGTGACGAGGAATTTGTCGAGGATCATCCGGCGAATGTAGTGGGCCGCCGGCCGCGTGCGCCTCGCCGGGTCAGGCCGGTGCGGCCCGCCTCGTGCCGCTGTTGCCGGGGCCGGAAGCCTCGGCGCGGGCGACACGCTCGGCCCATCCGGGTACGTCCACCTGGACAGGGAAGGCGTTCGGCATGACTTTGCGTTTCACGTCGTCGGGCAGGCTCAGGTCGCCGCCCGTGTGCCCCACGCTGAACACACGTTCGGGTCGGGCGCGCCCGACCATGGTATGGAACCATCGCAGCATGGTGCTGGCGCGGTTGCCGAAACCGTTGAGAAAGCCGATGTGCACGAAGAACCACACGACCCAGCCGGCGAACCCGCTGAGGCGAATGCCCTTGAAACTGACGATCGACTTGAAGCGGCCGATGGCGGCGGCGCTGCCGAGGTCGCGGTACTTGAACGGCATGCTCTCCTTGCCGGCCCGGCGGCGCTTGATGGTGTTGGCCGCATGGAGGCCGCCTTGCATGGCCACCTCGCAGACGCCGGGCAGCTCGTTGAGGGATGCCATGTCGCCCACCGCGAACACCTCGGGGTGCCCCGGCAGACTGAGGTCCGGCAAGACCTCGATGCGACCCGCGCGGTCGGTCTTGGCACCGGTCGCGTCGGCGAGCATCCCGGCCAGCGGTGACCCCTGCACGCCGGCGGCCCAGATCGTGGTGCCGCACTCGAAGCGGCCCTTCACCCCGTCGGCCGTCTCGGTGTCCACCCCGAACGGATCCACGCCGACGACGCGCAGCCCCATCTGCAGGTCGACGCCCATCTTCTCGAGGTCTCGCCGGGCCCGTCCCGAGAGTTGGTCGCCGAAGTTGGCCAGTGGTTCCTTGCCCCCATCGATGAGGATGACGCGGACCGAACTGGGGCGGATGGCGCGGAAATCTTCGGTCAGGCTGCGGCAGGCCAGCTCCCTGATTTGCCCGGCCAGCTCCACCCCTGTCGGCCCGGCGCCGACGATCGCGAAGGTCATCCAGAACCGCTCCAGGACCTCGTCGACCATCGTCTCGGCCAGCTCCAGCGCGCCGTAGACCCGCCGCCGAAGCTCCATGGCGTCGTCGACCGTCTTCATCCCGGGCGCGATGAGCGCATATTCGTCGTGCCCGAAGTAGGACTGCCCGGCCCCTGCCGCCACGATGAGGCTGTCGTAGGGGTACTCGTCGAAGCGCCCGGGAAGCGAGGTCGTGTGCACCACCCGTCGATCGAGGTCGAAGCCGGTGACCGACGACAGGATGACCCGCACGTTCTTGCGGCGCCGGAGCAGATGGCGAAGGACCGGTGAAATCTGCCCAGGGGAGAGGATCCCGGTGGCCACCTGGTAGAGCAGAGGCTGGAACAGGTGATGGTTCCTGCGGTCGATGAGGGTGATCTCCACGTGGCGGGAGCGGGCGAGGAGACGGGTGGCGGGCAGCCCGCCGAAGCCGCCTCCCACCACGATCACCCGGTGCGGTGTCGATGGCGTCGCTGCGCTCACGACTCCTCCCTTGCGTGCGTGGGGTGGACCGCTGCGTCTACTCCGCTGCTCTTGGGTGGGATCCCGCGTTCTCTAGATCGCGGCATTGGGGCGCTCGGCATCGATGAGCCGGCCGACCGCGTCGATCAACGCCAGGTGGGTGAAGGCCTGTGGGAAGTTGCCGAGGTGCTCGCCCGTGGCTGCGTCTATCTCCTCGGCGTAGAGCTGTAGCGGCCCGGCGAAGGCGAGCAGCTTCTGACACAGCGCCCTGGCACGGTCTTCCTCGCCGATCATCGACAGCGCCGTGACCAGCCAGAACGAGCAGATGGTGAATGTCCCTTCCTTGCCCTCGAAGCCGGTATCGGTGGAGTCGACCTTGTACCGCAGGACCAGCCCGTCCTCGGTCAGCTCGTTGGCGATGGCAAGCACCGTGGCCCGCACCCGCTCGTCGTCGGGCGGCAGGAAGCCGAGGATCGGGATCAAGAGGAGCGAAGCGTCGAGTTCGTCGTTGCCGTAGTGCTGGCGGAACCGGCCGTGCGAGTCGACGCCCCGGTCGAGGATCTCGGCCTTCAGCTCGTCGGCCGCCTTGCGCCACGCCTCGGCCCGGTCAGGGTCACGGCGGATGCGGGCCATATCGGCGCCGCGGTCCATGGCCACCCAGCACAGGACCTTGGAGGCCGTGAAGTGTTCCGGATCGCCCCGGATCTCCCAGATGCCCTGGTCGGGGTCCCCTGCGTGCGCGATGGCCGATTCCACCATCTTGGCGAGGCCCTCCCACACGGGCTTGACGATCTGGGCTGCGCCCTGACGCAGGTGGATGTCCACCGCATCGAGAAGCATCCCCCAGACGTCGTTCTGGTGCTGATCCCAGGCGCCGTTGCCCACCCGCACCGGCCGCGAGTTCCGCCAGCCCGAGAGATGGTCGAGGGTCTGCTCGGACAGGTCCTTCCGACCGTCGATGCCGTACATGATCTGGAGATCCCAGTCGCCGCTCCCGCCGGCCAGCGCGTCGATGATGAAGGCGAAGTACTCGAGGGCTTCCCAGTCGAACCCGAGCCGATACAGCGAGCGCAGCATGAAGGAGGAGTCGCGGATCCAGGTGTAGCGGTAGTCCCAGTTGCGCGCCCCGCCGGGCGTCTCGGGCAGCGAGGTCGTCGAGGCGGCCATGACGGCGCCTGTGGGCGCGTAGCTCAGTCCCTTGAGTGTCAGGGCGCTGCGCTCCAAGTAGCTGCGCCATGGATGGTCGGGGAACGTCCCGTTGGACAGCCAATCCCGCCAGTAGGTGACCGTGGACTCGAGCTGCGCCTGCGCCTCCTCGACGGTGGACGGATGGTTTCCGGACCACGAGAGTGCCGCGAATGCGGTTTCACCCTGCTCCAGCGTCGAGCGGCCGTAACAGCGGGCCCCGACGGCGCCGAGTCGGATGGTCGAGGTCACGGTGAGGACGGGATCGCCGACCGGTGGGCGGACCGTCATGGTCTCGTAGCCGTCGCCCTCGTAGTCCCACATCCCGGTCTGGACCCCGTACTCGAAGATGGGGACAACGTTGGCCACCACCTCGACGTGACCCTCGAGGCAGGTGGCCAGCCGCAGAAGGGTGCCTGTTGGCGCGGCGTCGCCGGGGGCGCGGCGGTATTCCGGTCGGCGGGACCCGTCTGTGACCGGCCTCACCACCAAAAGGTCCTGGACGAGCAGCCACCCCGTCGGGGTATGCCAGGTCGTCTCGAGCACCATGGTCCCGGGCACGTAGCGCCGCTGGTGGGGCACGAGGGTGCCGGTGGGACCGAAGCGGAAGTTGCCGGCCGTGCGGTCCAGGAGGGCGCCGAACACGCTCGGTGAGTCCGGTCGGGGGAGGCACAACCACTCGACCGAGCCGTCCGGAGCCACAAGACAACTGTTCTCGCAGTCCGAGATGAACCCGAAGTCGGCGATCGGGGGAAAGATTTCTGCCTGAGGGTCTGCCGCGGTGTCATTGGTCACCCGCCCGATGCTACGGAACAGGGGTACCGTCCTCAAGGGCATTGGTCCCGGCCGGGTGACCTCAAGGTGACGTCCAGGTGAACGCCGCGCCAAAGGCGCCCGTAAGAGACCTCGGGTTCTCGGGGGCCCGAATAGCACGGTCGGCGCCTCCGGCCCACCGGTGACTACGAGGTTTCGGCGCGGGTCGTTGTGGGAGTGGTGGCCTCTTTCCCGTCTTCTCCTATCCTCGGCACCGATAGGCGTCGCCGGAACACCTTGTAGCTCCAGGCTTGGTAGACGAGTACCGCCGGGAAGAAGATGGCCGCGACGACGGTCGTGACCTTCAAGCTGTACGAGGGGCTGGCCGTGTTGCCGACGGTGAGGTTGTAGGCGGTGTTGGTGCTCGAGATCATCACCCGCGGGTAGAGCTCGGTGAAGATCGATCCCACCGTCCCTCCGATGCCGACGGCGGCAGCCATGAAGGCCCAGCCCTCGGCGCGCTCGACGCGCCGCCCAGGCCGCCACGATGACGGCCAGGAGGGCCAGGGCTTCGAGCGGCTCCGGCACGAAGCCGGTGCTTAGCCCGACGTGGACCCACGTCATGAAGCCGAACGACACGATCACGGCGACCAGGCCGATCACCGTCGCCACGCGCTGTGCACGCTCGTGGAGCTCCCCGGTCGTCTTCAGCATCAGGTAGGTGGCGCCCACGAGCAGCGAGAGCACGACGAGGGTCACGCCGGTCCACACGCCGAAGGGCGTCAGCAACTGCCAGAAGCCCCCGGTGAACTGGTGGTGGCTGTTGATGGGCAGACCGTGGAGCAGGTCGCCCAGCCCCACGCCGATCAGGAACGGGATGAGGGCGCTGGCGACCGTCATCCCCCAGCGCCAGAAGGAGCGCCAGCGCGGGTCGTCGAACTTGCGCTGGTATTCGAAGGCCAGGCCGCGCACGATGAGCGCCGCGAGGGCCAAGACAAAGGCCAGGTACAGCGTCGAGAACATCGTGGCGTACCAGCCTGGGAAGGCGGCGAACATTGCCGCCCCGGCCACGATGAGCCACACCTCGTTGCCGTCCCACACCGGCCCGATCGTGTTGATGAGCACTCGGCGCTCGGTGTCTGACCGGCCAAGGAACGAGTGCAGCATGCCGACGCCGAAGTCGAAGCCCTCCAGGACGAAGAAGCCGACCCAGAAGATGGCCTCGATGATGAACCACAACTCTCCGAGTGTCATGACGGCCTCCTCGTAGACGAGCGCGGGCTCGTCGTCGTCGGGCGACGCCGCTCCCGACGACGTCGAGGGGTCCACCAACTTGGCGATCGGGTCGTGGTCGAGTTCCTTGCGGCTGTAGCGCACCATGAGCCAGCCGTCGGCGACGCCGAACGCGATGAAGATCAGGTAGAAGGCGACGAGTGAGATCCAGATGTCGGTCGCCGAGACCGAGGGCGACACCCCCTGGGCCGTCTTCATCAGCCCTTGCACGATCCACGGCTGGCGTCCGCTCTCCGTCAGCATCCAGCCCGCCGTGTTCATGAGGAACGGGACGAAGATCGCCCACGGGGCAATGCGCAGGAACCATTTGGCGCGGTCGAGCTTGTGCCGGTACAGCAGCCAGGCACCCCAGAGCGCGAATGCCATGACCAGCGTGGCCAGGTAGGCCATCACGCGCATCGACCAGTACTGGATGAAGACGTTGGGGACGTAATTCCCCGGGCCGTACTCCTTCTGGTACTCGGCGTTGAGCTGG
Source organism: uncultured Acidimicrobiaceae bacterium (assembly GCA_963756625.1). GTDB lineage: Bacteria > Actinomycetota > Acidimicrobiia > Acidimicrobiales > RAAP-2 > Bog-473. The sequence goes on from CAVWNQ010000006.1 coordinate 528,610, forward strand.
TTCATCCCCTGCACCTCACCGTCGACGTGGTTGGTAGCCAGGATGGAGAGCAGGTCGGGGATCGGGATGATCTGCGTCGGGGTCTCGTCGTTTTTCCCGCCGCCGATCTGGAATGCCGAGAACGAGCAGTGACTCGGGCAGGTGTTCCACAGTGCCTCGGCTGCGGCGATCTTCATGGGTTGGTACGTCCCCTCCACGACGCCGAGCTCGCTGCCCACGAACATGGCGATCGGGGTGGACAGGAGGAGCAGGACCAGCGAGATCACGGCGGTGCGACGGAACGCCTCGACCTCGCGTTGCTTGCGCAAGTGCCAGGCCGACACGCCCAGCATGATGATCGCGCCCGTGACCAGAGAGGCCAGGATCACGTGGACAAAACCCCACAGGAAGACCGGATTGGTGAAGAGGTCGAAGATGTTGGTGAGCACCGGCTGCCCGGCGCTGTTGGTCTTATAGCCGACGGGGTGTTGCATCCACGAGTTGGCCGCCATGATGAACATGGCTGAAAGCACGGTCCCGATCGACACCAGCCAGATGCAGGCCAGGTGCGCGCGCTTCGACAAGCGGTTCCAGCCGAAGATCCACAGGCCGAGGAAGGTCGACTCCAAGAAGAAGCCCGCCAGTCCCTCGAAGGCCAGCGGGCCGCCGAACACGTTGCCAACCAGACGCGAGTAGGCGGACCAGTTCATGCCGAACTCGAACTCCTGAATGAGGCCTGTCACGACCCCGATGGCCACGTTGATCAGCAGCAGTGTCCCGAAGAAGCGGGCCAGCCGCAGGTAGGTCGCATCCCCGTTGCGGTACCACCCGGTCTCGAGCAGGGCCACCAGGAAGGCCAGCCCGATCGTGACCGGCACGAAGAGGAAGTGGTAGATGCTCGTGCTGGCGAACTGCCAGCGGGCGAGGTCCAGGTTCACGGTTGGTCGCTCCCTTCGGGGATGACGGTCGTGTGGCCGCCCGTCGCGGGCGGTGGGAGGGAGGCGGGCGGGTCGGTCATCCGCTCTTCCCACCACAGCCCGGCGTAGCGACCGCCGGCGACGAGGAGGTCGGCATGGGTGCCCCGCTCGACGACCCGTCCCCCGTCGAGCACGAGGATCTCGTCCACGCCCTCCAGGCCGATGAGCCGGTGCGTGACGAGCACCGCCGCCCGGTCCTCGGTGAGGGCGAGCACGTCGGCGGTGAGCGCGTCGGCCGCCGCCGCCTCCAGGTGTTCGGCGGGTTCGTCGAGCACGAGGATCGGGAAGTCGGCCAGCAGCACGCGGGCGACCGCCACACGCTGGCGCTGCCCGCCCGACAGGCGGGTCCCCTTCGCCCCGACCGCGGTGGCCAAACCGTCGGGCAGCCCTTCGAGCCAGCTGCCCAGCCCGACGCGGCTGAGGACGGCCACCAGCTCGGTGTCGTCAGACCGCGCGCCGGCCGATGCGGAGGTTCTCCGCGAGCGTCGTGTCGAACAGGTGAGCATGTTGCTCGACCAGGCCGACGACGCGCCGAACGTCGTCGGCGGCAAAGCGCTCGACCGGCATGCCGTCGAGCAGGGCCTCCCCGGCATCGGCCGGGAGGAAGCGCACCAGCACGTCGGCCAGGGTGGACTTGCCGGCCCCACTCGGTCCGACGAGCGCAACCCGACGCCCGGGCTGCAGCTCGAGGTCGATGCCGCGCAGCGCGGCCCGCCCGGCGCCGGGGTACGAGGCCCAGACGTCGCGTAGCTCGACCGTGTGCGGCCCATCACCCGGCACGACCGGCGAGCGGGGATCGTGCACCACCGGTGGCGTGTCCATGGCATCGAAGACGCGGCCGGCGGCGACCCGCGCCCGCTGGAGGGACTGGGTGGCGGCGGGGAGCGGCGACACCAACTCGAAGGCCGCGAGCGGGACCAGTGCGAGCACCGCCAGCAGCGCACCGTTGAGCGAGCCGCCGTGGGCGGCGCGCACGCCGAGGGTCAGCGCCAGCCAACTGGCCAGGCCGGCCAGGGCGGTGGTGAGTGCGAGCCCGATGCCCGCCGTCCCCGCGCCGCGGCGCGCGATCGAGCGCAACTGCTCGTCAGCCGCCTCGATGCCGCGCAAGCTGTTCGCCGCCGCCGCCCAACACGGTGAGTTCGTGTCCGCCCTCGATGAGGTCGATGACCTCCACGCTCAGCTCGCCCCGTGCCGTCGCCTGGCGCGCTTCTTCGCGGCGGGCCAGCCGGCCGGTCAGCCAGGGCACGGCCGTCGCGGAGGCCGCCAGCGCCACCAGCAGCACGAGCCCCGCTTGCGGGAGGAACCACCACAGGGCGGCAACGGTGCCGGCGCCCACGAGCACCGCGACGGCGAAGGGCTCCAGCACGCGGAGCACGACGTCCTGCAGCGAATCCACGTCGTCGACCACCCGCGCCACGAGGTCGCCACGTCGGAAGAGGGGGAGACCGGCCGGCGCCACGGCCTCGAGTCGCTCGTACGCACGCACACGCAGGTCGGCCAGCATGCGGAGCGCGGCGTCGTGCCCGACCAGTCGCTCGCCGTAGCGTAGGAAGCCGCGGGACAGCCCGAAGAACTGGACCCCGACGATGGCGAGGGTGAGGGACGCTTCCGACGGCCGCTGCGCCACGCGCGAGATCAGCCAGGCCGACGTCCCCATGAGGGCGATGGAGGCGCCGATCGCGCCCGCGCCCAACAGCGACGCCTCGGCGAGGCGACGCCGCGCCGGTGCCGCGAGCCGGAGCGTGCGGGCGATGCCGGCCGGACTGGCGTTCACGCCGTCGCTCCCACCGGCGCCGGGAGCTCGACGACTCGGTCCGCCAGCGCGGCGAGCGCCGGGCGGTGCGCCACGATCAACGTGGTGCGTCCGGCGACGAGTCGACGCACCGCCACCAGCACGTCGGCCTCGGTCTCGTTGTCGAGGCTGGCGGTCGGCTCGTCGAGAAGGAGGAGCGGCGCGTCGCGCACGAAGGCACGGGCCAGTGCCACACGCTGCCGCTCGCCCGCCGACAGACCGGCGCCACCCTCGCCCAGGCGGGTGTCCGCGCCGTCGGGGAGGCGCCGCACGACCTCGGTCAGGCCCGCCGCCTCGAGCGCGGCGGTCAACTCGGCGTCGGTCGCGTCCGGGTTGCCCAGCCGCACGTTGGCGGCGACCGACCGGGCAAAGAGGTGGGGACGCTGCGGCACCCAGGCGATGTGACGCCGCCACTCCGCCAGGTCGAGATCGGCGAGCGCCACGCCCCCGAGGGTGACCGTGCCGGCGTCCGGTTGCCGCAGCCCCAAGAGCACCGAAAGCACGGTCGACTTGCCGCAGCCGCTCGGTCCGGTGAGAGCGACGGTCTCGCCGGGCGTCACGACGAGGTCGGTGTCGTGGATGGCCGGCACGCGCCGTCCCGGATACGTCACGGCCAGGCCGCTGATGCGGATGCCGGTGCCGCCCGCTGGCGTGGTGCCGCCGACGGGGCTGGCGGGGGGGGAATCGATGAGGTCGAAGATCTCCTGTGCCACGGCCACTCCGTCGGCGCTGGCGTGGTAGTTGGCGCCTAGCGCGCGCAAGGGGAGATAGGCCTCGGGCGCGAGCACCAGGACGAACAGGGCGTCATGGAACGACATGTCACCCGCCAGCAGGCGCAGCCCGACAGCCACCGCGACCAGCGCGACCGAGACCGTCGCCAGGAGCTCCAGCACCAGCGAGGACAAGAAGGTGAGACGCAGCGTGGCCATGGTCGTCGAGCGGTACCGCTCGGTGACGTCGGCGATGGAGCGGGCCTGGGCCTTGGCCCGTCCGAAGACCTTGAGCGTGGGGAGCCCGGCCACCACGTCGAGGAAGTGCCCGGCCAGCCTTTGCAACGATCGCAGCCGCGCCGCTGTCCGGTCCCGGGTCGTCGCGCCGACGAGGGCCATGAAGAGGGGGATCAGGGGCAGGCTGACGGCGATGAGGACGGCGCTCACCCAGTCCGCTCCGGCGACGACCGCGATGACGGCGATCGGGACGATGACCGCCAGGAAGAGCTGAGGGAGGTACCGGGAGAAGTAGCCGTCGAGGGCGTCGATGCCCGACGTGAGCAGGACCCCGAGCGATCCGGCGTCGCGTTGCTCCAACCCCGCGGGTCCGAGGGCCGCGACGTGCGCGCTGGCGGCCCGGCGCAGGTCCGACTTGGCCGAAGCCGACGACCGGTGCGCCGCCCGTTCCCCCGCCCAGGCCAGCACCGCGCGGCCGGCGATCACGAGCACCAGCGCGACGAGAGGTGCCCGCAGGGACCCCAGGCCCCGGTGGTCGATGAACGCGTCCGAGACGATCGTCGCGAGCAGCCACGCCTGGGCGATCAGGAGCAGCGCCGTGGCACCTCCGACGGCGACCGAAAGGATCAGGAAGCGCCGGGTCGTGCGCATCGAGCGCAGCAAGCGCGGATCGAGCGGCCCGGTCCGACGGCCCGGTGCCGGGCCGTCGGAAGTGCCGTCATTGGACGCTTGCGCCGTTGCGTGCACCGGACCCCCTCTTTAGTACGCCACAGTCACCACCGCACGGATCGAACGCGCTTGCTTCGTCCTTGACGCCGCTTGCTGGGGATGCCGCCCTCGGCGAGGCCGTACCGCTCCTCGGCCACGGCGACGTGGAGCATGCGGCGCACCAGCGCCTGGTCCAGCCCCGCGGCGGGCGACCTATGCTCCGGGGAGAGAGTCATGTCGTCGTCCGCCGATCGTATCTACACGACCACGGTGGGAAGCCAGACCGTGGCGCTCCCGCTGGTGCCGCTCAACGACGAGCTCACCATTGCCCTGCTCATCTGCGTGGACCTGGGCGTGGCCTTTGCGGAGACCGCGGGCCGCGAGCTGGCGGAGCTGATGCGCCCGGCCCGCCCCGAGATCGTGGTGTCCGTGGCCACCATGGGCATCCCCTTGGCCATCGAGGCCAGTCGCGCCCTGGGGCTCGACGACTACGTCATCTTGCACAAGACCCCAAAGATCCACCTCGGTGAGTCCTGGTCCGAGCCGGTGTACTCCATCACGACCGACAAGCCCCAGCGCCTCCGCATGGACCCGGCCCGGGTGGACGCCGTGCGGGGCAAGCGGGTCGCGGTGGTCGACGACGTCGTCTCCACCGGCGCCTCGCTGGCGTCCGCCCTCCGCCTGGTCCGCCGCATGGAGGCCGAGCCCGTGGTCGTAGGGACACTCATGACCGAAGGCGGACAGTGGAAGAAGGCACTGGGCGAGGACGCGGCCCTCGTCCGCAGCCTCGGTGCCATGCCGCTGTTCCATCCCGATGGCTCCGGCGGCCTCGTCGAAGACTGGGACTGATCAGACCGTGAGGAGGTGCTCCTCGGCGAGCAGGGCTTCCTGCGCCGCGGCCTCCTTGCCAAGGTGGCGGAAGGCCAGTACGAGGTAGACGAGCCCCGCTACCCCCAGCCCCAAGAAGACGCTGAAGTCCGCGCCATAGTGGTAGGCGTCCTGTGTGTGGTCGGTGACCTCGTTGAGCCATCGCGGCACCCGGAAGTAGTACGTCGGGTTCACGTAGAGCGCCGAGATAGCGGCGTACATGCCGACGATCTGGGCGACCCATGCCGGCCAGAAGATGCCGCCCTTGCGCCAGTAGAGCGAGTCGCGGCCCGTCTTCTGGAGCTCGCTCGGCACGTAGCGGAACCGCCGCAGGGCCCAGTCGACCAGGAAGATGGCGCACCAGGGTGCGATCCAGATGATGACGAGGTCGACGAAGTCCGATAGGTACTCGGTGAAGGACCCGCTGAAGATCGCCCACATGGTGACGCCGAGAGCGATGACGCAGTCGATGAGCACGGCCTGATATCGCCTGACCGGGGCGCCGATGGCCTGGAGGGTGACGCCCGACGAGTACATGTCGAGGCTGTTGACGCCGAAGATCTGTACCACGGCGAAGAGGAGGAAGATCACCACGAACCACGAGGGGATGGCGCTCTGGTGGGCGAAGGGGAGAAAGCCCCCCGCGCCGGTGCCGATGTCGAGAACGAAGGTCCCCACAACCGCCCCGAGCGTCATGATGAGGATCTCGGGTACCGCCGTTCCGAGGAAGACCCAGCCCACAATCCCCTTCTTGGAGGTGTTCGTCGGGCAATAGCGGGTGTAGTCGTTGCCGTTCTCGGTCCATCCGAGCCCGCTTAGGGCGATGGTGAAGGCGAGTGCCTCAGTGAAGGCCTGCCAGTCGCCGCTCGTCTTGACGACGTGCAGGTGCGCATGCGGGATCGCGAAGCCGAGCATGACTGCGAACAGGATGACGAACGGCAGGACGAGGAGCCGCAGAGTCTTCACGATGGCGGCGTGGCCGAGGAAGGGCAGGATCCCCTGGATCAGCACCGCCACGATCACGAGGATCACCTTGGCCGGATCGCCGGGCAGGTATCCCGCTTTGATCATCAAGACGAGCCCGGCGCCCACGATGAGGATCAGGCCCTCCACCTCGAAGCCGATCTGGGTGAACCAGTTGAAGAACGAGATCGGGCGCGAGCCGTTGGGTCCGAAAGGGGCCCGGTTGATTGCGAAGACGGTGGTGCCCGCGTTCGGACCCTGCAGCGAACACAAACCGAGGAGAAAGTAGGAGAGGTTCCCGAGCACGATGACGAAGAGGACCTGCGCGAACGTGAGCCCGAAGGTCATCAGGATGGCGCCGTAAATGAAGTACTCCACCTGGACGCTCGCTCCGGCCCACATGCCGAAGATGTCTCGCGGGGTCGCCCAGCGCTCGCTGACCGGGATGTAGTCGATCCCGTGTTGCTCGACCTGGAAGGGGTTGTCGACCCCGGGCTCGTGAATGACCGCGAGATCCTCGGCGATCGCCACCGCTGCTACCTCCCTTGTAGTCGCCTCCGCGAAGTGCGGTGGACGCCCCCCTCGGAGCGCCCGAAGGCCGGGATGATCCCGGGCTGCCCCCCGGCAGCCGCCCTCGGGCTCGCGTCCACCCACTCCACCTGTCAGGTTCGGTACGCGGTCCCTGGCGAACGACCGAAGGTGTGTCGGCTCACACCATGGGTGCTGGCGCGCCCCTTGGTCAAGTGGGATTTCTCCTCCCGCGGCGGCGCCGCGACGGTGTAGAACACGGCCCATGCGCGGGGCGCTCATGGTGTGCGGGACGACGTCGGACGCGGGCAAGTCCACGGTCACGACCGGGCTGTGCCGGCTGCTGGCACGACGCGGCGTCGCCGTGGCCCCGTTCAAGGGCCAGAACATGTCGCTCAACTCGATGGTTACCGCCGACGGTGGCGAGATCGGCCGGGCCCAATGGTTGCAGGCGGTGGCGGCGGGCGCCGAGCCCGAGGTCGCCATGAACCCGGTGCTGCTCAAGCCGACGCGCGAGCGCGCCGCACACGTCGTCGTCATGGGGCGCCCGATGGGTCTGGAGGAGGCGGACCGCTACCTGGCCACCAAACAGACGCTGGTCTCGGTCGTCGACGACGCCCTGGCCTCGCTGCGCGCCCGCTACGACGTCGTCGTCTGCGAGGGGGCCGGGAGCCCCGCCGAGATCAACCTGCTGAATGGCGACCTGGTCAACCTCGGCCTGGCCCGCCGGGCCGCCATCCCCGCCGTCGTCGTCGGGGACATCGAGCGCGGCGGGGTTTTTGCCCATCTCTACGGGACCGTGGCCATCCTCCCCGAGGAGCTGTCCGCGCTCGTGGGCGGCTTCATCGTCAATCGCTTTCGGGGTGATCGCGCGCTGCTGGGCGGCGCCACCGCGGAGCTCGAGGACCGCTGCGGCGTCCCGACGTTCGGCGTCCTGCCTCACCTCGGGCCGCTCGAGCTCGACGCCGAGGACTCACTCGCCCTCGGGCGCGCCGCCGGCGCGCCACCGCCCGGTGCCGCCGGCATCGACGTGGCGGCCATCCGCTTGCCTCGCCTCTCCAACTTCACCGATCTCGACCCGCTCGTCGCCGAACCGGACGTGCGCGTCCGCTGGGTCGACGAGCCCGGCGCACTCGGCCATCCCGACCTGGTGGTCCTCGGGGGTTCCCGGGCCACCGTGGCCGACCTCGAGTGGCTGCGCGACACCGGTCTCGCCGAGGCGCTGGCGCGGTTGCGGGTGGCGTCTCCCGCGCCCCTGGTCCTCGGGATCTGCGGCGGGTTCGAGATGCTCGGCGTGAGCATCGACGACCCGGACGGCGTCGAGTCGGCGACCCCGACCCGCGCCGGGTTGGGCTGGTTGCCCGTCCACACCGTGTTCGGGACGGAGAAGATCACGCGTCTGGCCACGGCGACGGGCCCCGGGGGCACACCGCTTCACGGCTACGAGATCCGGCACGGGCAGATCGCTCGCCGGCCCCCATGCCCCGCCTGGCTCGAGCGCACGGCCGCGGAGAGCGCCCGTGACGCCGCCGGCACCGTTCTCGGCACAACGCTGCACGGTTTGTTCGAGGCGGACGCGTTCCGCGCCGCCTTCCTCGCCGAGACCGCGGCACGGCGGGGTCGCACCTGGCGGTCGTCGGGCGGTCCCTACGCCGCGGCACGGGAGCGCCAGATCGACCGCATCGCCGACGCCTGCGAGTCGTACCTCGACACCGAGCAACTGTGGCGGCTCGTCGAGCGCGGCGTCCGGCACACGGCGCGTCCCCCCTGAGCCTCGTGCGACTACTCCGGCTTGCCGGTCAGAGCGAGGACGGCCGCCGAGGACCGCCGGTCGCCACCCCCTCTATGCTCCAACGCGACAAGGCCGTTTCCCCCCACCGGAGGTCCGCCATGGGTACCCCCCTCTCCATGCAGGATGCGGACACCCTGGCCGTCAACACCATCCGTGGGCTGTGCATGGACGCCGTGCAGAAGGCGAACTCCGGCCACCCGGGGACACCCATGGGCGTCGCGCCCGTTGCCTACACGCTTTGGCAGCGCTTCCTGCGCTTCGACCCGGCGGATCCGATCTGGCCCAACCGGGACCGTTTCGTGCTCTCCGAGGGCCACGCGTCCACCCTGCTCTGGTCCCTCCTGCTCCTCACCGGCGTCCAGGCGGTCGATCCCGACTACGAGGTGCTGAACCGGGCGGCGGTGACGCTCGACGACCTCGAGACCTTCCGCCAGCTCGATTCGCATTGTCCCGGGCACCCCGAGTACCGCTGGACGAGCGGGGTCGAGGCGACGACCGGCCCGCTGGGCCAGGGCGTCGCCGACTCGGTCGGGATGGCCATCGCCCGGGACTGGCTCGGGCGGCGCTACAACCGTGACGACCTCGCGCTCTTCGACTACGACGTCTACGCGCTCGCTGGCGACGGCTGCATGATGGAAGGCATCTCGTCGGAGGCGGCGTCGCTGGCCGGGCATCTCGCGCTCTCCAACCTGTGCTGGATCTACGACTCGAACCGCGTCACCATCGAAGGGCACACGGACATCGCGTTCACCGAGGACGTCGCGGCGCGCTTCATCGCGTACGACTGGAACGTGACCACGGTGGCGGACGCCAACGACTTGGACTCTGTGGCCCGCGCGCTGCACACGTTCAAGGCGGAACACGAGCGACCCACCCTGATCCTCGTGCACAGCCACATCGGGTACGGCTCGCCGGTCGAGGACTCCCCGAAGGCGCACGGCGAACCTCTCGGCGTCGACGCGGTCAAGTCGACCAAGCGGTTCCTCGGGATGCCGGACGACAAGGACTTCTACGTGCCTGACGGCGTTTACGAGACTTTCGCCGCGGGCATGGGGGCCCGCGGCCGGGCGGCGCGTCAGGACTGGGAGGACCTCTTCACCCGCTACCGCGCCGCGCAGCCCGAGCTGGCTGACGAGGTGGAGCGGATGCAGCGCCGGGAGCTCCCCGACGGCTGGCAGGACGCGCTGCCGACGTTCCCGCCCGACGCCAAGGGGATTGCGAGCCGCGACTCGTCGGGCCAGGTCCTCAACGCGCTGGCCGAGGTAGTGCCCTGGCTGCTCGGGGGCTCCGCCGACCTCTCGCCCTCCACCAAGACGCGGCTCACCTTCGATACGGCCGGCGACTTCGAGCCGGGGGAGTACGCCGGGCGCAACCTCCACTTCGGGATCCGGGAGCACGCGTCCGCCGCCGTGGCCAACGGCATGGCCCTGACCAAGCTGCGGCCCTACTGGTCGGGGTTCCTCATCTTCTCCGACTACGCCCGCGGTGCCATCCGGCTCTCGGCGCTCATGGAGATCCCCGTCCTGCACATCTTCACCCACGACTCCATCGGCGTCGGCGAGGACGGACCGACCCACCAGCCCGTCGAGCAGCTCATCGCGCTGCGGGCCGTCCCGGGGCTTCTGGTGTTCCGGCCGGGCGACGCCAACGAGGTCGTCGAGACCTGGCGCACCGTGCTGCCGCTCCGCCACGAACCTGCTGCCCTCATCCTCTCCCGCCAGGCGCTGCCTACGTTCGACCGGACCGGACTGGGCCCGGCGTCGGGCGTGGCGAGAGGGGCCTACGTGTTGGCGGAGGCGGCGAAGGGCGACCCCGACGTCCTCTTGCTGGCGACGGGGTCGGAGGTCCAGCTGGCGATGGCGGCGCGCGAAGAGCTCGCCGCCGCCGGGGTCGGCGCCCGGGTCGTGAGCATGCCGTGCTGGGAGCTGTTCGACCGCCAGCCACAGGCTTACCGAGACGAGGTGCTGCCGCCCTCGGTGAAGGCGCGTGTGGCGGTCGAACAGGCGTCGACGCTTGGATGGGATCGCTACGTGGGCGACGGCGGCGCCGTCATCGGGATGCACACGTTCGGCGCCTCGGCGCCATTGAAGCAGCTGCTCACCCGCTTCGGCTTCACCCCGGACCGGGTCGCCGCGGTCGCCCGCGAGTGCATCGCTGCCGCCGGCGGATCGTAAGCATCGGAACGGGACCAGGAAGGAGACGTGTGAGGGCGACCGAGATTCTCCACGAGCGCGGACAGAGCCTGTGGCTCGACAACATCACGCGCAGCCTGCTGGACGACGGGACGATCCAGCGCTACATCGACGACTATTCGGTGACGGGGTTGACGTCGAACCCGTCGATCTTCGACAAGGCGATCGGGTCCGGCGACTACGACGACGCCATCCGTCAGAAGGCCGCCGCCGGCCTCTCGGGACAGGAGCTCTTCTTCGAGCTCGCCATCGAGGACCTCCGTCGCGCCGCCGACCTGTTCGTCCCGATCCACCAGAGGACCGACGGGGTCGACGGCTGGGTTTCCCTGGAGGTGTCCCCGCTCCTGGCCTACGACACGGCGCCCACGGTCGAGGCGGCCAAGGCCCTGCACGCCCAGGCAGGCCGCCCCAACCTGTTCATCAAGATCCCCGGGACACCCCAGGGCCTCCCCGCCATCACCGAGGCGATCGCCGCCGGCATTCCGGTCAACGTGACCCTGCTGTTCAGCGCCGACCAGTACCGGGCCGCCGCCGATGCCTATTGCCAGGGCGTCGAGCGCCGCATCGCGGGCGGCCTCGATCCTGCGGTCGGGTCGGTGGCGTCCGTCTTCATGTCCCGCTGGGACATGGCCGTGGCCAAAGAGGTCTCCGCCGATCTGGTGGACAACCTCGGCCTGGCGGTGGGTCTCGACGTCTACCGCGCCTACCGCGAGCTCATGGGCTCCGACCGCTTCCAGCGGCTGGAGAACGAAGGAGCCCGCATGCAGCGGCTGTTGTGGGCCAGCACCAAGACCAAGGATCCCGCCGCCTCGGACACGCTCTATGTCCACGGCCTCGCCGCACCCTTTACCGTGAACACCATGCCCGACGACACGCTCGAGGAGTTCTTCGACCACGGCGAGGTGGGCGATCCGCTTCCGGCCGATGGGGGTGACGCCGACGCCCTGCTCGCCCGGTTCACCGAGGCGGGTGTCGACCTGATCGCCCTGGCCGCCAAACTGCAGAGTGACGGCGCCAAGTCCTTCGACGACGCCTGGAACGAGCTGATCGAGCGGGTGCACACCCAGACCTCCGCCGTCAGCGGCGGCTGAGCCCGAGGAGAGGAGCGAGTCAGATGCCTACTGCACCGTTGCGGCAGCGGCCCGCGTTTGCGGCGCTGGCCGAGCACCACGCCAAGATCGAAGGCCAGCACCTGCGCGACCTCTTCGCCGAAGACCCGACCCGGGGCGAGCGGCTGTGCGCCGAAGCGGTCGGGCTCTACCTCGACTACTCGAAGAACCGGATCACCGACGAGACAGTGACGCTGCTGCTCGACCTTGCCCGGCAGTCCGACCTCGAGTTGCGCCGGGACATGATGTTCGCCGGCGACAAGATCAACGTGTCGGAGAATCGTTCGGTCCTCCACGTCGCGCTCCGCATGCCCAAGGGGTCGTCCCTGGTGGTGGACGGCGTCGACGTCGTGGCACAGGTCCACGAGGTACTCGACCGGATGGCCGCGTTCGCCGAACGTGTGCGGTCGGGGGAGTGGAAGGGCCACACCGGCAAGCCGATCCGCAACATCGTCAACATCGGCATCGGCGGCTCGGACCTCGGGCCCGTCATGGCCTACGAGGCCCTCCGCTACTACAGCCGCCGCGACCTGACGTTCCGCTTCGTCTCCAACGTCGATTCGACGGACTTCGTCGAGGCCACCCGTGACCTCGCAGCGGAGGAGACGCTCTTCATCGTGTCATCCAAGACGTTCGGCACACTCGAGACGCTGACCAACGCGACCTCGGCCCGGGACTGGGTCGTGCAGGAGCTCGGCGACACCTCCGCTGTCGCCAAGCACTTCGTGGCGGTCTCCACGAACGCGGAGCGCGTGGCGGACTTCGGCATCGACACCGCCAACATGTTCGAGTTCTGGGATTGGGTCGGGGGGCGCTACTCCATGGACTCGGCCATCGGGCTGTCGACCATGGTGGCCATCGGTCCGGATCAGTTCGGCGAGATGCTGGCCGGCTTCCATGCCATGGACGAGCATTTCCGGACGACGCCGTTGGAGCGGAACCTGCCGGTGCTCATGGGGCTGCTGGCCGTGTGGTACTCGGACTTCTTCGACGCGCAGTCCATCGGCGTCATGCCCTACGACCAGTACCTGAACCGGTTCCCGGCCTATCTGCAGCAGCTGACCATGGAGTCCAACGGCAAGCACGTCACCCTGGAGGGCGTCACGGTCGACTACCAGACCGGTGCGGTGTACTGGGGCGAACCGGGCACCAACGGCCAGCACAGCTTCTACCAGCTGATTCACCAGGGAACCAAGCTGATCCCGCTGGACCTGATGGGCTTCGGCAAGAGCCTCAACCCGCTGCGCGACCACCACGACAAACTGTCGTCGAACGTCTTCGCCCAGGCCCAGGCGCTGGCCTTTGGCAAGACGGAGGAGGAGGTGCGGGCCGAGGGCACGCCCGAACCGGTGGTGCCGCATCGCGTCATGCAGGGGAACCGGCCCACCAACGTGGTTCTGGCCGAGAAGCTGACGCCCCGCATCCTCGGCTCCTTGGTGGCCCTCTACGAGCACAACGTGTTCACCCAGGGCACCGTCTGGGGTATCGACTCGTTCGACCAGTGGGGCGTCGAGTTGGGGAAGGTCCTCGCCGTCGCCATCATTCCCGAGCTCGAGAGCAGCTCCGAGCCCGACCTGGCGCACGACTCGTCGACCAACGCACTCATTCGCCGCTATCGGAAATTGAAGGGTTAGGAGAGCACCATGGCAACTGACAACCCGATGCAACTCGGCATGATCGGACTGGGTCGTATGGGGTCCAACCTCGTGCGCCGGCTCATGCGCGACGGTCATCGTTGCGTCGTCTACGACGTCAATGCCGACGTGGTCAAGGAGCTGGCGTCGGAGGGAGCGACCGGGACGGGCTCCATCGAGGAGTTCGTGCAGCTGCTGGAGAAGCCGCGGGCCTTGTGGCTCATGCTGCCGGCCGCGATCGTCGACCAGACCCTCGAGCAGCTGGTGCCGCTCCTCGAGAGCGACGATGCGGTCATCGACGGTGGGAACTCCTACTACCGCGACGACATCACACGGGCCAAGCAGCTCAAGAGCAAAAGCATCCACTACCTCGACTGCGGGACGAGCGGCGGCGTGTGGGGGCTCGACCGCGGCTACTGCCTGATGATCGGCGGGGAGGACGAGGTCGTCCAGCGCCTCGACCCCATCTTCAAGACCATCGCACCCGGCGAGGGCAGCGCCGAGCCCACGCCGAACCGCAAGGCAGGCGGAACGGCACCCCAGGGCTACCTCCACTGCGGCCCGAACGGCGCCGGTCACTTCGTCAAGATGGTTCACAACGGCGTCGAGTACGGGATGATGGCCTCCATCGCCGAGGGCCTGTCCATCATCAAGCACGCCAACGCGGGCAAAGGAACCCAGGAGGTGGACGCGGAGACCACGCCGCTGCGCGATCCCTGGGCCTACCAGTACGACATCAACGTGGGCGACGTAGCCGAGGTGTGGCGCCGGGGGTCGGTGGTCGGTTCGTGGCTGGTCGATCTCACCGCCGACGCCTTCGCCACCTCGCCCGACCTCGACGACTTCGCGGGGCGGGTGTCGGACTCAGGGGAGGGCCGGTGGACCGTGATCGCTGCCGTCGACGAAGGCGTGCCCGCCGCGGTCATCACCGCCTCGCTCTACGAGCGTTTCGAGTCGCGCGGGCTCGGCGAGTTCTCCGACAAGATCCTCTCGGCCATGCGGAGCGAGTTCGGCGGGCACGCCGAGAAGAAGAAGTAGGGGCCCCTCGGTGCAGCACACGGTCGAGGCGCAGGCGGACCCCGCGGCGGTGGCCCGGGCCGGTGCCGCCCTCGTGGCCCAGGCGGCGCGGGATGCGGTGGACGCCCGCGGCACCTTCCAGTTCGCAGTCAGCGGCGGGCACACGCCTTGGGCCATGTTCGCCGAGCTGGCCCACGAGGACGTGCCCTGGGCGTCCACCGTGATCTACCAGGTGGACGAACGAGTGGCGCCACCCGACGACCCGGACCGCAACCTCCACCACCTCCAGGAGGCGCTGGGGGACGCCCCCGCGGTGGTACGACCCATGGGCGTCAACGACCCCGACCTCGAGGCGGCGGCCGCGCGCTACGCCGCGGCGTTGCCCGACCACTTCGACCTCGTCCATCTCGGTCTCGGCCCCGACGGGCACACCGCCTCGCTGGTCCCGGGCGACCCCATCCTCTCCGTCATGGACCGCCTGGTCGGTCTCACCCAGCCGTATCAGAACCACGTGCGCATGACCCTGACCTACCCGGCCCTGGCGCGTGCACACCGGATCCTGTGGCTGATCACCGGTGCGGACAAGAAGGAGCCCTTGCAGAAGCTGCTGGCCGGCGACACCACCATCCCGGCCGGTCGCGTCGAGGCCGAGTCGTCCGTGGTGCTGGCGGACCAGGCGGCGCTCTGACTCGTCTCGGCGGGGACCGCACGGCAGCGAAGCGAGAGAGAGGACCGGTGATGCACGTGTACCAGCCCGGGTCGGCCACCGACGGGTGCCGCATCCGTGGCTGACCCGCGGACGGCGACCGCCGACGTCCTCGTGGTCTTCGGCATCACGGGTGACCTGGCCAAGAAGATGACCTTCCGCGCCCTCTACCGCCTCGAGGCCCGGGGAAAGCTCCCCTGCCCGATCGTCGGCGTGGCCAAGGACGACTGGTCCGATGACGCGCTGCGCGCGCACGCGCGCCAGTCCATCGAGGATTCGGGCGAGACGGTGGACGAGGCCGTTCTCAGGCGATTCGTCGAGCGGCTGTCGATGGTCACCGGCGACTACGGCGACCCGCAGACCTACAAGAAGGTGGCCGACGCCATCAAGGGCTGCCAGGACCCGGTCTTCTACCTGGAGATCCCACCATCACTCTTCGGGCGCGTGGTCGAGGGCCTCTCCGGTGCCGGCCTGACGGCGCGGGCCCGGGTGGTGGTCGAGAAGCCCTTCGGGCACGACCTGGCCTCCGCCAAGGCCCTCAATGCCGAGCTGCGCACACTCCTCGAGGAGTGGCAGATCCTGCGCATCGACCACTTCCTCGGCAAGGAGCCCGCGCTGGACATCCTGTTCCTCCGCTTCGCCAACTCCATCTTCGAGCCGTTATGGAACCGCGACCGCATCGCTTGCGTGCAGATCACCATGGCGGAGTCTTTCGACGTAGTGGACCGGGGGAGCTTCTACGACGCCGTGGGCACCCTGCGCGACGTCGTGCAGAACCACCTGCTGCAGATCCTCGGGCTCTTCGCGTCTGAGCCGCCGGCGACGGCCGATGCCGACGGCCTGCGCGACAAGCGGGTCGAGGTGTTCCGCGCCATCCCTGACGCCGATCCCAAGCACTACGTGCGCGGGCAGTACGACGGGTACCTCTCCGTCCCCGGTGTGGCCCCGCATTCCTTCACGGAGACGTATGCCGCGCTGCGGTTGGAGATCGACAACTGGCGCTGGTCGGGTGTCCCGTTCTTCATCCGCGCCGGCAAGGCGCTGGCGGTGACGGCGACCGAGGTCCGGGCGATCTTCAAGCGCCCGCCCCGGCTGGCCTTCTCGTCGAACGCACCCGATCCCAACGAGCTGATCCTGCGCATCGATCCCCGACCCGGGGCGGACCTGGTCGTGCAGGCCAAGACGCCCGGCGCCCAGACGAGCTGCACCGTCGACCTTTCGCTGATTTTCTCGGAGGAGCTCGGGACCGCGCCCGAGCCCTACGAGCGCCTGCTGGGCGACGCCATCTACGGGGACGCGACCCTCTTCACCCGCGAGGACAGCATCGAGGAGACCTGGCGCATCGTCCAGCCCTTGCTCGACGCCCCGCCCCCCGTCGAGACCTACGCCAAGGGGTCGTGGGGTCCCGCCGGCGCGGAGAAGCTCCCCGTCGGCCACTCGCACTGGCGCCTGCCGTGGCTCCAGCCGCACACAGGCCGTTGACGGCCGGCGTCAGCGGCCGAGCTCGGCGCGCATGAACGCCACGGACTTCTCCTGCATCTCGCGAGCCTGGTGCTCGATGAAGCGCTCCACGATCGGGCCGGCCCCGAAGATCTTCACCCGCGCCTCGAGTGAGAAGGCCTCCAGCGTGTTGCCGCCCTCCCAGCTGAAGGCGATGGCGCCGTCGATGTGCGTCTTGTCCGCCATGGTGCCGGGCGTCATGATGAAGGTGGTCGTCGAGATGGCGGGCGAGTAGGTGCTTACCTCGGTGGTGACCACCTCCTCGCCGAAGATCTTCCGCACCGGGCCCGGCATCGGGGGACGCTGGCCGTAGCGCAGCGTCCGCACCAAGCCCGTCGACAGGTCACCCTCTTGGGAAAGTACGTCGGCCGAGGTGGACCCGAGGCATTCGAGGTGGAGCCGCACGGCGAACGCGGGGTCGTAATAGAGGGCCCAGAATGCCTCGGGCGTGCAGTCCCAGTCGTAGGTGAGCGAGAGCTTCATGGCGCGAGGTCGAAGAGCATGTGGTGGGCGAGGTCGCCGACGAGGTCGATCGTGATGTGCATCGTGGTGGCGCGCCAACCACCTTCGATCCGTTCGTAGGTGTGCCGGTAGCGGCCGGCGATCACGGGCTGCAGGGCCAGGACGCCCGGCACAGCCTGGAGCACGGTGAAGTAGGAGCGGCTCGAAGCCGAGTCGTCGTCGGCCAGGTCGACGATCACGTTCGTCATGACGTGCTTGGTGCGCGGCGTCCCGTCCTCGAAGCGTCGGGTGCTGCGGGTGTACAGGGCCTCGATTGCGTCACGCCCGCTTACGGCGTCACCGAAGCCCTCGAAGGTCAAGGTGGCGTGCGCGAACAGCTCGGCCACCCCCGCGAAGTCGCCGGCGTCGATCCTTTCGGCGTAGGTGTAGATGAGTTTGGTGATCGCCTCGCCCGCTGTTTCCGGCACGGCTGAGATTGTGCCACCGATCACTGGCCGAGGAGGCGGCCCATCGCCGCGGCCACCCGGCTCGGCCGACCGCGTCGCGTCTCGCTCCGGTCCGCCAGCTTCATGGTCCACAGCCCGGCGTTGACGCCGAGCCAGCGCAGGGGCTCAGGTTCCCATCGGGGTGACTGGTGGCCGACCCAGGGCAGATCGGTGAGCGGGGAGTCGGTGCCGGTGATCAGGTCGGCCAGCGTGCGCCCGGCGAGGTTGGTGGTGGACACCCCGTCGCCCACGTAGCCTCCCGCCCAGGCGAATCCCGAGGCGCGCTCGAAGCCCACCGAGGACTGCCAGTCGCGCGGGATGCCGAGAGGTCCACCCCAGGCGTTGGTGAAGCGCGCCTCCTCGAGGGCTGGGAACAACTCGGTGAGGGTCCGGCGCAGCAGGGCGTGGACGGCGGGTTCGGCGTCGAAGGCGGGGCGCACCGCGGAACCGTAGTGATAGGGGGCCCCGCGGCCACCGAAGGCGATGCGACCGTCGGCCGTCCGTTGGCCGTAGATGATCATGTGACGGTGGTCCGTGAACGTGGCGCGGTCACCCAGGCCGGTGTCCGCCCAGAAGGCTGCGTCGAGGGGCTCGGTCGCCACCATGAGCGAGTACACCGGCACGATGGCGCGCCGGTATCGCGGAAGGGTCGGCGTCCACGCCTCGGTGGCCCGCACCACCACGTCGGCCTGGACGGTGCCGCCACGGGTCACCACCGACGGCGGCGTCCCTGGACGTATCTCGTGCACCTCGGTGTGCTCGTACACTCGGACTCCCCGGCGTTCGACTGCGTCGGCCAGCCCGCGGGCCAACAGCGCCGGCTGGAGCACTGCGCAGTGGGGCGTGAACGTCGCGCCCAGGCTGCCGGCCGCGCCGATCCGCTCCCGGGTCTCTTGGGGCCCCAGCCAGACCAGATCGTCCTTGTCGCCCCCGAGCGCACGTGCCTCGTCAACCTCCGCCAGCGCGCGGGCCCGCTGCGCTTTGCTGCGCGCGAGATCGAGCGTGCCGCCTTTGACGAAGTCGCACGCGATGCCCTCACTCGCCGCGGTGTTGCCAACGACGTCGACCGTCTCCTGCATCGCGAGGCGCATGGCCCGCATCGCTTCGTGCCCATACTGGCGGGCCAGCGCGGCGTCGGACATCGCGAATAGCGCCGAGCACCATCCGCCGTTCCGCCCCGAGGCCCCGAAGCCCGCGACCTCGCGTTCGAGGACGGCGACGCGCAGCGAGGGATCAGCCAGCGCAAGCGCGTGGGCGGTCCACAATCCGGTGAAGCCGGCTCCGACGATGCAGACGTCGACCTGGAGATCTTCGCTGAGCGCAGGGCGCGGGAGCAGGGGCGCCGGGACGGCCTCCCACCACAGGGAGAGCCGTTGGTATCCCGACGCAGCTCCCGGCGCTACATCCTCCGCCACGCCTCGGAGAGCACCTCTCGCAGGGTGGACGCCATGAAGTCGATCTCCTCCTGCCCGCAGATCAGGGGCGGCGACAGTTGGACGACAGGGTCGCCGCGATCGTCGGCCCGGCAGATGAGGCCGGCGTCGAAGAGCGCGCCCGAGAGGAAGCCTCGCAGTAGGCGCTCGGACTCGTCGTCGTCGAAGGACTCCCGGGTCTCTTTGTCCTTCACCAGCTCGATCCCGTAGAAGAAACCGGCGCCACGCACGTTGCCGACGATGGGCAGGTCGTAGAGCCCCTCCAGCGCGCTGCGGAACGCCGATTCCGTCGCCTGCACGTGCTGGAGGATGTGCTCGCCCTCGAAGACGTCCAGGTTGGCCAGCGCCACCGCGCAGCTGACCGGGTGCCCGGCGAAAGTGAAGCCGTGGAGGAACGAAGCGCCGGGAGCGAGGAACGGTTCCATGAGGCGGTCCGACGCGATCATGGCGCCCAGCGGCGCGTAGCCAGAGGTGAGGCCCTTCGCCACCGTGATGATGTCGGGTTGGTAGCCGTAGCGCAGGGATCCGAACCAATCACCGAGGCGCCCGAAGGCACAGATGACCTCGTCGGAGACGAGCAGCACGCCGTGGCGGTCGCAGATCTCGCGTACGCGCTCGAAATATCCAGGGGGAGGGGGGAAGCAGCCCCCGCGTTCTGCACCGGCTCGAGGAAGACGGCCGCCACCGTGTCCGCGCCCTCCCGTTCGATGGCCCGCTCGATCTCGTCGGCCGCCCATCGGCCGAACGCCACCTCGTCGTCGGGATAAATCTCGGCCCGGTAGAAGTTCGTGTTCGGCACTTTGATGGCGCCGGGCACGAGCGGCTCGAACGGCGTGCGCAACTCGGGGATGCCGGTGATGGACAGCGCGCCGAGCGACGTGCCGTGGTAGGCGATGGTGCGGCTGATGGCCTTGGTGCGCTGGGGTTGCCCGGTGATCCGAAAGTACTGCCGCGCCAGCTTCCAGGCCGACTCCACCGCCTCCGACCCGCCGGTGGTGAAGAAGACGCGGTTGAGGTCGCCGGGGGTGTAGCCGGCCAGCCGCTCGGCCAGCTCGATGGCCCGCGGGTGTGCGTAGGTCCACAGGGGGAAGTAGGCCAACGTCCCGGCCTGCTTGGCCCCGGCCTCCGCCAGCTCGGTGCGGCCGTGGCCGAGCTGCGACGTGAAGAGGCCCGCCAGACCGTCGAGGTAGCGCTTCCCGTGCTGGTCCCAGACGTAGGCGCCTTCGCCGCGCACGATCACCGGGACCTCGTGGTCTTGGTAGGAGCCCATACGGCTGAAGTGCATCCACAGGTGGCGCGCCGCCTCCGCGCTCAGATGCGGTGTCTCGGTGTCGTCGATCGTCTCCTGCAGAGCATCCTCGCCGACCTTGGGGTTCGCGCCCCAGCCTGCACGTGCTCGAGCTCTGTCCTTCATCGTCATCAGTCCTCCGACCGTTCCGAGCGGCCGCTCACCGCGTGCCCCACGAATACGTTTGCTTGGCTAGCTTCAGGTATAAGAAAGTCTCGGTCGCCCGCACGCCGGGAATGGCGCGCACCGAGTCGTTCAGCACTTGCAGAAGGCGCTCGTCGTCCTCGCACACGATCTCGGCCAGGATGTCGAATGACCCGGCGCACATCACGACGTAGTCGACCTCGTTCATGGCCGAGAGCTTCTCGGCCACATGCCGCACGTCGCCCTCGACCGAGAGGCCGATCATGGCCTGGCGGGTGAAGCCGAGCTGCAGCGGGTCCGTGACGGCGACGATCTGCATGATCCCCGACTCGCGCAGGCGCTGCACACGGCGTCGCACCGCGGCCTCGGACAGCCCAACCTCCTCTGCGATCGCTCCGTAGGGCTGGCGGCCGTCGCGCTGGAGCGACTCGATGATGGCCCGGTTGGGGGCGTCGAGCAGGGTGCTCGACGCCTGAGCCGCATCGCCCTGGGCGGCGGCTCCCCCGTTCTCATCCGCCTCGGGCATCTCCGCCTCCTCGCTTCGTTGGTTGCACCTTGGGAAAACCCTAGATGTGCAGAATTGTGTCATCTCACCGGGTTCAGTCAAGCAGAATTAGTCACATTCAGGTGCAGATATTGCGAAAACGCTTGTTGAAAACAGGAACTTCTGTGATCCTGTACTCGATCGGCACCGTCGGAAGGGAGCGGAATGCGCAGGTTGCAGAATTTCGTCGGGGGAGTCTCTCGCGATGCAGAGGACGGGCCCACGGCTCCCCTGATCAACCCGAGCACGGGCGAGGTGTTCGCCGAGGCACCGGTGTCGGGACCGGCCGATGTCGATCGTGCCGTGCGCGTCGCTGCAGAGGCGTTCACGTCCTGGCGCCGAACGACCCCCTCCGAGCGGAGCTTGGCCCTCATCCGCATTGCCGACGCGCTCGAGGCGCGGGCCGAGGATCTGGTCCGGGCCGAAAGCGAGAACACCGGAAAGCCTTTCCAGTTGACGATGGACGAGGAGATCCCGCCCATGGTCGACCAGATCCGATTCTTTGCCGGGGCCGCCCGCAACCTCGAGGGCCTGGCCGCCGCGGAGTACATGGCCGGCCACACGTCCTATGTTCGGCGGGAACCCCTCGGCGTGTGCGGTGCGGTGACGCCGTGGAACTACCCGATGATGATGGCGGTGTGGAAGTTCGCGCCGGCGCTGGCGGCCGGCAACACCATGGTGCTCAAGCCGTCCGACACGACACCCGTCACGACAGTGCTGATGGCCCAGATCATGGCCCAGCACCTGCCTCCGGGCGTGTTCAACGTGGTCTGCGGCGATCGCGACACCGGGCGCGCCCTCGTGGTGCACGAGACGCCCGCGATGGTGTCGGTGACCGGTTCGGTCCGCGCCGGCATGGAGGTGGCGTCCGCCGCCGCGCCCACCCTCAAACGGGTCCACCTCGAGCTGGGTGGCAAAGCACCCGTGATCGTGTTCGACGACGCCGACCCCGTAGCTACCGCGGAGGGGATTGCGGGCGCCGGCTATTTCAACGCCGGGCAGGACTGCACGGCCGCCACCCGCGTCCTGGCCGGGCCACGTGTGCACGAGGCGCTCCTGGCCGCGCTCGTCGAACAGGCCGAAGGCACGACGGTGGGCGGAACCGACAACGACGAGGCCGACTACGGACCGCTGAACAACGCGGGCCAACTCGACCGCGTGCGCGGCTTCCTCGAGCGCGCGCCGGCGCACGCGTCGGTGGTGACCGGCGGGACGCGGGTGGGGGACCGCGGCTATTGCTTCGCCCCGACCGTGGTGGCCGGCCTGCGCCAGGACGACGAAATGGTGCAGAACGAGGTGTTCGGCCCTGTTATCACCGTGCAGGAGTTCACCGATGAGGCCGAGGCGCTCGCATGGGCCAACGGCGTGGAGTACGGGTTGGCCTCGTCGGTGTGGACGCGTGACCACGGCCGGGCCATGCGCATGGCGCGGGACCTCGATTTCGGCTGCGTGTGGATCAATACACACATCCCGCTCGTGGCGGAGATGCCGCACGGTGGGTTCAAGCGATCCGGGTACGGCAAGGACCTCTCGGCCTACGGATTCGAGGACTACACGCGCATCAAGCACGTGATGAGCAACATCGAGGTGTAGCCGATGATCGTCGGGGTCCCAAGCGAGCTCAAGACCGACGAATGGCGAGTGGCGCTCACGCCGGCAGGCGTGCGCGAGCTGACCTCGGCCGGCCACACCGTCATCGTCGAGAGGGGGGCGGGAGACGGCTCCTCCATGCCCGATGCCGACTTCGTCCGCACCGGGGCAAAGATCGTCGACGACGCGGACGAGGTGTGGGGCTCGGCCGACCTGATCTGCAAGGTGAAGGAGCCCGTCCCCGAGGAGTTCCACCGGCTGGGGGCCCGCCGCGACCAGACGCTCTTCACCTACTTGCACCTGGCGGCGTCACGCGCGTGCACCGGAGCGTTGGTGGACGCCGGGAACGTGGCCATCGCCTACGAGACCGTGCGCCAGGAGGACAACGCGCTGCCGCTTCTGGCGCCGATGAGCGAGGTGGCCGGTCGGATGGCGCCGCTGATGGGGGCCCACTACCTGATGCGGCCCGGCGGAGGCCGGGGCGTTCTCGTCTCAGGCGTGCCCGGTGTGCGTTGCGCCAGGGTCGTCATCCTTGGCGCCGGTGTCGCCGGGTTCGCCGCCGCCACCATCGCGGTGGGCATGCATTCGGAGGTCTTCGTCCTCGACCGCAATCTGGATCGCTTGCGCGAAGTGGACCACCATTTCCGCGGCGCGCTCGAGACCATCGCCTCGTCGGAGCACGCCATCGAGGAGGTCTCCCTCGAGGCCGACATCGTGATCGGCGCGGTGCTCGTCGTCGGGGCGCGCGCTCCCGCCTCGTCACCGACGCCCTAGTCGAGCAGATGCGGCAGGGTTCGGTCCTCGTGGACATCGCGGTGGATCAGGGTGGCTGCTTCGAGTCGACCCGGCCGACCACGCATTCGCACCCCACGTTCGAGGTGCACGGCTCGGTCTTCTACTGCGTGGCGAACATGCCGGGCGCCGTGCCGCACACCTCGACCCACGCGCTGGCCAACGCGACGCTGCCGTACGTGCTCAACATTGCCAACCAGGGGTGGCAGCGGGCGGTGCGGGCCGACCACGCCTTGGCAGAGGGGGTCAACGTCGTGGACGGGAGGATCGTCTACCGGCCAGTGGCCGAGGCCCACGGCATGGTCTACACGCCGTTGGCCGAGCTCCTCGACTGAAAGCTCAGCCAGGCTCCGATCCGACGACGGAGACGAAGGAGACCATCTCGCCCGGATAACCGCCGAGGTTGTGTGTCATGGCCAGGCCGCGGTCCACCGTGGCGACCTGTCGTTCGGTCGGCGCGGCCCGGCGCAACTGGAGCCAGCACTCGAACATCATCCGCAGGCCCGAGGCGCCGACAGGGTGGCCGAAGCTCTTGAGCCCGCCGTCGGGGTTGACCGGCAGGTCGCCGTCGAGGGCGAAGGTGCCTGCGAGCACCTCCTTCCATGCCGTGCCCCGCGGCGCGAAGCCGAGGTCCTCCATCAGCACGAGCTCCGTCGGGGTGAAACAGTCGTGGACCTCGGCCATGGCCAGCTGGCGGCGAGGGTCGGTGATGCCCGCCTGGGCATACGCATCCGCCGCCGTCGCCTCGCATTCGGGGAAGTGGGTGTAGTCGTAGCCGGGGTCGATGAGGCCCGAACCGCTGCCCGCCGCGAACGACAGTGCCTTCACGTAGATCGGCGAGTCCGTATAGCGGTGCGCGTCCTCGGCACGCACCACGATGGCCGCCGCCGCGCCGTCTGCCACGCCCGCGCAATCGAATACGCCGAGCGACCCCGCGAGGCGGGGCGACGACAACGCCGCCTCCTTGGTGATCTCCCGTCTGAACTG
Organism: uncultured Acidimicrobiaceae bacterium; assembly: GCA_963756625.1. Lineage (GTDB taxonomy): Bacteria > Actinomycetota > Acidimicrobiia > Acidimicrobiales > RAAP-2 > Bog-473. Next base: position 553,046 of record CAVWNQ010000006.1, read on the forward strand.
GGCGCGCGGGTTGCGGGCGCCGTTGTAATGGTTCTTCACGGCGATCGAGGCCAACACGTCGGCCATGGTCTCGTCGTCGACCCCGTACTTCTGTGCGTAGGCCGGCGCCACCATGGAGAACATCGCCGCCGCGGTGAGCGAGCGCGCCGTGCCGTCGTTCGGCGGGTTCACGGCGTTGAGACCCTGGTAGCCGCTGTCCTTCACCTTTTCGGCGCCGACGGCCATGGCCATGTCGTAGGCGCCCGACGCCACCGCGTAGACGGCGCCGCGGAGTGCCTCGGAGCCGGTGGTGCAGTAGTTCTCGACCCGTGTGACGGGCTTGTTGCGCAGCTGCAGCGGCCGCGCCAGCGTGATGCCGCTCATGCCGCTCTGCGCCGTGCCGAACCAATAGGCGTCGACGTCCTCCTTGGTGACGCCCGCGGCGTCGAATGCCTCCGTGCTGGCGTCCACGATGAGGTCGTCCAGACCCTTCTCCCAGAGCTCGGCGAACTTGGTGCAACCCATGCCGACGATGGCCACCTTGTCCCGGACGCCGTGCGAGCCCATCAGATGTCTCCTCCCGCGCGTACCGGACGCGCCTTCCAGAAGTAGTCGTGGATGCCGTCGGCGCTGAAGAGCCGCCGGAAGGTCATCTCGACACGACTGCCCGCTTGGATCTCCTCCGCGTCGGCGTCGGTCAGCTCCACGGGGAACCTCCCGCCCCCGTCGAAGTCGACGATGGCGAACACGATCGGCGGGCTGGGTGAGTAGGCAAGGCGGTCGACGGTGCAGGTCACCACGGTCCCGCGAGCGTCGGCCATCGCCACGGGTTCCATGTCGTCGACGGCGCCGCCTTCCATCGAGACGCGCGAGGGGGGTAGATGAATCGCGCCCGAACTGCGGTCCTTGGACCCCACGAACCCGAACTTCCATTCCTCGTTGCGGTGGGCAGCGGTGCTCGAGACACGGGCCGGCTCGGGCCGCCGGGGTGGTTCGGGCTGCAGCTGCCCGCGCCACGACAGGAATTTGCCATACGTGATCGGCGCACCCACCGCGATCTGTTCGATCACCGGGCGGGCAGGCTGCCAGCCGCGTGAGCGCCTCGGTGCTGCGCAGGACGACGGCGTCCGCACCATCGGCCAGGTGCAAGACGACGATGACCGTACCGGCCGGCAGGCCCTCGCCGGCCGCCGACTCGAGCACGGTGGCGAGGAGGAGTAGCGGGTGTGCCGTTCCGCTCTGGCCGACACTCGCAGCAAGGTCGTCGGCCGCAACGCCGTCAGCCACGCCCGACTTCTTGACCAGGCCAGAGACGGCGCGCCCGTGCATGCCGGTCACGATCAGACGCCCGACGTCGGACACGTCAAGGCCGGCCGCCACGAGTGCACGGGCGAGGGCGTCCTGCCCGAGGGCCAGATAACGGTTCTCGCCGAAGCGCTCCTCCCATAGCTTGGCGGTGCGTGCGCCCGGAGCCCGCCAGCGATCCGTGAACTCGTCGGTGGCCGACACGGTGCCCACGACCTCGGCGACGACGTCGGGCCCGTCTCCCACCAGCGCGGCGCCGCCGGCATCCCCGCCCGCCGCTTCGTCGATGCTCGTCGGCAGCCCGTCACGCATGTCGGCACCGACGACGAGCGTCGTCCCCCCGCCGCCGAGCGCGGCGACGAGCGCACCCATGCCGGAGCGCAGCGCCCCGCCGAAGTCGAAGGCGGCAACGTGGCCGGGGAGGCGCAGTGCGGCCGCCACCGCGGTGGCGTTGGTCTTGTCGAGGTAGGCCGGCTGTGAGGTGGCGAACCACAGCGATTCGGGGATCCGCCCCCGGGCTCCGCGCAGGGCGAGGCGTGCGGCCTCCACCCCCAGTGTCGTGGTGTCCTCGTCGTGGGATGCCACCGCCCGGGTCCCCTTGCCCCCACCGCTGCCCATGAAGGCGCGGATGTCGGTCCGGGCCAGCCTCCGGTGGGGGACGTAGCCCGCCGCGCTGATGATGCCTCGCACGGCGGATGAGCCTAACGGGTGCCCCCGGGACCATCTGACGGGGCATCAGGTCGCCCACCGGTCTGATGGAGGCGGCAGACTGTCCTTTTATATGGCGGATCTGCCGCTCCCAGAACCCCCCGCCCGCCCGAGAGGGGCGGAGCTGGGCGAGCCGAGCGCGTCGCCGACGGCGACCGGGACCGCACCGTGACGCAGCTCCGAGAGCACGTGGTCGAGGGCCGCCTGACGCTGGACGAGTTCTCCGAGCGGGTGGGTCTGGCGCTCCAGGCAAAGACCCGCGGCGACCTCGAGGCGGTGATGACGGACCTGCCCCTGCCCGCAGCCGGCCTCGTGCCGGAGCCGGTTGTTGCGCCGCCGCGGAAGAAGCGGCGCTGGCACGTCGCCATCATGAGCGGCCACAGCACCAAGGGCCGCTGGCGCATCAGTGGCAAGACCAACGCCGTGGCGGTCATGGGCGGCTGCGACATGGACCTGCGACGGGCCGAGATCGACGGGCCCGAGGTGGAGATCACGGCCTTCGCGTTCTGGGGCGGCATCGACATCCTTGTGCCCGAGGGATTCGACGTGGATCTCCAGGGGTTCTCGTTCATGGGCGGGCGAAGCCTCCGCCTGAAGGACGTGCCGATCGTGCCGGGGTCGCCGCGCATCGTGGTCCGCGGCTTCGCCGTGATGGGCGGCATCGACGTGAAGAGTCGGCCCAACCGGTCCGGCCGTGCGCTCACCCGCGGCGGGCGCGCCGAGGTGACGGATGTGCTCCCAGAAGACTCCGCTTCCCAGACAGCCGAACTGGCGACTGTCGACGCCGACTTTGGGACGGATGGCACCGTGACGATCCTGTTCTGCGACATGGTCGACTATGCCGGGATGACGGAGCGCCTCGGCGACCAGGCGTCGCGGCGCGTGCTGCACGAGCACCACCGCATCGTGCGCGAGGCCGTGGCACGCCACGGTGGCCGCGAGGTGAAGGTGCAAGGGGATGGCTTCATGGTTGCGTTCGGCGGTGTCGCCCGGGCCTTGCGCAGTGCCATCGACATCCAGCGAGCCGTCGGTGCCTCCGTCCCCGAGGAAGCCAGCGCGCCCATCGCGGTCCATATCGGGGTGCACACCGGCGACGCCGTCGCCGAGGGTGACGACTACCTCGGCCATACCGTGATCGTGGCGAGCAGGCTGGCAGACGTCGCCGGTCCCGGCGAGATCCTCGTGTCGTCGCTGTCGGAACAACTCGTCCAGGGCTCAGGGGAGTTCACCTTCGACGACCATCGCGAGACGCGTCTCAAGGGCATGGCGCGCGCGCAGCAATCGGCGACGCTCGCGTGGGCGGACTGAACGCTTGGACGCCAGCACCTGGGAAGCGGCGGGACTCTATGACCCCGACGAGCCCAACGCCACGGAGCGCTTGGCCCTTCTCGAGTACCTGAGCGAACGCGGCGCCACCATCGAACAGCTGGTGGAGGCGCACCGCACGGGAACCTTGCCCGGAGTGGCCGGCAACCTCGTGATCCGAGGCAAGACGCCGATGGCGACGGTGGCCGAGATTGCGCGGCGCGGCGGTGTCCCCGTGCCCCGCGTGCTGCGCGTCCTGCTGGCGGCGGGCATTCCCGCGCAGCCCGACACCGAAGTCCCCGCGGAGCTGGTCCGCCTGATGGAGGCCTTCGAACAGGGAGCAGCGCTGCTGGGCGAGGAGGCCATCCTCGCTTTCACCCGGGTGCTCGGGGCGGCCGCCATCAATGTGGCCGAGGCCGCCATCGCACTCTTCTTCGCCGAGTTCGGTCCGGGCACCCTGCGCGAAGGGCCCGACGAGCTTGCGCGCGCCCAGATCTCCGAAGCGGCCACGACGGCGTTCACGGGCGTGCCCGACGTGCTCGCCTCCATGGTCATGGACGCGTTCGAGCGGGCCCAGGACCGGGTCCAAGGGGCGCGACGTTGGGTCGACGGCGACGCCGGAGCCGGCGGGTCAGAGGGGCCGACCGAAGTGTTGGCCCTCGGCTTCGTCGATCTGGTCGGCTCGACCGCGTGGGCGCAGGGACTCAACCTGCGCGACCAGAGCCTGGCCCTCACCCGTTTCGAGTCGGCCGCTTGGTCCAGCGCCGTACTGGCCGGGGGCCGGGTCGTCAAGACGATCGGCGACGAGGTGTTCTTCGCTGCACCCTCGGCCGATGCGGCCTGCCGGATCGGACTCGAGGTCTGCGAGGCCGCGGCGCTGGACCCGGTCCTCCCGCTCGCTCGCGGCGCCGTCGGCGTCGGTCCGGCCACCCCACGCGAGGGTGACTACTTCGGGCCGATGGTCAACCTCCTCGCCCGCCTCGTCAAAGCCGGCGCACCGGGCGAGATCGTCGTAACCGAGGCGGCGGCCGCGGCCCTCTCGCCTGACGAGTGGTCTCTCACGGCCCTCGAGCCGGCGGAGCTGCGTGGCATCGAGGAGCCGGTCCGAGCGTTCAAAGCGGAGAGGCGCCGGGGGCCCGCCTCAGACACATGAAACGGACTGAGGCCCGTATCCTCCCTGGCTGCGGGAGTGTTAACACGTCCGCCGGTGCGTGTTGACACCGGTGTCTCCCCCCGGAGCGCGCCGGCTGGCTCCCGCCAAGTCAGGATCCGGAGCGGCCTCGTTCAGGGTGGGCGCTACGACCCGACCACCGATGCAGTGGACCGCCGCGCCCCTCGGTGACAACGAGTCGCCCCGCGAAGACCACCCCTACACCGGCCGGCTCATTGCGCCGCCGGTCCCGTCACCCCACGCGCGGGTGACGACTCCGGACCGACGGGCAACCTCCCCGCACGACTCGTCGCGGCGGGCACACCCGGCGACTGGTCGTGATCGAGGCCGCCCCCGGAGCCGCTCTCGCGCGGGTTCGTGGTGCCAAGCCGTCCTCGTGACGGGCGAGCGGGCCGGGCATCGAGATGCCGTACGTGCGTTTCACGTGGAGCATCGCGCCCCAGGTCGTACCCCCTTTTCCCGTGGACCGAAACGGTGTTAACGCGCAGGCGCCCCTGTTCGCGGCGGCGTGGCGCCGTAATGTCAGGTGCTGGGTCCCCACCCCCGTTAACACCGGCCGATAGTGTTTACGCCCATCGCCAGCTCAAAATCCACCGTTGTCGGCCTGCGTCTCGATCACGATCGGCGTGCATGGGTCGAAGCCGCCGCAGCCCGACACGGCGTCACCATCCGGGCGCTCTTCGAGGCGATGATCGACCAAGCGCGTGAGGAAGAGGGCTCAGGAGCCTCCTTTGCCACGGCGTACGACCGCGGGCGCGACGCCACCCATGCGCATGGGGCCGAGGCTTTGGTGCGCGACGGCATGGTGGCCGACGAGGACCCCGAGGGTTTCCGAGGCGACCCGGGCTTCGGGTCCGCGCGATGGGAGCCGCCCGGCGCGCAGTCGTTCGCCGACATCCGCCGGGTGCTGGCGTTGCCGGGGTACGTGGTCGGCACGGCGGCCTCCCTCACCGCCGCCCTCATCGAGTCCAGCGGTCGGTGCGCCCGCGACAGCATGCGGGCCGTCGTCCGAACCCTGCGGCAGGGGAGCGCGTCCCGAGGCTGACGACAGCCACCCTCCGCCCGATGGTGCTCGAAAGACCTGGCGGTCCCGAGGGTTCCTTCGCCGAGGACCTGTTGCCGGACTGGTGATTCTGGGTGCCCTCGAGTCCGCTGGGACGTATGTCCGGGTCACCTCCGAACGACACCGCCGACCCAGGAACATCGAGCCTTGCCGCGTCGATCGACCGGCGAAGAATCGGTAGATGCGCCGCGTGACTACGGGCCACGATCTCACGCGGTCCGCAGTGAATCGTTAACACCAAGAGGCCCAGGTTGATCACTATCAAGCCGCCGATGGTGAGGATCCAGCTGTCTCGCCCTGGGCGACGTCCGGGCTGCCGACCCTGGGGACGCTTGCTTCGGGATGCATGAAACCGTGCTCGTGGTGCGATGCCGATCCGTACCCTTGTCCTCGCCCCCCGAGAGATCCAGGACCGGGTACGCGGCCATCGCGAAGTGGGCTGTTCGCCCATGCCGCGTCGAACCAACGGTCGGGTCCCTCTGCCACCACTGCTCCGACGGGGCGTACCCTATGATGGCGGCCGCAATCTGACGGGTCGTCAGATTGCCCCGGCGTCACACCGTCAGGAGGCATGAGTGGAGTTCGAGTTCTCACCGGAGCAGCTGGCGTTCGTGAAGGAGGTCGAGACGTTCCTCGACGCCAACGACGACCCCGATGTCTTCGACCTGACCCGGGAGAACATGGCCCAAATCGTCGACACGCCCAAGCGGCGGGCCTTCATGAGGTCGCTGGGGGAGCGGGGCTGGCTGGGCATGACTTGGCCCAAGGAGTACGGGGGCTCGGAGGGCGAGGGCGTCTACGAGTACCTCCTCAATGAGCAACTGGCCGGCCGCGGCGGTCCCCAGATCGGCAAGGGCGTTGGCATCGTCGGCAAGACCATCATCCGTCATGGCAACGAGACGCTAAAGGAGGAGTTCCTCCCGAAGATCCTGCGCAACGAGGTCGAGTTCGCCGTCGGGTATTCCGAGCCCAACGCCGGCTCGGACGCCGCCTCCATGCAGCTCAAGGCCACCAAGGTCGCCGGCGGCTGGACACTGAACGGGCAGAAGACGTGGACCACGTCCGCCCACTTCGCCGAGTGGTACTGGGTCGGGGCGCGCACCGATCCCGAGGCGCCCAAGCACGCCGGCATCACGCTCTTCCTGGTCCCCATCGACCAGCCGAGCATCACCGTCAACGCCATCTGGACGATGGGCGACGAGCGCACGAACGAGGTGTTCCTGAATGACGTCTTCGTCCCCGACGAGTTCGTCGTGGGCGAGGTCAACCACGGCTTCCAGTACATCTCCGAGGCCCTCGATCTCGAGCGCTTCACCATGTTCACCTTCTCGCCGATCGCGCAACGCTTCGAGCTGCTCGTCGAGTACGTCAAGACGACGGTCCGTGACGGCGTGCCGCTCAAAGAGGACCCCGTCATCCGCCGACGCCTGGCCCAGCTGGCCACGGAGCTCGAGGTCGCCCGCGTCATCGGACTCAAGTTCGTCTTCGAGTCCTCCAAGGGCGGCGCGGCGCCGACCGCGTGGGCCTCCGAGTACAAGCTGTACGCCACCGAGCTATCCAAGCGCCTGGCCAACTCGTCCATGGACATCGCCGGCCCCGGGAGCCAGCTGAGGGTGAAGACGACCGAGGCCCCCATGGCCGGGCGAGCCGAGTCGACCTATCGCTACACGGTCATCGACACCATCGGCGGTGGCGCCTCGGAGATCCAGAAGAACATCATCGCCCGGCGCAAGCTCGGCCTCCCCAAGAACTTCTGAGTGTCGCCCGCGCCGTCGCCCGGCCCGCTCGACGGGATAACGGTCCTCGACCTCTCGACGGTCGGGCCAGCGGCGCGCTGCACCCGGCTACTGGCCGACTACGGCGCCCTCGTCGTGAAGGTCGGCCCGGTTCCCTCCGCCGACACGGCCCCGATCGAACCGCCGTTCTTCGCCTACAGCGGCCACCGCGGCATGCGGCGTGTGCAACTCGACCTCAAGGAGGAGGGCGGTCGTGAGGCCTTCCTCTCTTTGGCCGGCGCCGCCGACGTCGTCGTCGAGAGCTTCCGGCCCGGCGTCGTCGACCGCCTGGGTATCGGCTACGCGGCGGTCTCGGCGCGCAACCCGCGCGTCGTGTACTGCTCGACGAGCGGCTACGGCCAGGACGGCCCGGCGGCGCAGTGGGCCGGCCACGACCTCGACTACCTGGCCGTCGGCGGCTACCTGGCCATGAGCGGACCGGGTCCGGACGGTGCGCCGCCGCTGCCGGGGGCCACGATCGCGGATGCCGCCGCGGGCGGCATGCAGGCAGCGCTCGGCATCACGGCCGCGCTGGCCGGCCGCGCCTCCACGGACAGCGGGACGTACCTCGATGTCTCGGTGGCCGACGGCGTGCTCTGGCTGATGTCGCTCGCCATCGACGAGCAGCTGGCGCTCGGGCGCCGACGTCGCCTCCGGCCACGACGTTCTGACCGGCCGCTACGCCTGCTACGCCACGTACGCGTGCGCTGACGGGAAGTGGGTCGCCGTGGGCGCCATCGAGGCCAAGTTCTTCGCCAACCTCTGCGCGGCGCTGGGCAGCCCGGAGCTAGCGGCGCGGCAGTACGACGACGCGGCCCAAGCGGACGTCCGCAACGCCCTCGCCGCAGCCTTCGCCACGAGACCGCGCGACGCGTGGGTCGAGACACTGGCCGGCGCCGACACGTGCGTGGCGCCGGTGCTGGCGGTGGCGGAAGTGGTGGAGCACCCCCAGTTCGCGGCCCGGCGGGTGTTCGGGGTGGCCTCGCATCCGAGCGAAGGCGAGTTCCGCCAGCTGGTGCCGTTGCTCGCTGGCATGGAACGGGCCGCCCGGGTGGACCTGCCTGACCCGGGTGCCACCGACACCGAGCACCTCTTGAAGGAGGCGGGCGTGGACGGCGAGACGGTGGCGGCCTGGGTAGCCCGCGGGGTCGTCGCGTGAGCACAGATGCCCCGACCCACGCCCGCGACCTGATCGGCAAGGAGCAGTACCACGAGGTGGGCGAATTCCCGGTCGAGCGCGGCTACGTGTGGACGTCGTGCTCGTCCGTCGAGAACGGCAACCCGCTGTTCTGGGACGACGAGGTGGCCGAGGCGCTCACCGGCGGGCCCGTCGCGCCGCCGTCGATGGTCTCGGTCTGGTTCCGGCCGCACCACTGGGCCCCCGGCCGGACCGAGCAGGCCCTGCCCCTGCAGGTGCACTTCGACCTCAAGGAGCTCTTCGGGCTGCCTGAGGCGGTGATGACCGACAACACGATCGAGTTCCACACGCCGGTCCGGATGGGCGACCTGCTTCGCACCCACCAGGTGCTGCGCTCGGTCAGCGACGAGAAGACGACCAAGCTCGGCACCGGACGCTTCTGGGTCATCGACGTCGTCTATGCGAACCAGGACGGCGAGCTGGTGGCCATCGAGTCCTACACGGGCTTCGGGTACCGGCGGGGTGAGGCGTCGGCGTCGTGACGGTGTCGGTGGCGCCCCGGGTGCTCTTCGACGACGTGGTGGAGGGCGACGAGCTTCCCGCGTTGGACTACGAGGTCAGCGCCACGACGGTCGTGCTCGGTGCACTGGCCACCCGGGACTGGCGGCCCATGCACCACGACAAGGACTTCGCCGTCCATCGCAACGGCACCCAGGACATCTTCTTGAACACGCCCAACCAGGCGGCCTGGTTCGAGCGCTACCTCACCGACTGGACGGGCCCGCACGGGCGGCTCGGGAGAGTCACCTTCCGCATGAAGGGGTCGGTCTTCCCCGGGGACGTGATGTCGTTGCGGGGCATCGTCGAATCGACCGAGGTCGACGCGGCGGGGTGCGGGTTCGTGACGGTAGGGGTGACGCTGTCGGTGGGCGGGGACACGAAGACCACGTGCGCCGCCCGCCTGGCGCTGCCCCGCTCAGCCGACGACAACCCATGGGCCCGTTCCGGCAGCGCGTGGCGGCCGTCGCCCGCCCCATGACGCTCGTTCTTTCTCCGATGCCCACACGATCGCGAAGGTGGTACCGACGTGCTTGACCTCGACTACGACCAGGAGCAGGAGCTGCTGCGCCAGACCGTGCGCGACGTGCTGGCCCGCCACTGCCCGCTCGAGGTCGTCCGCCAGATGGAGGACGACCCGCTCGGCTATCCAACTGCGCTGTGGACGCAGCTCGGCGAGCTCGACCTCATCGGGCTGTTGCTGCCCGAGAAGTACGGCGGCTCGGGGATGTCGTTGATCGAGGGCGTGGCGCTCTACGAGGAGCTGGGGCGGGCGCTGGCACCGACGCCGCACTTCGTGAGCGCGGTGCTGAGTGGGGGCGTGCTGGCTCTGGCGGGAAGCGACGCGCAGAAGGAGCAGTGGCTGCGGCCGGTCGCCGCGGGAGAGGCCGTGCTCACCCCGGCGTGGCTCGAGCCCGAGAACGGCTTCTCCGCCCGGGGCGTGGAGCTGCGGGCGGTCGCGGTGGGTGGCGGTGGCGGTGGCGGTGGCGGGTTCAGCCTTTCGGGGGTGAAGCGCCACGTCGCCTTCGCGTCGGCGGCCGACCGCCTGGTCGTGTTGGCCCGGACAGGGGATGCGGCGGGCGACGTCGACCTCTTCCTGGTCGACCCCAAGGCGGACGGCGTGTCGCTGCGCCAGCAGTTCAGCATCGCCTCGGACACGCAGTACGAGGTGACCTTCTCCGGCGTGCCGGTGGGCGAGGCGGACCGTCTTGGCGTGGCGGGGAGCGGCTGGGCGACCTGGCAGCAGGTGCTCGAGCCCGCGCTGGTCTTGCTGAGTGCCCAGGCCGTGGGCGGGGCGCGCCACGCGCTCGAGATCACCACGCAATATGCCAAGGACCGCCACCAGTTCGACAAGCCGCTCGGCGCCTTCCAGGCGCTCGCGCACTATCTCGCCGATGCCGTCACCAACCTGGACGGGGCCGAGCAGCTCGTGCACGAGGCGGCCTGGGCGGGCGCGACGGGTCGGTCGCTCACCTCGCTGGCGCCGATGGCCAAGCTCTTCGCCTGCACCACCTTCCGAGACATCACGGCCATGGCCCAGCAGCTCTTCGGCGGCATCGGTTTTACTCTCGACTTCGACATCCAGCTCTACTTCCGGCGGGCCAAGCAGCAGCAGCTGATGTGGTCCAACGACCGCGCCCTTGAGGACGCGGTGGCGAGCGCGCTCCTGGACTGAGGCGAAGGCCGGCCGGGCGGGGTCGTCCGGGTCGGCGCTTCTTCGCTTCTTCGTTGCCCATGGCCGTCGAGACGCTGAGCATCGAAGAGGCGCGTCGAGTTGCGCTCGGCGCCCAGGGGTTGCGGGGGGCTCGCGGTGGTCCGGGCGGGGTGCCGGCCATGCTGCGCCGGCTGGGTGCGGTGCAGCTCGACACGATCTCGGTGCTGGCCCGTTCGCATGAATTGGTGGCCTACGCCCGCCTCGGGGCGGTCGGCCGGGCGCGGGTGGAGCGTGCCTACTGGGGCCGGGGGAGCGCGACGTTCGAGTACTGGTCCCACGCGGCCTGCATCCTGCCACTCGAGGACTGGCCTGCCTATGCCTTCAAGCGGCGGGCGCGGCGGGCCAAGGGGAAGCGTTGGCACGTGCTGCAGGACCGGGACAAGACGTCCGCAGAGGTCGTGGCCCGGCTGCGCGCCGAGGGACCGCTGACGGCCAACGAGCTCGGCGGGGCGAAGAAGGGGGGCGTCTGGTGGGACTGGTCCGACGTCAAGATCGCCGCCGAGTGGCTGCTCGACGTCGGCGACCTCGTCGTGCGGTCACGGCGGGGCTTCCAGCGCGTTTACGACCTGGCCGAGCGCGCCGTGCCCGCCGAGCTGTTGGGGGAGGACTGGTCCGACGAGGAGTGCGCGATGCGCCTCGTGGCTGCAGCGGGACGCGCGCTGGGTGTCGCCACGGTCTCCGACCTCGCCGTGTACCACGGGCTGCCGAACCGTTTGGCTCGTGCCGTTCTCGGGAGCGTCCCGCTCACCGAGGTCGCGGTGGAAGGGTGGCGTCAGCGCGCCTACGCCGATCCGGCCGCGCTGGCGGCGTCGGGTACGCGGGCGCGCGGGCGCAGCGTGCTCCTCTCGCCGTTCGACTCGCTCAACTGGTACCGCGACAGGCTCGAACGGCTCTTCGGCCTGCGCCACCGGATAGAGGCCTACACGCCCAAGGCGCAGCGGACCTACGGCTACTTCGCCATGCCGGTGTTGGGCGGGACGGAAATCGTCGGGCTGGTCGACCCCGGCCGTCGCGGCGAGGTCTTGGTGGCCAAGCAGGTGACACTGTTGCGGCCCGACGCTGCCGAGCACGTTGTCCGCGCGTTGACCGAGGCGGCCTCGTGGGTGGGCTGTACGTCGGTTGCCCTGGAGCGGATCGATCCGCCCTCAGCGAGCGTGCAATTACGAAGGTCTCCTCTCGGCCGCGCCCTTTGCGGGCTGAGCTCCGTCGTCGCGCCGACGGCTCCACCCTCGTTGCGCCGGGGTCGTCAAGGGTATGTCGGCAGGTCAGAGGGTTGCGAGGTGGGATCGGGAGCGCGGGCCTAGCCGGCGTAGCGCGCTGCGATCTCCTCGAACGCGGCGACTTCGCCCCCGAAGGGCCCCGTCTGGGCCGGGTGGTGCAACACGACCTGGTCGAAGCCGAATTCGACGTAGGGCGACACGAGCTCGTCGAATTGCTCGGCCGACGTGATGGCCGGCGCGCTCGGCATGTAGAGCAAGACCTTGGGGAGGGTGACGGGGTCGCGACCCTCCGCACGGCATGCGGCGTCGAAGAGCGGCACTTGGCGACGGACGGCCTCGAGCACTGTCTCCGGTGTGTGAGGTTCGCCTCCGGTGGGCCCGACGGTGACCCACTGCTGTCCGTACCGGGCGGCCAGGCGCAGGCCGCGGGCGCCACCGGCGGCGATGGTCAGGGGGAGCGGGCGCTGGATGCCGCCGGGCGTGCTCGGCGCATCATCGGCCGCGTAGTGCACCGTGCGCAGCGTCGTGCGCGTCCGGTCGTCGCCCTGGACGATAGGCGTCAGTACCTCGAGGAACGCTTCGAAGCGCGCCAGGCGCTCGCTCGGCGCCCATTCCTCCTGTCCGAGTGCGGTGGCGTCGTGTCCCTGGCTGCCGGGACCGAGCCCGAGGTCGAGGCGGCCCGTGCTCACGTCATCGAGCGCCAATGCCTCGCGAGCGAGGGTGACCGGGTGGCGAAAGTTGGGGGAGGCGACGAGCGTGCCCAGCCGCACGCGCTCGGTCACGACGGCCGCGGCAGCGAGCACCGGGACCGCGGCGTGCCACGGGCCGTCGGGCATACCGCCCCACCGGATGTGGTCGTACGTCCACGCCGTGTAGAACCCGACGGCGTCGGCCCACTCCCACTGCCGACGCGCGACGGCCCAGCGGTCGGTGGGCAGGATCACCAGGCCGACGCGCACCGGGCCGACGCTAGCCCCCCGAGTACGGTGTCGAGGTGGCCAACGAAGCCGAGACCCGGCGCTGGAACGACGGTCGCTGGGCGGCTGCTTGGCCGAGACGGGAGCGGCTCACCGAGACTGTCTCGCCGTTCTTGCTGCGGCACGTTGCCGCGCGGCCCGGTCAGCGCGTGTGCGACGTTGGCTGCGGCGGCGGCGCGCTCACCATCACGCTGGCCGGGGCCGTGTCCCCGGGCGGCGAGGCGCTCGGCGTCGACCTCTCCGCGCCGTTGCTCGACCTGGCGCAACAGCGCGCCGCCGAGGCCGGGTCGCCGGCCGTGTTCATGCAGCTCGATGTGCAGACCACCGCCCTCGACCGGGGTCCGTTCGACCTAGTCGTGAGCCAATTCGGGGTCATGTTTTTCGATGAGCCGACGGCCGCCTTCAGGCGCATCGGCGGTCTCCTCGTCGGCGGCGGGCGGGTCGTCTTCGCCTGCTGGCAGGGCGTGGAGCGCAATCCGTGGCACATCGGCACCGCGCTGCGGCCCATGCTGCCGTCCCCGCCCACGCCGCCACCCGGAAAGAGCCCCGTCGGCCCGTTCGCCTTCGGTGACGCGGAGTATGTCGCCGAGTTGCTCGAGGGTGCCGGCTTCGCGGTGGTGTGCTCTACGCCGTACGAGACCAGCGTACGAGCACCCGCCAGCGCGGTATTCGACCGCACGCTCCTCCCCTTCATGGGAATCGGCCCTGAGCGCGAGGAGGAAGCCGTTGCGTTGGTTGCGCGGCACCTCGCGCGGTTCGAGGTGGAGGAGGACGAGTACGAGTACCCCCTCGCCTTCTACGTCTTCGAGGCGGTCAACCCTTAGCGGATGGCCGGGTACAGCGGGACGCCGCTACCCAAGAAGCTGGGCATCGCCGCGGGTTCAACGGTTGCGCTGATCGGCGCGCCGGCCGGGGTGATCGGTGGCCTCCCCGACGGCGTGGACGTCAAGCACCAGGCGCGCGGGTCGGCTGACGTCGTCGTGGCGTTCTTCACGCGCCGGCAGGACCTGGAGCGCCGGATCGACACACTGGGGCGCATGATCTTCCCGTCCGGAGGACTGTGGATCGCGTGGCCCGAAGCGCGCATCCGGTGTTCTCACCACCGTCGACGAGAACGTGACGCGCGCCGTCGCGCTGCCCCTCGGCCTGGTGGACAACAAGGTGTGCGCTATCGACGGGACCTGGTCGGGCCTGCGCCTGGTTTGGCGCCGGGAGCGTCGAGCCACGCCTTCGTAGTTCGGCTCACCGCGCTCGGCGCTGCGTGGGGAAGGCTCGAAGTGCCGCCGGCCAACTGACCTCCGTGGCCTGATCACTCGGCTCGGGCCGTATACGCGGCCTCGGCGGTATCGGTGCCGCGTGTATTCGCGGTGTCGTCCCAGCACATGGGCGTTGCGCCGTTGGCGCGTATACACCGGGGCCTCATAACCCCGCGTCGCCACATAGTGGTAAAACGACGACTCGCGGTTTTCGCGTATACAGCCGGACACGTTTCACCGAAGTGCGATAGGGCGCGACCGTTCAAAACGGGAGCGCTGCGCCCTGCGGCTCCCACACCATCGCTAGGCGTGTCGACCAGGCCACCAGGGGCCACCCCCGACCTTGCGGGTTTGCACCGCGGGACTCGAAGGGCCACCGTTCGACAGTCTCCTAGAAGAAGGCGAACCGCCCCAGCGGCCAGATGCGCAGGTCGACCTTACCGACGATCGTGGACTCGGAGACCGGTCCCCAATAGCGGCTGTCGCACGACTCGGACCGGTTGTCCCCCATGACGTAGACGTCCCCCCGGGGAATCACGTAGGCGTGGTGCAGCGCGTAATTGGCGCCGGCGGGGCCCGGATAGGTGTCCGTCCGGACGGCTGGGGGCAACCACGGCTCAGAGAGGAGGCGACCGTCGATGTAGACGCGCCCGTCGGCCAGGGAGATGCTCTCGCCGGGCAGCCCGATGACGCGCTTTACCAGGTCCGCCACGCGGGGTCCTGCGCAGTTCTCGTTCGCCGGGGTCGAGAACACGATGATGTCGCTGCGGTCGACCCCGTGCAGCGTGTAGCTCAGCTTGTCCACGACGATGCGGTCGCCGATCTGCAGCGTCGGCTCCATGGAGCCCGACGGGATGGAATAGGTCGCGACGACGAACGTGCGCAGGAGGACCGCGACGACGATCGCCACGATCACGACGCCCACCAACTCGACAATCCAGCGGTTGGACCGCTCCGGCTCTTCCGAGGGGGGCTGCAGATGTGGATCCGCCACCACGGCCGGCGCCTGGTCCCGCTGGTCGTCCGAGTCCATCGCCAGTGAAGTATTACCCCGGCGGTGCGTGCCGGCGGGTCATGAACGACTTGTCACGCCGGGACGACAAGATGGAGCCGTGGCCGGCGCCGTGATCTTCGATTTCTACGGGACCCTTGCCCACTGGGCCGAGGGTGTCGGCACGGAGTACGCCGACGTCTTCCGCGCGCACGGCTACGCGCCCGATCGGTCCGTCTTCGACGACTACTTCACGCGCTACGACGGTGTCGCGCACCACGAGCACTCGCTGAGCGAGGAGACCTACGAGGCCTGGGTCCGGTCGCGCCTGCGCGAGCTCACGGTCGCCTGCGGCGTCGAGGAACCGCGCGCCGACGCCGTGGTCGAGGACTTGCGGGCCCTCGACCAGGGGACGATGGTCGCCTATCCCGACGCGGCGCCGACCCTCGAATCCCTGCGGGCGGCCGGCCTCGCGGTCGGCGTCTGCTCGAACTGGGGTTGGGAGCTCGATACCTATCTCGATCAGGTCGGCCTCTTGCACCTCGTCGACGCAGGGCTGACCTCGGCGAGGGTCGGGGTGCGCAAGCCCCACCCGACCATCTACGCGCGGTCGCTTGCGTCGCTCGGGGTGCCGGCGCAGGAGGTCGTCTTCGTGGGCGACTCCTGGGAGCCCGACGTGCGCGGGCCACAACGCGCCGGGATGACCGCCGTCCACGTGTGGCGCCCCGACGAGCGCGGCGGCCAGTACGCGCCGACCCTCGAGGCGGGTGACCACCGCGTCTGCGACCTGCGCGGCGTGCTCGACATCGTTGGGGTGCACGCGGCGGACGTCACACCGGGCCTGAGGACGGCTCAGGGCCCGCGGGAACAGAGGGGCGGGTCGCCGTAGAGCAAGGCGTCGAGCGAGCTCTCCACGAAGGGCATAGGTCAGTCAGTCGGTCACTCCGCACCCACCGGCGGACGCCCGTTGGCGGCCAGGGAGGCGGCCAGTGCGGCGCGGTCGTCGTCGGTGAGCGGCACGAACCGCAGCTCGGCGCTGCCGAGCGGTCGCCACCACACCGGCTCGTCACAGACCCACGCCTCGGCGCGCAGGCCCACCTTGGTCACCTTGCCCGTGGCGGTCTGGGGGAGCGAGGTCGACACGCGCACGTAGCGCGGCAGCCACTTGGACCCGAGATCGGGCTGGGCGGCCAGCCAGTCCGCGAAGGCGGGTGGGTCGAAGGCACGGCCGGGCACCATCTCGAGGGCCGCCATCACCTGGTCGCCCGCGCCCGACGCCGTGTCGGGCACCGGATAGACAGCGGTGACCGCCAGGTCGGGGTTGCGCGACAGCACTGCCTCGACCGGGCCGGCGGCGAAGTTCTCCGAGTCGACGCGCAACCAGTCGCCACTGCGGCCAGCGAAGTAGAAGAACCCGTCCTCATCGATGTAGCCCAGGTCGCCCGTCCAGTACCACCCGCCCCGTAGGCGGTCCCGCTCGGCGTCCTCGCGCCGGTAGTACCCCTCGAAGCTCCCGCGGCCGCTGCGGTTGACGATCTCGCCGATCGCCTCACCTGCATTGAGCAACTTGCCCTCTGCGTCGAAGCGGGCCGGCGCGCAGACCTCGCCCGTCTCGGGGCTGATGACCGCCAGGTCCGTCCCGTCGACCGGCTTGCCGAGCGCGCCCTTGGGCATGCCGAGCACCGGGTTCACCGCCGCGCCGCCCTCGCTCTGGCCGTATCCCTCGATGAGGTAACACCCGAAGCGCTTGCGGAAGCGGTCCCGGTCCCGCACCGACGCCTCGGTGCCGAACGCGCTCTTCAGCGTGTTGTCGGCGTCGTCGGTCCGCTCCGGCGTGGCGAGGATGTAGGCGATGGCCTTGCCGACGTAGCTGAACTTGGTCGCCCCGAATTGGCGCACGTCGTCGAGGAAGGCCGACGCGCTGAAGCGTGGCCGCACGGCGATGGCCGCGCCGACCATCACCGTCGGGCCCCACAGCGCCATGAGCGCGTTGCCGTGGAAGAGCGGCATCGGGCAGTAGCAGACGTCCTCGGTCGTGTAGCCGTAGCCGGGCGCCGCCACCTCGGCGATCCCCGCCAGGCGGCCCTGGGTGCAGCGGACCGCCTTCGGCACGCCCGTCGTCCCCGACGTGAAGATCAACAGGAAGAGGACGTCCTCGCGGACCTCGCCCGCCCGGTCGACGAGCGCTCGGGCAGCCGGTCCGTCCGCGTGCTCGGCGAGGCGTGTCTCGTAGCGCTCGGAACCGATGACGAGGATCTTGTCGTCGTCGACGCCGAGGTCCAGCCCCTCCAGGAGTGCGGCCCCCTCGGGGTCGGTCACGATCACGGTGCAGTCGGTGGCCCGCACGTCCGCCGCCAGGGCCTCGCCGCGTCGGGTGGGGTTGATCCCGACGACGGCCGCGCCGGCCAGCGCCGCGCCGTTGAGCCAGAACAGGTACTCGGAGCCGTTGGGGAGGAGCACGCCGATGTGGGGCAGGCCGTCGCCGAAGAGCGACCGGGCGAACGCGCCCCGGGCGGCCCCGTGCTGGACCGCCTCGCGCCAGGTCCACCGGCCGGTGGCGTCCATGACCCCGGTGCGGTCGTCGTCAGCGCGCGCGGCGAGCATGGCGGCCACGGTGGTCACGGCAGCGCGCCTTCCAGGGCCCAGCCGGGCGTGCGCCGCACCAGGCTGCGGTCGAGCGCGCCGACGGTGGCGGCACCGACCAGCGCCATGGTCCGCCGCAGTTCGGTCTCGTACCAGTCCAACAGCCCGGCGACGCCGTCGGCGCCGCCGGTGGCCAGCGCCCACAGCGAGGGCCGCCCGACCAGGGCGGCCCGGGCGCCGAGCGCCAGCGCCTTGACCACATCGGGGGCGCGGCGCACGCCACCGTCGACGTAGACCTCCGCGCGACCGGCCACGGCGTCGACGATCTCCGGCAGGATGTCGGCCGTCGGCGGCGCGTCGGCCAGCTGGCGGGCGCCGTGGTTCGACACGATGACTGCCGCCGCGCCGGCCTCCACGCAGCGCACCGCGTCGTCGGCGCGCTGCACGCCCTTGACCACCACCGGCAGCGGGCTCAGGCCGGCCAGCCAGCCGATGTCGTCG
Organism: uncultured Acidimicrobiaceae bacterium; assembly: GCA_963756625.1. Taxonomy (GTDB): domain Bacteria; phylum Actinomycetota; class Acidimicrobiia; order Acidimicrobiales; family RAAP-2; genus Bog-473. The sequence continues at coordinate 571,290 of CAVWNQ010000006.1, forward strand.
GGCGTGAGCGCCGGTTCCAAGTCGTAGGTCACGACGGCCATGAAGCCACCTTCGCGCGCGCTGCCCGTGCTGTCCCCGGCCAGGTTGGGCAGGGCGAGGTCGTCGGGCAGGCGCACGCCCGTCCGCCATTCGCGCAGTCGCAGCCCGGCTACCGGGGTGTCGACGGTGAGCACCAGCGCCTGGTACCCGTGCGCGGCGGCTCGCTGCGCCAACTCGGCCGTGCGGGTGCGCTCGCGCAGGATGTAGACCTGCATCCAGCGCGGGGCCTCGGGTGCCGCGGCGGCCACGTCCTCGAGCGGGCAGGTGGCGAGTGAGGAGAGGATGAGCAGGGCACCCACGGCGGCCGCGCCCCGGGCGCACGCCACTTCGCCCTCGGCATGTGCCAGCCCCTGGATCGCCGTGGGCGCCACCGCCACCGGGATGTGGACGGGCGTCCCGAGCAGGGTGGTGGCAGGAGAGACTTCGTCGATGCCGGCCAGCACCCGCGGGTGGAGCTGCCAGTGGCCCCAGGCGGCCACGTTGCCCTCGAGCAGGCGCTCGTCGTCCGCCCCGCCCGAGTAGTAGGCGTAGGCCATCTCCCCGATGACGTGGCGGGCCTCTCGCTCGAGATCCTCCAGGGAGATGTCGGTGACCAGGGGCACATCGCGGGATCCCTCGGGGTCGCCCGCCCCGCGGTTGGGCCCCGAAGTGCCGGTCCTGGCAGGATGAGCGGGCACGAGCCGCATGGTAGGCGGCACGGCTGAACGTGGACAGACGGAGGTGCGGTGCGTTTCTCGTATGCGGAGTCGATGACCGACCCGTCCTTCTATCTGCCCTTGGCCCAGGCGGCCGAGCTGGCCGGCTATGACTCCGTGGTCGTCCCCGACAGCATCTGCTATCCCGAGGTGTCCGACACGACCTACCCCTTCAATCCCGACGGCTCCCGCGAGTTCCTCGAGGACAAGCCCTTCCTCGAGCCGTTCTCGCTCATCCCGGCCATGGGCGCGGTGACCGATCGAATCCGCTTCGTCACCTTCGTCATCAAGCTGCCGATCCGCCACCCGGTGCTGATCGCCAAGCAGGTCAGCTCGACCGCCGTGCTCACGAACAACCGTCTCGTCCTTGGCGTGGGCACCAGCCCCTGGCCCGAGGACTACGAGATCTGTGGCGTGCCCTGGGAGCGCCGCGGCAAGCGCATGGACGAGGAGATCGCCGTCATGCGCGGCCTGCTGGCCGGCGGCTTCTTCGAGTTCCATGGCGAGATCTTCGACGTGCCCTCCGTCAAGATGTGCCCGACGCCGAGCCGTCCCGTGCCCATCCTCATCGGCGGGCACCACGAGGCCGCCCTCAAACGAGCCGCCGTCGACGGCGACGGGTGGCTGCACGGCGGCGGTGACCCCGCCGACCTGCCAGGTCTGCTGGCACGTCTCGGAGAGCTACGCAAAGAATACGGGACCGATACCAAGCCGTTCGAGACGCACGTGATCTCGCTCGACGCGTACAGCCCTGACGGGGTGCGCCGGCTCGAGGAGCTCGGCGTCACCGACGTCATCGTGGGCTTCCGCTGGCCCTACGGCGTGGAGCAGGACACCGAGTCGTTGCAGACGAAGGTCGACAACCTGGCGCGCTTCGCCGACGACGTCATCGCCAAGGTCCGCTAGAACGTCTCCCAAGGTCCGCGACGAAAGGAGGACATGATGGCTGACGAGGTGCTCAATGCCCGCGAGCTCGGTATCCACTCCCGCGCTGCGGTGGCCGCTGGCGACCGCGAGGGTTGGCTCGCGCTTTTCGCCGAGGACGCCGTCGTCGCCGACCCCATCGGCCCGTCGCCGTTCGACCCCGAGGGCAAGGGCCATCACGGCCGCGAGCGCATCGCTGCCTTCTACGACAGTGTCATCGCCAACAGTGAGGCCATCAAGTTCGAGTTCACCGAGTCCTACCTGTGCGGGGACGAGGCGGCCGAAGTGGGCATCATCCGCACCAGGCTGGCTGGAGGCACGCACGAGGCCGTCGTCAGCGGTGTCTACACCTACCGGAGTGACGGAGCCGGCAAGATCGCCGCCCTGCGCACCTACTGGGAGTTCGACGCGGTCGAGCTGGTCGAGCTCGAGGACTGAGTGGCCGTGCGTGTCATGGTCCGCAATGGTCTCTTCACCGATGGTGAACCGCCGACGCTCCTGGCCAGCCGCTGCACACACTGCCGCAACGTCCTCTTCCCGCGCGCCGACGTGTGCACGTACTGCTCGGCCGAGGACCCCGAGCCGGTCGAGCTGGCGCGTCCCGGCACGCTGTGGGCCTGGACGGCCGTCACTGCCCCACCCCCTGGCTACGAGGGCGAGGTGCCGTTCGGCGTCGGCATCGTCGAGCTGCCCGAGGGCGTGCGCGTCATCGGCCGGTTGACCGAGAGCGACCCGGCCGCCCTGGTCGCCGGCCAGCCCATGGAGCTCCGTGTCGTCCCGCTGCGCACCGACGCCAGCGGCAACGACGTCGTCACCTTTGCCTTCGCCGCGGCGGGCCGATGAGCGGCGTCACGGTCGCCGGGGTCGGCCTGCACCCCTTCGGGCGCTTCGACGGCGTGTCGACCACCGACATGGGCGTGGTGGCGGTGCGGGCCGCCCTGCGCGAGGCGGGCGTCGGCAAGGGCGGCTTCCAGGCCGCCTTCTGCGGGACGGCCTACGGCGGCGTGGCCACCGGGCACAAGGTGCTCAGTCGCCTCGGCATGACCGGCATGCCCATCCTCGACGTCGAGGCCGGCTGCGCCAGCGGTGGCGCGGCGCTGATGCTGGCGGCCGCCGCGATCGGGGCGGGTCAGTACGACACCGTCCTCGTCTTCGGCACCGAGAAAATGCCCAAGGGGATCATCCGCTCCTCCTTCTTCGAGCCCTGGCAGGAGGAGGCCGGCCTGGCCGCCACGCCCGCCTTCTTCGCACTGCGGGCGCAGCGCCTGATGCAGACGTCGGGGGTCACCAAGGACCACCTGGCGCGCGTCGTCGTGCAGAACCGTCACAACGGCACGGCGAACCCCGACGCCATGTTCCAAAAGGAGACGACGCTCGAGGATGTCCTGGCGTCGCGCGTGGTGTGCGAGCCGCTCCATCTGTTCATGCTCTGCTCGCCCAACGAGGGCGCAGCGGCCGTCGTGCTGCGCCGCAGCGACCTCGCGGGGGAGGGGACGCCGGTGACGCTGGCCTCGGCCGTCCTGCGGTCCCACGTGCCAGGCCCCGTCCTGAGCGAGTCGACGCCCTTGTCCGGCCTGGCCTCCGACGACGTGCCGGCGCCGAGCACGCTGGCCGCCGCCGCGGCCTACGAGGAGGCCGGCCTCGGTCCCGCCGACCTCGACGTGGTGGAGTGCCAGGACACCGACGCCGCCCGCCAGCTGCAGTCCTGCGAAGAGCTCGGCCTGTGCGAGCCGGGCGGTTCGGCCGCGCTGCTCGACTCGGGTGCCACCGCGATGGGCGGCCGCCTTCCCGTCAACCCGAGCGGCGGCCTGCTCTCCAAGGGCGAGCCCCTGGGCGCCTCGGCCCTGGGCCAGGTGGTCGAGCTCGTGCGCCAGCTGCGCGGCGACAGCGGCCCGCGCCAGATCGAGGGCGCCCGCACCGCGCTGGCGCACACGGTCGGCCGCGGGGCAAACGCCGGCGTCGTCATCCTGACCCGCTGACCGGGCGCTCGACGAGGGGCGCCCGGTGATCAGCGGCCGGTCAAAACCGCCGCGATCCTGTCGTAGCGCGGGTCCTCGTCGCCCGCGATCCGCCCGACCCATCGCAGGATCTCGGCGGCGCGCACGTCTGCCCCAGCGGCCAACATCGCCTCGATGTCGACCCAGTCCCGTGGTCGGTTGTAGATGACCTTGCAGACCACGAGATGGTCTGCAGCGAGAATCGGGATCCTCCCGTCACCGAAGGGCACGGAGTGCAACGCTCCCGAGGCCGCGTCGTGGAACGCGTCGTAGGAAAAGAAGAGGTCGATCGGCGTCCTGTCCCACATCACCCGGACCTGGCCGTCGCGGCGGGCGATCGCCTCGACGGCCGGATCACCAGTCGCGGCCCCGAGCCGAGCGAACGGAACGGCGACGTCGGCGAACTGCTCGGCAGGCACGAACACGTTGAGGTCGATGTCGATCGTCGCCCGCGGTTCGGCGTAGTACGCCGAGCGCGAGCGCTCCTCCGAAGGCATGGGGAACCTGGGCGAGGGCCTCCTCGATCGCCAAGACTCGGCCGGCCAGGGTCAGCGCGGACACCGCGAGACGAGCCGTGGAGCGTGGAGCACGGGGTCAGGGCGCCGGACCGGGATGGCGTCGGCCAGCGACAGCACGTCGAGCAGGCGTCGAGCGTGTTCCTCGACGTCGGCGGGCGGCAGGAGGTCGTTGCCGGTGGGCACGGCGTCGAGCCGCAGCCGCTCCCCGGCGGCCTCGACGAGCTTGCGCAGGGTCTCGTAGCTGGGATCACGCCGCCCGTGCTCGTAGGCGGAGATCACCGGCTGGGAGGTGCCGGCACGCCGGGCCAACTGGGCCTGGCTCAACCCCTGTCGGCGCCGGACGTTGCGAATGACCGTCGCTGCGCTCACTCCTGGAGTATATCGGATTGTCTATATCCTACGGTTGAGCGCCCAGGTAGGGCAGCAACGACCCCGCACGCATCTCCCGACGGCGGGATGATCGGAACGGGGTCGTTCAGCGCAGCCGCTCGAGGACGCCGGGCAACTCGTCGAGCGACTGCACGACGGCGTCGGGGATCGCGTCCGCGTCCGGGGGGAGGCCGGCGTCGTCGCGGTCGAGCCACACCGCGCGCCAGCCGGCGCGCTGTGCGCCGGCCACGTCGTTGACCGGATGGTCGCCGACCAGGATGCACGCGTCCGGCGTCAGCCCGAGCTCGCGCTCGACCACCTCGAAGATCCCCTTGTCGGGCTTGGCCACACGATGGTCCTGCGCGAACACCACCGAGTCGAAGTAGCCGGTGAGGCCGACGGTCTCGGGCAGCCGGCTCCCATTGGAGAGCAGTCCGAGACGGTAATGCGGGCGGAGCGCCTGCAGGCAGGGGACGGTGTCGTCGAACAGCGCAGGATCGCGGTCGCGGTGACGGAAGTAGGACGCTGCGACCGCCGCGGCCAGCTCGGCGTCCGCATCCTCGTCACCGCCCTGCGCCGCGCGGAGTCGTTCGAGCGTGCGGGAGAACCCGAGCACGCGCAGACGGGCCAGGTTGTACTCGACCCCTGCCAATGCTTCCGCCACGACCATCCGGTCGTGCTGGAGGTCGTGCCACGTCAGCGCATCCGCGAAGGAACCGGGCCGCGCCACGCGGAGCTCGGCCAACACCGCGACGAGCGCCTCGCACATGACGTGCTCGAAGTCCCACAGGGTCTGGTCCCCGTCGAAGAGGACGGCTTCGATCAATCGACGAGGACCACCTTGCCGAACTTCGCCCCCTCGACGAAGCGCTCGTATGCCGTCTCCGCCTCGGCCAGGGGGAAGGTGTCGCACACAGGGACGCTGATCCGCCCTGACGCCAGGAGCGGCAGCACGTGGTGGGCCACGGCCGCCGCCACACTCGCCTTCTCGCTCCGGCTCCGCGACCGCAGCATCGAGCCCCCGAGGCGCGCCCGCTTCCCCATGAGCAAGAACAGATTGAGGTCGATCTGTGCGCCGCCACTCATGCCGATGACGACGACCCGCGCGCCCGTCGCCAGCGCCGGCAGCGCCGCCGTCAGGCTCGGGGCGCCGACCAGTTCGAGCACGACGTCGTAGGGCCCGTACGCCAGCTCCTCGCCCGGCGCCACCACCACGTCGGCCCCCAGCGCGGCCACCGCCGCCCGCCGGGCCGGGTCGCGCACCGTCGCCACGACCACCGCGCCCGTCGCCGCGGCCAGCTGCACGCCGGCCGTGCCGACGCCGCCCGCCGCGCCCGAGACCAGGACGCGTTCGCCCATGCGGAGGCCCGCCTGCGTGAACAGCGCGTCGTAGGCGGTCCAGAACACCTCGGGGAACCCCCCAGCCTGCGGCCAGGACAGATCGTCGGGGACAGCCAAAGCATGGGACTCGTCGACGACGGCCAGTGTCGCCTGCGCCCCGCCTCCGACCAAGGCCATGACCCGGTCACCCGGTGCGAACGCCATGACCTGCCGGCCCACCCGGACCACTTCACCGGCGAACTCCATGCCCGGGATGTCCTGAGGCCAGCCGGGGGGCGCTGGATACGCGCCCGCCCGCTGCGCGATGTCCGCGTTGTTGACGCCGGCCCCCCGCACCGCCACCAACAACTCGGTGTCGGCCGCCACCGGGTCGTCACGCTCCTCCCAATGCAGGTGGCCGTCCCGGATCACTGCGGCGTGCACGCTGGCCACGATAGGCGGGACCGGGCGCGCCCGACCCCCTGCCCGGTAGGGTCGGGCCATGGCTCTCTACGACATCCCCATCCACACCCTTCAGGGCGGCGACGCCAAGCTCGGCGACTACGCCGGTCAGACCCTGCTACTGGTCAACGTGGCCTCCAAGTGCGGACTGACCCCGCAGTACGAGGGGCTCGAGCGCCTGCAGAAGACGTACGGCGACCGCGGCTTCTCGGTCATCGGCTTCCCGAGCAACCAGTTCATGGGCCAGGAGCCGGGCACGCCGGAGGAGATCGCGCAGTTCTGCTCGGCGACCTACGGGGTGACCTTCCCACTGATGGAGAAGATCGACGTCAACGGCGAGGACCGGCACCCGATCTACGCCGAGCTCACGGAGAAGGAAGACGCCGAGGGCAAGGCAGGCGACATCACGTGGAACTTCGAGAAGTTCCTCGTGTCCCCCAAGGGCGAGATCGTGGCGCGCTACCGGCCCCAGGTTGAGCCGGAGGACCCGGCCATCGTGGGTGACATCGAGGCGCAGCTCGCCGCTTGAGCCCACCACCCCCCGTTCCGGCGGGGTTCACCGCGTCCATCTTCGACATGGACGGGCTGCTGATCGACTCCGAGGTGCTCTGGCACGAGGCCGAGATCGAGATCCTCGGCGGTCTCGGCGTGCCGCTGTCCAGCGACGGCTGCCGCACGACGAAGGGCATGTTCGTCTACGAGGTCACCGCGCACTGGCACGGGCTCTACCCCTGGGGCAATGATCCGGCGCCCGACGACGTCGCCGTGGCGATCGTCGACCGCGTGATCGAGCTCATCGTCACCAAGGGGGCGCTCAAGCCTGGCGCCGAACACGCCATCGACCTGTGCGCAGAGCGAGGCTGGGCGCTGGCCGTGGCGTCGTCGTCGGAGTACCGCCTGATTGACGCCGCGCTGGCGCACTTCGGTTTGCGCGACCGCTTCGCGCTCATCCACTCGGCGGAGGACGAGGAGTACGGCAAGCCGCACCCGGCCGTGTTCCTCACGGCGGCGGCCAGACTGGGTGCCCGTCCGAAGCGGTGCCTCGTGTGGGAGGACGCGCCGGCCGGCGTGCTGGCGGCCAAGGCGGCCACCATGGCCTGCATCGCCGTCCCCGAGCCCGGTGAGGGCCACCACCCCGCCTTCGCACTGGCCGACCTCGTGGTCGACTCGCTCCTCGACGTGGACGGGGCCGCCTTGGACCAGCTCGCCCGGCGCCTGGCGCCGGGCGCCCACGATGGGCCCGAGGTGCCTCCGTAGCTCAGAGCAGCCGCTCGAGGCGAGCCGCCACTTCGCGATAGCGCGCCACGGGGATCAGGTGCGCGCCGTCGAACGCCCCGGAGTCGCGGATGGCGGCGACGAGGTCGCAGGCCGCGTCGACGCCGGCGTTGCGGTCGCGCTCGAGCTGCTCGACGAGCTCGTCGGGGACGGTCACGCCGGGAAGCTCGAGGGTGCGGGCCATCTTCGGGCTGGCCACGACGATGACGCCGGCGTAGACGGGGACGTCGACGTCCACCCGGGACCGCCAGGCCAGGAGGTCGTCGAGCGAGAAACCCACCTGCGCAAAGAGGAAGTCGGCGTCCCGCTTCCAGGCCGGCAGCGGCCGCAGCCCCGTGGCCGCCCCGAAGCGCATGGCGCCGGCCCCCGCCGGCAGCGTCGCCGCGTACCGCGCGGCCCTCCTCGAGCATGGTCCGGACGGTGAGCTCGCTGGTGCGGGCCCCGGCGGCCGGATCGTCCCCGTAGACGAAGAGGAACTGATCCACCCCGTAGGCGGCCGCCGTGAGGAGGTCACGTCGGAAGCCGAGGAGGTTTCGGTCGCGGGCGTTGAGGCACGCGATGGAGCGCCCGCCCATCGCCTCCACCTCGTGCGCCACGGCGACACTCGAGACGGTGGCCCGGCCGATGTGGTTGTCGGGGATCAGGAATGCGCTGGCGATCGGGCTCAGGACGCCGATCTGATGCCGCACCCGCTTGAGGTCGGGCGTCGTCGCCGGCTCGATCTCGCACACGACCTCGAAGGCGGGGGTGGCGCGCATCAGGACAGGCGCTTGGCGAAGCGGAAGTACCACGACGGCAGCGTCGTGCCGTCGTCATCGAGGAGCTCGCGCACCCATCCGGCCGACTGGTACAGGGCGATGGCCTCGGGCTGGCGGTCGCCCGTGCCGAGCCGCAGGGTGCCGAGGCCGAGGACGCGTGCCTCGTGCTCGAGCGCCACCATGAGGGCACGGCCCACACCTCGGCCCCGGCAGGTGGGATCGACCCAGAGCCGCTTGACTTCGCCGAGCGCGGGCCCGACCGTGTGGACGCCCACGCCTCCCGCCGGGGTCTCCATTTCGGGGATGCGGGCGACGACGAAGGCGCCGGCGGGCGGGTCGAACAGCGCCGGGGTCAGTGCCTGCTCGCTGTCGTCGAGGCTCCCGTAGCGGGCGACCAATTCCGCCTCGGCCCGGGTCACGACCCAGCGCGGCCCCGCTCCCGCCGCGTCCTCTCGCCCGAGGGCGAGGCCGGCGCGAAGAACGAAAGTGGGCCGTTGCACAGCCTCTATCCTTTCCGAAACGGCCGGGTTGCCCTTTCCCGCCGCCGTTTTCCGCCTCCCGTGTTCTCTCCCATCCCCGCCGACATCGACTTCGTCGCCCTCGAGCAGGCCGAACTGGCCCGCTGGGCGGAGCACCGCGTGTTCCCCCGTTCCATGGAGCAGCGGCGGGACGCGCCGCCGTGGGTCTTCTACGAGGGCCCGCCGACGGCCAACGGCCTCCCGGGCCTGCACCACGCCTGGGCCCGGGTCTACAAGGACCTCTTCTGCCGCTTCCGGACCATGGACGGGTTCTTCGTGGCCCGCCGGGCCGGGTGGGACACCCACGGGCTCCCGGTCGAGGTCGAGGTCGAGAAGAAGCTCGGCATCACGGGAAAGAAGCAGATCGAGGACCAGGTGGGGATCACCGAGTTCATCCGGCTGTGCCGCGAGTCGGTGTACTCCTACGTCGACGAGTTCGAGCGGCTGACGACCCGCATCGGCTACTGGGTCGACATGGACACGGCGTACTGGACGCTCAGTCCGACGTACATCGAGTCGGTCTGGTGGCACCTCCAGCAGCTCTTCGACCAGGGGTTGCTCTACGAGGACCTCAAGGTCGTCCCGTACTGCCCGCGCTGTGGCACCGCGTTGTCCAGCCACGAGCTGGGCCAGCCCGACGTCTACCGCGACGAGGAGGACGAGTCGGCCTACGTGCGCCTGCGCCTGGTCGACCCGGATCCCGCCGTGGTCGGCGACGCCGAGTGGCTGGCCGTGTGGACGACGACGCCCTGGACGCTCCTCTCCAACACGGGCGTCGCGGTCAACCCGGAGCTGACCTACGCCGTGGTGGACGGGATGATCGTGGCCGACGAGCTCGTCGACCACGTGCTGGGGGAGGGCGCCCGCGCTCGTGTGACCAAGCGGCTGCCGGGCGCGGCGCTCGTCGGGCTGCACTACCTGCGCCCCTTCGACGACCTCGACCCGCCCCCCTGGGCGGACGGGTGGCGCGTCGTGCCGGCCGACTACGTCACCACCGAGGAGGGGACCGGTCTCGTGCACCTGGCGCCTGCCTTCGGCGAGGTCGACCGCCAGATCGGGCGCGACAGCGGGCTGCCCTCGCTCAATCCGGTCGGGCCGGACGGCCGCTTCACCGATGCGATCGGCTGGCTGGCCGGCCGTGACGTGCGCGCGGCCAACCATGACATCAACGACCGCCTGGAGGCCACCGGTCTCCTCATCCGCCGCTTCCCCTACGTGCACTCGTACCCGCACTGCTGGCGCTGCCGCACGCCGTTGATCTACTGGGGTAAGCCGAGCTGGTACATCGCCACGTCCACCCGCAAGGACGACCTCCTGGCGGCCAACGCCACGGTGGACTGGCACCCCGAGTACATCCGCGACGGGCGCTTCGGCGAGTGGCTGGCCAACAACGTCGACTGGGCGCTCTCGCGGGACCGCTACTGGGGCACGCCCCTCCCCATCTGGCGCTGCGGACGCGGCCATCTGCGCTGCGTCGGGTCGCTCCGGGAGCTCTCGGACCTGTGCGGGCGCGACGTCACCGGCATCGACCCCCACCGTCCGATCATCGACGAGATCACGTTCCCCTGTGCGACGTGCGCGGCAGAAGGTGACGACGACGAGCTCGCCGTGGCGCGCCGCGTCGAACCGGTGATCGACGCGTGGTTCGACTCCGGCTCCATGCCGGCCGCCCAGGTGGGTTACCCGCACGTCCCCGGCTCGGCGGAGGCGTTCACCTTCCCGGCCGACTTCATCTCCGAGGCCATCGACCAGACGCGCGGCTGGTTCTACTCGCTGCTGGCCATCAACACGATCGTCTTCGGCGAGAGCCCGTACCGCCATGTCGTCTGCCTCGGCCACATCGTCGACGCCGACGGGCGCAAGATGTCCAAGACGATCGGCAACATCATCGACCCCTGGAAGATCCTCGACACGCGGGGCGCCGACGCCATGCGCTGGTGGATGTTCAGCCAGGGCTCGCCTTGGACGCCGACGCGGGCGACCCTCGGCGCCATCGACACCGCGCAGCGCGACATGCTGCTGACGTTGTGGAACACGTTCAGCTTCTTCACCACGTACGCCTCGCTGAACGGGTTCGACCCGGCGGACCCCGCCGTCCCGCCGCCGGCCACGCGCGGTGCCCTCGATCGCTGGATCCTGTCCCGCCTGGCCGGCACCACGGCGACCATGACGACGGCGCTGCGCGGCTACGAGCCGTTCGACGCCGCTCAGGCGCTCGGTCGTCTCGTCGACGACCTCTCCAATTGGTACGTCCGCCGCAGCCGCCGCCGCTTCTGGCGGACCGACCCGGATGCACCTCCCAGCGACACGCTGGCCGCCCAGGCGACGCTGCACACGACGCTCACGACGCTGTCCCGGTTGCTGGCGCCGCTGTGCCCTTTCGTCGCCGACGCCATGTGGAGCCAGCTGACCGCAGCGGGCGAGGCCGAGTCGGTCCACTTGGCCGACTGGCCCGCTCCGGCGCCCGAACTGTTCGACTCCGGCCTCGAGTCCCAGATGGAGCTGGCCCGCCGGCTGACCTCCCTCGGCCGGGCCGCGCGCAGCGAGGCGGGGGTCAAGGTGCGCCAGCCGCTCCGGCGGGCGCTCGTCTTCTTGCCCCCGGACGCGCCGGAGATCCTGCGCGACATCGTGGCCGACGAGCTCAACGTCGACGAGATCGACACCGCGGACGAGCTGAGCGAGGTGATCGAGTTCGAGCTGGTCCCGAACTTCTCCACGCTGGGGCCACGCCTCGGAGAGCGGGTCAAGCTGCTGCGGGGCGCGCTGGCGGCACTCGACACCGCCGCCGCGGCCGCCGCGCTCGAGGCCGGACAGTCCGTCGCCGTGACGCTGGAGGGTGAGCGCGTGGCGCTCTCCCCCGAGGACCTGCAACTGCGGGTCCGCCCGCAACAGGGATTCGCCGTCTCGCGGGAGGGGGGTGAGGTGGTCGCCCTCGACCTGACCATCGACGACGACCTGCGCCGGCGCGGGCTCGCGCGCGACGTGGTGCGCCTCGTGCAGGACCTGCGCAAGACGAGCGGGCTCGAGGTGTCCGACCGCATCCGGCTGCACGTCGTGGGCCTCGACGACCTCGCCGAGCACTTCGGCTTCATCGCCCGGGAGGTCCTGGCGGTCGAGATCGTGGAGGGACCGGGCGCCGGCGAGGGCACCGTGCTGGACCTGGACGACGACCTCCTGACCGAACCGGTCCGCGTCTGGATCGAGCGCGTCGACGAGCCTCGCCCGTAGGTCGGGCGACGTCCTCTCCCGCGGGACCCGAGGATTACCGTCCGCTCACCGTTCAACTATGAACGTGTGAGGCCGCCGATTTCCTGTCTTCCTGTCCATCCAGCCCGACCAGCACCGACCTCGTTCACGGCTGTGCCGCGGCGAGGCGCGGGTCACCGAGGAGCAGCTCCCCTGTCGAGCGCGACCTGCACGCCCCCGGTCACGGCCGGGTCGAGCACGACGAGATCGGGGTCGGCGCGGACGACGCCCACGCCGGCGTCGGCCATTGCTTGCACCGCCGCGCTCAGATCGTCGACGCGGAGAGCCAACAGGTGGGTGCGGGCCCGCGCGGAGGGACGCCCCCACAGGGCCAGGCCCTCGGCCACGGTCGCGGGCAGCCGGTAGAGGGCGAGGGTGCAGTCCCCCAGCGACACCCCGGCCAGGGGTTGGCCGAGCGCGGCGTCGGAGCGCTCGAAGGTGACGACGGTGCCGAGCAGCCGGGCGAACCGCTGGGCCCACCCGCCTGGGTCCTCGACCAGCGCGCCGACGAAGGCGTGGTGGGTCGCCGGCGCTAGCACGTGGGGCGCCGGCACAGGGAGGGCGCCACCGAAGCGCGGATCGACGGGGAGCTCGAAGGTGCTCCACTGGAGGAACACGCCTCCGGTGTCGCCCGGGTCGGTGAAGCACATCTCGGGCCGCGGGCGCGCCGCGACGCGGACCCCGTGCGACTCCAGGTGCGCTATCGTCGCCGCGAGGTCCTCCACCTGGAGCGCGACCGAGTGCAGGCCGCCACCGAAACGAGACACGAAATGGGCCGCCGCGCCCTCGACGATGGGCTGGCCGATCTCGATCGCGTTGTCACCGGCCCACGCCATGCCGCCCCGGCGCCCGATCCCCGGTTCGGTGGACTCCCCGTACTCGAGCACCGTCAACCCCACCAGGGTGCCCAGGTTCCTGACGGCCAGCTCGTAGTCGGCCACCATGGCCGTGGAGTGGAACAGCCACCGCACGCGGTGTCGCCCGGTCATAACCCGGCCGGGCCCGTCAGTCGCCGAGGTCGGGTGCCCACGGCACGCCGTTGATGTGGCCACCCCCGTCGACGAAGAGCGTGTTGCCCGTCACGTAGCGGGCGTCGTCACTGGCGAGGAACACGGCGACCGGTGCGATGTCCTCCTCGGGGTCACCGAGGCGGCCCATCGGGTTGGATGCGTCGGCCGCCGCCTCGAGCTCGGGGTGCGCGGCGAAGGCGGCGCGGGACGCGGCGGTCTTGGCGCCCGGACAGATGACGTTGACCCGTATCTGCCACGGGGCCCACTCGCGTGCCGCCGTCCTGCTGGCGCTGCGGAGCGCCTCCTTCGCGACGTTGTAGGACACGGTGCCCATGTGCGCGTTGACCCCGTTGAGGGAGCACATGTTGATCACGGCCCCGTCCCGCTTGGCCTTCATGACGGGCAGGACCGCCTGCATGCCCCAGAAGGGGCCGAGCAGCCCCATGGAGAATCCCCACTGCATCTGCTCGTCGGTGGTGGCCTCGATACGCCCGAGCGCACCCCCGCCCCACGCATTGTTCACGAGCACGTCGATCGTCCCCCAGGTGTCGAGCGCGGAGGCCACCATCGCGACGACGTCGTTCTTCTCGCTGGCGTCTGTGTGCACGAAGTGGACGTCCGCCCCGAGCTCGTCGCGGCACGCCGCGGCGACCTGCCGGCCGGTGTCGTCGTCGATCTCGGCCACCAGGACCCGGGCTCCCTCCTTGGCGAAGCGCCGGACGACACCCCGTCCGATGCCGTCACCACCCCCGGTGACGATCGCCACCTTGTCGCGCAGCCGATCGGTCATCGGGGCCCACCGTAGCGAGGGCCCGGCCGCTGACCGGAGGGCCGGGCGGGCGTCAGCAGCCGGCGTCGAGGAGCTTGGTCAGCACGGCCTCGAGCGCGGCGCGGTCGCCGTCATCGAGGTGCGCCATCAGGTGCCGCTCGATGCCGTCGACATGCGCGGCCACCGCCCGCTCGAGCGTGGCGCGGCCGACGGGCGTGAGCACGACATGGACGCTCCGGCGGTCGTTCGGGCAGTTCTGCCGGGCTACCAGTCCCGCCTCGGCCATCCGGTCCACCAGGCGTGTCACGCCCCCGGTGGTCAGGGCCACGTCGTTGCTGAGGCGGCTCATCGTCAGCTGGCCGTCGGGCGCCGCGCCGACGTGGATCAAGACGTCGAAGAACACCAGAGGGATCCCGACTGTCTGCTCGAGCTCTCGCCCGAGGGCGTCGGTGAGGCGACGGTGCGTCCGCACGAGCAGGCCCATCAGCTGGATCCGCTCGTCTTGCATCTGGGCGAGGACGCCACAGGTCCCCCCGCCGTCACCCTCGTTGGAGTGCGGCTCGACGTGGTCTTCGTTCCCGCCTTGTGTCGAGATGGTCGCCGTTCCCATATCCCTCTCCAGCCTCCAGTCTCCCCCGAATGCTACTCCGATTCCTAGTATCCCTGATTGACAAGTATCTGTATAATCAGATATTATACTGTCAACGAAGTACGAGAAGCCACAAGGAGAAGAGAAATGACTACTGAAACGAGCATTGCAGTCGTTCCCAAGGCCGGCGTCTACACCATCGACCCTGCCCACACGGAGGTCGGGTTCGTCGCCCGCCACCTCATCGGGACGAAGGTCCGAGGGCGTTTCACCGAGGTAGCAGGCACGTTCACCGTGGCCGAGAACCCTGAGGAGTCGACCGTCGAGGCGACCGTGCAGGCCGCCAGCATCCACACCAACCAGTCGATGCGGGACGACCACCTGCGCACCAACGACTTCCTGGATGTGGCCAACTACCCGACCCTGGAGCTGAAGAGCACCGGCCTGAAGCGGGTCCGCGAGAACCTCTGGATTCTGAGCACCGACCTCACCGTCCGGGGCATCACCCGTCCGGTGGACTTCGACCTGGAGTTCCTGGGCGAAGGGCAGTCCATGCAGGAGGGCAAGTCGGTCGTCGCCTTCTCCGCCTCGGCGGAGATCGACCGGCGCGACTTCGGCGTCAGCTTCAACCACTCGCTGCTCGACGGCAGCGTCGTGGTGGGCAACAAGGTCGTGATCGAGGTCGAGGTCGAAGCCAGCCTGGCCGACTGACCGGGGGGTGAGGACCTGCCCCGCGGTCCGACGCGGGAGCGGGGCGATCGGTGGCCGGTCCGGTGGGTACGCTTCCCCGCCGTGCCGGCCACCGAGGTCCGTTCTGTCGAAGCGGAGGGCCCCGCGGCGACGTACGTCCTGGCCGTCGACCTGGGCACGGGTGGCCCGAAGGTGGCGGTGCTGTCGGCCACCGGCCGTATTGCGGCCCACACGTTCCGGCCCGTCGGGATTACCCTGACCGGTGACGGTGGCGCCGAACAGGCGCCCGGAGAGTGGTGGGACGCCATGGTGGCCGCCGCGCAACAGGCGCTGGCCGACAGTGGCGTGGCGCCCGAGCGGGTGGTCGGCGTCGGGTGTACTGCGCAGTGGTCGGGCACGGTGCCGGTCGACGGTGCCGGGCAGGCCATCGGGCCGGCCATCAGCTGGATGGACTCACGGGGCGCCCGCGCCGTTCGCGAGACCGTCCGCGGCTCGCTCAACATCCAGGGCTACTCCGCCTCGAAGCTGGCCCGCTGGGTGCGCCGGACGGGCGGCATCCCCAGCCTCTCGGGAAAGGACCCCGTGGGCCACATCCACTTCCTGCGCGCCCAGCGCCCCGACGTGTACGCCGCGGCGTCGGTGTTTCTCGAGCCCGTCGACTACCTCAATCTGCGCCTCACCGGCCTCGCCCGGGCCTCGCACGACTCCATCACCGTGCACTGGGTGACGGACAATCGCAACATCGCGGCGATCGCGTACGACGACTCGCTGATCGAGCTGGCCGGCCTCGAGCGCACCAAGCTGCCCGACCTGGTGCCGACCGGGAGCGTGCTGAGCGGTCTCGCCGCCGGCCCGGCGGGCGAGCTCGGCCTGCTCCCCGGGACACCGGTCGTGGCCGGCACGGGGGACCTGCACTCGGCGGCCGTCGGGTCCGGTGCCGTGGCCGACTTCGAGGGACACCTCTACATCGGTACGTCGAGCTGGATCAGCTGCCACGTACCCTTCAAGAAGACCGACGCGTTGACCAACATCGCGTCCATCCCGTCGGGCATCCCCGGGCGCTACCTCGTCGCGGACGAACACGAGACCGGCGGCGCCTGCCTCACCTGGCTGCGCGACAACGTGCTCTTCCCCGACGACGCGCTCGGAGGCCCCGACGTGCCGGACGACGTCTTCGGGACGCTGAACGAGATGGCCGGCGCCGTGCCGCCCGGGTCCCGCGGAGTCCTCTTCACCCCCTGGCTGAACGGCGAGCGCTCGCCGGTGGACGACCACACCATCCGTGGCGGCTTCCACAACCTCTCGTTGTCGTCCAGCCGCGCCGACATGGTGCGCGCCGTCTTCGAGGGCGTGGCCCTCAACTCGGCCTGGCTCCTCGGTGCCGTCGAGAAGTTCTGCAAACGCCCCTTCGGTTCGCTGGCCTTCGTCGGAGGCGGCGCCAATTCCGACCTCTGGTCACAGATGCACGCCGACGCCACGGGCCGCACCGTGCGCCAGATGGCCGACCCGGTGCTGGCCAACGTGCGCGGCGCGGGGCTGCTGACCCACCTGGCGCTCGGGAACGTCCGCCTCGACGACATCCCGGGCATGGTGGTCGTCAAGGCCACGTACGAGCCCGACCCGGCGACCGCCGCGGTCTACGCGGACCGGTTGAAGGAGTTCATCAACCTCTACGACAAGACCAAGGGGATCCACAAGCGGCTCAACGGGCAGCGGTTGCAGCAGGGGACCCCGGCCGGCAGCTGAGCGAGGGCGGCGGCGTCAGCGCGCCGCCGGGCGGCCCATGAGCGCGGCGCAGGCGGCTCGGCCGCCGGGCCCCCTTTGTCACCACGAGCGCCAGCGACGTCGTCACGTACCCGCTCAGCTCGGTGCGCAGGTGCACGTCGGAATAGGGCGGCACGTCGACGTGGAGGTCGTCGGGCGTGGTGCCCTCGGTGTAGTCGACGTCGATGGCGTGGCCGAGGCGCCGGAGCCGCGTCACCAGCTCCTCGACGTCGCGGTGCCGGTAGAAGACGGTCCCGCCCTCCTCGACGGTCTGCTCGTTGGAGGAGACGAGGTACTCGGTGGTGTGCACCGCCACCCCGCCGGGCCGCAGGCAGTCCATCTGCCGCGACGACGAAGTCCGCTCCCGCTCCCAGCGTGCCGAGGTGCTCGAGTGCACACGACGACCACGTGAAGTCGAAGCCGCGCAGATCACCCGGGATGTGGTGCATGTCGACGGCGCGGAACCGCACCCGCGCTGCGAACGCCTCCTCGGGGCAGAGCCCGGCCGCGTTGAGGCTCTCGACTCCCGCCGCCCACTCGGACTGCGAATCCGTCCAGCCCGACGCCTCCGCGGCCGCCCGCGGCTGGTCCGTGGCCACGAGGTCGCAGCCGGCGGCGGCGAAGAGGGCCACCAGCGGTTCCTGACCCACGCCGAAGCCGAGGCCGGTGGTGCCGGGGGCCAGGAGGCCCCGCTCGCGCAGGGCCTCGGCGATGAAGAGCCACTCCCACATCTTGCGGTGGAGCATCACTTCGCGGCGGTCGCGGTCCGCGTGCGCCCACAGAGGCCGCAGCCGTTCGGCCCAGGCCCGTAGTTCGGGGGAGCGGAGCGACTCGGCCGAGCAGAGTTGCGAGCGCAGCATGACCGGACGATACCGGGGGTCCGGTGCGCGTCCGGGTTTCGCCGGCGCCGGCGCCGGCGCCGGCCGCTCAGATCCGCTCGAAGTTGCGGGCCAGCTCCCAATCGCTGACGTGGCGGTTGCTGGCGGCCCACTCCTGCTCAGCGGTGTTGAGCAGGTGGTGGTGCACGTCGGGCCCGAAAGCCTCTCGGGCGACCTCGGAGGTGCGCAGCGCGTCGATGGCCTCGACCAGTGTCGAGGGGATGCGCGGCACGTCGGTCGCCTCGTAGGCGTTGCGCGGGTAGGGGTCGCCGGGGTCGATCTCGTGGTCGATCCCGTAGAGGCCGGCCGCGATCGACGCCGCCAGGACGAGGTAGGGGTTCACGTCCGCTCCGGGGATGCGGGACTCGATGCGCCGTCCCGCCCCGTGCCCCACCAGTCGGAAGCCGCAGGTGCGGTTGTCCTCGCCCCACACCGCCGCGGTCGGCGCCCAGCTCCCGGGCACGTAGCGCCGGTACGAGTTGACGGTGGGCGCCGCGCACCAGGCGAGCTCGCTCGCCGCCAGGAGCTGGCCGCCGAGGAAGTGTTGCGCGAGCGCCGACAGCCCGCTCGGGTGCGACGCGTCGGCCATGAGCGGGGCGCCGCTCTCGAGGTCCCACAGGCTGGTGTGCACGTGGCACGACGAGCCGACGTCGTCCATCGTCCACTTGGCCATGAACGTGGAGGCCCGGCCCTCCTGGGCGGCGATCTCCTTGATCCCGTTCTTGAACACAAGGTGGCGGTCCGCCGTCACGAGCGCTTCGTCGTAGGTGACGTTCACCTCGTGCTGTCCCCGACCCGCCTCCCCCTTGGAGAACTCGACGGGGATGTCCGCGGCACGCATCTCGTTGCGGATGCGCCGCAGGACGTACTCCTCCCGTGACGTCTGGAGCAACTGGTAGTCCTCGATGGTCGAGGTGTGCGGCGTCAGGTCCTTCCAGCCGCGGGTGGCCGCTTCTTCGAAGGTGTCCCGGAAGAGGAAGAACTCGAGCTCGGTCGCGCTGCACACACGAAGCCCCCGCTCGGCCGCCCGTTCGAGCTGGCGCCGCAGGATGCGCCGCGGCGACACCTCGATCGGCGTCCCCGCCTCGTCGGTGAGGTCGGCGATCACCAGGGCCGTGCCCTCGAGCCACGGGATGCGGCGCGCCGTGTCGTAGTCGGGCCGGCACACGAAGTCGCCGTAGCCGGTGTCCCAACTGGTGAAGCGGTAGCCGGGCAGCGGGTTCATGTCGACGTCGACCGCCAGTAGGTAGTCGCAGGCCTCGATCCCGTGCTCCGCCACGTGGGCGGCGAAGAAGTCCGACGTCACCCGCTTCCCGACCGGACGTCCGTGCATGTCGGGAAAGGCCACGACGACGGTGTCGATGGACCCGTCGGCGATCCCGGCGTCGATCACTGCGCGACCTGGCATGCGCCATGTTGTCCCTGCCGCGGGCACCCGTCCAGCCCGTATGTACGCTGGGCTGGTGAGGACGATCCCCCTCATCGGCGTGTCCACCTACGTGGCCGACACCAGGTGGGGCTCGTGGGAACGCCGCGCCGCCGTGTTGCCCGAGTCCTACTTCGAGCTGGTCGCCGCGGCCGGCGGCCGCCCGCTGCTCCTGCCCCCGCCCGCCTCGGCACCCGGCGGGCCCGGTGCCGGCGCGGACGAGGTCGTCGACGTCCTCGACGGCCTGGTGCTCACCGGCGGGGGAGACGTGGACCCCGCCGCCTACGGCGAGGCGCCCGACCCCGAGGTGTCGGGGGTCGACGACAACCGCGACGCCAGCGAGCGCGCGCTGCTCGCCGCCTCCCTGCGGGCCGACCTGCCCGTGCTGGCCATCTGCCGGGGCTGCCAGGTCCTCAACGTGGAGCTGGGCGGCACGTTGTACCAGCACCTCCCCGACGTGGTGGGCAACCTCGACCACCGGCGCGCGCCCATGGTGTTCGGCGACATCGACGTCGCGACCGTGCCCGGCAGCGTGACCGCATCCGTCTTCGGTCCCACGACGACCGTGCGCTGCTCGCACCACCAGTCGATCCGGGACCTGGGCCGGGGCCTCGTCGTCACCGCGCACGCCGACGACGGCGTCGTCGAGGCGGTGGAGCTGCCGGCCGCCCGCTTCGTTCTCGCGGTGCAGTGGCATCCCGAGGAGGGGATGGACCAGCGGCCATTCGACGCGCTCGTCGAGGCCGCCGCCGCCTACCACCGCGAGCGCTCCATGCGTCGGAGCGCATGACCCCAGCGGTCAGCGGCCGGGTCGCGGTCATCACCGGCGCCAGCCGGGGTCTCGGCGCCGGCCTGGCTGTGCACTTCGCCGGGTCTGGACTGCACCTCGGCCTGTGCGCCCGGCATCGGCCCGCGCTGGTGGCGCGCACACGCCCGACCGCGCACCACGGGCACATCGTCTCGGCCGAGTCGCCGGTGTGCGAGGCGGTGGACGTCACCGACCGGGCGGCGCTCGAACAGTTCGCCGCCGCGGTCGTCGAGCGCTTCGGGCGCATCGACCTCTGGGTGAACAACGCCGGCATCCTCGGCCCCATCGGGCCACTCGCCGAGCTCGATGCGGCTGCCACGGCCGAGGTCATGGAGGTGAACGCCGTCGGCGTGCTCCATGGCAGTGCCGTCTTCGCCGCCCACGTCCGCCGCCGGCCGGGCCCGGGCGTCCTGGTGAACGTCTCGACCGGGGCGGCGACGAAGCCCTACGTCGGCTGGGCCGCCTACTGCGCGTCCAAGGCGGCGGTGGACCAGCTCACCCGCGTCGTCGCGTTGGAGGAGGCCCGCCATGGTCTCGCCGCGTACGCGCTGTCTCCGGGACTGGTCGACACGGACATGCAGACCGCGATCCGGGCGTGCGACGAGGCGTCCTTTCCCGAAGTGGCCCGCTTCCGCCGGGCTGCGGCGGACCAGCGCTTCAATTCGCCCGCCTGGGTGGCCGACCATGTCTTGGAGCTCGCGTTCGGCGCCGGGCCGCCCGGTGAGGTCGTCGTGCGGGTCCCCGACCAGCCGGTTCCTGGCCTCACCGGTTGAGCCTTCCCGGAGGCGCCCTTTCAGTTGTGCTGATGCGCATGCGACCCGCCGCGCTCGCCGTGGCCGCGCTGTGCGCGCTCGCAGGCGGGACGAGCCCTGCCGCGGCCGGCGCCTCGGGCGCGCCACCGGTCGTCGCCGGTGCCGACCACGCCTGCATCGTGCCGGGAGGACCACCGCCGACGGTGGCATGGGCACGACTGCGCAATCCTGTCCTCTCGTTCCCGCGCGCGGCCGCCAAGGACCAGGCGCTGATCTGGGCCGCGGGTCGCTGGCACATGCTTTTCAGCGACGTGACCCACCCCACGGCGAAGGCCGGCGCCCAGCGCTGGCAGATCGCCACGTCCGAGAGCACCGACCTTGTGCGGTGGACCGCACCGGTGCCCTTCAGCGCGCAACCGGGAGGGATGGCGTCGCCCGACGTCGTGCCGCGCGCCCGACGGGACGTACGTGGTCACCTACGATTCGCCGCCAGGCGAGTCCGGCACCGTACAGGCCAAGCTCTTCTACCGGACCTCGCGTGACCTCGTGCACTGGTCGTCGCCACACGCGCTGGCGCCGCGGCTGTACCCGTCGGCCTCGGTGCGCATGATCGACCCCGCGCTCGCGTGGACGCGGACCGGCCTCATGCTGGGCTACAAGGTCGGGACGACGTCGCAGCCCCAGGCCTTCGAGGTGGCCCGTTCGCCGAGCGGTTCGCTCGCCGGCCCGTGGCAGGTCGTCGGGCGGCCGGCCATCGATCTCTACGGCGACACCGTGGAGAACTACGAGTTCCTGACCATCGGCGGCGTCTGGCACCTCGTCGCCACCTCGAACACCCTCGACCAGCCCTGGATGTTCACCCTCGCCGGCGAGCCCGATGCCCCCGCGAGCTGGCTGCACTGGGTCGACGGGTACCAATTGCAGCTGCCGGCGCAGGCGTGGAACACGGGGCGGGGCGTCTCGAGCGTCGGGTACGAGCACGCCAACTCCGCCTTCTTGTGTCAGGACGGCCCGACCTATTACCTCACGTACGCGGGCAGCACCGATCTCACCAGCTTCGGCGGGTGGGGGCACGCCGCGGTCGGCATCGCCCGCAGCACGGACCTTGTGCACTGGCAGGCACCGTCGGGGACGTGACGATCCGTTGCCCGGTCCGGTCCCCCGCCGAGTAGGGCCGGGTAAGGTCTGACGATGGCCGAGAAGGGCAGGCACAAGGTGGTCAAGCCGGTGGCCGCGGCCGCGGTGACCCTGGGCACGATCGCCAGCATCTGGTGGTTCGCCCTCAAGCCCCGTCGCAAGGCCAAGGGCGGCGGCGGCGCGGGGGAGAGCGCGTCGGAGAAGTAGTCCTCAGGCGGGGAGCGGGGACAGTCCCGCCACCATCGCCGGCAGCACGTCGCTGATCGAGCCGTTGATCACGACGTCCGCCAGGTCGTCCATCTCGGTCGGCCCGGCGTTCACGATGATGAGTACCGCCCCGTGGCGCACGGCCACCGGCACCAGGCCCGCGGCGGGGAACACGCCGAGCGTCGAGCCCACGGCCAGCAGGAGGTCGCAGCCGGCCGCCGCCTCCTCTGAGCGGAAGAGGTCTTCGGCCACCAGGCTCTGGCCGAAACTGATGGTGGCCGACTTGAGGATGCCCCCGCAGGCGGCGCCGTCCGCGCCCTCGACCGTGCAGGCAGGGTCGTCTTCCCCGGCGCGTACGCGCGCGTGGACGGCCTCGGCCTCCTGGCGGTCGCCGCAACGCAGGCACACGACCGCACGCGACGTGCCGTGGATCTCGACCACGCGCGCCGGGTCGGACCCCGCCTTCTGGTGCAGCCCGTCGATGTTCTGCGTCACCAACGTGTCGAGCCGGCCGCCGCGCTCGAGGTCGACCAGCGCGCGGTGCCCGGCGTTCGGCTCGGCGTCCCACACCGGCGAGGTCAGCCGGCTCCGCCAGGATTTCCGGCGCACCTCGGGGTCGCTGACGTAGTACTCCAGCATCGCCATCTTCTCGGCCTCGGGATTCTTCGTCCACACGCCCTGCGGCCCGCGAAAGTCGGGGATGCCCGAGTCCGTCGAGATGCCGGCGCCCGTGAGCACGACCACCCGGCGCGCCCGCTCCAGCAGCGCGCCGGCGCGCGCCACCTCGTCGCCCCCGCCGGCGTTGCCGGCCGGCTCGTCGATCCCGTCGCGCTCGTCCACGGCGCGCCATGCTGGCACGGACGGACGTACGCTGCGGCCGTGCCGTCACCGCCACCACCTCTGTTGCCGTCCGCGCCGGTACCGACGGTGGAGCTGCTCGAGCACGCCGACGCCGAAGCGCGCCAGCGCCGAGCCGCCGGCGCGCTGCTGGCCCGGGGCTACAAAGAGGGCGACCGGGTGGCCTTCGCCCTGGGCTCCTCGGCCGACCTCGTCTGCGCCGTTCTCGGCGCCTCCCGGGTCGGGATCATCCCCGTGCTGCTCAACGCCACGCTGACCCGCGCGGAGCGCGACGCGCTGGCCGAGGACGCCGAGCCGGTGGCCCGCGTCTTCACGGCGTCGGCGCTGGCGTCGCTGACCGAGGGCGAGGGTGCGCGGCCCGCCGAGCTCGCCCCGTACCCGCTGACCCGCTCGATGCACTACACGTCGGGGACCACCGGGCGTCCGAAGGGCGTCACGGCCGGCATCTGGGACGAGGCGACCGCCCGGGCCGTCTACGAGGACGAGGCCGCGGTCTGGCACTTCGACCCGGCCGACCTGCACATGGTCTGCTCGCCGATGTACCACACGGTGTCGATCCGCTTCTCGGTCAACACCCTCCTCGGCGGCGGGTCGCTGGTCGTGCTCAGCCGCTTCGACCCCGCCTCCGCGCTCGATGTGCTCCGGCGCTACCGTCCCAGCACCGCCTTCCTGGTACCGACCCACCTGCAACGCATCCTCCAGCACCCGGCCTTCGACGACGACGAGTCGTGGGACTCGCTCCGGCTCCTCGCCCACGCCGGCGCGCCGTGTCCCGAGTCGGTGAAGCGGGGGATCATGGCGCGCGTCCCGGACGGCGCGCTCTGGGAGTTCTACGGCTCGACCGAGGCGCAGTTCACCGTGTGCGGCCCGGACGAGTGGCTGGCCCACCCGGGCTCGGTGGGGCGGGCCCGCGCCGGCCGGCGCCTCTTCGTCGACGAGACGGACGAGGGCGGCACCGTCTGGTGCGATATGCCGGCCTTCGCCCGCTTCCGCTACTGGCGCGACGACGCCGCGACGGCGGCGGGCTGGCGCGGCGACGCCTGCACCGTGGGTGACCTCGGCCGGCTCGATGCCGACGGCTACCTCTACCTCACGGGCCGGCGCCACGACCTGATCATCAGCGGCGGGGTCAACGTCTCCCCGGCCGAGGTCGAGCACGTGCTGGCCGCGGTCGAAGGCGTGGCGGAGGTGGCCGTCTTCGGGCGGCCCGACGAGGGGTGGGGCCAGCGGGTCTGCGTCGCCTTCGTGACCGAGGGCGGGTGCGACGCCGCGTCCGTCGAGGGGGCCCTGCGGGCCGCCGCCTCGGCCCGCCTCGCCCCGTACAAGCGGCCCAAGTCGTACCTGCGGGCCGCCGACCTGCCCCACACCGCCACCGGCAAGCTCATCCGCCGCGCCGTCCCCGCACATCTCGGGCTGGACGGCGACGGCGACGCCTGCGGGGACGCCTGCGGGCACGTCGGCGGGCACGTCGGCGGGGACAGCCCGGGAGGACGTGGCCCCGCGGGCGGGTAAAACTGATTCATGCCCTTCGCCACCACCAACCCGGCCACCGGCAAGACGGAGCAGGTCTTCCCGACCCACACCCCCGAGGAGGTGGACGCGCTGCTCGACCGTGCCGTCGCCGCGTTCGCCGCCTACCGGCAGACCTCCTATGCCGAGCGGGCCCGCCACCTGATCACCGCGGCCGAGCTGCTCGAAGGCGAGGTGCCCGACGTCGCCCGCATCCTCACCACCGAGATGGGCAAGACGTTCCCCGCCGCCAAGGCCGAGGTCTCCAAGTGCGCCGTCGGGCTGCGGTGGTTCGCCGACAATGCGGAGGCCCTGTTGGCCGACGAGCCCATCACGACGGCGGCGTCGCGCTCATACGTGCACTACCAGCCGATCGGGGCGGTGCTGGCCGTCATGCCGTGGAACTTCCCGCTGTGGCAGGTGATCCGCTTCGCCGCGCCGGCACTCATGGTCGGCAACGTGGGCCTGCTCAAGCACGCGTCGAACGTGCCGCAGACCGCCCTGGCGATCGAGGACCTGTTCCGCCGGGCCGGCCTGCCAGGGGGCGTGTTCACGAACCTCTTCGTCGAGGCGAAGGACGTGGCGAACCTCATCAACGACCCCCGCATCGCCGCGGTCACGATCACCGGCAGCGAGCGGGCGGGCATGTCCGTGGCCGAGGCGGCCGGGCACGCGCTCAAGAAGAGTGTCCTCGAGCTCGGGGGCTCGGACCCCTTCATCGTCCTGCCCTCGGCCGACCTCGATGCGTGCGTGCGCACGGCGGTCGCCGCCCGGGTGCAGAACAACGGGCAGTCCTGCATCGCCGCCAAGCGCTTCATCGTGGTGGACGAGATGCACGACGAGTTCTTGGACCGCTTCACCGAGGCCATGGACGCGCTGGTCGTCGGCGACCCTTTCGACGTCGCCACCGACGTCGGGCCCATCGTGACCGAGGCCCAGCGCGACGAGCTGGTGGGTCAGGTGGACGAGGCGGAGCGCCAGGGTGCCACGGTCCACGCCGGAGCCAAGGTGCCCGAGGGCGACGGCTGGTACTTCGCGCCAACCGTGCTCTCCGACGTGACGATGGACATGCCGGTGGCGCAACAGGAGATCTTCGGGCCGGTGGCCATGGTCCTGCGCGTGCCCGACCTGGACGCCGCGCTGGCGGCCGCCAACGCGACGACCTTCGGTCTGGGCTCGAGTGTGTGGACGAACGACGAGGCAGAGGTGGCCCGCTGCATCAAGGGGATCGAGGCGGGTGCGGTGTTCGTCAACGCCATGGTGGCCTCGACTCCCGAGCTGCCCTTCGGGGGCATCAAGCGGTCGGGCTACGGGCGCGAGCTCTCCGAGCTCGGGCTCAAGGAGTTCGCCAACGCCAAGACCGTCTGGATCGCTTGAGGCGGCGCCCGTGACGGGGCCGGACGCAGCGCGCGCACCGACCACCTACTTCGACCACGCGGCCACCACGTCGCTGCGGCCCGAGGTGGCGGACGCCATGGCCGACATCCACGCGGCGGCCCGCGGGCCGCTGGGCAATCCGACCGGCAGCCACCCGCCGTCCCAGCGGGCGCGTCGCCTGCTCGAGGAGGCGCGCGACGAGGTGGCGGTGTTCCTCGGCCGCGACGCCGCCGACATCGTCTTCACCTCCGGGGGTACCGAGGCCGCCAACCTGGCCGTGCTCGGGACGGCGGAGGCCGCCCTGCGCGTGGGTGGGGAGGCGGTCGTACTGCACTCCGCGGTGGAGCATCCCGCGGTGCGCGAGTCGGCCCGGGCGGCCGAGTGCGCCGGCGCCGATCGGCGCGAACTGCCGGTCGACGCCTCGGGCGTGCTCGACCCCGACGCGCTGGCGCGCGCCCTGTCCTCACGGGCCACGCTCGTGGCCGTCATGGCGGCCAACAACGAGACCGGCGTCGTGCAGCCCGTCGGTGACGTCGTCGACGCCGTGCGGCGGCGGGCCCCGCAGGCCTTCGTGTTCACCGACGCCGTGCAGGCCGCCCCGTGGCTCGACCTGGCCGAGGTCACCGCCGGTGCCGACCTGGTGTCGCTCAGCGCGCACAAGCTCGGCGGGCCCCCCGGCACGGGCGTGCTCGCGGTCGACGCCCGGGTGGCGCTGGCGCCGCGCCAGCACGGTGGCGGGCAGGAACGCGAGCGGCGCAGCGGGACCCAGGACGTCGCCGGCGCAGTCGGGCTGGCCACCGCGCTCCGCCTGGTGGCGTCGGAGCGCGCGGTCGCCGTGACGAGAGTCGGGAACGAGCGCGACCGCCTGGCTGTCGGATTGCTCGCCCGGATCGAGGGCGCCGTGCGCACGGTCGCGCCCGGCACGGCCGTCCTCCCCGGCCACCTCCACTTCTGCATCCCGGGTGTGGAGCGTGAGGAGCTGTTGGTGGCGCTCGGCCGGGAGGGGGTGTGCGTCTCCGGCGGCTCCTCGTGCGCCAGCGGGGCGCTCGAGCCGAGTCACGTGCTGGCGGCCATGGGCGTGTCGCCCGGGCTGGCCGCCGGCGCGATCCGCTTCACGCTGGGGTACGGGACCACGGCTGCCGAGGTGGACCGCGCCGTCGCTGTCGTCCCCGGCGTCGTGGCGGCGCTGCGCCGGTGTGGCTGAGCCGCGGTGGCACACTGGTCCCATGCGGGTGCTGGTGGCGATGTCGGGCGGTGTCGACTCTTCGGTCGCGGCGGCGCTCCTCGTCGAGCAGGGCCATGACGTGGTCGGCGCCACCCTCAAGCTGTGGGGCGGCCCCTCCGACTCGGGGTGCTGCTCCGTGGCCGACGTCGACGACGCCCGCCGCGTGGCCCAGCAACTCGGCATCGAGCACCACGTCTTCAACCTGACGGAGGACTTCGACCGCCACGTCGTCGCGCCCTACGTGGATGCGCACGTCCGTGGCCGGACGCCGAACCCGTGCATCGAGTGCAACCGTTCCGTGAAGTTCGACGTCCTGCTCCGCCGTTCCGACCGCCTCGGCTTCGACCGGTTGGCCACCGGCCACCACGCCCGGGTGACGGGGCAGGGCGCGCCGGGTCTGCGGCTGCGCCGGGGGGCCGACCCGGCGAAGGACCAGTCCTACGTCCTCTCGATGCTCGGACAGGACGCGCTGTCCCGCGTCGTGTTCCCGGTCGGGGAGATGGCCAAGGACGCGGTGCGGGCGCACGCGCGGCGCCTGGGGTTGCGCACCGCGGCGAAGCCGGACAGCCAGGACGTCTGCTTCATCGGTCGTGCGGAGGGTCGACCGGGCTTCCTGGCCGGCCGGATGGCGCTCCACGCCGCCGAGGTCGTCGACACGCGCGGCCTCCCCGCCGGCTCGGTCACCGCCGTCGAGCTCGTCACCGTCGGGCAGCGGCGCGGCATGGGACACGGCACCGACGGCCGCCGTCGCTACGTGACGCACGTCGACGTGGTGGGCCGCCGCGTGACGGTCGGGAGCGCGCGCGACGTGCTGCGTTCGTCGGTCGTCCTGCCCCGACGCTCGCTTTCGTGGGTGGACGGCCCGCTCCCCACTGGCGCCCGCGCCGTGGCGCAGATGAGCGCGCACGGGCGTCCGGTGCCGTGCACGCTGGACGCGGCGGGCGACGGCTCGGGCGACGGCTCCGGCGACGGCTCGGGCGGCGGCTCCGGTCACGGCGGCGGCTCCGGTCACGGCGACGGCTCCGGTCACGGCGACGGCAGTCTGGTCGTCCATTTCGACGACCCCCAGCGGCCGATCGCCCCGGGGCAGACGGTGGCCCTCTACGACGCCTGCGACCCCGACGCCGTGGTCGGCGCGGGCATCGCCGCTTGACCGTGGCGCGCGGCGGTGACGGCGCCGGCGGACGGGCTCCGAAGGAGGCCGTGGCGCGCGCCGCCGAGCTACGCGAGCTGATCAACCGGGCCAACGAGCTGTACCACGTGCTCGACGCGCCCGAGATCGCCGACGCCGAGTACGACGTCCTCGTAGTCGAGCTGCGCCAACTCGAGGCCGATTACCCGGAGCTGGCGAGGCCCGACTCGCCGACCCACAAGGTGGGTGCGCCGCCCTCGGGGCTCTTCCAGGAGGTGCGCCACCGCGTGCCCATGATGAGCCTCGACAACGCGTTCGCCGAGAGCGAACTGCGCGCCTGGGGCGAGCGGCTGCGGCGCTCGGACCCCGACGTGGACCTCGGGACCCTGCCCTTCTCCACCGAGCCGAAGGTCGACGGCGTCGCCATGTCGCTCACCTACGAGCGCGGCCGGTTCGTCCAGGCGGCGACGCGCGGCGACGGCGTCGCCGGCGAGGACGTCACGGCCAACGTGGCCACGGTGAAGGACGTGCCCAAGGAGCTCGCCAAGGCCGGCGGCCCCTACCCCGGCGTGCTCGAGGTACGCGGCGAGATCTACATGCCCGTCGCCGAGTTCGAGGCGATGAACAAGCGCCAGGCCGACGCGGGGGAGCGCCTCTTCGTCAACCCCCGCAACTCGGCCGCCGGCGCACTGCGCCAGAAGGACCCGGGCGTCACGGCGCAACGGCCGCTCCATTTCTGGGCCTACGCGCTCGGCTACGTCGACGGCGCGCCGGCCAGGGGCAACTGGCCGGCGACGACCCAGACCGGGATCCTGGCGCAGCTGAAGAAGGCGGGCTTCCCGGTCAGCCCCGACGCCCGCCAGGTGAAAGGCATCCCGGCCGTCGTGGCGCGCTGCGAAGAGCTGGCCCATCTGCGCCACGACCTCGCCTACGAGATCGACGGCGTGGTGGTCAAGGTTGACGAGCTGGCCGTGCACCAGGTCCTCGGAGCGACGTCGCGGGCCCCGCGTTGGGCCATCGCGTTCAAGTTCCCGCCCGAGGAGCGCACCACCCGGTTGCTCGACATCATGGTCTCCATTGGCCGCACGGGCCGGGCGACGCCCTTCGCCCGCCTCGAGCCTGTCTTCGTCGGCGGTTCGACCGTCGGTGTGGCCACGCTGCACAACCAGGATCAGGTCGCAGCGAAGGACGTCCGGCCCGGCGATCTCGTCTGGGTGCGCAAGGCGGGCGACGTGATCCCCGAAGTGGTCGGCCCGGTCAAGGAGGGGCCTGGCGTCCCGGCGCGGCGCAAGGCGAAGTGGAAGTTCCCGACCGCGTGCCCGTCCTGCGGCCAACCGCTCGTGCGCCTCCCCGGCGAGAGCGACACCTACTGCACCAACATCGACTGTCCGGCGCAGCGGGTCCAGCGCATCTCGCACTACGCGTCGCGCTCGGCCATGGACATCGAGGGGCTCGGCGAGGAGCGCGTGCTGCAGCTCGTCGCCGCGGGTCTGATCAACGACCCGGCCGATCTCTACGGGCTCACCGTGGCGCAGCTGGTGCAACTGGAGCGCTTCGGAGAGGTGTCGGCGGGGAACCTGGTGGCGGCCATCGACGCGTCGCGCGCCCAGCCGCTCAGCCGGCTCCTCGTCGCGCTGGGCATCCGCCACGTCGGGCCGACCGGCGCGCGGGCGGTGGCGCGCGCCTTCGGGACCCTCAAGGCGATCGAGGCGGCGTCGGCCGAGGAGCTGGCCGCCGTCGAGGGCGTGGGCGGCGTCATCGCGGCCAGCCTGGCCGAGTTCCTCTCCGCCGACACGAACGTTGCGGTGCTGGCCCGGCTGCGGAGCACCGGCGTCAACACGGAGGAGCCAGGGGCCGCCGGAACCGCTGGTGGCGGAGCCGAGGCGGCCGTGGCCCTGGAGCAGACCCTGGCCGGCAAGACGGTCGTGGTCACCGGCGCGGTGCCCGGCTACACGCGCGAAGGGGCCGAGGAGGCCATCATGGAGCGGGGCGGCAAGTCGCCCGGGAGCGTGTCCAAGAAGACGTACGTCCTCGTCGTGGGCGACGCGCCGGGCGCCTCCAAGACGAAGAAGGCTGAGGAGCTCGGCGTCCCCACCATCGATGCGTCGGCCTTCGACGCGCTGCTCGAAACGGGCGAGCGCCCCAGGTGACGCAGGTGGGAGAGCGTCCACCGGCAACGCCTGCGCGCTCAGTAGCGTAGGGAATGCCCCGATGCCCCTGATTTCAGACTCCATCGGCCGGGTCCTTGGGAAGCGGTACCGGCTGCTCTCCGCACTGGGCACCGGCGCTTCGGCCCACGTCTATCTGGCCGAGGACGTGTCGCTGCAGCGCCACGTCGCGGTGAAGGTGCTGCAGCCGGGTCTGGCCACCGACGAGGCCTTCCTCAAGCGCTTCCGGGCCGAGGCGCGCTCGGTCGCCTCGCTCAACCATCCGCACGTGCTGCGCGTCTTCGACTGGGGGGACGACGCGGACGGACCGTATCTGGTACTCGAATATCTCGGCGGGGGATCGCTGCGCGACCTGCTCGACCGCGGCGTCCGGCTCTCGCATTCGCAGGCGGCGCAGCTGGGCGCCGAGGTGGCCCAGGGCCTGGCCTACGCGCACCTGCGCGGGCTGGTGCACCGGGACATCAAACCAGCGAACCTGTTGTTCGACGAGGAGGGCCTGGTCCGGGTGGCCGACTTCGGCGTGGCGCGTGCGCTGGCCGAGGCGGCCTGGACCGAACCGGCCGGCGCCATGGTGGGGACGGCCCGCTATATCTCGCCCGAGGCGGCCGAGGGGAAGCCGGTCGATGGGCGCGCCGACGTCTATTCCCTCGCGCTCGTCCTCTACGAGGCCGTCACGGGCAGCGTGCCCTTCGTGACCGACACGACGATGGGCACGCTGGCGGCGCGCATCGGCCAGCCGCTGCCGCACCACGAGGCGCTCGGCCCGCTCGACGACGTGCTGGCGCGCGCCGCCGCGCCCGATGTCGCGACGCGGCTCGACGCGGCGGGCCTGGCGGCCCGGCTGGGCGCGCTCGCCGCCGCGCTGCCCACTCCCGCGCCGCTGCCGCTCGTGATCCCGCATCTCGAGGACGCGTCACCCATCAACGGTTTCCGTGCGCCGGGGGTGTCCGAGCTCACCGACAGTGGCATCCCTGCGGTCGGCTCCGTCGGCTCCTCGACCGTCGTCGCGCCCCTCGCCTCGGCGGCGCCGATCGGGACCAAGGCGGGGCCCGGAGAGCTCTTCGACGCCGAGCCTTCGGGGGGCCGTCGGCGTGGGGGCGGCGGGGACGGCTCGGTCGCGGTCGCCGGGCGGCGGCGCAACCGGCGGCGCATGTACTGGATCGCGGGCGCGGTGACGGCGGCCATCCTCCTGGTGGCGGGCCTGGTGCTGGCCTTCGGGACCGACGTCTTCACGCCTTCGCACCCCACGCCGACGCTGGCGAACCTGTCGCTGACTCAGGCCCGGGCGGCGGCGGCCAAGGTCAACATGAACCTGAAGGAAGGCGTCCCGGTCAAGTCGATCACCGTGGGGGCGGGCGACGTCGTGTCCCAGACGCCCAAGCCGGGGGTATCCCAGAAGGAGGGCTCGAACATCACCGTCGTGCTCTCCGCGGGCAAGCCCGACGTGACGGTGCCGTCGCTGGCCAACATGACCTGTGCCCAGGCGGCCTCCGCGCTGCAGGCGGTGCACCTCCAGCCGTATTGCACGCCGGGGGCGTACAGCAACACCGTGCCGACGACCATCATCGTCTCGTGGTCGGCGGGCAAGACGGGGAACCCGGCGTCGGCGCCCTACGGCAGCACCATCACCATCGTGCCCTCGCTCGGGCACGAGCCGGCCACCGTGCCGAGCATCCCCAACACCTACACCTTCGCCCAGGCGCAGGCCGCCCTGGAGGCGGTGGGGCTGACCGCGACGCAGAACCCGCAGCCGAACGCGACCGTGCCCTCGGGCAACGTGATCTCGACGACCCCGGCCAGCGGCCAACCGGCGCCCTACGGCTCGGCGGTGACGGTCAACGTGTCGACCGGGCCGCCGACGACGACGGTGCCCAACGTGCTCCAGGACACGGTGCAGCAGGCGACGGCCACGCTGCAGGCCCAGGGTCTTGGGGTGTCGGGGGTCTCGGGGAACCCCAGCAACAACGTGGTCGGCGTGGTCCCCCCCATCGGCTCGACCGTGGACACGGGCTCGTCGGTCCAACTCTTCACCCAGGGCCACTGACCGCCGGCGTGGCGCTCCCGTTCGACCCGGGCTGCGATCTCTGCGAGGCGGCGCGGCTTTCCGAGTGGCACCACGAGGACGACGTCTGCTGGGTGGCCGACTGCGAGGTGTGCGGCGTGCCGATGGTGGTATGGAAGCGGCACGGCTCGACGCCGCCCGACGGCGACGTCGAGCACATGCTGGCGCAGCTGGCGCGGGTGGCCGACGCCCGCTTCGGCCCCGGCGAGTGGTCGGTCGACCGGGTCATGCGCCAGATCCCGAACCACTTCCACGCCCACGGCCGCGACCCGAACTGGTGGTTCCGCCTGCGCGGCGTGCGCTGACGGCGCCCCGCGGTTGAGGCAGCGGGCGGCGGAGTTCGCCCAAATTGGCCGCCGGTAGGGTGTCGGAAATGGCATCTCCCGGAGAGCGGCCCGACGCGCTGCTCGACCCGGTCGCGGACCCAGGTGGTGGCGCCATGGGGCCGTTGGGAGACGGTTCGGTCGAGACGAACTGGTTCGTCCTGCTGCATCGCCGGGTGTCCGCCCGGGCCGTGCACAGCCCGCGCTACCAGTGGTGGGCCCTGGTCGCACTGCTGGCGGGGCTCCTGGCGCTCAACATCACCTTCACCGTCTTCGTCGTCGCCCTGCCGACGGTCAAGGCGGAGTTCAACACGAACTTCTCGGTGTTGGCGTGGGCCTCGACGGGACCCTTGCTCGCCTTCGGCGTGGCGGCGCCGTTCTTCGGCAAGGCCGGCGACCTCTTCGGGCACCGTCGCCTGTACCAGTTCGGCCTCCTCGGCGCCATGGTCAGCGCCGTCCTCACGGCGACGGCACCCGACATCGGGATGCTCCTGTTCGCCCGCGCCCTGGACGGGGTCCAGGGGGCGGCGACCGGCACCGCCTCGATGGCGATCATCCTCGAACTCTTCGACCCCGAGGACCGGGTCAAGGCGCTCGGCTGGTGGTCGCTGGTCGGCGCCGGCGGGCCCGTGCTCGGGGTCACGCTCGGGTCGCCGGTGATCCAGTACTTCGGCTGGCGGACGCTCTTCTGGGGCCAGCTGGTGTTGCTGGTCATCGCCTCCATCGTCGTCGCCGTGCTGTTGCCAAGCGGCCGGCGCCGGTACGCCGACGACGCGGCGCGGGCCCGGGACGAGGAACGGACCCGGGCGCGGGCGCAGTCGTCGGGTGCCATGGACTGGGTGGGCAGCTGGAGTCTCGCCGGCGCGGTCACCGCCGGCATGCTGGTGCTCAGCATCGGCCCCATCGTGGGCTGGACGTCGTCCGCCGTGATCGTCTCGGGTGTCGTGGCCGCCGCGCTGGCCGGGGTGTTCGTGTGGCGGGAGCTCACCTTCGCCTCGCCGCTGATCCCGACGACGTACTGGCGCCGGCGCAACTTCATGTTCCCCATGGGCACCAAGGGGTTCTCGAGCTTCGCCTACTTCGGGGGCTTCTTCCTCTTCCCGCTCCTCATGGAACAGGTGTACGGCTACAGCGTGTCGCAGGTCGGGTTCCTCTCGGTCGCTCGGCCCCTGTTGTTCGCCGTCAGCGCGCCGATCGCCGGTTACATGACCGTGCGCACGGGCGAGCGCACCGCCACGCTGTTCGGCGCGGGCGCGCTCCTCCTGTCCATGATCCTCTTCGCGACGCTCACCGGGTCATCGGGCCTGGTGGTGATCGTCGTGGCGCTGGGTCTCTCGGGGATCGGCATGGGCGTCCTGCAGCCGGCCACCTCGTCGACCATGTCGAACGAGCTGGCCGAGTCGGAGTTCGGCGTGATGAGCGCGGCACAACTGCTGGCGACGCAAGTCGGCGAGGTGGCGGGCATCCAGACCGTGCTGACCATTCAGGAGACCATCGCACGGCGGTCGGGGCTGGCCAACGTGCACCACAGCACCGCGCTGCTGCACAGCTTCCGTGTCCCCTTCTGGGTCGGCGCCGGGGTGGCCGCGGCCGCCGTGGTGTGCGCGGCGTTCATCCGGCCGCTGCCACGCCCGACCCGGGCCGCCCGGCCGCTGGTGGCCGACGCGCGCTGACGCTTCGCGACGGGGCCGCCGCGCTCCGTCGGGTGCCTACTCGGTGATGTCGCGCAGCCGGGTGGCCAGTTCGGCCGCGTTGGGATCGGCCGCGGCCGGGGTGGCCTGGAGGGCCATGAGCTTGGCCATGTCCCCCTCGACGCGGACCTTGCCTGCCATGAAGGCCTGCATGCCGGCTTGCGGGTTCCCCTCGATCAGGATCGCCTTCGCCGTGTCGTAGTCCACCGTCACCTTGAGGTCCTGTGCCTCGAGATGGCCGACCTCGAGGATCAGCTCACCGCTCGAGGTGTCCATGTGGGCGAAGATGTCGTCCTCCGAGAACGGGACGGCCGTGACGACGAGGTTCATCCGGACGCTGTGGGTGATGGGGGGAGTCTTGCCCTCGTACTCGGCGCGGATCTTGCGGGCCTCGTCCAGCCATTCGTCGCTGAGGAACGGGTACGACGGCATTGCGGTGCTCCTTCGTCTTCGGTCTCGAACTCGGTCGCGGCGCGGAACCTCGGTCGCCCCGCCCGGAGCCTTGTGGCCGCCGGAACCCTACCCGGCGCGCCGGTAGGCTGCCGATTCGTGACCGCCCCCATCACCCCAGGTGCCGAGCCCGCGTCGTTCACCGGTGACGCGCGGGGCGCGTTGGTGTTGCACGGGTTCACGGGCAACCCGCAGTCGATCCGCGGGCTGGCCCAGGGGCTGGCCGACGCCGGGCTGACCGTCGAGATGCCGCTGCTGCCCGGGCACGGCACCGCCCTGGCCGACATCCTCCCGACGCGCTGGGAGGACTGGTCCGATGCGGCCGAGAACGCCTACACGGAGCTGGCCACGCGCTGTGACACGGTCGCCGTGGTGGGTCTCTCCATGGGTGGGACGCTCGCCGTGTGGCTGGCCGAGCACCATCCCGAGATCGCCGCCCTCGCCGTCGTCAACCCGCTCCTGACCGCGCCTGACGCCGATACGGTGGCGTTCGGGAAGGCGATGCTCGAGAGCGGCGAGGAGGTCGCGCCGGGCATCGGTTCGGACATCGCGAAGGAAGGCGTCTCGGAGCTGGCCTACGAGGGCTTCCCGCTGCGCGCCGCCCTGTCGCTGTTCGACGGGGTCACCGCGGTCGAGTCGTCCCTCGAGTCCGTGCGCTGCCCGGTGCTCGTCTTCACCAGCGTGCAGGACCACGTGGTCGACCCCAAGTCCAGCGAACTCCTGGTGGTTCGGGCCAAGGGCCCGGTCGAGCAGATCATGCTCGAGCGCAGCTTCCACGTCGCCACGCTCGACTGGGACCAGGAGGAGATCGAGGCGCGGACCGTGGCATTCGTCACCGGCATCCTGCCCCCGCTGCCGTGAGCGACGCGGAGGAGCACCGGGCCACCCTCCGGGCCGCGGACGTCGTCCACGTGGCGCGCCTGGCCCGGTTGGACCTCAGCAACGAGGAGATCGAGGTCTTCACGGCGCAACTGCGGACGGTCCTGGACCACGCCGCCGACGTGGCGGCCCTCGACCTTTCAGACCTGGAGCCGTCGTCGCACCCGATCGCCCTCGAGAACGTGTTGCGGGCCGACGAGCCGCGCCCCAGCCTCGACCGGGACGAGGTGCTGGCGGCGGCGCCGGCGGTGGAGGACCACCGCTTCCGCGTCCCGCGCATCGGGAACGAGGCGCCGTGACCACCGCGGTCGAGCTGGCAGCCGCAATCCGGTCGGGCCAGCGGTCCGCCCGCGAGGCGGTGGGGGAGGCGCTGGACGCGGTGGCGGCGCGCGACGCCGATCTCCACGCGTTCTTGGACGTCCTCGGGGAACAGGCCCACCGCGCAGGCCGACGCCGTCGACGCCGTGGTGGCGGAGGGGAGCGACCCCGGGCCGCTGGCCGGCGTGCCGGTGGCCCTGAAGGACAACCTCTGTACCCGCGGGACCCCCACGACGTGCGGCTCGCGCATCCTGGAGGGCTGGCGCCCGCCCTACGACGCCACGGTCGTCACGGCGCTGCGCCACGGCGGGCGCCGTGACGCTGGGCAAGACGAATATGGACGAGTTCGCCATGGGGAGCTCCACCGAGAACTCGGCCTTCGGGCCCACGCGCAACCCGGCCGACACCGGCAAGGTCCCCGGCGGCAGCAGCGGCGGCTCGGCCGCCGCGGTGGCCGCCGGCTACGTCCCGCTCGGCCTGGGCTCCGACACCGGCGGCTCGATCCGCCAGCCGGCCGCTCTGTGCGGGGTGGTCGGCATGAAGCCCACCTACGGGCACGTGTCGCGGTACGGGCTGGTGGCCTTCGCCAGCTCGCTCGACCAGATCGGACCGTTCGCGACGACGGTGGAGGACGCCGCGCTGCTCTACGACGTGCTGGCCGGGCACGACGCGTGCGACAGCACGTCGCTCCCGACGAGGCCCGAGCCCACGCTGCCCACGCTGCAAGACGGCGCCGAGGGGCTGCGGATCGGGGTCTGCACCGATCTGGTGGACAACTCCGCGCCCGACGTGGTGGCCCACGTGCGCGAGGCGGCCGACGCGCTGGCGGCGGCGGGTGCGAAGGTGGAGGACATCAGCGTGCCGGAATTCGGCTACGGCCTGTCCGCCTACTACTTGATCGCGCCGGCGGAAGCCTCGTCGAACCTGGCCCGCTATGACGGGGTGCGCTACGGGCTGCGGGTGGACGGGGACGACGTCGCCGCCATGAACACGGCGACCCGCACCGCGGGGTTCGGCGCCGAGGTCAAACGGCGCATCATGCTCGGGACCTACACGCTGTCGGCGGGGTACTACGACGCCTACTACGCACAGGCGCAGCGAGTGCGCACGCTGGTCATGCAGGCCTACGACCGCGCCTACGAGTCGGTGGACGTCATCATCTCCGCCACGGCGCCCACGACGGCGTTCGACCTCGGGGCCAAGGTGGACGACCCGATGGCGATGTACATGAACGACGTCTGCACCATCCCGTCCAACCTCTCGGGCCATCCCGCCGTCTCGGTGCCGTTCGGCGCCGGTGCCGACGGGCTACCCGTGGGCGTCCAGGTGATGGCACCTGCGCTCGCCGAGGCGATCATGTTCCGCGTGGCCCGGGTCGTCGAGTCCCACACGCCGGGGGAAGCAGGCTCGTGAGCACGCAGTGGGAGCTGGTGGTGGGGCTCGAGGTGCACTGCGAGCTGCTCACTGTGACGAAGCTGTTCTGCGGGTGCCGCAACGCGTTCGGCGACGAGCCCAACGTCAACATCTGCCCCACCTGCATCGGCCTGCCCGGCGCGCTACCCGTGCTCAACGAGCAGGCCGTCGAGCTGGCCATGCGGATCGGCGCGGCGCTGCATTGCGAGATCCGGCCCTCCGAGTTCACGCGCAAGAACTACTTCTATCCGGACCAGGCCAAGGACTACCAGATCAGCCAGTACGACCGGCCACTCAACACCGGCGGCTGGCTCGATCTGCCCGACGGCTTCAGGGTCGGCGTGACGCGGGCGCACATGGAGGAGGACACGGGCAAGCTCACCCACGTCGGGGCGAGCGGCCGCATCAACGCGGCCGACCATGCGCTGGTCGACTACAACCGCTCCGGGGTGCCGCTGGTCGAGATCGTCAGCGAACCCGACATCCGCTCCGCTGCACACGCCCACGCCTATGTCTCCGAGCTGCGCGGCATCCTGATCGCGACGGGTGCGTCAGACGGGCGGATGGAGGAGGGCTCCATCCGCGTGGACGCCAACGTCTCGGTGCGACCCGCCGGGAGCGACGGGTTCGGCACACGGTGCGAGATCAAGAACCTCAACTCGCTGCGCTCGCTCGTGCGGGCGATCGACTACGAGCAGGCCCGCCAGGTCGCCGTCATCGAGGGTGGGGGCACCGTCGACCAGGAGACCCGGCACTGGGACGAGTCGGCCGGGCGCACCGAAACCATGCGGTCCAAGGAGGAGGCCAACGACTACCGGTACTTCCCCGAGCCCGACCTGGTGCCCCTGGCCCCCGACGCGGCGTGGCAGCAGCGGGTGCGCGACGGCCTCGGACCCATGCCGGCCGACCGGCGGGCCCAGCTGGCCATGGCTCTCGGCGGCGCGCCGAGCGAGGCGGAGGCGGACCAGATCCGTGCGGTCGTCGACCTCGGGCTGGACCGGCTCGTCGCCGCGGCGGCCGAGGCGGGTGCGCCGCCGGCGCTCGCGCTGGCACGCGCCGCCAACGAAGTGGCGGCGCAGAGCGAGGCCGGACAGCGCCTCGACGCCGGCACGTTCACCTCGCTGCTAGCCATGGAGTCGGGCGGACAGCTCTCGGCCACGCAGTCGAAGGCGGTGCTCGGCGCGCTGCTCGAGCGCGGCGGCGGTGACCCGGCCGCGGTGGCCGAGGAGATGGGCTTCGAGGCGCTCGACGCGGACACCCTGGGTACCGTCCTCGACGAGGTCGTGGCCGCGCACGCCGACGAATGGGCGCGCTTCGTCGAGGGCGACGACAAGTTGCAGGGCTTCTTCACCCACAAAGTGATGCAGGCCACTTCGGGCAAAGCGAACGGCAAGGAGGTGGCGTCGGAGCTGCGCCGGCGCCGCGCGGCGGCCGGCGCCTGAGCCCCGTCGCTAGGAGGTCAGGGGCTCCTTCACATATCGGTCCAGTGTGGGGCCGACCCAGCGGCCGATCTGTTTGGGCGACGCGGTGGACAGAGGCGGGACGCGCAGGATGTAGCGGGTGAAGGCCAGCCCCATCAGCTGGGACGAGACCATGGCCGTCCGGCGTGTGGCCGTTGCCGCGGTCTCCCCCTCGACGGGCGGCCGGACGCTCCAGACACGCTCGTTGACGAACTCGCGCATGGCGTCGGCCACGCTGGTCGACGCCGCCATGGCGGCCACGCACGATGCGAACGAGGACCCCGAGCCCTCGGCGTTGTCCCACATGGTCAGGAACGACTCGATGGTGCGGGCCCCCGAGAACTCGGGCGACGCCGCGTGCTCCTTGACCTGGCGGGGGTCGAAGGGGAGGGCCATGGCGGCGACGAAGAGGCTGGCCTTGCCGTCGAAGTAGTGATGGACGAGGGCCGGGTCGACCCCCGCATCCCGGGCCACGGCCCGCAGGCTCGTCCCGTCGTAGCCGTTCGCCGCGAACACCCGCTTGGCCGCCTCGACGATCTCCCCCCGAGTGTCGGCGTTGCCGGGCCGGCGCCCGACCGCGCTCACCGCCGGCGCACCCAAAATTGCCGGGTCAGCGGGTATTCACCAGCGGAGAATTCTGTGTTAAAACTCATCAATGATGAATCATACGGCGCATCGGCGGTGAGCGGCGTGGATTCCACGCAGACCGAGCCGGTGACGGCCCTCGGGCGGCTGGCCGGGCACTGCTACGACCGGCGGCGCCTGGTGCTGGTGCTCTGGATCGTCGCCATCATCGGCATCACCGTCGTGGCCCAGGTGGTAGGCACCGACTTCAAGAACAAGTTCACCGCGGGCAACACGCCGTCGCAGCAGGCGCAGAACATCTTGGCGGCGCGCTTCCCGACACAGTCGGGGGACACGGCCGACATCGTGTTCCACACGGCCACGCCGATCGTCGACAACCGAGCCGCCGTCGCCAACGTGCTGGCACGCGTACGACCACTGCCTTACGTGCACGGCGTGACGAGCCCGTTCTCGCCGGCCGGGGCGCACCAGATCGCGCCCCAGGGCAACATCGCCTTCGCCCAGGTGCAGTTCTCCACCGACACGGCGGACATCCCCACCGGGGCCATCAAGAACGTCGTCTCGGCGGCGCAGGCGGCCGTCCGTCCCGGCTTCAAGGTGGCGCTCGGGGGCAATCCGATCTCGGCCGCTGTCACGGCGGCACCCGGCCCGAGCGAGGGGATCGGCATCACCGCCGCCCTTCTCATCATGCTGCTGGCCTTCGGCTCGGTCGTCGCCATGGGCCTGCCCGTGCTCACCGCGCTGGCCGGGCTGGGCATCGGCGTCGCCCTGCTCGAGGTCTTCACGCACCTGCTCACGGTGCCCAACTTCTCGCCCGAGATGGCGGCCATGATCGGTATCGGCGTCGGGATTGACTACGCGCTGTTCATCGTCACCCGCTATCGGCAGGGCATCTTCGAGGGCCGCACCCCACGCGACGCGGTGACGACGGCACACATGACGGCGGGCCGCTCCGTCCTGTTCGCGGGCAGTACGGTCGTCATCTCGCTCTTCGGCCTCTTCCTGATCGGGCAGGCCTACATGATCGGCCTCGCCACAGCCTGCATCGCGGCGGTGCTCATGGTCCTCGTCGCCGCCCTCACCCTCTTGCCGGCCATGCTGGGCTTCGCCGGCAACGCCATCGACAAGCTGCACGTGCCGGGCCTGCTCCAGAGCGGTGGTCCGCCGCCCGAGAACGGGTTCTGGTACCGCTGGAGCCGCTTCGTGCAGCGCCGGGCCTGGTTCACCGGCATCGCGGCCGTGCTGATCCTGGTCCTGTTGGCGCTGCCGCTGTTGAGCATGCGCCTGGCCTTCACCGACGCAGGCAACGACCCCACCTCGCTGACCACGCGGCAGGCCTACGACCTCCTCGCCCAGGGCTTCGGGCCGGGCTTCAATGGGCCGCTCATCGTGGCGGCCGACATGCAAGGGCCGGCCGACCGGCCCACCGTCGAGCGGCTGCAGGCCTCTCTCGCGGCGCACCACGCCGGCGTCGCCTTCGTGACGCCAGCGGAGTTCAACCATTCGGACACCGGCGCCCTGATCGTCGTGTACCCGACGACGTCACCACAGTCGGCGCAGACCGGGCAACTGGTGCAGACGCTACGCAACGACGTGATCCCTCCGGTGGTCACCAGTACCGGAGTGAACGCGCAGGTGGGCGGCGAAACAGCGGCCAGCATCGACGCGGCCAACTTCCTGGGCCACCGGCTCTTCATCGTGATCGGGGCTGTCCTGATCCTCTCCTTCCTGCTGCTGATGGTCGTCTTCCGCTCGCTGGTGCTCCCGCTCAAGGCGGTGATCATGAACCTGCTCAGCGTGGGAGCCGCCTACGGCGTCATGGTGGCGGTCTTCCAGTGGGGTTGGGCGGGCAGCGTCATCGGTATCGGGGAAAAGGGTCCGATCGACCCCTGGATCCCGGTGGCCATGTTCGTCGTCCTCTTCGGTCTGTCCATGGACTACGAGGTGTTCCTGCTGTCGCGTATCCGCGAGGAGTGGCTGCGCACGCATCAGAACTCGACGGCGGTGGCCGACGGGCTGGCGGTGACGGGACGCATCATCACGGCGGCGGCGGCCATCATGTTCTGCGTCTTCGGGTCCTTCATCATCAAGGACCCGCTGCACATCCTCAAGGTGTTCGGCCTCGGGCTCGCCACGGCGGTGCTGCTCGACGCGACGCTGGTGCGCATGGCGCTCGTCCCCTCGATCATGGAGCTACTCGGCCCGGCCAACTGGTGGCTGCCGCGCTGGATGGACCGCTCCATGCCTAGGGTCGGCATCGAGGTGACGCCGTCGCCCTCGCCGTCTGCGTCGCCTTCGCCGTCGCCGTTGCCGTCACCCGCCTGAATCCTCGCGTCGGTCCACGCACGACGGATCCTTCCGGGTCAGGACGATCCCCCCGCTAAGTTTGGAGCCGTGCGCAAGGAAACAGAGTCGGTGTCCACGTTCGTGTCCCTCAATCCCGGACGCGACGTGCAGCGGGTCGGCACGGCCGCGTTCCTCGGCGAGGACATCGGGAAGATCCACGACCCGGTGTGGGCGGTGATCGGCAACCTCGGCGACAGCCAGTGTTACCTCGGAGTCCCCGAGAAGGTGCAGGCCGTCCAGGCGGCCCTGCACCGCCGCATCGCCGCCGACGACCTGCCGGTCCGGCTGATCCCGCCTGCGTTCACGCTCGGCGTGTCGGACGGCCAGCTCAACGGCACGCCGCAGATGCGCTTCTCCCTGGTCGGTCGCGAGCTCGTGCACGACGTGGCCGACGTGCACCTGGCGGCGAACGGCGTCGCCGGCCTGGTCGCCGTCGTGGCCTGCGACAAGCCTCCCGTCGGGACGGTCGCCGCCGTGCTCGAGAACAACACGCCCACGGTGATCCTCTCCGACGGCCCGATCCGGCCGGGGATGGATCCGGAGACGGGTGCTCGGATCGACCTGGTGTCGGCCTTCCAGGTGGCCGACCAGGACGCCGAGGTCCGCGCCCGCTACGCCCTCAATGCCTGCCCCGGCCAGGGCAGCTGCGGAGGCATGTTCACCTACAACACGATGCAGACCTTCATCGCCGTGCTCGGCCTCGAGCCGCTCCACATGGTGTCGCCACCGTCGGACGATCCGCGCCGGCTGAGCGAGTTCCCCGACCAGACGGTCGACTGCCTGCTCACCATGACCGGCCGGGGTATCCGGCCGCGCGACATCGTGACGCCCGCCTCGCTGCGCAACGCCCTGACGGTCGCCGCCGCCATGGGCGGTTCGACCAACGTGGTGCTGCACAGCGTCGAGATCGCCCGCGCCGCGGGCATCGACCTGTGGGCGGAGGCGCTCAGCCAGAACGACTTCAACCAACTGGCGCGGCGCCTACCGGTGTTGGTCAACATGCGGCCCTTCGGCGAGTACTCCATGGTGGACGTCGACGCCAAGGGCGGGCTGCAGGTCATCGTCAAGGAACTCCTCGATGCTGGCTTCCTCGACGGTGCCACCTTGACCTGCACGGGCGAGACTCTGGCCGAACAGGTTGCGCGCCTGAACCCACCCGCCCCGGACCAAGAGGTGATCTACTCCGTCACCGCGCCTTTCAAGGACACCGGCGGCCTCCGGCTGCTCCGAGGGAACCTGGCACCCGAAGGAGGCGCGATCCTCAAGGTCGCCGGCGTCGAGGGCGGGATGAAGGACGGCGTCTTCACCGGACGTGCTCGCGTGTTCAACGCTGAGCGCGCCCTCATCGAGGCCCTCGACAAGCAGCCCGATAGCTTCGAGGACAAGGACATGGTGGTCATCCGCTACGAAGGCCCCCGAGGCG
The DNA here is from genome assembly GCA_963756625.1 of uncultured Acidimicrobiaceae bacterium. Taxonomy (GTDB): domain Bacteria; phylum Actinomycetota; class Acidimicrobiia; order Acidimicrobiales; family RAAP-2; genus Bog-473. Next base: position 614,660 of record CAVWNQ010000006.1, read on the forward strand.
CGCCGGGCATGCCCGAGCTGCTCGATCCCACCTCGCGCATCACAGCGCTCTGCCGGGAGCGGGGCATCACCATCGCGCTGATGACCGACGCCCGTTTCTCGGGCGGGTCCGTCGGCGTCGTCATCGGGCACGTGGCGCCCGAGGCAATCCTCGGTGGACCCATCGCCCTCGTCGAAGACGGCGACACCATCGTGGTCGACCTCACGACCGACCGCATCGAGTGCGGACAGCTCCAAGACCCCGTCGTGGCCGAGGCACGTGCCGCGACGTGGCGGGCCCAGGCCGAGGCCAACGGTGGCGTCCACCCCGACGCCGTGGCCGTTACCGACCGGGTGCTGGCCCGGATGCGAGCGACCGCACTGCCTGCCCTCCTCGGTGGCGGCATGGCGACACCGTCGCCCAGTTGACGACGAGGAGAGGGACCTGGCCGAGCATCGGGAGACTCGAACTTGATGAAGAGTCGTTTCTTTAGAGCTCGCGCAGGGCGGTAGCCAGCGGTTCGAGTACTCCGGGATCCAGGGGCGGACGGAGGTAGACAATGCCCAGCTCGACGCCGACCTCGGCCAGCGCGGCGGCCTGTCCGGCGGTGGCCTTGGGGTCGCCGGCGAAGATGAGGTGGCTGGAGAGGAGGATCTCTTTCGGCTCGCGGCCGAGGTCCTCGCAGTGCTGATAGAGGATGTCACGCTTGCGGGCGAACTCCTCCGGCGTGCCGCCCACGAAGTTCCAGTGCTGGGCGAATCGGGCCGCAGTGCGCAGCGTCCTTCTCTCGCCGGAGCCGCCGATGCAGATCGGCGGGTGGGGCCGCTGAACCGGTTTGGGCTCGTTTCGGGCGTCGCTGAGCTGGTAGTACTGGCCCTTGACGCTCGTCGTCTCCTGCGTGAGCAGCCCGACGAGCACCTCACAAGCCTCCTCCAAGCGGTCGCTGCGCTGGGCCGGCGTGCCCAACTCGATCCCGTACGCCCCCGACTCCTCCTCGTTCCACCCGGCCCCGATCCCGAGCTCCAGACGCCCCCCGGACACGATGTCGAGGGTGGTCGCCATGTTGGCGAGAATCGCCGGGTGGCGATGGTGGATGCCGGTCACCAGAGTTCCCATGCGCAGGCGTGTCGTCGCCTGGGCCAGCGCCGTCAGGGTGATCCACCCCTCCATGCAAGGGCCTTGGTCGAATGTCCAGCCCGACTCGAACAGCTCGATGTCGTCGGCCGCCTTCCACACGGCAAGCATGTCGGCCCAGGTCGTCTCCTGCGGCGAGGTCTTGAAAGCGAAGCGCATGCGCCCACGCTACGTCCGACCGCCTCGCGACCGCACGGACGTCCGCCCAGGCCGACGAGACAAGTGGGTGGGCCCATGCACCAGTCAGCTGGCGGCGTTTCCGCCGCGGACCGCGCGTCGGAAGATGAAAGGGCTCTGTGTCCTTGTCGACGACGGTCCGCCTGGAGCGTGGCTCTACGACTTCGTCGCCACCATCGACCACGAAGCATCGCCTTGGACCTGAAGCTGTGCCATGTACGAAAGGCCACCACCACTGTGGGCGTTCGGGCAGCTCGGTACAACAGGGGTCTAGCGTTCTTCGGGTGGTAGGTGCGAGTGCGGTAGTGACCGCATACTGGGCGGCGGCGAATGCGAGAGACTGGGGCGCTTTTGGCGACCTGTTGTCCGAAGATGTGGTGTACGAAGGACCCCAGACCCGTGAACGGGTCCGTGGTCGAGCGAACTATGTGAGGTTCAACGTCGAAGGTTTCCCGGGTGATTGGCATCTGGTGGTCAACCGGATCGTCGGTGAAGGTTTACGCGCCTCCAGCTGGATCGAGTTCACGAACGCTGACGGCAGCGTCCAGCCGGGGCTGTGCTTCTTCGATCTTCGGGAAGACGGCAAGATCGTCCACATCACAGACTTTTGGCCAGATCCATACGAGCTTCCGGCACAAAGAGCACATCTCGTCCAGAGGTACTAGTTCGCTCGTTCCGCAGCGGGAAACGACACGTAGACCGGGCGAACGGGAATCACCCTTCGCTCAGTGTTGACGGGCAGACCCAAAAATGAACCATCGGGTCGCGTCAATCTCGACCGACCACCCCTCTGCGGCTATCAGGGACTCGAGTTGACCGGGTTCGTACATCACCTTGATCACCCTGTACTGCGATCCGTCGCTGAGCGTGCGGAGGTGCAGATCCGTCCCGTACTCAACGACGTAAGGATCCCTCAGTGCCGGATCGGGCATCGGATCGTTCCGGTTGTCGATCAGGAATACCCGCCCCGACGGGGCGAGGCATGAGCGGACGAGGGACCAGAAGTCTCCGAATCGAGCTCTCGGCACGTGTGATAGCCAGAAGGAGAAGAAGACGACGTCGTACGAGGAATCCGGCTGCCACTCGAAGAGGTCCGCCACTTCGTAGCGCACATCCGGCTGTCCCAGCCTTTCCCGGTTCAGCGCAAGAGCCTCGGGCGAGCTGTCCACAACGGTGAGCCGGTCTGCTGTTTCTGCCAGTCGCTGTGTCCACCAACCAGTGCCGCCCGCCAGTTCCAACACATTGCCAGCGGGCCCGAAGGCGTCCAGAGCGGCCTCGAGTGTCGTCACCTGTCGCTGCCACTCGAGAAGCTGAACTTCTCCTCGGTCATAGCGACCGCGTCGCTGCCACCACTCGTCGTACTCCGGAGCTCTCGCCCGATAGAACGAGCGCTGCTCTTCCAGCAAGTCGTCATCGTTCACTGGTACAGCGTGGCACCCGCCGATGTGCTTTCACAGTGCGAAGACATCGCGCCATCAGAGCTGTCCAGTTCGACGTTGATCCTGAGGCGGACCACCGGAGCTGTCTCCCATGAGACTCGCCGTACTCGTCACAACGCACAGCCCAATCCCAGACGTAGTGGGCACCTGGGATTCCTAGGGTCGCGGTGCTACCGTCGAAGCATCCTGATTGATGAGGCGCTGATCAACGGCTCGAACCAACATTGCGCCCTCCTTGTTGACCAGCGCCCCCGAGCAAGGAGTAGGTCAATGCCCACCACAGTGGATGAGGTAGTCCCCGGTGTCTATCGGCTGTCGACCCTGGTCTCCGAGATCGGTCCTACCGGGTTCACGTTCAATCAGTTCCTGGTTGACGATGACGAGCCGCTGCTCTTCCACACCGGGCACCGTTCCATGTTCCCTTCCGTGTGTGAAGCGATCGAACAAGTCCTTCCGGTGAGCAGCTTGCGGTGGATCACTTTCGGTCACGTGGAGTCTGACGAATGCGGAGCGATGAACGAGTTCTTGACCGTGGCGCCGAAGGCCCAGGTCGCCCACGGAGCCTTGGGCTGCATGGTTTCTATCGCTGAGATGGCTGATCGGCCGCCGAGGGCCATGGCGGACGGAGAAGTCTTGGAGATTGGTACCAAACGGCTACGCCACATCGATACTCCTCATGTTCCGCACGGATGGGAGGCGAGGGTGCTCTTCGAGGAGACAACGAGGACGCTCTTGTGTGGCGATCTCTTCACTCGAATGGGCGACGGTCCAGCCATTACGGAGGACGACATTGTCGGGCCGGCGATGGAAGCGGAAGGTCTCTTTCGCTACAGCACGCTCACACCTGACACCGCCGCCGTCATGAGAAAACTGGGGGACCTCGCACCAGTGACCCTGGCCCTGATGCACGGTTCCTCGTTCAAGGGCGACGGCAAGAAAGCCCTCGATGACCTCGCGGAGGCCTACGAGTCCCAATACTCGGTCTGACCCGTCGCGGGCCGACGGGTCGGTCGAGAGGAACTGCTGTCGAAGACCCCGCCGGGTACGCCCCCTCGGCATCGTCTCCAGCTGATCGCGCCCGGCTCCGACCGCGACCCGGCGCTCGGGGCAGAACGTCGCCCGCGGGCCGGGAAGGGGTGCGGTGAGGTGTCCGGCGGGTGGCCGCCCGGCCGCAGCCGCAGGGCCGGGGTTGTCTCCGGGCGGCGGCCATGCCAGAATGTGTTTCTGATGTCTGCACGCACGGCCCGTCCCGAGATTCTGGTACTCGTTACGTAGGCGCGCGCCCACATCGCAGAACGCGCGCCTACCGACCTCCCGCTCCGGGGGGTCTTTTCAATTTCCGGACCGATTCGACCGACACACGCAACGCAGCGGAACAGGGGAAACCACCATGAAGCTGACAGGGGCCCAGGCCCTCATCAAGAGCCTCGAGATGCAGGGGGTCGACGTCATGTTCGGCCTGCCCGGCGGCGCCATCCTGCCGGTCTACGACCCCATCATCGACTCCTCGATCCGCCACATCCTGGTACGCCACGAGCAGGGCGCCGGCCACATGGCCGAGGGCTACGCCATGGTGACGGGCCGGGCCGGCGTCGCCATCGTCACGAGCGGCCCCGGCGCGACCAACATCGTCACCCCGCTCGCCAACGCCTACATGGACTCGACGCCGCTCGTCGTAGTGTCGGGCCAGGTGGCCACGCCGTCCATCGGCACCGACGCCTTCCAGGAGTGCGACATCACCGGCGTGACCATGGGCATCACCAAGCACAACTGGCTCATCAAGGACGTGCGAGAGATCCCACGCGTGGTCGCCGCCGCCTTCCACGTCGCCACCACGGGCCGGCCGGGACCGGTGCTCATCGACCTGCCCAAGGACATCTCGAACCAGACCATGGAGTGGTACTGGCCGGGGTCGGTCGACGAACTCGACCTCCCCGGTTACCACCCCGTGACCTTCGGCGACCCCGTGCTCGTCAGTCAGGCGGCCGAGCTCATCGCGCAGGCGCAGCGGCCCGTCCTCTACGTGGGCGGGGGCGTGCTCAAGGCACGGGCGTCCGAGGCGCTGCGGGCGTTGGCCGATCGCACCGGCATCCCGGTGGTGACGACGCTGATGGCGCGGGGCGCCTTCCCCGACTCGCACCCCCAAGCGCTCGGCATGCCGGGCATGCACGGGCACTACACCGCCGTGACGGCCATGCAGCGCAGCGACCTGCTCATCAACCTCGGCGCCCGCTTCGACGACCGGGTCACCGGCAAGATCAGCTCGTTCGCGCCCGAGGCCAAGATCATCCACGCCGACATCGACCCGGCCGAGCTGGGCAAGGTCCGGATGCCCGACGTGGGCATCGCAGGAGACTGCCGCCAGGTGATCGAGGAGCTGCTGCTCGCCATGGATGCCCGGGGCGACGAGCCGGTGGTCCAGGACCTCGTGCCGTGGTGGCGCCAGATCCACGAGTGGCAGGAGCGCTTCCCGCTCTACTACGCCGACGCCGACGGCGGTGCAATCAAGCCGCAGAACGTGGTGGAGCAACTCCGTGACTCGTCCGCTGAGGACACCATCGTGGTGGCCGGGGTCGGCCAGCACCAGATGTGGGCCTCGCAGTACTGGAACTTCGAGCACCCCTACACCTGGGTCAACTCCGGCGGTGCGGGCACCATGGGCTTCGCCGTGCCCGCTTCCATCGGTGCCAAGGTCGGACGGCCCGAGCGCACGGTGTGGGCCATCGACGGCGACGGCTGCTTCCAGATGACCGCTCAGGAGCTGGTGACGGCGAGCTCGGAACAGATCCCGGTCAAGATCGCCATCTTGAACAACGCGTACCTCGGCATGGTGCGTCAATGGCAGGAGATGTTCTACGGGGAGCGCTACTCGGAGGTCTACCTCTCGCCCGACCTGCCCGACTACGTGAAGTGGGCCGAGGCGATGGGCTGCGTCGGCATCCGGGCCGAGACGCCCGAGGACGTCGGGCCCGCGATCGAGAAGGCGAATTCGATCGACGATCGCCCGGTCGTGGTGGACTTCCGAACCGACGCCTTCGAGAAGGTGTTCCCGATGGTGGCGGCCGGCGCGTCCAACGACGACATCGTGGTGCACCCCGACCAGGCGGCGCAGGCGGCGCAGGGGGCGGGACGATGACGGCGTCGTCCCCCCTGAGCGCGCTGCCCGGCGGGCGGGCCCGCATCGGCGGGCACCGCCACCACATCCTCTCGGTGCTGGTGGAGAACAAGGCCGGCGTCCTGGCCCGGGTGGCGGGCCTCTTCAGCCGGCGCGGCTTCAACATCTACTCACTGGCCGTGGCGCCGACCGACGAGGACGAGCACTTCAGCCGGATCACCATTGTGGTCGACGTGGAGTCGGCCCCCCTCGAGCAGGTGATCATGCAGCTCGACAAGCTGGTCAACGTCGTCTCCATCGGGGAGCTGTCGCCGGCCGAGGCGGTCGAGCGCGAGCTCGTGCTGGTGACGGTGGCGGTGGGCCCGACCGAACGCCAACAAGTGATCCAGCTGGTGGGCGTGTTCGGCGGCGAGGTGGTCGGCGTGGGCGCCGACCGCCTGACCGTCATGCTGGCCGGGCGGCCCGAGAAGATCGACGACTTCGAAGGATTGCTGGAGCAGTACGCCGTCATCGAGCTCCAGCGGACGGGGCGGGTCGCCTTGCCTAAGCTGGAACGCCATCACTGATCCGCCGCCGGCGGGACGGTCGCCGCGACTTCGTTCCAGACGTCGAGACGCAGACAGACCCAGACGCAGACAGAGACGCAGAGAGAGAGCAGACGCCATGGCCACGCTGTACTACGAATCCGACGCCGACCCAACACTGATCGCCGGGCGCAAGGTCGCCATCTTGGGTTACGGCTCGCAGGGGCACGCGCACGCGCAGAACCTCATGGAGTCCGGAGTGGACGTCCGGGTGGCGCTGCGCGACGGGAGCTCGAGCCGGCGCAAGGCCGAGGAGGCCGGGCTGCGCGTTCTGTCGCTGGCCGACGCCGCCGCCGAAGCCGACGTGATCATGATCTTGTTGCCCGACACCGAGCAGAAGGCGGCCTACGACGAGTTCGTGGCGCCCAACCTCGCCGACGGCGACATGCTGATGTTCGCCCACGGGTTCAACATCCGCTTCGGCCAGATCGTGCCGCCGCCCGGCGTCGACGTGACCATGGTGGCACCCAAGGGCCCGGGTCACCTGGTGCGCCGGACCTACACCGAGGGCGGCGGGGTGCCGTCGCTGGTGGCGGTGCACCAGGATGCCACCGGCAAGGCGCGTGACCTGGCCCTGTCCTACGCCCACGCCATCGGCGCCACCCGGGCCGGCGTGCTCGACACGACCTTCGACGAGGAGACCGAGACGGACCTCTTCGGCGAGCAGGTGGTGCTGTGCGGTGGGCTGACGGCGCTGGTCACCGCCGGCTTCGAGATGTTGGTGAACGCCGGCTACCAGCCCGAGTCGGCCTACTTCGAGTGCCTGCACGAGCTGAAGCTCATCGTGGACCTCATGTACGAACAGGGCATCGCGGGCATGCGCTACTCAATCTCGGACACCGCCGAGTACGGCGACCTCACCCGGGGCCCCCGCGTCATCGACGACGCCGTGCGGGCGCAGATGCAGACGATCCTCGACGACATCCGGAGCGGCGCCTTCGCCGAGGAGTGGATCGCCGAGAACCGGGCCGGGAGGCCGCGCTTCGAAGCCCTGCGCGGGGCGGGCAAGGCCCACCAGATCGAGTCGGTTGGCCAGGAACTGCGGGCCATGATGCCGTTCATCTCGGCCGGCAAGACCAAGGTGCAGGACGCCTCGGGCGGCTGACCAGGGACTGCATCAGCACCGACCCTGGGTCACGGAGGGTTGACCTGACATCATAGTGATGTCATAGTGACATCATGAAAATGTCACTGGCGGTCGACGGGCTGCGCTCCGATGTGCTGAGCGTTGGGGAGCTCGGCGACGACACCGTGGCCGAGGTGGCCGAGCGCATCGCCGACCTGCTGGGCCGCTCGTTGCCGGGCCGCGTCCTCGAGCTGCTCTCCGACGTGGCCGCCGAGCTGTCGTCGGAACTGCCCGAAGGGCGCGTCGAGATCCGGATCGCCGGCGACGACGTGGAGCTCGCCTACATAGGGGAGGAGCGTGCCGGGTCGGCGCAGGCCGACGAGTCGCTGGACAGCGGGGGAGGGCGGCGAGCTCTCGGCCCGCATCTCGCTCCGCCTCAGCGAGGGCCTGAAGGGCCGCCTCGAGGCCGGCGCGGCGCGCGAGGGCCTCTCAGTGAACGCCTACATCGTGCGGATGCTCGAACGCGGATCGTGGAACGAAGGGGCACGGGGCGCGCGGACGGGGCACCGCCTACGCGGCTTCGGCTCGACATAAAAGGAGGAACGACATGGACAAGACATTCGACACCCAGGGACCCGTGCGGCTCGTCGTCGAGAACGACGCCGGTCTGGTCGCCATCGACGCACGCGCCGGCGCCACTACGACCGTCTCGGTCGAGGCGGACACGCCGGGGGCCGAGGAAATCGTCGAGCGCACCGTGGTCGAGTGCCGGCCCGCCGGCGCCCGTCATCTCGTGGTGGTGAAGGTGCCGCGCTGGCGTGGGAAGCGTTTCAGCCGCCATGACGGCGTGACGGTGCGCGTCGCAGTCCCGGAGGGAAGCGACGTGACGGCGGGGACCGCGTCGGCCGACATCGAGATCATCGGGCCGGTCGGCACGGCCGACCTGAAGTCGGGCAGCGGTGACATCGCCACCGACGACGTGGCCGCCGACGTGCAGGCCAAGACGGCCAGCGGCCAGATCACGCTGGGCAACATCGGCGGCGAGCTGCGGGCACAGTCGGCGTCGGGCGACCTGCGCTGCTCGAGCGTGGCCGGAAGCGCCTCGTTCGCCACGGCGTCGGGCGACCTCGAGGTCGGCGCGGCGCGGGGCCGGGTGGACGCCAAGGCGAGCTCGGGCAGCGTCCGCCTGGGCGAGGTGTCCCAGGGCGCTCGGGTGGCCAACGTGTCGGGCGACGTGCGTGTGCTCACCCTCGGCGAAGGGACGCTGCACGTGCGCTCGGTTTCGGGGAACGTCTCGGTCGGCGTGGCCGGCGGCGTCGACCTCCACGTCGACGTGGAGACGTTGTCGGGTACCGTCCACTCCGACATCCCGCTCGGTGACGCCCCCACGCAGGCGCGCCGGGACACCCGGGTCGAGCTCAGCGTCCGCAGCGTGTCGGGCAACGTCGCCATCGAGCGCGCGCTCGAGCAGGTGGCCTGAGCGCCGGCCGACGTCGCGGGGCGGCGACGCCTAATCGAAGACGATGGGAAAGTCTCCGATATTGTCCATGAGTTCGGCCGTGGGCCGGCAGGGGCAGACCTCGACCGTGTTCCACTGGGACATCCCGGTGTCGTAGACGAGCTGGGCCACCGCCTCGACGCTCGGGGCCTCGACCACGGCGATGGTGCGGTGCCCGGGGTCGAGGTGCAGCGGCCCCGTCACGAAGGTGACGCCGGCCTCCTCGGCGAGCTGGGGGAGTTGCTGACCGAGTCCGTCGATGGCCCGTGCCCTGCTCCGCGCGTTCGAGGACGGGCAGATTTGGGGCGAATGCTCGGCGAGGATGACGTACTGGGGCATGGCTGTTCCTTTCGCGGGGGTTCCGCTCATTCTTTCTGATCGACGGGTGTGTCCACTCGTCCGGGATCCCGAAGCACGGGTATTGTCCGGCGTGGAGGGAGCACGCATGCGCCAAAGACGCTTCGACGAGCCGGCGGGCGAGGGCTGAGCACGATGCCGTTCGTCAGACCCTCCGACATGTTGTCGGGTCGGCCGCTGCCGGGATGGGACGGCCGCTTCGTGCACTCGGCCACCATGACCTTCGCCCACTATGACATCGCGGCCGACGGCCCACCGCTGCACGAGCACCAACACGAGCAGGAGGAGGTCTGGCACATCGTCGACGGCGAGGTGGCGCTGACCATCGCCGGCGAGGAGCAGGTGCTCGGCCCGGGTTGTGTCGCGGTGGTGCCACCGGAGACCCCGCACTCGGTGCGCCCGCTCGGCACCTGCCGGGCCATCATCGCGGACTACCCGCTCCGACCCGACCTGCCCGGCGTGACCTAGGGCCCCTGACCGCCACGGCGAAGTTGGTGTACGCGGCGATCACCTCGCTCAACGGCTACACGGCTGACGCGGCGTGCGATATCGAGTAGGGCAGCAGACGCGGACGCCATCGTCGCCGACTACCCCGCGGGGATCGAAGCTTCCCGCTCTCACCGAGGAGACGGTCGGTGAGAGCGCAGCGTTCCCGTCTCCGGAATGGTCGCCCACCCAGAGCCGTCGCCTGACTTTCCAGCCCGCGTGTCCCGGCCGGCGCCGCGGTGTGGTCTCAGTTCGGTTTGTATACGCGAAAAGCGGGAGAGCTCGTTCTACCTCCATATGCGGAACCCGGGAACTCATGTCTCGTTGTATATGCGCGAAGGCTGCAACGCCCATGTGCTGGGACGACGCCGCGAATACACCGAGCCCGCCCACCGCCGCGCACGCGAATACAAACGGAACCGAGTGATCGAGCCCCGGCGGTCCTCCGACGGCGGATCTAGGCCCCGAGCGGCCGGCGGCCGGCGGCCGGCGGCCGGCGGCCAGCGCCCAGAGGTCGGAGACGAGGATGGCCGCGGCCACCGCGGCGGGGGCGGCGGCCAGACTGTCCGCCGTGCGCCGGGCTCTTTGGTCCTACGCCTCCGTGCTGGTGGTGGCCGCGACCGCCGTTGCCGCGCAGGTGCCAGAGATGGGGACGGCGGGCGCGACGGCGGTGGCCCTCCCGACGCTGGCGTCGCCCACCGTCTCGGTGGGGAGCGCGGCGCCCGTTTCGGGCCTGATCCGGGCTCCGGGTGGCCCCTACCTCTACGACGCCCAGGGCCGGGTCGTCTTCTTCCACGGCGTCGACGCGGTCTACAAGCACCCGCCCTTCGAGCTCTTTCCCGCCCCCGGGAAGCCGTGGAACTTCTCGGCGGCCGATGCGTCGCTCATGGCGCGCCTCGGCTTCAACGTGGTGCGGCTGGGCATGACATGGGCCGGCCTGGAACCCGGAACGGCGCCGGCCAACGATCCGGCCATCTGCGCCCGCGGCAACCCGACTAGTCCGCACCAGTTCAACCAGGCCGTTTTTAACCGGTACGTGAGCCGGTTGCGCACTACCGTGAACCTGCTCGGGCGTTTTCACATCTACACGATCCTGGACATGCATCAGGACGTGTACAACCAGATGTTCGATGGTGAGGGCGCTCCGCGCTGGGCGGTGTGCACCGACGGTGTCCCGAGTGTCGACCCGCCGGGGCGCTGGTCACTCGAGTACGGCACCCACGCGGCGGGCATCGCGTTCAGCCACTTCTGGCGCAACAACGTCGTGGGTGACCTGCAGGGCGAGTACGACCGTGTGTGGGGCGACGTGGCCGCGGCCTTCCGCGGGAACAAGTGGATCCTCGGCTACGACCCCTTCAACGAGCCCTTCTCGACTTCGCTGGTGCGCTTCGGCGACGCGCACTTCGACGCCGAGCTCGAGTGCTTCTACACCGGCACGGCCCACGTCGGCGCACCCTCACACGGTGCACCGCTCCTGCGCTGCCCGTCCGACGTGCCGGCCAACGGGGTCATTCCGCACATTCTGGCCAACGATCCCACCCATCTCGTCTTCGACGAACCGGACAATTACGCCAACCGTGGCTTCCCCACCTATCTAGGCCCGATGGACCTGCACAACCTCGTCTACAACGTGCACGTCTACTGCGGCGCCCGCAGTCCGGTCACGGGCAACCCCACCAACGTGGATGCCTGTGCCGACCAGGAGGCGCAATCCCTGGGGCGGCGAGCCAAGGACCGCGCCACCATGGCCTCCGCCGCGCAGCCGGCCGGGCCCGCCTGGCTCGTTACCGAGTTCGGCGCCACCAGCAATGCCGCGCTGGTGTCCAGCATCGCGTCGCGGATGGACGCGCTCCAGGTCGGGTGGGTCTATTGGGCGTGGAAGTTCTACGCCGATCCCACGGGGAGCACCGACGAGTCGCTCGTGATGGCGAAGGGGCGACTGCGATCGACCGCCTACGTGCTGAGCCGCGCCTATCCGCAGGCGGTCGCCGGCGTCCCGCTATCTTTCTCCTTCTCGCCGGTGACGAGTGCCTTCGATCTGACCTACGCGCCGAACCACCGGATCCATGCGCCGACCGTGATCTTCGTGCCGACCGGGGTGCACTACCCGCACGGCTACTGCGCCGCGGGCGGTGGGCGGCCGCGTGACGTCGCGGCGGGGAAGCGAGCACCTCGACGTGCGGAACAACAGGTCGGGCCATCGCGTGAGCGTCACGATCACGGCCGGGCACTGTGGCGCGACCGCGCAGGCGTAGGGTGGCGTGCATGTGCCGCAATATCACCACGCTGCGCGGGCTGGAGCCCGCAGCGACGCCGGAGGAGATCGAGGCCGCAGCCCGCCAGTACGTCCGCAAGGTCAGTGGCGTGCAGTCGATCTCGCCCCAGACCGAAGAGGCCTTCGAGCAGGCGGTCGTCCGGGTGACCGAGGCGACGGCGTCGTTGCTCGCCTCCCTCCCGCCGCGCCGCCAGCCTCCGCCGTCCCTGCCGCCGCTGCGCCGTATCTCCCGGGCCGCCAGCTGAATATCCCTTGACAGTTATATTCCTCTAGAGGAATACTTACTGTGTGACGGCTACGTTCGAGGTGCTGGCCGAGGAGAGCCGTCGGCGTATCCTCGACCTCCTCGTGGAGGAGGAGCGGCCGGTGGGCGACCTGGTCGGGCTCCTCTCGCTGAGCCAGCCCGCCGTCTCGAAACACCTCAAAGTCTTGCGCGATGCGGGTCTGGTCGAGTCCCGCACCGACGCCCAGCGCCGGATCTACCGGGTCCGGCCCGAACCCTTGCGGGAGGTCGACGAGTGGCTGACGCCCTACCGGCGCCGCTGGGCCGCCCACCTCAACGCCCTGGAGCGCCACCTCGAGATCATGGAGGACAGCGGCGAGGGGGACCTGGACGTGAGCGGGACGTGAGCGGGCCTGACGACGAGTACGGCACGCTCGAGCGGGACGGCGCGGTCTCGAGGCTCCGCTACCGGCGCCGCCTGGCGCAGCCGCCCGAGACGGTGTGGCGTGCCCTGACAGAGGACGCGCAGCTTGCGGGCTGGTTCCCGACGACGATCGAGGGAGAGCGCCTTGCCGGCGCGCCGCTGCGATTCTCCTTCCGCGAGGGCGAGGCCCCGCCTTTCGAGGGCGAGATGCTCGCGTGCGAGCCGCCGGCGCTGTTCGAGCTGCGCTGGGCGGATGACGTCCTGCGCTTCGAGCTCGCGCCTGACGGCCAGGGATGTGTCCTCTCTCTCACCGTCACCTTCCCCGAGTTCGGCAAGGCGGCGCGCGATGCGGCCGGCTGGCACGTCTGCCTGGACCAGCTGGCGTACACCAGCACGAAGGCAGCGCCATCCTGGCTTCCGCCGGACCGCTGGCGCGCCGTCCACGCCACCTACGTCGCCCATCTCGGCCCCGAGGCATCGGCCGTCGGCCGTCGGGCCGCCCGAGGGCTGGGAGCAGACCCACGGGGCGGACGCTGCTCAGTGAGGGGCAACTCGTAGGGGGAAGTCGACGAGGCCGCGCAGGGTGAAGCTGGGGCGCCAGTGCGGCTCGTCGCTCGCCGGCTCGAGCGTGGCCAAGCCGGCCAGGAGCGCGTTGAAGGCGATCTCCGCCTCCATGCGGGCGAGGGGCGCGCCGATGCAGTGGTGGATGCCCCAGCCGAAGCTGAGCGGCGTGTTGTCGGCTCGGCGCAGGTCGAGGTCGTCTGGACGCGTGAAGCGCGCCGGGTCGCGGTTGGCTGCCCCCTGGAGCACGACGATCCGATCCCCGCGCGCCAGCGGCTCGCCCAGGAGGTCGGCGGGCTCGAGAGCGGTGCGCAGGTTGAACTGCACGGGACTGTCGAAGCGCAACAGCTCCTCCACCGCCGTCGGCGCGATGTCGGGGTGCTGCCGCCAGTCCTCGAGCTGCTCAGGGTGGGTGAGGAGGGCGAGGAGCCCGTTGCCGAGCAGGTTGGTTGTGGTCTCGAACCCGGCGGCGAAGAGGAGGATGGCCGTGGAGAAGATCTCCTCGTCGGTCAGCCTGTCGTCGTTCTCCCGGGCCTGCGCCAATGCGCTGAGCAAGTCGTCGCGTGGGTGGCGCCGGCGCTCGTCCAGCAGCTGCCCGAAGTAGTTGCCGAGGTGGACGACGGCCTCGATCGCCGCCTCGATCTCCTCCTCGCTGAGCACCGGCTCGATGCCCTTGGCCGCCGCGCGCACGTAGGGCTGCAGGCCGGCGCGCTCGGCGACGGGGACCCCGACCAGCTCGCCGATCACCGCCATGGGCAGCGGGAGCGCGAACACCGCCATGAAGTCGGCCTCTCCCCGCTCAGCCAGCTCCTCGAGCAGACCGTCGACCAGCCCGTGGACCGCGGGACGCAGCCGCTCAACCTGTCGGGGCGTGAAGGAACGCGAGACCAGGCGGCGCAGGCGGGTGTGGTCGGGCGGATCCGACAGCAACATGTTGTGCTGGGAGAGATCGAGGAATTCGCCGCGGCGCGTGCCGGCGTCGCTGAAGATCCCCGTCGAGGTGTCCTCGATGCCCATGCCGCGCCCGAGCCGCGGATCGCGCAGGACGCCGAGGCACTCCTCGTAGCCGTTGACCACGTACGGCCCGAACGCAGTGCGGTTGACCCGGGCCTCCTCGCGCATGCGGGCGTAGTACGGGTAGGGGTCCCCCTGTCCCTCCGGCGTGGCCAGCACCTGCAGCAGCAGGCCGTCGAGGGTGGGGCTCGTTGCGATGGTCATCCGGCTCCCGCCGCCTTCCTGTGCGGTTCCCCGGGGGAAGACTAGGACGCCGGCACCAGGTCGTACACGAGCATGCCTCGCACCCGCGGTGAAGGTCGGCGTCAGGGTGTGTGCCGTACACCGGCAGGAGCCCGACTCCGTGACCGGCTTGATGGCCCCCGTGACCCCGCCCACCGCGATCGTGAGGCTGGACGACACGGGCGAGGCCGTGAGGGACCAAACGGGGCGTTGTGGTGGGGGAGAGGCCGTACCGGTCCGTCTGCATGCCGTTGACCTTCGGGTCACCGCGTGCGCCGTGGAGCGGACTGCTGTCCGCCTTCAGCTCGGAGAGGTACTCCGCCGTGTCGGGGCGCAACGCTGCGTTGGCGGGTTCGGGCCGTGGCCGTGGGAAGGCCGAAGGCCACGCACGTCGTCGCCGGCAACCCGAGGGGCGCCCGGCGCCCCGCGTGACGTGCCGGCCGGTGGCGACTAAGAACCTGGACACACGCACACGCACACGGATCGGATCACCATGAGCATGCAGGGCAAGGTCGTCGTCATCACCGGGGCCAACACGGGCATCGGCTTCGAGACGGCGGTGGGCGTGGCGGCCCGGGGGGCGACGACAGTGCTGGCCTGCCGTAACCAGGCCAAGGCCCAGGCGGCCGCCCGGGAGGTCGTCCAGCGGACCTGGAACGACGACGTGCACACCGTCTCGCTCGACCTGGCCGACCTCGCATCGGTCCGCAAGGCGGCCGACGAGGTGCTGACGCGCTGGGACCGTCTCGACGTTCTGGTCAACAACGCGGGCGGGACGTGGTCGGCGCGCCAGGAGACGGCACAGGGCATCGAGTACACGCTGGGCGTCAACCACGTGGGCCCCTTCGCCCTGACGCTCCGGCTGCTCGATCGGTTACGCGCTGGGGAGCCGTCACGGGTGGTGAACGTGACCTCCGTCGGGCACCACTTCGCCTCGAAGGGCATGCGATTCGACGACCTCCAGAGCGAGCGCGGTTATGACGCCATGGAGGCCTACTGCCGGGCCAAGCTGGCCAACGTGCTGTTCACCCGCGAACTGGCCCGGCGAACGCCGCCCTCGGAGGTGACCGCCAACGCCGCCCACCCGGGCTGGGTCCGCAGCCGGTTCGGCATGGACGGGGACCTGTCGGGGGTCATGGGCTTCGGGATCCGCGCCCTGCGGCCGCTCCAGATCAGCCCCCGGCGCGGGTCCAGGACGTCTGTCTACCTGGCGACCTCGCCAGAGGTGGCGGCCAAGACAGGCAAGTACTGGGTGCGGTCCAAGGCCCACCACATGGGGCGCCGGGCTCGTGACGACGACGCGGCCGTGCGCCTGTGGGACGAGAGCGAGCACTTGCTGGCGTCGGCTGGCTTCCCGGCTGGCGGAGTCTGATCTGGATCTGGATCTGGATCTGGATCAGAGTCTGGTCAGGCGTCGCGGGTCATCATCCGCCAGGCCCCGATGGCGGTCCAGAACACGATCCAGCCCACGATCACGAGTGACGACGTCAAGGTGGATTCCGGTATCAACAACATGCGACCCAGCCCGCCGCCGCCTCCGCCACCCGGGCCTCCGCCGCTGAACGGCGTCGGCAGGTTGCCCGGCTCGATATGGAGCATGGCGACGCCCACGATCCCGCGCTCGAGGTTGACCAGGTGCGTGATGACGTGGCGGCTGAAGAGCGGCGTCAGGATCAGTTCCAGCACGACGAGGAGGATCACCGGGACCGTCCGTTGTCCGACCAATGAGGCCAGCCCGAGGCCGACGATGAACCCGATGGTCGCCTCCAGCGCGATCCACAGGCCGACGTCGACCATCAGCGAGGTCGGGGGGACCGTGAAGGTGGCGCTGTAGTCGGCGTAGTCCTGGTTGGCGACCGACACCGCGAACGCACGAATCTGGGCCGGCGATTGATTGGCGGGGACCGTGACCGTGCCCTTCGGCGTCTGGATGGTGGCACCGGGCGGCGGACCGCTGGTCTGCCCGTTGCCGCAAGGCACGCTCGGCGGCGGGCCGTTCAGCCCTTGGCCCCCGTTGTAGTTGAAATTGCAGATGACCTTGTCGGCATGCGACGCCGCCCAGCTGTCCAGGGCCGGGCGCGAGAGGCCCTGCGGGACGTTGACCCCGTCGTAGTTGAGCTGCGTCGGGGCGGCGAACACGCACACCGCACAGACGATCGTGTAGCCGATCGCCACCATGGCGATGACGATGGCCAGCCCGGCCGGGATGCGGGCGAGATACAGGGCCATGCGGGAGCGGCCGGTGATGACGAGATGGCGGAACATCCCCTCGGTGAGGTCGACCGATCCCGCGGTGCACCCGACCACGGCCGCCACGATGAACCCGAAAATGTACATGAAGCCGAGCACGAGCGTGGTGAAGATGTCGTAGCCGCCGGCCGGGCCGTAGGACTTGGGGGCCACGGCGTGGGAGATGAGGCGCACGGCGAGGAAGACCACCGGGATCCCGATGTTCACCGCGATCAGGGCGATCATGAGTCCCCGCCGCCTGCGCAACTCCATGAAGCGCGTGGTGACCATGCCCCACGTCGGGATCCACGAGCCGCGGTGATCGCTCCACGGTTCCGTCGGGACCGGAGTGGGAGCCGGACCCGGAGCTGAAGTGCCGATGCCGGTGATCGTCGTCATTCCGGCGCCCCCAGACGGCTCGTGACCTCGAGGAACCACGATTCGAGCGAGGCCTGGATGTGCTCGAGCCGGTACACCGAGATCCCGCCCTCCACCAGCAGGCGGTTGATCTCTGCGATGGCGTCCCGTTCAGTGTTCTCCGGCAGAGTGATCGCCAGACCGTCCGATCCGGTCTGGGCGTGTGCGCCGAACGCGGTGCCGTCGAGCAGGTGGCGCGCCCGGTCGGGCTCGGAGCACTCGACCTGGACCTCGAAGGAGGATCCGGCGAGCAGCTGGGAGATCGGGCCCTGCCTGATCACCCTGCCGCGATCGACGATGGCCACCGCGTCGCAGGTGCGCTCGACCTCGTCGAGGAGATGCGAGGACAGCACCACGGTGCGCCCCTCGGCCACGAGCGACTTGATCATGTCGCGCATGTCGAGCATCCCCGCGGGGTCGAGCCCGTTCATCGGCTCGTCGAGGATCAGCAGCTGTGGGTCCCCGAGGAGGCAGGCGGCCACGCCCATTCGTTGGCGCATGCCCATGGAGTACTTGGACACCTTGTCGTCGGCCCGATGCAAGATGCCGGTGCGCTCGAGTGCCGGCTCGATGCGGCCCTTGGCCGCCGGCTCGCGTGCCGCCGCGAGGATCTGCAGGTTCTGGCGACCGGTCAGGTGGCCGTGGAAGCGGGGCTCGTCCACGATCGCCCCGACCCGGGCCAGCGCCTTGTCACGGTGACGGGGGACACTGTGGCCGAGCAGGAACATGGTGCCCGCGTCCGCGTGGGTCAGGCCGAGCAGTACGCGGATCAGCGTCGTCTTGCCGGCGCCGTTGGGGCCGAGATAGCCGAACGCACAGCCGCGGGGTACGAGGAGCTCGACGTCGTTCACGGCGATGTTCTCGCCGAATCGCTTCGTCAGCCCGTGGGTCTCGACGGCCCACGGGCCCCCTCCGACGGATGCCGGTGGCGCGTTGGTCAGTGTTGCAGTGGTCACGCTTTGCCCCTCACCTTCCTGCGTCGGGGGCCCACCTGGTCTCCACTATACCCGGTATAGTACAGACGCGATAGCCGGCAGAGCGATGGTGCTCCCACCCGTTTTCGCGCTGGGGCTAGCACCAGCCGTGGCGGGCCCGGCCCGGCACCCGGACGGAGCTCGTCAGATGAGGTGCATCAGCACTTGCGCGAGGTGCAGCCGGTCGGACCGCCCAGCCCGGCGTGCCGTCAGGCGGCCAGTGCGCCGACGACGTGGGTGATGCAACCGCACAGCGACGCCACGTCGTCCGGTTCGATGGCCGGGAACATGGCGATCCGCAGCTGGTTGCGTCCCAGCTTGCGATAGGGCTCGGTGTCGACGATCCCGTTGGCCCGCAGCACGGCAGCCACCGCCGCGGCGTCGACCGCGTCGACGAAGTCGATGGTGCCCACGACGTGGCTGCGGTCAGCGGCGTTCTCGACGAAGGGCCGGGCGAAACCGGATTGCTCGGCCCAGGTGTAGAGGATCTCGGCCGAGCGGTCACAGCGCGAGGCGGTCCACTCCAGCCCGCCGTGTTCGTTCATCCAGTCGACCTGCTCGGCCAGCAGGAAGATCGTCGCCAAGGCCGGCGTGTTGTAGGTCTGGTCCAGCACCGAGTTGTCGACCGCCGTCTTGAGGTCCAAGAAGGTCGGGATCCAGCGGCCCGAACCGGCGATGCGCTCCACCCGCTCGAGCGCGGCCGGCGACATGAGCGCGACGTAGAGGCCGCCGTCGCTGGCGAAGCACTTCTGCGGAGCCAGGTAGTAGCAGTCGAACTCGGCCGGGTCGACCCGCAGCCCGCCGGCACCCGACGTCCCGTCCACCGCGACGAGCCCGCCCCCGTCGGACGGCAGCGCGACCCCCTTCGGCCGCCGGATGGGCATGGCCACCCCGGTGGACGTCTCGTTGTGGGTCAACGCGTAGAGGTCCACCGACGGATCGGCCACCGGCACCGGGTGCGTGCCGACCTCGGACTCGATCACCTGGGGGTCCTTGAGGTGCGGCGCCGCCTGCACGCAGGCGGCGAACTTCGACGAGAACTCGCCGAAGCTGAGGTGCTGGCTCTGCGCCTCGATCAATCCGAACGTGGCTGCGTCCCAGAAGCAGGTCGTCCCCCCGTTGCCGAGGACGACCTCATAGCCCTCGGGGAGCGAGAAGAGCTGGCGCATGCCGGCGCGCACCCGGGCCACCTGAGCCTTGACGGTCTTCTGTCGATGGCTGGTGCCGAGGTACGTCCCGGCCACTGCGGCGAGCGCGTCGACTTGTGCAGGGCGGACCTTCGAAGGCCCGGACCCGAAACGCCCGTCGGAGGGAAGCAGCGATGGGGGGACCGTGATGTCGGGGATGTCTGGCACGTATGAAATCATGGCACCCGTGACGACCACCCCCTCCCCGACCGAGCTCCGCCGGATCTCCCGCCGGGCCGCCGCCGTCGCGCCCTCGGCCACCCTCGCCGTCGATGCGAAGGCCAAGGCGCTCCAGGCGGCGGGGGAGCACGTCATCGGCTTCGGCGCGGGTGAGCCGGACTTCCCGACGCCGGCCCACATCGTCGAGGCGGCCGTCGAGGCCTGTCGCGACCCGGCCAACCACCACTACACCCCGACGGGCGGCCTCCCGGCGCTCCGCGAGGCGATCGCTGCCAAGACCACGCGCGACTCGGGCCTCGAGGTGGCCGCCAACCAGGTGCTGGTGACGAACGGCGGCAAGCAGGCCGTGGCCAACGCGTTCGCGGTGCTGTGCGACCCCGGCGACGAGGTCATCGTGCTGGCGCCCTATTGGACGACCTACCCCGAGTCGATCCGCCTCGCCGGCGGGACGCCCGTCTACGTGACCTCCGACGAGACTACGGGCTTCCGTTCCTCGGTCGAGGACCTCGAGGCCGCGTGGACGCCGAACACCAAGGCGCTGCTCTTCGTGTCGCCGTCCAACCCAACCGGCGCCGTCTACCCACGTGCCGAGATCGAGGCCATCGGCCGCTGGGCGGTCTCCAAGGGCATGTGGGTGCTGACCGACGAGATCTACGAGCACCTGGTCTACGGCGGCGCCGAGTTCCACTCCATGCCCGTCCTCGTGCCCGAGCTGGCCGACCGCTGCCTGGTGGCCAACGGCGTGGCCAAGACCTACGCCATGACCGGTTGGCGCGTCGGGTGGCTCATCGGCCCGACGGACGCCATCACAGCCGCCACGAACATCCAGAGCCACGAGACGTCCAATGTGGCCAACGTGTCCCAGCGCGCCGCGCTGGCCGCCGTGTCGGGCGGCCTCGAGGACGTCGCCATGATGCGCGAGGCCTTCGACCGCCGGCGCCGCGCCATTACGAAGATGCTCAACGAGATCGACGGTGTCGTGTGCGTCGAGCCCGAGGGCGCGTTTTACGCCTACCCCTCTGTCAAGGGGCTGCTGGGTCGGAGTCTCCGGGGACAACGTCCGGCGACGAGCGCGGAGCTGGCCGAAATCTGCATCACGGAGGCCAAGGTGGCGGTGGTGCCAGGCGAGGCGTTCGGCGCACCGGGGTACTTCCGCATGTCCTATGCGCTGGCCGATCACAACCTGACCGAGGGCGTCTCCCGGTTGGCCGCGCTCTTCTCGGAGGCGCAAGACTGATCCCAGATCACGGGGGCACACATCGGCGGGGGGAGTAAGGAGACCACCGCGGTGGCACGGGTATTGGTGACGGAGAAGATCGCGGCAGAGCGGGCTGGACCTGCTCGCCCACGCAGGGCACGAAGTCGACGTGCGCGAGGGGCTGAGCCCCGAGCAGCTCCTCGAGGCAGTGGTGGACGCGGACGCGCTGATCATCCGCTCGGCGACCAAGGTGACGCCGGAGGTGCTGGCCGCCGGGGCCTCGCTCCGGGTGGTCGGCCGGGCCGGGGTCGGCCTCGACAACGTCGACGTGACCGCCGCCACCGAGCGCGGCGTCATGGTGGTCAACGCGCCGACGTCGAACATCCTGTCGGTGGCCGAACAGGCCATGGCGCTGCTGCTCGCCCAGGCGCGCAACATCCCCCAAGCCCACGCCGCGCTGGTGGCCGGCCGCTGGGAGCGCTCGAAGTGGGAGGGCGTCGAGCTGCACGGCAAGGTGCTCGGCGTCGTCGGGCTCGGGCGGGCCGGCTCGCTGGTGGCGCAACGCGCGCACGCCTTCGGCATGGAGCTCATCGGCTACGACCCCTTCGTGTCCCAGGAGCGGGCGCGGGCCATGGGAGTGCGCCTGGTGAGCATCGAGGAGCTGGTGGCGGAGGCCGACTTCGTCTCCATCCACACGCCCAAGACGCCCGAGACGGTCGGGCTCTTCGGGCGCGACCTGCTGGCCAAGGCCAAGCCCGGCATCCGCATCGTGAACACGGCGCGCGGCGGCATCGTCGACGAGGAGGCCCTGGCGGACGCCATCCGCGACGGCATCGTCGCCGGCGCCGGCCTCGACGTGTTCGCCAGCGAGCCATGTACCGAGTCGCCCCTCTTCGCGCTGCCCGGCGTGGTCGTCTCCCCGCATCTCGGCGCGTCGACAGAGGAGGCGCAGGACAAGGCCGGGGTGACGATCGCCGAGCAGGTACTGCTCGCGCTGGCGGGCGACTTCGTGCCCTACGCGGTGAACGTAGCCGCCGGTGACGTCTCCGACGTGGTCCGTCCCTTCATGGGCCTGGCCGAGCAGCTGGGCCAGTTCTTCGTCGGGCTGCACGACGGGCTGCCCGACTCGATCGACATCGAGTACGAGGGCCAGTTGGCCGGCGAGGGGACGGGCATCCTCACGCTCTCGGTGCTGAAGGGGATCTTCGGGGGCTCCACCGAGGAGCCGGTGTCCTACGTCAACGCGCCGCAGCTGGCCGCCCAGCGCGGCCTGCACGTGCGCGAGTCGTCGACCGCGACCTCACGTGACTACCGGTCGCTGGTGACGCTGCGCTCGGGCAGCCACTCGGTGGCCGGCACCCTCATCACGGTGGGCCTGCGGACCGAACCGCGCATCGTGGTGGTCGACGACCACCTGGTCGAGGTGCCGCCGTCGCCCCACATGCTCGTGGTGCGCAACGACGACCGCCCCGGCGTGATCGGGATCGTGGGGACGGCGCTCGGTGCGGCCGACGTCTCCATCTCGTCCATGGCCGTGGGCCCGAGCCCGGAGACGGCCACCGCCATGATGGTGATCTCGACCACCATCGAAGCACCCGACGCCGTGGTCGAACAGCTGCGCGGCGACGAGGGCATCCTCGACATCCACCGCGTCACGCTCTGACGCCGGGCCGTCGGGCCGTCGGGCCGTTCAGGTCACGGTGGTCAACCGAGCCCTCCAGACCTCTTCGCACGGCCAACGCCGGGCCCACTCGTAGCTGATGTGCGTGTAGCGGGTCGTCGCCCCGACCGGCGGCCGCAACTCCAACAGGTCGAGGACTTCGAAGCCGTTGGTTCGTAGCAGGCGGATTCGCTCGCCGTGGCTCAGGTGGAACTCGGTGCAGTCGGGGTCACGCCAGTCGAGACGGTGCATGCCGAACTGGGGCCGGAGCAGCGTCTCGTCCGCGGGCTGGCCGTCCTCTTCCGGGGCGCACAGCATGGACAGGGTGCTGTTACCGAGGAACACGAGTTCGGCGCCGGGGCGTAACACACGGCCCGCTTCCGGAATCCACCTGTACGGATCCGCCCAGATGGCCGCCCCGTACTCGCTGATGGCCAGATCGAAGGAGTTGTCGGCGAAGGGCAGCTGCTCGGCCGCGGCGCGCACCAGCGGGAAGGGCAGGCCGAACTCGCGCTGGAGCTCGTGGGCGATCTCCAGTTGGCTCGGCGTGGGGTCGAACGCGACCGCCTTCGCGCCGCGCCGGGCGAGCCAGGCCGAGACGTAGCCCGTCCCGCATCCAAGCTCGAGGACGTCGAGGCCTACTGCGTCGATGGGAAGGATCCCGAGCTCTGAGTCCGGGACGGCGAAGATGCCCCACGTCGGCTCCTCCTTGTCCCAGCTCCGGCGGCCGGCCCGACGTTGGTCCGCCGCCTGCAAGCTCCAGTGGGTCACGTTGGCCGCCAGGTAGTCCAGCGCCGCGGGCCTCGAGGCGCCGTCGGGAGAGCCAGCAGGAGGCACGCCGCGCCGGACCCGCGTGAATCAGGTGCCGGGCTTGCGCGGCACGACGGGCCAGGTGTCCAGGCTGCCGATGAGGGGCTCGCCGCCGTGGAGCGCCCGCTGCGGCGCGCGGTCCAGGAGCACGGCGCGCACCACCGCCAGCGCGCCGATGATCAGCGCGGCCCGGAACAGTCCCGACAAGAGGCGTCGCACCCCGACCACGGTAGCGTGACCGGGCATGGCCATCCTGCGGAGCGTCGCTCCGATCTTCCCCACCGCGGACATGGACGCGATGCAGGCCCACTACGAGGCGCTGGGCTTCTCGGTCCACGTGCACGGCGGCGGCTACGGCACGGCGGCACGCGACGACGTGCGCATCCACTTCCACCACGTGCCCGACCTGGCCCTGACAGGGGAGACGGGGGCCGCCTACATCGGGGTGGACGACGCGGACGCGCTGCACGCGGAGTGGCAGGCGGCCGCCGTGGGCAAGACGTCCGACCTCTTCGACCCCGGCTTCGGCGTCTGGGAGGCCTCACACATCGACGGTGACGGGAATCTGGTGCGCTTCGGGTCGCCCAAGCCGCCTTGACGCTGGGCGCGCGTGATGGGACAATTGCGGTCATCATGAAGGCAACGACCTCGGACCTGCTGCTTACCTGACGGCGAACGCCACATCGCGTTCGCTCGCAACCTCCTGCGCCTATCGGCCAGGGGGTTTTTTGTTGGGCCGGCGCAGGAAGAGGCCGAGAGACAGAGAAGAAGGAAGAAGGGACGGAACCGATGGCTGAGGGACAGAAAGGGAGTGGTGGCGACGTGGAGCGGGGTCGCCTGGCCCTGCCCTGCGACCCGTCGCCCATGCCCTTCGACAAGTACCGCTCGCACGTGCCACTCGTGCTCCACGACCGCACCTGGGCCGACCGGCAGTTCGACCACGCCCCGCGCTGGGCCAGCGTCGACCTGCGTGACGGCAACCAGGCGCTCATCGACCCGATGGACTCCGAGCGCAAGCTCGCGCTGTTCCAGACGCTGATCGACGTCGGCTTCAAGGAGATCGAGGTCGGCTTCCCCTCGGCGTCCCAGACCGATTACGACTTCCAGCGCCTCATCATCGACGAGGGGCTCGTTCCCGACGACGTCGAGATCCAGGTGCTCGTGCAGTGCCGCCAGGAGCTCATCGAGCGCACCTTCGAGTCGCTGGCCGGCGCCCAGCGTGCCGTAGTGCACTTCTACAACTCGGTGTCGGAGCTGCAGCGGCGCGTGGTCTTCGGGCTCGACAAGGCGGGCATCGTGGACATCGCGGTGAAGGCGGCCGAGCTGTGCAAGAAGTACGAGTCGCAGGTGCCGGGGACCGCCATCCGCTACGAATACTCACCCGAGAGCTTCACCGGGACGGAGCCGGACTTCGCGGTCGAGATCTGCGAGGCGGTCATGGACGTCATCGAGCCGACACGCGAGCAGCCCATCATCTTCAACCTGCCGGCCACCGTCGAGATGTACAGCCCCAACGTCTACGCCGACGTCATCGAGTGGTTCGGCCGCACGATCAAGAACCGCGAGAGCATCGTGCTGAGCCTGCACCCCCACAACGACCGCGGCACGGCGGTCGCCGCCGCCGAGTTGGCCGTGCTGGCCGGGGCCGACCGGGTAGAGGGCACGCTGTTCGGCAACGGCGAGCGCACCGGCAACGTCGACGTCGTGACCCTGGCCATGAACCTGTTCTCGCAGGGGGTCGACCCCGCACTGGACTTCGGCGACATCGAGAAGGTGCGGCGCGTGGCCGAGTACGCCACCCGCCTCCCGGTCCACCCGCGCCACCCCTACGCCGGCGACCTGGTCTACACGGCCTTCTCGGGCTCGCACCAGGACGCCATCAAGAAGGGCATGGCGGCCCTGGGCAAGGACTACGACGAGTGGGAAGTGCCCTACCTGCCCATCGACCCCAAGCACACGGGGCGGACCTACGAGGCCATCATCCAGGTCAACAGCCAGTCGGGCAAGGGCGGCGTGGCCTACGTGATGGACACCGACCACGGCCTCGACCTGCCGCGGCGACTGCAGATCGAGTTCTCCAAGAAAGTGCAGGAGATCACCGAGGCCAGCGGGACCGTGATCCCCTCGGGCCAGATGCGCGACGTCTTCGAGGAGATCTACCTGCCCGAGGACGCCGGGCTGCGGTTGCTGACGAGCGAGGTGTCCACCGGTCGTGGCCACACGAGCGTGACGGCGCAGCTGCTGGTGGACGGCCAGCACCGGACCGTTACCGGCGAGGGCAACGGACCCATCGACGCACTAGTGGCCGCGCTCAAGGCCGACCTGGACATCGTGCTCGAGGTGAAGGACTACTCCGAGCACGCGTTGACCGAGGGCTCGGGCGCCTCGGCCGTCGCCTACGTGGAATGCGCCGGCCCGGACGGTGCGACATGGTGGGGGGTCGGGCGCGACTCCTCCATCTTGGACGCGTCGCTCAGCGCCGTGGTCGCCGCGGCGAACCGGGCCCGCACCGGGTGATCCGCCCGGCCGTCGAGGCCGACGTGCCGGAGCTCATCGCCATGATCCGCGAGCTGGCCGAGTTCGAGAACCTCGCCGAGCAGGTGCTGATCAGCGAGGACGATCTGGCGCGCGCGCTCTTCGGTCCCGACGCCGTCGTCCACGACTCCGTCGTGGAGGACGGCAACGGCGGGCTGGCCGCGCACGCCCTGTGGTACCGGACGTTCTCGACCTTCCTCGGCAAGCCGGGGATCTGGCTCGAGGACCTGTACGTGCGGCCGGTGCACCGGCAGCGGGGCCACGCCCGTGCGTTGCTCTCCCACCTGCGGTCCCTGACCGACGGCCGTCTCGAGTGGGAGGTGCTCGAGTGGAACGCGCCGGCCATCGACTTCTACCAGCGGCTCGGTGCGCGGCCCATGGCCGGCTGGACCCACTACCGCTGGTACGAAGGGTAGATCCGCCGCCTCCGGCCGGTCGCTTGCTCATCGGTAACCTATTTGTTACGGTAACTCGTATGTTACCAATGGGCCCGGCCGGGCACGGCTGACCGGATGGCGCCGGCAGAGGCCGCCGGGGACCCGTTCGACGCGCTGGGGGACCCGACCCGCCGGGAGATCCTGCGGCTGTTGAGCGACGGTGACAAGCCGGTCCACGAGATCGCCGACGCACTGCCCATCAGCCGCCCCGCCGTCTCGCGCCATCTGCGCCTGCTCAAGGGGGCGGGCATGGTGGCGGAACGGGCCGAGGGGAACCGCCGGATCTACCACCTGCGCGACGAGGGGCTGCGGGCCGTCCAGGACTACCTCGAAGGGGTGTGGGGCGACGCGGCCGCACGCTTCCGGTTGCTGGCCGAGAACACCAAGGACACCCAGGCGCGATGACGGAGCCGCTGCGCATCACCTTCGACGTCGACTGCCCAGCGCAGCACGCGTTCACCGTGTGGACGTCGCAGATCGGGACGTGGTGGCCGCGGGATCACACGCTGACGGGTGATCCGGACGACATCGTGCTCGAGAGCGGGCCCGGCGGACGCATCTACGAGCGGTCGTCCGCGGGCGTCCGCCACGAATGGGGGCAGGTCACGGTCTGGGAGCCCCCGCGGCGGCTGGCGTACCTGTGGCACCTCGGTCGCGCACGCGTCGACGCCACCGAGGTCGAGATCCATTTCGTCGACGAGGGCGGCGAACGGACCCGGGTCGAGATCGAGCACCGCGGCTGGGAGAAGTTGGGCGACCTGGCGGACACGCTCCGCGGCCAGAACCGCACGGGCTGGGATTCACTGCTGCCGCACTTCGTGGCGGCCGCAACGGAAGGAGCCGCGTGATGGCGACGGGGAGCAGGGAGGATCCGTGGGTGCTGCAGACCCCGCCGGGGAGCTCGCAGTACACGATGTACAAGGACAAGGAGGCGGAACCGGCGGTGCTGGTCTGCCAGGTCGGCTCGACCAGGCTCACCTACGACCTGCGGGCGATCGAGGACCTGCACGCCTGGTTGTCCGCGCGGGGCGACTGGGTGCCGCTCGGGGCGGCGGACGAGAAGAAGCCGGCGGCCGAAGGCACGGTCGAGGCGTGGGGGCGCTCGGCGGAGAACCCGCTGGGCGGCTGGTACGGCCTTCGTCAGGGGTACCGGGGGAGGTTCGGCACGTACCTGCCGCCCCTCCTCGAGGTGCTCGGCCTGGCCGAGGTCACCCATGACGCACGGAACAACCGGATGCGTGCCCTTTGACACCGGCACCCCGCCGGCCGAAACGACATCGAACACGAACACGAAACGAGCACGAACACGAACTCGCACACGAACAGGAGCAGGCCCATGCCAGTGACCAAGGTGATCCGTTACCGCACCAAGCCCGAGTGCGCCGAGCAGAACGAGCAGCTCATCCGAGCGGTCTTCGCCGAGCTGGCGGAGGAGTCCCCCGACGGCCTGCACTACACGGCGCTCCGTCTCGATGACGGGGTCAGCTTCGTCCACCTGGCCATCGTCGACGGCGACGTGAACCCGTTGCACGCCTCGCCGGCGTTCGCGGCGTTCCAGGCGGGCATCGCGGACCGGTGTGCGGAGGGACCGGTCCCGGCCGACGCCACGACGCTGGGCGCGTTCCGTCTGACCGCGTAGGCGACCGACCCGCTACCCGAAGCCGCCGCTCGGGAGGTAGGGGCAGGGGGGTCCGGACATGCCGCGCACCATGACCGGCCCGAAGGGCTGGAGCTCGATGCCCGCCCGCACCACCTCGCGGATGGCCCATTGCTGGGCCGAGGTGAGCCAATTGATCTCGATCGTCTCGCCGGGCGGCGACTCGGCCAGCATGGCGCGCAGGACGAGGACGGCGGACTCCTCGTCGCGGGCGCCGAGGGTGACGATGCGGTCGTCCTTGGCTACCGCGTACCCTTCTCCGCCGTAGAGGAGCAGCCGGTGGCCCGGTTGCTCGAGCATGGCAACGATGTCCACGGTCCGCGCCGACCCGCGCACGGCGCGGTCGATGCCGTCCACCGTCTCGAGCTGGCGCGGCCCGACCTCGTGCGCTTCGTGGCGCGTCACCCCGGCCGGCCGCTCCACGGCGCCTGGGCGCATGGGGCCCCACGCGGCGACGACCGGGTGCAACGTGAAGCCGAAGCCGGCGTAGAGCGCCATCGCCTTGGGGTCGCGCGAGCACTGGATCGTCCCCGGCCCCTCTCCGTCGCCGTGCGAGAGGGCCAGGCGGAGCAGCTCGCGGCCCACACCGAGACCCTGGCGGCCGGGCACGGTGCCCAACTGGGAGAGCATCCAGTACCCCTCGCGCACGAAGGACTGCGACATGCCCACCACGGTGCCGTCGTCATCGGCCACCCACGAGCCGGCGGGATCGGTCCCGAGGAAGTGGCGCGTGCGGTCCTGGCGCCGCTTCTCGTCCTGAATGGTGTTGGCGTTGACCGGGAGGTTGTGGCGGGCCTGCATCGTCAGCAGGCCCTGTTCGAAGGCCGCGACGGCACCGGGCACGTCGGCCTCCGTCATGGCGCGGAATGTCACCATGGCCAGCGGTCAGGCCGACGGCATGAAGGCAGGCCGGCCGCGCTCGTAGGCCGCGATGTCGTCGGCGTGGCGCAGCGAGAGCCCGATGTCGTCCCACCCGTTGAGCAGCCGCTCGCGCGTGAACTCGTCGAGGGGGAAGGTGCCGTTGAGCCCCGCGGCCGGCGCCTCGATGGTGCCGCGCGCCACGTCGATCGTGATCTCGAGCTTCGGGTCCTGTGCCACGGCGTCGAGCAGCGCACGATCGAGGTCCTCGGGGACCTGGACGGGCAGGAGGCCCTGCTTCGTGCAGTTGTTGCGGAAGATATCGGCGAAGCGCGACGACACCACGGCCTGGAACCCGTAGTCCATCAGCGCCCACACTGCGTGCTCGCGTGACGAGCCGGTGCCGAAGTTGTGCCCAGCCACCAGGATCGTCGCCCCCACGTAGTCGGGGTCGTTGAGCACGAAGCTGCGGTCGTCCCGCCATTCCGAGAAGAGACCGGCGCCGAACCCCGTTCGCTCCACCCGCTTGAGCCAGTCCGACGGGATGATCTGGTCGGTGTCGACGTCCGTGCGGTCAAGCGGCACGGCACGTCCGGTGACGACGACGACGGGCTCCATCAGTCCAGGTCCTCCGGTGTGGCGAACGTGCCGGCGACCGCGGTGGCGGCGGCAACCGCCGGCGAGACGAGGTGCGTCCGCCCACCCCGGCCCTGCCGGCCCTCGAAATTCCGGTTCGAGGTCGAGGCGCACCGCTCGCCCACGGCGAGCTTGTCGGGGTTCATGGCCAGGCACATGGAACAGCCGGGCTCGCGCCACTCGAAGCCCGCCGCCACGAAGACCTTGTCCAGGCCCTCCTTCTCCGCCTGGGCCTTCACCCGGTGGGAGCCGGGGACAGCCAGGGCGCGCAGGCCCGGGCGGACGGTGCGGCCCTCGAGCACGGCGGCCGCAGCGCGGAAGTCCTCGATCCGCGAGTTGGTGCAGCTGCCCAGGAACACCGTGTCCACGCTGACCTCGCGCATCGGCGTCCCGGCCACAAGACCCATGTAGGCGAGCGCCCGCTCCGCCGACTCGCGGTCACCGGGATCGGGCATGCCCCGGGGGTCGGGCACCACCCCGCTGATGGGTGTCACCTGGGCGGGGTTGGTGCCCCAGGTGACGTGCGGGGTGATGGTGGCCGCGTCCAGCACCACCTCCTTGTCGAAGGTCGCCCCCTCGTCGGTGGCGAGGCTGCGCCAGTGCGCCAGGGCGGCGTCCCAGTGCCCGCCAGCCGGCGCGCGGTCGCGCCCCTGCACGTAGGCGAAGGTCGTCTCGTCCGGCCCCACGAGCCCGGCTCGGGCGCCGCCCTCGATCGACATGTTGCACAGCGTCATCCGGCCCTCCATGGACAGGCTCCGGATGGCCGAGCCGCGGTACTCGATGACATGCCCGATCCCACCGCCGGTGCCGATGGTGCCGATGACGGCCAGGGCCACGTCCTTGGCCGTGACTCCGGGCGCGAGCGCTCCCTCGACCGTGACGGCCATCGTCTTGGGTCGCACCTGCGGCAGGGTCTGCGTGGCCAGCACGTGCTCGACTTCGCTCGTGCCGATGCCGAAGGCGAGCGCACCGAAGGCGCCGTGGGTCGACGTGTGGCTGTCACCGCAGACGATGGTCATCCCCGGCTGGGTCCAGCCCTGCTCGGGCCCGATGATGTGCACGATGCCCTGGTTGGCGTGGCCCATCGGGTAGCACGTGATGCCGAACTCGGCCGTGTTGTCGTTGAGCACCTGCAGCTGCTGCGCCGAGATCGGGTCGGCGACGGGCTTGTCGATGTCGGTGGTCGGGACGTTGTGGTCCGCCGTGGCCACCGTCAGGTCGGGCCGGCGGACCGTCCGGCCCGCCAGGCGCAGGCCCTCGAACGCCTGGGGAGAGGTGACCTCGTGCACCAGGTGGAGGTCGATGAAGAGCAGATCGGGCTCGCCCTCGGCAGCGTGGACGACGTGGGAGTCCCAGATCTTCTCGCTGAGCGTGCGCGGGGTGGCCATCAACGGTCGACGGAGACGATGTGCACGGTGAGCATGCCGCCCGGCGCCTTGTACTCGACGGTGTCCCCGGCGCGCCGGCCCACCAGCACCTGCCCCAGGGGGGAGGTGGGGGAGACCACGGGCAGGTCGCCCTGGCGCTCCTCGATGGACCCCACGAAGAACTGCTGGGTGTCGTCTTCGTCGTCACCCTCGTAGCGCAGGGTGACGGTGCTGCCGAGCGAGGCGGACCCGTCGTCGGAGCCGCTCTCGTCGACGATCTCGACCTCCTTGAGCATCGCCTGCAACTGGCGGATGCGCGACTCCATCTTGCCCTGGGCGTCCTTCGCCGCGTGGTAATCCCCGTTCTCGCTCAGGTCACCCAGCGCCCGCGCCGCCTCGATGTTCTGGGCGATCTCCACCCGGCCCCGCGTGGTCAGGTCCTCGAGCTCGGCGACCAGCCGGTCATGGGTCGCCTGGGTCAGTTTCGTGGTCTCGGTGTCGTTGGCGGAAGCGTTGGTCACGGCGATGTCCTCCGGGGCGGGTGTGCGGCGGTGCACTGCACGGCGCCGGCGAGCCCAAGGCTAATCGGCGCCCGGGGGTGGTCCCGCCGGCCGGTGCAGCGTGTGTTGACGGGGGTGGTCCGGCTGCGAGAGACTGGCGTGGTTATGCGTCCTTCCGAGCACCTCGTAGGCATTATTCACTAGGCGCGCTCCACATCCGCGCGCCTTCGAACCGTCCACAGCGTGGGCGGTTTTTCAATTCCTGGCGGCGTTCGCGGCCCGCATGCGGATGCGGGTCGGACCGAGCAAGAGACAAGCGAAGCAAGAGAAAAGCGAAGCAAGAGAAACAGGGAAAAGGGAGAAAAAGAGGACCGTGAGCACGGGTCGCAGGAGCCATCGGGTCGCCGTCATCGGTGGCGACGGCATCGGGCCGGAGGTCTGCGCCGAGGCGCTCAAGGTCGTCGCCGCGTCGGGTGTCGAGCTGGACACCACCGCGTTCGACCTCGGCGCCGCCCGCTACCTGCGTGACGGCGCCGTCCTGCCCGACGAGACGCTGGCCGAACTGCGGGGCTACGACGCCATCCTCCTGGGGGCGGTCGGCCCGCCCGTCGGCGACACCACTATCCCCCCCGGGACCCTCGAGCGCGGCCTGCTGCTGCGGCTCCGCTTCGAGCTCGACCTGTACGTGAACCTGCGGCCCTTCACCGGCGTCCCCGGGTCGATCGCCGAGGGGGCGGACTTCGCCGTGGTGCGCGAGAACACGGAGGGGACCTACGCCGGCGAGGGCGGCTTCCTGCGCAAGGGCACGCCGCACGAGGTGGCCACCCAGGGGTCGGTCAACACGCGCATGGGGGTCGAGCGCTGCGTGCGCTTCGCCTTCGAGCTGGCGGGCCGGCGCAACCGCCACCTCACCCTGGTGCACAAGACGAACGTGCTCACCTTCGCCGGCGACCTCTGGCAACGTACGGTGCGCGAGGTGGCGGCGGACCACGCCGGCATCGAGTGGGACTACAACCACGTCGACGCCGCCTGCATCTATCTCGTCGAGCAGCCGGCCCGCTACGACGTCATCGTGACCGACAATTTGTTCGGCGACATCCTGACCGACCTGGCCGGCGCCGTGGCGGGCGGCATCGGCTTCGCCGCCTCGGCCAACCTGGACCCCGCCCGCACCGGGCCCTCGTTGTTCGAGCCGGTGCACGGGGCTGCCCACGACATCGCAGGGAAGGGCGTGGCCAATCCCCTGGCCGCCATCCACTCCGCCGCCCTCATGCTCGAGCACCTGGGCGAGGCCGACGCAGCGGGGCGCATTCTCAAGGCCCTCACCGCCCAAGCCGATTCCATGTCAACGTCCACTCCGCAGCTGTCCACGAGCGCCGTGGGCGACGCCATCGCAGAAAGGCTCTAGCCGCCATGCCGATCACCCCCACCGAGAAGATCTGGATGGACGGCGAGCTCGTCGATTGGGCGGACGCCACCGTGCACGTGCTCACCCACACCATGCACTACGGCTCGGGCGTGTTCGAGGGCATCCGCGCCTACCCGACCAGCCGCGGGGTGGCGGTGTTCCGCCTGGGCGACCACATCCGCCGGTTGTTCACCTCGGCCAAGGTCTTCCTGATCGACGTGCCCTTCACGGTGGAGCAGATCATCGAGGCATCGCGTCTGGTCGTCCGCGTGAACGGGCTGGACGACGGCTGCTACCTGCGCCCGCTGGTGTACCTCGGATACGGCGAGATGGGCCTCAACCCGTTGCCCTGCCCCGTCAACGTCTCGGTGGCGGCGTGGCCCTGGGGGACCTACCTGGGCGACGAGGGCGTGGCCAACGGCGTGACCATGAAGGTGAGCTCGTGGCGCCGCCACGACCCCAACGCGGTCCCCACCGCGGCCAAGGGCACGGGCATGTACGCCAACTCCTCGCTGGCCAAGGTCGAGGCGCTCAAGGCGGGCTACGACGAGGCCATCCTGCTCGCGCCGAACGGCAACGTGAGCGAGTGCACGGGCGAGAACGTCTTCGTGGTGCGCGACGGGGTACTCATCACGCCGCCCACCTCCGACGCCGGGGCACTCGATGGCATCACCCAGGACACGGTCGAGACGATCGCCCGCGACCTGGGTTACGAGGTGCGCCACGAGGCCATCATCCGCACCGACCTCTATCTGGCCGACGAGGCCTTCCTGACGGGCACGGCGGCCGAGGTGGTGCCCATCCGCGCCGTCGACGACCGCCCGGTGGGCCCGGGCCATCCGGGGCCGATCACCAAGGAGATCCAGCAGATCTACTTCGCCACGGTGCGCGGCGAGGTGGACCAGTACAAGGACTGGCTCGACCATGTCGACTGAGCCCGAGGGAGCGGGCCAGGCCCACAGCCACGGCGGCGCGCGCCACGCGCACGCGCACGGGCACAGCGCGCACGCGCACGACTTCACCGTCCCCGAGCTGCCCGAGGCGGTCGACATCTTCGACACGATCCTGCGCGACGGCAGCCAGCAGGAGGGGCTGTCGCTGACGGTGGACGACAAGCTGCGGGTGGCCGAGCAGCTCGACCATCTCGGGGTGACCTTCATCGAGGGCGGCTGGCCCGGAGCCAACCCCAAGGACGTCGAGTTCTTCGTGCGGGCGAAGAAGGAGCTGCAGCTCGGCACGGCGACGCTGGTGGCATTCGGCTCGACGAGGCGGGCCGGGGTCAAGCCCGAGCACGACGCCGTCCTGGCCAACCTGATCGAGGCGGGCGCGCCGGTGGCCTGCATCGTGGCCAAGTCCTGGGACCGCCACGTGGCGGAGGCGCTGCGCACCTCGCTCGACGAGGCGGTGGCCATGGTGGCCGACTCGGTGCGCCACCTGTGCGCGCACGACCTGCGCGTCTTCCTCGATGCCGAGCACTTCTTCGACGGCTACCGCACCAATCCGGACTTCGCGCTGTCCGTCCTGGCCGCGGCGGAGGAGGCCGGCGCCGAGGCGCTGGTGCTGTGCGACACCAACGGCGGCTCGTTGCCCGACGACGTGGGGCAGGCCGTCGCCGACGTGCGCGCCCGCACCAGCGCGCAGCTGGGCATCCACTGCCACAACGACACCGGCTGCGCAGTGGCCAACTCGCTGGTGGCCGTCCAGGCGGGCGCCACCCAGGTGCAGGGTTGCATCAACGGCTACGGCGAGCGGGCCGGCAACACCGACCTCTCGGCCGCCATCCCGAACCTGTCGCTCAAGCTCCGTATCCGCACCATCCCCGACGACCGCCTCGAGCGGTTGACGCCGGTGGCCCACCACATCGCCGAGCTGGTCAACATCGCGCCCAACCCCCAGCAGCCCTACGTGGGCAACTCGGTCTTCGCCCACAAGGGCGGGCTCCACGCCAGCGCGGTGGCGCGCAGCGCCGACCTCTACGAGCACGTCGAGCCGAACCTCGTCGGGAACGGCACGCGCGTCGTCGTCTCCGAGATGGCCGGCCGCTCGACGCTCGCCATGAAGGCGGCCGAGCTCGGGCTCGAGCTCGACGGCGAGGTCATCGGCCGCGTGCTCGATGAACTGAAGCGCCTCGAGCACGAGGGCTACCACTTCGAGGTGGCCGACGGCTCCCTCGAACTCCTGCTGCGCCGGGCCACCGGCTGGACGTCCGACTACTTCACGGTGGAGTCCTTCCGGGTCATCACCGACCACGGGGAGCGCAACGACCGCGACGAGGCGGTCTCGGCCGACGACGCGCTGTCCGCCGTGATGACCGAGGCCACGGTCAAGGTGCACGTCGGGGCCGAGCGCATCGTCGCCACAGCCGAGGGGAACGGGCCGGTCAACGCGCTCGACGGCGCGCTGCGCGGTGCTATCGGAGCGAGGTTCCCGGCGCTCGACCACATCCACCTGACCGACTACCGGGTGCGGGTTCTCGATACCGGCCGTGGCACCGGCGCGGTCACGCGGGTCCTCGTCGATACGACCGACGGCGAGCGCACCTGGACGACGATCGGGGTCTCGGAGAACATCATTGAGGCCAGCTGGCAGGCCCTCTACGATTCGATCGTCTTCGGACTGCTGCACGCGCACTGACCGCGCCAGGCAGCGTCACCGCCGGAGGGGGAGCACAGGGGGTCGTCCATGAGCGTGTCGAGCCGGATCGCAGCGTCACTGGTCCGGCTGCCACCGCCGCAGACGACCGACGTCTCGGTCGAACGCGACCTGGCGGCGAAGATGCCCGACGGCGCCGTCCTGCTGGCCGACCGCTGGTATCCGACGAAGGATCCGGGGAGCCGGCCGACCGTGTTGATCCGGACGCCCTACGGGCGGAGGATCATGGGGCCGCTCGGACGTCTCTACGGCGAACGCGGTTACCAGACGGTGATCCAGAGCTGCCGGGCCACGTTCGGCTCCGAGGGCGAGTGGGAGCCCCTGCGCCACGAGCAGGCCGACGGCCACGCCACCCTCGCGTGGGTGGCGTCCCAGCCCTGGTTCGACGGGCGGCTCGTCATGTGGGGCGGGAGCTACCTGGGGGCGACGCAATGGGCCGTCGCCGAAGACGCGCCCGACTTCGTGAAGGCGCTCGGGCTCCAGGTGACCGCGTCGAGGTTCCGCGACGCCATCGTGTACCCCGGGGGGTCGTTCGCCCTCGAGATGGCGGTGTCATGGCTCTACCAGATCAAGCACCAGGAGCTCGGCTGGCGCGCCGTCCTGCGCTCGAGCGTGGTCGGCGGCAAGGTGCTGGCGAAGGCCTGTGACGTGCTGCCGCTCGGCAAGTGCGACACGGCGGCCGTCGGCGAGCCGGCATCGGTGTATCAGGACTGGCTCGAGCACAGCGCCCCCGGTGATCCGTGGTGGGACCCGGTGGACTTCGGCCGGCGGCTCGAGAACGTGCCGCCGTCC
Source organism: uncultured Acidimicrobiaceae bacterium (assembly GCA_963756625.1). Classification (GTDB taxonomy): domain Bacteria; phylum Actinomycetota; class Acidimicrobiia; order Acidimicrobiales; family RAAP-2; genus Bog-473. The sequence continues at coordinate 650,711 of CAVWNQ010000006.1, forward strand.
AGCCTCGTCGGCGGCTGGTACGACTTGTTCCTCCCCGCCCAGGTGGCCGACTACGAGGCGCTGCGCCGCGCCGGCCGCGTGGCGCGCCTGACCATCGGGCCCTGGACCCACTCGAGCCCCGGGCTCTTCGCTGAGACTGTCCGCGACGGCCCGGCGTGGTTCGGTGAGCGCCTGGGCGAGGAGGGCCACGCCTCGGAGCGGGCGTCGGTGCGCGTGTACGTGATGGGGTCGCGCACGTGGCAGGAGTTCTCGCTCTGGCCGCCGGCGGGGGAGACGCAGCAGTGGTATCTGCATCGTTGGGGCACGTTGGGGACCGAGCCACCGGTGGAGAGCGCTCCCGACCGCTACCACTACAACCCGCACGACCCGACGCCCGCCGTGGGCGGGCCCGCGCTCAGCATGGGGACGGCGGGTCGCAAGGACCAGCGTCGGCGTGAACACCGCCACGACGTCCTCACCTACACCAGTCCGGTGCTGACCGAGGACCTCACCGTGATCGGCCCGCTGTCCGCCGTCGTCTACGCGCGGTCGTCGAACGACCACGCGGACTTCTTCGTCCGGCTGTGCGACGTCACGGAGAAGGGCAGGTCCTTCAATCTGAGCGACGGGATCGTCCGCCTCACCCCCGCTTCGGTCGAGAAGGGCCCGGACGGGGTCTTCCGCCTCGACATCGCCATGTGGCCGACGGCCAACACGTTCCGGGCCGGCCACCGCATCCGCCTCCAGGTCTCGAGCGGCGCCCACCCGTTGTTCTGCCGCAACGCCGGCACCGGTGAGCCGTTGGCCACGGGGGCGAACCTGCAGTCGGCCGACCTGGAAGTCCTCCACGACGCCACGCACCCCTCGGCCATCGCGCTGCGCGTCGTACGCCTGCTGCAGGACGTGGCCCTCGACAAGAGCGGGGTGGGTGGGGCGGACGCCCTCGGCTAGTCTCCGCGCATGACGCAGCCGACATTCGTGCCGATCGCGGAGGCGGACCAGGTCCGGCCGGCCCTGCATCTGCACGTCCCGGGACCGTGGACCACGTCACGCCCGGCCGAGCTCGTGGTGCCCGAGGTCCGCCTGGCCAAATCGGTGGGCACTCCGGGTCCGGACTCGGGGTTCGCCCTGCGGCTGGCCAAGCGCTTCGAGCACGACCTGAAGCTGTCGGTGGGGGAGTCGGAGCACGACGTCCTCCTCGGCGTGGCGCTCATCGCGTCCAAGCGGGCCGCGCTCTTCGGGCGGGCCCCGTGCATCTACGACGTGCGCCTGGCGCTCGACCTCTTCGGATTCCTCGACGAGACGACACCGGCCGAGGTCGTTGCCGTGCGGCGTGCCGCTTTCTCGTCCCTCTCCCACGACTACGTCGCGCAACGGGCACTGGTCGATTCGGTGCCCGAGGAAACCCTCCGCCTCAGCGCGGAAGAGGTCCGCGCGCGGGGCGGTGCCAGCGCCGCATAGGCGCCCACCACTGCCGTGGACACGATCGGGGCAATCGACCGGCTCGAGATCGAGGCCGGACACTTCGTCTTCACGGGCCGGGCCTGCGGCCCGCACCAGGGCCGCCGCGTCCTGCTGCTGCACGGCTTTCCCCAGTCGTCGTGGGCCTGGCGTGACGAGCTGTGGGCCCTGGGCAAGGAGGGTTACCGGGCCATGGCACCGGACCTGCGTGGCTACAGCTCTGGGGCCCGCCCGACCGCCGTCGCCGACTACGGCACCGAGCACCTCGTCCGCGACGTCCTCGACCTGGCCGACTCCATGGAGATGGAGACCTTCGACCTGGTCGGCCACGACTGGGGTGGCATGCTCGCCTGGATCGTCGCGTCGCGCCATCCCGGACGCGTCCGCACGCTCAGCGTGGTGTCCACGCCCCATCCCGTGGCGCTGCGCCACGCCCTCCTCGGCGCCGACGCGGCGCAGGCGGCGCTCGGCGCCGCCACCGACTCGTTCCGCGCCCCCGACGTCCCCGAGCAGCTGCTACTCGGCCCCGACGGGGCCGGCGGAGGACTGGCCACCGTGCTCGCCGAGAGCGGACTCGATGACGAGGACGCCCGGATGTACGTGGCCGCGCTCGTCGAGCCAGGGGCCCTCACCGCCGCGCTCAACTGGTACCGGGCGATGGACGACTCGGCGCTGCGCGACCTGCAGCCGGTGGCGGTGCCGACGCTCTACGTCTGGTCGACCGGCGACGCGGCATTCGGCCGCTCGGCCGCGGAGGCCACGAGGGAGTGCGTACAGGGGCCCTACACGTTCGAGGTGCTCGAGAACGTGTCGCACTGGATCCCCGAGATGGCGCCCGTCGAGCTCTCCGAGCTCCTGCTCCGCCATCTCGGAGGCAACTGACCCGACCTGCCACCCTCTCCGGCGGGCTGAACGCGCGTTGGACGGAACTGCGAGAATGGGAGGGTGAGCGACTCGACCTTCGCACTGACCGACGTCCAGCGGGAGTTTCGCGACACGATGCGCAGCTTCTGCGAGGAGAAGGTGGCGCCCCACGCTGCCGAGGTGGACCGCGACGCCGTGTACCCCTGGAAGTCCTTCGAGGCCTGCAAGGAGATGGAGCTGCCCGCGCTCGGCCTCCCCGAGGCCTACGGCGGGGCCGGCGCCGACACCGTGACCCAGGCCATCGCGGTCGAGGAGCTGGCCCGGGTGTGCGCGTCGACCTCGCTGACCATTCTCATCTCCAAACTCGGGATGATCCCGGTCATGAACTGGGGCTCCGAGGACCTGAAGCAGGAGTACATCCCCAAGGTGGCCAGCGGCGCGATCCAGGCCAGCTACTGCCTGTCCGAGGCTGACGCCGGCAGCGACGTCGCGTCCATGCGCACGCGTGCCGTGCGCGACGGCGACGACTACGTCCTGACGGGAACGAAGTACTGGATCACCAACGCCGGGGTGTCCGACGTCTACGTCGTGTTCGCCAAGACGGACCCCGACGCCGGCGGGCGCGGCATCACGTGCTTCCTCGTCGAAAAAGAGTGGGGGATCCGGATCGCCAAGCACGAGGACAAGCTGGGCATGCGCGGAAGCCCGACCGGTGAGGTCGTCCTCGAGGAGGTGCGCGTGCCGGCCACGCATCGCATCGGCGCCGAGGGGCAGGGTTTCACCGTGGCCATGCACACGCTCGACCGGAGCCGCCCGACCATCGGCGCCCAGGCGGTCGGGATCGCCCAGGGTGCCATCGACTTCGCCGGCTCCTACATGAAGCAGCGCCACGCCTTCGGTGGTCCTATTGCCGACCTGCAGGGACTGCGCTTCATGCTGGCCGACATGGCGATGCGCAACGAGGCGGCGCGCGCCCTGGTGTACCGGGCCTGCGCCCTGATCGACAACGACCCGGCCGGTGAGCTCACGCAGTTCGGCGCCATGGCCAAGGCCTTCGCCTCGGACGCCGCCATGTCGATCACCGTCGACGCCGTGCAGCTGCTCGGTGGTTACGGCTACACCAAGGAGTTCCCGGTCGAGCGCTACCTGCGCGACGCCAAGGTCACCCAGATCTACGAGGGGACCAACCAGGTGCAGAAGGTCGTCATCGCCCGCGAGTTGCTCAAGCGCATCTGACCTGCGCTCCGGCGGCGAGGCGTTTGGCGCCCGGCGTCCCCGCCCGGGCAAACTTCGGGGGCGGTGGTGTGAGGCGGCGGTGTTAAAGTTAGAACAAGTTCTAGAAATTGCCCCTGCGGGGCAGCCGGGCGAGGGCCCCGAGCAAGGAGGAAGTGCGCCATGGCACAGCCGGTGATCATCGAGGCGGTCCGTACACCGATCGGGAAGCGCAACGGCTGGCTCTCGGGCCTGCGGGCGCCCGACCTCCTCGGTGCGGCACAGGTCGAGGTCGTGAAGCGAGCCGGCGTCGATCCCGCCTCGGTCGAGCAGGTCGTCGGCGGCTGCGTGACCCAGGCCGGCGAGCAGGGCTTCAACGTGACGCGCACGTCGTGGCTGCTGGCGGGTCTGCCCTACGACGTCGCCGCCACCACGATCGACTGCCAGTGCGGTTCGTCACAGCAGGCCAACCACATGGCCAACAACCTCATCGCGGCGGGCGCGGCGGACACCACGATCGGGTGCGGTGTCGAGACCATGAGCCGGATCCCGCTCGGGGCCAACGCGTCGGCGCCCGGGGTGGGGCGCGCTCTCCCGGCCGACCTGCCCTACGACATGCCCAGCCAGTTCGAAGCGGCAGAGCGGATCGCCCAGAAGTACGGCATCACCCGCGAGGACGTGGACGCGTTCGGCTTCGAGTCGCAGCAGAAGGCGGCCCGGGCGCAGGCCGAGGACCGCTTCGCCCGTGAGATCTTCGCCGTCGAGGCGCCCATCGTCGGCGAGGAGGGTCCACGCGGCGACCACAGCGGCGAGAAGATGGTCGTGTCCAAGGACCAGGGCCCGCGCGAGACGACGCTCGAGGGCCTGGCCAAGCTCAAGCCGGTGCTGCCCGACGGCATGCACACGGCGGGCACGTCGTCACAGATCTCCGATGGCGCGGCCGCCGTACTCTGGATGTCCGAGGAGCGGGCCAAGGCGGAGGGGTTCACGCCCCGGGCCCGGATCGTGGCCCAGGTGCTGGCGGGGTCCGACCCCTACTACCACCTCGATGGCCCGATCGTGGCGACGAGCAAGGTGCTGGCCAAGGCCGGCATGACGATGCAGGACATGGACCTCTACGAGGTGAACGAGGCCTTCGCCTCCATCGTGCTCAGCTGGGCCAAGGTGCACGAGGCCGACCTGGACAAGCTGAACGTCAACGGCGGCGCCATCGCGCTCGGCCACCCCGTCGGCGCCACCGGGAGCCGGCTGATCACGACGATCCTGCACGAGCTCGAGCGGACCGACGGCACCTACGGGCTGGTCTCGATGTGCTGCGGCGGGGCGCTGGCGACCGGCACCATCATCGAGCGGCTCTGAGGAAACCGGCTCCCAGCACCTCGCACCCACCCCGCACTTCGTCACTTCGCACACCGCACACCGCATCGCGGCAGATCGCAATCGGCGCCTACCTCCGGAGGGGACCGTGTCATCGATATCCACTGAGCACCTGACGTTCGAGCGCGACGGCGCGACGGCCATCGTCACCATGAACCGTCCGCAGGCAAAGAATGCGCTGAGTCTCCCGATGCTGGTCGGGATGAAGGACGCCTGGGAGGAGATCGACGGCAACGACGACATCCGCTGCGCCATCCTCACGGGCGCCGGCGGGACGTTCTGCGCCGGCATGGACCTCAAGGCCATGGGTGGCAGCGATGCCGAGAAGTACCAGCCCCGCATGACCGAGGACCCCGACCTGCACTGGAAGGCGCTGCTGCGCCACTACGACCTGCGCAAGCCGCTCATTGCCGCCGTCGAGGGCTGGGCCGTGGCGGGCGGGACGGAGATCCTGCAGGCGACCCACATCCGGGTCGCCGGCGCGAGTGCCGTGTTCGGCGTCTTCGAGGCCAAGCGCGGGCTGTTCCCACTCGGGGGCTCGACGGTGCGCCTGCGCCGGCAGATCCCCTACACCCTGGCCATGGAGCTGCTGTTGACCGCCCGCGAGGTGCCGGCCGAGGAGGCGTTGCGCATCGGGCTGATCGGTCACATGGTCCCCGATGGCACCGCGCTGCAGCGGGCGCTCGAGATCGCTGCGGTGATTGAGGCGAACGGGCCCTTGGCCGTGGAGGCGATCCTCCGCAGCGTGCGCGAGACCGAGGGCATGTCCGAGGTCGACGGCCTCGCTCGCGAGCTCGAGATCGGCTGGCCCGTGTTCGCCAGCAACGACGCCGCGGAGGGACAGAAGGCCTTCGCCGAGAAGCGCCCGCCCAACTACACGCGCACGTGAGCGGCGGGGACGACGGGTTCGAACCCGGTCCGGGCGGGGGGTACCCCGGCGTCGACGGCCCGCCGACTTCGACGGGTGACCTCCCGATCAACCGGGTGGCCGCCGCGCTGCGGCGCATCGGTGCGGTGACAATCGGCCAGCCGCTCGAGGACGAGGAGCTCACCGAGGCGGCCGACGGCCTCGCGGTGGTGGCGGACCAGATCGAAGCGGCGGCGGCGGCCCTCAAGCGGCGGCGCAACCAGCCCGGTCCCAACGGGTTCCCGGGCGTGCACCCCCAGGACCACTTCCCCACCAGCCCGATGATCGGCTTCGCCAACCCCATTGCGCCCCCTGTCGAGGTGTGGGCGGTGGCCGGCGAAGGGGGCCAGCGCGAGGTCCGCGGCCGCGTGACCTTCGACTACCCCTACGAAGGGCCGCCGACGTGCGTGCACGGCGGGGTCATCGCCGAGCTCTTCGACGAGATGCTGGGCCTGTCCAACATCCTGGTCGGTCTGGGTGCGATGACGGGCACGTTGACCATCAAGTACCGGCGTCCCACACCGCTGCTCGCTCCCCTCGAGCTGGCGGCGCGCCACACCGGGAGCGAAGGCCGGAAGATCTACGCCTGGGGCGGCATCTACCACGAGGGCGAACTTACGGCGGAGGCAGAGGGCATCTTCATCCACGTGGCACCGGCCCGCATGCTCGACATCGTGTCCGGCAACGCCCACGGCGCCCACAGCGCCGAAGGACCGCTCGTCGACGCGGACTGGCAGCGCATGATGGAGAAGGCGGCCCGCCGCGACCCGTCCGGCTGAGGCCCACCTTTCAGCCTTGCATCGCACCCGGCTCGTCAGCGTCCGCGCGCAGGCGCTCCTCGAGCCCGGTGCGCCATCCGAGGGGCCGGTACAGCGACACCAGCCGGGCGAGCAGGACGACGAGGAACACCTGGCCCACGAGCGCGTCGAGCACCGACAAGGTCCGGGGCAGGCCGGGCGCGGGGGTGAGGTCTCCGTAGCCCACGGTCGCCATGGTGATGTAGCTGAAGTACGCGAAGTCGGGGAGACCGTGCTGTCCGGGCTGGGCGAAGAACGGCGATCCGGAGGCCAACTGGAGTCCGTAGTCGAAGTTGGCGAAGATCAGGCCGATCAGCACGTAGATGCACAACGCGCCCGCGATGGTCTCGCGGGTGACCCGCTGGTGATGAAGGATGCGCCAGCCGATGGCGAACGGGCTGCCCAGGACGAGGAGCGACGTCAGGAGGATCTCGGCGCCCTCGGCCTCGCCCGTCCCCCCGATCGCCGCCCCGATGGCGACCAGCAGGGTGACGGCCACGGCGACACGGACGACCCGCTGGACGGAATGGGGCACCCGCGAGGTATGGAAGGCCAGCAGCACGGTAAGCGCGAGCAGTGCGGCACGGACGATGAGGGCCCAGCGTCCCGTCCACTCCACGTTGAGCGACACGTAGTCGACCACGAGCAGCACGAGCAGCAGCACGTACGAGTCTGGTGCTCGGGTGGCCAGGCCGAGCAGCTGGCGCGGCCGGAGCCCGCCCAGGGCGCGTGCGCCGTCCTCGTCGTGGACGTCTTCGGCGGCCTCTGCGTGCTCCGTCGGCTCGCTCTCCACGGGCCCATCATGGGCACGCGGGGGAGCGCAACGGGCGGACCTCTCAGCCGGTCCGCTCCGCACGCGGGGCTCGAGCAACGAAGCAGCCGGCCTCCGTTTTCACGGTGAGCGACCCGCCCTCGGCGGCGAAGCGCTCCTCGATGACCCGCCGCAGCGCCGTTTGCTCGTCAGGGGCCGTCTCATCGGCCCCGGCCGACGAGACGATGTAGGCGAAGACGTCCTCGGGATCGGTGCACACCAACGTGCTCAGGTGGGGGTGCCAGACCACGGAGGCGAACACGTCGCCCAGGACGCGCTCACCCTGGGCCGGCCCGAACCGCGTGATCGCGCAGTCGAGCGACGACCAGCCGAGGCCGGCGCGGGACAGCTCACGCACCGCACCGAGGTGGCCAGGCCCGTTGGTGGCCGCCATGAGCGCGCCGTCCGACGTCAGCACGCGGGCGAACTCGGCCGCGGCCCGCCCGGGGTCGGGTACGTGGTACAGCATGTGATTGGCCACGACGACGTCGAAGGCCTCGTCAGCGAATGGCAGGTCCTCGGCGCCGCACGTCAGGGACGCAACCACTTCGACGTTTGCAAGGGGAGCGACGGCGGCCGTCGCCGCCTCGACCATGCCCGGGGACAGGTCGGTGAGCGTGAGGCGCACATCGGGGAGCAGCGCCGCCACGTTGACCCAGAGCGCACCGGAGCCGCAGCCAACCTCGAGCACCCGCGTCCCCGGCGCCCATCCGATGCGGCTGATGAGCCATGGGTACCAGGGCTCCTCGGACCGCGCGTACTTGGCGTGCAGCGCGATCCGTGCGTTGAGGTTCCTGGGGTCCCTGTACTGGCGCCCGCACAGGTAGTCGGCGTCGGTGCCCAAGCCCACGCGGCCAGCCATGGGCAGATGCTACGCGGCGGCCGTCCCCAGGGTCACTCCCAGCGATATGCATCGGCGTGCGTCATTATGCATCTCAACGGCGCTGGAGAAGGTCAATTCGCGTTCTATAGGGCGCGCATATACACCACGAATTGACTCCTCCGGGGCTCGACAGGGTGCATAGTCATGCAGGAAGCTCGCATATGCCCCAACCTTGCCCTTGACCCATGGGCATGCTCAGAGCGCCCGCTGCACCCCTTCCCAGTAGGGGTCGCGCAGCTTGCGTTTGTAGAGCTTCCCGTTGGGGTCACGGGGCATCTCGTTGGTGAAGTCGATCGACTTGGGCGTCTTGAACTTCGCCAGCTTGTCGGCGCAGTAAGCCAGGATCTCGGCGGCCAGCTCGTCGCTGGGCTCGACGCCCTCGGCCGGCTCGATCACGGCCTTGACCTCCTCCCCCCAGTCCTCGTTCGGGATGCCGAAGACGGCGGCGTCGCCCACCTTGGGGAAGGACAGCAGGACGTTCTCGATCTCCGCCGGATAGATGTTCGCCCCACCCGAGATGATCATGTCGATCTTGCGGTCGCGCAGGAAGAGGTAGCCGTCCTCGTCGAGCAGCCCGACGTCGCCCACGGTGAAGAAGGCCCCGATCCGGTTCTTGTTCGTCTTCTCCTTGTCGCCGTGGTATTCGAAGTCGGCCGACTGCATGGCCATGTACACCGTGCCGATGACGTTGGGCTCGGTGATGCGGTTGCCGTCGTCGTCGAAGATGGCGATCTCGCTGATGGGCCACGGCTTGCCGACCGTGCCCGGCTTCTGCAGCCATTCCTCGGCGGTGACCAGCGTGCCGCCCCCCTCACTCGCCGCGTAGTACTCGTCGACCGCGTTGCCCCACCAGTCGATCATCCGGTGCTTGACGTCGACCGGACAGGGCGCCGCGGCGTGGATCATGTGGCGCAACGAAGACACGTCGTACTTGTCCCGCACGTTCTCCGGGAGGGCCAGCAGCCGGTGGAACTGCGTAGGCACCATGTGCGACGTCGTTACTCTCCGCTCCTCGATGAGCCGCAGCATGTCCTCGGGCAACCACCTGTCCATCAATACGACGGTGTGCCCCAGGTGCAGCGACGCGCTGCCGAAGCGAAGCACGGCGGTGTGGTACAGCGGCGAGCCGATGATGTGGACGTTGTCGTCCTGCGGTTGGACGCCGAAGAGGAACAAGAGGCCGGAGAGCCCCAGGGCGGCCTGCTCCGGCGTGACGCCGAGCAGCTTGCGGTAGATCCCCTTGGGGTTGCCCGTGGTTCCCGACGTGTAATTCATGACATCACCGATGGTGCGGTCAGCGGGCAGTGTGGTCGGTTGGGCGTCTCGAATCGCGGCATAGGACACGAAGCCCGGCACGTCTCCGACGGCGAGCCGGCTGGCCGCGTCGAGACCCACCTCGTCGGCCGCGGCGATGGCCGCCTCGGCGAAGCGCTCGTGGGCCACGAAGGCCTTCGCCCCCGAGTCCCTGAGGATGTAGGCCACCTCCGGCGCGACGAGGTGGTGGTTGATGGGCACGAGATACCAGCCCGCCTGGAGGGCCGCCACGTAGACCTCGATCATCTCGGCCCCGTTGGGGAGGAGCGTGGCGACGACGTCGCCCGTCTCGAATCCCTGGGCGCGCAGCGCATGCACGACCTGGTTGGCGCGGCCGAGGACCTCCCCGGCCGCCACCTCGTCGCCCTCAGGCGTCACGAGGGCCAGGTAGTCGGGATCTTCCTGGGCCAGCGCCCAGAAGCCGAGGTCACCCATCAGCGGTCTCCTTGCAGGCTCACAGCGGCGGTTGGAAATGGCAACCGCCGGCACACGCAGGCTAGAACGTGTTCTAACTTAGGGCAATTTACGGGGTCCGGAGCGGGCCGGCACACAGGAGATCGGGAGCATACGACCATGGCTGGGTTCCTCGAAGGAAAAGTCGTCGCCGTCACGGGCGGCGGTGGCGGGATCGGGCGGGCCGTGGCACTGGCGGCGGCCGCCGAGGGGGCCAAGGTGTTGGTCGCAGACTACGGCGTTGGCATGGCCGGCGAGGACCCCAGCAGCGAGGTGGCGGACGCCGTCGTGGCGGAGATCATCAAGGCGGGCGGCGAGGCCGTCGCCGTCGGAGACGACATCTCCAAGATGGAATCCGGCGAACGGTTGATCGCCACTGCCGTGGACACGTGGGGTCGTATCGACGGCGTCGTGGCGGTGGCGGGCATCCTGCGGGAGCGCATGCTCTTCAACATGGCCGAGGACGAATGGGACGCCGTCATTGCCACCCACCTCAAGGGCCACTTCACCGTGTTCCGGGCCGCGGCGGCGGTGATGCGCAAACAGGACGGTGGCGGCGCGCTGATCGGGTTCACGTCCGGCGCCTTCGTCGGCAGCGTGGCCCAGGCCAACTACTCGGCGGCCAAGGGTGGCATCGTCTCGCTCGTACGTTCGGCGGCGGTAGGGCTGCACCGCTACGGCGTCACCGCCAACGCCATCGCGCCGGTGGCCCGCACGCGGATGTCGGCCAATGTGCCCTCGGAGCTCGTGGAGATGGGCGATCCAGAGGACGTGGCACCGATGGTCGTCTACCTTCTGAGCGACAAGGCCAAGCACATCACCGGCCAGGTGTACACCGTCGTCGGCTCGAAGATCGCGGTGTGGAACCAGCCGGTCGAGGTCCGGGCCATGTGGGCCGACGGGCGCTGGACGCCCGAGCAGATCGCCGAGCGCCTCGACGGAACCATCGGCCAGGAGCGCATGGCGATGCTCGACCGGATCGAGGCGATGCGCCAGGCTGCGTCCTCAGGCGAGCAGCCCAACACCTGACGCTGGCGAAGGCGGACGCTGCCTTAGAGGACCCGGCGCAGGCGCGGGCGGCGGGTGCTCTTCGTATAGACCTCGAGGGAGTTCCCCTCGTGGTGGGCGGCGACGACAGAGGCGCTGCCCAGGCGTTTCTCCTCGAGCACGCCGCGCATGGTCGAGCCCCAGGTGACGGCCGAGCGGGCGATGTGCCGCTCGGGGCTCTCCCAGGGCGGGACGCACACCTCAATCTGGTACATCGGCTCGAAGGTGACGACGTGGGTCGCCGCGGCGCCGTGTGCCGCGAGCCACTCGGCCTTCTCCACTTCGGTCCAGATCCGGTCGTCAGTCACTATTGCTGCTCCAAGCTGCACGGTCGCCATCGCGCATGCACTTCCCTATCTCCCGCCATGTCCCACATCAGGAGAAGCCCGGAAGGTCCCCGGTCCTACGCGGGTCTCCGGCGATCAGCCTTTGTCTCGTCTCCTACGCATATACGACGCGTGGGTTGCGGTGGATGCCGCAACAACGTTGCAGTTGAGGTGCAGGAATGCACGGCCCATCTCCCCACGCCCCGCCCGACTCTCCCTCGCCTGCGCAGGGCGCGCGATGTGCAGATGCCGGGCGCAGTTCCCCTTCCGAGGGGCGGGATCGGAACGGCGGAGGAAAGGGGAACGAAGCCATGAGGACACGGTTCGAGGAGATCGCAATCCCAACGTACGGCGGAGAGGACGCCGAGACCATTCCCGAGATCCGTCCCTGGCATGAGGTGGGGTGGATCTTCAAGGACGGCGACGCCCTCGCCATCGAACGCCGGGGCGACCGCACTCGGGTCCGCTCCGCCAGCGTGTTCCACCCGCGCGACGAGTAGTCACGGGCTGCTCCGGGCTCAGGCCGGCTGCCCCGCCCCCTCCGCCTCTTCTTCCTCTTCCGTGGACGTGGCGGTTTCCGTGGACGTGGCGGTCGCCAACGCGGGGCCGTGGTGCGTGCGCAGCCAGTCCTTCCACCGCCGGCACGTACGCACGAGGATGATCGCCCCGCCCACGACGAGCAGAAGGCTGGCCAGCTGGACGAGGTCCGAGCCGATGCCGGTGTCCTCGCCCAGCCACAGATGCTCGTCGAGTCCCCGCGCAATGCCCCACAGGACCATCCCCGTGCCGAGCACGATCCCCGGTGGGTAGCCGGCCCGTCGTGCCCCCTTGGGCCACCGGTCGAGGTGCCGCTCGATGAGGATCAGGATCAGGAAGACCGTGAAGTCCTCCATCGCCTGGAAGATCGGCACTGGCAATCGGCGCCCCGTTTGGCCGGCGTAGTACATGCCGAACCATTGGTTGGTGGGGTGCCCGCCTCCAGCCACCATCAGCTGGGGCCCGAGCAGCCGGCCTATGGCCCAGCAGGCCAGGAGGACCGGTACCGCCAGGTCGAGGGCGCGGCCGAGTGGGAGTTCGGGGCAGCGGCGGCGCGTCAGGACGATGCCGGTTGGCACCGCAGCCAGGAGACCACCGAAAGACGAGAGCCCGCCGTGCCAGACGGCGAAGACACCGACCGGGTCGTGGGTGTACGTGCCGAGGTTCGTCAGCACGTGGAGGACCCGGGCACCGACGACGGCGGACACGATGATCCAGAGGAACACCGGCGCGAACCAGTCGATGGGGTAGCCGTTGCGCTTCAGGCGCCGCTCGAAATACACGAAGCCGAACCAGAAGGTGAGGGCCAGCCCGATGCCGTAGGTGTGGACCTGGAGCGGTCCGATGTGGAAGTCGACGGGTATCGGTCTCATGGCACGCCAGGCGCCAGGTTAGGACAGGAGGGCAGGACGGAGGGTCCGGGGCTGCGGCAGGAGAGGGCGGATGGGTCCGGCGCTAGGGCCGGCCCGCTCCCACGAAGTCGCCGCCGAGGCGGAGCCCCGTGATCCAGACCGAAGCCCCGGTGTAGGGCGCCTCGATCATCTGGCCCGGCCCCACGTACATGGCGACGTGCGTACCGCCGCCGGGGCCATAGAACAGGAGGTCGCCCGGCTGGAGGTCGTTGATCGGGACGGGGGCCGAGTCCGACATCTGCGCGCCCGAGAAGTGGGGGAGACCCACGCCGACCTGGCCCCAGGACCAGGCGGTCAGGCCCGAACAGTCGAAGCCGGGGCTGGCGGAGCCTTTGGGGGACTCGCCGCCCCAGACGTAGGGCACGCCGATCTGGCTCTCTGCAGCCTGGACGGCACCTGCGCCACCGGCCGCGGTCGGTGGGGGTGCCGCCTGCTGGAGCCCGGCGAGGCTGGTGCCGCCGCCACCACCACCACCGCCACCGCCACCACTGCGCCCTCCGGCGGAAGAGGTGGTCGCGGCGGCGGCCGCGGCCGCGGCCGCGGCGGCGGCCGCCTGCTGGCGCTCCTGTGCGGCCTTGGCGGCCGCTGCGGCCTCGGCCTGCTGTTGCTGCTGGACGAGCTGCGCGATCTGGCCCTGCTCCTGTGCCAGCGCGCCCTTCTGCTCCTGGATGGCCTGCGCGTTCTGCGACACCGCATTCTGCTCGGTGGTCACCGCGGTCTGGGCCTGCGACTGCTCGTTTTGGAGCTGCGCCACCTGACCGTTCAGCGAGTTCTCCGCGGTGTGCAGGTTGTCGACAGCGATCGAGATGTCGCCCGAGGCGATCTGGTTGTACTCGGTGGCCGCTCCGAGCGTTTGCTCGTTGCCGCTGAAGATCGGGTTCTGCGCGGCCGCCGTGCCGTCGGAGATGTAGTTGGACACGGCCGCCTTCGAGAGAGTGGTCTTGTCGTGGGTGACCTGCTGCTGGTCCGCCACGATGTTGGCTCTCGTGCTGGCGATGTTCGAGTTGATCTGTGAGAGGTGGTACTTGGCTGCGTCGTACTGCTGGCTCAGGGCTGACATCTGGTCCTGCGCCTGGGTCAGCTGAGCCTCGATGGCGGCGGCCTTCGCCTTGGCGTCGGAGATGGCGTCACCGGCGACGGGGCGCGCAAAACCAAGCACAGTGCTCGCCAACACTGTGACGACGGTCAACGCGGGGATACCGACCCGCTGGAGCACCGAAGCGCTCCTCGGAGACCGCGGCGTGGAGTGGACAGGATGCCGCTCTACGTCAGTCACGATGGGCAACATTCTTATAGGACGCCTTTCAGCGATTCAAACACCCTCAGTAGGAAACGCCCGTGTGAGGTCGTACCGAGGGTAGGAAAGTGCAGGTGTTCACGCCTGACGAAGAAATTCGTACTTTCTGCGCTCCGAGTGGAAGAACGAAACCCGATGTTTGGAACTACGGTCTCCGCCTCATGGGTGAAATGATCGAATTTCGTAGCAACGGATCGACCGCCGGCGGCTATCTGGCGGTTCCCGAAGGCGGCAGCGGGCCCGGCGTGATCGTGATCCAGGAGTGGTGGGGTCTCGTCGAGCACATCAAGGACGTGTGCGAGCGATTCGCCGCGGCCGGTTTCGTGGCGTTGGCACCGGACCTCTACCACGGACAGCAGGTGCAGCCGGGCGAGCCGGACGAAGCCGGCAAGGCGATGATGGCCATGCAGATGGACCAGGCGGCGCGCGACATGAGCGGAGCGGTCGACGAGGTGTTGCGTCGCAGCAGCGGCGACAAGGTCGGCGTCATCGGGTTCTGCATGGGCGGTGGGCTGGCGCTCGTATTGGCGACACAGCGCCCCGACGCGGTGGCGGCGGTGGTGCCGTGTTACGGCATCATTCCGTGGCCCGACGCGCAGCCCGACTACGCCAACATGACCGCCGCGGTCCTCGGCCACTACGCCGAGAACGACAGCTTCTTTACACCCGAGGCGGCCAACGCGCTCGCCGATGAGTTGCGCGGTCTGGGTAAGTCGGTCGAGATGGTCATCTATCCCGACGCCGACCACACGTTCTTCAACGACTCGCGCGAGGAGGTGTACGACCCCGACGCGTCACGCGCGCTGTGGGACCGCACGGTGACCTTCTTCTCCGAGCATCTGCGCTGAACGGGTCGCGCCGAGCCCGCATCGCCGCTGCGCCGCGCTCCGCCACCCCGCGCCGGGCCGGACACCGAGAAGCGGCCCAGACGCAGTTTGTTACCCTTGGTTCATGTCCGCACGCTCACGTGACCTCCCCCGTCGTTCCTGCCTCTCCACCCCTGGTTCGAACGAGAAGTTCCTGGCCAAGGCCCCGACGGTGCCCGCCGACATGACCTTCCTCGACCTCGAGGACGCCGTGGCGCCCCTCGAGAAGGAGGGCGCCCGGCCCAAGGTGGTCGACGCCATCAAGAACCTGCCGTGGGACGACCGCGTCCTGTGCGTGCGGGTCAACGCGTGGGACACCGAGTGGACCTACGGCGACGTCATCGAGGTCGTGGGCAACGCCGGCGAGCGACTCGACGAGATCATGCTTCCCAAGGTGCAGTCGGCCGCCGAGGTACAGGCGCTCGACCTTCTGCTGACCCAGGTGGAGAAGACGTCCGGACTGCCGGTCGGGCACACCGGGATCGAGGCGCAGATCGAGACGGCGCGGGGCCTCATCAACGTCGACGAGATCTGCGCGGCGTCACCGCGGCTCGAGACGATCATCTTTGGCCCGGCCGACTTCGCCGCCAGCGTCGAGATGCCGGTCCTCACCGGCGGTGTCGACGTGCCGGAATACCCGGGCGACCACTTCAACTACGTCTTCAGCCGCATCCTCATGGCCGGGCGGGCCAACGGCTTGCAGGTGATCGACGGCCCATTCCTCAAGGTGCGCGAGCTCGACGCGCTGCGCGAGTACTCGATGCGCACCCGCATGCTCGGGTACGACGGCAAGTGGGCGCTCACGCCCGACCAGGTGACCGTGCTCAACGAGGTCTACTCGCCGACCCAGGAGCAGTTCGACCATGCATTCGACCTGCTCGAGGCCTATCGCAAGGCCACCGACGAAGACCACAAGGGCGCCGTCATGTTCGGCGACGAGATGATCGACGAGGCCAGCCGCAAGATGGCGGTCAAGTTCGTCAGCCGGGGTGCGCGCGCCGGACTGACCCGTAGCGCCGACTGAGGCCCCTGCAGCCGCTGTCGCCGCGGCGACGCACGCTCAGCCGACGAGGCGCCGGGCGATCACCTTCAGGGCCAACGTCTCGTCCGCCCCCTCGAAGATGGAGAGCACCCGCGCGTCGACGAAGTATCGGCTGACGGAGAACTCCTCCGCGTAGCCCATGCCCCCGTGGATCTGCATGGCCTCGCGCGTCACCCACTCGGCGGCGCGGCACACGTACGCCTTGACCATGGAGGCCTCGAGGGCCCCCTCGCCCTGCGCCATCAGTCGGGCGACGTGGTACGAGCTCTGGCGCGTCGCTTGGATCACTACCGCCATGCGCCCCAGCTTCGCCTGCGTCAGCTGGTAGTCGCCGACGGGCGAACCGAACACGATGCGCTCGGCCGCGTAGGCCGCGGCCGCCTCGTACGCCGCCTGCATCACGCCGAGCGCACGCGCCGCCGTCTGCAGGCGGCCGTTCTCGAACCCCTGCATCTGGAGATAGAAGCCCTTGCCCAGGCCTTCGGGGCCGCCGACGAGGTTGGCGGCGGGCACGAACCAGTTCTCGAAGGCCAGCTCGTAGGAGTGCATGCCCCGGTAGCCGATCGTGTCGATGGGCCGGCCCTCCAGTCGGCCCGGCGCCAGGTCGGCCGGCCTCTCCGCCACGTCGTCGGCCCCCTGCGTGAACACGAATCCGTGGCCGTCCCCCTGGGGCTTCTCCACGATGAACATCGAGATGCCCTTGTGCGCCAGCGACCGGTCCGGTTCGGTGCGGGCCAGGAGCATCAACACGTCGGCCCGGGCCGCAAAGGTGCACCAGGTCTTGACACCGTTGACCACCCAGCCCCCGTCCACCGGCGAGGCGGAGGTCACGATGTTGGCGACGTCCGAGCCGTAGTCGGGCTCGGTCACGGCTACGGCGGCCAGGATCTCCGCCGACGCCAATTTGGGCAGCCACTGCTTCTTCTGCTCCTCGGTTCCCCCGTAGACGAGGGCACGCGTGAGGATCTCGGGCCGTGTGATGAGCGAGCCCCCGACGCCGAGCGAGCCCCAGCTGAGCTCCTCGGTGGCGACGACCATCCCCATGTAGTCGCTCTCGCCGCCAGTGGCGAAGCCGCCGTACTCCTCGGGTACCGAAAGCCCGAACCCGCCCAGCTCCGCCAGCCCCTCGATGACCTTCTCGGGGATGTCGAGGTTCTCGCGGTGCACCTGCTCCGCGTGCGGGCGCACCTTGTCCTCGGCGAAGCGGTGGAACGTCTCTCGCACCAGCTCGAAGTCCTCGCTGAGATGCCGCGGCCCTTCCGTCGACGCGAGCGCGGCCAGGACCGCCGGATCGCGCTGCGCTTCCAAGAATGCGGCCGCCGGTTCGGACCACCCGGCCTCGACGCCCCACAGCGCCTCGCGCCCGGCCACCTTCCCGGCCAGGTCGGCCACGACATCGGCGACGAAGGCGGCGGTGATGGCCGCCTCGACGTCCCCCCGCTCGCCGTACTGGAGGGCGGCCCGGGCCGTCGCCACCGCGGCGGCCACGTGCGCGACGTCGTACGCGATCACTTGGTTGGCGTCGACGCCGCCGCGGCCACGCAGCGAGGCGCAGGCGGCGTCCACGAGATGCTCGGCGAGGTCGACCGCGTCGGCGGCGCCGGCGAGTGCGGCGGTGTCGGGCGTGGGCATCGGGTGTCCGACCCTACCGTCTGACTTGCGTGTCCCTATCCCTGGCACGTCGTTTCTGGCGCGTCAGGGACGGCGCCCGATCACCGTCACGAGCGGCGGCAGCACGACCGGGTCGTCGCCCGGGTCGACCCCCGTGAGCGAACCGAGGTACTCGGCGACGGGGCCGGGCCCGACGCCCGCGGGCGCCTCGGCCCAGGCGTCGACCACGTCGAGCCCGGCGTCGCGCACCAACGCGGGGAGGACGGCGCCGACATCGGGATGGCGGGCGCCGGGCATCGAGAGCGCGGCGCCGGCGATGCGCCCGGCCGAGGTAATGGGCTCCTGCGCGACCACCCATCCCCCGCGCCGCACCGCGCCTGCCATCTTCTGCACCACGTCGATGGGCTCGAGCACGTGCAGCAACAGGAACCGGCAGAAGGCCAGGTCGACCTCCTCGGGCAGCGACAGGTCCTCGCCGGCTTGGGTCAGGGCGATCACCTGGGCGTGGGCCGCCGCCGCGCGGGCCACCTCGTCGCGCGTCGACGGGTCACTGTCCACCGCGTAGACGCGGCCGTCGCGCCCGACCATCTCGGCCAGCGCCACCGAGACGTCACCCCCGCCCGCGCCGACGTCGACGCAGCGCCAATTGGCCCCCAGCCCCAGGCGCTCGAGCGCCGTGGCCAGGGGGCGCCGGTAG
Source organism: uncultured Acidimicrobiaceae bacterium (assembly GCA_963756625.1). Lineage (GTDB taxonomy): Bacteria > Actinomycetota > Acidimicrobiia > Acidimicrobiales > RAAP-2 > Bog-473. The sequence goes on from CAVWNQ010000006.1 coordinate 669,103, forward strand.
ACGTCGTCGCGTAGCCCGATCAGCTCACTCACGTCGCCCGCTCGCGCCCGCCGGTTGGCTCATGGGAGCGAACTCTACGGGTCGGGCGGGCTCGAGGCGGCCTGCACCCGGCCGGGCGGCAGTCGGCCGCCGGCGGGGCCGTGGCCAGGGCAAGGCGGCCAGGAGTATGAGCAACGTGACCGCCATACATGCGGGCCACCACACGGCGATGGCATGCACGGCATGGCGGCCCAGCGCGATGCTCGCCCCCAGTGCCAGCGCGCACACCGTGAAGCGCACGGCGCTGCGCCGCATCGACAGCAGCAAGCACAGCGCGGGCACCGGGAAGAGGTAGTACCAGTTCAATTCCGTCTCGAAGAGGACGCGGATGAAGAAGGCCACCGCCGTCATGGTGAGGACGGTCGGCAGGTCGTGGCGCCGGCGGCACACCGCATACGCGAGGGCCGCCGACAGCACGATGGCCACCAGGCGGGTGGGACCGCCGCCGTCGAGGCCCGGCCCGATGTGCGGCGCCAACCCCGTCAGCGGAGTGAATGAATTGTAGGCGGGCTGGAAGGGCTGGTGCACCATGACGAACAGGGTCTGGTGGGTCTCGGCCAACAGTGGCGGGAGCACCACGACGAAGCTCGGGAGGAGGAGGCGCCACCACAGCCGCGCCGCGTCGCGCCAGGGCAGGCGGGCCAGCACCGGGACCACGCCGAGGAGCGCGAGCGGCTGGAAGGCGATGCCCACGCCGAGCAGCAGCGCGGCGCGCGGCGCGCCGGCCGCGCCGAGCCGGTCCATGGCGAGTGCCGCCCAGACCACGAAGGCGAGCGCCACGCAGTCCTCCGGGTGTCCCCACCAGCCCGCCACGTTGGCGACCCCCAACGCACCCACCAACGCCACGGCCAGGCGCTGCCGCTCCGAGAAACGCCACGCACGCGCCACGGCGTCGACGGCGAACAACGCGGGAGAGGCCATGAGGACAGCGGCGGGTCCCAGCACGAACCACATGCTGAGCGGCATGCCGGGGACGCGGAGGTGAGGCGAGAGCCCGAGGATGTGCCCGAGCGCCACGACGGGCATCAGCGCGATCTCGAAGGCGGGGGGTGACGTCAGGGCGCCGTCGTGCACATAGACGTGCGCAAAGTGAGCGTGCAGCAGCGCATTCGACGAGACGGCCAGGCTCCACAGGTCGCCCGGTGCCAGGAGCCCGTTCCCGTGGACAACGTCGTGGCCCAGCAGGCTGAAGCCCATCACGACGACGAGCATCGCCATCGTTCCCACGACCGGCGCGCTGCGTCGATCGAGCCACGCCGACAGTCCCTGCATGCCCCTCTCCCGGATCGGCGCCGACCGTGCCGGCGCACCGGCACCATGCCGCTGTGACGTTTATCGGTCGTCCGGGGCGGGCCGATAACCTCCTCCTCCGTGAAAGTGACCATGTTGTTGTGCGATGCGGCCCAGGTGTCCGACGGCAAGCTGTACATCCTCGGGGGCGGGTGGAGCATGACCGGACCCGACCCCGTGCCCTCCGCCGTAGCCCTGAAGATCGACGTGGACTGGCACGAGGCCGAAAAGCCGCACCACTGGGAGCTCTTCCTGGAGGACGCCGACGGGCGTCCCGTGCTGATGGAGACGGCCGACGGGACCCAACCAGTGGAGGTCCGCGGCGAGTTCACCGTGAGCCAGCCCGCCGGAATCCCCGAGGGCTCGCCCATCGACGTGGCCCTGGCGGTCAACCTCGGGCCCATCCCGCTGGCGCCCGGCACCCGCTTCGCCTGGCGCCTCACCATCGACGGCGAGGCGCTCCCGGGGGCGTCGCTCGGGTTCACGACGCGCCCGCGGCCTGAGCAGCCGCCCGAGCAATGACCGTGTACGACAGGCCCTTCGGCCGCTATCTCGAGGACTTCGTCCCGGGCGACATCTATCGGCACTGGCCGGGCAAGACGATCACCGAGTACGACGACCATCTTTTCTGCATGATGACGATGAACCACCACCCGCTTCACACGAACGCGTGGTTCGCCGAGCACGAGACGGTGCAGGGCAAGAACGTCGTCGTGGGCAATCTCGTCTATTCCCTCGCGCTCGGCATGAGCGTCCCCGACGTCAGCGGCTCGTGCATCGCCAACCTCGAGGTGGAGTCGCTCTTGCATCGCTCGCCCACCTTCCATGGCGACACGATCTATGCGGAGACGCGGGTGCTCGACGTCACGCCCTCCAAGTCGAAGCACGACCGGGGGATCGTCACGGTCGAGACGAAGGCGTTCAACCAGCGTGGGGAAGAGGTCTGTTACTTCCGGCGCAAGCTGATGGTCTGGAGGACCGCCGACGCGCCGCCGCGACAGCGGCCCTACGACGACGACGTCTGGGACTGAGGTTCCCGCGCTCCCGGCCGAGCGGGCCCGCCGCGTCCGGCGCCGGGTGCTCGAGTGGGGGACGGCGCGGCGCAGGGACCTGCCCTGGCGGCACACCCGCGACCCCTGGGCCATCCTCGTCTCGGAGGTGATGCTTCAACAGACGCAGGTCGACCGCGTCGTGCCTCACTACGAACGGTTCCTGGCCGCCTACCCGACGCCGGCCGACTGCGCCCGGGCGCGGCCCGCCGACGTCGTGCGCCTGTGGTCGGGCCTGGGCTACAACCGGCGCGCCTTGCACCTGCACCGGGCCGCCACGACCGTCGTGACAAGGCACGGGGGAGCGCTGCCGGAGCAGGACGCGGCCCTGCGCGCGCTGCCGGGCGTCGGCCCCTACACGGCGCGCGCCGTCCGCTCCTTCGCGTTCGGGAAGGACGTGGCCGCCGTCGACACCAACGGCGTGCGGGTGCTCGCCCGCGCCGTCGCCGGCGCGCCGCTGAGCCTCCGGGAGGCCACCGCGCTCGGTGACCGCCTGGTGCCCGCCGGCGCCTCGTGGGAGTTCAACCAGACGATGTTCGACCTCGGCGCCACCGTGTGCACGGCGCGGCACCCCGACTGTGCGGGCTGTCCGCTGTCCCGTCTGTGCGCCTGGCGCCGCGCCGGCCGGGTGACCGACGACCCGTGGCGGGGCAGCCCGACCGCGCGGCCACAGCCAGCGTTCGCCGGTTCGGATCGTGAAGGCCGCGGGCGCCTGCTCGAGGCCCTGCGGCGTGGCACCCTTCGGGGGGCGGGGCTGGCGGAAGCCTGCGGGTGGCCCGACGAGCCGGCGCGGGCTCAGCGGATCGCCGAGTCGTTGGTGGACGAGGGCTTCGCACGCTGGTCCGGCGGGAAGCGGTCCGTCCTCCGGCTCCGTTAGGGCTGCGCCGGCGAGGCGGGCTGGTCAAACGGGACGGCCAAACGGGAGGGCCAAACGGGACGGCCAAACGGGACCGCCAAACGGGACGGCCAAACGGGACCGCCAAACGGGACGGCTAAACGGGACGGCGAGACGGCTACGAGACGGCTACGAGGCGGTGAGGAAGCCGAGGATGCGCGCGTTCACGAGGTCGGGGCGCTCGACGTGGAGGAAGTGCCCGGCGTCGTCGACGATCTCCATCTCGGAGCCTTCGGGCAGGAAGTCGAGCGGCGCGCCGATGCTCTCGAGCAACATGCAGCCGTCGTCGCGGCCGTGGAGGTAGAGGGTCGGCGTGGGTGTCGGCTGGAGCGACGCCGCCTGCTCGTCGGCCAGTTCGGGCGCCTGCATCGAGGTGTCCCACATGGCCCGGTAGTACCCGATGGCGGCGAGGATGTGGTCGGGATCGCCGATGGACTCCTTCACCCTGGCGACGTCCCACGCAGGGTCGTAGCCGGGCGACCAGTCGCGCCACAGGCCGTCGAGGAAGGCGTAGTCGTCGAGCGGGAGCGCCATCTCGGCGGCCGGCGAGAGGAAGAAGAACATGTACCAGCTCCGTCGCAACTGCGCGTAGGAGAACAGCGACATCCCGATCGACGCCGTGGGCGGCACGGCGGCCGTGACGGCGCGGCGCCAGCGGTCGGGCTGGTGGGCCACCGCACCGTAGGTGGCGAGTGCCCCCCAGTCGTGGCCCACGATGACGGCGTCGGCGTCGCCGCCGAGGGCCTCGTGCAACGCGTTGGCGTCCCGCACGATGGCGCCGATCTGGTAGCGGCCGTCGGCGGGGATCTGGGTGGGGGCGTAGCCGCGGAGGAAGGGCGCAACGGCCCGGAAGCCCGCGCCGGCCAGCTCGGGGAGCAGGCAACGCCAGGTGTGGGCCGTGTCGGGGAACCCGTGCAGGCACAGGGCCAGCGGTCCGTCCTCGGGCCCTTCGGCCAGGTACGCGAACTCGATGCCGTTCGCCGTAACGCGGTGCTGATCCATGGCGGGAGAACGTACCGCCCCTCCGAGGGTCCTCCCGCCGGGTATCCTCAAGTGGGTGAACGTCACGTTCTACGGGGTGCGGGGATCGTGCCCGTGCTCGGGGGATCGCTACCGGCGCTACGGGGGGAACACCTCGTGCCTGGTGATCGACATCGAGGGGGATGAGCCGCTCATCGTCGACCTCGGGACCGGTCTGCGCGCGTTCGGCGACGTGCTGCACAAGGAGGTGCGCGCGCTCGGAACCCCCATGCACGCCACGGCGCTGCTCACCCACCTGCACTTCGACCACATCTTGGGTATTCCCTTCTTCGGCCCGCTGCACGACCCCGGGGCCCGCCTGACCGTCTACGGACCGGCCCAGCCCAAGGGCTCCCTGAAGGACGCCCTGCACGCCGCGGTGCAGCCGCCCGTCTTCCCGATCCACATGGAGCAGTTCCGCGGCGAGTTGATCACCGTCGACGTCGGGGCCGAGGACTTCTCGGTCGGGCAGGCCAAGGTGATGGCCCGGCCCATCCCGCACGCCGGGGTGACCCTGGGCTTCCGGATCGAGGCCGAGGGGCGCTCCGTCGCCTACATGTCGGACCACCAGGCACCGCTGGACCGCCGGGCCATCCCCGAAGCCGTGCTCGAGCTGTGCCAGGACGTGGACCTGCTCATCCACGACGGGCAGTACACCGACGACGAGTTCTCCATCAAGGCCGACTGGGGGCACTCGACTGCCGCCTACGCGGTGCATGTGGCCGCCGAGACGGGCGTGAAGCGGCTCCTGCTCTCGCATCACGATCCCTCGCACACCGACCGGGAGCTGGACCGCATCCTGAACCAGGCGCGCCGGCTGCCCGAGGCGAAGAACGTCGACGTGTGTTCCGCGCACGAATCCCAGACGATCGACCTCGGCAAGGCATAACGGCGGACCGACGTGTCGGGCCTCGACCAGGCCCGGTTCCGCGAGGTGCTCGGCCACTTCGCCACCGGCGTGACCATTGTCACCGCGCTCGAGGACGGCCTGCCCGTCGGCTTCACCTGCCAGTCCTTCGCCGCGCTCTCGCTCGACCCACCGATGGTCATCCTCGCCCCGGCGCGGAGCTCGACGAGCTGGCCGCGCATCGCTGCCGCGGGTGCGTTCTGCGTGAACATCCTCGAGGAGCATCAAGAGGCGCTCAGCCGCGCCTTCGCCGTGTCGGGCGGCCACAAGTTCGAGGGCGTCGGGTGGTCGCACGGGATCACCGGTTCGCCGGTGATCGAGGGATCACTGGCGGTCGTCGAGTGCCGTCTCGGTGACATCTTCGACGGCGGCGACCACGAGCTGGTGACCGGGCACGTCGTCGCCATGGACATCGGCGACGGGAGCCCGCTGCTCTTCTACCGCTCCGGCTTCGGCCGTTTCGCCCCCTGAAGCGCCAGCCGCTACCGTTCGCCGGATGCCCGAACTGATCCCCTCTGCCGTCATCGACGATGTCGTGGTGGTGCGACCCGACGTGCACGGCGACCAGCGCGGCCGCTTCGTCGAGACCTACCGGCGCAGCTGGTTCCCCGACGGCCGCGAGATGGTGCAGGGCAACCGTTCCGAGAAGCAGGCGGGCGCGTTGGTAGGGCTGCATTTCCACCGCTACCAGGCCGACTATTGGTACCTGTTGCGCGGCAGGGCGCGGGTGGTGCTCCACGACCTGCGCGTCGGGTCGAAGACCGACGGGGCCACCGAGGTGATCGAGCTCGACGGGGACGTGGACCTCGGGGTCTACATCCCGCCCGGGGTCGCCCACGGGTTCGCCGCGGTGACCGACATCCTCCTGACCTATCTGGTCGACAACTACTACGACCCCGAAGACGAGCTCGGGTTGGCCTGGGACGACCCGGCGGTCGGCGCGGACTGGGGGGTGCCCGACCCGATCCTCTCGGGACGCGACCAGAGCAACCCGCGGCGCAGCGACATTCCCGACGACATCAGGCCCCGGCTGGCTCGCTGAGGTGGTGCGGGCCGGGGGTACCCCTGGTCGCACTGGGGTCGCTCGTGGTCGCCCCGGTCGGGAGCCGTGACCGCGGTGTTTTGTGGCTCCGCGATCCTGTTGAATATGGGGCGGTGCTGGTAGGTGGGATAGTCGCCGTCTTGGTCGTCGTGGGGGTGCTCGCGGCCGCCCTCTTCCGCCGCCGCTCCCACGACGACGAATACTCGGTCGAGCACTACCACCGGCAGCTGCACACTCTCGAGGAGATGCGGACGCATCCCGCGGACGGACCGCAGAACGGGAACGACGACGCGAGCACGAGCTATCCCGCGACCGCATTCCGGGTCTCGGGTTCGTCCAACGTACGCCTGACCGAGCCCGGACGGTCGGTGGTGCCCCCGATCCCGCCACCGCCCGTCGTGAACCCCGCCGAGCCGGTGGCGTTCGACGACGAGAAGCCTCCCGAGCCCGCGCCCTCCACGTTCATGAGCGGGAGCGACGACCGGGCGATGCACGGCATCAACCACCGCCCGCGGCGCCTGGGCGCCCCGCTGGCTGCCGTGGCGGCGGTGCTGGTGCTCATCGCCGTCCTCGTCGTGGCGGGGATCCACTCGAACACGCCGAGCCATGGCAAGGCCGCGAACTCCGCGACCACGACGCCGGCGCCGTCGAACGGGTCGCAGGGGTCGCAGGGGTCGCAGGGGTCGCAGGGTTCGGGCCGGCACCCCGAAACGAGCACCACGTCGACCACCGCCGCGCCGGCCGTCACGACGCCGCAATCCTCCTCCGCGCACACCGCCACCTATCAGGTGGCGTCGGCCGACTACTCGCTCGACCTCGCCGCCACGACGGGGGAGTGCTGGGTGGAGGCGACCAACACCGCGACCGGATCCGTCCTCTTCACGGCAACGCTGTTCTCGGGCCAGTCGCACACCGTCGCCGCCTCCGGTCCCGTGACCGTGATCGCGGGCGCGCCCGGTGCGTTCGCGGCGACGGTCGACGGCGCGGCAGTGTCGTTGCCGGCGGGGAACCAGGCGCCCTTCACGCTGCACTTCGTCACGGCGTCGACGGGTGCTGGTGCGGGCGGGTCGGCGGGGACGACCTAGGGCTCGGCGGCCGGCGGAGCCGACTCCACCAGGCCGAACGCGTCGAGCAAAAAGGCGTAGACCAGGGCTTCTTCCTTCCAGGCCTCGTAGCGTCCCGAGGGCCCACCGTGGCCGGCGCCGAGCTCGGTCCGCAGGAGCACACGAGTGGTGGGTACGAGGGCGCGCAGCTTGGCGACCCACTTGGCCGGTTCCCAGTAGCCCACGCGGGGATCGTTGAGACCCGCGGTGACGAAGAGGTCGGGGTACGAGCGCGCGGACCCGTCGGCGTTCTCACCGCTGACGTTGTCATAGGGGGAATAGGTCAGCATGCGGTAGTACGCCGACTCGTCGTCGAGGGGATTGCCCCACTCCTCCCACTCGCCCACCGTCAGGGGCAGCTCGTCGTCGAGCATCGTCGTGACGCAATCGACGAAGGGCACCTCGGCGACGAGGGCGCGGAAGAGCTCGGGCGCCTGGTTGGCCACGGCGCCGATGAGCAGTCCGCCGGCTGACCCACCGCGGCCCGCCAGCGCACCGGGCCGCGCGATGCCCACCTCGAGCAGGTGGCGCGCGCAGGCCACGAAGTCGGAGAACGTGTTGGCCTTGTGCTCCATGCGGCCGTCCTCGTACCAGGCGCGGCCCATCTCGCCCCCCCGCGGACGTGCGCGATGGCAAAGACGACGCCGCGGTCGAGGAGGGAGAGGCGGTGATGCGAGAACGTCGGGTCGATGGAGATCTCGTAGGCGCCGTAGCCGTACAGGAGACAGGGCGCCGGCAAAGTCAGCCCTGCCCGATGGACCAACGAAATGGGCACGCGCGTCCCGTCGGGGGCGACCGCCCACTCCCGCGACGTCCTGTAGCGCGCCGCGTCGAAGTCACCCAGCACCGGCTCCTGCTTGAGGAGCGTCTCGTCGCGGCTCGCCAGGTCGATCTGCAGCACGCTCGACGGGGTGACGAGCGAAGTCCGTCCGATGCGCAGCGCCGTCGTCGCCGGCTCGAGATTGGGGCCAAGCCAGGTCGAGGACGGGGTGTCGATGGAGGGCACGATCCAAGCCGAAGCGAGGAGGTCCCCGTCGAACGGCGTCCTGCTCTCGAGGAGGGGGAGCACCCGCACCTGGGTCTGGGCCTCGGCCCGCTCGCTCAGGATCAGGGCGCCCGCGAAGGCGTCGACGTCCTCGACCCGCACGCCGGGCCGGTGCGGGACGACCTCGCGCCAGCCTTCGGCGGTGCCCGGCGCACCGTCGGGGCCGGCGAGCACCCGGAAGTCCAGGGCCTCGTCGTTGGTCAGGACCACGAACCATCCGCCTGCGCCGTGCGAGAGGTGGTCCACCGCGTACTCGACGCCGTCGCGCCTCGGCAGGACCATCTGCGGGTGGGCCAGCGGCGCGGCCGATGGGATCGCCAGCCATTCGGTGGTGTTGGTGCTGTGCAGCCCGACGAGCACGAAGGCGGCGTCACGAGTCGTCCCGGTGCCGAGGGCGAAGCGTCGGTCGTCCTCCTCGTACACGAGCGCGTCCGCGGCGGGGTCGGAGCCCAGGCGGTGGCGCCACAGCTGATAGGGGCGCTGCGCCTCGTCGAGGCGGACATAGAAGACGTAGTCCGCCCCCGCGGACCAGGCCAGGCCGTAGCCGACGTCGGCCACCGACTCGGCCGCCACCGACGGCGCCGTCTCGGCGTCGAGGGGCAAGAAGCGCAATTCGAACCTCTCGTTGCCGGAGCGATCGGTGGCGTAGGCCAGCCAGTCGTGGTCGTGGCTGACCGCCGCGCCGCCGAGGGCGAAGTACTCGGACCCCGCCGCCAATCGGTTCTCGTCCAACAGAACCTGCTCCTCCCCGCCAGGCTCGCCCGCCGGCGGGAGCTCTTCACGCCCGCGGGCGGGACGCCGGCAGTGGATGGCGTAGTCGCGGCCCTCCTCGGTCCGGGCGTAGTACCACCACGGCCCACGGCGGGCCGGCACCGACATGTCGGTTTCCTTGATGCGGCCCTTCATCTCCTCGAAGAGGGAGCTACGCAGGCCCGCGAGGGGAGCGGTCTGCTGGTCGGTGTAGGCATTCTCTGCCCTCAGGTAGTCCAGGACCTCGGGGTCGTCGCGGTCCCGCAGCCAGAACCACGGATCCGCTCGGCCGTCGCCGTGCGCCATGACGACATGGGGGTGGCGGGGGGCACTGGGAGGTCCGGTCATCGACGCAGAGCCTGCCACGGCTGGCCACACCGCTGTGGCCCGATGTTGCCGTTTCGGCTGGCTGGGGTAGTTGTTACTATCTACGTAGGGGAAATTCCCGTTTCCCCGCAACCTCAGGAGCCCCATGGCCACCACGGATCTTGACCTCGGGCGCTACCAGCTCGGCTGGAGCGACGCCGAAGACTACGTCTTCAAGCCCAAGAAGGGCCTGAACGAGTCGATCGTGCGCGAGATGTCCGAGATGAAGGGCGAGCCCGAGTGGATGCGGAACTTCCGTCTGCGGGCGCTGAAGCACTTCGAGCGCAAGCCGATGGCGCCCTGGTTCGCCACGCAGATGCCGAACCTGGACTTCGACGACATCTTCTATTACATCAAGCCCACCGGCGGGCAGGTGGACAGGTGGGAAGACCTCCCCGACGCCATCAAGAACACCTACGAGAAACTCGGGATCCCCGAGGCGGAGCGCAAGTACCTCTCCGGCGTGACCGCGCAGTACGAGAGCGAAGTGGTCTTCCATCGCAACCGCGAGGACCTCGAGGCCCAGGGCGTATTCTTCTGCGACATGGATACGGCGGTGCGCGAGTACCCCGACATCGTCCGCAAGTGGTTCGGCAAGATCATCCCACCCAACGACAACAAGTTCGCCGCGCTGAACTCGGCCGTGTGGTCCGGCGGGTCGTTCATCTACGTCCCGCCCGGGGTCAAGGTGGACATGCCGCTCCAGGCCTACTTCCGGATCAACGCGGAGAACATGGGCCAGTTCGAGCGGACGCTCATCATCGCCGACGAGGGGTCGCAGGTGCACTACATCGAGGGCTGCTCCGCGCCGGTCTACTCCACCGACTCGCTGCACTCGGCCGTGGTCGAGCTCGTCGCGTTGCCCGGTTCGCGCATCACCTACACGACGATCCAGAACTGGTCGACGAACGTCTACAACCTGGTCACCAAGCGCGCCCGTGCCGAGGCGGAGGCGCACGTCGAGTGGATCGACGGCAACATCGGCTCCCGCCTCACCATGAAGTACCCCTCGGTGTACCTCATGGGGCCCAAGGCGAAGGGCGAGGTCCTGTCCGTCGCTTATGCCGGCGCGGGACAGCACCAGGACGCCGGCGCCAAGATGTTCCACATCGCGCCCGAGACGACGTCGACCATCGTGTCGAAGTCGATCTCGAAGGACGGGGGCATCACGACCTACCGGGGCAAGGTGCACGTGGACCCCGACGCCAGGGGCGCCAAGGCCTTCGTGCGCTGCGACGCCCTCCTCCTCGACGACGAGTCGACCTCAGAGACGAAGCCGTACATGGAGGTGGGCGAGCGCGACGCCCGTATCGGCCACGAGGCCACGGTCTCGAAGGTCGGCGACGACCAGCTCTTCTACTTGATGAGTCGCGGTCTCTCCGAGCAGCAGGCCATGAGCATGATCGTGAACGGCTTCATCGAGCCCGTCACCCGGACCCTTCCCATGGAGTACGCCGTGGAGTGGAGCCGTCTCATCGAACTGCAGATGGAAGGCTCGGTCGGCTGACCATCGGCAACGCCACCTGCAGCATGGCACCATAGAGCCGTGCCGATGCGTGAGGAGTGCGTGCACTTCCAGAGCCGTACCTACGCGTCAGGCGAGGCGGCGCGGTTCTGCGTGCTGGATCTGGCGCCGGAAGCGCCCTGGCGTTGCCCGGAGAACTGCCCCTCGTACCGCCGGCGCATGGCGGACGTGGGCTGGGTGCACGGGACCCTGGTCGAGCCCGCCATCGAGGACGAGCCGGGCTCGGGCGGGTCAAACGTCGCTGAGCTGCTGGAGTCGGCCGAGGACATCGTCAACGACGTGGCGCCGGGCGTGCTCGACGAGGTCCGCGCCGAGGACGCCCGCAAGGAGCGCTCGGCCGGCCGCTGGTGGCGCCGGAAGCGCTGACCCGTGCTCGGCCAGGGAGGTTCGGCTTCGTGGCGTCCGAGGCTCTTCGTTCGTACAGCCTTTGTTCGGTAGAGCCTCGTTGGGTGGTGTAGTCAGGACGGACGGCGGCGCGAGAGCTCTGAACCTGTCTATGCAGGTCTATGCATAGCCATTCATCGCAAGCGTCCTCGGGTTGGCCATTTCGGGGTGTATACGGGTCGCGTATACACCGCTCGTTCACTCCCGGCTCCCCCGATGTTCTGTATACCTATGCGTAGAGAATGCATATTCGCATCCGAACCAGCCAGGCCCTCGCCCACCGATGCAGGGCTAGCGGCCGGTGAAGGTCGGCGGGCGCTTCTCCACGAAGGCCCGGAGGGCCTCTCCCAGGTCGTCGGAATTGAGCATCCCTGCGTTCCAGGTCGCCACGTAGTCGAGCCCCTCGGCCACCGACCTGCCCTCGTTGGCGGCGAGGACGGCCTTGGTGCCCTGCACGGCGATGGGTGAATTGGCCGCGATCTCGGCAGCCAAGGCCCGGGCCGCCTTCAGCACGCCCTCGGCGTCATCCGCCACGTCGTTCACCAGGCCGATCTCCTTGGCCCGTTCCGCCGAGATGTCCTTTCCCGTGAAGGCCAGCTCGGCCAAGTGGCCGGCATTGATGATGGCGGGCAGGCGCTGCAGGCTGCCGAGGTCGGCGACGATCGCCATCTTGGCCTCGCGGACAGAGAAGACGGCGTCGGCCGAGGAAAGCCGGATGTCGCAGGCGGCGATGAGGTCGACGCCGCCGCCGATGCAGTAGCCGTGCACGGCGGCGATGACTGGCTTGGGGCAGCGGGCCACCGCGGTGATGGAGTCCTGGAGGCGCAGCACCTCGGTACGGGCACCGCGGGCCCGGGAGGCCATGGACGGGGGAGGCGTGCGCTCGCCGCCCCCACCGTCAGCGCCACCGGCGAGGACGTTGCCCATCGCCTTCAAGTCGAGCCCGACCGAGAAGTGCGGCCCCTTGGCGGCGACCACAACGGCCCGCACGGACGTCTCGGCGCTCAGCGCGGTCATCGCGATCGGCAGGTCCCGCCACAGGTCCATGCCCATGGCGTTGCGGGCTTCGGGACGGTCGAGCCACAGCGTGGCCACCGCCCCGTCCTGCTCGATGCTGAGCACCGGCGACTCGAATTGCGCCATCTCTCCCATGCCGTCGCAGGCTAACCGCCTGGTGGGGAACCTGGAAGTGGCCCACTAGAGTGCGTGGGCCCCAATGGCACCCGAAAGAGGAGTCGTCCCTGCACACCTTCACCGCCGAAGCGTCCGCGGGCCTGGCCGGACCAGGCTGGCTGCGGGCGCGTCGCGCTGCCGGCTACCAGGGATTCACTGCGACGCCGCTGCCATCGGAGTCCGAGGAGGTCTGGCGCTACACGCCGATAGACCACCTGGCCCTCGACGAGTTCACGCCCGTCGGTGCGGACGTCGGCGCCGCCGCCGCCGGTGCCCGCCTGCTGGCCTCGCTCACCGGGTCGCTCGGCGCTCTCGCCGGCACCGCGCTGGTGCACAACGGGACGGCCGTGGCCTTCGAGCGGCGGCCCGACACGGCGGCCATTGCCTTCGGGCGGGCCGACGACGTCCCGGCGGCACCCGAGATGCTCGGCGCCGTCCTGGAGGGGGGCGACGCGCTGGTCCGGCTCAACGACGCCTTCGCTCCCGACCCGGTCTTCGTGGACGTGCCGGCCGGGGTGGCGGTGCCGGCGCCGCTCCTCGTGGTGCACTGGTGCGATCCGGGCGTGGCCGCCTATCCGCGCACCTGCGTGCGCGCCGCCGAGGGGGCGAGCGTGTCGGTGGTCGAGGTGTTCGCCGGCGCCGAGGGCGCAGATCGCTCGCTGATCGTGCCGGTCACGGAGCTGTCCGCGGCCGACACCGCGTCGATCGCCTACGTGTCGCTCCAGATTCTCGGCCCTGCGGCGTGGTCGATCGGCCGATTGGCCGCCCGCGGCGGCACGGCCTCGTCGCTGCGCACGTTCACCGTGGGGCTCGGTTCGTCCTATGGCCGGGTGCGCGCCGACGTCTGCCTCGACGGCAAGGACGGTTCGTGCGAGGTGCTGTCCGCCTACCTCGGTGACGGGTCACAGGTCCACGACATCCGGACCCTGCAGGACCATGCCGCCCCGCGGACGACCAGTGAGCTGCTGTGTCAGGGCGCCGTGGCGGGCCGGTCCCGCTCGGTCTACAGCGGTCTGATCCGGGTCCACCGCGGGGCCGTCCGCAGCGACGCCCGCCAGACCAACCACAACCTCGTGCTCGATGAGGGCGCCCACGCCGACTCGGTTCCCAACCTCGACATCCTCGAGAACGACGTCAAGTGCTCCCACGCCTCCACGGTGGGGCCGATCGACGAGGACCAGCGTTACTACATCGAGTCGCGTGGCGTGGCGCCCGAGGTGGCGGAGGGGCTCATCGTGCGCGGCTTCTTCGACGCCATCGTCGACCGGGGACCCGTTCCCGAGGTGACCCCGCTGCTCGAGCAGCACGTGCACGACCATCTCGACGTGGCGCTCGCGGGCCGTCCGGTGCCCACCGGTGTCTGAGACCGTGGCGCTCTGCCCCGTCGACGAGCTGGCCTCCGGAGAGGCCAAGCGCTTCGATGTGCCCGGGCACCGGATCGCGCTCGTGCGCATCGGCGACGAGTTCCACGCCATCGACGACGAGTGCAGCCACGAGGACTACTCGCTGTCGGAGGGAGAGGTCTGGCCCGAGGACTGCCAGATCGAGTGCCCGCGCCACGGCAGCACCTTCGACCTGGTCACCGGCGCGCCATGTTCGCTGCCGGCCACCCAGCCCGTCGCCGTGTACCCCGTGGAAGTGGCGGAGGGCATCGTCTCGGTGGTGCTGCCGTGAGCGCCGGCTCCGAACACGTCCTCGAGGTCACGAACCTGCACGCGTCGGCGGGCGGCCGTGAGGTGCTGCACGGCGTCGACCTCACCGTGCGCAGTGGAGAGGTCCACGTGCTCATGGGTCCGAACGGCTCGGGCAAGAGCACGCTGGCCCACGCGCTCATGGGGCGGCCCGGGACCGAAGTGACAGAGGGCTCCATCTCCCTGGACGGACGGGAGCTGTCGGGCCTGCCGGCCTGGCAGCGGGCGCGCGCCGGCCTGTTTCTCGCCCTCCAACATCCCGTCGAGGTGCCCGGCGTCGGGCTGCACTCACTCCTCGCCGCGGCGGCGGGGGACGCCTTGCACGGTGACGGCGACACGGGCGGCGGCGGCGCGGCCGGCGACGACGACGCACTCACGGACCGCATGGTGGACGAGGCCGAGGCGGTCGGACTCGACACCCGCCTCCTCCGGCGCCCGCTCAACGTCGACCTGTCGGGGGGCGAGGCCAAGCGCACCGAGATGGTCCAACTCGGCGTGCTGCGTCCGCCCATCTGCATCCTCGACGAGGTGGATTCGGGGCTCGACGTCGACGCGCTCGGCGAGGTGGCCCGCCGGCTCCAGCACGACACGACGGCGTGGGGCGTCGGCATCCTGGCCATCACGCACTTCAATCGCTTCCTGGTGCAGCTCGAAGCCGACCTGGTGCATGTGATGGTCGGGGGGCGGATCGTTGCGACGGGCGATGCAGCCCTCGCACTCGAGCTGGAGCGGACCGGGTACGCCGGCTACCAGGAAACCACCTGATACACCGCTATTGACGCCGCCTTCCGTCGCAGCGTCGCCTGCCCCCAATTGGACAACCGTGCTTGGTACCGTCTGTTGGCATGGCGAACGGTCGTCCCCCGGACGACGAGTCGGGTCGCTCCCCCCGCAGAATCCGGGGTCAGGCCGCGAATCAAGAGGGGTTGTCCGCGCTCGGGCGCCAGATGCGCTCCGGCGCCGAACCGGGGAGCGTGGCGAACGAGTCCGGCCTGCGCTCGCTCGGCAGCCAGATCGATGCCGCCCAGACGCGGGGCAAGAGCAAGATACGGCGGAGCGGCAAGCCGAAGTGGAGCCCGGGCAAGAAGGCGGTGGTGGCGCTCGTCACGGTCATCGCGCTCCTCGTGGTTGCCGTCGGTGGTGGGTACGCCTACCTGTGGTACCGCTACAACCAGATCAACAAGGTCCACATCAGCGACGAGGTCGCAGCGGCCAGCGGGAGCCCCTTCACGATCCTCGTGATCGGCTCCGACACCCGGGTGGGGGAGAGCGCCGCGAGCGCGCAAGCGTTCGGCTCCTCGTCGCTGGTGACGGGGCAGCGCAGCGACGTCGTGCAGCTCTGGCGCGTCACACCGGCGCAAAAGCAGATCCAGATCGTCTCCATCCCCCGCGACACCGTGGTCTCCATGCTCCCGCCCGACAACGCCCAGTACGGCACCTACAACCGCATCAACTCGTCGTACAACACCGGCGCCAACCAACTGGTGAAGACCATCACGGCCAATTTCGGCATCCCGATCAACCACGTGGTGGAGGTCGACTTCTCGGGCTTCCAGGACGCGGTGAACGCGCTCGGCGGGATTTACCTGAACTTCCCGTACCCGGCCAAGGACACCTACTCGGGGCTCAACATCACCACTCCGGGGTGCCAGCTGCTCATGGGCCCCCAGGCGCTGGCGGTGGCCCGGTCCCGCCACTACCAGTACTACGAGAACGGCTACTGGCACACCGACGGCACGAGTGACTTTGGCCGCATCCAGCGTCAGGACATCTTCATCAAGTCGATGATGAGTGCCGCCAAGTCGAAGGTGAACCCGTTCACGGTCAACGCCTTCATCGGATCGCTCCACGAGGGGATCACCATCGACGACGGCTTCGGCATCAACCAGCTCATCGGGCTGGCGCTGACGTACCGCTCGTACGACCCGGGTGCCTTGCAGGGCCAGACGCTGCCGACCGAGGCGGCCAACGGCTTCGGTGACCTCGGCGACGTCCTGACCGTGCAGCAGCCCGAGGCGCAGCAGATGCTGGTGAACATCTTCGGCTCGAGCCTGGTGAGCCCGACGAGCCCGCCGCCGGACGCCAACGGCGACCCGAACCCGCCGCCGCCCGTCACGCCGACGACGGCTGCACCGGCCAACCCGGCCACGGGGGCCTCGGGAGGTGCGGCGACCACGACGCCGACGACGACACCGCCCCCTTCGTTCAACCCGACGACCTGCAGTCCCAGTTAGGGGAAGGCGAAGTCCGGGCAAGCACGCCGGCGACGGATCGCCGCCGGCGCCCGCCGGTCTACGACGCCTCGGCCGCCACCTCGTCGAGCCCCTGCGCCAGCGCGTTCCAGCTCAACGTTGCGCACTTGATACGCACCGGGAACTTCACGACACCCTGGAGGGCAGCCAGCTCGCCCAGCTGGTCGAGGTCGATCGCCTCCGGCTCGCCCTCGACCACCTCGGCACCGTTGCCGTCGTGCACGTGCTCGTGCTCGAGCGACGCCTCGTGGATCGACATCATCCCCTTGAACGTCGAGATGAGCCGGCGCACCTCACCGACCGGCTGACCCTTGACCGCGGCGGACATCAGCGACGCCGAGGACTGGCTGATGGAGCAGCCCGATCCGCCGATCTTGACGTCGGCCAGCTTCCCGTCCTCGACCACCATGGAGAGCACGACCTCGTCGCCGCACAGCGGGTTGAAGCCCTCGACGCGGTGGGCCGGGGGCGACTCCAGCTCGCCGCGGTTCCGGGGCGAGCGGTAGTGGTCCAGGATGATCTCGCGGTATAGCTCTTCGAGGTCGGCCATCAGCCGAACAACCTACCGGCTTCGTGCAATCCCTCGATCAGCACCTCGATGTCGTGCTCGTCGCTGAACAGGGACAACGAGGCGCGGGCGGTCGCCTGCACACCCAGCTTGCGCATGAGCGGCTTGGCGCAGTGGTGGCCCGGCCGCACGCACACCCCGAACTGGTCGAGGACCTGGGCCAAGTCGTGTGCGTGCACGTCGCGGTAGGCCAGGGACAGCACCCCGCCCCTGTCCGAACCGGCCGGCGGGCCGAAGACGCGACAGTCCGAGCCGAGCTTCTCCTCGAGCCGGGCCAGCGCGTGGTTGGTCAGCGCCAGCTCGTGGGCCCGGATGCGGTCCAGGCCGATCTCGTTGAGATAGCCGATGGCGGCGGTGAGCCCGACCGCCTCGGCGATGGGCGGCGTGCCCGCCTCGAAGCGGGCCGGCGGCGGGGCGGCGCGGAACCCGTCGAGCCGGACGTCGAGGATCATGCCCCCGCCCCCGAGGAACGGCCCCATGGCCTCCAAGAGCTCGGCCCGTCCCCACAACACGCCGATGCCGGTGGGCCCCATGGTCTTGTGCCCCGAGAACGCGATGAAGTCGATCCCCAGGTCCGCGACGTCGACCGGGGCGTGCGGCACCAGCTGCGCGCCGTCGGCGATCACCACCGCGCCGGCGTCGTGCGCGACGGCGGCGATGTGGCGGATGGGGTTGATGGTGCCGAGCACGTTCGACATGGCCGAGACAGCCACCGCCTTGACGCCGTCGACCAAGCGGTCCAGATCGTCGAGGACCAGCCGCCCGTCGCCGTCGACCGGGATGTAGCGGATGTCGAGGCCGCCGAGCTCCTCGGCGAGGATCATCCACGGGACGATGTTGGAGTGGTGCTCCATCTCGGTCAGCAACACGGCGTCCCCGGCGCGCAGGTTGCCCCGTCCCCACGACTGCGCCACCAGGTTGAGCGACTCGGTCGTGTTCTTGGTGAAGACGATCTCGTGCGCCGGGTCGGGCGCGCCGATGAAGCGGCCGGCCACGATCCGGGCCCGCTCGTACAGCGCGGTGGACTCCTCGGCCGTGGCGTAGACGCCGCGGTGCACGTTGGCATGCGTGGTCTCGTAGTAGCGCGTCATGGCGTTGATGACGGCGTGGGGCTGCAGCGCGGAGGAGGCCGAGTCGAGATACACGATCGGGCGGTCGTTGACGATGCGCCCCAGCAGGGGGAAGTCCTTGCGCAGCGCCTCGGTGTTGAGCGGGGCCGGGGTCGGAGCCGGGGCGGAGGCGGGGGCCGGGGCGGGTGCGGGGGCCGGGTCTCTGGTGGGGTCGACCGTCATCGCCACGCCTCGTAGCCCCGGGTCTCCACCTGCTGCGCCAGCTCCGGTCCGCCGCTCGCCACCACGCGCCCGTCGACCAGGATGTGCACCGCGTCGGGCACCAGCTCCTCGAGCAGGCGCTCGTAGTGCGTGATGGCCAGCACCCCGAGCTCGGGCCGCGCCTCGCGCACGGCGCGCACGCCGCGGCTGACCACGCGCAGCGCGTCGATGTCGAGACCCGAGTCGGTCTCGTCGAGCACGGCGACGAGCGGCTCGAGCAGCGCCATCTGGAGGATCTCGTTGCGCTTCTTCTCGCCGCCGCTGAAGCCCTGGTTCAGGTGGCGGCTGGCGAAGGAGCTGTCCATGCCGAGGCGCTCCATCCACTCGGTCATCAGCACCCGCACCTCGAGTACCGACACGTCGGTGCCCTTGCGCTCCGCCATGGCCTGGCGCAGGAACTGGGTCACCGACACGCCCTCGATGCTCTCGGGGTACTGGAAGGCGAGGAAGAGCCCCGCCTTGGCCCGCACGTCGGTGGGCCAACCGGTGACGTCCTCGCCCTGCAGGAGGATGCTCCCTGCCGTGACGGTATAGGCGGGATGGCCCAGCAGGGCACCCGCCAGGGTGGACTTCCCGGCGCCGTTCGGACCCATCAGAGCGTGGATCTCGCCGGCGCCGACGGTCAGGTCGACGCCGCGCAGGATGGCGCCGTCCTCGGCGGACACGTGCAGGTCCCGGATCTCGAGCAGGGGCGCCGTCTCCGTCATGGCTAAAAGCTTACCTTTTTGGTCAGGTTTTCTGGACAGGCCGCCGCCCCGGGTC
This sequence comes from uncultured Acidimicrobiaceae bacterium, assembly GCA_963756625.1. Lineage (GTDB taxonomy): Bacteria > Actinomycetota > Acidimicrobiia > Acidimicrobiales > RAAP-2 > Bog-473. The sequence continues at coordinate 688,295 of CAVWNQ010000006.1, forward strand.
CGCCGCACCTCGTCCCGGCGGCCCTCACCAGCCTCGGTCGACCCATTCCTGCAGGTGGGGGGCCTCGTTGCCGACGGTGGTGGCGTCGCCGTGGCCGGGCAGGACGATGGTGTCGGGCGTGAACGTGGCGAAGATCCGGCGGTCGATCGACTCGATGATGGTGGGGAAGTCGCCGCCCTCGAACGACGTGTTGCCCGGGCCGCCGGGGAAGAGCGTGTCTCCGCTGAAGAGCAGGTTGGTGTTCTCGACGGCGAAGCAGATCGAGCCGCGGGTGTGGCCCGGCGTGGCCAGCGTCTTGATGCGCAGGTCACCCACGCTGAGCGTCTCGTCGTCGTCGAGGATCAGGTCGTAGCTCGGCAACATGCCGGCGTCGGCGCTGGTCACGGCGACCGAGTACCCGGCGTCGCGCACGGCGGGCACCGCCTGGATGTGGTCCCAGTGCCCGTGCGTCTCGACGACCTGGCGCACGCCGAGCCGCTGGCAGATCTCGAGCAGCTCCTCGTGCTCGTTCGCCGCGTCGATCAGCATGGCCTCGCCCGTGCGGCGGCAACGGAGGATGTAGACGTTGTTGTCCATCGGGCCCACCACGATCTGGTGGACCTCGGCGCTCGCGTCGCTCCAGATTTGCTCCAACTGTCCCATGGTCCCAGCGTGACACACCCGGGAGCGTTCTGGTCGCGGAGCCTCCGGGTCTGGTAGACACCCGTGCTGGACCACGCGATGCACCGCCGGCCGGGCTGCCGGGGGGACCAGCAGAAGCAGGCAACAGAGGAGCCCTGGCATGAATTTCGCCTTCAGTGACGAGCAGGAGGAGCTGCGCGCCGCGGTGCGCCGGTTCCTCGCCGAGAAGTCGCCCGAGACCGAGGTGCGCCGTCTTATGGACACCACCGAGGGCTATGACCCCGCGGTGTGGAGCCAGATGGCGGACCAACTGGGCCTGCAGTCGTTGACCATCCCCGAGGAGTTCGGCGGCTCGGGCTTCACCTACGTCGAGCTGCTCGTCGTGCTCGAGGAGATGGGCGCCGCCCTGCTGTGCGCGCCGTTCTTCTCCTCCGTGGCGCTGGCGGCCAACGCGCTGTTGACCTCGGGCGACGACGAGGCGAAGAAGAGCTACCTGCCCGGCATCGCGTCGGGCGAGACGATCGCCACGCTGGCCATCACCGAGGACAACGGAAAGTGGGACTTCAGCGGCATCGAGTGCGCGGCGACCAAGAAGGGCGACGGCTGGGTGCTCAACGGCCACAAGATGTTCGTGCTCGACGGGCACGTCGCCAACCTGATCATCGTGGCGGCGCGCACCGCGGCCGGCGTCACGCTCTTCGCCGTGCAGGGCGACGCGGCGGGGCTCACCCGCACCCCTCTCCCGACGATGGACCAGACGCGCAAGCAGGCGCGCCTCGAGTTCTCCGACACTCCCGCTGCGCTGATCGGCAGCGACGGCGGTGCCGAGCCCGGGCTGTCCAAGACGCTCGATCTCGCCGCCGTCGCGCTCGCCGCGGAGCAGGTGGGCGGAGCCCAGCGCGTGCTCGATGCGTCGGTGGAGTACGCCAAGACGCGCATCCAGTTCGGGCGGCCCATCGGCAGCTTCCAGGCCATCAAGCACAAGTGCGCCGACATGCTGCTCGAGGTCGAGTCGGCCAAGTCGGCCGCCTACTACGCGGCCTGGGCCGCCGCCGAGGACTCCGACGAGCTGCCGGTGGTGGCGTCGTTGGCCAAGTCCTACTGCTCTGAGGCCTACTTCCACTCCGCCGCCGAGAACATCCAGATCCACGGGGGCATCGGCTTCACCTGGGAGCACCCGGCCCACCTGTATTTCAAGCGGGCCAAGTCGTCAGAGCTACTCCTGGGCGATCCGTCCTATCACCGGGAGCTGCTGGCGCAACGCATCGGGATCTGATCTGCGGTGCCGGGGCCCTTCAGGCTCCGCCCCGGACCGGCGGGGGAGCTGTCGACCTACGCGAGCGCGACGAGCCCGGGCGCGCCCGTCCGGGGGCACGTCGTGCTCTGCCACGACCTGCCGCGGCCCAAGGGATCGGCTTCCGACCTGGTGCTCACCTATCCCGCGCTGGCCGACCGGCTGACCCGCGAGTCGGGCCGGCGCGTCGTCACCGCCGCCCTGCGCGGCGCGGGCGAGTCGGCGGGCGACTTCTCGGCGTTGGGCTGGCTCGACGACCTGCGCTACCTGGCCGAGTCCGAGGTGCCCGAAGCCGCGCCGCGCCTGGTGATCGGCTTCGGCTTCGGCGGGGTGCTCGCGCTGCACCTGGCGGCGGGGGACGAGCGGGTGGCGGGGGTGGCCTGCCTCGGCACACCGGCCGACCTGGGACCGCTGGCCGTCCGGCCCGACGAGCTGCTCGCCCGCTGCCGGCAGACCGGCGTCGTCAACACGCCCGGCTTCCCCGCTTCGAGCGAGGCCTGGGCGAAGGAGATCTCGGTGCTCCACCCCGCCGAGGACGCCGCGCTGCTCAAGGGCCGGCCGCTCCTGCTGGTGCACGGGTCGGACGACCCGGACGTGCCGCTGGCCGACGCCCGCGCCCTAGCGGAGGCCGCCACCGGGCCCTCGGAGCTGCACGTCGTGCTCGGCGCCGGCCACTGGCTCCGGGCCGACCCACGGGTGATCGCCATCCTGGTGGGCTGGCTCGAGCGGCGCCACTAGGCGCCGGCTGGAGTTCGTCGCCGCGGCGTCGCGTGACCTCGGGCGTGCCGGTGCGGTGGTGCTGTGGCGGTGGAGGTGGCGGTGGCGCTGCGGTGGCGGTGGCGCTGCGGTGGCGGTGGCGGTGGCGGTGGCGCTGCAGTGGCGGTAGCCGAAATTGTTCAATGTGGTGGCCCTCCCTGCCGAGGAAGGGTGGGTGACCGACACGCCTGGACGGTCGTTTGCCGTGGTTCTCGACGATGGTGGCGGGGCGTCGAGGGCCGCGGCGCGGCCGCCCGGGACCGGTGTCGCTGAAGCGGCGAGTGCCGGCGCGACCGCGCCGGTCGCCGTCATGCCGCCGGCGGCGCGCTACTCAACGCTCGATCGATCGCGTGCCGCAATGCCCGGGCCGCGCTCGTCGCGTCGAGGGCCTGGGTCAGGTAGCGCACAACCACGAAATGGCGGACACCAGCCGTGGCCAGGTGAGGAATGCTCTCCGGCGTCACGCCGCCGGTCACGAACACGGGAACAGTGGAGCGTGCACTGGCCTGACTGACATAACCGATCCCGGTCCCCTGGCGGCCGGGCTTGGTCGGCGTCGCCTTCACCGGTCCCGCCGAGATGTAGGTGACGTCCTCATCCGCGGCGGCGGCCAGATCCTCCGGTGCGTGGGTGGAGAGACCGACGATCGCCTCGGGCCCGAGGATGCGCCGCGCCAGCGCGGGCGGCGCGTCGTCCTGACCGACGTGGACGCCGTCGGCCCCCACCTCCAGCGCCAGGTCGGGTCGGTCGTTCAGCACGAACGGCACGTCGCGTGCGCGGCACACCGCGGCGACCACGCGGGCGCGGGCCAGAAGCGGCCGCGCCTCGAGACCCTTGTCCCGGAGCTGGACCACGTCGACGCCGCCGTCGATGCAGGCCGTCACGAACGCGGCGAGGTCGGGCCGGTCGGGGGTACAGAGGTAGAGATGGCGACCCGAGAGATCGGGGCCCGGACTCACGTCTCGGCGCGCGCCTTCGCCTTCATGGCCCGCTTGGTCGTTCGGACCTGCTCGAGGCTCTCGGGGCTCGTGATATCGGCCACCGACAGGTGCGTCCCCTCGCCGCCGTAGGGGGCGGTGGCCTCCCGCCACCCGTCGGGGCGCACGCCCAGCTGCTTGCCGAGCAACGCAGCGAAGATCTTGGCCTTCTGCTCGCCGAAGCCCGGCAGGGACCTGAGGCGGCCGAGCAGCTCCTGCCCACTGGCCACGCCCTTCCAGATGTTGTCCGCCTGGTTCCCGTACTCCTCGGCGACGGCGCGGCAGACATCTTGGACGCGCCCGGCCATGGATCCCGGGAAGCGGTGCAGCGCCGGACGCTCCTTGAAGACGTCGGCCAGCTCGTCCGGCTGCATGGCGGCGATCGCGGCGGCGTCGAGGGAGCCTCCGAGGCGCTGCCGCAGGACGGCAGGGGAGGAGAAGGCCTTTTCCATCGTCACCTGCTGGTCGAGCACCATCCCGATGAGCAGGGCCAGCGGATCGCGACTCAGAAGGGCGTCGGCGTCGGGGTCGCCGGTCACGTGCAGGTCAATCCGTGCCATGCCGAGATCTTGGCACGGAGACGACGTGCCCCCAACGTGCCGCCAACGTGCCCCCAGGCTGCGGCGCGGGCAGACTCTCGGCCATGCACATCCCGGCCAAGGTGGACTACGGCATCCGGGCCCTGCTCGCCCTGGCCGCGGCGGGCACGCCCCAGACCGCCGAGTCCCTGGCGGGCGAGCAGGGACTCCCGCCCCGCTTCCTCGGCGCCATCCTCGCCGACCTCCGCCGGGCGGGGATCGTGGCCAGCCAGCGGGGGGCCGAGGGTGGGTACCGCCTGGCCCGCGATCCCGATGCCATCACGATCGCCGACGTGATCCGGGCGCTCGACGGCCCCCTGGCCGAGGTCAGGGGCTTCCGGCCCGAGGCCACCAGCTACGACGGTGCCGCCGAGCACCTCCAGCAGGTCTGGGTAGCCGTGCGGGCCAGCCTGCGCACGGTGCTCGAGCAGGTGACCCTGACCGACGTCATCAGCGGAAAGCTCCCGGCCCACGTGCAGAAGTTGGTGACGGACCCGGAGGCCTGGGTTGCCCACTGAGTCCGAGGGCGACGCCCCCATCTGGGTCACCGCGGCGGACTACCTCTGGTTCGTCGACCTCGCGCTGGGGGAGATGGCCGGCATCGTCGAGGAACTCGGGGACGACCTGGCCAACCGCCGCCCACCTTTCCGGGGCGCCAACTCGCCGTTCGTCATCCTGACCCACTGCCTCGGCGTCGTGGAGTACTGGGGCGGCTCGACAGTGGCGGAGCGGCCGGTCCAACGCGACCGCGCCGCCGAGTTCGCCGCCAGCGGCGACGTGGCCGGGCTGCTGCGCCGCACCGAGCAGGCCCGACGCCGCCTGCGCGAGGACCTCGTGGGACTCGACGCCATCGCGTCGCCGGCGAACGTCCGGCACGATCCCGACGACCCCGTCCCCTACACCGAGACCAAGGGCGCGGTGCTGCTGCACATCATCGAGGAGCTGTTCCAACACCTGGGCCACATGGAGCTCAGCCGCGACGCGCTCGGTGGCCGGGCACCTGCGATGAGCGAGCGCGGGCCCGTCCCCATCGCCTGCGAGCTGGAAGCCGCCGCCTTGGCGCAGCGGGTCGGCGAGTGGCAGGCACTCGTCGAGGATTCCGTCGTGTCCGTCCACGCGGGCCCGACCGCGGTGCGCATGGCGCTCGATGACTCCGCGCGGGCCCTCGCCGCCGCGGTGTCGTTGGCCCAGCGGGAAAAGCAGTGCTGCCCGTTCTTCCAGGTCACCATCGAGATCGATGCGCGCCGGTGCACCTTGGTGCTCTCGGTCCCCGACGGCGCCGAGGAGGCGCTGGCCACGTTCGTGGCCCTCCTCAGACGGTGAAGGGCGCCATCCGGCCGGGGTCGATGCCGAGGTCGGTGATCGCCCCCGCCACCATCGCGGCGTCGATGCGGCCGGCCCGCGCCAGCTGCTGGAGGACGGCGACCACGAGATGCGCAGCATCGACCTCGAAGTACGCGCGCAAGGCGTCGCGCGCGTCGGAGCGGCCGAAGCCGTCGGTCCCCAGCGAGGTGTAGGGCCGCTCGATGAAGCGGGAAACCTGGTCGGGCACCGACCGCATGTAGTCGGTGATGGCGACGACGGGGTCGGGACCGCTCCCGAGCGCGGCCGTGATGTAGGGAACGCGCGGCTCCGCCTCGGGATGGAGGCGGCTCCACCGCTCCGCCTCGAGGGCGTTGGTGCGCAGACTGGTCCACGACGTCACCGCCCAGGCGTCCGTCCCGACGCCGTAGCGGTCGGCCAGGAGCCGCTGCGCGGCGAGGGCGATGCTCCACATCGGGCCCGAGAAGCACAAGGTGGCCCGGAGGTCGCCCCCTGTCTCGGGAGCGGCGGCGTAGCGGTAGGCCCCGTCGATGATGCCCCGGCGGATGGCGCCGCCCTGCTCGCCCTCGGGCAGTTTCGGCATCGGGTAGGTCTCGTTGTAGAGCGTGAGGTACCAGAAGCGGTCCCTGGGCTCGGGCCCCAGCATCTCGGTGACCGCCGCCTCCATGATCGTGGCGACCTCGTAGGCGAACGAAGCGTCGTAGACCATGGCGGCGGGGTTGGTGGAGGCGAGCAGCGGCGACTGCCCGTCGTCGTGCTGCAGCCCCTCGCCCATGAGGGTGGTCCGCCCCGCCGTGCAGCCAGCCAGGATGCCGCGCCCTCGCATGTCGCCGAGGGACCAGGCGAGGTCGCCCACACGCTGGAAGCCGAACATGGAATAGAAGAGGTACACCGGCACCATCGGCTGGCCCCAGGTGGCGTAGGCCGTGGACAGGGCGATGAACGAAGCCAGGGCGCCGGCCTCGGTGATGCCTTCCTGGAGCATCTGTCCCGACGAGCTTTCTGCGTAATTGAGCGGCAGGTCCGCGTCCACCGGCACGTAGTTCTGGCCGTCCGGGGCGTAGATCTTGGACTCCGCGATGAGTGGCTCGAGACCGAAGGTCCTCGCCTCGTCCGACACGATCGGGGCCACCAGCGCGCCGACGGTGGGATCGCGCACCAGATTGCGGAGCAGACGGGCGAACACCATGGTCGTCGACACGGACTGCGCACCCGAGCCCGCGGCGAACTCCTCGAACACCTTGGCGTCGGGGCGCAACGCCGGCGCCGGTCGCACGACCCGGACGGGTAGAGGCCCGTCGAGGACGCGCCCGCGGGCCCGGAGGTACTCCATGGCGTCGGAGCACTCGGCGGGGCGGATGTAGGGCGCCACGCCGGCGTCGAGCGCGGCGTCGGGGATGTCGTCGGTCAGGTACAGGCGGTCCCGCAGCGTTCGCAGCTGGGCCTTGGTCATCTTCTTGATCTGGTGTGTCGCGTTGCGCGCCTCGATCTCGGGGCCGAGGGTCCACCCCTTGATCGTCTTGGCCAGGATGGCCGTTGGCGCCCCCCGCTGCTCGGTTGCCAGCTTGTAGGCCGCGTAGAGCTTGCGGTAGTCGTGCCCGCCCCGGGGCAGCGATACCAGCTCGTCGTCGGTCAGGTCTTCGACCATCTTGCGCAAGCGGGGATCCGGCCCGAAGAAGTGCTCGCGGATGTAGGCCCCGGACTCGACGGCCAGCTTTTGGTACTCGCCGTCGAGGGTGGTGTTCATGCGGTCCAACAGGACGCCGTCGACGTCCTTGGCCAGCAACGCGTCCCAGCGGGATCCCCAGATGACCTTGATCACGTTCCACCCCGCCCCACGGAAGACGGCCTCGAGCTCCTGGATGATCTTGCCGTTGCCCCGTACCGGCCCGTCGAGACGCTGCAGGTTGCAGTTGACGACGAAGATCAGGTTGTCGAGGTGCTCCCGCCCCGCCACGCCGAGTGCGCCGATCGACTCGGGCTCGTCCATCTCCCCGTCCCCCACGAAGCACCAGACCCGGCTGCCGCTCGTGTCGACGAGATGACGAAGGTTCAGGTAGCGGTTGACGTGCGCCTGGTAGATAGCGGTGATCGGACCGAGCCCCATGGAGACGGTCGGGAACTCCCAGAAGTCAGGCAACAAGCGGGGATGCGGATAGCTGGGTAGGCCGTTGCCGTCCACCTCGTGGCGGAAGTTGTCGAGCTCCTGCTCGGTCAGTCGCCCCTCCACATAGGCGCGGGCATAGATTCCCGGCGACGCGTGCCCTTGGAAGAAGACTTGGTCACCGAAGCCGCCGTCGGCCTTGCCGCGGAAGAAGTGGTTGAAGCCCACCTCGTAGAGCGCGGCCGAGCTGGCGTAGGTCGACAGGTGCCCGCCGATGCCCTCGGTCCGCGCGTTCGCCCGGGTGACCATGGCGGCCGCGTTCCAGCGGATGTAGGCGCGGATGCGACGCTCCTGGTACTCGTCGCCGGGAAACCAGGGCTCGGCGTCGGCGGGGATGGTGTTGACATAGGGCGACGACACCGTCGCCGGGAAATCGACCTGCTTGGTGCGCGCCCGTTCCAGGAGCTTCATGAGCAGGTAGCGCGCCCGGGCCCGGCCCCGGGCGTCGACGATGGCGTCGAAGGAGTCGAGCCACTCCTCCGTTTCTCCCGGGTCGGTATCGGGGACCTGGTGGCTGATCCCGTCGAACAGCATTGCTCAACGGTACCGGGATCGGGGGGAACACCAGGACCATTGGTCGCGGGTGTTACACATTTGTCATGCCTACCCCCACAGACGGCCTCGCGGTGTACACGGATGGCGCGTGCCGGGGCAATCCCGGCCGCGGCGGGTGGGCCTGGGCGGTGCCCGACGGGCCCTATGCCAGCGGGGCGGACCCGCAGACCACGAACCAGCGCATGGAGATCACCGCCGTGCTGGAGGCGCTGCGGTACCTCATACCGAATGAACCCGGCCACATCGAGGTGGTAAGCGATTCCACCTACGTGGTGAAGTGCTTCAGCGACGGGTGGTGGCGCGGCTGGCTGCGGCGCGACTGGAAGAACTCGCAGAACAAGCCAGTGGCCAACCGCGACCTGTGGGAGCCCCTCATCGAGCTCGCGGTTGCGTCCGATGCCGACGTTGGCTTCCGCTGGGTCAAGGGGCATTCGGGGGACCGTTGGAACGATCGCGTGGACGAACTCGCCACCCTCGCGGCCGACGCCGGGATGGGCTCCAGCGGGTCGTCGGCGGCCGCCGACCGGATTTGAAACAGGTGCTCGGCCGGTAGTCTGCTGTGGATGCACGCGCAGGGCGCGGAGAGGACTTCCGCCGGTGCGATCGAGATGTCTCGGGGAGCCGACCGCGCCGCACGGACGTCGTGCGCACAGAGGAAGAGGACACGCGATGAGCGCTGAGGACGAGTTCGACATCGTCGTAGTCGGCGGCGGGCCGGGCGGTTATGCCACGGCCCTCTACGGTGCGGCGGCCGGACTCTCGGTGGCCATCGTCGAGCGCGACAAGGTCGGCGGGACGTGCCTCCATCGGGGCTGCATCCCGGCCAAGGAGTTCCTCGAGACCGCCTCGGTGCACCGGACCGTTACCGGGGCCAAGGAGTTCGGGATCAACGTGACCGACTTCTCGACCGACTTCGCGGTGAGCCAGGACCGCAAAAATGCCGTGGTGGACAAGCTCTACAAGGGCCTCGCCGGACTGCTCAAGGGCCGCAAGGTCACCACGCTGTCTGGGACCGGGACCCTCCGGGAGGGCCGGCGCGTCGAGGTGACGGACGGCGAGGACGCCGGGCGCGTCCTCGTGGGGCGCAACGTCGTGCTGGCGGCCGGCTCAGTGCCCCACGGCCTGCCAGGGTTCGAGGTGGACAGCCGCTGGGTCATGACCTCGGACGAGTTCCTCGACCTCAAGGAGCTCCCGGCATCGGTGGCCGTCGTCGGCGGCGGCGTCATCGGCTGCGAGTTCGCATCGCTCCTGGCCGATCTCGGCGTCAAGGTCACGATCCTGGAGGCGCTCGAATCGATCCTCGTGGGCTGCGACGACGACATCGTGCGCCTGGTGGCGCGGTCGTTCAAAAAGCGGGGCATCGACATCATCACAGGGGTCATGGTGGAGTCGCACACCCCGGCGGCCGACGGAACCGTCACCACGGTCAAGTCGGGCGAGCAGACCTGGGACGTGGAGGCCATCGTGGTGTCGGTGGGCCGACGTCCCCGGACCGAGGGGTTGGTGGCCGACGGGGTCGGCGTCCAGATCGACGGGCGCGGCTTCGTCGCGGCCGACCAGTACCAGCGCACCGGTGTCGAAGGGATCTGGGTCGTCGGCGACATCGTGTCGGGCACGCCGCAACTGGCCCACGTTGCATTTGCCGAGGCGATCGTGGCCGTCAAGGGCATGCTGGGCGAGCCTGTGGTGCCGGTCGACAACGGCAAGGTGCCGTGGGCCATCTACTGCCACCCCGAAGTGGCGTACTGCGGGATGACCGAGGCGCAGGCCAAGGCGGCGGGGATCGACGTCGTCACGAAGAAGGACCCGTTCGGCGGCAACAGCCGGGCCCAGATCATCGGCGACACCGAGGGCGTGGTGAAAGTGGTGGCCGAGCGTCGGCCCGACGGCACGGCGGGGCGGATCCTCGGTGTGCACATGTGTGGCCCCTGGGTGACCGAGCAGCTGAGCGGCGGCTACCTCGCCGTCAACTGGGAGGCCTTCCCCGAGGAGGTGGCGCAGTTCATCCAACCGCACCCGTCGTTGTCCGAGACCTTTGGCGAGACGATGCTCGCGCTGACCGGAAGGGGACTCCACGTTGGCTGACGTGATGATGCCGCAACTCGGCGAGACTGTGACCGAGGGCACGATCACCCGCTGGATGAAAGGGGTCGGCGACGCGGTGGACCGCGACGAGCCGCTCTTTGAGGTCTCGACGGACAAGGTGGACTCTGAGGTGCCCTCGCCTGCCGCGGGCGTGCTCACCGAGATCCTGGTGCCCGAGGGCGAGACGGTCGAGGTGGGCGTGAAGCTGGCGGTGATCGGCGACGGTGCCGCGCCGGCCACACCGGATGCCGTGCTGCCGCCAGCGGCGGCCGACGAGCAGGCTGCTCCGCCACCGGCTGCTCCGCCACCGGCTGCTCCGCCACCGGCCCCCGCACCGGCGCCTGCACCTGCTCCAGCTCCCGAACCGGCTCAGATCCCGGCCGCGGCACCGGTTGCGTCGGACAACGGCGGGGGCGCCGAGCCGCTCCTGTTGTCGCCGATCGTGCGCAAGATCCTGGCCGAGAACGACATCAATGAGGCCGAGGTCACAGGGACAGGGTCCGGCGGCCGCATCACCCGCGAGGACGCGCTGCGAGTGGTCGAGGCACGCCGGTCGGCCGCACCACCACCGCCTCCCGCTGCCGGGGCTCCTGCCCCGCCGGCACCGGCCACGCCGGAATATGCCCCGCCGGCAGCGGCCGTCCCGCAGGCACCGGCCGCTCCGCCGGTCCGCGTGGCCGCCGCGCCCGCGCCGCCCGTGTCGATGGCGTCGTTCCGCGCCGCCGGCGACCAGGTGGTGCCGTTCTCCAACATGCGGCGCCGTACCGCCGAGCACATGGTGCGCTCCAAGGCCACGTCGCCGCACGCTTTCATCGCCAACGAGGTCGACTTCGAGAACGTCGAGCGCGTCCGCAAGGCCTGGGGAGACCGCTTCAAGGCCGAGGAGGGTTTCGGCCTCACCTACCTGCCCTTCGTCGCCCGGGCTGCCGTCGAGGCGCTGCGCGACTTCCCGCTCCTCAACGCTTCGGTGGTCGACGATTCCCTCCTCGTGCACGCCGAGGTCAATCTCGGCATCGCGGTTGACCTCTCGCACGAGGGGCTCATCGTCCCGGTGATCCATCGAGCCGAGGAGGTCACTTTGCGCGGCGTGGCCAGGCGCATCCGCGACCTGGCCGAGCGGGCGCGCGGTCGCCAGCTCAACGCCGACGACATCGCGGGGGGCACCTTCTCGATCACCAACGACGGTCCGTTCGGGACCTACTTCACGGTGCCGATCATCAACCAGCCGCAGGTGGCGATCCTGGCTACCGACGGGATCGGTCGCCGGCCGGTGGTGGTCACCCAGCCCGATGGATCCGAGTCCATCGCCATCCACTCGACCGGCATCCTCGGCGTCAGCTGGGATCACCGCGCCGTCGATGGCGCGTACGTGTCGCTGTTCCTGGCGCGGGTGGCGGAGCTGCTCGGCACGCGCGACTGGGCAGCCGAGCTCTGAGGACCCGGCCCGTGCTGCGTATCCGCTCGCTCGGCAACGTCCCGTACCACGAGGCCGACGAGCTGCAGCACGCCCTGGCTCGGGGATCGGAGGACGACTACCTCCTCCTTCTGCAGCACCCGCACACCTACACGCTCGGCGCCCATGCCGACGCGCGCCACGTGCTGGTCGTTCCGGCATCGGTGGGCGCGGTGCTCGAGCGTGCCGACCGCGGTGGCGACGTCACGTACCACGGTCCCGGACAGCTGGTGGTCTACCCGGTCGTGACCGTGCCCGACGAGCCTGGTGCGGGACCGGCCCATGTGCACCGACTCGAGCAGGTGGTGATCGATACGCTGACCGACCTCGGGCTGCCCGGAGCGACGAGGGTCTGGGAGTATCCCGGCGTCTGGATCGACGCCGATGGTCCCACCCCCCGCAAGATCGCCGCCATCGGCGTGCGCACCCTCCGCGTCGGCACGGGTCGCAGGCGCACGTTGCACGGCGTAGCGCTCAACGTGACGACCGACCTCGCCATGTTCGGACACATCGTGCCGTGCGGCATCGCCGACCGCGGCGTGACCTCGCTGCAGGCAGAAGGGATCGACGTGCCAATGGACCTGGTGGTCCAGGCGTTCGTGGTCCGCGCCGGGGCCGTGTTCGGCGGCGGGGAAGTTGAGGTCGCCGCGGTGCAGCGCGCTCCGGTCGCCGTGGTTCTGCAGAGTGACGCGGACTCGGAGCGACCCCTGTTCCGACGCTTGCGCCAGGCGGGGGTGGCCCCCGAGGACGGGCTCGACATCGCGCAGCGCAAGCCGTCGTGGGTCCGGGTCCCTGTGCATATCGGCAAGGGCTACCGACAACTCGGCTCGACCGTCCACGACCTCGGCCTCGTGACCGTGTGCGAGGAAGCGGGGTGCCCGAACATCTACGAGTGCTGGGCCGACGGCACGGCGACCTTCATGATCAACGGCGACCGCTGCACGCGCGCCTGCGGCTTCTGCCAGGTGGACACGCGCCACCCTCTACCGTTGGCGCCCGACGAACCGGAGCGCGTTGCCGCCGCCGTGGCGCGCATGGGCCTCGGTCACGCGGTCGTGACCTGTGTCGCCCGCGACGACTTGGCCGACGGCGGTGCTGGTGCAATGGCGTGCACGATCGACGCAATCAGGGCACGGACGCCGGGCACAACGGTCGAGGTGCTGATTTCGGACTGCCGCGGCGACGGGGATTCACTCGACACGATCTTCAAGGCGCGCCCCGACGTGCTGAATCACAACATCGAGACGGTGGCGCGCCTGCAGCGGGCCGTTCGCCCGTCGGCCGGCTACGCGCGCAGTCTGGCCGTACTGGCTCGGGCGGCACGGGCGGGATTGCTCACGAAGTCGGGTCTCATGGTCGGACTGGGCGAGCGGGAGGACGAGGTGCTCGCCACTATGGCCGACCTCAAGGGTGTGGGCGTCTCCATTGTCACGATCGGGCAGTACCTACGGCCGAGCCGCGACCATCTCCCCGTGTCGCGCTACTGGACGCCCGAAGAGTTCGACCGCCTGCGCACGATGGGCGCGGCCCTCGGGTTGGCTCATGTCGAGGCGTCGCCACTTACCCGGTCCAGCTACCACGCTCGCGAGGCCGCAGAGGCTGCCGCGTCGGTGTCGGCTCGGGTGTCTTCCACGGCCTGATCCGGCGGTCTGCGGCCGGGCAACCAGCGCGAGAGCCCCACGGCTCGTTCTCGCGGCCTTCTCTGGCGCACGGCTGTATGCGACCGGATGCACATTTATGCAGGGCAACTGGGTCCGGGAAGGTCAATTCGGGGTCTATATGGGCCGCGTATACAACCCGAATTGACCAATCGGCGGGTCGTCTCAATGAATGGTTATGCGGGACATCTGCATATTCGGTATCACTCCAGAATCCGTAGAAGCGTCGTCGAAAGCCCCGCCAGCTTCTGTGGACTACCCCGCGGCAGTCAGCCGTTCGGTAGCGGCTCCTGGACGGGAGCACGCTCCCGCCGGCGCCGCAGGAGCAGCGGCGTCGCGACCGCGACCGCGAGCACGGCCACGACCAACACCGCCCACCCGATGGCCGGGGACGTGGTGCCCTTCTTGGCCGAGGCCGAGGCCGAGGCCGAGGCGGAGGCGGGGGCCGTCGGCGTCCCGCGAAGGAGCCGGCGTCCCACCGGCAGCCGCCACCATGGCCTTGTACTGCGCCTGCGCCACCGTCTCCGCGACAGCCGGCGGGATCGGCTGCGTGTTTCGCGCCGCGGCGGAAAAGAACGACAGCAGCGCCACGTGGACACCGCTGCGCATCGTGATCGCCTCGCCCACACCGTCATCGTTGGGGGCGGCGAAGTAGGTCACCCGTTGGGCGCCCGGGATGGAGGGGAGCGGGCCCTTCTGCACGATCTCGCCATGGTCGAGTGACTGCTGGGCCGCCTGCTCGAACACCTTGGCCGCGGTGGCCGACGGAAAGCGCACGACGAGGTCCTGCACCTGGTTGAGGCTGTTGCCGGTCTGCCAGACCCGCTCGTAGGTGCTGCTGGCCTTGGCCAACTTGGTCAGCGCGCCCGATGTCGCCGACGGGTCGGGCACGTCAGAGGCGAACTGCGACGGGTTGAGCGGCCCCTGTGAGATCACGCTGTAGCCCGAGCCGAGGTCGGGGATGACGACGGCGCTGAGCGGGGGCGGGGACGCCGTCGCGGCGGCGGACGCGGTCGCAGGGGCGGCGAGGCCGACGGCGCCCAGCACGAGCACGGGCACAAGCACGAGCACGGGCACGAGGCCGTCGATGACCCGGCCGCCCGGCCGGCGCCCCCGCTTCGGGATCACGCGACGAAGTACTTGGCCTCTGGGTGGTGGCACACGATGGCGTCGGTGGTCTGCTCGGGGTGGAGCTGGAACCCCTCGCTCACCGTCACGCCGATGCGGTCTCCCCCAAGGAGCTCGACGACCTTGGCGTTGTCCGCAAGATCCGGGCACGCCGGGTAGCCCCACGAGTAGCGGCCGCCCCGGTACTGCTGGCGGAACAGGCCGGTCAGGGTGGGCCCGTCCTCGTCCACGAAGCCGAGCTCCTCGCGGATGCGCTTGTGCCAGTACTCGGCCGTGGCCTCCGCCATCTCGACGCTGAGGCCGTGGAGGAACAGGTAATCCTGGTAACGGTTCTCGGCGAACAGACGGGCCGTCTCCTCCGACGCCCGGGCGCCAATGGTGCACAGCATCAAGCTGGCGAAGTCCTCCTCGCCCGAATCGACCGAGCGGAAGAAGTCCGAGATGCACAGCCAGGGCTCCTTGCGCTGGCGGGGGAAGGTGAAGCGCATCCACTCCGACGTGCGTGACTCGTCCTTCCAGATGACGAGGTCGTTGCCCTCTGCGTTGGCGGCGAAGTGGCCGTACACGACCGACGGCGCCAGCAGGTCGGCCTCGCGAGCCTTGCTCATCTGCTCGCGCAGCGTTCCCTTCACCCGGTCCTTGAACTCGGTGTCGTTCTCCCCGTTCTCCGGACGGAAACCCCACTGGTTGCGGAACAGCGCCGTGAGGTTGATGAACTCGGCGATCTCGTCGATCGGGAGGCCCACGGCCACCCGGGTCCCCACGAAGGGAGGGACGAACAGCTTGTTGTCCGCCGCGACGTCCGAGCGGGCCGGCTGTCCCTCGACAGGCGAGGTGTCCGGGTCCAGGCGGCTGCGCTTTGGCACGTTGCGCTCGGAGATCTCGCGTCCGAAGTCGGGGTCCGATGCACCCGTTCGCTTCAGTTCGACCAGCCGGTCCATGGTGCGCAGGCCTTCAAAGGCGTCGCGCCCGTAGAACAGGCGCCCGTCGTAGACCTCGCGCAGGTCACGCTCGACGTAGGTGCGCGTGAGGGCAGCCCCACCCAAAAGAATGGGAATGGTCGACATCGACCGCTCGTTCAGCTCCACCAGGTTCTCGCGCATGATGAGCGTCGACTTCACCAGCAGGCCGCTCATGCCGATGGCGTCGGCGTTGTGCTCCTCGACGGCGGCCACCATCTCGTTTATGCCGACCTTGATCCCGAGGTTCACCACGAGGTAGCCGTTGTTGGTCAGGATGATGTCGACCAGGTTCTTGCCGATGTCGTGCACGTCGCCCTTGACCGTGGCCAGCACGACGGTGCCCTTGCCGCCCTGGTCCGACTTCTCCATATGTGGCTCGAGGAACGCGACCGCCGCCTTCATGGTCTCGGCCGATTGCAGCACGAAGGGCAGCTGCATCTCACCCGACGCGAAGCGGTCGCCGACCACTTTCATGCCGGCCAGCAGGATGTCGTTGACGATCTCGAGGGCGCCGGTGCCCGACTCGAGCGCCTCGGCCAGGTCATCCTCCAATCCGTTGCGGTTTCCGTCGATGATCCGCTGGCTCAGCCGCTTGTCCAAGGGCCAGTCGAGGTGCTCGTCCGCTGGGCCCGCGGCCGCCTTGACGCCCTCGAACAGCCCGAGCAGCTCTTGGAGCGGGTCGTAGCCGTCGCGGCGCCGGTCGTAGACGAGATCCAGGCAGACTTCCTTGACCCGGTCGTCGATGCGGGACAAGGGCAGGATCTTCGAGGCGTGCACGATGGCCGAGTCGAGCCCCGCCTCCACGCACTCGTGCAGGAAGACCGAGTTCAAGACCTGGCGGGCCGCCGGATTGAGGCCGAACGAGACGTTGGAGAGGCCCAAGATCGTCGACACGCCAGGCAGCTCCGTCTTGATCGACCGGATGCCCTCGATCGTTTCGATCCCGTCGGCCCGGCTCTCCGCCATGCCGGTCGACAGCGGCAGCGCGAGCGGGTCGAACAGGAGATCCTCTGGCTCGAGCCCGTAGCGCTCCACGGCGATGTCGCGGATGCTGCGCGCCGCCCGCAGCTTCCACTCGCGGGTCCGGGCCTGGCCCTCTTCGTCGATGCAGGTGCACACGACGGCCGCACCGAACTCACGGGCCAGGCGGAGGAAGGTGTCAAGCCGAGTGCCCGGCTCGGAACCCTCCTCGAGGTTGACCGAGTTCAGGATGGGTCGGCCGCCGATCCACTCCAGTGCCGCGCGCACTACAGGTCCCTCGGTGGAGTCGACCATGAGCGGCACGGTCGACTGTGTGCAGAGCCGGCTGGCCACCTCGGTCATGTCGGCCACGCCGTCGGCGCCGGTGTAGTCGACGCAGACGTCGATGAGATGCGAGCCCTCCTTGACCTGGTCCTGCGCCATCCCGACACAGGTGTCCCAGTCCTTCTCGAGCATGGCCTCGCGGAAGGCCCTGGACCCGTTGGCGTTGGTGCGCTCGCCGACCACGAGGAACGAGGTGTCTTGGTGGAAGGGGACCGACGTGTAGATGGACGCCGCCGACGGCTCGTGCACCGGGGACCGCGTGGCCGGCTCGGCGTCGGCGCAGCGCTCGACGACGGCTGCCAGGTGCGCCGGCGTGGTCCCGCAGCACCCGCCGATGGCGGACACACCGAACTCGGTGACGAAGCGGTGCAGGTGGTCGGCCAGGCCCTCCGGCGTGAGGTCGTAGTGCATCTCGCCGTCGACCACTGAGGGCAACCCCGCATTCGGGATGCAGGCGATGGGGACGCGGCTGGCCCCCGAGAGGTGCCGCAGCGCCTCGCTCATCTCCACCGGACCGGTGGCGCAGTTGAGGCCGACGACGTCGACCTGCATGGCATCGAGCACGGTGAGCGCGGCGCCGATCTCGGTGCCCGGCAGCATGCGCCCCGTCAACTCGATCGTCACCTGCGTCTGCAGCGGCACGAAGCGGTCGAGCGCCACCATCGCCCGCCGGGCGCCGTTGATGGCGGCCTTGACAGAGAGCATGTCGAACTGGGTCTCGATGAGTAAGAGGTCGACGCCGCCCTCCAACAGCCCGAGCGCCTGCTCCTCGTAGGCGTCGCGGAACGCGGCGTAGGAGATCTGCCCGAGGGTGGGGAACTTGGTGCCCGGGCCCATGGAGCCGGCCACCCAGCGAGGGCGCGCGGGCGTGGAGAACTCGTCGCGCACGGAGCAGGCCAATTCGGCCCCCATCCGGGTGAGCTCGCGGGCGCGGTCGGCCAGCCCGTACTCGGCCAGCACCACCGAGGTCGACCCGAAGGTGTCCGTCTCGACGACGTCGCAGCCGACCTCGTAGAAGGACCGGTGTACCTGGGCGACGAGATCCGGGCGCGTTTCGACCAGCACCTCGTTGCATCCCTCGAGCTCGGGGCCGCCGAAGTCGTCGGCCGCCAGGCCCAGCAGCTGGAGGTTCGTGCCCATGGCGCCGTCGAAGACGACGACGCGCCGGCGCAGCGCTTCGAGGTAGGGGGAGGAGGACGGATCGAGCCGTCCGAGCAGTTCAGGGGAGGGGGCCACCACCCCACCAGGATACCGGGGCCCCTCACGGCCCCTCGAAACGTGGCCGTTAGCATCTTCCCTGGTGGCGCAGCCGAGGATCTACACCAAGACGGGTGACGACGGGACGACCGGGTTGCTCTTCGGCGGGCGGGCCCGGAAGGACTCGCCGCAGATCGAGCTGAACGGTGTCATCGACGAGGCCCAGGCGTCCATCGGGCTGGCGCGTGCGGAGGTGCCGGCCGGTTCGGAGGCCCACGACCGCCTCACGGCGCTGGCCCGCGACCTGTACGTCCTGATGGCGGAGGTGGCCACCGCCCCGGAGAACCACCACAAGCTCAAGGCGGGCTCCAGCCTCGTGACGCCCGACATGGTGGCAACGCTGGAAACGGGGATTGACGACCTGCTCGCCCGCTTCGACATGCCGAGCGACTTCACCATCCCGGGTGAGAACCGCGTGGCGGCCGCGCTCGACCTGGCGCGGACGATCGTGCGCCGCGCCGAGCGGCTCGCGGTCGCGGAGCCCGCCGGGCTCGCCGAGGGCTCGCTCGTCGCGACGTACCTCAACCGCCTCTCGGACCTGCTGTGGGCGATGGCGCGTTGGCAAGAGGGCGTGCACCAACTGTCCAAGGAGCGCGCGGGCTGAAGGGGCCTGGCCGCCGACGTCACCAGCGTCCGCGATGCACCCGCCCGTCGGGGTCGGGGAGGGGCCGGTCCAACGAGGCGGAGCGGTGGCCCGCGCCGTCGGCGCGGCCAAGAACGACGGCGGCGAAGAGCCGCCAGGCCGTCGGGACACCAAGGGCGGTTGCCAGACGCTCCTCGCCCCGGAAGTTGCCGAGGACGCAGGCCCCGAGGCCGGCGTCGACTGCCCCGAGGAGGACCGCCATGACGCCGAAGGCGGCGTCGCCGTACCAGTAGGGGACGGTCCAGTCCTCGGGGCTGCGTCCGAGGGCGGCGTCGGCCTTGTCGCGCTCGGCGTACCGGGCGACGTAGACCTCGGGCGAGGCGTACGCCAGCAGCACGACCGGCGCTCGCCGCAGACCGTCCGCCCACTCCGGATGGGCGGCGCGCCAGGCTTCGTCGGTGGTGGCGTCCCAGTAGGCCGCGGTCTGAGCGCGGCCGTCCAGCACGACCCAGGCCGTGCCGCCGGAATTGCCGGCGGTCGGGGAGCGGAGCGCCGCGGCGACGAGGCCCTCCACCACCGACGGGTCGAGCGGCTCGGCCGAGAAGCTGCGGACCATGGCCCGGCGGCGGAGCGCCTCGTGTAGTTCCACCGCCGCAGTCTCCCAGGGCCCGCGCCCGGGCCCGGGACCAGGGAATAGATGACCCCACTGGTAGTGTTTTACACGTTTGTACAGGCCGTTCGGTGGACGAAGGGCCGCGTGAGGAGGACCAGAGTGCCCACGCCACGAGATCTCTTAAATCAGGCCAAGGCGTCCATCCGCGAGGTGGACCAGACCGACGCGCAGGCGCTGCTCGAGCAGGGCGGCGTGACGTTCCTGGACGTCCGTGAGCCGGACGAGTACGAGCAGGGGGCCATCCCCCGCGCCGTGCACCTGCCCCGGGGCAACCTCGAGTTCTCGGTAGAGGGCAAGCTGCCCGACAAGTCGGGCCCGATCGTCGTGTATTGCGCGGGTGGGGTGCGCTCGGCCTTCGCCGCCAAGACGATGCAGGACCTCGGTTACAGCGATGTGCAGTCGCTGGTCGGTGGGTTCAACAAGTGGAAGGACGCCGGCCGCCCCTGGGCCGCGCCCGAGACACTGTCCCCGGCCCAGCGCAACCGCTACCAGCGCCACCTCCTGCTGCCCGAGGTCGGCGAGGAGGGCCAGCTGAAGCTGCTCGCCTCCAAGGTCCTGCTCCTCGGAGCGGGCGGGCTGGGCTCGCCGGCGGCCCTGTACCTGGCGGCGGCGGGCGTGGGCACGCTCGGCATCATCGACATGGACGTCGTCGACGAGTCGAACCTCCAGCGGCAGATCCTCCACAACCTCGACCGGGTGGGCGAGCGCAAGGTCGACTCGGCCAAGAAGACGCTCACCGCGCTGAACCCCGACGTCAACGTCGTGACCTACGACGTGCGGCTGGGTGCCGACAACATCCTCGACATCATCGACGGCTACGACGTCATCGTCGACGGGACGGACAACTTTCCGACGCGCTACCTCGTCAACGACGCCGCGCTGCTCAAGCGGATCCCGGTCATCCACGGATCGATCTTCCGGTTCGAGGGGCAGGTCACCGTCTTCGACCCCTACAACGGTCCCTGCTATCGCTGCTTGATCCCCGAGCCGCCGCCAGCGGAGCTCGCGCCGTCGTGCTCGGAGGCGGGCGTGCTCGGCGTGCTGCCCGGCATCATCGGCTCGATCCAGGCCATCGAGACGATCAAGGTGCTCCTCGGCTTGGGCGACCCGTTGATCGGGCGGCTGCTCTCCTACGACGCGCTCGAGGAGTCGTTCCGGACCTTCAAGGTGCGCCGCGACCCGGCCTGCCCGGCGTGCGGTCCGGACGCCGGCGAGATCGTCATCGCGGAGTACGACGAGCTCTGCATGCCACACCGCCACTGAGCGGTCGCACCGCCGCTGAGCGGTTGCACGGGCCCAACGCATCGGACAGCTGCGTGCGTAGGCTGTCCGCACGCCCCTGACAGACCTGCTCACGCGCGCCGCGCCCGAGGCCGCGCCGGCATCGCCGCCGGGGCCGCCTCCGCCTCCGCCGGGGCTCACGTCGCGGCGGGTCAAGCGCAACCGGCGCGCCTGGGCCGTGGCCCTCGTGGTCCTCGCCCTCCTCCTCGCCTTCGTGCTGACGCGGGGTGGCGGGGAGCACCCCTCGGCGGCGGGACAGCACGATGGCGGAGGGAGCGGGCAGCACAACCCACCGCCGCCACGTGCCGGGAACCCACGCCTCGACGCCGACTGGCAGGGCGACGGGCAACCCGTCACCTTCGCCTTCGGGGGGGACGTGCACTTCCCTGCCGGCACCAACTTGGGCGACCGGCTGGCCGCCGACCCGGCCGACGCGCTCGGTTCGACCGTGCCACAACTCCTCTCGGGCGTCGACCTCTCCATGGTCAACCTCGAGTCGGCCCTGACCGACGGGGCCTGCCCCGATCCCCAGCCGAAGCAGTTCGTCTTCTCGACCCCTTCGTCGGCCGTCACGGCGTTCAAGGGCGCCGGGGTCACCCTCATCACCGAGGCCAACAACCATGGCGAGGACTGTGGCGCGCCGGGCCTCCAGATGGCCCTGGCCACCCGGGCGCAGACGGCGTACGCCATCCTCGGCATCGGCCAGAACGCGGCGCAGGCCTTCACTCCCTACACGACGAGCATCCACGGCGAGCACATCGCGATCATCGCCGCCACGCAGGTCATCGACTCCGACCTGCAGTCGGCGTGGACGGCCACCGCCACGCAGCCCGGCCTGGCGTCCGCCTACGACGTCAACGACCTCGTCGCCGCGGTCGAGGCCGCCCGCAAGACGGCGGACACGGTCATCGTCTACCTCCACTGGGGCACCGAGCTCGACGCCTGTCCCAACCCCCTGCAGGAGCCGCTCGCGCAGGTGCTGGTGCAGGCGGGCGCCGACATCATCGTGGGGACGCACGCCCACGTGTTGCTGGGCGGCGGGTACCTCGGCTCGGCCTACGTCGACTACGGCCTCGGCAACTTCGCCTTCTACGACAACTCGCCGCCCGAGAACGCCAGCGGATCCTTGGTGGTCACGGCGACGGGCCGGCACATCGACCAGATCACCTGGCGGCCCGCCGAGATCGTGGACGACCTGCCCCAGCCGCTGTCGGGTGCTGCCGCCGCCGCGGCGCTGGCCGCCTGGGACCAGGCGCGCGCCTGCACCAACGTCTCGGTCAGCCCCGGCGCGCCGGTCGCCACGGTGCAGAGCGAGACGACGCCCGCCCCGGCCTCGGCGGCGCAGCAGCTCTCGGTCGACTCGGGCTAGACAGGTGCCCATGGTGCGTCCTGAAAGCTGGACCAGGCCAGTGGGTGCAAGTCCCACCCGGGTAAAGGCCGGAAAGCCCGGTAGCAGGCCCCGGTTCGTCGCCGAGAGGCGACGGGCTGAGCGGGGCGTCAAGAGCCTCTTCGGAGGGAGCAAGTGCGCGGGCCGTAGTGCCGAAAGGCGCGAGTCCTGCAGCCTCGTCACTGTTACAACGAGGGAGCCGAGCCGCTCATGTCACGGCGAAGGCAGTATTCGACCGACTGGCGTTCCGGACATGCCCATGGTCGAGTCCCTCCGGGGTATGGGGAGCGGCACGTGCACACGGTCGGGTTCGGAACAGGAGAGGCCCGTCTTCCCAGCCTTGTCAGCAAAGACCGCTCGTATAAGCCAGTGGTGAAAGCGAACGGAGGGAAGCGGGAGTCCGACGGGGTCGTAGTACTGCCGATCGCTGGGAGGAACCCAGCAGGAGGGAAGGGCCCCGACTTTGGACACGCCGGAGACAGAGGAACGAGTGAGGGCATGGCCGGGACCGCTCGGCCCATCTCCCCCCTGGGACCACCGTCGCAGGAGAAAGTTCGACGCCTCCAGAACCGGCTATGGGCTGCGGCCAAGCAGTCGAAGGGTCGGCGCTTCCACGCCCTCTATGACCGCATCTACAGGGACGACATTCTCTGGGAGGCGTGGGAGCGGGTCCGAGCCAATCGTGGAGCAGCAGGGGTCGATGCACTGACCATCGCTGCGGTGGAGGACGACTACGGGGTCGAGCAGTTGCTCAGCGAACTCCAGGCCGACCTCCGTGCAGGCAACTACCACCCTCGCCCCGTGCGCCGGGTGGAGATTCCAAAGCCCGACGGCAAGTTCCGTCCGTTGGGCATCCCGACTGTCAAGGACCGTGTGTGCCAGCAGGCGACCAAGATCGTCCTCGAGCCCATCTTCGAGGCCGATTTCCTCGCATGCTCGTTTGGGTTCCGGCCCAAGCGCTCGGCCACCGACGCCATGGAGAGGCTCCGGGTCGGCTTCATCGAAGGCAACACCTTCGTCTTCGAGGCCGACATCGAGAACTTCTTCGGCTCTATTGACCACGAGCGACTCCT
Organism: uncultured Acidimicrobiaceae bacterium; assembly: GCA_963756625.1. GTDB lineage: Bacteria > Actinomycetota > Acidimicrobiia > Acidimicrobiales > RAAP-2 > Bog-473. The sequence continues at coordinate 711,408 of CAVWNQ010000006.1, forward strand.
CGCTCTGGTCGGCGAGCGGGTGTCGGACCGGCGGGTGCTCAAGTTGGTCAGACAGTGGCTGCGAGCAGGGGTGCTGGACGCTGGTGTGCTCTCCGAGTCGGTCACGGGGACACCCCAGGGCGGGGTGATCTCACCCCTTTTGGCCAACATCTTCCTGCACGCTTTCGATCGGGCCTGGGAAGAGCGCGGCACCGGTGAAATCGTCCGCTATGCCGACGACTTCGTGGTGCTGTGTCGATCCCAAGAACAGGCCGAAGAAGCCCGTCGGTGCGCAACCGCCATCTTGGGTGACCTCGGTCTGCGCCTTCACCCAGACAAGACCAGGACGGTCGATCTCCGAGAAGGCAACGAAGGCTTCGACTTCCTCGGGTGCCACTTCCATGCCCACATGTCAGGCAAGCTCTGGGAGCAGAAGCGGGTCATCCGCTACTACCTCCACCGCTGGCCCTCTGTGCGCTCCATGAAGCGTGCCCGAGTCAGGATCAAGGCCCTCACGGCTCGAAGCCAGGTCGGACAGCAGTTAGAAGACGTCATTCGACGTCTCAACTCGTTCCTTTGGGGATGGGGCAACTACTTCCGCTCCGGGAATGCGGCCAAGAAGTTCAGCCAGCTTGACGAATACGTGGCGTGGCGGCTGCGGCGCTTGCTCATAAAGAAGCGCGGCCGCAATCTGCGCCCCGGCCAAGCTGGCGCCTGGACCCGCACCTGGTTCCACGACCAGGGCCTGCACCAGCTCATGGGAACCATCCGCTACCCGAAAGCTGCGTAACCATGACCAGAAGTCCATCGGAAAGCCGTGTGCGGGAAAACCGCACGCACGGATTGAAAGGGGGATGGGGAACCGGGCCGGCAACGGCACCGCGCCCCTGACTACCAATGACCCAGACCGCCACACCGCAGACGCTGTACGTGCATGGCGTCGACCTCGCGTGGTCGGCGCGAGGGCGCAGCCCAGGCAGGGACCCCGACCCTCGTCCTGTGCCACGGCTACACCGGCTCCTCCCATGACTTCGGGCTCGAGGTCGACGCGCTGGCCGCCGACCGGCGGGTGGTCACGCTGGACCAGCGCGGCCACGGACACTCGACCCGGACGGGGACGCTCGACGGCTACACCATCGCGCAGCTCTCTCGAGACCTGGCAGCGTTCCTCGACGAGGTCGGCGAGGGGCCCGTCGACCTGTTGGGCCACTCCATGGGCGGGCGCGTCGTCCTGGGCGTGGCGTTGCGCCGGCCCGATCTGGTCAGCTCGCTGGTCCTGATGGACACCAGCGCGTGGTCCTTCATTCCCGACGACGAGAGCATCCGGGACCTGATGCAGTCCTGGATCGAGACCTTCGACCCCTCTCAGGGGATGCCGCCGACGATGAGCCTCGGCGGCCCCGAGGACGTCTTGATCGAGGCGCGCACGCCGGCCGCCTGGCGCTCGGAGAAGGACGCGATCTTCGCCGGCATGGACGCCTACGCGGTCAAGGGGCTCGGCCTCGCGCTGATGGGCGACCGGGATGCGGACGCGTCGTCGCTCCGGGCCGAGCTGCCCGGCGTCAGTTGCCCGACCACGGTCATCGCCGGCGAGCACGACCACCCCATGGTCGACCAGGCGCCGGCCTTGGCGGCCGAAGTGGCGAACGGGCGGTTGACCGTCATCGAGGGGGCCTATCACTCGCCGCAGCTGACGCACGCCGAGCCGTGGCGCGACGCGGTGCGGGCGCACCTCGCTTGGGCGGACGCAGGACGGGCCGGGCGATGACGGACGGCGCGCCACCGCAGGCGAACGACCGCATCACGCTGGCCGGAACCGAAATCGCGATTCCTCCTCTCGGGGTGGGCACGTGGGCCTGGGGCGACAAGGGAACCTGGGGCATGGGCGGCTACGACCCGTCGCTCACCGAGGCGACCATCCGCGAGGCGTGGGAGGCGAGTATCGAGGCCGGTGTGGTCCTCTTCGACACCGCGGAGGTCTACGGCGGGGGCGAGAGCGAGCGCATCATCGGCCGCCTGCTTGCGGCCGATCCCGAAGTGCGCGACCGCGTCGTGATCGCCACCAAATTCATGCCCAGCCCATGGAAGCTCAACGTGCGCGCCGCGCTGCTCTCGGCTGCTCGCCACTCCCGCGAGCGTCTCGGCATCGGGACCATCGACCTGTACCAGATCCACGGGCCCGTCTCGCTGCGGTCGCACGACGCGCTGGCCGAGGCGCTCGCCGCGGCGCACGCCGAGGGACTGGTGCGCGCCGTGGGTGTGTCCAACTACTCGGAGAAGGAGACCCGCGCCATAGCCGCCGCGCTGCAGAAGCAGGGCCTGCGTCTGGCGAGCAATCAGATCGAGTTCTCCCTTCTGCGCGCCATGCCGCTGCGGGTCGGGCTCATCGACGCCTGCCGCCAGCTCGGGGTGATCCCGCTGGCGTACTCGCCCATCGGGCAGGGCCGCCTCACGGGCAAGTACTCGGCCGCCAATCCGCCCAACGCCAAGCGCACATTCTCGTCTCACCCCATGGAGGAGGTCGACGGCGTCGTGGCGGAGCTGCGGCGCATCGGCGCAGCTCACGGGGACCGCACGCCGAGCCAGGTCGCGCTGGCCTGGCTCATCGCCAAGGGGTCCGTGCCCATTCCCGGGGCGAAGAACCGGCAACAGGCGGAGCAGAACGCCGGCGCGCTGGGGTGGCAGCTCTCCGACGAGGAGCTGTCCCAGCTCAATGCCATCTCGCTGTACGGCAAGCGAGGCATGCGCGAGCGCGTCTGGCAACACGGCTGAGGACGGCGGTAGCGTCTTGAGGTGATCGCCGCGCTGTACGACGCGGGGCTCCCGCCGCTGCGGGGGTCGCAATTCTTCTCCACGCAGTTCGACTTCGTTCCCGTGGCGATGCTCGTCGTCGCGCTCGTCGTCTACCTGTGGGGGGTCCGGCGCAACAACGCCCTGCACCCGCGCCATCCCTGGTCAGTGGGGAAGACGGCCGCCTGGATCGGCGCCCTGATCACCACGGGCATCGCCATTTTCAGCTTCGTCGGCGTCTACGACGGCGAGCTGTTCTGGGATCACATGATCCAGCACCTGCTGCTGATCATGGTCGCCGCGCCGCTGTTCGCCATCGCCTCACCATTGCAGCTCAGCTGGCGCGCCACAACGGGCACGGCCCACCTGGTCGTCACCGAGACGTTGCGCTCGCCGGTGGCCAAGTTCCTGGGCAACCCACTGGTCGCCTTCGTGCTCTACGCCGTCGTGATCCCGGTCAGCCACCTGACGGTTTGGTACAACTACACGCTCACGCAGGAGAACGTGCACAACGCGGAGCACCTGGTGTTCCTGCTCGTCGGCTATCTGTTCTGGCGCCAGATCTTCGGCAACGATCCCAACTGCTACCGCCTCCATCCTGCGCTGCAATTCTTCTACCTCTTCCTCGCCATCCCGATCGACACCTTCACCGGGCTCTCGCTGGCCGGCGCGGCGCACGAGATCTTCCCCGCCTACCTCGCCACGCACCGGACGTGGGGCCCCTCCTACGTCACCGATCTCCACGTCGGGGGCGACATCATGTGGGTCGTCGGCGACACTCTGATGTTGTGGCCCATGATCCCCGTGGCGCTGCGCTGGCTGCACATGGACGAGCGCAAGGCGCTGCGCATCGACCGTGAGCTCGATGCGCAGCTTCTGGCCGAGGGAGATCAGCCGCCGAGGTCCATCAGTTCCACGCGGACGCCGTCGGGATCCGTGCAGTAGACGAACTGGAGGGCCATCTCGCCGAGTTCGATGCTGGTCCGGCTGGACTCGACGACGGCACCCCCGAGCTCGACGATGCGGGTGACCGTCGCCGCCACGTCGTGCACGCGGAAGGAGAGGTGCGTCAACCCGAGCTCGTTGACAGCCCGGCGCTCACGCTCGCCGAAGGGGGCGGGCTCGTGGAAGGCCAGCAACTCGATGGCGATTGGCCCACGCCGGATGAATTGCGAGGTCACCGCGACGTCGGGCAGGTCCATGAGTCGGGCGAACTCGGACCCGATGGCATGGGATTCCGCCTTCTCGAAACCGAGCCCCTCGCAGTAGAAGCGCAGGGAGCACTCGAGGTCGCTCACGCAGATGCCGAAGTGCGAGAAGGTGGGTCCGGACCCGTCGTCCACGGTCCGTAGTCTGCCCCGTATGGCCACGTTGCCCCGAACCTCCGTAGCCTGGGGGGCGTGACACCGGAAAAGCAGGACCCGCAGGGCAACCCGGAGCGCCGTACCGACTCGGGCATCGTCGTCAATCCCGTCTACCGCGCCGGGGACCTCGACGGTTGGGACCCGGCCACCCAGCTCGGCGAACCGGGTGCGTTCCCGTACACCCGGGGCGTCCACGCGGGGATGTACCGCTCGAAGCTGTGGACGATGCGCCAGTACGCCGGCTTCGGGTCGGCCGAGTCGACCAACGAGCGCTTCAAGTTCCTCCTCGACGCCGGTCAGACGGGTCTCTCGTGCGCCTTCGACCTCCCGACGCAGATGGGCTACGACTCCGATCATGTCCGCGCCGAGGGCGAGGTGGGCAAGGTCGGCGTGGCCATCGACTCACTGGCCGACATGCGCCTGTTGATGGCTGATCTCCCGATGGACAAGGTCACCACTTCCATGACGATCAACGCGACGGGCGCCATCCTTCTTCTGCTGTACCAGCTGGTTGCGGAGGAGCAGGGAGTGCCGGGGGAGAAGATCCGGGGCACGATCCAGAACGACATCTTGAAGGAGTACATCGCCCGGGGGACGTATATCTACCCGCCGCGTCCGTCGATGCGCCTCATCGTCGACACGTTCGCCTACTGCGCCGAGCACTTGCCCAGCTGGAACACGATCTCCATCTCGGGGTACCACATCCGCGAGGCGGGCTCGACCGCGGTGCAGGAGATCGCCTTCACGTTGGCGAACGGCATCGCCTACGTCGAGGCGGCCATCGCCGCGGGCATGGACGTCGACGCGTTCGCACCGCGGCTGTCGTTCTTCTGGAACGCGCACAACAACCTCTTCGAGGAGGTGGCCAAGTACAGGGCGGCGCGGCGGATGTGGGCCCGCATCATGGAGGAGCGCTTCGGCGCCAAGGATCCGCGCTCGAAGATGCTGCGCTTCCACACCCAGACCGGCGGGTCGACGCTGACGGCGCAACAGCCCGAGAACAACATCGTGCGGACCACGGTGCAGAGCCTGGCGGCGGCGCTCGGTGGCACCCAGAGCCTGCACACCAACGGCTTCGACGAGGCACTCGGCCTTCCCACGACGCGGGCCGCCAAGATCGCCCTGCGCACACAGCAGATCGTGGGATACGAATCCGGCGTAGCCGACACCGTCGACCCGATGGCCGGCTCCTACTTCGTCGAGTCGTTGACCGACGAGGTGGAGGCAGCGGCCGACGCCTACCTCGATCGCATCGAGGAGCTCGGCGGCGCGGTGGCCGCCATCGAAGCCCGTTTCATGCAGGAGGAGATCGAGGCGGCCGCCTACAGCTTCGCCAAGGCCGTCGACGACGGCGAGAAGGTGGTCGTCGGGGTCAACCGCTTCACCGACGCCGAAGCGGAGGCCGTCGAGGTCTTTCCGATCGACGTGGAGCTCCAGATGCTCCAGATCGAGCGCACCCGCTCGGTGCGCGCCGGGCGCGACCAGGCGGCCGTCGACCGGGCGCTGGCCGACGTGGCCGAGACCGCCCAGGGCGAGGGCAACCTGCTGGTGCCGATGAAGGAGGCGCTGAGGGCCATGGCGACTCTCGGCGAGGTTTCCGACGTCTTGCGCGGCGAGTTCGGCGTGTACCAGCCCGGGGGCTGACGCGCCGTGGGGCAGGGATCGTTCTGGCCCCTCTTCGACCTCGTGGTAAGGACGCCCCTGCTGGAGCTGCGCCTTCCCCGCGAGGACGAGTTCGGTGCCCTCGTCGCGCTCGTGGACGAAGGCGTCCACGACCCCGGAACCATGCCGTTCTTCGTCCCCTGGACCGATGCCGAGCCGCGCCGCCGCGCCCGCGAGTCGGCGCAGTGGCTGTGGTCGCACCGGGCCAACTGGTCGCCCGACAAATGGACGTTGACCAGCGCCGTCTTCGTGGAGGGGCGTCCGGTGGGCGTCCAGGACCTGAGCGCAGAGCATTTCCGCGCCGTGCACTCCGTCGACACCGGCTCATGGCTCGGCCGGGGCCACCAGGGCCAGGGGCTCGGACGCGAGATGCGCCAGGCCATCTTGCACCTGGCCTTCGATGGCCTGGGCGCGCACGAGGCGCTCAGCGGCGCGTTCGAGGACAACGCGGCATCCATCGCCACCTCCCGCTCCGTCGGGTACGAGCCCAACGGTGAGGCCCTGGCGCCGCGCCGGGACGGCTCGGGGCGCACCGTCCGGTTCCGGCTGAGCCGGGAGGCCTGGGAGCGTCACCGACGCGACGACATCGAGATCGTGGGGCTCGAAGGGTGCCTCGACATGTTCGTCGGGCCGCTCTAGCGTGCAGCATCCCCGCCGGCCCGTTGACGGCCCGCGCCCCACCCTGGTGCAGCAGTGAAGCGACATCCTGACGGTCCCGGCGCGGCCACCTCGTTGGCCGATCCCGGCACCGGCCGCGACGACTTTCCCCTCCCGGTCGGCCCGCACGTCACCGGCGTCAACCCGGCCACCGTCGCGCTCGCGATCGTGGCCGCCGCTGCGCTGCTCTACGGGCTGTTACTGCGGGTGTGGCTCCTCGTGCACCTCCCGGTCTGGGGCGACGAGGCGGTCGTCGGCCTGATGGCCCGTTCGATCGACGCCGGTCACTTCTCCGCCTTCTACTGGGGCCAGCACTATGGCGGCCTCGAGCCCTACGCCGTCGCGTTGGCGCTGAAGGTCGGGGGCGGTGGCGAGCCGGCCCTGAACGGGACGCCGGCGGTCCTGGGCGCCGTGGCCGCCGCGCTCGCGGCGGGCATCGTGTGGCGGGCCACGGGGCAACGCCTCCTCGCCGTGGCCGCTGCCAGTGCGGTCTGGGTCTGGCCCTACGTCGTCGTCTGGCAGTCGGTGCGTGAGGGCGGCTTCCGTTTCGCCACGCTGTGTTGCGGCCTCATCGCCATTCTGTGCTGCGTCCGGGCGGTGACGCGCCGTGCCGGTCTGGGCACGTTCCTCCTCCTCGGCGTCGCCCTCGGCCTCGGGTGGTGGGCATCGCCCGAGATCGTCTACTTCGCGCTCCCCGTCATCGTGCTGCTGTGGGGGTGGTGGCGGGCCGAGCGCCGCAGTGCCACACGCGCCCCGGGGGCTCGGGGCCGCGCCCGTCCCGCGCGTCCGTGGCCGGCCCTGACGTGGCTCGTGGTGGGCGGCATCGTCGGCTCACTGCCCTGGTGGTACGCCAACGCGCACACGAATTTCGTCTCCGTCCGATCGGGCGCGTTCCCGGCCAACGGCGGCGTGACCTACGGGGAGAAGCTCTCCGTGTTCTTCCACGCCATGCTGCCGCTCCAGCTAGGCCTGCGGTCGGTGCCGGGGGGGCCCTGGATCGGCGGGTCATTGGGTCAGGCGCTCTACGTCGCGCTCCTGGCCGTCGTCGCGACGGCGCTCGGGCGCGCCGTCTGGCTCTTCCGCGGGCCGTCGCGCCAGTGGGTCCCCCTCGCGCTGGCCTCAGCGGTCCTGGCCTATCCCTTCCTCTACGCGGCGGCCCCCGGTACCGGGTACTGGATCGACGGTCGCTACGGCATCTACCTCCCGACCCTGCTCGTCCTGCTCCTGTGTGCGATCCTCGTGCCCACGCCGGCGTGGGCGCCGGAGCCCGCCGCACCGACGCCAGCTGCGGACGCCCGGCAGGGCCGGCGCATGGGCCGCGTGTACGCCGTCGCTGCGGTCGGCCTGGCTGGCGCGTTGTGCCTCACGGTCACGGGCGCGCACGACGGCGGCGTGCCGGCTTCGTCGGCCTTCTTCTCCGGGTGGCGGAGCGGCGACGACCCGATGCAGCACGTGGTCGACGCGCTGCGGGCCCAGCACATCGAGGACGCGTACGGCGACTATTGGACCGCCTACGACCTCGACTACCTGAGCGGAGGCCGGCCGCTCGTGAGTCCATCGTTGCTCGACGTCTCCCGCTCGGCCGGCATACGCGCCGCCGTGACCACCTCCAAGGACCCCGCATGGCTGTTCTTCGCCCCGAGCGAGACGGCGCAGGCGACCGAGGAATTCGCCAACCCCCAGCCCGGGCCCGGCACGTACACCGAGGAGACCTTCGAGGCGCGCCTCACGCAGCTCGGGATTCCCTATCGGGTCGTGCGGCTCGGCATCCTGGACGCGGTCGTGCCGGCGCGTCGCGTCACGGTGCCCTGACCGCCGACTACGCGGTGACGGCCACCTCGAAGTGCTCGACGAGGGGAAACGGGTCGTAGAAATGGTGCAACGCGGCGCGCCATTCCTCGTAGGCGACGGAGCCGCGGAAGCCTTCGGTGTGGTCCTCCAGGCGCCCCCATTCGACCAGGAGCAGGAAGCGGCTCGGCCGCTCCACGCAGCGCTCGACGCGCAGCGAGACGAAACCGGGGCTGGCCGCGATCAGCGTCTTGGCCCGCTCCATCGCGGTGAGGAACTCGTCCTCGCGCCCGGCGACGACGTCGAGCAGCGCGTGCTCGGTGATCAACGGCGGAGCAGCCGCTCGCGCAGGGCGGGGTCGCTGGCGGCGTCAATGGCGGTCCAGGCCAGTGCGACGGCGCCGTCGCGCACGGCCGCGTCGGCCGAGGGAGTCACGCAGGCCGCCGTGAATTCCCGCTGATGGTTGACCGCGCCGTGCGTCTCGATGCCGATGAGCGGGTGGATCGTCGGCACCGCGAGCGAGACGTTGGCCATGTCGGTGGACAACGTCGGCACGGGTGCCCCGGTGTCGTCGGCCTCGAAGCGACGGCCCAGGGTCTCGGCGTTGGCGCGGTAGGCGAGGAGGAGCTCCGGATCGGCCTCCATGTGGGAGTACACCGGCGACAGCTCCTCGTACTCCACCGTGCACCCGGTGGCGAGCGCGCCCGCCTCGAAGCAGGCGTCGACCCGGGGGCGCAGCGCGGCAAGGCCGGCGGCGGTGGGCGATCGAACCATGTAGCGTGCCGTCACCGCGGCCGGGATGACATTGGCGGCGGACGAGCTCTTGGTGACCACGCCGTGGACCTGGTCTCCCGGCGGCAGCTGCTGGCGCAGCAGGCCGATGGCGACCTGGGCGATGGTGAGGGCGTCCTGCGCGTTGACCCCCTCCCACGGTGCGGCCGAGGCGTGCGCCTCGCGCCCGCGGTAGTGGACGTCGTAGTGGGCGACGGCGAGACAGCGGGCGGTGAGCCATTCGCTCGGCCAGGGGTGCACCATCATGGCGGCGTGCACGCCGGCGAAGGCGCCGCGTTCGAGCATGAGGACCTTGCCGCCCCCGCCCTCCTCGGCCGGCGTGCCGAGCACGCGCACGGTGAGCCCGAGCCGGTCGGCCACCGACGCCAAGGCGAGGCCGGCACCGACGGCCGTCGCCGCGATGATGTTGTGGCCACACGCGTGCCCGAGGTCGGGGAGCGCGTCGTACTCGGCGCAGACCGCGACCACGAGCTCCCCATCGCCTGCGCGCGACTCGAGCGCCGTGGGAAGGTCGTAGACGCCCTCCTCGACCTGGAGGCCCCCCGAGCGCATGGCCGCCGCCACGGTCTGTGCCGAGACGGTTTCGCCGAAGCACAGCTCCGGGGTCTCGTGCACGGCATGGCTCAGCGAGACGAGCTCGTCCAGGTGATGGTCGACCACGGCCGCGGCGGCGGCCTTCACCGACTGCACGTCGTGGTTCCCGGTGGCCACCTACTCGATGACCGCCACGACGTCGCCCGCGCCGACCGAGTCGCCGGCGCTCACCCGCACCTCCTTGACCACGCCATCCTTTTCGGCGGCCACGGCGTTCTCCATCTTCATGGCCTCGAGGAGGCAGATCGTCTGGCCCACCTCGACGACGTCGCCGACGGCGACCAGGACCTTGAGGATGGTGCCCTGCATCGGGACGGTCACCTGACCGGAGCCCGTCCCGGCCGCGGCCGATGCCGCCGCCCGCCTGGGTCGAGCGGCGGCGCGCCCGGGCGCTGGCGCCGGGCCCAGGTCCGGAACCCAGAGGCGCACTGAGTAGCGGCGGCCGTCGACCTCGGCCGTCACGTCGCGCTCCACCGTCGGCACCCCCTCGTCGGCCGGCGCCGGCGCCGGCGTGCCTGCCGCCTCAGGCGTGAGGGCGCTCAGGTCAAGGCACTCCTCGACCCACCTGGTCGAGTGGGTCGCCGCTGCAAAGTCCGCGTGAGAGAGAATGGCCTCGTGGGCGGGCAGCGTGGTCGCGACCCCCGTGATTCGCGTCTCGCCGATGGCACGCAGCATGCGGCGGCGGGCGGCCTCGCGATCGGGTGCCCACACGATGAGCTTGGCGATGAGGTTGTCGTAGTACTGGGAGATGGTGTCGCCGGACTCGTACCCGGCGTCGAGGCGGACGCCGGGGCCCGACGGCTGGTGGAACGAGGTCAGGGTGCCCGGCGAGGGGGAGAAGCGCCCGCCGCTCGGATCTTCCGCGTTGATGCGGACCTCGATGGCGTGCCCGTCGCGGCGGACTTCGTCCTGCGTGAAGTCGAGCTTCTCGCCCGACGCGATACGGATCTGCCAGGCGACGAGGTCCAGGCCGGTCACCAGCTCGGTCACCGGGTGCTCCACCTGCAGCCGCGTGTTCATCTCGAGGAAGTAGAACTCGCCGTCCTGGAAGAGGAACTCGACCGTGCCGGCGTTGTAGTAGCCGCAGGCCTGCGAGACCTTGACCGCCGCCGCGCCCATGGCCTGGCGGATCTCGTCGGGGAAGTCCGGGGCCGGGCTCTCCTCGACGAGCTTCTGGTGGCGCCGCTGCGCCGAGCAGTCGCGCTCGCCGAGCCACAGGGTCGTGCCGTGCTGGTCGGCCAGGACCTGCATCTCCACGTGGCGCGGCCACGCGAGGTAGCGCTCGAGGTAGATCTCGGGGCGGCCGAAGTACGCCTGCGCCTCGCGGGCCGCCGACTCCATCGCCTCGGCGGCGTCTGCGGCGCTGTGCACGACCTTCATGCCTCGGCCGCCGCCGCCGTACGCCGCCTTGATGGCGACGGGCCACCCGTGCTCCTCGCCGAAGGCGACGACCTCGTCGGGGGCCGTGAGCGGCTCGGAGCGGCCCGGGACGCCGGCCACGCCGGCCTCTTCGGCGGCAAGGCGCGAGCTGATCTTGTCGCCCATGACCTCGATCGCCTCGGGCGGCGGCCCGATGAAGGTCACGCCGCGCTCGGTGATCGCCCACGCGAAATCGGTGTTCTCCGAGAAGAAGCCGTACCCGGGGTGCACGCCGTCGGCGCCACTCTGCTCGATGGCGAGGAGTATCGCCTCGGTGTTGAGGTAGCTCTCGGCCGCCGTCTCGCCGCCCAGGGCATAGGCCTCGTCGGCCATCCGCACGTGCAGGGCATCGCGGTCGAGGTTGGAGTAGACCGCCACCGTCCCGATGCCCAGCTCGCGGCACGTCCGGATCACCCGGACGGCGATCTCGCCGCGGTTTGCAATGAGGACCTTCTCGAGCACGCTGGGCCTTTCCTCCGTGAGGTGGGCCTTCACAATTGCACGCGCCGTATGGTGTCTGCCATGTGGGACGGGGAGTGGGACGTCCACTGGCTCGAGGAGATCGGCTCGACCAACACCTATGTGCGTGACCAGGGACGCCAGGGTGCCGCCGAGGGTCTGGTGGTGGTGGCCGACCACCAGACGGCGGGCCGGGGCCGCCTCGACCGGCATTGGGAGTCCCCGCCCGGGGCCAACCTGCTGGCCTCCGTCTTGCTGCGGCCCGGCTGCGGCGCCGCGGACGTGCACCTGTGCACCGGCGCGGTGGCGCTGGCCGGCGCCGACGCCTGCCGCGCCGCCGCGGGCGTGAACCCGTCGCTCAAATGGCCGAACGACCTGCTGGTGGGCGAGGGGAAGGTCGCGGGGGTCCTGGCCGAGGCTGATTTCTCCGGGAGCGTCCTCAAGTCCGTCGTCGTCGGCATCGGGATCAACGTGGCCTGGCCCGGGCCACCGGGCGCCGGCGGCGCCTGCCTCGACGACATCGGCCGGGAGGCGGTCGACCGGCGGAACCTGCTGGAGCATCTCTTGCGCGCCCTCTCAGCCCGGCGGCCGCTGCTCGACGACGCCGGGGGCCGGCGCGCCCTGGCCGACGAGGTACGGGGTCGCTGCGCCACGCTGGGGCGGACGGTGCGGGTCGTGCTGGCCGGCGAGGAGTTCACCGGGCGGGCCCTCGCCATCGATGACGCCGGTCACCTGGTGGTCGAGACGGCGGAGGGCCCCCGCTCGGTGCATGCGGGCGACGTGGTCCACGTGCGTCCCGCCTGAAACCAAGGGGGCACCAGGCTCTCGGCTAGCATGGCGCACACTATGCGCCTTCTCGTGACGGGAGGTGCCGGTTTCATCGGGTCGAACTTCGCCCGTTACTGGGTCGAACAGCACCCCGAGGACCATGTCGTCGTCTACGACGTACTGACCTACGCCGGCAACCGACCCACCCTGTCCGACATCGAGGACCGGATCGTCTTCGTCCAAGGGGACATCTGCGATCCTGAGCAGGCGGAGAAGACCCTCCGGGGCGAGGAGGTCGACACGATCGTCCACTTCGCCGCCGAGTCGCACAACTCCCTCGCCGTCCTCAACCCCGGGTTGTTCTTCCGGACCAACGTCCTCGGCACGCAGACCATGCTCGAAGCGGCCCGACAGGCCGGTGTGGCCAGGTTCCACCACGTCTCGACGTGCGAGGTGTACGGGGACCTGCCGCTCGACGCCGACGAGGTCTTCACCGAAGACTCCCCCTATCGGCCGCGCACGCCGTACAACGCGTCGAAGGCGGGCGCCGACCACGCGGTGCGCGCCTACGCAGAGACGTACGGCCTGCCCATCACGATCACCAACTGCGCCAACAACTACGGCCCGTACCAGTTTCCCGAGAAGCTCATCCCGCACTTCTGCACGCTCGCGCTCGACGATCGACCTCTGACGCTGTACGCCAGCACCGAGAACCGCCGGGAGTGGCTGCACGTCCACGACCACTGCACCGCCATCGACGCGGTGCTGGCGCGGGGCCGCGAAGGCGAGACGTATCACGTGGGCAGTGGGGTCGAGGCATCCATCACGGAGGTCGCCGATCGCATCCTCACCGCGCTGGGCAAGCCCGAATCGCTCAAGACGATCGTCCCGGACCGGCCAGGGCACGACCGGCGGTACGTGCTCGACGCGTCGAAACTCCACCGGGAGCTCGGTTGGGCGCCGTCGGTCGAATGGGAGCAGGGGCTGGAGGAGACGGTGGCCTGGTACGCCGGTCACCGGGAGTGGTGGGAGCCGCTGCAGGCCCGGGCCCCCGTCGCGGAGGGTGCCTGGGGGAGCGGAGCCGGCTGAACGGTGCGGATCCTCATTACGGGGGCTGACGGCCAGCTCGGGCGGGACCTGCGTGACGCCCTGGCCGGACGGGTGCCGAGCGGGGGGCGGCGATGTGCGCTGCTCGGTCCCGAGGGGCCGAGACCGGGGCTCAACCACGACGTCCTGGCGACCGACATTGACACGATGCGCGTCGACGACCGCGATGCCGTCCTCAGCACGTTCGCCGGATTCCGGCCCGATCTCGTCCTTCACGGTGGCGCTCTTACCGCGGTGGAGGCGTGCGAGACCGAGGTCGACACGGCGTACGCGGTCAACGCCGTCGGGACGCGCCATGTCGCAGAAGCCGCCTCGCTGGTGGGCGCGCACATGGTCTACGTCTCCACCGACTACGTGTTCGACGGCACGGCGGGTCGTCCTTACCGTGAATGGGACACGCCGTGCCCGGCGTCCGTCTACGGTGCCTCCAAACTCGGCGGTGAACGCGAGTGCCGTCCGGGCTCGACCATCGTGCGCACGAGCTGGTTGTGTGGCGCCCACGGCGCCAACATGGTCGCCACTGCACTGCGCCTGGCCCATGGCGACGGCGAGCTCCGCTTCGTCGACGACCAGCATGGTTCGCCGACCTTCACCGCGGACCTGGCGCCGGCCGTGGTCACCCTCGGGCTCGACCGCCGGCCGGGCGTCTTCCACGTGACGAACGGCGGCGCCACCACCTGGTGGGGTTTCGTGCGCGCCGTGCTGTCCGAAGCGGATGCCGATCCCGAGCGGGTCAAACCGATCCGGACCGACGAGCTCGACCCGCCTCTCCTCGCCCCGCGCCCGCCCTACTCGGTGCTGGACAATATGGCGTTGCGCCTGAGTGGCCTGCCCGCACTGCCCGACTGGCAGGACGGGCTGGCCCGGCTCGTGGCGGTCCTGCGGGCGCGGGAGGCAGCGTGAGCCGGCGGTCGATCGCCGTGATCGGGGCCGGCTACGTGGGATTGCCGACTGCAGCCACGCTGGCGCACTTCGGCCACCACGTCGTGCTGGCCGAGCACGACGTGGCCAGGCTGGCCGGCCTGCGCGCGGGGCGTATGCCGATCATCGAGGCCGGCCTCGACGAATTGGTCGCCGAGGCCATGGCGGCCGGCAGGCTCTCCTTCACCGACTCGGCCGTCGACGCGGTGGCCGGCGCCGAGTTCGTCTTCCTGTGCGTGGCGACACCGCAGGGCGCAGACGGGTCGGCCGACCTGTCCCATGTCGAGACGGCGGCAAAGCAGATCGCGTCGCACCTCGCGAGCGGTGCGATCGTCGTCAACAAATCCACCGTGCCCGTGGGTTCGGCCACCATGGTGGAGCAGGTGATCGGGCGACACGATGTCCGCGTGGTGTCCAATCCCGAGTTCCTCCGCGAAGGCAACGCCGTGCTCGACAGCCTCAACCCGGACCGCATCGTCGTGGGCGCGGACAACACCGAGGCGGGGGCGCGGGTCGCCGAGCTGTTCACCAAGACCGGAGCGCCCTTGATCCTGACGGACACGACGACGTCGGAGACGATCAAGTACGCCTCGAACGCCTTTCTGGCCACCAAGCTCAGTTTCGTCAACGCCCTGGCCGGCCTGTGCGAGGAGTTGGGCGCGGACGCACGCGACGTGCTGCTCGGGCTCGGGTACGACAAGCGGATCGGTTTCGAGTTCCTGCGACCCGGTCCGGGGTGGGGTGGCTCCTGCCTGCCGAAGGACACACGGGCCCTCCTGCACATCGCGGGTGAGGCCGGTTACGACTTTTCGCTGCTGGCCGGTGCCATCGCATCGAACGAGGAGCAGCTGTCCCGCGTCGTGTCGAAGGTCGAGGCAGCCTGCGGTGGTGCGGTCGACGGCGTGACGGTGGCCGTGTGGGGACTGACCTTCAAGGCCAACACCAACGACCGGCGCGACTCGCCGAGCCTGCAGATTACCCAGCGGCTCACGGCCCTCGGCGCGAACCTGCGGGCCTTCGATCCCACGGTGACGGCCGAGGCCGAGCCGCCCGAGGACCTGCGCGGCCTGGTCCTGTGCGGCGATCCCTACGAGGCAGCGGGCGGGGCGCGCGCCCTCGTCGTCCTGACCGAATGGGACGAGTTCCGCTGGGTGGACTTCGCCCGGGTCCTCGCCGTGATGGAGGAGCCGTCCATCGTCGACGCCCGCAACCTGCTCGACCCCGCCGCCGTCCGGCGCATGGGATTCCTGTACGCAGGGATCGGCCGCCAGTGAGCCGGGTCGTCGTGGCCGGCGGCGCCGGCTTTCTGGGCTCGCACCTGTGCGACCACCTGGTGGCGCGGGGTGACGCGGTCGTCTGCCTGGACGACCTCTCGACAGGATCGAGGGAGAACGTCGCCCACCTCTTCGGGCATGACCGCTTCAGCCTCATCGTCACCGACGTCAGTGAGAAGGTGGAGCTGGAGGACGGCGCCAAGATCGACGCAGTCTGCAACCTGGCCTCGCCGGCCTCTCCGCCGGCCTACCTGGCGCGGCCCTTCGACACCTTGGCCGTCGGCAGCGAAGGCACCCGCCGGCTGCTCGAGTTGGCCCGGCAGCACGACGCCCGGTTCCTGATGGCGAGCACGAGCGAGGTCTACGGGGACCCAGAAGTGCATCCGCAGGTCGAGACCTACCGCGGCAACGTCGACCCGACCGGGCCGCGCAGCGTCTACGACGAGGCCAAGCGCTTCGCCGAGAGCCTGACCATGGCCATGTACCGCACCCACGGGCTGAACGTGGGCATCGCCCGCATCTTCAATACCTATGGCCCGCGCCTCTCGTCCGGCGACGGTCGCGTCGTGTCCAACTTCATCGTGCAGGCGCTGCGCGGCGAGCCGCTCACCGTGTACGGCGACGGCAGCCAGACCCGCAGCTTCTGCTTCGTGGACGACGAGATCACGGGTCTCGTGGCTCTGCTCGATTCGTCGCTGGTAGGACCGGTCAACATCGGCAACCCGGACGAGCGGTCCATGCTGGACCTGGCGCACTTCGTCCTGGAGGTGTCCGGGTCGCCCTCGCAGATCACATTCGAGCCGTTGCCCACCGACGATCCGACCCGCCGCTGTCCCGATATCACATTGGCGCGCCGGGAGTTGGGCTGGGAGCCCCACATCGGACTGCGCGAGGGGATTGACCGCACGATCGACTACTTCGCGGACAAAGTGACAGGCGCATGACCGAGACAGGGCTCAACGAAGTCCCCCCGTCAAGGACCTATCGCACGCTCACGGTGATCATGCCCGTGTTCAACGAGCGGACCACGGTCGCCGAAGTCATCCGACGCATGCGGGCCGTCGAGCTCCCCGTGGTGCTCCAGATCATCGCGGTCGACGACGGCTCGTCCGATGGTTCCGACAAGGTGCTGCGTGCCCTCGAAGACTCGACGCTGCGGGTCATCCGGCACGACGAGAACCAGGGAAAGGGGGCGGCGATCCGGACCGGCCTGGCTGAGGCGCGTGGCGACCTCGTGCTGATCCAGGACGCCGACCTCGAGTACGACCCCAACGACTGGCCGCGTCTGCTCGAACCCATCCTGCGGGGCAAGGCGCGCGTGGTCTACGGGAGTCGCTTCACCGGAGAGCGCAAGAACATGTTCCCGCTCCACTGGATCGGCAATCGCGCCCTCTCCCTCCTTACAAACGTCCTGTACCAATCGACGCTCTCGGACATGGAGACCTGCTACAAGCTCTTCGACGCCGAGGTGCTCGACGGTTTGATGGTCGTGTCGAACCGCTTCGACTTCGAGCCCGAGATCACGGCCAAGGTGCTGCGCCGTGGCTACCGCGTCTACGAGGTCCCGATCTCGTATGCCGGCCGCGAGGTCGGGGAGGGCAAGAAGATCACCTGGCGCGATGGCATCAGCGCGCTCAAGGCATTGGTGAAGTTCCGATTCACCAGGGAGTACTGAGCCGCTGGTGCACACCCCCGGCGTGATCGGCGCCGTCGTGGTCGACCATGACGCCGGGCCGCAGCTTGCAGGCTGTGTCCGGTCGCTCCTCGACGACGCCGCGGCCACGGTCGTGGTGGTCGAGAACGGTGGCCCGGGGAGCGCGCGCGCCGCGCTGGCCGGGCTGGTCGACGCGCCCACCGTGCGCATCGTGCAACCGGGCCGGAACCTCGGGTTCGGTGCCGGGGTGAACCGCGGCCTGGCCGCGCTGGCCGGAGAGGCGTCCCCTCCGGAGTGGGTGCTCATCTCGAACCCCGACCTCGTCGTGCACCCCGGCGCGCTGCCCGCGTTGCGGGGCGCGCTGGAGAACCACCCGGCCTGGGCCCTGGCCGGGCCCCGCATCTTTACCGAGGCCGGCGAGGTCTACCCGTCCGTCCGGACCTTTCCGTCCTTCACCGACGCGGCGGGCCACGCGCTACTGGCGCTGTTCAACCCAGAGAACCGTTTCACGCGGCGGTACAACCCGGGCACGCCGGAGGGCGACATCGTCGCCGAGGCGGGCTGGGTCTCGGGCTCGTGTTTCCTCGCTCGGCGGCGCGCGCTCGAGGAATTGGGTGGCTTCGACGAGGCCTACTTCATGTACGCGGAGGACATGGACCTGTGCTGGCGCGCCCACCACGCCGGCTGGGGCGTGGGCTTCGCCGGCACGGCAGCGGTCACCCACGTCCAGGGTGTCAGCACGGCTCGTCATCCCTACCGGATGATGGTGGCGCACCACCGTTCGGCCCTCCGCTTCACGGTACGAACCACGACGGGCTGGCGCCGCGCCGCCCTGCCTCTGGCGGTCCTCGTGCTCGGCGCACGCATGGTGGTCGCGACTGCCCGGCTGGCGCTCGGACGCTGAGCCGTGGGCAGCCGGGGCTTGCTCATCGCGGCCATTGCGGCCATCGCCATCACCGTTCTCGCGCTCGGGCTGGCCGCCGCCGTCAGTGGCCCCCGCCCGCCCCGGGTACACGTCGAGCCCACCGTCACCTTCGCACTGCCGCCCGCCCGCACGGGATGCGGCGGTGTCTCGGGGCGTCAGGGCGGCACCCAGGAGCTCCCGCTGACCGTGAGCACCGTGGCGGGCCAGACGGCGGAGTCGGTCAATGTTTGCATCGACGGCAAGGGGCCGTTCCCGTTCGTCCTCGACAGCGGTGCGGGGCAGTCGACGATCGACGCCGGCCTGGCCCGTCGGCTCCACCTCCCGGCGGCTGGTGGGGCGACGACGTTCGCCGGCGTCGGCTGCACGGGCAGCGCCCAGCCGGTTTCGGTCGGGTCGTGGTCCGTCGAAGGCGTGGCCCTGGCGCCCCAGCAGCTCGCTTCGGCCACGCTGCCCCAGATCGGCGGCAAGGGGGAGCCGGACGGCCTACTCGGCTCCGACGTGCTGGCCCGCTTCGGCGCCATCCGCATCGACTTCGTCGCGGGCACCTTGGTGCTCGGTGGGACCGAGGGGCCGCCGCTGAGCGGCACGACGCGCTACACGGGGCCGACCGGTGCCCCCCCGGTGTCCCTCACGCTGGGGCACGGGACGACGGTGCCACTGACCGTCACGCCGCTCTCGGGTGACGTCTCGCTCAACGTCATGGTCCGGTTCGCCGCCGGTCCTCGGCGCAGCTTCGTCGTGGACACGGGTTCGTCGCAGAGCGTCGTCTCCAGCGCGGTGGCCCGCACGCAGTCCCTGGGGCGCAGTGACTTCGCCCAACGCCAGGCCACCGTGTGCTCCGTCATCATCGTGCCGCTCGTGCACAGCGGTGCCTGGTCGGTGGGCGCCGTGCCTTTGCACGCGCAGCTGATCGGCTCGACCGACTTCGGGGCGGTCAGCCTGAGCGGCACGCAAGGGCTTTTGGGGTCGGACCAGCTCAGGCGCTACGGGTGGGTGGTACTCGACTACACGGGTGGGCGGTTGGTCCTCGGCTGAGCGGATTCCCTCAGGCCAGCAGGGTTCCCAGCGCGTCGAGGAGCTCTTCGGTGCCTTTCTCGCGGACGGCGGGCGTGTCGCCCCCGTCGAGGAAGACGCCTTGTTCGGTGAAGGTCAGGGTGGTGCCCGCCGCGTCCGCTGCGAATTCGACGGTGGTGACCGAGACCGAGATCAGCGCGTCGTCCGCGGTCATGGTGTAGCCGTAGACGATCCGTTCCGAGGGCACGATGTCCTGGTAGGTCGCCGCGTAGGTGTAGACGGGCCCGGCCGGGGGGCCACCGCGGTTCGTCTCGGAGCCGCCGACCCTGAAGTCGAGCCGATAGGTCGGGTCGGAGTTGTCCGGCGCCCCGAACCACCGAGCCTTCTGCTCCTGGCTGGACCAGGCCGCGAAGACGCGCTCGGGAGGGACGCCATAGGTCCGCCTGATGGTGAAGGCGCCGTGCTCGGCGCTGCGTGCAGTCATGGTCACTGTTCCTTTCGTCGTGGCGAATCTGCCTTCTGCGCGGCGACGAGGTCCGCCTCGAGGACCTCTCCCAGCCGGTCGAGCCGGCGCTCCCACTGGGCGCGCTGGCCGGCGAACCAGTCCTCGGCGAGGCGCAGCCCGACCGGCTCCAGCCGGCAGGTCCGGGTGCGGCCCACCTTCTCGGAGCGGACGAGGCCGCACGACTCCAGCACCGAGAGGTGCTGTACGACGGCGGACAACGTCATCTCCAGTGGCTCGGCCAGCTGGCTCACGGTGGCGGAGCCCCCGGCCAGGCGCTCCACGATGTCGCGCCGGGTGTGGTCGCCCAGGGCGCGGAACACGTCGTCGACCCGCTGATACTTAAGCATTGACTTAAGTATTGTCGAGCGAGCGCCCTCCGTCAAGGGAGGCGCGGACGCGGGAGCCGACGGGGGGCTACTCGGGGCCCGACAGCCCGAGCATGTCGGTGACGCCGTGATCGCGGCCCGCGGTGTACCCACCGTCGACGGGTATGGCAAGCCCGGTGACGAAGGACGCGTCGTCCGAGAGGAGGAAGGCCGCGACCGCAGCGATCTCCTCGGGCTCACCCATCCGGCGGCCGAGCTTGTGCTCGTGGACGATGTCGGCCAGCGCCGCCTCCATGCCGGGGCCGAAGACCGAGGCGGTCATGGGCGTCTCGATGAAGCCGGGGCAGATCGCGTTCACCCGGATGCCGCGGCCCGCGTAGTCGATGGCCATGTTCTTGGTGAGGATGACGACGCCGCCTTTCGACGCGCTGTACGCGCTGCCGCCTGCGGTGCCTTCCAACCCCTCGATGCTGGCCAGCGTGACCACCGAACCCCGCTGGCCGTCGGGCCGCGCCGGCTGGCCCAGCATCTGGGTGATCACGTGCTTGGCCGTGAGGAAGGTGCCCGTCAAGTTGACCGCGATGACGCGGGCCCACTCCTCGGCCGGCAGCATGTGGACCGGCCCCCCGCCGGCCACGCCCGCCGCGTGGACGAGGCCGTCCACCTGGCCGCCAAAGCCGACCGCGGCGCGCACGAGCTCGGCCACCGCATCCTCGTCGGTGACGTCCGTATGGGTGAAGGCCCAGCGCCCGGCCTCGTCGCGTCCCTCCGGGACGTCGTCGGCCGGCACTGCGAGGTCAGCTCCCATGACGAGCGCGCCCTCGTCGAGGAGCCGGGCCGCGGTGGCCCGCCCGATCCCCGACGCGGCCCCGGTGACGATGTAGGTCCGGCCGCCCAATCCACGCATGGCTTCCCCTGACTTGGTTGCGCCCGGTCGACCCGGGCTGATAGGAGCAGGTGCACAGTTCTAGCCCGGGCCGTGCCCGGGTCCACCGTCCGGCGGGGGGAGCCCACACGATGAAGTTCGCGCTGTTCTACGAGATCCCGGTCCCGCGCCCCTGGGGTGAGGACAGCGAGCTCGTCGCCTACCACAACACGTTGGAGCAGGCGATCGCCGGGGATCGCCACGGCTGGCACGCTTTCTGGACGGTTGAGCACCACTTCCTGCAGGAGTACTCGCACTGCTCGAACCCAGAAGTCCTCTACGGGGCGATCGCGTCGCGCACCGAGCGGATCCGGCTGGGCTACGGGGTGCGTCTCATGCCGAAGCCGTACAACCATCCGGTGCGGACGGCCGAGTCGGTGGCGGTGCTCGACTTGCTCTCGGGCGGCCGGGTCGATCTCGGCACCGGGCGCTCGGCCACGCGGGCCGAGCTCGAGGGATTCGGCATCGATCCCGCAGAGAGTCGCGGCATGTGGCAGGAGGCCATCGGGCACGTCGTCGGCTGCTGGACCAACGACGAGTACGAGTTCGCGGGGCAGTACTGGCAGATGCCGCGCCGCCGGGTCCAGCCCAAGCCGTGGCAGAAGCCGCACCCGCCGCTCTGGGGGGCGACCACGAGCGACGAGGGACACGCCCAGGTCGGTGACCTCGGCCTCGGGCTGTGCTCGTTCGCCGTCGGGCTGCCGCCGTCGGAGGTGAAGCGCAAGATCGACATCTACCGGGCCGCCGTCGAGGGGTGCACCGCTCCCATCGGCGCCTTCGTGAACGAGCAGGCGGCCACCTTCACCATGGCCATCTGCGGGCCGGACCGCGACGCGGCGATCGCCGAGGCCCGCGAATCCTTCGAGTGGTACCCGAAGACGGGCGCCCGCCAGATCGCCACCCTGACCGACTGGATGGCGGAGCGCCAGGAGGATCTCGGCACCTATGCCTACGCAGCGGATATGAAGAAGACGGACGACTCGGGCATGCTCGACCTGCTCAGCCTGGAGTACTTGATCGACTCCAACGCGTGCGTCCTGGGCACGCCGGAGGAGTGCGTCGAAGCCTGCCGCCAGTACGAGGAGGCGGGCGTCGACCTGTTGCTCTGCCTCGTCAACCCGTACAAGGTCTCCCACGAGTCCGTGATGCAGACGATCGAGCTGATGGGGACCAAGGTCATCCCGCACTTCGCCGACTGAGCCGCGGGCGCGGGCAGGCCGCAATCGGGCAGGCTTAAGGGATGGGGAGAGGTCCCGGGGGGCGGCAGGTGGGCGCGTCCGCGACGAGGGTGGCGCTCGGGCTGGCGGCCCTCCTGCTGGCGCTGACCGCCACGGTGACGCCGGCCGCTGCGTCGGGGAGCACGCAGGCTTCCAAGCCCAAGCTGGCGCAGGTGGGCCACGTCGCCTTCTAGCAGTGCCACGCCGAGACGACCGAGCTGCTCGT
Organism: uncultured Acidimicrobiaceae bacterium; assembly: GCA_963756625.1. Taxonomy (GTDB): domain Bacteria; phylum Actinomycetota; class Acidimicrobiia; order Acidimicrobiales; family RAAP-2; genus Bog-473. The sequence goes on from CAVWNQ010000006.1 coordinate 733,774, forward strand.
GGCGGTGAACACGCTCACGCTCCACCCGGGTGCCTCGCTCGCCATCAGCTTCACCGTCCGCAACGGCGCCACGACGGCGTGCAACTACACGGCGCCGTATGCCGCTGCCGCGCCCGGCCCGACCGCCACGACGCTCCAGGCCGGCCCGTGCGGCTCCGTCGGATTCGAGATCGTCGGGCCCAACCATCGCAACGTCTGGGCCGGGGGGCCAGGTGGTGAACTGTCCTGCACTCGGCTTTGCGCAGCTGCAACCCAACGCGACCGTGTCGGGTACGGGTAGTTGGAACCAGACGAACCCGAACAGCACGGCGCGGGTCGCGGCAGGCACTTACACGCTCGTCGTTGACAGCAGGCACTTCAGCTTTCCTCTGCGCGTTGCCAAATCCTGAGCTTCCAACGGCGGTACCAGCGTGGCAAGACACCTCGCGTTGTGGGCAACGTCGGCCTCTGGCGGCGGCATCTTCACCTACGGCGACGCCGGCTTCCTCGGCGCGACGGGACCGCTGCACCTGGACCCGACCCATAGTCGGCATGGGGTGAGCGCGACGCACCCCTCGGCATGAAGCAACTCAGGGGATGAGCGCGATCTTCCCCACCGTCCGCCGGCCGAGGAGGTCTTCGAGAGCGCGGGCGACGTCGTCGAGCGGGTATTCGGTGGGGTGGACGGGGTCGATGGTCCCGGCGGCCACCATGGCGAGGAGATCGCCGAGCAGCACACGTTGCTCCTCGGCGTGCTGCATGGCCCAGATGCCCCAGTCGATGCCGATGACCGTGCGGTTGCGCAACAGCACCTGGTTGAGCGGGATGGAGGGGATCGGCCCCGCCGCGAACCCGATGACGAGATAACGGCCCCGGTCCCCAAGCGCCCGCAGCGACGGTTCGGCCAGCGGGCCGCCCACGGGGTCGACCACCACGTCGACGCCGGTGCCTCCGGCCCAGGCCCGGGCGGCATCTTTCACCGGCTCGGCGGCCGGGTCGAGGGCCGCCGCCGCTCCCGCGGCGACGGCGGCGGCGCGCTTCTCCTCGCTCGAGGCCACGCCGAGTACCCGGCACCCCAGGGCCCGCGCCACGCCGATGGCAGCCAACCCGACACCACCACCTGCGCCCAGGACGAGCACCGACTCGCCCGGCTGCGTCCCGGCCCGTTCCCGCAGGGCGAAGAGGCAGGTGCTGTAGCTCTGGGTGAACGTGGCCGCCCTCGGCGAGTCGAGGACGTCGGGCAGCACGGTCACGGCCGCGGCCGGCGCGGCCACCTTGGTGGCGAACCCACCCAGCCCGGCCGACACCAGCACGCGCTGGCCCACCTCGAGGTCGCGCACCGACTCGCCGACCAGCGCGACGCGCCCGGCGGACTCGGTCCCGGGCACGAACGGCACCGGCGGCCGAATCTGGTACTGCCCGCCGACGAAGAGCGCGTCGACATAGTTGACGCCCGCCGCCTCCACGTCGACCACCACGTGCCCCGGTCCGGGTAGCGGGTCAGCTCGCTCCTCCACCCGCAACAGCGAGGGCGGCCCCAGTTCGTTGCAGACGACGGCGCGCACGGGCGGACACGCTACCGTCGGTCGGTGGACCCCATCGGTGGTGTGGACCCCGGGTCGGACCCCGGGTCGGACCCCGGTGTGCGGCCGGTGCGGCCCGACGAGCTGGCCCTGCTGCCGCCCCTCGAGCGGGCGGCCGACGCCGTGTTCGAGCCGCTCGGCATCGGACCCCTGCCCGGACCGGGCACGGTCGCCGAGTTCGCCGCCGCGCTGGTCGTCCTCGTGGCGGGCGACCCGCCCGTCGGCTTCTGCCGCATCGAGGCCCTGGCCGGCGCCCACCATGCCGCCACCGCCCACCTCGAGCAGCTCTCCGTCCATCCCGACCATGGGGGCCGCGGCGTCGGCCGCGCCCTGCTGCGCGGCGCGCTCGAGTGGGCCGGGACGAAGGGCTACGACGAGCTGACGCTCGTCACCTACCGCGACGTGCCCTGGAACGGGCCCTTCTACGCGTCCGAGGGTTTCGCCGAAGTGGGTCCCGCCGACGACTGGCTCGTCCGCCATGGCTTGCCGCCCGAGGAGCCGGTCATGGGGGAGGGGGGCACCCGCGTCGTCATGCGCCGGCGCCTGTGAGCTCGGCGTAGCGGAAGCAGCGGACCAGGTGGTCGTTGACCAGACCTGTCGCTTGGAGGTGGGCGTAGACGATGGTCGGCCCGACGAAGCCGAAGCCGCGTCGCTTCAGGTCCTTGCTCAGCGCCTCGGACTCGGGGGACGTCGGGGGCAGCTGCGCCATGCGCCGCCACTTGTTGACCTTGGGCCGCCCGCCCACGAAACCCCACATGTAGGCGTCGAAGGAGCCGAACTCCTCCTGCACATCGAGGAAGGCGCGGGCGTTGCGCACCGTCGCCTCGACCTTGGCCCGGTTGCGGATGATGCCTGGGTCCAAGAGCAGCTTCTCCACCCGGGCCGGCGTGAAGCGGGCCACCTTGGCCGCGTCGAACTCGGCGAACGCCTTGCGGTAGCCGGCGCGCCGTTTCAGGATCGTCGACCAGCTCAGCCCCGCCTGCGCTCCTTCGAGCACCATGAATTCGAAATGGACCGGGTCGTCGTGCACCGGCACGCCCCACTCGGTGTCGTGGTACGCCACCATCTCGGGATCGGTGCCCGCCCAGTCACAGCGCGTCGGCTCGGACGGGCTCACGAGGCCACCGTAGGCGCCAGGCGTGACGGGGTGACCCGGTAGAGGACATGGGGCCGCAGCGGGCTGCCGGCGGGCAGGCCGGGGTGTTCGAAGTCGCCGGACGGGTCGCGCACCATGCCGAGGCGCGCCATGACCGCCTGCGAGCGCGTGTTCCGCACCGTCGTGAAGGCGACGATCTCCTCCAGCTCGCCCACCTCGAAGCCGTGGCGTAGCGACGCGCCGGCCGCCTCGGTGGCGTAGCCGTGACCCCAGTGGTCCGGGTGCAGCCGCCAGCCCACCTCGACAGCGGGAGCGCAGGGCAGGTGGGGCCGAACCCGGTGGAGGCCCACCATGCCCACGAAAGGGTCGCCACCGGCCACCTCGACGGCCCACAGCCCCCAGCTCTCCCGCTCGAGTTCCTCGCTGTAGCGCACCACCATGGCGTCGCTCTCCGCCCGCGTGGGCGCTGACCCCAGCGACTGGGCGACCGCGGGATGCGTGTTCAGCTCGTAGAACGGCTCCCGGTCCACGTCGGTGAACGGTCGCAGCACCAGCCGCGGCGTCCGGATGACCACGCCGGGCGTCGCTAGGCCCCCTGCGCCGTGACGGCGGTTTCCGCCGCCCAACGGTAGTCCGCCTTGCCCGAGGGCGAGCGCTGGATCCGCTCGACGAACACCACGTCTTTGGGCAGCTTGTAGCGGGCGATGTGGGCCGAGGCCTCCTCGACGATGGACGCCGCGTCGCCCTGGGCGCCCTCGGCCAGCTGCACCACGGCCACCACCTCGGAGCCCCAGCGCTCCGAGGGCCGGCCGGTGACCACCACGTCGGCCACATCGGGGTGGCCGGCGATGGCGCGCTCGACCTCCTCTACGAAGATCTTCTCGCCGCCCGAGTTGACCGTCACCGAGTCACGCCCGAGCAGCTGGATCTCCCCGTTGGCGAGATGCCGCGCCCGGTCCCCGGGGATGGAGTAGCGGACGCCGTGGATGACCGGGAAGGTGCGCGCCGTCTTGGCCTCGTCGCCGAGATACCCGAGCGGCACGTTCCCGGTCTGCGCCAGCCAGCCGTTGCCCTCGTGCCCCGGCTCGAGCACGCGGGTGAAGGACTCGTCGGTGACGACCGTGCCCGGGCCGGGGAGGAACGTCCCCACCGCGACGTCGTCGACGGAGGTGACGTGCATCTGGGCGCCGGTCTCCGAGGAGCCGGCCGAGTCGGAGATCACGAGGTTCGGGATGCGCTCGATGGCCATGGCACGCACCGCCGGCGTGAGCGGCGCGCCCCCGTTGCCGACGGCGAAGAAGGACGAGAGGTCGTACGTCTTCTTGTCGAGCTGCAGCAGGAGCGGGCGCAGTACGGCGTCGCCCACGATCGTCATGGTGTTGCCCTTCTCGCGCTCCACGACCGTCCACACGTCGTCGGGGTCGACGCGGTGCGTGTCGTCGGGGAAGAGCAGCGTCGCTCCCTGCGCCATGAGCATGAAGCAGGCCCACTGGGCGGCGCCGTGCATGAGCGGCGGCAGCACCACGAGGCGCAACGGGACGCTGTCGGCGAGGCGCGTCGTGAGGTCCCCGTAGCTCGTGACGATCTCCCACGTGCCGACCTTCCGCCCGCCCATGGCGGCCATGAAGATGTCGTGCTGGCGCCACAGCACGCCCTTGGGCATGCCGGTGGTGCCGCCCGTGTAGAGGATGTAGAGGTCGTCAGGGGAGGGGCCGACCGGCGCGCCCTCGGGCGACGATGCGGCCAATGCCTCCTCGTACCAGACCGCCCCGGGGAGGAGGTCGTGCCCCGGTTCGTCCTCCACCTGGAGCAACACGTCCGGGGGCGAGTCCAGTGTGGGCAGCACCTCGGCCAGCGTGGCGGCGAGCGACGAGTGCAGGATCATGGCGCGGGGCCGCGCGTCGTTCAGCAGGTAGCGCAGTTCCTCGCCGACGTAGCGGTAGTTCACATTGAACGGCGCGACGCGGGCCCCGTAGGAGCCGAGCATCCCCTCGAGGTACTCGTTGCCGTTGTACAGGGCGAGGGCGAGATGGTCCTGCCCCGACTCCCAGGCCTGCAACTCGTCGCGCTTGCGGCGCACACCGAGACCCCGCTCGTGCAGATAGGAGGCGAGGCGCTTGGACCGGGTCGCCACGTCGCCGTAGCTGAGGCGGCGGTCGCGCCACACGATGCACTCCCGGTCGGCCAGGCTCTCGACGAGGACGTCGAAGGCCTTCGCCAGGTTGAATTGGACGGCCGTCTGCGAGGGCGAGGTCACGGGCACGGGTCCGCACTGTACCGGCGGGCCGCGCGGCCGGTCGCCGGGCGCCGTCGCCGTCGGCAAAGATCACGGGATGGACGTGTGCAACCCCGCCACCGGGGAGGTGATCACCAAGGTCGAGGGCCTGACGGCCGGCGAGACCGACGCCGCCATCGCTCGCGCCGCCGCGGCCTTCGCCTCCTGGCGGGCCGTCGCGCCGGGCGACCGGGCGCGCCTGCTGCGCCGCTTCGCCGACGCCGTCGACGAGCACCTCGAGGAACTGGCTGGGCTGGAGGTGGCCAACGCCGGCCACGTGATCGGCAACGCGCGCGGCGAGGCGGGCAACGTACGCGACGTGCTCGAATTCTACGCGGCCGCCCCCGAGCGCCAGAGCGGCAGGCAGATCCCGGTGCCCGGGGGCCTCGACGTGACCTTCTACGAGCCGCTCGGCGTGGTCGGCGTGATCGTGCCGTGGAACTTCCCGATGGCGATCGCCGGCTGGGGCTTCGCCCCCGCCCTGGCCGCCGGCAACACCGTCGTGCTCAAGCCCGCCGAGGTCACGCCGCTCAGCGCGCTGCGCATCGGCGAGCTGGCGCTCGAGGCGGGGCTGCCCGAGGGCGTCCTGCAGATCCTGCCCGGCAAGGGGAGCGTCGTCGGCCAGCGCTTCGTCGACCACCCGGCCGTGCGTAAGGTCTGCTTCACCGGCTCGACCGAGGTGGGGCGCACCGTCATGGCGGGCTGCGCCCAGCAGATCAAGCGGGTGACGCTCGAGCTCGGCGGCAAGAGCGCCAACATCGTCTTCGCCGACGCCGACCTCGAGCTGGCGGCGGCCCGGGCCCCCTCCGGCGTTTTCGACAACGCCGGCCAGGACTGCTGCGCGCGTTCGCGCATCCTCGTCGAGCGCCCGGTCTACGAGCGCTTCATGGAGCTGCTCGAGCCGGCGGTGCACGGCGTGACGGTGGGCGACCCCACGCTCGAGGCGACCGAGATGGGGCCGCTCATCACGCCGGACCACCTGGCTGCGGTGTCTTCCTTCGTGCCCGAAGGCGCACCGGTGGCCGTCCGCGGCAGCTGCCCCGACGGACCGGGAAATTGGTTCGCCCCCACCGTGCTGGCGCCGGTCGACCCGGCCGACCGGGCAGCCGTCGAGGAGATCTTCGGGCCCGTTGTCGTCGTCATCCCCTTCGCCGACGAGGCCGACGCGGTCGGCCTGGCCAACGACACTCCCTACGGTCTCTCGGGCTCGCTGTGGACCCGCGACGTGGGACGGGCGCTGCGGGTGGCGCGCGCCGTCGAGACGGGGACACTGTCGGTGAACTCCCACTCCTCGGTGCGCTATTGGACGCCCTTCGGGGGCGTCAAGCAGTCCGGCATCGGGCGCGAGCTCGGTCCCGACGCGCTCGAGGCCTTCAGCGACGTCAAGAACGTGTTCATCAGCTCGGAGTAGGTGTCGAGACTCGTTCCCGGAGCGTCCAGACGATGGACGCGACGGATACTACATACGACGCCGGACCCCGATTCTTGGGTAGGCCGTGGGCCTCACGCGATGCACCGAACCGGACGACGCACCGGCCCGGAGCCGATGAGTCGTCCGGTTGAGCTCTGTGGTCTGTCAGATCCGCTTGGGGTCGCCGGAGGTCGCGAAGCTGGCCGGGTACGTGATCACCTCGGTGACGGTCAAGACGTTCGAGCCGTTCAGTGCCGTGGAAACGTAGTTGACACACGGTCCGGACGCAGGCGGGTTGGCCAACGGGTCGCACAGTGGGAGAAGCCCGGTGTACACCGTCGCGCCGCTCGCGTCCGTCCCTTGCGCGGCCGGTTGGCCGCTCACGTCGGTGAAAGACTCGCGCGCCTGGAAGCAGACCCAGAAGGCGGTTGAATCGCCGGGCGCTCCGGGCGCAGATGGGTTGAGGACGACGCCCGCCGAAACGGGGAAGCTCTCGGTGGAGGTGATGGTGCCTTGCGGAGCGCTGAACGTGTTGCTCTCGCTGAGAACGCTCGGGGCGTGCAGGAACGCGTCGCCGCAGTTGAGCTGACTCGATCCCGAGTTGGGGTTCGTCGACAGGAGGAGCTCACCGGTCTGGCCGGTCGACGTCCCCACCGTCGCGGTGACCGGCTGGGTGTTGGTCGGGTTCACGATTCCGGTGCACGGCGCGCCCGAGCAGTCGGTCACCGAGTCGGCCACGACCACGTTGTTGCTCGTCACGGTCGTCGTCGCGCCGCCGACGTCGACGATGTTGAAGGAGACCGGGTTGGGTTCCGCTCCGTTGGGATCATCCGCCGTGTTGGCGCTGTACGCATGGGTCCCCGACACCGTGAATGATCCGCCGGAGCCGCTGACCACAACCGGATTCGGGTTGGAGGTGGTGGTGCTGGTCGTTCCGTCGCCCCACGTGATGGTCGTGTTGGCAAAGTCCGAGAGCGGGGCGGCCGCGTCGCCGTCGGTGAACGTGGCACTGGTCGTGAAGGACACGTTGGTCTTCTGCGGGCTGATGACGACGGCAGGACCCGGGGTCAATGGCGCGTCAGCGACGACGACAGACCCGGGACCCGAGGTGACCGAGGCGACATTGCTGGCGGTGTACTGCTTCAAGGGGGGGTCGGTGACCGTCACGGTCGGGTTTTCGGTCCCCTCTTCTGGGTAGGTGTGGCTCCCGCTCACGACGTACGAGCCCGATGCCCCCGTGAGCGTCCCGGCGCTCGAGGTGCCGTCGCCCCAGTTGATGAGGGCGGTGAACTCGCTGGCTGGCGAAATCGACCCCTGATCGGTGAACGTGGTGACCTGCCCGTTCCAGGCCGTGCCCTCGAGCGGAGGGGGAGTCAACGCGGGGGCGGAGACCTTCAGGCCGGGTTGGAGCGTCGCTGTCGCGGTGGACTTCGTGGGAGCCACCTCGAGTGACAGGAAGGTCGTTCCCTGTGGCAGAAGAGCGGTCGTGAATTTGATCGTCCCGGAATCGCCCGCCGTCCGCCCGCTCGTGCTGACGTTCGAGAAGGTGTTGTTCGGGCCCTGGTAGTCGTAAGGGTTGATGCCCGTCGTCTTGCCCCTGGTGGTCGTGTAGGAGGGACCGCCGTTCGGTCCGTTCTTCTGGCAGTAGGACGAGGAGACCGGGGAAGTAAAGGTCAAGGTGCACATCCCGTCACCATCGAATCCGAAGACGTTGCTCATCCCCGCGAGCGCGATGCTCGACACGACGGCGTTGGAGTTGTTCACCACCCCGACGACCACGTCATCCCCTTCACCTCTGGTACCGCCGTCGTAGGACGCGGGATTCGCACCGGCGCTGATCGAGACGCTTCCCGTCGGGTTCACGGTGAGCACGTAGGCGCAGCCGGTGCCGCCTCCGATGCTCGGGCACATGGGAGTGGCGCCCACGCCGCTGGTCGCCGCGGCCGCCATCAGTGTTGCCCCCCCTGCCGCCAACGCACAACTCAGGAAAAGCACAGTTACGCGCCTCGATCGTTTCATCGCCAACCTCCCATCTCGGCCGGAACGCCATCACCGGCAAGGGCTCGCCTCGATCCCTCCTCAGTGAAGGGACGGCTCGCTGGGACGCTAGATCGTCGACGAGGGAAATACAATCGGCGTTGCCGCGGGGCTCGGATCCAAGAGATCCGGGACCCAGACGACACCCAGCGCCTCGAGGATGCGATCGCTTTCCTGCGCCAGGTCTTGCCGAGCGAACCCTCCGTCGTCCAAGCCGAGGGCAACCATGACCTTGAGCGTCAGTGCGACCTCATAGTCGACCTGGTTCAGACGCGCCGCTTCCAAGCTCTGACGCAGGGCTTCGGCCGCGCCCTGACGGTCCCCCATCCGAGCCAGGGCCACACCGCGCACCCGGTGCAACAGGGGAACCGGGGCCACGGCGCTCAATGCCCGGGCCTGCTCCAACTCCGCCTCGGCTCGAGCCCGTGCCCCGTCGACGTCGCCGGCGAGCAGCTGAGACTCGGCCCACCGGGCGCCTGCCTCCAGGGATTCGGCGCGGCTCCCCAACCCCGCAGCCTCCTCACAGGACTCCGCGAACAGGCGGGCAGCCTCGTCGTACCGTCCAGCTTTGGCCGCGGCGCGGGCCATGTTGCCCTTGACGTAGGCCTCGCCCGAGCGGTGGCCGGCGGCGCGGCAGACCCGCACCACGGACTCGAAGAGCCGCTCCGCCTCCTCGACCCTGCCCTGGTCCAGGGCGATCTCGGCCATGTTGTTCTCAATGATTCCCTGGTGGACGACATTGCCGGCGCGGCGCGCCATCTCCACCGCCCGCCGGTACACGTCGAGCGCATCGTCCCACCGTCCTCGGAAGTAGACGAAGATCGCGAGAGAATTGAGGACACGGGCCTGACCGTCCAGGTCACCGAGCTCCTCCATGAGCGCCAGCGCCCGCTCCGTGTTTCTCGGGTCCTCGAGCGTGCCGAGTTCCATGTGTGCCCAGTCGAGGACGCTGAGCGCGTTGGCCAGCGCCTCCTTGTCGCCAGCCGCGCTCGGCTTGCGCGATCGCCCGGGTGCACCACGTGATGGCGCGCCCGTGCTGTCCCTGCTCTCCGCAGAACCATCCGTACCATGCCAGCAGCTGCGCTCGTTGGCGCTGGACCTCGAGGACCTCCTCCGCGCCATCGAGGATGTGCAGCGCCCGGGTGATCCAGCGCAGTGCATTGGAATAGCGATCGAGCCAACCCTGGGCCCGGGCCAGCTTCAGCATCAGGCGAGCGTCGGCCAGCCGATCGTCACGGATGAGGTCTCGGGCCGCTCGGTAGGCGCGCACCGCTCCCAGGTATTCCGATCCCTGGTCGCGGGCGTCTCCGAGCGCCTCGTTGACCTGGGCTACCTGCTGAGACGTGAGCTCGGGAAGCCGGCGCGACGCGGCCAGGGCTCGCTCGAAGAACTCTGCCGCCTCGACGTTGGCGTAGATGGCCCGGGCCCGCTCGGCGGCGACCAGTGAATACGTCCAGGCCTCCTGGTACGCCTGCGCATGGAAGTAGTGCAGGGACAACGTCTCGGCGTACTCGTCAGGCCGCTCGCCCGCGGCCAGTCGGATTGCCTGTCCCGCACTTGCGTGGAGCTGGCGCCGCAGGCGGTACGACAAGCCGTTGTAGGCGCCGTCGCGCAGGAGGGCATGACGAAAGGTGAGGTTGCCCGCTGTGTCGACGGTGATGAATTCTTCGAGGCGCGGCCAGATCGAGTCACCTGCCCCCGGCACGTCGTCGAGAACGGCGTCGAGCATTTTGAGCGGCGTCGTGCGGCCGAGCACCGAGACTCGTCGCAAGAAGCGCCGATCATCGACCGACAACCGGTCGATGCGTGCGGCGATGACAGCCTCGACGGAATCGGGGAGGGAATCGATGTCGTCGGTGTCGCGGGCCGCTGACACGAGCTCCAGCAAGAACAGGGGATTGCCGCCGGAGCGCTCGGCCAGGGTGGCGACGACGTGAGGCGGTAGCGGGGCGTCACCGACCGTGGCCTGGACGAGCTCCGTCGCCTCGGCTCCCTCGAGTGGCTCGAGGCGCAGCTGTACGGAACTCTCTTCGGGCGCGACGAAACCCGTCTTCGCGTCGCGACGGGTCAGACAGAGGAGCCAAGGGCGGGTGTCGACCGATGCAGCGACGTGTCGCAGGAGGTCCGACGATGTTTCATCCATCCAGTGGGCATCCTCGACGATGATGACCATCGGATCCGGCGAGAGGTGTCCCAGCAACTCGACCATCACCTCACCCTGGCGTTGACTGCGATAGGCCGGGGCGAGCTCGGACGTCTCCGGGGTGTCGGGCAGGGCGACATCCACGACGGCGCCCACCAGTGGAGCCCACGCGCCCAGTTCGGGCGCAATGCGGTCGATTGCCTGTCGCACTTCTTCCCGAGTCGGTGCATCGCCGGTTTCCCGCAGGCCGAGGAGCGCCCGTATCGTCCCTCGCAGCGCGCCGTACGGCGTTGACGAGTCGTAGTACTCACCCGTGACCGTCAGCGTTGCGATGCCACCGGCCACAGCTCGAAACTCCTCGATCAAGCGCGATTTGCCCGCGCCGGGCTCGCCGACGATCTCAATGACCGATCCTGATCCCCGGCGCACGGCATCGACCGCGTGGCGCCACTGCTCCATCTCCCAGTTGCGACCGATCAGGGAAGCGCGCGCGCCGGTCTCGGCCAGGCGGGCCCCGATTCGGACGCCCACGTCGAGGGCTTGGACTGGCTCGGCCTTTCCCTTGACGTAGAAGGGTTCGACCGCGGTGACGTCGAAGCGTGAACCGGCTCGGGACAGGACTTCGGGGGTGGCCAGAACCTGGCCCGGGGATGCCTTCGCCATCAGCCGTGCCGCCAAGTTGACCGCGTCTCCCATCACCGTGAAGGTGCGTCGGTACGCCGGGCCGATGTCGCCGGCGAACACCGGTCCTCTGTTGACGCCGACGCGCACCGAAGGGCTGCGGTCCCGGTCCAGGATCTGTCGCACAGCCAAGAGCATGCGGTGCTCGTCGTCACCTGACGTCGACGGGGCGCCCGCCACCAGGATCACCTTGCCGCCGTCGCGGTCGATGTCGGTGCCGAGAAAAGTGATGCCCTGTGCATCAACGGCCTTCTGGATGTCGGTGACCAGGTCGTCGAGATAGTCGGCAACGGCCATCGCTCCCTCCCGGGCGAACATGGCATCGGTGCCATCGAAGTGAAGGAAGGCGACGGTCACCCTGCGATGCTCGGGCTCGTGGCCGCTCCGGAGGGCGGAGTCCAAAATGGCAATCGGTATGCACCGGTACAAGTCGACCGAGGAATCGACGGCATCGCGTGGAGTGGGCGAGGCGCTGACAGTGGGACAGCGGCGCAACAGCCGCCCCTCGCCCTTCGCCGACCCCAGGGCCGACGCGGACAACGCGGCCGCTGTCCGTTCGCTCACGACGATCTCGCCGGCGGTCGCCGTCCCTTCCATGGACACGGTGGTGCTTGCGGCCGGACCGGTCACGATCAGCTCTCGGTGTGACGCGCCGACCAGGAACAAGTCAAACTGCCCGCTGTTGACTCCGATGGACATGCGCAGGGTCACCCGCTGTCCGAGGACCGTCATGCGGCCCACTTCTCGTAGCTTGCGCCGCATGTCGTATGCGGTCCGACAAGCACGAGCTTCGTGGTCGACCCCGGTGAACAAGAGGAGCAGCGCGTCGCCCCCGAATTTCGAGGAGGCGGCCCCCGGCGTCGTACGCGATGGCCAGGAGGGCGACGAAACAATCCCCGATCGTGGCGGCGAGCTCCTCCGCACCGATCTTTCCGTGCTTGGCGAGTCCTTCGGAGAGCTTGGTGAATCCTGAGATGTCGACGAAGGCGACGGTTCCCTCGACGATTCGATGTCGGAGATCTGGGCTCTCCTCCATCCAGTCGATGACGAGCCGTGGCAGGTAGGGCGAGAGGAGATGGCGGTGATCGCGCGTGGTTTCAGACTCGACGGTCACGTGCGCAGATCCCTTGGGTTTCCTCTGGACCCCTGGTGACACGAGGCTTCGCGATGAAGCACCACGACCCGGTGGGACCCCTCGGAGTCTCGCCGATGGGATGCGGTTGGTTCAGGAGAATTCGGGATACAGCAACGATAGATGCACAAAGGCCTCTCACCGTCGGTTCAGCCCGGAGATCCTCTCAGCCCCGACCCGGAGAATCCCTCGGCGACCACGCGCGGGCCGTGTGCGTGGCCGGGGTCGATGACGGAGCGGACGGCGTTCTCTTCCCGGCCGCTGCCCGTCTCTCCGACCGGCAGGCGGGAGGTGCACATGCAGGCCGCATTCGGGAGCGCAAAGGCCAGATGTTCTGGGCCGAGAACGTCGGCGGATCGTTCCCCGCCACGTGCGGCCCAGCGCTCTAGCTTGTGTAGTCCACAGAGACAACCATCGGCACCACAACGCCAGAGGGGCGCCACCCGTCAGTCGCGCCAACCTGGCTGCGCACACAGCTGGGCCGCGATTCCGCGCTACGGAGAGCAAAAATGACAAACACGACCGACTTCTACGCCAGCCGACTGGTCGACCGCGTGGCGGTCGTCACCGGTGGCGCCAGAGGCATCGGCCGAGCGATGTGCGAGCGCTTCGCCGCCGAGGGCGCCAGGGTGGCCGTGGTCGACCTCGACGAGGCGGCGGGCGGCGCGGTGGCGGCCGCCGTCGGCGGCCTGTTCGTGCGGGCCGATGTCACGTCCTCCGACGAGGTGGAAGCCCTGTACGGCGAGGTGGCCGCCCACTGGGGCGGCATCGACGTCTGCTGCAACAACGCCGGCATCAGCCCGCCTGACGACGACTCCATCCTCGACACCGGCCTCGAGGCCTGGGAGCGCGTGCAGCGGGTCAACCTCACCTCGGTGTACCTGTGCTGCAAGCACGCGCTGCCGCACCTGCTGGCGGGCGGCAAGGGCTCGATCGTCAACACGGCGTCGTTCGTCGCGGTGATGGGCGCGGCCACGAGCCAGGTGAGTTACACGGCCTCCAAGGGCGGTGTGCTCTCCCTGTCGCGCGAACTGGGTGTGCAATTCGCCCGCCAGGGGGTGCGAGTGAACGCGCTGTGCCCGGGCCCGGTCAACACGCCGTTGTTGCAGGAACTCTTCGCCAAGGACCCCGACCGGGCGGCGAGGCGGCTGGTCCACATCCCGATGGGCCGCTTCGGCGAGGCAGCGGAGATCGCGGCCGCGGCGGCGTTCCTGGCCAGCGACGACTCCTCGTTCATCACGGCCTCGACGTTCCTCGTCGACGGGGGGATCTCGGGCGCCTACGTGACACCGCTGTAGGTCGCGGGCCCGGCGGCCGGCGCGGGCGGTCAGCCGCCGAGGCTGGCGCGCAGCTCCTCGAGCTCGAGGCCGAGATGGGCGACGTCGGATCGGAGCCCGGTGACTTCTGCGCGCAGGTCGTCCACCAGTTCTGCGAGCGAAGGGGTGGCGTCCGGCGTGGCGCCGTCCTCCACCCGGCGCGACGGGTCGTCGCCGACGAGTGCGCGCAACGGGCTGGCCCAGCGCTCCTCCTTCTGACCCGGCCGGCGTCCCACGCGTGTGGCGAGCGGCTCCTCGTGCGCACCGAGGAGCTCCAGCTCGTGCTCCACGCCGTGCAGCCCGTCGAAGGGCGCCATCCGTTCTGTCCGGGCGCGCAGCTCACCCACCGTCTGTGCCCCCCGCAGCAAGAGCATGGCCAGGATGGCGCTCTGCCCGGCGTCGAGTCCCAGTGTCTCATCGAGCACGTGGCGGTAGCGCACGACCGAGCGGCCGTGGGAGGGCAGCACGAAGCGGACCAGCCGCTCGTCCTTCAGCTCGTGGAGGGCCGCGTCCACGGTGGCCTCGTCATAGCTGACGACGGGCTCCCGGTTCGAGGCCTGGTTGCAGGCGGCCACGAGGGAGTTGAGGGTGAGCGGGTACTGCTGTGGCGTGGTGAGGGCCTTCTCCACCAGCGAGCCGAGCACGCGTGCGCACGGAGGGCTCAGCCGCATGGGAACGAGCATACGGCCCGGTCGGTCTCCCTCCCGGGAGGTGGAACCCAGGCTCGGGCAGCCATGCGCCGGCGTTGGCCGCGCTCGTCCCTGGGCGGCTTCGCGTCGTGATGCGGATGGCGTGAACACGGCGGGCAGCCGTGTCCATGGGGAAGAGCTGGGGATTGTGGTGGCAACCCTTGGGGATGAACCGGAGAAAGGTGGGGAGAACGTCTGGATTTCGCGAATGTCCATTGACCTTGGGTGACGAGAAGAGCAACCTGTCCTCAGTTCGGAGACAAGAGCCCGCCGAACCTCAAGCAAGCACCGAAAGGTGGGAGCGAGGGAAGCCCGAAGGAAGGCCGCAAGGCAGCCCGGAGGGAAGCCGAGAGAATGCTGCAAGGCAGGATCGAGGGATGGGAGCGCACCCCGCAAGGGGGGCGTGACCGGAGTGGGCAGGAGAATCCGTACTGCGATGGTCCGTGGTGCGTCACGGTGGCTTCCCTGGAGTCGCCGGGTCCGGCCCGGGCGGGGGTTGTCCGACACGACCCCGGCGCGGTGCCAGCGGGCTGTCGCCGACGTTGCCCCGAGGAGCACGGGAGGCTTCGGCCGAACGGTTACTCGGGGTTGCGTCGCGTCTGGGCTCAGGTCTCAGGTTCCATTCCTCAAGACCCGGAGAACGCCGTGTGGTCCTGCTCCGTGCCCCGCCTCCGCGCTCGGGGGCGAGGGCGGCCCCTCAGCGGGGGCCTACGCGAGGGAGGGCCAGAGGCGCGCCGGTCGCTCGCCGGATGCCACCTGGCGGTTCAGCTCCTCCTGGACCAGGGAGAGATCATCGGGGTGCGTCACCCCGACGCAACGTCCCTGGGCCGGCAGCATGGTGAAGGGGTTGGCGGACAGCGACTGCGCCACCACCTCGGGCAGCAGCACCTCCGATTCCTCGGAGGCGTCGACGGCAGCATCCATGGCGGCCTGCAACGTCTTGTGGAAGGCAGGCGTGAAGCCCCACAGGTTCATCGAGACGCGGTCCTCGCCCGACAGCGTCTCGGGGCTGCGCCCGTCTCCGGCCACGAAGCCGCCGTCGGGCGTGGCGGTGACCTGGCGGCGCTCGTCGACGCCGAGCAGCATGCCATCGGCGCCCACCCGGCAGATGCCGCGGGTCACCGGCGCGTAACCGATTACGGCGTCGGCCAGCCGGTAGCCGATCAGCGCGTTGGTCTCGCCGTGCGCGCGGAGGTGCTCGGCCAGGAGGGCACAGCCGGCGTGCCCGTAGACGTCGTCGGCGTTGCCCACGCCGTAGGGGGTGTCGCCCACGTGCTCGGATGCGGCGAGCACCGCGTTCACCGTGCCCAGTGGTGCCGGCTGTGTGGCGAAGCGCACGTCGACGGCTGCCGGCCACGTGTGTTCGACGTGGTAGCGGATGGCCGGTCCCGTGCTCGGCCCGAGCACCAAGACGATCGTCCCGAACCCGGCTGCCAACGCGTCGGAGGCCACGAGGTCGATGACGGCCTCGCCGAACGCCCCGACCGGCGCCAGCGGCTTGCAGCCGCCGTACCGCTTGGCGCGTCCCGCCGCGAGGATGACGAGCGCCGGGGTCCCACCGCACGTTCCCGGGCTCATGTGCTCCAGCGGAGAACCGCGCTCGCCCAGGTCATCCCGCCACCGAATCCGGTCAGCAGCAGGTTGTCCCCGTCGTGCACCCGCCCGGACTCGATGGCGTCGTAGAGCGCGAGCGGGATGGAAGCCGAGGACGTGTTGCCGTAGCGGTCGATCACCACGGCGGTGCGTTCCTCGGGGATGCCCAGGCGCTGGCAGGCGGCCTGGATGATGCGCAAGTTGGCCTGGTGGGGGACCATCAACGCGATGTCGTCGGGCCCCAGCCCGGCGTCGACCATCGCCCGCTCCGCCGACTCCACCACGACCCGGACGGCCTTCCGGAAGACCTCCTTGCCGTCCATGAACAGGGTGCCGCCGTGCTCGCACTTGAGCAGGTGCTTGAGCGAGCCGTCGGAGTTCAGGTTCCAGCTGAGGAGGCCGCCCGGCCCTTCCGAGGGCTCGACCACGACGGCGCCGGCGCCGTCGGCCACGATGACCGCGATCTTGCGGTCGTCCATGTCGGTGATGCGCGAGAGTGTCTCGGACCCGACCAGCAGCACCGGCCCCGAACCGACCGCGATGAGGCCGGCCACGGTGACGAGGCCGTAGACGAAGCCGGAGCACGCAGCGTTCAGATCGAAGGCGCCGCCGCGCAGGCCGATCCCGTGCTGGACGGTGGGTGCGGTGCCCGGGACGATGCCGTCGGGGGTGGTGGTGGCCAGGACGAGGTTGTCCATCTCAGCCGCCGTCCGGCCCGCACAGGCGAGGGCCTCCTGTGCCGCCTCGATGGCCAGGCCTGAGGTCGTGCCACCGATGTGGCGCTCGCGGATGCCGGTGCGTTCGACGATCCACTCATCACTCGTGTCGAGGGCGACGGCCATGTCGTCGTTGGTGACGATCTTGTCGGGTACGGCGATCCCCCAGCCCGTGATGCGGATCCCCGTCACGCGGCGGATCCGGCGCGGACGGCGTGGATGCCGACGAACCCGGCGTCCCCGTAGATGATCCCACCGGTGTTCACGGCGACGCCTGTTCGTGCCCCTTCGACCTGGCGCGCGCCGGCGCGGCCGCGCAGTTGTGTGGCCAGCTCGACGACCTGGGCCAAGCCGGTGGCCCCCAGTGGGTGGCCGCGCCCCACGAGGCCGCCGCTCGGGTTGACGACGAGTCCGGGGGAATCCACCCCCGTGGCGCCGGCCTCGGTGGCCGGTCCCGCCTCGCCGGGGGCGAAGAAGCCCAGGGACTCGAGGGCGTACAGCTCCTCGGCGGCGGTGGCGTCGTGGAGCTCGACCAGGTCCGTCTCGGCGGGCCCGAACCCGAAGGCGTCCCACGCCGCCTCGACGGCCTGGGTCAGCCGGTCGTGGTAGTCGAGCATGCCGTTTCCCGAGCGGGCCACCGAGCCGATGATACGGGGTGCCGTGGTGGGCGCCCGGACGGCCGGACCGCCGAGGACGACCGCGGCCCCGCCGTCGGTGAACGAGCTGCACATGAGTCGGCGGAGCACGCCGGCGACCTGCGGGGACGCCAGCACCTCGTCGACGGTGACCGCGCGCTGGAACTGCGCCAGCGGGTTACGCGACGCATGGTCGAAGGCCTTGGCCGCGGCGGCGGCGATCTGGCGCACCGTGGTGCCGGTCTCCGCCATGAGCCGCCGGGCCCACGCGTTGTTGAGGCCCATCAGGATGCTCCCGGCCGGGTTGTCGTCCCCGTGCCCCCGGTCGTGCAGGTCGTGGCGGTACTCGGCCGGCAGGCCGTCCTCGATGCCCGCGATCGTCTCGGCGCGGTTCCCGGTCCACATCTTCTCGACCCCGAGCGCCAAGACGGCACGGTCCTGCACGCTCGCCGCCATGGTCGCCAGGTGGAGCGCCGAGCTCCCGCCGGCGCACGAGTTGTCGACGTTGACGATGGCCACCTCGCTCAGCCCGGCCTTGCGCAGCCAGGTCTGGCCGCGCATGCAGCCCTGGTCGCTGAGCCGGCCGGCCATGGCGTTGCCCACGACGATCAGGCCGAGCTCGTGCGGGGCGATGCCGGCGTCGCCGAGGGCCTCGTGCGCCACCTCGTAGGCCATGACGTCGAGCGCCTGGTCGCGCCGGCCCATGTCCGTCATCCCCGTGCCGAGGATGGCGATGGCCACGTCGGTGGCGCTCATGCCGGCGTGCCCGTCAGGACCCGGGGCTCCTCGCGGACGAACGCGGCACGGAGGGCGGCGAATTGGTCGACCGCGGGGGACCCCGCCACCATCACGACGATGTGCGCCGCCCCGGCCTCGGCGAACCGGCGCAGTCCGGCGGCGCAGGCCTCGGGCGAGCCGGCCACGAGGTGGCGCCGGAACGCCTTCGCGGGCAGCCGGTACATCTCTGAGAGCCAGGCCGCACCCCGGTCGCCCGCATCGTCGCCACCAACGGCGGCGAACACCACGACGCCCGGGACGACGGCGTCGGGGGCCCGGCCGGACTCGGACGTCTCGCGGCGGAGTACCGCCAGGGCGTCCGCGTAGTCGTCGGGGCTGAGGAAGAGCGGCACCCAGCCGTCGCCGACCGCGGCGGCCCGGCGGCGAGCGGCGGCACTGGCACCCCCGAACCACAACGGGATGGGCGACGACACGGGCTCCTGGACGTAGTCGGTGCCGGCGCCGGGGCCGGCACCGTCCCAGGCGGCCCGCAGCCGGGTCACGCCCTCGTCCATGAGCCGCCCACGGTGCCGGAAGTCCACCCCGGCCCGCTCGTATTCGCCCTCGTGGATGCCGACGCCGAGGCCGAGGACGAAGCGCCCGCCCGAAAGGTGCTGGAGAGCACCGGCCTGCTTGGCCACGGCATCGGGCCGCCGGAGGGGGAGCTGCAGCACGCAGGTCCCGAGGAGCGGCCCGCTCGTGGCCGCCGCGGCCACGGCAAGCGTCGTCATCGCTTCGGCGATGGGGTGGGGCCAGTACAGGTGGTCCACCGCCCACAGCGAGTCGGCACCCGTCTTCTCGGCCCGGCGGCAGAGATCGACGAGGTCACCGGCGACACCGGTCGTACCAATGGTGCTACCGCTTGCGGAAGAGAGTTCTCCCTGCGTGGTAGCGGGGAGGATGAGTCCGAGGGACGGGGTGCGCGATCCACTTCCCACCGGGGTCACACCGACATAATACGCGGGTACGACCCCGCTGACTATTCTGCCGACGCGGGCAGATGGACGGCGCCGGACGTCCCGCCCGGTGCGCCGAGGACAGAGAGGGTGCAGCGGGCCTCGCAGATGGCCCGGCCGGCATCGTCGAGCAGGGAGATGCGCCAGACCTGCACGGTCCGGCCGACGCGGACCGGCGTCGCTTCCGCGGTGAGGTGGCCGTCGCGCAGTGCGCGCAGGTGGCTGGCGTTGAGCTCGATCCCGACCACGCTGCGTTCGGGCCCGGCCGCCAGCGCGGCACCGAAGCTGGCGGCCGACTCGGCCAGGAGTGCCGAGACGCCGCCGTGGAGGATCCCGTAGGGCTGGTGGACCCGCCAGTCGACCGGGAGCCGCATCACGACCCGTTCGGGCGTGGCCTCGAGGACCTCGACGTCGAGCAGTTGGTGGATGCTGGCACTGCCGTCGGGGAGCGGCAACGAGGCGTCGCGACCGGGTGAGGAGGGTGGCGTGGTCACCGCCGCAGGATAACGGGGCACCGTTAACCTGACCGCGTGCCTGACCTGGTCGACCTGCGCAGCGACACCGTCACCAAGCCGACACCCGCCATGCGCCGCGCCATGGCCGAGGCTGAGGTGGGGGACGACGACTACGGCGAGGACCCGACCGTGCGCGCGCTGGAGGAGGCCTTCGCGGAACGGCTGGGCAAGCCCGCCGCCCTCTTCGTGGCCTCGGGGGTCATGGCCAACCAGGTCGCCGTGCGCGTCCTCGCGCCGCCCGGGACGGCCGTCCTGGTGGGGCGCCGCCAGCACCTGGTGGCCTACGAGTTCGGCGCGGCCGCCCTCAATGCCGGTGTGGAGCTGATGGGGCTCGACGACACGGACGGCATGCTGCGCCCCGACGATGTGCGCGAGGCGCGGCACGCCACGGAGTACCACCATCCGACGGTGTCACTCGTCAGCATCGAGAACACGCACATGCCGGCGTGCGGAGCGCCGTGGACCGCCGCCGGACTGCACGCCGTGGTCGACGCCGCCGGGCCCGTCCCCATCCACTTGGACGGAGCACGGCTCTTCAACGCCGAGGCTGCCACAGGCATCCCGGCGGCGCAGTGGGCCGCTCCCGTGACGACGGTCATGTGTTGCCTGTCCAAGGGTTTGTGCGCGCCGGTGGGCTCGCTGCTCGCCGGCGGCGAGGACGTGATCGCCGAGGCGCGCCTGGCACGCAAGCGGCTCGGGGGCGGCATGCGGCAGGCGGGCGTACTCGCGGCGCCCGGGCTCATCGCGTTGCGGGACATGGTGGGACGCCTGACCGAGGACCACGCCCGCGCGGCGCGGCTGGCCGAGGCCGTGGCGGAGCGCTGGCCGGCGTGCGGTCTGGACCCCGCCGCGGTGCGGACGAACATCGTGACCTTCAGCCACGGCGCAACGGACAAGCTGCGCGCGCACCTGGAGGCGAACGGCGTACTCACGGACGCCATCGCGCCCGGGACGATGCGGCTGGTGACGCACCACGACGTGGACGACGCGGCCGTGACGCGCGCCGTCGCCGCCCTGGGTGACGCGCCGTGAAGGTCCGCATCGGGATCAGCGGCGGCGGCGAGAGCCTGGGCCCGGAGGCGCTGGTCGGGCTGGCGCGGGCGATCGCGGACAACGGGTTCGACTCGCTCTGGCTCCCCGAGGTGCTGACCCGGCCAGGTCCCGATCCCCTGGTCGGGTTGGCCTGGATCTCCGGCGCCTGCCCCGGGCTCAAGATCGGGACCACGATGCTCCTGCCCGGCCGCAACCTGGTCTGGCTGGCCAAGGCGGTGGGCACCCTCGACGCGCTCTCGGGCGGGCGCTTCCTGCTGACGTTCGTGCCCGGACTCGGCATCGGCAGCGAACGCAGTGCCATCGGCATCCCGGCCGCGACGCGTGCCGCGCTGATGGAAGATGCGCTGCCCGTGCTGCGCCGCCTGTGGGCCGGCGAGGTGGTCGGCCACGACGGCCCCGCCGGATCGTTCGCCGACGTGTCGGTGTCGCCGCGGCCGGTCCAGGATCCCTTCGACGTGTGGCTCGGCGGCAACGTGCCGGCCGCGCTCGAGCGCTGTGGCCGTCTCGCCGACGGCTGGCTCCCCGCCTTCTGCACGCCCGAGGACGCCGCCGCCGGCAAAGCGGAGATCGACCGGGTGGCGGTCAGGCATGGGCGCGCCATCAGCCCCGAGCATTTCGGGGTCAGCCTGGCCTACGCGCCGGAGGGCACCGACGTGGCGGCGCTGGCATCGACACCGCTGGGCCGCCGCGCCCGTGGCCGTCCGCTCGAACAGATCATCCCGGTCGGGCTGCTCGGGCTGCGGGCCATGCTCGAGCAGTTCCTCGATGTCGGCTTCTCGAAGTTCATCGTGCGCCCGATGGCGCCGCCGCCGGCCTGGCCGGCCGAACTCGAGCAGCTGGCCGGCGCGGTGGGCGACCTGCAGACGTGATCGGCCCGGGGCACCGACCCGTACGCTGCAGCCCATGCCCGACGGACCCCTCACCCTCATGGCGGTGCATGCCCATCCCGACGACGAGGCAATCGGGACGGGCGGCATCCTGGCGCGCTCCGCGGCCGAAGGCGTGCGCACCGTGCTGGTCACCTGCACCAACGGCGAGCTGGGCGACGCACCGGGCGGGCTGAAGCCCGGCGAGCCGGGCCACGACGAGAACGTGGTCGTGCAGCTCCGCCGCCGCGAGCTCGAGGCCAGTTGCGAGATCCTCGGCGTCTCGCAATTGGAGCTGCTCGGCTACCACGACTCGGGCATGGAGGGCTGGCCCCAGAACGATGCGCCCAACGCGTTCTGGCACGCTCCGGTCGACGAGGCGGCCGGCCGGCTAGCCGACCTGATGCGCACCTACTCCCCCCAGGTCGTCGTGACCTACGACGAGAACGGCTTCTACGGGCATCCCGATCACATCCAGGCGAATCGCGTGACCCGCGCCGCCATCGCACAGTGCGGCATCCCGCGCAAGCTGTACTACACCGCGGTGGCGCGCTCGAGGATGCGCGGCTTTCGCGCCACGCTGGCGGAGCACGGCATCGACGCCGGCGTGCAAGAGATCGAGGACATGCCCGAGATCGGCACGCCGGACGAGCTCATCACCACGACGATCGACTGCAGCGCGGTGGCCGGCCGCAAGTACGCGTCGCTCGCCGCACACGCGAGCCAGAGCGAGAACATCTTCTTCCTGCAGATGGGCGAGGAGCTCTTCGCATCCTTCATGGGCTCGGAGAGCTTCGTGCGGGCCCTCGACTCGACGGGTGCGCCCGTTCCCGAGGAGGACCTCTTCGCCGGGCTGCGCTGAGCCGGCCCGGCTGCCCCGGCCGGCCCGAGCCGGGCCCGCGCCCCACCGGGAGAAGGGGGCGCTGGGCCCGGTCCGGAGTGGTCCCTACAGCGCAGTCCCGGAAGGAGATGGGCCGGGCTGGGAGTGGGGAGCCGAGCGCACGGCACAGAGGATCGCCGCGGCGATGAAACACACCGCGGCGATCACCTCGACCGTGAAGGCCTCCTTGGCGAAGGGGACCAGCCATGAATCCTGGAAGCCGAAGAGCCCGTGGGTCACCGTGACGAGGAACCCGGCCAGGGTGGCCAGCGCGAACCCGAGGCCCACCAAAGCTGCCCACAGCCGGCGCACGACGACCACGCCGATGCCGGTCACCAGGCCGGCGATGGACTGGAGGAGGAAGAGAGGACCGATGGTGGGAATGGAGCGGTAGCCGTCGGCCTCGTTCCACAGGTGGAAGTGGATGTAGGCCGACCAGAGTAGAAGGACACCACCGGCGGCGAAGCTCGCCGTGGCGGCGAGGTCGAGGGGCCGGCGGGAGCGGCCCGGACCGCGCAGCAGGATCGCCCAGGGCATCTGCACACTCTCCATCATCCGGAGGCGCTCCGCGTCGTGGATGTCGGGGGCGGCCGTCTGCACAGCTGGGGATACGGACGGGGAGCGGGCCGGGATTGGCCCCCGACATGGTGAAATCCCGGCGGCGGGCCGGCCCGTACACCTGGGGATGCGAGAATTGGGTGTGACCGAGGGGGAAGTGTCCGACGAGGCCCTCCTGGCCGGCATGGCCGTCGGCGACCAGTCGGCCGCCGTCACCTTCGTCCGCCGGTACCAGCGGCGAGTGTTCGGCCTGGCCTACTCGATGACGAGCGACGCCGGCGTGGCCGAGGACGTAGCCCAGGAGGCGATGGTCAGGGTGTGGCGGCACGCGCCGGTGTTCGACCCCAGGCGGGGGTCGGTGACGTCGTGGGTGCTCACGATCACCCGCAACCTGGCCATCGACGCGCTGCGCCTCCGCCGCGCCGTGCCTACGGACCCCGACGACTTCGCCGCGGCCGCCATGCTCAGCAACGAGCACAACCCCGAAGACGCCGTGCGCCGGGGGACGCGCGGCACACCGTGCGGGCCGCACTCGAGGTGCTGCCACCCGAGCAGCGACGGGCCGTGGTCCTGGCTTCCGTCTACGGGCGGACCGCCCTGGAGATCAGCGAGTCGGAAGGCATCCCCCTCGGCACCGCGAAGACGCGCATTCGGACAGCCCTCATCCGCATGCGCGCCGCAGTGGAACATGCAGAGGGGGTGAGTGATGAGCGATGACAGGCGAGAGCGGGAGTGCCAGCGGTACTCGGACGCCCTGCCCGAGCTCGCGCTCGGTGTACTGACCGGGCGGGCGCGGGCGGATGCCCTGTCCCACGTGGAGTCCTGCCCGCGCTGCGCGGACGAGCTCGAGCAGCTCTCGCGGGTGGCGGACACGGTGGTCCAGGCGGCGCCGGACATCGAGCCGCCCGTGGGCTTCGAGGTGCGCCTCTTCGAGCGCATGGGCGTGCGCGAGGTGCCGTCGCGACGTGGTCGGCTCCGGCGTCTCCGTCCGGCCTACTGGGTGCCCGTGACCGTCGCGGCCGCGGCCGCCGCGCTGGCGCTCGGCCTCGGGCTGGGCCTCTCCGGCTCGTCCCCGTCGCGGACGGTGGCTGCGTCCGGCCAGGCGCACCCGAAGGTGCTCGCGGCCGACCTGGTACAGGACGGGCACGCCGTCGGGCGCGTCGCCGCCTTCAGCGGCGCCGATCCGTGGATGTCGATGATGCTGGACGACTCGGCGGCGCACGGCACGGTCAGCTGCGTCGTGGTGACCCGCAACGGCGTGTCGCACCACGTCGGGACCTTCGTGGCCCGCGAGGGCTACGGGGCCTGGGCCGCCCCCCTGCCCGTCGACCCCGCAGACATCCGCACCGCGGAGGTCGTGTCGCCCAGCGGGACGGTCCTGGCCTCCGCCACGCTGGGCTGACGCGCCCCGCGCTCAGTAGCGGTAGGTGTCGGGCTTGTAGGGCCCTTCCACTGGCACGCCGATGTAGTCGGCCTGTTCCTGCGTCAACTCGGTGAGCTTGACGCCCAACGCGTCGAGGTGCAGGCGGGCCACCTTCTCGTCGAGGTACTTGGGGAGCACGTAGACGTCGTTCACGTACTGGCCGGTCTGGGTGAACAGCTCGATCTGCGCCATCGTCTGGTTGGTGAACGAGTTCGACATGACGAAGCTCGGGTGCCCCGTGGCGTTCCCGAGGTTCAGCAGCCGGCCCTCCGAGAGGATGATGACGGCGTGGCCGTCCGGGAAGACCCACTTGTCGACCTGCGGCTTGATGTTCACCCGCTCGATGCCGTCGATCTTGGCCAGGCCGGCCATGTCGATCTCGTTGTCGAAGTGACCGATGTTGCCCACTATCGCCTGATGCTTCATACCGGCCATGTGCTCGGCCCGGATGATGTCCTTGTTGCCCGTGGTCGTGATGACGATGTCGGCCTCGGGCAGGATGTCCTCGAGCCTGGTGACCTGGAATCCCTCCATAGCCGCCTGGAGCGCGCAGATGGGGTCCACCTCGGTCACCACGACGCGGGCCCCCTGGCCGGCCAGGGACTGGGCACAGCCCTTGCCGACGTCGCCGTAGCCGCAGATGACGGCGACCTTGCCGCCGATGAGGACGTCGGTGGCGCGGTTGATCCCGTCGACGAGGGAGTGGCGGCAGCCGTACTTGTTGTCGAACTTCGACTTGGTGACCGAGTCGTTGACGTTGATGGCGGGGAAGAGCAGTTCGCCCTTCTTCGCCATGTCGACCAGGCGGTGCACTCCGGTCGTCGTCTCCTCGGTCACGCCCTTGATCCCGTTGGCGATCGACGTCCAGCGCCCCGGGTCCTCCGAGAGGCTGCGCCCGAGGAGGGCGAGCACGACGGCGAACTCCTCCGACTCGGCAGTGGACGGGTCGGGCACGGAACCCGCCTTCTCGAACTCGACGCCCTTGTGCACGAGAAGCGTGGCGTCACCGCCGTCGTCGAGGATCATGTTGGGGCCACCCTCGCCGGGCCAGAGGAGCGCATGCTCCGTGCACCACCAGTATTCCTCGAGCGTCTCACCCTTCCAGGCGAAGACGGGGACACCCGAGGGGTCGTCCACAGTGCCGTTCGGCCCGACGGCGACGGCCGCCGCCGCGTGGTCCTGGGTCGAGAAGATGTTGCAGCTGGCCCAGCGCACACGGGCACCCAATGCGATCAACGTCTCGATGAGCACGGCCGTCTGCACGGTCATGTGCAGTGATCCGGTCACCCGGGCGCCGGCCAGTGGCTGGCCGGCGGCGTACTCCGCCCGCATCGCCATGAGGCCGGGCATCTCGTGCTCGGCCAGCTCGATCTCCTTGCGTCCGAACGCGGCGAGGGAGAGGTCTGCCACCTTGAAGGGCGGGGAAGTCATCTGCATGCTCCTTTGGGTCGGATGAACGCGCGCGGTCGCGCACGAGTGCATCGGGCCGGACGGCGGAAGCGCAACGCACGTGCTCCGACCTCTGTCGGAGGCCTCGAACCCGCCCCCACAATAGGCCGCCTCGGGTGCGCCGGGGCACACTCCCCTCAAGCCCCCTCACGGAACCCTCACATCCCCTTCCTAACCTGCGCAGAGAGAGCGGAAGGAGGGGCGATGAAGGACATGGTGATGCAGATGACAGGCTCGAACGGCGTGCTGTCGGTGCCGAACGAGCACCTGCCCGGCCTCTACGCGCTCGTGCTCATCGGGCCCGTGGTGTGGATGGCGCTCGCCGGCCTGCGGGCTCTGGCGGCACGGGAGACGGGCTGGGCGGTGCGCGTGCAGCGACGCCTGGACGGACTCTCGTTCGCCGCCAAGGTCGTCCTGTTGGGCACGCTCGTCGGCGCCTTGGTGCACGCGGTGATCGTGCCGACGCACTGGGCCGACGAGCGGGTCACCGCCATCCTCTTCGTCGTCGACGCCGTCGGCTTCGCCCTGGCGTTCTGGTGGACGTTCATGGCGCGCCGGTACTGGCGCGTCGTCGCGGTCGCCATGCTCGGCGGGACGGCGTGCTTCTACGCCTTCTACATCCTGCGCGGGTGGGAGACGATGGACCTCGTCGGCCTCGTCACGACCACGATCGAGGCGGCGGCGGCGCTCGTGGTGCTCTCGCCGGCCGCGTCGCGCGCGCCGGCCCGGCAGTACGCGCTCGCGCCTGTGGCCGTACCGGTGGCTTTGGTGTCACTCCTGGGCACGAACCTCATCGCCGCGGCCTCGAGCGCAGCGGTACCCGCCGGCACGGCCGCACCCGCCCACGGCACGGGATCCTCCATGGCGGGCATGCCCGGCATGTCGAGCACCGCAGGATCGGCCACCACACCCTCGGCCGCCCCCCTCTCCCTGCCGACGACCTCGCCGGCGGGCAACATCGAGTGGCCCGACAACATGTCCTCGATGATGACCGGCATGAAGATGGTCGAGCCCAACTGCACGGCGCAACCGACGTCCGCGCAGCAACAGGCGGCCGTGCAGCTCGTGGACCAGACGGTGGCGGCCGCCCAGACATACACGAGCCTCGCCGCCGCGAAGGCGGCCGGGTACGTCCCGGTCACGCCGACGGGTCAGCGGATCGTGCACTACATCAACCCGTGGATCTACCGTTCGGGCCGAACCCTCGACCCGAACGCCATCCCATCGCTGGTCTATGTCAACACTGCGCACGGTGCGGTGCTCTCTGCCGCCATGTACCTCGTGCCCAAGGGCCAGACGCCACCGCAACCAGGAGGATGTCTCACACAGTGGCACATCCACACCGACTTGTGCTTCAGCCCGGGCGGCGGGACGGTCGTGGGCAACGACAACGGCTCCTCGTGTGCCGCCGACAGCGTGAACGAGGTCACCGAGCCGATGATGCACGTCTGGATGGCCCCGGTCTCGGGTGGGCCGCTCGTCCCGGATCCGTCGGCGGGCTCGGAGGTGGAGGCGGCGGTGCGGATGCCCGCGCTGAACCCGCCGAACGGAACAGCGTGAGGAGTTCCAACCCCCATGAAGCTTCGTACCCGTCGGGGACAATGGCATAGTTGAAAGGTGGGCTGGGACACCTATTACGACATCTTGGGCGTCTCGTCCACGTCTTCGTCCGACGAGATCAGGGCGAAGTACCGCAAGCTGATCCAAAGGATCCACCCCGACCTCGACGGGCCGGCGGCTCTCTTCCGCCAGGTCCAGGAAGCGTACGAAGTCCTGTCGGACCCGGTCCGCAGATCCGCGTACGACCGCTCGCTCCGAGCGGGGGCTCGTACGCCCGAGAGTGACCGGCACGACAGTTCGTCCCGAGAGGCTTCTTCCCACCGACCCCCTCCGCACCAGCCGGGCCCGGGCCC
The DNA here is from genome assembly GCA_963756625.1 of uncultured Acidimicrobiaceae bacterium. Lineage (GTDB taxonomy): Bacteria > Actinomycetota > Acidimicrobiia > Acidimicrobiales > RAAP-2 > Bog-473. The sequence goes on from CAVWNQ010000006.1 coordinate 761,450, forward strand.
GGCGCGAGCCAGTGCCCCTCGGACGGCGAACGCCTCAGCTCCGCACAGCCCAGATCGGGTCCCGAAGAAGGAGCTCGCCCGTTCCTTCTTCCGCCAATACCCCGCTCGAGTCGTCGCGCTCGTCGGTGCGAGTCTCCTCGCGCTCGGTGCGGCGCTGGGTTCCGTTGGCCGCGGTCCACTCGTGCTTGGCGTCGTCGTGCTCGTCCTTGCCGGAGTGGCTGGTCTGGGTGCGCGCGGCATCAAGGAGTGCGAGGCCTATCAACGCTCGGGCATGGCCGCCGTCGACGCCATGACCGGGCGCCAATTCCGAGCACTCCTCGAGTACTACTTCGCCGCCAAGGGCTATCGAGTCACCCGGCTCGGCGCGAGGAGGGACTTCGGCGCGGACCTACTCATCTCCGGCCCCCGGGGGCGAACGATCGTGCAGGTGAAGCGGTGGACCGGAATGGTGCGCCATGATGCGGTGCACCGGGCGGTCGTCGCCAGGGACCGCTACGGGGTGGCCCGCGCCCTCGTGGTGACCTCGTCGAACTATTCGGAGGAAGCCGTCACGGCGGCAAATTCGAACGGCGTCACCTTGTGGAATCGGGCCACGCTGGCCGCGGAGCTCTCAGACTTTCACGGCGAGGCGATCGAGTCCGGTGTCAAACGGTTCTCTGCGGAGCTCCAGGCCGGGACTCGGACCTGTCTCGGTGTCGTGGCGACGGGTCTCGTTGCTCTTCTTGCCGCCAGCGCGAGGAAGCGACGGAGGGAGACGGTCAGGGGAACTCGGGACTAGTTCGCGACTCTGACCGTGATGTCCTTGCCGATGCTGCGATCGCCGGCCGAGTTGAAGACGACGCTCCGCAGCACATACGTGCCGTTCGGAACGTCGCCCGTGTGCCAGTACAGACCCCAGAAGCCTTTCTTGAAGCTTGCGAAACCGATGACGTGGTTCGTCAACGAGCCCCCGCTGACCTGAAACTCGACTCTTGCCACGCCGATGTTGAAGGAGGCCACCGCCGCGATCGGGCGCGTCCCCTTCACGACGGCGCCACGTGATGGTGCGACCACCGTGATCTCCGGCAACGGGCTGATCGATTTGTCGAGGGCACGGATCCCGAGTTGTGGCATCAGCCAGCGCGCCACCCACACCGAACCCTCCGTTGTGTAGTGCTCACCGTCACCGCGCACCCAGATGTTGTCCACGAGAATCGGGCAGGGTGGACCTGAGGGGCAGACCTGCGCGGCGAGATCGACGACTCGTACTCGAGGTATTCGGGTGGCGAAGTCCGTCAACAACGTATTCAGGCGTTCGAAAGACTCGTCTTGGGGCTTTTGGCTGGCGAGATTCCCGGGCAGGACGAAAGGGGGTTGCGTCAACATGACAACGGTGGCGCCCGTTGACGTGAACTGCCGCACTCGTTCCTGCATCCGCTTCTGCAATACGGAGTACCACTGCGCCGAGCCCGGCTCCAGAACCTTCTGGCCGTTGCCACTTCCGACGAGCAGCGCCTCTCGCTCCCACGAACTGGCCCACACGACCACGTTCGGCCGCCCTGACCGGAGGGCGCGGTTTTCCGCCTCGATGGCCCGGGTCTGGCAGAGCGAGGACGCCCTGTTGACGTTCGAGCCGTTGACCAGACGGGGGGCGATTTCACCGCTGACCACGCCACAGCCGATGACCGCGGCATCTTCGACGTCGACCCCGACGGGAGCCCCCACAGCGGCGAGCCCGGGGAGCATGGTACAGGCGGTCGAATCTCCGACGAGGAGGACTCTGGCTGCGACCCGGTGGTTCGTCGAAGTGCGCCCTCCCCTCCACGTCGCCAGTTGCTGCTGCGTCGGAGCTGGGCAGGAATCCCCCATCCCGAGATTGGCCAAGCCGGGCGTGGCGAGCGCCCCTGCATCGTGCAGATGCGTCTCGACGGTGATCACGGTCAGGCTGGCGACGACCAGGCAGAAGCCCATGACGAGACTGGCCCATCGTCGCTTGCTCAGGAATTTGGCCTGGCGTATCGGATTCTCGATGAACTTGTAGGTCAGCGCGGCCAGCCCCGTCGAGAAGAGCAAGAGCAAGACGTTGTCCCACGCCGGAAGGGTCGTCACCCCGCGGCTTTGCGCGGCGATCTCGAGGACCGGCCAGTGCCACAGATAGAGCGAGAAGGAGATGAGGGCGAGGAACGGGAAGGGCTGGAGGCGGAGCAGGCGTTCGACCCCCCACGTGGGCGCGGCCGCACCGGCTGCGATGACGAGACCGGCGGCGAGGGTCGGAATGGCGACGAGCGCACCTGGGTACACGTCGGCCGGGGTGAGCGTGACGCTCGATATCAGGATCACCGCCAGTCCCACCCACGATGCGATGGCCGCCCAGGACTGCGGAATGCGCTGGAGCTGTCGGCTGTGCACCGCGATGAGCGCCCCCAGTGCCAGCTCCCAGGACCGGACTGGCAACGAGAAGTAGGCGCTCTGCGCGTTCGACGCGGTGAACACGATCGAGTACGCGTAGGAGGCGACGATGACGGCGACCAAGAAGACGGTCAGTCGCATCCGGAACGACCCCCGACGCGCCCACCACGCCAGGAAGAGAAAGACTGCCGGGTACACGATGTAGAACTGCTCCTCGACGCCCAATGACCAGTAGTTGAGGAGCGGCGAAGGGGGCGCCTGCGACACGAGGTAGTTCGTGTCCGTGGCCTCGTAGTGGACATTCCCGAGGAAGAGCGCGGCCCATTTACCGTCGACCGCGGTCTCGTGCCCGACCAGGGTGCCGAGCGAATGGTAGGTGGCGATGACCGTGACGATGATGACGAGCGTCGCCATCGGGATGATGCGCCGCGCCCGGCGTCCGTAGAAGTTCCGCAGGGACGTGTGCCCTGTCGACGTGCGCTCACGCAGCAGCAGCCCGGTGATCACGAACCCCGAGATCACGAAGAACACCTCGATACCGACGTAGCCACCGGTGAAGGGAGGTATTCCGGCGTGATAGACGAGGGCCAGGAGGATGGCGATGGCGCGCAATCCCTGCACGTCAGGCCGAAAGCTGCGATCTCCCGGTGGGGTCCCCGCCTCACCGCCCGAGGGCTGGAGGCGTTCGTCAGTCGGGGCCTGCGCGCCAATCACGATCTCGGTGCGCCGTGCTCGCGGGATCCATGGTTTCGGCGTTGCCGGCACGGCGGCGGACCAGGGCGATGCTCAGATCGAACGATCATCGACGCGGACCTCCTCGTCGACCTCGCGTTCACTCGCACTGAGGCCGATGGTAGCAATGCTGTTTCAAATGTGGTCGGCGGTGCTGATCACCTCAGTCTCCGGCCTCCGCGTCTCGCGTACCCGGGCCGGAGTGTCCTCGAACGTCCGTGCATGTCCGAGGACATCCGAAGGCGGGAGACGATTCCGGTGATCCGTCGTCCCGTCGAATGCACTGGGACCCCCGAGGGATACCCTGCGAATCGAAACCTGGTTCGAGGGCGCACAAGAGATCGCTCGCAGAGCCCACTCGAGAAGCGAGGTGAGCAGAGGAGAAGAGTCCTCCTGGAGGGGTTCTGTGCCCGAGGACTATGGTCTGACGGTGGTCGCCTTGGCAGATCCTCCGGCCTCGGGCGGAGCGTCTCGAACCGCGTGATGTCGGTCGCCATCGCCCGTCACACGGCCGCCGGCGGCGAGGCCGGAACTGCACCCGGTGACCGCCCCTTCCGTCCCGACGTTCAGGGACTCCGCGCGGTGGCGATTCTCCTGGTCGTCCTATATCACGCCGCGATTCCGGGCATCAGCGGCGGCTACGTCGGAGTCGATGTCTTCTTCGTGATCTCGGGTTTCGTGATCACCGGGGTCCTGCTCAGGGAGCGGGTGGCGACGCGACGGACGTCGATCACCACCTTCTACGGACGACGGGCCCGACGCATCATCCCTGCGGCAAGCCTGGTGATCATCGTCACCGTTGTGGCGGCGTTCCATTCTCTGGGGTCGCTGGCAGGCCACGAGACCGCGGTCGACGGCCAGTGGGCTGCCTTGTTTCTCGCCAACTTCCACTTCGCGGCGGCACAAACGAATTACCTCGCTTCGCAACAGCCGCCCTCAGCGCTCCAGAACTTTTGGTCCCTGGCGGTCGAGGAACAGTTCTACATCGTCTACCCGACGGTGTTCCTGATCACCGCACGTTTGGCCAGAGGGATGTCGCTGCGCAGCCGGCTTACGATTGTGCTGGTCGCCGTCATCGTGGCCTCGTACACGTACTCCATCGTGCTCACCTCGACCAACGCTCCCACTGCGTTCTTCTCTCCACTGACGCGGGCCTGGGAGCTGGCATTGGGCGGTCTCATCGCGGTCGCCGGCCAAAGCCTCCGTCGCCTGCCTGGGCCCTGGGCGGCACTCGTCTCCTGGCTCGGCCTTGCGGCGATCGTGACCGCAAGCCTGACGTTGACCTCGACGACCGTCTACCCAGGCGCCCTGGTGGCCATTCCCGTCCTCGGCGCGGGCCTCGTCATTGCCGGAGGTGCGGCGCGGCCGGCATGGGGCGTCGAACGCCTCCTCCGGCACAAGCCGTTTCAACTGCTCGGGCTGATCTCGTATTCGCTGTACCTATGGCACTGGCCGATTCTCATCATTGTGACCCAGAACCGAGGGGCAACGACCTTGCCCGTCTGGGACAACGTCGTGCTGCTCCTCATTGCGACGTTGGCCGCCGCGGCCACCTATTGGATGCTCGAGAACCCGGTGCGCCATTCGAAGTTCCTGGTAGGGAGACGATCGGCCAGCATCCTCCTCGGCGTCTGCCTTATCGGCGCCACCCTCGTTGTCACCACCTATGAACGGCAACGGCCGACGGTGGACCTCGGCACTCTCGCAGCAGCGACGCCCGGATCCATATGCCGTTCACCGTCTCCGGGTGATGTCTCGCGGTTGCGATCCACCTACTCCGCCGGCCACCCCCTGGGAGCAAAGACTTCCGCCGGGCCGTATCAGTCGGTCGTCGTGGTCGGAGACTCGACATCGTGCACTCTGCTTCGAGGTCTCTACGCGGTGGGTCCCTCCTACGGGATGCGATTCGAAAATGGTGCCGTGATCGGATGTGGAGTCGTCAGCGGAGCCATCGCGCCCTACTACTCCAATGGGTCCAACTTTACGGCGTACACAGATGAGTGTCAGGGCGAAGCAAATCGCGCCGAATCTCTGGCAATCGAACGCTATCGTCCGAATTTGATCGTGTGGGGAAGCACCGACGAGCGCAGTTCTCTGCTCGTGCACACTCGTACAGGGACGACGGTCGTCGACTCCGGGTCGGCGGAGTGGAAGTCAGTGATGTTGAGCCGGATGAACGCCCGCGTGGAGCAATTCCTCGCAACCGGCGCCAAGGTCGTCCTACTGCTGGAGCCGCCGCCGGTTCATTCGGCCACCGCGAACTATGACGCGTCCTACGCGCAGATGAACGCTCTCCTGAGAGACGTCGCGGCGCGACACCCACGCGACGCCGCCGTCGTGGATCTCGAGTCTCGGGTTTGCCCTTCGGGCCCGCCCTGTCCGGCCGTGATCGCCGCCTTCAACCCGAAGCCAACGTCCCTGATTCAGACCGTGCGTCCAGATGGGCTCCATTACGTGTCCGACGCGTCTTCGCTCTGGGTGGCCGAGTGGCTGGTGCCGCAGATCGCCGCGGCCGCCAAAGGCCTCTCATGATGTGTCGGGGACGGTTTGCTCCCCTCGATGGTGGCACCACGGCCAGCGTGAATTGAGCGGCGCCGCGCCCAAACGCCGCCGGTCGGGATCTAGTGTCATCCGACGGCCTGACACGGGCCGCCTCGCAGCACTCACGTGGGTTTGCGGGGAGGAATCGCGGATTCTCCTGCTGGAGGGGCTCTTTGGCTGAGGGCTATGGTCAGGAAGTGGTCGGAAGGCGTGGGGGGGTAGGAGAGGACTCTGCGTCTCCGGGCGGCGCACCGAGATCGTGATTGGCGCGCAGGCCCCGACTGACGAACGCCTCCAGCCCTCGGGCGGTGAGGCGGGGACCCCACCGGGAGATCGCAGCTTTCGGCCTGACGTGCAGGGATTGCGCGCCATCGCCATCCTCCTGGCCCTCGTCTATCACGCCGGAATACCTCCCTTCACCGGTGGCTACGTCGGTATCGAGGTGTTCTTCGTGATCTCGGGGTTCGTGATCACCGGGCTGCTGCTGCGTGAGCGCACGTCGACAGGGCACACGTCCCTGCGGAACTTCTACGGACGCCGGGCGCGGCGCATCATCCCGATGGCGACGCTCGTCATCATCGTCACGGTCATCGCCACCTACCATTCGCTCGGCACCCTGGTCGGGCACGAGACCGCGGTCGACGGTAAATGGGCCGCGCTCTTCCTCGGGAATGTCCACTACGAGGCCACGGACACGAACTACCTCGTGTCGCAGGCGCCCCCTTCGCCGCTCCTCAACTACTGGTCATTGGGCGTCGAGGAGCAGTTCTACATCGTGTACCCGGCAGTCTTTCTCTTCCTGGCGTGGTGGGCGCGTCGGGGGTCGTTCCGGATGCGACTGACCGTCTTCTTGGTCGCCGTCATCGTCGCCTCCTACGCGTACTCGATCGTGTTCACCGCGTCGAACGCGCAGAGCGCCTACTTCTCGTTGCCAGTCCGGTCCTGGGAGCTGGCACTGGGGGCGCTCATCGCGGTGCACAGCCGACAGCTCCAGCGCATTCCGCAGTCCTGGGCGGCCATCGCATCGTGGGTGGGACTGGCGGTGATCCTGATATCGAGCGTCACGCTCACCCCGGCCGACGTGTACCCAGGTGCGCTCGTCGCCATTCCGACCCTCGCCGCCGGTCTCGTCATCGCAGCCGGTGCGGCCGCGCCCACGTGGGGGGTCGAACGCCTGCTCCGCCTCCAGCCCTTCCCGTTCCTCGCCCTCATCTCCTTCTCGCTCTATCTGTGGCACTGGCCGGTCCTCGAGATCGCCGCGCAAAGCCGCGGGGTGACGACCCTTCCGGCGTGGGACAACGTCTTGCTCTTGCTCTTCTCGACGGGGCTGGCCGCGCTGACCTACAAGTTCATCGAGAATCCGATACGCCAGGCCAAATTCCTGAGCAAGCGACGATGGGCCAGTCTCGTCATGGGCTTCTGCCTGGTCGTCGCCACGCTCGCGGTGACGACCTACGAGGAACGCCGGCCCACCGTTGACCTCGGGAGCCTCGCGACGGCGACGTCGGGCTCCGTCTGTCATGCGCCGCCTTCGAGCGTCGTCTCGGGGCTGCGCACGCCGGATTCGTCCCGTCCCCCGCCGCGAACGAGCAAACCCGGGGAACAGGATCAGTCGGTCGTGCTGATCGGGGACTCGACGGCGTGCACCCTGCTCCCCGGCCTCGAAGCCGTCGGCCCCTCGTATGGAATGCAATTCCACAACGGCGCCATTGTCGGATGTGGGGTGGTCAGCGGTGAACTCGCGCCGGTCTACGTGTACGGTTCGAATGCCGTTGCGTACACCGACCTCTGCCAGGCCGAAGCGAATCGTGCCGAAGTCCTGGCCATCCAGCGGTACCGTCCGAGCCTGATTGTCTGGGGGAGCACGGACGAGCAGAGCTCGATCGTGGTGAATACTCCGCACGGAAACAAGGTCCTCACATCGGGCTCTGCCGAGTGGGAACAGGTGATGTTGCAACGAATGGAAACCCGCGTGGAGAAGTTCGTCGCCACCGGGGCCAAAGTCATCCTCTTGTTGGAGCCACCGGAGGTCCATCACGTCAACGGGGCGAACTCCGAGAACGTGGGCGCGCTCTTGAACACCCCCCTGGCGCACGGAGGCGGCCGTCCAGATGCCGGGGATGTGGCCTATGAGAGAATGAACGCCCTGCTCAGAAAGGTCGCGGCAAAGCACCCCGACCACGTCGCTGTCGTGGACCTCGAGTCCCGGGTGTGTGCTTCGGGCCCCCCCTGCTCCTATGTGGTCAACGGGTTCGATGCAACTCCGTCGTCGGTGCAGCAAATCCTCCGACCGGATGGGGTCCATTATTTGCCGGACGGCTCACTGTGGGTGGCTCAGTGGCTAGTGCCGCAGATCAATGCGGCGGCCAAGACCCTCTCGTGACGACGCGCTGAGCGGCGCAACGGTCGGTCTCACGATCACGGCGGAGTGTCCCGCCCCGATCCAGTCGGCGCGACGCAGGTGGCGACATCCGCCATGTTCAGTGATTGCATGCCCTCGGCGAGGGCTAACCGGTCGAATTCGTCGAGGACCCGCTCGAGCACGGCGAAGTTCTCGGACCGGTGCTGCGAGAAATTACTGCGGATGCCACCACAAATGAAAGATACGGTGACGCCGCGCCGCGTCACGTAGTCCCGAGCGCAGCCGTGCCAGGCGCAGAGGCTCGAGCCGCTGGCGGCCGGGGTTGAACGGCCTCAGGAAAGCGCTCGCCGGCACGTTGCTCAGTCCCGATGGCTCCAGGACTTCGCCCCATCCGGTTGTGGGGGGCGGTGAAACGCCCAAGTAGGTGTCGGTCAATCGCACACCGCGACGGACGATGCTCCGGTCGCCGCCCGGTCGGGCACGATGGCCCCATCCGAGCTGGGGACCGCGGATGCCGAGAAACCCCAGATCAAGGACGGCCGTGGTGTACCCCGGGTGCCACTGGTTGCGGGGCAGTACCAGGCTGGTCAGCTCCACGCCGCGGCAACCGGCGATGGACCTGGCCGCGGCCAGGTCGGCCCGGAAAGTGGACTCGGTCTGCCCGGGTTCGAGGCAGTAGTAGTGCGAGAAGGTGTGCGACCCCACTTCCTGCCCCCCACAGGAGCCGATTCGATCGACCAGCGAACCCGCCAGGTGCTCGGGATCATGTTCCTCGTCGAGCCCGATCGGCTCGGTGTAGGGGTCCAGTTCCGGGCACGCGTAGGTCGGTCGGTCGCTGGGCAGGTGGGTTTCGAGCTCACCGCGGTTCGAGGCGAAGAGGAACCCGACGGTCGCCCACGTCGCGCGGATGCGCCGCGCCGCGAACACCGCCAACAAGTCCTGGACGGCTCGCCGGGCCTCGGGCAGTCGACCATACAGGGCATCGCCTCGCCCCACGTGATCCCGTACGCCCCAGTGCAGCTCAAAGTCGAGCGAGATGACCAGGGCCCCAGGCCGATCGGGCATACTCACCCTCCATTTCTTCCACCCGCGTCGTTCGTTGCCGCACGGGTTCCGAGTTCGTTCCGGTGAGGCCGAGGGCCCAACCGATGGTAGTAGACACGCCGAGAAGGGAACCACCGAGCGTCGCCAATGGGCGGGGGCCCAATGTCCTTGCGCCGTTCAGCGGATCCCGTGACGCCAGCGACGCCAGAAGTAGCCCCAGAGCGTCGGGTGGTAGTAGAGGCTCGAGCCGCGGGCGATGCCCGTCGGTATCGGCTCGAGCTCTCTCCCCGCGATCACTTTTGCGATTTGTGCTCCGAGGAGCGGGAGACCGTGGACCAAATGCAGGTCCGGATAGGTGCCAATCGTGTCCTCGCTGGTCACCGCAAACGTGACTTGTCCCAAGATCCGACCGGTGTCGATTCCGGGGTCCACCAGGTGCACCGTCGTCCCGACCCATTCGGGGTGCTGTTCAGCCAGGGCCCAGTACCCGCCGTGGACGCCTCGGTAGCGGGGCGTGATGCCGGCGTGCACGTTGATCGCCGGACACGCCATGGACTCCAGTACCTGGGCCGCGATGATCCGTGTCCCGTGCACTACGACCACAGCGGGCTGAAGGGAGGTGAGGAGGGCGACGGTCTCGGGATCGTTGACCGACGGCACCCGATGAGCAGGGGTTCTGTGCGTCCCGTCGAGGGATGCTGCCCCGAGGATGGCGGCTCGGCGACGCGCACCCCGGTGTCGGAGCAGGGGTTGGAGCCCGGCGACGAAGAGGATTTGGCCCGCGACGCTGAGCCAGCCCGCTCGTCGAGCCCGTCGCCGGGCCATTTGCAGGCGCGAGGGCGGGTCCTCCACCACCACGACCAAATCCGACACCCGAGAGGCGAGGTAGTTGGCGACGATGTCCGTGCTGTACCCCGGACCCGCCAGGAGCACCACCCGGCCGCTCGCACCTGTCAGTGGATCGCCCGGAACCATTCCACTGTGGCCCGCAATCCTTCCTCTAGTGGCGTCGGTCGAACCTCCGGGAACATCGCGCTCGAGGCGTGTGTGATCGGCTTGGGAGTTACGCACATCGCCGGCGCGCGTTCCGGTATGGTCGCGCCGAAGCTCGTGGCCCATCACCTTCTCTAGGACCGTGATCAACTCCAACAGTGACACCCGCGACCCATAGGCAAGGTTCACCGGCTGGGGATCGGTCACGCGGCGACTGATCGCGCAGGAGAGTACGGACACCACGGTGTCGACAAACGTGAAGTCACGGGTCTGGTTGCCGTCTCCATGCACGGGCAGCGGCGTTCCGGCGAGGGCACACGAGACGAAGGCCGGTACGACAGCGGCATAGTCGTGCTCGGCCGGTTGCAGGGGCCCGAAGACGTTGAAGAAGCGGAAGGCCAAGACCGGAAGTCCCATGGAATGACCGTATGACAGGGCGTACATCTCCGCGGCGAGCTTGCTCGCGGCATACGGGCTGACCGGCATCGGCGTCATGTCCTCCCGTTTGGGCAGCCTCGGGTTGGCGCCGTACACCGACGAGGACGACGCCAGGACAACGTGGGGCATGCCGTGACGCCGCGCGGCCTCCAACACCATCATTGTCCCGGTGGCGTTGACCACGTGGGTCGCCATGGGATCAGCCAGGGAGCGGATGACCGAAGGGCGGGCGGCCAGATGGACGACCGCGTTGGCGCCCGTCATCGCGGCATCGAGATCGTCCGCACTCAAGATCGTGCCCTCCCGCAGTTCGACCGAGGGCGACTCGGCTAAGTTCTCGCGCGAGCCGGTCGAAAGATCGTCGAGGGCCACCACGTGTGCGACAAAGTCCTCTCGCACGAGCCTCCGGCAGAGGTTGGCGCCGATGAACCCGGCGCCGCCGGTGACGACCACCTTCACCGCAGGTAGAGGGCAGTCACAACAACTCGACGCGCGGTCCCCGGATCCGGTTGCGGGTGTCGAGCACGTAGCGCGCGCGATCCCTGACCATGTCGTAGTCGAAGGCGTCGTGATCCGTCACGACCACCACCGCATGCGCCTGCTGCACCTCGTCTGCCGTCAGCTCGACGTGCAGCACATCGGCAGAGTCGGGAGCGACGTGTGGGTCGGCAACCCGGACATCGGCGCCGAGCGACTTGAGGCTCTGAGCGATCACCATGCCGGGGGACTCGCGGATGTCGCCCGTGTTGGGCTTGTAGGCCAAGCCCAGGAGCAGCACCCGTGAGCCGTTGACCGCACGTTGCTGCCGGTTGAGTGCCAACGTCAGCCGGGAAACCACATAGTCCGGCATGTGCGCGTTGATGTCGTTGGCCAGTTCCACGAACCGGAACGGTTGGCCCAGGCTTCGGCGAACCTCCCACGAAAGGTAGCTGGGATCAATGGGAAGGCAATGGCCGCCTACCCCGGGACCGGGCGTGAATCGGAGGTAGCCGAACGGCTTGGTCGAGGCTGCATCAATGGCCTCCCAGATGTCGATGTCCATGGCATCTGCAAACACGGCCAACTCGTTGACCAGTGCGATGTTCACATGGCGGAAGGTGTTTTCTAGTAATTTGGACAGCTCCGCCTCGCGGGTGCCCGACACCGCTATCGTCCGTTCGACCAGGCGATCGTAGAACGTCTGCACGGCCTCGAGCGAACGCTTGTCGACACCCGAGACGACTTTCGGTGTGTTGGCGAAGCTCCAAGTCGAGTTGCCGGGGTCGATTCTCTCTGGGCTGTAGCCGAGATGGAAATCGCTTCCGGCCACGAGACCCGATCCCTCTTCGAGGATGCCGGCCAACAGGTCCTCGGTCGTTCCGGGGTAGGTCGTGGACTCGAGGATCACTGTTGCTCCAGCGCGCAGCGTCGTGGCCAGCGTTGCGGCCGAATCCCTGACGTGTGAGAGGTTCGGCACCCCGTCGGTGAGGGGTGTCGGGACATCGATAACGGCAAAGTCGAATCCCCGTGTTCGTTCGGGGTCGTCGGTTGGCTCGTAGCGCCCCGTGGCCAGCGCTCTTGCAATGACGTCACTCGACACGTCCTCGACGTGTGACTCTCCGGCAGCCAAGCGCTTGATCCTGGACACGTCCACGTCGAAACCAACGACGTCGAAGCCGACCTCGACCGCCCGCATAGCGACGGGGAGGCCCGCGTAGCCCTGCCCGATGACGACAAGCCGATCGACCTTCTTATCGCCCACCGGGCTACCCGCTCAGTTTTGGGCTAGAGACGGCGGGCCCGTGTCGACGGTGGGCGCCCGGAAGTGCGGTCAAGTGCCCTCCGTCAATGTTTGTGCCGAGAGCGGGCAGGCTCGACAGTTCGCCATCGAGCGGGGAGTCCGCAATGGCGAAGAGAAGTCGGCGGACGCGATCCTCTTCGCCTCGACGCGTGGCCTCGGCCAGCTGCCCGATACAAGAGTCGAACCATGCCGTCGGCGCGGTGATGGGCAAGAGCCTCGAGATTGACGGGTGGTCGGTCCCGAGGACTTCTTCGTCAGATTCCGCGGAGGTCCTCTTCGAGCTTTTCACCAGGTCGGATACCAGTCACCGTGATCGGGATATCGATGTTCACGCGTGCACCAGACAGTTGAATCATCCGGTGGGCCAGGTCGATGATCGGGACGGGCTGGCCCATCTCGAGCATGAAAATATCCAGACCCTTCGACAGCAGGGAGGCCTGGAGCACGAGTTGCACGGCCTCTTCGACGCTCATGAAGAATCGAGTCATTCTGGGATCGGTGACGGTCACTGGGCCGCCGGAAGCGATTTGTCTGGCGAAGGTGGGAATGACACTGCCCCGGCTTCCAAGCACGTTGCCAAATCTGACGGCACAGTAGGCGCCGTTCTCAGGCGATCGGCTCAACAGCACTTGTTCCGCAACCCGCTTGGAGGCACCCATGACGCTCGAAGGCCGTACTGCCTTGTCTGATGAGACCAACAAGAAGCGACTCACGCCCACCGCGGCCGACGCCTCGATCACGTTGAGCGTGCCGAACACATTTGTCCGAGCCGCCTCGACCGGGTGATTCTCGAGCACCGGGACGTGCTTGTGTGCGGCCGTATGGAGCACCACGTCGGGTCGGTAACGCTCGAACACTCCGAAGAGCATCACGCGGTCATTGATGTCGACGAGCGCTTGATGGCAAGGTCCGTCGATCTCCGAGACGGTGTCGTGCAGGTGGGTCTCATCGTGGTCGAGAAGAACGAGCAGCTCCGGACCGAACCCAGCGACCTGGCGGCAGATCTCCGAACCAATAGAGCCGCCGGCGCCCGTGACCAGCACTCTGTGTCCCTCGAGGGATCGGCGAACTCCCTCGAGGTCCGTCGCGACCGGAGTCCGGCACAACAGGTCCTCGATGTTGGGCTCTCGTGCCCGGCGGATGGCAAACATCCCGGTTGGGCCCTTGACCACGTCGGTCATCGTCGGGAGCACCTTCATCGTGATTCCCGCTGCCTCTGCCGATCGCAGTACCTCGGCGATCATCTCCGGCGAGGGATTGGGTATCGCCAGGAGCACTTCCTGGAGCATGTAGCGGGTTGTCGCGGCTGGGATGTCGCAAATGCCTCCTACCACAGGAACCCCAACGAGCGACTTGCCGTGCACGGACTTGTCGTCGTCGAACACGGCCACCGGGATCAGCCCGGCATCGGGGTGGCGGAGCATCTCGCGCACAGCTGCTGCGGCCGCGCCGTGGCTCCCCACGATCGCCACCCGAAGGCCACTTCCCCTCGAGCCACGCTGCCAGGCGAAGATGCGCGAATGGAAGCGGATCAGGCTCATGCCGGCGGTGGCGAAGATCAGCCCGACGACCAACACCGACGGGTGAACCAATTGGAGTCCAGCTACCCGTATGAGGAGGGACAGGACCGCAAGGATCGCCGCGACCGTTGCCGTGGAGACGATGATCTGGCGAGCTTCCTCGAGTCCAGCGTGTTGCCACATCCGGCCGTACAGCCCGTACAACCGGTTGCAGGCCAGCGTCACGATCACCACGATCAGCACGAAGGCCTCGAAGTGCCAGCCGTATTCGTTCGGCGCAACGTTACGCCAGTAGAAGACTTCCGACGCGCTATACGCGGCGACCACGCAGACGGCATCGAGCACCATGAAGAGAAGGCGCGCCCGCACCTGGCTTGCCGCCACGGCGATCCGACGTGAAAAGTTCCCGGAAGGGTCTGTCGTCTCCTGAGCCGATGTGACTGCAGCAGACCGCGAGCCCCCGTGATCGCGAGTTGGGTCCGTCATGGCGTCACTGTGCGCCGTTACCGACCATTGAACGACGCCCTCGCACCAACCTTCGCCTCCTCCCCCCCGCAACCCGGTGCAAATGTAGCGCCGCACTGCAAAAACTGCACGCGGCTGACGCCGTCGGGTTGGGCACCGCACCCCTCCTCTTTGCAAACCGGCCCTCGAGTGCGCCAGCCGGTACCCGTTCCGTCCCAGTGCCGTCACCCGTCTGTCACCCCTCTTCCCCCGCGCGTCGGGTGCAAAACCAATCGCTCGGCGCAACCACTTCGGCCGGCTGGAAGCCGCCGCCACGAGTCGTTGACGGAGGGCGCCCAGGGTGCCCGCGACAGCTCTGTTGTCAAAACGTTGTGTCGGTTCGGTCCGGTTGGCTCTATTTTCGGCGCGAACGGCAACGTCAAGATTCGAATGTGGCGGAATCCCGCACGAGGAGGCGTACGTTCGCGGGCGGCGTTTTCGGCAACCCCCATGACAGAGGGGGCCCCATGGCCCCGGACCCGACATTGAACGACTGCGCCCCGCTAGTTAGCTTGGACTCCTTCGCGGGTACGGTCGATACCTTCACTGGTACCTAGGTGCCGTCAATGCCGTCAATGCCGTCGATGTCGGGAGGGTAATGGAGAGGACCGACTACTGGAGCGCCCTCTTGCGAGGGTGGTGGCTGATCGTTATCTTCGGTCTCGTCGGGTTGGCCGTGGGCTTCGCGGTGCCCCGGCAGAAGCCTCAGACCTCATATTTCACGGCTTCTTCCGTTGGATCCCCTCCCACCGCGTCCACCGGGGACACTGGCGGTCTGATCTCGCCCGCGCAGATCCTCTACTACGGCGGTACGGACACGGTGTTGACCGCGGCGAGCAAGAACTCTGGCCTGAACTGGCCACTGTGGTTGGTAAAGACCAGGCTTTCGCTCGTCGGTCCCCCGAGTGCGGACGGGTCGAGCGTAGGGAGCGGCCAAGCGGGTGTGGTCAACGTGGACGTCGAGGCGCCAACAGCCTCCGAGTCGCTCTCCCTCAACAGTGCCTTCGACACCGCACTGGGCGACTATGTCAACTCGATCGCGGCCTCCGGTCTGCAAGCGAACGAAGCGAGGACGGAAGCGAAGCTGGCTTCCATCTACTCTGAGATGTTGACCAACAAGTTTCCCCCCGGCGTGACCACCCAAGCTCTCGACGTGCAAATTGGTGCCCTTCAGAACCAATTGGCGAGCCTGGTGATATCGGAGCCGTACACGGGCTATCAGGTGCTGCACACACCCGCCGTCCAGGAGGTCTACAAGATCACCACTGGCTCGGTTGTCAACACCCGTGCGGTGCGCGTCGCCGCCGGGTTGGTGATCGGTCTGGTTATTGGCGCCCTCCTGGCGCTGGCGATGTGGTTACTGGACAGGCGCCTGAAGACGGCAAAGCGGGCCGAGTTGGCGTTCGGCTACCCGGTTGCGGCCGAGATTCCCATGGCCTCGAGTGACGCGACCGAGCCCTATCGGATGCTCTGGCTGTCCGTATTCCGTGAACCACTTCCTCCTCCGCCGCAGGAGGAGAACGAACGACTGTACGACGGTGAGGATCCCGTGTTGGAGCGCAGCGGGAGCGGACCGAGCTACCCGGAGACACCGTGAGCCGTCCCATCGCCCGTGCCGGGGCAGGACTGACCCCGGCCAAACGTGCAGCTCGCAAAGTGGTCATGGTGACCTCGCCGGGGGCCGAGTCGACGCTGGTCGACGTCGTGATCAACTTGGCCACGATCAGCGCCGAGATCGGACAGCGCGTCGTTATCGTGGGCACAGAGGGCCTTGCTGCTCCGTCAGACGGCTCTGAGCTGCCACTCGCCACGAACACGCGGTGGAAGGAATTGACCTCTTCGGGCAACGGTGCCGAGCATCCGACGGAGGATATGGAGGCGCGCCTCAAGGTTGGGTCGCTGGATCCGGCCGATGTGGAGGACCTCCTCGGGGACACGGGTGTCCCCGGCGTGTCCCGCCTGGACCTCCGATATTTTGTGAGCCACCCGGCGCAGGTCGTGATCAGGGCTCCCGAGGTGCTCGCCGCGCTGAAGAAGATCGTCGACGTCGTGATCCTCGAGGTGCCATCCTTTCTCTCGGTTCACCATGGCGAGGGACTGACGCCCCTCGCAGACGCGGTCCTCGTCGTCGGGGAGCGGCGAACCACCAAGCTCAACGACGTGCGCAGGACCAGGACCGCGCTCACACGCCTCGGGGCTCCGGTCGTCGGCATGGCCCTGACCCGCGCTCGCGAACGTGAAGACAGCTACGTCTGGGGCCGAGATTCGGAGCTCGAATTGGCCGACGAGGAGTTGAACGAGACGTACGACACGGAACGGCTGCCCACCGTCAAGCGCTCCGACGTGGGGTCGGCCATGCCACACGAGACGGGGGCTGTTGCCGACCTCGCGACCCCGGAGGCCTAAGGCGCCGGAGACGGCCCGTCCTCATGCCTAACGGACAACAGGTCTCCTCACAGCCGGTCATCGCCCTCCTCATTGGGATCGCACTGTTCGCCCTCGGACTCGTCGTCATCCGTCGCGTCGCCGAGGCAGAGCGTGATCCGTGGCTCGTCAAAGCCTTGACCGTCTGCCTGTTTCTCCACCTGATCTGTGCTCCGCTGCAGATCTGGGTGGTCGACCACCTCTACGGAGGAGTCGCCGACTACCTCCGGTATGACTCACAAGGAGCGCTGCTGGCGAACGGGTTTCGCCACTTCGATTTCTCGCTGGCGCCGGCCCATCTCGGAGGAATCGTCTCCAACGGTTCAGTGAGCATCGTGACCGGCGTCGTGATGGCCATCCTCGGAGTCAATCAAGCGGGTGCCTTCTTGGTGTTCAGCTGGCTCTCCTTCATCGGGATCATCTACTTCTACCGCGCGTTCACACTTACCTTCAGCAAAGAGGGGAGTCACCGGTACGGATATCTGGTCTTTTTCCTTCCGAGCCTCGTCTTCTGGACCTCAGACGTGAGCAAAGAAGCACTCATGGTCTTCTTGCTCGGCCTGACATCGTACGGATGTGCCCGAGTCCTCGCCCATCGGCGCGGTGGCTACGTGCTCGTCCTCGCCGCGTCGGCGGGTGGCGCGTTCATTCGACCCAACCAGCAGCTCTTGGCCCTTGGCGCATTCACCATTGCGATGCTCTTTCGACCAGGCAGTGAAAGCAACCGATTCGAGCCAGGCCGCCGTACCACCGGCCTCATTGTCCTCGCCGCGATGGTGGGCCTTGCACTCTTCGTAACGCTCCATTTTCTCCCCGGTACCAACGGCTCAATCTCGCTTACGTCGATTGCCCACAACAACTCGGGAACCGGTGCCGGTTTCGGAAGCAGCGGCGTCACCTACTCCGCGAATCCCGTGTATTTCCCCAAGGACGTCTTCGTCGTCCTGTTCGACCCGTTGCCTTTCAACGCCCACAGCAGCGGGGAATGGTTGGAAGCAGCCGAGAACTTTGTGTTGGTGGCAGTCGTGTTGGCCTCGCTCCGGCAGCTGGTCATATTGCCTCGAGCAGCGCTGGCCCGCCCCTATCTGATCATGTGCCTGGTCTTCACGGCGTCGTTCGCCTACGCGTTTGCCGCCCTCGGCAACCTCGGGTTGATCACCCGGGAGGCGGCAGTGGTGCTTCCCTCATTCCTGGTGCTGTTGTGCACCCCCCGGGGCCCCCGCCACCGTCCGCCTCGCTACGTCTGGGAGTTGTCCCGCCGGGAACGCATCGCGTGGAGGAGGGCGCGTGCCCGCCGCGCCAACGCAGGCGCCCCGCGTCGAGTGGTCCGCGCCTGAGCGACCACCATCGGCTGCAGAGCGGCCCGCCAGCGATCGGCCATCTGATCCAGGGAGAACGACTCCACGCACCAACGACGGGCCGACGCCCCCATGGCTGCCCGGCGCTCCGGGTCGTCCAGCAGCTGTCCCACCGCGGCGGCAATCGTGGCGGCCGAGTCGTCGACGATCAATCCGGTGCTGCCATCACGGAGAACGGCAGCCGCCCCAGGCACGGGCGTCGAGACGACCGGAAGGCCGCTGAGCCCTGCCTCGATGAGCACACCCGGCATGCCCTCCCCCGTGGGCCGGCCGGTGAACACGAGCACGTCCGCGTGGCGAAGGAGCTCGGGAACATCGGACCGGCCACCGAGCAGGTCGATCCCTTCGGCCGTGGCCGAGAGGGCGAGAGGGCCAGCGAGAGGCCCGTCGCCGACAATCTGTGCGTGGAGCACACGACCCTCGGTTCGCAGCCGGTGCACCACGTCGACGAACCGGTCCGGCTGCTTCTGGGTTGTCAAAGCCCCGACGAAGATGAGGGTGGAGCCCGCAGACGAGGCTGCGTCGGATTGCGGGTGGTATTCCGAGGGATCTCGTCCGTTCGGAATGCCAATCACTTGCCATGGGGGCCTTCGGAAGCGCCGGCTGCACTCATCGAGCACCTCGTCGCCGACAGCCACGACGAGATCGGCGCGAGCCATGATCCGCTTCCACATCCACACATGGAGTGGTGCCGGCGATCCTGCGTACGTTCCGATGACGCAGTAGACCAGTGGGCGGCCGGTCAAGACCAAGGCGGAGGAGGCGTACTTCATCGCGTCGCCACCGTGGGCCACGACGACGACGGGATCGAGCCGGGCGAGCACCCTGCGCAGGCGGAGCGCGAGGCGAGCGTCGAACCCTTCGGCTGGATGACTGCCTCCGGGATGGTCGAGAGACAGGTCGAGCTCGACCTCGGGCGGTCCTGCGAAGAGACCGAGGAGGAGATGGCGCAAGACACCCGGCTCGTCGAGTCGGTCCACCAGGATGCGCGCCGCACGTTGGGCACCGCGACCCCGAGGCGAGGGAATGACGTGCACGACCAGAGGAGCGACATCATTCCGGTGATGCGCCGTCATCGGTGAGCTTCCTCCTGCGGTCAGGACCGGCAGGGAGGGGACTGTACCAGCGGAGTCTCCCGGGGCTGAAGGCGCACGGGTTCCGCTACCATGGCGCGGCCTGGACGGCCAGGGTGCCCGGTCAGCCTGGTCTCACGCCGAGCTGCCGAGGGGTGCATGCGTACGTTGGTGGTTGCCTATGAGTACCCGTGGCCGGCCAACAGCGGGTCGCGACTGCGTCTCCTCACGACGTTGCACGCGTTGTCCGAGAGTGGTCCGACAGAACTCTTCTCGATCACACCCGGCGAGCGCACCGATTTCGGCGAGCCAGATCCGTCGATCGGGCTGGCCAAAGTGGGTCGGGTCGGTGTCCGTTCCGGCGTCAGATTGGGAGGCCTCACCCAGCCGTTGCACCCAGCGGCGGTCCCCGTTGCCGACCGACACCGGGTCATGCGGACTCTTGCTGGCTTCGCAACCGGAGCCTACGACCTCGTGTGGTGCTTCGACATCAGAGCCTGGGAGCTCGCCGGCGGTTCAGGCCTGGCACCGGTCGTGATCGACGTGGACGACCTCGAGCACTACAAGATCCGGGCCCGGCTTGCGGTCGACGCCGCCGGCAGGCACGGCGCGGCCTCGCGGTGGAGGGGTTTGCCCGGCCGGGCCTATTCACGCCTCGAAGCCCGTCGGTGGGTCCGTCTCTACCGCTCGGCGTCGATCCGCGCCACACGGACGGTCCTCTGCAGCCAGCTCGATGCCGACCGGGCGACCGCCAGCGGTATCAGGAATCCGGCGGTCGTGCCCAATGCGTATCCACGGCCGGACAGGCCGGTGGGACGGTCCCGAGTCGGGTCCCCGCCCGTCGTTCTGTTCCACGGCACCCTTCGCTACCCGCCGAATGCCGATGGCGCCCGGTGGCTCGTCGGGCGAATCGCTCCGGCACTCCGGACAGTGGTCCCCGATGTGCGCGTCCGCCTGGTGGGTCTGTCGAATCCGGACCTGGTCGGTCTCCATGACCCGCCCGCCACGACGATCGTCGGGCCGGTGTCCGACATGGCGTTCGAGTTGTCACGAGCGGACGTCGTCCTCGTGCCGATCCGATACGGCAGCGGCACCCGGGTCAAGATTCTGGAAGCGTTCGCACACCGGATACCAGTCGTCTCCACCACGCTCGGCGCAGAGGGCCTCGGCATCGTTGACGGCCGCCACTCGCTGTTGGCCGACACCGCGGCAGGAACTGGCATCGGCGTGCGCCCGGTTGCTCACCGAGCCGGATCTGCGCGAACGACTGGTCGATGCCGCGTACCAGCACTACCTCGAGTCGTTCGAGCGCGAGGTCGTCGTGCGCCAGGTCAGGGAGGTGGCGCTGGCCGCTGTCGCAGCGGGAGTGGTGGCAACTCCGTGAGATCACTGCTGGTGGCCCACAACGTGCCGTGGCCGTCCCTCGGCGGTGGCCTTGTCCGCTTGGCCCAGGTCGTGCGGGCGATGGCCTCGCTGACCGACCTCGATCTGTTCGTCCTCCACGACCAGGCCGAGTCGAGACTTGCCCTCCCTCCGACCGTCGCCGTGCAGCGATCGATGAGTGTGCAGTTTCCTCGCACGTCTTCACAGATCCGATGGCGGTTGGAATGGGCAGCACGCCGCGGCGTCCCACTCGAGGTGGTCATGACGCGGGCCGACCATGCGCCGCGCCTCGCTCTTCGAGACTGGGGTCGCCCGCCCTATGACATTGTGTGGTTCTCGACCCCGGCCGCGTACGAATGGACCGGACGGCCCGATTTCGGCCCGTCCGTGGTGGACTTGATGGATCTCGAAGACGTCAAGGCCGGGCTCCGCGCCGAGCTCCTGGCCGATCAGCTGCGATCCGGTCGCACTCGAGGAGCTGCGCACGCCCGGTTGGGGCGGTATCAGACACGGGTGAACGGCAACGACTGGCACCGATTCCAGCGATCGGTGGCGTCGCGGGTGGATCGGATCGTGGTCCCGAGCGAGCTGGACGCGGCAAGATCCGCACTGCCGAACGTCACCGTCATCCCCAACACCTACCCACGGCCGCGGCGACCGGTAGGCGAACCCGGCCGTCGCCGGGCCGCCGGTGGTTCTCTTCCAGGGAAGTCTCGGGTACCCACCCAACATCGACGGGGCGGAGTGGCTGGCGACGGCCGTCGCACCGCGTCTTCGGGCCGCGGTCCCCGCCACCGAGGTGCGACTCGTCGGCCGTCCCGCCACGAGCGTCAGGCAACTGCACGAACCCGGGGTGCTGAGCGTGGTCGGCCAGGTCCCCTCCATGGATCAGGAGTTGGCGCGGGCAACGGTGGCGGTGGTGCCGGTTCGCTACGGCGGCGGGACCCGGGTGAAGATCCTGGAGTCCTTCGCGCACCGTGTTCCGGTGGTTTCCACGACATTCGGCGCGGAGGGACTGGATGTGACGGACGGCGTGCATCTGCTGCTGGCAGACGACCCCGACGCGTTCGCCGCGGCGACGATACGACTGCTCCGCGACCCTGGGCTACGCGTGCGCCTCACCCAGGCGGCGGAGACTCTCTACCTCGACCGCTACGACGGCCGCGTGGCCGACGAGGCCGTCCGGCGCCTCGTCCAGGACTTCGCCGGATTGAGCACCCGTTCGTAGGCGTCCAATGTCTTGGATACGACCGTCTGGTCGTCGAACTCGGCCTCGGCCTTACGTCGGCCGCTCGCGCCCATCCGACGGCGGAGGGCGGGGTCGAGCGCGAGTTCCTCGATTGCCGTGGCGAGCCGCACGGGATCGCTGAGGGGAACCAGCAGACCGGAATGGCCGTGGGAGACCACTTGGCGGCAGCCCCGGATGTCAGTGGCGATCACAGGCAGGCTGCTGGCCGCCGCCTCCATCGCTGAACGGGGAAAACCCTCGCGGTGGGAGGGCAGCACGAAGAGGTCGAAACCCCGGTAGACCTCTTCCATGTCGTCCCTGCTGCCGGCGAAAACGACACGCCCGCGGCGGCTGGCTGTGGCCAGCTCCTCGGGTGGGATGGCGTCGGCCTTGCCGGGATCGGATGCTCCGACCACCACGAAGACGACTTCGGGGTGGGTCTCGCGCAGCCGCTCAGCTGCCGCAAAGAGGTCGTGGAAGCCCTTCTGCCAGACGAGGCGCGCCACCGTGCCGACCACCACGGCATCGGGCTCGACGCCAAGGTTGGCCCTCGCCCGTCGCCGGTCGTCGTCGTCCGCTGGTGGACCGAAGCGCTGCAGGTCGACGCCATTGCCGAGGAGCACCAGCTTGTCACTCGGCACGCCCAGTCGCGAAAGCACCTGCAGGTCCTCGGGGTTTTGTACCAGTTCGGCTCCCGAGCACATTGACGCGGCCCGTTCGAGCGCGTACACCACAGCTCTCCGCGACGCACGGTCCTCGGGGCTCGCATAAAGTCCGTGGACTGTGTTGACCACGCCTGGCACGCCGGCGGCCCGGGCGGCCACCCGTCCATAGAGACCGGGCTTGGGGTTGTGGGTGTGCACGATGTCGGGCCGCAGACGCCGGAACAGCCTCCACAATTCGACGAGCGCCATGACGTCCTGCGCGACGGCGACAGACCGGGTCGCATGACGCAGGGGCTCGTGGCGGATGCCCCACGACTCGAGCTGGGACACGAAAGGTCCGGGAGCCGACACCCCCACAACCTCCATGCCGGCTTCGGAAAACGCGCGGAGCTGCGGGCCGAGGAGCAGTACCAGACTCATGTCGACCGTGGTGACGTGGACCAGCTTCCGCCCGACCAGTGTGCTCAACGCGCCCGCGCCACCTGCATGTAGATGTCACTCACGACCCTTGTGGCCTCGGAGATGTCGAACATGGAGCTCCGGAGCTTGGCTTGGCGGCCGAGGCGCTCACGCAGCTCCGGATCACCCGCGAGCCGCTTCATGGCCTCAGCCAGGCAACCGGCGTTCCCGGGTGGGACGAGGAGGGCATCCACCTCGTTCTCGAGAACCTGCGGCACGCCACCGATGGAGCTGGCCACGATCGGCAGTCCGACGCTGGTGGCTTCCATCAACGAAACGGGGAGTCCTTCTTGTAGCGAGGCAAGGACAAAGGCGTCGGCGCCGGCCAACAGCTCCAGTACGTCGTCGCGCTGGCCCAGGAACTGGAACCTGTCACCGAGCCCCAGGTCAAGGTGACGTGCCCGGAGGGCAGTGCTCAAGGGGCCGCGACCCACTGCGGCGATGCGAATGGGCAGCCCGTTGTCTGCGATGGAACGGGCGGCGGTGAGCAATACGTCGTACCCCTTCTCCGGGCGGAGGTTGGCCACGGTCATGAAGAGGAGCTCGTCTTGGCCCACTCCCAGCTCTGACCGTACATGGGCCCGGAGCTCTGCCCGGCGGGCGATCAGAGAGTCCGACCGGGACAGGTCGACACCGTGGACCACTGTGGTGGCCCGGCGACGCAATGATGGCGGGAGGGCGTCGTAGGACGCCTCCGACACCGTCACGAGACGTTCCCCTCTTCCCATCGAGGCACGAAGCAGTACTCGGTTCACGAGCCTTGCTCTGTCCCACAAGCTGTGCTCGGTGTACACGACGCCCGGCCGGGCGGCGCGGGGAAGGGAAGCAACGAGTGGCTGCCCCAGAGCGGCGGAATAGGGAAGGTGGAAGTGCACCACATCGAAGTGCCCCTTGACCAGCACCTCCCGGAGGCTCAGCATCCACCGCAAATCGACGTTGTGAGCGGCACCGAGCGCATGCACGGGCGTTCCCCCGGCCGCCACCGCCGTTACGAGGGCGTCTTGGTCACGCAGTACGTAGGCTACTTCGCAGCGGAATCGGCGACGATCGACCGCGGCCACCATGTCCACCAACAAACGCTCGGCGCCGCCGTACCCGAGGCACTTGATCACCAGGAGCACACGCAACGGTCGAACGGGCGCCCGGGCCTGTAACCCCTCTTCAACGCCCACCCGGAGATAGTACCGGCCAGAACCACTCGCCCTGCTGCTGGGTGGTTCAAGGGTGCGCGATACTGTCTTCCTTCTCAGGTCGGTGTGAACGGAGCCTGCGGTCGCGGGCGGAGAGGTGACGCATTTCGATGACCGTGCCGACTCCCTCGGCGGGGGGAGCGCCTTTCGCGGCGGAGAACATGGCGGCGGGCGCCAGCATCCCGACGCCGGCCGACCCACCGAGCGAGCTGATCTATCGTCATCAGGCCCGACTGGGCGCGTCGCTCCGCGACCTGTGGGCGAGCCGTGACATCATCTACACCCTGGCAGAGCGGGACATCCGCGCCCAATACAAACAGGCCACCCTGGGTTTTCTCTGGGCTTTGATTTTCCCGCTGGCCATGCTCGGAATCTTCACCATAATCTTCTCACACTCGGCGTCGAACGGGATCCCCGGCGTTCCGTACCCGATCCTCGCCTACATCGGGATCCTCTGCTGGACCTTCTTCTCGGGGAGCTTGGGTACTGGTGGCGTGTCGCTGCTCTCCAACAACGCGCTCGATGAGCAAGACCCAGTTCCCGCGGGAGTGCTTCCCCCTCGAGACCATCTTGGTGACCGCCGTGAACTCGGTCCTGGCATGGATTCCCCTGGTGCTGCTCTTCGCCTTGTATCGCTTTGTCCCGTATCCGACCACGGTCTGGGTGCCACTGTTCGTGCTGATCGAGCTGGGCTTCACCATCGGGGTGACCGTCTTGGTGTCAGCGTTGATCATCCAGATGCGCGACCTCGCCCAGGTGCTGCCTATCATCATCATGTTGGGGCTGTTCGCCACACCGGTGATCTGGCAATTCGACCGTATCCCACCGGAATGGCGCATCGTGTACGGCTTCTTCAGCCCGTTGGGGCCTGTGATAGACGACACCCGTCGCGCCATGCTCCTTGGTCTGAACCCTGCCCCGGGACCCCTGTTGGCGGCCATCGCCGGCGCCATCGTCTACCTGGCCGTGGGTTATCGGGTGTTCAAGCGATTGGAGGTGAACTTTGCCGACATCGCCTAAGGGGTCCATCCGTGTGGAGCACGTGTGGAAGAAGTTCCGCGCCGACCGCACCGCGCCGTTGTTCTACGACCAGCTCCAACGCATGCACCGCTCGATTACCAGGGGGACGCGCAAGGACTACCGCTGGGTGCTGAAGGACATCAACCTCGAAGTGGAACCCGGCGGGACGCTGGGACTCATCGGCATCAACGGCTCCGGGAAGACGACCCTTCTCAAGATCATCAGCAAGGTCACGTACCAGTCCGCCGGCGCCTGTCAAGTGGAGGGCCGCCTGGGTGCACTCCTCAGTGTGACGAGCGGCATCCATCCCGACCTTACCGGACGCGAGAACATCTTCCTCTACGGCGCGGTGCTTGGTATGCGCCGGAAGATCACTCACGAGCGATTCGACCAGATCGTAGAGTTCGCTGGGCTCGCGGACGCTATCGACCGCCAGGTCAAGTTCTTCTCTCTCGGCATGCAGATGCGCTTGGGATTCTCCATCGCGGCCTTCCTGGAGCCCGACATCCTCCTTGTCGACGAGGTGCTGTCCGTCGGCGACGCCAACTTCCAGCAAAAGTGCATCCAGCGGATCGAAGAGGTGGTGCGGCAGGGGACCACTCTGGTCTACGTCTCCCATGATCTCAGCTCGGTCGAAGCCGTGTGCCAACGCTCCATGTGGTTGGCCGATGCGGAGGTGCGGGCTGCGGGGCCGACCAGCGAGGTGGCCGCCCTCTATCGATCGTCCATTCAGGAGGACGCGTCGGTCGCCACCTCAAACGACGGCGTCGTCCAAGTTCTGAAGACGTCCATTGCCGGGCCGGACGGAGGACAGGTGCTCTCGCTCGAGGACGCCGAGGTCCGGCTGACTCTCAACTCGCCCGAATCGATTGAGGGCGACCTCTTCGTCGGGATCTCGTTGGGAACGGCCTTCCCCATCTTC
Source organism: uncultured Acidimicrobiaceae bacterium (assembly GCA_963756625.1). Taxonomy (GTDB): domain Bacteria; phylum Actinomycetota; class Acidimicrobiia; order Acidimicrobiales; family RAAP-2; genus Bog-473. Next base: position 787,474 of record CAVWNQ010000006.1, read on the forward strand.
ATCACCAAGCACCACGGGTTCTTCCCCTCGGGTGACTTCGAGGTGAGGTGCCGACTGCACGACATCCCATTACCCAAGGGGCATTACTCGGTCTGGACGGCGATGACGAGCTTCGGCAAGTTTTCCGAGACTCCCCTTCTCCCGTGGAAGCCGGTCGCATCCTTCGATGCCTTCGGCCCGGATGTTCTCCAACCGCCGGAAGGGGTCATGGTGGCGGCTCCGCTGCACGTGGGCACCAGCTGGGACATCGATTGACCGCGGGCACCTCGCTCTGAAGCGCCCTAACGGCGCGAGATTCGCCATTGTCTGAAGTTGTCCCGCCGATCGACCCTCCATCCGTTCGCGCTGGCAGAATTCGTCGATAGCCACACCAGCTCCGCCGTTGATGTCAGTGGGGTCATCCAACCAGTCGTCCCCTGCGATAAATCCGTCGGACCGGACTTTGCGGGAGAGGACCTCCAGCTCTCGCAGCGTCTCTTCATACCGGTGCGAGGAATCGAGGTAGACCCAATCGAAATACCCATCGGCGAAGGTCTCCAAGATCTCGCAGTCGTCTCCGACGTGCGTGGTCACATCTGACGTCTCGGCAGCAATCCGGACGACGCGTTGCGTATCCGCATACGCCTGCCGGGTGCTGAGGCGACCGTGGTCGGTGTACGCACCCCAGTCGGGGAAACTTTCGCCGTAGAGCTGCCACCATCCGTCGATCAGGTGAAGCTCACGCGGTTTGGTGATCTCCAGGATGTGACGGGTGAGTTCACCGCGGAAGACGCCGATCTCGGCGCACACCGATCCCTTCGGAAGGTCGAGCAGAAAATGCCATCGGCGAGGCGTGGCACGAACCCATGTGCCCACCTTCCAGCTCAGGGAGCGCTCCAGGCGGTGGGACACCCGGTTGAGGTATATCCATCTGTCGGCGCGTCTGGTCATGGTTGCGATTTGTCAGTGTACGGTCCTGAGAAACAGGGAAGCAGGGGAGGCCGCAACAGAACCGAGCCGAAGTACGGAGGAGGGACTGAACCGATCTCTGGTGTGCCAACCCCTGTGACGTGACGTCATACCAGCGCGAGTACGGATCGCCGCACAACGAATCTGCAGAATCTGACTTGCCAAGTCCAGCGTTCGACGGCAGGCCATGGGTCGAGGCCAGCAACGACCGCGCGGGCCTCACGGGAAGAACGCGTGCTGCGAAACAGATCCGCTCAGTCGTCCCGCGCGTTGGCCGAACGTGCGCAACCATTGACGGCGTCGCGACGATAGGAACAGACCGGGGCTGTTGGCCAGCAACCAGACCCAGGCCTTTGTCGCACCTCGAAGATCGCGTCGCATGCCCGCGGCGCGGTAGCGCCCGTAGAGCACTGTGTCGCAACGTCCGTAAGCCCAGGCGGTCTGGAACAGCGGCTTGGCGTTGGCGTGCTCGCGTTTCGCGACCGTGGCACGAGGGGTGACGCGAAGGCGGTACCCGGCCAGTTGGAGCCGCCAGGACAGGTCGATGTCTTCTCCTCCTCGCAGGGTCTCACTGAAGCCGCCTGCTGCTTCGAAGGCCTCCCTACGGACGGCGAGGTTTGCGCCGAGGGCGAAGGGGAGGAATCCCATGTGCCCGGTGGCCGCAGGGATCGGATTCGACGCCGGGCGGCCGTTCAGCGATCGGAAGTCGAACACGCCAGCAGCCAGGTCAGTGTCGGACAAAGCCGCCACCATGGCCGCCAGCCAGCCTGGCCGCACCACGTCGTCGGCATCGCAGAAGGCCAGTGTGGGGGCCCGGGTCGCTCGGACGCCGATGTTGCGTGCCGCCCCGGGCCCTGGACGTAGCGGAGGCATCCACCAGCCGGACACGATGGTCGCGCTCGGACCAACGCTCCACGCAGGCACGGGTGTCGTCCTCGGATCCGTTGTCGGCCACCACGACTTCCCATGGACACGGGACGACTTGGGCCGCCAGGGCCGAGAGTTGTTGCTCGATCCACGGCATGCCGTCGCGGACCGGCACGACCACGCTGATCTGCGGACGATCGCTCCCATCCTGCTTCGTCCGCCGGGCTGAAGTCCTCCACTTCCGTTGTTAGCCTAGCGGGATGGGGGTGGCGTGAAGAACCCGTCAAGCCGGCCGGACGGGACGACGGCACGGATTCCGACGGTACCTGCTTCGGTATCGGCGGTCGTGCTCACGCACCGGAGGCCGCGACTGGCGACCGAGGTGGTCCGCTCGCTCATCGAGCGAGAAGGCCTCTCTCCCGACCGTGTGGTCGTGGTGGTCAACGGACATGGAGGGCTCGACGACGCAGCGCTGGAATCCAGCGTCCGACTTGTCCGATTGCCGCGCAATCTGGGGCCGGCCGGTGGCTTCGGCGCCGGGATCGAGGTGGCTTTCGCCGACCCTTCGGTTCGCTGGGTCTATCTCTGCGAGGACGACGTGGGACTCTTCTCTCTTCCCAGCCCGAGGTTGGCCGAAGTCGTGGGCCGGGCCGAGCATCGGGGCCGACTGCCCGGCCGCTCCATCGGGGCCGTGGTCGCCTTCGGGCGACGGTTCGTGGGCCGAGGCGCACACACCGTCAATCTGGTTCCTCCTCCGGGTAGTCCCGACGAGCTCGTCCCGGTCGACGTGGCCAGTTGGGGGGCGACGCTGCTGGCGCGGCAGGTCTTTGACGCCGGGATCGTGCCGGACCCTGATTGGTTCTTCGGCCTCGAGGACTTCGACTTCTTCTGTCGGCTCCGAGAGCAAGGGTTCGACGTCGTGGTGGACGCGGTGGCGGCTCGGGCCGTGGCCGACCAACAGACATCGGCGGGCCGCGACCAAGCCCTCGGACCACATCGCCCGACGGACAAACGTGAGTCATGGCGGTCGTACTACCATGCCCGAAACTCCATCTTCCTTGCGCGGCGCCACGGGCACCCGTCATGGTACCTGTGGCACCTGGCCTACTCCGTCCGGCATCTGCAGAAGGCGAGCGGGCGCGGTGAGCGGCGAGCGATCCTCCATGGTCTCTGGGACGGCGCCAGGGGCCAGTTCGGCGAGAATCCCGACTACGGTCGCACGAAGGGCGAATTGTAGGAGGCGAGAGATGATCGCAACGTTCCATCTTGCTGATGTTCGTCTTGGATCACCGGTATCAAGTGCCTGACGACGAGCGCGCAAACTCGCCCGATTTCCGCGCGCCCAGGAGGGTCAGGGATGTCGCTCCGCCTCCTCAGAGGTCAGCGGTCGAAGCCCATCTCGCGGGCTCTCGAGGAGCTGGCTGACCGACGTGTGCGGAATCGCTGGAGTCTTCGACCCGGACGCATCGACCAATGCCGACCGTCTGCGTGCCCTGGCCTCGGCCATGGCGTCGTCGCTCGAGCACCGTGGTCCGGATGCCGGCGGCGTCTGGGTCGACGCCGACGCGGGAGTGGCACTCGGTCACCGGCGCCTGGCTGTGGTCGGCCTGGGACCTGATGGAGCGCAGCCGATGGTCTCGTCCGGAGGCCGGTGGGTGGTCTCCTACAACGGAGAGATCTACAACCATCCCCAGCTCCGGCATCGGCTCGAGCGTGCGGGGACACGGTTCCGCGGTGAGTGCGACACGGAGGTCCTCTTGGCCGCAGTCGAGCGCTGGGGAGTGGACCCGGCGCTCGATGCCTGCGAAGGGATGTTCGCTGCCGCTCTATGGGACCGAAAGAACCGCGAGCTCTACCTGATTCGGGACCGCTTCGGTGAAAAGCCGCTCTACTTCGGCTGGGTGGGTTCGCTGTTCGCATTCGGCTCCGAGCTGAAGGCACTGTGCCGGCTGCCGGGTTTCGAGGCCGAGCTCGATCGGGAGTCGGTCGCGCGTTTCCTGCGCCAGAATTGCATCCCCGCCCCGCACACCATCTGGCGCGGTGTTCGCAAATTGCTGCCCGGCCATCTCGTGACGTTGACCGCGGCGCCGACCATGGGCGCACTTCCCCGCCAACGCAGGTACTGGTCCGCAGCCGACGCGGTGGAACGGGCGCGCCTACACCCACTGACGGCTTCGGACAGAGAGATGACAGACCAACTCGAGGATGCGCTGTCGAAGGCGGTCGCCGCCAGGATGGTGGCCGACGTCCCGGTGGGAGCGTTTCTCTCCGGCGGGATCGATTCGAGCACGATCGTGGCCCTGATGCAGCGGCATGCTTCCCGGCCGGTTCGCACTTTCACCGTAGGATTCGCCGATCGTTCCTTTGACGAGTCAGCCGAGGCGGCTGCGGTCGCGACGTACCTCGGGACGGACCACACGCTCGTCCGTGTCGGCGACACCGAGGCGATCGAGGTCATCACCCAGCTGCCGGACATATGGGACGAGCCGTTCTCCGATGTGTCTCAGATTCCCACCCACCTCGTCAGTCGCGTGGCGCGCGGGGAAGTCACCGTGTCGTTGTCGGGGGACGGCGGGGACGAGCTGTTCGCCGGCTACAACCGGCATGCGTGGCTCGACCGGGTGTGGGGGAGGATCTCGGCCGTGCCGTTCGGGGCGCGCCGGACCGCAGGCTCCGCCTTGGGCCGGGTCCCACTCGGCGTGGTCGAGCGAGCCGCCCGGGCCACAAGCCTCCTTCCGGCCCGTTGGCAGGTGCGAAACCCGTCGAACAAGATGGTGAAGCTGGGGCGGGTCCTCGCCGCCTCGGACCCAACGGACGCGTATCGGGCCCTGACCACCCATTGGGACGATGCGGCGTCACTGGTGCTCGGCAATGACCGTGTGGACGGCTTCGACGGGCAAGACCGGCCACCCCTCCTGGGTGGCGGGATCACAGAGCAGATGCTCTGGTTCGACCTCATCGGCTACCTGCCCGACGACATCTTGGTCAAGCTTGATCGCGCCTCAATGGCAACGTCACTGGAGACCCGGGTCCCGTTCCTCGACAGACGGATCCTCGACTTCGCATGGAGCCTGCCGCTCACTGCCAAGCTGCGGGACGGCCAGACAAAATGGCTGTTGCGCAAGGTGCTGGAACGCCATGTGCCCGCAGCGCTGGTCGAGCGACCAAAGATGGGGTTCGGCCTGCCCATTGGACCGTGGCTTCGTGGCGAGCTCCGTCCTTGGGCCGAGCACCTTCTCGACGAACGGCGACTGCATGCCCAGGGGCTCCTCGATCCGCTCCCCATTCGCCGGGCCTGGGATCTTCACCGTTCGGGCCGGCGGGACCTCGGCTATGAGCTCTGGGACGTCCTCGTCCTCCAGGCGTGGATCGACCGGTGGCAACCGTGCTTCGACGAGGAGCCGGGTCCGGTCCCTGGCTATGGGCCCACCAGGCGGTGACTAATCTCTGAGCGCCGTCGATGCTGCCGTGGTTCGGACGTAGCTTGGGAACGATGGCGTGGCAAGTGGAGTTGCTATGACCAGCGAGAGTGCGACGCCATCGTGGGTGCAAATCGTCGAGTACCTGCGGTGCCCCCGCTGCAGAGCACCATTCGTTCCTGAGCCAACCGGCGTGTCGTGCGCGCACGGGCATCACTTTCCCGCGCGAACGGGATATCTCGATTTCTCGGAGGAATCGCCGGCCGATGGGACAACGGCACGGACGCTTTCAAGCTTCGGCTACGAGTGGAACGCCTTCGATGCGATCCGTGACGAGGACGAGTCGTTTGCCGCCATCTATTTCAAGGATCTCGACCTCTCCGGCCTGGCCGGATGCCTGGGCCTCGACGCCGGATGCGGGAAGGGTCGCTTCACCAGCGTCCTGGCCCGACACCTGAAGACGATGGTCGCCCTCGATGGCTCCGAAGCGGTGCGCGCGGCCGTTCACAACCTCGGGGACCAGGAAAACATCGGCGTCGTCCGGGCCGATCTACGTCTCCCTCTGTTCGCCACCGAGAGCTTCGACTTCATCTCGAGCCTTGGCGTGCTCCATCATCTGGACGACCCCAGAGAGGGCTTTCTGCATCTGGCGCAGTATCTCGCGCCCGGGGGGCAGATCCTCGTCTACCTCTACAGCCGCCCGGAATCGTGGAACGCGCGTGCGGCAGCCCTCGCCGCGGCCTCGGTCGTGCGACGCGTGAGCGTCAGACTACCCCACCCGTTCCTGAAATCCCTGAGTGGACCCATCGCCGCCATGCTCTTCTTTGGCGTAGTCCTGCCGGGACGCTACGGTGCTCGCTTTGGCCTTGTCCCGCTGAGCCGGCTGCCGATGAGTACGTATCGAGACAAGCCGTTTCGTAGCCTTGTTCTGGACACCTTCGACCGCCTCAGTGCCCCGATCGAGCATCGGTACACGTGGTCGGATCTCGGACCCTGGTTCGCGGAGGCGGGTCTCGTCGTCGACGCGGCGCGCGACGAGACGGGTTGGTTCGTGCTTGCGCACCGCGCATGATCGAAACAAGGCCGCATGTCCGGCTCGCAGTGCCTGCTCGAACAAGGACGGTCAGTCACCGGCGCGCGAAGTGGCCGTCCTGGTGTGCCGCGACGGATGACCTACGCCGTGCACGCCTCGACCGCAGGATTCTCAGACTTGCGTCGAACAGCTGTTCCCCAACTGGATAGAGCGGCACCGACGCCTCCAGGAAGGCACCTGTCGAACATCCGTTAGCATCGGTGCGATGGAGATTCTGGCGCACTATCTCCCGCAATTCCACCCTATCCCGGAAAACAACGCGTGGTGGGGGCCGGGGTTCACTGAGTGGACGAACGTAACTCGAGCCCGTCCGCTCTTCTACGGCCACGTGCAACCCCATCTGCCCACCGACTTGGGCTTCTACGACCTCAGGGTCCCAGAGGTGAGGGAAGCACAGGCCGCTTTGGCCCGCCGTCACGAGATTACGGGCTTCTGTTATTGGCACTACTGGTTCGGTGGTCGCCTCCTCCTTGAGCGGCCATTTGAAGAAGTGCTCAGTCTCGGACAACCGGACTTTCCTTTTTGCGTCGCTTGGGCCAACCAGTCGTGGTCGGGAATCTGGCATGGCGCTCCCGATCGGATCTTGATCGAGCAGACCTATCCTGGACCCGAGGATGAGGCGCTTCACTTCGCCTATCTGCGCCGAGCGTTCGAAGACCCCAGATACATCCGGGTTCACGGCCGGCCGATTCTCATCGTCTACAACCCCGCGGACTTGCCGGAACCAGCTCGCTTCGTCGAACAGTGGCAGTCCATGGCGGACAAGGCGGGACTCGGCGGCCTCTATCTCGTGGCCGCCTTGATCGAGCGAATGGTTGGCCGGGGTGAGAATCCCTATCCGACCCTGGCGGAGGACGGGTTCGACGCTGGGATCCACTACGAATTTCCGTTCGAGTACACCCCGGGCTCGCGGTTGCGGGAAACGCTCATTTCCCGGCGGTTGATGCGGGGCCCGAAGAGGTTTCCCTACCGTGACACGGTCCCGCAGCCGTCTTTCGACATCACGGGGAGGATCATCCCCAGCGTCTACCCAAACTGGGACAACACGCCTCGAAGTGGCCGCGGTGGCGTGGTGGCAACAAACGCAACGCCAGAGCGATTTGGCGAGCAACTGAGAGGGGCTCTCCAACTCTCGGCCGCCTCGCCAGATGGCGAACAGATCGTAATGATCAAGTCATGGAACGAGTGGGCTGAAGGTAACTACCTCGAACCGGATCGTGAGTACGGCTCGGCTCGACTCGAAACGTTAGCAACGGAGGTTCGTCGAGCACGCATGTTGAACTCGAGTCCGGCAAGCATCTCGACCGGACCCGAACGGCATGACGTCTCCACCTAATTGTCGTAGGACGGCATTCGCCAGAGCCCGTCTGGTGGTTGTCGGGCTCTGGGGTACACATCGAACATCAGGTGCCGGGAGGATCGTCGACCTTTTGGTGTTTCAGCGCCGCCACCCGTCGAAGAGGACGCGTCACCCGCCAACTGGTCGAGGCTTGCATCCGCTGGTTGAGCTCGTACATGCCAGCCAACTCGCTAGCTGTCCGTTCGAGATCGCTGCGCATTCGTTCCGTTTCGCCCTGGGCCACCGCCACCTCTCCGCGGGCAACCTCGAGATCCCCGTGGGCAACCGCGAGATCTCCTCGCACACTGGCCAGCTTTCCCGTCATTCTGACTGCCGCCGCCTCTTGCACGCGCACGGTGTGCGCCAGCGCGTCGCGCTGGAGCGCCAACCAGCTCAGCTGGTTCCGATCGCCCAGTACGGCGCTCGTCCACGGAGACTCATCGCCCGGGGGAGGGGAAGTCAGAGGGCGGTGGGGACCGTCCACTGCGTTAAGGTGCTCGACCAGCCGCCGGTGCTCGCCCAGGAGGAGTTCGGATTCTCCCGAGTCCTGCTGCCGATGAAGCTGCGGGGAGATGCTGGCGGCAGCCTTGACGAGGTCCCAGTGCGGGGCGTACGCGGCGAACTGAGGGAGGTCTCCGAGCCAGCGGGCGAGTTCGCCGAGCTTGGCCAAGGAGTCCTCCACGATGGACTCGTACTGGATGACGAAGGTGTCAACTCCGACCAAACTGGAGAGCCCCGACCGGTTGTAGCGCTCCCACAGGGCGACCCCGTCGGCCAGATGCAGGCCGTCTCTGGAACGGATCGAGCGCGCCACGGAGAGGGGCGAGCGCCAGATGAACACTGCCGCGACCGGCTTCGGGAGGTGAGCCAACCAATGACGCAGCAACAGGCAGGACCGTGGGTCTTTCCACACGACCGGCCCGGAGTTCGGAAACGCCACGCTCGACGGGACTGCCGGCCCACCGAGCTCATCGACGGCCAGGTCGAGATCCGTCTCCCAGTCGTAGTCGAGGGCGGGGGGACGGTCCCACGATCCGCCAAGGCGCGCGAGGAGCGCCTCGTCGTAGGACCCGATCGCACGACTCTCCCAATATTCGGGATTCACCTCGGAACCCTCCCAGCGGTCCTCGTCGACAGGGACCGCCAAACCGAGATGCCCAAGGGCTCCGGTGACGGCGGAGGTACCGCTCCGGTGCATGCCCACCACCAATACCCACGGTCCCTCCGGCATCGTGGACCGCGTGGACGCGGGCGAAGCGTTGCTCATCCGTGCGTCTCCCGGGACCTCGACGAAACGGCGCTCAACGGAGACGAAAGTACACACGTCTGAATGCGGCGGCCCGACGGGGCGAACCGTAGACAAACTTGAGAACGATCTGTTTCGGACGAGAAAGGGACGGTCCGGACTCGGTCGGTCGCCGCGGCGCAAAGTAGCGGCGGTTGTTCTCAGCCGCCACCAGTCCGACCGATGCCAAATAATCCGCCACGGCAGCGGTCGCCTCCGGGTCGATGGACGGGGTCGTTTGCAGTTCTTCAGGCGCGACAGCCTCTCCGTACGAGCTCGGCGCCATGTCGACCGGGCACGGCTCGAGGGCCCAGATGAAGTGAGTCACGGCCCAGTTGGGGTTGACTGCCTGGGCGGTGGCTTGGAGCGCTCCCACCATCTCCTCGGGAAGCCCGTTGCGCAGAGCTGCGTCGTATTGCTCGGAGTAGAGCGATTGGAGGTTTTCGCGGGTCACCACACGCCATCCTGAGCGGTCGACGAGGCGTTGCAGCGTGTCCTCAGTGAAGAAGCGCAGATTCGCGGGATCGAGAGGCCCGAACTCCTGGACCTCGAACTGACCGCACAGGACTCGGATGGCCGTATCCACGTGAGCGACATGGGGAACCGTGATCAGCAGAGGCGGGGCGCCGTGGTCCCGCGTCCAGTTCGCGAGAGCGGTCAGGAGCTCCTGTGGCTCCGCAAGATGCTGGAGCACGTCGAGGAGGAGGATGGCCCCGATCTCATCGATGCTGTCAAGCGTCGATTTCAACGACGCCACATCGGTGAAGGTGCCTCGGACCACGTCGATGCCGGGACGATGGAGCTCCGCCGGAGATGAGACAGATTGCTGTTCCACGAGGTCGACGACCTGCCGACCCGACGGTAGCTCGAGATCGATGAGCAGGTTCGCGACGTTAGCCATCACTTCGCCGAGGACCGAGCGGTCGTGCCACGTGGTGTCCGTCGCGCTGGCTTCGTCGTTCGCCCGCCGCATTTCCGAGGGCATCGGAGGATCGGGCGGCGTGGTGGACCCGCCGTCGACGAGCACCGAACGCGTGGCCTCGAGGAAGGCCCGACCGTAGCGCTTGTCGGGTTCCAGGTGGTTGCCCTCCGCCCATTCGTTCCAGGCCAGGATGAAGAGGTAGTTCTCCTCGCTGCGGACGTCCGCGAGCGAGTCGGCCGTCACCCGCAACCAGTGCTCGTAGCGGGCGGGCGTGGCGCCATGGTAGATCGTGGCTCCCCGGGCCCGCCGTGCGGTGTTGTCCCACCCCACCATCACCGAGGGAAAACGCTTCCAAGGGCAGTCGAGAAGTTCCGTTGCTGCTTCAGCCGAGGATTGGTAGTCCAGGACCCGGTGACCCCTGAGTGTCTCGAGTGCCGGGTGCAGCTGCGCACCCTGCAAGGGCATGAATCCCACGGAGGCATCGAGCCCGAACGGCTTCGGCCCTTGGCCACCCGGGGGCGCCCCCCATGATTCCACCCAGCAGAGATAGAGATCCGGGAATCCGGCCTTCTGCACTTCAGATCGCCAGATTTCACTGGTACGCGCGAGGTCCGGAATCAACGTCGGCCGGTAGATGAGCATGAGCGGTCGACCGCCGATCGTGATGTAGCGGGGATCACTGAAGGCGCGGAGAAGGTCGCGGATATGGGCGCGATCGTCCTCTTCACTGAACTCTTGGCGCATGAGCACATGACCGGACCGTGAGTCCCAGCCGCGGGTCCATTCCTCATTGGCCCAGCACAGGGCGAACGGAAAGTCCGGCACGCCGGACGCCAGGACTTCTTCAAACGGCCGCTCGAGCAGTCGGCGGCCGTGGAACCAGTAGTGGTAGTAGACGAAGCCGTGGATTCCGTGCTCGCGGGCCAAATCGGCCTGTGCGATCCGCACCTCGGGCAACCGCAGGTCGTAGTAGCCGAGCTCGTCCGGGAGGTGGGGCTGATAGTGGCCAGGAAACAGTGGACGGGCCTTGGTCACGTTGTGCCACTCGGTGAAGCCCTTGCCCCACCATTCGTCGTTCTCTGGAATGGGGTGGTATTGGGGCAGATAGAAGGCCAGCGCCTTCGGCCTGCCCGTGGCTGCGCCGGGGTCCGCCCTGGTGTCCATACCGATCAGAATACGATACAAGCGACCGCGCGTCCCAGGTCAGACCTGGGCCTGCGCCGCGATGATCTCTATGACCCGGTCCTGGTCGGCAGAGGAGAGCGCCGACCCGCTGGGTAGGCACAGGCCTCGTTGGAATATCCCGGCGCAGTGCCCCGGTCCCACGAGTGACGAGCCGGAGAATGCCGGTTGGAGGTGAAGGGGCTTCCAGGTCGGTCGGGACTCTATGTCAGCGGTCTCCAGGGCCATCCTCACCTGCTCACGATCGGCTCCGAACGCCTTGGGATCGATCTGGATGCAGGTCAGCCAGTAGTTGGACGTGCCCGTGACACTACGCGGCATCGGCGAGACTCCGGGGAGACCGGCAAGGCCGCCCCGGTACACCGCAGCGACCTGTTGCCTGCGCGCAATCCGGCGGTCGAGACCACGAAGCTGCGCCCTGCCGAGGGCAGCGAGTAGGTTGGAAAGTCGATAGTTGTACCCCACGATCGTGTGCTCGTAGTGGGAAAACGGCTCCCTGGCCTGAGTGGCCAGATGGCGGGCTCGCTCGGCAAAGTCTCGCGACGCGGTCATCAGCATCCCGCCACCACTCGTGGTGATGATCTTGTTGCCGTTGAACGAGAAAACGCCGGCGACGCCGAACGAGCCGGCAGCGCTGTCCCCGATGTGTCGACCCCAGGGCCTCTGCGGAGTCTTCGATCAGTGGGACATCGAACTCCCGGCACAGCGATGTCAACGCTTCGTAGTCAGCCGTCTCGCCGTACAGATCGACGGTGAGCACAGCGGAAGGCAGCCGACCCAACGCGGCCCGCTTCACGAGTGCCTCCTCCACGAGGTTCGGGTCTAGGTTCCAACTGTCGACCGAGCAGTCGACGAACACGGGGTGTGCGCCTACGTAGGTGACGGCAGCCGCACTCGCGATGAAGGTGAAAGATGGAACCAGCACCTCGTCCCCGCGCTCAACGCCAGCCAGCTGCAAAGCGAGGTGAAGCGCGGCCGTTCCGCTGGACAGGGCGACGGCGTGCGCGACGCCAGTCCTTTCGGCCATCTCACGCTCGAAGGCGTCCACATCGGGTCCCATGGGGGCGATCCAATTGGAGTCGAACGCCTCGAGCAGCATGCGCCGCTCTTCGTCTCCCACCTCCGGCGGCGACAGGAACACGCGGGTCACGGGCGGGTTCCAGCAGGATCGCTCAGTCCGCCGGCAAGCGCGGCGCCGCCCAGAACCGCTCCCGTCACGGCAAGGTCGATTCCCACGGCAACGGGCACCGAGGCATGGGCCCCGATCAACGCGATGGCGACCACGACCACTTCGAAGGCCACGTAGGTCGCGCTGGCTGCGGTACGCGACCATCCAGCCGCCACCAGGAGATCGTAGGGATGGGCGCGGTCGCCCGCGAGCAGCGAGCGTCGGCTTCGTCGCCGTCGCACAATGGCACACGCCACCTCGGCGACCGGAACGGCCAAGAAAGCCAAGGCGATCACACCGGTCGCACCGGCGACGCCATCGCCCCAGGCGTAACAGAGCAATACGGTCATGGAGGTTCCGATCAGGTAGGAACCGCCGTCGCCTAAATAGATGCGGGCGGGAGGGCGGTTGTACCAGAGAAACGCGACGAGGGCGCCGGTCAGCGAGATCGCCAGGAGGCGAGCGGGGCCGGATAGCAAGACGGCAAACCCGACCGACGCTACCGCGGCGACTCCGGCAGCCAGCATGTCCAGGCCGTCCAGAAGATTGAAGCCGTTGATCAGGAGAACGCTCGCCACGATGACGAGAGGTACACCGACCCAAGCGGGCAGGTGGACGGGCTGCGTCGCTGCGATGATGGCTCCGATGCCGAGTTGCGCAGCGAACCGAGCGGTGGCGGGAAGGCCAAACCGGTCGTCGCTAACGCCGACCGCCAAGGCCGCGGCCAGCGGTACCAGGGCGACCGGCCGACCGACGCAGACGCCGACCGCGACGCCAGCGAAGACGGCCACGCCACCCAGGTAAGGGACGGGGACCTCTTGTGCCTTGAGGGGTCCGGGCCGGTCCATGATCTCCCAACGACGGGCAGCCCTGATGCACAGCGGTGCCAACGCCGCCGTAACGACGAGAGCTGATACTGCGACAAGGAACACCTCCACCTTTACGGCCCGCTGTCGGACGAAGGCGACCATTGCATGAGGAGGGACTCGGTACCTCGATGCAATTCGAACCGTTCGACCGTGTGGAAGCCTGCCCGTCCGTACAGCGCGACCGCGGTGTCGTTGTCCGCTGCGACCACCACGTGAGCGCCGCGCTGTCTCCGCCGGCCGACCTCAGCGAGGAAGCCCTCCACCAAGAGCGTTCCGACGCCCCGACCCCTTGCACCAGGCTGGACCGCGATCGCCAGCAACTCCGCGCCCTCCCCGGTTCCGGCGGTGCCGTGGCGCAGCGTTTCCAAGGCCCGGGGCCATGAGCGCAAAAGCCGGCCGGGGGAGGCCAAGGCTGTGGCCGCCCCGTCACGCAACAGGAAGGCTCGGTACAGTCCGCGGACATCGGCGGAGCCAGCTAGGAAGCCCACCGTTTTCCCGGCATCCTCGACGACGAGAAGAAAGGAATCCGGCACGAGTGCGACCCGCCGGTACAGCCTCCGGAGGAAATTCGGGCCCGAGAAAGGTCAGGAACCCCTCGCGGATCTCTGACGCATGGAGGGCGGCGGCGGCGTCAGCGTCATCATCGGTGCCCGTGCGAAGCACCATGCCGTTCCATGTCCTCGAATCCATGGCCCTTGCCGTCGACTCCGAACGACTCCGAACGCCTGCCGTTGCAGGCCAACTCGTCACAAATGGTGATGCGACTGCGATGTCGACATCGTACCGGGCCGCTTGCAGCAGAGTCGGCGGCTGGCCCCAGTTTGGACGGGGTGGCAGGTCGGACCGTGCAGGCACTACCATCCCAAGCCTTGTGGAGAGCAGACCCCACCGGGGGACTGCCGTTCGTACGTGAGGAGGGCAACGTGTCGAGTTCTGCAAGGTGGGCCATCTGTGCGGTGTTCGCGGTTTTGGGCGTGCTCGCTTTGATCTACGCGGTGATCTATGTCAGCGTTCCGATCCATTCCCTCCCTGGCTTTGTCCCGGGTCAGCGACCCGTGAACGGGCATTACCACAAGCGGGCGCTCCTGGTGGCAATCATCGGCATCGTGCTGCTCGCCATTTCCGCCGTCATAGGAATGGGCGCTCGGCGGGCATCCGCCACGCAGGTCGGATCGTCCCCAGAACCCCCTCTGGGTTCGGCTCCCGGCGGCGCGTCGACCGAGTAGGTAGCGAAGGGGAGCGGACGAACGGGAGCACGCGGTCCGTACACACGAGGTCGGCTCATGCGAAACCCAAGCACCGAGCAAAACTCGTGCATATGCCAAGGCGGGTTCAGGCTCTGACGGGCGTTGCCTCAACTATGAACTGATACGCAAACATCGTCGGCCACAGGTTCGATAAGAGGCGGTCTGTCAACCGGACAGTCCGGGCTCTCGTGCTCTCCACGCCGAGGGCGTCGAGGGGCAGGCCAATCGGCTCAATGCGCCGGATGGCGAAGCCTTGACGCGCAATCAGCTTGACGAGACTGCGTCGGGTGAAGAACCTCAAGTGGGTCGAATCGAGGATCCCTCGCTGGTCGTAGTCGAACATCCCGAGAGTCGATCTGAATCTCGGGTACCAGTGAGCGATATTGGGCACGCAGAACAGGGCCGTCCCACTCGGAGCCAGGACATTCCTGACCTGACTCATCAGCGCTCCGGGATTGACCACGTGCTCGAGGACGTCAGCGGCCAGCACGATGTCATAGCCCGAACCAACCTCGGACGGGATGCCTTCGTTGAGGTCAGCCTGGACGAAGGCATCGGTCCGCTCCCTGACGCCGTCGATGTCGTTCACGTCGATGCCGACAACGTGGTGGCCCATTCGTCGCAGCCGCTCAGAGAGCAATCCGCTCGAGCATCCGAGGTCCAGGATCCGGCTCTGTGGTCGGCACTGCAAGAGTTTCGTGATCCTACCGTGTGAGCTGTCCTCGCTCGGCTTCAGTTGATACTCCTCGGTAAGCGCGATTCGGCTGCCGTCGCCGAAGCCCGCTTTCTGCAGTCGGTACGTGATGACGTCCTTGGTGACATCTGCCGCGTATCCCATCCCGTCGACATAACAGATCTCGTCGCCGTAATAGGTAGGGATGGGGACCTCTGCGATACGCATGCCCGCGTCGTGTAGCTGAATGATGATCTGCGTGTCGAAGTTGAACCCGTCCGAGTTTTTCTCGAAGGGGAGTTGCTTCAGGCCCCAACTGAGTACCGCGATATCCAGAGTGGAACTCTGACAAGGCTGTGCCCAAGGCGGCATTCTCGAACCGGGAAAGGATCCGGTTGCCAACGAACTTGTAGAGTGGCATACCGCCCTTTCGGGCGGCTCCCTTGATCATCGTCCGTGAGCCGAAGACAGCATCGGCCTCGTCAGCAAGGAGTGGAGCGAGGATCTCGGGGAGTGACTCGGGGGCGTACTGCCCATCGCCGTGCAGCATGACCACAATGTCGAGGCCGTGTTCTATGGCCAGGTTGTACCCGGCCTTCTGGTTGCCGCCGTACCCGAGGTTCGTCGGTTGCCTGATCAAGGTAATCGGCAGGTCGGACTGTTGTTGGTAGCCCAGGCCGACCAGGTAGGTGGAATCCTGACTGTGATCGTCGCTGACGATCACCTCTTCGATCTCGGGCCTGACTTCAGGCGGAATCCGGTCAAGGACTTTGGCCAGGGTCGACGCGGCGTTGTAGGCCACGACGAGCACCCCGATCCTCTTCTTCTCCGACGGACCTGTCCATGCTGACCCCCACTGTGACCCCTCCGGTATCAGCCCCCGCTCGCGGCAAGCATATCCATGGGACCGCAAGAGTGAAAGTGGGTGTCAAGCAGGGAGAAGCGGTATGTGTGGGCGGCCAACGGGCGCTGCACGTGTCGCGCCCGGAGAATCGACCTACGGCGAACCTATGATCCCCACGGTCAAAATCCTGAAGTGTCTGACGCGGGAAGAGCTGGGGCCCACGTGGAGATAACGAGAAGGCAACTGCTTGGCGCGGCTCTCGGGCTCGCAAGCACTCGCTTGCTCGACGTGCGGCGTCAGGCGCCGTCTACGTTCTCGCTCCGGCAAACCGCGGTAGGGCGTCGAGTCACGGCTGGCCGGGTGGTCACCGCCCGGTACACGAACCGTGTCACCGAAGGGAGCCTGTTGGTCGCAGTGGTGTCGAGACTCTCCACCCAGACACTGGCACCGACGATCGGTCAGATATCGGATGATCAGGGCAATCACTGGCGCCAGGCTGTGGAGTATTTCACGGCCAGCCACTACGGAGTCGATCTCTGGTACTGCGAGGCTGCCGGCGGCGGCAACCGGCCGACCGTGACGGGGATGGGCCTTGGCTATCCGGTTCACCCGGGGACGGACGGCATGAGAATGACCTTGCTGGAGTATTCCGGTGCGCGCGGCTTTGAGCTGTGCGACCAGATCTGTCAGGCGGACATCACCGGATCGACGCTCACCGCAACGACCAATTACGGCCAGATGTCCGATAACGAGCTGGCGATCTCGGTGGTCGTGGGCAACATGTCGTCTGCAACGGTCCCGAGCGGCTGGAACTCCCGTTTGGCCGATGTCGCACAGCGGTGTTATGTGGCGGACACACTGGACACTGGCAGCTCGAGCGCTGGCTCGCCGTTACGTGCCGCGTGGACAGGCCTTGAAGGAGCAAGCGCGGGAGCTGCAGTCGTGGCGACGTTCGTCCCTCGGGGCGTATCGTCGCGAAGTCGGCGGCTGGTGCAGAGCAGCTACACGGACTCGGCCATACTTCCCGCCGGGAGGGGTCATGCGAAGTGGACATCACAGCGCTACCCCGTCGATCCAGCGCCAGGAAGCACGCTCGTCGCCTTCCTGAACGGTTCTATCTACCATCCGCGCATCGACTGCGGGTCCGTGATTGCTCTGACCGACTCCGCGGGGGGTCGCTGGCACAAGGCCGGTGAGTCCGGAGTCGACAACCACACGGGAATCAACATCTCCTGCTGGATCTGCGAGTCTGCCGTCGGGGGGCCGACCCGGTTGACCGCCACGTTCTCGAACGCAAGCCAACAACTGGCATGCCTGCTCCTTGAGTTCGCAAATCTTCCAGCGCACTTGAAGGTCAAGAGCCTGAGCCGGCGATCGTTCGGAGGAGACTCCCTCACCTCACGACCAGCACTCCGCTCTCGGCAGGGGACATTGCTTTCGCCTTCCGCACCGATATCTTCGTCCTACCACAAGGACCGGGTTCCTCCTTGTGGAAACAGGCGATGTCGGACACCACGGGGGCGAATGCCCTGACGATGCTGGAAACCCCGGCCGGCGAGATCACGGCGTCGTGGTCGGGGAACGTGGTCGGGAATGGGCTCGACATCCTGTTGGTTGCGCTATCGGCGGAGAACTCCGGCCAGTAGTCCTCTCGGCTCGGAGACGAACCGGATCATTACATCGGTTCACCAACTGGTCCGGACGACTCGGCGGTCGTCCGGTGCCCGGCCGTTTCCTTGGCCGTGCCCTCGGACGGGAAGGTCTTTGCGGTCGGTTGGGGGAGTGGTGCGACAACCTGAATGTCACCGGGTTTCGCATATCGCCTCGCCTCAAGTCGTTTGCTCCACTGCATCAACGGACGCTCCAAGAGGAACCAGGACAGGATGGTGAGGGTCAGCGTGACCACAACCGCGACCACCACTCGAACGACATAGTTCCAATGCGGGTCGAAGAATCGGATGGCGAAGAACACCGGTAGGTGCCAGAGATAGAAGGCATAGGAGACGAGGCCGAGGGCGACGAGAGGTTTGAATTCGAAGAAGTAACGGGCGGCCCATCGACCGTCGAGAATTGCCAGGATGAGGACGGCACACGCGAAGTCGATGGCAATGAAACCGCCCCAATACACAAATGGTCCCTCCTGCGTCGCAAAGGGGAGACACGCCAGGAGAAACGCCGCCGCCACCCATCCGGCGATGACGAGCCCTCGCTTGGGTTCCCGACGGCGCATCCAGATATGAGCAAGAAGCGACCCCCACAGGATCGAGTCAGCCCGGGTATCAGTCCGATAGAAGATTGACCACCAGCGGTGGGTCTCCTCATATGAGATATAGCGATGGACAGCAATGATCGTGATCAATGAGAGGAGGACGATCACGACTGTCCTGAGGCGCATGCGGATTGACAGGAGCATGATCGTGAGCCACGGCCAAATGAAGTAGAACTGTTCTTCGAACGACAACGACCAAAGGTGTTGGTATCCGGACGCAAGTTTGGGACTGAACGGCCCCGCTGCAGACGCCGAGTAGTAGTTCGAGTAGTAGAAAAGCACTGAAAAAATCGATGGCACTTCGGTATGCAGCCACTGATGACTTGCGTAGGCGAAGAGGGCGTTTGCCAACACGACCACGTAAAGGGCAGGTAACAACCTGAGTGCTCGACGTCGGTAAAACGGGCCGATCCCAATCTTTCCGCTACGGGCTTGCTCCTTGAGCAGCAAGGCGGTGATGAGGAAACCGCTCAACACGAAGAAGGAATCGAGAGATACCGTCGCTCCGGGGATCACCAGGAGGGTCGGGATGGGGAGGATCACGTCCATGTGCGCAACGAACACGATGAGCACGGCGATCCCACGCAGTCCGTTGAACCCGCGCACGTCGCCGAAACTGCGCGCGGGTAAGAGCGACGCATTTCCACGACCCGAGTGGTCTGTGCTCGATGCTTCCTCCATACCCTGCTTTCCCCACCTGGTTACGTGCGCCCTGACGCAGGAGCAACCCTACAGCCGGACCTACTGACGCAATTCTTCAGACAGCACAAGAGCATCAGAGGGAGTCCGTCGGGTTGCATCCCGAGCCGACTGACCGGTGAGTCGACCGTCCGCCCTTTCGTGGAATCTGAAGGATGAGATGACTCGTGTCCTGCTCACCGGCGTGACGGTTCTAGCGACGGACCAGCGACATCAGTCGGCGGCTCGTGTTTCGCCAGAGCGTTGGCGAGGAAATCCTCGTTTGCCGAAGACCAAGCAGCGCGATGTCGACCCTGGTATCTCCCCAATCCCGCACGACATCTTGTCGAAAGAGCTCCAGTCCGACCGCCGCACATTCGCGAACGACCCCCTGCAACGTGCCGTGTTGGGCGAGGTCCTCGACCTCCACCCCGAGATTGAGGTTCCAGAGGTCATCGGCGCCGCGTACAAGATCGATGGTCAGCACGACCAAGCCGTCCAGCCGAGTGCGAGCAGAGATGTCCGCAAGGAGAGCCCGGCGAGCGATGGCGGGGACATGCTCGATCACGCTGATCGAGTAGACGCCGTCAAATGGTGGCCTGAGCGGCAATTCGTGGAGCGTGGAATTCCACGAGCGGTTTGCGAGTCCGGCGGCGCCGTAGTCGAGGAAGTCCCACTCGTTCCATTCTGGCTGCGGTGGCCAACTCCGAACGGTCGGTGACGGATCGACTGTATCCACCAGGTAGCCCCGACTGGTCAAGTACGGCGCGAGGGGTGTGACCCCGGCTCCAACGTCGACGATTCGGCTCCCAGGCGGCAGGTGCTCACCAATCAGCTGGGCAACGACGGGGTACTCCCACAAGCGGGGAGCGTGGTCGGGATAGAACCGGGTCGTCCGAAGGGCGTGGAGGCGAAGGACGAGCAGCGAGAGCGCATCAGGGTGGCGACCGACGAGAGGAGCCAACGTGGTGGGCGTGAAATCCCGCGGATGCTTTTTCTCCGCTGGTCTGAGAACGACAAACGTGGTGACCGCCCCGTCAGTGTGTAGCGGGTAGATCTCCGCCTCGGCCGCGACCTGCAGCAGGATGGCCGAGAGGGGTTGGCGGTGCTCGGAGTCAGAGATGATGGCGCTTGGATCCTCGTACCCGCGCACGATCAGAGCGCGGCGCGTCGAGCGCCACAGTCGTGCAACGAGATGCCGATATTCCCGTGGGTCCCTCGGATAGATCAGTTCCTCGAGGCAGAGCACTAGATCGGCCTCGGCATCGGGCTGGTCGAAATCACTGTCTGCACCGAACTCGAGCACTGAGAGGGGTTTCACAGCTTCGACCAGCGTGGCCTGGATCCGCCCTAGCTCGTCATCCCGGGCCGGCCTCGACTGTGAAACCCAGTCCCGGTGGGAGGAATCGGGCAACGCCTCCAGCCACACGGCGCGAATGGCGTCGTTGGCCACGGCGATTTTCTGGTCAATGGGTGCGAGGCCCGTAGTCCGGATGAGACCAAGACGATCGACCTCTTGGTGGTAATGAATGACCGCCGGCTCGGGCGGGTGGGGCGGGAGCCTCGTGGGGTCGTGAATGGGAGTGTTCCATCGCACGTCGAGTGTCGTGGGGGTGACATGTTCGGCATACAGGGCCAACGCCATCGCCACCTGGTCGACATAGACGGTCCATTCCTCCAGCAGTTCAGATCTGTCGAGGAGCCAAAGGGCCCAATGCGCCCACGCCGTCGCCACACGAGGAAGGAGTGAACCCGGCACCAAGTAGAGGCCGCCGTTGTTGTTGCCTGCCACCGTCCGCTGAGCGGGACCCCATGGGAGTGGGACGGTTGGCGGATCGGCGAGTCCGGCTGCGGCAAAGATATTGCGGGCGACCTCTATCGGCGGCACCGGGGCATCCACCACCTTCCCCGCGACCGTTTCCGGCGGGAGGTCGATCTGCCGAGGATCCTCGAGCACCACGATGTCGGTATCACAGAGGACGGCGAGCCCCTCGATTGCATCCTCGGCCAGCCGGAGGGCTCCGGAGATCTTGTTGCAGTGCGGAGAGCGGTCGTCGAACCGATCAATGCCGCGAACGGTCACGCCCTGCTGTTTCAGGAATACGAGGACATCCGAGGACGTTGTTCCGACGCCATGGACGACGAGGTCTCTGGGGGAAACGCCGGCAATTTTGGTAAGGGCGGCGTACCAACGCAACGCATCGAGATGAAACCGTGAAGGCTCGTCGACCACACAGGTGAAAAGGCCCCGGGGCATGACTGCCCGATCGGTGCTCGATAGCGAAGTGTCCGTTCCGCTGTGCAAGGCCAAATTGTCAGCGGCTCTGGGTCAGACTGTGGCAAAGGGTCATCTGAGAATTGGTGTCCACAGTCTGCTGGTCGATGTACTGCTTGGCGCGATCACGAAGGGGAACGTTGGATACGGTGACAACCGGGACCGCTCTACCGGGCGAGACCTTCGTTGACTTCACGATCGCGGGGCCGTCACCGGCCAGAAAGTGGTTGATCATGATCGCGTTGTTGTACCACTTCACTGAGAGACGCTTGAGATTGGGATCCGTCGTCACGACAACCTGAATTTGCTCGTGTCGACGGAGTTCGTCGTCGGTGACGGGGAACTTCCATCCGACGGGTGATGGCCAGCTTATGGAAGTGCCCGAGTCGTAGAGGTGCAGCTGCACGAACCCAGGGACATTGGCTTGTTGCAAGACGAGCCTGCTTCTCCCGTACGTCATCACGGTGACGCCATGCGTCAGCTGAGTCGCCGGACGGTTGAAAGTTATCGCAATGATGTGTGTGTCCGAAGACGGTTGCTCGACCGGCAGCCACCCCCAATGATCAAGCTGTTGACCGGGGACGTCCTTCAGGTCGTCTCCGCTCGAGAGGTAGAGCCCCGAGCAATTGCTCGTGACGAACAGCTGTCCCGCCGGTGCCCAGTAGGGCAAGGTTGGCCCTCGCCGCACGCTGTCCGCCAGTGAGCTCACGCTGAGTGACTTCTGCGCCGAGACATACCGCTCGGTCTGGACCATCGTCCAATCGCCAACGGGGAACGCCGCGATGGCCACGTTCACAGCGACGCAATAGACGGCGACTATGAAGATGGTGCCGAGCGCGAGTGATCTGAGGCGTTGCGAGCGGCTCTCCAAGCGGCGCCACACGTCGATCAGGCCGATACCGCCGGTGATGATGAAAAGTGGCATCAGGTCTCCGAGGTACCGTTGTGAGATGTAGCCCCAGAGCAGGACACCGCCCGCCGCGGCGGCGGCTCCTATCAGGATGATCCGGGTCAACCGCACCTGCCCGATCCCCCGTGGCCGGAAGGCGGTCACCGCGCCCCAACAGCCCAGCAGAAGGAGTAGCGGGCTGGTGTCGGTGAAGCTGGCCGTGGGATAGGACTGGTCGAGGACCACGCCGCCGAGCCATGCGGCCGGAGCCGCTGGCGGAGTTGCGAACGGGAAGATTCCCCCGAGGCGGATCCCAACAGGATCGAGATACGCCCACAGCGTGCTGGGCAGGAAGGCGAAGCTGAAGGCCTTCCCTCCGTTGGCCGCCAGGAAGTAACGGCGGTGGGCATTGACGGTGGCCCAGACCTGGTCGGCCATCGGAAGTCCGATCGGAATACCGAATTTGGCGTAGGTGACCACACAGCTCGCGAGGAATGGGACGACGCCGACGGCCACCAGTGGGATGGACCACCGGCGAGTGTCTGCTCCACCTCGCCCCAGCGCGAACCATCCCGCGACGAGGAACGCTGCTATGCAACAGGCCCAGCCGGACGGGCTCCGGTTGAGATTGCAGCACAGGATCAGCACGCCGCTGGCGATCACTCTTCCACGCGATGGCCGCTCCAACACGCCGAGCAGCGCAAACAAGCTGGCGATGGTCAGCGGGATACTCCACGCGAAGTCCTCGTTGTAGATGAAGGGCGTTGCCGCCAGGTAGAGCACGACCGAACCGCCCATGATGGCGGCGATGAAAACGCCGTACGATGCCGCTTCAGCCCGTCCGACCACCGCATCTCCGCGCATGAGAATGCGAAGACGCCACAGCATCAACGAGCTGAAGAGGGCGGTCATGAGCCACGCCACGAGGATGGAAGGCGCAGTCAGCTGACCGTCGAGTCGGCTGGTCACCAGCAGAATGGGCATACGGATGATCGAGGGGAACAGTCCGAAGTAGGTGAAGTCGCGACCGTTGTGAACGAAAGCCTCGATACCCATCGTCTGCGGGGGAAGGTACAGATGCCCGTGGAAGAGTGCTCTGGCCTGCAGGTCGTAGAAGTTGGCGTAGGGGACCGCTCGGAGGGGGTTCAATGAGCCGGACCAGAGATCCCATTGCAGCCAAAGGAACAGCGGCACCATGGCGACGGTGGCAACGATGGCGGAGACAACGAACCGCCGTCGGCTCACTTCAGCCGGCGATCGCACGCGCACATCCTCAGAGTCCGGGAGGAGCTCTTCGCCAGTGAGCGGTTCAGGTTCAGTCGTGACCGTGGTCATGCCCGGTCCTAGTTTGTCCTAATTTTTCCGACGAATGCGGTCACGATACCCGAGGAGTTTGCTCGCCAATTGATCAGAGATGCCCAGATGTCGTTTCGTCCAGTCGTAGGTTCGCAGCATGTGTTTGTCGGCGAAGATGAGGATTCCGTGCGCCCCATCACCCGGCCGAGAGCGATACTCGGTTGAGCGGACCATGGGGTTTTCCTGGACCCTGAAGTAATAGAGCGCCAAGGACCGCCGCGCCACGCCCTCCGGGCAGCGCATCGGCTCTGGGTGACCGTGGAACGACGTGGCGTCGGTCGTGAATATCACCGCTCGATTTGCCACCGGACTGACTTTTCGGACGCACTCCTTCATGTCGGAGCTCCAGAGTTCGAGGTCGCCGCCATACTCGGGTTTCCAATCCTCGTTGAGGTAGAGGATGATGTTGGCTCGACGCTGCCAGTCCCGATGGTGCGGATGAACGGTGAAGTCGGCATGGATGTTGAGAAACCCGCCTCTCGCCGATTGATGAAGGCCTCCCCCTTCGAGAGTGGGATCGTCCATGAGGTCGTTCTCACCGAGAAGCTTGCTGACGAACTGCACGAAGCGAGGAGAATTGAGCCCCTCCAGGATCCGTTGCAAGGTCGGCCCCCACGAGCTCGGATCGGTGTTGCTGAATTTCCGCTCATTCACGTGTATGTAGTTGTTCCACCGCTCGGTGTCGAGAGGTGGAAACTCGGCGATCGCAGCCTTGGCGGCTTCTGGCTTGAGGAAGTCATCGATGACGATGTGCGGGTACGGAGCGGCCGACCGATAGTCGGCGCGCATGCGCTCGATGTTCCGCTCCAGACTTTCGATATCCAGGACGGGCAAAAGGGTCTCGGCCTCTGGTCGAAGGGTCATCTTCCGTGCGTCCCCAACGGCATGGACACCGACATCCGAGTGGTCGATCTCACGGCTAGGCGGATTTCCGTGCAAGGCCAAAGCTTCCGACGATGGCACGAGTCAGGAAGAGGACATAGCCGTGCGAGATGACCTCGCCATGCCGATCGAACAGATCGGTGTCGTCAAGATGCTCATGCAGCTTCTTCAGCCCACGATACGGAATCGTGGGGAGGACGTGGTGCTCGAAGTGGTACTCCATCCTGGCTCCCACGAGGTGATTCTGGACCCATCCGGCAGCACTGGTTCGGGCGATCCAGTGCACGGTGTTTGCCTCGCGCAAGCCCGGATCGAAGTGCTCGGTAATCGTCTTCAGACGCAGAATCATGGGGTACATGCACACAATCGGCACGAGCCAGAAGACCACGTAGAACACGATGCCCCGCATGAGACCCTGAAACAGCACGAATTGGCCGAGGATGATCAGCTGCGTGATCACCTTGCCGAGCAGCAGTTGCGGCTTGGTCAGCAAGCTGGCGGGTGCTCCCGATGCCTGGGACGTCCCGGAGATCCGACCGGTCGCCCTGCGGAAGGCCGTGATCCCGAAGAGATCTTGAAGCAGGAGACCGGTCAACGCACCTCGCCGTGATGGAACCAGATAAAAGACCCGGTCTGGATCGCTCTCCTGGCCCAGGTAGCGGTGGTGGAGGCGATGGGTCGGACGATATTCCTCAACAGAATTGATCGTCCAGAAGGCGATGCCCCAGTTGCAGATCTTGTCGTTCAGACTGCGCGATGCAGCGAGCAGGCCATGGGAGCCTTCGTGGAGGATCACGCCGAACGCATTCATCCTCAGCCCCAACAGGAGAACCAACACGATCCCTGCCGGAATCGACCAGGCCAGGGGCAAGCGGGGTAGCAGGTTCACGGCGCCGAGGAGAAGAGCCACTTCGAGCCACAAAACGCCGATCGCGACGAAGGTGTCCGGAAGGGAAGGCTTCGAAAGTGTCTGGAGCTCCTCTGCGTTCACCAGCTGAACGAGCGTCTCCCTCCAGCGGCGCTCACTTGGTTCCAGCGGCGGGCGCTCGCTGCTGGCTGATGCCTTGTTCCGACTTTGCATCGCCATCGTCCCAGGCCTCCCCCGATGGAATGTACAGTACCCGTCGTTCGACAATCAATCGGGTAAAGGACCAGCATATGGAGCCGCCGCCCGGAGCCGAGTCAGTCCGGCGCCACGGCCAGCAGCCAATCGACTCGGACGCGGCTGATCGGACGGTCCACTGCCTCATCTGCGGTTCAGCTCGCACCTGGCTGTATCGGACGGATGTCTCTGATCTGGAGTATTTCGTCAGGCCGCCTCGAGCGCTCTTCATCCAGAAATGTGGGGCATGCGGATCGGAATTTCTCTCGCCTCGTCCCGTAGAGTCGGAGCTGCCCCCCTTCTACCCGAGCGACTATCACGCCTACAACGAAAACCACAGTGGGCTCGCCCGACTCCTGGTGCAGATGAGGGCGCGTGCGCGGGCCAAGCTCTATGGCGGATTGATTCCGAGTCGTCCCGGGCACATCTTCGACGTCGGAACCGGCGACTGCCGGCATTTCGATGAGCTCCGACGATTTCTCGACCTGGAATGCGCCGGCGTCGAGATCCAGCCAGACGTGGCGGCAAAGGGACGGGCTCGGGGATATGACGTTATCGAAGGCACGCTTGAAGCGGCCGATCTTGCTGGCCACCTCGGTCGATACGACATTGTCTCGATGAATCACGTTCTCGAGCACGTGGTCTATCCACACACGATGCTGGAGCGAGCATACGAGCTCCTGCGCCCTGGTGGATTCGTGATCGGCCAGCTGCCAACAGTCTCGTCATGGGAGAACACGCTGTTCGGTCACAACTGGGGGGGCTATCACTACCCCCGCCACTTGCAGATCCCATCCAAAGTTGGGCTGTTGGGTCTCCTCCAAGACGTCGGATTTTCCTCGGTCAAGATTCGATCGGCGCCTCACATCCAGACGACCATCTCGCTCCAGAACACGTTGGTGCGCCGCGGATGGCGTCCCTCGATGCACAACGGCAAGACGCCGATTTACGGCGCCCTCTTGCTAGCCGCCCTTCCGTACGAGCTCGTCGCCTGGCTGTTCGACAAAGGCGGCATCGTCAACTTTCAAGCGCAAAGGCCGCCTTCCGGAACCGCTCAGTGAGTCAACGCATCGCAGATGGTCGGTTGTGATGTCGGCGCCGTCGTCACCGAGAGAACGTGTGGTACGCCGTGTGGTTCCAAGTTGGTGGGATCAAGGTGGATCGAGCCACTGGTGGTAAAGGTCCCTGCCACCTGAGTCACCCCGTCCATACTGGCTGCGAACTGGTGCTTGAGGGGGTCGGTAGTCACCAACACGGTATGGCTGGTTCCGGAGCGCACCTTGAACGAGGCACTTTCGGCGGTTTGCGTTGGACCAAAGAAACCGAACGTCATGACGACCCTGTCGGCATAGGTGGGTGTCGCCTTCAACGTAAAGGTGACAGCTCCCGCACTGACCAGTTCGACGGACTCCGTCCCACTTAACGCGGACTTCCTTACGGTGAAGCGGAACGCGTGTTGGAATGGCGCACCGAGTTGAACTGTCATCCAGGTGTTGCGCTTGAACTGCTCACTCGGGACGGTCGAATAGTTCTCGCCGTTGGAGAGATAGAGACCGCTGCATTTTCCGATGACGTACAACTGCCCGGCGGGACCCCATGTCGGCAATGCGTGTCCCCGCACGACGTTGGCGTCCAATGGGTGGCCTGTGAAATCACTCACGGTCTTTTGAGCCTGGACGTAGTTGAGGACCTGCGTCGTATCCCACTCCTCGGTGGGGGCGACGGCCATTCCGAAGTTGGCGACGACGCTGAACACGGCCAGGACCGCTATGGTCCCGATCGTTCCGACTTTCGCCGCCCGGCTCCGTCCCTCCACCCGGCGAAAGATGTCCGCAAGGGCCACTGCGCTCGCCAAGGCGAGGAATGGCACGAAGTCACCCAGATATCTCGGTGCGATGTAGCCCCACAGCATCAGAGCCGCGCCGGCGCCGCCGGCGGCCAGGAGCAGCAGCCTGGTGAGCGCGACCTTTCCGACCGCCTTGGGACGAAAAGCCGTGACGAGGCCCCACAGGCTCAAGAGGAAGAGCAACGGCGTTGATGCCGGCAAGCTGCTCGTCCGATACAGCCTGTCGAAGAGCACGCCCCCGAGCGCGTTGGGCGGGCTCGAGGGCAGGCTGATGAATGGGAAGACTCCGCTGAAGCTCAAGCCGTCTGGCCGAAGGTAGGTGACCAGATTCGTCGGCACGAAGATGGTGCCCTCCTCCGCACCGTGATTGGCGGCGAGGAATCTGCGCCGGTAGGCGTTCACATGCGTCCACACCTGTTCGGTGTTGGAGACTCCGAACCAGACGCCGAATTTCGCGTAGTTGACAACACATCCGATCACAAGTGGGATCAGGGCCGCACCGAGCACTGGGAGAAACCATCTCCGGTTCTCCTGGCCACCGAATCCGAGAAGGAACCAGATCGCGATGAGACCGGCGCCCACGACACAGGCCCACCCGGTGGTCGCCCGGTCGAGGTTGGCGCACAAAATGAGAGCACCACTAGCGATCACGCGTGCCCACGACGGTCGTTCCAGGACACCCAGCAATGCGAAGATGCTTCCGACGGTGAGACAGATGCTCCAGGCGATGTCCTCGTTGAAGACGAAAGGTGTTGCTGCCAGGAGCATCCAGATGGTCCCGCCCATGATCGTGGCCATCAGGAGACCGAACGCAGTGGCTTCGGCTCTCCCCATGACGGAATCGCCACGAACGAAGTAACGAACTCGCCACAGCAACAACGACACGAACAATGCGGTCAAGAGCCACGCCAGCAGGATGTACGTCGGTGTAAGTTTCCCATCCAAACTGCTCGTGACCAACATGATCGGCATGCGGATGATGGAGGGAAAGAGGCCGAAATAGGTGTAGGTCCGACCATCGTGTACGAACCCCTCGATCCCGAGGGCTCCGTTGGCCAAGGCGAGATGACCATGGAACATGGCGCGGGTCTGGAGGTCGTAGAAGTTGTCCTGGTAGATCGACTGGCGAAGTGGGTCGAGAGGTCCCCAGTCCGACCACAGGATCCAGATGAAAGGCACAGCTGTCAGAGTGACGGCGATGAGAGACGCCCAGATGAACCGTCGCCGGCCCGCGTCCACTTCTGGTCTCGCCGAGTCGTCGCCCGTTGCGACGTCGGTTGCGCTGATTTCGCGCTCGATCGAGTCGGTCAAGCCCTCCTCGAGTGGAGCAACTTGAAGCGACCTGGCGGTGCCATCCCCCACGGCCGAGGAGTGTAGCGAAAGGGGTCGATCTTCAACGATCGACCCACCCGGAAAAGGCATCGAATGGGCTCCGCGGCGGTGGACGTGGCCGTGGGCGGTTCGGAACCGCACGGGGTATCCTCTGGGGCCATGAAGAACGCCCTGGTCCGGCTGTGGCGCTTCTGTCAAACCCCCCAGGGTCTGAAGGTTGTCCGCTACACGATGGTGTCGATCATCTCGGCGTTGACCTCGCTCGTCGTCCTGACCATCGTGTACGGAGTCCTTCGACTGTGGAGCGAAGTCATCAGCACCCTCTTTGCCAATGTCGTGGCGGGTTTTCCCTCCTACTACCTCAACCGCCGATGGGTGTGGCGGAAGGGGGGTCGGTCACATTTCTGGAGGGAGTTGCTTCCGTTCTGGGTGATGTCACTCACGGGAATCGGTTTCGCCCTCTACACGGCATCGTTGGCGCACAACTTCGCCGACGCGCATCACCTCCACCATCTCGCTCGGACCGTCCTGGTCGTCGGGGCGAACATCGCAGCGTTCGGCATCTTGTGGCTCCTCAAGTTCCTCATTTTGAATCGGCTCTTTTCCGAGATTGCCGATGCCGAGGTCGGCGTCGAAGCCGACTCGGTCTACGCGGGGTCAGGTTCCTCTGAAGCCACGTCTTCGGTGGAACCTTCGCCCGAGGACGCGGAATAACGAACGGGCGCTCTGGCTAGGGCAAGATATGGATGTCGCCCCCGTAGCTCAGGGGATAGAGCATCGGTTTCCTAAACCGTGTGCGAAGGTTCGAATCCTTCCGGGGGCGCCCAGCTCAGAGTCATTTCGGCAAATAAAAGTTTCCTATCTGGACAACTCTTATGACATCCGGCTCGGGGCTGTCAGAGGCGAAGGTCGACGAGCTGATCTCTTGAGCGAAGCTCGCCCGCGCTGAGGGGTGCGTGTTGCTAAAGCCGTCAGCGGAACCCGCAGGGGGCCCTGACGTCAGTTCTTGACGGCCAGCAACTTCCATACACCGGGGACGCCCTTAAGCGAGTGCTCGCCAAAGTCCTCGAACTCGATCCCCGAGCCTCGCACCAGCTCGGTGACCGTGCTTGAGACAAGGACCTGACCGGCACCGGCCAGCCCCGCGATCCGAGCGCCGATATGGACGCTGATGCCACCGATATCGGCCCCAAGAAGTTCGACCTCGCCGGTGTGGACCCCCGCACGGATCTCTAGGCCGAGGTGCCGCATCCTGGCGGCGATCAACTGAGCACAGCGGACGGCCCGCGCCGGTCCATCGAAGGTGGCGAGCATCCCGTCGCCGGTTGATTTGATCTTGCGGCCGCGACCGCGTTCTATCTCCCTGTCGACCAGTTCGTCGTGGCATGCCAGAAGTTGGAGCCAGTCGGCATCACCGAGGCGGGCGGCCAGTTCGGTCGATCCCACCACGTCGGTGAACAAGACAGTAGTTAACACCCGGTCGGGCTCGATAACCGGAGGCGCCCCCGTGATGAACTGGGCCACCCGCTCCACTACTTCGTTGCCTTCGTCCGCCGAGAATAAGAAGTTCTCGGTTCCGAGGCGGGTGAGGAACTGGGCCTTCTCAATATGCTCGGCGAGATATCGGCCGAACTCGATCGGATTGATTGGATGCTGGTCGCTGTGCAGCACAAGCGTAGGCGTATGCACCGCTCCAAGGATTCCTCGCACGTCGACGCGCGAAAGCCATTCGATGGCGGCCTTGGCCATGGAAGGTGACATGGCAAGACGCAGGTTGACAGCCTGGAGGCTTAGGAAGTCGTGATCGTTGCGTCGACTCGGGTTTTGCGGCGTCCATATCTCGTCGGAATCCCAGTGCTCGACCAATGATGCGACGTAGCCATCGACGACGGCGTCCGGCGATCCGATCTCATAGTCATCGGCATGGCGCCGCCGGGCGCAGGAATCGACCAGGATCAGTCCTGAAGCCCGCTCTGGATTGAGGGCAACGAAAAGAATGCCGAGCGGCCCGACGTTTTGGTTTGCCAACACGAAGGCCCGGCGGCTGCCGACTGCTTCGAGGACGGCCCGGATGTCCTCCGACCACAATTCGGCGGTGGGAAGCGCCCCCAGAGGAATCTCGTCGGATGCGCCCATTCCGGACCAGTCGAAGCAAATGACCCGGCCGACCTGGGACAGGCGCTCACGGAACCGCAGCGAAACGCGATCTCTCCATGTCAGATCGAGGCAGCCCGCGTTCAGTACGAGCACGATGTCGACGGGTCCTTCGCCAACTACCTGATAGGCGATCGAGAGCCCGTCGCGATTCTTGGTGTACTGGGTCCGTGGAGTTTCAGCCAAGGTGGAGAGGGTAAACCGCGGGCCGCCTCGCCGGTGGGGGTGGCCCCGCGGTCGGTTCGGGGACGGTCTAGGCGAAGTTGGGACAATTTTCGGACAACTACCGACTCCTACTCTGTCGACTCGCCGTCGTGGCGATACCTATCGGGGCTGCTCAAGCCTGACTTCCTCGTTCTGCAGCCGACTCCTGCGGACGCTGTAATCCGTTTCCGAAGGTTGTAATCCTTCCGGGGCGCTTGTGACCCTGACCGGCCGATCTCCCACGCCCCCCTGTCGCCCGCCACCTTGAAGGGACCACCCTTCCGTCAATGTGAAGGGACCACCTCTTCGGGATTCCAGCGTCGGCGTGACGATGATGACGGGTGTCGCTGGCCCGGTCAAGGGCGTCGCTTGCGCCGAGGGCTTCGTGGGGCCGTCCCGCCGACGTCGAGCCCGGGTTTTTGGTGCTTGCGGTAGGACTCACCGTCGAGGACGAGCTCGTAGGCGGCTGACTGGAGGCGGTCGATGGCCGACTGGGCCAAGAGGGCGTCGGCCATCTGTCCGATCCACTCGATGGGCTCGCGGTTCGACGTCACCAGGGTGGACGCGGCGCGGTGGCGTTCGACCACGAGCTCGTAGACGTCGGCCGTGTCGAGGGGGTCGAGGGGCTGGAGGGCGAAGTCGTCGAGGATCAACAAGTCGACGCGCATGAGCTTGCGCATCTCGACGTCGTGGGAGTTGTCGAGACGACTGGCCCGGAGGCGCTTCAACAAGACGTCGGCCCGGGCGAAGCTCACGGTGTAGCGCCGACGCACGGCGGCGTGGCCGAGCGCGCTGGCCATGAACGTCTTGCCCACGCCCACGGGTCCCATGATCATGACGTTGTGGCCGGCGTCGACGAAGCGCAGCGAGCACAGCTCGTCCCAGACCTGATGGTCGAAGTTGACCTTGGTGGCATCGTCCCAGTTCTCGAGCACCATGTCGGCATCCAGACCAGCGACGCGGCCCCGCAGGGCGGCCGACGTGGTCTCGCGCCGGGTCACCTCGTCGGAGAGCACGAGCTCGAGGAACTCGGCGTGTCCCATGGCGCGCGCCTTGGCCAGGGCGAGGCGCTCGGGGAGCGTGTCGAGGCAGCGCCCGAGCTTGACCGCCCGCAGCACGGTTTTCAGCTCGGCCGAGATGACCGGGGTGGGGGCGCTCATGCCACACCTCCCGCTGTGGTCGCCTCTGTGCCCCGATCCGACACCGCTGCGGTGTCTGGGTCCAGACCTTTTGCTGGGAGAACGCGAAAGTCCTCGAGCGGCCGGGCGAAGCGAGCCGAGAGCAGCCGGCCCTGGAGGGGCAGCACCGGGTCGACTCCATTCTCTTGGGCCCGCTCGATCATGCGCCCGATCAGCGAGACGCTGTAGGCCTCGGCCTCCGCGGCCCGGGCACAGGCGGCTTCGACGCGAGCGGGACCCCATTTCTTGACCAGGCCGAGCAGCGCGTAGACCTGGCGCATCTTGGTCCACGGCAGCGGGTGATCCAAGATCGCCGCCGCGTAGGCCCCGATGGCGGGCCCGTGACTCTCAGCCATGGCGCGCAGGCGGTCGAGGTCGCGCAACGCGTAGACGCTCTTGTGCGACGGCAGGTCGTCGGAATCGCTCGAGCGTCCCCCGGGCGCTTGGCGGGGATGGACCTTGACGAGTTGGCCCCGGAAGAACAACTTGACCAGCTGCGCGTCGGCCCGGGCCTCGAGCGTGCGCCCGATCAGGTTGCCCGGCACCGAGTACAGCGCCTTGGCCACTTCGACGTGGTGGTCGCGGTGCACCTTGGGGCGGGCGTAATGCGGCAGGTCATAGGGACCGGTTGGCACCGGAGCCAGCACCGGAACCTCCATGGTGGCGAAGTGCTCGGCCGGACGGCACGCCGTCGTCCCGTGGATGCGCATTCCGGCGACCAGGCGGCACCACTCTTCGGCCCGGCGCCGGGCGTCGGCGAGGTCGATGAAGTGCTCGCCGGCGAAGAACGAGCGGCGCACGTAGGGGACCACGCGCTCGACCCGTGGCTTGTCCTGGGGCCGACGGACCCTCGCGGCGTCGATGGCGAACCCTCTCGACTGGGCGTACTCGCTGAAGGCCCAGTTGATGCGGGGCTCGGTCGGGTTCGCCTTGTCGACGATGCCTGACATGTTGTCGGGGATGACGACCGCGAAGACACCGCCGAAGAAGTCCCAGGCCGCCTCGAACCCCTCGATGATGCTCTCGATGGTCTGGGAGAACGTGAGCCACACGAAGCTGTAGCGGCTGAGAGCGGGCGTGAAGATCAGTGCATGGCAGACCCGGCGCCGATCGGTGGCCGGGTCATAGAGGATCCCCATGCGGCCGAAGTCGACCTGGAGCTCTTGGCCCGGCTCCCCGTCGGCAACCCGCACGGTCGTGCTGCGACCGCGGCGGGGTCCGCACAGCTCTGAGCAGTAGCGCTCGAGGGTGCGCGTCGGGACGCAGACCCCTTGGCGGGTGAGCAGGGTGTGGATCTTGGCGACGGTCAGGCCGTCCACCTCGAGCCACTTCTTGATGGTCTCGGCATGGGGCTCGAGCCTGCGCCAGGTCACTCCGTGGCCGTCGACGCGATGCGGCCGGACCCGCTCGAGCACCAGAGCGATGAAGACGTCGCTCAGCTGGGCTTCTCCGGCGTCGCGCTCGAGGCCGAGCTCGCTCGCCGCCTCCACGTAGCGCCGGGCGGTCTTGCGGTCGATGCCGACCAGCTTCTCGACCGAGCGCAGGCCCTGGCCGCCCAGCCAGA
The DNA here is from genome assembly GCA_963756625.1 of uncultured Acidimicrobiaceae bacterium. GTDB lineage: Bacteria > Actinomycetota > Acidimicrobiia > Acidimicrobiales > RAAP-2 > Bog-473. Next base: position 821,059 of record CAVWNQ010000006.1, read on the forward strand.
GCCGGAGCACGTCTTTGACCTCGTACACGGGTACCTCCCTGAATCCCATCGCCGCTCCTCAGATCCGCTGACCGTTGGCGGCGAGTGCACCGGATCGCGGACCGGCGCTGGTGGATCCCCAGGGGTGGTCCCATTACTGGCGGAAGGGTGGTCCCATGCTGGTGGCGGGACTCAGCTCAAGGTGGTCCCATCTCGGTGGCGGGCGACACCCCTCGTTTCACCAGGGGGGCGACGCAGCCTGAGATCCGACAGGGCAGGTGGCGGCACCTCTCATCCACTTGGGCAGCTATAGGGGTCGCAGAAGTAGATCTGGACGACGGTGTCGATGGTGAAGCGCTCGTCGCTCGCCATCTTCGAACCTTGGTCCCAGGTGATGGTGCGGCGCAGCTTGTCGGGGAGCTCCGCGTCGTACGAGCGCGCTGCTACGACGACAGCGAAAATGCTCGAAGATGACCGTCCTGATTCGAGGCGTAGAGGCTGTTGCCGGCGATGGAGAGAGGCCCCCAAAACCAGCCGACCGGCGCGCCGTAGATGCCGCCTTTCTTGATGGCCTTTGCCCTCTCCTTATAAGAGAAGAGCAACTTGCCCGTGGCACTCGACAGCACGTCAACCCTCGATCCGGCGCCGACAGCGACTAAGCCAGGTGCCTCCGTCACGGCACCAAGAACGGCACCCTGCAGAGGTACCTGCCACTCCGACTGGCCCGTACCCGGGTCAAGCGCGCCGAGGGTACCGATGCACGACGACCCTTTCAGAGCGATGCCTGCCACCACGACGGCGGATCCTGGCCCTGCCCAGGCCGAGGAGGAAATCGTGTTCACACCTCCACAAGGCTTGCTTGCAATCGTGGTCGCGTTCTCGGCCGTGTACGACCACACTGGGCCTGCCTCGAGGTCATCGCGGTCGAGGGCGTAGTAGATCCCGTTCTTGTTCTCCGCCCCCACAAGCTGGTGGCTGGTCCCATCGATGGTGGCGCTGAAGAGCATGGGACTGGCACCGAAATCCCCATCAAATACCTGCTGGGAAGGGGGCACCTGCCAGATGGACTTCAACGCCAGAGTGATGGGGTCGAGCTGGAGGATGGCATCTTGGTCGGGAGCCGCACACCCCTTGTTCAAGTCGGACTTCTGGTATGCGGGGCCGGTGGACACATAGATCGAGTTGTTCGTGGGGTCCGGCGCTGGTGAGGACCAGATACCCACTCCGACACAGCCCGTTGGCACCCTGGGGTGATACACGGCCTGGATGGCGCCGGTGGCGGCATCGACACGATCAAAGGTTCCGTCAATATCGGGACAGTCATTGAACGAGGCCACTCCCTCGTAGATACTGCCGTTGTACAGGGCCGGTGAGGTCCAGGTGACGTATTCGGGTGGCTTACCAAGGCGGGTCGACCACACAATCGCTCCGGTCGAGGCGTTGAGGGCGACCAGCTGTCCGGCACCGCCACCGACCCAGACGAGGTTGCGACCGTTCAGCGTGCCGACCGTCGGAGAACTGACGATTCCCTGGGTGGCCAAATGGTAGGGGCACGCTGCCGGATTGGACGCGGTGCCGAGAAATGTGGACCAGAGAGGCTTGCCCGAGACGCTCGTTGCGTGCATGTGACCTGACCAGTCACCCCAATAGACCACTCCGTTGTCCACGATCGGTTGATCAGAAATGGGCGCAGATACTGCGATATGCCACTTCTGAAAGAGGTTTGAGACGTTGGCAGTGTTGATGGAAGATCCCGTGGAGTAGCCGGTGCGCGAGTTGTTGGCATGATACGTAGCCATCGGAAGGGGAGGACGTGTTGTGGCAGCACTGCCAGACACCAACAAAGTCAGAACCATCAGGACGCCAAGGCCAACGGACCGACACGTGCGACGTATGAGTGCTCTTTCAGTCAGGCGGATCATTCGGGCGAGCTTAGACACTGTCTGCAATCGGTTTGAGTCGACGGCCAGCATGAGTTGAGTCGGTCACACCACGTTCGGACCGGGCAAGACGATTGGTGCCTTCGGGCTGACCACTTCGTCGTGTCAATCGCCTACGCCACCGGGGCCATGGAGTACGAGAAAGGCTACCTTTACAGCTGTGGAGCGATGAAGTAGAACGGCCGCAGAATGACCGTCGACGGCCATCGCGCTTGCTCGGATGGAGGTAAACCATGCGCACCAAGGCCGTCATTGGAACGGCCACCGCACCGTCGGCGACGGACCCCGGGGCCCGCATTGGGACGTCGCTTCCGACATTGACAACCCAGATCGTCGGCTTCTGCTCTGCTCCCAGCGACGTCACGGAGGATCTGGGTCGCACCGCCAACTCGACCGATACGGTCAATGTAGTTGACGGGAATCGCGCCACGAGAATCTCACCAATGATGCGACGCCAAGGCTCGGTGGGGCATGATCCTGCCAAAGGGACCAACCGTGAGTGATGTCGACTTGGCGGTGGTCGGCTCGTTCGATCGACCAGGGCAATCTGACAGATCCCAACCGGCGCAGCGACGAAGCGTTCATGCCTCAGCGAGGAGGAAGATGCTCGTGTTCCTCCACGCTCCGGCGAGGGAGAAGTTGGTAATTCTCATCACGGTGGCAGGATTTGCACTTCCCGTTCTCGCGTACTTCGCCTTCGTGCATATGTACTCGGTCAACGTGGTCGTTGCCGACCAATGGAGCGATGTGTCACTGATTGGTAAGGCGTTCTCGGGGCACCTCAGCTTCAGTGATCTCTGGGCGCAACACAACGAGAATCGAATCCTGATCCCCAACCTCATCGTCCTCTTTCTCGGCTACACCACTCACCTCAACGTTCGCACCGAGACGTTCCTGAGTGCCGTGTTGCTCGTTGGTTCTGTCGCGCTCATCATTTGGACACACCGGCGTCGTTCGCCGACAACGCCATTGATCTGGTATTGCCCCGTGGCCATCCTCATGTTGACGTGGGCGCAGTACGAGAACGCCCTCTGGGGATTTCAGATCGCCTGGTACCTCGTGATGATCAGCCTCGTCGGCACGCTGGCGGTCCTCGACCGAAAGAACCTGAACGGCCTCTCTGTGGCGGTCGCAGCAGTCATAGCGGTGATCGGCAGCTTCTCGTCCCTCCAGGGCCTGATTATCTGGCCGGTCGGGTTCCTCCTTTTGCTGTACCGGCGCCGCGTGTGGCAGGTGCTCGCAGTATGGGCGATTATGGCGGTGGCGACTGCCGGTGTGTACCTCTACCACTTTGACCACTCGCCATTGGGCTACTACCGGATCAACCCCGTGCTCCACCCCCTCAACGTGGTCAAACTGTTCCTGTTCTCCTTGGGCAACGTTGCAGGGAAGCCGCTCCCGATCAACTTCTTCTCAGTTCCGAACCACAACCATCCGTTGTTGGGCAGTGCGAGCCCATGGATCATCGTATTCGGGGTGACAATCTTCCTCGCGGCGTTGACCGCGGTGATCAAAACCGGTCTTCGAAATGCCAAGGACGGCTCGGAGGCCCTCGGTGTGGCGCTGATTCTCTTCGCGTTTGCTTTTATCGGGCTGACGGCAACCGGGCGCGGACTCTACGGATACTCTGCCGTGAGCGCTTCGAAGTACGCCACGTACGACATTTTGGGGCTCGTGGGAGCGTACCTGGTCGTGATAAGCCGCCATGTCCCCGATCGCACCGAAGTCCGAAAGCCGCGCCGTCGCTCCGTCGACTACTCGCTGCGCGCAAAGGCAATCCGTGACGTGAGGAGAGCGCTTGTTCTCGCGGTCCGTGTACTCCCATTCGTCGTCGCGGCCTGCATCGTCGTTGAGGCCATCTTTAGTTATCACAACGGTTTGTCGGGCGGGCGGAACAATCACAACGCGCGGATCGAGGCCGCGAAGGTAATACGCAACTACCGGTTCGAGGGCAACATCATCACGTATATCGTGTATCAAAATCGCAGGACGACCGTGCGCTTGATTCGGGTTGCCGAGCACGACAAACTCAGCATGTTCGCTCAGTCGTGAGCCCGTGTACCGAACCGCAGTCCCTCCGCCGTGGCGCATCGGCCACAAGTGGCATCGCGCACAACGAGTACGACCTCGGACAAATGAGAACGGTGCAGCTGCAACATCCCGTCGAGCTCACCACTGGCGTCGACCTGGCAGGGCAATGGCCGTCGCCTTTATTGCCGTCCCCGCGAAGGCGGCCACCTCCGTTGCGCCGCCTATCGAAGCGAGGTCGAGGTGCACGGCCGGCGGTCCCGGGAGCGCCCACAGGGCTGGTTCACAACGCAGGCGTCTCGGGACTCGGTCTCGCCCGCCAGGAGAACCCTTTGCTATATTCCACGGACTGCGAAGATGCTTCGTAGGACTACAACAAGACCGCCGGCGTAGCTGCCCAGGGCTTCCGAAGCACATCGTCTTTAGGTCCGAGGAGGGCGGATCTGATGACCAACCCAAGCGTCGACATAACGATCCCCGTACTGAACGAGGAACGTACGATCGACAGCAGTCTCAACAGGCTCGCGTCCTACCTGTCGGCCGAGTGCCCCTATGACTGGCATATCACCGTCGTCGACAACGGAAGCACGGATCGGACATGGTTGCTCGCAAACTCCTTCGCCGCGTCAAACCCCCGTGCTCGAGCAATCCGACTCGACCGACGTGGCCGTGGGGGTGCGTTGAAGGCGGCATGGTCCACGAGTAGCGCAGACGTCGTCGCTTATATGGACGTCGATCTATCGACCGGTCTTGAGTCGCTACAACCACTGCTCGAACCCATTGTCCAGGGCGAAACGGACATCTCGATCGGTTCTCGCCTTGCTGTGGGAGCCCATATCGAACGTAGCTTGCAACGCGAGGTCATCTCACGCATCTACAACGTGATCGCTCGAAGTTTCCTTCGATATACCGTTCGAGATGCCCAGTGCGGCTTCAAGGCAATCCGGTCAAGCCTTGCCCGAGACCTCATCCCTCAAATCGAGGATGACGGATGGTTCTTTGATACCGAGCTTCTAGTTCTCGCTTGGCGCAACGGATTGCGCATCAACGAAGTCCCCGTTCGTTGGGTTGAAGACGACGATTCTCGCGTACGGATCGTGAGAACAGCGCTGGATGACCTCCGAGGTATCTGGAGGTTATTCCGCTCAGGAACCACCACTCGAATTCCCGAGCGTCCGCTTCCCTGACGATCGCGGGTCCGCCGCCTCCCATGCCGCCAAGGAGGAGTACCGGGGCGTCGATTTCGATACGTATGCGGTTCGATATGAGGAGGCGGTCGATCACTCCGTCTCATTTACCGGACGGAACTCTGCCTTCTATGCAGGTCGCAAAGTGGAGGTTCTCGAAGCGATCGTGGGTCCCGAGGTTGGTCCACTGCGGGGGCTTTCTGTTCTCGACGTTGGCTGTGGGACGGGGACGACGGACCGGTTCTTCATGCCGAGGGTTGGTTCGCTTCACGGGGTAGACGTTTCCGACGAGATGCTCGCCAACGCACGGGCCAACGTGCCCAGCGCGGAATATACCTGGTACGACGGGGAGAAGCTCCCGTTTCCGGATCAGAGTTTTGACGCGGTGGTGGCGATCTGCGTTCTCCACCATGTCCCGATCTCCAAGCGGTTCAAATTCGTCAGCGAGATGGTTCGAGTCGCTCGTTCAGGTGGTGTAATCGCCATATTCGAGCACAATCCGTTCAATCCCCTGACACGTCACGCCGTCAACACTTGCGAGCTCGATCATGACGCAGTGCTCCTGTCATCCCGTGCAACGATGGAGATGTTGCGGGAAGGTGCGGAATCGGAACCGCACCTTTGTCATTATCTCTTCTCTCCTCTCGGGGGCCGCGTCGGCCGTGCGCTGGACCGAGGTCTTCAGCGTGTGCCACTTGGAGGGCAATACGTCGCGTGGGTGCGGCGTCCATAGGACGTCCTCCCTAGACCTCTTCTTCAAACTTCTATGCCAGACGGCTGCAGCCATCAGGGGAGAAGTGCGGCGGAACCTTGTACAGGGTGTATCTGGAGTAGCCGTTGATGGGTGGGGGAGTGTGCAGCACGCCCCCGAGGACCACCCTCGAGTCCGTGCCGGCTGCCATCCATCCCATCTCGGGCGGTGCCCCGGACGAAAGTTCAGCCTTGGTGGCGAAGACGTTGGTCGTGATGAGTATGTAGCCATAGTGCCCGTCTTCGATCGTTTGCCGCCAGATCTTGCACGAATCGAATACGGAGGAATAGGACCCGTCGGGACCACGGACACCGAGATACTGCACGTAATTTGACTCGGTCTTCCCATAGAGGGGGTACTGCAGATACGAGAATTGGCCGAGAATGCCGATTCGAACGTTGCTGTGGTGTTGTGGCCAGGAGTAAGCGGCCAGGCCGGCCGCGCTGGAGTAGCGATCGCGGAGATAGGTCTGCTGAAGCGGGAATCCCGCAACAAGGATCACGATCGATCCGATGACGACCAAAACGAGCCAAGGAATCCGGCGGCCAGCGGCCCTCGCTCGATAGAGCAGAACCACGGCACCGATGACGAGCACGGTCACTCCAACGAAGAGTCCGACGAGGAAGTCCGATCCACGCACCGGAACCTCGAAGCGATCTGAGAAGAATGTCGTCGGCCAGATGCCCGCATCGAATTGGGTTGCCACGAGAATCGCTCCATAGGCAAAAAGCACCCATCGGACGCGATGCCAAATCGACAAGACCGGATTGATTGGTAGCAGCACGAGCCCAAGGACCACACACGCATCGGCGTACCGCACGTTATCCACGAAGAAAACAGGGACCCCGAAGGTCGAGAGATACTGCGGATCGAAGACAAAGAAGAGTCCCGACGCCAGGCCCACCAAACCAAGGATCCGCAGAGTGCGTCCCCCCGTGATGACCGCAAGCACAAGGCCGATGGCGGAGAGTCCCAAGAGCGCCCACCATGCGGGGCCGAAGGAAATGCGTAGTCCAGGGAGAAAGTACTGGCGCCATGCGAACGACTTGAAGATGAATTGGTAGACCGTTGAAGAGGGAATCGTGAGCCGAGGGCTCGGTAGTGACAGTGGGCCAAGCTTCAGGTGGAATGGGGGAAGGGGATTGCCGACAGCGAACAGATTCCGCCCGTACCAAAAGCCACCGACCAAGACCAAGACGATCAGCCAGAGGCCAGTGCTCCGGATTCGCTTTCCCCGAGGTGCAAAGAACCAGAAGCCAACCGTCAGAGCGACCACAGGCCCAATGAAGGTCCACTTGGTACCGATTGCAAGGCCCGCCGCCGCTGCCGCCACGGTCCAGACCACCCGCGCTGATCGATCGGACAAACCAATCGAATTGATGATCAGCGCAACAGCCGACAGCAACAGTGCAAGTCCGACGACGTCGTCATAGGCCCCTCCCGGTTGGGTACCTACGAGACCGGGAGTGGCGAACAAGATCGCACTACCCGTCAGCGTGACGGGGGCGACGCCAAAGGGGCGTCCAATGCACCACGACGCCATTAGGGCAAGGCCGAGCCAGAGGGTGTTGAGAAGGGGAGACAGGACGTCATTGCCCATGAGCATGATGCCGAATGCATGGAATAACTCCGATGATGCAGGGAAGAAGACAGTGACAGGCTCCGAATCGACGTAGTGGAGCGCCGTAATGGAACCGTCCTGGACAAAGCGCGCCGCGAAGGGCATGTGGTACCAGAGTGAGTCTGTACTCAGGATCCCGTGGTGGTATGCGGCCACCGTCTTGGTGCTCCATTCCGCGACGACTACCGACACTGCCACCAGGGCCACGACGTTCGCCCACTTGGGTGCGGAACGTGACGCAAGGTCTGAAGGGGGGACATCCTCCCCTGGTCGTCCCCAAGGGGACCGCGTGGCTGCCCAGCTGGCTGTAATTCCGACTGCAGCAAGAACGATGACCATTGGCGCCACCCGATACAGATGCACGCTGCCGAGAATCTCCGACACACACACCAACACGGTGAGATCGGTGATGATCTCGGCGAGCCGAGCCGGTGCTCCCCTCAATCCACTGACGACACGCGCACGCCACAGATACGAAGCAGTGTGCAGAGGAACCAGTGCAATGAGTAGGAGGATGACCCCCGTCAGGTATCTACCCACCGTCAACGTTTGATCTCGTCTAGTCGGAAATCAGCTGGACTCTCGACCGAGTTCCGATGCCCTGAAGGCCCCAACGTAAGCCACAAGACGGATCATACGAAATCGTAGGTTCACGTGGCTAAATTCGTGCGTGGAGGAAATGCCTCGAAACCGCTATCACGAGCTAACAACATTCCGAGGACTTGTGGCACCTGCGGGAAATGTCATCGTTGCAAGGACGTGCACCTATCCATACTCGCCAATGCGGATACAATGCGCAAATATCGTCGCGGTGGTCAGCGGTGAGCAGAGTCCAGTTCTACGCTTGGCCGCGGCACGCAAGGGTTTGTGACGAAAGCAAAGAAGGCCGAGCATGAGGCCACGAAGCCCTCTTCGAGGCGGGCGCTGTCGCTCCGCTCCGCACTCAAGGGTGGTCACGATTGTCGGCCGGTCCACCGGCAGGACAATAGGTGGCTCGTGCGCACCCGTGAAACCTCCGAGGGGACGGATCCCAGCACCGCTGTCAGGCTAGAGCACTGCAACCACTGGCGGAGAAGCCGGGTTCGACCCTGTACAGGGTGTAGCGGGAATACGCTCCGAATGAACCTGCCTGCGCTACGTGAACCAGACCCTGAAGAACTACCGTCGAGTTCGTACCTGCATCCATCCACCGCATCTCCGGTGTCTCCGAGGTGACCGCGGACCCATAGGCCAACAGACCAGTCGTGATGAGCACATAGGAATAGTGACCATCGCTGATCGCTGTTCGCCAGGCATTGCATGAACCGAAGGCCGAATAGCTTCCATGAGGACCTTGGATCCCCAGATACTGCACGTAATTCGATGAGGTCTTGCCGTAGAGGGGATATTGCACATACGAGAACTGGCCGATGACTCCGATTCGAACATTGTTCTCGTGCTGAGCCCAGCCGTAGACAGACGAGAGAGAGCCCGAGGCCGAACCCTCGTATCGGTCGCGCAGGTAACTCTGTTGGAGCGGGAATCCCGCCACGACCACGATTGCCCCCACCACGATCCACAGGGCCGCTGGAATCTGGCGCGGCGGCGTCGCCCTCCGGTACAGAAGGATCGCCGTGCCCACCATGAGCACAACCACTCCCACAAGGAGCCCAAAGACAAAATCAGGTCCGCGGACAGGCGGGACGAGGCGGTCCCTGAAGAACGCGGTCGGCCAAATGCTCGCGTCGAACTGGGTGGCGACGAGGATCGCGCCATACACACAAAGGAGCCATCGGGCTCTTCTCCATGTGGAGAGCAACGGGTTGATGGGCAGCACGATGAGCCCGAGAATCACAGCCGCATCGGCATAGCGCAGGTTGCCCGCAAAGAAAACGGGGGTGCCAAAGTACGTCTGTTGAGGTGTGAATACGAAGATCAGTCCTGACGCCAGGCCGACCAGAGCCAGGACCCGCAGCAGGCGATCGCCTCTTGCGACGGCCAGGACGAGGCCCAAGAAGGACAGACTCAGCAGCGCCCACCAGGCTGGTCCAAAGGAAAGACGAAGACCGGGGAGGAGGTATTGGCGCCATGCGCTCGCGTGGAACGCGAAGTGTGCAACCGACGAAGAAGGAGTGGTCGGTGTGGGGCTGGGTAGCGAGATCGGACCGAGCTTGAGATGAAAGGGGGGCAGCGGATTGCCCACGGCGACGAGGTTCCGCCCGTACCAGAACCCGCCGACAAGCGTCAGTACGAGCAACCAGAGGACCCAGTTCCGAAATCGCTTCTTCCCCGGGACAAGGAACCACACACCGACCGTTAGTGCCGCGACGGGTCCGATAAACGTCCATTTCGTCCCGAGAGCCAGCCCCGCACTGGCCGCCGCCACCACCCAGGCCACACGCATTGATCGATCATTCAAGTGCCGGGAATTCACGAGCAGTGCGATCGACGAGAGGAACAAGGCGAGCCCGAAGGCGTCGTCGTAGGCCTCTCCCGGCTGACTCCCCACTAGACCCGGAGTCGCCAACAAGATGGCGCTTCCCATCAGGGTGAGAGGCGCCGCACCGAACGGGCGGCCAATGCACCACGACGCCAACAGTAGAAGTCCGAGCCACAGCGTATTGAGGAGTGGGGACAGGACGTCGTTTCCCATCAGCAGAAGGCCGAGGGAGTGGATGAGCTCGGACGTCGCAGGGAAGAAGACAGTGACAGGGTCCGAGTCGACGTAGTGCAGGGCGGTGATGGAACCGTCCTGAACGAACCGCGCTGCAAAAGGCATGTGGTACCACAGCGTGTCCGTGCCTGGCATGCCGTGGTGGTACGCAGCCACCGTCTGGGTGCTCCACTCGGCAATGACCACGGAGACCGTGACCAGGGCCGCTACATTTGCCACTCGCGGTGCGGACCTTCGACCGGTCTTGGGAGACGGGGTGAGCGCCTCCGATCGAACCCAAGTGAACCGTCTCGCTCCCAAGCTTGCAGCAATTCCTACGAGTGCGAGTGCCGCGAGTACAGGAGCGACGTAAAACAGATGCACGCTCCCGAGAATCTCCGACACACATACCAACACGGTGAGATCGGTGATGATCTCGGCGAGCCGAGCCGGTGCTCCCTTCCATTGACTAAGGAGACGTGCACGCCAGAGATACGAAGCAGTGTGCAGCGGAACCAGCGCAATAAGAAGGAGGATGATTCCCGTCAGGTATCTACCCACGGTCAACGTTCGGTCACTGGTTCGAGATCAGATGGGCTCTCGACCGAGTTCCCACGCCCTGAAGATCATGGCGTACGCCGCACGGGGGAAGGCACGAAATCGTGGCCTCACGAGGCTGTCCTCATACGGGACGAAATGTACCCGAAAGCTGCCACGAGCCAAGGTCGCCCTTCGGACGTGTGGCACTCTGGCGAGCTCGTCGTGTCACGGAGGTACACCCTCCATTCTCACCAATGGCGGCCGGAATGCGCAAATAGCCAGAGCCAAAGTGTTCGCGCGGGCCCAACTAATGGTTCAGACAGACAGAGAATCCGTTCGTCTAAGGAGGCCCAATGATGTCGGCCAGGGTTCTCACGTCCGCTCTTCTCTCGCCGTAGAGTGACCAACAGTGGCGATCGACGAGGAGATTACGAGGGCGTCTCAGTGACAGAAGAGCGTTCAAGACAGCTGCTCGATGGCGAGAGCCGCGCGGAGAAGCGAACTGATCAGCGCGACGCCACGCTCCAGAGGGACGTTACGCCAAAACCGAACCGACGGACGTGGGCATATGAGGTCGGATACGCCGCGATCGTGTTGATTGCGGTGGCACTGGTGCTTTCACCGGTGTTACGGCGCTCCGGATGGACCCTCAACCAGGGGACGACCGCCCCCCTCCTTCTGGTGCAGATATATGCAGCTCACTTCCGACACCTTGACTTCTTCCCCGTCTGGTCCAGTACCGACGGAATGGGCATGGGTTCTCCGGTTTTGCTGTATTACCACCGCACGTTCTATTACATCGCCGGTCTCATCTATGAACTTCTTGGCGGTGGTCTGAAGCAGTCAGTGGTCGCGACGATCGCCATCTTCCTGATCGTCGGTGCCTACGGAATGCGGTTCGCTCTCGGCCTGCTCACGCAACGCAAGCTCCTGTGTGTTGCCGGTTCTGTCGGATTCTTGTTCACGAACTACGTGTTCACCGATTGGCTCGACCCGCGGGGAGATCTGGCGGAGTTCTCGGCACTCATGATCGTTCCCTGGCTCCTCTACTGGTGTATCAACTTGGTCGAACAACGACGTGTGTCGTTCTCTTTTGTTCCAGTAATGGTCCTTCTGGTCAATGCGCACAGCGCCATCGCGCTCACTTCTCTTGTAATCCTCTTGGTCAGTCTGGCCACGTTCGTCGCCACCACTGGAATTCGGGGGCTTCGGTCTGTCGCCCCACGTCTTTTTGTCTGCGCGGCGGGCACGGTAGTCCTCCTTTCGCCGTTGCTCTTGGCCGAACTTCGATTCAGCAACGCGTACGACCCTGAGACCAAGAATAAGTTGACCTCGCAGATCTCCCAGGAATTCATTGGATTCGGCCGGTACCTCGTGGATGGGTCGCACCGCTGGTTCGCCTACAACCAGATCCCGCCGTTTTTCAACTACGTGCAGATCGATTACGCCATCTGGCTGCCCATTGCTGCGGCCGTCGCGATCGGAGCGGCGTCCGCGGGCCTGCGTTGGTCGAAGCGGTCCCGGCGACCGACGCCAGCCGGCGCAAGAGCGGCTCATCCGCAGCACTCCCGTCGAGAAGACTGGCGCGTCATCGGTCGACTCTCGGGCGCTGATGGCCCCGTAGTGGCGTTTCTGCTGGTAAGTCTTGTTATCTATTTGTTTCTGCAGCTGAGGATATCGGACATCGTGTATCGAATCCTCAGTCCGCTCCAGGTCATCAATTTCCCTTGGCGAATGCTCGGCTTCATCACTCCGATCGGGATCATCCTGGTCGTGGTCATATCAGACGGAATGATGCGGAGATACCCGAACAGGGTTCTTTGGAGCGGCCTCGCAGCAGCGTGGCTCGTCTCTTTGATACTTCTTTCGCCGATCCCAACGAGCACCGGATACATGGTGACCCCTCGTCGCTTTTCATCGATGTCGCTGTTCATGGCCCCGAATTCGGTCGACTACCAAACCTTCAAGGGATATCGCACCACCCTCGGCTTTCCGCCGGGCCCGCTGTATGAAATCTTCCTTCCGAAGGTCTTCGAGCCGAACGGGAGCGAGGTGACATCCAACCTTGATCTCATTGCCCTCTACGCCCGGCTCCATCAGTCCCAGCAGGGCGCTGAGGCACTCAGCCAGATCAGGTGCTCAGTTCTCGGGCCGCGACATGCAGTCTTCGAGACGCTACAGCTCACCTTCTCCGTGAAGTGCGGGGGCGCGACCAGACTTGCGTTGCCGGTGTCCTACAACGATTACTCCAGTGTCTTCGTACGGGGGCCCCGAGGGCAACTGCACCAGATACCGTATTTTCACATCCGTACCGATCCGAGACTCATCATCGACGTGACGAACGCCAGACCCGAGACCGTGGTCGTCCATCTGCCCACCCTGTGGGGGTCCTTCTTCTAGGGGCACTGACGCGGGACCAGTCCGGGGCTGAGAAACGGTGTTCGAGGCGCAGTAGCAGGTGCGACAGATTCAACCCCATGGTTGGAGCGGCCTTAGACCCATGGTGCGCGAGGGCCGACTGCGCCATGTCATGACCGTGGACCCCAAATATGATCAGCGCCCCAACATCAGTGGCGGTTAGCCTCCGGTGAGCCGCGCGGTTGGAAACGATCGGACCGCACAAGTGAGACTCGGGGTTAACCCTTAAAGCATGGCCATGACCACGGCACGTCGCCCAATCGACAGTACGACCGCTATTCCCTCAAGCTCTCGTAGGTTTGTGCCCTGGTTGGTCATAGCGGGCTATCTGGTGATTGGAATCGCCGCATATTGGCCAGCCCTTGAAGGAATCTCGAGCCGACCTTTCGTCGCCGGCTGGGACTTCGAGCAATCCGTCTGGTTTCTCGCGTGGGTCCCACACGCGTTGAGCCACGGCTTGAACCCGTTTTTCAGTAACGCCATGCTCGCCCCATCGGGCGCCAACTTGGCGCAGAACACTGCGAGTCCGTTCCTGGGGCTGGTAACGGTTCCTTTCAGCCCATTTCTCGGTCCGATGGCCAGGGCCAACATTCTTGTTGTTCTCGCCATGCCGCTCACGGCGAGCTCGGCCTTCTTTGTTCTGAGAAAGTGGCACGTCTTCGGGCCGGCCGCCGCTCTCGGAGGCTTGATCTTTGGATTCTCGTCCTACATGGTCGATCAAAACATCGAACTGATCTTCCTGCCTCTCGTGCCTCTTATCGCGTTGGTCATTGTGTCGATCGTTCGCGGCGAAGGCTCGTTCTACCGGCTTGGGATCCAACTCGGCCTGCTCGCGACGGCACAGTACCTCATCTCCCCGGAAATTCTTACCATCGTCGGAATCTTCGGCATTATCGGAGTTGCGTTTGTTGCTGTACGAGACCCTTCAACCATCGTGCGCAACGTAGGGCGTCCAATCGGTATCGCGGCCGTCGTGTCAGGAGTACTGCTTGCATACCCGATTTGGATGATGGCTGCCGGCCCTCAACACTTCGCCGGCCGAACGTGGCCAACGATCAACTTCTACCACAATGACGTACTGAGCCTCGTTATTCCCGGATCGCAGCAGAAGTTCTCACTGGGCATGCGGTCGATCGGCGATCACATTGGCGGAGTCAGCGGAGCGTCTGGGAATGGTGGCTACGTCGGTGTGCTGCTCTTGGCGGTTGCCGGCTATCTCGCCTGGCACTCACGCAGACAGCTACGAATCCAGGTTGCCGTGGTCCTGTTGCTTTTCGGGGTGATCCTGTCGCTGGGGCCGTATGTGAGCTTCGATGGCCGACAAACCCAATTCCCACTTCCGTTCTTGCTCATTGACCACGTCCCGTTACTCAACGACATTCTGCCAAGTCGAATCTGTCTGGTTACGGATGCCTGTCTCGCGGCGGTTATCGCATTCGGAATGGATAGTCTCCTACGGATTCCTGCGTCGGTGAGATCTCCCCGTGGCTACCGTTCTATGGGGATCCGGGATATCGCGCTCTTCGTCGGCGTGTTGCTGGGGGTTTTGGTTGCCACCCCTCCACCACAGATACTGGTACCGAATCAACTGACGGCTCCGACGGCCGTCGTACTTCCGACAGTTGTTCGGCAGGCGGTTCCGAGTGGCGATCCAATCGCGATCACGTATCCATACGCCACGGAGTACACCATTGAGCCGATGCAATGGCAGTTCGACGACGGCTTCCAATTTCGGATCCTCGGGGGCTACGCCTATCACCCGAACCAGTACGGTGACCCCAGTCTCATCCCAAGTGTCATGACACCGGACGGCCTTCAGGGTTTTCTGGTTGATCAAGACAAGTTCAGTCTCGTCGCCCTGTATTCGGTCTACGGCAAGGTCGCGCGGCTCAGCCCCTCCTTGATCGCGACGACGCGCAAGACACTGTCAAGGTACGACGTCAGGCTGGTTATTGTCGATATGGCAATCGAAGGGAGCAGGCCGGTCATGACTCTCTTCAGAGAGACGCTCGGGCCACCCTCCGTTGTAGGTGGATCGTTCTCTGCGTGGGTCGGCAAAAACGGGGGCGGCTTGGTTCCTAGGTTGGCGATCGGGACGGGTTAGAGCTATTCGTTCTCGGCAGTCCTTCCGAGAAGGAGCGACATGGAGCAGCTCTTCGTGTGAGGCGACGACGAACTGACCCGCCCGTTGCAACGGCAGCCAGCGGCAACCTGACGCCAACCTTCGTCTGACAGGTCTCGACTGACGGACGTTCGATGTGAGGCGCGATCTCGGATAATCCGACCTCGACCTCCTCCACCTTGCGCGGGTACATCTACGCCACCTTCGAGAACGGCTGGGAGGTTCGGGGCATCTTCACCGACCTCGGCGCCTCCGGAACGACGAACCCGGCGACGCTCACAGTCCCTGAGATAGCTCCTCCAATTCGGCGGTGGATGTCTAGCCGACAGTTGTGGAGGTCCCCAGGGATGACGGCATTGTCGGCTGGCGGCGCGGACGCGGGACCCTTTCTGGGTACCTCTTCCGTTCACCGGTCGAAGCACTCGGAGCATGGCTCCTTTGTCCGCGTCGAACGTGATTCGTGGCGGCGAAGACCTCACAACCGCGGATGCACTCGATCTCGATCACCTCGAGCCCCTCGACGGAGCAGCCACCAGGCATCTCGGCGGCCGAATTGGTGCCGAGTCGTCGTCAGGGAAGGCTGGTGCACAAGGACGGGGGAGGAGCTTTGAGCTCATGGACCGTGAACGGCCCCGAGGCTTGCCTGGGTGGAGCGAGATCTGAGTGCCAGACTACGGGGCCACGACCCGCAATCCCGGATTGGAGCACGGTGTCCTGGTAACCGGGTGCGTTGACGGTTGCGCCAGCCGTGGTTGCCGTGATGGTAACGCTTCGCAAGTACGGATCGACGATCATGTCGAAGTAGTACGTGTGATGTGGCTCGACGGCAAACGACATACCGACCTGTTGGAGGTTGAGGGGGCCGGTTACCGCGAACTCGATTGCGCCTTGGCTACTTGGTTGCATGATGATCGTGCTTGACGCGCCGGGTCCCACCGTGGCCAATCGGACCGGCTTTTGAACGCTGGCGACCGGTCCGTTCACCGTCAGCACTAGGGTACGGCGGAGCGCTGGTCCGTATTCAGCCGGCCGCCATGTGGAATAGGGGTCGGTTCCGCCCCCGTCAGAGATGTACAGTGCGTCGCAGCGACCCGCGATGAAGAGTATCTCAGCAGGCGCAGGCCCTGGCAGGCTGTCGCCACGCAGGATGTTGCTCGCCAACGGATGTCCAGTGAGATCGCTGACAGCCTTCTGGGCGCTCACGTAGTTGAAGACCTGCTCGGTCGACCAGGTCCCTTGGGGACCGACGGCGATTCCGAAGTTGGCAATGACTTCGAACAGGCCGACCACGACGATGATGCCGGTGTAGGCGATTCGAGCCTCTCGAGTTCGTCCTTCCAGCCGGCGAAACACATCCACTAAGGCCAGCGCGCTCGCGACGATGACCAGGGGCAACAGGTCCGCCTCAAACCGGTTCTCGATCCACCCGTAGACCAGTATCGCTCCCGCCGCGACCGCACAGGCCAGGAGGGGGACCCGGACGAAATTTGCCCTGCGACCTTGGTGGGGCCGTATCGCGCAGACCAACCCCCAGAGCCCCCCGAAGAACAGGAGCGGCTCTGAAGGCAACATGCTGGCAACGCGGTCTCTCCCAAAGAGCATGACGCCGCCCACAACGGGAGCCAGGGTTGGCGGGAGGGTGATGAACGGGAAGACAGGCGTCAACCTCAGGCCGGTCGGCCCCAAGTAGTCAAAGAGGGTGCTCGGCAAGAAGTGCACGCCGAAGTAGTTGCCGCCATTGATGCCACTAAGGCCGAACTGGCGGTAGACGACCTGATCGGAAACCGGCACGCCGAGAAAGACTCCGAACTTGGCATAGGTCAGGGCGCTTCCGATGATTAAGGCGAACAGCCCTGTGGCTGCCACAGGGAGGGCACGCTTGCGACGCGTCAGGTTCTTTCGATCCAACGCCAGCCATGCGGCAGCAATACCCGCTCCGATGACGCAGGCATAGCCGGTGGTGACCCGCGTGAGATTGGCCGCAAGGATCAAGCCACCCGCTGGCGCGATCCGTCCCCACGAAGGACGTTCGAGGACGCCGAGAAGGGCGAACATAGTCCCTATCGTCAGGGCGACGCTCCAGGCGAGATCCTCCGAGAACACGAACGGATCAGAGGCGAGGAAGACCAGGACCGATCCTCCCGTGATGGCGGCGACGAACACTCCGGAGGCGATCGCTTCCAAAAGCCCGAGTACGACTGGACCACGCACCAACATGCGGATTCGCCACAGCAGCAAGGCGCTGAACGCAGCGGTGGCCAGCCAGGCGACCAGGAGAGAAAGAGCCGTGAGCTTGCCGTCGAGACTGTGTGTCACCAAGAGGACGGGAATCCGGATCAAGGACGGGAAGATCCCGAAGTAGGTGAACTGCTCACCGTTGTGCACGAATGCTTCGCTTCCCAACGAGCTGGGGGGCACGTTGAGGTGACCATGCAGGATCGCACGGGCCTGGAGGTCGTAGAAGTTGCTCTGGCCTCCATTGGCAAAGGCGGTGCGGAGCAAACTCGGGCCGCCGGTCCAGAGGTCGAAAAGAACCCACAAATAGGGCACTGCGGTCACGGCGGTTCCAACAGCCACGGCAATGGTAAAGCGGCGCTTCGAGTCCAGCTCTATCGGGTTGCCGATCGGTTGTCGGCCGGACGAAACGGCTCCAGGTACCCGTTGCCCCAGGGCCGACGTCATTGCGCGTCCCCGCCAGGCCCGACGCGGATGCGATCCCATGGCCGCGATCCCCTCACAACCCCTCCCAGCTGCTTGGTCAGCGCCTTCGAGAGCCTCGTGCCGGCCCCGATATAGAAGCGGCTTACTGTAGCGCCGAGGGCTGAGGATGGAAGTCCCCCCGCCAGTGCGCTGCCGTCCGGGTCAGCACATGACGTCCGTTGAGGACGGGTGGGGAGCTCCCGGCGACGATGGCCGGCCGCACGGAGGCCATGGTCCGGCATCTGATGAGTGCACCAGCCGGACCCGGTCCTTTCAGAGTCCCGGAATCACCGCGTCTTTTGCCTTCGGCTGGACAACCGGGACCGCGGACGGGGATGGACTGCTCGGGGCGCTATCTTCTCTTGCCGGGATGGCGAGTCTCATCATTGCGATCGCGATGATCATCGCCGTTGTGAGGTGCTGATTGCCGACACGGGTGGTGTCGCCTTCGCAAGGGGAGTCTGGATGAGCGACTTTGGCACAGCGGAAGCGGGGATAGAGGCGCCCACACAGGACACCGTCGTGGCCGCCGCTGGTGCCTCCGCTTCAGTGCCCGCCCAGCAGTCGAACCGCAGACCGCTCCTCGGGCCCGGGACGTGGAAGGTGGGCAGCCTCGAGCCTCGAGTGGTGAAAGGGCTGACCGCGCTGGGTTTCGCCATTCCGGTCATCGGGTACCTGGTCTTTCTCCAGCACTACCAGGTGAACGCCCTCTGGCAGGACCAGTGGGACGATGTCCCGGTCATTCGTCAGTCCTTTGGTCATTTTCCCGATTGGTCTTCCCTGTGGCTCCAACACGTCGACAATCGTATTTTCTTTCCCAACCTCATCGTCGTGGCGTTGGCGCACACCCTGCACTACAACATCATCGTCGAGGAGTACATCGGTGCGATCATGCTGTTCGCAGCGACGGCGCTGATCATCTGGTCCCACAAGCGTCGGTCGCCGAACACGCCGTTGCTCTACTACTGCCCCGTCGCCTTTCTGATGCTTACCCTCGCGCAGTGGCAGAACACGCTGTGGGGGTTCCAAATGGCCTGGTACCTCGTCGTACTGTCGTTCGCCCTCACCATCGCGCTACTGGACTGGCACAGGTTCGCATGGCCGATCTTCATTGTTGCGGCAATCGTGGCCATCGTCGGCAGCTATTCGTCCCTGCAGGGCCTTCTCATCTGGCCAGTGGGGCTCGTGCTCCTCTACCACCGCCGACGACCCCTCTGGGCTTTCATCGCCTGGATCGCGACGGCCGGAGCAACGACGGCGTTGTACTTTCACAATTTCACGAGCTCTGCCGCGTTCAATCCCTCGAAGACGGTGTTACAGCTGCCGTTTTTTGCCGTCAAATTCTTCGTCTTCGCCCTCGGCGATGTCGTCGGTGTACAGGAGGGGGTGCATGATCCTGCCAATGGGTGGGTGATGGCGTTCGGGGTGGTGATCCTCGTGTTGGCGGTGCTGGTGTTGGTGAGATGCGGAATCCGCCGCGACGAGCGGAGTGGGGCTCCGATTGGAATCGTCTTGATCCTCTTCGGGCTCCTCTTCGACGCCCTCATAACCCAGGGACGCGTCTTCTTCGGGTATTTCGCGGCGTCGGCATCCCGCTACACGACGAATGACGTGCTGGTCCTGGTCGGGATCTACCTGACAGTCCTCAGCGGAGCTCCCTCGCGCGTGCGGGCGAAGCCCCGTGCGGTGACGGCCGGCGCCCTGCAGAAAGCGCGGCGCGCCGTTGCCCTGATCTGGAGCTACGTCGAGCGGATCGATCGGATCCCGATCAGACAGGTGGTCGTGGCGGCGATCGTGATCCAGGTCGTCTTCAGCCTCCATCTTGCCTTTGCCGGCGCGCGCGGACTCCATCAGTACGAATTGACGGCGCAGTCGGTGACCCGCAACATCAAGCACGAACCATCCGGAAAGGTGGTGTTCGACCTCTATTTCGTGCGCTCGGAGAGCTGGCTGCTGGAGCAGACCCAGTTCCTGCAGGATCATCATCTGAGCGAGTTCGGATGATCGGGGTCGAGCACCCGCGTCTCTTCGAACACTTGATGCTCGCTAGCGATGGACTCGTCGAGTGAGGCCTCATCCTCAGGGTTTGATCCCCTGACGGTGGATCAGTAGCCTGTTCGAGGTGCGGCGGAACTGGTCCAAGGACGTCGTTATCCTGGGTGGGTGCGGCCATGTGGGCCTGCCGCTGGGTTTAGTCCTGGCCGACGCAGGGCTCAAGGTCTCGCTGTTCGACACGAACGCCGCCGCGGTCCAGACCGTGCAGTCGGGGTCCATGCCTCACCGCGAAGCGGGCGCTCAGGACGTATTGGAACGGACGTTGGCATCAGGAAACCTCACTGCCAGCAGCGAGCCACAGACGGTTGGTGCGGCAGAATGCCTGATCGTCGTCATCGGGACCCCGGTTGACGAGCACCTCAACCCGGACCCCCAGGCGGTCGTCACGGCCGTTGGGTCAGTGGAGGAGCACCTCCGCGACGGGCAGCTGCTCGTTCTGCGCAGCACCATTTTCCCTGGAGTCACCCAGATGGTCGAACGCCTTATCGAACGAATGGGCAAGTCGATCGACGTTGCGTTCTGCCCCGAGAGGATTGCAGAGGGAAAGGCAATGGACGAGCTGCATTCCCTGCCGCAGATCGTCTCGGCACGCACCGTTCGTGGCTCGGAACGAGCAGCCGAGCTCTTTGCCCACATCGCCAAGACGATCGTCCAGGTTCAACCGGAGGAAGCTGAGCTGGCCAAGTTGTTCACCAACTCGTATCGCTACATCAAATTCGCCGCAGCAAATCAGCTGTACATGATGGCTAACGACTTTGGTGTCGACTACGAGCGTGTGCGCGCGGCCGTGGTGCAGGACTACCCGCGGGCTGCAGACCTTCCCGGCTCCGGGTTTGCCGCTGGCCCATGTCTTCTCAAGGACACGATGCAACTCGCCGCGTTCAACAACAACAACTTTGCTCTTGGCATGGCGAGCATGCAGATCAACGAGGGTCTCCCTCTCTATCTCGTCTCCCGGATGGCGGCAAAGTATCCGCTCGACACAATGACCGTTGGCATTCTGGGTATGGCATTCAAGGGAGAATCTGACGACACTCGCAGCAGCCTCTCGTACAAGCTGAAGCGAGTCCTCAAGGTTCGTGCTGCTGAGGTCCTGGCGACGGATCCGTACGTGATCGACGATCCCACACTCAATACGCTTGAGGAAGTTCTCGCTCGCGCCGACCTCGTCGTCATCGGAGCGCCCCACGACCTCTATGCCAAGACCGAGATCGAACAACCGATTGTGGACGTGTGGAATCTCAGGGGTGGGGGGGTGCTGGTGTGATGCCACGTGTTTCGGTGGTCGTTCCCGCCTATCAAGAAGGAGGCGGCATCGAGGACGTGATTCGCAGGCTCCTCGAGGCAGTCACGCTCCCGTGTGAGATCGTGGTCGTCGTCGACTCACCCGACGACAGCACCGTTCCCTACGTTGAAAAGTACGCCCGCGTTGACGACCGGATCCGCGTGTTGGTGAACGACATCGCGCCCGGGCCGGCCCAGGCCATTCGGTTCGGCATCGCCGAGGCATCGGCCCCTGTGGTCGTCGTGACCATGGCGGATGGTTGCGATGACCCCCAGCAGATCGATGATCTGGTGCGCCTGGTCGAGCGCGGGGTGGTCATCGCTGCGGCGTCTCGCTATTCGCATGGCGGCCAGCAGGTCGGAGGACCGTTCCTGAAGAGCACGCTTTCTCGCATGGCTGGTCTCTCGCTCTGGGCTCTGGCGCGGGTGGGTACTCGCGATGCCACGAACTCGTTCAAGGCCTACGACGGCGCCTTCGTGCGGGACGTCGGCATCACCTCGAACGCCGGATTCGAGATCGGAATCGAATTGGTTGCCAAAGCGAAGCGCGCCCGGCTACCCGTAGCCGAACTGCCGACGATCTGGTTGGAACGGGACCAAGGCGTGTCGAACTTCAAGCTGGCGGGCTGGTTGCCCCACTATCTGCGCTGGTGGACCTTCGCCTTTGGCCCGCGCCTTTCAGTTGAAGCAATTAAGCGGGCCACCGCGGAGGAATCGGATCAATGACCACCGTCCTTGTCACAGGTTCCGCAGGGTTCATCGGCGGGTACGTGGTGAAAGAGCTTTTGGATCGCGGCTACTCGGTGATCGGCGTTGACAATTTTTCGAAGTATGGCCCGCTCAGCCGCTCCTACGACGAGAATCCGGCGTACAAGTTCGTCGAGGGGGACGTCCGCGATATCGGCCTCCTGAAGGAGCTGTTGGGAGATTGCGAGCACTTCATCGTGGGCGCCGCGATGATCGGGGGCATCTCGTACTTCCACACCTACGCATACGACCTCCTCGCGACCAACGAACGAATCACCGCCGCTTCGTGTGACGCGGCCATTCACGCGCATGCGAACGGCCCCCTTGAGAAGGTCACCTACATGAGCTCCTCCATGGTCTTCGAGTCGACGGACGTCTGGCCGTCGGTGGAGGGGCAGGAGCGACTGGTTCCACCACCTGAGTCCTCGTACGGCTTTCAGAAGCTCGCGGTCGAATACTTCGCTCGGGCTGCCTTCGATCAATATGGTGTTCCCTTCACCATCGTCCGTCCGTTCAATTGCGTCGGAATCGGGGAGCGTCGCGCTCTGGGCGACGTCGAGATCCTCAGCGGCAACGTCAAGCTCGCCATGAGCCATGTTGTCCCGGACCTGGTCCAGAAGGTGCTCAAGGGCCAAGATCCACTCCACCTCCTGGGCGACGGCAGCCAGATCCGGCACTACACCTACGGTGGCGACCTTGCCCGGGGCATCGTCACTGCCATGGAGCACCCTGCGGCGCTGAACGAGGACTTCAACCTTTCGACTCCCGAAGCAACGACCGTGCTCGAACTGGCCGAAGCGATCTGGAGGCAGATCAAGGGACCGGACGTACCTCTGAGGATCGTCAGCGATCCACCATTCGCCCACGATGTGCAGAGACGGGTCCCGTCGGTGGAGAAGGCTGAGGGCCTGCTCGGTTTCAGGGCCGAAACCGGACTGGAAGAGATCCTGAGGGAGGTCATTCCCTGGATCGAACGCGCCATGGAGGACGGCTCCATCTGAAGCATGACCTTGGACCATGGGCGCCCCGTCCCCGGTTGAGTGGCTGATCGTCTGCCCGCGTGGGTGCGATGCTGCCCCCTGTGGAGGCACGTCACGGATACCCAAAGAGAAAGCGCTCAGTGCGCGTTGAACAGACTGAGTCCGTCTTGTTTGGCCACCGGGATCAATTGGGTCATGAAACCGGTGACGATCTGAGGGTCCGTCAACTGACCTCGGGACTGCCTCTCGGTCCCGTTACCCCTGGATTCGTACTCGCGCAGGATCGAAGTCGCCTGCACCTCGACGGCGTGGTCCCGCCGAGCCCCAGAAACGCCGTTGGCATAGCCGAAGACTGCTCCGGCGACGACGCATACGATCACCAGAAATGGGATGGTTCGGACTGCGATCCGAGCGGGCCTTCCGTGGCCTGTTGACTGGATTGGTCCGAGGGAGAAGCGAACGGGCCGATGCCGGCGCCCGACCGCACTTCGACGTTGAGAGGGGCGGCTGATAACGATCAAGTACGCGCCCACCAGCGCCAGCATGTTGAACGTGGTGTACCGGGAGGCGCTCACCCCCGCGTATCCATGCAGTCCACGCCCGATCGTAGTGAACGCGTCGAACCCGAAAGCAAAGAGTATTAATGACACGCCCACCGGCTCGGGGCGCTCCCTTGCGCGTCCGAAGCCGATGCTCGCAACCCCGAGGACTGCCCCGATGAAGACGACCACTCCGAGCACAACGATGAAGGGATTCGCCGCACCCAGCTCGAGGTGGTTGTGCGTCGGGACCGGGAAAACGGGGATGGTCAGGGGCTTACCAGCGACATTGCCGAGAGAGAAGAAGAACAGCTTGAGGGCGAAGAAGGGATGGATCAACGGGTCGATCTCGTATGGGGGTAACTGGGATGTTTTGAAGTGGAGGAAGTACAACAAGGTGGTCGCGACTGTTGCACTTGCCCACGCGATCAGCACCTTTCCGGAGCGCCTCCGGTACAGGAGGAGGAGGAAGCCCGCGGGCCAGATCAGCAGGCCCTGGATCGACGAGTAGCTACCGACGACCGTGATCGCCACGGCGGCGACCACGGAAGCCGTGGTCAACTGTTGGTGGTCGAGTGCGAAGAGAGCACCGGCCAAACAGATCATGACGACGTACCAGGCGAGTTGAAAGCCCCAGAGAGTGTTCTCGTACTGCACCCACGAAAGCATGAGAACAGTGACGGGGCAGTACCAGAGCAAGGGTGTGGTCGGCGAGCGGCGTCGGTGCGTCCAGATGATGAGGACGACGGAGCCGACGATCAGGACGGCGCTGAAGTACTCCTCGAGGTGCACGTCCAGATGGGTGGTGTATGCGAGGAAGAGGACGATCAGGTTGGGGAAAAGGATCCTGTTCTGGTTGTGTTGCGCCCAGAGATCACCGACGTTCAAATGCCCCGAGAACGCCTTTCCTATCAAAGCGACGTCACTCCACTGGTCGAAGATGACCACGTTGACCCCGTAGCGGGACACGAATGCGAAATACGCGAGGACCGGAACTGCGAAGGCGGCAACCCCGAGAATTCCGATCACCTTCTCTCTCCGTGTGGCGCGGACGAACCGATCCCACGACCCACGGATTCGACCGGGTCGCTTGGCTGAGTCACCGGCCTTGACCGTAGGGAGAGAGGCCTCATCCATTGCGGAACCGCCCTCCGGCGCCATCTTCCCTGTCACGAAGAATTTGGACCGATCGGTGAGCTCGCCCTCTCACCACAGCATTCTGCGGACGCCCCTTCCCGTTCGCTCGCCGCGCCGCTCGGAGGTCATCACGCTGCCCAAAAGCTAGCGGGGGGAGCGCGCGCCGTCCCCAATTCCAGTCGCATGTCACTTGTCGCAGCGTGCCGTGTAGTTCCACCCGGACGCTGATCTCGGGATACACGCGGACCATCAGCATGCTGGGAGGCTTCATGCCGAACTCGCGGATGTCGAAGACGTCGCCCCGAGAGCGTGATGCCCTCCTTCGTGCGCCACGATCTGCATCCCGTGCGAAAAAGTCCTCGTCTTGCCGTGGAAGAGGATCTCCCCGGTGACCGTCGTAGACGGGGTGCGCGCCGTCCAGGAAGTGATGCTGGTGACCCGGCCGACGATGGTCGGGATGGCGCCGTGCGTCGATGCGCCGCCGTAGCTCGCGGTCGTAGAGCTGGTTGCCGGACGTGAGACGCTCCACGGCGAGCTCCAGCTCGCCCGACACCGCCTGGTCCAGGTCGAGCGATCCGTCGGCACGCGTGGTGGCACTCGAACCAACCGGTGATGCCGCGGGTCTCCGTGTTGATCGGGTGCAGGCTGGAGCGACCGCTGATCCAGACGCAGGACCGAACCGAGTCGAAGGTGTAGTGCGTGGGCGCCAATTGCCTTCTCTTCCGTTCCCCGGGGCTGCGTCCTCCGGATCCACTGCCCGCGAGACCCGAATACTGGCATAAAGTCGCTGCATGGCCCGTCTGGAGATCCCACGCCGGCGAGGGCGGTGACGCCGTGCAGATCTGGTCGCTCCAGCCCGAGCTGGGCGCCGCTGCGACGCGCTCTGGTGCACGCGGCCTACAACAAGAGCATTCTCCCCACCCGCGTGCGCGAGGCGGCGAGGATGCGGATCGCCCAGCTCAACGACTGCACCGTGTGCCTCGCCTTCCGGGCGGACAAGGTCAAGGCGCAGGGTGTCGGCGAGGAGTTCTACGACGCCGTGGGATCACCGGGCGAGCCGCGCTGAGGAGCAGGAACGGCTGGCCGTGGAGTACGCCGAGCGCTTCGCCATCGACCACGCCAGCATCGACGACGCAATTCATGCAGCGCCTGCGGGGCTCGTTCACCGACCCCGAGATCTTCGACCTGACCATCTGCCTGTCGGCCTTTCTCGGGCTGGGGCGGACACTGCGGGCCCTCGGCATCACGGAGACCTCGCTGACCGACGTCTAACGAGCGTCGTCGTGTCCGGGTTGCGGCGACTCGAACGGCGCGTCGCGCTCCCGAACCGCCTGCCGCAGTCCAATTTCGGTGATCCGCTCGGAAAAGGCCAAGGCCCCCGGCGCCCGATGTCCGACGGCGTCGTTGAGCGCGGCGAATCGCTGCAGCTGGGAACGCCCCATGAGCTCGACGCCCATGTTCACGACCCGCTTGTTGGCGACGAGCAGGTCGCGGTCGATACGGGCCATGCGCTGGGCCAGCCCGAGCACCACGTCGTCCAGCGCATCGGGCGGCGCGGTTTCGACCACCAGTCCCAGCTCCCGAGCTTCGGGCTCCCGAAAGGGTGTCGCCGGTGAGCACGAGCCGCTTGGTCCACTGGGGCCCGACGTTGTAGAGCCACATGTTCGTCGGGGGCACGCCCATGGACCGGACGGGCGGGAAGCCGATGCGAGCGTCGTCTGCGGCCACGACGAGGTCGCAGTGCAGCGCGAGATCGGTGCCCCCGGCGAGGCAGTTCCCGTGCACCTGTGCGATCACCGGGATGGCACAGTCCCACAGGCGCCCCCATCCGGCGGCCAGGGCGAGCATCTCGGAGACGTCGCCCTCAATGGCCTCGTGTTGGCGCGAAGTCGCCGGGGTCCGTGTCCTCGGCGATGAAGCCATAGCCGGAGGAGAACGAGCGGCCCGTGCTGCGGATGACGATCACGCTGACGCTCGGGATCGGCTTCGGCCGCGGTGACCGTCGCCAGGATCTCCCGGACGCACCGGGGGGTGAGCGGGTTGTGGTGTACGGGGCGGTTGAGGGTGACGCGGCGCACGCGCCCGATCTCCTCGACGATCAAGGTGGTGCAGCTCGCGGTCACGTTGCGCTCCTCGGTTCGCCGTCGGGCACGAGTTGGGACTTGAGGACCTTGCCGCTCTCGTTCCGCGGGAGCGCGTCGGTCACGGTAATGCGGCGCGGCACCTTGTAGTCGGCCAAGCGCGATCGGAGGAACGCCTGCAGTTCCTCGGCCGCAACGGGCCGACGCAGTACGACCCACGCTGCCACATCCTCGCCCAGCACCGGGTGTGCCACCCCCGTCACCGCCGCTTCGGCCACTGCCGGGTGCTCGAACAGCGCCGCCTCCACCTCGCCGGGCACCACGTTGTGCCCACCCCGGATGATGAGCTCCTTCTCACGCCCCACGATCCAGAGATGGCCGTCCTCGTCCAGTAGCCGAGGTCCCCGCTCAGCAGCCATCCGTCGACCCACGTGCCCGCCGTCGCGTCGGCGTCTCCGAAATACGCCCGTGGGTGCCGTGACCCACCGATGGTGACCTGGCCGACCTCGCCGCGTCGCCACGGCGGCGCCGTCGGGGCCGACGATCCTGACCTCGACGCCGGGGAGCGGGAGGCCGACCGATCCCAGATGCCTGTCCCCGTCCCCCATGGGCGTCGCGGTCACGGCGCCGAACTCGGTCATCCCGTAGCCGCACAGGACGTCTCCGGTGAGACGGGCACCGAAGCGGCGCAGGGTCGCTGACGCGATGGGGGCGCTGCCGATGTTCACCGACGGCGAGGCTGGAGAGGTCAGCCGTCTCGAATTCGGGGACGCCGACGATCAGCTCCACCATCGCGGGCACAAGGAACGCCGCGACCGGGCGGGTGTGCTCGACCTCCGCGATCCACCGCCCGGGGTCGAAGCGTGGGAGGAAGCATCCCGAGAGTCCACCCCGCATCGGCCCGCACACGAGCAGCGAGCCGCTGGTGGTGGCGAATGGTGAGCACGAGAGGAAGCCGAGACCGAGCCAGGCCGACGGCACACGATCGACCGTGGCCAGGCCGCCGTGCCGCACCACGACGCCCTTGGGTCGTCCCGTCGTGCCGGAGGTGTACATCACGTCGGCCACGTCGTCGGGGCCGAATGCCTGGGGCACATCGCTGTCGTCGTGCGAGAGGAGGTCGGCCCACGGACCCGGCGCATCCGGTGCCGTGCCGACGACCGTGCTGACCACCGAGCGGACGTCCTCGCCGGGATCGCTGCACAGGCCAGCGGAGGCCGAGGCGTGCTCGAGGATCCGGGCGTGCTCGGCGCCCACCGAGCCGCGCCAGGAGTGGGACGGCAACCGCGCCGGCCTTGTGGATGCCCAGGTAGGACACGAGCCATTCCATGCGGCTCGTCGTTGCCGATGAGAAGGCCGATCCGCGCCCCCGGCTCGACCCCGTGCTCGTGCAGGCCCCGGGCCAGCTGATTGGATCGCCGGTGCCACTGCGCCAGCGTCAGCTCGGAGCCGTCGGCCAGGTTCCGCCAGGCGACGCCGTCGGGGAATGCGGCGGCGAGCTCGCGGAGCAGATCGGTCTGGAGCAGGGTCATCCCGGCGCAGGGGGGCGCATCAGTAGGCGGGGCCGCCCTCGAGGATGCGGCGCGGGTTGTCGATCAGCATCCGGGTGACGTCGTCGTCGCTGACCCCGCGTGCGCGCATGACCGGGAGCACCTCCTCGGAGATATACGTCCACCGCCAGTGCTGCGATGCGTCCATGATCGAGCGGGGGAACCAGTCGACGAAGCACATGGCGTCGTGGGAGAGCACGATGCGCTCGGCGTAGCCGCGCGTGCACAGCCGTGCCACCGCGTCGACGCGCTCCTCCAGCGTGATGCCGGGCAGGCCGAAGTGGTCGAACCCGAGGTACGAGCCGTTCTCGATCAGCTGCAGATGGTAGTCGGTGTTGACAGTGCCGCCACTGTGGCCGATGACGACGCGTGCGAGGTCGACGCCTTCCTCCTTGAAGATGCGTTGCTGTTCGAGACCCCACGGCTCGGGTGGGGTGGGGGTGTGCGTCGTGATCGGGACGCCGGTGCTGCGGTGCGCCCGGGCGACGGCACGCAACACGCGGTCCACGCCCGGGGTGATTCCCGGCCGGTCGGAGGCGCACTTCAGGATGCCCGCCCGCACCCCGCTCTCGCCGATCCCCTCCTCGATCTCCCGGAGGAAGAGGTCGACCATGGGTTCGGGTCCGCCCAGGATGGTGCCGGGTCCACGGAAGTGGAAGTACATCGGGACCTCGTTGTACGTGTAGACCCCGGTCGCCGCGACGACGTTGATCTCGGGAACCTCCGCGGCGATCGCCGCGACGCGCGGGATGTAGCGGCCCAGCCCGACAACGGTCAGGTCGACGAGCGTGTCGATCCCATGTGCCTTCAGTTCCCGCAGCTTCGTAACGGCACGCGCCTGTTGCACGGCCTCGTCCCACTCGTCCGCCGTCTTCTCGATCTCGGGGCTCAGCACGAAGATGTGCTCGTGCATCAGCGTCCGACCCAGGCGACTGCCGTCGATCGGGCCGAGCACCGTATTGACCTGGGACATCGTCGCCCCTCGCCACTCTGGCCGGAGGCCGGCGCGGGCGATCGTAGCGGTGCCCGACGAATACCGGAGGGGGCGCTGGGGCACAATGTCTCAGCACGCCCACAGCGGGTGCTGCGACTGAATCGAGATCACCATGGTCGGATAGGGGCGTCCCGACAGGAGAGGTGCCCATCCCAGTGACCGCGACTGGCCAGCAGCCCAATACCCCCGAGACCAGGGAGAAGGCCACGTCACGGGTGCGCGCACTCGACCAGGGCGGCCATCCTCGCCGCGAGCGGCGCGACCGTGTTCCTCGGTGTCGTGGTGGCCCACGACCACCCGGGCGCAGAGGGCACCCGCACCGACGGCTCCGTCGGCACTTCGAGGCGGGCCGACCTCCAGCGGTTCCTCGTCGTCCTCCGACGACAGCGGCTCCGTCGCCAACGGCTTTTCGACGAGCAACTCGGGCAACACCGGCAACACCGGCAACACCGGTAGCTCCACGGCGCCGGCCGCCAGCTCGTCGAGGCCCAGCGTGACTTCCGGCGGCACCTCGTCGTGACCGCCGTCACCGACGACGCCGGCCCGGCGCTGACCACGCGGTCGTTCCGGTCCATGGGCACCACCGCGACGGTCGTGGTGCAAGACGGCACCGCCGCCGCGGAGGCCGAGCGCCTCCTCGCTGCCGAGCTCGATGCCGTCGACCGCGCGTGCAGCCGCTTCCGCCCCGACTCGGAACTGGAACGCCTGCACGCGGCGGCCGGGCGCAGCATCGAAGTGAGCCCGCTGTTCTTCGCGGCGCTCGGGGTCGCGCTCGATGCCGCCAGGCGGACCGGAGGTGCCGTGGATCCGACCATCGGCAACGCCATCGCCGCGCTCGGCTACGACGCCGACCTCGACGAGGTGCGCGCCCGGCCCCCGGCGCCTCCGCGGGCGCTCGGCCCCGTCGCCGGCTACGAGCACGTCCAGCTCAATCCGGCGAAACGCACGGTCCGTATCCCGCGCGGTGTCCGCCTCGATCTCGGGTCGACCGCGAAGGCGCTGGCGTCCGACCGAGCGGCAGCCCGCATCGCCGCGGCCGTCGGCAGCGGCATCCTCGTGAGCCTCGGCGGCGACGTCGCCGTCGCCGGCCCTCCGCCGGCGGGCGGGTGGGCCGTCGGGATCGCGCGCGAGTCGTCCACACCCGCCGACCGGGTCGACCAGGTGGTGGCGATCACGCACGGCGGTCTTGCCAGCTCGGCTACCGCGGTGAGGGCCTGGCGGGCAGGTTCCCGTACGGTCCACCACATCGTCGACCCGCGGACGGGGGACTGCGCCGAGCCCTACTGGGTGTTGGTCTCGGCGACCGGGCCAAGCTGTGTTGCAGCGAACATCGCCACGACCGCCGCCATCGTCTGGGGCGCTCGGAGCCCTCGAGGAGCTGTCCCGCCGGGCGCAGCCGGCGCGCCTGGTCCGCAACGACGGCGAGGTCTTCACGCTCAACGGCTGGCCTAAGGAGACGGCGTCGTCGTGAACTCGACCACACTCTGGTACGCCACGCGGGCCAGCGGCATCACCGCCCTGGTGCTCCTCACGCTCACGATGGTGCTGGGTCTCGTCACGACGACGCGCGCCCGTGCCCGGAACTGGCCGGGTTTCGCCCAGCAGGAGCTCCACCGTCGGATCTCCATGATCGCGGTGGTGTTCGTCGGTATCCACGTGCTCACCAGCGTGCTCGACACGTACGTCGACATCTCGTGGGCCGCCATCGTCGTCCCGTTCACCTCGACCTACGGACGCTTCTGGATCGGCGTCGGCGCCATCGCGCTCGACCTCATGATTGCCGTGTTCGTCACCAGCCTGCTGCGGGCCCGCATGCGCCCGGGCACGTGGCGCGCCGTCCACTGGCTCGCCTATTTGTCCTGGCCGATCGCCCTCGCCCACACGTTCGGCATGGGAACCGACGCCGGTGAAAGCTGGGTGATCGCGCTGGGGGTGCTCTGCGTCCTTGCTGTGGCCGTCGCCCTGGCCTGGCGGCTCAGGCAGGTGTCGCGGCAGGCGGAGGCGCGGACCGCGCACGCGTCGGTGCCCGGGATCCCCCCGACGCACCTCGCGCTGCCGGGACGGGGCCGGGAGGGGGCGCGCCGTGCCTAGCACCAGCGAGGCGGCGGTCCCGACGACCGGGCGCTACCGGCTGCTCGGCCATCCGACCGACCTGGCGGGCCATGTCGACGCCTTGGGCACCCTCCCGTTGCCCGCCTCGCGGGCGCCGGGATGGCGTGAGGCGTTCGTCTCCGTCCTGGAGGCCTCCGGTCTTGCCGGCCGCGGCGGGGCCGGGTTCCCGGCCGCCATCAAGCTCGCGGTCGCGCACGCGGCGGGGCGACGCGGGACGGTCCTCGTCAACGCGATGGAGGGGGAACCGGCCAGCGACAAGGACAAGCTCCTCCTCATCCGCTCGCCCCACCTCGTCCTCGACGGCGCACAGCTGATGGCCGCCGCCTGCGGCGCCGACCGCATCGCCGTCTGCGTGCCCGAAGGCCGGGAGCAGGTCGCAGCCGCCGTGACACGGGCGATGGCCGAGCGCGCCGCTGCGGGGAGCGCGCCGGTCGACGAGAGCCTGGTACGTCCCCCCGACCGGTTCGTCGCGGGTGAGGAGTCGGCCCTCGTCCGTTGGGTCCAGTCGGGACAGTCGCTCCCGTCGTTCCGTCCCGACAAGGGCACCGCCTTGCGCATCGGACGTTCGGGGGCGCTGGTCCACAACGCCGAGACGCTGGCGCATGTGGCCATGATCGCCCGCACCGGGCCCGACGTCTTCCGGGCCCACGGGCTTGTCGAGGACCCGGGAACCTCGCTCGTCACGATCTCGGGCGCGGTGGAACATCCCGGTGTCGTCGAGACGGACCGGGGCACGCCGCTGATTGACATCGCATCCCGTGCCACGCCGCAGGGCGCGCCCCAGGCGCTGCTCGTCGGCGGCTACGGCGGGGCGTGGGTTGGACCCGACCGCTTCCGCACTCCGTACGCCTCGCTGTCGCTCCGCGCCATCGGCGCCACCGCGGGTGTCGGCATCGTCATTGTCCTCGGGCGCGAGGCCTGCGGGCTGATGGAGTCGGCCCGCGTGGCCCACTACCTCGCCGGGCAGAGCGCCGGCCAGTGCGGACCCTGCGTGTACGGGCTGCCCGCGATCGCCGACGACCTGACTCGGTTGGCCCGGGGCCACGCCGATCCCGGTCTCCTGCCTCGCCTCCAGCGGCGGCTCGACCAGGTGGACGGCCGCGGCGCGTGCCGCCACCCCGACGGGGCGGTCAACTTGGTGCGGAGTGCGCTCAAGGTATTCGCCGACGATGTGCGCGTCCACGCGGACGGAGCGGTGTGCGCGCACTGGAACCGCGACACACAGCTGCGGTTCCCCCAGCAGGCGGGGACACGGGGAAGATGATCCGCATCCTGATCGACCCGGTCGCCTGCGACGCCTACGGCTATTGCGCCGAGCTGCTCCCCGAGGCGATCTCGCTCGACGAGTGGGGCTATCCCATCGTGGACGGCAGGCCACTGCCCGACGAGCTGGTCGATGCCGCCAGGCGGGCCGCCCGCGACTGCCCTCGGCGCGCCATCACGCTACGCGAGCGCAAGAGCGGCCACTGAGCCTTCTCGGGGCCTTCTCGGGCCACAATGGTGGGCGTGGACGGCCCACCCGCTATGCCCGCAGCGCTGCCGGCGGGCTCGTATCGGGGCGAGGGCAACGGACGTTGAGGGCGGGTCCGGGATCGGGAGTTGAGTAAGACACGATCGATGAGGGCGCCACACGTTGCGTGCAGCATGCACGAGAACATCGCATCGGGTGCACCAGGGCTGCGTGTAGAGGAGAGGTCACTCTGGTCCATGCCGGAGTCACGCCTCTGGCCATTCGGTGCGCGGCGTGGCCGCGCCCAGGGAGTGCGCACGTAAGAGCCCCTCACGGAGGAGGTAGGAGCTCTTCAGGGGCTGTCCGAAGAGGGCGAGCCTCCACGCAACATGTCGACTTCGCGTCGTCGCCCAACTGGCGTGCGCGAGTGACCCACACGACGAGAGCCCGCCTGAATCAATTCGGCCGTCCTTCGGCCAGTCTCTTCGGTCCGTGTGCCGCCTTCGAGGAAATTAAGCGTCTCTTGCTTACAGATAGAAGGTTTTACGATAGAATCTCTGTTGGCACGGCACGTTGTGGCTGATGTGCGGGGTGACGGTGAGGGTTGGTAGGTTGGCGACGACACGCAGCTGGCGGGTACGCGGAGAAGCAGGCTAGGTTGGTGGCACTTATGTGGGTAAGCGCGACGCGCGTACAGACGGAAGTTTAGACGGACAGCGGAGATAATTGGCGGGGAGCTCATCTCTTTCAGGTTGTCAGGGCTTAGTGAGAGAAATAAAAGTAGAGTATAAGCGAAGCAACAAGGGCTTTGGGCTAGTTCTGTAGCCGCTCGACCGGAAGCAGCATGCTTTCCGCATCCCGGTGCGATTACTTCTTTTCATACATATCAATATGGCGTGAATGCAATCTGGTACGACAGTGGCAGGACGTTGCCTCTCTCACTCACTCGAACTTTTTCTTACACTCCTACAGCGGTCACACCAGCCTCGGCATGCTGTGGATTCAGCACAACGAAAACCGCCAGCTGTTTCAGAATCTCATCGTTCTCGCACTTGGGGCACTCACTCATTTGAATGTCGTGACCGAGCTGTACCTCAACGCACTGCTGCTCGCGATCGCTACATGGCTGATCATCTTGACGAGCCGCCGTGACCTACGGCCGATACCTGGATCGTCTACCTTACCGTCGCGTTCTTGATGCTTGCTCGGCTAGTTCGCAGACACCCTGTTTGAGTTCAATTTGGTTTGGTACTTGACTCTTCTGGCATTCGCTGCGGTCATCTTTCTCCTTGATTCCTCGCGGACGAACTGGGTTGTTCTTGTTGCCACGATGGGGTAGCTGTCATAGGGAGTTTCTCGTCCTTGGAGGGTCTCTTCATCTGGCCGGCAGGCTTGATCATCCTGATCTGGAATCATTGCGTAACGCGTTTGTGTTGGCGTGGTTGATCTCAGCGATAGCTGTGACAATTGTGTACTTCCATAACTTCACCTTCCAATCGACGGCTTCCCCCGGGACCCGGTTATGTGTTTGCACATCCATTCTCATCCCTCGAGTTCTTCTTCTCAGCATTGGCGACCTCATGGGGAAGCCCCTTCCCCAGAGCCCCACCGCTTCAGACCCTCTCATCGTTGTAATCGGTGTCGTGATCGAGTTGCTCGCTGTGGCCTCCCTCGCGATCTATGGCCGCAGATCCCAGCTTGCAAGGAGCTCTGTAGGACCTGCGTTGATCTGCTTCGGCGCAATTTTTGCATTGAGCGTCACGATTGGTCGCAGTCATTTCGGGCTCGTTGCTGCATCAGATTCTCGATATGTGACCTTCAATCAGCTCATACTCGTTGGTTGTTATCTCTGCTTGATAGAACGATGGCCCTTGCAACGCGACGGTGCCACCATGGCGAGCGACGATGCCACCGTGGCGAGCGACGATGCCACCATGGCGAGCGACGATGCCACCATGGCGAGCGACGATGCCACCATGGCGAGCGACGATGCCACCATGGCCAGCGACAAGGACCGTGAGACCGGCCCCGTCGTCGTTCAACCGACCAGACAAGTCCGGGACAACGCAAACAACGAGTTCTCGTAGCCTTCGCCTTCTCACGATCCTGCTCATTTTCTGGATGGTCGTAGGAGGTGTCGAGAACGGGATCACGGGGGGTCAAGGTTGGCGATCAGGCCAGCAGTTTGCGGCCTTGGTTGCCGCACACGCAGAGGATGCGCCCAATTCTCTCATCAAGTTAGGCCTTTTCCCGAACAACTCTATTGAGTACGACAACATCCGTGATCTTGCCGAAAAGGCCAAAGCAAACAGCCTTAGTTTTTTTGCTACGAGCGAGACCTCGCGTCTCGAGCGAATGAGTCTTCCGAAGATCGGACCGTTCTTGCCGCTTCAAACCATTGTCGAGAAGCCGAAAAGCGGTGCAGTAGTTCGAGGGACCGTGTCCTTTGTTGCAAGGGCGAGTGGTGACGTATCCGATAAAGACAGTGGACTTCCGGATCGGGACTTCGGCGACAGCGCCCGCCATAGTGCTTCATGGCCGCACGCTTCATATACGGCTTTTTGGGTCTGTGGTCTTCAACTGCCCTCCCGAACGGCTCCTACGTAGTGCAGAGCATCGTCCACGACGCAGCCGGACATGTGCGCACGAGCAAGGCTGTACCATTCACGATCGATAATTGACCAGCTCGGTGAAGCCTCCCGTCATTTTTTTACTGACTTGCTGACCCTGTTCCAGTCGGAGAGGTGCGGGTACGTCAAATTTCGACACGCCCGCTGCTCGTGAGAGACGCGGTGGACCGCCCACGACTGCCTCGGAGCGCCATCACGCTACACGAGCGCAAGAGCGGCCACTGAGCCTTCTCGGGCCACAAAGGTGGGCGTGGACGGCCGAGCTCCATTGCCGGGAGCGCTGCCGGGCGTCCTGATCCGGCGGGCGACCGCCGGCGACCTCGGTCGCGTCGTCGAGCTGTTGCTTCTCGGCGCGTTGGCCGGCGCGGCCCCGGGAGCCGAAACCCCGGCCGACCTCGAGCCGTACCGCCGCGGGCTGCGTGACATCGACGACGCCGGAGGGGCCGTCCTCGTGGCCGAGCGCGACGGCGACGGCGTCGTCGGCGTGTGCCAGCTGCTGGTCTTCCGGCACCTTCAGCGGCGGGGCGGGCTCTGCGCGGAGATCGAATCCGTCCACGTGCACCTCGACCACCGCAACGGCGGCGTGGGGGCAGCCCTGGTCGCCGAGGCGGTCGCCCGCGCCCGGGCGCTCGGCTGCTACCGGGTCCAGCTCACCTCCGACGCCGCGTCGGGAGGACGCGCACCGCTTCTACGCTCGCCAAGGCTTCGCGCCGTCCCACGTCGGTTTCAAGCTCCGGCTCGAGTGACCGCCGGAGCCCGTCCCTGGCCGGGCCGCTTGTGGAGGCCGAGTAATCATGTAATCTCGTAATATGACCGAAGAGCGAGATGCCAGGAGGGGACGGCGCCGGGCCGCCGCCCCGCCACCGTCGGGGCCCGAGCAGGAGCGGCTGATCGGCGCCTGGTTCGCCGGGCGGGTGCCCGGCACCTGGTTCGAGGGCGGCCCGACCATCGAGATCGACGACGACGAGATCCAGGTCGTCGGCGTCCTCGACCCGCCCCAGCTGGCCGACGATGCCGGAGCGGACGAGGTACGCGTGGCCGAGCAGGCCCGGATCAGCGGGTTCCGCGAGGAGAGTCGGGGCGGCCGTATGCGCATCGCCGACGAGGCGCAGCCGGCCTTCCGGCGCAGCGTGTCGTGGGGCGCCGTCTGCGGGGACTCGAAGGTCCTCTTCACCACGGCGGGCGTGCCGGTCATGACGCGGCTCCGCATGGGCGACCGCCGGGTGCTCGACACCTTGATCGACGCGGGCGTGGCGCGGAGCCGGAGCGAGGCGCTGGCCTGGTGCGTTCGCCTGGTGGCCGAGCACGAGGCCGAGTGGATCCAGGAGCTACGTGACGCCATGGCCGCGGTCACGGAGGTCCGCAACCGCGGGCCGAGGAGCAGCGAGGGGAGCTGACCCCGCACCGGGCGCAGTCGCGGATGCTGCGTCGACCGCCCGGGCCGTGCGACCATGCGGCATGGACCACGGTCACTTTCATCAGATCCAGGACGATCTCCGCGTGCCGTACCGCGCGCTGCGCGAGGCCATCCCCGAGGTCATGGCGGGCTATGCCGCGCTCAGCGACGCGGCCATGGCCGAGGGCGCGCTGCCGGCCAAGATCAAGGAGCTGATCGCCCTCTCCATCTCCATCACCCGGGAGTGTGACGGCTGCATCGTGGCCCACGCCCGCGGCTGTGTCCGCCGCGGCGTCAGCCGTCGAGGAGCTGACGGAGATGATCGGCGTGGCCATCAACATGAACGGCGGTCCGGCCACCGTCTGGGGTCCCCGTGCCTTGGCGGCGTACCTGGAGTACTCCTCCGCCGGCCGCCACCGGGAGGCGGCGCTTGAGCGCCACGCCGAGCGGGGAGCGTGCGTTCTCAGCCGGCGGCGGCGCGGACCGGCGTGAAGGTGCAGTCGAGGTGCTTGATCCCGTTGATGAACGGGGAGAGCAGCCGATCCGGTTCGCCCGTCGCCTCGATGTCGGGTAGCCGTTCGAACAGGCGCCGGAGCATCACGTCGATCTCCTGGCGGGCCAGATGTGCACCCAGGCAGAAGTGCGGCCCCGCCGCACCGAAGCCGATGTGCGGGTTGGGGTCTCGCCGCACGTCGAAGGTGTAGGGGTCGTCGAACACGTTCTCGTCGCGGTTGGCCGAGTTGTAGAACATGATGACCTTGTCGCCCTCGTGGAGCTCGGTCTCGCCGAGCACGGTGTCGGAGGCCACCGTGCGGCGCATCCAGATGACGGGGGAGGCCCAGCGCACGATTTCGTCCACGCCGGTGGCCGAGATCGTGGCGGGATCCTGCAGCCACAGGGCCCGCTGGTCCGGGTGCTGGGTCAGCGCCAGCAACCCGTGGCTGATGGCGTTGCGGGTGGTCTCGTTCCCGGCCACCACGAGCAGGATGAAGAAGGACGCCACCTCGTTGTCGGTCAGCGCCTCGCCGTCGACGTTCGTGTTGACCAGGGCCGAGGTGATGTCGTCGGTGGGATGTTCCTTACGGAACTTGGCCAGGTCGAGCATGAGCATGTTGAGTTGCTGCGCCGCGGTCATGAAGGCCAGCATCGGATCCGCGCCCTCGGGCACGTACTCGGTGTCGCCGTTGGAGAGGATGACGTTCGAGGCGTTGAACACGGTGTCGTAATCCGACGCCCCGATGCCCATCATGTCGCAGATGATCTCGAGCGGCAGGCGCGAGGCCACCTCGGTCACGAAGTCACAGCCACCCGATGGCGCCACCCGGTCGATCACGTCGTTTGCTACGAAGTCGATGCGGTCCTCGATCGACTTGATCATGCG
Source organism: uncultured Acidimicrobiaceae bacterium (assembly GCA_963756625.1). GTDB lineage: Bacteria > Actinomycetota > Acidimicrobiia > Acidimicrobiales > RAAP-2 > Bog-473. The sequence goes on from CAVWNQ010000006.1 coordinate 859,313, forward strand.
CGGGTTGAAGGCGGCCGACACGATGCGGCGCAGACGGGCGTGACGCGGGTTGTCCATGTTGATCATGGAGCCGAAGAAGTCGAGCATCTCGTCGGGCATGTCGATGATGGAGGTGGCGCCCCGGCCGGACTGGTAGATCTCGGGATGCCGGCTCGCCTCCGAGACGTGGGCATGGCGGGTCAGCGCGTAGTAGCCCTGGCCCTCGGGAATGACATAGGCGAGCGCCTCGGGAATTTCGGGCTCGGGGTAGAAGGGCATCGGGCGCTCGCGGCGCAACGTCTGGAAGGCACCCTCGCGTTCGGCCCATGGACGGGCCCAGAACTCGGGGTCGGACAGGTCGATTTCGTCGGCCGCCAGGACTGCGTGCGCTTCCATGCGGTCCACCCTACCCAGCTGCCTACACTGCGACCATGTGCGACACCCTGTGCGCGCCGGGATCAGGCGGCATGGTCTTCGCCAAGAACTCTGACCGCCCACCGGGCGAGGTCCAGGTCGCCTGGCCCTTCGGCCGCCGCGCCTCGGCGGGGTGCACGCTGCGCACGCAGTACCTCACCATCGGCGACACCGGCGCACACGCCACGCTCCTCTCTTGTCCGACCTGGCTGTGGGGCGCCGAGCACGGCGTGAACGAGCACGGCGTGGCGATCGGGAACGAGCGTGTCGCCACGACCCACGACGCCGCGGCCGCCGCCCCAGCACTCATCGGCATGGACCTCGTCCGCCTCGGGCTCGAGCGCGCCCGATCGGCCGCCGAGGCGGTCGAGGTCATGGCGGGCCTGCTCGAGTCCTGCGGCCAAGGCGGCATCGCCGACGCCGTCCACCGGGAGGCCTACGACTCCTCCTTCCTCGTCGCCGATCCGGCGCAGGCGTTCGTGTTCGAGACCGCCGGCGCCGACTACGCGGCCGCCCCGTATCCCACCGGCATCGCCATCTCGAACCGGATCACCCTGGGGACCGAATGGACGCGCGCCTCGTCCGGCCTCGTCCCGGGCGACGACTTCGGGCGCTATCGCGACCGTGAGGTGGACACGCGCCACGCAGATTCCCGCCTGGCGGCCAGCCGCCGTTTCCTCGCGTCGGCCCCTCCCGGCGGCCTCACGCCGGCCGCCACCGCCGCGCACCTGCGCGACCACGGCACCGGGCCGTGGGGTGCGCCCGGCTCGAAGGGCCACGTGGAACCGCCCCCATCCCGGGTGGGGGAGGACCGCCGCGGGGTCACCGTGTGCATGCACGTGCGCGGGCTCAGCGTCACCGCCGCCTCGATGATCGCGGCGCTCCCATCGGGCATCGCCGACGGCGAGCCACTCCGCGTCTTCGTCGCGCCCGGGAGCCCGTGTACGAGCATCTTCGTACCGGCCTTCCCGCGCACGGCGGCCGGCCCTCCGCCCTTCGTCCCCCTCGAGCTCTCGGGCGAGGAGTTCTGGCACGCCGCCGACACCCTGCGCCGGCGCGTCGAGGCCGACCCGGCCGCGCTGGCCGAGGTGCGGGCTGTCCTCGACCCGATCGAGGACGAGCTGTGGGCCGACGCCGACGACGTGCGTGCGTACCCCCAACGATGGGCGCGGGCCGGCGCTTCGTGGGGGAGCCGGGCGCTGCACGCGCTCCACACCTGTATCCGCTAAACGAGACCCCTGCGGCGGTACGCTGCGGAAACACGCACTGCACTCCTACTCGCCAAGGAGGATGACATGACCGACGTACTCACCGACGGCGACATCGCGGTAGGCGATGTCGTCAGCGCACAGCTCGAGAAGATGTGGGGGTGGTATCTCGTCTGGGGCATCATCGCCATGATCTTCGGCTTCTTCGTGATCAGCTACCGGCACGCCAGCGTGTACGCCATCATCTACCTCGCCAGCGGGTTCTTCATCGTCGGTGGCCTCTTCGAGATCATCGGGGCGGCCAGGATCGCCCGCCAGCGCTGGCTGCACCTCGTCTTCGGTCTGATCTGGATCGGTGCCGGCATCGTGGGGTTCGTGTGGCCCCACATCACGATCTTCATCGTGGCCGTGCTCGTCGGGTGGGGTTTCCTTGTACTGGGCATCTTCGACATCATCGATTCCATCCGGAACCACTACCTGCCGTATTGGTGGGCCTATCTCATCCGCGGCATCATCGCGGTCGCACTGGGCTTCCTGTGCATCCGCCATCCCGGCGCGCCGTTGACCGCGCTGGTCGTGCTCATCGGCATCCTGGCCATCGTGTTCGGCGCCGTCGAGATCCTCGGCGCCTTCTCGGCCAGACACGCCAACGCGAACTGGGAGAAGTACAAGGCCCAGCTGCGCTGATCGGCGAGGGGACCGGCGGTGCGCCTCGTCAGCTTCTCGCTCGATGGCGGGACGCCGCGTCCCGGCCTTGTTTCCGGTGACGAGATCATCGACCTGACCGACGCGGCCACCGGCCTCCCTCCCACGATGGCCGCCGTGCTGGCGCTCGGTCCCGACGGCCTGGCCCGCGCCCGTGCCGCCGGGACGACGACAGCGGCCCGCCATCCGGTCGAAGCGGTGCGCCGACACGCACCGGTGCCCGACCCACCCACCATCCTCGCCATCGGCATGAACTACCGGGCGCACGTCGCCGAGATGGGGTTGGAGCCTCCCGAGTGGCAGTACTGGTTCAACAAGCAGCGCACCGCCATCGCGGGACCGGGCGACGCCATCGTGGTGCCGACCGTGTCCGATATGGTCGACTACGAGGGCGAGTTGGCCATGGTGATCGGCCGCCGCTGTCAGCATGTGCCTGCTGCTCGCTTCCAGGACGTCGTGGCCGGCTACACGGTGATCAACGACGTGAGCGCCCGCGACTGGCAATGGCGCACACCCACGTTCACCATGGGCAAGTCCTTCGACACGCACGCACCGTGCGGGCCCGAGCTGGTGACCGGTGACGAGCTGGGCGACCCCGGCGGGTTGGCCCTCCGGACCTGGGTCAACGGCGACCTGCGTCAGGACTCGAGCACGTCCGACATGATCTTCGGCTGCGCCGAGATGATCGAGTACCTGACAACGGCCTTCCCCCTCGAGCCGGGCACCCTCATCGCGACGGGAACACCCGCCGGGGTCGGCGCCGGCTTCGACCCGCCCCGGTTCTTGGCCGGCGGCGACGTCGTGCGTATCGACATCGAGGGAGTGGGCGAACTCTCCAACCCCGTGGTGCAGGGCGGGCCGCCCCAGCCCGTCGGGCTGGCCTGAGCCCCTTAGGGCTGCATCGCGCGCAGCTTCTCGGCCAGGCTGGCCATCACCTGGAGGGCGAAGGTCGGCGTCTCGCCCACGAGGAAGAGGAAGCGGCGCTTGTCGATCACCGCCAGCTTGGTGTCCACGAGGGCGGTGGCGGTCGCACTGCGCGCCGACGCGTCCACGATGGCCATCTCGCCGAAGGTCTCCTCCGGCCCCACCGTGATGGAGCTTCCGTTGTGCAGGCGTAGTTCCACCTGACCCTCGACGACGCCGAACATCTCTTCCCCGGTGGAACCCTCTTCGAAGATCACGGTTCCCGCCGGCACGTCCCGGGTGTCGGTCGCCGCCTTGAACACTCCCAGCACCCTTACGGTCACGGATCGTCCCCTTTGCTCGCCCGGTCGGCATCGAAATCCTGCCGGAGCTCGGATACTAACCCCGGTTGTGCGTGCCCGCCCCGACCCGACGCCGCCGCTCGCGCGTCACGCCCGCCCGCTGGCACGGCACAATGGGGGAGTGCCCGACAACCAATCCGAGTTGAGCGACGCCGAGCGGGCCGAGCGCCTGGAGAAGCTCCAGGGGATCATGGACCTCATGCGCCCGGCGGTGCAGGCCGACGGGGGTGACCTCGTCCTGGTGCGTGCCGACGTCGAGAGCGGTGTCATCGAGGTGCAGCTCCAGGGCGCCTGCAGCTCCTGCGCCATCAGCGAGGCCACGCTCTCGGGCGGGGTCGAGCGCATCCTGCGTGACCGCCTGCCGTGGGTGACCGAAGTCATCGGCGGGCTCGACGACTCCTTGAGCCTGGACGACAGCGCGGCGCTGGGCTCGGGCGGGTACATCCCCTCCCTCTGAGCCCGGGTCCTCCTTTCTGCGAACGACCGCTTCGCCGAACCCTCACTCTGCGCGGGATTGATTAGTTAGCCCAACTAACTATAATGGTGGTATGGCGTTCCACCCCGCCCCCGAGTTGACCGACGAAGAAGTGGCCGGGCGTCTGCGGATCGCGGTCAACCGTCTGCAACGCCGCTTGCGCCAGGAGTCCCTCGGGGGGCTGTCGCCCGCGCAGGCCTCGGCGCTCGGTTCGGTGAGCCGGCACGGCAACCCCACGCTGGGGGAGCTGGCGGCCATCGAGCAGGTCCAACCGCCGTCGATGACCCGCATCGTCGCCAACCTGACGGAAGCCGGCATGGTGACCCGGGTCGCCGATGCCAACGACCGACGCAGCGCGCGCGTCCGGGCGACCCCGGCCGGAGAGCGGGCGCTCGCGCAGATACGCACGCGCAAGAATGCCTTCCTGCTTCGCCGGCTCGGTGAGCTCGGCCCCGACGAACAGCGGCACGCAGCCGAGCTGGTCGCGTTGCTCGAGCACCTGCTGGTCGAGGCGTGAGGCGCCGGGTCCGGGAGGCGGGCCGCCGGACCTTTCGCGCCATCACGGTCCGCAACTACCGCCTCTACTTCACGGGGCAGGTCATCTCCGTGTCGGGCACCTGGATGCAGACGGTGGCTCAGGCGTACCTCATCCTCTTCCCGTTGCACGGCACTGGCTTCGACGTGGCCATCGCCACCAGCCTGCAATTTTTGCCGTTGCTGCTGCTCGGTCCTTTCGGGGGGCTGATCGCCGACCGGCTCGACAAGCGCAAGGTGCTGTACGCCACCCAGGGAACGGCGGGGACGCTCGCGCTCATCCTGGGCCTCTTGACCGTGACCCACTCGGTCAGCCTGTGGCAGGTCTACGTGCTGGCGACGGGTCTCGGCTTCGTGAACCTCTTCGACAACCCCGCGCGCCAGACCTTCGTCTCGGAGATGGTAGGGCTGGATCTGCTGCCGAACGCGGTGAGCCTCAACAGCGTCCTCATGAACTCGGCCCGAGTGATCGGGCCGGCCATTGGCGGAGTGCTCATCCTCACGGTCGGTGTCGCCACCTGCTTCTTCATCAATGCGGTGTCCTTCGCCGCCGTGATCGTCGCCTTGGCCATGATGCGGGCCGCCGAGCTGATCAGGCGACCCGGCGTCGTGCGGGCCAAGGGGCAGGTGCGCGAGGGGTTCCGCTACGTGTGGGCCACGCCGGACCTCAAGATCCCCCTGATCGCCATGGCGGTCGTCGGCGTCTTCGCGTTCAACTTCACCGTGACGCTCCCGCTGCTGGCCAAGTTCACGTTCCACGGCGGCGCCGGGCTCTACAGCTGGTTCATGGTCGCCATGGGCGCGGGTGCAGTCGGCGGTGGGCTCGCCGTCGCGTTCCGCAGCCGACCCTCCACCCGGCTGCTCGCCTGCATCGGCCTCGTCTTCGGCGCCGCGATCCTGGCCGTCGCGCTGTCTCCCACGGCGGGCTGGGCCTTGGTGCTGCTCGTCCCGATGGGGGCGGCGAGCATCTCGTTCGTCGCCACCAACAACGCCACGCTGCAGCTGCGCGCCGACCCCGCCATGCGCGGCCGCGTCATGTCCCTCAACGCGATCGCCTTTCTCGGCAGCACGCCGATCGGAGCCCTCCTTCTCGGCTACGTCAGCGACACGACCAACCCACGCGTCGCCCTGGTCATCGGCGGCGTGGCGACGCTCGTGGCCGTCATCCCGCTCTTCGTGCTCGGGGCGCGCCAGCGCCGCCTCGGGACCGAAGGGCTGGTCATGGGCAACATGGAACCAGAGGCAACCGAGACCAACGTGGTTCCGCTGCCCGTGGCCGAGCCGCTGCCTGTGGCCGAGACGTTGGTGGCCGGGACACTTGTGGCCCGGGAGCAGGTGGCCGGGTCGCCGGACGAGAGCCGGGCGCGGCGCTCCGGTTAGCCGGGGTGGACCACTTCGAGGGCGACCGGGGACATGACGGCCCCGAACTCGCCCACCAGCGAGATGAGCAGGTCGTCGACCGAGATGATGCCGGCGAGCTCCTCGTCCTCGAGCACCGGGAGGCGTCGCGCCGTCGCCGACTTGAACACGTCGAACGCCTCGAAGACGTCAGCCGAGCCCTGGATCGTGGCGGGGTCCGCCGTCATCACCGAGCCGACGTCGGCGGTGGGCGGCTTGCCCTCACCCGCGCCGCGCACGGCGATGTCACGGTCGGTCACGATGCCGACGAGCCGGCCGCCGTCGACGACGAGGAGCGAACCCACCCGGTGGCTGCCGAGCAGCCGGCCCGCCTCTTCGAGCGTGCAGCCCGTGGGGACGGTCACCGGCGCGGTCCTCAGGCACTCTCTGACCAGCATGTGTGCGCACTCCGTTCCTCGTCGGGCGCTCGCGGCGGCGTCGCCGTGGCGAGCCCAGGCTAGTGTCCTGGCCCGGAGATCCGCGGCGGAATATCCAGCCAGCGCACTCAGATCTCGTCGGCGCTCTTGTGCCAGATGAACGGGCGGGGGGGTTCTCGTTCCAAGTATCGATCCAGTCGGTGATCGATGCTTCGAGTTCTTTGGTCGAGCAGTGCGTGCCTCGGCGCAGCTACTTCGTCGTGAGCTCGGCAAACCAGCGCTCCACCCATGTTCATCCATGAGCTGAAGGTAGGCGTGAAGTGCAAGGTGAACCGGGGACGACGGATCAGCCAGCGGTGGATCTCAGGGGTTTTGTGGCTCGAGACGTTGTCGACGATCAAGTGCACATTGAGGTCTTCGGTCACGCTGCGGTTGATGAGGTTCAAGAACTTCTTGAACTCGACGGCTCGGTGGCGCTCAGTCATGTCCGCGATGACTGTCCCCGAAGCCATGTCGAGCCCGGCGTAGAGGTTGGTGGTGCCGCCGCAGACGTAGTCGTGCGTGGCCCGCTCGTGGAGCCCTGGACGCAGCGGCAGGACCGGTGCGGTGCGGTCGAGGGCTTGCACCTGGGTCTTCTCGTCCAACCAATGGGTGGCGTCATCGGGTGTCTCTTCGGTCTTGACCACGATCCTCTCGACTTCTTCGTCGCTCACCGAGCGCGGCACGCCGGGTCGGGACTCGTCGTGAAGACCGTCAAGGCGCTGCGCGACGAACCGCCGGCGCCACTTGCCCACCGTGGCACGTGTGACATCGAGGCGCTCAGTCACGACCGCGTTGGTCTGACCGTTCGCGCTGCTCGAGCACGATCCGCACCGCACCGCCAGCGCCTGCGCGCTCTTCGGCCGTCGCGCCCAGCGCTCGAGGGTTTCGCGGCTCGCCATGGCTCAGCACGAGCTCTTCGGTCGGCCTTCCCCGTTTCACCATCACTGCCTCCCATCGTCGTTGATGACTGAGAACGCGAAAAATGACGGGGAAATTCTGATTTGACAAGAATCTTTGGGTCAGGGCACTAGGGGGAACCGCGGGGTCGTGTCCCAAGGACGCTGCCGTCGCGGCGACAGGGACTCCTCGCACAGCACGAGCTATACCCTCACTGGGTCAGAACGAGGTCACAAACTGCCGCGAATTGCCCCGGACGGAGCAGGGATCGGTAGCTCGGTCAAGTAGTTGGCAGCGAAACTCCCAAGTGAAGGTGCTCAGCATTCATAAAGCCGAGCGTGTCGTTGAGGGAACCAGGGTCGATAGCCCACTGCCCTCGTGGCTTAATGAAGTGGTCCTCTTCCGAGGGATGAATGCGTCAATGCCGACGGCCGCAAGTAGTGCGATTGGTACCTCCGCGGCGGCCCGGTACCGGGTTAATCCGACGGTAACGGCCACGGCGAGCACGACGGTCACAATGAAAGCGAGCAGCGGATAGACGGGTACTCGGCGTCGGCGCAGGAATACGCAGCCGGCAACCCCTGGTACCAGAAGGATCCAATACGTGATTAATCGCAAGTCATACACCCACACCGTAGTCGGTGCGGTTTTGGTCACCGATGGAAGCTTCTGTGATGCATTATCCAACATCGTCTGTTGGAACGGGTTCCAAAACCCGAAAGCGCGCCCTTTCCCGCGCAAACAGGACAAGTGGGACCTGACTCAGGTGGTGTAGGGCGTAGCTCGCGGCTACGTGGGTTGCCTGGGTATCGTAAATCGACTGGTCTTCGCTACCTTGGTGTAGTAGCAACAAGCAACCAAAACTGTAATAACCAATATCGGGACCGGAGTAGGTAGTACTACAATTTCCCGTTAACGCTGCAGCCCCAAAGCCAGTTGACAGTACAACCGGCCTTTGGAAGCGCCCGAGGTTATAGATCGTCCATGGTGCAACGACGACGGTCATCGAGGCCACTGCTAGAGCAAGCCAGCCGATCCGAGCTCGCCAGTGCACGTTCTTGGTAGTCAATATCAAAGGAACGACGAGAAGTGGAAGGATTAGCACCTGCTCGGACCTGGTCATTGCCAACAGCCCACATGTTGCACCGAGGGCCGCAGCGCGACCCACGGAGGGGCGGCCCAGATACCCATACGCGAGAAAGATCATCACCGCAACTACCAACAGCAGAAGCGTCTCTGATAACAGCGCGCGTTCATAAACCCAGAATCCGGCGTAGACGGCCGCTATCCCGGCTGCAATCAACCCAACTCGGTCCCCCCCCAGCCGCCGGCCGGCCAATCCAACGACAACCACGGTGGCGGTGCCGACGACACACGCGAGAACTTGCTGCGAGAACACGGAATGTTGGCCCAGCCACGCCCATACGGTGAGAAGGAGCACCCATGCCGGGGGATGAAGAGCATCGGGACCGCCGTTGAAGACGATGAACCATCTTCCGGTGTCGTTCCAGTTTGCCTGGAGGATATACCCGAAGCCGTCGCCCCCGACCCCCTCGTCTCGGGAGAGGAGGATAACGATTATGCGCAAACTCAAGGCTGCAAGCGCCACGATGGTCAGCGAGAAGCCGAACCGGCCCGGGCTCCGTGTGCGAACCGTTTCTTGGCTACCTCTCGGCTTTATGTGGCTCATGAATGCTCCACGCTTCGACCCACGCGGGGAAATTCAGTGCCGCTCAGGCTACTGGGTGCATCGGAAGTTGTCCTGAACCGCAATCCGCAGCGCACGGTATGCGGTTGGAATTTTGGCCGGGGCATGGTATCGGCAGGTCCTGCTATTGGTATTCGTGATCTGGAAGGCCATCCACCTCCAAATCACAGCTCCGCAGCACGTGTCAACTCCTTGGTTCGTGCACTAGTGGTCTTGCGCGGTAAATTATCGTGACTTACGCGACACGTAGAGTCTTGCAGTCATAGGTTCATGGGAACGCTGTTGCTCGGCGGTTATAGTCGTTGATGAAGGCGATGACCTAGTGTCCTGGCCCGGAGATCCGCGGCGGAATATCCAGCCAGCGCACTCAGATCTCGTCGGCGCTCTTGTGCCAGATGAACGGGCGGGGGGGTTCTCGTTCCAAGTATCGATCCAGTCGGTGATCGATGCTTCGAGTTCTTTGGTCGAGCAGTGCGTGCCTCGGCGCAGCTACTTCGTCGTGAGCTCGGCAAACCAGCGCTCCACCCATGTTCATCCATGAGCTGAAGGTAGGCGTGAAGTGCAAGGTGAACCGGGGACGACGGATCAGCCAGCGGTGGATCTCAGGGGTTTTGTGGCTCGAGACGTTGTCGACGATCAAGTGCACATTGAGGTCTTCGGTCACGCTGCGGTTGATGAGGTTCAAGAACTTCTTGAACTCGACGGCTCGGTGGCGCTCAGTCATGTCCGCGATGACTGTCCCCGAAGCCATGTCGAGCCCGGCGTAGAGGTTGGTGGTGCCGCCGCAGACGTAGTCGTGCGTGGGCCGCTCGTGGAGCCCGGGACGCAGCGGCAGGACCGGTGCGGTGCAGTCGAGGGCTTGCACCTGGGTCTTCTCGTCCACGCACAGCACGAGAGCAGCCAGGGTGGGTTGACGTAGAGACCCACGATGTCTCCTTCTCGACGAAGAGCGAGTCGGGGCTGAGCTTGAAGGTCCTCGCTGAGGTGGGGCTTGAGCCCGAAGGCCTGCCGGATCCGGTTCACGCTCGACCGGCTGATTCCGGTGGCCTGTGCCATCGAGGGGATCGACCAACGGGTGGCGTCATCGGGTGTCTCTTCGGTCTTGACCACGATCCTCTCGACTTCTTCGTCGCTCACCGAGCGCGGCACGCCGGGTCGGGACTCGTCGTGAAGACCGTCAAGGCGCTGCGCGACGAACCGCCGGCGCCACTTGCCCACCGTGGCACGTGGGACGTGGAGGCGCTCAGCCACGACCGTGTTGGTCTGACCGTTCGCGCGCTCGAGCACGATCCGCACCGTGGCGCCAGCGCCTGCGCGCTCTTCGGCCGTCGCGCCCAGCGCTCGAGGGTTTCGCGCTCGCCATGGCTCAGCACGAGCTCTTCGGTCGGCCTTCCCCGTTTCACCATGACGGGGAAATTTGATTTGGACAAGAATCTTTGGGTCAGGGCACTAGGGGGAAACCGGCCGCGGCACCCGGACCGGCGCGCGCCGAGTCCTCGTCGAGCAGCCCTCGTTCCCGCGCCACGGCGAGCAGCTCGAGCTGGTTATGTACACCGAGCTTGCGGTAGAGGTTCTTGACGTACCCCCGCGCGGTGTTGACGGTGATGCCCAGCCGGACCGACGCGCGCTGGAGGTCGACGCCGCTCACCAGCAGGGTCAGGATGTCCTGCTCCCGGTTCGTCAGCAGCGACGCCCCGGCGCCGCGGCGACCCGACGCGGCGCCGGGGGCGACGACGAGGGCGCGCAGGCTGGCCCGGTCGAGGGTGAAGCACGGGCTGCGCAGCGAGGGGATCGTCTCGACCACCGCCCCCAGGCTGGCCGATTTCGGCAGCACTCCGCAGGCTCCCGAGTCGGCCACATCGCGCACGAGGGAGGGGCTCAACTGGAGCCCGGTGAGGACCAGCACCCGGATCCCGGGGTGACGTTCGAGCAGACGCCGGGTGCCGAGTACCCGGTCGGCCTTGTCCGGCTGGATGTCCATCACGGCCACATCCGGACATGTCTTCTCCGCGAGCGCGAGTGCCTCGTCGGCGTCGCATGCCGTACCGACACACGACAGCTCGCCCGTCGCGTCGATGGCCAGCGCCAGCGCCTCGGCGACGACTGGATGGCCGTCGACGACGATTACCTTCAGTGGCCCACCGGCCATTTTCCCACCACTTCCCACGCGGCAGACCCCCGGCTGCCTGAGTTGCATCCTATGTTGTACCCAGCCGGGGCGAAAGAAATCGGCGGCGCAGGTGAGCCCAGGTCGCACGGGGGTGACGGTGCGCTGGCACGCGCGGCATGAGTATTTGCACTTGGTGTGCAGCAACGCAACGATCGCAACGCGGAACGTCCGCGGGGGGGCGGGACCAGCCGGACTCCGCAGGTGCGCGGAAGGGCGAGACGGGCCAGATGGGCGAGACGGGCCAGATGGGCTAGCCGGGTTTGGGCTCCTTGGGCAGCCCGAGTGCGCGCTCGCCCACGATGTTGCGCTGGATCTCCGCCGTGCCGCCCCAGATCGTCTCCGATCGTGAGAAGAAGAAGAGCGACTGCAGGTTGTCGACGGGGTAGTTCGCCACCGCGCGGCGTGCGCCCGGCAGCTGCACGTCGGGCTCGCCGAGCAGGATCTGGCCCTCCATGCCCAGGATGTCCATGGCCAGGAGCATCGTCTCCTGGTGCGCCTCGGACCAGAACATCTTGTTGCACGCGCCCAACTTGGCCGTGGTGTGGGTCCCGTTGAGGGCATCGGTGAGGGTCCGGAACCCGTTGATCTGCATGATCTTGATCTTCGACCAGGAGCGGGCGAGCCGCTGGCGCGTCGGTAAGTCGGTGGCGCGGCCCTTTCGCCGCGCCACCTCGAGGATCTCGTCGAACTCCTTCAAGAAGCGGCGGTGGCCGGTCGTCGCCGACGTGCCGCGTTCGAATCCCAACGTGGTCATGGCCACCTTCCAGCCGTTGTTCACGCCGCCGATGACGTTGTCCGTGGGGCAGCGGACGTTGGTGAAGAAGACCTCGTTGAACTCGGAGGAGCCGTCGATCTGTTCGATCGGCCGCACCTCGACACCCGGCTGCTTCATCGGGACGAGCAGGTACGAGATCCCGGCGTGTTTCGGCGCCTCGGCGTCGGTGCGGGCCAGCAGGAAGATGTAGTCGGCGTACTGCGCCTGCGTGGTCCAGACCTTCTGTCCATTGATCACCCACTCGTCGCCGTCGAGCTCGGCCCGCGTCGTCAGGCTGGCCAAATCTGAGCCCGCATCGGGCTCGCTGAACCCTTGGCACCAGGCGATCTCACCCTTGAGGATGCCCGGGATGAAGGCTTGCTTCTGTTCCTCGGTGCCCCACTGCAACAGGGTGGGGCCGACGAGCGTGTCGCCGAAGAAGTCGCCGCGCAGGGGCGCGCCTGCCCGCGCGAACTCCTCGTTGAGCACCACCTGCTGAATGAGGGTCAGGCCCTTGCCGCCGTACTCGGCGGGCCAGCTGGCGCAGATCCATCCGCCCGCGAAGAGCTTCTGCGTCCACTCGTCGTTGAAGGCCTTGCGCTCCGCCGGCGTCATGGTGAAGCCCGGCTGGCCCCAGCCCTCGGGCAGGTTGTCCTTCAACCACCCGGCGATCTCGGCGCGGAAGTCCTCGGCCTCCTTCGGGTACGTGAGGTCCATGGCTGCACGGTACCCGTCCGGCTCGAGGCCCAGCGACAAGCGCCGACCGCGAACGTCGAGCGGGCCCGCACCCCGCCCGACCAGGTAAGATGGCCTCGTTCATTTCGCCGATGACTCCCGCGTAGGGACGACGGAGAAGGAGGTGTGGCCATGTCGAGGGGCGAACCCCCCAGTAGCACAGCCGGCGCATGCCCTCTCCGTGTCACCGGCTGATTCGCGGCGCGTGGAGCTCCGACAGCTCGGGCGTGCCGTGAACCGCGAGCGTGGGCATCGCACGGAGGCAGGCGCCGGTCACTGAACCCCGGGCCGGCGCGCGCAGCGCGCGCCGCCGGGCTGTCCGACCGACCCGACCCGATCCTCTCGAGGAGGCCACAGCCAGAGGAGGGAGCTCCATGGCCACGCCACCGTCGACGAGCACCGAGGGCCGCACGCGCCTGCTCCCCGGGCGCGCCCGCGATCCCGCGCGGCCGCCGCACCAGCGCCGCCGCCGCACCCGCCGCATCCTGGCGTCCGAAGGGGTCTTCGACTCCATCGTGTCGCTGGCCGGTCTGCTGGGCCGGCCTGTGCGAAACCAGAGCGGGCAGGAGATCGGCCGCCTCGACGACGTCGTGGCCCGCTGGGCCGATGGGCAGGTGTACCCGCCCGTCAGCGGGCTTGATCATCCGCGTCGGGCGCCGGCTCGCCTTCGTCCCCGCCTCGGCCATCGACCGCATCGGGCACGCCGACGTCGTGTTGCGCTCGTCCAGGCTCGACCTGCGCGACGTCATGCGGCGACCAGGCGAGGTGCTCCTCGCCAAGGACGTCCTCGATCACCAGCTGGTCGACGTCGAGGGCGTGCAGGTCATCCGCGCCGCCGACCTCTATCTGGCCGAGGTCATCGGGCGCATCCGCTTGGTGGGTGCGGACATCTCCAACGCGACGCTGCTGCGCCGCCTCGGCCCCCGCCGGTGGCGGCCGCGTCCCACGCCCGACCGGGTCATCGACTGGGCGGCCATCCAGCCCTTCGCCGAGTCGGCGGACCAGGCCAACGGCGAGGCCACCCCCGTCCGGCTGAAGACGACCAACGAGGGCCTGCACCGGTTGCGCCCCGGTGAGCTGGCCGACCTCCTGGAGGACCTGCGCCGTGACGAGCGACGCGAGCTCCTGGCCGCGCTCAGCCCCGACGAGGCGGCCGACGCACTGGAGGAGATGCAGCCCGAGTACCTCGAGCAGCTCCTGCGCGAGTCCGACCCGGTGGAGGCGGCGCGCCTGCTCGCCGCCATGGAGCCCGACGAGGCGGTCGAAGCGCTGCGCGACCTGCCGCTGGCCGTGCGGGGCGAGGTCCTCTGGCACATTCCGGCGAAGACGGCCCTGGCCCTGCGCGAGCTGCTGGGCTACGCCGAGAACGAGGCCGGCGGCATCATGACGACGGCGCTCGTGACCGCCAAGTCGGGGGAGAAGGTCAAGAAGGTGACCGACCGGCTCTCCGAGGCACGTGTCCACGACGTCGACCTCGATGCGGTGGCGGTCGTCGACAGCGACGGCCGGCTCCTCGGCGACGTCGACGTGCTCGACATCCTGTTCGCCTTGCGCGCCGACGCCGACACGCGCATGTCCGCGCTCCTCGGTGACGAGGACGTCGTGACGGTGAACCCGCACGCCAAGGCCCAGGAGGTGGCGGGGCAGCTCGTGGAGACCCGGCGGCACTCCCTCGTCGTGGTCGACGAGGACGGACACCCCATCGGACGCATCCTGGCCGACGACGTCCTCGATGCCCTGGTGCCGACCAAGGGCCGCTTCCACTTCCCGCGCCTGTTGTCATGAGGGTGGTGGCCCCGCGGCGGCGGTGGCTCATTTACGTGGCCGCCGCCGGCCCTGGCCTCATCGCGGCGGCCGCCGGCAATGACGCCGGCGGCATCGTGACGTACTCGTCCGCAGGGGCGCAGTTCGTCTACCGCACGCTCTTCCTCATGGTGCTGATCACGGTGGCCTACGTGATCGTCCAGGAGATGGTGGCCCGCCTCGCCGTGCATACGGGCAAGGGGCTGGCGGCGCTCATCCGCGAAGAGTTCGACCTGCGTCTCACCGCATTCGCCATCACCGCCTTCGCCGTGGCCAACGTCGGCTTGATGGTGACCGAATTCGGCGGCATCGCCACCGCCTTCGAGCTGTTCAATGTGTCGCGCTACATCTCGGTCCCGATCGCCGCGGTCGCCATCTGGTCCCTCGTGCTCTTCGGCACCTATCGGTACGCCGAGCGGGTCTTCCTCCTCCTCACGGTCGTCTTCGTCGCCTATCCGATCGCCGCGGTGCTGGCCCATCCCAACTGGCGCGCCGTTGCCGCCAACACGGTGTGGCCGCACTTCGTGGCCTCCAAGTCGTTCCTCCTGCTGTCGGTGGCGCTCATCGGCACGACCATCACCCCGTACATCCAGCTCTACGAGGCGGGCGCCGTCGTCGACAAGGGCGTGAAGCCGGACGAGTACCGCTTCCAGCGTGTCGATGCCATCACCGGCGCCGCTGTTGGCGGCCTTCGTCGCCATGTCGATCATCGTGGCCACCGGGGCCACCATCGGCGGCACCGGCCCGCTGACCTCGGCCGCGACAGCCGCCGAAGGGCTCAAGCCCGTCGCCGGCGCCGCTGCCGAGACGCTCTTCGGCCTCGGCTTGCTCGGGCGCCTCCGCGCTGGCCGCCGCCGTGGTCCCACTCTCGACTTCGTACGCCGTGGCGGAGGCCATCGGGGTCGAGCGCTCGGTGTCGTCGAGCTTCCGCCAGGCGCCCGTCTTCCTGGGCATCTTCACCTTCCAGATCCTGGCCGGCGCCGCCGTCGTCCTCGTGCCGGGCAACCTGATCACGCTCATCCTGAACACCCAGGTCCTCGAGGGGGTCATCACCCCCATGACGCTCATCCTGATCCTCGTGTTGGCCAACCGTCGCTCGCTGCTGGGCTCCGCCGCCAATGGCACCTTCGCCCGCTGGGTCGGGGGCGCCTGCATCGTGGCGGTGGCGGGCGTCGCGTCGGTCTACGTGGTCTTGACCCTGCTCAGCTGGGTCGGCATCGGTTGACGCGCCACGGCGGCAGGCCCGGGTCGTTTGCGCCGGACCAGGGCATTCGGGGAGGCTATGCGGCCATGGTGGGTCGAGTTCGGGACATCCTTTGCCTAAGACGCCCCGCCAGAAGTGGATCGAGACCAGGGAATCCTGGGAGCGCTCGCGTCATATCGAGGTGCCCGCCCCGATTCCCGCCGCCCCACCTGGTCCCGGGGGCCTGCGCGTCGCCTACCTCACCTATCGGGGGAACCCGCGCTGCGGTGGCCAGGGGGTCTACAGCCGCCACCTGACCCGCGAGCTCGTCGCCCTGGGCCACTCCGTCGAGGTCTTCTCGGGCCCGCCCTGGCCCGAGCTCGACGAGGGCGTCGGGTTCACCCCGGTGCCCGGGGCTCGATCTCTACCGCGACCCCGACCCCTTCCGGGTGCCGCATCCGAGTGAGTTCGATTCCCGGGAGGACTGGATGGAGTTCGCGGTCATGTGCACCGCCGGCTTCGGCGAGCCCCAGGCTTTCTCGCGGCGTGCCCGCGAGCTGCTGGCCGAACGCCGGGACGCGTTCGACGTGGTGCACGACAATCAATGCCTGGGCGACGGCATGCTCGGCATGGTCGAGGACGGCTGGCCCCTGCTGACCACGCTGCACCACCCCATCACCGTCGACCGCCAACTGGCGCTGTCGCACACGACCAACCCGTGGCAGCGCTTCACCACGCGCCGCTGGTTCGGTTTTCTCGGCATGCAGCTCCGGGTCGCCCGCGCGTTGCCCGCCGTCGTCACGGTGTCGCAGAACTCCCGCCAGGACATCGCGGCGCAGATGGCGGTCGCGCCCGAGCGCATGACGGTGGTGCCCGTCGGCGTGGACCACACCGTCTTCCGGCCCATGGCGGACGTCACGCCCATGCCCGGCCGCATCATGGTCACCTCGAGCAGCGACGTCCCGATGAAGGGGCTGGTGCCGCTGCTCGAGGCCGTCGCCAAGCTGCGCACCGAGCGCGACGTCGAGCTCACGGTCATCGGTCGGCCCGCCGAGGGCGGCCGCGTCGACCGCGCCATCGCCCGCCTCGGGCTGGCCGACATCGTCCAATGCGTGAGCGGCATCAGCGACGAAGAGCTGGCCCGGCTCTACGGCGAGGCCGAGGTGGCCGTGGTGCCTTCGCTCTACGAGGGTTTCTCGTTGCCGGCCATCGAGGCCATGTCCTGCGGCGTGTCCGTCGTGGCCACGACCGGGGGTGCGCTGCCCGAAGTGGTGGGCACCGACGGCGAGACCGGCCTGCTGGTACCACCCGACGATCCCGGTGGGCTGGCCGGGGCCATCGGCCGGCTGCTCGACGATCCGGCGCTGCGGGCTCGCCTCGGGGCGGCCGGCCGGGACCGCGTCGTCAGCCGGTTCACGTGGCAGGTCACCGCGGCCGGGACCGCCGCCTGTTACCAGGCCATCCTCGACGGGGAGCCCCTCCCCGGCGCTCCCACTGCCGCCGCCACCGCGCCGCCGTTGCCACAGGACGCCGCCTGATGCTCACCGTCGACTACGACCGGCTCGGCGTGGCCCCGGGGGACAGACTGCTCGACCTCGGCTGCGGCTTCGGGCGGCACGCCTTCGAGGCCGCTCGCCGCGGGGCCTCGGTGGTCGCCCTCGACGCCGGCGCGGACGAGGTGGCCCAGGTGCGGGCCACGTTGGGCGCCATGATCGACGTGGGGGAACTGGCGGCGGGCCATCCGGCCACTGCGGTGCAAGGCGACGCGCTCGCCCTGCCCTTCGCCGAGGGCACCTTCGACCGCGTCATCGCCTCGGAGGTCCTCGAGCACATCCCCGACGACACCGCCGCCATGGGCGAGCTGGCACGCGTGCTGCGCCCGGGCGGGACGATGGCCGTCACCGTCCCGCGCTGCGGGCCCGAGGCAATCAATTGGGCCCTGTCGGACGAGTACCACGACACGCCGGGCGGGCACGTCCGCATCTACCGGCGCTCCACCCTCGAGCGCCGGCTGCGCTCGACCGGGCTCGAGCCCACGGGCTATCACCACGCCCACGGTCTGCACTCGCCCTACTGGTGGCTCCGCTGCCTGGTCGGGCCGTCAAACGACGCGCACCCCGCGGTCGAGGCGTACCACAAGGTGCTGGTGTGGGACATCGTCAAGGCCCCGGCCGTGACGCGCACGGCCGACCGGGTGCTCAGCCCCCTGATCGGCAAGAGCCTGGTCGTCTACCTGACCAAGCCCGAGTCGGCCGTCGCCGGAGCTACCCGACGCCCGGCCGAACCTCCCCCGCGGCGTCCCCGGGCGGCGCGGGCCCACCACACCGACCCAGGGGGCCGCCGCATGACGACCGAGGAGATCCGTTCCGCCGAGACCGCGCTGCCCGAGGTGCCCGGCATCATGTCCCGCGTCGGACGTCTTGGCCACCGGCCAGGCCATCGCGGCCGTGCAGCGCGCCGACGGCATGATCCCGTGGTTCGACGGCGGCCATTGCGACCCGTGGAACCACGTCGAGGCGGCCATGGCGCTCACCGTGTGCGGGCTCAACGACGAGGCGATGGACGGCTACCGCTGGCTCGCCGGTCGTCAATTGCCCGACGGCAGCTGGTTCAACTACTACCAGGGCGACACGGTCAAGGATCCCCGGCTGGACACCAACGTCTGCGCCTATCTGGCCGCCGGCGCGTGGCACCACCACCTGATCACCGGTGACGTGGAGTTCCTCGGTGAGCTGTGGCCGACCATCGAGCGCGGGATCGACTTCATCCTGCGCTGGCAGCAGCCCGACGGTTCGGTGCTGTGGTCGCTCGACTCGGCCGGCCGGCGCGAGGGCTACGCGCTGTTGACCGGGTCGTCGTCGATCTATCACTCCCTGCGCTGTGCGGTGGCCGTCGCCGAGTGCCTGGCCAAGGACCGCCCGGACTGGGAGCTGGCGGCGGGGCGCCTGGGTCACGCCGTCGCCCACCACCCGGGGGCCTTCGCTCCCAAGGTCGAGTTCGCCATGGATTGGTACTACCCCATGCTTTCCGGCGCGCTCGAGGGCGAGGCGGGCCGCCGCCGCATCGCCGAAGGGTGGTCCACCTTCGTGATGGAGGGACTCGGGGTGCGCTGCGTCTCGACCGGCGACTGGGTGACCGCGGCCGAGACGGCGGAGTGCGTCCTGACGCTGGACGCGTTGGGCATGGACCGGCACGCCCTCGATCTGTTGTCCTGGGGCCAGAACCTGCGCCTGCCCGACGGCTCGTACTGGACCGGGATGGTCTACCCGGAGGTGGAGACCTTCCCGAAGCACGAACGCACGACGTACACCTTCGCCGCCATGGTCTTGGCGGCCGACGCCCTCTCCGGCACGACGCCGGCGGCCGGGCTGTTCCGCGGGGAGTGCCTGCCCGCCCCGCTGGATCTGGCCGAGCCACACTGCGGCGACGCCGCCGAGGGCTGCACGGCCTTCGACGTGGCGCCCGGTTCCCGGCGCCGCTGAGCGCCGCCGCCGGCTCAGCTCGGCGACGCGACGCGACGGAGGACGCGCAGGCTGCCGCAGCCACCGTCGTCGACGAACTCCGCCGAACCGAGCGCGGCCTGGTACAGCTCGTAGGGCGGGCGCCCGCCGTCCGCGGGATCGGGGAACACGTCGTGGATGGCCAGCCAACCACCGAGCACCACGCGGGGCGCCCAGCCGCGGAAGTCGGCCCAGGCGGGGTCTTCCCCGTGCCCTCCGTCGATGAAGCAGAAGGTCAGCGGGCGTTCCCAGCGCGCCGCCAGCGTCGGCGAGTCGCCGACCACGCCCATCACGCAGCCCTCGAGGCCGGCATCGGCGATGGTCCGCCGCCAGTGCGGCAGCGTGTCGATGCGGCCGTCCCGGGGATCGACGAGGTCGGGCTCGTGGAACTCCCAGCCGGGTTGGTTCTCCTCGGAACCGTGGTGGTGGTCGATCGACACCACCAGCGCGCCGGTGGCCTCGGCCGCGGCGCCGAGATACACGGTCGACTTCCCGCACCAGGCGCCGATCTCGACGAACGTGACCGGTGCCGCACCGGGGAGCCCGGCTTCTCCGGCGCGCCGCGCGCGCGCGGAAGAGCGCCTCGCCCTCGTCGTCGGGCATGAAGCCGCGGGCCTGGCGCGCCGCGTCGAGGAGCGCACGCACGCGGCGGGAGTGGCCGTCGTCCGACGGCGCAGGCTTGGGCCATCAAGCGGAAGGGGTGGCCGATCCGAGCGTGTCGGCGAGCCCGGGCCGCTCGCGGGCAGCGAAGGCCACGTTGACTCCCGAACCGCTCGACCGACTGGGCGACCCGCCGCGGGCCCGACGCGAGCGGGTGCGCGTCGAGAAAGGCGATGGCGCCGCGGGCGAACTCGGCGTCGGCGCACAACGCCGGCAGTGCCTCGATGATGCGCGGCGGCGCGTTCTTCGGGAAGCGCTCGAGCACGGCGTCCCAGCTCTCGGTGAGACGCGTCCACACGGCCTGGTTGCCGACCGGGTTGGCCAGCAGCGCGGCGAGCACGGCGAAGCCGTTCTGGCTGCGCACCTCGGTCATCGCGAGATCGAACGTGCGCAGGCACAGGTCGACGTCGGGGAAGGCGGCGAGCGCGCCCAGCGAGCGCATCTCCTCCTGTGGTGTCGCAGCGGTGCGATAGCGCTCGAGCAGTGCGTCGTAGTCGCCGGGCCGCACCAGCTGGGCGACCACGGCGAGCGTGGCCGTCTCGATGTCGGCCGGGATGGGCTCGCCCGAGCCGCCGCCGATCGGCGAGGTCTCGAAGCGGCGCACCGCCTCGGCCCGCACCTCGTCGTCCGCTCCCACCGTCCCGAGGAGCGAGATGGCGAGCGAGCGCAGCGACGGGGTCCGCTCGCCGTCGCCCGGCGCGGCGTCGAAGCCGAGGTGGGCGAAGGTCGGGCCGAGCAGTGCCCCGACGGCATCGTGCAGCGCGGGCCACTGCTCGGGGAGCGCGATCCGGTCTGGCCAGCACGAGGGCGTTGCCCACCGGGGCCCACGGTGCGGGGTCCGGCTCCAGACCGAGTCGCGACGCCAGGACCAGGAAGTCGCGGAGGGCGGAGTGCCCGGCGAGGGTGGTGGCCCAGGTGTCGGCCAGCAGGTTGGCGCGCTCCAGGGGGGTGAGCTCCGGGAGGTGCTCCGCCAACTCGAGCCGGTGCCTGCTCCCGTAGCCGACGCGGAACATGCCCCACCCGCCGGCATTGACCACGGCGAGGCCTTCGGTGGCCTCCGCGATCGGCGTCGGTGCCGAGTCGAGGACCAGGTGGCGCAGCGGCGCCCCCGGTTTCCCGCCTGCGGGCAGGGCGCGGACGGCGACGGGGACTCGCCATTCGGTCCCGATGGAGGACGTCTCGCCCGCGGGCACGGGGCCGAGAGAGAACGGCTGCTGGCGCAGCGCGCCATCCTCCAGGCTCACCAGCGGATGCCCGCCCTGGAGGATGAAGGTGTCCATGACGTCGCGCACCGGCGCGCCGCTGGCGTCCTCGAGCGCGTCCCAGAGGTCCGCGGTGACCGTGTTGCCGTACGCGTGCGCCTTCAGGTAGGTGCGCACGCCGTCGCGGAAGACGTCGGGTCCGATGTGCTGCTCGAGCATGCGCAGGACGCCGCATCCCTTCTCGTAGGTCAGCACGTCGAACATGCCCTCGGCCTCCTTCGGGGGGCCGACGGGGTACTCGATGGGTCGCGTCGAGTGCAGGCTGTCCACGGCGAACGCCGCTTCCCGGGCGGGTGCGAAGCCGACCCAGCGGTCCCACGACGGACGGAAGGCGTCCACGCAGAGCGTCTCCATGAAGGTGGCGAAGGCCTCGTTCAGCCAGATGCCCTCCCACCATCTCATCGTGACGAGGTCGCCGAACCACATGTGGGCAAGCTCGTGGGCGATGACGTCGGCCACCCGCTCGAGCTCGGTGCGGGCCGCCTCTGTCTCGTCGACGAGCAGCGCGGTGTCGCGGAACGTGATGCAGCCCAGGTTCTCCATGGCGCCGGCAGCGAAATCCGGGATGGCGACGAGGTCGACCTTCTCGCCCGGGTACGGGATATTGAAGTAATCGGAGTAGAACCGCAGGGCGAAGGCGGCGATATCGAGGGCGAAGTGCGCCAGATGGCGCTTGCCTGGTGTGCACACCACGCGGAGGGGCACTCCGTCGACGTCGACCGTCTCGGTCGCCTCGAGCTTGCCGACGACGAAGGCCACCAGATAGGTGGACATCTTCATGGTCGGCGAGAACCGGATCCGCCGCTTGGCCCCGACGGGGTCGATCCCGACCACCGGCGAGTTCGAGATGGCTTCCACGTCGGGATCGACGATGAGCGCAATCTCGAAGACCGCCTTGCGGTCGGGCTCATCGAAGCACGGGAAGCTGCGCCGGGCGTCGACAGACTCGAACTGCGTGGTCGCGATCGTCTGCGTCTCGCCGTCCAGCCCGGTATAGGTCGAGCGGTAGAACCCGCGCAGCTTGTCGTTGAGCGCGCCGGTGAAGCGGCAGCTCACCGTGGCGGGGCCAGCGGGGAGGGATCGAAGACGGGTGGAACACGACCTGCTCGAGTTCGTCGGCGAAACGGACGCTGCACGGGACAATGCTCCCGTCGGCGAGCCGGACCTCGACGTCGCTCACGGCCAGCTCGGCCGCGTTGAGCACGATCTCCTCGACAGCCTCGAGGATGGTGACGTCGATAGCGACCGTCCCGGAGAAGGAGGCCGAGGCCACGACGGGCTCGATCTCGATCCGGTAGGTCTCGGGCTCGACGGTTCGCGGCAGGCGGAAGGGCTCGGAGCCGTGCGCGACGGCAGGGGTGGGACCGGACATTCGGTGAAGGCTACCCGCAGGACCGCGGGTAGCGTCTCGCTCCGTGCCCGCACCGGATGCAACGAGCGATCCACGTTTCCGCGAATGCCATTCCCACACACGATCTCGACGTCGTGGCCATCGGCTCGCCTCTCCTCGACGTCATCGACACAGCGACGGCGGATCAGGTCGCCCGGGCCGGCCTGGAGAAGGGGTCGATGACCTTGATCGACCTCGCCACCGCCAACGCGGTGCTCGGGCACATGGGCGAGCCCCGCTACGTGTCCGGGGGCTCGGTGGCCAACACGACGGCGGGCATCGCCGAGTTGGGCGGCCGCGCCGGCTTCGTCGGGGCGGTGGCCGACGACGAGGCGGGGCGGACCTACACCGAGCACCTGCGGGCCTCGGGCGTCGAGTTCGAGCCCCACGTCAGCGAGTCGGCCGCCGCCGACGGTCTCGGGACGGGTCGCTGCATGGTGCTGATCACCGACGACGCGGACCGCACCATGGGGACGTATCTGGGGGCGGCCTCCACGCTGTCACCGGAGGGCGTGCCGACGGCGTTCGTGGCCCGCGCCTCGATCGTGCTCCTGGAGGGTTACCTCTGGGACGTCCCGGCGGCCAAGGAGGCGCTGCGCCGGGCCGCCGCCACCGCCCACGGCTCGGAGGGCTCGGTCGCCCTCTCCTTGTCGGATCCCTTCTGCGTCAGCCGGCACAAGCGCGAATTCCTCGATCTGCTCCTCGACGACGTCGACATCCTCTTGGGCAACGAGGAGGAGCTCACGATGCTCTTCGGCGTCTCCTCCGCCGGGGCCGCCGTGGCGGCCGCGGAGGAGACGGGCCTGCTCGTCGTCATGACCCGCGGCGCCCAGGGCGCGACCGTGCTCACGGCGCACGGCCCCGAGGACGTCCCCGCGGCGTCGGTGGCGCGGGTGGTGGACACGACCGGCGCCGGCGACCTCTTCGCGGCGGGCTTCCTCTTCGGTCTGACCCACGGCATGGGTCCCGTGGCGAGCACGCGGCTGGGTGCGCTCTGCGCGGGCGAGATCATCTCGCACACGGGGGCGCGTCCCGAGGCCGACCTCCGGGTGCTGGCGACGGCCGCCGGTCTGCCGGCCGGCGAGCGCGGATGAGCCTGTCGATCGGGATCGTCGGCCTGCCCAACGTGGGCAAGTCCACGCTGTTCAACGCACTCACCAACAACGAGGTGTTGGCGGCCAACTATCCGTTCGCCACTATCGAGCCGAACGTCGGCGTCGTCGCGGTGCCCGACGCGCGCCTGCCTGCGCTGGCCGCGCTCTACGACGGCGCGCCGGTCGTGCCGGCGACGGTCACGTTCGTCGACATCGCGGGGCTGGTGCGTGGCGCGTCGAAGGGCGAGGGGCTCGGGAACCAGTTCCTGGCGGCCATCCGGGAGACGGACGCCATCTGTCAGGTCGTACGCGCCTTTCACGACGAGGACGTCGTCCATGTCGACGCCCGGGTCGATCCCGCCGGCGACATCGAGACGGTCAACACCGAGCTCATCCTCGCCGACCTCCAGACGGTGGAGCAGCGGCTGCCGCGGCTCGTGCGCGAGGCCAAGGGCAGGTCCGAGCTCAAACAGACGGTCGACGCGGTCGCCACGGCTGAACGCCTCCTCGCCGAGGGTCGGACGGTCTCGGACGCCGCCGCGGCGGGCGAGCTCGACGCCTCGCTCCTGCGCGACCTCCACCTGCTGACGGCCAAGCCGTTCATCTACGTCTTCAACGTCGACGAGGACGCCCTGGGCGACGCGGACCTGGCGGCCCGCCTGGTCGGGAGCGTCGACCCGGCGGCCGCCATCGTGCTGAGCGCGCAGATCGAGGCGGAGGTGGCCGGGCTCGACGTGGCCGACGCCCGGGAACTGCTGGCGGGCTACGGCCAGGAGGAGTCTGGGCTCGAGCAGCTGGTGCACGTGGGCTTCGCCACCCTGGGGCTCCAGACGTTCCTCACGGCCGGGCCCAAGGAGGCGCGGGCGTGGACCATCCACGTCGGCGACACCGCCCCGAAGGCGGCGGGTGTCATCCACACGGACTTCGAGCGGGGTTTCATCAAGGCCGAGGTGATCAGCTTCGAAGACCTCATGGAGGCGGGCTCGGTGGCCGCAGCACGCACCGCCGGCAAGGCGCGCATGGAGGGCAAGGACTACGTGATGCGCGACGGCGACGTCGTCGAGTTCCGCTTCAACACTTAGCGAGCGATCTCAGACGCCACACCGTCATCGCGGTGAACTCACGATTGTCGACCTCCAGCTTGGTCTGAGTTCGCTCGCGACCGGGCGACCTGGTTCTCATTGAATCGGTGTCGGGCCGGCGAAGCCGGCCCTGTGCCCGCTTCCCTCTCAGCGCCGACGCGAGGGTCCCCATAACGTCCTCCCTGTCAGAACTGCTGATCGACCGCGGCAACGGTCGGAGAGGAGGTCGTCATGGGGACCGTGGCTACGTTACTGGACGAGCACGTCAGCTTTCGCTGCACATCGGTGGACCGCATCGGGGTCCGGGGCTACATCAAAGGACTCCAATACGAGGGCGGGGTGGTCAAGTTCCTGCTCAATCGAGGCGGCACCATCCCCTCTCCCGCATTGCTCAACCGCAACCGCGAACGGCTCGTCGCCGAGCTCGAGGCGCTCGAGGAGAGCACCGGGGTGCCCGTTGTCCGCTTCAAGGCCGGAGAGTCCAAAGAGGACATCGCTCGGCCCTATCAAGACGAAGTGGCCGCGGCCGGTCGGCCCGGACTGGCGCTGGTCGGCAAGGCCCAGGAGCGGACCTCGGTGTGGCGGGGCTACGTCGACGAGACCTATCCGGGGCACCGCTCCAGCCATCCCCACATGGTCTGGCGCCGCCAGTCCGGTGTACCCGACCACTGGTACTTCTACTTCGCCGACCCCGAGTGGGGACCGGCCTTCCTCAAGGTCTGCGCCTACGCGCCCTACCCGCTGTGGTGCTGTGCCAATGGGCACGAGTGGGCCAAGTGCCAGCTGGCCAAGGTCGGCGTCGGCTTCGAGCCTCTCGACAATGGGTTGCGCAGCGTCGAGGACCCTGCCGCGGCGCATCGCATCTGTGCCCGTCTCGGTGCGGGCCATCTGCGCGTGCTCTTGGCCCGCATGATGGCGGTCGTCCCCGATCCCTTGTCCGCCCACGACCGCTCCGCCGGATTCGAGTGGTCCTTCTCCCTCGCGCAGCTCGAGGTCTCCGACACCGCGGTGTTCGACCAGCCGCGCCGGGCCCGGGCCTGGTTCGAGGCGGCCATCGGCGACCACCTCGACCTCGGTCGTCCCGAGCGCGTCTCTCTCCTCGTCGACCGCAAGGTGCTCAATCGTGGCCCGAACAAGACCCCGGGACGTTTCGCCACCGAGGTCATCACCCGCGACACGGCTCCCCAGCTCCAGATCCACTACAAGTCGTCGAAGGCCAAGGCCTATCTGAAGGAAGGTCGGGCCCTCCGTGTGGAGACCACGGTGAACAACGCCAAGGACTTCGCCCTCCACAAGACCCTCAGCGCGGAGAACTGGAACGCACTGCGCCGCTGTGGGGCCGCCGCCAACGCCCGCTTCTTGGCCACGCTCGGTGAGGGACGCCCTGGCCTTCCCGACCCGGGAACCCTCGAGGCCATCATTCTGCCGAGCGTCCACGAAGGCCAGCGCGCCCCCGCTCTGCGCTTCGGCGACCCCCGGACCATGGCCCTGCTCGGCTCCATCGCCGCCTTCGCCCACGTCATCGGCGGCCTGACCAACAAGTCCCTGCGCGCCCAGATGGCCGCCCACTGGCGCTCGGAGTACTCCTCGCCGCAAGCTTCCTACGACCTGCGGCGACTGCGTCTAAAGGGCCTTATCGAACGGGTGCACGGGTCCAACACCTATCGGTTACTCCCCACGGCCTGCGCGTCAGCGCCTTCTTCACCCAGCTCGCCACCCGCGTGATCATCCCGGCTCTCACAGATCTTGCTGACCTGGCCCGACCGTCTCCACCAGCACCGCGCCCACTCACCGCCGCCTGGAAAACCTACGAACGCGAACTGGACAACGCAGTCCGCACGGTCCGGCTGGCTGCCTGACCCAAAACTTGCCTCATCTGTTCAGAACCAGACTGTCAAGTGGGTCTAGAAACGAGCGAACCTCGGCACGGCTCCTCCGGGGACTCTCGAAGGCGGCGCCAAGAGGCTCTTCGGTCTGAGTCAGCTGGGTTAGGCAGTAGCCCCTGGCGGGGTATCCGCGACGGGGTCAACGGTCCCGCAATGGTGGCTCTGTTCCACACGCCAACGAAGGAAACCTCCGACCATGAGCGACGTGGCTGGGTTGGCCGAAGCACCGCTGCGACTCGAAGGCCTGCGGGTGCTCGAGGTAAAGCGAGACCCGAGGAAGGATGTCTCACGTTGAGACGACGCCCCACGCCGTCGGATGTCCGAAGGAGGCGAAGAAACCTTCGCTGAGCGCGCGCTGAGCGTGTGACGTGCGTTTGACAAGCGTTCATACTTTCGGCTTACTTCATATCCCCATGAAGCCATGCCTGGCCAGTGATCGGTCCGTGGAGCCGCACGGTCGAGGCCTTCCTCTGACGCTGTTGGCAATCGTCGGCACCCTCCTCGTCGTCGCAGCCAGTCTGGCCGCCTGCAGCTCGTCGAACCCGTCGGCCTCGGGTCCGCTGGCCACCTATCACGCCGAGAACGCTCGTACCGGATACTCGACCGACTCGGGTATCACCACGGCGAACGGGGGCAGGCCTGACCGAACAGTGGAGCCGTGAAGGAAACCGCCGCCATTTCGGCGCAGGCGATCGTGAACGACTGGGTCGTCTACTGGGGCGACTGGAACGGCATCGAGCATGCGACGACCACGGGCGGCAGAGCCCTGTGGGCGACGTCGATCGGCATCGCACCGAGACCTTCGGCCTGTCCCTTCAAGCAACTCGGCCCGATTGGAGTCGTGAGCTCAGCCACGGTCGGGGAGATCAACGGAAAGAAGGCCCTGTGGGTGGGTGGGGGTAACGGCAGCATGTACGCGCTCGATGCGTCGACTGGCGCGGTGATCTGGCAGACACAGCTCGGCAGTCCGCCTCTTCACGTTCTCTGGTCGTCCCCCGCTTTCTTCGACGGGAGCATTTATGAGGGCGTGGCCTCGTGGAACGACTGTCCCGATATCAACGGCAGTCTCGTTCGTTTGGACGCGGCGACGGGGTCGATCGAAGCCACCTTCACTCCCTCCGTCCCAAGCAAGTGCGTCGGTGTCGGCATCTGGTCTTCGGTGGCGCCAGACAGGAGCACCAACGCGATCTACGTCGGAACCGGTCCGACGTATCTGCGGTCCGACCAGTCCAAGCCATGCCCGTCACCCGATGAACAGGGAATTGTGCGACTCAACCCGAACACACTCGCACTTGAATCACGCTGGCAGCTTCCGCCGGATCAGGCTGGGTTCGATCTCGACTTCGGGGCCACGCCGATGCTGTTCACCGCAGCGATCCGCGGCGTCAACCGCGAGCTTGTGGGAGCCGAGAACAAGAACGGCTTCTACTACGTCTTCGACCGCAGCAATCTTGCGGCGGGTCCTGTGTGGTCGTACCAGGCAGAGGACCGATCGCGCGCTCAACAGTTCCGCGTGTGAGGATCGGAACACCATCTCGACGTCGGCCTGGGGCGGACCGGGAAGCCCCGTCATCGTGGCCGGCATTGCCGTGGATGGTTCGTCGTGCATTGGCACCGTGGCGGCACTCGATGCTGCGACCGGCAACCCGATATGGCAGGTGCCCGTGGGAGGAACCGTTCAAGGGGCGGTTACCGAGGTACCGGGTCTGATCGCCGTCGGCGCTGGGCGCCACCTACAGCTCCTGTCGAGCAGCACAGGTACGACAGTCTTCTCCTACAACGAGCCCTCCGGGCAGAACACCAAGAATGGCCAGGGGCAGAACTACTATTTTTGGCCACCCCCCACGATCGCCGGCACCAA
Organism: uncultured Acidimicrobiaceae bacterium; assembly: GCA_963756625.1. Classification (GTDB taxonomy): domain Bacteria; phylum Actinomycetota; class Acidimicrobiia; order Acidimicrobiales; family RAAP-2; genus Bog-473. The sequence goes on from CAVWNQ010000006.1 coordinate 887,695, forward strand.
TCTCTTCATCGGAAACGAAGACGGGAACTTCTTGGCGTTCGGCCTGTAGAAAATCCTCATCGTGTTCGAGACGATGGCTTCCTGGCCGTCACTTCTGCACCCGATCGACGAGCGAGGTCGAGCGGCGTCTCATTCGGTGCGCCGTTGCATCATCGATCAAGCACCTCGGACCCAACGAACAGGGCCGAGTCATTTACCGTTGGTGGCCACCAACCTCCAACTACATCAGGCGCGGTCTGCCGACTCAGCCGTTGGCGTTCGGGCTCGCCACCGAAAAGCTCTTGGTGATCTGCTGCCCCCGGGCGTTCAGCACGAACCAGAGCCCGCCGTCCTGGTCGATGGCTTGGCCCGTCACCATCCCCGGGCTCACGTCGAGGTTGTAGGTGTAGAGCGGGTGCCCGCCGTAGGAGAGCTGGGTCGATCCGTCGGGCCGGCGGAGGGTGCCCACCAGTGAGGGATCGACGCCCTTGCCCACCGCAGCGGGCCGCTCAGGAGGAGCGGCGGCCACTGCAGCACGCAGCCGTCGTTGACGCACGCGCTGTGCATGGGCGTGTCGGGTACGAAGTCGTAGAGCGAGTTCCCGCCGCCGGTAGCGAGGATCGGCCCCACGGGGGAGTGCTGCAGCGGTGAGGGCGAGCGAGGTATCGGTGGTCGGCGGGGACGACAGGGTCGTCACGCCCGAGGTGCCGCAGGCGCTGCACAGCAGGGCAAACCCGATGAGGGCTGCCGGGAGGACGAGGGCGGGATGGCGCAGCGCCACCCGCATCAGGCGCCGGAAGCAGGCACGTTGGTGCCGAGGAGCCAGCTGACGGAGGCGAGCGCGTCGGCCGATCGTCCAGTTCGGCGTCTCGGGGTGGTCGAGGTCGTGCACGCCACCAGCGTCGAGGAGGTTGTTCAGCTTCGGATCGAGCTGGCCCTCCATGTTCGGCGCGGTGGCGTCGACGAAGCGCTCGCGTCCGGCGGGGTCGATGAGGATGTAGCCGTCGGTGTGCTCGACGTCGTAGGTGAGCGGCTGGCCGGTCCACCAGTCGTCCTTGGGCGGCTGCTCCTCGGCGACCTTCTGGTACTCGACACCGAAGGGCTTCCAGAACGCGGCGATCTGGGCGGGCGTGCCGGTCCAGAGGTCCCAGTCGGCGCCGAACTCCTTCTGGTAGGCGGCCAGGCGGGCGACGCGTGTCGCGGCCCGGGTCGACGGTGGCCTCGACGAAGACGACCTTGCCGGCCTGCCCGGCGGCGCGCAGGTCGCGCTGCAAGGAGATGAAGGCGCCCGTCACGAGCGGGCATTCGTCCTGGCAGAGGGAGAGGAAGGGCGCGAGCACGACAACCTTGCCCCGCAGGCCGGCGAGCGACACGCTCTGGCCCCGCTGGTTGACGAGCGCCACCTGCTGGGGGGTGGGGCGGTTGAGCACGAGTCCCTGGTTCGGCGGTGGCGCAGCGGGTGCTGAGGTGCCGCAGGCGGCGAGCAGCGCGCCGAGGGCGAGGGCGAGGATGGCGCCGGGGGCCCGGCGGGGGAAGAGACGGGTCAGGCGTCGTCCTCCCCGGGGGGCAAGAACGTGAAGGGGAGGTCGGCCAGCGTGATGAGCGTGGAGGCGATCCAGCGGGTGAGGCCGTCGAAGAGCGGCACGATGCGTCGCCGGGTCCTCGAGTTGTTGCTCGCTGAAGCGGATCGAGCCCTCGTAGGTCGCCTCGGCCGCCCAGCGCTGCGTGCCGTCGAGTCCGTCCGCCTCGGTGCGCACCTGCTCGATCGTCGTCGCCGTGCGCACGAGGTCCATGGGGTCGCCCAGCGGGCCGGTGACCGGCAGGGCGGCCATCACCTTCTCGGTGTCGGGGGCCTCCGCCATGCGCTGCACGCGCAGGGCGACCTCGATCACCACCTCGGGCAGCTCGTCGGGCGGCTCGCCGATCGACCAACTGCGGTAGGAGGTCTGGCTCCACGTGGGCCAGTCCACCGAGACGTCGGCGCGCACCCGAGGGCGGCTGCTCCTCGCCCGGCAGGCTGTAGGACGTCTCCCACGAGACGTCGCCGAGGAAGACGTCGACCTGGAAGCGCTCCTCGACGGCCTGACGCTGCAGCAGCGCCCGGTCGAAGGAGGCACGGATGGTGCCGATGACGTCGACGAGAAGGTGATCGAACACGCCGAAGGAGGATAGGCCCGCCGGGGGGTGCGGATTCGCCCCCGGCCCGGACCGGCGCCGGACAGGGGGACGGCTGTTACCGTCGGCCAGGTGCGGGTGAACGGGGTGACGGGGTGCACGGGACGGGTGGCTCGAACGCAGGGTGATCGCCTACGCCCACCAGGGCGGAGCCTGGGAGTCACCGTCGTCGACCCTCCATGCCATCGAGCACGCGCTGGCGGCGGGTGCGACGGCGATCGAGCTCGACGTGCACGCGACGGCGGACGGTGAGCTGGTGGTCTGCCACGACGCCACCGTGGACCGGACTACGGCGGCCAGCGGGACCATCGCCTCATTCACGCTGGTGGAGCTGCGTGCCCTCGACTTCTCCTACTGGTGGATCCCCGGGGCCGACGTCACCCCGGGGCGGCCGGCGGGCGACTACCCGTATCGGGGCCGGGCGCCGGCGGACCCCTCCTTCGGCATCGCGACGCTCCGCGAGGTGCTCGAGCGCTTCCCGGGCCTGGTCCTCAACCTCGACATCAAGCAGACGACGCCGGTGGTCGCCCCGTACGAGGAGGCGCTGGCCCGGCTGCTGGCCGAGTACCGCCGCACCGACGACGTCATCGTGGCGTCGTTCCTCGACCCGGCGACGGACGCGTTCCGCGTCCATGCGCCCGATGTGCCCACCTCGGCCGGCACCATGGCCACGGCGGAGGCCTGGCGCGCCGTGCAGGCGGGCGAGGAGCTGCCCGACATCGGCGGCCGTGGCCTTCCAGGTGCCCGAGCGCCAGGGCGATCTCGTCGTGGTCGACGAGCGCTTCGTGGCGGCGGCCCATCGGGCCGGCAAGGCGGTCCACGTCTGGACGGTCAACGACACCGAGTCGATGGAGCGGCTGCTCGACCTCGGGGTCGACGGGATCATCTCGGACCTGCCGACCACGTTGTGCGGGGTGCTGGCCGTCGCGTGGCGTCGCCTGGGACGGCGTGACCGGCCGCTGACCGGCTCAGCGCGACTGGGCGTCAGGGCGTCACGGCGTCAGCGCCACTCAGCCCCGGCCGCAGTTCGGCTTCTTGCCGTGGTTCGCCTTCTTCTTCGTCCTGAGCTTGCGCTTGACCGTTCGCTTCGACATGAGCGGTGCATGCTAGCCGCCGGCCGCGTGGAGGCCCCGGGCGGCCCGGACCGGCGTGGTACCTTCGGGCCGACGGGCCCGGCGCTCGAGCGGATCGAGCACGCCGGACTACGCGCAGCCCTCCATGGCCTCGACACTGGCACCCGACCGCAGGCCGGTAGACGCCGCCGGCACGGCCGCCGCGGCCACGGTTACGCCGGCGGCGTCGGGGCCGCGCCGACCGCCGGCGGGCCCGGCGCCGCTGGACACTGGGGGTCGTCGTGGCCGTCGCGCTGCCACGGCTCGGCGTCGCCTTCGTGCTCTCCGCGCTGACGCACCGCGCCGCGGCGGTCGGCACGGCCGGCCCGACCGTCCAGGGCGTGGCGGCAGGCTTCACGAATTGGGACGCTGCGCCACTACCTGGCGCATCGCGGAACACGGCTACGCCGTCATCGCCAACGCACCGTTCTTCCCGCTGCAGCCGCTGCTGATCCGCGCCGGCGCGAGCGTCCTGGGGTTCCCGAACGCCGCCATCGTGGTGACCTGGCTCGCGTTCGGCGTCGCCGTGTGGGGGATCGTCGCCGTCGCCGCGCCGACTGACCACGTCGCCGAGGGGCGGTGCTCGGTGCCCTCCTGTTCGCGTGGAGCCCGGTGTCGGTGTTCTTCGTCGACGGCCTACGGCGAGTCGCTCTTCGTCGCGTTGACCGTGTGGTGCCTGCGCTTCTGCCTCGACCGGCGCTGGTGGCCGGCCGCGCTGGCGGCCGGGGCGGCCAGCGCGCGTCGTGCCGCAGGGTGCCTTCGCCGCGGTGATGGTGGTGGTCGGGATCCTCCTGGCCGAGCGTGGTGTCGCGGCGGGTCCTCCTGGCCGTCGGCTGTGGGCGTCGTCAGCGAGTTCGGCCTGATCGGCTACGCGCTCTTCTCTGGTCCCGCTTCGGGAACCCGCTCGAGTTCCAGGCGGCCGAGCGCGAGTTCTGGCACGACCAGGCTGACGTACCCGTTCCACATCATGGTCTCCGACCTCGGACCAGATCCGCACCAGCGGCGTGCACACTCGTGCTCGTGGACAACTTCATCCTTGTTGTCGACGCAGCCGCCCCGCTCATTGCCGTTGCGGTGGCGGGTTGGGCGATCGTGCGCTGCCGCACCGACCGTCGCTGGGTGTTGCCGACGCTGCTTCTTCGTCGTGCGGCGCGCTCCTTGCACCTCGCCACCATGAGACCAGTGGGCGGACAGCGAGATCCGGTTCCTCCTGTGTCTCTTCACCGTGTACCTGGTCGGCGCCGCCGTCTTCGAGTCCTTGGCGCGGCGCAGCCTGCTGCTCGCGGCGGCGGTCCTCGTCCCCTGCGCCGCCCTCGGCCTCTACGTCGAGGGGCTCTTCCACATGGCCTACTGGGTGACCTGACCGCGGAGGGACGCCAGGGGGCGCGCACGGGCAGAGGCGGGTGGCCATCCGGTAGCCTGCCTGGCGATGCGGTCCGGATGGCTGCTGCGGGACGGCGACGTCGTGTGCGCACTCGAGATGACCGACTCGCCCTCCGAGCGTGGCGCGCTGCGCGGCCGCAGCGGCTGCGACGGCGCGGTGCACCTCGAGGGTGCCCGCCGCGTGCACACGATCGGCATGAAGTTCCCTGTCGACGTGGCCTTCCTCTCGCTGGACCTGACCGTCGTGCGGGTGACCCGGCTCAAGCCTTGGCGGGTGGGTCTCGGCGGGCGGGCAGCCAGGAGCGCGGTGGAGACGGAGGCCGGCGCGCTGGAACGCTGGGGGGTGGGGGTCGGCGACCAGCTCGAGGTGCGCGAGGTGCCGGACGGTGCCGTGAGCGACGGACCGTGAACGCGCCGCGGCGGGGCCGGCTCGTGCTCGTCGCTACGCCGATCGGCAACCTCGGGGATCTCTCGCCCCGGGCGCGCGACGTGCTGGAGACGGCAGACCTCATCTGCTGCGAGGACACCCGCCGCACCCGTGCCCTCCTCTCCGCGGCCGGGGTCGGCGCGGGCGGGCCGGCCGGCGACCGTCTGCTGTCGCTGCACGGCCACAACGAGGCCACCCGGCTCGAGCGGGTCGCCGCCGCGCTCGCCGCGGGCGACACGGTGGCGGTGGTCAGCGACGCGGGCACGCCCGGCATCTCGGACCCCGGCGCCTGGCTGGCGGGGCAGGTGGCCGCGGCCGGCGGCACCGTGAGCACCGTGCCCGGGGCCTTCGGCGGTCCTCGGCGCGCTGGTGGTGAGCGGGCTGCCGACCGACCGCTTCGCCGTCGAGGGGTTCCTGCCCCGGCGGGGCGGCGAGCGCCGCCGCCGTATCGCCTCGCTGATGGCCGATGAGCGCACCACGGTCGTCCTCGAGGCGCCGGGCCGCGTGGCCGCCACCCTGGCCGAGTTGGCGCAGGCCGACCCCGAGCGCGCTGTTGCGGTCGTGCGGGAGCTGACCAAGGTCCACGAGGAGGTGTGGCGGGGTCCGCTCGGCGCGGCGGCGGACGCTTTCGCGGCGCGCCAGTTGCGGGGCGAGGTCGTGCTGGTGATCGCCGGCGCGCCGCCGGCGCCGCCGGCCGGCGACGACGACGTCGACGTGGCCGTGCGGCCGCGCTGGCCGACGACCCGACGGCGGGCCCGCGCCAGGTGGCCGACCGCGTCTCGTGCGACCCTGGGCGTGCCGCGGCGACGGGCGTACGAGGCGACGCTGCGCGTGCGGGCCACCGACGGCGACGCGGGCTCGTCGGGCCGCGCGTGAACGCGCCGGTACGCTACCGGCGGTGCCGCCCTATTACCTGACCACGCCGATCTACTACGTCAACGACGCGCCCCACGTCGGCACGGCGTACACGACCGTCAACGCGGACGCCCTGGCCCGCTGGCACCGCCTCCTCGGCGACGACGTGTGGTTCATGACCGGCACCGACGAGCACGGCGCCAAGATCGTCGAGGTGGCGGAGGCCAACACGACAACGCCCCAGGACTGGACGGACCGGACGTCGGCTCGTTACGTCCACGCCTGGCGCCGCCTCGACATCTCCTACGACGACTTCATCCGCACCACCGAGCCCCGGCACTACGCGGTGGTGCAGGCGTTCCTGCAGCGCATCTACGACAACGGGTTCATCGAGCTCGGGCTCTACTCGGGGCTCTACTGCGTCTCCTGCGAGGACTACTACACCGAGGACCAGCTGGTCGACGGCAAGTGCCCCATCCACGGGCGCCCCGTCGTCGAGATGCAGGAGGACAACTACTTCTTCCAGCTGAGCGAGTTCGAGCAGCCGCTCCTCGACTACTACGACGCGCACCCCGACTTCGTGCGCCCGGGCTCCAAGCGCAACGAGGCACTCGGCTTCATCCGAGGCGGCCTCCGCGACGTCTCCATCACACGCACCTCGTTCACCTGGGGCGTGCCGGTGCCGTGGGACAGCGGGCACGTCTTCTACGTGTGGTACGACGCGCTCATCAACTACCTCACCGTGGCGGGCTACGGCGGCGACGAAGCGGTGTTCCTGTCGCGGTGGGGCGCCGCACACCATCTCATCGGCAAGGACATCTTGAAGTTCCACTGCGTGTGGTGGCCGGCCATGTGCATGGCCGCCGGGCTCGAGCCGCCGCCCGAGATCTTCGTGCACGGCTTCTTGCTGCTGGGCGGGCAGAAACTCGGCAAGACGATGATCGCCGCCGGGACGGCCGGCGAGGGTGACGGTGCGCCGCTCAAGGTGACCGACGTCTCACCGCTCGCGCTCGCCGACGACCTCGGGGTCGACGCACTGCGCTACCTCCTGCTGCGCGAGGTGCCGCTCGGCAACGACGGCGACTTCTCCTACGAGGGGATCGTGACGCGCTACAACGCCGACCTGGCCAACAATCTCGGGAACCTGGTCTCGCGTGTCACGACCGTGGTGCATTCGAAGTGTGACGGCATCGGTCCGGGCTGCGACGTGCGCAGCGAGCTCGGACCCGTGGCGGCCGAGGTGCTGGAGGCCGCGTCGGCGGCGTGGGCCCGCTGGGCCCCGCACGACGCGCTCGACGAGACCTGGCGCCTCATCGGCGCGGCCAACGCCGGACTCGAGGCGGCGGAGCCCTGGAAGATGGAACCCGGGCCGGAAGTGGACGCGGTCCTGGGCGACGCGCTCGAAGTGTTGCGCATCGTCGCCATCCTGGTGTCGCCGGCCATGCCGTCGGTGGCCGGCGAGGTCTGGCGCCGCATCGGGGTGGCCGGGGACCCGACGCGGGCGCGGCCTGCCCGAGGACGCCCTCTGGGGCGGCTACGGCGGAGGCGCCGAGGTCGTGAAGGGCGACCCGCTGTTCCCGCGGCGCAAGATCTGAGGTGGGCGGCTGGTTCGACTCCCACTGCCACGTGCAGGAGGAATACCTCCTGGGCGACGAGGCCGGGGCGGGACCCGGACCGGGCGAGCTCGAAGCGGTCCTCACCCGGGCCCGGGAGGCCGGCGTGGACCGGATGGTCTGCATCGGGACCGACGCGGCCACCTCGGCGCACGCGGTGGCGGTGGCCCGGGCGACCGCCGCGGCCGGGTCGGTGCCGCAGGCGTGGGCGTCCATCGGGCTCCACCCGCACGAGGCGAGCGAGGGGATCGACGAGGTCGCCGCGCTTCTTGGCGCGCGAGCACGCGGCGGGCGACGGCGCGGTGGTGGCGGTGGGCGAGTGCGGCCTCGACTACTACTACGAGCACTCGCCGCGCCACGCGCAGCGTGCCGCCTTCGCGGCGCAGATCGCCCTGGCGCACGCGTACCGGCTCGCACTGGTCATCCACGCGCGCGACGCCTGGGCGGACCTCTTCGACGTGCTCGGCGCCGAGGGCGTGCCCGAGCGCACCGTGCTGCACTGCTTCACCGGTGGGCCCGACGAGGTCACGCGCTGCCTGGACGCCGGCATGTACGTGTCGTTCAGCGGCATCGTGACGTTCAAGAACGCGACCGACGTGCGCGACGCCGCGGCGCGGTGTCCGCTGGACCGCTTGCTGGTCGAGACGGACAGTCCGTTCCTGGCGCCCGTGCCGCACCGCGGCCGCACGAACGAGCCGTCGTATCTGCCGCTCGTCGGCGAGGCCATCGCCGCCGTGAAGGGCTACCCGGTGGACGAGGTGAGGGAACGCAGCGCCGCCGCCGCCGCCATGATCTTTTCCCCAGGCAGCTAATTCTCGCGCTGTTGTGCGCAATACGAGAACCTTCTGACCTGGGTGTTTAACCGTGATTTTCGACAGAAATAGCCCTTGAACAGGGTGTTCATCTAAATATCGCGTGACGCAGGGTGTCTGACCTGCGGAAAGTGCGCGCCAAAAGCTATCGCCGAATTTCTGGTTTGCACGGTCTGCGATTGGTTATCTAAGTTCTCCAGAAACCTCCTACCACCCGTGTGTCGGCGCGGGTGCACTGTGTCCCCGGAGAAGGGTGGAGCCCTGCGGAACCAGAGCACTGGGGGGAGGCGCCTCGGCGTTGCCGCAGTCATTTGCGGCTTCCTGATCGGCGCGCCTCTCCTGTTGTTGCAGAACACGTCTGCGCACGCGTCGCGTCCGTCGGCCGCGTCGCGCACCGGGCACCAAGGCGGCGGTGCATCCCGCGTCACATCTCGACGGCGTGAAGCTGCGGTCGCACCTCGCCGCCTACCACGCGCGCGACGACCACGTCGACGACGGCCGCCCCGACGACCGCGTCGACGACGGCACCGCCGCCCACGACGTCGACGACGGCACCACCGCCCACGACGACGACCACGGCGCCGCCACCTCCGCCGCCCACGACGACGACGACGGCACCACCACCTCCACCACCTCCGCCACCTCCGCCACCTCCGGCCAACCAACAGAGCGGCGAGGCGACGTGGTACTCGGCCGCCCCGGCGGGGTACTGCGCCAGCCCGACGCTGTCGTTCGGGACCGTGGTCACGGTCGTGAACGCGGAGACCGGCGCCTCGACCGAGTGCACGGTGGACGACCGCGAGGGGGCGGGCTACCCGCGGGTGGTCGACCTCTCGCCGGAGGGCTTCTCGCAGATCGCCGACCTCGGCCAGGGAGTGGTGGACGTCACAATCTCCTGGTGACCCATTCCGGCGCCGACATCGCCCAGCTGCTGGCGGCGCACGGGTTGCGTCCCAGCCGGGCCCTCGGGCAGAACTTCGTCGCCGACCCCAACACGGTGCGGCGTATCGCCCGCCTCGCCGGCGCAGGTCCAGGGTCCGAGGTGCTCGAGATCGGAGCCGGACTGGGCTCCCTCACGCTTGCCCTGGCGGAGACGGGGGCGCGGGTGGTGGCGGTGGAGACGGACCGCCACCTGGTCCCCGTGCTGCGCTCGGTCGTCGGAGCCGGCGGGGGTGGAGGTGGTCGAGGGCGACGCCCTCACGCTCGACCTGGCGGTGCTCCTGGCCACGGCGCGGCGAGGGACCCTGGAGCCTGGTGGCCAACCTGCCCTACAACGTGGCGACCCCCCTCGTGCTGCGGACGCTGGTCGAGGTGCCCGCGGTCACCCGGCTGCTGGTCATGGTCCAGCGCGAGGTGGGCGAGCGCATGGCCGCCGCACCAGGTGAGCCCGCCTACGGCGCGGTGTCCGTGCGCATCGCCTACTTCGCCCGGGCCGACGTCGTCGGGCGGGTGCCCGCCTCGGTGTTCATCCCGCGTCCACGGGTCGAGTCGGTCCTGGTCCGCATGGAGCGGCTGCCCGCGCCCGCGGTCGACCCCTCCCTCGTCTCCTACGAGCGGCTCGACACGGTCGTGCGAGCCGGCTTCGGCCAGCGGCGCAAGATGCTGCGGCGGTCGCTGGCCGGCGTCGTCGAGCCGGGGGCCTTCGCCCGCGCCGGTGTGCGGCCCGAGGCCCGGGCCGAGGAGCTGAGCGTGACCGAGTGGGGGAGGCTGGCGGCGCTGTGAGCGCCGACGGGGGAGGTGACGCCGGCCGTGGCGCGGTGCACCGCTGGCTGGCTCCGGCCAAGCTGACCGTCTCGCTGCGGGTCACCGGCGTCCGGCCGGACGGTTACCACGAGCTCGACGCCGAGATGGTGACGCTCGACCTGGCCGACGAGCTGGAGTTCGACGAAGGCCGGGCGGGCCTGGTGGTGGACGCCGCGCCGGGTGTGCCGTCGGCGGGGCTCCCGCTCGACGCACACAACCTCGTCGCTCGGGCGCTGGCCGCCTGCGGTCGCCAGGCCGGCGTGCGCCTGGCCAAGCGGATCCCCGTCGGCGGAGGGCTGGGTGGTGGCTCGGCCGACGCGGCGGCGGTCCTGCGCTGGGCTGGCTGTGACGACCTCGTGGTGGCCGCCTCGCTCGGGGCGGACGTGCCCTTCTGCCTGGTCGGTGGCCGGGCCCGGGTCCAGGGCGTGGGGGAGCGGGTGACCCCGCTGCCCCACGAGGACCGCCGGTACCTCCTGCTCCTGCCGCCCTTCGGCGTGGACACGACCCGGGTCTACCGGGCCTGGGACGAACGGCCGAGCGACGAGGGGCCCAACGGCCTGGCGGCGGCCGCTCTCGCCACCGAGCCCCGGCTGGCCCGCTGGCGTGACGCCCTGGGCGAGCTGGCGGCCATGGCGCCGCGGCTCGCCGGCAGCGGGTCCACGTGGTTCGTCGAGGGCGGCCCCGATGAGGCGGGGACGCCGGCCCGGCCCGAGCTGCGGGTGGGATCCGAGACGGGACGGCTCGTCCGGGCACGGACGGTCCCGGCCGGCTGGGAGGGGGACTGAGCGTGGAGCGGGAGTGCGGTGGGGTCGCTCGGCCGGGACTACTTGCCGGCCCGGCGCTGCCAGCGGGTGGCCTTCAGCATCTTCTTGTGCTTCTTCTTGCGCATCCGCTTGCGGCGCTTCTTGATGAGTGATCCCATGCCGTGCGGCAGGCTAGCGGTCCGGGGGGCCGACTGCCAGGTCGCTCCGGGTGCGAGGAGGGACTGATGAGCTTCGAGATCGTCCGGCTCGACCACGTGCAACTGGCCATGCCGCCGGGTCGCGAGGCCGAGGCGGAAGCCTTCTACTCCGGCCTGCTCGGCCTCGCGCGGGTCCCGAAGCCCGCGCCGCTGGCCGCCCGGGGCGGGTGCTGGTTCGTCCGCGGCGACCTGGCCGTGCACCTCGGGGTCGAGGAGGACTTCCGCCCGGCCCGCAAGGCGCACCCGGCCTTCGTCGTGCGCGATCTGCCCGGACTCGAGGCCGCGCTGGCCGCCGCCGGGGTGGCGGTGCGCCCGAACCCCGACCAGGCCCCGGGTGCGGGGGCCTACGTGGACGACCCCTTCGGGAACCGCATCGAGCTGATCGCGGCTGACTGAATGCGGCGCGGGCGAGGGCGCGGGACGCGGGACCAGAGAGTGGCACAGAGAGGGAGGCACCGGCGGGGGCGGTGTCGGATAGAGCCGCCCCCGCCGGTGGGGACCGGTGGCGAAGTGGCGGACTCCCTGCCACCGGGGGGTTACCGCCGTCCAGTGTGCGCCCGTCAGCTTGGCGAGAGGTTGGGGTTGCGTAAGAAGCAGTGAAGAAACGGCGGCACCGGGCGGGCGCGCTCGGATCGCTTCAGGCGTGCTCGGCGATCTCGCCGGGTCCCGGGACCGTCGGCAGGCGCAACGACATGCGGGCCCCGCCCGCCGGGTCGTTCTCGGCCAGGATCGAGCCGCCCTCCGCCTTGACCACCTGGGCCACGATGGCCAGGCCGAGACCCGAGCCCGGCAGCCCGCGGGCGGCGGGGGAGCGGTAGAAGCGGTCGAAGATGTGGGGCAGGTCCGCCTCGGCGATGCCGGGCCCGCGGTCGTGCACGACGACCGTCCCCGCCGCGCAGGTGACCGTGACGACCTGGCCGGGCGGGCTCCACTTGCGCGCGTTGTCGAGGAGGTTGCCCACGGCCCGGCTCAGCCGGTCCGCGTGACCCTCGACCCAGCACGGCTCGGCGTCGAGCTCGAAGGTGACGTCCTTGGCCCGGCCGTGTGTGGTCTGCACCGAGACCGCCTCGCGGACGAGGAGGTCGAGGCGGAGCACCTCGCGGGGTGCGGGCTGCTGGTCACCGCGCGCCAGCTCGGCCAGGTCGCCCACGAGATCGGTCAGCTCCTGCAGCTGGACCAGCACGTCGTCGACGAGGACGGAGCGATCCTCGTCGCTCAGCTCGTCGACGCGCCGGATCACCTCGAGGTTGGTCCGTAGGCTCGTCAGTGGTGTGCGCAGCTCGTGCGAGGCGTCGAGCACGAGCTGGCTCTGGGCGCGGCGCGAGGACTCGACCGCCTCGAGCAAGCGGTTGAAGGTGCGGCGCAGCCGGCCCAGCTCGTCGGGGCCGCCGGGCGAGAGCCGACGCGAGACGTCGGTCGTCTCGGCCAGATCCTCCACGGTGTCGGTCAGCGAGTTCAGCGGGACGAGTGCGGTGCGCGCCACCAACCAGCCGAGCACCACCGCGAGCAGGACGCCGACGAACGCGACCACGCCGAGCAGCAGCGCCAGCGTCTTCAGCTCCGAGCTCACGTTGAGCAGCGTCGCGATCTGCAGGGCTCCGCCGTAGATGAGTGTGCCCGAGGAGACCTGTGTCTCCGCGGGCAGGTTCTCCACGTACTCGCGCATCTCGTTGCCGTCCACCGTGACCGTCGTGAAGAAGGCGGGCGCCAGGTTCTTCGCCACCAGGCGCACCTGGCCCGTGACCGGCAGCCCACCCCCGGCCACGACGGCGCCGCTGGTGTCGATCACCTGGCCGGGGGTGGCCGTCGTCGCCACGATCTGTTGGCCGGCCACGATCCGCTGCGCCGCCGCGGTCAGCGAGTTGTCGGCTGCCTGCGTGAGCGTGTTGCGCGGCGACGAGGAAGGAGGCGAGCGAGGCGCCGAGCACGGCGACGACGACGGCGACGGTGGTCGCCAGGACGAGCCTGGCGCGGAAGGTCACGCGTCCCGCAGCACGTAGCCCACGCCGCGCACGGTCTGGATACAGCGGGGCTCACCACCCTCTTCCAGCTTGCGCCGGAGGTAACCCACGTAGACGGCGAGCGAGTTGGTGCCCGAGTCGAAGTCGAAACCCCAGACTCGGTTGAGCAAAACGTCGCGCGTGAGCACCTGGCGGGGATGGCGCAGGAACATCTCGAGAAGGTCGAACTCGATGCGGGTGAGGGGGAAGGTGCGCTCACCGCGCTGACCCTCCCGGGTCGAGAGGTCGAGCGCCAGGTCGCCCACGCGCAGCAGGCCGCCCTCGCCCTCGAAGCGCCGCCGCAGCAGCGCCCGCAGGCGCGCCAGCAGTTCGGCCAGCGCGTAGGGCTTGACGAGGTAGTCGTCGGCTCCGGCGTCGAGACCCTCGACGCGGTCGTCGATGGCGTCGCGCGCCGTCAGCATGAGGACCGGCGTGTCGTCGCCGGCGCTGCGCATGCGCCGGCACACGGCGAGTCCGTCGAGGTCGGGTAGTCCCAGGTCGAGGATCATCGCGTCGGGCGGCGTCTGCGCCAGCGACTCGAGCGCCTCGCCGCCGGACGGCACGGCGGTGACGTCATAGCCCTCGAGGCGGAGGGCCCGGTCGATCGAGCGCCGGACGGCCGGGTCGTCGTCGACCACCAAGATGCGCACCAGCCAAGAAGCTACCGCCGGCCCTGGGCGGGGGACGGGCGGGCGGGTGTCTAACCTCTAGTGGTTTCCCGCCTCGGTCCGGGGTAGTTCAATCGGCAGAACGTCGGCCTTTGGAGCCGGATGTTGGAGGTTCGAGCCCTCCCCCCGGAACAAGCCCGGCCACCTGCGAGTACGCGAGTTGGTACGTTCCTTGTGGGCGCCGGCGTTGCCAGGAAGAGGTTCCCAATCTGGGGGTGGTCGACTTCCCGTGGAGCAACCGATCGGCGCCGCTGGCTGTCGAGAGGACAGCACTCCCGGTTCATACCGCACGAGGACCCGCGCGCAGCCTGCCGGATCTGTAGAGCACCAACCGTGGGCTCCGATCTTCGGAATGCAGGCGTTTGACTGCACCGGCCTACGGCTCCTGCGGTGTGCGCGCCAGCGGCGCTCGAGTCCCGCGGGACGTTTCGGTTCAGGAGGTCCCGAGTGTGGGTGGCCCGGATGGACCGAACACCACGCCTGCCGATAGGTGTCGGTGCGGACAATCTAACATCGCGCGATCGTGGACGAATTTCGTTAATGGCGGCCCGAGGCATGGTGCGTGTGGATCGCATCGCGCGTATCGGTAGCCACATTGTGATCTGGACGATCGTTCTGGTTCCGACCATCATCGAGATGTCCCGGGGGTGGCGACCGTTGTTGGGTGACGACGCCACGATCACGCTTCGTGCATACCAGGTGCTTTCCTCCCACCCGCCGTTGGTGGGTATGCACTCCGACGTCGGGGCCGCAGGTGGCCACTTGCTCTATGACCTTGGACCACTGCAGTTCGTGCTCCTTGCGATTCCCGTCCACCTCGACCACCTGCAGGGCGCGCTCTGGGGATCGGCCCTTGTCGTCGGACTGACGCTCTCCGTCGCCGTCGAGGCAATGTGGGCTGTCCGTAGGTGGTTGGCCTGTCTTCTCGTGGCGCTTGCGGTCGTCGATCTGGCCTGGACCGCTCCCTCCGTCTTTGGTCACCAACTCTGGAATGCCGACTTCGGACTTGTCTTTTTGCTCACTTCGATCGTGCTGGCGTGGGCGGTCGCACTAGGCTCCTTTGGCTGGTGGCCCGTTCTGGTGTTCGCGGCCTCGGTGACGGTTCAAGCCCAACTGTTCTACGGGCTGGTTGCGGTGATCCTCGTGGTCGTCTGCCCATTCCTCGGAGCTTGGTACTCGGGATGGCCAAGACGATTTCGCTGGTTGCTGATCGGCCTGGGGGTGGGAGTTGCCTGTTGGCTTCCCACGTTCGTGCAGCAAGTCTTCGGAAGCTTCGGCAATCTGACAGGAACGCTCAGCGCCAGGGGTCAGGCGTCTTTGGGTCTCGCCTTCGGCCTACGGAGCCTTGGGGCGATCGTTTGGCCCGCACCTCTGCCAGTCCGTCAATACGACCTCAACGTCTCGTACTTGTCTCTTGGATCCGGGTCCGCGGTGGCCGGCCTCGTCGTCCTCATCGTTCTCGCAGTGGTCACCATTCTGGCCGTGCGACGGAAGCAGAAGGACCTGGCCACACTGGCCGCCATCGCGCTCGATCTGCTCCGTGTGCGTCGTGGTCAACTTCGCAGCCGTGCCGCGCGTGAACATGGGCTCGTTGTCATGGCTGGTAACGGTGATCTGGGTTGTGGCCTACCTCTGGTGGGTGGTCGTCGCCTGGGCGGTGGTCGAAGTCGTACGAGCCCGGGTCTCCCAGAAGGCACTCGTGAGAGGCCGTCCATCCCGCTCCGTCGTTTTCGGACTCCTCGTCGGAGTGTTCGGCGTTTCGATTCTCGTTGGCGTCTGGAAGCTCCCGTCTCAGTCGTCTGTCAACCCGGTGAGCGCAGAAGAGAGCACGCAAGTGAGCCACGTCGTACGGACCGTGGCGAATGCCTTTCCGCCCGGCGCCGTCGCGGTCAAGTTTTGGCCCACCCCGATTGCCTCCCCCTTCTCGCCCGAGGACTATGTGGAGTACCAGTACGGTCAAGCCATCCTCTGGCAGCTGACGACCGCCGGGTTTGCGCCATCGATGCAGCCGTTCTTCACAGATTTGAGTGGAGTCATCTCGCAAAGAAACTCGAGTGCGCGCGTCCTCGACGTGATCATGACCAAGCAGGGCTGGACATCTGTGATCAAAAGGGTCGTTGTCGGGAGCACTCGCGCTCCTGCGGGGCACAGACTCTCGTGAGTTCGCCGGCGCCTCTCCAGGACGCGCCCATGCCGGACGCGGCCGGATCAGTGCCCGGTCGCACGGTCCTGCTCGGCCAGCTCCGCCAGGTACGCGTTGTAGGCGGCCAGTTCGGGGTCCTCTGGCTCGGGTATGGGTGCTGGTCCTCCGGCCGCGCCCCGTTCGGCGTGGACCGCGTCCGGCGGGTGCGTCCCTGCCCGCCGGAACCGGTCCCGGCGGCGACGGGCGGCGTCGCCGGAGAGGCCTCGTGGAGCAGGCGCCACCACATGTAGACGGCGTAGGCCGCGAAGAGTGGCCACTCGAACACGTAGGCCCAACTGAGCTCGTTGCCCCCGAGTGCGCGGGTGATCTGCCACACGCACATGGCCATGAAGGCGGGCACCACGACAGGATCACGGCGTGGAGCCGCAGCGCGCGGGGTGAGAGCCAGACCTCTTTCGTGTTCACCACGTGCTGTCCATCAGTTGCCGTCGATCGTGTGCCGTCCATCGGGTGCCGTCCGTCAGGAGCCGCCGAAGAGGAAGTCGTCGATGATGGCGGCCAACTCGAGCGGCCGGTCGCCCTGGACGCTGTGGCCGGCACCTTCCACGCCGACGACGGTGGCGGTGGGCTGGCGGCGCAGGAGCTCGGCCACGTCGTCGTCGTCGACCACCGACCAGGCCAGACCGCGGACGAGGAGCAGCGGCACGGTCGAGCCCGGAGACGGCCTCCCAGAGGTCGCCGAATTCGGGGTGCGACACCCGATGGCTCGGTGCGGAAGCGGGCGTAGCGCCAGACCCAGCTGCCGTCCTCGCGCTGGACCGCATTGTGCAGGATGCCGCGCCGCAGCGAGGACTCGGAGCGGCCCGGGTTGTGCTCGATCGTGCGCGCCAACAGGTCGTCGAAGCTGTCGAAGCTGGCGGGGCCGTTGACGAAGTTGGTGATCGGCGCCGCCTTCTCGGCGTTGACGCCCGGCGTGACGTCGACCAACACCAAGCGCGCGCACGAGCTCGGGGGCCTCTGCCGCCAGGGCCAGGGACGAGACGCCACCGAGCGACATGCCCACGACGCCGCGCGCCGAAGGGGCGAGCTCGGCCACCACGGCCGCCAGGTCGCGGCCGTTGCTGGTGGGCGAGATCGAGCCGTCGGGGCCGCCGTCGGAATGGCCGTGGCCCGGGAGGTCGAGGGCGAGGAGCGGCCGGCCCAGCGCGAGGGCGACGGTGTCCCAGGTATGGGCGTTCTGCGCGCCGCCGTGCACCAGCACCAGCTCGGGCGGCCCGGTGCGGGCGCCCCACAGCAGGCTCGACACGCTGCGCCCGGGCTCGACCTCGACGTCGACACGCTCCACGTCGGGAGGGCCGTCATAGGGGATGCCATATTCGGCGGCGTTCTCGTGGAAGAGCCCGAACTCGTCGTAGGGGATCCGCTCCGGCACGCATCGAGTGTCCCATACGCACGCCGGGCGCCCTGCCCGGCTAAGAATGCCGCCATGTCCGAGCGCCGCCTCTCCGCCGTGGTTCTGGCCGCCGGCGAGGGGACCCGGATGCGCTCGGAGCGGCCGAAGCCGCTGCACCTGCTCTGCGGGCGGCCGATGATCCTGCACGTGCTCGACGCCATGGCCGAGATCGACGTGCGCCGGGTCGTCGTCGTGGTGGGCCACCGGGGCGAATGGGTCACCAAGACGCTGGTGCAGCACGCGCCGCCGACCATGGAGATCGAGTTCGTGGAGCAGCTGACCCGGACGGGAACGGGGGACGCCCTGGCCGTCGGGCTGACCGGGCTGCCCCGACGACGACGACGAGGTCGAGGACGTCGTGGTGCTCCCGGGGGACACGCCCCTCCTGCGGCCCCAGACGCTGGCCGCCCTGGTGCGGGCCCACCGGGCCGAGGACGCCGGCGTCACGCTGCTGACCGCGGTGGTGGAGAACCCGACCGGCTACGGCCGGGTGGTGCACGGCAAGGACGGCGAGGTGACCCGGGTGGTCGAGGAGACCGACGCCACCGAGGAAGAGAAGACCATCGACGAGGTCAACACCTCCATCTACTGCTTCCGCCGCAGCATCCTGGCGCCGACCCTGCGCCGCCTCAGTCCGGCCAACGCCCAGGGCGAGTACTACCTGACCGACGCCGTGGCGGTGCTCTCGAGCGCCGGCTACACGGCCCGCGCTCCCTGGTGCTGCCGGACTCGATGGAGGCGGCCGGGGTCAACGACCGGGCCCAGCTGGCCGTGGCCGAGGCCGAACTGCGCGACCGCATCAACGAGCGCTGGATGCGGCGCGGCGTCACCATGTGGGATCCCGAGCGCACCTACGTGGACGCCGAGGCGCACCTGGCGGCGGACGTGTCGCTGCTGCCCGGGGTCATCCTGCGCGGCGCCTGCCGCATCGGGGCGGGGGCCGAGATCGGGCCGAACACCATGCTCACCGAGACGACCGTGGGCGAGGGCGCGGTGGTGACCGAGTCGACCTGTACCCGGGCCACCATCGGTGACGGCGCGCGCATCGGACCCTACAGCGTGCTCGAGCCGGGTGCCGAGGTGCCGGCCGGCGCGGCGGTGGCGCCGCACGCCGTCGTGGCGGGTCCGGGAGCCTGAGGCCCGGGGGCAGCGATCCGGTGCCTGACGGTGTGCGCCCGAGGGCCGGAGCCGCAGACCGAGCAGGAGACCGCGCCCCGGCCACGGCGAGAGCCCCGGTCGACCGGAGACGGGGCGGGCGATGGGGCAGTAGCGTTGGGGACCGTGGAGCTGATCCCGCGGCGACGCCTGGAGATGGTCTCGGGCCGCGCCGCACCCGACCTTGGCCCACGACATCGCGGGCCACCTCGGCGTCGAGCTCGGGCAGGCGAACCTGCGGGAATTCGCCAACGGCGAGATCTATTGCAAGTACGACATCTCGATTCGCGGCTGCGACGTCTTCATCATCCAGACGCACGCCAGCCCGGTGAACGACTCGCTGATGGAGCAGCTGATCATGATCGACGCCGCCAAGCGGGCGTCGGCCAAACGCATCACTGCGGTGTGCCCCTACTACGGCTACTCGCGCCAGGATCGGAAGTCGACTGGACGCGAGCCCATCACGGCCAAGCTGGTGGCCGACATGCTCTCGGTGGCCGGCGCAGACCGCGTCGTGAGCGTCGACCTCCACTCGGGCCAGATCCAGGGCTTCTTCGACACCCCGTTCGACCATCTCGTGGCGGCGCCGGTGCTCGAGGCGTACATGAAGGAGCACTTCGGCGACGACGTGGTCGTCGTGGCGCCCGACGCCGGGCGGGTGAAGGTGGCCGAGCGCTACAGCCAGCATCTCGGCTGCGACCTCGCCCTGATCCACAAGACGCGGCCGCTGGGGACCTACAACGAGGTCCAGGCCCGCCACGTCATCGGCGACGTCGAGGGCCGCCACTGCGTCCTCATCGACGACATGATCGACACCGCCGGGACGATCTGCGCCGCGGCCGAGCTGCTGGCCGAGGCCGGGGCGTCCGAAATCTGCGCCATGGCGACCCACGGCGTGCTGTCCGACCCCGCAGTCGACCGGCTGAAGGCGGCGCCGATCTCGCGGGTGGTCGTGACCGACACGCTGCCGGTGGCGGAGGACCACACCTTCGACAAGCTCGAGGTGCTCTCTGTGGCCAAGATCATCGCCGATGCCATCGATGCGGTGTTCGAGGACACGTCGGTCTCCGAGCTCTTCGGCGGGGACAATCTGGTTTGGCCGTGGACCCGCCAGCCGCCGCCCTTGGGGATCTTGGCCTGCTTCTTTACATCGAGGTGGACGAGCTCGCCGGGCCGGGTGGTCTCGATCCGGCGTACGGTGCGCCCCGAGCGGCGCTCGAGGTCAGAGAGCCTCGAGACCCCGTGGCGGACCCAAATCACATGCAGCGTCGACGCGGGCACGCCGGCGAGGTCGG
The DNA here is from genome assembly GCA_963756625.1 of uncultured Acidimicrobiaceae bacterium. Lineage (GTDB taxonomy): Bacteria > Actinomycetota > Acidimicrobiia > Acidimicrobiales > RAAP-2 > Bog-473. The sequence continues at coordinate 907,469 of CAVWNQ010000006.1, forward strand.
ACAGGCGGGCCGACCCCATTTGGCAGCGCCGACGCAGGGCCACGACGCGGCGCTCGACCCGAGCCGAGGTCTTGGTCGGAGTGCGCCGGGGACGGCTCGAGCGGTCCTCGAGCGCGGAGTCCCGCCCGTCTGGTAGCGCTGCCACCACTTGTGCGCCGTCTGGCGGGAGATCCGCATGGACTCAGCAGCCGAAGCAATTGCGAGCCGGCTTCGATCAGACGGCACAGGCGAAGTCGACCTTCAGGGGTGAGCGGAGCGTTACGGTGCGGTGAGCCTCCTTGGCAAGCGTGGTGTGTAGACAGCTCCACACTGCCTTGGGGGCTCACCTCATCTGGGGATTCGCGCAACAAGGTCGGGGAGAATCTAGGGGGCTCCGGGCGAGGAGTCGAGCGCCCCGATCGTCACGCCGGTGATGGGCGTGCTCTGGCCGGCGGCCACGGGCGGCGTCACGATCACGGGCGTCAAGCCACGTTCGACCGCAATGGAAGCGGTGCCCGTCGCGTCGGTCAACCCGGTCGTGCCCGTCCGATCGAGGGGGGTGGGACCGGCGGCGGAGTGGACGATGACGTCGGCGAGTGGTCGTCCCCCGGGGCCGACGACGCGCAGCGCGAGTCCCTGCGCCTGCGGCGACGAGACGTAGACCGTGCCTCTGTCGTGCAGGGTGGTCGACCGGTTCCCGTAGGTCCACCCCGTACCGGGATAGACGTGCACCTCGGGGGCGGTGCTCACGAATCCCGGGACGTCGACGCGGACCGTCCGCAGGGCCGAGGGCTCGATGGAGAGCGCCAAGGTTGGGCCGAATGCGAGGTGGACCATTCCCGGTTCGGTGCCGACCCAGGACGCGGTGGCCGGTTGGGTCACGACGGCGCACGGACGAAAACGCGGGTCTTCGTAGCGCTTCGTGGCATTGGTGACGTCGACGTCCTCCATCTGGCCGCGCCAGCCGTCGTTGTGCAGGCCCACCCAGACGGGGTACTCGAAGACCAGGAACGACCCGATCCCGATCCGGCGGCAGGTTGATTGGGCCAAGACGCTGGTGAGGGACTCGAGGTCGCCCGCCGTTCTTCGCACGAAGTTCGGGTTCGGGTGGTCCACCAGGTAGGCAGCCAGAGGGTGGGAGCCGTACGAGACCTTCATGAGCGGCTGCTCGACGTTGTCGAGCAGCTGCGGGAGGCACGCGACCGCGAGGACGACCATGGCGACGCGCAGCAACCACTTCGAGCACCGGCCGAGGGCGAGTGCGATCAGCGGTGACCAGGCCACGAACAGCGGGATGTAGAAGCGCACGGCGAAGATCTGGAAGCGTGCGACCGCCGCGAGGAGCAGGAAGCCGATGGTGAGCCCGCCGGCGATGAGGACGACGACGCGCATGCGGCGGTCGCCGCGCACGAGCAGGATGACCGAGACCACGAGCGTGAAGCCGATGAGGACCACGTCGAGCGGGTCGGCACCTTCGTCGGCGCTCCGGTCCCAGAGCGAGTCGTTGCGTGAGAGGAAGCCGTCGTAGAACCAGGGTGTTTCATAGCCCAGGAAGTAGGTGGTGTTGTCTTGGCGAACTCCGAACGCGTCGTACACGTCGTGCAGTTGACGCAGCGTAAAGTTGCTCACCGCCGTCTGGGGTCCGTTCTGGCCGTTACCGAACATGAAGTTGGCCGCGGTTTCACGCACGATGTTGGCCCCTGCGGCACGCCAGGTGAGGTCCGTGCTCAGCGTCTGCGCGGCATCGGGGCCCTCGAGCGATCCGAAGACCGACTGTTCCTGGTAGAGGAACGGGCCCGCCACCACGACCGCGGTCGCCGCGACGGCGCCGACGACCGCGAGCCCCACGCCCAGCCGCGCCGCGACGCCGAGGCGTCTCTCGCTCAGGACGTTCCAGATCAGGAGGAGAACGGCCACGGGACCAATGAGCGCGATGGCAGTGCCCTTGTCGAGGACCGCCAGCGACGCGGCCAGACCCACGAAGATCCCGAACGACCACCAGTTGCGAATCGGGTGCTGGGCCAGGAGCACGAAGACGAGGCAGACGCACAGGGCGGCGGTGAACACGTTGTTCTCGGTGCTCGTCGCCGAGAGGACGAGCGACGGGATGGTCGTGCAGACCACGGCCGCCCCGGCCTGGACAAGTGCGCCGGCGCCCAGGAGCCGGGCGATCTCGCTGGCGGCGATCACGCAGACGAGGGCGGCGAAGAGCTGGACGAAGCCATCGAGGCGGTCGCTCCCCACCAGCAGGTGGAAGTGGGCGAGGTTGTACTCGGTGAGGGGGGAGTAGTCGACCTGGGCGGTGAAGTTGGTGGCGAAGGGCGCGATCGAGCGGTTCTGGATCCAGTGCTCGACCCGTGCGAGGTGGTAGTCAAGTGAGTCGGCGTTCGACGGCACGTAGGACAGGGCGAGATAGCTCAGGACGCCGAAGAAGAAGGCGGGGACGAGAAGCCACCCTGCCGCCTCGGCCCGCTCGCCGGCGAGGAGCGTCGAGACCCCGTGCCGAGGGTGGAGGCGCCCGAGCGCGGCGCCGGCGCGGCGGGCCCCGGCCCAGAGCGGTCGCCACGAGAGCGCGAGCAGGACCAGGGCGACGACGAGCCAGCAGACGAGCACGACCCCCGACGTGAAGTGGCGGCCGACGCTGCTGAGCTCGGTGATGCCCACGAGGACCGTCTCGAAGAGCAGGAAGGCCAGCAGGAACGCCCCCCGCCGGCTCAGGCCGGACCAGCCCAGCGACCCCCGGCGATACCACACCTGGAGCCACAGCAGGAGGAAGACCGCCGGGAGGATCGCGAGCGCCATCAGTTCGGCAACGATGGTGCCCTACGCGGACCCGGCTCGGCGGTGATGCCGCGTGTCGGGGGCGCCGGCGGGGGCACGATGCCGCCCCCGGCCGGGGCGAGGGGGGTGAACGAGGGCCCCGATTGCCGCCGACTACCCTTGACCCGAAGCGCGGCGGGGTCGCGTCCCCCCACCGGATGCCCGCAACACAGGGAAACCCCAGGAACGGGCATCCGGGGAAATATAGTGATCGAGGTCAGTCGGGTGATCGGACGGCAGACGCTCGATACTCCGCTCGAGCCCGCCAGCCTGGAGGCAGAGTTGTCGTTCATCTACGAGGTTCCGGTCGACCCCGACGCCGAGAACAGCAGCCACGCCTTCGCGCTCGGGCATGATCGGCTACAACAAGTCGGTCCTCGAGGTCGGGTGCTCGACGGGGTTCATCACGAAAGTGCTCGTCGAGCGCGGCTGCAACGTGGTCGGGATGGAGCTCGACGCCGATGCGGCGGAGCTGGCGGAGGCCTGGGCCGAGCAGGTCGTCGTGGGCGACCTCGACGAGCGCCGACACCTGGAACTACGTCAAGGACGAGTCGTTCGACGTCGTGCTCCTGGGCGACGTGCTCGAGCATCTGCGCGACCCGCTGGCCGTCGCTGCGGCAGGCCGCGCGCAAGCTCAAGCCGGCCGGATTCGTGGTGACCTCGCTGCCCAACGTGGCGCACGGCGACGTCCGGATCGCGCTCATGAACGGGAAGTTCCCCTACAACGACTTCGGCCTGCTCGACCGCACCCACGTCACGTTCTTCACGCTCGAGAGCATCCGCGAGCTCCTGCACGAGGCCGGCCTCGTCCCCGTGGAGACGCGACGGGTCGTGATGCCGCTGTTCATGTCGGAGATCGGCGTCACGCGGGACGACGTGAGTCACAAGGCGCTGGACGAGCTGCACACCGACCCCGAGGTCGAGTCGTACCAGTTCGTCATGAAGTCCGTCCGTGACAACGGGTCGGAGGCGGTCCGTGCCAGCTGGCGGCCCGGGTCGACGAGCTGGGCGACCGCATCCACCACCAGCGGATGCGCATCGCACTCGCTGCGCAAGGGGCTGATCGACAACACCATCCTCCACGACGCCCTCGCCGAGCACCAGAAGTACATCGCGGCGCTCGAGGGCCACGTGTCGGGGCTGGAACACAACATCGAGGTCATGAAGGAGTCCCTCGTGATGGCGGACGCCAACTACCGCGCCCTGCAGTCGCAGAGCAGCTCCGTTGTACCGCGGCGCCTACAACCGGCTCAAGCGTCGTTCAGGAACGACCGGGCTGAGCGACACAGATCGATGCCCGAGCAGAACCCAGCGATGGACACGTCACTGCCAGCACCCGGTCGCCGAGGGCTCGCCGCACGTGCTGGCCTTCTACCTGCCGCAGTTCCACCAGGTGCAGGAGAACGACGCGTGGCACGGCGCCGGCTTCACCGAGTGGAGCGTCGTCGCCCGCAGCAAGCCGCTGTACCCGGGCCACCGCCAGCCCGACCTCCCGGGCGAACTCGGCTTCTACGACCTGCGCGTGCCCGAGACCCGCTACCGTGCAGGCGCGCCTGGCCCAGGAGCACGGGATCACGGGGTTCCTCTACTACCACTACTGGTTCGGCGGCCGCCGGATGCTGGGACGGCCGTTCGACGAGGTGCGCGCTTCGGGCCAGCCCGACTTTCCGTTCGCGCTGTGTTGGGCGAACGAGAGCTGGTACCGCCGTTGGCAGGGCTCCATCGACGAGATGCTCCTCGAGCAGGTCTACAGCGAGGACGACGACGTGGCGCACATCCGCTGGCTCATCGAGTGCTTCCGTGATCCGCGCTATATCCGCATCGAAGGCCGGCCGCTACTCGCCGTGTACCGTGCGCACTTCCTCCCGGACGCCCGGCGCACCGTCGCCGATCTGGCGCGCCGAGTGCGAGCGGGCGGGCATGGAGCCCCCCTGGCTCGTCATGTTCGAGACGGAGGAGGAGCTGTCGGACCCGGCGGCGCGCGACTTCGACGCCAGCGCCGAGTTCATCCCCCACCATCTCACCTCGCTGGTCCCGACCACGCCGTTGCCCTTCGGGCCGGACCGCTCGCACCGCATGTTCGAGTACGAGGACGGTGGCCCAGGCCTACCTCGACCGTCCCGGGGTCGGCGTGGCAGCGGTACCCCTGCGTGGCGACGGGCTGGGACAACTCACCGCGCCGCCAGGCGGGCGAGGCGCTGATCCTGCACAACTCGACACCCGAGGGCTACGGACGGTGGTTGGCCGAGGCGGCGCGGCGGCAGGCGGCGTCGGCCGGGAGCAACGGCGTCGTCTTCGTCAACGCGTGGAACGAGTGGGCGGAAGGCGCGCACCTCGAGCCGGACCAGCACTGGGGCCGGGCGTACCTCGAGGTGACCCGGGACGTGCTGCAGGCCATCCCGGGGGCTGGCGTGCCTGCGCTCGCCACCGGACCGGCCACGCATCCCACAGCCCGTCGCGACCGAGGACCTCTACCACGACCTCTACCAGCAGTTCGTCCTCCTCCAGCAGTCGGCGAGCGGCTTCCTGGCCTATGCGGACCGCCGCATCGACGAGCTCAAGAAGCTCTACGACGCCAAGATGGCCTGGGCCACCCACAAGGGCGAGCTGATCACGGACCTGAACGACTGGCTCTACGAGCAGCTCCGGATCCAAGAGGAGCGGATGCGGGAGCTCGACGTCGGCGACAACACGGGTCACGGAGTGGCTGCGCGAGCCCGGGCGCCTCTTCGGCGTGGCTCGCCGACGACGGAAGAGGACCTCGGACGGCGCCGCTGCCGCGACACCAGCGCCGCACCACCGGGCGGACGGCGAGGACGAGGAGCCTCCGCCGAGTTGGCGCATGCGACGACCGAAGACGAGGCGGGCAAGGTGTCGCTGACCGACCTCCTCGAGGACGAGGACGCACGAGCGGCCGCCCGTGCCCGTCCACGACGAGGAGGACGAGCGCCGGCGGGACGACGGCATCGACGACCTGCCCCCCCGGCACGGCCCGGTGCCCCAGTGGCTGCTGGAGCGGGACTCCTCGGGGTGAGTCCGCGGGCCGGCTGGGACGCGCCGCCGCGATTTCGCGGCGGGTCCCCGGCGACTACGCTGGGAGGCCGTTCGCCGGGACGCCGAGGGCGTCCGCGGACGCTGCGCCCGCCACCTGAGGAGATTCCGCCATGGCCGAAGTCGTACTCGCCGCCGAGATCGGACGCCCCGTGGGCTCCCGCGCCGTGCGCCGGCTGCGCCGCGAGGGGAAGATCCCCGGCGTCATCTACGGACACGGGACCGACCCGCTGCCGGTGGCCGTCGTGGCCCGCGAGCTCCGGGTCGCCCTCAACAGCGAGGCCGGGGCCAACCAGCTCCTGTCGCTGGACACGGGCTCGGGCACGTACCTGGCACTGGCCCGAGAGATGCAGCGTCACCCCGTCGCCCAGACCGTCACCCACGTCGACTTCGTGATCGTCCGCCGCGACGAGGTCATCAGCGCGGACGTGCCCGATCGCCGTTGGTCGGAGAGGCGACCGAGGTGCATCACGGCGACGGGCTCGTCGAGCAACAGATGTTCACCCTCGCCATCAACGCGCTGCCGACCGACATTCCTACCTCGATCGAGGCCGACGTCAGCGGGCTCACCATCGGTGGCCAGGTGCGCGTCTCGGACCTCTCGCTTCCCCGCGGGGTCACGACCGACGTCGACCCGAGACGGCCGTCGTCATCGGGCAGCCGCCGCGGGTGGTCGTCGAGGAGGAGCCCGTCGAGGGCGAGGCGGAGGAAGGCGCAGAGGGGGAGGCCGCCGCGGAGTCGTCCGGGGAGGCGCCCGAGGCCGCGTCCGAAGAGGGCTAGGCGCTGCGCCGCCCCTTCGCCCGGACGGAGCGCCGGGGCACCCCGGCCGACCTGCTCGTCGTCGGGTTGGGCAACCCCGGGAGCCGAGTTCGCCGGAAGCCTGCACAACGCCGGCTCGGACACGGTCGAGCTGCTCGCCCGACGGCACGGCGCGGCGCTGCGGGCGGAGAAGGGGGTGGCGGCGCGGTTCGGCGTCGCGACGCATTGTCCGGCCGCCGGGTGGCCCTCGCCGTCCCGACCACCTACATGAACGAATCCGGTCTGGCGGTGCGCGGCTCTGGCCAAGCGGTTCGGGATCGCCGACCCCGCGGACATCGTGATCGTGCACGACGAGCTCGACCTGCCGCCGGGATCGGTCCGGCTCAAGTCGGGCGGGGGCCTGGCCGGGCACAACGGGCTGCGATCGGTCCAGGCACACCTGCACTCGCCCGACTTCCTCCGGGTGCGGATCGGTGTGGGCAAGCCGCCGAGCGCGGCGCAGGGCAGCGTCGCACGTGCTGCGCCGGCCGCCCGAAGGCGGTCCGCGAAGCGCTGGCCGGCGCGGTCGAGACGGCGGCGGACGCCGTCGAACGCCTGGCGGCGGACGGCATCGACGCCGCCATGCGTGGACCCACTCCCTGCCCACCTAGCCGATGAGCTCCGTCAGCTCCGTCGCCAGCCCGAACACCGCCGCCTTGGCGGCGATCCCGCGCGCGCTGCGGGCCGACCCGTCGATCGCGCTACCTCATCGGCGCGGCCGACGCGACGGTCGCCGTCCCCGAAGCGGCCCAGGCCGTCGCCGTGGGGGCACTGGCCGCGTTCACCGATCGCCGCCCCACTGCTCGTCGTGACGGCGACAGGGCTGGACGCGGAGCGCCTCTCGCGGTGACCTGGCCTGTCTGATCGCCGAAGCGGGTGACGGGGAGCGGCCGCGAGGCGGGGAGCGACGTCGTCGGTGCGCTCACGGGACCTGTCGCCCTGTTGCCGGCCTGGGAGACGCTGCCGTTCGAGCGCGTCAGCCCCGAGGTCGAGACCATGGGACGCCGCCTGGCCCTGCTCGATGCGCTGACCCGGGCGCCCGACGGCCTCCTGCCCGAGCCGCCGCGCGTGATCGTCGCCCCGGTGCGCGCCCTGCTCCAGCGCATCGGGCCGTTGGAGGGCGCGGCGCCGTTGCACATCCGGCCCGGAGCAGCAGGTCGACGCTCGGCGATCCTGCTGCCCGAGCTCGTCGCACGCGGGTACCGGCGCGAGCACCAGGTGGAGCACCGGGGGGAGTTCGCCGTGCGCGGCGGCATCGTCGACGTGTTCCCGTCCACGGCGGACGAGCCCGTGCGCGTCGACCTCTGGGGCGACGAGGTGGACCGCCTCACGGCCTTCTCCGTCAGCGACCAGCGGTCGTCCCGCGACCTCGAGGCCGTCGTCCTCTACGGGTGCCGGGAGCTCGTCATGACACGCCGCGCTCCGTGCCGCGGCGTCGGCGCTCACGGCCACGCCGCCCTTGGGGCGCGGCGGTGTGGGAGCGCCTGGCCGACGGCGAGCAGTTCGACGGCATGGAGTCGTGGCTTCCGTTTCTCGACGACGAGGCCCGGGTCGTGCCGGACCTGCTGTCCGCCGGCGCGCAGGTGGTGCTGGTCGAGCCGCGCCGCATCCGAGACCGCGGCGCACAGCTCCTCGACGAGGAAGCGGCGTTGGCGGAGACGCTCGCGGCCACCTGGGGCGCGACGCGAGGGCGAGGCGAGAACCCGTTCCCGCGCCTGCACGTGCCGTTCGAACGGCTCCTGCGCGACTGCCCGGCCGGTGTCACGGCCATGCCGCCCGTGCCGGAGGGACCCTCCGTCGCCGCACTCGCGGTGCGGCGGTTCGACCCGGTGGCCGGTGACCCGGCCCGGCTGGCGGCCGGCGTGACCCGCCTCGTCTCCGAGGGGTACGCCGTGACGCTCTGCGCCGCGACCGGCCCGGGGGCGACGCGACTCGCCCGCACGCTCGCCGAGGAGGGCGTGCACGCGCCGGTCCTCGACGCGGCGCCGGGGTCCCGGGCGTCGCCGTCGTGGTGGCCCCACTCGCCAACGGGTTCATCCTCCCGGACGCCAAGGTGGCGGTGCTCTCCGAGACCGACGTCACGGGGCGGCGGGTGCCGCACCGGCGGGCGCGCCCGCGGGCGCGTGCCGCTGACGGGTTCTTCGACGATCTCGAGATCGGCAGCTTCGTGGTCCACCGCCAGCACGGCGTGGCACGCTTCGAGGGCGTCACCACCAGGACCATGGGCGGGGCGACCCGGGACTACCTGATCCTGCAGTACCGGGGCTCGGACCGGCTCTACCTCCCCGTCGACCAGATCGAGGCGATCACCCCCTACTCGGGAGGCGAGTCACCGACGCTCTCCAAGATGGGCGGCGCGGACTGGCAGCGCACGCGGGCCAAGGCCCGTGCCGCCGCCGGCGAGGTGGCCGCGGAGCTGGTCCAGCTCTACCGCCGACGGCTGTCCGTCGAGGGCCACGCGTTCGCCGCCGACACGCCCTGGCAGGCGGAGATGGAGGCCGCCTTCCCGTTCGTCGAGACGGAGGACCAGCTCAGGGCCATCGCCGACGTGAAGCGCGACATGGAGGAGCCGCGGCCGATGGACCGACTGGTATGCGGCGACGTCGGTTTCGGCAAGACCGAGGTGGCGCTGCGCGCCGTCTTCAAGGCGGTGCAGGACGGGCGGCAGGCGGCCGTCCTCGCCCCGACGACGCTGCTGGCGAGCCAGCACGCGCAGACCTTCGCCGACCGCTACGCGCCCTACCCCGTCCGCGTCGAACTCCTGAGCCGCTTCCTGTCGCCGGCGGAACAGCGGGCCGTCGTGCAGGGATTGGCCGACGGGAGCGTCGACGTCGTCATCGGCACGCACCGGTTGCTCGCGCAAGACGTCCTCTTCAAGCAGCTGGGCCTGCTGGTCGTGGACGAGGAGCAGCGCTTCGGCGTGAGCCACAAGGAGGCCGTCAAGCGGCTGGCCGAAGGCGTCGACGTGCTGACGCTGACGGCGAGTCCCATCCCGCGCACGCTGGAGATGGCGCTGACCGGGATCCGGGACCTGTCGATGGTCAACACGCCGCCGGCGGACCGCCGTCCCATCCTCACCTACGTGGGCGAGCAGGAACCCTCCGCGGTGAGCGAGGCTCTCCGCCGCGAGCTGCTCCGCGAGGGCCAGGCCTTCTACGTGCACAACCGCGTCTCGGACATCGACCGGGTGGCGCGGGACGTGCGCGACCTCGTGCCCGAGGCCAGGGTCGCCATCGCCCACGGGCAGATGGACGAGGGGAGCCTCGAGACCGCGGTGCTCGATTTCTGGGAGCGACGCTACGACGTCTTGCTCTGCACGACGATCATCGAGTCGGGCATCGACATGCCGTCGGTGAACACGCTGATCGTCGATCGGGCAGACCTGCTCGGGTCTCGGCCAGCTCCACCAGATCCGGGGCAGGGTCGGACGCGGCGGCCAGCGGGCGTACGCCTACCTGTTCCACCCGGCCGACCGGGTGCTCTCGGAACAGGCCTACGAGCGGCTGCGCACCATCGGTGAGCACACCGAACTCGGCTCGGGATTCAAGATCGCCATGCGCGACCTCGAGATCCGGGGCGCGGGCAACCTCCTCGGCTCCGACCAGTCGGGACACATCGCCGCGGTCGGCTACGACCTCTACGTCCAGCTCGTGGCCGAGGCGGTGGCCGAGGCGCGCGGCGAGCCCCGGCCCAGCCCCGCCGAGCGTGTCGCTCGACGTGCCCGGGGACGCGCACCTGCCCAAGGAGTACGTCATGGCCGAGGACGCCCGGCTGGAGGCCTACCGCCGCCTGGCGTCGGCGGTCACCTCGGCCGACGTGGACGACATCGGTGCGGAATGGGCCGACCGCTACGGCCCGCTGCCCGCGGCCGCCGAGGGCCTGCTGGCGTTGGCACGACTGCGGGCGAGCGCGCTGACGCGCGGGATCACCGAGATCGCGACGAGCTCGGTCCGACCCGGCGGGACGCGCCAACCGGTGCTGCGGGTGTCCCCGGTGACGCTGCCGGCCAGCGCCCAGGTGCGGCTGCGCCGCGTGGCGCCGGGTGCCACCTACCGCGAGGAGATGCGCCAGCTCCTGGTTCCCCTCGACCGACGGCGCGCCCGCGGCCGATGTCGCACGCCGCGTGATCGAGGACCTGATCCCCCCGCCGATGCCGGTCCGGACGGGGACTCTGTGTAGCATGCGCGGCGCGTGAAGTGGCTCCTCGTCCTCCTCGTCCTCCTCGCGGCCGGCGTCGCCGCCGCCGCGCTGTCGGTGCCCACCAACGCGGCCGTCGTGAGCCTGCCGGGCGGCAACGGCACCGCCATCAGCCAGCAATCGCTGAACTCGGACGTGAACGCGATCGCCGGCAGCGCCTACTACCAGTGCTACCTGAACTCGCAGGAGTACCTCGTCGTCGCAGGGCCAACAGCAGCTGCCCCCGGTGACGGGCGCCGGCAAGGGGCAGCACCCGACGGACCACCCGACGGCCTCGACGGCCTTCGTGGCGAATTACCTCGACACCGAGATCGGGCATCAGCTCGTCGTCGAGCTGGCGGACCAACGGCACGTCACGGTCACGTCGGTCCAGCTGGCCGATGCCCGATACCGGCCTGGCCGCGGCAGATCACGAGCGTCATGGCAGCAGGTCCTCCAGACGGCGCAGGGGCAGGACCCGCGCTACAGCTGCACCGTCAGCGGGCAGCCCGATCAGCGGCGACCAGGTGCTGGACACGATGCCGGCGTCGTTCGTCGACCAGCAGGTGCAGTTCGTCGCCACGGCGACGGCGCTGCAGGAGGACCTGGCCGGGGTGGGGTCGAGCGTCGCCGACCTGCAGACGGTACTACGCGGCGCACCGGTCCCAGTTCGACACGGTCTGCTTCGACGCGGCGGAGTTCTCGAGCGAGGACGCGGCGACGACGGCGGGCGCCGCGGTGGACTTCGGGACTCCGTTCGCCCAGGCGACCGCGGGCGCCACCCAGCAGGGGACGATCCCGTGCGGCGTCCTCACCGACGTCGCCGCCGAGCTCCAGACGAGCGTCTCGAACTTCGAGCACGTCGCGGTCGGTCAGGCGTCGGCCCCCATCGACCTCGGCGCGGACCAGAGTGGGAGCGGCGGCGACGTCTTCCTCGTCGTGTCGCCGACGAAGCGGACGCCGACGCCGTACGGCGCGGCCAAGGCGGCCGTGTCCTCGGCGGCCCAGCAGGCGGGGGCGAAGGTGACGCAGGCCGCCCTGACCGAGGCCGAGCGGCATGCATCGGTCAGCGTCGACCCGCGCTACGGCACCTGGGTGCCGGTCTCGGCGTCGGTCTTCGTGCCCTTCACGCCCGACGAGCTCGGACGTGCTGAACCCGTCGGCCAACCAGGTCGGCGTCGCGTCCGCCTCGGCCAGCCCGTTCAGCCACCGGCTGACGGTGGCGCGGCTCCGCCCCCACGTCACGGTGGTGGGTCTCGGGCCCGCCGGCACGGACCTCCTCGACGCGCGCCGCGGCCAGCACTGGCGCACGGCGATCGGGTCTACCTCCGGACGGCCCGTCACCCGGCAGCCGGAGCGCTCGTCGGCGCCCACGCCTTCGACGATCTCTACGAGGCTGCGGCCACCTTCGACGAGGTGTACGCCGGGATCGCGGAGGCACTCGTCGTGGCGGCGGTCGCCGCCGCGCCCGAGTCCGTCGTCTACGCGGTGCCCGGCTCGCCGCTCGTCGCCGAGCGCTCCGTCGAGCTCCTGCGCGCCGACGGACGGGTCGACGATCGCCATCGTTCCGGCACTGTCGTTCCTGGACCTCGCATGGGCGGCGCTCGGGCATCGACCCACTGGCCGAGGGCGTCCGATTGGTCGACGCCACCGAGTTCTCCTCCGTGGCGGCACGCGAGCGCGGGCCCGTTCCTGGTGGCGCAGTGCTGGTCGTCGCACCTGCTCTCGGAGGTGAAGCTCGGGCTTCCCGACGATGCGGCTGCCGCCCCGCCCCGCCCCGTCTTCTGCACCACCTCGGGTCTCGCCGACGAGGTCGTGCAGGCGGTCGACTGGTGGGACCTCGACCGGTCGGTGACGCCCGACCATCTGACCTCGCTCTACGTGCCGGCATGGTCGGTGCTCCAGCCAGTGGGCCGCCGGGGAGGAAGTGGCGAGCGGCTGGTCGCGCTGATGGACACGCTCCGACGAGCGAGTGTCCCTGGGACCAGCGCCCAGACCCATGCCTCGCTGATGCCGCACCTGATCGAGGAGTGCTACGAGGTCCTCGACGCCCTGGCGGCCCTGCCCGACGACGGCGGTGGCCGCGCCGGCCCGTGCCGGCACGCACCTGGAGGAGGAGCTGGGGGACCTCCTGTTCCAGATCGTCTTCCATGCCCGGCTGGCGCACGAGGCCGGGCAATTCGACCTGGCGGACGTGGCGCGGTCGGTGCACGACAAGTTGGTCCACCGCCACCCCCATGTGTTCGGCGACGTCGACGCCGAGGACGCGGACCAGGTGGCCAGCAACTGGGAGGAGATCAAGAAGAGCGAGAAGGGACGCACGAGCGTGACCGAGGGCATCCCCGCGGGCCTGCCGGCGCTGATGCTGGCGACCAAGCTGGCCCGCAAGGCGCGTGCGGTGGGGGTCGACCCGCAGGACGCCGGGGTCGCCCGAGAGCGTTGCCGCGCTCGTCGACGCTGGCGCAGCGCGCGGAAGCGAGCGACCCGCATCCCGATGACCCTCTCTCGGCCGACGACGGTGCCGTCGTGGGCCGGGAAGTCGGCGAGCTCCTCTTCGCCGTCGCGACTCTGGCGCAGCGCGTCGGTGTGGACGCCGAACAGGCGCTGCGCGGACCGCGCGCTGTCGCTGCGCGCGGAGATCCGCGCGGCCGAAGGCGTCCCCGAACAGGAGATGGGCAGCCGCTAGGCTTCGGATCCCGGGTCCGACCAGGGAAGGTACCCAAGGAGCGATGTCGTGAGCACCATTGAGCACGTGATCGGGCGCGAGGTCCTCGACTCTCGTGGCAACCCGACCGTCGAGGCCGAGGTGCTGCTCGACTCCGGTGCCCGGGGACGCGCCATCGCTCCCTCGGGCGCGTCGACCGGCATCCGTGAGGCCGTGGAGTTGCGCGACGGGGGAGACCGCTACGGCGGCAAGGGTGTGCTGCGCGCGGTCGGGCACGTGAACGGCGAGATCCTCGACGCCATCACCGGGCTGGACGCCCTTGACCAACGCGGCGTCGACCACGCGCTCATCGACCTCGACGGCACGCCGGACAAGAGCCGGCTCGGTGCCAATGCGCTTCTCGCCGTGTCCCTGGCGAGCGCCAAGGCCGTGGCCGACGACCTCGAGATCCCGCTCTACCGCTCCCTCGGGGGATGCGAACGCGCACGTGCTGCCGGTGCCGATGCTGAACGTGCTCAACGGCGGTGCCCACGCCAAGAACTCCATCGACTTCCAGGAATTCATGCTGATGCCCGTCGGTGCCGCCTCCTGGAGCGAGGCGCTGCGGTGGGGGAGCGAGACGTACCACGCGCTCCGCGCGCATCCTGGCCGACCGCGGGCTGTCGACCGCCGTCGGGTGACGAGGGTGGCTTCGCGCCGGATCTCCCCCGGAACGAGGACGCGGTGAAGCTGCTGATGGAGGCGATCGAGGCGTCTGGCCGCGTGCCCGGCGACGAGATCGCGTTGGCGCTCGACCCGGCCACCAGTGAGCTCTGGGACGACGGGGCCTACGTGCTGGCCGGCGAGGGTCGGACCCTGTCGTCGGCGGAGCTGGTCGACTACTGGGTGGAGCTCGTCGACCGCTATCCGATCGTGTCCATCGAGGACGGGATGGCCGAGGAGGACTGGGACGGATGGGCGGCGCACACGAAGGCGCTGGGTGGGCGGGTCCAGCTGGTCGGCGACGACATCTTCGTGACGAACGCCGAGATCCTCGAGCGGGGGATACGCGAGGGGGTGGCCAACGCCATCCTGGTCAAGCTGAACCAGATCGGCACGCTCACCGAGACCCTCGACACGGTGGCCCTCGCCACCCGCTACTCCTACGGCGCCGTGATCTCGCACCGCTCGGGCGAGACCGAGGACACGACGATCGCCGACCTTGCGGTCGCGGTCAACGCCGGCCAGATCAAGGCGGGCGCGCCGGCCCGGTCGGACCGCGTGGCGAAGTACAACCAGTTGCTCCGGATCGAGGAGGACCTCGGCGAGTCCGCCGAGCTTCCCGGGGCGCGCCGCGTTGTCGGTAGGGGGAGGTGCCGGGCGTGGCCCGGGCTAGCGGCGCCACAGCACCGCGCCGGCGTGGGCACGGGGCGCGGACCCACGTCGGGCCGTACGTCTCGTACGTCTCGTGCGTCTGGTACGTCTCGTGCATCTGCACATCGGCGCCGCTCCCGGGGCGGCCGGCCGGTCGCGGCTGGTGTTCCTCGGCGCGGTCATCGTCGCCGCCGTGGTGTTCTTCGCCTGGTTCCCCGCCGGGACCCTCGTCAGCCAGCGCTCCTCGCTCGCGGGCACCGAGGCCGAGCTGGCCGCGCTGCACAAGCAGGACGCGGCGCTGGCGCAGGAGCAGAAGAACCTCAGCGACTCGAACGAGATCGGACGGATCGCCCGGGAGCAGTACCAGTTGGTCGCTCCCGGCCAGCAGGCCTACGAGGTGCTCCCGCCGTCCGGCGCCACCGCCGCGGGCACACCGTATGCCGGGGATCCCGGTTCGGACGCGCCCGTCACCCCGTCGGCGACGCCCGGAACTCCCGCCGGGGGGCGTGACCACGACGACGACGCCGGGCACCGCCTCCCGCCGCGGCCGCTCCGGCGAACACGTCCGACACCGGCCGGGTCCGGCCTGGTGTCGCGCATGCTGCACTCGCTCGAATTCTGGCGTTGAACCCGCGGCCGGTGAGCGGATCGGCGGACGATCCCACCCTCGCGACGACGACGAGGCCGTCACCCGGCTGCTCGGTCGCAGTCCCGCCGGCGCCTATGCCGTGGTGGTGCGCCGCCGGAGACGGGCAGCCCGTGGTGATCGAGAACGCACCGCTTCTGCGGGACGGCAGTCCGATGCCCACCCTGTACTGGCTGGTCGATCCGGTGCTGCGCGAGGCCGTCAGCCGCCTGGAGGCGGCGGGAGGCGTGCGCCGGGCGGCCGACGCCGTCCCGCCGGCCGCGGTCGCCGACGCCCACGACGGTACGCGGCCCGACGTGACCGCGGCCTCGCCCCGGGCCACCGGGGCCCGACGCCGTCGGGCGGGGTCGGCGGCACGCGACGCGGCGTGAAATGCCTGCACGCGCACCTGGCGTGGCACCTGGCAGGTGGCGACGACCCAGTCGGCCGGTGGACCGCCGGGCAGCTGGCCGTGCACGGCGCCGACTTCGTGATGGAGAGTGAGGTGATGCGCGAGGACGACGCCGGACCCGTCGCTGCGGTGGACTGCGGCACCAACTCGACCCGGCTCATCGTGGTGGCGCGGGACGGGACGGTGCTCGATCGCCAGATGCGCATCACGCGCCTCGGCGAGGGCGTGGACGCCGCCCGGGCGCTGGCTCCCGACGGCCATCGAACGCACGCTCGGCCGTGCTTCGCCGAGTACCGGGCTGCGATGGACGCCCACGCCGTCAGCCGGCGTCCGGGTCGCCGCGACCTCGGCCGTGCGGGACGCAGACAACGCAGAGGTCGTTCATGGCAGCGCAGCCCAGATCACGGGGTGCGACCGGAGGTGTTGTCCGGGGACGAGGAGGGCAGGCTGTCCTTCGCCGGTGCCACGGCCCACCTGCCGGCGGGAATGGTCGGCGCGGGACCGGTGCTCGTCGTCGACATCGGCGGCGGGTCGACCGAGCTGGTGGTGGGGCGGCCGTCGCCGGGCGGCGCGGGAGGCGCCGACGTGGCGATCCGGTCCCTCGACATCGGCTGCGTCCGGGTGAGCGAGCGTTGGCTGCGCGGCGACCCGCCCTCCGTCCAGGAGACTGGTGGCGGCGCGGGCGGCGGTCGGCGCCCAGATCGGCACGGCACGCGCCGACCTCCCGGCGCTGGCCTCGGACAGCCTGCTCGTGGGCCTGGCGGGCACCGTGTCCACGCTCGCCTCCCTGCAGCAAGGCCTCAGCACGTACGACCGGGCCCTCGTCCACCACTGCCTGCTCACGAGCGAGGACGTGGAACGATGGCTGCGCATCCTCGTCCGCCGAGGACCGCCGCCGGCCGGCTGGCGCGTCCGGGCATGAAGAGGGCAGGGAGGACGTCATCGTCGGCGGCGTCTTGGTGCTGGCGTCGGTGATGGAGGAATTCGGCCGCAGCCGATGCCTCGTGTCCGAGGACGACATCCTCGACGGACTGGCGGGGAGTCTCCTCGAGCAGCCCCTCAGACCGGTGACGGACCTCACGGGACGAAGGCCCATGAGTACAGCAGGACACACCGGAGGCTCCGCGCGTCGACGCCGCTCGCCCGGGTCGGCACGTCCATGGCGCGATGACGCTCGCAATCCCTCGAAATGCAGCGTTTTCCCTGCGTCCGCCGGCCCGCCGCCGTGCGCCGCGCCGCGGCGGTGGTCACTCGGGAGCGCGAATTGCCGGTGCTATCCTGCGCTTGTGTTGAAGGGCCGCCCGGGAGCAGCCGAGCGCGCCACGAGATGATGTCCGAGCTCGCTGCGATCTGGGTCGGCGGGTGACGGCGTCTTCGTCGTCGGCATGTTCGCCAGCGGAGCCGAGCTTCTCGGTTCGGCGCTCTCTGCGTTGGGTCTGCGGACCGCTCGGCGCGAAGGGGCGCACTTGACCGGGCTCGACCGCCTTCAACGCGCAACTGCTCGAATCGCGCCGGCAGTTCCGGTGACGAGCCGCCCGAAGCCGCCGCCATCGAGCTGGCGCGCACGCTGGCACGGTTGGCGGCGAGGCCAGCGGAGAAGGTCGAGGGCCGCCCTGGCCTCGGTTGCGGGCCTCGAAGGGGCAGTCCTGGGTGTGGGCCGATCCGCGCCTCAGCTTCCTCGCCCCGTTCTGGGTCGCGGCGTTGCCCGGGGTCCGACCCGCCGTGATCCTGGTCCACCGCAGCCCCGACCAGCTCGCTGCCGCCGGCGCTCCCGGGGCTCGGCCACAGGGGAGGAGGTGGTAGCGCATCTGGGACCGCTACAACCGCTCGGCGCTGGTCTTGTGCTCGCTCTACCCGTCCCTCGTCGCTCCCCTACGACGACCTCGTCGGACGACCGAAGGCGTTACTGGACGAGGTCGCGCGAATTCCTCGGTGGTCTGGGATCAGCCGTCGATGGCGAGCTGGGTCAAGGCCGCCGCGGTCATCGAGCAGACCGCGCCGTCCCGCGACGACGATCGGGCGGTTCTCGGCAGTCGGTCCGCGGCAGCACACGCTGGACCGCCTGCTGGCACGAGCTCGACGGACGCCGCGCGGTCGAGGCGGGCGGCGCGCGCGGTCAACGATGACCACGATCTCGTCGACGTCACGGCCGAGTTCTATGACGCGGACTACTACGGCAGCGCGTACGACCAGTCGGGCGTGCCGTACTCGCGGAACGAAGCCCTCTGGGTGGAGCTCTTCGACCGCATCGGCGGTTCCATCGTCAAGACCCTCCAACCGGCGAGCGCCCTCGACGTCGGCTGCGCCATGGGCATGCTCGTCGAGGCGTTGCGCGACCGCGGCGTCGACGCCCATGGGATCGACATCTCCAGCTGGGCGATCGGGCAGGTGCCACCCGGGCTCCGGCCCTTCTGCCGGGTCGGGTCCATCACCGACGAGATCGAGGGCCACTACGACCTCATCACCTGCACCGAAGTCCTCGAGCACCTGCCGCCGTCTCTGGTCGAGGCGAGTGTCGGGAATCTGTGCCGCCACGCCGACATGGTGTTGTTCTCGTCGACCCCGGACGACTTCGACGAGCCGACCCACCTGAACGTCGAGCCGGTCGGCTACTGGGCTCAGCAGTTCCTGCGCCACGGCTTCGTGCACGACGTCGACTACGACGCCACGTTCCTCGCCCCCCACGCCATGTTGTTCCGCCGCGGGGAGACGGACGCGGCGCACCTCGTCGCCGACTACGAGCGCGCGCTGTGGCGCACGGCGACCCTCCGCGCCGAGCACGACGAGCTCGCTCGTCCGGTTCGAGGCGGTCGCCGAGGCGCGGGAGGACCTCTATCGGGACGCGGTCCGCCTGGCCGAGGAGCGGGACAACGCGGAGCGCCGGCGCTCCGCCGAGAACCTGGCCGCCTTCGAAACGGTGCGCCGGTACGAGGCAGACCAGCGGCGCCTGGCCGCACTGGTGTCGATGCGCGATGCCGAACTGGAGGCCGTCTACGGGACCCGCCTCTTCCGGTACGGCGGCAAGCTGCGCCGCCTCTACGGCCGGCTCCGCGGGCGACGAGGTGGCGACCGGCCCGGCCCCACCGCCCGTGCCGGCGGCGGTGAACCCGGCGGACGGGAGCTACGAGACCTGGATCGAGATGTTCGACACGCTCGACGACGAGGGACGCCGCCGACATCGAGTCCCGCCTGCAGGCGCTCCCGGAGCGCCCCCGCATCTCGGTCCTCATGCCCGTCTACAACCCGCCGGTCGACCTGCTGCGGGCGGCGATCGAGTCGGTGCGGCGAGCAGATCTATCCGGAATGGGAGCTCTGCATCGCCGACGACTGCTCCACCGACCCGGCGGTGGCGCGAGTGCTCGACGACTACGCAGCCACCGATCCGCGCATCGAGGTCGTGCACCGCACCGAGAACGGGCACATCTCGGCCGCCTCGAACTCCGCGCTGGCATTGGCGTCGGGGCGCTGGGTGGCCCTGTTGGACCACGACGACCTGTTGGCGCCGCATGCGCTGGCCCTGGTGGCGTTGGCACTGGCGGAGCATCCCGACGCGGCGATGGTCTACAGCGACGAGGACAAGATCGACGAAGCGGGACACCGGCGCGACCCCTTCTTCAAGCCCGACTTCGATCCGCTTGCTGCTCACGGGGCAGAACTTCGTCAGCCATCTGTCCGTCTTCCGCAAGGACCTGGTGGACCACGCCGGGGGGTACCGCGAGGGGTACGAGGGCAGCCAGGACTGGGACCTCACCCTGCGGGTCAGCGAGCTCGTCTCGGCGTCGCAGGTCGTGCACATCCCGCATGTCCTCTACCACTGGCGCGTGCACGCGAGCTCGACGGCGGCGCTCGTGTCCGCCAAGCCGTACGCCGTCGACGCGGGGCGCCGGGCCGTGGCCGATCACCTCGAGCGGACCGGGCGTGGCGGCCAGGTGACGCGGATCGGCAAGTCGGGTCACAACCGGGTGGCCTGGGCACTGCCCGACCCGGCACCCCGGGTCAGCATCGTGGTCCCGACACGGGACGGGCGGCTCCTGCAGCGGTGCATCGACAGCGTGCTGGCCTTCACCCAGTACCCCGACTTCGAGGTGGTGGTCATCGACAACTCCAGCGAGTCGCTGCCCACGTTGCGCGTACCTCCAGGGCTACGACGACCGGCTTCAGGTCCTCCGGGACGAGCGGCCGTTCAACTACGCCGAGCTGAACAACGCTGCGGTGCAGCGCACCGCCGGCGAAGTGGTGTGCCTCCTCAACGACGACACCGAGATCATCTCCGGTGAGTGGCTCACGGAGATGGTGAGCCAGGTGCTGCAGCCGGGCGTCGGCGCCGTCGGCGCCAAGCTGTACTACGACGAGTCCCGGATCCAGCACGCCGGGGTCGTCCTGGGCGTCTACGGCGTGGCCGGTCACGCATTCCGCATGTTCGACCGCCTGTCGCCCGGGTACTTCGGCAATCTCCAGCTGGCCCACCGGATGTCCGCCGTGACGGCGGCGTGCGCCGTCGTGCGGCGGGAGGCCTGGGACCAGGTGGGAGGGTTCGACGAGAAGAACCTGCCGATCGCCTTCAACGACATCGACTTCTGCCTCCGCCTCCGGGAAGCGGGGTGGGAGATCGTCTGGACCCCCTACGCCGAGCTCTACCATCACGAGTCCACCAGCCGCGGGCTCGGACACCATCGGCCCTCGGGCGGCGGCCTTCGCCCGCGAGGTTGGGTACATGGAGACGCGGTGGGGGTTCGACGGCCTGCGCAGCGACCCCTACTACAACCCCAATCTCTCGCTCGACGCGGAGAACTACACGCTGGCCTGGCCGCCGCGGGTCCCCCTGGTGCCCGATCCGTCCGGGTGACCGGCACGTACTGAGTCAGGTCGTCGCCAGGAGCTGACGGAGGTCCGGCGACGGGCCGGGCGGGATCGCCGTAGTGCGCGTCGGCGTAGCGTCGCCCCTGCTTCTGAGGCGGTGGACCGGTTGGCCGGGTCTCGCAGGCGCGCCACGGCGGACACGAGCTCGCCCGGGTCGGCGAAGCTCGCCCCGCCCCCTGCTGCGGCGTGCGCGACGGCGGGTCCCGGCGTCGGCGGGGACGACGATCGGCGTGCCGAACCGAAGGGCCTCGACGCACTCACGTGCGATCTGCCGGCCCGGTGCGAGATCGACGCACACGTTGGCGTGGGCGACGAGCCGCCAGAGGTCCATGCGGGTGTCCACCGGGACCATGCCCCGCAGCACCCGGCCCTTCCACGCCCACGCCACGGCGTCCTCGACCACCACGACGTCGTCGTCGTCGAAGGCCCCGCCGATCCATGCCGCCGCCGGCGGTGGATCGTCGTGCCGACCCGATCGGTCCGACAGCACGAGCTGGTATCCGGTGAACCCGAAGCCGTGGTGCCGGTGCCGTTGGGCCAGCCGGTTGACGGCGACGTGCACCTCGACCGATGGTTCGCCCACGGCGTCCGGCTTCGGGCACGAGGCGCAGACGGCCGGGCTGCGGGAGGTCGTCCCTCGCCGTCCGCCGACAGGGTGAAGACGGCGCGTGGTCGCGTACTGCCGGCGAGCATCGTCGCGACCGGCGCGCTCAGCTCGTCGGCCACCACCAGCTGGTCGGGGCCGAGGTGCTGCGGCCACTGCAGGCCGTCGCCCTCGCCGATGGCCTCGAGGTCGAACGCCCCGTCCGGTTGGCGCGCGCCCGACCCTCCCGGGGACGAGCACGGCCACCGGACCACAGCGGGACGCGGCGCCGGCGACGGCTCGGGCGACGTAGGACAGTTCCCCGCTGCGGTCGTGCCAGTGGCACCCGACGACGACAGTGCCGGGGTCGCTCATGCCCGGCGGTCGACCGGATGGGCCGATCGTTCGCCGCAGGTGTTCGACCTTTTCGCCTACGTGCTCAGGGTCGAGTACCACTCGGTTCCACGTCTCCTCTTCCTCGGGCGCGGCCAGACCGCACGACGGATCGGCACGAGTGAGGTGCGGGTTGAAGTAGGGGTCTCGAGCCGCAATGTACTCCCGCCACCGGTCGACGAAGTTGACGATGTCGCCGACGCCGCCGGCCGTTCCGCGGCTCGGCGACTCGTGGTGGAGCAGCTCGGCGGCAGGCTCGAAGAGGGTCCGGTAGCCGGCGGCGGCCGGCGCGCAGGCAGTAGTCCACGTCGTTGAGGTCGACGCCGAGTGTCTCGTCGAAGCCCCCGAGCAGGTCGAACACTTCGCGTCGAGTGGCCAGGCAGGCCCCGGTCACCGCCGCACACTCGCGGGTCACCGTGGCCATGTCGAGGTAGCCGGGTGCCTCGGCGGGGAGGCCCGCCAGGGGGTGGCCGGCGGCCCCGGTCAGACCGACGACCAGCCCGCAGTGCTGGAGGCGCCGGTCGGGGTAGAGCAGGCGAGCGCCGGCCGCCGCGACGTCGGGCCGGAGCGCCTGGCCGCACAACGCCGTCAGCCAACCCTCCCGGTGCGCCTCGATGTCGTTGTTCAAGAAGACCAGCACGTCCCCCCCGGCGACCCGGGCGCCGGCGTTGTTGAGCTGCGCCCAGTTGAACGGGCGAGCGTCGTGGAGGACCCGGACGCCCGGTCGGGCGCCGAGGAGCTCGACGAGCGTCGCGGTCTCGGGGTCGGACGAGCCGTTGTCGATCAGCACGAGCTCCACCGACTGGCCACGCGTGGTCGCCGTGACGGAGTCGACACAGGTCCGCAGGAGGCGGGGCTCGTCGCGGAAGGGGATGAGGATGCTGACCGTCGTGCCGTCCCGGACCGGCCATCGCACGCGGACGGTGCCGGGCGCTCCCGCGACCACGATCGCCGCCTCGTCCCGCCGGCGGACGGCCTCCTCGAGGTAGGGCTGGCCCGGGCCGAGCGCGACGCGGCCCGTTCCGTCCCCGCATGACAGAGCACCTCGGCGACGTGGACGACGGTAGTCGGCCAGCTCGCAGGCCCAGAGCGTGAACTCGTGTTCGGCCGCCGCGGCGTCGGACGCGGTGAGCGGCGGGATGCGGCCGCGCCAGGTGCGCGCCGACCACGACCGGTCGGCCCATGTAGCCCGAGCAGAGGTGGAAGTCGGGAGAGTAGTCGGGCTTGAGGCGGGGCGCCGCGAAGCCGCCGGCCGTGGTCACCTGGTCCTCGTCGGCGTAGACGACCCGCATCCGGTTTCGTGGCGGCACCCAGCGCCGCCACGGCGTCGGGGGCCCACCGGTCGCCCGGGTGGACCAGGGCGACGGGGACCTCGTCGCACCCGGCGAGCGCCTGCCGCAGTTGCGCGCCCGCCGTGCTGCCGTCGGGCACGCCCAGGGTCCGGAGGCGGCGCCGGGCCGCCCGGCGCGTGCTCCCGACGAGCGTCCTCGATCTCGGGCAGTCGCGACTCGGGCGCCACGATACGCAGCGTCCAGGCCTTGCTCGTCTGGTGCTGCAGGCCGTCGAGCGTGACGCGGAGCGCCGCCGCGGGAGCATCGCCCGCGAGCAGGATCAGGCCGAGGGTCGGCCGCCCCGTCGTGCTCCGCGGCGAGCCGGCCGCCGAGGCGGCGCTGTTCCTCGCGTCGGAGGATCCACGACGGAGTAGGCGCCGGAGTCCTGTGCCACGTCCGGAGGAAGGGGTGGCGGCTCCCTCGGCGCGAAGAGGACCCGCTGCACGCTGGCAATCTAGTGGACGTCGCTTGGCCGGATTTGACTTATTGGCGCAGGTCAACATGGACCTGACACGATGCGCCGGTGGGGATCTCCGACCGCCTACTGATGGGACCGGGGCCGTCGAATCCGTACCCCGAAGTCACGATGGCGCTGGCGGGACCGGTGCTCGGCCACCTCGATCCGCAGTTCCTGGCGATGCTCGACGACACGAACGAGCGGCTGCGCCGCGTCTACGCGACCTCCAACGGGCTGACGCTGCCGATCAGCGGGACCGGATCGGCCGGCATGGAGGCCTCCTTCGTCAACTTCGTTCGGCCCGGCGACCCCGTCGTCGTCGGGGTCAACGGCGTGTTCGGCGAGCGGATGTGCGAGGTCGCGTCCCGGCTGGGCGCCGAGGTCGTCCGCGTCGAGGCCGAATGGGGCGACGCCGGTCGAGCCCGAGCGCTGCTGGCCGCCCACCCGCGCCGTCGGTGATCGCCGTCGTGCACGCCGAGACCTCGACGGGGGTGCGGAACGAGATCGAGCCGCTCGGCCGGGGCAAGGGCGATGCGTTGCTCCTGGTGGACATGGTGACGTCGCTCGGCGGGATCGAGGTCGCGGTCGACGCCTGGGCGGTCGACATCGCCTACAGCGGGACCCAGAAGTGCCTCGGGGTCCCTCCCGGCCTGGCTCCGCTCACCGTCTCGGAACGGGCACTGGACCGCATGGTCGAGCGCCCGACGAGCTGGTACCTCGACCTCAACCTGCTGGCGCGCTACGTCAACGACGCCGCTGGACAAGGGTCGGGTCTACCACCACACGGCGCCCGTCTCCATGGTCGCCGCCCTCCACGCCGGGCTCGGGCTCCCTGCTCGACGAGGGGATCGAGGCCGCCTGCGGCCCGCCACGCCGAGTGCGGACGACTCCTGCAGGACGGGTTGACCGTCCTCGGCCTGGATCTGCTCGTTGCAGCGCCGCACCGGCTCCCGCAGCTCACCACCGTCCGGGTTCCCGACGGGGTCGACGAGGCCGCGGTCCGCCACGCGCTGCTCGGCACCTACGGGATCGAGATCGGCGCCGGCGCCGGCCGTTTGGCCGGCCGGATCTGGCGGATCGGTTGCATGGGCCACACGGCCCGCCGCCGGAACGTGCTCGCGCTGCTCGGCGCTCTGGGTGAGGTGCTCGGGCGATGAGCGCAGCGAGGGCGGTCCGGCACGCACCCGCTCGAGCTGCGCGGCAAGACGGGTGCTGCTGCGCTCGCTCACCGAGGACGACTTTCCCGCCTGGCACGAGGTGCGGTCCCGCTGCGCCGACTGGCTCTTGCGCTGGGAGCCGCGGCCCAAGGGCGCGCCCGTGCCGTCGGAGGACCGCCCGAGCTTCGCGGCACGTTGTGGCATCCGTGAGCGCGAGCGCCATCTCGGCACGGGCTACGGGTTCGGGATCTTCGTCGGGCGAACGCTTCGCCGGCGAGGTGACGCTGTCGTCGATCCAGCGCGGGCCGTTCCAGAGCGCGTTCATCGGCTACTGGATCGACGAGGCGATGGCGGGACGGGGACTCGTGCCCGAGGCGGTCGTGGTGACCCTGCGGTTCGCCTTCGAGGCCATCTCGCTGCATCGCGTCGAGATCTCGATCATCCCGCGCAACCTGCCCAGCCGGACGAGTCGTCGAGAAGCTGGGAATCCGTGAGGAGGGTGTGGCGCAGCGGTTCCTCGAGATCGACGGGGTGTGGGAGGACCACGTGCGCTACGCCATCACGGCGGAGGAGTGGGCGGTCCGGCAATCGACGCTGGCTTCGGAGTGGCTCGAGGGCTGATCCTCAGAGTTCGCTCGACGCCGATCACGGACGGCGAATGGCGAAAGAACTGCTCGACGTCGTGCTCGTAGGTGTACGACAAGCGGCTGGCGACCCGACTGCCTGCGGAGCCGCAGGCGCTCGGATGAAGGTGCGCACCGCGCCGGCGCTGGTCGTGTTGTACGTGAAACCGGTCGAGCGCGAAGCGACGCGTGTCGACGCCGCGTCCGTAGCGCAGGAGGTCCTCGAGCTCTGGGGGCAGGTCGAAGAGCCGCGCCAGGGGTCGGATCCTGAGTGGGCTGTACGGGCAGATGGGGACGAGCCGCGTCCCGCAGATCGCCGCCACTTCGCTCCAGGGGAGCCGGCCGTCGCCGGCGACGTTGAAGAGGCCGGGTACGGCGCCGCGGGTCACATGCAGGAGTGCTCGCACGACGTCGTCCTCCTCGACGAACTGCAGGAGCGGGTCGAAGCCGAAGATGCGCCGGACAGAGCGGTCTCGACAGGTTGCGACTGATCGGCGTGGTCAGGTGGGTCCCCAGGACGTTGGCGAAGCGGAGGACACTGACCCGGTGTCGCCGGGGTTGTCGTCGGCGAAGTCCTGGACCAGTCCCTCCGCCTCGACGAGGGCCCGTTCGATGCCGTTCTTCACCGGGCTCGTGCGTGGGGTGTCCTCGTCGAAGGTGTTGGGGTCGCTGGCCGCCGAGCCGTAGACCAGGGTCGAAGACTTGACGACGATGTGCCGTACCGACGAGCCTGCAGCTCCCGCGGCCGCCAGCAGGTTCATCGTGCCGATGACGTTGATCTCGTGCAATCTGCCGGCGTGGCACGGTCGTCGAGTTCGTGATCATGAAGGTGTGCAGGATCGTGTCGACCTGCGTCGCCTTCACCAGACGGTGCAGGATCGAGTAGTTCTGGTCGGCCCGGACGAACTCGGCCCGTTCGAACGGCACGGACGGGCACGTGGGTGCCCATGCCGAGGATCACGTCGGTGCTCGGGTCGGTTTCGAGCGCCTGGATCATCCGGCCACCCCAGAAGGTGTCGGCCCCGGTGACGAGGACGCGGCGGCCCATCAGCCGAACCAGACGCTGCGGCGGTCGCGCAGCAGGTCGTAGACGGCTTCTTGGAGCTGGGAGCGGATGCGCTCGGACTCGTCCATGATCCGGCTCTTGGAGTAGCGGTCCTGGTCCGGCGGCACGTCGAAGCGAACCGGGTCGAGCACCCGCAGCTTGAACTTGGCCGGGAAGGGCAGCAGGGCGCCCAGCGGCCCTAGCGTCAGCAGGTTGGCGGTGATCGGGAAGTAGGGCAGGCTCAGTGCCTTGGCGACGGTGGGCAGGCGGAGGACGATCGGCATCGCCTCCTCGGAGCCGACGACGGCGATCGGGATGACGGGCACGCCGGCACGCATCGCGATCTCGACGAACCCGCCCCGGCCGAAGCGACGGAGCTGGTACCGGTCGGTGAACGACTTCGAGGGCCCCTTGGTACCCTCGGGGAACACGAGGGCCAGCTGCTGCTGCTCCTTCAGGAGCCGGTAGGCATTGGCGGGCCTCGCCGAGACGCCTCCGGCGCGGGCCCACAGGGTGCCGACGACGGGCACCGTCCGGAAGAAGTAGTCGGCCAAGTCCGTAGACGGGCCGTTCCAGCTCCTTCTCGATGCCGTGCATGATCACCGGCGCGTCAGACGGGATGGCGCCCGCGTGGTTGGCGACGAGGAGCGCTCCACCCTTGGCCGGGATCTTCTCGAGGCCGTCCCACTCGGCACGGAACCATTTCGAATAGATCGGCTCGTACAGCGCGCGGGTCACGGCGCGAGTGCGTTCGGATCGGCCCCACTCGTCGACATCGGACACACGGGGATCCTCGGGGTCCTCGAGGCTCGTCGGAGGGGACGCGGATCGGGACGACGGCGGTAGACCGGTCCCTCTCATCGACGACCTGGCGCCCGCTGGCCATCGGGCCATCGTACTGAGCGGGGGGCCGGCGGAGACCGGCCATCGAGCTACGGACGGCGCGGCCCCGATGAGGCCTTCGGTGAAGATGGGCGAATACGAAACGGTGGACCCCGTGAACGGTGCTTGAATCACCGTGTCGGTCCCGTACGGCCCGGAGCCGGTGAACATGACGACGTGATCGACCTGGTTGTCTCCGTCCAGGTTGTAGTAGAAGAGCAGGTCACCGGGCTGGAGGGCGTCGAGCGACACATGCGACAAGGCGGGCCACTCCGTCTCGGTCGTCCTCGGGATGGACACCCCGGCCTGGGCCCACGCCCATTGGACCAGACCGGAGCAGTCGAAGCCGACTCCGGGGGCTTCGCCACCGAACACGTACGGGACGCCGAGCTGCGAGACCGCTGCCTGCACGGCGGCCATCCCGCCCGCCCCGCCCGAGGCGGAACCGCCGACGGGTCCGGACGCCCCGGCCTGGTTGGCCGCGTCGGTGGCGGCCGCCCCGCTGGAGGCGCCGCCGACCGCCCCCGCAACCGTGGCCGCCGTCGCCGCGGCTGCCGCGGCCTGTTGTTGCGCCGCCGCGCTGGCGGCGCGGGCCGCCGCCGCGGCTTCCTGTTGTGCCTCCTGGATGGCCGCCTGCGCGACCTCCTGAGCCAGTTGCCCTTGCACCTGGTTGAGCGTCGATCTCGTCGTCGTCGCCTCCGCCTCGTTGGCCTGGGCCAACGACTTCGCCTGGGTTGCCTCCGTCTGGGCCTGCGCGGCGACCGTCTGCTGCTGCGCCTGTTCGGCCTGCAGTTGCGCTTGCGAGTGCTCCAACGCGAGCTCGTCCTTGGTGAGGTTGCCGACGATCGCGTTGGTGTATTGGTTACGAGCCTGGTTCTGTGTCGCCGACGAGGAGAAGTACGATGCGAAGCCGGTCTCGGGTGTGCCGTAGACGTAGGCCTGCACCGCGTCGTTCGCCACCAGTCGCTTGTCCTGCACCACCGCCGCCTTCTCGTGCACGAGGTTTGTGGCGATCGTCTGCAGGCTGCTCTGCGCGTCCTGCAGGCTCTGCACCGCGGTGTTGTACTTGTCGTCGAGGATCGAGGTCTGCTGTTCCTCCTGCGCGAGGGTGCCTTCAATCTGGGCGACCTGCGACGTGGTTGCATTGATCTGCGACTGGTTCGGCGCGGCACCCGGCAGCGTGGTCGGGGTGGTTGCTCCCGTGGCGCCCGACCCAGGCGGTGGCGCGGAGAACCACGCGCCGACGATCCCGGCGACGATCGCGACTCGGGCAACATGGGTCCCCCTGCGGACAGTGCCCCGACAATTCACTGCACCCATGGGGGGAAAGCGTAATGGCTGCTCGGTCGCAATTTCGGCACCCTCGCCGTTTCCGTCAGGTTGCAGTCCGAGTTCGCGTGGCTTTCGCAAAGTTCACGATTGACCGCCGAAGTCGACGTTCGTAGGGTGCCCCCCATGAACGGAGTGGTAACCGTCACTCAGGGGCGGCTCAGAGGGAGTCTGGCGCGGGGACCTGTGGTCCTTCTCTGGCATCCCCTTGCGCGGGCGCCGGTGGGCGCGCTTGCGCTGGCGCCCACCCGTGGCGCCGGAGCCCTGGGACCAGATCCGCGACGCGTCGACGTTCAGTCCCATCGCGCCACAGTCGGCTGCGGTTCCCGGTATCACGAGCCCGTCGGATCCCGAAGCCTCGGAACCACACAGCGAGGATTGCCTCTCGCTCAATGTCTGGACGCCGGAGCTCCCGGAGGTCCCGACCACGTCGCCCGGAGCCGGACGGCCGGTCCTGGTCTTCATCCACGGTGGTGGCTTCACGTCGGGCAGCGGTTCGGTCTTCCTCTATCGAGGCAGCAGTCTGGTGCGCAACGGGGACGCCGTGGTCGTGACCGTCAATTACCGACTCGGAGCCCTGGGCTTCCTCGGCCATCGCGGCCTCGCCGACCCGGACGGCGTGGTCGGCAACTGGGGGATCCAGGACCAAGTGGCTGCGCTGCGTTGGGTGCACGAGCACATCGCGGCCTTCGGCGGCGACCCGTCGAACGTCACGATCTTCGGCGAGTCGGCCGGTGGGTTCAGCGTCGCCACGTTGCTCGGCACCCCCGCAGCGACCGGACTGTTCCGTCGCGCCATGGTGCAGAGCGGCGGCATACACGTCCATTCCGTCGAAGAGGCGGAAGAGTCGGCGGAGCGTCTGGCGGCCGTCCTGGGCGTCGCGTCGTGCGACCGGACGTCACTCGAACCGATCCCGGCGAGCGAGCTTGTTGCGGCGACCGAGGAGATCGGGCGGCGGCGCCCCGATCCGGGGATGATCCCGCTCCCGTTCCTGCCGGTCGTGGACGGCGCCTTCCTGCCCGGACATCCTCTGGCGGCGGTGGCGAACGGCAGCGCCGACGGCATCGACCTGTTGATCGGCACCAACCGCGACGAGCTGACGCTCTTCGGGCTGGGCAACCCGGTGCTGATGGCACTCGACGAAGACGGCATGCGGCGCTGGGTGGCCAATGCGGTGCCCGACATCGACGTCGACGAGGTGATCGACGTGTACCGATCGGCTCGACGGGTGCGTTCGGAGCCGGTCGAACCCACCGACATCTGGGTTGCCGTCGGCACCGACGTCGTCTTCCGCTGGCCGAGTCTCCAGCTCGCCGCGGCGCACGCGGCACGCGGCGCGCGGTCGTACGTCTACGCATTCGAATGGGAGTCCCCGGCTTTCGGTGGGATCCTGCGGTCCTGCCACGCCCTGGAGTTGCCCTTCGTCTTCGGGGCCGTGCACCTCCCCGTTGTGCAGGTGTTCTCGGGGGGCGGGCCGGCCGTCGAGACCCTGTCGGCGCAGATGCAGCGGGCGTGGTTCACCTTCGCCGCGACCGGAGACCCGAGCCACGAGGGCATCGGGACGTGGCGTGCATGGGATCCGCAGCGCCGGGCCACCATGGTCTTCGGGCCGGACACCCGGCTGGTGGACGGGCCGCGCAATCGGGAGCTGGGCGTCCTGGAACGGCATCGCCCACTCGTCTCGGGCGTCCCGGGCTGAGCCCGAGAGCACCTGGAGTACCTCGTCATAGGCGGCCACCGACCAGAACCCCTCGCCGTCGGGGGTGTGGGCGGTGGGCTCGTGCCACCACACAGGCGCGTTGTCCCGGTGGAGCCGGAAGACCCCGTGCGGGAAGCCGCCCGAGAAGGTGCCCAGATCCGTGAGATCGACCTGCCGCAGGGTCATCGACCATCGGGTCATCCTCCTGGGGGTGCCCGACTCGGTCAAGAATGGTGGCGCGGGGGTGTAGCCCAACCGGCAGAGGCAGGGCGCTTAAACCGTCCCCAGTGAGGGTTCGAATCCCTCCGCCCCCACTTTTTCGGTCCTGCCGACCGTTCAGCGGTGTGACGGACGACGAGGTCGAGGTGGCGGTCCTCGGGCCCGTCGTCGTGCGCGGCATGGCCACCTCGTTCCGTCGCAGCGCCGCGCTCGAACTCGTGGTGTACCTGGCCTTCCATCGGGGAGGCGTCCGGCACGCGGAGTGGGCGCAAGCGATCTGGCCGGACCGGCCGGTCACCCTGTCGACCGTCCACTCCACGGCGTCGGACGCCCGGCGTGCGCTCGGCACCACGGCGGACGGTAGAGCACACCTGCCGCGCGGTGGCCGTCTGCGGTTGGGCGACGAGGTGACGACCGACGTCGAGCGGTTCGCCCGCTTGGCGACGGGGACCGACGACCCGAGTCGGTTGGCGCAGGCGTTGGGCTTGGTCCGTGGTTCGGTCTTCGCCGGCCTGCGGCGTGCCGACTGGGCCGTGTTCGACGGCATCCAGTCCGACTTGGAGGCATTGGTCGTCGGGGTTGCGCTGCGCGCGCGTCGAGGCATGTCTGCCGCGCGCGCTCGTGGACGAGGCCGAACGGATGGTCCGGCGGGCGCTGCTGGTGAGCCCGTACGACGAGCGGCTCTACCGCGCACTGCTGCGCGTGACGGCCGCGCGAGGGGAATCGGGTCGGCTTGCGAGCGGCGATGGCCGAGCTGCTCACCATGGCCGGAGAGGGCCGCGGGACCGGCGGGTCGGCCGCACCAGTCGGGCGGCCCGCTGGACCGGCTCCATCCCGAGACGACGTCCCTCTACCGTGACCTTGCTGGCCGGGCCACCTGCCGCCGGAGGGCAGCCCGCCAGGCTGTAGGGTTGCCTCCCGCCATGGCGAGAAGCTCCTCTGGGAAATCGGTCGCCCGCGCCGCCGCAACGGGTGGCGGTGCCACCTACCGCGGGCAGATGCCGGTGAATTGGTACGCCGCGCTCGTGGTCATCGTCCTGGTCGGGCTGGGATCGGTCGCCCTCGCCAAGTACCACTACGACTCGAACCCGCCCGTCGTGGAGCCGACCGTGGGGACGACGTGGAACGCCGGCCTGGCCTTCGACGTCTGCGGGACGATGGAGCAGGCGCTGCCGGCCTCTCCGAGCACGGCGAAGACCGGTCTCACCACGACGGGGAGCGGGGTCTTGAAGATCGCGCCGAACAGCGCCAGCGAGGCGGGGAACAACGCCACCCTCGGCAAGTTCGCCCAGGGATACGAGGGCCTCACGCTGACCAACACCTCGCTCAAGTACCCGTCGGCCACGGTCCCCCTGTACAAGAACGGGCAGAAGTGCGCGCCGGGGACGCCCGACGCCGGCAAGGTCGGCGAGGTGCAGGCGCGCTGGTGGGTCCTCTCCACCAAGGAGCGGGAAGAACAGCGAACTGGAAGAGACCGGTGGCGCGACGACGGTCAAGCCCGCGGACCTCAAGTTCGTCAACCGCCAACTGATCACCGTCGGGTTCGTCCCGGACAACACCGACCTTGCCGAAGCCGCCGCTCGACCACGATCAGCCGCGTTGTTGCAGGTGTTGGCAGGCGGCAGCGCGCCGGTCACCACGACGACAGCGGCCCCCGGCGCCACCTCCACCACGGCGCCCCGGTGCGACCAGCACGACGGGACCCGGTCGACCACCTCGAGTGTGCCGCCACGCCCACGTCGACGAAACCCACGACCACGACGACCAAGTAGTGACGAGGGAATGAAGGCGGTCGTCCTCGTCGGCGGCGAGGGAACGAGGTTGCGTCCCCTCACGCTTTCGTCCCCGAAGCAGATGCTCCCGATCGTGGGAGTGCCGATGATCGAGCGCGTCCTCGGGCAGCTGGCCGCCCACGGAGTGGACGAGGCCATTCTCTCCCTCGGCTACCTGCCCGACGCCTTCATGGAGGCCTATCCCGACGGACGCGGCGGCGGGGATCTGGCTGACCTACGCGGTCGAGCCCGAGCCGCTGGACACGGCGGGTGCGGTCCGCTTCGCCGCGGCGTTCGCCGGCATCGACGAGACGTTCGTCGTCGTCAACGGGGACGTCCTGACCGATCTCGACCTCACCGGGCTCGTTGCGTTCCACCGCCGGCGCGGCGCGGAGGGGACGATCGCCCTCCACCCGGTGGCGGACCCGTCGGCCTTCGGCGTCGTCCCGACGGACGCCGAGGGGAGGGTGCTCGCCTTCGTCGAGAAGCCGCCGCGCGACGAGGCGCCGACGAACGAGATCAACGCCGGCACCTACGTGCTCGAGCCGTCCGTGCTGGACGCGGATCCCCGAGGGCGGGCGGGTCTCGATCGAGCGGGAGACCTTCCCGGCGATGGTCCGGGACGGCCGTCTCTTTGCCCGATCCGACGATCGCTACTGGCTCGACACGGGCACGCCGTCGGCCTATCTCGAGGCGAATTTCGACTACCTCGAGCAGAAGCGCGGCCCACTCGTCGCGCCGGGCCTCACAGGATCGGGGCGACCGGGTGTGGCTCGAGGGCGAGAGCGCCATCGAGGGCGAGATCGCCGGTCCCGCCGTCCTCTTCTCCGGGCTGCGTCGTCGAACCCGGCGCGCGGGTGCGAGCGCAGCATCCTCGGCCGCGGCTCGGTCGTGTCCGCCGGCGCGACGGTGGCCGACTCGGTCCTGATGGAGGGCTGCCACGTGGCCGGGGACGCCAGGGTGTCCGGATCGGTCATGGGGCCGAGTGCCATCGTCGGGCAGCGAGGGGACGTGCGCCCGGTCTCGGTGCTGGGCGCCGACGCCGTCGTGTCGTCGGGGACGCTGGTCGACGGCGAGCGGGTCTCGGGGTAGAAACCCGTCCATGCGCACACTGGTAACGGGAGGCGCCGGCTTCATCGGCTCCAATCTGGTGGACCGGCTGCTCGCCGAGGGGCACGAGGTCGACGTCGTGGACGACTTCTCCACCGGGTCGCTGTCCAACCTGGCCGAGGCGCGGGGGAGTGCCGGCCGTGCGCTGACCATCCACCATCTCGACATCAGCGCCCCCGCCATCGTCGAACTCATGGCGCGGCGGCGGCCGGAGCTCGTCTTCCACCTGGCCGCCCAGGCCGACGTCAGGGTGTCGGTGGCCCGACCCGCCTTCGACGCCACGGTGAACATCGTCGGGTTCGCTCAACGTCCTGGAGGGTGCCCGCCAGGCCGAGGCCGAGCGCGTGATCTTCGCGGCGAGCGGAGGGACGCTCTACGGCGAGCCGTCGCCGGACGACCTCCCCGTGCGCGAGTCGCACCCGCAACAGCCGCTGTCGCCCTACGGCGTGGCCAAGAAGTCGGTCATCGACTACTTCGATGGCCTACCGGGAGCTCCACGCCCTCGAGTTCAGCGCCCTCGCCCTGGGCAACGTCGTACGGCCCACGGCAGAACCCGCACGGCGAGGCCGGCGTCGTCGCCATCTTCGCCCAGCGCATCCTCCAGGGCGAACCGGTCACCGTCTTCGGGGACGGTGAGCAGACGCGGGACTACGTCTTCGTCGACGACGTCGTGGACGCGTTCGTGCGGGCGGCGACCCGCGGCGGTGGGCTGGTCTGCAACATCGGGACCGGCGTCGAGACATCGGTCAACCTGCTGCTCACCACGATGACGGAGCAGAGCGGCGTCAAGGTGACACGAGTGCCAGGCTCCGCTGCGGCCGGGCGAACTGCTGCGCTCGAGCCTCGACATCGAGCGTGCGGGCATCCAGCTCGGCTGGCGTCCCTGGACGGACCTGGCCGACGGGACGCGGGCCGTGCTCGAATCCGTGGGCGAGGGACTCGCCTGAGGGCCGCGAGGGAACTAGCGGAAGAGGTCCTCGTCGGGCGGCCGGACGATCTCGGCCCGCACCGACGCCGGGCGCAGCCAACCGGGCGGGACCCCGCGTACCACGGCCACCGGGATGCCCCGGTCCTTGCCCATGACGAGCTCGGCCGCCGCGGCCAGCTCGTCGGCGACGCAGATCTCCGTTGCGACGAGCTCGCGGCCGGCCGCATCGGCGGTCCCCTTGAGGTCGATCACCGCAGCCACGCCGGCGCAGCCGATGGCGACGTCGGTGACGCCCCGGCGCCAGGGCCGGCCGAAGGTGTCCGACACGATGACGCCGACGTCGGTGCCGAGCGCGTGCCGCAGACCGGACCGGACGCGGCGGGCCGACAGGTCGGGATCCTCCGGCAGCAACGCCGCCGTCCCCGCGGCGACATTGGAAAGGTCGACCCCGGCGTTGGCGCAGACGAAGCCGTGCCGCGTTTCGCTGATCACGAGGTCACCGCGCCGCCGGAGGATACGCGCCGACTCCTGGGCGACCAGCGCCGCCTTGGCCGCCGGGTCGTCGTCGTCGATCGGGACCAGCCTGCCCTCGGCCTTCGACACGATCTTCTGGGTCACGACCACGACGTCCCCGTCGCGCAGTGCGGGGCCGTCCGGACGTGCCGGACGGACGGCGTCCGCGATCAGCCGGGCGAGATCGGTGCCCGGCACCACCTCGCCGATGCCGCTCGACCGGCAGGACGAGCAGCCCTTCGTCAGCCACCGGCATCCGACGACCGCCCGGGCCAGAAGTTCGTCGCGCGCTCCGGCGTGCTCATCACGGTCGGTGTCACGACACAACGCATGCCCTCCGCCTCGATCGCCGGCGCGTGGGCCGCATCGGCCTCGTCCACGACGAGGGTGCCGACCCACGGCGCGTAGAGCCGGGCGACGCCGACCACCGACGCCTCGCTGCCCAACTCGGTCAGCAACCGGTCGGCGGGGCCCTTCAGCGCCGCCCCGGCGACGATGGGCGAGACGGCCACCACACGAGCTCCGGCGGGCAGTGCAGCGCGTCGCGCACCCGGGAACGGCGAGCAGGGGGCCGATCGAGACAACCGGATTCGACGGGCACACCACGATGGTGTCGGCACTCCCGAGGGCGTCGACGACGCCCGGTGCCGGGCCGCGCTGCGGCGGCTCCTTCGAAGCGGACGCCGCTGACCGCCACGTCGTGGCGCAGCCGCACGAAGTAGTCCTGGAAGGCGACTTCGGTCCCGGCCGGGCCCAAGGCCGTCGCCTCGGCGAGCGTCACCCGTGTGCGCAGTGGGTCGTCCGTCACGGGCAGCAGGCGCACCGAGACGGCCGCGCCGGGCGCACAGTGCCGCCGTCACCGCGCTCAGGGGTTCGCCGGCGCGCAGGAGCCCGGTGCGGAAGAGGTGCGTGGCCAGGTCGCGATCACCCAGGCGGAACCAGTCCTCCCCGCCGATGCGGGCCAGCTCGTCCATGACGGTCCAGCTCTCGCCCGCCACACCCCACCCGGTCTCCTTGTTGTCCATTCCGGCCAACGTGTAGGTGACGGTGTCGAGGTCCGGGCTGATGTGCAGTCCGTGGAGCACCATGTCGTCGCCGACGTTGACGATCGCCGTGATGTCCTCCGGAGGGACGACGCGCACCAGTCCGGTGAGCATCCGGGCGGCCCCGACGCCGCCGCACAGGGCCACCAGCACGCCGTGAGCATAGGAGCCTCGGACCGGCGGGGTCGGCCGTCCGCCCCTGGTACCATCGCCGCCCGCCATGCCCGCGCGCATCCCCTTGGAACGGCACGAGACGATCGTGTCGGTCCTGCGGGAAGCGGCACGGGTCAACGGCGACGTCGAGGCGTACGTCGAGCTCGGGCCCGAGGGGCGCCGTGCACTCACCTTCGCCGCCTGGGACCGGGCTGCCGACGGCGTCGCCGGCCAGCTGGCCCGTCGCGGCGTCGCCAAGGGTGACGTCGTCTGTCTGATCCTGCCGTCGTCCATCGAGTACGCAGTGCTCTACGCCGCGCTGGCCCGCCTCGGTGCCATCGCGTCGGGCATCAATCCCCGCCTGGGGGCGGGCGAGATCGTGTCCATCGTGGAACGGGCGGCGCCGGTGCTCCTCGTGGTGGACCCCGACGCCGCGTCCCTGCCGGAGCTCCCGCCCGTGCCGGTGGCCGAGCGGGCCGAGGTCCGCGCCGCCTGGGACGCCGCTCCGCCGCCGCGCTGGCCCGCGCTGTCGCCGCACGACCCGGTCGCGGTCGTCTGGACCAGCGGCACCACGGGACAGCCCAAGGGCGCGTTGTTCGACCACGCCAATCTCGCCGCGGTGGCGCGGGGCACCGACGTGCTGAGCCAACCCGGCGACCGCCGGCTGTCGCCGTTGCCGTTCGCGCACGTGGGGTACATGACACGGGCCTGGGACGAGATCGCCAACGCGGTCACGACCATCATCACGCCGACGCCGTGGCGGGCCGACGAGGCACTGCGCATCATGGCCGGCGAGCGGGTGACGGTGGCGCCAGGGCGTCCCGACGCAGTGGGCGCTCATGCTGGCGAGCGAGGAGCTGGACCGGGTCGATCTGCGTGCCTTGCGCGTGGCGGGCACGGGCGCGGCACGGTGCCGGCGTCCCTGGTGGCCGAGGTGCGGCGCGCGATTCGAGGTGCCCGTGGTCGTGCGCTACACCTCCACCGAGGCCTCGCTGGGAACGGGCACGACGCCGAGCTCCTCCGACGAGGAGGTGGCCACCACGGTGGGGCGGCCGGTTGCCGGCGTGGAGCTGTCGATCGTCGACGACGATGGGCAGCCCGTTCCCGACGGCTCGGTCGGCCGGGTCCTCCTGCGGTCGCCCGCCACCATGCGCGGGTACTGGGGACACGGCCCGGGGCGGGGACGCAACGTCGGCCGAGCTCCTCGACCTGGAGGCGACCCGGACGGTCCTGGCCGACGACG
This sequence comes from uncultured Acidimicrobiaceae bacterium, assembly GCA_963756625.1. Lineage (GTDB taxonomy): Bacteria > Actinomycetota > Acidimicrobiia > Acidimicrobiales > RAAP-2 > Bog-473. Next base: position 944,688 of record CAVWNQ010000006.1, read on the forward strand.
GCTGGCTCACGACCGGCGACTTCGGTCGGCGCACGCCCGAGGGCAACCTGCAGCTCGTGGGTCGCGCCCACGAGCGCTACATCCGAGGCGGGTACAACGTCTATCCCGCCGAGGTCGAGGCGGCGCTGTCCGCCCATCCCTCGGTGGCCCGGGCCGCCGTGGTCGGCGTGTCCGACGACGTGCTGGGCGAGGTCGGCGTGGCGGTGGTCGTGGCGGAACCGGGCGCCGTGCCCGAGCTGGGCGTCCTGCGCGCCCACTGCGCGCGGTCGCTGGCCGACTACAAGGCCCCGGACGCGCTGGTACTCGTCGACGAGCTGCCGCTCACCCCGATGATGAAGGTCGATCCCGCCCGCCTCGCCGCGCTGGCGGCGCGCGGCGCCGACGAGCGGCGGTCCCGGCTGGCGCAGAATCGTGGACCGCGTCCCGGGGTGCTAGGCAGTGACCCGATCGGGTCGGCCGACGAGAAGGAGCGTGCATGAGCCCTACCAAGCGAGTCGGGGAGTCCGATCCCAACCGGGGCACTGCTCCCGAGGCGGTGACCCCGGGCCGGTACGTCGGGACGCGTCGCCGTCGTCACCGGCGCCGGATCGGGCATCGGGCGGGCCACGGCACGACGGCTGGCCGCCGAGGGCGCGGCGGTGGCGTGCCTCGACGTGGCAGAGGACGCCATCGAGGCCGTCGCGGCCGAGATCGGCCGACGAGGCGGCGGACGCCGGTGGCCGCGCCATCGCACTCTCGTGCGACGTCACCGACGAGGAGGCCGTGGAGACTGCGGTCGCCCGGGCCCGCGACGGAGCTCGGGCCCATCACCAACCTGTGCAACATCGCCGGCATCGGCGGGTTCGCCCACACGACGGAGCAGTCCCTGAGCGGGTGGGACAAGATCATCGCCGTCAACCTCACCGGGACGTTCCTGATGTGCCGCGCCGTGCTGCCGGGCATGCTCGAGGACGGTGGCGCGATCGTGAACACCGTCTCCACGGCGGGCGTCATCGGCCAGCCCTACTCGGCCGCCTATTGCGCGTCGAAGGGCGGGGTCAAGCTGCTGACCAAGGCGCTCGCCGTCGAGTACATGGCGCGTGGGGTCCGCGTCAACGGGGTGGCGCCCGGCGGCGTGGACACGCCGATCATCCACAACTTCGGCCCACCCGAAGACGCGGACTTCAAGCTGATCGAGCGTCTGATGACGCCCATCGGCTTCGCCTACCCCCACGAGATCGCCGGCGCCTTCGCCTACCTCGGGTCGCACGAGGCGGACTACATCACCGGCGCCATCCTCTCCATCGACGGAGCGATCACGACCTGAGCGCCGACGGCAACTCCACCCCGGACACGGATCGGTCGCCCCTGCGGGTCGCGCTCGACGCGACCCCGCTGCTCGGCCTGCCGACCGGCGTCGGCGTCTTCTGCGAAGGCGCGCTCGGGGCGCTCGGGGCCCGCCCGGGGGTCGAGGCGCGGGCCTATGCGGTGAGCTGGCGGCGCCGGCGGCTGCTCGCGGACCGGCTGCCCGCCGGGGTGGACGCCCACCAGCACGCCATGCCGGCGCGTCCGCTCCACGCGCTCTGGGCGCGGGCGGACCACCCCGCCGTCGAGCGGTTCATCGGCGCGGTGGACGTCGTCCACGGCACCAATTTCGTCGTGCCCCCGACGCGGCGTGCCGCGGCCGTCGTCTCGGTGCACGACCTCACGCCGCTGCACCACCCCGAGCTGTGCGACGCCGCCACGCTGGCCTATCCGGGGCTGATCCGCCGGGCGCTGACCCGCGGGGCCTGGGTCCACACCGACTCCGCCTTCGTGGCGCACGAGGTGATCGACGCCTTCGCGGCGGATCCCGACCGCGTGCGCGTCGTCAACCCGGGCATCCCCGAGCTCCCACCGGTCTCCGCTGCGGACGGCGAGGCCACCCTCGCCCGGGTCCTCCCACCGGGCACGACGCGCCTCTGCCTGGCGGTCGGGACGGCCGAACCGCGCAAGGACCTGCCCGGGCTCGTCCGCGCGTTCGGCGCCGTGGCGCAGCGGCACGCCGACGTCGCCCTCGTGCTGGCCGGACCACCGGGCTGGGGCGAGGACGAGCTCGCCGCCGCCATCGGCTCGTCGCCGGCGCGGGATCGGATCGTCCGCACGGGCTGGCTCGCGCCGCGTGATCTCGCCGCGCTCATCCGGGGAGCCTCGGTGCTGGCCTACCCGTCGCTCTACGAGGGATTCGGCTTCCCACCGCTGCAGGCGATGCAGGCGGGGGTGCCGGTGGTGGCGACACGGGCGGGCTCGCTGCCCGAGGTGCTGGGCGACGGCGCGATCCTGGTGGAGCCGCGGGACCTCGACGCCCTCGTCGACGCGTTGCTCGGCTGCCTGGGCGATCACGGCGCTGCGCGAGCAGCCTGATCGCGGCGGGCCGCTCGCGGTCGGCCGACTATTCCTGGGACCGTTGCGGTGCGGGTCTCGAGGCGCTCTACCGCGACGCCGCCCGGAGCCGTGGCTGAGCCCGCCGCCATCGGTGCTCCTCGCGGTCGAGCAGTTGCGCCGGCGGGTCCCCGGCGGCATCGGTGTCCACACCCGCGGCCTCCTCGGCGGGCTGGACCAGCTGGCCGAGGAGGGCGAGCAGGTGGATGTCACGTTGCTGGCCAGCCGGACGCCGACACGGCGGCCGCACGGACCCGCTCGCCCGTTTCGGGCAGGCCGGTGCGCGCGGTGCGCCTGCCTGGACGGCTCCTGACGAGGGCCTGGGATCGCGGAGCTCGTCCGGGCGCCCGAGGGCTTCGGCGTCGTCCACTCGGTCTCGCTGGCCGCGCCCGCGCGGCGGCGGTCCAGCCCGAGCCGGCTGGTCGTCACCGTCCACGACGTCGCCTGGCGCCGCCATCCCGAGGCCACCACGCGGCGTGGCGCGCGGTGGCACGAGGCAGCGCTGGTCCGGGCGCGTGCCCGCGGGGCGTCGATCGTCGTCGCCGTCCCGCCTCGTCGCCAGCCGATCTCGAAGCGATGGGCGTGGAACCGGCGCGGGTGACGGTCGTGCCGGCCGGGGCGGACCATCTCCCCGCGCCCGACCCGGTGGCCACCGACGCCCTTCTGCGCCGTGTCGCCGTGGCCGGCGAGTTCCTCCTCACCGTGGGCACGCTCGAGCCGCGGAAGAACCTCGACCGGCTCGTGCAGGCGTTCGGCCGCGTGCAGCCGTCGCTCCCCGCGCCGTGGCACCTGGTGGTGGTGGGGCCGGCCGGGTGGGGACAGCGGCCCGCGTCGCGTCGAGCGCGACGGCATCGTCTTCACCGGCGCCGTTTCCGATCCGGTCCTGGCCGAGCTCTACCGGCGGGCCCGGGCCTTCGCCTACGTGCCGCTGACCGAGGGCTACGGGTTGCCGCCTCTCGAGGCCATGCGGACGGGGACGCCGGCGGTGGTGGCCGAGGAGGTGCCCAGCGTGCGCGACCTCGGTTCGTCGGATCCGGCCCCGGCCCGAATCGTCGACCCACTCGACGTCGACGACATCGCGGCCGGGCTCTGGCCGACGTGCTGACGGACGAGTCGACGCGCGCCGATCTGTCCGGGCGCGGTGCCGCGTTCGCGCGGGAACGGACATGGCGCGCCGCGCGCGCCGGGCGCACCTCGCACTCTGGCGGTCGCTCCGATGACGGACCGGCTCGGCCTCGGGCTCGACGTCTCGGCGGTCCCGGCGCCGGCCGGCCGGTGCGGGCCACTACATCCTGGCGCTGGCCCACGGCCTCGCGGTGCGCGACGACGTCGAGCTGACCCTGATCGCCCGGCGTGACGACGAAGCCCGCTGGCACCGACGAGGCCCCCGGCGCAACGGTCCGCGGGAGCCGTTCCCGCGTCCCGGCCCGGCCGTCTCGCCTTCGAGCAGCTCGGCCTGGCCTCCGTGCTCCGCGCTCCGCCGCCGTGCAGGTGCATCACGGCCCGCACTACACGATGCCGGCGCGCCCTCCCGTGCCCTGCGCGGTGACCATCCACGACTGCACCTTCTTCGACCATCCCGAGTGGCACCAGCGCTCGAAGGCCGCGTTCTTCCGCCGCGCCATCCGGCACGCGGCACGGCGGGCGGCCGTCGTGATCTGCGTCAGCCAGGTGACGGCGGACCAACTGGCGCGGCACTGTGACGTGCGAGCGCCGGTCGTCGTGGCACCGCACGGTGTCGACCTGGCCCGGTTCACGCCCGGACGAGCCCGGCCCGGGTGCGGACCGCGCCGCCCTCGCCGCGCTGGGTGTCCCGGCGGACCGGCCCCTCGTGGTGTTCGTCGGCACGCTCGAGCCGCGGAAGGGCATCGTCCCGCTCGTCCGCGCCTTCGACGAGCTGGCCCGCGTCGCACCCCGATGCGGTGCTGGTGCTCGCCGGACAGGCAGGGATGGGGGATGCGCGAGACCGAGCGCGCCCTCGGGGCCGCCCGCCACCCGGGCAGCATCGTGCGCACCGGCTACGTGCCCGACGACGCCGTGCCCGCGCTGCTCCGGCAGGCTGCGGTGGTCGCCTACCCCGCGCTCGAAGAGGGGTTCGGGCTGCCCGCGCTCGAGGCGCTGGCGTGCGGCGCGCCACTGGTCACGACGGAGGGAACGGCCATGGCCGAGGTCGCCGGCGGGGCGGCGCTGCTCGCGCCGGGCGGCGACGTCCCCGCCCTCGCCGGCGCCCTCGACGCCGCACTCGAGCAGGGGCGGGCGACCGCGCGCCGGGCGCGAGGGACTGCGGGTCGCGGCGGCCCACACGTGGGAGGCCAGCGTGACGCGCCACCTCGAGGCCTATGCGGTGGCCGACGGCGACACGGCGGTAGGGTTCCGCGGCATGCGGGCGCTCATCACGGGCGGAAAGGGCTTCGTGGGCCACTGGCTGGCCGCGCACCTCAAGGACTGTGGCGACGACGTGGCGGTCATCGACATCGAGACCGACGTGGCGGACGCGGCCGCCGTCCGCCGCGTCATGGCCGACGTGGCACCGGACGCCGTGTACCACCTGGCGGCCCGCACGCACGTGGGCGAGAGCTGGGACGACCCGAGCCAGGTCCTGCGGGTCAACGTGCTCGGCACGGCGGAGGTCCTGGCGGCCACCCGTGCGCTGCGGCCCGAGGCGCGCGTGCTCGTCGTCAGCTCGGCCGAGGTCTACGGCATCGTCACGCCCGCACAGCTCCCGTTGGGCGAGGACACGCCGACCGCACCGGCGAGCCCCTACGCCGCCAGCAAGCTGGCCGCCGAGGCGGTGGCGCTCCAGGCCTGGCGGGGCTACGGCCAGCCGGTCCTGGTCGTGCGCCCGTTCAACCACATCGGGCCCGGCCAGTCACCCAACTTCTTCGTCCCCGCGCTGGCCAAGCGGATCGTGGAGGCGGGCCGGTCGGGCGCCGCGTCGCTGCCCGTCGGCACGCTGACCACCCGGCGGGACTTCACCGACGTGCGCGACGTCGTCGTGGCCTACCGGCTTGCTGGTTGAGGAGGGGACCCCCGGCGAGGTCTACAACGTCTGCTCGGGTCGCGACGTCGCGATGTCGGAGGTTGCGGCGCAGCTGCTGGAGCTGGCGGGCGCCGACCTCAGGCTCGAGACCGACCCCGACGCTCGTGCGCCCGGTCGACGTGCCCGTCTTGCGGGGTGACGCCGGCCGCCTGCGCGCCGCAACCGGGTGGCACGCGGCCATCCCGCTCGCGACGACGCTCGCCGACGTCCTGGCCTCGTGGGCCGCGGACTGACGGCGAGCGTCGGGCGCGGGTCGATGGGGCGGTCGCTCAGTCGCTGACGTGCCCGCGGATCTGGGTCCGAACCTCGCGGGCCTGCTCACGTGCCTTCGACGTCAGCTGGGTGACCGACTGCGGCAGCCTCTCCTCCAGCGGCTGGAGGGTGGTCTCGACGAACTGCACGGCCGACTCGGCCAGGTCGTCGATCTGGTGGATCCCCTTGGCGACGCCCTGACGCACCTCGTCGATGCGGTCGTCGAGGGAGAGGTCCTCGGACAGCCGCTGCTGGAGCTCGACCCGCTGCACCTGGACCCGCTGGTAACCCAGGACGCCCAGGCCGACGGCGACGTAGGCCGCGTCGCGGGCCAGGTCGGTGACGCCCTTCGAGAGGGTGGTGATGTTGTTGGGGACGTCTGGCATGGTGCTCTCCTGTTTCGGTCGTTTTCACGGTGACGATCGGTGCGCACCGGGCCGCCGGGCGGCCCTGTCTTTCGTGATACTAGAGTATAGCAATTGTTAAACAGTTGCAAGCACTTCCGGCGCAAATCGTGACAAATCCGTGCCTGAGGGCCTGCTGGGCGACCCGATAGCCTCTGCCCTCTGATGGACCCCCAAGTGCCGGCCGTGGTCGCCGTCGTGGTCACGACCGATCCGGGCCCTTGGTTCGAAGAGGCGCTCTCCTCGCTGGCCGCCCAGGACTACGGCGAGCTCTCGGTCCTCGTGCTCGTCGAGCGGGGACGACGCCGCGGGGGTGACGGACCTGGTGGGCCGCATCCTCCCCGACGCCTTCGTGCGCCACCTGCCCGGCCACCCGGGGTACGCGGCCGCGTCCAACGAGGCGCTCGGCATGGTCGAGGGCGCTGCCTTCTATCTCCTCTGCCACGACGACGTGGCGCTCGATCCCGACGCCCTCCACCGCCTGGTGGAGGAGTCGTTTCGCTCCAACGCCGGCGTCGTGTCCCCCAAGTTCGTCAACTGGGACGACCCCGGCATGCTGCTGCACGTCGGGATGAGCTGCGACAAGACCGGCGCCGTGGTGGACCGCATCGTCCCCGGCGAGGTCGACCACGGCCAGCACGACGCGGTGCGAGACGTCTTCGTGGCGCCCGGTGGGTGCACCCTGGTCGCGGGCCGACCTCTTCGCGGAGCTCGAAGGGTTCGACGGCGGGATCGTCGCGATGGGAGAGGACCTCGACCTGTCGTGGCGCTGCCAGGTCGCCGGGTCCCGCGTCGTCGTGGCCCCCGACGCCCGCGTCCGCCACCGCGAGGTCGTCGCCGGCGGGCTCGAGCCGCTGGCGGCGGTGCATCGAGTCGGCGGGCAAGCATCCCGTCGACGATGCAGGCGCTCCAGCGTCGGCACGAGCTCCGCGCCGTGCTCAAGTGCTACACGCGGATCCAGCCTCGTCCGGGTGCTGCCGCAGGCGGCACTGCTGGCCCTCGGAGAGGTCGCCGTGGCGCTGCTCGCCCGCGACCGCGACCGTGCGCGCGCCGTGGTCGGCGCCTGGAGGTGGAACGCCCGCCGGCTCGACCGAGCTCTCGGCTCCTGCGGGGCGAGCTGGCCGAGCACCGGCTGTTCCCCGACGCCGAGGTGCGGCGGCTCCAGATGCGGGGGAGCGCGCGGCTCTCGAGCTACCTGAGCCGGCTCTCCCACCAGGGACTCGAGGCCGCCAACGCCGTCGCCGCCTCGCGGGGCGCGCACCGAGGACGAGCGCGTCGAGGTAGCCGTCCTGACCGGCAGCGTCGGGACCGCCTTCAGCGAAGACGCCGACTTCGACGAGCTCGACGACCTCGGCCGCCGGGCCGGGCAGGGACCGGTTCGGGCGCCGGGTCCGGTCGGCGCCGCTCAGCACGGGGCGCCAGCGTGCGCTGGCCCTGATCGTCGCCTTCGTGGTGATCGCGGTGGGCACCCGCGAGCTGTTCTTCGGCACCCTCCCGCTGCTGGGGCAGCTGGCGCCGCTGCCGTCGTGGTCGACGAGCTGGCACCACTTCTTCTCGGGCTGGCAGTCGGCGGGCGTCGGTACCACCGCGCCGGCCTCTCCGGCCTTCGGCATCGTCGGCATCACGGGCACGATCCTCTTCGGCGCCATGGGCACGTTGCAGCGGGTCCTCCTGCTGGCGTGCATTCCCGTCGGCGCCTGGGGCACGGCCCGCTTCATGCGCCCGCTCGGCTCGCCGCGGGCCCGCACCATCGCAGTGGTCTGCTACCTGGGCCTGCCCCTGCCCTACGGGGCCCTCGGCACGGGCCGCTGGGACGGGCTCGTCGCCTACGCCGCGTTTCCATTCATCGCCTGGCGGCTGGCGCGGGCCGCCAAGGTGGAGCCGTTCGGGACCGAACCCGGTCCGCGTTGGCGGAGCCGGCCGGCCGGTCAGGTCGGTGTCCTCGGGGCGATCGTCGCGACGGCGGCGAGCTTCGCGCCGGCGATCGTCCCGATCGTCGCTGCTCACGGCGCTCGCCTGGACCGTCGGCGGGGTGGTGGTGGGCGACGCGCGACCCCGGCTGGCGGCTCGTCGTGGTGGCGCTCGAGTCGGTCGCCGTGGCGGTGCTCCTCGCCGTCCCATGGGTGGTCGGCACGGTGCTGGCCGGGCGGGCGTCCGTCTCCATCTTCGGCCTCCCCATGGCCGGAGCGACCGCTCCGGGATGGGGCGAACTGGTGCGCTTCGCCGTCGGGCCGGTGGCCCGCTCGCCCCTCGCGTGGCTGCTCCTCGCTCGCCGCCGCGCTCCCGCTCGTCATCGGCCGCGGCGACCCGGCTCGTGTGGGCGGCGCGGCTGTGGGCGGGGGCACTCGCCTCGTGGGGCCTCGCGCTCGCGGCGGCCCGCGGGGACATGGGGTCCTTCGCGCCGTCGCTGACCGTCGTGTTGACGCCCGCGGCGCTCGCCGTCGCTGCCGGCATCGGCCTCGGCATCTCGTCCTTCGAGAACGACCTGACCGGACGCGAGTTCGGGTGGCGCCAGCTGGTGGGCGTGGCGGCCCTCGCGTGCGCGGTCGTCGGGTTGCTCCCCGTCGTGGCCGGCGCCGTCGGCGGCCGTTGGGGCCTCCCGTCGCAGGGTGTGGAGCAGCCGCTCGCGTTCATGGCCAAGCCGACGCCCGCCGTGACGCGGGTCTTGTGGCTCGGCGACCCGCGGGCGCTGCCGGTCGGCGGGTGGGCGATGCGAGCCGGGGCTGGCCTATGCCGTGACGCCCGACGACCTGCCCGACGCCGAGCAGGTGTTCACCCCGGCCGGACCTGGACCGGCCGGCCAAGTGGCCCAGGCCGTCCGCCTCGCGTTGTCCGGCGGGACGGTGCACCTCGGCCGGCTGCTGGCGGCCGCCGGCGTGCGCTACGTGGTCGTCGTCGACGCCGTGGCGCCGTCGATGGTGGGCACGGTCACCCCGTCGGTGAGCGCACCCCCGCCGGCCGGGTTGCAGACGGACCTCCTCGAGCAGGACGACCTCCAGGTGGTGCCCGGGCTCATGGGCGTCCAGGTCTACGAGAACAGCGAGGACATGCCCGTCACCGGGCAGCGTGCGGCGCCGCTCCCGGCCTCGACCGCGTGGACGTACCCGGGCCCGGCTGACGTCGCGGGGTGGCAAGCGGTGCTGGGCGATCTGTCGCAGGGCGCATCGGCGGCTCGGGCACGGTCAGGTGCCGGCAGCGTCTACGCCGGCTACGCGCCGGCGGGGAGCTTCGCGCTTGACCGTTGGCGGGCAGGACGCGACACGCGCGGCCGGCCTTCGGGTGGGCCGCCCAGTACGCCGTCGCCAGCGGCCGGGCGTCGCTCGCGTTCTCCGGCTTCCCCTACGTCCCCGTGGTCGTGGCGCTCGAAGTGGCCGCCTGGCTCGTGTTGGCGGGCGCGCTGGTCGGTCGCCGGCGGCGGGCGTCCGCTCGTCCCGGAGGGGGAACCGTGAGCCCCGCCCACCACAGCCCGGAGGGACGGTGGCGCATCGTGTTCGTGGTGGTGCTGGTGCTCGCCGGCGTGGGCGCCGTCGGGGCCAGTCGCACGCCCGCGCCGTCGGCCGCGACGCCGACGCCGAGCGCGCTGGTCGCTGCGCCCGACGCCGAGTCGTCGGCCTGGTACTGCGTGGGCCAGACGACGTCGTCGGGGGAGGCGCCGGGCTTCCTCGTCCTCACCAACACCACGGCGCAGGCGGTCACCGCGACGGTCGCCGCGGTGACCGACGGCGGCACGGCAACGCGCAGCGCCGTGTCGGTGCCCGCCGACGGCGTCGTGACGCCGACGATCGCCGCGTTGTCGTCGGGCTACTGGGAGGCCGAGACCGTGACGGTCGACGGCGGCGGCGTGGCGGTCAGCCAGGCGCTGCACGGGCCGTCCGGGTGGACCCAGGTGCCCTGCCAGAGCAGCACGTCCTCCCGGTGGTCCTTCCCCGGCGGGACCACCTCGAACGGCGACGGGCTGTCGGTGGCGTTGCTGAACCCGACCTCGACGCCAGTGGTGGTCGACCTCGGTTTCATGACGCCGACGGGGCCCGTCAACCCGATCAACTACCAGGGGATCGTCCTGCAGCCGGGCCAAGTGCTCGGCGAGAACGTGGCCTCGGAGGTCCAGGACGCGTCGACGGTCAGCACCGTCGTCTCGACGCGTACCGGGCGTGTCGTGGCGTCGGAGGTGCAGACCTTCCTCGGCGCTTCAACAGGCCTGGCCGTCGTGCCGGGCGCGGCGGCGCCGGACCCGCAGTGGTTCATCCCCCAGGCGCAGGAAGCCTCGGGCGCTTCGAGCGAGATCGACGTCTTCAATCCGGGCGGGTCGCCCGAGTCGGTGACGGTGCACCTCCGTCTGCCGTCGGGGCCACTGGCCCCGTTGAAGGACACCGTGGCGCCGGGAGCCACCTGGGTGCTCGAGACGAGCAAGCAGACGCGCATTCCCGTCGGCGCGACCTATTCCGCCGACATCGAGGCCTCCGGCGGCCCGGGCGTCGTCGTCGGCCGGACGATCGTCCTGGCGGCGTCGGCCCCGTCGCCCCAGGCCGGCATGGCGGTGGCGGTGAGCGGCCTCGCCGCGGCCTCGCCGACCGGCCAGTGGATCGTCCCGCCGCCCGGGACGAGCGCCACACCCGCGGTGAGCGGTGCGACTCCCTCCATGCTCGGCTTGTTCAACACCTCGGACGCCACGGAGCACTACACGGCCGGGGCGATCACGTCCTCGGGCGCGCAGCACACCGTCGGGGCCGGCACGCTCGCACCGGGCACCGCGGCGGTCTTCTCGGGCGCGCAGGTGTCCGCCGCGGGGTTCGACCCGATCCTCGTGCGGGCAGACGGACCGATGGCCGTCAGCGTGGACACCGCGCCCACGGGAGGTCTCGGCGTGGTGGAGATGCCCGGCATCCCCCTCGCCCCGCCCATCACCCTCTGAGCCGGCGCGGCGCTGGCGCGACGCGCGTACAGGCGGTGGCGCTGGACGCGGCGCCACAAGGTCCGACCGCCGAGCAGGACGACGCCCAGGAAGAGCAGCGCGAAGAGCAGCGGCCCGGCGACGCGGATCACCCCCTCCACTCCGGCCACGAACCCGCCGACACTGTCGTGCCAGGCCTGCACCAGGCCCAGACTCGGGTACGGGGCTCGGGTGCGGCGGCGGGACCGGGGCGCCGCGCTCACTGAGGGTCGTCGTCAGCGTCGAGTACGAGGTCTCACTGGAGAGGACCTGCAGCTGGCCCTGCAGCTGTTCGATCTGCGACTGGATCGTGTCGAGCTGCGCCTGCACGGCGAGGACGTCGCCCACCGTCGTGGCCTTGGCCATGATCGTCAGGTACTGCTGCCGGCTGGCCTCCAGGGCGGCGATCCTCGACTGGAGGTCGACGTACTGCCCGGTGACGTCGGTGGCCTTGGTGGTGAGGCTGGTGGTCCTGCCCAACTTCTGGGCCTGCCGTAACACCGAGGCGAAGCTGTCCACGGGAACCTGCAGGGTGACGGTGCCGGTGGGCGCGCCGCCCGTGGCGGCCCCGGACTGCGACTGGGAATTGGCGACGAAGCCGCCGGCGGCGTCGGCCACGGACGCCAGCGCCGCCATGGACCGGCCGAGGTCGCCCTTGCCGACGGTCAGGCTCAGGCTGCCAGTCTGCTCGATCTTGGCCGACTGCCCCACGGCGTCGTTGGGGAGCGCCGGCGCCGTGGGCGTCGTCACGGCCGGGCCCTGTGTGGCCGCCCCGGCCGACGAGAGGCCGCCGGACGGGGCGTTGAGCCCGAACCCGGGTGAGCCACCCGCGGCAGAGGCGCTCGGACCGTGCGGGACTGTCGTCGTCGGCGATCCGTGGGCCGGCACGGACCGGCCGGCGTGTGGGAGGCCCGCGGTGAGGGTCGGGTGGGTCGGACCGCGGAGCGCCGCGCCGAGCCCGCCGGCGAGCACGAGCACCACGACCAGGCAGGCCGCCGCGGCGAGCACGCGGTGCCGGCCGGCGGCGGCGGCGAGACGGCGGGCCCGCCCCGACGGCTTGGGAATATCGGCCTCGAGCTCGTTCTCGCCCTCGTCCTCGCCCCCGCCCTCGCCCTCGCCCACTCTCCCGGTCCCGTCGCGCCCCGCGCGCGGTGCGGGCCGGCGGGCCGCTGCCAGGATGTCGTCGGGGCCCGACGCGGGGACCGCGAAGGCATCGCCGGCGCGGGAGAGGAGGGAGGCGAGACGGTCGTCGTCGAGCATGGTCATGGTGCGGCCTCCTCGGCCTCTTCGGCGACGGGTCCGTCCCCCTCGCCGGCCAGGGCGCACAGGGCGGGGTCGGCCGCCAGGCGGCGGCGCGCCTCGTGCAGACGCGACTTGACGGTCCCCTGGCGCCGCCCGATGGCCAGTGCGATGTCCCGTTCGCTCAGATCGGCGTAGTAGCGCAGGACGACGGGGACGCGCAGCGACACGGGGAGGCGCTGCAGCGCGGCCAGCACGGTCTCGGCCACCTCGCCTTGCTCGGCGCGCGCCTCGGGCTCGCCGGCCGTCCCGGCCACGTGCGCCAGCGCCTCGTCGCCGGCGCGGTGGTCGCGGTGGGGGATTTCCCGGCGCAGCTTCGAGTAGCAGGAGTTGACGACGACGCGATAGAGCCAGGGCCGGATGCTCGGGACGGCCGAGAGGGAGTCACGAAAGCGCCAGGCGCGCAGGTAGGCGTCCTGGACCGCCTCCTCGGCGTCGGCCTGGTTGCCCAGGATCAGGCAGGCGGTACGGAACGAGGCGACGTATCCGTCCTCGAGCCATTCGACCAGCTCCTGCTCCACCATCCCCCTTCATGACGCAGCATGGCCCGGATCGGTTCGACCGGCGCGCTGCCCCTCGCGAGGTTCGGGGCTTAGCGGGTTGCGGGACCCTCCGGAGTGCCGGCCCCGGGCTCGGCGGGCGGCGGCCACGCCGGCGGCGGCCACGACTCCTTGTCGGGAATCCCCGCCTGTCCGGTGGCCGGTGTGGCGGGGACGGCGACGGGACCCTCGGACGGCACGTCGGGCCCGTGGCCGTTCGCCGCCCCGTTGCCGCCGGCACCGTTGGCGCCGGCCACGGCTTCCGGTGGCCTGATAGCGGCCTCGTGGAAGTGGGGCACCGCCTTGGCGCCCTCATCGTGGACGGGGGAACCGTGGGCCTCGTCGACGAGGCGGGCCACTTCGGCACCGTCGATGATCTCGTTGTCGAGCAGCGCCCGGGCGATGGCGTTGAGGCCGCCCCGGTGCTTGCTCAGCACGTCCATGGCCCGCTGCTCCTCGACGCGCAGGATGCGCTCGACCTCGTCGTCGATGATCTTGGAGGTGTCCTCGGAGTAGTCACGTGTGTGCATCAGGTCCTCGCCCAGGAACACCTGGCCCGCCGAGCCCCAGGCCATCGGGCCGATGGCGTCGCTCATGCCCCACTCGCGCACCATCTTGCGGGCGAGCTCGGTGTTGCCCACCAGGTCGTTGGCGGCGCCGGTGGAGAGGTCGCCGTAGACGAGCAGCTCGGCGACACGGCCGCCCATACGTACGCACAGCGAGTCATCGATGTACTGGCGGGGGTGGATGTGGCGCTCCTCCATCGGCAGCTGGTGGGTGACACCGAGGGCCATCCCGGTGGGCAGGATCGTGACCTTGTGCACCGGGTCGGCGTGCTCGAGCACGTACGCCAAGACGGCGTGGCCGCCCTCGTGGTAGGCGATGCGCTCCTTCTCGTCGTCCGAGAGCACCATGGACTCGCGGCGCTGACCGAGCAGCACGCGGTCGCGCGCCGTCTCGAAGTCGGCCATGGCGATGTCGAGACTGCCCCGGCGCACAGCGTGGAGTGCGGCCTCGTTGACCAGGTTGGCCAGGTCGGCGCCGCTCATGCCCGGCGTGCCCCGCGCCACGACGCTGAGGTCGACGTCTGGCGCCATCCGCTTGCCCTTGCAATGCACCGCGAGGATGGGCAGCCGCTCCTCGAGGTCGGGCAGCGGGACCACGATCTGGCGGTCGAAGCGACCCGGCCGCAGCAGGGCCGGGTCCAAGATGTCGGGCCGGTTGGTCGCCGCGATCATCACGACGCCCTCGGCGGTGTCGAAGCCGTCCATCTCCGAGAGCATCTGGTTCAGCGTCTGCTCCCGCTCGTCGTGGCCGCCGCCGAGGCCCGCGCCACGTTTGCGGCCGATGGAGTCGATCTCGTCGACGAAGACGATGGCGGGCGCCTGTTTGCGCGCCGTCTGGAACAGGTCGCGCACCCGGCTGGCGCCGACGCCCACGAACATCTCCATGAAGTCCGAGCCGCTGACCGACATGAAGGGCACGCCGGCCTCGCCGGCGACGGCGCGGGCGATCAGGGTCTTGCCGGTTCCGGGCGGGCCGACCAGCAGCACGCCCTTGGGGATCTTGGCGCCGATCTCCTTGAAGCGGGCCGGCGTCTTGAGGAAGTCGACGACCTCGCTGATCTCCTGCTTGACACCCGTGTAGCCCGCCACGTCGTCGAAGGTGGTGGTCGGGCGGTCACTGCTGAAGGTCTTGGCCTTGGAGCGGCCGATCGACATGATCCCCGACATCTGGCCGCGGGTCTGGCGGCCGATGAAGTAGATGAAGGCGGCGCCGATGGCGATGATGAAGATGTAGGGCAGCAGGTCGCCGAGGAGGTTGGAGTTCGAGGGCGGGAAGCTGACCTCGACGCCGTCGTTGCGCATCGTCGTGACGTCGTTGGGTAGGGAGGGGCTCGGGCCCTGGACCTGGTAGCTCGCGCCGTTCTTCAGGTTGCCGGTGATCTCGCCGGTGGAGTTGGAGATCTTGGCCGTCGAGACCTGCTTGGAGGTGACCTCCTGCAAGAACTTCGTGTAGGTGATCGTCTTGGCGTTGGTGGTCTTGATCGTGCCCACGGCCAGGAGGACGGCCACGATGCCGATGGCGAGGACGCCCCAGAGCCAGCGCCAACTCTGGCCCGACGGTGCCCCGGGCTGGGGGTTCCCGTCTCCGCCTGAGGGCGCGTTCGGGCGGCTCGGAGGCTTCTCCGTACGCTGCGGACTCACCCTTGCCATGCTAGGCGCCGCCCCCCCTTGACGGTGACCGCCCCGTGACGTCGCTCCGGGGGGCCTCCCTGCAGGTCGTGGGCACTGTGGGCGCCGGTAACGTCTTGCCGATGAGCGAGACCGAGCCCGGCTGGGCGGCCCCGGGGCCGGTGGGGCCACCGGCACGCCCCCCCGGACCGGCCCCTTCGGGCTTCCTGCCCCGCGAATGGGTCCAGCAGGGGGCCCTGCCGCCGCCGCCGGGCCACCGGGTGGCCTCGGTCGCCGCCCCGCCGCCCCCGGCCTCCAGCGCCGTCGAGGGCGAGGTCCCCTTCCTCGATACGCCCCGGGTCCCTCCACAGACCAAGCGCCAGGGCTGGATCTGGCTGGTCTACGCCGTGGTCGGCTTCCTCGTCGGCCAGCTCGGCGCGTTGATCCTCGGGCTGATCGCCGGTGCCATCGCGGGCAAGACGTCCGCGCAGATGCAGGCCATCGCCACCGCGTCGGTTCCGCCCGAGTGGTATGTCGTCTCCACGCTCCTCGGCCTGTGGGTCGGCTTCTTCGGCGCGCCGTGGCTGGCCAGCCGGACCCAGGGCACACGCAACTTCGTGCGCGACCTCGGCGTGCGCTTCCGGCTCATCGACCTCGTCGGGATCGCCATCGGCATCGGGGGCCAGATTCTCGTCGCGCTCATGTACGCGCCGTTCCAGCACGACATCCACGACTTCAACGGGCCGTCCCAGAAGCTGACCGGCGCGGCGCACGGCGGTGGCTTCGTCGTCATCGCCATCGCCACGGTCGCCTTCGCGCCCGCCATGGAGGAGCTCTTCTTCCGCGGCCTGCTCCTGAAAGCGCTCGTCCGGCTGATGACGCCGTTCAGGGCGGCCGGCGGCGCTCGTGCCGCCGGAGTCGTCCTGGCCGTCATCATCGACGGGCTCCTCTTCGGCCTGGCTCACGGCGAGTGGATCCAGCTGGCCGGTCTCGCCGTCTTCGGCACGATCCTGGCCGCCGTGTCGTACCGCACCGGTCGCCTCGGCATGAACATGGTGGCCCACGCCACCTTCAACCTCGTGGCCATCGTCGCCATAGCATCGTCCAACGGGAGCGTGCTCTTCCACTAGCGCCGCCACGCCGCCACGCCGCCACGCCGCCACGCCGCCACGCCGCCACGCCGCCACGCCGCCACGCCGCTACGCCCAAAGCCGTGGCATTTCCGGGGTCTGCGGTGGGCGCCCCTATGGTGGGGCCCGTGAGCCGGCCATGACGCGAATGGACCAGGTCTTCAAGGCCTACGACGTGCGCGGCACGGTGCCCGACCAGCTCGACGCCGACATGTGCCGCGCCATCGGCCGCGCCATGGCCCGCTTCGCCGGCGCCCCCGAGATCCTGGTCTGCCGGGACATGCGGGACTCGGGCGTCGCGCTGAGCGCCGCCTTCTCCGACGGCGTGCGCTCGGAGGGGGTCGACGTCACCGACCTCGGGATGGCCTCGACCGACTTCTTGTACTTCGCATCGGGGTATCTCGACGCCCCGGGCGCCATGTTCACGGCGTCGCACAACCCGGCGCAGTACAACGGTCTGAAGCTGTGCCTGTCGGGGGCTCGGCCGATCGGGCGCGACACCGGTCTGGGCGAGATCGAGACCGAGGCGGAGAAATTGCTGGACGAGCCCGAGCTCCCGCTGACCGGGGGCTGGCGCGAGCTCGACCTCCTGGACGCTTGGGCCGATCACGTCCTCTCCTTCGTCGACGTCGGCTCGCTGCGGCCGCTCAAGGTCGTGGCGGACACGGCCAACGGCATGGGCGGGGTCGTCGTGCCCACGGTGTTCAGCCGGCTGCCCTTCTCCGTCGAGGTCCTCTTCCCCGAGCTCGACGGCAACTTCCCCAACCACCCGGCCGACCCCATCCAGCCGGAGAACCTGGTCGACCTCAAGGCGGCCGTGCTGGAACTTGGCGCCGACATCGGCCTGGCCTTCGACGGCGACGCCGACCGCGTCTTCCTCGTGGACGAGAAGGCCGAGCCGGTATCGGGCTCGCTGACCACCGCGTTGGTGGCCGCGTCCATGCTGCGGAAGTACCCGGGCGAGAAGATCCTCTACAACCTCATCTGCTCGCACGTCGTGCCCGAGATCGTCACCGAGATGGGCGGCACGCCGATCCGCACCCGGGTGGGGCACTCGATCATCAAGCAGGTGATGGCCGAGACGGGCGCCGTCTTCGGGGGCGAACACTCGGGGCACTACTACTACCGCGACAACTTCCGGGCCGACTCGGGCATCATCACCGCGCTGGTCGTTCTGGAGCTGCTGAGCCAGAGCGGGCAGCCGCTCTCGGAGTTGCTCGACCCCTACCGCCGCTACGCCGACTCGGGCGAGATCAACACCGAGGTGGCGAACCCCGCCGCGACCGTTGCCGCCATCACCGACGCCGAGCGTGCCGCCGGGTCCGCCGTCGACCTGCTCGACGGCCTCACGGTCGAGCACGAGGAGTGGTGGTACAACGTGCGGCCCTCCAACACCGAGCCCCTGTTGCGTCTCAACGTGGAGGCGCGGACGCCCGCCGCCTGCGCCGCCCGCGTGAAGGAAGTCGAGGACCTCATTGCCCTCCACGCCAGCGCAAGCGCCGGATCGAACTGACCGAAAACGACCGAAACGACCGAACGACCCGAAACGAGGAGTCTCGATGAGCCTTGACCCGATGCTGCTCGACGTGCTGGCCTGCCCGGTCGACAAGGGCCCCCTGCTCTGGTTCGAAGACGAGGACGTCCTCTACAACCCGCGGCTCAAGAAGAGCTACGCCGTGGTCGACGGCGTGCCCGTGCTGCTCGTCGAGGAGGCGGTCGACGTGGGCGACGGGGAGCATGAGCGGCTGATGGCCAAGGCCGGGACGGACAAGGTGCGCGCCACCGGGCCGGCCGAGGGGTGAACGACTGGGGCTACCTCGACACGCGGGGCGCGTGGGACGAGGCGGCCCGCCTGCCCGAGCAGCTGACAACGGCGCTCGTGGCGGCTCAGCAGACCTTCGCCGCCGGTGCGCCGCCGGCACCCGAACCGCTGCGCGCAGTGGCTGCGTTCGGCCTCGGCACTGCTGCGACTGCGTGCGAGGCCGCGGCGGCCCTCGCCCGGCCCCACCTCGCCGTGCCGCTGTGGGTGGGCGACGCGGGCGAGGTACCCGCGTTCGTGGACGAGCACACGCTCGTCGTGGCGGTGTCGGTCCAAGGCGACACCGAGGAGACGCTGGGCGCGGCGGCCGAGGCACTGGCGCGCGGCGCACGCCTGGTGGCCGTGGGGGGTGACGACGCGTCGCCGCTGGGCCGGCTTGCCGCCGGTGCCGCCGCGGATTCCGGGACCGGTAGGGGGAGCGCTGCCGCGCTGGTGCGGCCTCGAGGCCGTCGGCGCCGACCCACCGGGTCGCGCCGGGTTGGGCGCGGCCACGGTGACGGTGCTGGCCGCGCTCGCGCACGAGGGCCTCGTCCCCGACCCCAGGCCGTCGGTGACGGCAGCCTCTGCAGTGCTGGCCCGTCGACGCGACGCGTCGATGTCCCCAGGGGGCACGCCCGAGGAGCTGGCCCGGCGACTCGGGCGCACCATCCCGCTGATCTACGGCGCCGCCGGCGTCGCCGCCACCGCCGCGCGCTGGTGGAAGTCGGGGGTCAACCGCAACGCCAAGGCGCCGGCCTTCGCCGCGTCGGTGCCGTCGCTCACGTACGACGAGCTGGCCGGCTGGGGCCAGAGCGGAGACGTGACGCGCCAAACGATGTCGCTCGTGCTCTTGCGCCACGCCGGGGAGCCACCGGGCGTGGGCCCGCTCTTCGCCGCCGTGCGCGCCGCGACCGACGAGGTCATGGCCGGCCTCTTCGAGATTCACGGCGAGGGCGACGACGACCTGTGCCGCTTCTTCGACCTCGCCCTCGTCGGCGAGCTGGTCTCGCTGCACCTGGCCGGCCGCGAAGGCGTGGATCCCGGCCCGGCACCGGCCGTCGAGGAGGCGCGTCGGCGAGCAGGTGTGTGAACGAGACCGGCCGGTTCGACGCCCACCCTCCTCGATGCCGCGGGGTCGGCGCCTGAGGCTGGTGCCCCGCCGACGCCGAAAAGATCCCGACGAGCGCTCCTGATTCGCCTGGTTCACCACGTGCGGACGAGCCCATTCTCCCCTCTGACTCCCTCCCGGCTGCTCCACCGTCGGGGGACTCGAGGTCGGTAGAGTTCGGGCCCATGACGGCGACAGAAGACCGCTTCTGTCGTGTCGGGGCCGCTTTTCTCACCGGTCGCACCGAACCCCGATAGGCGTCCGATTCCGGCGATGACCACCTTCACGACCGCCGAGCGACAGCTCGAAGAAAACTTCTCCGAGTCGTCGCGACGGTATTGGCTCGGTGCCACGCCGGCGGTGATCGTCGTACACGTCGTCACTCTCGTCGCCGGACTCGCGATCCTGCTTCGGGAGAATCGTCACTTCTGGTTCTTCGGTGACGACTGGGACTTTCTCGTCAAGAGAGGCCTGCACCACCCGACGCTCAGTATCTGGCAGCCCCACAACGAGCACTGGTCAACGCTGCCGATCCTGTTGTACAGGGTCCTCTTCACCCTCTTCGGCCTGCACTACTTCCCATACATCTTCTTGGCCATCGTTGCGCACTTGGTGCTCGCGCACTTGTTGTGGCGCACCTGTCTCCGTGAAGGGGTGGATGGGTGGGTGGCCACGACGTTCGCCGCTCTCTTCGTGGTACTGGGTTCCGGGGCCGAGAATCTGACGTGGGACTTCCAGATGACATTCGTCGGAGGTCTCGTCTTCGGATACCTGGCTCTCGAGGTTGCTCGACGAACGCCATCACTCGGCGTCGAACTCGGCGTCTCGTTGCTCTTGGTGGCCTCGCTGATGTGCTCGACCGTCGGGGACGCCATGGTCGTCGCCGTCGGTCTGTTCCTGATCGTTGGACGTGGTTGGCGGAGCGGCCTACGAGTCCTTGTCCTACCGGTCGGTTGTTATCTGCTCTGGTACGGGCTCGTCGGCCACAGCGCGGTGACGTCGGATCACGTGGGCCTGACGAGCTTCCTGAACGCCCCCGGATTCATCTGGAGTGGAGCCGCGGCGGCCTTGGGCAACACGTTTGGGCTCTCCTCGGCGGGCGCGGCGCTCGTCGTCGGACTGTTGGCGTGGACGGGCTATGCCTTCCCGCGGTTGTACCACGCGCACCCGGCAGTCCTGGGGCTCGCGCTCGGTGCGGGCGTGTTCTATCTGCTGGTCGCGCTCGGACGCTCCGGATTGGGCGGTTCGAGCGACGCCTCGCGTTACGTCTACGTCGCGATGGCGCTGTTGATCCCGCTCATGGCGACGCTGGTTTCGTTGGTCGGGAGACCCGCGTTCGAGATTCGTGTTCCGGTAATCGCCGTCTTGTTGATCGTGATCGTGGCCAACCTAGGGTTGCTGCGGAGCTTCACCGCCAGCCGCCTCACCATCGTGCAGCCACAGCAGGAGCAGATCGTGACGACAGCGAGCCTGCTGGCACAGGGGCTACCCAGCCTCGACCCGACACCCATCACCTATTCGCCGGACTTGACGTCGACCGCCCTGCGCGATTTCGTCCGCTCTGGGCGTCTCTCCGTCGTGCCGGTGTCGGGGCTCCAGCGACTGGAGGACGAAGCCGCTCTCGACGTCGTGGCCGGTCCGAACCGGCTCGTGACGGGCACCCTCGGTATCGTCGGTAGCAGCGATGCGACGGTGAGCGCAACGGCTAACGGGTGCTCGGTCGTCCTGGCGACCGGACCGAATCCGAGCGTTGTGCTGGCGACGCCGCACTCGGGGGGCTCCCTCTCGATCTCCAGCTCTCCCAACGCGCAGATCGGCACCACCCTGGTCGAGGGTTCCCAGGTCGCAACCGGGCCTCCCGTCACCCTGGATCCCAGCGGGCACGCGGTGTTGAACTCGGAAGTGCGGGACGGTCATTTGACCCTCGACCTCGCCCCCGGGAGCAGGACCGTCATGTGCCCAGCCGGGTGACGGCAGGCTCGCATCGAGCTTCAGCCAAGTGCGACCAGGACCGAAACGCCGGGTCAGCAACACACTCGGAGACTTCGACCCTCCTCTCCAGGCTCCGCGACGAGCCACTGCAGGAGGGCCACGACGATCGCCCTGTCACGCGTACTCGCAGGTGCGTCGACCCGCAGCCAGATGAACTCAGGCGCCCCGCCGAGAACGTTCGACTCAGGGGTTCAGCTCAGGCGCTCCACGATCATGGCCATGCCCTGTCCACCACCGACGCACATGGACTCGAGGCCGAACGCCTTGCCGGCGTCCTCGAGACCGTTGAGCAGCGTTGTCATGATGCGCGCACCGGTCTGGCCGAAGGGGTGGCCCAACGCGATGGCGCCGCCGTTGACGTTGAGCTTGTCCCAGCTGATGCCGAGGTGCTTGGCCGACGGGATTACCTGGGCCGCGAAGGCCTCGTTGATCTCGACGAGGTCGATGTCGTCGATCGTCATGTTCGCCCGGGCCAGCGTCTGGCGACAGGCCTCGATCGGCCCGAGGCCCATGATCTCGGGATTGAGGCCCGAGACACCGCTGGCCACGATGCGGGCCAGCGGTGTGATGCCGAGCTGCTTGGCCTTGGTGTCGCTCATGACGACGACGGCCGCCGCCCCGTCGTTGAGCGGGCAGGCGTTCCCCGCGGTGACGGTCCCACCCTCGCGGAAGACGGGCTGCAGGTTGGACAGGCCCTCGAGAGTCGTGTTCGGGCGCGGCCCGTCGTCCTTGGTGACCACGGTGCCGTCGGCGAGCGTGACCGGGATGATCTCACGCTCGAAGAAGCCGTTCTCCTGCGATGTGACGGCACGCTTCTGGGACCGCAGCGCGAATTCGTCCATCTCCAGACGGGACACCTTCTCGTACTCCGCCACGTTCTCCGCCGTCTGTCCCATGGCGATGTAGACGTCGGGCAGCCCCTCGGGCGGCGTCCACGGCTCGGTCACTGCGGGAGCACGCAGCTTCGTGCGCTCCTCCGCCCGGGCGAACTCGACGTTGTGCGGACCAGTGTCGGACGCGCCGTGCATGTAGCGGCTGACGGTTTCGACGCCCGCCGCCACGAAGACGTCGCCCTCGCCGGCGCGGATGGCGTGGGCCGCCATGCGGATGGTCTGCAGCGAGGAGGAGCAGTAGCGGTTGACCGTCACGCCGGGGACGTCGACGAGGCCGGCCAGGATGGCCGCCACCCGCGCCACGTTGTAGCCCGCCTCGCCTCCGGGCTGCCCGCATCCCAGAAGCACGTCCTCGACCTGGGCCGGGTCCAGTTGCGGCACCTTCTCGAGCACGGCACGGATCACCAGGGCACTGAGGTCGTCGGGGCGGCACTCGACGAGAGACCCCTTGTTGGCCCGCCCGATCGGCGTGCGGCCCGTGGCGACGATGACGGCTTCAGGCATGGTGACGGCTCCTCGTATCGATCCGATAGATCCGATCGGAGCCGGGGAACGGCTCCGGGCGGACTGCAGGTTACTCGCCGGTAGCAAACGGCCCGCCCGAGTCGTCATTGGCCGTTTCGGCGGAGCCGAATGTAACGTGTTCTAGCTGCGCCGAGCCTTGACGATCGGCCGGCGACGGCATGGCGTTGACGTGGGACGATGTGCCCGCGTCACCCGGGAGGGACCGACCGATGGAAATTGTCTACACCGAGGAGCAGCAGGCGCTGAAGAGCGAGCTGCGTGCGTACTACGAGAACCTCCTGACGCCCGAGCTCGAGCAGGAGCTCTCGCATGCGGGCGGCATCGGGCCGGTCGTGCGCAAGGTGGTCAAGCAGATGGGCAGCGACGGCTGGCTCGGCATCGGCTGGCCCAAGGAGTGGGGCGGTCAGGGCCGCTCCGCCATCGAGCAGTTCATCTTCTTCGACGAGTCGATGCGCAGCGGGGCGCCTGTCCCGATGCTCACCATCAACACGGTCGGACCGACGATCATGAACTTCGGCACGCCGGAGCAGAAGGAGTTCTTCCTCCCCAAGATCCTGGCCGGCGAGATCCACTTCTGCATCGGCTACACCGAGCCGAACTCGGGAACCGACCTGGCCTCGCTGACGACGCGGGCCGTTCGCGACGGCGAGGAGTACGTCATCAACGGCTCGAAGATCTTCACCAGTCTGGCCGGCGACGCCGACTACATCTGGCTCGCCACGCGGACCGACCCGAACGTGCCCAAGCACAAGGGCATCTCCATGTTCCTCGTGCCGATGGAGCACACCGGGCATCCGCGTGGTCCCGATGAAGCTCCTCGGGGACCACAACATCAACTACACGTTCTACGAGGACGTACGTGTCCCGGCCACGGCCCTCGTCGGCGGCGAGAACCAGGGCTGGAACCTCATCACCAACCAGCTGAACCACGAGCGGGTGACGCTGTGCTCGCCCGGGATCATCGAGCGCGTGCTGGGCGACGTTCGGGCGTGGGCGCAGGCCACCAAGCTGTCCGGGCGGCCGGCGCGTCGTCGACCAGGAATGGGTGCAGGAGCACCTGGCCCGGGTGCACGCCGAGCTCGAGTTCCTCCGTCTGATCAACTGGAAGGTGGCCTGGCAGGGGACGCAGGGGCATCTCGACGTGGCCGACGCATCCTCGATCAAGGTGTTCGGCACCGAGTTCTACCTGCGGGCGTTCCGGTCCCTGATGGAGATCATCGGGCAGGCCGGCTACCTCAAGCGGGGCTCGCCGGCGGCGGTGATCGCCGGGCGGCTGGAGATGTACGCCCGCTCGATGATCATCCTCACCTTCGGCGGCGGCACCAACGAGATCCAGCGCGACCTCATCGCCATTTTCGGCCTCGGCATGCCGCGGTCGTTGCGCTGAGCGGCCGAGCCGAGCCAGGAACCAGCCAGGAGAATCCCATGGACTTCATGTACAGCGAAGAGCAGGAGGCCGTGCGCCAGCTGGCCGCGCAGATCTTCGGCGAACGCGCCACCCACGACCGCCTGAAGGCGATCGAGGCCGAGGCGGGTGACGAGGGTCCCATCGACCGCGATCTGTGGCGGGAGTTGGCCAACGCGGGCCTGCTCGGCATCCATCTGGGCGAGGACGTCGGCGGAGCGGGGCTCGACTTCGTGGCGGCCTGTCTGGTCATCGAGCCGGCGGGACGCACGGCGGCCTACGTCCCGGTGGTCGAGACGATGGTCTACGGCGCGCTTCCCATCGACCGCTTCGGCACCGACGAGCAACGCAAGACCTGGCTGAGCGGCGTGGTGGCGGGCGAGACCATCCTCACGGCGGCTATGGCGGAGCTGGTGGGCGAGGTGATCGTGCCCGGAGGCACGGAGCCCGCCACCACGGCGACGGCACAGGCGGACGGGTCCTGGGTGCTCGCGGGGACCAAGGCCTGCGTGCCGGCGGCGCTCATTGCTGACGCCGTGCTGGTGCCCGCGACATGCCACGGCGCTGACGGTGGCGTGACCGGCGCCGGCGTGTTCATCGTGGACCCGCAGGCGAGCGGGGATCACGATGACGATGCAGACGACGACCACGGGACGGCCCGAGGCCATCATCGAGCTCGACGGCATGACTGTCGCCCCGGACCGCCTGCTCGGTGAGGGCGCCGACGGTGCCGCCGTCATCACGTGCATCACCGAGTTCGCCACCACCGCGCTCTGCATCGAGGAGGCGGGTGCCTGTGCGGCCGCGCTGGAGCTGACCGCCGAGTACACCAAGACGCGGGTGCAGTTCGAGAAGCCCATCGCCACCTTCCAGGCGGTGGGCCAACGCGCCGCGGACGCCTACGTCGATACCGAGGCGATCAGGCTGACGGCGTGGCAGGCGGCGTCACGGTTGGCGGCGGGGCTTCCGGCGACGGCGGAGATCGCGGTGGCCAAGTACTGGGCGGCCGAGGGTGGTCAACGTGTCGTCCACGCCGCCTCACACCTGCACGGCGGCGTAGGTGTCGACCGCGACTACCCCTTGCACCGCTTCTTCCTCCTCACCGAGCAGATCGAACTGACGCTCGGTGGGGCCAACGAGAGCCTGCGGCGGCTCGGGAGGATCCTGGCGGACGAGCCCGTCTGAGGCGCCCGGGGTCGGCGACCGCCGCGGCCCGAGGCGGTCTCTACGTCTCCGGCGTTGGCGAGCCCGAGCCCGTACCCGGCGAGGAACGTGCCCGCTTCGTCGTGACGCGTGTAGGCGCCGGCCAGCCGATGGAAGGCGGGGGAGTGGTCCGGATGGGTCAGGTGCGCCACCTCGTGCACCAGTACCGAATCGAGCACCCAGCTGGGCACCGCGCGCAGGCGGTGCGAGACGCGGATGTGCCCCGAGTAGTAGGAGCACGAACCCCAGCGTGCCGTCTGGTTGGTGACCCAGCGGACTGACACCGGACGCACGCCGACGAGGTAGCGCTCGCTCAGCGCAACGGCGCGCGCCGAGAGCGCGTCGTCGTCGAGGGGTGTCTCGAATCGAGAGCGTGTGATCAGCCGGTTGACCAGCCAGTCGATGGTCTTCTGCCGCGACTCCACGTCGAGATGGGCGGGCAGCGTGACGACGATCCGTCCGCCGATCCACTTGGCCTCCGATGTCTTCTTGCGGCGCGCGCTTCACGCGGACCTCGACCTCGGGCCCCGACGCGGTGCGGACTGCCGAAAGGAACGGTGACGAGATCGTTGGCTCCGCCGGACCAGGCACGCCCGTGACACCCTCTGGCCGGACCTTTGGCCGGGTCCCGGGCTTCTCGAGCGCGGGGTCCGCCTCGTCGAACGTGGAGACGTCGAACAGGGTCATGCACCGCATTGTGGTCGACCAGTGTGACCGGTTCGTGAATGCCTGGTCAGCGCCCAGGCAAGGCCCGGTGCCGGGGTTCTCGACCCCGCCCTCGGCGCGCCGTTCTCGACGGGGAACGGTCCCCGTTCGTGGGACGGCATGGGGATACCCTTTTCTCGTGACCAGCCCCGCACTCCCAGTGCCGGCCTATCCGCTCCAACTCGACCTCGATGCGCCTGACACGATCGCCCGGTGGCGGCCCCTCGTCCACTGGCTGCTGGCGATACCGCAGCTGATCGTCCTCTACGCACTGGGAATCGTCGAGGGCATCATCTGGCTGCTGTCGTTCTTTGCCATCTTGTTCACCGGGCGGATGCCGGAGAGCTTCTTCGGATTTATCGCCATGACGCACCGGTACCAGTGGCGCGTCGGGTCCTACGTCCTGTTCATGCGCGAGAGCTACCCGGCGTTCGAATTCCAGACCGTCGGGCCGGACCCGGGCACGGACCCCGCTCATCTCTCGGTCGAGCCGGCGCCCAAGCTCAGCCGCGGTCTTATCTTCGTGAAGTGGCTCTTGGCCTTTCCTCATTACGTCGTCTTGTTCGTTCTGGGCATCGGCGTCTACGTCGCCGCGATCATCGGGTTCTTCGCCGTCCTGATCACCGGACGGTGGCCCGACAGTCTGCGCAACTACATCGTCGGCGTGGTCCGTTGGTCCAATCGGGTCAGCATCTACATCTACCTCATCACCGACGACTACCCGCCCTTCAGCCTCGACTAGACCGGGATCGCCTGGACCGGTTCCCGATCCGGATGGCACCGGGCCAAGCGAGGTCAGCCGCGCGGCAACTCGCTCGCCCTCCCGTCCCTCGCGAGGACGAAGACGCGGAAGGTAGCCGCCGTGTCCCTCACGGCACGGAGGACCGGCAGGCGGAAACCGATGGCGCTCCGGGCGCTGGGACCGAGGGTGGCCTCGAAGTCGGGGAGCGTGAACCTGGTGGCCGCGCTCCCCGTGTAGGCGTCCGAGGTGACGAGGGCCAACCCGCCCACCGGCCTTCCCTGCGGCCCGACGCTCTCGGTGACCCAGCCCTGCAGCCAGTGCACGCCCGTCGGGCTGACCGTGACCGCATCGACGTGGCCCCGGATCGCTTCCGTCCGGTCTTGGCGCAGGGGGGTCATCAAACTGCCGATGGCTTGGGAAAGATGGATGACGGCTCGATCAAGGTTGCGCACCACCGCCGGAAAGATGGAGTCGTCGTAGTGGGCGCCCAGAACCGGTTCGCGGAACGAGTCCCATCTCGAGCGCAGTGCCGTCCCACGAGACGCTGCGCCGTTGGAGGGTGCTCAGCACGGCGTCGTCCGCCTCGGAGAGCCACGCCGCCATGCCGACGAGGTCCCGTAGGTTCTCCGCGAGGACATGCGCTCTCGAACTCGTAGGGCTGCGTCTCGCGCACGAGTTGGATCGTGGACTGCAGTCTGTCCAGGCCGGACGTGATGCTGGCGCGTTGCTTTTCTGGAGTGGCGGGCCGGTGGAGCGCCCGGCGCAGTCCGTGGCGCTGCGGGCGCCCCAGGACGAGCTCGAAACACTCGACCGCCACCTGCGTGGCCAACGACTCGACCAACACGTCGGGATTTGCCTCGACGTCCCGACCCATGCGTACGGCGGCTGCGGCCGCCTCCGCCGCTTGTTGCCGATCCCCGTGCAGGGCCGCCAATTGGGCGAGGCGGGCGGCGATCCCCATGGAGCCCGGGTCGAGGGCCGCCGCTCGACGGGCCAGATCGAGCTGCTCGCCCAACGGTGCATCGTCGCCGAACACGTCGAGGTACCAGGCGATGTCGCGCGCCACAAAGGGCCGCAGGAACGGGAGCTCGATCAGGTCGGTTTCGGTCCGAAGGATCCCCGAGGACAGGACGGTGCGTTCCTCTCCCGGAGGCACGAGGCGATCGGCGGGCACCATGCGGCGACCGCCGACCCGGGACGCCAGCGTGCTGAAAGCGCTGTCCGACGGCCCGTAGAAGGCGTCGCAGCGCGACATCACGAGGATGTCCGCGAACGCTCGCAGCATGACGGGGAGCTGGTCGTACCGCGGGACGATGTCGGCCGCGGTCACGATGGAATCGAAGCGACGTCGCAGCCAAGCCAGCAGCATCGCATTGTCCGACAGCACGAGCAGGGGCCTCGCTCCCCGTGAAAGCTCTTCGGCGGCGTAGGTCGACGTAGGGAAGCGGCATGTACTTGCCGTAGTACATGGAGTGGCGCCAGTCACCCGAGACGATGTCTCCTCCCCGCACGTGCAGCGCCGAAGTGACCTCGTCGCCATTCCAGGCGGAGGCGAGGTCGACGAGCTGCTGCGCTTCGTCGCTCCACTCGATGGAGCGGAAGGCGTCGACGAATCTCCTCGCTGCCTCGACTGGGTCGTCGTCACGTGGGTGGACGATGTCGAAGGGATGCTGGATCTCCACGAGGACCTGGTCGTCCAGACCGGCCAAGAGCTCGCGCACGCCCGCTCGGTCCCGGAAGAGGATCTCACCTTCGGTGAGCACGGTGCGGCCCTGCCACGTCCTCCTCGGTGCATTCGAAGCGCTGGAGGAACTCTCGAGCAAGTAATGGCGTCGGGTCCGCGATGTACGGGTCGGGGCCTTCAGGCCAGATGAACCGGAACTCATACCCGAAGGACCGCGCCACTGCGATCGTGTTGGTGAGGGCAATGAGGCGGGCCCCGAGCAGGTCCCAGCGCCGGCAGAAGAAGATGGGCCGGCGGGAGCCGTCCGTCACGCTGCGCCGCGACTAGCCGAGCACGAGCTCGGCCATGGTGCGCAGGGTCGTCGAGGTCGCCGTTGACCAGCATGGTGGTGGCACGCGAGGCGCGCCAGGCCTCGAGGTCGTCGCGGATCTTCTCGACGGGACCCACGAGGGCGATGTCCTCGACCATGGAGGTGGGGACCGCCGCCGCCGCGTCGTCCTTGCGCCCGTCGAGATACGCGTCCTGGATCTTGTGCGCCGCCTCCTCGTACCCCATCCGCGCGAAGACGTCGAAGTGGAAGTTCATCTCCTTGGCACCCATGCCCCCGATGTAGAGCGCGAGGTAGGGGCGGAAGCCGTCCGCCGCGGCCTCGGTATCGTCGTCGATCACGGTGGGCGCGAAGGCCAGTACCTCGAAGTCCTCGGCGCCGCGGCGTGCGCCCGGCCGGGCGAACCCCTCGTCGAGGGAGGCCTCGAAGGACGACATCGCCTTGGGCGAGAAGAAGATGGGAAACCAGCCGTCGGCGATCTCTGCTGCCAGCGCGACGTTCTTCGGTCCTTCGGCGCCCAGGATGATGGGCACGTCGGCTCGTAGCGGGTGCACGATCGGCTTGAGCGGCTTGCCGAGGCCGGTGCCGCCCGGATAGGGCAGGGGGTAGTGCTGCCCGTCGTTGGTCACCGGCGCCTTGCGGGCGAGGACCTGACGCACCACGTCGACGTACTCGCGGGTCCGGGCCAGGGGGGCGGGGAAGGGCTGGCCGTACCAGCCCTCCACCACCTGGGGGCCCGAGACGCCGAGGCCGAGGACGAATCGGCCGCCCGAGAGGTGGTCCATGGTCAGCGCGGCCATGGCCATGGCCGTCGGCGTGCGGGCCGAGAGCTGGCACAGCGAGGTGCCGAGGCGCACCTTCTCGGTGCGTGACCCCCACCAGGCCAGCGGCGTCAGCGCGTCGGAGCCGTAGGACTCCGCCGTCCAGACGGAGTCGTAGCCGAGGCGGTCCGCTTCCGTCACCAGCTCGAGGGCGTTCGGGAGGCGGGCCCGAGCCCCAGTAGCCGAGCTGCAGGCCGATCTTCATCGTCTTCACGTCTGGCTCCTCTCGATCCGCCCCGAGCGTCTCAGACCTTCTGGACGAAGTCTTCGGCGAACCAGCGCACCGCGCCCAGCCGGGCCGAAAGCGCCTCGTCATCGGGGGTGCCCGGAGGCGACGTCGACGAACATCCACGGAGCGCACACGAAATCGGTCACGCCGGCGTCGACGAAGCGGCGATACATGTCGACATCGGGCGGTTCGTTGAGCGAAAGGTAGATGCAGAAGTCGTCCTCGTCGTTGCGACCCGCCTTCTCCAGCGCCACGTGCAGGTCGGCGAGGTGCGCCCACGCCTCTTCTTCGCTGTAGGCGCCGGCGGCGATCCAGCCGTCGCACAGCTCTGCGGTGCGGCGCAACGCCACGGGGGAGTGGCCGCCGCCGATGATCGGCACCGGTTCAGTGGGCGCGGGCTCCATTTGGCATTCGGGTACGTCGTAGTACTCGCCGTGGAGCTCGACCCACCCGCTCTGCCACAGGGCGCGCAGGGCGACGATCATCTCGTCGAGCCGCTTGCCCCGGGTGCGGAAGTCCTGGCCGGTCAGGTCGAACTCCTCCTTGCACCAGCCGACGCCGACTCCCAGGCGTACCCGGTTGCCCGAGAGCACCGCCGCGGTGCCGACCGACCGGGCCACGCTGATGAGGTCACGGGCCGGTGCCACGTAGACCGCCGTCGTGAAGAGCAGGTTCTGTCGTCGACGCGGCCATGGCCGCGATGCTGACAATCGAGTCGGGCCACGGCGTGTCGGTCCCCCAATCGGGTGCGCCGTCCTCGCGCTTCGAGTAGGTGTAGCGCGACTCGAGGTGACGCGGGTTGAACAGGTGGTCCGAGATGTTCATCGCCTCCGTACCCCAACTCGTCGCAGGCGCGGGCCAGCGGCAGCAGCTGGCTCGTGGGGAGGAAGGCGACGGACTGGTGGAAGCGGACTGTGCGCTCGGCCATCGGGATCCTCAGCGCGCCCGGGCGGGCAGCGGCATGCCCCCGACGGGGGCGGAAGGCGTCGAAGGCGACCGGGATGTGCTTGGTCCCGTTGATGAAGTTCGACTGCAGCCGCTGCACCTCGCCGTCGAGACGGATATCGGGTATCCGATCGAGCACGCGGTCGAACATCACCATGATCTCCATGCGGGCGAGGTTCGCCCCCAGGCAGAAGTGGGGACCGCCGCCACCGAAGGCGATGTGGTTGTTGGGGGAGCGGGTCACGTCGAAGGTGTCCGGGTCGTCGAACGCGTCCTCGTCGCGGTTGGCCGAGGTGTGCCAGAAGACGATCTTGTCGCCCTGCTTGATCTCCTGGCCGCGCACCTCCATGTCCGTGGTGGCGGTGCGGCGGAAGTGCATCACCGGCGTCACGTAGCGCAGCATCTCCTCGACCGCATTGGGGAGCAGCGAGCGATCCTGGCGGAGCAGCTCCCACTGCTCGGGGTGGTCGAAAAAGGCGGTCATGGCGCCGGACATCAGGTTCCTCGTCGTCTCGTTGCCGGCGACGATGAGGAGGAGGAAGAAGAGATCGAGCTCGAGCTCGTTCAGCTTCTCACCCTCCACCTCGGCGTCGATGAGCACCGAGACGAGGTCCTGTCGTGGCGTGAGCCGGCGCTGCGATGCCAGGTCCTCGGCGTAGCTGTAGACCTGCATGGCGGCCTCACCCGGCTCGGCGTCGGTGACCTGGTACTCGGGGTCCTCGGCGCCGATCATCTGGTTCGACCAGTCGAAGACCATGCGCCGGTCCTCCTGGGGCACGCCGAGCAGCTCTGCGATGACGAGCAGCGGCAGTTCGGCCGCGATCTCAACGACGAAGTCGGCCGTGCCGCGCTCGCACACCGCAGTCGATGATCCCGTCGGCATAGGCGACGATCTGTTGCTCGAGGTCGCGCACCATCTTGGGCGTGAAGCCCTTGTTGACCAGCCGCCGGTAGCGCGTGTGCATGGTCGGGTCCATGTTGACCATCATCAGCTGCTGCTGGGCGAGCTGGTCGTCGTCCATCTCGTGGAAGAGGGAGCCGCGACGCGCGGAGGAGTAGTGCTCCCAGTCCCGGTTGACCTGCACGCAGTCGTCGTAGCGGGTGATGGCCCAGAAGCCGCCTCGTGGGGCCACCGCTTCGGGGTGCCAGTAGACGGGCGCCTCCCGTCGCAGCTCGGCGAACCAGTGGTGGGGTACTCCCGCCACGAAGTTGCGACCGTCGACCAGGTCGATCTCCTCGAGGCTCACGGGCCCCCCTTTCGGACCATCCCGGCCGTTGCGCGCTTGCCAGGTCTTTTGCGCTCATTTCTAGAACGTGTGTCAGTCGATCATAGGCACGGCCGGCCTGCCGCCGTCACGGCCAGGGGCCACCTGGGAAGCCACCGCTGCCCTGCGCCGCATCGCCGAGTTGGCGGCCGAGGCACGCGGGCAGGACCTGGGCGGACCGAGGGCGGAGCAAGGGCAGACCGAGGGCGGACCGACGGGCGGACCGAGGGCGACGCGGAGGGCGTGGGCGAGTCCGAGCGGCGCGGGCCACAGACCGGCGCAGCAGAATGCGCCCATGGACGACGACCTGGGCGACGACATGGATGTGGAGGTGGACGAGCGGGTCTCGACCGGATACCTGCCAGCCGACACCGACGTGCGTGCCGCCGTCTCCGAGGGTTATGAGCTCTTTCGCCACCTCGACGCCGGGACGGTCTCCGACTACCTCCCGGCGCTGGCCGGCGCGCCGGCCGATGCGTTCGGCGTCTGCGTGGCCGCCGTGCGCGGCGGGGTCTTCGCCATCGGCGACGTCGAGATGGAGTTCACCATTCAGAGCATCTCCAAGGTTTTCGTCTTCGCCCTGGTGTGTGACGCGCTCGGACATCAAGAGGCCCGCCGCAAGCTCGGGGTGAACAGCACCGGGTTGCCCTTCGACTCGGTCATGGGCATCGAGCTCAACGCCAACCGGACCATGAATCCGATGGTCAACGCCGGCGCGCTGGCCACGACCAGCCTGGTCCCGGGTGCGTCGGGCCACGAGAAGTTCGAGCGCATCGCGGACGTGCTGTCCTGCTTCGCCGGGCGTCGCCTCGAGGTCGACGAGGAGGTCTACGGCTCAGAGGTGGCGACGAACTTCCGCAATCGAGGCATCGCACACCTGCTCTACGGCTACGGGCGCATGTACTCCGATCCGGAGCTGGCCACGGACGTGTACACGCGCCAATGCGCGCTGCGGGTGACGGCGCGGGACCTGGCCGTCATGGGTGCCACGCTGGCCGACGGTGGTGTCAACCCCTTGACGGGGCAGCGCGCCGTCTCGGCGGCGTGCTGCCGGAGGGTGCTCGCCGTCCTGGCCACCTCGGGGCTGTACGAGCGTTCCGGGGATTGGCTCTACGATGTCGGGCTCCCCGGCAAGAGCGGTATCAGCGGGGGGCTGGTGACGGTGTCGCCGGGCAAAGGGGGCGTCGGCACCTACTCCCCGCCACTCGACGGGGCCGGCAACAGCGTCCGCGGCCAGCGGATCACGACGTACTTCTCCGAGCGCCTCGGTCTCAACCTCTTCGCCTCGGCCCCGCTCGCCGCCGGCGACGCTGGCGACACGCCCACCGTCGGGTCTCCCGCCTGACGGTGCCGCCCCCGCCGCCCTCCGGACCCCGGAATTTCCTCCCGGACGCGGCGGAGGGGTTGACAATCCTAATTCACAAGTAGAGGATTGTAAAAGGAGTTGCTTGTGAATGTGCACGAGCGACCGAGAACAGAAAGGCCACCCCATGACCGCTCGAACGGACCACCCCGAGACCGCAGAGGACTTCGCTGCCACGTTGCAGGTGGGCGCGCCGCCGGACCGCGTGCTCAGTGCGCTGCGCACGCCCGAGGCCGTCGCCGCCTGGTGGGGGCCCACGACCGGATCGGCCGAGGTGGGAGGCACGCTGGTGGTGTCCTTTCAGGAGGGGAAGCAGCAGATCGTCATCCACCCGGCGCCCGCCGAAGCGGACCGGGTCGTGTGGCAGGTCGAGCGCGCACCGCTCACGCCCGAGTGGGCCGGCACCACCATCGTCTTCCAGGTCTCGGCGTCAGGCAACGGGTCGGTGCTGCACTTCCGCCACCACGGGCTCACCCCGCAGCTCGAATGCTTCGACATGTGCTTCGCGGGGTGGACGCACTACGCCGCCAGCCTGGTCGCCTACGCCGAGACGGGCGAGGGCCGGCCGGAGCGGCACGGCCGCGGGGCGGCACGAGCAGACACCGAGGAGTGACGCCGACCGGGCCTGCCCGCCCGTGAGAATGGTGGCGTGATGCCGGCGCGCGAGGACGCGGAGCGACCCGCAGAGCCCGATTCGGTCCTGCGGGCGCTCGCCGATCCACATCGGCGCGCCATCATTCGCCTCGTCCGCGACGACGAGATGGCAGCCGGGCAGATCGCCGCCAACTTCGCGCTCACCCAGCAGGCCGTGAGCCAACACCTGACCGTGCTGAAGCGGGCGGGGTTGCTCGACGAGCGCCGCCAGGGCACCCGCCGCCTCTACCGTTTCCGCGGTGGGTCACTGGAGCCCGTGCGTGACCTGCTCGACGAGCTCTGGCCCGACGCGCTGGAGCGACTGCGCCAGGCCGTCGAGCGCGACCACCCGAGACCACGACCGACACAAGGAGCACACTGACCAATGTCCACCGCGGCATCGATGCCCCCGGTGACGGCGAGCGTGCGCATCGCGGCGCGCCCCGACGTCGTCTTTCCCTACTTCATCGACCCCGCCCTGGCCACCAAGTGGATCGCCGACGCCGCAGAGCTCGACCCCCGTCCCGGCGGCGTCTTCGCCGTCGATGTGCGCGGCAATCCGGCCCGGGGCACCTTCATCGAGGTCGACCCGCCGCACCGCGTGGTGTTCACGTGGGGCGTCGAGGGCCGGGACGACTTTCCCCCCGGCAGCAGCACGGTCGAGGTGGTCCTTGCGCCCGACGGCGACGAGACCGTGGTCACCCTGACCCATCGAGGACTGCCCGAGGAATACCGCAGTTCCCACGAGGAGGGTGGACCGAGTTCCTCGGCATCTTGGCCTCCGTCGCCGCTCCGGCCGGCTGAGGTCCGGCCGCCGGGACGGCTCGGGCGGACCCGGCGCGGCGGCCGCACCCTGTTCCGCCGGACCGAAAAACGAGAACGTGTTACAGTTTTGAGCGAGCGCGGCCTTGACCTGGCAGGGACCGCAGCGAGCACGCGAGGCTGCCCCACGATGTTCCTCGAAGAGAGCCCCGAACAGCAGCAGCTGCGCGCCGAGTTGCGCACCTACTACGCCGAGCTGCTGACCGACGACGTGCGCGCCGGACTGGCCGAGGGTGGCGAGGGCGGTGACGCGTGGGGCGAGGTCGTGCGCCAGATCGGCAAGGACGGGTGGCTCGGCATCGGGTGGCCGGTGGAGTTCGGTGGGCAGGGCCGCCCGGCGACGGACCAGTTCATCTTCTTCGACGAGACGCGTCGCGCCGGCGCGCCCTTCCCGTTTGTCACGATCAACACCGTCGGGCCGACCATCATGCGCTTCGGCACGCCCGAGCAGAAGTCGTTCTTCCTCCCGCAGATCCTCGCCGGCGAGCTGAACTTCGCCATCGGGTACACCGAGCCCGAAGCCGGCACCGACCTGGCCTCGTTGCGCACGCGAGCTGTGCGCGACGGCGAGGAGTACGTCGTGAACGGGGCGAAGATCTTCACTTCGGGCGCGGACCAGGCCGACTACATCTGGCTGGCGGTGCGGACCGACCCCGACGTACCCAAGCACAAGGGCATCTCGATCCTGTGCGTCCCGACGACGTCGAACGGGTTCGAGTGGTCGATCATCCACACGGTCGGCGGGCTGACGACGACGCAGACCTTCTACGACAACGTCCGCGTACCCGTGGCGAACCGCGTCGGGGACGAGAACGAAGGCTGGCGCATGATCACCACCCAGCTCAACCACGAGCGGGTGGGTCTGGCCGCCTGGAGCGGGCTGGCCATCTCGCTCTACGAGAACGTGGTGGCCTGGGCGGCGAGGCAGGACACGGGCGACGGCAAGACGCTGATCGACCAGGGCTGGGTGCAGATGGATCTGGCCAAGTGCCACGCAGAGCTCGAGGCGATGTGGCTGCTCAACTGGCGCATGGCGGTGCACGTGGGCGACGGGGAACTGACCGGGGCGGAATCGTCTTCGATCAAGGTCTTCGGGACCGAGCGGATTCTCGAGGTGGTGCGCCTGCTGCTGGGGGTGGCGGGCACGGCCGGGTACCTCACGCCGGGCTCGCCCGGCGCGCTGCTGCGGGGTCGGCTCGAGGCCACGGCGCGCCAGGCGCAAGTCAACACTTTCGGGGGCGGGGTGAACGAGGTGCAGCGCGAGATCGTGGCCACGGCCGGGCTGGGGATGACCCGGGGGCGCGATGAGCGCGGCGTCGTCCTCGTCCTCGTCCTCGTCATCGTCGTCTCCATCGATGGCGTCGAGGGCGTCAGCGTCGTCGACGGCGTCAGCGTCGTCGACGGAGCGGTTCGAGGAGCTGACGCCGTTCCCCGACCACTCGGCCGAGCTCGCGGCGCTGGTGGGCGCGGTCTCAGGTGCGCCGACGCTGTCGCCGCACGCCGTGAACGTGCCCAT
This sequence comes from uncultured Acidimicrobiaceae bacterium, assembly GCA_963756625.1. GTDB lineage: Bacteria > Actinomycetota > Acidimicrobiia > Acidimicrobiales > RAAP-2 > Bog-473. Next base: position 980,833 of record CAVWNQ010000006.1, read on the forward strand.
GATCCGGCACTGGGTCGAGGCGATGGGCGACGAGAACCCCGTCTACGTGTCCGACGCGGCGGCCCGGGAGGCCGGGTTCGACGAGCTTGTCGCGCCGCCCACCATGCTGCAGGCCTGGATCATGCGCGGCCTGCGCGCCTCGATGTTGGTCGATGCGGCGCGGGCGGCGGGCACCGCGCAGGGCAGCGGCCCGAGCGACCGCATGATGGGCCTGCTCGACGACGAGGGCCTGACCTCGGTGGTCGCCACCAACTGCGACCAGCAGTACGGACGGCCGCTGGTGGTGGGTGACCGCCTGCTGGTGCGTTCGGTCATCGAGTCGATCTCGGAGCCCAAGCGCACGGGACTCGGCACGGGCCGTTTCGTGACGACGCGGATGGACTACGTCGCCGTGTCCGACACCGACGTGCCGCCGGCTGAGGCGGTGACGCCGGACGTGGTGCAGGCGCTGTTCGACGCCGGCGAGCCCGTCGCCACCATGCGCTTCCGCATCCTCAAGTACCTGCCGCCCGAACGCCGGCCGGCGCGCCCATTTCGGCCGCGGCCCGCCCTCACCCAGGACAACGCGTTCTGGTTCGAGGGCGCCCGGGCCCACCAACTGCTGATCCAGCACTGCACGTCGTGCGGCACGCTGCGCCACCCACCGCTGCCGGCGTGCGGGGTGTGCGGCTCGCTCGAGTGGGACACGGTGGTGTCCTCGGGCCGGGGGACCGTGTACTCCTACGTGGTCGTGCACTATCCGCAGGTTCCGGCATTCGACTACCCGTTGCCGATCGGCCTCGTCGAGCTCGAAGAGGGGACACGTGTCGTGGCGAATCTCGGTGGCGTCGACCTCGAGGACATCTCGATCGGGATGGCGGTGCGGGCCGAGTTCGTCGACCACGACGAGGAGCTGTCGTTGCCCGTGTTCGTGCCGACGGGCGTGTCGGCGTCGGGATCGGGGAAGGGCTCCTGATGGACTTCAACTTCAGCGAGGAACAGCTCGCGGTGTCAGAGGCCGCGACCGGGATCTTCTCGGGTCGCCTCGTCGAGCCGGAACGCATCGTCGGGGTTGAGTCGAGCGACGAGCGCATCGACCACCAGCTGTGGCAGGCGCTGGCCGATGCCGACCTGCTCGGTCTGGGGGTGCCCGAGTCGGAAGGTGGCGCCGCTCAGGGGCTCATGGAGCTGTGCCTCCTCCTCGAGGCGCAGGGCAACGCCGTCGCGCCCGTGCCGTTGTGGGCGACCCTGGTGTTGGGTGCGCTGCCCATCGCGCACTTCGGGTCGGAGGCCCAGCGCGCCATGTGGCTGCCCGGTGTGGTCGCCGGTGACGTTGTTCTGACCGCCGCGCTGAACGGCGTGGTCTCGAGCCCAACCTCGGTCCCGCCCGTGCAGGCCACCGCGGTGCCCGACGGGGGGTGGCTGCTCGAGGGCACCGAGTTGGCCGTGCCCCAGGCGCACGTGGCGAGGAGGATCATCGTGCCGGCCCGCGCCGAGAACGGCGTGGTCCTCGCACTGGTCGACCCACTGGCCGCCGGGGTCTCGCTCGAGCGCACCGTGACGACCAACCGCGAGATCCACCCGCACGTGATGCTGGCGGGGGTGACGGTGGCGCCGGCCGACGTGCTCGTCGGCCCCGACCTGGGCCGCTCCGCGCTCGACTTCGTCCTCGTGGCCGCCACCATCGGACTGTGCGCGCTGCAGACCGGCGTCTGCGAGGCGGCGCTGACGCGCGACCGCGGCGTACCTCAACACGCGGCACCAGTTCGGACGGCCGCTCAGCACGTTCCAGGGCACCATGCTCAAGGCGGCGGATGCGGCCATCGACATCGAGGCGATCCGCGTCACGTGGCAGAACGCGGCCTGGCGCTTCGACACCGGACGCGACGCCGCCGACGCGGCCCGGGTGGCCAAGTGGCAGGCCTCCGAGCGGGGACAGCGGACGGTCCACACCACCCAGCACCTGCACGGGGGGATGGGCGCGGACATCTCGTACCCCATCCACCGCTACTTCCTGTGGGGCAAGCAGATCGAGCTCATGCTGGGTGGTCCGAGCGTGCAGCTCGCCCGGCTGGGCGCCGAGATCGCCGAGCGGGCCCTGGCGTCGGCCGAGGCGGCGCCGTGACGCCTGGTGCGAGCGCGGTGGACCGCGGCCCGACGGACGGCCCGACGGACGGCCCGACGGACGGCGCGACGGACGGCGCGACCTACGGCCCGACCGACGGCCCGACGTACGGACGGGTGGCGGTCGGTGACCAGCTCCCGATACTGGTCCTGCCCATCACCCGCACCCTGATCGTTTCGGGCGCCCTGGCCAGCCGGGACTACCAGGACGTGCATCACGACTCCGTGCTGGCCAAGGAGCGGGGCTCGAAGGACATCTTCATGAACATCCTCACCACGAACGGCTTGGTGGGGCGTTACGTCACCGACTGGTCCGGACCGCGCAGCTGGCTGTCCGCGGTGCGCATCCGGCTCGGCGCACCCAACTACCCCGACTGCACCATGACGCTGACCGGCTCGGTCACCGGGAAGGGCCCCCTCGCGGAGGACGGTGCGAGCGGCACCGTGACGGTCACCATCCGTGGCGCCAACGACCTCGGCGACCACGTGACCGGCACCGTCGACGTCGTCCTTCCGGCCGGGGACGCGTCGGGCGGGGGCACGCACTGATGCCGCACTCGTTCTCGGGATCGGTGGCCATCGCGGGCATCGGCGCCACCGAGTTCTCCAAGGACTCGGGGCGCTCCGAGCTGCGGCTGGCCGTCGAGGCGGTCGACGCTGCCCTGGCGGACGCCGGGATCGCGCCGTCCGAGGTGCATGGGATGGTGACCTTCAGCTCCGACACCAACCCCGACGTCGACATTGCGCGCAGCCTCGGCGTGGGCGAGCTCACCTTCTTCAGCCGGATCCACTACGGCGGCGGTGCCGCCTGTGCGACCATCCAGCAGGCGGCGCTCGCTGTCTCCTCGGGCGTGGCCGACGTCGTCGTTTGCTACCGCGCCTTCAACGAGCGCTCGGGGAGCCGCTTCGGCGCCGGGGTGCAGGGCCGGCCGCCCCTTCCCAACGCGGAGAACGCGCACATGGCCTCGTACCTGCCGGTGGGACTGCTCACCCCCGCCTCGTGGGTCGCCATGGCGGCGCAGCGCTACATGTACCTGACCGGCGCCACGAGCGAGGACCTGGGGCGGGTGGCGGTGGCGGACCGCAAGCACGCGGCGACCAACCCCAAGGCCTGGTTCTACGAGCAGCCCATCACGCTCGAGGAGCATCAGGCGAGCCGGTGGATCGTCGAGCCGCTCCACCTTCTCGACTGCTGCCAGGAGACCGACGGCGGCCAGGCGCTGGTCGTCACGTCGCTCGAGCGGGCCCGCGACCTTCGCACGACGCCCGCGGTGGTCCGGGCCGCCGCGCAGGGCTCTGGTCGTGGGCAGGACATGATGACCAGCTACTACCGCGATGACCTGCTGAGCCTGCCGGAGATGTCGGTGGTGGCCCGCCAGCTGTGGGAGACCTCGGGCCTCGGTCCGGCCGATATGCAGGCCGCCATCCTCTACGACCACTTCACGCCGTATGTCCTCTATCAGTTGGAGGAGCTCGGCTTCTGCGGCAAGGGCGAGGCCAAGGACTTCGTCCGCGACGGCCGGCTCGAGCTCGGCGGCGCCCTTCCCATCAACACCCACGGCGGCCAACTCGGCGAGGCCTACCTGCACGGCATGAACGGGATCGCCGAGGCGGTCCGACTGGTGCGGGGCACCTCGGTGAACCAGGTGCCGGACCTCGAGCACGTCGTGGTCACCGCGGGCACGGGCGTGCCGACGAGCGGGCTCGTGCTCGGCGTCGATCGCTAATTTCTTCGGGCGGGTCGGCTACGAGGTGGTCGATGTCGTCGCGCCGTCGAGGCCGCAGTCGGTCACGTAGCCGTTGAGCCCACCGACCTGCGTGCGTACCGGCCCCCGTCCGCGGGCGTACCAGGTGGTGTTGGCCAGCTCCTTGGACAGGACGGGCTTGAGCTCGGAGGCGAGGATCTTCGAGCCCGACTTCGACACGTTGGTGAAGGAGAGCTGCCGCAACGTGGAGTGGACCTTCAGCACATTGTGGAACGTCGTGCCCGAGGGGAGGTGCAGCACCGGGCTCATCGAGCCGCTCTGGCGGAGCTCGACCGCCATGTTCAACGAGGTGGCGTGTGGCGCCAGCACGGCCTGGAGCTGGGTGAGGTCCGTCTGACTCAGGGGCGCAGCGATGTGCAGGCGCGACACGGAGGACTTGCCACTCAGGAGAGCCGCCACGTCGGGGAAGGTCGTGTTGCCCTCGAAGTGGTAGGCCTGCCCGGCCAGCTGGCCCGCCGAGGGCACCGAGACCAGCTCTCCCTTCTTGGTCAAGAGATAGTGCAGTGCGACGTTGGCCGGCACGCTGAAGCCGTTCACCGTCGTCGAACCGGCGACGTTCACGGTGACGGACTGCCCAGTAGGCGTCGCACCGACCGCTGCCACCGTGAGCGTCTCGGTGGCGTCGACGCCGCTCTGTGTGACCGACTCGTGGCACGTCCAGCCGACCTTCAGGGGATAGAAGTACTGGGTCCACGTCGGTGCGGGATGCGCGGCCGCCGCCGTTGTCGGGGCCGCGAGTGCCGGGAACACACCGAACCCGGTGGCCAACACTGCCGCCGCGACCGACCCGACGATCGTCATCGATCCTCGCCGGCGCCGGGAGTCGCGCTGCGCACGTTGCGTTCTCATCAGTCTCCGTTCTGGCCGTGCCGTGAGCCCGGCGATCAGGGACCGGGTGAGGTGCGCTGCCGCTCGAGGCGGTTCCGAGCGCGCCTCGATCGTAGCGATGCCGGGCAGGCGCGGAACGGCGGGGCCCGGGTCAGAAGGTCCGGTCGCCGACCGCCTTCTCCAGCGTTGCAGCGTCCGCCGCATCGAGCCGCTCGTAGGAGCCGTGCTTCTCGCGTTGCCAGAGGACCGGATCCGTGCCGTTCCAGCGTTCCAGCCGCAGGGACCGCTTGAGGACCTTGTTGGTCGCCGTGGCCGGCAGCGACGCGCTCATGCGCACGAAGCGCGGCGTCCACTTCGTCCCGAGGTCCCCTTGTTCGGCGAAGAAGCTCGCGAGCTCGCCTCCATCCAGGGTGTCCACACCGGGCCGTAGTTGGACGGCCGCCATCACCTGGTCGCCGACGACCGGGTCGGGCACGGCGTAGACGGCGGCGAGCACGACGTCAGGGTGCCGTTGCAAGATGCGCTCGATCGGTGCCGCGGCGAAGTTCTCGCCGTCGACGCGGAGCCAGTCGTGGTCGCGCCCCGCGAAGTAGAAGAACCCGGCCTCGTCCCGGTACGCCAGATCGCCGGTCCAGTACCAGCCCTCGCGCAGCCGCGCCCGCTCCGCCTCGTCGTTGCGCCAGTAGCCCTCGAACCCCGCGCCGCCGCCCTTCGACACCAACTCGCCGATGGCGTCGTCGGCGTTGAGCAGCCGCCCGCGCTCGTCGAAACGCGGCGGGCGCGCACTCCTCGCCGGTGGCCGGATCGAGGACCACGGTGCCTTCGGGGGCGCGGCCGAGCGCGCCGGGGGGCGTGTCGGGTGTGCGCTGCACCGTCGCGCCGCCCTCGGTCGACCCATAGGAGTCGGTGACGGCGACGTCGAAGCGCTCGGCGAAGCGCGCCACGTCGTCGGCCGAGCCCTCATTGCCGAAGGCGCGGACGAGCGGGTTGTCGGCGTCGTCGGGCTGCTCGGGCGTGGCCAAGATGTACGAGAGCGGCTTGCCGACATAGTTGAAGTACGTCACGCCCGCCGCCCGCACGTCGGGGAGGAAGCCCGATGCCGAGAAGCGTCCTTCCGTGGGCAGGGCGAAGGCCGAGCCCGCCACGAGGGCGGGGCCCCAGCCCGCCATCAGCGCGTTGGAGTGGAAGAGCGGCATAGCGAGGTAGCAGACGTCCCCGGTGGTCAATGCGTACATCTGGGCCACGATGCCGCCGATGCGCGCCAACCGGCCCTGGCTACAGAGGCAGGCCTTGGGTGCTCCCGAGGTGCCCGAGGTGAACAGGAGGTAACCGAGGCTCTCCGGTGAGACGGAGGGGTCGACGACCTCGGTGGCCCGCGCGTCGGCAAAGGCGGCGAGGTCAGCCTGCGCGCCCGCCGTGTCGAGCACGAGAACGCGCGGATTGTCGGCCGACACGTCGCCGAGCCCCTTCCCGATGCGCGTGCCGGCGACGAGGGGTAGGGAACCCGAGTCGGTGACCAGGAACTGGATCTCGGTGTGCGTGAGGTCGCGGACGAGCTCGTCGCCACGGTGAGTCGGGTTGGCGCCGACCACCACGGCGCCGGCGAGAGCGGCGGCCTCCAGCCAGTAGACGAACTCGGGCACGTTGTCGAGCAGGACCGCAACATGGAAGGGGCCGTCGTGGCGCCCCGCCTCCAGCCAGGCGGCCCGGGCCGCCGCCCGCGCCACGACCTCGGCGTGGGCCAGGCGCAGATCGCCGACGACCAGGCCGAGCCCGCCGTCGTCGGCTCGCGCGAGGACCGCCCCGGCGATCGTCTCCGGCGTCTCCGGCGTCTCCGGCGTCTCCGGCGTCTCCGGCGGGGCCGTCGGATGGGCCGCGGGCGCCGGCTCAGCCGAGGTGCTCACCGCGACTCCGTACCTCGCTGACCAGGGATGGAATAGTCGTTTTTGGAACACGTTGCACTTTATCGCCTCCCGTGTTACCGTCGCAGGACCGCCGCCGGAACGGACCGCGGCACCGTAGACGAGGACGTGCAGCCCCATGGAATTCGGCATCTTCAACAGCGTGTGCGTGCTGCCCCGGTACACCGAGAAGCACGGGGCGTCCGCCGAGCACGACCGCATCATGGACGAGGTCGCCTACGTCGAGGCGGCCGACAAGGCCGGTTTCAAGTACGCCTGGGTCACCGAGCACCACTTCCTCACCGAGTACTCGCACCTGTCGGCCTCCGAGTCGTTCCTCGCCTTCGTGGCGGCCAAGACGAGCAATATCCACCTCGGCTCGGGCATCTTCAACATCACCCCACCGGTGAACCACCCGGCGCGCATCGCCGAGCGGGTCGCCATGCTGGACCACCTCTCCGAGGGGCGCTTCGAGTTCGGCACGGGCCGGGGCTCGTCGACCACCGAGCAGCGCGGGTTCGGGATCGAGGACTCCGAGCTCACACGGCGAGATGGTGGCCGAGACCCTGCCGCAGATCGTGCGCATGTGGAAGGACGAGGACTTCAGCTACGACGGCAAGTTCTTCTCGATGCCGGCGCGCAACGTTCTTCCCAAGCCTTACTCCAAGCCCCACCCGCCGATCTGGATGGCGGCTGGCAGCCCGCCCACCTTCGACCTCGCGGCCGAGTTGGGTGTGGGCGTGCTCTGCTTCGGCTTCTCCACCCCCGATCAGTTGACGCCGCTGGTCGCCCGCTACAAGGAGAAGATCGAGGACTGCAAGGAGCCCGTGGGCGGTTTCGTGAACAACAACGTGATGATCACCACCCAGATGCTCTGCATGGAGGACGGTGCCAAGGCGCGTCAGACATTCCTGGACGCCGACACCAACTACTTCTTGAGCATCCTCTTCCGGTACCTCGACACCTTCCCGAGGCCGGCCGGCATCCCCGAGTGGCCGCAGGTCATCCCGGCCATTGACGCCGACCAGCTCGACGCGGCCATCGCGGCGGGGGTCACCGCCGTCGGGACGCCCGACGAGGTCGGCAAGGTCGTGGAGAGCTACGCCGCCACGGGCGCCGATCAGCTCTCGTTCGGAATGCTCTCGACCTCCATGCCGATCGAGGCGTGCGAGGAGGCCGTCGAGACGTTCGGCAAGCACGTGCTGAAGGACTTCGACAAGGACCCGGTGCACCGCACCACCAAGCAGCGCCTGGCCGCCGGCGGCAGCTGAGCCCTCGAGCCCTAGAGCCCTAGCGCCCTAGAGCCGCAGGGCTCCGGCCGCCCACCGGCGGTCGATCGCATCGGCCACCTCGGCCGGGCCGTACCCGCCGGCGTCCACCCGGTGGCGTTCGTCGACGCCGTGCCGCTCGAACTGCGCCCATAGGTCGTCGACCACGCCGGGGTCCGCCAGCGCAGCGGCGTGTGCCGGCTCGACCCGCCGGTTCTGGACGCGTTGCTGGACCACACCGATGGGTGCTCGCAGCACGGCGTAACTCGAGCGCGACGTCGCGCCGCTCGCAGGCGGCGGCGAACAGGTCGAGCATGAACGGGTAGAGGATCCCCTCGGCCACGGTGCAGTACCCGCCCGCGGCGAACACGGCCACGGCCTCGGCCGCGGCGTGCAGCACCACGCGGTTCTGGATATGGGACTCCTCCCGCCACGGCTCGATCGCGCCGCGGCGGAGCTTGGCGAAGAACCAGTCCAGGTCGAAGCAGGCCGACGGCTCGTGGCGGTCGGCCACGAGCGGCGCGACGGTCGTCTTGCCGCAGCCGGGGGAGCCGGTCAGGAGGAGCAATGGGGCCGTCGCCACCGCTGCATCATCGCGTGGGCGGACCCGTCCGGGTCGCGAACGGCGCCGGCACCGACACCCGCGCCACGCGGTCTGTCCGACCGCCGGAACGACGTGGTGCCGCGTCAGGAGGCGGAGGCCACCCCGACGACCGGCCTGTTGAGGGTGACGCCGCCCTCAGAGCCGTAGAAGTTGGCGGATCCGTAGCTGAAGACGCCCCCGTCGGAGGCGGCGAGCCAGTAGCCCGCACCAGCGGGCGTGGGGGCCATACCGACGACGGGCCGGTTCAGCGGCAGGCTGCCGGCCGAGCCGAAGAACGCGGCGTCACCGAAGTCGAAGATTCCGCCGTCCGACGCCACCATCCAGTAGCCGAGCGCGTCAGGTGCCGCCGCCATGCCCACCACCGGCTTGTTCAGGTGCGTGCCGCCCATGGAGCCGTGGAAGGCAGCGTCGCCGAAGCTGAAGATGCCGCCGTCGGAGGCCACCAACCAGTACCCCAGGCCGTCGTGGGTGCTGGCCATCCCGACGATGGGTGCGTTGAGCGGCCTGCCACCCATGGAACCGTAGAAGCCGGCGTCGCCGAAGCTGAAGATGCCGCCGTCGGAGGCCACTTCCCAGTACCCGGCGCCGTCGGGCGTCGCTGCCATCCCGACGATGGGCGCGTTGAGCGGTTTGCCGCCCATGGAACCGTGGAAGTCGGCGTCGCCGTAGCTGAAGATGCCGCCGTCGGAGGCCACCAACCAGTAGCCGCCCTTCGAGGCTGTCGGGGCCATGCCGACGACGGGCCGGACGAGCGGCAGGCTGCCGGCCGAGCCGAAGAAGCCGGCGTTCCCGAACGTGAAGACGCCGCCGTCCGAAGCGACGAGCCAGTACGACGAATTCGGGGGAACCGGCGGTGGCGGCGAGGGCGGGCCGGGGACCCCAGCGGAGCCGGAGAAGGCGGTTACCTGGTTCGTGCTCGGGGCGAGCAGGAGCCCGTCGCCGACCGATGGGGTGGGGAAGTGGTTGGCCTGGCCGCCGACGGACACCGACCACACGGTCGCCCCGTTGGCAGGGTTGAGGCCGAAGAGGTTGGAGCCGCCGATGGACCACACGAGGCCGCCCGCCGTGATCGGCGGACCGTGCGCGCCGCTCGACGTGTGCCACTGCGAACTCAACGAGGGGCTCGTCTGGATCGCCTGCACCCCGCTGCCGCAGGGCACGTAGACGATGGACCCGCTGACGGCGTCCCCGCCGTCGGCGTCGCTGCCGCAGGCCGGCATCTGCGGCGGGTTGGAGATCCCGCCGAGATCGGCCTGGTTCAGCAGATATGCGGTGGAGGACTTGCCGACCTGGACGACCGACCCGTCCGAGAGCAGCGCCGGCGCGGTCGATCCGAGATCGAGGTCGGCGGGCCCGTTGTCCCTCATCCACGTGGTGGGCGCGAAGAACTGCGTGCGGGTCAGCCCCGGAGACAGCTGGAGGACCGAATCGCTGAAGTCGTAGGGCAACGAGGAAGACCCGTTCCCCGTGGCCACCCAGATGTTGCCCGACGCGTCCACCTCTGGTGCCGCCCCGCCCATCCACACCGCCCCGTCGTGGCCGATCGGCACCGTCTGGTAGTAGCCGGTTGGTCCACCACCCTCGGGCACCGAGACGACCCAGCCGCTGTAGGTCGAGCAGTCCCCGGAGTTGCCGCCGAAGCCGAAGACGACGTTGCCGTTGCTGAGGTTCAACCCGGTGCGCTGCAGGATCGCCGCCGGACCCTGCCCGGGCGGGTCCACCCGCTGGGCGAGGAGAGAGGCGCCGGTGTAGAGGTTGAGCCCCACGAGGACGTGCTCCGGAGCACCGCCCACGAGCTCGTCGGCCACGGCGAAGATCTCGCCGCGCCCGACGTCGACGACGGGAGTGCCGGTGATGCCCACGGTCGGGCTGATGTCACCACACGGGAGGTCGCCCGAGGGGACGGGGGTGCCGAGGTGCGTTGACCACAGGACGGTGCCCGTGTTGGCCGCCAGGGCGTAGACCGTGTTGTTCTCGGTGGCCACGAAGACGCGTCCGGTGGCTTCGAGCGGTTCGCCGTAGATCTGGCCATCGACCTGCGGAGAGGTCCAGGCCGGGCTGGGAGGATTGAAGGTGACGCCGGAGGTGTCGTCGCCGGTACCCAGTGGGTTCGCGTGGTACACGGTCCACGATCCACCCGTGGTGGTGTGGGCGCGATCCCGTCCGGCCGGCGCCGCCGCGTGTGCGGGCGGTGCGGCCACACCGATCATCCCCAGCACGAAGAGGCTGGCACCCGCGCACACCGAGGTGAGGACGCGCGGCAGCCGGCGCCTGGCCGTCGTTCCCCGCCCGTGCCGGCGTCGACTGACTGCTGTGCTGAGAGTCCCCGGCTTGATGGGCGCACCGTAGACGGCGTGGGCGGTGCCGACAAGTGCGACCCGGGCGAGCGCCATCGAGGGTTTGGCGGAATCGGTCCGTCCTCGGGGACGGCGTGGTGCCGCGTCAGGAGGCGGCCGCCACCCCCACGACGGGCTTGTTGAGCGGCTTGCCGCCCATGGAGCCGCTGAACGCCGCGTCCCCGTAGTCGAAGATGCCCCCGTCGGACGCGGCCAGCCAGTAGCCGCCGTTGTCCGGTGTGGCGGCGATGCCCACCACCGGTTGGTTCAGCCGCGTGCTGCCCGCCGAACCGAAGAAGCCCGCTTGCCCGAAGTTGAACACGCCGCCGTCGGAGGCCACCAGCCAGTAGCCCGCACCGTACGAGTCGGCCGCCATCCCGACGATGGGCTTGTTGAGTGGCGTGCCGCCCATGGATCCTTCGAACGCCGCGTCGCCGAAGCTGAAGATGCCCCCGTCCGACGCGACCAGCCAGTAGCCGAGCCCGTCCTGTGTCCTGGCCATCCCCACGATCGGCTTGTTGAGGGCCTTGCCGCCCATGGAGCCGTAGAACGCCGCGTCGCCGAAGTTGAAGATCCCGCCGTCGGACGCGACGAGCCAGTAGCCGCCGCCGTCGGGCGTCGCGGCCATGCCCACGATGGGGGCGTTCAGCGGAAGGCCGCCCATGGAGCCGTGGAAGTTGGCGTCGCCGTAGGTGAAGACGCCGCCGTCGGAGGCCGCGAGCCAGTAACCGTTCTGTGTGGGTGTCGAGGCCATGCCGACCACCGGCTTGTTGAGCTGCAGGGCGCCCGTCGACCCGAAGAACCCAGCGTTCCCGAAGGTGAAGATGCCGCCGTCGCTCGCCACCATCCAGTACGAGGAGTTCGGGGGCGCGGGCGGCACCGGGCTCGGCGGCCCGGGCAGGCCGGCCGAACCCGAGAACGCGACCACCTGGTCGGTCGTCGGCGCCAGCATCAGACCGTCACCGACCGACGGGGTGGGGAAGTGGTTGGCCTCGGTGCCGAGCGGGACGCTCTGGTCGACGGCGCCGCTCGAGGGGTCCAGCCCGTTGAGGTTGCCGTTGCCGATCGACCAGACGAGGCCGCCGCCGGCGATCGGCGGGTAGTGGATGTCGTCGGGCGCCTGCCACAGCACGCTGAGGCTGGGACTGGTCTGGATGGCCTCGATGCCCGACTGGCACGGGATGTAGACGACGGTCCCGACGACCGCGTGACCACCGTCGACCTCCGAGGTCGTGCAGACCGGGGTCTGCTGTATCTCGTTGCCGATGCCGCCGAGGTCGGCCTGGTCGAGCAGGAAGCCCGTCTGCGACTTGCCCGCCTGGAAGATGGTCCCGTTCCCCACGAAGGCCGGTGGCGAGGACCCGAGGTCGCGGTCGAGCTGGTTGTCCAACTGCCAGTCGGCCGGTGCGAAGAGCTGCTCCCGGGTCAACTGGGGTGAGAGCTCGACCACCGAGTCGCCGCCGTCGTAGGGCTCGTCGAGCGCGCTGTCGCCCGTTCCGGTCCAGACGTTGCCCTGCGGGTCGACCTCGGGGTCGCCGCCCCCCATCCAGACGCCACCCCACTCCCCGTTCGGTGTGCTGCCGGTGGTGTCGTAGAAGGCGGGGGTGCCGCCGCCCTGGGGCACCGAGATGACCCAGCCATGGTAGGAAGTGCAGGTCCCGGCGTTGCCGGCCTCGCCGAACACCACGTTGCCGTTGTCGAGGTTCAACCCGGTCCGCTGCAGCTGGTCGGCTGGCGTGGAACCGGGGGGGTCCACGTGCTGGTCCAGCTCCATGGCGCCCGTGTACATGTTGAGCCCGACCAAGTGGTGCTCGATGTTGCCGTTCACCAACTCGTCGGCCACCGCGAAGAGCTCCTGGCGTGCCGTGTCGATGACGGGTGTGCCGGTGATGCCCACCGTCGGCGTGATGTCGCCACAGGGCAGGTCGGTCGAGGGCACGGCCGTGCCGACGTTGGTCGACCAGAGGATGGCGCCGGTGTTGGCCGCCAGGGCATAGAGCGTGTCGTTCTCCGTGGCGACGTAGACGCGCCCGGTGGCCTCGAGCGGCTCGCCGTAGAGCTGCCCGTCGAGGGCCGGCGAGGTCCAGGCCGCGTTGGGCGGCGAGAACGTGACACCCGAGGTGTCGACCCCGCTCCCCAGCGGGTCGCCGTGGTACACGGTCCAGCTCGAGGCCGACCCGTTGTTGGCGGGACGTTGCGCGGCGCTGTGGTCGTGGGCGCTGGACGCCCCGGCCGGCGCCGCCGACAGCGCCGGCACCGCGGCCACCATCCCGGCGAGCAACAGAGTGGCTCCGGCCCCGCCGGCCACCGCCGCGAGCCCTCGTCGCAGACGCCGGGCGAACCCGTCCCAAGGCCGGTGCGTGCGTCGACTCTTTGTGCCCCTGACCACCATGCCCCGATTGATCGGCGCACCGTATCCGCGGTGGCGATGGCGCGACAAACCCGGTTGTCGGCGGCCGGCGTGTCCGGCGCCGGCGGTGGTCCCGGGACCCCGCCCGGGACGGGGCGACGTGCCGACGGGATCGTGATGCGGGGCGCGGCCGGGCTTACTTCAGCGCCCGGATTGGACGATGGCGGCGGCCCACGTGTAGTCGGGTTTCCCGGATGGTGACCGCTCCACCGCGTCGACCACGAAGAGATGGCGGGGCACCTTGTACCCGGCGATCGATTCCCGGCACCACGCCTGCAGCGCCTCGAGCGAGGGTGCCTCGTGCCCGACCCGCGGCTGGATAATGGCGGCGACCGTCTGGCCCCAGCGCTCGTCGGGCGCGCCGCACACGATGGCGTCCATCACGTCTGGATGGCTGCGCACCGCCGACTCGACCTCTTCGGGGAAGATCTTCTCGCCGCCCGAGTTGATCACGATCGAGCCGCGGCCGAGCAGGGTGATGCTGCCGTCCGCTTCGACCGTGGCGTAGTCACCGGGCACGACGTAGCGGGTCCCGCGCACCTCGAGGAACACCTCGGCCGTCTTCTTGGGATCGTTGTAGTAGCCGAGCGGGATGTCGCCGGCGCGGGCGATCTTGCCGATCACGCCCGAACCGGGCTCGACGAGATCCATGTGCTCGTCGAACACCACGGTCTTCCCCAGCAGGTGCACCGTCGGGCCGCTCTTCATGGCCGTGTTGCCGGCGGTGATGACGGTCAGGCCGTTGTTGCCGCCCTCCGACGAGCCGATGGCGTCGGTGATGACGAGGTTGGGCAGTTCCACGAAGAACTGGTCCTTGACAGGGGCCGAGAACAGGGCGGCCGACGACACGACGGCGAGGAGGGAGGAGAGGTCGTACTGGTCCTTGGCCTCCGCCAACCGCTCGACCAGCGGTTTGCCCATGGCGTCCCCGGTGATCATCACCGAGTTGACCCGCTCCTCGCCGACGAGCCGCCAGACGTCGTGCGGATCGAACTTGGCCATGAGCACGATCTTGGAGCCGACGAAGCTCTGTCCCATCACGGACCACTGCGTGGCACCGTGCATCAGCGGGGCGACGGGCAGGTGCACCATGGGGCCGCCCGCCCCCTTCGCCACCATCACGGCCGGGTCGGTCATCCGCTCGTTCGTCGTCGGGTCGGTGCCGCCGCCCAGCGCGTAGAAGACGTCCTCGTGCCGCCACACCACGCCCTTGGGCATGCCCGTGGTCCCGCCGGTGTAGAGGATGTAGAGGTCGTCGCCCGAGCGCGGCCCGAAGTCGCGTGCGCTGGACTGGCCCTCCAGTGCGTCCTCGTACGCCACCGACCCCGGCGCGGGCTCGGCGTCGCTGCCGTCCTCGATCACGAGCGAGTGCTGCAGCCCGAGCAGATCGGGCAACAGTGCGGAGACGAGTGGGGAGAACTCGCGCTGGTACACGAGCGCCTTGAGGTCGGCGTTGGTGAGCAGGTAGCGCAGCTCGTCCTTGACGTAGCGGTAGTTGATGTTGATCCAGATGGCGCGCAGCTTGAAGACGGCCCAGGCCGTCTCGACCCACTCCACCGAGTTGTACGCGTAGATCCCCACGTGGTCGCCGGCCCCGATGCCCTGGGCGGCGAGATGGTGCGCCAGCTGGTTCGCCCGGGTCTCCATCTCGGCGTAGGTCCGGCGCTTCCCGTCGGCGACGAGGTAGTCCCGCTCGGGATAGGCGTCGACGGCGGCCTCGAAGAGGTCGGCGAGGTTGAACTCCATCGCGCTCAGGTTAGAACACGTTCTCGTTCTTTGCGGACGTGGATGTCGGGCCGCCGCGTCGATCCCGGCGGACCGGCGCGGCGGCCCAGCCGGACCGCCGACCGCCGGACCGGATCAGCTGGAGATGCCGACGATCGGCGCGTTGAGTGTGATGGAGCCAGTCGAGCCGAGGAAGGGCGGCCCATTCGTGGGCGGGAAGGCGAACACGCCACCGTCGGATCCGCTGAGGTAGTAGCCGCCCGCCGCCGTGGTCATGCCGACGATCGGCTTGTTCAGGTGGATGGAACCGGTCGAGCCCTCGAAGGGCGGCCCGCCGCTCGTGGGGAAGGTGAAGATGCCACCGTCGCTCGCCACCAGGTAGTAGCCGCCCGAAGTGGGGACGGCCATGCCGACGACCGGCTTGTTCAGCACGAGAGAACCCGTGGATCCCTCGAACGCCGCATCGCCGTAGCTGAAGATCCCGCCGTCGGACGCCACGAGGTAGTAGCCCTTGCCGTCAGGGGTGGTGGCCATGCCGACGATCGGCTTGTTCAAGTGCAGCGAGCCCGTCGAGCCGTAGAACTGGGCGTCCCCGTAGGAGAAGATCCCGCCGTCGGACGCGACGAGCCAGTACCCCGCACCATCCGGGGTGACCGCCATCCCGACGACCGGCTTGTTCAGGTGCATGCCACCCGTCGAGCCGTAGAACTGTGCGGAGCCGTAGGAGAAGATCCCGCCGTCGGACGCCACGAGGTAGTACCCGTCGCCGGCCGGCATCACCCCCATCCCGACCATGGGTTGGTTGAGGTGTTGGCCGCCCATCGAGCCGAGGAAGGGCGCGCCGGCGCCGTAGGTGAAGACGCCGCCGTCGCTGGCGACGAAGCGGTAGCCGGAGCGGGCGATCGGGGCGGTCATGGCGAACGGCTGGTTCTCGCTGAGGCTGGGATTCGTGACGTATTGGCCCACGGCGACGCACGCCCAGTCGGTGACGCAGGTCACCGCGTTCGCCCCGGCCGGGGTCGGCCCGGGCCCGTTGGGCGACGCGACGATCGACCACGAGGATCCGTTCCACGAGAGCGCGAGGGTCTGCGGCGAGAAGACCGAACCCGATGCGCCGACGGCGCTGCACGACGTGGGGCCGAAGCAGGCCACGCCGCTCAAGCTACTGATGTTTGACGACGGCGCATTGGGACTCGGTGTCACCGCGAGGGTATTGCCGTTCCAGGTCTCGACGAAGGTCGTGGACGGCGGCCCGGTGCCCGGTGTCGTCGACGAACCGACCAGCACGCAGAAGGACACGCCCGCGCACGAGACCGAGGCGAACCGGTTGCCCAGCGTCCCCGGACCGGTCGCTGCAGTGACCAACGACCACGTGCTGCCGTTCCATTCCTCGACGAGAGGGCTTGGGGTTGGGGACGGCCCCTGTTGCCCCGCGGCGAGGCAGAAGGAAGGACTCACGCACGAAACCGAGCTGAACTGGTTCGAAACGCTGGAAGGATGATCAGCACCTGGATGAGTGGTCGTCCAAGTCGAGCCGTCCCAGATCTCATTCAGCGTTGACGCACTAAATCCCGCGATGGTGATGGTACCGACTGCGATGCAAAAGGTGCTGCTCACACACGAGACGCCGTTGAACTGAGCCGACTGCGTGCCGACCGGGAGGGGGGCGGGAGCGGCAATCGACCACGTGGACCCGTTCCACTGCTCGATGAGCGTGCTGGTCGGCGACGTTCCGGTGAAGCCGACCGCGACGCAGAACGAGGGTCCGACACACGACACGCTCTGCAGGACAGAGAACAACGAGGCCGGTTGGGTCACCGACACCCATGCCACGCCGTTCCACTGCATCAGCACCGGCACCGGCGGGCCCCCTTGGCGGCCCACCGCAACGCAGAAGTCCGAGGTGGCGCAGGCGACCCCGTTCACAGACAGCGTCGACGGTTGGGACGAGGTCGGGACGTTCACCGCGCTCCACGAGGAGGCCGTCACCGTGGGCGGGACGCTGCTTGCCGCGGCCGGTCCGACCGGAGCGACCGCGAGCCAGCCCGACACGACCAGGGCCGAGCACGAGACCACGCCAAGGAGCAGCCGACGCATGATGTCCTCCTCACCGCACCCCTGCACGGGGGCGCTCGGCCCGGCACCCTAGGCGAATGGCACCGCTATTGCAGCCATCCCTCTCGAAGTCGGCGCTCCGCGTGTCCGGCCGCGGCTTCGTCGCCGGGCCCACGTCGCAGGCGCAAGCGCTCCATCACGACTCGCCGGTGGGCCTCGTCGACGTTGCCGCCGTACTTGAACTTGGCCGACACCGACTCCACCCGGATCTCGATCCCGAGGATCCCGAGCAGCTTCGCCGGGTGCGTCGCCTCGGGGTCGCCCACCACCTCGCGTGGTTGGAACACTGCCAGTTGCCGCCGCAGGATGGCGGCCACGCTGCCGGGCGACGTGCGCTCGTCGTGCACGGTGGCTGTCCCGGTCATCTGCACGGCGCCGTAGTAGGTCGTCGGGATCCCGAGCGCCGGGTCCTCCGCTCCGATGGCCTTCCACGACGACGGGATGAAGGCCCAGTCGTCCGCCACGCTCAGGACGACGCTCGAGCGCTCGGCCAGGGCGGCGAAGACCGGGTTGGCCCGAACGAGATGCAGCCAGACCGTGTCGTCCTCGAGGACGAATTGGGTGGGGGCGACGACCGGCACGTCGCGCCCGGGGCCGCCCGACGCCACCAGGTGACCGAACGGGTGCGACTCGACGAACGGGCGCCACTCGCCCTCGCCGTGGGCGGCGTCGACCGGAGCGATGAACATCGCGTCAGTCTGGCGCGGCCATCCGGCCGGTTCTGCCAACATTCCGGCCCAGCCGGCTAAGCCGGCCAAGCCGGCCAAGCCGGCCAAGCCGGATTCAGTCGGCGCCGGCAGCCGCCCCCAGCTCCTCGATCGACTCGGCCCGGTGGCGCTTGTAGTCGACCTTGCCGTTGGGGGCCCGCCCGATCGTGGCCACCGTGCGCACGCGGCGGGGCGCCTTGAAGGACGCCAGGCGCTCCTTGACGTGGCCGATCAGGTCGGCCTCGGGCGGCAGCGCCACGCCGGCGGAGGGCTCCACGACCGCGACGATCTGCTCGCCGTAGGTCGGATGCGGGATCCCCACCACGACGGCGTCGTGCACGGCGTCGTGGGTCTTGAGCGCCTCCTCGACCTCTTCGGGGAAGATCTTCTCGCCGCCGGAGTTGATGCAGACCGAGCCCCGGCCGAGCAGATGGATGGTGCCGTCGGCGTCGACCTGCGCGAAGTCGCCCGGGATGGAGTAGCGCACCCCGTCGATCTCCTTGAACGTGCGGCCCGACTTGTCCTCGTCCTTGTAGTAGCCGAGGGGGTTGCGCCCGCCCAGGGCGAGCACGCCCACCTCGTCCGAGCCCGGCGCCACCGGCTTGCCGTCCTCGGTCAACACCTTGACGTCGGGCCCGAGGGTGAACGACGCCGTCTTGGCCGCCGCACCGCCGCCCGAGACCGAGACACCCATGCCCAGCGCCTCCGACGAACTGAACGCGTCGACGAGCAGCATCCCTGGATGGTGGGCCAGCAGCCGTTGCTTGACCGGCTCGCTCCACATGGCGCCCGAGGAGATGATCATGGCGAGCGAGCTCAGGTCCCACTGCCCTGGGTGTTCGTCGAGCACCGCCAGCAGGGGCCGGGAGAACGGGTCGCCCACGATGACCAGGCCGTTGACCTTTTCCCGCTGGATGGTGTCGAGCATCTCGACGGGGTCGTACTTACGCGAATCGAGCAGGCACACCCGGCCCCCCTCGGCGAGGATCGTGTTGGCGGTGAAGGCGCCGGTGCCGTGCATCAACGGGCACGCCGGCATGAGGGTCACGCCGCTGGGACCCGCCTCCAGCGCGGCGCGCACACCCTCCACACCGCCGTTGACGTCGTAGTGGCGCACGCCGCCGTCGATCAGCCGGGCGAAGAGGTCGTCCTGGCGCCACATCACGCCCTTGGGCATCCCGGTCGTGCCGCCGGTGTAGAGCATGTAGAGGTCGTCACCGCTGCGCCTCCACGGCGCGTGCACCCGGCCGATGGCCGACTTGGCGGCGTCCTCGTAGGGGGTGGCCCAGTCGGGGCACGGGCCCGTGCCGTCGTCGACCCAGAGCCAGCCCTTCACGCCGGGTACCCGCTCGAGCATCCCCTCGATGCGAGCGGTGAACGCCCCGTGGAACACCACAGCCACCGCGTCGGCGTTCTCCCACAGGTAGCTCAGCTCGTCGTCGCCGTAGCGGTAGTTCGTGTTGACCGGGACGAGCCCGATCTTCACGGCCGCGAATGTGGCCTGGATGTACTCGGGGCAGTTGTAGAGGTAGACCGCCACCTTGTCCTGGCGGGCCACGCCGAGATCGAGCAGGAATTGCGCCACGCCGTCGGCGCCGGCGTCGAATTCGGCCCACGTGAGGTTGCGGGCACCCTGGGTCACGGCGACGGACTCGGGCTGGACGTCGGCCACCGTCTCCCAGACGTCCCCGTAGTTCCAGTCAGTCATGCGTCCACACCCCTTCAACTCCCCTTCCACCCGCACCGCTCCGCCGGCGGTCTCCGACAAACCGACGGTCCGACAAGGCCGACAAACCGACAAACCGACACCCGCCCACTGTCGACAGTCGACCGACCCCCCCGCCCCCGCCGGGATGCGTGAAGCGAGACGGTGAGCCTACGCTCCCCGCGTGGATCTCGGCCTCCCGGGCGACGACGACCCCCGCCGGCGCCGGGTCAGGGAGTGGCTCGGCGCGCATCGGCATCCGACCGGACGCCAGCTCGCCGAGGCCGGCTACGTGGTGCCCCACTGGGCGGCGCCGTACGGCCTGGATGCGGACCCGCTGACCCAGCTGATGATCGAGGAGGAATTGCGCCACGCCGGTGTCCGCCGCCCGATCAACCCGATCGGCATCGGCTGGGCCGGTCCCACCCTCATGTACGCGGGCACCGACGAGCAGAAGGAGCGGTGGCTGTGGCCGCTCCTCAGCGGCGAGGAGTTCTGGTGCCAGCTCTTCTCCGAGCCCGGCGCCGGCTCCGACCTCGCTTCGCTCACCACGCGGGCCGCCCGCGACGGCGACCACTACGTCGTCAACGGGCAGAAGGTCTGGACGAGTTACGCCCACGTCGCCAAGTGGGGGATCCTGCTGGCCCGCACCGACCCGACGGCCACCAAGCACAACGGCATCAGCTACTTCGTCTGCCCCATGGACGCCCCCGGCATCGAGATCAGGCCGCTGATCGACATGACGGGCGAGCACGCCTTCAACGAGGTCTTCTTCACCGACGTGCGCATCCCGGCCGACCATCTGGTCGGTCCCGAGCACGGAGGCTGGAACCTGGCCAAAGTCACGCTCGGTAACGAGCGGGTCTCGCTCAGCGGCGAGGGCGCGTTGTGGGGGATGGGCCCGACGGCGGACGACCTGGTTGATTTGGTCAAGGCCGCAGGTGGCGCGCCGGACCCGGTGCAGCGGGACTCCCTCGTTTCCGTCTGGATGGAGGGCCAGATCCTCCGCGTCCTGCGGCTCCGGATGGTGTCGGCTGTCCTGGCGGGACGGGCGCCCGGCGCCGAGGCGTCGGTGCGCAAGGCCATCGCCGACGCGCACGGCCAGCACATCATGGGGCTGGGCCGCGACCTGGCGGGCCCCCACGCCATGCTCGGGGCCACATCGCCCGTGGGCGGCTGGGGCCCGACCGGCGCCGTCACGGGCGACACCACCTGGTCCCGTGGCTTCCTCTTCTCGCCCGCGCTGACCGTCGGCGGGGGCACCGCCGAGGTGCAGCGCAACATCGTCGCCGAAAAGGTCCTCGGACTGCCGCGAGATCCCTGATCCTTCGCCGTTACTCACTCGGTACTGGGAGTGCCCCGGCCGGACGCGCCGTGCGACGCACGGGCTTGCCATGGCCGTCGGACGGAGTGGTACCTGCAGGATTCTGGCTTCGAGTGAGGACGGGACGGCTCCGCAGGAGCCGACGAGCAGGGAGGTTCCATGCGTAAGATGCTTCGGTCCGGTGCTCTGGCGCTGATCGATGTCGGGCAACGGCACGACCCTCGCCACCCCGAGCAGCCTCAGCTCCGACGGCTCATCGATCTCGGTGACGTGGAACAACTCGTAGTCGCGTCGGCAGCCACGTTCCCCATCCACACGACGATGCCGTCAATGCCGTCCATGCCGTCCATCACGACCACAACGACCCCGACAGCGGTCGCCCACTGAGCTCACTGCTCCGCTCACAACGCCACCGCCCCGGATGGGATGGGTGGGTCAGAACTCCAGCGGCCCGGCGTGGGCGAAGCCCTGGCGGATGCCCTGGCCGGCCCGGGCCACGAGCTCCTCGGGGTCATAGAGCATGAGATAGGCGTTGCGCGCGTGGTCGCGTGAGCGGTTCTTGAAGACCATGGCCAGCTCGGCCGGGTCGTCGGACTCGTCCTCGTGCACGAAGACCTCGAGGATGGGGGTGTTCGTCATGAGCTGGGCCGTCATGATCCCGGTCGAGGCCTCGTGGGCGCAGACCTTGTCGACCTTCTCCTTGCCGGGCATCCCGAGGGCGACGACGATCTTGCAGTCGTCCTCCTCGATCAGCTTCTTGGCCGCCACCGCCAGGTCCTTGAACCCCGGCACGGTGCGCCGGATGGTGGTGAAGCGGGTCCCGTAGCCGGGGCACTGGGCCAGCTCGTCGAGCGCCTCGCCGCCCATGTCGTAGCGGGCGAACATCGTGTCCACCACGCCGATCAGGTCCATGACCCCATTCTCGCGCACGGGGCCCATTGGCCAGGCCGCCCCGTGGCGTCCAGAATCGGGGCGTGACCACCCCCGCTCCCATCCCCGGACCCGCCGCCGGACCCGCCGCCGGACTCGCCGCCGGATCCGCCGCCGGACCCGCCGCTTCCTGGATAGACAGGGACGCCGCCGTGGTCTGGCACGGCTTCACCCAGATGGCGGCCTACGCCGGCAACGCGCCCCTGGTCATCGACCGGGCCGAGGGAAGGGAGCTTATCGACGCCGACGGCCACCGCTACCTCGATGCGATCTCGTCCCTCTGGGTGAACACCCTCGGCCACCACGTTCCCGAGCTCGACCAGGCCCTCGCCGCCCAGGCGGCCAAGGTCGCGCACTCGACCATGCTGGGCAACGGGAACACCGTCGTGGTCGAGCTGGCCGAGGCCCTCGCCGGCGTCGTCCCGGTCGACGAGCCGCACTTCCTCTTCGCCGCCGACGGCGCCGTCGCCATCGAGCAGGCGCTCAAGATCGCGTTCCAGTACTGGGTCAACCGCAGCCGCAGCGGCGCCTCCGGCGCTCCCGGCGCTCCCGGCGCTCCCGCCAGTCCCACCGCTCCCGCCGGCCGCACCCGATTCCTCGCCCTCGGCGACGCCTACCACGGCGACACCGTCGGATCGCTCTCCCTCGGCGACGGTGGTGTCTTCAGTGCGGTCTTCGAGCCGCTGTGCTTCCCGGTCGTGCGCACGCCGGGGTACGCCGATCCCGGCTGGGCCGCCAAGGCATGCACGGCCGTCGAGAACCACGCCGGCGAGCTGGCCGCCGTCGTGCTCGAGCCGTTGGTGCAGGGTGCGTCCGGCATGTTGGTGTCCACCGCCTCGGATCTGCGCCGGGTCGGTGAGGCGTGCCGACGCCACGACGTGCTCCTGATCTGCGACGAGGTCGCGACGGGCTTCGGGCGCACCGGCACACTCTTCGCCTCCGAGCAGGCCGGCCTCCGGCCCGACCTGCTGTGCCTCGGCAAGGGGATCACCGGCGGCTACCTCGCCATGTCCGCCACGGCGGCCGCGGGCCACGTCTTCGATGCCTTCCTCGGCGCTGACCTCGGTCCCGAGACCTTCTACCACGGGCACTCCTACGGCGGGAACGCCCTCGCCGCCGCCGTCGCCCTCGAGCACTTGCGCCTCATCGAGTGCTGGGACGTCCTGGCCAACGTGCGCGCTCGCGCCGAGCAGCTGGCCGTCCTCCTCACTGCACGGGTCGCCCCCCGGGGCTCGGTGCGCGCGGTCCGCCAGCGGGGCCTGATGGTCGGCGTCGAGCTCGCCCCAC
This sequence comes from uncultured Acidimicrobiaceae bacterium, assembly GCA_963756625.1. Lineage (GTDB taxonomy): Bacteria > Actinomycetota > Acidimicrobiia > Acidimicrobiales > RAAP-2 > Bog-473. Next base: position 1,003,842 of record CAVWNQ010000006.1, read on the forward strand.
CCCAGCCCGGATTGCGCTGGGGCCGTCGCGTCTGCGCCGGCGCCGTCGCCCGTGGCGTCCTCCTCCGCCCCCTCGGCGACGTGGTCGTGCTCATGCCCCCGCTCACCGTCACCGCCGGCGAGATCCTCCGGAGCGTCGATGCTTTGGATGGGGCGCTCGACGACCTCGACGACGACATGGGCCCCACCGGGCTCACGGGCCCGACATGAACGGTCCCTGGGCGGCCCGCATCCGGGCCGAGCTGGCCACGGTCGTCGACGAAGGACGCTGGCGCGCCCCCGCGCCTTCGATGCCCGCGGCCCCGCCGGAATCCTCGAGGGCGACGCCGTCGTGTCCTTCGCCTCCAACGACTATCTCGGCCTGAGCGCACACCCCGCCGTCGTCGCGGCCGCCCACGAGGCCCTGGATAGATGGGGCGCCGGCGCCGGCGCCTCCCGCCTCGTCACCGGCACCCGCCCGATCCACGCCGAGCTCGAACACGAACTCGGCGACTGGAAGCACACCGAAGGCGCCGTCTGTTTCCCTACCGGCTTCGCGGCCAATCTCGGCGTCCTCTGCGCGCTGGGCGGCCCGGGCGTCCGCGTGTTCTCGGACGAGCTGAACCACGCCAGCATCATCGATGGGTGCCGGCTCTCCCGTGCCACCCCCGCCGTCTACCGCCACCGCGACGTGGCCCACCTCGAGGAGCTCCTCGCCGGCCCGGCGGAACGACGCCAGCCCGCCGCGCCGACCCTGGTCGTCACCGATTCGGTCTTCTCCATGGATGGGGACACGGCCCCGCTCGCCGACCTCACGACGCTGTGCACCCGCCACGACGCCCTCCTCGTCCTCGATGAGGCCCACGCCGTCCTCGGTCCCGAACCCCGCCCCGCCGCCGGCGCCGGCGCCCAGATCGTCCGCGTCGGCACGCTGTCGAAGACGCTCGGATCGCTCGGTGGCTTCGTGGCGGCCCCCCGCGAGGTGGTCGACCTGATCGTCAACCGGGCCCGCCCCTACATCTTCACGACGGCGCTCACGCCGGCCGCCGCCGCCGCCGCGCTCGCCGCGCTGCGGATCCTCCGCTCCGACGAGGGCGCGGCATTGACGACCCGCCTCGCCGCCCTCATCGAGCGGATGGCCGAGGCCGGACTCGCCCCGCCGCACCATCCGGGTCCCATCATCCCGGTCGTGCTCGGGAGCGAGGAGGCCGCCCTGGCCGCGTCGGCCTCGCTGCTCGCCGAGGGCCTGTGGGTACCGGCCATCCGGCCGCCGACGGTTCCGGTGGGGACGAGCCGGTTGCGCGTGACGCTGTCGGCGGCGCACCGCGAGGCGGATGTGGACCGGCTTATCGAGGCGCTGGTGCGCCTCCCATCCAGGGCGTCGGTGGAGGTAACGCCGTGACATTGCTCCTTCCGAAGGTCGTGCTCCTCCTGTTCGCCGTGTTGAGCCTGCTGGCCGCCTTGTCGCACTGATCCGGCCCGCTGATCCACGATGGCCGCCGACGTGAAGCCGATGCGGTCGCGGCCGCGCCGGTTGGTGGCGGTCGTCGGTACCGGGACCGACGTCGGGAAGACCTGGGTCAGTGCCCGCCTGCTCGCCGGGCTCCGCGATCGGGGGTCGAGCGTCGCCGCGCGCAAGCCGGCGCAGTCCTTCGATCCCGCAGACGACCCGTTGTCGCGGGACGCCGCCGTGCTCGGGTCGGCGAGCGGTGAGACGCCCGAGACCGTGAGCCATCCAGAGCGTTGGTACGAGGTGGCGCTGGCGCCGCCGATGGCGGCCGAGGACCTGGGCCGCCCGGAGTTCACCATCGCCGATCTCGCTCGCGAGCTGCGCTGGCCCGAATCCCTCCAGGCGGAAGGCCCCGTCGATGTCGGCCTCGTCGAGACGGCCGGCGGCCTGCGGTCGCCTGTGGCCGCCGACGGGGACTGCCTTGACCTGTGCGCCGCGCTCTCGCCCGACCTGATTGTGCTCGTCGCCCATGCCGGGCTTGGGACGATCAATGCCGTGCGACTCACCGTCGGTGCGTTGGCGCCGCTCGGCGTGCCTGTCCTTGTCGTGCTGAACCGCTTCGACCCGGCGATCGGTGTGCACGCGCGCAATCGCGACTGGCTGCGTACGAAGGACGGGTTGCGCGTCCTCGTCACCCCGGGCGACGAGGGGGCGCTCGTCGACCTCGTCCGATCCGGGGTCGACGCCTCCATCTGAACGCCGCCATTCGGCACACCGCGTCTGAACCTCCCGCCGACCGTTCCTCGGGCATGAGCGATGGACCCCCTGCGGTGGGGACGCGGACCCGGCGGCGACGTCCGCCCTGCCGCAACTTCGGCGGGGACGAGCGCTCGAAGCAGCTGGCGCGGCAGATCGTGGAGCGTTCGAAGCAGATCTCGGCGTTGCACCGTGAGCAGTTGGCCGACGTCGCCGAATTCGATCGTGCCGAAGGCTGGCGGGGCGACGGCGCCGTCTCGATGATCACGTGGGTCACCGCACAGTGCGGCGTCAGCACGTCGACGGCCCGGCAGTGGGTGCGCGCCGCCGCCAACCTCGAATCGTTGCCGTGCCTGGCCGAGGGCCTCGCGCTCGGGGAGCTGTCGCTCGACAAGATCGAGCCACTGGCCGAGGTGGCGTCGGCGGAGACCGACGCCGCGTTGCGGGAAGCCTCTTTCCATTGGAGTGTGCGGCAGGCGCGCCAGCTGGCCACGTGGCACCTGGCGCAGCGGGAAGAGAAGGAGCGGGCGGCGGCGCACGCGGCCGCGCTCGAAGCGGTGAACCCGGCCAAGGACGGGGAGGGCGTCGAGGCAGGCGCCGAGGTGGGTGTTGAGTCGGACGTCGAGGCGGGCGTCGAGGCGGGCGTCGAGACGGCGGCCAGGGAGTTCGAACGGCGCACGTTGCGGTTCAACGACGCGCGGCGCACCGTCTGGGTCGCATTCACCAAGGACGATTACGCCATGGCGAAATCGGCGCTCGTGGGGCGGGTGTCCGCCGAGATGCGCGAAAGGAGGGAGCCCGCGCCTTCCGGGTCCGAGGCTGCGGAGTACGTGTCCTTCGACCAGCGCCTGTACGACGCCCTCCAGGAGCTGTTCTCGATCGGCAGCGCACCGACGTCTGGGCGGAGGCGTGCCTTTCGCCCGCGGGTCATCGTGCACGCTCCCCTCGACGTCCTGGTCGGCAGCGGAAGCCGGGCGGGGGTAACGGAGATCGCGGGGGTCGGGCCGGTCCCGGTCGAGGTGGCGCGGCGGTTGGCCTGCGACGCGGATGTCGTCCTCTCCGTCGAGGGCCGCGACGGCTCGATCCTCGACCAGGGACGGGTCCGGCGCGAGCCGACGCCGGCACAGCGTGTCGAGATCGACCGGCGTGACAAGGGCTGCCGCTTCCCGGGCTGCACCTACAACGAGTTCACGGACGTCCACCACGTTCGGCACTGGACCCGGGGCGGTGACACGAATTTGGACAACCTCGTCACGCTCTGCGGCCGGCACCACAGCGCCGTCCACGAGCTGGGGTGGCACATGGCAGGCGATGCCAACGGCGAGCTCACCTTCACGAGCCCCCATGGCCGGGCGATGACGTCGGTGCCCTCACCAACCTGGCCGAGGGCGATGTTGCGCCAGGGGACCGATCGATCGCCACCGGATCCACCGCTGCGGCGTTGAGGTCCTGTGGGGTTGCGTTCGGCGGGGTTTGCCGGGATGTGCGGGACGGGGCGATCAGGCGGAGCGGAGCTGACCGTGTGCATCGTCGCGGCACCGGGCCACCCAGCCGGTGGGGGTCACGGTGACCGTCATGCGCCGGCCGCACTCGGGGCAGAAGCGCGGGGGATCGAGCGCGCGCCCGCATCCGGAGCATTCGGCGATGGGCCGGCCACAACCCGTGCAGTGCGCCGGAGCGCGCATTCGGATTCGGGCCTTCGCTGCGCTGTCCCCGTGCCTCAGAAGGCGGCGGTGAGGGCACCGATGGGCATGCGCAAGTCTTCGAGCATCTGCAGATCCTCGTCGGCCGAGCGGCCCAACGTCGTCAGGTAGTTCCCGACGATCAGGGCGTTGATCCCGGCCGTCATCCCGATGGCCTGCAGGTCACGCAGGGTCACCTCGCGGCCACCCGCGTAACGGAGGATGACCGACGGGAGGGCGAGGCGGAAGAGCGCGATCCACCGCACGGCCTCCCAGGCGCCGAGGACGGGCTGGTCGCCGAGGGGCGTGCCCGGGCGCGGGTTGAGGAAGTTGAGCGGCACCTCGGTCGGCTCGAGCTCCTGGAGCTGCGTGAGGAGCTCCACGCGCTGGGCCACGGTCTCGCCCATGTTGAGCAGGGCGCCACAGCACAGCTCCATCCCGTGGCGTTTCACGAGGCGGCAGGTGTCGGCGCGCTCGTCCCACGTGTGGGTGGTCACGATGCTGGGGAAGTAGGAGCGCGCCGTCTCGACGTTGTGGTTGTAGCGGTGCACGCCCCCCTCGGCGAGGCGGCGCGCCTGCTCCTCGGTGAGGATGCCGGCGCTGACGGCGACGTTGAGCCCGGTCTGTTCGTGGATGAGGGGCACCAGATCGAGGATGCGCTGCAGGGTGCGCTCGTCGGGACCGCGCACGGCCAGGACGATGCAGAACTCGGAGGCACCCAGCGTCGCGGTCTCCTTGGCGGCGCTGAGGACCTCGTCGGTATCGAGGAAGGGGGTGGCCTTGACCGGCGAGTCGAACCGGGACGACTGCGAGCAGAAGTGGCAGTCCTCGGGGCAGCCGCCGGTCTTGGCGGAGAGGATGCCCTCGACCTCGACCGTCGGGCCGCACCAGGCCAGCCGGACCTGGTGCGCCAACGCGGCGAGGTTCATCACGGCGCCGTCGGGGAGGCCGGCGAGCGCGGTGAGCTCCTTCGCGGTGAGCAGGCGGCGCTCGTCGAGAAGTGCCTTCTCGGCTTCGGCGATCACCGTCCTGTCCGCCGCACTCAGGGCGACTTGGGGAGGTGGCGGTGGGCCGTCCGCAGACGCGGCGGTGCGAAAGGCGACGGGACTCGTTGTGGTCACGGCGCCCACGGTAGTGGCAGGGTGGTGACCCCCGGTAGCTGGCCGGGACGTGGGGAGGAGTGGCGATGGCCTGGGATTTCTCGACCGAGCCCGAGTTCGAGGTGAAGTTGGCGTGGATGCGCGCCTTCGTGCGGGACGAGGTGTTCCCACTCGAGACGCTCGACCTGACCTACGAGCAGTTGCTCCAGATGATGCGGCCGCTCCAGGAACGGGTGAAGGACGAGGGGCTGTGGGCGGCGCACCTGCCGCCGGCGTTGGGCGGGATGGGCTTCGGGCAGGTGCGGCTGGGGTTGATGCACGAGATCCTGGGGCAGTCACCGCTGGCGCCGGTGGTCTTCGGCAACAACGCCCCGGATTCGGGGAACGCGGAGTTGCTGGCGGTGGGGATGGAGATGAGCGGGGACGAGTCGCACCGGGAGCGGTGGCTGCAGCCGTTGTTGGATGGGGCGTTGCGGTCGGCCTTCTCCATGACGGAACCGGCGACGGCCGGATCAGATCCGACGCTGCTGCAGACCTCGGCGGTGCGCGACGGCGACGAGTGGGTGATCAACGGGCACAAGTGGTTCACCTCCAACGGATCGGTGGCGGACTTCCTGATCGTGATGGCGGTGACCAATCCAGAGGTCCATCCGTACCAGGGCTCGTCGATGATCATCGTGCCGGCGGACAGGCCGGGGGTGGACATCGTGCGCGACGTGGCAACGATGGAGGATCCCGCGACCGAGTACGGCCGGTTCGGGAACCACGCCGAGATCATCTACACCGACGTGCGGGTGCCGGTGGGAAACCTGGTGGGGAACGAGGGGTCCGGCTTCGCGCTGGCGCAGCACCGGTTGGGGCCCGGTCGGATCCATCACTGCATGCGCTGGTTGGGCCAATCCAGGCGGGCGTTCGACATGCTGTGCGAGCGGGCGGTCTCGCGGTACGCATTCGGATCCACGCTGGCGGAGAAGCAAACCATCCAGAACTGGGTGGCGGACTCCATGGCGGAGATGGCTGCCGCCCGGCTCATGACGTTGCAGGCCGCCTGGAAGATGGATCACGAGGGAGCGGCGGCGGCCAGAGTCGAAATTGCGATGATCAAGTACTTCGGGGCGAAGGTGCTCTACGACGTCATCGATCGCGCCATCCAGGTGCACGGGTCGCTCGGGTTCTCGTGCGATCTGCCGCTCGAGCACATGTACCGGGCGGCCCGGGCGGCGCGGATCTATGACGGCCCCGACGAGGTGCACCGCCAGACGGTGGCCCGGCGGGTGCTGAAAGGCTACGTGCCCCACGAGGTGCCGACCGAGCACATCCCGACCCGGCGGGCCGAGGCGCAGCGTCGCTTCGCCGACCTGTTGGAGTCGCTGACGGTCGACGCGTAGGCGCAGACGGGAGCCGGCCCCGGTGACGCCGCCGGACAGGGTGGCGGGGGTCACCCGGGCGTATGACAGACCGCTTCGATGTTGTTCCCGTCTGGATCGTGCACGAATGCCCCGTAGTAGTCCGGGTGGTACTGGGGCCAGCACTGTGGCTCGTGCAGGGGCTCGGCCCCAGTGGAGAGGGCGGCGTGGAAGAAGGCCCGCACCGCATCTCGGTTGGCGGCCTGGAAGGCGATGTGGGTCTCGCGGAAGCCGTCGCCCGTCTGCTGGCGCCCAATCCAGAACTCGGCCGACGGCGGGACCCCGTAACCGATGGCGTCGTCGGCCTCCATGGTGCGCCCACCTCCGAGCGGCGCCAGGACGGCGTCATAGAACCGGGCGCTGGCTTGAAGGTCGGCGCATTGGATGGAGACGTGGGCGAGCATGAATCTGAGTCTGCCAGGGGGGATCGATCTAACCTGCGGCGGTGATCGCAACCACGGATTGGGCGACCATCGCGTCGTTCGCGACGGCGCTCGGAACGCTGGTGTTGGCGGTCGCCACCTTCTCCGCGGTGCGCTCCTCGAACCGCTCGGCCCGGATCGCGGAGGAGGCGTTCGAGGTGAATCTGCGGCCCGTCCTGGTCACGTCCCGCATCGATGACCCTATCCAGAAGATCCGCTGGGTAGATGATCATTGGGCCCGTCTGGAGGGGAGTCGGGGCAGTGTCGAGATGGTCGACGGGAGCATCTATCTCGCCATCTCGCTGCGAAACGTGGGCTCAGGACTTGCGGTGATCTTTGGATGGTCAGTACTGACCGAGCTCGTCCGGACCAACGAGATCCCGCACGCCGCGCCCGAAGACTTCCGCATGCAGACACGTGACTTGTACATCGCGCCCGGCGACATCGGGTTCTGGCAGGCCGCCATTCGGGAGGCCGGGGATCCGGACTACGCCGCGCTGAGCCAGGACGTCCAGAATGTGCAGCCGTTCACGATCGACGTCCTCTACGGCGACCACGAAGGTGGGCAGCGCACCATCACCCGCTTCGGGATGATCCCCATGGGGACGGGCGACGACGCCAAGTGGTTCCCGAACGTGGCGCGCCACTGGAACCTGGATCGGCCCGATCCGCGGGACGCGGAACGGTGATGCCCGCCGGTACGGCTTAGAGCGGTTCGGGGCGGAGACCCCGCAGCAAGGTCTCGTGGAGGCGGTCGTAGGCGGCGTCCTGATCCTCGACGAAGCCGATGCCGAGGAGCTCGAGGGAGACCCAGCCGTGGACGGTGGCCCAGATCAGCTGCGCGGTCTCGGTGGCAGGCCCCTCGGTGATGACCCCGGCGTCCATGGCGCGGCTGACGGCAGAGACCAGAGCGCCGAAGGCCCCCGCCGCCACGGCGAACGCATGATCGCTTGGATCGAATCCAGGGACCGCCCGGAGGAACATCACCTGGTACATCATCGGGTGGGCCAGAGCCAGGGCCCGGTAGCGGCGACCGCCCTCTCGCAGTGCCTCGTAGGGGTCCTGGATTTCCCCGATGCTGGCGAGGGCCTGGCCGAGGCGCTCGAACCCTTGGATGTAGAGGGCTTCGACGATCCCGAACTTCGACTCGAAGTGGTTGTACACGCCCATGGGCGCCACGTTGGCGGCAGCGGCGATCCGACGTACCGAGAGCCCGTCGGGGCCCTCGTTCTCGAGGATGTCCGCGGCCGAGGTGAGCAGGGCCGCCTCCATCCCGGCACTGGGAGTCCTGGTCCGGCGGATTTCCGTCATACCCCTAGCGTACTGAAGAACACCGTGCTATAACCGTAGTACAGCGTTCTACAACGGTCGGTGTACCCAATCCAAAGGAGCCGTCGATGTCTCGATCAGCACCCGAAACCATCGCTGTGGCGCCCACCGGAGGCGCCTCCTCCCAATCCAAGGACCGCCGCTGGATAGTGCTGCCCGTCCTGTGCCTGTCCGTCTTCCTGGTCGTGGTCGACAACACCATCGTCAACGTGGCCCTGCCCACGCTGAATCGCACCTTGGGCGCGTCCATCACATCGTTGCAGTGGATCGTCGACGCCTACAGCCTGGCGTTTGCCGGGCTGCTGTTGGCCGGCGGCGGCATCGGGGACCGTTTCGGGCGGAAAGGGACCATGCAGATCGGCCTGGTCTTCTTCGGCCTCTTCTCCGCCGCCGCCGCGTGGTCGCACACGACGGGCACGCTGATCTCGACGAGGGCGCTGATGGGTGTGGCGGCCGCCTTCGTCTTCCCGGCGAGCCTGGCCATCCTCACGAGCGTCTTCCCGGATCCATCCGAGCGGCAGAAGGCTCTCGGCATCTGGGGGGCGACGTCGGGCATCGCGGTGGCGTTCGGCCCGATCGTCGGCGGGGCACTGCTCGAGCACTTCTGGTACGGGTCCATCTTCCTCGTCAACGTGCCGATCGTCATCGTGACGGTCATCGCCGGTGGGGTCCTGATCCCCAAGCTGCCCAAGGTGGCCGAGCACCCCTTCGACATTCGGGGCGTACTGATCTCGACCGTGGGGATCACGATGCTGGTGCTGGCCATCATCGAGGGGCCGCAGTGGGGCTGGGCCTCGACGGGCACGCTGGCGTGCTTCGCGGGCGCCGCGGTCCTCCTGGTCACCTTCGCACGCCTCGAACTGCACACGGAGGGGCCGCTGCTCGACGTGCGGGTCTTCAGGATCCCCCGCTTCACCGGCGGCGCATTGTCCATTTCGGTGGCGTTCTTCTGCCTCTTCGGCTTCATCTTCCTCATCACCCAGTACTTCCAGTTCGTCAAGGGGTATTCCACCCTGTCCGCCGGCGTGCACACACTCCCGTTCGCGATCGTCGCCGGGATCTTCACGCCGATCGCTGCGGTTGTCGCGCTCAAGGTGGGGACGCGCCTCGTCGTGAGCATCGGCCTGTTGCTCATGGGGGCCGGGTTGGTGACGGCGGCCTTCAACTCGGAGGCGAACACCGCGTATTTCGGGCCGATCATCGTGGCCATGGTGCTCCTTGCACTCGGCCTGTCCTCCATCACCGCGCCGACAGCGGAGGCGGTGATGGGCTCCGTCGCCGACGAGCAGCGGGGCGCGGCCGCCGGGGTCAACAACACGACGAGGGAGCTCGGTGGAACGCTCGGGGTGGCGGTCTTCGGGTCGATCTTCGCCTCCTCGTACGCCCCCAGGATCATCAGCGCCTTCCGCCCGCTCCCCATCCCGGCCGGGCCCAAAGCCGAGGCCCATCAATCGATGGCGGCCGCCCTCGCGGTGGTCGCCCACGCGCCGCACGCAGCGCGGCCGGCGCTGGACTCGATCGCCTTCACGGCGTTCCACAGCGGTTTGCGTGTCGCATGCATCGCGGGTGCCGGTGTGGCGGTGCTGGGCGCGTTGGCGGCGTTCAGACTCCTCCCGGGACGGGGCGCCCCCGAGGTGCAGCCGCAGGCTGATCCCGCCTCCGACCCCGAGCGGTATCCCGAGTACGTGCCGTACGCCACCGTCTGAGCGCGGCCGCGTGTGGTCGGTCGGGCGCTGCGGATCGTGCGGATGGTGCGGATGGTGCGGATGGAGGGCGTGCGAAGCCGCCCGAGGACTTGGTGCCAGACCGGACCCAGACCCGGACCCAAAACGCGCGGCTGCGCTACGAGAACACGAGCGGCGCGTGCCGAACCCCGGCGATGACCGGGCTCGGCGTCCGTTCCATCCCCCCCGCCAGTGACAGCATCTCGAATCGGTCCAGCAGCTGCGAAAGGACGACTCGACCTTCGAGTCTGGCCAGCGCGGCGCCCAGGCAGAAGTGGGGACCGAAGCCGAAGCTGACGTGTGGATTGGGGTGGCGGTCCACGCGGAACTCGCCCGCATCGGTGCCGAAGACCTCCTCGTCTCGATTCGCCGAGGCGTAGACCAGCAGCACCGGGTCACCTGCCGCCACCGAAACGCCACGGATGGTGGTGGCCGCCGTCGCCGTCCGCATGAAGGAGATCACGGGCGTGGTCCAGCGCAGCAGCTCCTCCACGGCGCTCGGGATCAGGGACGGATCGGCTCGCAGCGCGGCCCATTGCTCGGGACGCTCGGCCAACGCCACCAACCCACCCGAGATCAGATTCCGGGTCGTCTCGTTCCCCGCCACCAGCAGCTGGATGAGGAACATCGCCAGCTCCGCCTCGCTCAGCTCCTCGCCCCCACTCTCTGGATCGGATCCAACCGTCGCCAACACCGACACCAAGTCGTCGGCCGGCGCCCGCCGCCGCTCCTCGGCCACGCCGATCAGGTACTCCCACATTTCGACCTGCAGCGCCGCCCGCTCCTCTCCGGACCGCTCGGATTCGCCCGGGATCACCGCCTCGGACCAGTCGAAGAAGCGCGGCCACTGCGACCCGTCGACGCCCAGCAGCTCGCAGATCACCTGCAATGGGAACGGGATCGACAGCTCCTGCACGACGTCGAAGACCACCCCGCCCTGGATCTGATCCACGAGCACCCGTGCCTTCGCCGTCACCCCTGCCTCCATCAGCCGCACCATCGACGGCTTAAACCCGGGCTGGACGAGACGCCGATAGCGGGTGTGCTGCGGGGGGTCGGTATGCATCATCGTCGGCGGCGAGTCGTACGTCGTCCCGATCTCGTCGGTCAGGATCCCCCGGGCGGAGCAGAACGCCACGGGGTCGGCGCCGATGTGCGACACCTCGGGATGGGTCGTGACGGCCCAGAAGCCGCCGCCCTCCCGATCGACCCAGCACACGGGCGTCGTCCGCCGTAACTCTGCGTAGAGGGCGAAGGGGTCGCCGCTCGAATACAGCCCGGGGTCGAGCAGGCGGCCTGCATCGGCTGCCGTCGACCTTGCAGTCGGCGCCACGGGTCAGACGATGATGCCGTCGGGGCGCGGGTCGCCCTGGGCCTCGAGCAGCGCGTAGTACGCGGCCAGCGTGCCGGGTCCGTCGGACACCGACTCGACGGACCCGTCCTCGGCCAGGTTCAGCAGCGCGCCCTCGATGATGAAGCAGACGTCCGTGTCCTCTTCGTTGTCCTCGGGCACGTGCAGGGTGTGCACCGAGTTGGCCGGCTCGTAGAGGTAGGAGCCGGCGGTCACGTAGAAGTCGTACTCGAGGTAGTGCCAACGTCCCGCCGAGGTGAAGGCGTCCACCGAACCGGTGTGGCGGTGGGTCTGGAGCTGTACGCCCGGCTTGAAGCGGTTGAGGATCACCCAGGTGCCGTGCTGGGAGTCGAAACGGACGATCTTGAGGAGGATGCCCATCCCGGTGTCGGCCCAGGGCGCGTCCTCGGCACCGACGAGGCGAACGGTGTCCGCCGGGTTGGCGGGAGTGGTGATCGACATGGAAGCTGCTCCTTCGTTTCCTTCTGTCCTTCGTGGATGGATTCGGCGATGGTCGACTAGTCGGGGATCGGCGCGAGCGTAGCGAGGTCGAGGTCCAGTGCGGCCTCGAGCGCCGCCGCCGTTCGGAGTACCACCAGGTCCCCGTGTTGGGGGCCGACGAGTTGCACCCCGATGGGCAGACCGTCGGCACTCAGGCCGGCACACACCGACGCAGCGGGCGAGCGGGTCATGTTGAAGGGATAGGTGAAGTGGACCCAGTTGGCGGTCGTCTCGCCGTTGACCGTGCTCGTGATCTCGCCGGCGTGGGGCGCCACCGCCGCGCAGGTCGGCGTGACGAGGATCCGGCAGGTGCGGAAGAGTTCGACCAGCCTGAGGTTCATGAGGTGGAAGTGGTCGAAGACCTGGAGGATCTGCTCCGCGGTGGTGGACTGCGCTACGTCGACGAAGTGGCGCAGTACGGGATGCACCTCGTCCCAGCGCGGATGGTCGAAGTAGGGACGCAAGGTGCGGAGGGTGGCAGCCCCCGTCAAGATGAGGAAATCCCCGACGGGGTCGTCATCAAAAACAGAATCGACCACGACGATTTCGGCTCCCAGCGACTCGAGGCACTCGACGGCCTTGGCGCAGGCGGCGGCCACCTCCGCGTCGACGGTGGCGTAGCCGAGGGTGGGGGAATAGGCGACCCTGACGGGCACGTGCGGGTCGTGGAGGGCGGCCAGCCAGCTGGCCTCGGGTCGAGGGAGGGCTCGCAGGTCGGTGGGGTCGGGGCCGACGGCCACGTCGAGGGCGCGGGTGACGTCGGCGATGCGGCGGGCCATGGGGCCGTTGGTCGAGAGGTCTATCCAGCCGGGCGGGTTGGGGCCGCCGGCGGGGACGCGGCCGAGGCTCGGCTTCATGCCCGAGAGGCCGCAGCAGGCGCTGGGGATCCGGATGGAGCCTCCACCATCTGAGCCCGTGGCGAGCGGCACCATCCCGGCCGCCAGCGCGGCCGAGCTGCCACCGGACGATCCACCGGGTCCCCTGGATGTGTCGAACGGGTTCAGCGAAGCGCCGAAGATGGCGTTGGACGTGTTCCCCATCCAGCCGAACTCGGGGGTGTTGGTCTTGCCGACGACGACGCAGCCGGCGGCGCGCATCCGGGCGACGAAGGGGTCGTCGGCCGTCGCGGGCGCATCGTCGGCGTGCAACGCCGACCCGTAGGTGGTGACATAGCCCACCGCGTTCTGCAGGTCCTTCACGCCGAGTGGGATCCCGGCCAGAGGCCCGGGGTCGCCGCCGGTGGCGATCTTGGCGTCGACGGCGTCGGCCTCGGCGAGTGCCCGTGCCCCATCCACGGCGACGAACGCGTTGTACATGGGGTTGCGCCGCTCGATCCGATCCAGGGCTGCTTGGGTGAGCTCTCGGGCGCTCCGCTGCTTGGATCTGACCGAGCGGGCCAGTTCCTCGAGTGACGTCCGGCGGAAGTCCATCTCTACGGCCATGTCATCGGCCCCTTCTCTGCTCGTCGGATGCTGGTCGTCGGACGCACGTCGTCGGGTGACCATCGGCCAAGGACCGGCCGGGCCGCGCCGTACCCCTACTGCTTATCCGGTTATCCGGCCGAGGGGGAAAGTCCGGCGACGGCATGGGCCAGGTCGATGCCGATCGGGATGATGGCCGGAGCCGGGATGGTGACCCCGTTGTCGACGTAGCGCTGCACGTGGGCGCGGCACTCCGCCACTGAGCCGTGCACGACCAGCTCGTCCACCACCTCATCGGGAATGGCCTCGAGCGCCGCCTTGCGATCGCCCGCCGACCATGCGTCCCACATGGCCTGGAGCGCGGGGCCCCGGCCCAGCCAGCGCTGGAACTCCGCGTAGGCCTCCACGTTCAGGTAGGCGGTGATCATGCGCCGGCCGATCGTGCGGGCAACACCTGCATCTTCGGTGACGATCACGAAGATCCGGGCGACGATCTCGCGGTGGGCTCCCTCGGCCGCTTTCTCGACTTCTGCCACCGAGGTGGCGACGTCCTCGGCGCTGAGCCAGTTGAGGATGGCCCCGTCGGCCTCCCGGCCCGCCAAGTGCAGCATGCCGGGTCGGAGCGCAGCCAAGTAGATCGGCGGCAGCTGCTCGGGCACCCGGGACAACCGGAATCCCTTGACGCGGAAGGTCGAGAACTCCTCAGTCACTTTGTCGCCGGTGAACGCCATCCGGAGGAAGCGCAGGGTGTCCCTGACCCGCCTGAACTGGTCCTCGAACGGGATGCCGTTCCAGTTGGCGACGATCGCTTCCGACGACGCACCCAGCCCGCAGGCGAAACGACCCGGGGCGGCGTCCGCCAAGGACGCCACGCTCTGGGCCAGCAGCGCCGGGCCACGCGTGTAGGCGGGCGTGATGGCCACGCCGAGGTTCAGCGAGGGCTCCCAGGCCGCGGCGAGGGCGAGCGGCGTGAAGCCGTCGGCGCCGTCGACCTCGGCCGACCAAATGTCGGTGTAGCCCAGCTCGCGAATGCGCGCGAACCACTCACGGTGCGCATGCAGCGGAATCCCGTCGAAGGGGATCGTGATGCCTGGTCGTGGGATTCCGGGTGCGCTCATGCCTGGAGACGTTCGTCCGCGCCGGCGGACCCGTTGGTTCCGGCATTCGCGTTCGCTTCGGCGCTCGCATTGGGGTTGCGATTGACGTCGCGATTCGCGTTGGCAGCGGGCGCCCCGGATGGTGGCCCGACGGGACCGTGCTGGAACTCCGGATCGTCCAACACCAGGGCGAGCTCGGTCTTCTCTTCGGCGGCGTCGTGGAGGGGGACGGAGACGCCCCAGCGGGCCATGCCCTCCTCCATGCGCCGGATGACCGTCTCGATCACCTGCACCCGTCCGTAGCGCTTGCTCTCCGACGAGATGACGTCCCAGGGCGTCAAGGGGCCGTTCGTCAGGCGGAGCATGTCGGAGACGGCCTCGTCGTACTCGGGCCGCTTCTCGCGGTTGCGCCAGTCCTCCGCGGTCAGCTTCCACGACTTCAGCGGATCGTCACGCCGGCGTTCGAAACGGCGCAGCTGCTCCTCGTGCGACATGTGCATCCAGAGCTTGATGACGATCATTCCCTCCTCGGCCAGCGAGTGCTCGAAGTCGTTGATCTCCTCGTAGGCCCGGCGCCACTGCACTTCTGTTGCCAGGCTCTCGACTCGCTCGACGAGGACGCGCCCGTACCAGCTGCGGTCGAAGATGGTCATGCCCCCCCATCCGGGAAGAGGTGGCCAGAAGCGCCAGAGGAAGTGGTGCCGCAGTTCGTCCGGCGTGGGGGCGGCGAAGGGTGCCACGTGCACGTGGCGGGGGTCGAGCGGCTCGACCAACCGCTTGATCGCGCCACCCTTGCCGGCGGCGTCCCACCCCTCGAAGATGATGCACACCGGGGGACCGAGCTTGCCGTTGTTGAGCTGGCCCCCGTTGATCAGGCGCAGGTGCAACAGGCGACGCTGCGCCCGGCCAAGGCGCTTGCCCTCTTCATCCTTGGATAGCTTGAGCGACAGGTCGCAGTCCTCGAGGCGTGGGTAGGGCTCGACCGGATGGGGCGAAGCGACGGGCGCGACGGGCTCGGTGGGCTCGACGGGCGCGACGGCGTCCTCGCCGTGGCTTGAGCCGGCCTCATGGTGGCCACCGCCGTGGCCTCCGTGATCGTGCTTGCTCACGATGTCTGTTGTAGTCGATCCGTCGTGGACGCGCCGACCTTCAGGGCGATCGGAGCCCCGGACGACTCGACTGCCTGGACCACCCGGCGCACCGTCGCGGGTTCGCCGGCGATGACCAGCAACTCCCGGTTGGAGAGATGGCCCACCCGGCCCACTTTCTTTCCGGACGGGTCGAAGATGCCGATCCGGGCTCCGACGTATCGAGCCGAATCGAACGAGAGCGTTGCCACCTCGCGCCGCACCGGGGCGCCCGGGCTGTCGCCGCGGCTCCCGCCGGTCCGGACCGAGCACATCGTCTCGAGCTCCTCCAGCTCGAGCCACGCCTCGTCGTTGTAGGACAGCACCAGCAGGTCGCAGTCCACGGATTGGACCACCGAGGCCAGTGCACCGGGCATCGTCCGCTTCGAGTTGAAGGCGGATCGTGTGGATGGGTCACGGGCGTCCACCCGCTTGCGGGCCACGCCGTAGGCCTCGGGCGCGTCCCAGGCCACCAGCGTCTCCCACACGTGATAGTTGGTGAAATACCGGTGTTGGTTGTACGGCGGATCCAGGTACGCCAGGTCGAAATGCCCGAGCTCCGAACTCGATGCCGCCAGCTCGACTGCATCACCGTGGATGGCATGCCCACTCCCCGCCAGCAACTCGGGCACCCGCAGTTCCAGCGGATTGAACGACCGGGCCGCCCATTGCTTCACGTAGGCCATCTGCACGCCCGTCGTGGAGTCCACACGGTCCGCCGCCTCGAGCAACGACGTCAACAGGATGGGATACAGAGGCGACCCCGCATACTCCGACTCGATGCAGTCACGGGCGGCATCGATCCGCATCGCATTCTGCGGCTGGAAGAACCGGGCTTCGCGGCTGAAGGTCTCGGTGACGTAGCCATCGACGCCCGGCAGCGAGTTGAGGCGGGTGACCGCATCCCTGAGCGCGCCGGAATCGGTGGTGACGGCATCCGTCTCGATGTACGCCCGGGCGAAGACGTGCGCGTAGCGGGCGCTGTCGACGGCGGTGACGTGCACGCCCTGGGCCTTGAACGCCTGGGCGACGCGGGTGGTGCCGGTGAAGAGGTCGAGCACGGTGCGGGCGCCGGCGGCCTCGCACAGGCGGGCGAGGACGGGGACGAGGCGGCGCTTGGAGCCCAGGTACTTGATCACGTGGTCGTGATCACGCCGCCGTGGGGCGAGCGGTCGCCGGGGCCGTCACGCGACCCACCCTACGATGGGCCGTCATGGCGACCGGGGACCATCCAGAGGCGGCGGACTCGCACTGGGTGCGCTGGCACGAGTCCTACGAGGACCCGGACTCGCCGCTGTCGCTGCGCTTGCAGCTCGTGCAGTCGATGGTCCGCGACTTCTTGGATGGCTGGCCCGCCGACCACCCAGGGCCGATCCGAATCGTGAGCCTGTGCGCGGGGCAGGGCCGGGACCTGATCGACACCGTGGCGACGCATCCACGACGGGACGCGGTGTCCGCCCTCTTGGTGGAGCTCGACCCCGTGCTGGTGGCCTTCGCTCGTGAGCGGGCGGCGGCGGCCGGCGTGGCGGCGCGGGTGGCGGTCGTCGAGGGCGACGCCTCGCTGTCGCACTGGTACGGCGAGAACCTGCCGGCCGATCTCGTGCTCGTCTGCGGTGTTTTCGGGAACATCAGTGGGTCCGACATCGCCCGCACCATCCAGGCACTCCCTGGATGGGGGCGAAGCGGCACCCAGGTCATCTGGACCCGCCACCGACGCCCCCCTGACGCCACCCCGGCCATCCGGGCCGGTTTCGCGGCGGCCGGGTTCACCGAGCTCGCCTTCGAGGCCCCCGACGGCTACATCCTCTCGGTCGGCCGCCACCGCCTGGATGGGGAGGCGAAGCCGATTCCCTTCGACCCCGCCCACACACTCTTCGAGTTCGTCGGCGACGGCACCCTGCCGGCGTGAGCGCGGGCGCCAGCGGCGGCGATGGCCGCCGGCGGGAGGAGGGCGCGGACCTCGACGATCTGCTCAAACCGCTGCCGGATCCCGCGGCCCCGTCCAAGCCGCGCCGCCCGCACCTGCGACGCCGGCGTCGTGCGTCCTACGACCGCTCCGTTCGGCCGGTCCGCCGGCCCCATCAGGCCCGCGACCCGCTCCACCCGCTCGAACTGCTCTCCATGGGGCTGCGGACCGTCCGGCTCGAGCCGGGGCGCGTCATCATTCCCGCCGTGGTGATCTTCGGCCTCGACGCGTTCCAGAGCACCTGGTTCACCGAGATCTCCACCGACCATCTCGGTCTCGAGTCCCTGACGGGCGTCGTCTTCTTCGGCGTGTCCACGCTCGGACTGACCTTCTACAGCGGCATGCTCGAGCGCCTGGTCGGTGCGGTCGAGCGCAACCAGACGCCGCAACCGGTGAGCCGGGTCCTGGCGACGCTGCCGTGGATCCGGCTGATGCTGGCCGAGGTGGTCCTGCTCATCGTGAGCGCCGTCGCCGCGCTCTTCCTCATCATCCCGGGGCTGATCGTGTCCACGCTGCTGGCGCTGGTCGGGCCGCTCATCAACCTGCTGGACTCCTCGGTCCCCGACGCGTTCCGGCGCTCGGTGCGCCTGGTGTGGCCGCACTTCTGGATCGTGTTCGTCATGATCACGGTGCCACTCGCCATCGAGCACGAGCTCGTGGTCCTCATCGCCGACCTCGTCCCCCACGAGAACGTCTTCGCCGTCTTCTTCACCAACTTCGCTCTCGGCGCGACGATCGGCCTTGTGCTCGGCCTGGTCGAGGTGTCGCTGGCCGAGCGGCTGATTACCGGAGCGCAGGGCCCGGGTCGCGACGTACGCTCCCTTGACATGGGGTTTCCCGGCGGTGCAGCCACCACCACGTGAGGAGCGACGCGAGGAGCCGACGTAACCCAGAAGGCTCCCCGACCGTCACTACTGGGAAGGGCCGTCTCGAGACTGGGAAAGGCCGTCTCGAGCCGCAATCGAGCGGCAATCGAGCCGCAATCGAGCCGCAAGAGCCAGTCCGCAGCTGTCGGCAACGGTAAGAATCAACACCAACAGGAGTGTCACAGGGCAAGACGAGGAGGCCAGGGATGGAAGAGACGATCCACGGAACGACGATGCCGGTGCTCGAGCTCTCGCTCCAGCCGGGGGAGGCCGTCGTCTCCGAGGCGGGCGAGTTCTCCTGGATGTCGGATGCGATCCAGATGCAGACCAACACCGGCGGGGGCATGGGAGGCAAGGGGATCATGGGTGCGGTCAAGCGGGCGGTGTCCGGCGCCAGCTTCATGATGACCACGTACACCGCGCAGGGGGGTGCGGGCTCGATCGCCTTCGCCTCGAAGTTCCCCGGCCACATACTCCCCATTGACGTGGCGCCGGGGAACGAGTTCATGGTGCACCGTCACGGGTTCATGGCGGCCACACCCGGGATCGAGCTGTCCATGGGCTTCCAGCAATCGTTCCGCGGCGGCGTCTTCGGCGGCGAAGGGTTCATCCTCCAGAAGGTTGGCGGCACCGGCCGGGCCTTCATCGACCTCTCGGGTGAGGTCATCGTCTACGACCTTGCCGCCGGCCAGACGATGCGCGTCCACCCGGGCCACGCCGGCCTCTTTCAGGCGTCGGTGACGTTCTCGGTGCAGAAAGTGCCCGGCCTGGCCAACCGCTACATGGGCGCCGATGGGCACCACTTCGCCGTGCTGACGGGCCCGGGCCGCATCTGGCTGCAGTCGATGCCGCTGCCCGTGCTGGCCGGCGTGATCGGCGAATACATGCCCGACCGCGACGACCACCACGGCGTCGAGGGCGCGGCGGCCGGCGTCGGCGCCGCCAAGGTGCTCGGCGACATGTTCAAGTAGGGATCAAGAGGGTGGGCCGGGTTGGTTCCACTCGATCCAGCCCGAGCCCGAGCGGCCGTCGTCGGTGCGGCATGTCACCATCGCGCGAGGGAAGCGGCTGACCCGGGTGCCGGTGGGGTCGCCGTCGTCGCGGAGGAGGACGGGGCCGAAGGCGACCGGGGTGACGTCGATCCCGATGGTGTCGTGGGCCGGGACGGCGGCGATCTCGATGCGGGCCGAAGTCGGGAAGTCGTGCTCGCCCAGTTCCTCCGTGACGGCGAGGGCGGTGACGGGGTGCACGGCGGTGGCAGCGGGCTCGGTGCCGGGCGTCTGGACGGTACCGGGCGTCTGGACGGTGCCAGGCGTCTGGACGGTACCAGGCGTCTGGATATAGCCGAAGAACACAGGCAGACCGGGCATGCGGATGTCGGCCAGGTGGATGCGGGTGCCGTCGTCGAGGCGCATCGAGTTCCAGCACCATCCAAAGGCCCACCAGTCGCGCACGCCCCAGCTGTGGTCGCGCTGCCCTTGGGCCTCGATCTCGTGGGTGGCGCCGTCGAGGGTGACGATGCCGGTGACGAGGCAGGGGATCTCGTAGCGGGTCGTGAGCTCGTAGTGGTAGGGCGCGCCGTCGGTCGTCCACGTGAGGTCGAGCTCGAGGCGTGTCGGTGGGCCCGCGTCGTGCTCGCCTCTGGCGTAGACGTCGGCGGGGTCGGCGACGATGACGGCGGGGGCTCCGGCGGCGATACGGAACTCCTCGAGGGGACGGCGCAGGTCGATCTCGATCCGGGTGCCGGTGGAGGGGGAGTCCGAGACGAGGCCGGCGCCGGGCGGTACCGGGGCCCGGTAGTCGACGGAGCAGACGCCCGGGAGGCCGGGCCGCACCATCCAGGCCGTCCACCACGCCACGCCGCGGTTGGGATAGAGCCCGAGGCGCAGCCACCCCCCGAGGGAACCATCGGTCGTGACGAAGTCGCAGTAGTACGACTCGTTCCAGAGGTCCTCGGCGTCGGGGGCGTGCCGCCCCTCGTCTGAGGGCAGAACCTCGTGGGCCGCCCTCACCGATTCCGCCCGGGATGCATTGCGCTGGCCCCCGGCGGACCGGGCACCTCGACGACGGGATCGTCGCGGTCGTCGAACTCGGTGCGGAGGGCTTTCGACATCACGGCGTGTTGGAAGTACAGCGTGGTGATGTAGGTGAGCTCGAGGATGGCGAGGTCATCGAGATGGCGGCGCAGCTCGGCGAAGAGCTCGTCGGGCACGCGGCCGTGGCCGTAGACGAGGCAGTCGGTGTAGGCGAGCACGGCGCGCTCGGCGTCGTCGTAGGTGCCGGCGGGGGCGGTGGACCACGCCGGGATGTGTGCGATCTGCGCCTCGGGCATCGCGAGCTCGCGCATCGACTTGGCGTGCTGGCTGAAGACGAACTGGCTGCCGGCCGCCCAGCCGGCGCGGATCTGGCCGAGCTCGCGCAGCCGGGGGTCGAGCGTGCGGTCGGCGGACTGGTAGAGGCCGAAACCCTTGAGGCAGTGATCGAGGATGTCGGGGCTGTTGGCGAACACCGTCCACCAGTCGCCCGTGGTGCCGTCCCATCGGCCCGGCTCGGCGACGGGGTCACGGCCTTCGAAGAGCCACTCGTACATCGTGGTGACGATGGGCGCCGTGGCCTCGTCCTTGGGGACCTGGCGGAGTCGGGGCATGGGGTGGCGGGGGTGTTGGAAGGATTCAGACCGGGGTGGGCTGCGCCGGGAGCTCGGGCTCGGAGCCGGATTCGGATGCGGTGGCGGCGGCGGCGGTGGTCGGCGGCGGCGCCGGCGGCGGCGGTGGTGGCCGGGTTGTGGGAGACGTCCGCGAGGGTGAACTCGCGCATCCAGCAGGCGAACTCGAGCAGGATGCCGTCGGGGTCCTGGAAGTAGATGCTGCGCACGTACACGCCCGAGTGCATGGCGTCGCTGATGCCCCACTCGGAGTCGTCGTGATTGGCGATCTCGGTGCAGTCGATGCCGACGGCGAGGAGGCGGTCGCGGTACTCCTCGATCTTCTCGGGCGAGACGTCGAAGGCGACATGGTTCATCGAGCCGATGGCGCTGGTGAGGTCGCCCTGGTCCGGACGGGCCGCCGGCGCGCTGACGCCGGGGACGCCGTCGGGCGCGTCGGGGAACCAGAAGAAGGCGAGGCAGTCACCACCGCCGCAGTCGAAGAAGAAATGTTGCCCCATCCCCGCCGGCAGCTCGATCGTCTTCACGAGTGGCATGCCCAGGACGTTCGTGTAGAAGTCGACTGTCCGCTCCATGTCGCGGCAGACGAGCGCGAGGTGATTGATCCCCCGCAGCTCGAATCCGCCCGTGCTGCCTGTCATCAGCCTGCCCTCCCGTGGCGTCGCGCGCTACCGCATCCAGGATAGGCCGCAATCCTGCCGCCCCCTCGGGCCGTATGACCACTTCGAGCAAGCCCAACCGACAGTGGGGCGCCAGAGGACACGAAAGGACGGCTTGGCATGATCGGCAGGAACAGTGGTGGGAAGCGGACGCAGGAGGGCCAGGGCCGCAGCGAGACCTGGGGCCGGGGCCGGAGCCGCGGAGGTCCGGGTGGCGGGAACGGCGAGAGGGTCCCGGTGAGAAGGACCCGACGTGTCGGGGGCCCGGCGGTCGCCGGGACTCTCTCCGCCATTGCCCTGGCCGCCGGTGCGTTCGCCGTGACGGTGGCGGGTCCGGCCGCCACGGCCGGGGCCACGGGCACGCACGCCAAGACGGTCAAAGTCTCCACGGCCAGGGTGGCCAAGATCGGCACCGTGCTCACCACGTCCAGCGGGCTGACCCTGTACCGCTTCACCGAGGACCCCGTGGGTTCGTCGGTCTGCACAGGCGCCTGCGCCAAAATCTGGCCGCCGTTCTTCGCGGCCAAGGGCTCCCACATCTCGGGGCCCAAGGGTGTGAAGGGTTTGTCGCTGATGAAGGTGGGGAGCCACTGGCAGGTGGCCTTCCACAAGGTCGCGCTGTACCGCTTCGCGGACGACAAGAAGAAGGGCCAGGCCAAGGGACAGGATGTGGGTGGCCTGTGGTTCGCGGTGCTGAAGAGCGGGATCCCCGCTTCGACCGCGGCCGGTGCGGCCTCCACGCCGACCACGAGCGCGAGCTCCTCGGTCCCGACCACGCAGCCGGTCGCGCCGACGACCCAGGCGCCGCGCGCGGTGACGCCGACCACCATGGCGCCCGGCGCCGAGGCCGACGCCCGCGCCGATGCCGGCCACGACGCCCGCGCCGACGCCGGCCACGACGCCCCGCCGACGCCGACGCCGACGACGCCACCCACCTCACCGCCGACGACGCCGACCACCTCCGCCGGTAGTGGAGGGGTCTCGTTCTAGGCGGTACGCCGTGCGGCGTGCGCCGTACGCCGTACGCCGTGAGGCGAGTCGCCCCGTGAGTCCCGAGGGTCGTCGTCTGAAGTAGCGGCGCCCGGAGTCGGAGCGCCGTTCAGATGCCGACGATGCCGACCATCGGTGCGTTGAGCCGCAGCCCGCCCATGGAGCCGAGGAACGGCGCGTCCCCGAAGGTGAAGATGCCCCCGTCGCCGCCCTGGAGCCAGTAGCCGGCGCCGTCGAAGGTCGCCGACATGCCGACGACCGGTGCGTTGAGGGCGGTGCCGACCTCGGAGCCGTAGGACGGGGCATTCCCGAAGTCGGCCACGTTCCCGTTGGCGCTCGCCAACCAGTAGCCGTTGGAGCTGTGCGTGCCGGCCATGCCCGTGATGCGGTAGCCGCCGGGTGCGAACGCCGGCTCGCCCTCGTAGCGAGCGTTGCCGTAGCTGTACACCTGACCGTTGGCGTCCACCATCCAGTAGCCGCCGCCGAGGAAGCTCGGTGCGGCCGCGGTGACGGGGTAGGTCAGGCCCAGGCCGCCGGCGGAACCGTAGAACGTCGCGTCGCCGAAGGCGAAGATGCCGCCGTCACTGGCAATGAGCCAGTAGCCCCTGCCGTCGAGCGTCGGGATCATGCCGATGACCGGTTTGTTGAGGACCATCGAGCCCGTGGATCCGTAGAAGCCGGCGTCACCGAAGGCGAACACGCCGCCGTCGCTCGCGACGAGCCAGTAGCCCTGGTGGTCCGGCGTCGCCGCCATCCCGACCACCGGCTTGTTGAGCCGCATGGACCCGGTGGAGCCGAAGAAGCCGGCGGACCCGAAGGTGAACACGCCCCCGTCGGAGGCCACCTGCCAGTATCCAGGCTCGGGGGTCGGCGGCCCGGGGCAGGAGGGACTGGCCGCCGGCGTGCCGCCGGGGTCCGGGGACGCCAGGGTCGGCACCCCGTTCGGTGCGAAGGACACGTCCGCCAGGTACATGGGCCGGAAACCGCAGGTCAGGTAGCCGATGGTGGTCCCCTGCCAGGCCGCGAAGGCCATCACGGATTGCCCGCCCGGAAGCGTGTAGACGTCCGGTCCGCCGGGGCCCGACATGCCGGGTTCCGACCCGAGTAGCGGCGACGCCGACTGCTCGGTACAGAGCGTGGCGAGGCTGCCCGGGCAGCTGGCCCAGCCGATGCCGTAGGTGGACGAACCTTCGTCGCTCCCGGCGTAGAAGAGGTCGAAGGCGTGCGTCGGCGTCTCGACCATGTCAGGGCCCTCGATGACGGCACCCTGCCAGGGCTCGTCCGCGGCTTTGAGGAGTTCGTTGGCACCGCCGGCCAACCTCAGGTCGCCGTTGAGCGGCGCAGCCCAGATGGACGTCGGCTCTCCGACGCCGACGTGGTTCCCGTCTGCCTTCCAGAGCAGGTACGAGTTGCCATTGTCGTCAGTGAAGATGTCCGGATCGATGCTCCCGCCGAGACCGGTCTGGCACACGACGGGCCCGGAGTTGTTGTCTGTGTACGGGCCGATCGGCACCGCGGAGGTCGCCATGCCGATGCACTGGTCGCCGCTGTCGGTGTCCGTCGCCGTGTAGTACATGACGAAATCGTTGTCGTTGGCGTCGTAGGCGACGCTGGGGGCCCACGTCTCGCCCTGCTGCGCCCACGACGGGAGGTTTGGCAGCGCGTCCACGCCATTGAGCCCGCTCCAGGTGACGCCATCGAGCGACGTCGACACCTGAACGTTGATGGTCTGGCTCGGAGCGGCGAAGTTCTGCGTCGCGAACCCGTAGTACTGGCCGCCCCAAGAGAGGATGCTCGGATCGGGGAAGTCGCCGGCGTGCACGGGTGCCCAGTTGTCCGCGGCAGCCGGCGGCGCGGCAGCAATGGCAACGGATGCGACGGTGCCGGCGCAGGTGACGAGCGCGGCGACGACGGCAAAGAGGGCGCGGAACGTGATGTGCGTTTTGCCGATCGTGCCGATCCTGCTGATCATTCCGATCCTGCCGATCGTTCCGACCGTGCCGATCGTTCCGATCCTGCTGATCGTGCCAGTCGGCGTGGTCGAGCGTGGCCTGCGCATCCTGCGCGGTGTGGGGAGCAGCACCGTCCTCCTTGTCGGATTCGATTCGCGTTCGCCAACTCTTCCGATCCGGCTGGCGCTCATGGTATCGAGCGCAACGGACGCCATAACGTCGGGAACGGTGAAGAGAGTGTGAAGAAATCCTCGATGCGAGCCATTCGGAGATCGGGCAATCCGTCGTGTCGAGGTGCCTACTTGCGTCCGGTAGTTTCCTGACCTGTCTTTGGTAACGCTTGTTCTCAAGCACGCAGCCCGATCCAGTGCGCCGCGATCCGAGCCTGCGAGATGCGACATGGTGATCAACGAAGGCGCAGAGGGATTGACAATGGCTGAACAACGCAAGCCCGCGGTGGACGCAGGTTTCAAGTTCATGAACCTGACGCACAAGGCCGCCCTGCGGATCACGGGTGGACGCTGGCCCAAGCTGCTCTTCGGGATGCCCGGCGTCGAGCTGCACACCATCGGGCGCAAATCGGGGGAACGACGCTCGACGATGCTGACCTCGCCCGTGCACGATGACGAGCGCGTCGTCTTGGTGGCCTCCAAGGGGGGCGACGATCGCCACCCGCAGTGGTACCGGAATCTGCAAGCCAACCCCGACGTCGAGATCACCATGGATGGGCGGACCCGCCCCATGCGGGCGCGGACGGCCTTCGCCGAGGAGAAGGCCGCCCTGTGGCCCGACATCGTGGCCGCCTACAAGGGCTACGACAGCTACCAGAAGAAGGCGCACCGGGACATCCCCGTCGTCATCCTCGAGCCTCGTCCGGCGTAACCGCCCTCCTTCTCCCCATCCAGAGGTCCGTCCGCAGGGATGCCCGATGAAGGTGCCCGCAGGGGGCGCCCGAGGGGGGAACCCGAGGAGAGAGCGGTACGATGCGGCCAATGTCGATGGAGTCAACCGGCTCGCCGCTCGAGCCCACCGGTCCGGGGCAGAGCGCGGATGGAGAGGATTCGGCGTTCGACCTGAGCTTCGCCGTCTCGCAACTGGCGTCCAACAGCACGGATCTGCGGATCATGCTCAAGCTGCTCGTCGCGCAACTGGCCGACGCGCTCGGTGACCGCATCGTGGTGGAGCGCGCCGGCCGCTTCCGCAAGTCCGACGAGATCAAGTCGGTGCGGATCACGCTCGGTGACGACACGCTCGACGCGGCGATCGAGGGCGGCTCGGTGCGCTGCACCGTCGGCCACTCCTCCGGGGGCATCCGCATCCGAAACGAGCAGGTCGGCATGGACGCGTGGCTCACCCGTCTGCTCAGCACCCTGCAGGCGGAGGCGGCGCACAGCGACGAGACCCGGGTCGCTTTGGAGAACATCGTGATCGGAGGATCAACGTGACGGAGCAAACAGCCGAAGGAGCGGGCGAGCGCCCGTCCGAGGCGCTCGACCTGCCCAAGGATGCGGCGCACCGGCTCGAGGAGCTCGAGCACGGCCTCTTCACCTCCGACCTGTCGGTGAACGAGTTCCTGCTCGTCAAGGAGGCGGGCTTCCACCCTCTCGGCTTCGTGATGGGCTCGTCGATCTACCACATCGGCCTGCAGACCCGGAAGTGGGGGTCCAGCCAGGAGCTCACCAAGCTCACCGAAGCGATGTACACGGCGCGGGAGCTGGCGATGAACCGGATGGAGGAGGAGGCGCAGGAGCTGGGTGCCGACGGCGTGGTCGGTGTACGCCTCGATGTGAACTACTACGAGTGGGGCAACGACTCGGCCGAGTTCATCGCGTTCGGCACTGCGGTCAAGGCCGAGGACGGCACGTCGTACCGCAACGCGCTCGGCAAGCCGTTCACCTCGGACCTGTCGGGTCAGGACTTCTGGACCTTGATGCAGACGGGACACGTCCCGCAGGGACTCGTGATGGGCACCTGCGTGTTCCACATCGCGCACCGCAAGCTCATGCAGGCGATGGGGTCGGTGGGCCAGAACGTTGAGCTGCCCAACTTCACCCAGGCCCTCTACGAGGCGAGGGAGCTCGCCATGACGCGCATGCAGGACGAGGCGGGCCGCCTCGAGGCCAGCGGGATCGTGGGGGTGCGCCTCGAGGAGAAGTCGCACCAGTGGGGCTCGCACACGATCGAGTTCCTGGCGCTCGGGACGGCGGTGACCAAGCGCAGTGGGGAGGTCACGCTGCCCAAGCCGACCACCATCATCTCGCTCGACAACTGATGGTCGGCGAGACGGACGGATCCGATTTGGGCGGGCCGCCGCCCGATGCCGCCCTCGGCCCTCCCGGCGGGCCCAAAGGGGATTTGCCCGAGGCCGCGCTGCGCCGCCTGGAGTCGGACACCTTCTCCTCGGGCCTGTCGGTGCCCGACTTCGCGGCGTGCCTCGACCTCGGGCTCCAGCCGGTCGCGCTGGTCCAGGGCTTCTGCGTCATGCAGTGGGGCTGGTACGGACCGGGCAGCCGATTCCAGCGTGGCCTGACCCCCTACGCCGGCTACGGCTCTGGCGGCGGTGCCCAGACGCCGGATGCCTACACGGAGACCTATCGCTGTCCGCACGGCTTCGTCTCCACCGATCACCGGGCCTGGGGCCAGAACCTCGAACAGCCGTGGGTCGAGGACGCGTGGGCGCAGGGCTACGGCGCCGCCTACGGACGGATGCTCGAGGAGGCCACCCAGCACGGAGCCCACGGCGTGATCGGGGTGGTGGACCAGGTGTCCAACGTCGCCGACAGCGGGACCACGGAGTTCCACTTCCTCGGGACGGCGATCGTCGTCGAGGACGGGCCCCCGCCGGCGGGCGGGACGCCGTGGAGCACCTACCTGGCGGGGCAGCGGCTCACGAAGTCGATCGAGGCAGGGTTCATGCCGGTGGCGGTGGTCGCCGCGCTCGCCTCGGTGCGCGTGTGGGCCTACTGCATGACGGAGTACCAGATGGAAGGGTCCATGGGCTGGGGGGCGCCCTCCGGCCCGGCCCTCGTCGAGCAGGTGAGCAAGGCCCACATGGCGGTGCGCCAGCTGGCCCGCAAGCACGTCCGCCAGCAGCTGGCCGGCGACGAGCTCCACGGCGCCCGGATCGACGTGGTCAACCGAGAGCTGGCGCAAGGTGACGAGGTCATCGACTGCACGCTCCGGGGCAACCGGGTGCGGCGCTTCAAGGACTACGACCCGGTCGCGTTGCCGCGACCGACGGTGCGGCTCGGATGAGCGCCGGACCGTCTGCCTCGCCTGCAGCACGAGGCTCGCTCGCCGAGCCGGCCGCGCCCGGCGCGCCCGCTCCTGACGTGCGAGCCGAGATGCTCCGGGGCGCCCAGTCCTTGGCCGTCCCCGCGCCGCCGTCGAACGCGCGGGGCATCACGTCGGACCTCTCGGTCGACGAGGCACTCCTGCTGCACACCGCCGGATGGGAGCCGCTCGACCTCGTCGCCGGCGTGGCCGTCGTCTCGGTGCCCGTCGGGGTGTGGAACTGGGGGCAAGGCGCCATCGGTCTGGCGTCCGATGCCCACAACGCCGCCGTGGACCAGGCGGCCCGTGTCCTGCGCAGCGAGTGCGCCAAGGTGCACGGCCACGGCGTCGTCGGGGTGCGCGTCGATGTGAGCGTGCGCACCCATCACATCGACGTCGAACTGGTCGGCACGGCGGTACGGCCCATGGACGGCAAGGACGCCCGCGGGAAGGACGCGGCCGAGGCCTTGCCCTTCGTCTCCGACCTCTCGGCGCGCGACTTCACATTGCTCCTGCGAGCCGGCTGGATGCCAGTCGGGCTCGCCTTCGGCGCCTGCTTCGTCTACTCGCCGCGGCGCACGGCGGGCGCCGCCATGCGCCAGTCCACGCAGAACGTGGAGCTGACCAATTACACCGAGGCCATGTACTCTGCCCGCGAGTCGGCCATGGAGAGGATGCAGCGCTCGGCGATCGAGGTCGGGGGTCAGGGAGTGGTGGAGGTCAAGGTCACGGAAGGCCCCATGGGCTTCGCCCGCCACGCGGTGGGGTTCACCGCCTGGGGCACCGCCGTCAAGTTGGTCGCCGAAGAGCACCAGTCCATACGGCCCGAGGTGGTGCTGCCACTCGACGACGCCGTCGTCACCTTCGAGGCGCAGAGCCTCCGCGGCAGCGGCCGCGGCAAGAACTGAGGAGGATGAAACGGATGGGCAACGACAGCGACACCGGTGCCGGAAACGACTGGGAGGCGTGGGCCCGTACCTTCGAGGGCATCGAAGGTCCCGAGGCGTTTGCCGCGCTCTTCGCACCCGGAGGCGAGTTCCGCGACCCGGTGACGCCCTGGACGACCGACCTGCGCAAGGTGGCCCGCGACACCGACGCCATTTTCCCGGACTGGGATCAGCGCGTCGACCGGATCCGTGGCGGCGCCGACTGGGCCGTCTTCGAGTGGACCGGCACGGCGACGTTCTCGGCGGGCCAGGGCGCGGGCATCCCCATCAAGATGGAGGGGGCGACCGTCATCGAGGTGGACGCCAACGGCAAAGTGACCAGGTGGCGCGACTACCTCGATACCAACGAGCCGACGCAGCAGATCCAGGCCGGGATGGAGCGGTCGCTCGAGGGAGGCTGACCGCACACCCGCAGTGAGCCGGCGGCGCTACCCCTCGGCCTGCTCGGCCACCGCCTGCACGTGCGCCATGCGCGCGTCGCGCTGCTCGTCGAGATCCTGGGCCGCCTTCTCGTCGCTCGCCATCTCGGCGTCGATGTCTGCGTCGGCCCACGCGATCACCCCCATGTCCTCGAAGGCGGCACGCAGCTTGGGTCCCCACAGGCCGATGTCGCGCAGGATGGGCACGATGCGCATGAACAAGAAGTTACGGAATTCGCGCAGCGTCTCGCTCTGGTCGACATAGGTGGTGAGTTCGGGCGGCAGCTCGAGGCGCTCGAAGACCTCGTCGCCGAGGAAGCGATCGCGCATGAGATAGCAGGCCTCGATACAGAACGCCTCGCGGTCGTCGCGCTCGGCCTGGGTGAGCTGCGGGTAGTAGTCGCGCAGCGCCAGCCGCCCGAACATGACGTGGCGCGCCTCGTCCTGCATCACGTAGGCGTTGAGTGCCTTGGCCAGCGGATCGGTGGCGTTGTTGCGGATGATGCCGAAGGCGGCCAGGGCCAGCCCTTCGACGAGCACCTGCATGCCGAGATACGTCATGTCCCAGCGGCTGTCCTCGATGACGTCGTCGAGCAGCGCTTTCAGGTGCGTGTTGAGCGGGTAGACGAGCTGCAGCTTCTCGTGCAGGTACCGGCTGTACACCTCGACGTGGCGCGCCTCGTCGATGACCTGCGTGGCCGCGTAGAACTTGGAGTCGATGTCCGGGACGGTCTGCACGATCTTGGCCGTGCAGATGAGCGCGCCCTGCTCGCCGTGCATGAACTGGCTGAAGCGCCACGCCTCGACGTGTCGGCGGAACTCGCCCTTGCGCTCGTCGGACATGGCGTCCCACCACTTCGTGCCGAAGATGGGGAGGATCTCGTCGGGCATGCCGACGGGATTGTTCAGGTCGACCTCCTGGCTCCAATCGAGCCGGTCGCTGCCGATCCACTGGCGCCGCGTGCCCTTGTCGTAGAGGCGCAGCAACTGGTCGCGGCCGCCCATGTAGTCGAAGTCGAACATCGTGGTGGCGGGCGACTCGATGCCCCACTTCGGCTCGAAGGCGAGATCGGAATCGATCGACGGGCTCGTGGTCATGGGACCCCCTTCGGGTCGTGCCGTGCGGCTGCGGCAAGCAGCGGCTGCGCGCGACGCTACCTGCTGTCCGGATATTCGTCATGCCGGTGCCTTTGTTGCGGACGCCCCGACGCCCCGCCGGACCGCTCCCGGGGAGGCGCACCCGTCCCCGCACCCAGGCGACCCTCAGCAACAGAGGGTCAGCGGAAGTCGAACGCGACCTTGATGGCGCCGCTCTCCTCCTGTGTGGCCAATGCGATGAACGCGTCGCGCCAATCCTCGAGACGGAAGGTGTGGGTGAGCATGCCGGCCATGTCGATGCGGCCCTGCTCCGCCAGCTGGAGGTAATGGGCGATGCCGTGCATGCGGACGCCGTCGACCTCCTCGACGCCGAAGGCGTTCGAGCCCACCCACGAGATCTCCTTGAAGTACAGCGGTGACCACTCCCAGCGCTCGGGCGCGTTCACGCCACTCTTGACCAGGGTGCCGCGCTGCTTGAGCAGCCGCACGCCGACCTCGGACGTCTGGGTCGTGCCGACGGTGTCGTAGACGACGTCGATGCCGCCGGGGTGCGCCATCGGGAGGCCGCTGCCGGGGAATTTCTGCAAGACGCCGCCGGACCACGCCGCCGCCTCTTCGATCAGCTGTTCGACCGGGAAGGGGGCCACCGCGGTGGCACCCAGACGCCTGGCGAGCGCGGCCTGGGCGGGAAAGCGCGCCACCGTCATGACCTCGACGTCGGGATAGAGCGCGCGAAGGATCGCCGTCGCACAGCTGCCCAGCGCGCCGCCCCCGTACACGAGCGCCTTGCCGCCGGGCGGCGGTGGGTGGCGGGTGACCGAGTGGAGCGACACGGCGAAGGGGTCGCCGAGCACGGCCACTTCGTCAGTCACGTCGTCGGGGACCGGGATGAACATCGACTCGTGCGCCGGCAGGAATTCGGCGAAGCCACCCGGCGCGTCCTTCGAGGTCCCCGTGTGGATGCCGGCAGCGATCGGGCCCTGGGCAAAATGCCAGCACAGGCTGTAATCGCCGGCCTGGCACGAGGGGCAGGGCGGGTCGATGCCCCGGGGCCCGCACGACAGCCATGGGTTGAGGACCACGCGCTGCCCGACCTCGAGGGTGGTGACGGCGGGCCCCACCTCGACGACGTCGGCCACAACCTCGTGCCCCGGGACGGTGGGCAGGGAGAAGAAGCCGTTGAGTGCGCTGTCGGTGAAGTCGTCGCCGAAGTCCGAGAAGACCATCTTGGCGTCGGACCCGCAGATGCCGGTCAGCCGTGTCTTGGCCACCGCCCAGTCCTGACGGATCGGCGTCGGTCGCTCCAGGTCCTCCAGCCGCATCGGGACGCGCGACAGCCCGACCAGCAGGTAGTTGGACTCGTCCGGGGGGGTCCAGCGCTCGGGCTTCACGCCGTACAGCAAACCTTGCATCGTTTCCTCCTAGGTGAGACCGCCGAGTGCAACGAGGGCCACATGGTCCACATGGTCCACGACGCTGTTGCTGTTGGTGTTGGTGTTGGTGTTGGCCGCCGAGAGGGCGAAGATGACCACGAACAGCGCGATCCAGGCGAAGCCGCAGATGATGCCGGCCAGCGCGAGTCCCTCTCCGCCCTGGGAGCCGTGGGACCGGCGGATCTGCGAGCGCGCCACGAAGCCGAAGATGATGGCCAAGATCGCGGGTAAGAAGAAGATGAAGCCGACGCAACCGCAGACAAGCGACGCCACAGCCATGCCGTTGGTCGTCTTGCGCGCCGCGGGCACGCCGTAGGGCGCGGCCTGGCCGTAGCCGTAGCCCGGATACGACGGCGGCACGGTGCCGCCGGCTCCCGAGCCAGAGGGCGCCGCACCGGAGGGCGCCGCGCCGTACGCGGGTGCACCTCGAGGTGGCGCGCCGGAAGCAGGTTGTGCCGGCGGCATGGTCGCACCTCCGGACGCGAGGGGACCGGCCGCGGGGGGACCGGTCCACAACTCGGGTGGGTACCACTTGCCGTCGGATGCCAACCACCATCCGGCTCCCTGTGAGGTGTCGCTCATGCCATGGCCGATCCGTGCGCGCCGCGTGCAGTCCGCAGCATACGGGGCGGTCCCGCGACGTGACGTGGTGCACGCAGCCGTCGCCTGTCGCCGCCTCTCGACGCGCGCCCGTGCAGGCTTCACGCGAGGTACGGGCAGTGCCGGCAGCCCGACCCGCAGCAGTAGCCGCGGCGGGCCAGATAGCCGGCGGTCAAGACCACGAGGCCAGTGGCCGGGTCGACGTAGGTGTCGGCACCGGCGCGCAACGCGGCGTCGTGCGCGTCGATGATCTGCTGGAATCCGGGCACGTCAGGGGGCAGCCGGTCGTGGTGCGGTTGGTCGAGGGGGCGGTCCGCTAGCGGCTCTTCCATGTGGAGCGGCCCGGTGTGGGCCGCGTCGACGGGCCCGGGGGACCCGTCGCGCTGCGCTGTGCTAGCGCCGAGCCGTCTTGCGGCCCGGCGCCTTACGGGCGGCCGACCTGCGCGCCGGTGCCTTCCGGGCCGGCGCCTTGCGTGCGGCCGACTTGCGGACCGGCGCCTTCTTTGCCGGGGCGCGCTTGGCGGCCACGGGGGCAGCCGACTTGCCCGCGGCGGCGACGGCCGCCTCGTCCGTCGGGAAGGCACCCTTGACGAGCTTCGGGGCCGTGGCCGGTGCGAGGACCGCGTCCTTGAAGGCCTTGACCGGGGTGATGCGCGCCTTCTTCGACGCCTTGATGCGGATGGCTTCACCCGTGGCGGGGTTGCGCCCCATGCGGGCCGCACGGTTGACCTTGACGAACTTCGCGAAGCCGGGGATGGAAATCGGCTCCCCCTTCGAAACGACGGCGGTGACGACGTCGGTGAAACCGTCGATGACGGTGACGACGGTCTTCAGCTCGACATCGGACTGGACCGCGACTGCTTTTGCTAGTTCACGCTTGTTCATGGCGCCCATTGTGACCGACGCGCCGCGCTGATGCACATTTCTCCGGGCACAAATGTCAGATTTTTCGACCGGGAGGCGCCACGACCCCGGTCGCGCACGCTCCATCGGTGCCCGTGTCCGGCGACGGTGGGCACAGTGGCCCAGGTGTGCTAGGGCAGAAATTGGCCCCAGTAGGGCCGGTCGTCCACGCGCTTCTCGAGGAGGATGATCACCGTTCCCCAGGGGTCGTGGCACCAGGTGGTCTGCAAGCCGGCCACGTCGGCGATCCCCGCCGTGAGGAACTCGACACCGCGGGTCTCGAGCTCCGCTCTGGTCGCGGCGATGTCCTTGCACACGAATCCGACGTGGGTGATGCCGACCCTCGTCACCGAGGGTCGGCCCGGTCCGGCGGGTCCGACGTCGGCCGCCGGATACTCGATCAGCTCGATGACGCGGTCGTCCTTCCCGAATCCGACAATGGAGGCCGTGACGACCACCGGTGTCGGGACGAGCTCTCCCATGTCGTGTTCGATCTGCGCACCCTCCATCCGGTAGGGCGGCGACAGGACCCGCAGGCCGAGGACGTCGGCGTACCAGGCGGTGGCCGCTTCGACATCAGGTACGCAGATGGCCGTGTGGGCCACGCCGATGAGCACGCGGTCAGCGTAGGGCGGCGTGCGCGCTCTCAGGCCCGGCCCAGGTGCCGGGCTAGCTCCAGCGGGCGATCTCGTGTTGGAGGCGCTTGTTCCAGAAGCGCGCCTTGACGCTGACCCTTTGATTGACCTTGCGCAGGACGAGGACGGCGACGAACACCAAGGGCGCGAAGAAGCCCGAAAGCCCACTCAGGAAGACGGTGCGAGGCTTGGCCGGCATGGTCCTGACCCTATCGAAGCAATTCGGTCCCGACCCCATCGCCGCAATTACCCGACCCCATCGCTGCAATTAGTGGTACACCGGTGCAAGCTTTCCGGGCCAGCGTGGCGGGTAGGAGCGACGAACAGGTGATGACGCCTCCATGAGTGACAC
The DNA here is from genome assembly GCA_963756625.1 of uncultured Acidimicrobiaceae bacterium. Lineage (GTDB taxonomy): Bacteria > Actinomycetota > Acidimicrobiia > Acidimicrobiales > RAAP-2 > Bog-473. The sequence goes on from CAVWNQ010000006.1 coordinate 1,037,944, forward strand.
GGATCCCCAGGACACGCCGACCACGCCCAGCACGGCGGATGCCCCCGGTACCGCAGGTGCCCCCAGCACACCGGCGGCATCGGTCACCCCGACCAAGAAGCGCCGGCACCTGCCCAGGCGGATCAGCGCGTGGGTGCTGGTCGTCCTGGCCTCGTTGCTGATCCCCATCTCCGTCATCTCGGTCTGGGCGATCCGCACGGTCACCAACACCGATCAGTACGTCGCCACCATGGCGCCGCTGGCACGCAACGAGGTCATCGTGCAGCACCTGGCGACCAAGGCGACCGACGAGCTGTTCTCGACGCACATCGTCCAGAACAAGGTGACGGCAGCGCTGCCCGCCAAGGCCAAGCCGATCGTCCCCGCGATCATGAACGAGCTGCGGGCCTACGTGCACCAGCTCGCGCTCAACGTGTTCGAGAGCCCGAAGTTCGGGAGGCTCTGGGACACGTTGAACCGCCATACCCACGACGCGGTGGTCGACGTGCTCACCGGCAAGCAGTCACCGCTCCAGCAGAAGCTCGAGAAGGGCGGGTCGATCGTGGTCAACGTCTCGCCCGCGCTCGACAACATCATCAACCAGCTCAACAACCGGGGCGTGACGCTCTTCAACCCGCTCAAGCCCATCCTCTCGAAGAGCGAGGGCCTCGGCGTCACCATCGTCTCCAAGCAGCAGGTCTCGAAGTTCTCGGGCGCTTTCAACATCATCGTGAAGCTGAAGTGGATCATCCCGGCCATCGCGCTGGCCCTGGCCGTCCTGGCGATCATCATTGCGGTCGAGCACCGCAAGACTCTGCTCCGCCTGGCCATCGGGGTGGCCCTGGTGACCTTGTTATTGCTGGCCGGGCTCTCCCTCGGCCGCATCACCTTCTTGAACCAGGCGTCCGGCCACAGCTTCAACCGGGAGGTGGCCGCTTCGGTCTGGGACACGGTGTTGCGATTTCTCAAGACCGACCTGCGCTGGGCCGTCGTCGTTTCGGTGCTCGTCGCCCTGGGCGCCTGGGTGGCCGGGCCGGCCCGCTACGCCGTGTGGATCCGCTCGACCTGCGCCAAAGGCGGCCGCTGGGTGTGGACGCAGGTCCGTGAGGTCACGGCGGGGGCGGGGCGCGCCGCCGGCGAGTCGGACCGGGTCCGCCGCACGGGGGCCTGGATCCTTGAGCACCTCGGCGGGCTGCGCATCGTCGGTGTCGTCGTGGCGGGGTGCTTCCTCGTCTTCGGCGGGAACTTCACCGGGTGGAGCCTGCTCGTGATCGTGCTCGCGCTGGCCGTGTATCTCGGGCTGCTCCAGCTGGTGGCTATCTGGGCGCGCAGGGTGTCGACGCCGACGCCCGGACCGGCCGCCTAGCTCGCCGATCTCCCGTCCCCCTTGGGCGTAGGAAGAGTCGCCCCCTCAACCGGGGCGGCACTCACGCCGATACGACCTTTGTCGCTGGCACGGCCTACGGGGCGGCGCACACGGCACAGGGGAGGGTCGAGATGGCAGAGATCACGCTGATCATCGGGTCGCTGGCCGGCTTCGTGGCTGGCTTCGTGACCTGGTACACGCTCTGGCACCGCAGGGTCGAGGCGAGCTTCGAGAGGGTATCGGTCGGGACGCGGCGGTCGGCGCACGTCCTCCGCAGGGGTGTCGAACTCGGCGGTGGCACCGAATAGAACGGCGCGCGACGCCACCTGCCCGGGCCTCCCGGCCGGGCCTCGGCAACGCACCCGATCCGAACCTGAGTTTCTTAGCGGGGATTTAGAGACGCCCCGTATCCTCGAGGTCATGTCTCTGAGGTGGCGCATCGGGCTGGTGGCCGTCGTGGCCGCCGCCGTCGTGGGCGGCTTCATGCCGCACGGCGTCCTCGCGGGTGCCGCCACCGGCACCACGGAATTGGCTCAGATGGCCGAGTCGCCGCTGTCCGCCCCGGCCGGCTGCCTCGACGTCACCTGCGGCAAGGGCAACGTCGCGCCGTCGGCGCCGGCGCCGGGGGTGGCGCTCGCCGTCGTCCTCGGCGCAGCGGCGCTCGCCGCCGTTGCCGGCGCACGGATCCGCCGCCGGCGGGTCGAGGTCGCCGCGCTGCCCGCGGGCGAGCGCGACCCGCTCTTCCACCCGCCGCAGTTCTCCTAGCTCGAACCGCGTTCTGACGCGGGCGCCCCGTGCTGGCCTCCTTCGGGCCCCGGCTGTCGCCCCGTCGCACAGCCCTGGAGGCCCTCCGGCCTCCGCTTTCGAGCCACCGAGCACGCCGCACCGGGCGCCTCGGCCGACCAAGGAGAAAATTCGATGTCGAAATCCACCTCGGGTTCGCGCTCGCCGCGGCCCGGCACCACCAAGACCACCAAGACCAACAAGACCACTCAGACCACTCAGTCCACTCAGACCACTCAGTCCACGACCCGTGGGAGGAGGCACCCCGCAGAGGCGCGCCCCTTCCGCCGCCGTCACCCCGTCCTCTTCGCGCTCGTTCCGGTTGGTCTGGTCGTCGCGGCCGTCGCCACGATGGTCCTGATCAAGGCCGCAGGAGGACCGGCCCAGCCGGCGGCGGCATCGTCGCACCTGACGGCGGGCGGGTCCGCCACCACCGCCGACCCGGGCACCACGGCGCTGTCGCCCAGCGTGGTTGCCGCGCTGTCGGTGTCGCCGTCGACCCTCGATGCCGTGGGCAGCCCGAGCTCGGTCACGCTGCCGAGCCAGGTCAGCGGCGGCAGCGCGGCGCGGGACGCCGCCGGCAAGGTCGAGATCACCTATATCGGCGCCGAGTACTGCCCTTACTGCGCGGCCGAGCGGTGGGCTCTGGCGGTCGCGCTGTCCCGGTTCGGGACGTTCTCGAACCTCTCGGGGACGCACTCGTCGGGCGCGGACGTCTACCCCGACACGCAGACGCTGTCGTTCTACGGGTCGAGCTACACCAGCCCCTACGTCGACTTCCAGCCGGTCGAGGAGGCCACCAACCAACAGGTGGGCGGCACCTACCAGGCCCTCCAGGCGCCGACGGCGGCGCAGAGCGCGCTGATGGCGAAGTACGACCCCGAGGGGAGCATCCCGTTCCTCGACATCGCCAACCGCTACGTCGTCACGGGCGCGAGCTTCTCGCCCCAGGTGCTGCAGGGCCTCTCACGCCAGCAGATCGCCGACCAGCTCGACGACCCCTCGAGCCCGGTGGCCCAGGCGGTCGACGGCACGGCCAACGCGATCACCGCCGCCATCTCCGCCGTGACCGGCAACCAACCGAGCGCGGTGGGCGACTCGGCCACCATCCAGGCGATCGAGAAGCAGCTGGGGGCGTGACCATGCGTACAGCGACGAAGCAGAGGCGGGCAGCAGCGAGCCGCGCCGCGACCGCGAGGACCGGCCGGTCGGTGCCGGCCTGGGCACCCGCCGCGTCGCTGGGGCTCTCGCTGGTGGCGGTCGGCATCGCGTCCTACCTGACGGTGACGCACTTCGCCGACCCCGCCGCGCTGGCCTGCCCCGATACGGGCATCGTGAACTGCGCGCTCGTGACGACGAGCTCGTGGTCGGTCGTACTGGGCGTCCCTCTGGCCGTCGTGGGCCTCGTCTGGGCCGTCGCGATGACGGGCCTGTCGCTGCCCTGGGCATGGGGGTCGGGCGCCCGGTGGATCGACGGCACGCGCCTCGCCCTGTCGGGCGCCGGGGCGGCCATCGTGCTCTACCTGGTCTACGTGGAGCTGTTCCGCATCGGTGCGATCTGCCTGTGGTGCACGGCGATGCACGTCACGGCGGTCGGCCTCTTCGGGATCGTCCTGGCTGCCCGGGCTGCTCCAACGGGAGTAGGGGACGGAGGCACATGACGCGGGCCGCGACGATGTTCCCTCCATGGTGGGACCTTCGCCTCTATGGGGCACGACGGTACGTCCCGACAATGGGCAAGGACCTGTGCCCATGGCCGGGCGGCGGGGCGGGATCGAGGAGAATCGGATGGACGAGCGGGAGCAACTGCACCAGCACCAGGCGGGGTGCGGCACGATCGCGGCGGAGTGCGAGGCCTTCTTGCACGGGACGCTCGCCGAGTACTGGGACGACAAGGGGATCGTCGTCCCGGTCTGGGCCTGGTTGAACCTGCTCGCCCACGGTACCGAGACCCAGGTGGCCGAGACGGCGCTCCGATCCGGGCGACACCAGCGGACCGCACGCAGCTGGAGGATCGCCCGTTCGTACCTCGCCTACGAGCTGCTGGATCTCCTCGACGCCGAATTCACCCTGGCCGACATGCAGGCGAGCGTGCTCATCCCGCTCGAGCTGGAGATGGCGGCTCGGCCCGAGGTGAGCCGGTGGTCGCCGCGCCAGTGGGTACAGACGGTGGACACCGCGATCCGGACCGAGGCATCGACGCTCGAGTACTGACGGGCCGCGCTCCCGCTCCGTCCGAGTGGGGTCAGCGCGCTATCCAGCGCTCGACGGTGCGCGCCAGGGCGGGGAGGGGCAGGATCCCGGCACGCAGCACGAGGTCGTGGAACTGGCGCAGGTCGAAGTGGGCGCCGAGGGCGTCGGCCGCTTGCGCGCGGAGTCGGACGATCTCCCGCCGGCCGACCATGTAGGCCAAGGCCTGCCCCGGGTACGAGATGTAACGATCGACCTCGGATTCGACCTCGATGTGCGGGAGCGGCGTGTGCGCCTCGATCCAGTCGATGGCCTGCTGACGGGTCCAGCCCATGGCGTGCAGTCCCGTGTCCACAACGAGACGGCAGGCGCGCCACGAGTCGGCGACGAAGAGCCCCATGCGGGCGAGGTCGTCGCTGTAGAGCCCCATCTCGTCGGCGAGCCGTTCGCTGTAGAGGCCCCACCCCTCGGCGCAGGCGGTGTCGAAGAGCACCTGGCGGGCGGGCGCGAGGTCCTCCGACTCCAGGGCGATCGTCAACTGGAAGTGGTGGCCGGGCACCGCCTCGTGGAAGGCGATGTCCTCGGAGGCGTAGCGGTGACGCTCCTGGGGCTTCGATGTGTTGAGGAAGTAGGTCCCCTGGCGAGAACCGTCGATTGCCCCGGGCATGTAATAGGCCGCGGCCATGCCGGCTTCCTCGGCCGCGGGGACGGGTTCCACGAGGCACGCCTCGTCGGGGACGAGGGCGAACCATTTCGGCGCTTCCGCCTCGGCGCGCGCCACCACACGCCGCGCGTGCTCGAGCATCTCGTCACGGCTCTCGTAGCGGAGCGCCGGGTCGTTGGAGAGCCGCTCGAAGATCTGCGTCAGGTCGGTGGTCTGCCAGAGCCTGTCGCCCGTCTCCTGGAGCTCCTCGCCGACCTGGTCGACAATGTCGCGGCCCATCGTGTGCAGGTCGTCGGGGGTGTAGCCGGTCGACGTGTGGAGACGGGCCAGGACGCGGTACATCGACTCGCCGTCGGGCAAGAAGCAGATGCCCGGGTGGTCGTCGTCACGGGCGGCTGGGAGGATGTCCCCCCGCAATGTGTCGCGATACGCCGCCAGCGCCGGCCGGACCGCGTCCTCGACGATGGTGGCCAGTTCGTGTCCGAACTCCCCGTCCGCAGAGTCCGGCCGCGCGAACCCGCCCACGGTGGGGTCGGCGATCAGCAGATCGAGCTGGGCGATGGCGGACTCGACGAGCCGGGCCACCGCGGTCCGACCGGCCGCGGTGCCTTCCTCGTGCCGCCGGGCGGCCGTCTCGAGCATCCACGGCAGCTGGGCCAGGCGATTGCGGTAGCCGGAGCGGCGTTCGTCGGTGTCGAGCTGGAGCTTTGGCAGCATGGTGAACACGGAGCCGACGGGCGCAGCGAAGGTGTCGCTGATCGTGAACTCGACCGTGGGGACCTCGGCCGCGTCGGCCATGGCCCGGGCCATGCAGCGGACGAAATCGAGTGTCTGGAGTTCGGTCTCTGCGAGCCCTGCGTCCGCCGACCGCTCGGCCCGCTCTGCGATCGACGCCAGCGTGGCGGCGTAGCCCGCCTCGGCGGCGGCGCCGAAATCGGGCAGGAGGTCGTCGTAGCCCGGGAACCCGTACAAGGAGCCGGAGAGAGGGTCGGCCTCGAAGACGGACGCGAGAAGCTCAGCGGCGAGCTCGTCCGGGGCCATCGCCGGAGGCTACCGCGAGGGTCTCGAAAGGGATCTGTCGCAGGGGCGGCACGCAGTGACACCCACCGCGAGACGGGGTCAATCGTTGCATTCGGCGTGCAAAAACGAGTTGTGGAGACGTTGTGATTGGTCGTGTCGAACGGCCCTACCCGGGCCCTGACCCCGTCATCACCATTGAACCCTCGGGGGCGCGGTGTCGGAGGGGAAGGGGTTCACCGACGCCGCGCCCCCGCCACGTCGAGCAGGCCGGACGACTGCCACCTTCGCAACTCCTGCGGGTGACCCGCTACGTCCGTAGCATTGGCGGCGTGTCCCCCGAATCGATGCCCGCCGCCGTCTATGTCGGCGACGGCCGCATCGCCGTCGAGCAGGTCCCCTGCCCGGAACCGGGACCCGATGAGGTGCTGGTCGAAATCGCCGAATGCGGCATTTGCGGATCCGATCTGCACATGGTGCTCGAGCGCTACGCCAAGCCTGGCGCCATCCTCGGCCACGAATGGTCGGGCGCCGTGGTTTCCGCGCCGAATGGTTCCGGCTGGACTCCGGGTGATCGAGTGGTGGGGAATCCGACGCCGGGTTGCGGCACCTGCCGGCCCTGCCGAAAGGGCCGACCTTCTGTCTGCCTCAACCGTGCGTCCGCGGACTACCTCGGGTACCGCGGCGCCTTCTGCCGCTACAAGACGGTCGCATCGAACGGGTTGATCCGGATACCCGATTCTCTGCCGACGAGGGTGGCCGCCCTGGCCGAACCGGCAGCAATCGTCTTGCACGCGGTGCGCGTGGGCGGCGTGGATCCCGATGATCGGGTCCTCGTCACCGGGGCCGGTCCCGTCGGGTTGCTGACCGTTGCCGTACTGCGCGCGCACGGGGTCGCCGATGTCACCGTCAGCGAACCTTCACCCCTCAGGCGCCAGCGAGCGCTCGATGTCGGGGCCACGAGGGTGGTCACGCCCGACACACTGGTCGAGCCACCCCTTGGTGCACCAGTGGAGAAACCGTACGCGGTGATCTTCGAATGCTCCGGAGCGGCCAGCGCCATCGAGGCGGCGCTCGGGCAGCTCGACTATGCGGGCACTCTGGTGATCGTCGGAACGGGATTCGAGCCGCCACGGTTCAACCAGAATCGCATGATCATCTTCGAGCTCGAGATCGTCGGGGCCTACAATTACGACAACGAAGGCTTCCAGCCGGCGGTGGACCTGCTCAACAGCGGGACATTGCCGATCGAGTCATTGATCGAACCCAACGACATTTCGCTCAGTGAGGTGATGGACTCCATGGAACGACTCGCCCGAGGAGAGATCCCGAGCAAGGTAATGGTCCGACCGGTGCCGTCGACATGACCAAGTCGGCCTTTGTTCCGAGGATCAACCACGTGGCCATCAGTGTGGACGCGGACGTTCTCAATGATGAGGGCAGAGCCGCCCTGCTGGACTTCTATGCCGAGGTCTTCGACTGGACCGAGGGAGACAACAGCACCGAGAAGGGCAACCCCCTGATCCTTCTCACAGGAGCATGGAACCAGTTCCTCTACCTGTTGCCGGCGAAGGACGAGTTCATGACCACCCCGAACATGGACCACTTCGGGCTGGAGGTGTCCTCCAAGGACGACATGCTGGAGATCCTCGAACGGGTCCGGAACTACCAGAGCAAGGACGACCGCGTCAGCATCAGCGACATCGGCACCATGGTCACCCGCCACAACGACGCCGAATACACGCTCACCAACGTCTACATCAAGTTCTTGATCCCTCTGTGGATCGAGCTCCAGCACGTCGAGGGCCGCGCGAAAGCTGACGTCTGAGGCTTCGTTCGGTCTCGGCGTGTTTGCGCTCGTACAGGTAGCAAATCGCGGTTACGACTTCCGATGCTGTCGTAGTCACTTCGGCTTGGATTGCCCGACTTCGGTCGACAAGTCCGTTGACATCGCCGTCGCCGTCGTCCTCGGTCCGGCGATCGCCACACTGGTCAAAAGGGGTTTTACCAGTTCAGGGCTGATATGCGACGGCCGCGAGTCGGCGCCAGCCCCACGGACCAATGGGAGTTATCTTTATCGACGTTGCACAATTCCCCAGACGTGCGTTACCCCTACGGCAGGGTGGCGATCCAGGTCGGCGGGGTGCTTGTCATCGCCACCGTGTTCTTCGTCGCCTTCATCTACCGGGTACCAGACTCCAATCCTTTTGACGCAGCGCACCACGCCGGCAGGTCGTCGCGGTCGGCCAACGCGCCCACGACCTCGACCACGACCACGACCACCCCAGCGGCAGCGACAACAACAACGACGGCACTCCCTGCACTGAGACCGAGGACCACCACAACGTTCCACGGACTGCTTTCTGGCTCCAGGTCCACGAGCAAGACCTCGATGCCCCGCCCGCCGTCGACCCTCTCAGGCACATTGGTTGTTACCGAACCGGTCCTCGGCGGCACGACGACGACCACGCACCCGGCCTCGTCGAACACGACGACGACGACCCGGCCCGTCACGACGACCACAAGAATGCCGACAACCACACGACGACCACCACGACCACGACCACCACGACGACCACGACGACCACCACGACCACGACGACCACCACGACCACGACCACAACGACGACCGTGCCGGTTATCGCGGCGCCATGAGACCTGGACGCTCAGCGGGCCAAGGCCAGAGGACGGACACGAGAAGTGCCAATCGCATTTCTTCCTCGGCTCGTCCCATGGGACATGTTCACCATGGGTGGCAGACGTCCAGGGACCTCACCTATTCGGCGGAAGAAAGCGAGAGCCCCCCGCGCGACCGAGCGAGTATGCGGTCGTTGGCGTGTTGTGTAGCGCGCTCTCGCCGACGTGCGGCAGGTTCCCAGTAGATCCGAACGTCACCTTTCCGTCGCCTTTGGATCGGATCGTTACCTTCGGCCGTAGCCGTCTCCAGGTTCGTTCCAATCCATTGCCGCTACACCAGCGCGCGACATCGGGAGTAACCAAACTCCGCCGTCACGTATTGGGGATTGCGAACGAGCAAGCAAGGCGGGTCTTGACGATTTTGCGCGTGGCGAACGCGCGCGGTCCAGAACAACGCGTCCATCGCGGGCCTCGCGCCCATCGCGAGGAGAGGATTGCATGACGGTATCGGTAGTCACAGCGGGTTCCACGACGGCAGCGGTCGTGGGCATGGGCGCGGGGCAGGTGACGGACCCCGGGTTGGCATTTCGACCGCGGCAAGTGCGTTGGCCTTCACCGAAGCGCCGCATCTGGCTCTCGAGGGGTTCGTGGGCGTGCTGCTCGTCATGAGCGGTCTGCTCCTCACCGGCTTGGCCCCACGGCACCGGACGCGCATTGCGCCGGCGCTTGCGCCGGCTCCGGTTCGGGGGACCCCGCGACACCTGAGCCGCGTTAACAACGTGGCTGGACGACAACACCTAGACCAGACCGTGGGCGATGCGCAGGGCAACCTCGGTCAGGGTGAGCAGGGCGGCCAAGGACAGGATCGTGACGCCCAAGGTCACGCTGTGGCGAGTGGGCATCCCATTGGGCGCCACCGCCAAGCCGTTGGAACGGTAGTTCCGTGCCAGGTGCAAAGCGATGATCGTCAGCATGGCCAGCAGGTAGGTGGCGCACTCGACGATGCACAGGAGCGCCGGGCCTAACACGAGGTCGCTCCGGGGCGTGAGCACCACGACCCAGGCCGGAACGGTTCCGAGCACGAACATGGGCAGCAGCCAGCGCGCGCTGAGCGTGCTCTCTTCGCTGGCACCCTTTGGGGTGACTTTGAAAGCCCTTGTATGGGAGCGCCACCCGAAGTACATGCCCTGTAAGAAGCACCCAAACGTCCAGGGCCACCGGACCAACTGGAAGAGGATCGCCTCCCAGGACCAAAGCTTGGCGTCGCGAGGCCGGAAGACGCGGAGGTGCCGCACGTAGACAGCGGTGCCGAGCACCAGGAGCGAATACACCCACATGTGCGTGTAGAAGTCCACCAATGTGGCATGGCCCCACGACTCCCTCAGGAGGACCCCCAAGACTGGGAGCACCGTCGCCACCGTGAGCATGACGCCCATGACGAGATAGAAGAAGAGAGAGAACCCCATGCGCACGCGACCCCGCCAGGGCACGCCGCGCACTCGGCCCGGTAGCCACTTGGTCAAGAGTGTGCCCAGGCTGCGAGCCCACTGGGACTCTTGGGTCAGCAGCTCATCGACACTGACCGGCCCAGCGCCGTGCGCCTCGGCGTCCAGCACGAACACGCCATCCCAGCCACCCGACTGAAGCCACAAGGTCGTGCTGTAGTCCTCTGCCAGCTCGGGCCCGAGGCCTCCGACGCTCTGCAGTGCGGCGGTCCGCACCGCGTAGTGCGAGCCGATACACACGGGGGCATAGCCATCGTTGGCGCCCGCCTGCATAGGCCCGTGCAGCGTTGCCTCACGGTAGAGGCGACCCCGGACCGTCCATCCGATTTCGGCGTTGGAGTCGCAGATGCTCGGCGCACAGGTGTACCCGACCTTTGGCGCGGCGAACGGGCGCACCATGGCGGAGAGGTATGAGGACTCTGGAACGTGGTCACAGTCGAGCTGTACCACGACGTCGTAGTCGCGGTAGCCGACCGTGTCATAAAAGTAGGCAAGGTTGCCCTCCTTCGATTTGGTCCGCCTCGGCCAGGTAGAGCGCTGGTAGTCCTCAGCGCCGAAGCGGGTGCACACGCGCACGTGCCACGCGCCACACCATGCAAGGGTCTCAGTAGTCGGCCTCTCATCGGCCAGCCAGACGTCGTAGGCGGAGGGGTAGTCCTGGGTCAACATCGCCTCGAGGGTGGCGCGCACGACGGCCCAGGGTTCGGACGGGGCCTTGGTGACGATCATCGCCACCCGAAGAGCGGGCAACGGGACCCGGAGGTCGGGCCGGGTCATGCGGCAGGCGAAGAACAAGAAGTACGTGGGCATCAAGAAGACCCACGCCAGCAGCACCGTGCTGATCGCGCTCAGGGGGCTGGTCCAGCTCCCGTGTCCCGAGGCGAGCCACCACAGCCAGAACCATGCCCCGGCGGCCACCGTTGCCAGGACCAGGACGCGCAGGGTGAGCTCCTGGCGCAGTGAGACGGCAGGGACGAGGATCGACCTGGTCGAGACGGGCGCGGCGACGTCGGCGACGGCCGCCGGAGCGCGTAAGTCGTGCACCCTGGTCTATCGGCACGAGCGTGACCCGAACTGAGGAACCAGCAAAGCGGGAGCGGCTGTCGAGCCGACTCATCGTCGTGTCCCGCTCTGACTCAGATTTCTGACCCACCGACAATTCGGAGGCGAAGGTCTGAGGATCCATAGTTCCTGGGACACGATGTGTCAGCAATTCTGGGACACCCGTTCTGAGGCGGTCCCGTGGATCTGGCCAAGTACTGCGTCGACGCCGTGCTCGTCGAGGGCCGCTCGGTCCGAGCCGTTGCGTTGGCCACCGGGCGCTCGAAGTCCTGGGTGCAGCGCCATGTGGCGCTCTACCGAGAGGGCGGCGAGGGCGCCCTGGTCCCGCGCAAGCGTGGGCCCAAGGTGCCAGCCAACCTCACCGCGGCCGTGCTCGAGGACAAGATCGTGGCCTGGCGCAAGCGCCTGGCTGAAGACGGCCTCGACGCCGGGGCCCGGACCATCGCCTGGCACCTGAGCCAAGAGGGGGCCGAGGTGCCGGCGCTCTCGACCATCCACCGGGTCCTGCGCCGTCGGGGCTTCGTGGTTCCCCAGCCCCAAAAGCGACCCCGTTCGAGCTGGATGCGCTTCGAGTCGGATCTGCCCAACGAGACCTGGCAGTCCGACATGACGCACTGGCACCTCGACGACGAGGCACCGGTCGAGATCATCAACTTCATCGACGACCACTCGCGCGCCGTGTTGGCCAGCGTGGCCGTGCCCGTCGCCACCGCACCCGAGGTGGTACGGATCTTCTTCGAAACCACGGCCATCTACGGGTTTCCGGCGTCGGTGCTCTCCGACAACGGTGCGATCTACACCGCCGCCTACCGGGGCGCGCACAGCGGCATGGAGATCGAGCTCGCGACACTCGGGATCACCTTCAAACACGGCAAGCCCTACCATCCGGCGGTTTCAAGGGGTGTGCGCAAGAAGCTCGGCGAGCTTCTCCGATGGTTTCATGAATCCAAGGGTGGCGCGGGGTCGGTCGTTGAGGCTTGTGGCGATGCGGGCGAGGTCCCGGGCGCTCAGGATCGACAGGTCGGTGCCCTTCGGCATGTATTGGCGCAAGAGGCCGTTCGTGTTCTCGTTCGAACCGCGCTGCCAGGGACTGTGGGGGTCACAGAAGTAGATCTGGACACCGGTGTCGACGGTGAAATCGACGTGGCGGTGCATCTCCTTGCCTTGGTCCCAGGTGATGGTCCGGAACAGCTCCTTGGGCAGTTTGTGGATGGCTCGGCGCATAGCGGCATCCACCTGAGCAGGGAGGCGACCGTCAGGGAGGTGAAGGAGCATCACGTAGCGGGTTGAGCGCTCGACGAGGGTGCCCACAGCAGACTTGGCGTTCTTTCCGATGATGAGGTCGCCCTCCCAATGCCCAGGGACGGCTCGGTCATGAACGTCCGCGGGTCGCTCACTGATCATCACCATGCCGGGGATCCGTCCTCGGGTCTCGATGCGGCCCTGGGGACGTCTTTTTGCCCGCCCGGTGCGCAGGCATCGGCTCAGCTCTCTGCGAAGCTCGCCTCTGCCCTGGACGAACAAGGTCTTGTAGATGGTTTCGTGGCTCACCCACATCATCGGATCGTCTGGGTACTCGAGCCGCAACCGCCGGGCAATCTCTTGGGGCGACCACCACTTGATCAGCCACCGGCCGACCTGCGTGGCCAGCTGAGGATGGGCCAGTTTGGTGATCTTCGGCCGGCGGGAGCACTGGTGGGCCCGGTCGTGTGCTCGCCACGCTCGATAGTCGCCTCGTCCGCCGTTCGCCGCCACCTCCCGAGACACCGTGGAGACGGACCGTTCGAGCTCGGCGGCGATCGCGCTCAACGAGTCACCTCGGCGCAGCCCCAGGCTGATCTCCTCCCGTTCGGCGAGCGTCAGTCGGCCCGGGCCAGGAGTCCATGGGTCGTGCCGCACTGTGCGCACCACCGGCTTCTGGAGAATGAACCAAACGTTCTGCCCAGAGCAGCCGACCTCCTCCCCGATCTCCCTGAGCGACAAGCCTCTTGCCCGCAGCCGCAACACCAGCGCCCGCTGCTCTGCAGTCAGGTGTGGCTTTCCCATTTCGCAACCTCCTCGGTTGATGAGAGCCTTCTGAGCTCACCGAGGAATTGCATGAACCCTGAAACCGCCTCCCCAAACGCAGGGAAAAGTCGAGCGCTACCACCTCACCTTGAAGAAGTGGTTGCGCAAGAAGCCGGCGGCGGCCACCCTGGCCGAACTCCAAGCGCAGATCGACCGCTTCGTCCACATCTACAACGAGGAGCGACCGCACACCGCTCGCGGGTGCCCACCGATGCACGCGTGGCGAGCCCTCGACAAGGCCACCGTCGAAGTCGACGGCCAGCCGCTCTTGGCCCACACCAAGGTGCGGCACGACCGCATCGACTCGACCGGATGCTTCACGCTGCGCTACCGCTCCGGTTTCCACCACGTCAGCGTTGGCCGCGCCCACAAAGGCAAGCGAGTGCTCATTTTGGTGGCCGACCTCGACGTCCGGGTCTTCGACGACGACGGCGTGATGATCCGCCACATCGAGCTCGATCCCTCGGCCAACTTCCAGGGGAGGTCGCGGATTATCCTCTGAGGGTTCACGTGTCCCAGAAAATCTGCGACATCACACAGTGGAGGTGAAGGGACTCGAACCCTCGGCCTACGGCTTGCAAAGCCGTTGCTCTTCCAACTGAGCTACACCCCCGAGAGCACCGCCCATCCGGAGGGCTCTCCCCTCCGCCTGCTCACCGGCAGGGCCATCGTAGGCACCGCCTCCACGGTTACGGGACCGCCGAGGCTGTCGTCCATTGGCCGCTTCACGCTGCGCCCACGGGCAGCGTCGTGCGACGCAGGAGCTCGTGCGAGATGACCACGTACCCGACGGCGACCAGACCGAAGAGGGCCACGCCCTCCTGGATCGTCACCTGGGGCAGATACCACGTCACCCAGGCCACCGCCACGATCAGTGCTCCGGTCGCCATCCGGACCGCCAACAACGGCACCTTGGGGTTCCGGGCCGAACACAGGCCGACCAAGCCCAGCGCAATGAAGGCGAGCACGAGCGGTGCGGTGAGAAGGCGGATGTCGGCGTCGGTGAGGTCGTTGCTCTGTCGAAGCGTGGCGAAGGCCCCGAGCCCGATGGCGGTCCCGATGATGCCGACGTGCAGGGGCAAGTGCCCAACCAACCACCATCGTTGCCTGCGGCGGCCGGGCGGCATGCCCGCCACGGCAACGTCGTCGAAGTAGGCGATCCACATGCTGCAGACCACGAAGAACTCGAGGCAGACGACGATGAAGTTGATCTCGTACAGATGACGCCCCGACCCCGTCAACGCAACACGGATAAAGGACTCCCCGAGGACGATCGTCGTCAAGGCGGCGAGCCGGTCCGCCAGATGTTCGAGGTTGCTGGCGGGGCGATCGATTCCCTGGTCGAACCGGTCCACCAGGACGGGCACCACCATGAGCACCGCGATCACGATCCAGACGCCCGCCGCCAGTGCGTCGGGTAGCGAACCCGACACGACCGCCAGGACCGCGGCCAGCAAGAAGGCATTGCGCCGCGGGACGGCGAAGGCAGCCAGTTCGGGGCGGGTGCGCCGCGTCACCTCGTGCAGAACCGCCACGAGCGCAAGCAAGACCCCGATCATGGCGGCCAGCGGGTCCCGCCACTGCGTCTCGGTATGGCTGCCCACGATGATCAACAACACCATGGTCAACATCTGCGCGAACAACAGGCCCCGACGCACCGTGTTCATCGTCGGATCGATGTTGACGAGAAGTGTCGTGATGAGCCACACCCACCACAGGACCGAGAAGATGGCCACGGTCTTGAGGACGGTGTTCCAGGTGGGTTCGACGGCGACGCCATGCGAGAAGACGATGATCGCGGCGACCATGACCAGGTCGTAAAAGAGCTCCAACCAGCTCACGTTCTGAATGGACGTATGCACTCGAGCCGAGCCTTGTGGCACGGCCCGATAGCGCGCAGGTTCGAAGGGAAGCGGGGACTCGCTGCTCACGACCCACCGATATTGGACTGCCACTGCCGAACGCCTCAAGCCACGACGTCCCGGGCCGTGGAGGCGAGGCTGAGTACGGCTCGCCGAGCCCTCGGCGCCGTACCTCCTGAAGTAGCTGGTCACAAGCGTCTTTTGGGGACGCTCGTCCCGCCCAATGCCGTCCGGAACCAGTCTCGAGGACCAGGCGGGTCGATTCCAAGACCCGCGAGACGCATGCGTGAACGTGACGGTGCGACACGATCGGTACCCCTAGAGTTTCGAAGACTTGCAACCCCTGCACGCGACCCGGGGAAACGAAAGGCGGTCCCATGCGGCGAAGCAATGGGCGAATTGCGGCTCGGTTCTGCGTGGGTGGTCTGGGAGCCGTGATGGCACTCCTCGTCGTTCCGGGCGCGGCCGCGAGCGCCCGCGCCGACGCGTCGACGCCCAAGTCCGGCCTGATCGCCATCGAGGGGCCGATGACCGGCGAACAGGCCTCGACGGGCATCGACATGGCCAATGGTGCGCAGCTGGCCGTGGACCAAATCAACGCGGCCGGGGGTGTCGACGGCGTCAAACTCACGCTCCTGAAGGTCAACGACAAGGCCACCGCCGCCGGCGGACTCGCCGCAGCGCACAAGGCAATCTCGTCGCATGCCTTTGCCGTGGTGGGACCGTTCAATTCGTCCGTCGGCATCGCCAATCTTCCGGTGTACAAGAAGGCCGGGCTGCCCATCGTACGACTCACCTCGAGCGTGAAGACCGAGGGGTTCGGCGTCACGACACAACCCATGGACTCGCAAGTCGCGCCCATCGAGATCCAGGAGATCACACAGGTGCTGCACGCAACACGCCCGGCCATCGTCTACGACACCTCGACCTACACGTCCGGCATCGCGAACCAGGTCAAGGCCGGACTGGCCAAGGCCGGGGACCCGGTCGTGTCCTTCGTCTCAATCAAGAGCACCCAGTCGAACTTCACTTCGGCGCTGAAGTCCATCGCCCAGACACACCCGGGATTGCTCTACATCTCCGCATACGGAACGGAAGCCGGAATGATCGCCAAGGAGGCGGCGACCATGGGCACCGGGCGTTGTTTCGTCGACCTCGCCGCGGAAGGACCCGACTTCGTGCGTGCGGCGACCCCGTCCGTGGCGTCGTCCTGCCTCTCAAGCGGCGTGCCCAGCGCGCAGCAGTTCACTGGCGCGAGCCAGTACGTCGGCGAGTATCAGTCGACCTTCCACACCTCTCCTGGTACATGGGGCACGTTCACCTATGACTCGGTCGAGATCCTGGCGGACGCGATCACGCACGCGGGTTGGCACCAGAAGGCCGTCGCCACCGCCTTGGACCACACCTCGGCGTACGCGGGGATCACGGGACCGATCAGCATCGCGCCGGCAACGGGCAACCGTGTCCAGAGCACGGTCGTGATCCTCGACGTCAACAGCGCCCGCAACTACGTGGTGGATCCGCAGTGGGCAGGTGCCGCGGGCTTCCCTCTGCCCCCGAGCAGCGGCTGACCGGCCGACGTGCCCAGGGCGGTCCCGTTTTCGGGGCAGGCAACGCTCCCGGTAGGGTGCGCCCCCGTGGACGCACGGACCTTTCTCGGCATGAAGTCCGACGGTGACGATCTGCACTGGCGGATGCTCGTGACCCCCCAGCTGACCACTCCCGGGAACTTTCTCTTCGGGGGGTGCGGACTCGGGGCCGCCCTCGTGGCCCTCGAAGCGGCCGCAGGACGACCGACGGTGTGGGCAACGGGCCAGTACCTCTCCTATGCGCTGACCGGCGCCGAGATGAGCTGGGAGGTGACCCTCGCCGCGGCGGGTGGGCACGTCACCCAGGGACGAGCGGTGGGACGTGTCGACGGCCGCGAGATCCTCACGGTGAATGCCGCTCTCGGCAAGGACGACCTCGCGGTCGGGGGGGTCTGGGTCAGCCCACCGGACGTTCCTTCACCCGACGAGTGCCCACCCCGTTTCCTCCCCGAGTTCTTCCGCAACACGATCATGGACAGCATCGAGGTTCGTCAGGCTCGGGGCCGAACCTTCGAGGAGATGGACGGGACGCCCGGCGCGCCGGACTCGGCGATGTGGGCCCGCATCCCAGGCCATCTCACGCCATCGCCCGCCGCCTTGGCCATCGTGGGCGACTACGTCTCGGGCGCGGTCTCCCAGCCGTTGGGCCGACGCGCCATGGGGCGAAGCCTGGACAACACCCTGCGCATGGTCCAGGTGCGGCCGACCGAGTGGGTGCTCTGCGACATCCGGATGCACGCGCTGGTCGGGGGCTACGCCCAGGGAATCGCCTTCCTATGGAGCGAAACCGGCGAACTCCTCGCCACGGCGAGCCAGTCGATCAGCGTGCGGTTGTGGCCTGACGACGACGTCCTGCCGAACTAACCAGGCACGATGACCGTACGCCGCATCGAGCGGCGAAACTGGATGGATGGCACGAGACGCGAGCACCCGCAGCTGGTGGCGCCGCCCGTCTCGCAATACTCTCGTTGGGCTCGGGGCCGGGATCGTCGTGATCGCTGCCGTGACCGCCTTCATCACGCTCGGGAGCACCGCGCCGCCGGCACACAGTGCAGGAGCGCATCGCTCCACCGCGACCGCTGCCCACGCGGACCACGACAGGTCCGGCGACCGCCCCGACAACAGCCCCGACGACCACAACCACCACGGCGGACGTACCCGGCACGGCTGGGCCGGGATTCAACGCAGGGCAGGTCACTGCGGTCGGTGATTCCGTGATGCTCGACTACCTCGACCCGCTCAAGGCGGCTATTCCCGGCATCAACGTGGACGCCTCGGTCAGCCGGCAGTGGTCCGACGGCGAGTCGATCCTGCAGAGCATGAAGGCTGCGGGGCAGCTGGGCGCAGACGTGATCGTTGGCCTGGGGACAAACGGACCGATCAGTGACTCCGAATTCGACGCCATGATGTCGATCCTCGGCGGAGCCAAGCGGGTCGTCTTCGTCAACGTCCATGTGGACCGTCCCTGGCAGGATCCGAACAACACCGTGTTGGCGCAAGGGGCGACGAGGTACCCCAACGTCGTCATCGCGGATTGGGCCACGTTGGCCGCGCAGAACCCGCAGTGGTTTGGTGCGGACGGCACGCACCTGGCGATCGATGGGCCGGGCACGGGCGCACTGGCATCCCTGGTCGCCTCGACGCTGACGAATGGGTAACCGGGCGACGTGGTCGAGAAGGTCACGCCGGACTGTGGTGTAGCCTCGATCCCTTCTCACGTTCAGGACGAGGGGCTCTCGCCCAGTCGGTTAGACCGCAGCACTCATAGTGCCCTTCGGCAGTCGAGAAGACCCGGGTGAATCGGAGAAAGCCTAGGCAGTTGTTCATTTTCGTTGGCAACCATGACCGGGACTGACCCCCCTTCACCATTCGCTGTCGCGCGGATGTCGCACGAAACTCAGGAACCTGCGGCCTCCTCACTGCGCAGCATGGCGACGGGCGGAATAGCTCTTGCGGTTTTCGTGCTTGCCACCGCCTCTTCGTTTGTTCTGTCAACAACTCCAGGTGAAGCGGCAACATCCACACCGCGTGAGTGGCACTTGCGCGCAGACCACCCAGTTTCCCCATAGCAGCGCAGTCGTCGGTATTGCGGCGACATGGGACGGTGACGGCTATTGGATCGTCACCGATGACGGATACGTCGCCGCCTGCGGTGACGCCCCGTACCTCGGCGAGCAAACGACGCTGAACGCTCCAATCGTGGGTATCGCCCCTTCACCGGACGGGGGTGGCTATTACCTGGTCGCTTCCGATGGCGGAATATTCACCTTTGGTGATGCGCAGTTTCAAGGCTCGACAGGATCCATCCACCTCAACGAGCCGGTAGTGGGCATGGCGGTCGATCCGGTGACGGGTGGCTACTGGCTGGTCGCCACGGACGGCGGGATCTTTGCCTACAAGGCTCCATTCTTGGGATCCACCGGATCCATGAGTCTCAACAAGCCGGTCGTCGGCATGGCGGCTGCGAGCGATGGCAGCGGCTATTGGCTGGTGGCCACCGATGGCGGGATCTTTGCCTATGGCGTTCCATTTTGGGGATCGACCGGCTCGATCCACCTCAACAACCCTGTCGTTGGTATGGCCTCGGATAAAGCGTCGGGCGGTTACTGGCTCGTCGCAACCGACGGCGGGATCTTTGCCTACAACGCCACCTTCTTCGGATCAACCGGCAGCATGGCCCTGAACGCTCCGATCGTTGGTATCGAAGCCACGGCAAGCGGGCACGGATACCGCTTCGTCGGTGCAGACGGTGGAGTGTTCACTTACGGAGCCTCGGGCTTCTACGGAACGCCCGTCTTCGCCCCGACGCCAATGCCGCAGGTGACCGCGGTCGGGGACTCCCTCATGGTCGACTATCAGGACCCCCTCAAGGCAGACATCCCCGGCGTCAACGTCGACGCGGCGGTGGGCCGCCAGTGGGCGGAGGGTGAATCCATCTTGCAGAGCATCAAGACCGAGGGGCGGCTCGGGAGCGAGGTCGTCGTCGGGCTGGGCACCAACGGTCCGATCAGCGACACCGATTTCGATACCATGATGTCGGTCCTCCAAGGGGTGTCCCGCGTCGTGTTCGTCAACGTGCACGTCGACCGTCCGTGGCAGGACTCGAACAATGCAGTGCTGGCGCTGGGTGCGACGCGCTACAAAAACGTGGTCGTGGCCGATTGGGCAACACTGGCCGCACAGAATCCGCAGTGGTTCGGGGCCGACGGGACTCACCTGGCCGTCGACGGGCCCGGCGCCGATGCGCTGGCCTCGCTGGTGGCCACGACGCTCGCGAAGGGGTGACGCCGAGGCGGAGGTCTCGTGACGAGAACCTTGTCATCGAACTGGTCCATTCGTCTCCGTGGGTTGACCCGTTCCTCTCCCAGCTGACACGTCTGTTTCAATCTGTCCTACGCTCCGGCTGTGCGTCCACGTCGACTACGAGCACAACGACGCACATGGGTGATCGGCTCCGCGCTGTTGGCGGCCGTCTTCGTCGCCGGTTGCAGCCAGTCGCCCAGCAGCCCGGGTACGCGCCGGTCCACGGCGCCTGACATCGGGCGTGTCCTCAAACCCTCGCCGGTCCGAACTGGGCAGGTCTACGTTCCGCGGGGTCGATCTGCCACCAAGGGTCCGATCGGGGCGAACCCGTCGCTGGCGCACGGTCTCCCCTTGAACATTCTCGCGGGGCTGCGCCTCGATGAGCCGATCTATGACGGGGACTTCGCAGACCCATCCGCCCTCGCGGTGGCGAACACGTTGTACTTCTATGCGTCGAGCAGTTCGTCGTCCAAGTACGACCATGGTGCGAACTTGCCCGTGGTGGCGTTGTCGCGCGGGGACGGCTTCTCGGGACGGTTCGTCGGCGACTCGTTGCCCAAGGTGCCCAGCTGGTCGGTGCCCGGGTACCAGTGGGGTCCCGACGTGTGGGCTCGCCCAGACGGAACCTTCGTCCTCTATTACTCCACCCCGGCCACCGTGCCGTTGGGATGTCTCGCCACCCCACCGTCCAGCGGCTGCGTCAAGTCCACTCAGGGTTGGACCAACGCGGAGTGCGTCTCTCGCGCCACCGCGGCAGACCCAACCGGCCCGTTCGTCGACAACTCGACCTCGGCGTTCATCTGCCCCACCGACGAGGGAGGAGCCATCGATCCGAGCGTGTTCGTCGGGTCGAACGGGACGCCGTGGCTCCTGTGGAAGAGCGACGGCGACTGCTGCGACAAGCCGACCTCTATCTACTCGAGCAATTGTCGAGCGACGGACTCTCGACCGTCGGGCCGGCCCACCGGCTCCTGGGGGCCACGCAGCCGTGGGAAGACCATCTCGTCGAGGCACCCACGATGGTCCAAGACCATGACCACTTGTGGCTCTTCTATTCGGGCAGCCTGTGGGGTCACAAGACGTACGGGATCGGTATCGCGCGTTGCGCTTCCGTGGTCGGTCCCTGCACCAAGCCACTCGACCATGCGTGGGTTTCCTCTCATGCCGACGGGGTGAGCGATCAGGGACCGGGCGGCGAGGAGTTCTACCAGACCGGTTCCATCGTCTGGATGGTGCACCACGGCCTGGCGCCAGGCGAGACCGGCAACGCGGCCCAACGCCGGCTCTACGTCGATCTCGTCGCCTTCCCACCCGGAAGGCTCCCGCATCTCGCGGCCCGGGAGCCGGCCGCGGCACTGGCCGCGGCCGAGGTCTACTACCAGGATCCGTCCCTGCCGAAAGACCCCCGGTCCGCCTACCTCGCGGTGCTGCACTTGGCGGGAGTGTCGAAGGCTGCGACTGACACGCTCCTGGTCTCATCGGCAACTGCCGCCTGCACTGACCTTGCCGCGCAAGAGGTCTACGGCCGGATCGTCGGCGCCCTCAAGGAACGGAATCTGACGACATACGAGGCCTACCTCGCAATCATCTTGGCCGCGCAATACCAGTGCCCGTCCCGCATCCCAGAAGCCACACGCGTCATCGTCGACACGCTCAACCAGCTGCCCTCGACAGCCTGACCACTCCTGTCGCGGGAACCTGCGAGGAAGCCGTGGGCACCGTGGAGAACCGAGCGGGCGGGCGTCGCCTCGAATCACATAGGGGGCTCGACGCGGCCGGACCGGCGCCATCTCGGAGTCCCCCGTCGCACGTAGAGTCCACGCCAGCGACCGACTCGTCGGGACCACCGAGTGGACACTAGGTTTATACAGGAGTTTCCGCTCCGGGGCTATAGCTCAGTCGGTTAGAGCGCAGCACTGATAATGCTGAGGTCGCTGGTCGATTCCAGCTAGCCCCACCAATCATTTCCCCGGTCCCGTCGCAGCGGGACTATTTCAGCCATCGCCTCATCAGTGTCGTGCCCCGAAGTCGTGCCCCCATTCGGAGCCACTGGAGCAGTCGCCGCGTTCGGCTTGGCCAGAAAGACTTCGTTGCTGTTGGGGAAGAGCTGCCCGTTAGCGGTCTGCGCACACAGCCGCCGCCATTGAATACGTGGATAGGGCTTCGGAGCAGCACTCATTAGCGCCATGTTGGAGGGGTTGGTGGGCTGAGAAGACAAAGCCTCCATCGCGTCGAACAACTCCTCCCGGCGGCGATGCATGGGATCCAGATGCAAGGGGAGATCAGCACGCTCACTGAGGTGGGCGAAGCTCGGCGTGGCCTTACCGACGCGATCACCGCCTACCTGACGATGTGAATCCCGACAGGGTGCCCCCTATCAATGACACTGCTCTGTAGGGTCCACCGCTTCACTGCTGGTCCCAAATAGCTTCGGGAGTACTGGAAGATTCGGCCTGACTTGGAGTCATGAGGCGTCTTCGGACGTCGTCGACCGAACTCTTCCACCGGCGCGCAACGAACACGGCACGTCCCGTCTCTGAGGTGGGTGATTGGCCCGGGTTGCTACCAACAGCCCGAACCGCCCGTCGCTCCAATCCGAGACGGCCGTGCCATCCCCCCAACTGTGAAGGAAGAAAGGGATGGCAATGACCATCGTCGGGCCCGCGCCCGGGATCACCGGTGGTGTCGATACGCACCTCGACACTCACGTCGCTGCCGCACTCGACCCACTCGGTCG
Source organism: uncultured Acidimicrobiaceae bacterium (assembly GCA_963756625.1). Classification (GTDB taxonomy): domain Bacteria; phylum Actinomycetota; class Acidimicrobiia; order Acidimicrobiales; family RAAP-2; genus Bog-473. The sequence continues at coordinate 1,060,705 of CAVWNQ010000006.1, forward strand.
CCTCGTCGGCACCAAGTTCCTCGGTGCCGATGCCACCGGCTACAAGGCGCTGTTCACCTGGCTCGAGGGTTTCGGCGAGGTGACCAAGGTCGGCATCGAGGGCACCAGCTCCTACGGCACCGGGCTGGTTCGATTCCTCCGACGCAAGGGCGTCACGGTGGTCGAGGTGAATCGACAGAATCGCCAGTC
>CAVWNQ010000007.1:0-901236 GCA_963756625.1 uncultured Acidimicrobiaceae bacterium
ATCGGGCAACCCGCCGCCGTGCTGATTCCGCCCCGGATCCACGCGACAACGCCCGCATTCCTTGTTCGGGAAGGCGGGCGCTGTTCCTCGGTTGTACGCCTCAGAACGTTTGGATCGGAACCCTCGGTACGGCTCAAAATGCCGAGATTTTCACGACTGGACCCAGCAAGATCCTGCTAGGTCGATTGTCGTCGGTTTGCTTCGAGGTTCAGCCCCGCTCGGGCAACGTCAGGTCACCCAATGATCCAGAGTCAGGGAGGCGCTCTGCACAGGTCCGACCAGCCAGATGCCTCACCTCCTTCGGTAGAACAACCTTCTTCTACGACTATGGACCCTTCGGGCCAGCAGCGATAGGTCTAAATGGAAAGTAACTGCACCTTTCTAGGCGTTCACATCCCACCCCAGGGGGCTGGCATGGGGTGAACTCGCTGGTCTCTCGGGTGAGCGAGTTGTGCAGACGGAGGGGAACGCCTTGAAGTGTTTCCACCGCAGCCAACCTTACGGCGGCGCAACGAGGCCCGGCCGGTGATCTTGAACACCGGCGGCAGGGTCAACCGCAGTGACGTCCTCGGCGGCATCGTCCACGAGTACGAGCGCGCCGCCTGAGCGGCACCCGCCCGTCGTCGGCCACACGGGCGCCAACCCCTAGTGTTCGATTTTCCGATGCCAGGCTCCTCGCCCCCAGCATTGTGCCAGCACCGGCGTCCGAGGCCCCACGACGGCACGGTGTGATTTGGCGCTGGGTTCTTTGGAGCGCTCGTAGAAGCCCGACAAGTCGAGCTCGTCGACCACGTCGAAGGAGAACAGCGCCAGGTGGCCGTTCGGCCTGCCAGTCCCTCAGGCTGGGAGGCATGAGATAGAGCTGGTTACGTTTGGCGGGCAAGAAGCGGTAGGCCATGCCCCGATCATCGCCTCCAGCACAAAACGCGGGTGGGATCTTCGGGTTTTGCGCGACAGGCTCTACGGGATCGAAGGTTTGGGGTACCGAGCGCTTACCTGACCGGGCCCGCCAGTTATTTACGATGGAGCACATGACGGGGGTATGTGATGGCCTTCTGGTTGAGTACGACGAGAGCTTCGGTGAGTGCGACCTTGGCGACGCCTGCCAAGCGCTCGGATCACGAGACGACTATCGGGCCTATCGCGCTGCCCATGGCCGCGTGATCGATAGCGGGCAGTCCGGAAACCAGGACGAGTACGGAGGCGAGGCCTGACTCCGGGCGCGAGAGCGCACGCTTGGGTCTAGGCGTGCCGTGGGATGGACACCTCCGAGGGTGGCGCGCGCGGACGCCGTCCTGAGCCGGCATCAGTCCCGACCTCAATCAGGCAGTGCTGGGCGATATGGGGGATCCGCCTCCTGGGGCTAAGGCGGATTCAAGCAGGTAGCGGCTACCACTCGGCGTGAAAGTATTTGTGGACCCGCATGATCTGCGGGGCCCGGTCCCTCAGGCCAGCGAGGCGTAGGCGTCGGCAGCAGCGGCCAACGGCTGTCTCCTCGGCGGCGGTGGCCCGGAGCCGCCCTGCCCACCGGCTACTTGCGGCCCCACTTCTGCTCGCCCTCGAGTGAGTAGCCGGCGCAGCTCCCGTCATACTGCGACCGGGACTTCGGCCAGCGACGGGGGCCAGACCAGCCGCTTGCTCTGCCCGCGCCACTGAACGACGAGCATGGCGTGGTCGGCCTGACACCCATCGAACCCGAGCCCGAAGCGGCCAAAGAAGGTGGTGCAGCGCAGCCGACGGGCGGCCGCGTAGAGGGCAGCGTCCTCGACCACCCCCGTCTCTTGCACGCAGCGGAGCGCTATGAGTACCGCCGCATAGGCCTGGGCGGCTGGGTAGTCGACGCCGCCGACGCCGGGTCGGGCCCGGAGGAACGGCGTTACCCGGGCCCGCAGCGATCGCATGACGTCGGCGGGGCGGGGCCCAGCGTCGGGGTGGAAACGGGCTCCCTCCTCCCACTGGGACGGGGCCAGCACGCCCTCAGCCCGGACGTGGGCTGCGAACGCGCCCAGCCCTGCGGCTACCGTCGCCACCACCGGGGGCCGCCGGCGTAGTCGGTGGATGAGCGCCACGTCGTCGGCGAAAGAGCCCGCCGCCAGGAGAACGTCGGCGTCGGGCTCGTCGGGTACCTCGTCGTGGGGCACCACCGCCACGACCCCCATGCCCAGCCGGGCCGCGGCCTCGCCCGCGCCACGGCCCGCCGAGCTCCCGAAGGCGCCCCGGCCAGCGGCGACGAGCACCCGGGCGCCCGGCACCCGGTCGGCTACCGCCTCGAGGACGGCGACGAGGTAGCGGCTCGCCGGGGCTGGCACCGACACCACGCCAGACATCCGTTGCGCGTCGTCGGCGCTGCCACCATGGTTCCACAGCACCCGGGCCCGCTCCGCCGACCACCGGGCGGCCTCGACCACGAGGTCGCTGCCGTAGGGTCCGATGACGAGGTCGGCGCGCGCGAGCACGTCGAGGGCGTGGCGCACGCCAGCCCGGGTGCCGCCGTCGTCGAACACCACCACCTCGGGCGTGAGCGTCCGCCCGCCGACGCGCACACCACCGCGATGGGCCACATCCTCGACGGCCTGATGGAGCCCGGCGGCGGCCAGCCGGCCCAGGTGTGCGTAGCGGCCGGTGAGCGAAATCGGCGACGCCAGCACCAGGGAGCCGTCTGACCCATGTGGCTCAGTCATCGCCGAGGAGGGCATCGGCGAGGCGCTCCACCGGGTCGGGGTTCATCCCGACGATCGCCACGTCGCCGAGCTCTGCGGCGACGTGGCGAAGTGAGCAGGTCTGCACCGTGCAGTCGGGGTCCCAGGCTCGACATAGAAGAACACCGGGACCGTGCAGGCGATGAAGTCCTCGAGCGCGGCCGCCCGCTCGTGCTGGTCGGCCAGCGTGAACGCCCGCCATCGTTGCTCCCTCCCTCGGCGGGTCGGATCAATATGCGGCCCACGGCGGCGGTGGGCGGCGGTACCACTTCATCTCCGACTCGGCGCAGGGAACTACCAAGACCTTCGGTGTGAAGAGCATCTCAGTCATGGTGACCAAGCCTTAGGGGTACGTGAGCGCCGCTTGGGTCATTCCTTTCGTCGATCTTCGGCACACGACCACTCACTCGCCAGGTCATCCCGTATCGGCTCGTCTTGACAGCAGCAATCGACTCGACCGCAAACCGAGGCACGGGATCCGGCATCGAACACGCATCCACACTCGGCGCAGCGAACTTCCATCGTCGCCGAGCGTAGGCCTCCTGGCGGACTTCCCAGCCTCGTCGCATGAGCTGGGCGGATGAGTTTACGGCACCCACAGGTCCAAAGCCGCCCGAAGCAGAGCGCAGAGGGCTTCCTTCGTCGGTGGAGGGGAAGGAGGAGGTGGCGAGACTGGCCCGTCAGCTGAGCCGATGCCGAAGGGGATGCTCGGGAGGAACTTCAATCAGACGAAGTTCGATGCCGTGGGGATCCTCGATCCACATTTCGTCGAGCCCCCATGCCATCCGTCCGGCCGGTTTCTTCACCGTGACACCGGCCTGGCGCAACCGACGCTCCTCGGCGGCCAGGTCTGCCACCTGGAGCCACAGCGTGACGGCGTCCCCCACGCTGTGCGCCGACCCTTGCGTTACTTCTAAGAAGCCGCCACCGAGGAAGAACACGACCCCGGTCACGGCTCCGGCCGAGCCGTACTCGCGGTAGACGCTGAGTCCGAGGGTCTCCTCGTAGAAAGCCCTGGACCGGTCGAAGTCCTCCGTGGCGATGATGGTGCGGCTAGACAAGACTTCCATACAGCCATGCTGTCATCCGGTGCTGGCCACGTGCCGGCGTTGTCAGGGCCGCTGTCCATCCTTCCCTCGTCTCAGGGATCCGGCTGCCCTTCGCTTCCGCCAGCCCGCGGCGACGAGCTCGAGGCGGTGTCCTTTCACCACCGCACGTCAGTTGGCGCCTCGGGGCGCTCAAGGTCCATCTGGCGTCCCGATCGAACGCAACTGCGAAGATCGGACAGGCTCGGCAGTCCGATGCACGAGTACAAACCAGCTGGGCCATGTCACGGACGAGGTTTTCGGTACCCACGCGGTCTGTCCGACCGGCGGCCCCGAGCGGGATCTGGCGAGGGACGCCCTGCTGCCCGACGTAGCCTTCTCGCATGACGACAATGGCAGAGCGGCTTCAGGAAGCTCGGATCAAGATAGATGCAGCGCGCGACGCGGTACAGGGCGACGAGGGAGCGTCACCAGTACTTGTCGCGGTGGTCAACGAGTTCGCCAAAAAGGCGGGCAAGGCGGCCCTGTCGCCCGACGAACGCGTGGCCGTAATCGAACTCGAGCAGGCGGGCGACAGCGCCAAAGCAGCAGCGGAGGCTGACCCTGGCGCGTCACCGGCTACACGGGACGCAGTCCTAGAGGCTCATTTGGTGATCTGCGTAGCGAAGGGCAAGCTCGATCTCTGACGCTCCCCATGGAGGGGCGGACAAGGGGCGTCAGCCGACGCTCTGGCCCGGCGGTCGAGATCCGAACAAATCTGGTCGTGACGGCCCCACCACTTCGACGACGTACAATTGAGAAGCCGATGTCGTTACTACCCAAAAGGGCGCGTTCTCCCAGCTCGAAGAGGTGAATCCATGAAGGTGTGGATCGATCAGGATCTATGCACCGGTGATGGGCTGTGTGAGGAGATCGCGCCGGTCGTCTTTACGCTGCTCGACGACGGTCTCGCCTACGTGAAGGAGAGCGATCAGGTTCGAAGCGAACCGGGCGGTGCCGCGGGCATGGCGCTTGTGCCCGAGGACCTCGAGGAGGCGGTCACCGAGGCGGCCGAGGAATGCCCTGGGGAGTGCATCTTCATTGAGTCATAGAAGAGGGCAGCGCGGATTCGCGTCGGTGTTTAGTAATGACCGTGCGGCGCATCACGTTGCGATTTGGCTGCTCGCTACCGCTCGGCAAGGCTGCTGATATGTCGCACGACACATCGTGGTCAGACGCTGCTACAGCTCTCACCGAAGCGTTGCATCTCGCAACGCCCCCGATCGCCATCACGTTCTCCGAATCGGCTCCGGCCGGGGTGGCGCCGTTCGACTCCCCCCTGCCTCAGCCCACTCCTGACGGTCGGACCGGTCGGGTTCCCGCAGGGTGTGTTTTTTGGACCAAGGCAGTCGAACGAACGTTTAGCACCGTTGCTCAAGACCACGGCAACTGCAGCGTCGGAAGTCTCACCCACGGGTTCGTGACTCTCGACGAGGTTGCCGGTCGCAGTGACGTCGCCGCCCTGGTCGAGTCTGGATGGGTGACGATGGACATGGTCCCCACCATCCCGGTCGTGGCGGATCGACCCGAAGTCGTGACCTATGGCCCGCTGGCAGAAGCCCCGGTCGATCCGGACGTGGTGATGATCCGCATAAACGCCAAGCAGCTCATGGTGCTTTTCGACGCGCTCGATGACTTGAGAATTGACGGCAAGCCTCAGTGCCATATCGTGGCCGTGGCCAAGGAACACGGAAAAGTGGCGGTGAGCGTCGGTTGCATGCTGAGTCGTACCCGAACCGCAATGCCCAACACAGAGATGACGTGCGCCATTCCCGCCCGCCGGCTCCACGAAGTGGTCGAGCGGGTGCGAGCGACGGCCGCAACCGACGCCATCGTGGCGTCGTACGCGGCGAAGGACGCCCGCCGCTTCGTCGGCCACTAGGACCTACTTCTTGGCCGCCTCGTAGTACGGGTTGGTGCCGGCCGCGTGGTCGGTCACGTCGATCACCCGAGTGATCTCTGGGACCGACTCGCGCAGAGCTACTTCGATCCCCTGGCTCAAAGTCACCGTCGCCATCCCGCAGCCCGCGCAGCCGCCGCTCAAGCGGAGATACGCGGCGTCGTCCTCCACCGCCACGAGGTCAGCACGACCGCCATGGGCCGCAATGGAAGGGTTGATCTGCTGCTCGAGCACCTGGAGAACGCGCTGCGCCACATCGCCGCTCAAGTCGACCGGTGGGCCCGACATCGCCGGGCTGGCGGCGGCCGGAGGCTGGTTCGGGTTCTCGATCACCATCCCGTCCCCACTCAGGTCGAGGACAGCCCCGCGCACCTGAGCGATGCTGTCGGCGGGCACCACAAGTGCCAATCCGCCCTGGTCGTGTAACCAGTCTTCTTTCTGGGCGTCCGAAGTCGCCTGAAAGTACATCTCGTAGGTGTAGGAGCCACCGCTCGAACCGCTGATCTCAACCCAAAGAGCGAGGGACTCCTCTTGGTCCTCATCGGCCCGTAGCTCGAGGACCTTGGCCAGGGCCGCTTCGGTTGCTCGCAGGACTGGCACCCCGCTGCTATCGATCACGTGTGTTGCCCTCGTCTCATCTTCTGGGTGCTCGCTACCATCCTAGGGCCATGCCCCGGATCCTCTTGTTGCTGCCGACGACCACCTACCGGGCCTCGGACTTCTTGAGTGCGGCCGCTCGCCTGGGTGTCGACGTCGTGGTCGGATCCGAGCATCGCCAGGCCTTGGCCGGATCCATGGGCGACCGAGCCGTCGTCGTGCCGCTCGCTCGAAGCGACGCCGCGGTTGAGGCCATCGTGACCCTCCATGGTCGAACACCTCTCGACGCCGTCCTCGCAGTCGATGACCAGGGAGTCACGGTGGCCGCCGCGGCGGCCGAGCGTCTGGGGTTGCGCCACAGTCCGCCGGCCTCAGTCGCCCTCACCAGGGACAAGGCTCAAATGCGCGAGTGCCTGGCCGCCACCTCACTCCCCCAGCCGGTGTTTCGAATTGTTGCTCACGACGCCGACATCGCCTCGGCGGCGACCGAGATCGGGTATCCGTGCGTGGTCAAGCCCGTCTCCCGGGCGGCCAGCCAGGGGGTGATCCGCGTCGATAATGAGGACGAGGCCCAAGCGGCCGGGGTCCGTATCCGCGCCATGTTGGGACCCTGTGGGGAGCCCCTGCTCGTCGAGTCCTTCGTGGCGGGAGCCGAGGCGGCGCTCGAGGGCCTTCTCGTCGGGGGGCAATTGAAGGTGCTGGCGGTGTTCGACAAGCCAGATGCCATGGATGGGCCCTTCTTCGAGGAGACCATGTATGTGACCCCGTCGCGTCTACCGCCAACGATCCTCGCCGCCCTCGAGGCCACGGCCGCTCGAGCGGCCGCGGCGATGGGGTTGACCGAGGGACCGGTACACGCCGAACTGCGCGTCGGCGCGACGGGGACGGTCACGATGCTCGAGCTTGCCGCTCGCTCCATCGGCGGTCTGTGCTCGCGGGCCTTGAATTTCGGGGCCGGGGTGAGCCTCGAAGAGGTCATCATCCGTCACGTCCTCGGGCTCGGGCTGGACGGGCTCACCCGTGAATCCCAGTCCTCGGGCGTCATGATGCTGCCGATCCGATCGGGGGGGATACTGGCCCGGGTGTCGGGTCAGGAGGAGGCCCGCGGCATCGAAGGAGTTGTCGGTGTCGAGATCACCATTCCCGTCGGCCACCCGGTCGTGCCACTTCCAGAGGGTGATCGCTATCTCGGATTCATCTTTGCCCGCGGACCGACGCCCTACGATGTCGAAGACGCACTCCGTCGGGCAGAGGTATGTCTCGACGTCGCGGTCGTCTGACTCGCGACTCGAAAGGACGACCCGCCGGTAGGATCACGGTCGTGCGAGTCCTGCTGGTGTCCACCTACGAGCTGGGACACCAGCCCCTCGGCGTGGCCACCGCCGCCACCGCACTGTTGGCCGCTGGGAATGACGTCCGCTGTATCGACGTCGCCGTCGACTCGCTCGATGGCGCCGCGGTCGATTGGGCCGACCGGATCGCATTCTCCGTGCCGATGCACACTGCAATGCGCTTGGCCTTGCTGGTCGCAGACACGGTCCGGGCTCGCCGACCCGAGATCCCCTTGTGCTTCTTTGGGCTCTACGCCGCGGTGAGCCGGGATCTTTCCGTCCAGTCGACCGCCGATGCAGTTATTGCCGGGGAGTACGAGTCGGGGCTGGTGGCGTGGGTGGGTGGGATGGACCCGGGGCCTGCGATCCAGTTGACCCGTGTCGAAGCACGCGTGCCTGCCCGTCATCTTCTACCCCCCCTCGATCGCTATACCCAATTGGTGGTCGGCGATGAGGAACGTCTGGTGGGGTCGGTTTCGGCCAGCCGGGGCTGTTCGCACCGCTGCCGGCACTGTCCGGTGCCGGTTGTCTACGACGGTCGGGTCCGCGTTGTCGACGAGTCAATAGTCATGGCCGATGTCGATCAGTTGGTCGACGCCGGCATCCGCCACGTGACCTTCGCCGACCCCGACTTCCTCAATGCCCCGCACCACTCCCGCCGCATCATTGCCGCCATTCATCAGCGCTACCCGCACCTGACCTTCGACTGCACGACCAAGGTGGAGCACATCCTGCGCCACCCGAATGTCTGGCCGGAGCTGGCAGTGGCGGGTTGTGTGTTCGTCGTTTCCGCGTTCGAGTCGGCGAGCGACACGATTCTTCGACACCTCGACAAGGGTCATAGCGTTGCGGAAGCTTCCCAGGCGGTGGCAATTCTTCGGGAGCATGGCATCGAGGTGCGACCGTCGTGGCTGCCGTTCACGCCCTGGACGACATTTGAGGACCTGAGGGACCTTCTTGACTTCGTGATAGCTCATGACCTCGTGGCGAACATAGACCCGGTGCAGTACAGCGTTCGTCTGTTGTTACCCGAGGGTTCGCTGCTACTCGCCGACGACGCCCTGTCACCTCACCTCAGGCACTATGACCAGGCTCGGCTGGGGTGGACCTGGTCGCACCCAGATCCCGCCGTCGACCAACTCCAAGCAGACGTGGCAACTTTGGTCGAAGAGCGCGTCGGACAGACTGCTGCCCTCACGTTCAGCGAGATCGACGCGATGATCCGTGCCAGGGTAAGACCTATTTCACCTCCCCCTCGCCCTGGATCTGTCTCAAAGGGACCGGCGGGAAAGCGAGCCCGGCTTAGCGAACCCTGGTTCTGTTGCAGTGAGCCCACCCAGGAGCAGTTGGCCCCGCTAGCACCACTCGTCTCGCCGGGCTGACGCGCCATCGGCACTAGCCCGTGGTTGGCACGTTTCGAGCTCTCCGCCACCACCGCACCCCGGGTCACCAGCGTGTGGGCGCCGGAAATGTCATCCGACCTTCTGGCGAGGGACGATGCATATGGAGACCCGTCGTTTCCCACCGCCGTACGACCGTTGCTCATCGGCACCCAGAGCCTCATGACCTTACGGGGGGCTTCCACCTTCAGTCCGTTGACCTGGACTTTCTTTTGGTGGAGGTGAAGGGACTCGAACCCTCGGCCTCTACATTGCGAACGTAGCGCTCTTCCAGCTGAGCTACACCCCCGGGCCCTCCCAGAATAGTCGGGACCGGAACTGGCCCTCCCTCGTGGAGTACCTGGCGTGTCGGTCACGGTCCGGCGGCCGCGTTCAGCGGGCGGCGGCCCGGGGCAATTGGTCCTCGTCGTCCCATGCACCCGGGTATCCGGCCATCGCGGGATCCATGGGGTCAAGGGGTGTGGGTCCGGCCTGATGAGCCAGATCGCGCGCACGTCGGCGCTGTCGTTCGGCCTCGATCTCCTTGGCGTAAGCCATCAGCCCGACGAGTCCGAAGGCGGCGACTCCGGCCAATCCGGTGAACACCCAGGCCAGATGCAGGCTCGGAAACAGACCGATCAGGCCGGTCGAGATGGCGACGCCGCCGAGGCAGCGCAGCAGCACGGTGCAGCGCTGACGCGCCTGCTCACGACGGAAGGTAGGCAGGTCCGCGCCCGACTCGGGCACGCACGCTGCTTCGGGGCGGTCCAACACGCCGACCCGCTCGTAGTGGCCGCCCTCGCTGTCGTCGACGTCGGCCGCTGCCGCGTCAGCCGTCGGCCGCAACAGCACCAGCTTGGGGCGGGAAGCGTCGAGGCCGGCCGTAGGGATTTCCGTGGTGCCCCCCGTGGTGCCCCCGCCGGGCAGGGCTGTGTGCAGCCTGTAGGCGGGCGCAACGCTCTTGGGTCCAGCATGCTCGAGCAGCTGGAGCTGGTGGTGGAAGCTGTCGATCGAGCCGACACCCTGCCGCTCCCTGTATCGCCGCCAAGCGTTCGGGGCCAACACCATCACCCATAGAAACACTACGAGGACCAGCAGGATCAAAATCGTCACTCCCCGACGACCTACCTTCGCTCTCCGCTGTAAAGCCTATTGAACGGCGTTTTACAAATGGTGGATGGTGGGGAAATGCACAGCGCCGACCACATCGGCACTTCTCCGCTGTTCCCGTTTGTACCCGCGTCGACGCGCCGAATCAAGGCCCCCGTCTTGACCCTGCTCATTGGGGGAGCCTGCGGTTCAGGCGGCCCGACTCCACCACCGCCCGTCGCTACAGCCCACTGAGACCCGCACGCCGAAACACGCAGACACGCGCTCGGAAGTGATGACGTCGGCCAACGGGCCGGCCGCCATCAATATCCCCTCGCGCACGAGCCCGCCGTGGGTGAAGTCTGGAGGGATTTCTTCGCAGTGGTGCGTCACCAGGACGATCGGTGGACTGCTCGGATCGGCCGCCAAGGTGGCGAGCTGGACGAGGAGTCGTTCGCGGGCACCGAGGTCGAGGCCGGCGAACGGCTCGTCGAGCATGAGGACCTCTGGATCGCTCATCAAGGCCCGGGCGAGGAGCACCTGTTGGCGTTCGCCCTCAGAGATGACCCCGAACGGACGGTCCCCGATCTCTCGCACACCGCCTCGCGCCAGGAGATGGTCGGCCTTGTCCCAGTCCTCCTCGCCGTATCGGTTCCACCAGGTCTCCAGCGCGCCGAAGCGGCCGCTCGCCACGACGTCGCGCGCCACTTGGTCAGCACGTAGCTGGCGGGTCACGGAGCCGCTGACCAGCGCCACGCGGGGGCGCAGCGCCCGCACGTCCACCCGGCCGAGTCGCTCCCCGAGGATCTCCACTGTCCCCGCCGTGGGCCACAATCGCGCCGAGGCCACCTGCAGCAGCGTCGTCTTCCCCGAACCGTTGGGCCCCAGGACGACCCAGCGGTCATGGGCACCCACCCGCCAGTCCACGCCGGCCAGCACCGCAACACCCTCACGGCGGACGGTGACGCCGCTGAGAGCGAGGACCGGAGGCTGCGGATTCCCGCCCGCGCTCACACGCCGGCGCGGTCGCGCTCGGCGATGCGCCGCGTAATGCGACCGATGAGGCCGGAACAACACTGCACCCAGGTGCGTTCTCCGGCGAGCCAGAGCCAGATCTCGCGCCGATAGGCCAGCACAATCCCCTGGAAGTCAGCCTCGCTGACACCGACCGAGGCCAGTGAACGCCAGCGCGTCCACAGCCATTGCTCGACGCCGTCCTCATCGGTCAGGACGTCATCGAGCTCCCCTCCGTCGAGCACCGCGGCACGCCATTGCGCGGCGCGGGCGGCCGGCTCGTCGGGCATGTGCAGCACAGGCATCGTCGCCATCGTCAGTGGCGGATGAACACGGGCTGGCGGTCGCTGCCGTCGTAGGCCCGCACGTGCTCTTCGAAGTCGATGAACAGCGGCGCGTCGGGGTCGAGCTTGCGCTGCAACGAACGGGCGGCGATCTTCTTGTCCAGGGCGTCGAGCCGCAGAAGAGCCGCCGAGTCGTCCAGCCCGCGGACGTCGAGCTTCGCACGGGCGGACTGAAAAGCGAGACGGCCTCGCTCGGTCCGGACGAGGACGCTGGTCCATCCGGTCATCGAGCCGACACTGCCGACGGAGATGTCCGCCGAGCGTCCGAGGAAGTCGGCGCACTCGTCACACCCCTTCAGTGCCGCGCCGTGGAAGTCCTTGACCGGCTCGTCCACGGCCAACTCGCCGTCGCGGTACTCGACGATCATGCGGCCGCGAATGACGTCCATCTTCGACACCCGATCGAGGTCGACGCCGCGCTTGTCGCGCAGCTCCCGCAATGTCAGCGCCTCGTAATCGAAGTTCTTGGTGCACATCAGCGCGATGGTGAGCACCACCGCATCGACCCGATGTGCCCCGGTCGGCCACCGACGCGCCTGCATGGCCCGCAGACCCTGCACCTCGCACGGGGTGCCGACCACGGCGATGCGGGGCTTCGGGGGCAGCGCATAGCTCGAGAGGTCAAGCTCGGCGAGAGCCATCGTCTGGTTGTAGAAGCTCCCCGCGGCAGCACGGACCTCGTCAGCCGTCGTCGCCACGGTGGCCACGCCCTTCCACTGCTCGTCCGGGTCGGCGCTCGGCTTGGACACGAGCGCCCCGTCGATCTCACCCGCCGCAAGGAGTCCGATGAGCAGTGCGCTGACTGCGCCGCCGTCCTGCGCGTCGTCGAGCTGTGTACTGGCACGAACCGCGTAGGACTCAACCACTGCGCCGAGCCCGTCTGCCGGCGGACCGCCGCTGATCTTCCAATAGGTGTCGGACGAGTCTGACCGGACCTGCGCCGGTTGCACCTCCGCCTCCTCGCTGGTCTCCACCGTCGAGGGTGGCCAGAGCGCCTCGTAACGCAGGCCTCCCCGCGGGCAGAAGTCCCAGCACAGCGAGCAGCCGGTGCACATCTTGACGAGCTCGGGCAGATTGGTGTCCTCGTCGATCCCAATGGAATTCGAGGGGCAAACGGCCACGCAGGTGCCGCACTGGATGCAACGATCCGCGTGGATGACGCCCGCCTCGAGTTCCCAGAACCACACCTTGCCAGGTGGCTCGGCGATCCCATTCATCTGCTCGCGAAGGCGGTAGCGCTTCACGGCGTCACGGCCCCGACAGTGCCGACCAACGTCGAGCGCAGGTCGTCTGGGGCACTCCGTCGCGCCCAATGGTAAAAGGTTTCACTCGGCCGGCGCTCTTCCCGGTAGCGCGACACGATACGCAACAGGGCGTCGGGGACACGATCGACCGGCATGGCACCGATGACCCAGTCGATGAACGCGGCGTCAGGCCCGAGCGAGCCACCGAGACCGATGTCGACCGCTTCCTCGATGTGCTCGTCCACGTGTGCGATGTCGCCACGGAAGCCGATATCGGCAATCTGGGGCTGCGCGCAAGAGGCCGAACAGCCAGAGAAGTGCATCCGGATGACTCCGGCATCGCCGCGGTCGGCATCGCCGTTGGTGGACAGCTGCGCGTCCAACGCCCGCGCCCACTTGACGGCGCGCTCCTTGGTCTCGACAACGGCGAATCGGCAGAACTCCGAACCGGTGCAGGCCACCACGCCACGTTCGAACGGCCCGGGGAACGGCGAGTAGGCCTGCATAAGCGGCTCGGCCAACAGGTCGTCGAGCCGGGCCTCGGGAACGCCGGAGACGATGAAGTTCTGATCGATGCCGATGCGCACACCACCGTCGCCGTACGTCTCGGCCAAGCGGGCCAGGTCGATCAGTTCGATGCCGTGCATCCTCCCGACAGGGACTGAGCAGCCGACGTAGAACAGCCCGGGCTGCTTCTGCGGGTGCACGCCGACGTGATCGCCCCGGAAGGCTGTGGTCAACTCCCGCCCGGCCACCTCGAGAGCGAACGTCGTGCGCTCGTCGAGGGCAGACCGGAATCCCTCGGGACCGAGCTCTTGCGCCAGGTAGCGCATGCGGGCCAGTCCTCGGTTCTCCCGATTCCCCAGCTCGCCGAAGACCTGGGCCACGCCGCGGCACAGCTCGACGGCCTGGTCCGGGCGAATGAAGACATCGATGTCCGACGCCATCCGCTCACCGTCGGAGAGCCCGCCGCCGACCAACACGTTGAAACCGAGCGTGCCGTCTGCGTGCTCGGCGGGCCAGAGTGCGACATCGTTGATCTCGACCCGCGCACAGTCCTCGGTGCATCCGGTGACGGCGATCTTCCACTTGCGGGGGAGGTTGGCGTACTCGCGGTTGCCGGTGAAGAAGGCAGAAATGGCCTGGGCGACCGGGTAGGCCTCGACAAGCTCGTCGGCGTCGATGCCCGATACGGGGCACGAGCACACGTTGCGGGCCGAGTCCCCACACGCCTGGACGGTCGTCAGTCCGACGTCCCAGAAACGCTGCCAGATCCGGGGTACGTCCGCGATGCGGATCCAGTGCAGTTGGATGTCCTGGCGCGTCGTGAGGTCCGCGTAGCGGTTCCCAAAGACTGGGCTGTCGTCGGGCCCCTCCGCGAAGGCGTCCGCGGCGATGCCGATCTCGCGGACCTGTGGTGCCGTCAGGACGCCGCCGGGCACTTTGATCCGCAGCATGAAGGCGTCGCCGCCCTGGCGCTGCGGGTACAGGCCCACCCATTTGAGGCGCTCCTGCTCTCCGGGGACGGCCGCGATCGAGTCGGGACCTTGTTTCGAGTAGGTGTCGATGACGGCTTGCGCCACTTCGAAGGGGTGCCGAGCCAGCTTCCACTGTTCGATGTTGTTCAGCTCGCCGATGTTGCGGTACGGCCGGACAAACTTGAGGCCGCGGTCACGCCGGCCGCGGAATTCCATCCCATAGGGATTGTCGAGGTCGCGAGGCACTAGGCGTGCAGGCCGCACTCGGACTTGTCGAGGCCCGCCCAGCGACCGGCACGGATGTCCTCGCCGTCGCCCACCGGCAGCGTCGTCGGCGCACAACCGATGGACCGGTATCCCTGCGGGATCAGCGGATGGACGGGCAGGCCGTGGTCGTCGAGATACGACGCGATGTCGTGTTCGGTCCACGTCACCAGCGGGTTGACCTTGACCAGTCCGAAGGCCGAGTCCCAGCTCACGACGGGCGTGTCGGCGCGGGTCGGACCGTCCGAGCGCTTGAGCGAGGTGAGCCAGGCGCTCTTGCCCGCCAGAGCACGCCGCAGCGGCTCCACCTTGCGGAATTGGCAGCACTGCGCCGTGCCACACGGGTGGGAGACCGCGTCCGGCCCTGGCTTGGTCACGGTGAGGTTCAGTCCGTAGTGGTCCCGAACCTCCTCGACGAAAGCCAGTGTCTCGGGGAAGTGCGCCTCGGTGTCGAGGAACACAACCTCGATCCCCGGTGCGATCTTGGTGGCCAGATCGATCAGGACGACGTCCTCGAACGATGCCGCGAGCACGATGGAGTCGCCGAAGGTGTCGACGGCCCAGCGGATGACCGCACTGGCCGGTGCCGGCTCGAGGCGATCGCTCACCGCCCCGAGGTCCTCGGCGCTCACCGACTGCTCGCTCACGTAGGTCTCCGCCACCGCTCCTCACCTTCCTCCTGGGGCGATCCGCCCGTTCCGAGGGGCTCGCCGCCGGCGCTTGACGCATGTCCGAATGCAGGCTTTAGTATACATGACCAAAATGGTCATGATTTAAGAGGATCCATGGACACCGCCGCCGCCCTCCGCTCCCAGTCGCAGGACCGTCCCACCGCGGGCACCTCCTCCACCCGCGCCCGCGGGTCGGTAACTGCCCTGGTCAGGCCCGTCGAGCATCCCCTGGGCCACCTGGACCTCCTCGAGTCCCTGGCCGTCTTCATCATCCGCGAGGTGGCCGCCGAATCGGAGCGGCCGGTCCTGCTCTTCAGCGGCGGCAAGGACTCGGCGGTCCTCTTGCACCTGGCTGCCAAGGCCTTCAAACCAGGTCGCATCCCCTTCCCGGTGCTGCACGTCGACACCGGGCACAACTTTTCCGAGGTGCTCGCCTACCGCGACGCGCAGGTCGAGGCCGAGGGGCGCGGCTTCTGGTGGCCAAGGTGCAGGACTCCATCGACCAGGGCCGGGTTGCCGACCCCGGACCGCTGGCCTCGCGCAACCGGCTGCAGACCACGACATTGCTCGACGCCATCAACGCCAACGGGTTCGACGCCGCGTTCGGCGGGGCCCGCCGCGACGAGGACAAGGCAAGGGCAAAGGAGCGGGTCCTGTCGTTCCGTGACTCCTTCGGGCAATGGGATCCGAAACGGCAGCGGCCCGAACTGTGGCAGCTCTACCAGGGCACCGTGCGGCCCGGCGAACACCTGCGGGCCTTCCCCCTTTCGGACTGGACCGAGCTCGACATCTGGCAGTACATCCGGCGCGAGCACATCGAGCTGCCGTCCATCTACTACGCGCATGAACGAGAGGTCGTCGCGCGCGACGGGATGCTCCTGGCTATCAGCGAGTGGGTCACGCCGGAGAGCGGTGAGGAAGTCCACAAGGAGACGGTGCGCTTCCGGACCGTGGGCGACGCAACCTGCACGGGTGCGGTGCGGTCGGACGCCGATACGGTCGACCAGATCATCCGCGAGATCTCGGCCTCGAGGATCTCGGAGCGTGGTGCGACCCGTGCGGACGACCGCTTCTCCGAGACCGCCATGGAGGATCGCAAGCGCGAGGGGTATTTCTAGGCCGATGACCACGTTGCCCGGCTCGCCGCCGGCCGGCGGCTCCGAGCTCGTGGCGGACACGATGGACCTCCTACGGTTCGCCACCATCGGATCGGTCGACGATGGCAAAAGCACGCTTATCGGCCGCCTGCTCTTCGACACGCGGCAGCTCTTCGACGACCAGCTGACCGCCATCGAGACGGCATCGGAGCGGCGAGGAGCCGGGGAGTTCGATCTCTCCTTCGTGACCGATGGCCTGCGGGCGGAGCGTGAGCAGGGCATCACGATCGACGTCGCCTACCGCTACGCAGCGACACCACATCGGAAGTTCGTCATCGCGGACTGCCCAGGGCACGTGCAGTATACGAGCAACATGGCCACTGGGGCATCCACGGCCGACCTCGCGCTCGTGCTGGTGGACGCCACGTCTGGACTGCAGGAGCAGTCACGCCGCCACATCTGCATCGCAGCGCTGCTGGGCGTGGACCAGCTCGTGGTCTGTGCCAACAAGATGGACCTGGTGGAGTGGGACCGCTCGGCCTACCAGCGCATCGCAGACGAAATGGAAGCTCTCGCCCGCCGGCTCGGTATCTCTTCGTGCACCGTCATCCCCATCTCCGCCCTGCACGGTGACAATGTCGTCACCCGCTCGGACGCCGCTCCCTGGTACGACGGACCCACGGTGCTTGACGCGCTCGAGTCGGCGCAGGCCGGCGGGTGGGCCACCCAACACGGAGTGCAACGTGACAGCGGCGCCCGGCTCCCGGTGCAGTGGGTGCTCCGCCAACCCGAGGGGGGACGGAGCTACGCGGGCATGGTGAACGGGGGACCATTCCGGGTGGGCGACCCCGTGGTGGTGCTACCGCAGCGCGCCCACACGACGGTGCGCGCGATCGAGACGGCGGACGGTCCGCTCCAGCGCGCGGAGGTCGGCCTGTCGGTGGCGGTCCGATTGGCCGACCACCTCGACGTCTCCCGCGGCGATCTCATCGCTGCCGCCGAGGGGGCTCCCGAGGTCACCGACACGTTCGAGGCGACGGTCTGCTGGTTCCAAGAGCGGCCGCTCGTCGCCGGCGACCGTCTTCGGCTCAAGCACACCACTCGGGTGACTCCCGTCGTCGTTGAGGGAGTGGCGGGTACGTTCGACGTCAACGAGCTGCGGGTGACCGAGGCGGACGAGCTCCGCGAGAACGACATCGGTGTCGTCACGCTCCGGACGGCGACTCCCCTGGCGATCGACCCGTACGAGGCCGACCGCATCACGGGGAGTTTCGTGCTGATCGACGAGCGCACGTTCGCGACGATCGCAGCGGGCATGGTCGGGCCTCCCCGGCTCCATGACTGAGCCCGGGAGTTCGTCGCCCGCACAGTTCTTCCCGGTGTCGCTGGACGTCCGTGGGCGAGCCTGTCTCGTGGTCGGCGGGGGCCGGGTGGCAGCGCGCAAGGCAGGAGCTCTGCTCTCCTGCGGCGCAGACGTGACGGTGGTCGCGCCTTCGCTCAGCGACGAGATGGAGCACCTCGTCCCCTCGTTGCACGCCGTCGAGCGTCGGCCCTATCGGTCCGGTGACGCGTCGGCCTTCCGACTGGTGGTGACCGCCACGGGCATTACCGACGTCGACGCCGCGGTCTTCGCCGAGGCCGACGCTGCGGGAGTCTGGGTGAACGGCGCGGACGACCCCGCACATTCGTCCTTCATCCTGCCCGCCGTGCACCGTGACGGCGGGGTCACCGTGTCGGTGTCGACGGGAGGGTTGAGCCCGGCTCTGGCATCGTGGCTTCGTGATCGCCTGGCGACGCAGTGCGGCGAAGGGCTCGGGACCCTGGCGGCACTCCTGGCTGAGGCGCGCCAGCGGCTCCGGGCCCGGGGGGTGCGCAGCGACACGCTCGATTGGGGGGCACTTCTCGATGGACCGCTGCGGGCCCGGGTCCAGGCAGGCGACGTGGACGACGCCGAGGCAATTCTCGAGGTGTTAACACCCCGGTAGGCCCATCGACGCCCTGAAGGCCGGGTGCCCGAAAGGCGGTGCGAGCAGGAGGCCCTCGCGACGACGACAACGCCACGGCAATTCGCCGAGGTGTTAACACCTCAGTGGTCCTTTTGGCCCTGTCGTCCCCAACGGCCAGCGCAGAAATTGCACTCGCAGATATGCGTCATGGGGCAGACGCGTCGAGAGCTGCGGTGTGCAGACACCGCAGGACCGGTTCCTGAGGGGGGACACGCATGACACTGTCGGGTACGCACCGTGGAGACCGCCGGATCGAGGTCACGGGGCCGGTTGGGAACGTGTCGGCGCAATCGGGCCTCTTGCCCTCATGGTGGCATTGCGTGGCGGCGTTTCTCGCCACCCTGGTTGTGATTGCGATGGTCGGCGTCGTGCTCCCACCGAGCGGGGTCGCACACGCCGACGGATCGACCGTGTTCCAGTCCGGTCAGGTCTTTGCCTCCGTCGGGAACTCGACGGTGAACGTCTTCGATCCCTCCTCGGGCAACGTCATCGATTCGCTCGTCGACAACACCGGCGAGCCCTACACCGTGGGCACGAGCTTCGACTCCAAGGGAGATCTCTTCGTTGCCGACGACTACGCCGGGGACATCAGCGAATTCGCCCCTGACGGCACACCGCTGCCGACCTTCGCGACGGGTCTCTCGAACCCGATCTCTGAGGTGTTCGACAACCAGGGCAACATGTACGTCGGCCAGCAGACGGTGCCCTACATCGCGGAGTTCGCGCCGGACGGCACACATGTGGCCGACATCGGCCCCCTGCAGACACAGCTCTACGGCGATGACTGGATCGACCTCGCGAGTGACGAGTGCACCTTCTACTACACCACCGAAGGCACCGACATCCTCACCTACAACAAGTGCACGAACACGCAGGGACCGAACTTCAACAAGGCTTCGTTTCCCTCCATCGACCCTGAGACCGGACTCCCCATCCAAGCCTTCCAGCTGAAGATCCTCGAGAACGGTGATGTCCTCGTCGCCGACTCCAACGCGGACCTCTTGCTCGACTCCAACGGCAACGTGATCAACACGTACCCATGCTCGAGCATGCCCAACTGCGGTGGACAGCTCTTCGCAATCAGCGTGGATCCGAGCGGCACGTCTTTCTGGACCGGAGACTCGGACTCGGGCGACATCTACCAGATCAGCATCGCCAACGGGCAGGTGCTAAAGACGATCAATGCGAACACCGGCAACCTGTATGGCCTCTCGGTGGACAACCAGATCGAGGTGGCGGCCGCCCCCTCGGTCGTATCCGCCACACCGACCACATTGACCATCAATCCCGTCTCGGGCGACTTCTCGTCCCCGACTCCGGTCTCGGGTGTCCTCACGGACAGTGCAACCGGAACCCCAGTTCCAAACGAGCCGGTCACCTTCACCTTGAACGGAACGGAAACATGTACGGCGACCACCGATGACACGGGGACGGCGAGCTGCATCATCACGCCCGGAGAGCCGTCGAGCTCCTACACCCTCACCGCCTCGTTCCCCGGCGACACCGGTGGCTCGTCCTCCACGTCATTCGGGTCCGACAGCTCGTCGAGCAGCTTCACGGTCAATCCCGATTCGAGTTCGGTCGACTACACCGGGCCGACCACGGCGGTCAACGGCCAGCCAGTGACGCTCACGGGCACACTAAACACCGACACCCCAACCTTGGACACGCCGCTGCCGACGAAGGTGGTCACGTTCACGATCGGCTCGGGCCCGACCCAGCAGTCGTGCAGTGACACGACGGACGCCAGCGGGAACGTGAGCTGCACTATTCCCTCGGTGGACCAGCCGACGACCGCGCAGACCATCACGACCAGCTTCGGCGGCGACGTTTACGACACGCCGGTGTCGACCACGACCCCAGCGACGGTCACCGAGCCGACCACGCTCATGGTGAACTCGGCCACCGGCGACTACTCCGACGCCACCCAGGTCTCGGGTGTACTGACCGACTCGGTCACCAATGCGCCGATCCGGAACGAGCCGGTGACGCTCACTCTCAACGGGACCGAGAAGTGCACGGCGACGACAGACGCCACCGGCACCGCGACCTGCTCGATCACGCCAGGTGAGCAGGCCGCAACGTACACGCTGAAGGGGACCTTCGGCGGGGACGCGACGCTACCCCTGCAGCTCACGTCCGCGAGCGGGTCGGCCAACTTCGTGGTCACGCTCGAGGAGACCCAGCTGACCTACACGGGCGGCACGGTGGCCCAGAACGGGCAGCCGCTCAGCGTGTCGGGTGTGCTGACCACCGATGACCCGAGCCTGGGTACGGGGATCAGCGGACGGACGGTGACCTTCACCCTCGGCACCGGGTCGGCCGCGCAGACTTGCAGCGGCGTCACCGACTCGACGGGCGCCGTCGCGTGCACCATCGACGTCACAGGTCAAGCACCGGGCCCGATCCCCGTTACGGACATCTTCAGCGGTGATGCGTACTACCGGGTGGCGAGTGCGGCCTCGACGGTGAACCTCCCCGAGGGGACACAGCTCACGATCACTCCGGCCTCAGGCACCTATAACGGCTCGACGCCGATCACGGGCACGCTGATCGACACCTACACAAATCAGCCTGTGCCCAACGAGCCGGTCACGCTGACCGTCAACGGGACCCCGAGCCAGTCCTGTTCAGCTACGACCAACGCCAATGGCGTCGCTACCTGCTCGGTCACCCCGAACGAGCCGGCAGGCACCTACTCGGTCACCGGGTCGTTCCCCGGTGACACGAGCTCCGTGCCCCAGCTACTGCCCACGAGCTCGTCGAGCACCATCGCGGTCACGCAGGCTCCAACGACGCTCAGCTACGTCGGTGACGAGTCGCTGACCAACGGCCAGCCGACCACGCTGTCGGGCACGCTGACGAGCACCGAGCCAACACCTGGTTCGGACGTCTCGGGCAAGACGGTGACCTTCACGGTGGGATCGGGCGGTTCCGCGCAGAGTTGCAACGCGATAACCAACGCGAACGGCTTCGCCAGCTGCACCATCAGCGACATCAACCAGTCGACCGGGACGGTGGGAGTTTCCTCGACCTTTGGTGGCGACACGTTCTACCAGTCATATACGGACTCCGACACGGCCACGGTCCACACTCCGACCACACTGAGGGTCAACGCCGGCACGAGCGACTACGCGGACGCGGGAGCGGTTTCAGGCGTCCTCACCAACTCGGTGACCGGCGCACCCGTCGCAGGTGAGTCGGTCACGCTCACGCTGAACGGCACGCAATCCTGCACGGCGATCACCAACATCAGCGGCGTCGCGACGTGCTCCATCACGCCCAACGAGCCCGCGGCGACGTACACCTTGAAGGGATCGTTCGCAGGCGACTCGTCCAAGGCTCCGCAGCTACTGGCGAGCACCGGCTCGAACAACTACGTGGTGACGCTCGAGGAGACAAGCATCGCATACACGGGCCCGTCGATCGCCGTCAGCGGGATGCCGTTCACGATGTCGGCCAACCTGACCACGGACGGCAACCCCCTCGGCGGGCGGTCTGTCCTCATGACCCTCGGTTCGGGATCGACCGCCCAGAGCTGCACGGGCACGACCAGCGCCTCAGGGACGGCCACCTGCACGATCGCCGACGTGAACCAGACGGCTGGCACAGTGCCGATAACCGTCATATTCGGCGGTGACGCCTACTACAGGCCCGCCAGTGCCGCCGGCAACGAGACAACCGCGGCGGCACCCTCGAGCGGGGGGTTCGTCGTGGGGGACGTCACGGCCGGCTCACCGACGCTCGGCACCAACGTGAACTTCTGGGGCTCGCAATTCTGGAAGAACAACTCATTCAGCGGCGTCGTCAACGCTCCGGCCTCCATGAAGGGTTACATCAGCAACGCCCCGGGGTTCGCCTGCGGCGTCAACTGGACCTCCAATCCGGGCAACAGTTCGAACCCTCCGTCGACGATCCCGGTGAACATGCTCGTGGTCGTGTCGAGCACGATCCAGCAGTCGGGTTCGACGGAATACGGCAACATCAAACACCTCGTGGTGGTGTCAGTCACACCTGGCTACGGCCCTGCCCCGGGACACGACGGGTGGGGGCACATCATCGCCACCATCTGCTGATTGGATGACGTCGGATCGCATCTGCCAACAAAGGCATGACAACCCAAGGGGCCACCTGACAACCCGGACGCAAATGTCACAGAGCTGCTGCGCTATCTAGTCCTTTTGCCCCTGTCGGTTTGGCTCGTCGTCCCCGATATTCACAGGCAAGCACGCCAAAGCCGTGTGTCGATCCAGGCAGGAAGTCCGCGTACGCATGTCGAAGCGCTTCCTGTCTGTCTCGGAGCCCGGAGACGAAGTGCGAGTTGCACGACACGAGAAATGACACACCGCAGAGGGGGCGCAATGCGACTGTGGACGGGTGGCACACACGAGTCTGGGACTACCGGCACGCCGGCCCGGATCTCTGATTGGAACGAGATCGATTCCGCCTCGTACGGTGGCGCCTGGCGCCGCTGTGCCGTGGTTCTCGCCGCGGTCCTGATCATCGGCGCCATTGGCGTGATGACCTCGCCGGCGAAGCCTGCCGGCGCCGACGGATCGACCGTGTTCCAGTCCGGTCAGGTCTTTGCCTCCGTCGGGAACTCGACGGTGAACGTCTTCGATCCCTCCTCGGGCAACGTCATCGATTCGCTCGTCGACAACACCGGCGAGCCCTACACCGTGGGCACGAGCTTCGACTCCAAGGGAGATCTCTTCGTTGCCGACGACTACGCCGGGGACATCAGCGAATTCGCCCCTGACGGCACACCGCTGCCGACCTTCGCGACGGGTCTCTCGAACCCGATCTCTGAGGTGTTCGACAACCAGGGCAACATGTACGTCGGCCAGCAGACGGTGCCCTACATCGCGGAGTTCGCGCCGGACGGCACACATGTGGCCGACATCGGCCCCCTGCAGACACAGCTCTACGGCGATGACTGGATCGACCTCGCGAGTGACGAGTGCACCTTCTACTACACCACCGAAGGCACCGACATCCTCACCTACAACAAGTGCACGAACACGCAGGGACCGAACTTCAACAAGGCTTCGTTTCCCTCCATCGACCCTGAGACCGGACTCCCCATCCAGGCCTTCCAGCTGAAGATCCTCGAGAACGGTGATGTCCTCGTCGCCGACTCCAACGCGGACCTCTTGCTCGACTCCAACGGCAACGTGATCAACACGTACCCATGCTCGAGCATGCCCAACTGCGGTGGACAGCTCTTCGCAATCAGCGTGGATCCGAGCGGCACGTCTTTCTGGACCGGAGACTCGGACTCGGGCGACATCTACCAGATCAGCATCGCCAACGGGCAGGTGCTAAAGACGATCAATGCGAACACCGGCAACCTGTATGGCCTCTCGGTGGACAACCAGATCGAGGTGGCGGCCCCGCCGCCGACACAGACGACCGTTCCTTCCACGCTCACCATTCAGCCAGTTTCGGGAAACTTCTCCACGCCCACGCCGGTCTCGGCCGTGCTGACGAACCCGGACACGGACTCGCCCATCGTCAACGAGCCGGTCACTTTCACGCTGAACGGGAATAGTTCGGAATCGTGTTCGGCGAGCACAGACAGCACCGGTACGGCGACCTGTGACATCACGGCGAGCGAACCGTCCAGCACTTACACCCTGACTGCATCCTTCCCCGGCGACTCGACGACGTCAGCGCCGATCGGATCGGACAGCACCTCGAGCACGTTCACCGTGAATCCCGATACGAGCGCCGTGACCTATACCGGCCCGACCAGCGGCGTGAACGGGCAGCCGATCTCGCTGACCGGGACGCTGACGACGGACACGCCCACGCCGGGCACGCCGCTGCCCACCAAGGTCGTGACGTTCACGATCGGCTCTGGCTCGACCGCGCAGTCCTGCAACGCGGTCACCGACGTCAACGGAAACGTGAGCTGCACGATTCCGTCACTCGACCAGCCACAGACGAACGACACGGTCACGACGAGTTTCGGTGGCGACGTCTACGACACATCCTCCACGGTCTCGAACCCCGTCACCGTCACCGAGCCGACGACGCTCACGGTCAACCCCGGTACGAGCGACTACTCCGACGCCACGACCGTGTCGGGCGTGCTGAACGACGCCAACACGAATGCGCCGATCCCGAACCAACCGGTGACGCTCACGCTCAACGGAACTGAGACGTGCACGGGTACGACCGATGCCACCGGCACGGCGACGTGCACCATCACACCCGGTGAGTCTGAAGGGACGTACCCGCTGACGGGCAGCTTCGGCGGTGACACGACGTTGCCGCTCCAACTGACTCCGTCTACGGGTTCGAACAACTTCGTGGTCACCCTCGAAGAGACCGCCCTGACATACACCGGCGGCACCGTCGCCCAGAACGGGCAGCCGCTCACGGTCTCGGGCGTCCTGACCACGGACAACCCGGTCCCCGGTTCGGGCCTGGCCGGCAGGACAGTCATCTTCACACTCGGGAGCGGCTCGGCCGCACAGACCTGCAACGGCGTCACGGACACTACCGGGGCCGCCTCGTGCACGATTGCGGTGACCGGGCAGCCGGCGGGGCCGATCCCGGTGACGGACTCGTTCGGCGGTGACACCTACTACCAGCCGGCCAACGCCAGCTCGACCGTCAACCTGCCCGAGGGCACGAAGCTCACGGTCACGCCGGCCACCGGCTCCTACAACGGCTCGACGCCGATCTCGGGCACCCTCGTCAACACGTACACGAACCAGCCGGTGCCCAATGAGCCGGTCACACTCACCTTGAACGGGTCTCAGTCCTGCAGCGCGAACACGAACGGCAACGGCGTGGCGACCTGCTCGGTGACGCCCACCGGGCCGCCTTCGACCTATTCGCTGATCGGTTCCTTCGGCGGTGACACGACGACCACGCCGGTGCTCCTGCCCTCCAGTGGTTCGAGCACCTTCACGGAGACCAAGGCGCCGACCACGGTGACGTACACCGGGAGCACCCAAACCACCACGGGGCAGGCCCCGAGCCTGTCGGCCACGCTGACTGCGTCCAGTGGGACGCCGCTGCCCGGCCAGACGGTGACCTTCACGGTGGGCACGGGGAGCTCGGCCCAGCACTGCTCGGGGACGACCAACTCGGCGGGGCACGCGAGCTGCAGCATCTGCTACTACAACCAGAGCACGAGCCCGCTGCCCGTCTCCGTGACCTATGGCGGCAACACCTACTACTCGTCGTCGAGCACCTCGCAGTCGGTCACGGTGGTGACGCCTACCTCGCTGTCCGTCAGCGCCACGACGGCGACCTACAACCAACCGGTCACGCTGACCGGCACGCTGACCAATTCGGTCACCGGGCAGGGGATCACTGGGCAGACGATCACGCTGACGCTGAACGGCAGCCAGAGCTGCACGGCCACGACCGCGAGCAGCGGCAAGGGTTCCTGCACCGTCACGCCGACAGAGCCCGCGGGCACCTACACAGTCAGCGGGTCGTTCGCCGGCAATACCGGCACCAACCCGCAGCTGCTCCCGAGCAACGGCTCGAACAAGGTCGTCGTGAACGGCGAGCCGACCACCGTGACCTACACGGGTGCGACCTCGGTCAACAACGGCCAGTCGCTCGCGCTCTCGGCCACCTTGAAGAGCAACGGGACGCCCCTCGCGAATCAGCCGGTCGTCCTCACCGTCGGCACGGGCCGGACGGCCCAAAGCTGCACCGCCACGACGACCTCCACCGGCGCCGCCTCGTGCAGCGTCTCGGTGAACCAGCTCCAGGGATCGGTCACGGTGACCGCGTCGTACGGCGGGAGCTCGTACTACCTGCCGTCGTCGGCATCCTCCACCGTCAAGGTCGGCTGTGGGAGCAGCGGCGGCGGCGGCTCTCCCACGGGCGGCGGTTCCCCGGGTGGCGATGGCGGCGGCTACACCGAGCCTCCTCCGACCGGTGGGGGCAGAGGCTGCGGCTGACGCCGCGTCGGTCCAACCCCTGCTGAGCTGGCCAGAACCTCGTGCCTGGACGGGGCCCCGCAAGGGGTCCCGTCCAGTTGCGCGCCTCAGGGCTGGGCGATCATGAGCACGACGCCGGCCACCAGCAGCACCAGGGCGGCCCAGGCCGCCCGACCCATCGCCCACGCGTCACCGTCGGCGGGCGCCCCCTCCGGGAGTGGACCCTCGGTGGTCAGACCGCCGGCCACGGCCGTCTGCAGCCGTCGTTCCGCCGGCCAGAGCACGCCCTCTGCGAGCAATGCCACGCCCGCGAAGAGCCCGATCCCGGCGAGGACCCATCCCTCCCGGAGCGCATAGGCGCCCTGGCTCATGGCGAGCAGCGCGAACCCGAACACGGGGATGCCGTAGATCGTGCGGCCAGCCCAGTTGATGCCGGGGCGGAAGTAGCGCAACAGCGGCTCGGGCGGCGGCGTCCCCGCCCGCAGCAGGCGGCGTAGGCGGGACGCGGTGGCCGCAGCGGCGACCGTCGTCACCAGTCCCACGATGACGCAGCCCACGTGCAGCAGCAGCACGATGTCGAAGGCCGCCCCGTCCGGCTGGTGGTGCATGGCCGACATGTTCCCCTCTGCCGGTGGAGCCGGGGTGACGGGACGGCGACATGGCGCTTCCCGGCCCAGCGGAACCTGTACCGTAGTAGTGGAGGGAAGATGATGAGGTCAATTGCGATGTGGGCGGGCCTGCCGGTGCCCGAGAGAGTGCACCGATGAACCAGCTGCGCCTCGATCCGTTGTCCGGCCGGTGGGTCGTCGTCAGCCCCGGCCGCTCCGAGCGGCCCTACTCCTTCGTGACCCGCTCCCCCCAGTTGCCCGATCCCCTCGGTCGCCCCTGCCCGTTCTGCCCCGGCAATGAAGAGGACACCCCACCCGCGCTCGAGACCTACGGTCCGACCGGCAGCTGGCTGGTCCGGGTGGTGCCCAACCTCTACCCCGCGTTCGAGGGTGACGAGCCCTTCGTCGTGGCCAACCGGGGTCCGGTGTTCACCCAGGCCTCGGCCGGTGGCATCCACGAGATCCTCATCTTCTCGCCCGAGCACGAGGCCACCCTCGGCCAACTCAGCCAGGAGCAGGTCGAACTGGTCATGGCCGCCCTGCGCGATCGCCTCGAGGAGCACGCCTCCCAGCCCAACCTCCGCTACACGCAGGCCATCGTGAACTCCGGTCGGGAGGCGGGGGCCTCGCTGGAGCACCCGCACGGCCAGCTCCTGGGTATGTCGTTCATCCCTCGTGAGCTCGCCGAAGAACAGGCTCGGTTCGCACGCTTCGTCGGTTCGTGCCTCCTGTGCACGACGATCGAGGCGGAGGAGGACTCGACGCAGCGCGTCATCTACGCCAACGACCGCGTCGTAGTCGTCTGCCCGTTCTGGAGCTCCGTCCCCTACGAGATGCTGGTCATGCCCCGTGAGCACAACCCGCATCTACATCGGAGCCCGACCGAGGATCTGATCGCCGTCGGAGAGGCCATCCGCCGCACGCTCCAGCAGCTCGCCGAGGCCATTGGCGACGTGGCGTACAACATCGTGTTCCACTCGGCGCCGTACCGCGTGGGCGAGCCGTACCACTGGCACGCGCACGTCTGGCCCAAGGCGACGACCACGGCGGGCTTCGAACTGGGCACGGGGGTGGCCATCAACGTGGTCTCGCCCGAGGATGCCGCGGAGACCCTCAAGGTCTCCGCCCTGGCCGTCTGACCCCGGCCAGCGTCTCGCCGGGCCGGGTGGGTGATGCCGCCTAGGACTCCCTGGCCGAGCGGGCCAGTTCGAGGAACGACACGAGACGTCGGGTCAAGTCCCGGTCGGGCCCGATCAGGCCGCCGATCCCGGCCGTGCCCAAGTAGCCCGTCACGAAGGCCCGGCGGTTCCTCGTCTCCCAGGCCTGGCCGAGGGTGGTCAGGCCGAGACGGCCGGCCGGGTCCCGCTCCCCCGCCGCGACCGCGCTGGCCCGGTGCATCGAGTACAGCAGGTCGGCCACATCGCCGAGCGGGGTGCGGCGACCCGGCACAGTGTTCCCGGCCAGGACCCCGCCCGGCGCGCAGTCGCTGACCACCCAACCCTGGTCGGTCCGGGCCGTGCGCCCGAGGTGGAAGTCGCCATGGGTGCGGATGACCGGCAGCCTCGCCTCGGATTCGCGCAGCCACTTCACGAGGTCGGCCACGCCCGGCGCCTCCAGCAGCGAGGGGTCCGACCGGGCGATGGCCGCCTCCGCCTCGTCGACCCAGTCGACCACCTGTTCGTGGTGGCGCAGGAAGGCGCGGTCGAGGGACAGATGCATCCGCGCCGTCATGGTGCCGAGGGCGCGGGCCTCGGAACCGAAATCCCCCCCGGCCGCCTCCGGCGACCCGCCCGAGGCATAGAAGTCGCGCAGTGAGGTGAGCGCGAGTGCCCAACCGCTGGAGCGGTCGGCCAGGGGCTCGAGCACGACGCCGAGGTCCCGCCCCTCCCACGCCCAGCGCACGAGCGGTGCCGCCACGTGGTTGAAGCCCGTCTCGTCGAGGGCCACCAGCATGTCCACGTCGTGCCGGGACCCCTCAGCCAACCACGGGAACACCATGAGGTCACCCCGGTCGCCGCAGTCGATCACCGTCGCGTCCTCGTCGTCGCGCACGACGGTGACAGGGCCAGGCCGCGTCTCGACGCCTCGCACGGTGGCCAGGAGCAGCGGCGCCAGCTGGGCGTCGCGGAGCGCATCGGTGCAGACCGCGAGCCCGTGGTCGTCGTCGAGCAGCCCGAGCGCGGCCTCCTCGCCGGCACGCAAGAAGTGGGGTTCGTCCGCGACGCTCCGCAGGCCCGCCACGAGGTGCGCCCGGCGCTGGCCTACCCGCGCCACGATGTCGAGCAGCCCCGGACGGCCCCCGCGCAACGTCTCTGTGCGCTCGACTATGACGTCATCCCCCTTCGGCACGGCCTGGCGCAGCCCCAGCCACGCCTCGGTCAGCGTGCGCAGCGCCTGCTCGCGCTCGGGCGTCACTCCGGTCCCGGCCTCTCCTCGGGCGCCAAATCGAACCACAGGAACCCGTACGGCGGCAGCGTGATGGTGTAGGGCTCCTCGGTGATCGCGGGGAACGGGACGCGACCCAGCACCTCGTAGGGCGTCGAGCCGGCCCACTTGGCCAACGCGAGCTCTGCAGGTTGGGCGAACCGGCTCAGGTTGTGCACGCACAACACGGCCTGGAGCCGGTGCACCACTTCGTCACCCTCGCTCTCGTTCCCGGCCGGAACGGTCCGCGCCAGCACGGTCGAGCGACCCCAGTCGAGCCCCCTGTCGACGGCCGGGCTGACGGACGGCCCGGTCGGTGCCGCGCCGGTCAGGATGTCGGCCACCTCGCCCGAGCGCATGTACGCGAGGACCGACGGGTTGGCACAGGGCAGCACCTCCATCTGGCCCACGCCCATCACGGGGAGGGCGCGGCGCTCCGTCAGCATGCGGCGCAGCCAGTGCAAGAAGGAGCCCTGGTTCCGCAGCTGGGCCTCGACGTTGAGCGCGCTGAACCCGTACACGGGGTCCATGAGGGGCGGCAGGTAGAGCTGCGCGAAGTCGGCCTTGGAAAAGCCGCCGTTGCGGTCGGGCGACCACTGCATGGGGGTGCGCACCGAGTCCCTGTCACCAAGGTAGATGTTGTCACCCATCAGCAACTCGTCGCCGTAGTAGATGACGGGGCTCCCCGGCAGCGACAGGATCAGGGCATATAGGAGCTCAGCCGTCCGGCGATCGTTGTCGAGGAGCGGGGCGAGCCGGCGCCCGATGCCCATGTGGCGCTTCATCCGGGGATCCTTGGCGTACTCCGCGATGAGGTAATCGCGCTCCTCGTCGCTCACCTGCTCGAGCGTGAGCTCATCGTGGTTGCGCAGGAAGATGGCCCATTGGCAGTCTTCGTTGATGACCGGGGTCTGGGCCAGGATCTCGGTGATCGGGTACCGCTGCTCCCGCCGTACGGCCATGAACAGACGAGGCATGAGCGGGAAGTGGAAGCACAGATGGCACTCGTCGCCGTCCCCGAAGTAGTCGGCGACGTCGCTGGGCCAGCCGTTCGCCTCGGCCAGGAGGATGCGACCGGGGTAATCGGCGTCGATCTGCTTGCGGATGCGCTTGATGAAGGCGTGCGTCTCGGGCAGGTGTTCGCCCGACGTCCCGTCGCGCTGATAGAGGTACGGCAGCGCATCGAGGCGAAAACCGTCGAAGCCGAGATCCAGCCAGAACCGGACGAGGTCGATCATGGTGTCGGCGACTTCGGGGTTCTCGTAGTTGAGGTCGGGCTGGTGGTGGTAGAAGCGGTGCCAGTAGTACTGCTGGCGGGTGTCGTCCCACGTCCAGTTGGAGCGCTCGACGTCGGTGAAGACCACGCGGGCGTCCGGCCACTTCTGGTCGTCGTCGTTCCAGACGTACCATTCGGCCTTGGCGTTGTCTCGCGACGAGCGCGACTCGATGAACCAGGGGTGCTCGTCGCTCGTGTGGTTCATCACGAGGTCTGCGACGACGCGAATCCCGCGTCGGTGGGCGTCTTCGAGGAAGGCGACCAGGTCGCCGATGCTGCCGTAGTCGTGATGGACGTTGAAGAAGTCGCTGATGTCGTAGCCCCCGTCCCGGAACGGCGACGGGTAGAAGGGGAGCATCCAGATGCAGTCGATGCCGAGCCATTCCATGTAGTCCAACTTCTCGCGCAAGCCCCGCAGATCACCGGTGCCGTCGTTGTTGGCGTCGTAGTAGCCGCGGATCAGCACCTCGTAGAAGACGGCGTGTTGGAACCACCGCACGGACGGGTCGAAGGCACCCTCGCCCGGGGTCAGTGGGATCGGGGGCGAACTCACCGGCTCAACGTCCCACGAAGACGGCCCGGCCCGGACCGTGCTCGTTGAACGACGCGATTCCCCGCGCGGCGTCCTCGGTGCGCGCTGCCGACACGAATGCCTCTTGCTCGAAGATGAGTCCCTCAGCCAGCGTGTGCTCGAGCCCGCTGTCCACGGCGCGCTTGGCCAGCGCGTGGGCCACGAGCGGACCCGCGGCCAGCTCGGCCGCCCAGGCGAGCGCGGCCTCGAGCACGTCGTCGGGGGCCGTCATGCGATTGGCCAGCCCGATGGTGATCGCCTCCTCGGCGCGGACCTGGCGGCCCGTGAAGATGAGCTCCTTGGCCCGGGACGCGCCGATGAGACGGGGCAGGCGCTGGGTGCCACCACCCCCCGGGATCACCCCGAGGAGCACCTCGGGGAGGCCAAAGCGGGCGTCCTCGGCACAGACCCGGAAGTCACAGGCGAGCGCCAGCTCGAGCCCCCCGCCCAGCGCGTAGCCGTTGACTGCGGCAATGGTCGCCCGGGGGATGGACGCCAGGGCGCCCAGCGCGTCCGCGAAGTGCGCCCCCACCGCCTGGGCGCCGCTGTCCCCGAGCTCGACGATGTCTGCCCCGGCGGCGAAGATGCGCCGCCCGCCCCAGACCACCACCGCACCGGGCGGGTTCTCCTGCAGGTGCTCTGCCGCCGCCCGCAGCTGCGCCAGCACGGCGGCGGAGAGCGCGTTGGCCTTGGGCCGGTCCAGCCGCACGAGGGCGACGTTGTCCGGTCGTCGCTCCACGCTCACGAAGGTTTCAGCCATGAGCGCACCGTACCGGACCACCGGGGCGGCTCATCCTTGCAACAGGCGGTCGGCGGCCTGGTAGGGGTCGAGCTCACCCGCCGCCAGCGCCTTGACCGCAGTGGCGAACTCCTCCCCGGCCACCAGCTCGTCGATGCGCACCTCGGTGCGCGCCACCAGGACGCGGCGCAACTCCTGGGCCAGGCGGTCAGCGCGGCGCACCGCCAGCTGCCCCGAGTCCCGCAAGTGGGCTCGGTGGCGCGCCACCGCGCTCCACAGCTCGGCCACCCCGTCACCCGCGGTGGCCGTGGTGTCGATGATCTCGGGGCGCCACGTCCCCGGTCGCCCCAGGTCGAGCATCTGCTCGAGGTCACGCCGTGCCTCGCGCACGCCAGGGCGGTCCGCCTTGTTGACGACGAACACGTCGGCCACCTC
This sequence comes from uncultured Acidimicrobiaceae bacterium, assembly GCA_963756625.1. Classification (GTDB taxonomy): domain Bacteria; phylum Actinomycetota; class Acidimicrobiia; order Acidimicrobiales; family RAAP-2; genus Bog-473. Next base: position 32,162 of record CAVWNQ010000007.1, read on the forward strand.
GAGCAGCCCGGCCTTGCTGGCCTGCATGGAGTCCCCCCAACCTGGGGTGACGACGACGACGGTCGTGTCAGCCGCCGACGCGATCTCCACCTCCATCTGGCCGACGCCGACGGTCTCGACGATCACCACCGCGATGCCGGCGGCACCAAGCAGGCGCACAGCGTCGGGCACGGCGAGAGACAGGCCGCCGAGATGACCGCGCGTCGCCATCGACCGGATGAACACGGTCGGATCGAGCGCGTGCTGGCTCATCCTCACGCGGTCGCCCAGGATGGCGCCCCCGCTGAAGGGCGACGTCGGGTCGACCGCCAGGACCCCGACCTCCGGCACCGCCTCGACGTCGGTGCCGGGCCACCCGCGCCGCGCCGCGGTGATGAGGCCGTCGGTCAGCGTGGACTTCCCCGACCCGGGGGCGCCGGTCAACCCCAATGTGAACGGCGGCTCGGACCGGTAGGCCAACCGCGCCACCGCCGTGGCGGTCTCGTCACCGCGCTCGATGTACGAGAGCAAGCGCGCCGAGCGCGACACGGTCGTCGGCGCGGGCCCGCTCGAGCAGCGTCGCGGGGTCCGTTGCGGGATCCGGGCTCACCGACGCGACACCTTGGCCCCCAGCGAGCCCAGGTCGCCCGCCAGGTCCTCGTAGCCGCGGCCGATGTGGTGCGCACCACCCACCACCGTCTCGCCCTCGGCCACCAGCCCCGCCAGCACGAGGGCGACGCCGGCCCGGATGTCCGGCGCCCGCACCGGGGCGCCCGACAGCCGCCGGACGCCGCGCACGACGGCGTGATGGCCCTCGGTCCGGATGTCCGCACCCATGCGCCGCAGTTCCTCGACGTAGCGAAACCGGCCGGAGAAGAGGTTCTCGGTCAGGATTCCGACCCCGTCGGACACCGTGAGCATGGCGACGAGCAGCGGGCTGTAATCGGTGGCCACGCCCGGATACGGCAGCGTCGCCACGTCGGCCGCCACCAGCCGTTCGTGGGCGCTGACCCGCAAGCCGCCCGGGCCCATCTCCGTGGCCACGCCCATCTGGTTGACCTTGCGCAACAGCATCTCCATGTGCTCTGGCCGGGCGTCGGCGATCGTCACGTCGCCGCCGGCCATGCCGACGGCGGCCAGGTAGGTCGCCGCCACCACGCGGTCGGGCACGACCGTGTGGTGGGTGGGGCGCAGCTCGTCGACACCCTCGACCTCGATGTGCGAGGTCCCGGCCCCACGGACCACCGCTCCCATGTCGCAGAGCATCGCCGCCAGGTCTGCCACTTCGGGCTCCTTGGCCGCGTTCTCGATCACGGTGGTGCCCTTGGCCAGGACGGCCGCCATGAGCAGATTGTCGGTGGACGTGTGGCTCGGATACTCGAGGACGACGCGGGTCCCCACCAGCCGCCCCCCGGGCACGGTGCCCCGGACCTCGCCGTGGGAGGACTCGAAGCGCGCACCCATGGCGCTCAGGCCGTTGATGTGGAAGTCGATCGGGCGGGCGCCGAAGTCGTCCCCCCCGGGCAGGGGCACCCGCACGGCGCCGCAGCGGGCCAGCAGCAGTCCGAGCACGACCACCGACGCCCGCATGCGCATGAAGAGCTCGAACGGGCCCGACGGCACCAGCTGGGTAGCCGGCGGGGTGGTCACCGTCACATCCCCGTTGTCGAGCCGCTCGACGCTCGCCCCCATGGCACGGAGCACCTCGGCCATCGTGTCCACGTCACTGATGCGAGGGACGTTGGACAACACCGTGCATCCCTCGGCGAGCAGGCAGCCCGCCATCAGCTTGAGCACGGAGTTCTTGGCTCCCCCCGCGCTGACGGTCCCGGTCAGGGGCCCGTTGGCCTCGACGACGATCTGGTCCGCGCTCAAATCCACGTCCTCAAGTATCGCCGCTGGAAGGCGCCCCGGCCGGGAGGCCGCCAGGCCCGACCCACTATGGTCAGACCCGTGGTGATGCCGCGCCAAGCCCCTGACCGGAACCTCGCCATGGACCTCGTGCGGACGACCGAGGCGGCCGCCATGGCGGCCAGCCGCTGGATGGGTCGGGGAGACAAGATCGGCGCCGACGGCGCGGCCGTGGAGGCCATGCGGACCGTCCTGTCTTCGGTCCCCATGGACGGGATCGTCGTCATCGGTGAGGGCGAGAAGGACAACGCGCCCATGCTCTTCAACGGCGAGAAGATCGGCGACGGCACCCCCCCGCTGACCGACATCGCGGTCGACCCCATCGACGGCACGACGCTCACCGCCCAGGGTCGGGGCGGCGCGCTGGCCGTCATCGCCGTGGCCGAACGCGGCGCCATGTTCGACCCCGGGCCCTGTGTCTACATGGAGAAGCTCGCGGTCGGGCCGCGGGCCAAGGGTGCCTGCGATATCCGCCGCTCCCCCACCGAGAACCTCCACGCCCTCTCCGAGGCCGTCGGCCGCGCGGTGCGGGACCTCACCGCGGTCATCCTGGACCGTCCGCGCCACGAATCCCTGATCGCCGAGGTGCGGGCGACCGGGGCGCGCATCCGCCTCATCACCGACGGCGACGTGGCCGGTGCCATCGCCACCGGCTGGCCGGGCGCGGGCGTGGACATCCTCTTCGGCATCGGCGGCACCCCCGAGGGCGTGCTGGCCGCCGCCGCCCTCAAGTGCATGGGCGCCGAGATCCAGGGCAAGCTCTACCCGCGCACCGAGAGCGAGCGCCTGGCCGCCATCGATGCCGGCTACAAGTTGGACGCCGTACTGACGACCGACGACCTCGTGCAGGGCAACAATTGCTTCTTCGCGGCCACCGGGATCACCGACGGCGAGCTCCTCAAGGGGGTCCAGTACCACGAGTTCGGTGCCACCACACAGTCGCTGGTGATGCGCTCCAAGTCCGGGACCGTGCGCAAGATCGACGCCAGTCACGCGCTGCAGAAACTGGCCGAGTTCAGCTCGATCTCGTTCGGCTGACTCGCCGGCGCAGCCGGAACGTTACGCGGCGTCCGCAGCGACGGCGAGGCGCAGCTCGGCACGGGCCAGCGCGCCCTCCGCCTCGGCCAGCTCAAAGTCCACTTGGACCTCCTCGGCGCCCTGGGTCCGGCCCCGACCGAGCTCGCTGATGTACTGCGTCGCTGCTTCCTTGGCCTGCTCGGCGCGGGGCACGTCGATCTCGTGGGCCAGCTCGGCGACCCCGGCCAGCACCGTGACCCGGGTCGAGAGCCCCGGAAGGGGCCCGTCCCCCTCGGCCAGTCCCTCGGCCGCGCCGGGGCTGGTGTCGACCTGGAGGAACCCGCCGTGTACGGCGAGGCGCACCAGGACCCCGTCGGCCTGCTCGACCTTGAGCTCGCAGGGCACGACGTCGCCGACCAGCGGCGTGTGTCCGTCGAGCACGGTCAGGTCGCCCTCGGAGGTCGCCAGGACGACCGAGCGGGCACCGCCGGCGAAGAGCGACTGTTCGGGCGTGACGACCTCCACGCCGAAGACATCGTCGGCCACTAGCCCGCGTCCGCCTCGAGCTTCTTGGCCTTCTCGAGCACCGACTCCACGCCGCCGACGTTCAGGAACGCCTGCTCGGGGATCTGGTCCAGGTCGCCGTTGGCGAGCGCCTCGAACGACTCGACGGTCTCGTCGATCGGCACGAAGATCCCCGGCACCCCGGTGAACACCTCAGCGACGAAGAACGGCTGTGAGAGGAAGCGCTGCACCTTGCGGGCGCGGCTCACCGTGACCCGGTCCTCCTCGGAGAGCTCGTCCATGCCGAGGATCGCGATGATGTCCTGCAGCTCCTTGTAGCGCTGGAGGATCTCCTGCACGCGCCGGGCCACGGCGTAGTGGCGGTCACCGACGATCTCTGGGGCGAGGATGTTCGAGGTGGAGGCCAACGGGTCGACCGCCGGGTAGATGCCGAGCGCCGCGATCTGGCGGGAGAGCTCGGTGGTGGCGTCGAGGTGGGTGAACGTCGTGAACGGGGCCGGGTCGGTGTAGTCGTCTGCCGGGACGTAGACCGCCTGCATCGAGGTGATCGACTTCCCCTTGGTCGAGGTGATCCGTTCTTGGAGCTCGCCCATCTCGTCGGCGAGCGTCGGCTGGTAGCCCACAGCCGAGGGCATGCGGCCCAGCAGCGTCGACACCTCGGAGCCGGCCTGGACGAAGCGGAAGATGTTGTCGATGAAGAGGAGCACGTCCTGGTTCTTCACGTCGCGGAAGTACTCGGCCATGGTGAGCGCGGACAAGCCCACCCGGAGGCGCACGCCCGGCGGCTCGTCCATCTGCCCGTAGACGAGCGCCGCCTTGTCGATGACCCCGGACTCCTGCATCTCGAGCCACATGTCGGTGCCCTCGCGGGTCCGCTCCCCCACGCCGGCGAACACCGAGACACCGCCGAACTGCTGGGCGACCCGATGGATCATCTCCTGAATGATGACCGTCTTGCCGACGCCGGCACCGCCGAAGAGGCCGATCTTGCCGCCCTGCACGTAGGGCTCCAGCAGGTCGATGACCTTGATGCCGGTCTCGAACATCGTCGCACGCGGCTCGAGCTGGTCGAAGGCCGGCGCGTTGCGGTGGATCTCCCAGTAGTCGTCGGGCTCGCCGATGGAGTCGGTGTCGAGCGGCTGCCCCAGGACGTTGAAGACGTGCCCGAGGACGGCGTTGCCCACGGGCACCTCGATCCCGTGGCCCAGGTTCCGTACCGCCGCCCCACGTACGAGGCCGTCGGTCTGCTGCATGCAGATGCAGCGCACGCGGCCTTCGCCGATCTGCTGCGCCACCTCGGCGGCGATCGTGTTCGTCTCACCCTCCAGCTCGATGTCGAACTCGACCTCGTGGTTGATCTCGGGCAGCGCGTGCGGCGGAAACTCGACGTCGATCACCGGTCCCGCGATGGCGACGACGCGGCCCTCTTCCAGCGCACGCTTCGGCGCGGTGTCCTGTGGTGCCGTGGTGGTCATTGCGGTCAAGCTCCCTTCGTTTGGCGGAGCGCCTCGGCCCCGCCCACGATCTCGATGATCTCGGTGGTGATGGCGTCCTGGCGCGCGCGGTTCATCACCCGCGTGAGCGTACGGACCAACTCGTCCGCGTTCTCGGTGGCGGCGGCCATGGCCCGCTGCTGCGCGGTGAAGAACGAGGCCGTGCCTTCGAGCAGCGCGGCAAAGATCTCTGCCTCGAGCGCCCGCGGCGCCAACTCGACGAGCAGCTTTTCGGGCTCCGGTTCGAATTCGGTGTAGCCCTCGAGCGGGTGTTCCTCGGGCTCGGCCGCCTCCTCTTGGCTCTCGGGCATCGGCAGCGGCAGCAGCTGCCTGCGCTCGACCCGCTGGGTGCCGGCCGAGATGAACCGGGTCGAGATCATCTCCACCAGGTCGATGTCCCCGGCCACGAACGGCGCCGCCACGACGGCAGCGATCTGGCGGGCCTCGGCGAACTCCGGCCGGTCGGCAACGCCGACGAACGACTCCGCCGTCTCGATGCCCCGGTAGCGGAAGTACGAGGGCGCCTTCTTGCCCACGGACCAGAGCGTGACCTCTGTCCCGCTCGCCCGGAACTCGGCCACACGGCGCTCGGTGGCGCGCAGCACGCCCGAGTTGTAGGACCCGGCCAGGCCCCGGTCCCCGACGATGGCCAGGATGCCGACGTGGCGCGGCGCCTCCGGCGTCCCCAAGAGCTTGGCTGCGGCCCGCGGATCGGCAGCCGCCGTCAGGCGCAGCACCCGCTCCATGCCCTCACGGAAGGGGCGGTTCGCCGCGATCCGGTTCTGGGCGCGCACGATCCGCGACGCGGCGATGAGCTCCATCGCCTTGGTGATCTTCCTCGTGGATTGCACGCTGCGGATCCTGCGACGCAGGATGCGTTCTTGGCCTCCGGCCATGTCTCAGTCGACCTTCCCCGTGTCGAAGCCCTCGAGGAAGGTAGCCATCCCCTTGTCGATCTCGTCGCCCGCCGGCATGGCGCCCGTCGTCCGGATGGTGTCGAGCACGGCCGGCTGATTGGCCTTGAAGTACTCCACCACCTCGGTCCCGAATCGCTGCACCTCGCTCACGGGCACGGAGTCGGTCCACCCTTTGGTGCCCGCGTAGATGACCAGCACCTGCTCCTCGACCGGCACGGGCTGGTTCTGGGGCTGCTTGAGCAGCTCGGTCAGCCGGTAGCCGCGATCGAGCTGGGCCTGGGACACCCGGTCGAGCTCGGAACCGAAGGTGGCGAACGACTCGAGCTCGCGGAACTGGGCCAGGTCGAGCTTGAGCGTCCCTGACACCTGCTTCATAGCCTTGACCTGGGCCGCACTCCCCACCCGGCTCACCGAGTTGCCCACGTTGATGGCGGGGCGGATGCCGGAGTTGAAGAGATCGGTCTCGAGGAAGACCTGCCCGTCGGTGATCGAGATCACGTTGGTCGGGATGTAGGCCGAAATGTCGCCTGCCTTGGTCTCGACGATCGGCAGCGCGGTGAGCGAGCCGCCGCCAAGTGCGTCGGACAGCTTGGCGGCGCGTTCGAGCAGCCGCGAGTGCAGGTAGAAGACGTCGCCGGGGTAGGCCTCGCGGCCCGGTGGGCGCCGGAGTAGGAGCGAGACGGACCGGTAGGCCTCCGCCTGCTTGGAGAGGTCGTCGTAGACGATGAGCGCGTGCTCGCCGTTCTCCATCCAGTGCTGGCCCATGGCGCAGCCGGCATAGGGCGCCAGGTACTTGAACGGGGCCGGGTCCCCGGCGGAGGCGACGACGACGACGCTGTAGTCGAGCGCCTGGTGGTCTTCGAGCGTGGCCACCGTCTGCGCGACCGACGAGTTCTTCTGGCCGACGGCAACGTAGATGCACTTCACGCCCTGGCCGGCCTGGTTGATGATCGTGTCCACCGCGACCGTCGTCTTGCCCGTTTTGCGGTCCCCGATGATGAGCTCGCGCTGGCCGCGCCCGATCGGCGTCATGGCGTCGATGGCCTTGGTGCCTGTCTGCAGCGGCTCGCTCACGGGCTGGCGTCCCACGATCCCGGGCGCCTGCACTTCCATCCGCCGCGTCTCGGTGGTGTTGATCGGCCCCTTGCCGTCGATCGGCTCGCCCAGGGCATTGACGACGCGCCCGAGGAGGGCATCGCCCACCGGGACGGTCTGGATCCGCCCCGTCGCCTTGACCGTCTGCTCCTCCTCCAGCTTGTCCACATCGCCGAGCACGACAGCACCGATGGTGTCCTCGTCCAGGTTCAACGCCAGGCCGAGCGTGCCGTCCTCGAACTCGAGCAGTTCGTTTACTGCGGCACCGGGCAACCCGGACACCCGGGCGATGCCGTCGCCCACCTCGACGATGCGCCCGATCTGTTCGGTGCCCACCGCCGGGGTGTACTCCTCGACGTGGCGCTCGAGCGCCTGCGTGATCTCACTGGCGTCGATCGTCAGCTCTGCCATCACTGTGCTCCCTCTGTGTCATCGGTCGAATGGCGGCCTCCACGGCCGAGCCCCGACGCCGGCTCCCAGCCGGCCGGGGTGAAGAAGTGCTCGCGCAGGGCGTCGAGCCGGCCCCGCGCCGTCGCGTCGACCTGCAGGTCGCCGATGCGGATGAGCGCGCCGCTCAGGAGCGACTCGTCCACCTCGACCTCCAGCTCCACCGGGGCGCCGGCCAGCGACCCGAGCGAGTCGGTCAGCTCGGTGCGCTGGGCCTCGTCGATCGGGGCTGCGGCACGCACGCGGGCGATGCGCCAACCCCGGGCCAGCGCCGTCTGTTCCACCAGGAAGTCGAGCGTGCCGACGAAGTCGCGCGCCCGTCCACCCGCGACAGCGTAGCGAGCGAGTGCGAGGGTCGAGGCGGGCACCTTGCCCTCCAGCAGCTGGGTGACGAGGCCCTGACGGGCGGCCACGTCGAGCTCGCGGTCGGTCAGCGCGCTCCGCAGCGCCGGTGTTGCCCCGACGATGCGGGCGAAGCGGAAGAGGTCGTCCTCGAGCGACTCGAGCTCGGCCGTGGACATGTCCTCGTAGAGGGCGGTCGCGAAGCCGCCCACCCGTTGGCGGGACTGCATCAGGCTCATCCCGGGTTCGTCGTCCTGACCCTCGGAGAGGTGGCGCACCCGGGTGGCCAGCCACCCCAGCGCTGACGCCACCTCGGGGGCGGGCACCGCACCGGCGGCGAAGGCGGCCAGCCGGCGCGCCTCGGGGACGACCTTGCCGTCCAGGAGGTCGAGCAGCACGGCCCGCCGCGCCGGGCCGGGCACCGTGGTATCGCTCAGCGCGGCGCGCAGCTGTCCGTTGGCCAACACCAGTTGTTCGATCGCCTCGAGGTCGGCCGCGACGCCGACGAGCGCGGAGGCACCGGCCGCCTCGGCCACGGCAGCCGTGTACCCCTGCAGCGCGGGGTTCACTGCCTGGTCCCGGCCCCGGCAGCGGCGCCGCCACTCGTGTCGGCGCGCAGGGCGGCCACCGCTTCGTCGATGAGGTCCCGGTGCGCCTCGGCGTCGATCTCGCGCCCGATGACCCGCTCGACGACGTCCATCACGATCTCGCCCATCCGGGAGGCCGCCTCCTCGACGGCGCGCTGGCGCGCCAAGGAGATCTCCTGCTCGGCGTTCCCCACGATGCGCTCGTACTCGCCCTGCCCGCGCGCCTGGGCGTCCGTGCGCACCTGTTCGGCGGTGCGGTTGGCTGTGGCCACGATCTCACGGGCCTGCTGGCGCGCCTCCTCGAGCGCGTTGCGCCGGTCGTCGTCCGCCGCCGCCGCGTCCGCCTTGGCGCGGTCGGCCGCCTCGAGGGATTCCCTGATCCGCTCCTGGCGGTCCTCCATCGCCTTGTTGATGGGCGGGAGCACCCACTTGTAGATGGCCAGAATCAGGACGATCGAGACGGCCAGCTCGACGAAGAACGTGCCGTTCGGCAAGAGGAAGATGCCTGCGGTGATCATGATGCTCTCGGTCTCCGGGTGTGCGCCGGTGGTTCGGTGACGGGGTGGACTGGACTACGCCGCGATGCTCTTGGCGGCGAAGACGTAGACGAACACCACCATGAACAGCAGGTTGATGAAGTACATGGCCTCCACCAGACCCACCGTCAGGAAGAAGTACTGACGGGCCTTGGCCTCGATCTCGGGCTGCCGGGCGATGGCCGCGATGGTCTGCGAACCTGCCAGGCCGTCACCGACCGCGGCACCGATGGCGCCACCGCCGAGTGCGAGCCCGCCGCCGACCAGCGCACCGGCGACACGTACCGCACCTTCCATTGTGCTTGCTGCCATGTTTCCTCTCCTTTGTCGAGATCGTGTAAGTCGGACCGTGGTCTGCGGGTCTGCCCTGGGATGCTCAGTGCTGGTCCCGGCTCATGCCCATACCGAGGTAAATGATGGTCAACAGGCCGAAGATGTAGGCCTGGATGGCGCCGATGAAGAGCTCGTCGAAGGGCTTCCAGACGAGGAGCCCGATCCACGACAGGTAGGGCGGGATCAGCGTCACGATGACCGCGACCATGAGCACGCCCGAGAAGATGTTGCCGAAGAGCCGGAACGTCAGCGTGATCGGCTTGGTGATCTCCTCGATGATGTTGATGGGGGTGAGCGCGGCGTAGGGCTCGGCGTAGTGCTTGAAGTACCCGCGCCACCCGCGAGCCTTGACCGAGTTGTAGTGCACCAGGAAGAACACGGTGAGGGCCAGGGCCAGCGGCAGGTTGACGTCGCCCGTCGGGGGGGCCAGGAACCCCGGGTCACCACTGGGCACGAAGGCCAGCCAGTTGCAGATGAGGATGAAGAAGAACACCGTGACGCCCAGGCCGACGAAGGGGATGCCCTCGGGCCCGATGGCCGACTGGGCCAGGTCGGACACCTGCTCGACCAGCGTCTCCCAGAAGAGCTGGAGCTTGCCCGGGACACCCGAGGTGACCTTGGCCCGCATGCGCAGCCCGAACGCCAGGACGATGGCCGCAGCGATCAACGTGGTCCACACGACGTCCAAGTCGATGGTGAGACCCGCCACGTGCACCACGCCGTGGTGCTCGCCGATCGTGATGTTGCCGCTCGCCAGCACGAAGGTCTTGTCGCTCACTGGATCCCCTGCGAGATGATGACCCGGCCGACGTTGACGACGAAGAGCAACTGGAAGATGACGAGCCCGGCGACGGCACCGATGCCGAGGGCGCCGTCGAGCAGCAACAGTCCGATGCAGATCAGGGTGATGACCCCCAGGCGGGTCACGCTCTTGGTGCCCATGGCGCGCCGGAGGACCTTGTTGTTTGTCTCGCCGTCGGTGTGCAGCTTGGCCACGCCCGCGTCGAGGAAGCGGAGGTTGAGTATCGCCATGGCGAGGCCGATGACCAGACCGAGCGCCGCCCACGGTGCCGAGAGCAGCAGGGCGATCACCACGGCGGCGACGCCCACGATGATGGCGGAGACGATGGTGCGCCGCAGCACCTTGGCGAGCGCGTTGCCCCCGAGGTCCGAGAGCCCGTCGAGCATGTTCACCCGGCGCCCTCTACAGATACGCGCGGATCTGCTTGATCACGCTCAGGGCGGCGGTCGCCACGCCCAGCGCCAATCCGACCAGCAGGAACACCGGTGCCGTGTGGGCCAAATCGTCGATCCAGATACCCAGCCCGACGCCGATCCCCACAAACACGGCCGCCGAGAGCCCCATTCCGAGGAAGGCCATGGTGCCCGGCAGCGGTTTCGGGTCCTCTCGCTGGGAGGATTCGTCGGGGTCGCTCACCCCAGTGGGCGCGCACGACGACGCTCACGAGACCACGCATGCGACTGCTTCCCCCTTATGCGGTGCGTGGCGCGCCGGAGTCCGTCGTCCACGGGGCCGCGACGGCGGCGTCGGACGAGGCGAGGTGGACGGGGTACACAGGCCTCATCATCGCATCCCGGCCCATTTGTCGTCCAAACGGTCAGGAGGGGAATCGGACCACCTCGCTGACCGATTCGGCACTCTGGGAAACAGCTGGAATCCCCTGGTCGGGAGCCTCGTCCTCGTCCTCCCCGTTCCCCCTCCGCAGCCCCGGGTGGAAGAACGTGTAGAGGGCCACGCCGAGCGCGGCCGCGCCGATGGGGATGAAAGCGTTCACCTGATGCACGAAGAGTGGGAAGAGCAGGAAGCTCGACAGGATGGCCGTCCAGGCCCACAGGATGATGACGCTGCGCCGTGGGCCGTGGCCCAGGCGCAGCAGGCGGTGGTGGATGTGCTCCTTGTCGGGGGTGTCGAACCCTCGCCCCCGCGCCGTACGGCGGACGAAGGCGAAGGCCATGTCCACGAGGGGCACACCGAGGATCAAGATGGGGATGAAGAGGGGGGCGAAGAAGAAGTAGGTCACGCCGGAAATGGGCACGGCGGTAGGGACGCGGCCGCCGATCACCATCGTCGACGCCGCCATGAGCAGGCCGAGGAAGTGCGCGCCGGCATCGCCCATGAAGATGCGGGCCGGATTGAAGTTGAAGGGCAGGAAGCCGAGGCAGATGCCGCAGGCGACGACGGCGACCAGCGGGCCGATGTTGTCGCTGGGCAAGAGGCCCAACCCCATGAGGCGGATCCCGTAGAGCGCCAGGGCGCCCCCACCGATGGCGACCACGCCCGCGGCGAGCCCGTCGAGCCCGTCGATGAGGTTCACGGCGTTGGTGAGGGCGATGACCCACACCGCGGTGATGAGCGGAATGATGCCCGGCGTCAGCACGAAGAAGCCGGCGAGCGGGATCTTCAACTCGTACATGGTCACGCCGCTGAAGTAGAGGATGCTCGCGGCCAGCACCTGGCCCGCCACCTTGGCGGGCGCCGACATGTCACGGATGTCGTCGAGGAGCCCGACGGCGAACATGGCTGCAGCCGCCAGGACCACCCCGAGCATCTCCGGCGAGCCCTGGAAGATGGGCCGCAACGCCGGCACCGCCGCCGCCGCCAGCACCGCGACGAAGAATCCGAGGAGCATCGCCGCGCCGCCGCCATAGGCGATGGGCTTGTCGTGCACCGATCGGGCGCTGGGGTAGGCGACGTAGCCCACGCGCAGCGAGATCCGCTTGGCCGGGATGGTCAGCGCTGCTGTGGCGCCGGCGGCGATCGCCAGGACCAGGCCGTACCAGCCGATGTCGGGCACGCGCTATCCCACGAGGTCGGGATAGGGGGGGAACGCGGCACACAGGGTCGCGACCTCGGCCCGGACGGCGGCGATCTCGGCGTCGTCGGTTCGGGCCTTGAGGGTGCGCACGATCAGGTCGGCGATCCGCTGCATCTCGGCCGGCCCCATGCCGGCCGTCGTCTCGGCCGCCGTCCCCAGCCGCAGTCCCGACGTGAGGAACGGTGAGCGCGGGTCGTCGGGAATGGTGTTGCGATTGCACGTGATGCCGGCCCGATCCAGGACCTCCTGGGCCTCCTTCCCGGTCAGCTCGGCATCGAAGGGGCGCAGGTCGACGAGCAGCAAATGGGTGTCCGTGCCACCCGAGACGAGGCGGAAGCCGTGGCCGGCCAGCGCGCCGGCCGAACGCGCCGGCGTTGGCGACGACCTGTGTCGCGTACGTGCGGAACTCCGGCCGGGCCGCCTCGGCGAAGGCGATCGCCTTGGCGGCGATGACGTGTTCGAGCGGACCGCCCTGGAGGCCGGGGAAGACGGCGCTGTCGATCTTCTTGGCCAGGTCGGCCCCGCACAGGATGGCGCCACCCCGCGGGCCGCGCAGGGTCTTGTGCGTGGTGAGGGTGACGACGTCGGCGATGCCCACCGGGTTCGGATGCGCGCCGCCGGCGATCAGGCCGGCCGGGTGCGCCGCGTCGAACATGAAGAGGGCGCCCACCGAGTCGGCGATCTCGCGGAAGGGCAGCGGGTCGATGACCCGGGCATAGGCGGTCGAGCCGGCCACGATGAGCGCCGGCTTCTCGGTCTTGGCCAGGTGCGCCACCTGGTCGAAGTCGATGACTTCACCCGGGACCGTCGGATCCTGCGACGCGGGCGTCACCCCGTAGGACACGAAGCGCCACCACTTCGACACGATGGACGCCGGTGATCCGTGGGTCAGGTGGCCGCCGTGGTCCAGCCGCATGGCGAGGATCGTGGCCCCCGGCTCGAGCAGCGCCTGGTAGGCGGCCAGATTGGCACTGGCGCCGGCGTGGGGCTGCACGTTGGCATGCTCGGCCCCGAAGAGCGCCGTGGCGCGGGATCGAGCCAGATCCTCGACTTCGTCGATGATCTGGTTGCCGCCGTAGTAGCGGCGGCCGGGGTAACCCTCCGAGTACTTGTTGGTCAGCACCGAGCCCGTGGCGGCGAGCACGGCGGGCGACGTGAAGTTCTCCGAGGCGATCAGTTGCAGGGTCGTTTGCTGCCGGTCGAGCTCCTGGCCGACGAGGTCCTTGACCTCCGGGTCGGCGGCCAGCGCGTTCTCGTAGCTGCTCATGGATTCCCTTCCGGCGTGGTCTGGTGGACGAGCTCGCGGTCGAGCTCGGCCAGCTTGGCGATGCGCGCGTCGTGGCGGCCGTGCTCCTCGGACACGTCCAGGAAGGCGGTCAGCGCGTCCACGGCAACGGCGGTGCCCGTCGTCCGTGCGCCGAAGCACACCACGTTGGCGTGGTTGTGCCGGCGGGTCAGGGCGGCGGTCGTGACGTCGTACACGACGGCCGCCCGCACGCCCGGCACCTTGTTCGCCGCCATGGCGATGCCGATGCCCGGTGCCGCAGAGCGACGCAGACGCCGAGCTCCGCCTCGCCTCCGGCCACCACGCGGCCCACGCCCGCGCCGAAGTCCGGGTAGTCCACCGAGACACCGGCCTCGTGCGTCCCCTGGTCCGCGACGTCGTGACCGAGCGCCGTCAACTCCACCTTGAGGATCTCCTTGAGGTCGAAACCGGCGTGATCGGAGCCAACGGCCACACGCATGAGCGTCGAGTCTACCGGCGGCCCGGGAAGCCCCCGGGGCGTGAACCGGTACGCTCCTCCGGCCATGAGCCTCGACCCGCGCACGCCCGTCGTGGTCGGCGTCGGCCAGGTCACGACCCCGCCGGACGCAGCGCTGGAACCCGCGGCGCGGCCCGAGCCGGTGGAGCTCATGGCGAGGGCGCTCCGGGCCGCCGCGGAGGATTGCGACGGCGCGGCACCCGGTGGTCCCGCGCCGTCGGGGCGCGCTCTGCTCCGGGGGGCGGACAGCGTCCGCGTCGTCGTCCCGCTGGGGTGGCATTCCGCCAATCCGCCCCTCCAGGTGGCCTGGCGGCTGGGCTTCGCGCCGGGCGACGAGCCCGCACAGCTCATGCTCTCGTCGGTCGGCGGCAACACCCCCCAGGCGCTGATGCACGATGCCTGCCGCGCCATCGGCCGGGGTGACCTCGACATCGTCCTCGTGACGGGGGCAGAGGCCATGTACACCCGGGCACTGTCGCGCCGCCACCCCGACACGACCCCGCTCGCGTGGGCCGATCTCCCCGCGGCGGGAACGCCTGCGCCGGTGCCGTTCGGGGTCGACAAGGCGGGCGCGTCCGACCTCGAGATGCGTCGCGGCGTGCTGCTCCCCGTGCACGCCTACCCGCTCTTGGAGAACGCCCTCCGCGCCGCCAGTGGCTGGACGCTGGCCGAGCACGCCGAGCGCATCGGCGCGCTGTGGTCGCGGTTCAGCCAGGTCGCGGCGGGCAACCCCCACGCGTGGATCCGGAGGGCGCGCACGCCGGAGGAGATCGTCGTCCCGAGCGCCGACAACCGGATGGTCTCCTTCCCCTACCCCAAGCTGTGCACCGCCAACATGCAGGTCGACCAGGGCGCCGGCTACATCGTCTGCGCCGTCGAAACGGCCCGGGCGGCCGGCGTCCCCGAGGACCGCTGGGTCTTCCCGTTGGCCGGTGCCGATGGCAACGATCACTGGTACATCTCCAACCGGGCGGAGCTGCACCGCTCCCCCGCCATCCGCCTGGCCGGCGCGGCCGCCCTCGAGCTAGCCGGCCTGGGCATCGACGACGTCGCGTTCGTGGACCTCTACTCGTGCTTCCCCGTCGTCGTCCAGATGGCCGCCCGCGAGCTCGGGCTGGCCGTCGACGATCCGGACCGGCCCCTCACGCTCACCGGCGGCCTCACCTTCGGCGGCGGACCGGGGAACAACTACACCACCCACGGCATCGCCCAGGCCGTGGGCGCGCTGCGATCCGCGCCGGGTGCGGCGGCGCTCGTCACCGGACTGGGCTGGTACGCCACCAAACACTCGGTCGGGGTCTACGCGTCGCGACCCCCTGCCGGCGAGGGCACCCCGTTCGCCTGGCGCGACGTCCAGCCCGAGGTCGATGCGCTGCCAGGCTGCGCCGTCGACCCCGAGGCGCGGGGGGCGGTCCGGGTGGAGACCTACACCGTCACCTTCGACCGCGACGGCGCGCCCGAGCGCGGCATTCTGGCCTGCCGGACCGCTTCCGGCGCCCGCGCCTGGGGGAACATCGCCGACCCCGACACGCTCGCGCTGTTGTGCCGCGAGGAAGGCATCGGGCGTCGCGGCGTCCTCGCTGCCGACGGCACCCTCGCGCTGACCGGGTAGTCGGGCCGCCGAATCGCCGAATCGCCGAATCGCCGAATCGCGGCCCTGCGGCCCCGCGGCCCCGCGGCCGCGGGTCGTGCCCGACGGGCCGGCGGCGAACCTATGGTGCGGCATGGCTGCTGCGACGGACGACGGGGTGCCCGGGGTCCGTCTCGTCGTCTCCCTCTACCGGGAGTTCGAGCAAGTGGCCCGGCGCGGTGATCTCAGCATGGCCCAGTACCGGACCCTCCTCTACCTCCTCGGAGGCTCCCGGCGGGCGGGCGAGCTGGCGGCGGCCAGCGCGGTGACCAAGCCCACCGTGTCCGCCATGATCAACGGCCTGCGCCACCAGGGATGGGTGGCCGACGCGGTGGACGAGACCGGGGACGGCCGGGTGACCCGCATCGAGCTGACGCCGGCCGGCCGCCGGCGGTTGGGGGAATTCGAGGCCGAGCTGGTGGCGCGCCTGGAGCATCTGGTGCCCGGAGTGGACCGGACCGCCCTGCACGCGTTCTTCCGCGAGCTCTACGACGCCCACGCCGAGACGCGCGAGGAACGCCTCTTCGGCGGCGGCACGTGAGGGCGGTGGGTGGCGGCAACGGCACGGCTGGCGCAGGCCCTTGCCAGGGCCCGCCGGATGCGATATAGTTAGATTAATCTAACTACCGAAGGGATCGCGAGATCCCTTCGGAGGTGAGGGGCAGGCATGGGACCGAGCGCAGGCAGGGCACACGACCTGGTCGTCCGGGGCGGCCACGTGGCGGACGGGCGGGGCGCCGAGCCGGCGACGGCGGACGTCGCCGTCGACGGCGGGACGATCAGCGCGGTCGGGTCGGTGCCCGGGCGAGGCCGGGAGGAGATCGACGCCACCGGGCTGCTCGTGACGCCCGGCTTCGTCGACATCCACACGCACTACGACGGCCAGGCCACGTGGGATGCCCGCATGACGCCGTCGAGCTGGCACGGGGTCACGACCGCCGTCATGGGCAACTGTGGCGTGGGGTTCGCGCCGGTGCGGCCGGACGCCCACGATCGCCTGATCTCGTTGATGGAGGGCGTCGAGGACATCCCCGGTGCCGTCCTCGACGAGGGCATCGACTGGTCGTGGGAGACCTTCGGCGAGTATCTCGACGCGGTCGAGCGACGGTCCCACGACATCGACCTGTGCGCGCAGCTGCCGCACGGCGCGCTCCGCCTCTTCGTGATGGGTGAGCGGGCCGCCCGCCTGGAGGAGGCGACGGAGGAGGACGCGGCGGCCATGCGCGGCCTGGCCACCGAAGCCATGCAGGCGGGTGCCATCGGCTTCTCGACGTCGCGCACGTTGAACCACCGCACGGCGAGCGGTGACCCGACCCCGTCGCTCCGCGCAGGGACCGACGAGCTCGAGGCCATCGCATGGGGCGTCGCCGACGCCGGGCACGGCGTCGTGGAGCTGATCTCGGACTTCTGGCCCGACGCCGACGCCGAGTTCGACCTCGTCCGCAACATGGTGGCGCGCACCGGCGTGCCGCTGTCGCTGTCCCTCGCCCAGAGCCACCGCCAACCCGAGGCGTGGCGGGACCTGTTGGCGCGGATCGAGGGCGCCGTCGCCGAAGGCCTGCCCATCCGGGGACAGGTGGCGCCGCGCGCCATCGGTGTACTGGTCGGCCTGCAGTCCTCCTACCACCCGTTCCTCGGTTTCCCCGCGTTCGCCGAGATCGCCGGGCGTCCGGTGGCCGAGCAGGCGCGCACGCTGCGCGACCCGACGTTCCGGGCGCGCCTCCTGGCGCAGCTGCCCGACGACGCGGACGGGGGCCGGCGCAGCGGGCGTCGCCGGCTCGTCGACTACGCGCGTCTGTTCCCACTCGGCGATGTCCCCGACTACGAGCCCGCGTGCGAACGGAGCATCGAGCGGCTGGCCGAGGCGCGCGGCATCGATCCGGCCGAGCTCACGCTCGACCTGCTCGCCGAGGACGACGGGCGCGCCTTTCTCTACACCCCGTTCTCGAACTACGCCGAGGGGAACCTCGACGCCTGCGGCGAGATGTTGCGCCACCCCGACACCGTCTTCGGACTGGGCGACGGCGGTGCGCACGTGGGCCTGATCGCCGATGCCAGCTTCCCCACCTGGTTCCTGTCGCACTGGGCCCGCGATCGCTCGCGCGACCGCATGCCGGTGGGCCAGGTGGTGCAACAGCTGACCAGCTCGACGGCCCGGGCCGTGGGACTGACCGACCGCGGGGTGCTGGCCGAGGGCCTGCGGGCCGATCTCAACGTCATCGACTTCGACCACGTCGCCTGCGAGGCGCCGCGGATGGCGTACGACCTGCCGGCGGGCGGCAAGCGCCTCGTCCAGGGTGCCCGCGGCTACCGCGCCACGATCGTGGCGGGCGAGGTCACGTATCGAGACGGCGAGGCGACGGGCGCGCTGCCGGGGCGCCTCGTGCGTGGCGGCCGCACCGGCGGGTGATCCAAGGCACCGACGGACAGCGACGAAAGGAGCAGGCATGAGCAACCAGGCGCTGCACGAGCTGGAACCAACGGCGGAGTGGCGTGCGGCCGACGTGGCCGACCCAGAGGGGTGGACGCTGCAGCTCGATGCGGACGACCACGCCGAGCTCGACGCCGCACTGGCCACTGCCAAGCGCAAGAGCACCGACCCCCTCGAGCTCAGGCGCGACGACTTCCCGCTCGAGCGCCTGGCCGCCAAGCTCGACGGCGTCGTCGCCACGCTGCTCGACGGCCGTGGCTTCGCCCGCATCGCCACGCTCGATGCCGGGCGCTACGACGACGGCGACCTCACGCTGTTGTACTGGGGCATCGGGCTGCATCTCGGCGAGCCGTGGGCCCAGAACAAGTACGGGCACGTGCTGGGTGACGTGACCGACCAGGGCAAGACCATCGACGACCCGACCGTGCGCGGCAACGAGCTCGGCGGTATTGCGCTCGACTACCACACCGACGGGTCGGACCTCGTGGGCCTTCTCTGCCTGCGCACGGCGCGCACGGGCGGGCTGTCATGCGTCGCCAACGCCGTGGCCATCCACAACCAGCTCGTGCGCGAGAGCCCCGAGCTGGCCGCCGCCCTGTACGAGCCGCTGCCCTACGACACCCGCGGCGAGCAGGCGGAGGGCGCGCAGGCCTTCTACTCCATACCGGCGTTCACCGAGCACGCCGGGCGCCTCTTCGTGCGCTTCATCCCCCAATACATCCTCGCCTCGCAGCGCCATCCGGACGCGCCACGCCTCAGCGCCACCGCCCGGGCGGCCATCGCCGCCGCCTCGGCGCTGGCCAACGATCCCGACTTCAACGTCTACATGGACCTGCAACCGGGCGAGATGCAGTTCATCAACAACTACCACGTGCTGCACGGGAGGACCGCCTACGAGGACGACGTGGCCCACGGATACAAGCGCCACCTCAAGCGCCTGTGGCTGGCCACCTACGCGCTGAGCGACCGCCCGACGCACTTCGCCGCGCTCGGGCGGAGCCACTGGGAGGCCAAGCGCTCCGTCAGTTCCCTGCCGGCGGTGGAGCGGGTGCCGGCCGCATCGGAGTCGTCGTCCTGATCCGAGGTTGCGCCCCGGACGGTCCGAAGGATCCCGGACGTGCGATCCGCTCGGCCAGGACCGGCGTCCAATGACCGGCGTACCGGGACTGCAGGGCGGGCAGCCGCCAGTCCGCACTGGTGACAACGCCGCGGCACCACGGCGAACCACACGAGCACGGCATGGAGAAGCCGGGACCATCCGACTGCGTCCCGTAGTCGACCGTCAGCTCCTCGCCGGCCGCGATCGACCGGCGGGCGGCGAGCTCGTAGGGCCCGACGTGCCAGAGGTTGGGGTCGCAGCTGTGGTTCCCGAAATGCACCATGCTCCCAGCCGGCAGGACGAGGTGGGCGTCGTCGAAGACGGCCAAGGTGTCCACGTACTCGTCCGCGTCGCGTAGGAGCACGAGGAGCTCGGCGGTCGTGACCAGCCGCCCTCCCAGGCGCGTCACCACGGTGCCGGGCTCGATGGAGGCGGAGGCGAAGAGGCCTCGCCCGGCGATCGGCGAGTCCCCGACCACGACGGTCCCGTCGAGCCACGGCGCCTCCGGTGGGGCCGGCCACGTCACCGGTCCAGTGTCGCACCGACCGGGGTCCCGTGCCGCCTCGAGGGGGCTCAGCCCTCCTTCGGCCGGTGCCGCGCGAACCAGCGCCGCCGTGTGCCCATGGCCATGGTGGCGTCGATGAAATTGCCCGGCAACGCGCCCTCGCGCAGGACACGGACCGGCGACACCGTGGCGTCGACCACGGTCGCTGGCTCGCCCTCGCGCCGGCCCCCCTCGACGACGCAGGCGACGTCGGACGCGTCGAAGGCGCGCGCGACTTCGAGGGCATCCGTGAGGCGGAGCGGCACCGTGCGCCACGGCCCGTGCTCCTTGCACAGCCTGCGCAGCGCCCGGCCCTCGGGCATCCCCACCGTGACCGCCCAGGAGCTGGACTCCTCGTCCCCGTCGTCCGGCCCGGCCCCCGCCGCCCGCGGCAGGAACACCTCGACCGGGCCGGGCCAGCAGCGCTCGAGCAACCGCTCGAGCTCGTCGCTCCAGTGCGAGGTCAGCGTCCGGACGTCCGCGCGGTGACCGACCGCGAAGTGCGGGCCCTCGGGATCGGCCGCCAGCGCGGCGAGGCGGGCCTCGCCCTCGGGCGACTCGGTCCGTACGGCCAGGCAGTAGCCACCCACTCCCGGCACCGCGACCACGGCTCCGCCGTCCAGCGCCCCCGTCACCTCGGTTGCGCCGGCTTCGACGACCGGCGGATGGTCTCCGTCCCGCATGACCTCCCTGTACCCGTTCATGACCCCGTCGCGTCGCCACCGGTCCGGGCGACCAACACCCGCGGGCGGTGGGCCAGGTCCGGCACGACCTCCGCACCGGCGAAGCCGAGCCGTTCGGCCAGGCGCAGCGCGGCCCCCGCCTGGAGTGGCGCCAGCTCCACCACCACCGCTCCCGGCGTCGACAGCCAGGCCCGCGCCTGCACGAGCACCGCCTCGACCGCCGCCAACCCCGGCGTGCCGTCGCTCGACGCGCCGGCCACGAGCGCCCGGCGCGGCTCGGCCCGCACCTCGGCGTCGAGCTCCTCCCATTCCGCCTCGCTCACGTAGGGCGGGTTCGAGACCACCAGGGCGACCTCTCCCCGCAGGCGCGTCGGGAGCGGCTCGAGCCAGCTCCCCTCGGCGAGCTCGACGAGGGGCAGCGGCGCCTGACCGTTCCGGCCCCGCAGCGCGTCGAGGTTCGCCGTCGCCACGGCGAGCGCGTCCGCGCTGACGTCGGTGGCCCACACCTCGCGCAGCACGCCGTCCCCGAGCTCGGAGGCCAGCGACAGCGCGACCGCACCCGAACCGGTGCCGGCATCGACCACCACGAGAGGCCTGGCGGGTCCTGCCACAACCAAGCGCCGCGCCTCGGCCAGCGCCGCCTCGACCACCTGCTCGGTCTCGGGCCGCGGGATCAGGACCCGCGGGTCGACCAGGAGGTCGAGCGAGCGGAAGGGCCAGTGCCCGAAGACGTACTGCAGCGGCTCCCCCGCCGCACGGCGGGCGGCCATCCGGCGCGCCGCGGCCACGACGTCGGGGTCGAGCGCACCGCGCCGCGCATCGCGGTGCCCGGGCACGGGTCCGAGGCCGAGCGCCTCGTCGACGATGAAGCGGGCCTCGTGGGGCGCACCGACCACCGCGGCGAGCTCGGCGACCAGGGGGGCCCGCGTCACGCTCGCCGTCACGGTCATGCGCCGAGGTCCCCCTCCTCCCCCTCGAGCTGGCGCCCTCGCTTGTCAGCCATCAGGGCGTCGGTCAGCTCGGTGAGGTCGCCGGCCAGGATCTGGTCCAACTTGTAGAGGGTCAGGTTGATCCGGTGGTCGGTGACCCTGTTCTCCTTGAAGTTGTAGGTGCGGATCTTGTCGGTGCGGCTGCCCGAGCCGACCTGGCCACGGCGCTGGGCGGACATCGCGGCAGCCTGGCGATCCTGCTCCGCCTTCAAGAGGCGTGAGCGCAGCACCACCATCGCCTTGGCCCGGTTCTGGATCTGGCTCTTCTCGTCCTGCATCGCCACCACCGTCCCGGTCGGGACGTGCGTGATCCGCACCGCCGAGTCCGTGGTGTTGACCGACTGCCCGCCGGGACCGGTCGAGCGGTAGACGTCGATCTTGAGGTCGTTGGGATCGATGTCGACGTCGATCTCCTCCGCCTCCGGCAGCACGGTCACGGTCGCTGTCGAGGTGTGGATCCGGCCCTTCGCCTCGGTCGCCGGCACACGCTGCACCCGGTGCGTGCCGCCCTCGTGCTCGAGACGCAGATAGGCATCGGGCCCCTTCACCAAGAAGACCGCCTCGTTGATGCCGTCCTTGTCCGACGCGTCCTCCGAGAGGATTTCGACCTTCCATTTCTGCATGGCGGCGAAGCGTAGGTACATGTCGAGGAGATTGCGGGCGAACAGGTTCGCTTCGTCGCCGCCCACTGCGCCCGGATCTCCATGATCACGTTACGCCCCTCGTTGGGATCCTTGGGGAGCAGCAGGGTCTGGAGGTGCTCCTCGAGGTCGTGCACGCGGGACTCCGCGTCGTCGACCTCCTGGCGCATCAGCTCGCGGTCGTCCCCCGACGACTCGGTGAGCATCTCTCGCGCCGTGGCGAGGTCCTCGCGGGTGGCGCTCAGGTCGCGCCAGGCGCGGACGATCTCGCCCAGCTCCTTGTGGCGGCGCGAGAGGTCCCGCACGCGGTCGGAGTCGGTCAGCGTGGCCGGGTTGGCGAGGTCCCGCTCCACGGCGTCGAATTCGGCTTCGAGCGCGGCGACGCGGTCCTCGAACGAGCTCATCGGGGTGTGGTCGTGGGGGTCCGCCGCAGCGGGCGGCCCCGCGGGCGCCGGATCAGTCCTGCGCCGCCGGGGCGGGCTTGGCCTTCGCCTTGCCCTTGCGCTCGCCGTAGCGGCGCTGGAATCGCTCCACCCGCCCACCGGAGTCGACGAGCTTCTGCTTGCCGGTGAAGAAGGGGTGGCACTCGTTGCACAGCTCGACGTGGAGATCGGCCTTGGTCGAGTGCGTCGTGAACGTGTTGCCGCACGAGCACTTCACCGTGGCCTCTACGTAGTCGGGGTGAATGTCGGTCTTCATAGTGTCTCCAGTCGATGTTGTCGGAACAGTCTACGGGCGGCGCCGGCACTTTCGTCCGGACGGTGGCCGCCCCGGGATCAGGTGCCCGGGCCCTTGGCGATCTCCGCCAGGAACTCGTCGTTGCTCGATGTGGTGCGGATCTTGTCCATGAGCAGCTCCAGGCCGGCCGCGTCCTTGCCATCGCTGGCCAGTGCATTGAGCACCCGGCGCAACTTCCAGACCTGCTGGAGCTGGCCCCGCTCGAAGAGGAGCTCCTCGTGACGGGTCGAGCTGGCGTTGACGTCGATGGCCGGGTACAGCCGGCGCTCGGAGAGCCGGCGGTCGAGCCGGAGCTCCATGTTGCCGGTGCCCTTGAACTCCTCGAAGATGACCTCGTCCATCTTCGAGCCCGTCTCGACGAGCGCCGACGCCAGGATGGTCAGCGAGCCGCCCTCTTCGACGTTGCGTGCTGCCCCGAAGAACTTCTTGGGCGGGTACAGGGCACCCGAGTCGACACCACCGGACATGATGCGGCCGGTCGCCGGGGCGGCCAGGTTGTAGGCGCGGGCCAGACGGGTGATGCCGTCGAGGATGATCACGACGTCCCTGCCCATCTCGACGAGGCGCTTGGCCCGCTCGATCGCGAGCTCGGCCACCTGGGTGTGCTCGTCGGACGGGCGGTCGAAGGTCGATGCGATGACCTCGCCCTTGACGGAACGCCGCATGTCCGTCACCTCTTCGGGCCGCTCGTCGACGAGCAGCACCATGAGGTGCACATCGGGGTTGTTGGCCTCGATGGAGTGTGCGATCTGCTTCATGACCGTCGTCTTGCCGGCCTTGGGCGGCGACACGATCATGCCGCGCTGCCCCTTGCCGATCGGCGAGAGCAGGTCGACGATGCGCGCCGTGAGGTTGTCCTTGTCGCCAGGCATCTCGAGGTTGAGCCGGGAGTCGGGGAACAAGGGCGTGAGGTCCTCGAACCGGGGGCGGTTGCGCGCCGACTCGGGATCGAGCCCCGACACGGTGTCGATGCGCAGCAGGGCCGGGTACTTCTCGTTGTTGGAGGCCGGCCGGCACGCTCCCTCGATGTAGTCGCCCCGGCGCAGCGCGAACCGGCGGGCCTGGGAGATCGAGACGTACACGTCCTTGGGCGAGGGCAGGTACCCCTCGCAGCGCAGGAAGCCGTAGCCCTCGTCGCGCAGGTCCAGCATGCCCTTCACCTCGACGAGCTCGCCGGTGTAGGGCTGGTCCTGTCCGCTGCCCTGCAGCTCGCCCCCCTGGCCACGGTCGCGGCCACGCCGGCGCCGGCTGCGACGGTTGCCGACGTCGCCGTCCTGGTTGCCCTGGTTGCCCCGGTTCTGGTTGTTCTGGTTGTTCTGGTTCTGCCGGTTGCGGTTGCCCTGCTGCTGGTTCTGCCCCTGGCCCTGTCCGTTCTGGCGTGGCGAGGGGTCGGCGCCGTCGGCGAGCTCGGGCGGCTCGACGAAGACAGCCGGTCCGGCGCGGCCGGTGCCGCCCGCTTCTTCGGCGGTGGCGGTGGCCGTCTCGGCCGGCGCGGCCGCAGGTGCCTCGCTCCCCGCCTCGGCGGCCGGCGGTGCCTCGGGGACGCCCGCCTCGGCCGGTGCGTCGGCGCCGGCGGCGGTGTTGCGGGTGCGGCGGGACGGCTTCGCCCCGTTGCCCCCCGCGTCGCCGTTGGTACCGCCGGCGGACCCCGAGGTCACGCCGGTGGCGTCGAGAATCTGGTCAATGATGTCGGCCTTCTTCGTCCGGCTCGTCGTTTTGAGCGACATGGCCTGGGCGATGGCGCTGAGCTCGTCGCGCTCTTTGCCTTCGAGAACCGAACGTTCGAGCTGCTGTTCCGCAGTCATCGGGCTCCTCTTGGAGGGTCGTCGCCGGCTCGGATGAGGATCCGCGCGTGGCGAAGAAATTTCAGGGAGGAGAAGGGATTCGCGTGTGAATACCCTCCCCCGGATCACCTCTGCCTAAATGGCTCTCCCGAGACCGCTGTGTACCCGCGGAGAGCGCTTCGAAGCGCAGTGGGGATATCCCTACTTTAGCGGGGCGGGGTACCCCATGCCAACACACCCCAGGTTTTGCCAGGTCAGGTTGCCCGTTCCGGCACAGCCGCCACCGGCTGGCAACCCGTGGTCAGAGAGAGATCTCCGCCAGGACCGAATCGAGACCCAGCTCGATCACAGAGGGCACCGAGATCGACTTGATGGCCAGGTCCGGATCCTTCAGGCCGTGCCCCGTCAACACGCAGACAACGGTCGATCCCGCCGGCACACCGTGCTTGATGAGACCGGCGACCGACGCCGAGGACGCGGCTTCGCAAAAGACCGACTCGTGTTGGGCGAGGAACGTGTACGCCTCCATGATCTCGTTGTCGGTGACCGCCGTGATGGATCCGCCGGACTCGGACGCGGCGGCCGTGGCCGAATACCAACTGGCCGGGTTGCCGATGCGTATCGCCGTGGCCACCGTGTCAGGCTCCGCGACCGGATGGCCGAGCACGATGGGTGCCGCCCCAGCGGCTTGGAAACCGAGCATGCGCGGCAACTTCGTCGTCCGCCCCACCTCTCTGTACTGTAGATAACCACGCCAGTAGGCCGAAATATTCCCGGCGTTGCCCACCGGGATGCAATGCACGTCCGGGGCGTCCCCGAGGACGTCGACGATCTCGAAGGCGCCGGTCTTCTGCCCTTCGATCCGGTCCGGGTTGACCGAGTTGACCACCGTGATGGGGGCGTGATTGGGGAGGTCGCGCACGATGGTCAGCAGCTGGTCGAAGTTCCCGCGCACCTGGAGCACGCGTGCCCCGTGCATGAGGGCCTGGGCCAGCTTCCCCAGCGCGATGTGCCCGTCGGGGATGAGAACGACGCAGGCGAGGCCGGCGCGGGACGCATAGGCGGCCGCCGACGCCGAGGTGTTACCTGTCGACGCGCACACCACCGCCTTGGCACCGCTCTCGACGGCCTTAGAGATCGCCAGCGTCATGCCACGGTCCTTGAAGCTCCCGGTCGGGTTCGCCCCCTCGACCTTCAACCACACTTCGGCGCCGACCCGTTCGGACAGGCGCGGCGCGGGGAGCAGCGGGGTGCCGCCCTCGAGCAGGGTCACCACGGGCGTGCGCTCGCTGACGGGGAGGAGTTGGCGGTACTCCTCCACGACGCCACGCCAACCGGCACTCACGGCGCGCCCGCTCCCCCGGCGTCGCCTTCCTCGCCCGCGGCACCGATGACCCGCAAGACCCCGCTCACACGGTCCACCGCCTGATGCTGGCGCAGCGCGTCGATCGTGGCTAGGAGGTCTCCCTCCCGGGCCACGTGAGTGAGGAAGATCAGCCGGGCCTCTTCGGCCAGACCGACCTGCTCCATGGCGCGGATGGACACGTCGTGGTCCCCGAAGATCTTGGCCACCGCGGCCAGGACGCCGGGCCGGTCGGCCACGTCCATGCTGAGGTAGAAGGCCGAGCGCATGTCGTTCTGAGAACGCAACGTCGTGCTGATGCGCTTGGGCGCCGGGGCCGGTGCGCCGGCGAGCAGGTTGCGCGCGGCGTCCACCAGGTCCCCCAGCATCGCGCTGGCGGTGGGCCCGCCCCCGGCGCCGCGGCCGTAGAGCATCAGCTCGCCGCTCACCGCGCCCTCGACGAAGACGGCGTTGAACGCGCCGCGTACCGACGCCAGCGGATGGGTCTTGGGGACCATCGCCGGGTGCACGCGCACCGACACCTCGGGACCGCCGTCGAGCAGCTCCGCGATGGCGAGGAGCTTGACCGAGTAGCCGAGCCGGCTCGCGTAGGCGACGTCGGCGGCGCCGACATCGCTGATGCCCTCACGGTGGACATCGGCGTCGACCACGTCGATGCCGAAGGCCAGCGCGGCCAGGATGGCGGCCTTGGCGGCCGCGTCGTGCCCCTCCACGTCGGCAGTCGGGTCCCGCTCGGCCAGCCCGAGCTCCTGGGCCTCACGCAGGGCGTCGTCGTAGCTGTCCCCCGCCTCTTCCATCCGGGTGAGGATGTAGTTGGTCGTGCCGTTGACGATCCCCATCACGCGCAGGATCTGCTCCCCGGCCAGCGACTCGCGCAGCGGCCGGATAACCGGGATGGCCCCGGCCACCGCCGCCTCGTAGAGCAGGTCGACCCCGGCGTCGGCCGCCACCTCGGCCAGTTCGGCACCGCTGACCGCCAGCAGGGCCTTGTTGCCCGTGACCACCGGTTTGCCGTTGCGCAGCGCGGTCTCGACGAGCTCGCGCGCCGGATGGAGGCCGCCGATGAGCTCGACCACGACGTCCACGTCGTCGCGCTCGACCAGCCCGGCGGCGTCGGTGCCGATCAGCGCGCGGTCGACGGCGGGGGCGCGGGGTTTATCGGGGTTGGCGACCGCGATGCCCACCAGCTCCAGGCGGATGCCGGTCCGGGCGGCGACGTCGTCGGCACGGGTGAGGAGGATCTCGGCCAGCGCCCCGCCCACGTTGCCGCAACCGAGCAACGCGACACGCACCGTCGGAGCGGGGTGCGCGTGCGGGTGATTGTTGCTGTCGTCGGCAGGCACCTCCAAACGGTACAGGCTGCCCACCGGCCGGCCGGAGACCGTCGTGCGTATGTGTGCAGGCGCGTTCGTCAGGCGTCGAGGTGCAACAAGTCCTCGAAGGTCTCCCGGCGCACCACCGTGCGGGCCGTGCCGTCCGAGACGAAGATGACGGCCGGGCGGGGCACCTTGTTGTAATTGGACGCCATCGAGTAGCCGTAGGCGCCGGTGACCGGTGTCGCCAGCACGTCCCCCACCACGAGGTCGTCGGGCACGAACGCCTCGGGCACGACGAGGTCGCCGCTCTCGCAATGCTTGCCCACGACGCGCACGGGGCGGGGCCGCGCGGCGCCGGCAGACCGTGGCAGGAAGGCCTCGTAGCCGCTGCCGTAGAGGACGGGCCGAGGGTTGTCACTCATCCCGCCGTCGACGCTGACATAAGTGCGGATGCCCGGCAGGTGCTTGATCGTGCCCACGGTGTAGAGCGTGAGGCCGGCGGTGGCCACGATCGAGCGCCCGGGCTCGGCCGAGACCCGCGTCGCCGGAGCGACGCCGGCCGCGGCGCAGGCGACGCGCGTCGCGTCGGCCCATTGGGCCTGAGTGGGCGCCGACTCGCCGTTGACGTAGGGCACGCCCAGGCCGCCGCCCACCACCAACTCGGGCAGACCGAGCGGGGCGAAGAAGGCGCCGAGCACCTCAGCCGCCTGCTCGAACGAGGACGCCTCGAAGACCTGGCTGCCGATGTGTGCATGGACCCCCACCAACTCGACGCCGGGCAGCAGTTCGAGCGCGGCGACCGCGTCGGCGGCCGCGCCGGAACTGACCGAGAACCCGAACTTGGAGTCCTCCTGGCCGGTGCGCACGAAATCGTGCGTGTGCGCCTCGACGCCCGGGGTCACACGGACGAGGACCCGTGGCCGCGTCGCGGCGGGCGGGACCGCATCGAGCAGGCCGCCGAGCCGGGCGATCTCGTCGAAGGAGTCGACGACGATCCGCCCCACCCCGAGCTCGAGGGCTGCCGCCAACTCGTCGGTCGACTTGTTGTTCCCGTGCAGCACCAGGCGTCCGGGAGGAACGCCGGCGGCGAGCGCCACCTGGAGCTCCCCGCCCGAGGCCACGTCGAGGTGCATGCCCTCCTCGTGGACCAGCAGGGCCATGGCCCGGCAGAGGAAGGCCTTGGTCGCATAGGCGACGCCGTCTCCCCACGCGTCCAGCGCCTCCCGGCAGGCGTGGCGGAGGTGCACCTCGTCGTAGACGAAGAGCGGGGTGCCGAACTCTTGCGCCAGCTCGAGCAGGTCGATGCCGGCGACGAGGAGATGGCCGTGCTCGTCCACCTCCGCGGTGCGCGGCAGGAGATGCCGCTCCAATGGCGCGGTCGCCACATCGTGGTCGGTCGGCATGAAGAGGCAGGATACGGCAGGGTTCGCGCCGCCTCGGCCGCAGGGGACGCCGCGTCACATGACGACTACGATCATCCACTGCTCGTGCGTCCGCCCGGGCACCGCCCGCCCCCGTAGCTCAGCGGATAGAGCACCGGCCTCCGGAGCCGGTGGCGCAGGTTCGAGTCCTGCCGGGGGCGCACTTTGTGATGTCGGATAAGTGGGTTCAAAACGCCCCACCCCTCCGCTCGAACGGCCGCAGGTTCGAAAATGCGGTCGCACCGCCACCGCCACCGCCGCCTCAAATCACCACCGCCACCGCCAGCCTCGGGCCCATCGGTCCGGCGCCGCCCGGGAACCGGTTCAGACGGGTCGCTCGCGGGGCGTGATCTTGGTCGACGAGGTCGAGGGGTGCCCTGCCCCATACCGCACTTCGGGGATGCCTCGGGCCGTTAGTCGTGCGTGATAGTGAGGCAGGGTCATCCGTGGATGACTACGCCCCCTCGAGGTGTTCGAGGCCGTCGCCCCCGAATGAACCTGGCCCCGGGTCAGCCCTCCGCGAGGGCTGCAGACCGCGGCGCGCTCACGTCGCCGTTCTCCCTGGCGTTGCCGTTGTGCTCGGCACGTGCACCGAGCCAACGGGCGATGTTTCGCACATAGTCCTTGAACACTTCGAGACGGGAGGGATCTCGCTTGATCTCGTCGCTCGGCGGCTCGGTCACGAACGACGGCGCGCCGGCGTCGATGTCCCAGTTCATGTCGGCGAAGTGGTGGAAGGTCGAGCACGCCACTGCCCGGCCCGCGGGGCCGCCGTCGGCCATCGTCTCGCCGTCGAGGACGACCGCCAGGTTGAACGTACGGCCGCTGACTGTGCTGCGACCCCGGCCGACGACCTGCGCGAAGTCGTACTCCGGCGGCGCCGACACCGCACCCTCGTGGGGGTGGGCCGGGAACCATTCGATGCGGCCGCTGGGGTTCCGGTCGGTCCGGAGCAGCTCGTGCGCCGGTTCGTCGGCCATGACCGGCTGGTACTCGCCGTTCGCGCCCGAGTGGTAGTTCGGCCACGAGATGTTCGGGTTGTCCTGATCGTCACGACGGGCGTGCGGCTCGGGATTCTGGTTGTGGAAGTGGTTGAGCTGGCCGATCGAACCGAGGCAGACGAGACAGGAGCCGAGGTCCTGGTGGTCGCGCGTGGTCAGCAACCCGCCACCGCGCTCGCGGAAGCGCATGATCCCCGCCGAGTCGCCGGGCGAGAGCCCGTGGCCGGTGTCGACGGCCATCAGCCAGAGCTGGTCGTAGTCAAGCGTGTCGAGCACGCTCAGCACCGAGTCGTCGGTCGCTTCGTCGCGGTTGCGGGCCGTCACCTCGTGGCCAGCGCGTGCCATCTCGTCGGCGAGGAGAGAGAACCGCCCGACGTTCCAGTCGTCGGGAATGTCCACGATGGTCGTCTGCAGCAAGATGTTCGCCATCTCGTGAGCATGGCCGAGCACCGCTGGCGGCACCCCCCGCGATCTCGTAAGATCGCACCGGCCGCAGTCTTCCACGCGGTCGCGTGGTGACGGCGCACGCTGGGATGCGATGGAGCACGTGCGGCTCAACCTCCTCACCGCCGGACCGGGTTTCTTGGACAAGCTGACCACCCACCTCGAGCATGAGGTTCGCCCCCGGCTCGAGGAGGAAGCCGGCAGTCGTAACGACGGATCCCGCGACTCCGGCGGGGGAGCCGACGTGTCTCCGAATGTCCGCCCATAATCGCGCTGACCCGGTGCCCCTGATCGCCGGGACAGGGTGCCACCCTGCGGCACGACTGGGGCACCTGCCACTGATCAAAGCCAACGTGTTGGGATAGAGAGCTATAGGTAGGTCACCCCGCCTTCTCGGTTCGCACCGTGGCGTCGACGAGCAACTCCAGTACCTCACCGATAGTCCGTTCTCGACCGATAACTTCTCGCAGCGGCAACTCGGTCTGGATGGAGTAGCGGTTGCGGCGGCCCTCCTTGTCCTTCACGACGTAGCCGGCCGCAATGAGATCGTCGACGATGGCAAAGGCCGTGCGTTCGGTGATGCCTAACGTGACGGCGATGTCGCGTAGGCGCATCCCAGGGTCGTGTGCGATGCACAGGAGGACACGGGAATGGTTGGTCAGGAAGCTCCACTCCGCCATAAGAGGGCAGCCTAGTCGCCACATTCCAGAAATCTATTGCATGTATTTGAGCCCAGGTCTACCTTATTGCAGGCGACCGAGGCTCGACCGCCCGACGGGGGCCACGTACTCAGGTCCCCGAAAGGATCCTGCCATGGGCGAGGATCGTATCCACGTGGTGTTTGGGACCGGCCAAGTCGGAAACGCACTGTCCGCTCACCTGTTCAGCTTGGGCTTTCCGGTCCGCGCGGTGTCGAGGCAAGGTCATCGGCGTGCCGTGAGTCGGGCCGTAGGCGTACACATTCTCCAGGCTCACCAGGAGCGCGTCGTTGCGTTCGGCTGCACTCAGCACGCCTCGCCGCAGGGGTGGGAAGCGTTTTGGCCACTCGGTGTAGGGGGCGTTGAGGCATTGGTAGACGACCGATGCGCCCTTGGCCGCGTCAATGGCGGCTTCGGCATCGGTGACATCAGCAGCCTGTTGTGGGATCCACCACGTTTTCCGCAGGACCGAAGGACGGCATCGTCATGAAGGCAAAGCGGATCTACACCCCCAGTCGGATCGTTGCCCTGGTGGTCATCGGGGTGATGTTGTTCGGCCTGGCGTACATCGGGTTCGCACCCGGCGACGCCGCGGTCTCGGTCCCGCAGGGGGCGCACGCCGGCCAGCTGACCATGCACCCGTGCACCTATTCCACCGAGAAAGGCGCCTACCGCGCCGACTGCGGAACGCTCGTCGTGCCCGAGAACCGGGCAGACCCCCGGTCGCGCCTGATCGCGCTGCCGGTGACCCGGATCCTGGCTGGCTCATCCCACCCGCTGGCGCCAATCTTCCACCTCAACGGCGGCCCGGGCATTACCAACATGACGTTTCCCCAAGCGAACCGCCTGGCCGCCCAGCACGATGTCGTCATGGTCGGCTACCGCGGCGTCGACGGCTCTTCGGTACTGAACTGTCCCGAGGTGACGACGGCGCTCCAGAGCTCCGCTGACTACCTCGCCAAAGCGTCGCTGAGTGCGTACTCCCAGGCCTTCGCCTCGTGCGCGCAGCGGCTCGAGCGAAGCGGCGTTGACCTCGCCGGCTACACGCTGGAGGAGCAGGCCGGCGACATCGAGGCCGCTCGCGTCGCGCTCGGCTACCAGCGCATCGACCTGCTGAGCGAGAGCGCCGGAACCCGTCTGGGAATGATCTACCAGTGGATGTACCCGAACAGTGTCGCCCGCTCGGTGATGATCGGGGTCAACCCGCCCGGCAACTACCTCTACAGCGGAGCCGAGATCGATCAGGGGATCGAGCGTTACTCGGCGCTGTGCGCGAAGCAGCCTGCCTGCCGCGCCCGCACCAAGAACCTCGCCGCGAGCATGCAGCACACAGCGGCAGACATGCCGAGCAGTTGGTTCTCCCTGCCGATCAAGCGGGGCAACGTCTTAGTCGGGACGTTCTTCGGGCTCCCCGAGGCGAACTCGGACGGCGGTTCGCCACTGAATGGGCCGATGACCCTCAACTCGTGGATCTCCGCCGCGCAGGGCGACCCGAGCGGCCTGTGGTTCCTCTCGGCGGTGGCCAATCTCGTCCTCCCCCAGTCGTTCGTCTGGGGCGAGTTTGCAAGCATCGGGTTGGCCGACGCGCAGCCCGCCGAGCGCTATTTCAGCTCCGGCGCGGACCGGGGCTCGATCATCGGCAATCCCGGCACGGAGTTCTTGTGGGGGGCAGGAGGCCTTGTGCACGCCTGGCCGGCCAATCCGAGTGAGAACCAGTACACCAGCGTGCAGAACTCGAGCGTCCCGACACTGCTCATCGGCGGGACGTTCGACTTCCAAACGCCGGCCCAGAATGCCACGAAGGAGCTGCTGCCGCACCTTTCCAACGGGCATCAGGTCATC
This sequence comes from uncultured Acidimicrobiaceae bacterium, assembly GCA_963756625.1. Taxonomy (GTDB): domain Bacteria; phylum Actinomycetota; class Acidimicrobiia; order Acidimicrobiales; family RAAP-2; genus Bog-473. The sequence continues at coordinate 64,568 of CAVWNQ010000007.1, forward strand.
CTGTCCGGACTCGGGCACGTGGACGACTTCGACGCCTACGAGCCGAGCGCCAGCACGCAGCTGCTGACCACGTTCTACGCCACCGGCCAGGTCGACACGTCCCGCTACACCCCGAACGACGTCAGCTTCGCCACAAGTGACTCGCAGGCAGCGATTGCCAAAAAGATCCTTGCGACGATGGTCGGCGTCGCCTTGGTGGCGGTGATCTGGCTCGTGGTGTTGGCGATCCGGATCCGCCGCCGAGGCGGTACCGGCCGCAAGACGGGCGCATGGATCCGTTCGGCCGGTCCGATCGTGTTCGGACTCGGCGGATGGTTCCTCGGCGCACTGTTGATACTGCGGTTCTGGCTCTGGCCGAGCCAGCCGTTCGACGACCAGCTGCTGACAGTGGTCGCTACCGCGGTGCCGATCTGGCTCGGGGTCTACGCCGGCTGGGTCCGCACCGACACGCCGAAGGCGATGCGGGCCAAGGGCATCGGTGCCGCGGGTGTCGGTGCGGTGGTCGGAGCCGTACTCGGGTTCAACGTGACCAGCGGGCTCATCGCGTTGATCACGACGATCATCGGTGCGGCCGCCGTGTCGAACCTGAGCCTGCTCGTGCTCGACATCTGGACCGAGCGGGCCGCCTCCCGGGGAACGGCCGCTCCGGTGGTGGATCCCTCGGATACGGAGCACCTAGAGACGGAGCACCTGGAGCCGGTCCTGCACTGATCGCCCGAACTGTGTCGGGGAATCCTTGGAGGATTCCCCGACACGCGCGTGCGTGATGGCAGGTTCTGGGGTAAATATCCCCGTTCGATGCTCCTATGGGCTGTCAAGCCCTAGTTTCTCGTGTGGTAGGAGGCTGAACACCTCTCGGGCCACGTAGCGCTTGAGGCAGCGCACCGCCTCCTTCTTGGTCAAGCCTTCCTTCCTGCGTCGATCGATGTACTCGGTGGTGCGTGGGTCGTAGACCATCCGGGTGAGCACGATGTGCCAGAGGGCGGAGTTGGCCTGACGATCACCGCTGCGGTTGAGGCGGTGCCGCTCGTTCTTGCCGCTGCTCGCATCGAGCGGTGAGGCGCCACAGAGATGGGCGAAGGCCGCCTCGTTGCGCAGGCGCCCGGGATTGTCGCCGGCTGCGACGAGGAGCGCCGACGCGGCGTCGGTCCCAATACCGAGAGTGGCGACGAGTTCGGGCGCGGTCTCTTTGACCAAGGGTGTGAGGATGGCGTCGATCTCGCTGATCTCCTCTTCGAGGGTGATGGCTCGCCGGGCCAACATGCGCAGGGTGAACTTGGTCAGCGAGACGATGTCGCGCTTGGTGCCGGGTCGATAGGCCGAGGCCCGCTCGAGGAGCTGGAAGACGCTGAGGCCCCGGAGCTCGGCGCGGATCTGCTCGGGGGCGGTCGAAACAAGGTTGCGCATCTGGTTGAGCGCCTGGGTCCGTCCCTTGCGCGCCGATGCCCGCGCCACCCGCAAAACCCGCATGGACTCGACGTTTCCGTCCCTCGACTTGGCCTCACCGGCTGCGTCACCCGAAAGGGCAGCCCGAGCAGCCGAGATGGCGTCTTGGGGATCAGACTTGCCCTTGCGCCGCCGGCGCTGGCGGTTGGGGCGGTCCACTTCGACGACTCGAATCCGTTCCTCCTGGAGGTGCCGGGTCAGCCCGGCTCCATACGAACCCGTGCCTTCGACGCCGACCAGCTCAACGGGGCCGAAGTCGCTCAACCACCCGAGCAACTTCTTGTAGCCACTCTCGGTGGTGGCGAAGCTCTCGACTCCGAGCAGGGTGCCCCGCTCGTCCAAAGCCGCAGCTACATGGACGTCGAGGTGTGTATCGACGCCGCCGGTGATGCTCCGTGCCAGAGTGTTCACTGTCATCCCTTCGTTGGATTGGGTTGGGGTGACACCGCACCAGCGGGACGATGGACAAGACAGCGACGGGCCTGTTTCAGGCAGGCTCCTATGAGGTCACTCCGTCCGACCGGAAGGTGTCGAGTGGGTGACCGGGCCAGGCCGACGGATCGAACTAAAGACAGTCCCAAGGGACGTCAGCCGGTTTTCTAGAGTCAGACCTGGCCTGGGCACCCACCCACACGCTGACCAATCCGTTCACCGAAGTGGTGGATCACTCAGCGGCCACTTCAATCCTCGCTGCCGGATCTGAGAGCTCCGAGGTGGCGCGGCAGCAGTGCGATCATTCGGTCTTGGGGCCCCAGTGGTCGGGCAGCGGGCGAAGGACGAAGATGAGGATGCCGAGGTATTTGTCCATCCACGCCTGCTTGTGCGGGTAGCGGCGTCGGGCCTCCTCGGACAGTTGCGGCTCGACCGTGGATTCGATCCACAGCCCTGCAGCGCTGAAGACGTTCAACAAGTCCGACATCGTGTAGGGGAGTTTGGAGAGCCTGATCTGATCGTTCCAGCTGCTGCGGTAGGAGTACACGCCCCTGCTGAAGTACTCCTCGCCGAGCGAGGTCCCGTTCCGTTCGGCGCGTTCGAGGGCGTATCGGATCGGGTGGGTCCTGGTCAGCAGAATGAAGCCGTCGTCAGTCAGCATGGCCCGCGCCGCCCGCAGCGTGCGAACCGGATCAGACGCATAGCCAAAGGACTGCAGGAACATGATCCGGTCGAACCGTCGACCCGCTAGCGCAGCGACGGAATCCAGCTCGGACAAGTCGCCCTGCACGAGTTCCAGACCGCTCGGGCGGTTGGTGATGAAGCTGCCGCTGATGTCGACGCCGACAGAGGCGCCGGCGTCAGCTCGAACGAGCTCGGCAAGTTTGCCGCCGTTCCCACAGCCGAGGTCGAGCACAGACCGACCAGTGATGTCCCCAAGGCACTCGCGCTGCGCGGGCCATTCCACCAGCCGGTCCAGCGAATCGTCCCTGCTGCGGGCCCGCTCGTAGTCGGCCGCGAGCTCCATCCACGGTTGGGCCGAATCCGAGCGACTCGGGCCAACCGACTTAGCGATCTCCTCGGAGCCGTTTGATCCCACCAACCAGTCAATGTAAACCCCTCCGGCGTCGCATCAGGGAGCGAGCCCGTGGAAGGTGCCCCCTATCGATCGCTGCCGGGTAGGGGTGCCACAATCCGGCATCAAGGGGACCGTTGTGCCAGCCAACGGAGACCGGCTCCGGCACTCTGCCCGTGGCAGGATTCAGAACTATGGCACTCGTCGCCCTTCACCGGTTCTACCAACGGACTTGCCGGGACTGCGGCTATCACTGGACTGTGACCCATGCGCAGAAACAAAAGAGGATGCGTCAGCCGGTACTTCGACCACGCGGGGTAGAAAACCCTCGTGAAGCCTTAGTGGCTACTCGGGAGCCAGTGATGGACCCGCTCAGGGAATGCGCCAAATGCGGGGGTGCTCGGTTCTCCGAACGGCCAGTCACGAAGCGCCGTCCAGCGGACCCCCCGGTCTAACCGCACGTACCATCCCAGTACGCTGCCGGGACGGTGGGACACTCGGCACGAGTGGGTCAGTCGGGCGATTGCCCTCATTACCGAAATGCGGCGCAATGCGTTTTCCGTTCGTGACGCCGAGTACCCGTAACCACGCAGCCTTACTAGGACATTGGAGCGTGCAGAAGCGCCTGATGTCCTATACATTTGGCCTCCGCATCCGGCGAAGATGCGAACAGACAGGAGGCGGCTATGCATCGAGCGATTGGCACGGCACTAGCGGGGCTGGTATTGGCTGGAGCGGGTTTCATCGGCAGTTCGGCTGGTGCGGCGACGCCGGTGAGCGGGCAAACGCAGCTATGGGCCTCACTCGGTCCTAACAACGGAACGAGTTTCAAGGTTATCTTCACCGGGGCGATCGGGGACCACGGCACATCAGTAGGCGCGACGGCGAACGGCAAGAAATCAAAGAAGCAAAACCCCGGCTACCGCCTCTTCAACCTTACGAAGGGCACGATCTTCTTCAATACGCAGAAGATTGATGCCGCAGAAAACAACAACAGCGCTGCGCCCACAACGGTGAACGCGACGACGTGCTCAGCGACGTTCGTGGTGACCGAGCCAGCCACTGCTATCAGTGGAACCAAAGCGTATGCCGGAATCACGGGCACGATAAACGTGACTATCTCGTATGCCTTCGTCCTTCCGCTCGATAAGGGCAAGTGCAACATGAACGGCAATGCCAACCCCAGCGCAGCAATCGGACAAGTGACCGGCACGGGTACGGTGAGCTACGGATGATCCGGTAACTCGCCACACCGGCCATGGTGGCGTGGCGACAGTTGTTTCTCCGGTCAGGGTGCCACAGTTCGCCGGCTCGGAGTGACAGTTTGTACTTCGGGGTTGCCCGTTTTGGATGCGCATAGGTGGCCATACGATTAGGGGATGCCGTCCCTCTACGAATTCGCGGGTGGCGAAGAGGCGCTCCATCGGCTTGAAGACACGTTCTACAGCAGCGTCCTCAAGGATCCGCTGCTCCACCGGCTAGACGCGCTTTTTCTTCAGCAGTCCAGGGCAGAAAGTCGTTGAGCATGAAATCCCTGAAGCCATGTAGGACTTCTTGTTCGATCGGAGGCTGGGGGGCGTTCAGGGCTTCGTCTTCATCACGCAGGATCTCGCCTGCAGCCGCACGTAGTTGCGGGTCGACCGGCGTCGGATCCCTCCCCTCCCGCGAGCCTCTTTCGCTACGTCCTAGTCGGCTCATACGCGAAGGATATGGATTTGATTACGCATGCGCATCCCGAGCCAGAGTCGCCCAGTGCCCGGGACGGTGGGACAGTCCGGCACAACGGGATACCGTAAAATGGTGGATCTTCCAGAGCTTTTGATCGCTGATGCTGCCGAATGGCGGACCTGGTTGAAGGGCCACCATTCCAAGTCACAAGGCGCGTGGCTCGTCCTAGCCAAGAAGGGCACGATGCATCCGACAACGCTCTCCTACGACGAGGCACTCGACGAGGCGATCTGCTTTGGTTGGATCGATGGGCAGCTCGGGCGTCGTGACAACGCGACATACCGGCGACGATTCACACCCCGAAACGCTCGGAGCCCTTGGTCTCAACGGAACGTCGCCATCGTCGAGAGGTTGAGCGCCTCCGGCCGAATGCATCGGTCGGGAGAAGCCGAGGTTCGGCAGGCCAAAGCGGATGGTCGGTGGAATACTGCCTACGCCGGACAAGCGAGCGTGGAGGTTCCAGAGGATTTGGCGGACGCCCTGATTGCCAATCCTCGTGCTCAGGCAAGGTTTCAGACGCTCACAAGTGCGAATCGGTACTCCATCCTCTATCGGATCGGAAGCGCAAAGAAGCTGGAGACTCGAGCCAGACGCATCGAGCAGTTTGTGGAGATGCTGGCCCGAGGCGAGACCATCCACCCGCAAGGTCCACGATCACCTCGTTAGTTGATCGGCGTCAGCGAATAGGTGCCCCAGTTCGCCCGCCGGGACTGGGGCCTCAGTTAGCGTTGAGCTACGCGCTCGACCGGCAAGTTATAAAGACGGGTGATTGAAGCAGAGCAGAACCTTTTCCCGGGTGTAGTAGTCCAACCACGCGAGGAGGTTGCTCCCATGACTGTGCCCGTGCCGATGCGCTGATACGGGGACAAAGCGCAGCTTCAAGTTGGCAACCGAAACGGAAAAACCGGCGCTCCCAAAGATGCTCACGACCTCGTCGAGCCCGTACAGCCGTGGAAGGTCCAGCTCGGCTGCACTTTCCGCGTGCCAAGCCGACATCATCGGGCTTCCCTCATGAACGCCCATGACTGCGAAGTACGACCCGCCGGGCTTCAAGGCGGCAAAGAGATCATCGGCGTGGGCCGCGAGGTCCTCGAGCAGGTAGAGGACCTCATGGCTGAACGCCACGTCGAACTCACCCCACCCCACCGGAACTGTCTGGGCAACCTCGAAGGTGAGTGGCCTGGCACCGGCGAGGCGGCGTGCGTCTGCAATGGCGTCCGACGCTGGGTCGTACCCGTGACCCTCGGCGATGCCTGCGGTGTCGGCGAGCATTCGCAGGAAGCCCCCACGATTGCAGCCGGCGTCAAGGACCCGTCTACCCGCCAGGTCCGCGTCGATCGTCTGAAGCATCGCCTTCCATATAAAGCCGTGCTCGTCCTGCATAGCCTCGTCCTCGGCGGCGCCACGCCAGTATGAAGTACTCATACGCGCACCCTATTCGGGTGGTGATTCAGGGTGCCCCAATCCGCCGACACGTGGGCCACTCCCAGCACCTGCTCTTCGATCTAGCGTTGAGCAAGGATGGCTTCTCAAACTCGCCCTACCGACCAGGACTACGTCGATGCCGCTCGCCTCGGTCTGCTCGGCTTGATGGCAGATCAGGACTCGGACTCGATCATGGAGCAGCTGGTCGCCCTCCATCCTCGTAACAACACGTTCCCGGCCGAGGTTCTGCTCGAGCTCGCAGCAGAGGCCATTGCAGAAGCTGAGGCATCACCGGCCAAGCCGATTCAGTACGAGGGACTGCGCGAACAATATCTCCCCGAATACCACTTCCGCGGCAAGTCCCAACAGCACAAGAGCCACTGCGCCCTCATGGCCGCGGCCATGATCAGAGCTGGTATCTACCCGGATCTTCTGGATGAGGCGTATGGGTGGGGCATCGAAGACATGTGGGAGTACGCATTCTACGCCCTAGTGCTCTACGTCCGAGTGGCGGCCGAGCTGACCGGGCGACTGCCCGAAGTGGTCGCACGAGCGATTGCCGGACGGCGAGGTATCAGTCTGGAGAACTCCTAACCGCCAGCTACGAAGGCCACTACGACATAGGCCGCAAGGCGATCAAAATTCTCCCGCCGCCGGTCGTAGATGGTGGTCGTCCTCGGATCGGCATGGCGAGCGGCGATCTGGAAATCGCGTAGGGGAACCCCCGCATCGAGCGCCGCCATGATGAAGGCGGCCCGTAGCATGTGAAAATGGACGATCCCGAGGCCAGCGCGCTTGCCGATGGAGCGAACCCAGCGGTGCGCCGTGCGGCGGTCGAGTCGCTGTCCATCGTGGCGGTGCAGAATCGGTCCCTCGGATTGTTCTCCGAGAGCAGGGTCGATCGTGCGAGCGACTCTCGGCACCAGTGGAATCACAGCGGGCTTGTTGCCTTTCCCAACGATTCGCAGCGTTCGACGCCCCCGGTCAAAGCCCAGGTCTTCGGCGTCAGTTGAACAGGCTTCGCTCACCCGCAGTCCGTTGAGGCCGAGCAGGCCAGCCAGGGCGGCATGGTCAGGGTCGTAGCGCTCGGCCGTGAAGAGGAACGTGCCGAGCTCGCCGCGGTCGAGACCGCGACCTTCGCTCGGATAGACCTTGGGGCGGCGGGCGTACTGCGCAGGGTTCGACGCGATCCGGCCGTCGATGTGGGCAAAGCGGTAGAACAAACAAATCGTCGAGAGCCGGCGATCGATTCTCGAGGCAGCCGACCCCCGCTCCTCCATGGCGCTTCTCCACAGCTCGATGTGTGCCCGCTTCGCCCCGAGGACATCGAGACCGATGTCGGCACACCATTGGACAAAGGAGCGCAGGTCGTAGCGGTAGGTCTCAAGTGTTCGACCGCTATACCGGGCCAGGAATGCGGCCGCTGCCATCTGGGCCTGATCGAACGGACCGGCGTCGTAAGCGACCACCAAGGCGAGCGCACTGGGATTCGAGGTGGGCATGACATCCTCCTTTTGTCGGGGAGGACAGCGAACACCCACCGGTCGTCAATGGCCGAGCGCCCCTAGCCGGGCGGTCTGGGGCATCCGATCCCAGTCTTGCCCTCTATTCTCGAACCTGTGCCACCCATCACCTGGATGATTATGAGCCGCGATGTTTCGGCCTCCATTCGAGTGGTTGATCAACCTGTCGCGATTGCCGTGATGATCCTTGATGTCGACACGGGCCTTATTCGAGGCCTCTCGGTCGCGGAAGACTTCACTGACGCACTTTCGCAGTCTGTCGAACGCGCACTAAACAAGCCGGCAGGCTCACTCCCGCCCGGGTACCCTCAGCGAGTTCTGGCAACTGTCGGCTTGGGTCAATTCGTACCAGCCGAACTCGGTCGTCAACCGGGCCTGAACCTCATTCCGCCCGTCGATGAGATCGTGCCAGGCGACGAGGCCGAGGAGATTTTCGACCTATTCGTTGAATCCTTCTCGTAGCTTCGCCACCTGAAAGTCCGCTCTAATGACCCTGACGACTACATTGTCACAGATCCGGTGCACTGGGGCATTTAGCCCTCGGACTCAAGCTCCTGTGACGAGCCGCCGCACTAGTGGAGCGAAATGCTCAAGCTCCTCACGGGGGTACAGAGGGTCAAACGATTCCATGTCCCATTCATCAACGAATACCTCGGCCAGGGGATACCACGGCTCATCCCGGTGCTGGATTCTCGGATCCGATTCGCCCTCCAAGGACGGGTCCCAGTGCCGAGCGGTGAACGCTCCGTGATGTTGAACGACTAAGACCAGCTCGGCCCGAATGTGGGGCTTCAGAAGCTGGGCGGACATCTCTCCATGACCCACATCTCCGAAGATCTTGCCGATGTCATGGCACAGGGCCGCCACGATCAACTCATCGTCCGCACCCGCAAGTTCGGCACGAGTTGCAGTCTGCAAAGCGTGCTCCAACTCACTGATCTCGCCGCCGTCGCATACGTCCGACAGGCTGGCAAGACATGTGAGTACACGCTCGGCTCGGCGACCCTTCCGACCTATGCGGTCCATGGAGGCAGAATACGACGTGTGCCCAAGTCCGGCGGCGGCGACGCGATGAAGTGGGGCACCTCTCACAAGGGGCGACTCCGCGCCCAGTTAGCTTCCGGTCAAGGTGGCGAGGTCCCGAATAGCGAAGGCGCGGTGGAACCACTCCTCGGCGATCACGACCTGGAAGGCACCTAGGTTAGTGAAGCCTGAGAGTGGCCCGAGGCACGGCTCGCCAAGGTCGTCTCCTACGGCGTGGAGCGCGCTCTCGAAGCTCTTCTGACGATCCGTCCGGGCGAGGAGCACGGTATCCAAATCGGGTTTGGATTCGAGGTCGAGCCCGAGTTCCTTTCCGTTTGTAAGGAAGTGCGGCGGAAGCCCGAGCGGGTGCCGGACTTCCGAGCCGAGTACGCCCATTCCGATCCAGGTGTCGGTGACGAAGACAAGGTGGCGGAGTGTCTCGATGAAGGACCACTCGCCATTGACCTTCTCGGTGAGCTGAAGGTCCCCAGGTCTGCGCCGAGCCTCCCGGACCGTGTCAGCCCAGGACGCTACGACACGAAGCCATGTTCCCATCAGGCTTTCGGTCCCGTCTGCGAGCAGACCATTGGATGCAAGTGTTCGAGCTTGATTCCTGGTTAGCGGTGGGGCGACCTTGATCCCTTCGACTTCGATTGCCTCGGCACCGGATGATCGCGCGTGTATGTCCTCGTTCGCCACGATCCCAAAACTAGGACTTTGCCGAGTGGGCTATGGCCACCGTCCCGGCAGCGAGCGAACGGGGGCAGTTCAGTTGTCCGCGCTACTCAGGCAACGATCTCAGGCCTCCCAGAGCCCAAGAGGAGCGCCGCCCAAGGGTCGGCTCCCGCTATTGCTTGCTCGCGGTCCAGCATCCACAGAGCATCGGACTCCAAGATCACCCGGCACAGTTCCAGCGGTGGATCGAGTTCCCCGCCAAGTCCCCACACAGCGTCATGCGTATGCAGGACCAGCTCATATGCCGCCCGAGCACACCAATCGGAAAGGCTCAAATCGAGAACGCTGTCTGAAGCTGTCACCGTCCCAGGTGAATCGCGGACGACGGCGACGAACAGGGCCGTTACCGACCGTAAACCGGCTACGAGGTCGAGCGGCGTCGCTTCCGGCTTCGCGTGCAGTTCTTCAAACGGGAGGTATCCAGACTGCGCTCGCGCACCGATCTGCAGAGCGTACGAAAAGATGCAATCGACCATGTGATCGACCGTCTGCCAACGGCTCCACTCGAGCACTCCGGCCTGTGTTGTCCAGTCGGCGTCCACGACCTCAGTCAGGGCGTCTATTGAAAGTCCGCCAGGGCGGCAAACTCATTACTGGTCATTGAATAATCTTGCTCCAATGTGGAGCTGACGGGATAGCCCAATTGTGCCGGACTTTTCCACCGTCCCGATGGCGTACGGGGGCACTACCGAACTTGGCGCAGAGGTGGGATTGTCGGGAGCATCATGGGAGTCGTGGTTCAGGACCTCCCCGATGACCGCGATGGGCATAGCCGCCGCCTGTGAATCCAAGCCGGCCTACGGCTGGTACGGCGCCCCGGCGCAAACGCCTGAGCGGGATGATCGTGTTGTGACGGTGTTGTTCGAGTACTCCGAGACACCGGGTCTAGGGTGCACCGTGACGGGTATGTGAGGCGTCGCTGCGGTCGAGAGGGGGCAGGGATGTCGGAACCTCGGCGTGGAGTGGGCCGTTCTCGACGCACTTTACGGCTGCCTGCGCAGTTCTGTGGAGGCTTCACCGTCTACGGCAATCGCGCAGGTCGTGTCGGGCGGCTGGGCTTAGCCTTAGCGCTGAGCGCCACGATCTTCTCCGTTGTGGCAAGCGCAAGCCTCAGTACGGCGCCGCCGGCCGGAGCGGTCACCGCCGCACCCACGGCATACGTTGCCAACAACCTCTCCGCCACGGTGACCCCGATCGACACCGCCACCAACACCGCCGGCACCGCCATCCCCGTGGGGATGCGTCCCACGGGAATCGCCATCACCCCGAACGGCACGACCGCCTACGTGGCCAACTTTGACTCCAACACCGTGATCCCGATTGACACCGCCACCAACACCCCCGGCACCCCCATCCCGGTAGGGACCCATCCCGAAATCATCGCCATCACCCCGAACGGCACGACCGCCTACGTGGTCAACAACGGCTCCAACAACGTGACCCCCATCACCACCGCCACCAATAGCCCCGGCACCCCCATCCCGGTGGGGACCACTCCCTTCGGCATCGCCATCACCCCGAACGGCACGACCGCCTACGTGGTCAACAGCAGCTTGCTCGGCACGGTGACCCCCATCACCACCGCCACCAATACCCCCGGCACCCCGATCCCGGTGGGGGCCATTCCCTTCGGCATCGCCATCACCCCGAACGGCACGACCGCCTACGTGGCCAACTTCTTCTCCAACACGGTGACCCCGATCACCACCGCCACCAACACCGCCGGCACACCCATCCCCGTGGGGACCGGACCCCAAAGCATCGCCATCACCCCAAACGGCACCACCGCCTACGTGACCGACAACGGCTCCAACTCGGTGACCCCGATCAACACCGCCACCAACACCGCCGGCACCCCCATCACCGTGGGAAATCCCACGGGCATCGCCATCACCCCCGACGGCACGACTGCCTACGTGGCCAACGCCTCCTCCAACACAGTGACCCCGATCACCACCGCCACCAATAGCCCCGGCACCCCGATCCCGGTGGGGACCTCTCCGCTCGGCATCTCGCTCACCCCCGACCAGGCGCCCATCGCCTCGTTCACTGCCGCCCCGGCACCGGCCGGATCCCCTATCTCTTTTGACGCCTCGGCCTCGAGCGCCCACTTCGGCACCATCGCCAGATACGCCTGGAGCTTCGGTGACGGCATCAACTTGACTACGGCCACGCCGACCATCTTCCACACCTACGCCGCGCCCGGGTCCTATCCCGTCACCTTGACGGTGACCGACTCGTCGGGCACCTCAACCACCCAGGTCTTCACCGGTCAGACCATGAGCAGAAATGGGGGACCCTCAGCCAGCACCACCCATACCGTCACGATCTCCGGGATCGCCTTCCACGGCTACTACGAGGTGGGCGCGGATGGGGGGATCTTCGCCTTCAACGCCCCGTTCTTCGGCTCGCAGGCTGCTACTCGTCTCAACGCCCCGGTGGTGGGCATGGCGGCCACCCCCGACGGAAAGGGCTACTGGCTGGTGGCGGCCGATGGCGGGGTGTTCGCCGAGGGCGACGCCGGGTTCTTCGGCTCGCAGGCCTCCACCTATCTCAACGCCCCGGTGGTGGGCATGGCGGCCACCCCCGACGGCGAGGGCTACTGGCTGGTGGCGGCCGATGGCGGGGTGTTCGCCGAGGGCGACGCCGGGTTCTTCGGCTCGCAGGCTGCCACCCATCTCAACGCCCCTGTCGTCGGCATTGAGGCCACCCCCGACGGCGAGGGCTACTGGCTGGTGGCCGCCGATGGTGGGGTGTTCGCCGAGGGCGACGCCGGCTTCTACGGCTCGCAGGGTGCCACCCGTCTCAACGCACCGGTCGTCGGCACGGCCGCCACCCCGGAAGGGAACGGCTACTGGCTGGCGGCGGCGGATGGCGGGGTGTTCACCCACGGCGACGCCAGCTTCTACGGCTCGCAAGCTGCCACACGTCTCAACGCCCCGGTCGTCGGCACGGCCGCCACCCCGGAAGGGCAGGGCTATTGGCTGGTGGCGGCCGATGGCGGAGTGTTCACCTACGGCGACGCCGGCTTTTATGGCTCGATGGGCGCCACCCGTCTTAACGCCCCGGTGGTGGGTCTAGCCGCCAGCCCCTGACCTCACGAGGCACGAGCGGCCGGCGCCAGGGCCGGACGATCTGCTCGAACCGGGTCTGCGGACTCTTCGGTCCAGTAGCTGACTGCCGGTGGGTCGGAACCCCGACGGGTGACCCGTACGCCGAGACGGTGTGACGGTTGGGCACTCGCGGTGACCTGAACACGCCATCGGGCGAAGGGCGTGACCCGACATGGGGTAGCAAGCAGACTGTCGCTGAAACCCTCGAACGACGGAGGCGCTGTCAAATGTCCACACCTGCGACCACCATCAACCAACCGCGGTCGAGCTATACCCCGCACGACCAGCAGCACTCACCAGTGGCCCTCTACCAGATAGAGAAGCGGGCTAACAACTGGCAGCTGCACCTCGCCGACCAAATCACAACGTATGCCGGGTCAATGGCGTTTGTCTGGGTCCATCTTGCAATCTTTACGTTTTGGGTCGCGACCGGCATGTTCGGCGCTGACCCCTACCCCTTCCAGTTCTTGACGTTTCTTGTGTCGCTCGAAGCCATCTTCCTTTCTACATTCGTCATGATCGGACAAAACCGGCAGGGTACGTTCCAACAGGCGAAGGCCGATCATGACTTCCATACGGCAGAGACAGAGCTAAAGCTGAACACAGACCTTACGCGCACCATTCACGAGGTGACCCAGGAAATACATCAGATGGTCCAGGAAAGGCTGCAGCACCCGGACGCGGACGGCACGGGTCCGAGCAGTGACTGAGCGCGAAATGCCGTTTCGCTTCATTGGCGCTCTGAGGCATGGCACAGCCTTGACGTACTGTGTCCCTGCTACCCGACCCATGGGGACAGTCCCGACAACAAGGTGGTCCGCAAAAGAGGACCGTTACTTCAGTGGTTGACGACCACGAGCCAAAGGTTGAATATGACCCTACAGAGGGCGTCGTGCTCGAGTAGGGGGTTGTGATGCTTCGACGGTTGCTCGCCAGCGTCTTTCTCGCCGCTCTCCCGGTTGTGGTGGTTCCGATCGCAGTCACTTCGATGGGTGCTCGGGCGGGTGCAGCTCCTCCAACCGCAGTCCTGCAATGCAAAGATGGTGGCTGGCAGACGCTCACTGACGCATCAGGGCAGCCCTTTAGGAACCAAGGCCAGTGCGTCAGCTATTTCATCCATAACCCGATCAGCCTCGCCGACCTGGCTGGCTCGTTCTCCGGCACGACATCGTTCACGTTTGGGACAGGTGGTTGCTCCTTCGTAGAACAGGTCTTCGACGCCACGTACCCAGGGAACGCCGCCGTGGGATCGGTGAAACTTCACCTGGACGGATGCGTCGCCATCAGCGGAAGTCCATTCACCTACACGGGAACTTTCAATATCGCGACGAGCGTTGGCACACTTGAGGGCAATGCAGCCGGAACCCTCAGCCAGTTGGACTCTCCTATCGACTTTGAGCTGACGCTCACCGTTCTCTCAGGGACTGGAGCATTCTCGGGGACGACGGGCACGATGCATGTAAGCATTCAGTGGTCCGGCGGAAGTCCCGTGACGGGGTCGCTCACGGTTCCGTAGCGAGGACCACCGTGGTGGGTTCGGCCGCGCGCCCACCAAGGTCCCCCGGCGACCCATTTGTCACTCCGTCGGGTATCCCCCCATGGTGCGGAATGGGGCAGGTCCGCGGCGCGGGCCTGCCGCCAACAGCCCCCGCCCGCGCCGCGGCGCCCCTCCGTTTCCTGGTGGCGCCGTCTGCCTCGTGCCCCCGGCTGTGGTGCGGTGCGCGTCCGATCCGCGTTTCCGCTCGGCGTGGCGCTTCTGGGCCGTTTCGGCCCGGGGGCGGCCCTCCGTCCCCACCCGTCGTTGTCACGCCAAGGAACGCAGAGGGGCACCAAGCAGCCGGAAGCCGGACGAGGGACGGCGGGCGACCCCAAAGGGAGCCCGACCGATCGGCTTTTGGGAGTCGCTCGCTATCCACGGCATTCCGCTTGGGGGTCGATATTGCCCGGCGTCTGAGCGCGATCAGCTCACCCCGGTGGGATACGAAAGTAACTCCCAACTTCGTGATCGGAAGCGACCTGCTCCCTTTCAGCTCGGCCGGGGCGCCCTCAAGAGATAGGCGGCATTGCCTCCGAAGAAGCCGGCAGAGCCGTCCTCAGGCACGAGCCCCGAGGCTTTGTAGTCCTCGATAGCGGTAAACGTCCCTTCGGTATGGGGATAGTCGCTGCACGCCATGAAGATGTCGCCGGAGCGCGCCATCAGTCGGTGCGGCTGTTCGTACGAGAAAGCTGCAACCCGCACTTGACGTCGGAAGTATTCGCTTGGCATGAGAGAGAGTTCCGTAGATTCCCCATTGAAGCGGGCCGTGTGGCGGTAACCACCATCCATCATCTGCAGGTGCTGCGGCACCCAGGTCGCGGATAGTTCCATGATGCCTATCCGAAGTTCTGGGTAGCGCTCCAGAACACCGTTCAGGATCAGGTCGGTTATCGCGAGCGCTGCGCCCGTCCATATGAAGACGACGCTAAGCGGCGTGATTCCCCCCTCCATATCCTTTCCGTACCACGCCTCGTCGAATGGGCGAGCTTGATTGGCGACGTGGAACACCGGAGTGATCCCGTGGTCCACGAATGCAGCCCAAGCGCGATCGAGCTCGGGGTGCGACAAGGGCCGCCCGTCGACCAACGAGGGCGGAATCAAGGCCAGACGGATGCCACCATCAGCCAGCGTCGCCAACTGAGCTTCAAGCCACGCCAAATTCCGAAGACTTAAGTGGGCTACCGGGTAGAGTCGCCCCCCACCTTTGGCGGCTATCTCCACGATCCAACGGTTCCACGCGGTCATGTTGGCCAGGGTGGCGCGCAAATCATGCTGGAGAGGTCGCTCCCAACTTATCCCGTAGTTCGGAAACATGATCGAGGCGTCGAAACCAGCTCGATCTAGCTGAAGGAGGCGAGCCTCCGGGTCGGAGTAGCTCGCCGTGAACTCGTCAAGATCGAAATCCGCGGGCAAGCCATCCAGCAAGCGTTGCCGAAAAACGCCGATACCGTCGACGTCACCCGGGCGATGTGGCCCCCCCAAACTCAAGCGACGATCACCGAACATCAACCAGGTATAACCCATGTCGTCTTTTGCCATGTGCAAGGCAACGTCGCGATCCGCCGGGTCGATGTACTCCTGCCACATTCCAGACGGCTCAAAGAGGTGGGTGTCGGAGTCGATGAGCAGGTTCACTGCGCCTCCTATCCGAACGCTCCATGTGAACCGGAGCGTTCGTGTAGACCCTACGCCGGATTGCATAGAGCCGGAAAGAGTCCTTGGAAATGCGTGGCCTGGTGGTGGTCTTTCTCTTCCTCGCGCGATCGGACGACGATCTGTCCTGCGTGAGCATCGTCACGTGCCGAGAGTGCTCCACCGTTCCGGCGAACTCGGGCGCTCTTGAGCGTGCCCTTCGATCTGGAGCGGACTTACTTGAGGAGCCGAAGATGAATCTCTCATTCCGCGTGAGCGGCCAAACACGCGACCCCCAGATCGTGACCAGATTCTGCTAGGTCCGCTCGGACCTACTTCGGAATCGGGCGTCTCCCCCGGACTCGCCACTGGCACCCCGTACGCCAGGGTCGAGATCGGACGTACAGCGTCAATGGCAGGCAATCGAAACGTGCCCGTGCGGGCGTCGCCCTGCCACAGCGAAATGGCAATGGTGGAATCTGAATGCGTTTGAAATCCCCATCCCTGCGAAGGCTGTTCCGAGCGTCGTAGAACCACGCTCGTTCGCCATACCGGTAGCCCCACCGGCACCTCTCGATTATCACATCGGGGCGTAATTTTGGCTACGGCTTTGCCGGGAGCCACTCCGGCCATGCTGGCCCAGCGGCCACCTTCCCGATGCTCCGATGGATGTTGTCAACCCTGTCGAGGGATTTTCGCGAGTGAGGACTGCGGACAGACCAATGATGGGCCACTCGTTGGTGAGGGCAAGCTCTTGTCCTCATCGACGACAGGCGTATGGTGATCCATGGTTCGATGTCTAGATGTGGAGGGAGCAGCGGTAGACCTCGCGGGACGCAGCGCTTGAGCAACCGGATGGCCTCGCGCTTGTATTTGACCCGGCGCTCCAAGTAGGCCTGGGTCGAGTTCGCGAAGGATTGTCTCGAGCGGGTCAAGAAGGCTCTCGTGAATCTGTTCAGCCAACAGAAAATAGCTCGCTTCGGCACCTTCGAGCCAGGTAGTCAGGGTGGGAAATCAGTTGCAGTCGATCTCGTGCACAGCCTGAGCGTATGAGGCGAAACGGCTCGCACGCTCGACTCACGGTCCGGGACCTACGTCTCGGCTGCCGAGTTGGCGAAGTCCAACACGTTCTTGGCCGGGTCGTAGGTGACCATGATGACGGGGCCGAGCGGGTAGGACCGGCCTGGTCCGAACGAAACTGATGACGCGGCCCCGGGGATGGTCGCGTTGCGCAGCCCGTAGCCGGCTCTCTCGAAGCTGGCCACGGTGAGGTCCTTGCCGGCGGCCTTGGCGATGGTGGTGAAGAGCGCCATGTTGATGCACGCCGACTCGACCGAATAGAAGGTTTGGTCCGAACCACTGATCGGGTTGGTGGGTGGCGTGATCTTGTCGGACGGGTACGCCTTGCGGACGACTTTGTCGCAGTGCTGGACGAACGGCGTGTGCCAGATCTGGTAGTTCGAGGGGACCGGGCTCGAGGTCAGCACGCCGCGCAGGTACTTAGGGGAGATGGATGCGGCGAGCACCGCCGTCTCTATCGTGCCCTCGTTCGTGGCGACGAAGGGCGGGTGGTAGGTGCTCTGGTTGGCCTGGAGCGCGTCGGGCCACACCAGGGAGCCCTCGCCAACGGCCACCACCTCGTCGACTCCGGACGACTGGAATCGCTGCGCAATGATGTTCGCCTGCTGGTTGATGGCGGCTGTGTCACCCGGCGCGCCGGCGTCCACCGCTGTCGCGACGAGCGAGACGTGAAGGGAGCGCAAGGCCGATTCGACGACGTGGAGCTCGTCTTCGTCCGTGGTCTGCCCCGCGAAGATCCCGACCTTCTTTCCCTTGAACACACCCTCGTGCGCGAACGCCTTGAGCTGCACGGGGTCGTAGGCCGCCTGCGGCGGCGTCAACGTGAAGTTCGGCGCCACGCCGGAGGCCGGGCCGCCCTGGTATGACCCCGCGATGGTTGGCACGCCTTGCTGGAGGAAGCAGGCGGGCTCGAAGGGCGCGATCGCCGCGAAGACCTTGTCGTCCCCATCCAGCTGGGTGCACGCCGTCGCCGCCGGTGCCGTGCCCACCGGGCTGACCGTCAAGAGGTAGGGCACCAGCTTGCGGCCGTCCACGCCGCCGTGTGCGTTCAGGTCGGCGATGATGGCGTTGTAGGCGTCGGGGTAGTTGCCCTGGTCGAGCGTGATGCCGAACTTCCTGATCGCCGAGAAATCGATGTAGGGAATGCCGATCCGGATCGTCGTGGCCGTGACGCCCTGACCCGGAGAAACGGCCGCTCCGGCTGATGGACCAGTCCCGGCGCCGATGACGGCGCCGCTCACCAGAATCATGCTCACAAGGAGCAACCGGGTGACCCTTGGCACAAGCACCTCCTCCGTCGGCGGCCCGAGAGACCGCTACAGCATGCCCCCTACGTGGCCCCGACCGCGGTCGCCGGTCTGTCACATGTCCCAGGCGCCCGCCCGCCGCTTCGACTCGAACTGCGTGTGCAAGGCCGGCTGACGTGACTATTTCGACATGGGGCTGGTCGGCAGCTCATGGGCGGCGAAGACGTCGCCTCGCTCCTGCCTAGCATTCATCGGATGATGGCACAGGATGGGAAGGAGCGGCGGATACCTCGTGTTGCGCACAAACGTCAGCCTGTCGGTGAGCGAGTGCGCACCCAGTATCACAGCACCCGCAAAGGGGCACTCCCCGAACCGCGGCGGGGTGGCCCGTGGACTCCCAGGGTGAAGCATCCTCGCCCCTCCCCTCCGTTCCCGGTGGTTGGCCGCTGGGGGCGGTGCCCTCCCCTCCATGTGTGGGATGGCCCGGCCGGCAGGCTTCGAACCTCGGCCCCGCGGGGGATGCTGCGGAGCGGCGTGAGGGGGTGGGGAGTTTCGAGACCCCTTATCTCCTATCCCGTTGTGCCGGAGGCGGGCCGGGACTGAGTGGCCGCCCGAACGTTCCTACCGGCTCGGTCCGGCCTTGCATCCACTCATGCCTCGAGACCGCAGAATGGGCGCAATCTCGAATTCCTCGGAGTTTCTCACCTGACCAACGACTTCGATCAACCACCGGTGAGAATCTTCGAGCCCATACGCGCTCTTGCGCTTCCATTTGAGTCGGCGTGCTGGCTTGGGGCGGAGTCCCGACCCCAAATGAACCGCTCTCGTCGATGGAGAGTCGATGGAACAACGAACGAAAGGTCTTGGTTGCGTCACGCAGCACGTCTCTCGATGGAGAGCATCCTGCCCGTTCTGTGACGCTTCAAGCCTCTACGGTGCACCGAGAACAACACACGCCGTCGGCTCGGTGGGGCGTTGACTTCGGCCCTACGCCACCACAGACTGCTCCGAGGAGGGACGCCACCATGCACCGGATACGCCTCTTGATGCCGCGAACCACGGAGCTGCGAGTTCGACGGCTGCCGGTTGGACCCGTCGTCCTCCTTTGTGCGATTGCGTCAATAGGATCGTTGGCATTGAGCACCACGACCGCGGCAGCGGCGTCCTCCGGTCAAACCATCGCTCAGAGCGTCGCATCGTCAATCGACGGACAAGAAGCCCTGGCAAGCTATCAAGCCCTCCAACAGAACCTTTACGAAAGGGTAGATCTGTTGTACCAGGGGTTGCCCTCGAATTCTTGCGACCCATATTCGTGTCTTTGGCCGTTCACGAACGCAATGGCCGGAACGGAGTACTTGGAAGCAAAGCCCGGTGGTTGGATCAACCGCTCTGACGTCAATGCGAGGTTGTTCGGGCTGCTCTCCTATGCCGATCTTCATGAGGAAAGTCCAACCGGTGCGACCCAGCCCCCAGCATTCCAATCTGCTGTTTCCCCACCGAAGGGACCTGGGGGCAACACCTACTACGACGACAACGCCTGGTCTGCACTCGATCTGATCGAGGCATATCGGCTGACAGGGAACCGCATTGACCTGACCTTGGCTCAAGACCTCTTCAACTTCGTGGTGACCGGCTGGGACACGAGTCAGACCGACGGCTGTCCCGGCGGCGTGTTCTGGGAAGATGTCATCGGCAGCCAGCGCAACACCACGGCGAACGCTGCCAACGCCGAGGTCGGTCTCCAGCTCTACCAATTGACCAAGGATTCAGGGGACCTGTGGTGGGCCGCGGCGATGTACCAGTGGGTCAACATGTGTCTCAAAACTTCCACCGGCCTCTACGACGACCACGTCAACCCTGGCGGGAGCATCAACAGCACGATCTGGAGCTACAACCAGGGTGCGATGGTCGGTGCTGGAGTGCTCCTCTACCAAATCACGGGGAACCTCGGCTATCTGGCGGCCGCTCAAGACACCGCAGAGGCCGCTGTGACTTACTTCGGGACCGGGACGACCCTGCAAAACCAGGGACCTGCGTTCAACTCCATCTACTTTCGAGACTTGTTCGTGTTGAACCGAGCGGAGCCGAACAGCGCATACGGTTCGGAAGCGCAGGCCTACGCAACTTACATGTGGACCCAGCGAAACGCGAGTGGGCTCTTCCTCCAGAATGGCAACACCAACGGCGTGAACGGAACGGCGCCGATGGTCGAGATCTACTCCCTTCTCGCTGGGAGCCCTGCACAGCCGTAACCGGCGCTAACCCCACCTCCGCAAGGGATGACCGACTGGCGAGCGCAAAGATCGCCGAAGTTGGGTTATTCGGATGGGGTACATCGTCGGCAGCCGTTCGGCAGGTCGGGGCGTCCTTTCGATCGACCTACGACGATGTGCTTACGCCGTGATCAAAGATCGTGGGCGTCGATCACCGCTTCGTGCGCTTGGCTTCCAGTTCGTCGATCCACCGCTGGATCCAGTCGAGGAGCTCTTGGTGGCCTTCTTCGACACCCGAGAGGCCCTCGACGATCAGGCCCAGCTGAAAACTCGTGACTGCGGCCACGATGACTTTGAGGGGGAACTGAGCCTCGTCGAGGCCGTAGTCGCGAAGGGCTTGCCCGAAGTGGTGCTCGAAGATGGCTCGGAACCGGGTGTGGACCTCGGTCAGTTGCGTCCGGAGATCCGGCATGTTCCAGCCCATCGCCAATAGCTCGAGCATGATCTTCGGGAAGCGTGAGGTCGGCTCTTCCACCCAGAATTGTGAGCCGAGACGCCACTTCTCGGCGAAGGTCAGATTCGGGTCGACGTACAGCGCTTCGAGGGCCAGCGCCAGTTCCTCGACAAAGCGTTCGAGGGTCTGGGTGAGCAATTCCTCCATCGACCCGAAGTAGTAGTGGACGAGCCCGTGGTTGACGCCCGCTGCCTCGGCCACCGCCCGGGTGGTCACGCCCGCATAACCGACTTCGTAGAGGAGGCGCTCGGCGGCATCCATCAACGCGACGGTCGCCTGTTGGCGCGCGTCTGAGGTCTTCCGCTGCTCCCAGGCTCGGGCCATCAGTAGACGGCAGAGTCTGCCGGTGCTGTTGGGGGGGACCGCACTTCCTCTTGACGGTTAGTCACGCGTATTGGATACTAGTCCAAGTCGACCGACTTTCCAACCATCTTCCCTCTGTAACGCCACAAAACCTCGAGTGGCTGCAGAGTCCAAGGAACAGAGGAGGGGTAGCTGATCTGTGGCGCAAAGAGTGGGACCATGCGAACGGCGGCCGCAGCCGGAGCCGTCCTGTTCAAGCCCGGCACGCTGATGGCGAGCGTCTGCCGAGGGCGGTCATTTCGGGCCATCGACGAGGGTCGAGGTGGGGAGCTACAAAGGAGGTCCCGCGACGGCCTCCGCGAGCTTTTCGACGAGAGTGTCGATCGGTCCGTCGCAAGGCTGCTCTGACGGGGAGGTGACTGATGACGATCACCGAAGCTCTGGCCGCGTGGGGGTCGTATGATCTCGACGACCCGTTTCCTGTATTCGCACAGGTCCGCGAGCTCGGCCCAGTACATGCGGTGACGTTGGCCGACGGGCATGGCGCCTGGCTCGTCGTGCGCTACGGGGAGGCACGTGCCGCCCTCAACGAACCGCGGCTCTCCAAGAACATGCACGCGGCTTTGGCGACAGGCTCCGGCGTCGTGGCTGAAGGCCTACCCGGACCGGACTTCGCCCGACACATGCTGACGGTCGACCCGCCCGACCACACTCGGCTGCGGCGGCTCGTCTCAGCCGCCTTTTCAGCGCGAAGAGTCGAAGCGTTGCGTTCCCGCATTCAGACCATCACGGACGACCTTCTTGACGACATCGCTCGTCAGGGACCTGACACCCGGATCGATCTGGTTGCAACCTTTGCCTTCCCACTGCCGTTCACCGTCATCTGCGAGCTCCTTGGCGTACCCGAGGGCGACCGTGCCCGGCTCGGTGAAGGGTTCACCAAGCTGCTCGTCCCCACGTCCACTCCGGCCGAGTATGCGGCGGCGAAGGAGGCGTCCGACACCGTCGTGGCTATGTTGGGAGCACTTGTCGAGGCAAAGCAGAGCGAGCCCGGCGACGACCTCGTCTCCGGTCTGATCAATGCCCGCGAGGGAGAAGAGTGTCTCGACAGCCAAGAGCTGCTCTCGACGATCTTTCAGCTGATCGTCGCCGGTCACGACACGACCGCTAGCCTCATCGGCAACGGCATCGTCGCCCTGTTCCACAACCCGGCTCAGCTCGCCCAGCTCCGCGCCGACCCCGCGGGGATCCCCAAAGCCGTGGAGGAGTTCCTGCGCTTCGACGCCCCGGTCCCTCATTCGACGTTTCGTTACACGGCAGCGCCGATCACTCTCGGTGGTGTGGCGATCCCCGCCGGTGAACAGGTCATAATCTGCCTCGCCGCGGCGAATCGCGACGCGGACCGATACGCCAGCTCCGAGACGCTCGACCTCCACAGGGACGAGGCCCGTCACCTTGCGTTCGGGCACGGCATCCATCACTGTCTCGGTGCGCCGCTGGCCCGCATGGAGGGCCACATCGCTTTCGCGTCGCTCCTGCGCAGGTACCCGGAGATCTCCCTTGCCGTACCGACGGCGGACTTGCACTGGGGGCACGGCGACGGCCTCGTCCTTCGCGGCCTGTCCGAGCTGCCGGTGATCCCTGGCCCGGCCCTCCCGAGGTCACGACCGTGACGGGGGATCCGGCGGTCCCGACCCGGCTCGACGAGAGCTGGCGCGGCGTCGATGAAGGCTGGGGCCGGCGGGTCGTGGACTTTTCCACCCTGAGCGAGCCGGCGAATTGCCGGGAGTACGTCGCCATGCACCACCGGCTGGGCGTGGGAGCAGGAGACGCGCTGCTGGACATCGCCTGCGGGGCGGGTCTCGCGGTAGAGCTGGCCGGCCTGCGCGGCGCCCGATGCGCGGGTATCGACGCCTCGGAGCGCCTCCTCGCCGTGGCCCAGGACCGCAACCCCGACGCCGACCTGCGGGTCGGGGACATGCACGCCCTGCCGTGGGAGGACGGCGTCTTCGACGTCGTGACCAGCTTCCGTGGCATCTGGGGGACGACCCCCGGTGCGATGAGCGAGGTGCACCGTGTCCTGGTGCCCGGGGGCCGGGTGGGGCTCACCGTATGGGGGCATATCAAGGCATCACCGGGCGCGTGGGCACTGTCGCCGTTCTCTCTCGCCACGCCCCCAAAGGTGGAGAACCAAGCCGCCATGGTGGCGCTCGGCCGGCCGGGTGCCGGCGAGAAACTCCTTCAGGATTCCGGTTTCAGCGAGGTCGAGCGCTTCGACGTCCCCTTCGTGTTTGAGTTCGCCGATCCAGAGCTCTACGCACGAGCCTTGGCGTCGACTGGTCCGGCCTTTGAGGCCATGGAGGCGGTTGGTGAGGAGGCGTTCTTGCAGGCTGCCATCGAGCTGGCCCGCGAGAAGGTCCGCGCCGGCCTCCCGCTCCGGGCGCCCGTTGCGGTTGTGGGCTACGTCGCCAGAAAGCCCACGGTACGGGTCCCTCGCGGCAACAACGTTGCGACTTTCCGAGCCGACGAGTTGGGCGCAGGCTTCCTCGCCGCGGCGACGCACACGCCTGAGGCACAGCGTCTGTTCGACGAGGACGTGAACGGCGTCGGCTACGTGACGAACGTGTCGCGACTGTGGGCGTACATGCCCACCGCGCTCGAACGCTTGTCCGACCTCATGGGCCGAATGACTGAGGCGGGCTCGCTCACCTTCCGGCAGCGCGCCGTCCTCGTGACGGCCGCTGCAGCAACTCTGGGTGACTCTTATTGCACACTGGCGTGGGGCAAGAAGCTCGCCGCGGAGTTGGGATCGGAGGTTGCGGCGGCGGTCATTGGAGGTGCAGAGGACGGTCTGGACGCTGAAGAGCGCGCACTGGCCTGCTGGGCTCGAGCCGTCGCCAACGACCCGAACGGCATCGAGGCCAGAGACGTCCAGGGTCTGCGCGACACCGGCTTCGACGAGACGCAGATCTTCGCCATCACGGCCTTTGTGGCTCTCCGCGTGGCCTTCTCGACCATCAATGACGCGCTGGGGGCAGCTCCAGACTCCGAACTGGGCACGTCGACGCCAGCGCCGGTTCTGTCCGCCGTTTCCTTCGGCCGCCGCTTGGGGTCCGGCCATGAGTAGGCAGACGCCCGCGCGTCCACTGCTCTCGGGGTTCCAGAAGAGCCTCTCGAGCCGTCCGGATCGGGGCGTTGCGGGGCACACCCGTGATTGTCAGGCGCGACGCCGCGCGCCACTCGTGCAGGTGTTGTAACCCCTTGGGGACATCCTCCAAGGCAATTGAGAAAGGAGCAAGCGCATGACCACTACGGACACACCGGTAAACAACGGAGTAAACGTCGAGTTCCTCCTGGGCGCTCGAGGGCTGCTCACCGAGGCGCCCGAGGCGGCGCAGTTCCAGTGGCGGGCAACCTGTGAGTGGCAGAACGGCACCCACAGTCGCTCAACGGTCGAAGGCTTCTTCGGCCTCGGCGAGGAACAGAGTCACCGCACCAAGTACGTTTTTGACGCCGATCACCCGACGGTCTTCGCGTCCGAGGACAATGGCGCCACCCCTGTCGAATACGTTCTCGTGGCGCTGGCCAGCTGCCTGACTGCAGGCGTCGCCGCGGTCGCACAGAACCGCGAGATCCAGTTGCGCAGCGTCTCGGCGACGATCGAAGGTGGGATGGACGTGCGGGGCATCCTCGGCATGGACAGCGATGTGCGCAATGGTTTCAGCGACATCAAGGTGACCTACAACATCGACGCCGACGCGTCGCCCGACGACATCAAGGCCCTCGTCGCCCAGTCGCAGAAGCGCTCGGCCGTGTACGACATCATCACCAACCCCACCAACGTGAGCGTCGAGGTTCGCTGACCGAAATTGCGGTCGGAGGAGTAGAGCACCGTATGCGCACGACGACCGTCGTGATCGGAGCCGGTCACAGCGGCTTGGCGATGAGCAGCTGCCTCTCAGAGCGCTCGATCGATCACGTCGTCCTCGAACGACATGAGGTCGCCAACTCGTGGAGGACGGAGCGGTGGGATTCGCTTCGTTTGCTCACGCCGAACTGGCAATGCCGCCTTCCCGGATACTCGTACGACGGCAGCGATCCCGACGGTTTCATGACGATGCCCGAGGTCGTCGAATTCATCACGGACTATGCGACATTCATCGCCGCCCCCGTGAAGGCCGGCACGGCCGTCACATCGGTACGCCGCATCAATGGTGAGTACCGCGTGACCACGAGCCAAGACGAGTGGCAGTGCGAGACGGTCGTCGTCGCCTCAGGAGCGTTCAACGTGCCTCATGTACCGCCTTGTGCGGACGCGGTGCCATCGTCGGTGACGACCCTGACTCCGCCGGAGTACCGGAACCCGGAACAGCTCGGCGAAGGGGGCGTGCTCGTCGTCGGCGCATCGGCGACTGGGGTGCAGATTGCGTGCGAGATCCAGCGCTCCGGCCGCCAGGTGACCCTCGCGGTAGGCGAGCATGTACGCGGACCGCGCGTGTATCGGGGTCGAGATATTCACTGGTGGATGGAGGTAGCAGGCGTACTCGATGAACGATACGACGCGGTCGACGACATCGTGCGGGCGCGGCGCGTGCCATCCATGCAGCTCGCTGGCTCACCCGAACGGGCCACGTTCGACCTCAACGCACTGACCAGTATGGGCGTGAAGCTGGTCGGCCGACTTGCTGGTATCAACGACGGACGGGCCCAATTCTCCGGATCCTTGCGCAACAAATGCGAGCTCGCAGACCTCAAGCTCGGACGGCTGCTCGACACCATCGATGAGTGGGCGTCTGCGAACGGCCTTGACGACTCGGTACCACCGCCTCATCGGTTCTCACCGACGGTCGTCCACGCCTCGCCGCCGCTGGGTCTTGATCTCGCGAGCGGTGAGATCGAGACCATCATCTGGGCCACAGGATTTCGTCCGGATTATTCGTGGCTCGACGTCATGGTCCTAGATGGCAAGGGAATGGTCCGCCACGACGGAGGCGTTGTCGAATCGCCCGGCATGTTCCTGCTCGGAACCCCGTTTCTGCGCCGACGCAAGTCGAGCTTCATCGACGGAGCCCGGGTCGACGCCCAAGAGCTCATCGTTGAACTGACTTCCTACCTGGACGCCCGAGCGTTGTCGGCGAGGGACTGACGGGCGCCGGCACGAGAGCCGCAGGGGGCCTTGTGAGGGGCCTCGAGGAACGAAACGCCGCGGGGGCTACCAGCCCGTCGCTGCGATGATGGAGCCGTTGAGGTGTGTGCCCACCACGGACCCGTCATTGGCGGCGTCGCCGTAGGTGAAGATCGACCCATTGGCCGAAGCCACCGTGTACCCATCCCCGTCTGAGGTCGCAAAGATTGCGGTGGCGGGGTTCAAGCCTCCCGTGATCCCGGCAGGGCTTCCCAGGTAGGCAGCGTTCCCGTAGGCGAAGACCTGGCCGTCAGCGTCAAGGAGCCAGTACCCCCTTCCGTCTGGGGTGCGCACCATGGAGGTGATCGCCGAGCTCTGCGGGCCCGGCGCACCGAAGTAGCGGGCATCCCCGAACGTGTACACGTTGCCGGTGGCTGTGACGAGCCAGTATCCGTTTCCGGTGGCGTCGGGAGCGACTGCCACGGCTGGACCGCTACAGCCGCCGATACCCGGACACGAACCGGCGAAGGAGGCGTTGAAGGCGAACACGCCGCCGTCGGAAGCCACCATGTAGTAGCCCTTCCCGTTGGCCGACGGCACGATGCCGACGATGGGCTCGTTCAAGCTGTTAGGAAGGCCCGAGCCCGCCGGGTGCAATCCGAGACCCGGTATCGAGCCGACGAAGCGGACATTGAAGGCGAAGACCCCGCCATCGGAAGCCACAAGCCAGTACCCGTCCTCACTCGGACTCGGCGTAATGCCGACGACGGGGCGCTGGAGCTTGAGCGAACCTGTGGAGCCATAGAATTTCGCCTGCCCGAAGCTGAAAATGCCACCGTCAGAGCCCACGAGCCAATATCCGTGATCGGTTGACAGCGGGAGAGGTGATGCCGGCGGGAGTGGTGCGGCCGGCGGGAGTGGTGCGGCCGGCGGGAGTGGTGCGGCCGGAATGTTCGTGCTCACGCACGTCGCTGGGATTGCCGACGAAGCAGAGTTGTCCGGAGTCCACGTCCCACCACGAATCGTGACGTCGCACGTGTTGCCGTCGTTCTCGGAGCTGTAGCCATCCACCGTGTCGTCAAGGAAGTTCAGCGTCGACGTGGGGTCGATCGTCCAGACTTCGCGGTAGAGGTAGTACGCGTCAGGCGGGAACGTCAGGGTCGAGTCAACGATGGTGACGTCAGCTCCGATGAGATCGACGCAGCCGACGAAGGCCGACGTGCCACAGTCAAACCTGTCGTTGGAGAAGGTGAACGGACCGCGCACCCCCAATCCCGAAGGGGTGTGGTCTTCGATGACGTCGCCCGTCTGGGCGTTCTCCATCGTGCAGTTCTCTACGACGTCGTCGGCCGAATTCGTCCCGCTGACGTTTCCGCCACCCTGGCCGTCGTTGGCGAAGAAGATGCGACCGGTGCCGCTGACCGTGCAGCCGTTGATCGTGACGCCGTTGATCCCCTGTGACGCCAGGTCCGCCTCGGCGTCGAAGTCGTCCTCCGCCGGATTCGTGATCGTGACGTTGGCGAGCGTCGAGTCGCTCACGCTCGAGAATGTGACGCCTTGTCGCCCGACTCCGCTGATCGTCAGCCCGTCCACCGACGCCTTCGTCGTTGGCCCAGCCGACCCGCCGTCGAGCGTCAACCCGTCGCCATAGACGTCTTCAACGGTGACGTTCGTCAGTGTCAGCCCGTCAGTGCCGTCACTCCTGATGCCGCTCTGGAACGCCGCAGCCCCGTTGTCGTAGTTGCAGGCGCAAGTGTTGACACCAACGACCGTCAGGTTCTCGAGCGTGATGTCCGTGCCGTCCTCGAAGTACCACACCGCCTGGAGGTTGGCCGACGTCAACGTTGTGCTCGACGACGGCGCTTGGTCGTCGATCCACGTCCCACCGTTGATCGTGAGTCCGTCGGCGTCGTAGAAGTACAGGCCGGAGACCTGGAAACAGTCGCCGGTCGCGTTGACCACGGTGTTGGCCGGAAGAGATGCGAGCCACGCCTGCATTGCGGTCTCGACGTTCGTGGTGGAGCAGTCCTGCTGCGAGATTGAGGAGGGAACAGGGACTCCGGGAACCGAGTACGTCGTGAGCCCTCCCGCGGCTACTGCAGGGAGCGCGGCTACGCACAAGGCGGCAGCGATGAGCGGGGCAAATCGACGGATCAGTTTCGTGGCAACGTCCGCTCGTCGTCGACCGCACTCGCGAACATGATGGCGACCATGTTTTTGGGCAGCTCCGCGCTCGTTCGTACCATGCCCAATGCCCCCCTCGGCGAGAACCAGCGCCCGGTGCGTGAAGGCCTCTCTCGGCAGTCGATGCCCTGGTGCTGTCGACTGCAGCCGAGCCGCCAACACCGCGCGGGTTCTGCGACGAACCCTGGATGTGCGTCGTGGGAGCGCTGGAGCACCGATCGATCATCGGCACCTTGTCCAGTGAGGGCAAGTCCGCGGGCCCCATATGGGACCTTTGTTGTGCGGAGGTTGCGCGGACGGACCCCCAAACGGCTCTCCGGCGGGTGGGGGTTCAGGCGCAGACTCGCTTTCTGCGAGTGAGCCGGGTGCAGGCGCTCGCAGTTCCGTCAGATGCCGAGGCTGGCGTTCACCGTCGCCTTCCCGACTCATCGGTGATCGCAAGACGACTGACACAGCTTGTCGATTCCAGTGAGCGCCGGACGGTCTGGTTGCGGAGGTTGGTGTCACCACTACCCGCAAAAGGGGCTGACCACCTTGGACGCAACGAAGTCCGTGAGTAACCCTGGGCTCGGGAGGTCATCGTGGGCGCAGTCTGGACGTGAAGAGAATGGCTGCCGACGGGCATTCGCAGCCAGTCAAAACCTCGTCGTCTTGGCGAGAGCGACCTCCGGTTCGAAGGGCCAAGCCGATATCGCCCGCGACGTCGCTCAGGACAGTGCGAGCCGGCCGATCATCCCAACCTCGTTGGTCAACTTCGGGGAGGCGGTGAACTTCTCGCTCATCCTCGGGTCTGTGCTGGCGGTGTTCGGTGTGGCAACCCTCCTCCATCTGCTCGTGGTCAGCGTTGTTCGGCACCGCCGGGAGATGGGGCTGCTCAAGGCGCTCGGCTTCGTGAACCTGCAGGTTGGCGCAACCGTCCTTTGGCAGGCGACACGGTTGCCCTGGTAGGCATCGTCGTCGGCGTCCCGCTAGGCACCGTCGTCGGCCGGGTCGTCTGGAACGCCTTTGGCACCAATCTCGGTGCTGTGCCGGTCGCCGCCATGCCCGGGTTGACGATCGCTGCCCTTGCGATAGGCGTCCTCGTGGTCGCCAATGTGCTGGCCGTCATCCCGGCTGTGGCCTCGGCGCGCAAACGGTCGGTGGGACAGCTCTTGAGGGTTCAGTGAAGGCGATTCGGTATCAACTGCCGTACGACGTTTCGGGGCGGGTACGGCGCTCAGGGCTGAACTGAGCCATCTGGCCTTGGCCTATCCCGTTCCCCGATCTCAGACGTTTTCGGATTGAAGCAGCCGCGCCGGCGGGCGGGATCGAGTGGTTGTCATCCGACTCGGTTAGGAGCTCTTGGATTCTCGGCGGGCTTCGTTGGCCTCCTTGAATTTTCGGTGCTGTTCAAGAATGTGTTCGTGGGAGGCACCTCTCGTCGGTACGTCCGGGTGATGGCGTCTGCACAAGATGTATGGAGTGCCCTCGAGCATGTGATGGCCAATTCTCCAGCATCCCTTGGTGTGGCAATTGACCTTGCGCACACCCGTGTACACCCCGACGCCAACCGCTGTAATGAGTGTCGCCTCTCCGAGGTCGGAACCGAAACCCGACCAGAAGTTGTAATAGAGGTCCGGCCCCCCGTGGAGCGTACCGGTGTGAAGCGCCAGCCAGTGTCTTACGCCACCGAAGAACGCGATGAGCAGCGCAAGTCCGACGACGCAGAGCACGAGGCCCAAGCCAAGGCCAACCTTCCTCGCCGAGCGAGCACCACGGTGGTCCGCGTCGGGCACCGGCATGTCGCCATTTCCACTCTGCGCCACCGGGACATTCGGGGTACTACTCGCCTGCGCAGTCGCCGCCGAGTCGGACATGGTGAATCCAAGTCTACGGGTTCACCCAATGCAGGTATGAGGACTATCCCCGCGGGACGGTCCGCTCTCTGGAACTTGACCTCAGAGCTGAGGCATTCAGCTGCCGTCAACCGCGTCACCTTTCCAAGACGTGAATACATCATGGACGTACGCTGGTTGGTCGTTGTCGTCGTCATGGTCCTATCCCTCATTTGCGAGGCGTGTGGAGGCGGCTCCCGGCTGGCGTCGACAAGTTCGGGTCGGGGGATTTCGACCGGCCCCCCGTCACATCATCTTCGAGGCCGCCGGTTCTTGGAGGGACTGGCCCCAGCCCTCTTCCGGTTCCCGAGCCAATTCTTGCCTTTGGCGGCGCCGTTCCTTGTGAGCTTGCGGCATCGGTCAGGGGTCCCCTCGAATCTCAGTTCGTCGGTGTCCCGGGCGGAGCCGGACCCTCAGGCTCGGACATTCCTGGTTGGTGCGGGCGCGCCAGCTAAGGCAGCCGGCCCGGGTGGCCGGGCGCATCCGTTCTGTCGCGGGACCTCCCGGGGCTTGGGCAGCCTGGATCCAGTACGAGTCGCGCTTGAGATGGAACTCGGCCCGGGTAACATCGTAAAAAACGATCTTAGATATCGCCGTCAGCTTATTGACAGATAGTGCCGGAGGCGGCACCCTGCCTATAGGGAGAGAAGAGGAGCGATGCGTACTTTCAAGGATTTGGCGGAACTGCCGCTTTTCTCAGAGGCCAGCCGGTCCGAGCTGGCTGTCATCAGGCGTCACCTGACCCCGCTTCGGGTACCTGCCGGGCGTGTCCTGGTGCAGGAGGGTGGACGAGGCGACCAGTTCATGATCATCGCCGAGGGCGCAGCGACAGTCAGCCAAGGAGGCCGCACGATCGCCACTCTCGGGAGCGGCGACCTGGTGGGAGAGATGGCCCTCCTCCATGAGGACGGCATCGGGCGGCGCAATGCCACGGTAACGGTCAGTGCCGACGCCCTGATCTACGCCGGGTCGCGGGCCGAGTTCCGCCAGATTCTCCAAGCCGCACCCTCCGTGGCCCGCAAGGTGCGCGAAACGGCTGCCGCCCGCACGGTTCCTCGCGCCGCGTGAAGCCTGAGCTCGGAGCGGGAGCCATTAGGTAGGTGGATGATGCACGGGCCTGAACTGGAAGACCACAACGGAAATGGACTCGTCAGTCGGACTGCGGCTGATTCCTAAAACGTGTGCGCAGGATCGAATCCTCCGGGGTATCGGTTTTCGACTGCGGACCCCAAGGGTGTTACCTAATCGGAAGCTATTTCTAATGGGTCTACTCACCCAGACCGTAGAGGGATTCATCGAGGGCCGCCCAGCCCTCATACGTAATCGGCCCGGTTCCTAACGCGCTACCCGCCACAACGGTAATACGGTCGGGATCGTATCCGACCACTGCCTTCCAGGTGGCGTTGTCGGTCAGTCTTCGGAACAGAGATTCTCTTCGATCCAGCGCCTGTTCGATCTCTTCGAGCTCAGCGACAGAGTCCACCTCCAAGACAAGAGCTCGTATGCCGATGTGTCGAGCACCAGCGCCGCGGCCGCTCGTTCCAAAGGCTCGCAAAACGATCACCTGAGGTCGCATGCTCCCAGCCGCACTGACCGCTGCGAGTTGATCCCGCCTCGAGAGCAATGTGAAGCCGAAAACGTCGCGATAGAACTCGATCGATCGGTCGAGGTTCGAAACGTTCATCACTACGCTTTGGAAGTTCATGTCAGCTCCGTCGGCCCTTCGGCGGCGTCATTTCCCGAAATTTACTGCGAGATGTCCTCGGCAATTCGAAATGGCAACCAAATCAGCGTGACGAGAGCGCGCGAGCGGACGAGCTGGAATTGAATGCCAGTTCAGGAGCTTCTGACGGACGTGAGAAAGGGCCAGGAAATCCAAATGCACGTCCGGAACCGATGGCGCAGGCTCGAGTCCTGCCCGGGACGCCCTCCTTCTCGTCCCATGAGGGCATCAATTTTCCCCCGCCGACGGCTCTCGTCAATTTGCCCTCGTCATTTCTTCGGAGGTATTGGTGCGAACTCGGTCGGTCGCACCTCGATCTCCGGCTCCGAGGCGACCACTCCAGCCATACGCGTGCGGTCCATGCCGAAAAATGCGATGAGACAACCGATCCCGGCAAAGATGGCGCCGAACCAAAAGGCGATCGAGAAGCCATGAGTGAGCGCGTCTGTCATGGCGGACGGCGAGTGCTTGTGTGAGGCGATGAATCTCGTCGTCGCTGAAACCGCCAGCGAAGAGAGCACCGCGACCCCGAGTGCTCCGCCGATTTCTTGCGTCGTGGTGATCAAACCTGATGCGACGCCCGCCTCACTCGGGGCAACGCCGCTGACGGCACCGATGGTCACCGGTACGAACGAGAGGCCGAGGCCGACCCCGGCCAAGAGGAATCCGGGAAGCAAAGTGCCAAGGTACGTACCATGGGGTGAGATCTGGGCGAAGTAGATGAGCCCGCCGGCCGCAAGCGCCATGCCCAGGGTCATCACGAGTCGCACTCCGATCTTGGCCACCAGGGATTGAGCGGCTCCGGCCGCGACGATGATTGCTACCGCTATCGACAGATAGCCCACGCCCGTCTTGAGGGCTGAATATCCCAGGACTTGTTGCATGTAGAGGGACAGGAAATAGAACATCGAGAAGATCGCCGCGCCCAAAGTCAGTGAGACAAGATTGGAGACGCTCAGGCTCCGATTGCCAAAGATGGACAGGGGGACGAGGGCGGATTTCGTCCGACGTTCGACGACGACGAACAGGGCGATGAAGACGAAGGACGCCGCCAGCGTCCCTAGGGTTGCCGCAGAGGCCCAGCCCCAACTCGTGCTCTTCACCAGGGCCAACACCAGCAACACCAGGCCGGCGGTCAGTGTGATGGCGCCCGGAATGTCGAACCCCCGGTTCTCGTCCTCAGCGAGAGAGTGCGTGAGGAAGAAGAAACTCGCGACGACAACGACCGAGCCGATTGGGACATTCACATAGAAGATCCATTGCCAGCCGAACTCCTGGGTCAGGATGCCGCCGAGCAGTACTCCGAATGCGCCGCCCGCTCCGGCGATTGCCCCCCAAATGCTCAGGGCCGTGTTCCGCTCCCGACCCTCGTCGAAGGTGACGGTCAGGATGGAAAGGGCCGCCGGAGAAAGGAGCGCTGCCCCCAGTCCCTGCACGGCCCGGGCGACAACCAACCAACCGCTCGATGTCGCCAATCCACAGAAGAGCGAGGCCGTGGTGAAGACGATGACGCCTGTCACGAACACCCGCCGTCGTCCCAGTTTGTCGGCCACCCTTCCGCCGAGCATGAGGAACCCACCGAAAAACAGTGCGTAGGCGTTCAAGACCCACAGCAGGTTCTGCTCGGAGAAATGCAAGCCACGCTGAATGGAGGGCAGCGCGACGTTCACGATCGAGACATCGAGAATGACCATGAACTGAGCAACACAGATGACGGCCAGGGCGAACCATTTGCGCGAGTCAGAGGTCATCGTTCCTCCTGTATCTCAGTCATGGGGGTTTGTTGGCCCGATTCATTGGAGACCGCCAGGCACTCGGCTCCGTTTGAGACAGGCTATGGAGCGCTGGCCATCGTCGAGACGGTCACCTTGGTACGAGAAAGCGAACGGCAAGGCCGCTCCCCCTCTGCCCTGAGGTGCGTTGAGTCTTTGCTGGACGACGAACGGATCGCCCACAATTCGACGTCTGGGGCCGAGAAACCGTGTCTCGAGATCGCGCGTTCCGCCACAACCCGGGACTCGACTCGAGATCCGCCGGGCCGCCTCTCCTGGAACCGCGAGTCGTCGCTTCACAAGAGTCTGGGGCCCGGAGGATCTTCTCAGCTTCTCCATGTGAACGCGATTCACAGGGAGATGACGACCAATCGGCCAGGTCTCCGGAATGGGTGACGCAGCTTCGAGGCCTGACGGGGGCGCCAGCGGGAGCCTCCTGAGACCTTCACAGGGCCGGTCGCCCCGGCTGCCGGAGGCGCCCGCCACACCAGAGTGACCCCGGGTCGACGGAAAGAATCGTGGACTTTCGCGATAGGCTGGCGTTCTCGTCCCCTTGGGAGAGTCGCTTCGCTTGGGCTGGACGGCCGTGTCGGCCGACGTCGCCCCGTGCAGGTTCGACGCCTCGACCGAGCCTCTTGAGGAGCATTTGTGCGCGTCGCGAACCTGCCTACTGAACGCCTCTCCGGTGGCGCGCGCTCTTTCGGAATTCTGAGTTCCTACCCGCCGACGCCGTGCGGCCTGGCCACGTTCACCGCTGCCCTGGCGTCCGGAATGGCCGCACATGACGCCAGAGTCGGCGTCGTACGGGTCGTCGACACCGGCGGACACAACCCGCAAAGCGATCGTGTCGTCGGCGAACTGGTCAATCGATCGCGGAGCTCCCTCCTCGCGACTTCGGAAACGTTGAACCAGTTCGACGTGGCTGTGGTGCAGCACGAGTACGGGCTGTACGGGGGCACGGATGGCGACGAGGTACTCGAAATCCTGAGTAGTCTCCGCGTCCCTTCAATCGTGATCGCCCACACGATCCTCACCCATCCAACCCCGCATCAGCGGTCCGTTCTCAACGAGGTTGCCGCCTTGGCGGAAAGCGTCGTAGTCATGACAGAGGCGGCCCGGAAGCGGCTGTGCGATGGCTTCGACGTCGACCCGGCCAAGTTGGCCACTATCTCCCACGGCGCCGCCATCCCGGCTTCTCGCATCGTGCCCGAGCGGAGGGGCCGGCCCGTCATATTGACGTGGGGCCTCATCGGACCGGGCAAAGGACTCGAGCGGGCCATTGAGGCCATGCGGACACTGCATGATCTCCCGATGCGTCCGCGCTACCTCGTGGCGGGCCAGACGCACCCAAAGGTACTCGCCGCTCACGGAGAGTCGTACCGTCGGGACCGGATGGAGCAGGCGGAGCGTCACGGGATCTCGGCATCCGTGGTCTTCGACGACGACTACCGCGACGTGGCGTCGCTGACTGCTTTGATCCAGTCCAGCAAGGTGGTCGTCCTTCCTTATGACTCCAAGGATCAGGTCACGTCGGGTGTGCTCGTCGACGCGATTGCGGCTGGACGGCCAGTGGTAGCGACGGCATTTCCGCACGCGGTCGAACTGCTCTCGAGCGGCGCCGGGATTGTCGTCGACCATGATGACCCAGATGCGATGGCGCTCGCGCTGAAGAAGGGTCCTCACCAGGCCTGAGTTGGCCGCCAAAATGGCTGCGGAGGCGTCCCGGCTCGCACCAAGCCTTGGATGGTCAGTCGTCGCTGGCCAGTACCTGCAACTGGCCGATCGCCTGCTCACCGAGCGACTCGCATTGGTGTGACCTTGCTGCTGGAAACTCCCGAGCCGGATTTCGGGCACTTACTCGCCATGACCGACGAACGCGGCACGTTCGAGCACGCGCTCTTCAGTCAGCCCAGGCCCGAACACGGCTATTGCAGTGATGACATGGCCCGCGTGCTCGTCGTGGCCGCCAGGGAACGAAGTACTGCTCCGGCGATGCGCACCCTCGCGATGCTCAGCTTGAGATTTCTTCAGGATGCACTGGACCCGTGGGGCAAGTGTCGAAATCGGATGAACCGAACCGGTGCCTGGGAGGATCCGCCAGCACTCGATGACTGCTGGGGAAGGAGCATCTGGGGCCTGGGCACGGCCGTGTCACGGAGCGGCGACCACCTGATGCGCCATTTGGCTTCGGGGGGGCTCGAGCGAGCGATGCGGCGGCGGTCACCGTGGCCCAGGGCCATGGCATTCGCGGCGTTGGGCGCAGCCGAGGTGCTGAGCGTCGATGGCGACAACTTGACTGCCCTCAACCTTCTGTCCGATGCCGCCGATGCAATGGCCGCACCCAGGCAACGAACCCAGTGGCTTTGGCCAGAACGGCGCCTGACCTACGCCAACGCGACGCTCCCCGAAGCGATGATCGCCGCCGGCTCAGCGCTCGAGCGTCCGGCCCTCATGGAGCACGGATTGGAGCTCTTGGCATGGTTGCTCGCCCGGGAGACCCAACACGGCCACCTCTCGGTCACCCCTGTAGGAGGTAGCGGTCCCGATGACGAAGGTCCGGGATTCGACCAACAGCCCATTGAGGTGGCGGCCCTCGCTGATGCCTGTGCCCGTGCCGCGGCCGTTGTCGGCAACCAAGAGTGGGAGGAAGGGATCGTGGCTGCCGCCAATTGGTTTCTCGGTAGCAATGACGCCGGGGTCGTCATGTGGGACCACGCCACGGGTGGCGCCTTCGATGGCCTGGAGCGACACGGTGCCAATCTCAACCAGGGCACCGAGTCGACGCTCGCCCTCCTGTCGACGTTGCAACACGCTAGATCCGCCGTGAGTGTCTCGCAATGATTGCCGACACATCGAGTCTGGTCCGTCGCAGTCCGGTCCACATCGCGGCCGACAAGTCGCGTGTGGTGACCCGCCTGTTCGTGCCGGGACACGAAGGTTTCGACCAACAGGAATCGAGATCCACTGCTGTTTTGCACCGAGTTCTGGCCCTCTCGGACGATGAAGTTCAGAAGAGCTACGACGATGTACGTGCGCGTTTCGAAGCTCGACATCACGGCTTGACCGAGACATTCCTTCGCCATGCAGATGAGCTCTCGGATCGCTTCGACCCCCAACTCCAACTGTCTCCAACCCGCCGATTGCTACTCGGTGCGACGTTCACCAGTGAGTACGCCATAGAGGGCGCAGCACTCTGCAATCCGAGCATGGTGGTGCATCCAGATCAGACGGGAGTCCGCCCGGGTGCGCTGCGGTTTGTGATGAGCGTTAGGGCCATTGGCGAAGGCCATAGCTCCTCAATCGGCTTCCGAACGGGGACACTCACCGGCTCGGGCGACGTCGATTTTGACCCCATTCCGACCTTTGCGTCCACGGGACGTCGAGACAAATGGCTTCTCGATGCTGAGGCATTCAAGGGAGAACTTCGTCGGGTCCATGGAGGCGGGGATGACGCCGACTACGTACTGAGTCACCTCGGACCGAGGTTCACCGAGGCCGACTTGGAGGTACGGCTCAGGCTCCTCGAGGACCACGTTGCCACTCGCAAACAGGCAAAGAGGACCATCAGCCTCATGCGCAGGATCGCCGAGCGGAGCTACTCCGTTCGCTTCGAGGAGGGTGCACCGCTGAGCGAACAGGTTCTTTTCCCGGCCATGAGCGCGGAGTCCAAGGGCATGGAAGACGCCCGCTTCGTGCGATTCGTCCATGAGGATGGCAAACCGACCTACTTTGCGTCCTATACGGCTTACAACGGCACCGACATCGGCCAGCAACTGCTCGAAACAGGGGACTTCCTGAACTTCAGCTCATCGCCAATGGTGGGAGCGGCAGCTGCCAACAAGGGTCTCGCGCTCTTTCCACGCCGGATTGGTGGTCGCTTCGCGGCGCTTTCTCGAAGTGATCGAGAGTCCAACACCATCGCCTACACGATGAATCCGTATCGCTGGGAAGAGTGGATCGCATGCCAGACGCCAACGAAATCCTGGGAAGTCGTTCAACTCGGCAACTGTGGATCGCCGATCGAGACAGAAGCAGGATGGTTGGTGCTCACTCACGGCGTCGGCCCAATGCGGACCTACAGCATCGGGGCCATCTTGCTCGAGCTCGAGGACCCCACGCAGGTCATTGGCCAGCTTCGGGAACCACTACTCAGCCCAGCTCCCGATGAGCAGAACGGGTATGTGCCAAATGTCGTGTACTCCTGCGGTGCGCTCCTTCATGCGGGCACCCTGGCCGTGCCGTACGGAATCGGCGACTCTGCCATCGGCGTGGCGACAGTGCCTCTGAACGAACTCCTCGCCTCTCTCGAATCCGTCCCCGATTGACTCAAATAGCGCCTCAAGTGACTGGAGACCACCATGCCTGACAGATCCCCCCAGAAACCTTCAGGAAAGAAGCCCGGCAAATCTCTCAAGGAGAAACGGGAAGCAAAGAAGGAGAAACGAGAAGTCCGAGAGAACAAAGCGCACCACTTGGATCTGGGGCGTTGAACGACCGGTGCGAATTGGAGTACTCGCGCCGATTTCGTGGCGTGTGCCGCCGCGCCACTACGGACCGTGGGAGCTCTTTGCGTCGCTGTTGACCGAAGGGCTTGTGTCCCGGGGGCACGACGTGACGCTCTTCGCTACGGGCGATTCGGAAACGTCAGCTGTCCTGAGCAGTGTGGTCCCCAGAGGCTGGTCCGAAGATCCGGACATCGATCCGAAAGTTGCCGAGTGCCTCCACATATCTGAGATTTTCGAGCGGGCATCGGATTTCGACATCATTCACAACAGCTTCGACTTCCTACCGCTCACCTACGCGACATTGATCTCCACGCCCGTCATCACGACGATCCATGGGTTTTCTTCGCCACACATTGTGCCGGTGTACGCGAAATACAACCAGAGGACGTTCTACGTTTCGATCAGCGACGCCGACAGGCATCCCTCTCTTGAATATCTGGCCACGATCCATCACGGAATACAGACAAACAGTTTCACCTTCAGCGCGACGCCTGGTTCCTATCTGGCGTTTTTCGGACGAATCCATCGGGAAAAGGGAGTCGTCGCAGCGATCGACGCAGCCGAAGAAACAGGGATACCCCTCCGCATCGCCGGCATCATTCAGGACGAGTTGTACTTCAAGCGGGAGATCGCACCACGCCTGGACGGCGACCGTGTGCAATACATCGGGCCGGTTCTCGCTGAGGATCGCTCCTCGTTCCTTGGGGGCGCCATCGCCCTGCTCCATCTCATTGACTTTGACGAGCCGTTCGGGTTCTCGGTTGTGGAGGCGATGGCCTGTGGCACACCCGTGATCGCCTTCGACCGAGGTTCCATGTCGGAGATCATCGGCGAAGGGGCGACGGGTTCCGTGGTGGCTGACCTCACGGCGGCGACCGACGCGATCCGGCGTGTCGGTCAACTCGACCGGCAGACGGTGCGAGCCGAGGCAGTCCGTCGATTCAGCAGTGACCGCATGGTCGACGAGTACGTCGCTGTCTATAGACGTGCAGTGGCGGAATTCGAGCAGCGACCACCGCCTGGATCCGTCATTTCACCATCGCTTCTCGGTGCTGCTCTTCATCGGTGACCCAGTGCAGTCAAGGAAATGCAACCAACGAACAAGAGGTCTGGACGAGTCCGACCGGCCTCAAGCTCGGGCCGATGCGGTCGACTTCACCATTCGGGTCGGGTGGGAGTGATGCCATCGGGCGTACATCCGGCCAATCCCGTACCACGCTGCGCTGAAAGAGCCCACGAAGAATCCGACCGGCCAATTCACCCTGTAGGAACTGGCCAGGGCCGCCCACACCGTGAGCAGCGCGATGACGACCGATCCGGCGATGGCAACGCCCGGCCTGTCAGTGAAGCAACGCGCCGCCGCAGGGGGTCCGATCATGAGCGTGAAGATCAAGAGGGCGCCCACGACCGGCACCGTCATCGTGGTGGCGCAGGCCAGCACCACGAGGAAGGCCATGTCCGTCCGATGCGGCTGGATGCCCCTGGCCGCGGCGATCTCCGGGGCGATCGAATTGAGCATCAGGCGTCGGTAGAG
Organism: uncultured Acidimicrobiaceae bacterium; assembly: GCA_963756625.1. Lineage (GTDB taxonomy): Bacteria > Actinomycetota > Acidimicrobiia > Acidimicrobiales > RAAP-2 > Bog-473. The sequence goes on from CAVWNQ010000007.1 coordinate 104,311, forward strand.
AAAACCGATCGCGACGACGGAGATCAGGCCCAACACGGCCACTGGCAGGATCTTGCTCGAACTGACACCCAGGATCTCTCCGAAGAGCAGCGAGAAGATCTGGGGCTCGTACTCGGTGCTCTGGCTCAAAAACGCAGCGCCAAGTGCCAGCATCATGACCAGGACCAGGGCCGTGACCACGTCGGCCCTGCCACGTCGGCTCAGCGAGCCGATGCCGAGGGCGGCGAGCAGCGAAAACACCCCCAGGCCGACGAGCGGGTTGACGCCGACGAGGTTGGCACCGGCGGCGCCGGCAAAGGCGCCATTGGGGATGGCGTGAGCGGGGAAGGACGACCCCCGGAGAACGACGAAGAAGCCGACCACACCGGCGACGACCGCCACGATGGTCCCCACCTCCCATGCATTGGCCATAAAACCCGAGAACATCAGAGTGTCGCAGCGAACGACGATGCGTCCTCGCCTCGAGGCGGATGCGTACCCAGTGGTAGTCCAGCCCCGGCGCGACGGCCGGAAAACCTGCGCACGACGGAGACACCCGATGCGAGATAGAGGAGAAACACGATCCCCACGATGAAGAAGCTGACCGGCAGCCCCTGGCTGGAGGAGTCCCACGAGACGCTGTCGTACGCCAAGAGGATGCCGAGCCATGTGGTCAAGATTCCGAGGAGGCAGGCGGCCACCACCGCCGTACGCAGACTCCGCGTGACGCGGAGGGCGGTGGCAGCAGGCCCGATGAGCAGCGCCGTCGAGAGGATGGACCCGATGGCGATCGACGACAGGCCGACGGCGACTGCCAGTGCGAGCATGAACAGGAGGCCGATGACACGCAAACTGATGCCCCGAGCCGAGGCGAGCTCCGCGCTCACCGAGCTGAGCAACAGGGGCCGGTGGATGACGCCGAGCACGGACACCGTGGCCACGCTGAGGATGATGATGATGGGCATCGCCGACGGGTCGATGGTAAAGATCGACCCGAAGAGGATCTGCTGGGTGGCGCCCGTTGTGGCGCTGCGGGTCGCGTCCAGGTAGAGGAACAGCGCGGACAGACCGGTCGCCGCTCCGAGGACGATCCCCGTCGCCACGTCACGGCTCCGTGCTCGCTCGACGCCGATCATCTCCATCGCACCTCCCCCGATGACCCCGCCGGCGACGAACCCCGTGAGCGGGCTCAGGCCCAAAAGGACGGCACCCGAGCCGCCGGTGGTGGCGACGTCCGTCAAGGCATGGCCGGCAAAGGACTGGCTCCTCACAACGGTGAAGACACCAACGACCGCCGAGACGACCGCGGTGAGCGCTCCGATGATCGCCGCGGTGTGGACCGGGCCGCTCGAGAAGAACCCCGGCTCGAAGAGGAGGTGCACGTGGCGTCAGGTAACGGTTACGGGAGGATGATCGGGGACGTCGGGCGTCTCAGCACCCGGCTCAGCCACGACGAGAACTCGGCCGTGCAGCTTGAGGACGTCGACGTGATGCCCGTAGAGCTTGGAGAGCACCTCAGGACGAACGACCTCGTCGGTGGTGCCGCTTGCCGCCCGACCCTGTGTCAGGTAGACGATCCGGTCCATCACGGGCAGCAGGGCGTTCATCTCGTGCGCGGACAGGAGGACGGCCACCTCGTTGTCGCTGGCCACCCGGTGGAGCAGCGCCACGATCTCTTGGACACTCTTGGGGTCGAGATTGGCCAAGGGCTCGTCGAGCAGGAGGAGCTCCGGGCCGCTGACCAGGGCATGGGCGATCAAGACCCGTTGCTGCTCTCCCCCAGAGAGGGTGCCGACGCGGGCGTCGGCAAAGCCCTCGGCGTCGACGTCAGTGAGCATCTTGTCGACCAGCTCACGTTGGGCCTTGGTGCGCCGCCCGAAGCCGTAGCGTTGCGCGTCGAGGCCGAGCGCGACCAGGTCGCGCGCCCGGACCGGGATGTCGGGGTCGAGCAGCACCTTCTGGGGGACATAGCCGAGCGAGCGTCCGCCACCCGAGAGCGACCGCCCGAGGACCCGCACCTGACCTCTGTCGGGCCGCTGCAGCCCGAGGATGACCCGCAGGAGGGTCGTCTTGCCGACACCATTGGAGCCGATGAGCCCGGTGAACTCCCCTCTGCGGATCTCGAAGGAGACGCCGTCGAGCACCGTTCGGCCCGAGAAGGAGACGCCGATGTCATCGACCTCGAGGACGGGGGTGGTGATCACAGATGCTCCGTCGAGGTTCTGTGCACGACCGCAGCCTTGATCGCCGCCACCTCAGCCAACATCCAGGACTGGTAGTCGTAGCCGGGGGTCGGCATGGTCTCGTAGACCCCGACGATCGGCACACCGGCAGATTGCGCCGTCTGTCGGATAGAGGTCGTGAGCGAATCGATCACCTGCTGGTTGTAACAGAAGAGCTTCACGGCGTGCTTGGCGAAGAAACCCTTCTCGAGCGTGATGTCCTGCGGAGCGGGATCGACCCCGTTCATGATGTCGGCCTGGAAGACGAACGGCGTCAGGTTCTTCATGCCCATGGCGGTGAGGAGATAGTCGGCCACCGGCTCGGTCGTGGCAACCGGGGTGCCGGGGTGCTGCGCCTTGAAGGCGGCGATGGCATTCAGCCAGGGCTTCAGTGACGCGTCGAAGGCCTGGAGCCTGGCCTGGAAGTAGGTCTTGTGGCTCGGGTCGAGGTCCGAAAGATCGGCAGCCATGACCTTGGCCACGGCAGGCATCGTCTTGGGGCTGTACCACAGGTGGGGGTTGGGGGTGCCGTCCGGGAGGCCGAGGACGTGCTGGGCCACGATGACCTTGCGGCTCGAATTCGGTGAGGCCGACTCGATGTCGTTCATGAAGGTGTCATAGCCGACGCCGTTCTGGACGATGAGCTCGGCCTGGCTCACCTCCTCTGCCACGCTCGTGCTGGCCTCGAAGGTGTGCGGGTCCGTGTTGGGGTTGTTGAGGATGGAGGACACCTTGACGTAGTGGCCCCCGATCTGGCTGAGCACGTTGGCGTACTCGTTCTCGGCTCCGACTGCGTTGATGACACTCGACGAGGGACCGCTCGCCGCAGCTCCGGAGGCGCCAGTCGCGAGGAGAAGACCGATGCCGAGCAAGGCCGACGCAACGCTGCACCTGCCCAGGTGTCCTGACGAGCGGACGGCCGCTATTGCGGAACGTGTCATCATCTCTGGACACTAGACTGGGACTCAGTCTCATTACAAGTGGGATTGAGTCTCATTCTGGATGAGACTGGTTACGCTTGATTCCGTTGCCGGCTGCAGGTGCACCAACGCTCGAAGGAGGGCGGTTCGATGGGCGTCCACGCGTCCCACAGGCATTTGGAGGACGACGACCTGCACGACTTGGTCGAGATCTGCCTCAGGCGAGTCGACCAGCGTTATACGCCGGGCCGGCGCGCAATCGTCGAGTTCCTCGCTTCCCACGGCCACCCCGTCAGCATCTCGGACATCGCAGCAGAGCTACCGGAAGTGCCGAGGAGCTCGGCGTACCGGCATCTGGTCGATCTCCAGGACGCCGGCGTTGTCAGGCGCATCGCGGCGAGTGACGAGTTCGCCCGGTTCGAGCTGGCCGAAGACCTGACCGAGCACCATCATCATCTGCTTTGCACCAGTTGTGGACGGGTGATCGACGTGACTCCCACCCCGGCCTTCGAGCGAACGGTCGACCGCGTCGTCGGAGAACTCGCAGCCCAACAAAGCTTTCACCCGACGTCTCACGCCCTGGACATCATCGGGAAGTGCGCCAACTGCGAAGACGTGGTGTGATGACCGCCGGCGAATCGCTCGTCGTTGGGCTCTCTCGCACGGCTGGATTATCCGTTCTCGACAATCCGATTTGTCCCAGTCAGTCAAGCGGGTGTCGGGATTGGGGAGGAAGGCTGCCCTGGAGAGCTCCATCCGCCACCGGGCAACGAGAGGTGCAAGATTGGCGAGGGCGGGGTTGGTCATGATCCGGTCGTTTCGGGACAACTCAGTTGCCCTGTCCACGCGTCCTCGGGTCGATGACTTTGGCCCGTGACGGGACTCAGACCCGGGACGTCCGGACTCGGTTGCTCGTCCTCGACGGTTCTCGTTGATCTCGCACGAGCGCGGCTCATGAGCGTTGCCCGACCGAAAGGTCTTGCTCGACGATCGATCTGCCGTCGAGTCCTCAGTCGGACGAACCTCTGAGCCCGCCGATCCCCAGCGACCTGTCACCGGCGGGGGCCGGGTCGCTCGCGATGGTCTCCCTCCCGGCAGTCGCCCCATCCTCTGGGGTTGTCACGCCACCGTCATCGCCGGGCAGTGGAGGAGCGTCATCGAGGAAGTCCGCGGTGGGCACGAAGAACAGCGAGCCGGTAACGGCGGTAGAGAAGTCGAGGATGCGGTCGTAGTTGCCCGGCGGGTCCCCGAGGAACATGCGTTGGAGCATCAGCTCGGTGACCGAGGGGGTCGCCGCATACCCGATGAAGTACGTACCGAACTCCCCATCTCCCAACGACCCGAAGGGCATGTTCTCGCGCAGGATCTGGCGCTGGGTGCCGTCGGACTCGATGATGGTGTTCAGCGCCACATGCGAGTTGGAAGGCTTGACGTCGTCGTCCATCTCGACGTTTGAGAGCTTGGCCCGCCCGATCACCCGCTCCTGCTCCTCGACCGTCAGGGCATCCCAGGCGGCAATGTCATGGAGATACTTCTGGACGATCACGTAGCTCCCACCTGCGAACGGCGGGTCCTCGGACCCGATGATCACCGCCGCCTCCGCAGCCGACCCGGTCGGGTTCTCGGTTCCGTCCACGAAACCGAGCAGGTCACGCTCGTCGAAGTACCTGAACCCGTGGACCTCGTCGACCAGCGTGGCGGCCCCGACGAGCCGGCCGACAACCAGAGAGGCCAGCTCCCAACAGAGGTCCATTCTCGCGGCTCGGATGTGGAACACCAGATCGCCGGGCGTGGCCACAGCCCGGTGTCGACCGCCATCGAGCGCGTGGAACGGGTGCAGCTCGGACGGCCGAGGGCCGGCGAACAGGCGACCCCACGCCGCCGATCCGATCCCAGCCACCACGGCCAACCCACCCTCAAGGGAGCGGAAACCGACCGTCCGAGCCAGTCCGGAGAGATCGGCGAGCATGTCGTGGACCACGGATTCGCCGCCGTGGTCAATCGTCAAGACAAGAATGACGGCGCTGGCCGTCAGTGGTGTGAGCACCGGCTGCGCCACCCGCGGGACGCTGGGGGCCGCCGAACCCTGTGAGAAAGTCGCCATTGGATACTTCCTTAGTCCCCCACAGCCTTAGTCCCCCACAGCGAATAGTCGCCAAGTTCCAGGCACACCGTTCAGCTCGTGCTCCCCACACTGGGCGAAATCCATACCCAAAAAGACGACGAGATCCTTGACTGTCGATGACACCAAAATCTCACCAAATGAGGCTGCGCGGCGCTGGAATCGGGCCATGGACGGCTCCTCGTCCATGCAATCGATCGGGATCGCCGTCCACTCCCGATGGAGGCGCAGGTCGACGGACTCCTCGCTGAGAACTTGAGAGGCGATCTCGACTCCGCCGGCGCTTCCGTATTGCGTCCTCATGCCGGAGGCCATGGCGAGAGGGTATGCGCGGTAGCAGCGGAGTGCTCTCGCCGTCGCCGATGCCTTCTGACCACGCACAGTGGCGTCGATGCGCAACCCAGGCAGCAACCACGCATCAGTGCCATTGAACCGGGTCAGATTGGTCGGGGACCCAGTTGGAGCCCTCTCGTGCGCTCGCGGTCCCGGTGGCCGCCCCCGTCAGCCGGTGACGGTCACCGGCGCGGTGGCCAGGTTGTTCGCGTAATCGCTGTCCCTGGTCTCCGCCAGGCCGAGGCCGACGACAGTGTCACGACCGGGGAAGAACGCCACGAAGCTCACGGAGAACGTGGCTGCGGAGCCGGGGTCGAGCGCGCCGACGAACCAGGTGCCAACGTTGCCGAACCAGAAGCCGCCCCGGGTGGCCCCCACGCGCGCGAAGCGGAACGGCAGGGCGAGTTCTACCGTCACGAACCGAGCCGTCGCGGGACCCGCGTTGCGCACGATGAGGGTGCAGTTCCCAACGCTGCGCACCGCGACCACCGTCGGGCAGCCGAGGGTGGCCGAGATGTCAGCATCCTGCAGGTGTGGCGGCGGAGGTGGCGGCGCCACCGCGACGCTGAAGGGGCCGGCGCTCGCGCTGCCAACGCCATTGGTGGCGATGACTGAGTAGCTGAAGGACGTCGTTCCCGCCGGTGGCGTGCCCGACAGTGTCCCGGAAGTCGAGTCCATGGTCAACCAGGACGGTGCTCCGGGAGCGAGCGCGAAGGTCGGTGCGGGAACGCCCGAGGCGTCAAAGGTGTATGCGTAGTCGTCACCGCCCGTGTCTGTCGTGGGCGGAGCGTCGGCGGTGAAGGCGGGCATCTGGTCGACGGGAATGCTGACGGTCACCGTGGCGGCCGCCGCATAGCTCGCGTTGCCCGCCTGGTTCGCGTCGACAATGCACGAACCAGGCGCGACGTACTCCAGCGTTGTGCCGTCGATGCCCGAGACGTCGCACACGCCCGGTTCGCTCCCCGGATCCACCGAGAAGGTCACCGGGTTCCCCGACCCTCCGCCGCTGGCCGACAGCGCGGCGGACTGCCCGACGACGCCGAGGCTGGGCGGTGAGAACGCGATGGCCTGCGACGCGGCGATCACCGTGTCGGAGTCTGTTGCGGTCGAGGTGTCGTCCGTGTCCGCCTGTCCCGGCGGGACCGAACCCGAGGCCAGGTCCGTATAGGCACCGCCAGTGACCAGCGTCGTGGGCAGGGCGCCCATCAGGTCGAAGGTGGCCGACGCGCCACTCGGGAGCGTGATGCCCGACCACTCGAACGCGTTCCCCCGAGATTCGCGAAGCTCGTCCCGCTCAGCGAGCTCACCGCGACGAACGCGATGAACCCGTCGCTGAACATGTCGGACACCATGGCGTTGGTGACTGTGGACGGCCCGTTGTTGGTCAGCGTGATCGTGTAGGTGTCCGAGGCCCCGGCGTAGACGCTGCCCATGCTGTCGCTGACCTGGATCGTGAGATCGGACGCGGGGATGACGTTGACCGAAGCCGACGCGGTACTTGCGGAGGAGGTCTGATCACTCGTCGCCGAGGCTGTCGTCGTGTCGGACTCCATGGCAACCGGGGCGTCGGTCGTCTCGGTGTAGGTCAGGTCGTCCGAGGCACCTGCGGCCAGTGACGGGATAGACCAGGTGAGGACACCGGCACCCAACGACGTCGTGCCGTCGGAAGCGACGGCGCTTGCATCGAGCGTGAAGGCCGGTGGCAGGGAAACTGGGACCACCACATTGGTCTGGGTGTCGGCCGACGTGTTGGCCACGGTCACCTGGTACGTCACGTCGGTGCCGGCGAGTGCCGATTCGCTCGTGGTCGTGCCCACGCTGTCGCCGCCATAGGAAGCGACGGCGAGGTCGAGGTTCGCGCCAGAGCCCGTCCCCGAAACGATATCGGAGTCGGTTGCATAGGCCACCGGATTGGTGTCGATCTCCCCGGGCGCCGTCGCCACCGATGCCTGGTTGACGAACGCACTGCCCGCAGCGAGTGGCGAGGGCACCGCTACCTCCAGGTCGAACGTCACGCTCGAGCCCGAACTCACGTCGACGTCAGACCATTGGAATTGCCCGTCACCGAGGTCGTTGAAGATCGCGTCGGGACTCGAGCCGTCCGCGCCCAGCGAGGCCACATCGTCGTTGAACACGTCGGCGACCGTCACGTTGTCGGCATCCGAGGGACCGTTGTCGGTCACCGTGATCGTGTCGATCGCTGCGTCAGCAGGTGCAACCGTCCCGACGCCGTCGGTGACGCTGACGGCGAGGTCCGCCGCGGGCACGACATCGACTCCGGCGGTCGCGGTGGTCGCCGATGTGCTCTGAGCGCTGGTGGCCGAGGCAGACGTGGTGGCCGAGTCGAATGCGGGCGGCGCGTCCGTGGTCTCTGTGTAACTGAGGGTGGCCGACGAGCTGGCCGCGACGGAGGGAACGGACCAGGTGACGACGTCGCCCGCGACGGATGCGGTGCCAGCCGAGGTCGTCACGGTCGTCGTGTCGAGGGTGAAGCTGGACGGCAGGGTCACCGTAACCGACACGTTGGTCAGGGCGTTTGGCCCCGCATTGGCGAGAGCGACCTGATACGTGACGTCCGAGCCGGCCTGGACCGCCTCGCTCGGCGTCGTCGTCACGGCGTCGCCGGAATACGACGCGATCGTGATGCCGAGGGCAGCGTCAGCAGGGGATGTGCCCCCTGCCGGCAGCGTGCCCAGAAACCCAAAGACCTGCCCAGCACACAGTACGAGCGAGGCCGATCCGACGAGCGCGACTGTCCGACGCCGCGCGCCGTCTCGCAGGGCCTTGTGCAGCGCGGTGCCCGGCTTTCGCGATACGGGTGGACGGCGGCGCTCCACGTTCGGCATGGCATTCCTCCTCGTGGCTCTGGTTCGCGCACGTCCTCAGACGAGTCTGGGCTCATTATCCGGCCGCGCAACCACGGTGTCTCTGGTAAATAAGTCCGGTTGTCGTTGTGCAAAACGTGCGCGAGATATAGGTGCGCCGACAGTGGGACAACGGATGGACACAGAGTCGTACCCGTTGATATTCCGGCTGCACCTGCCGAGTGCAGTGACTGTCCACGGCCGCTGGCGCTTGCTCTCCTGAGTCCCACGCGGGACCATGAACAGCGACATGCCGTTCCGTTAGGTCTGATCCGAACCCGGTCGCCGTAACCCGGCCGCTCGCTTGGCGCGCCACTGCGCGCCACGGCGGCGGCGCGGCACGTCCGGGCACCGTGCCCGTGGGCCTCCTCGCCCGCTTGGTCCCATCCGGTCCGAGCGGGAGGAGCACTCCACCATGTCACCCGAAAAGCGCGGCCCCTTCGTCGCGCTCACCACCCTGCTGCAGCGTAGGTTCCCAGCTGTCACCGATCCGGCCCGCGCCATTCGGAACGGGCGCGTCACGGTCGACGGCGCTCCCGTCACCAACCCCCGCTCGCTCGCCCGTGCCGACGCGGCCATCCGTCTGCTGTCGCAGGAGCCGCTGCGCGGCACCCGCAAGTTGCGCGGGGCCCTCGAGTCCTTCCGTTTGCCGCTTGTCGGTGCCGTCGCCCTGGACGTTGGCGCCGCCGCCGGCGGTTTCACTCAGGCGCTCCTTGAGGCGGGGGTGCGTCGGGTCTACGCCGTCGACGCCGGATCGGGGCAGCTGCGCGGCTGGCTCCGGGCCGATCCGCGCGTCGTCAACTGCGAGCGGACAAACCTGGGTGCGCTCGATCGACTCCTGGTTCCCGAGCTCGTCGGGGTCGTGACCATGGACCTGTCGTATCTGGCGCTGGCCGATGCGTTGCCGCAGCTGGACCGCCGACTACTCGCCCCCGGTGCCCACCTACTCGCGCTCGTGAAACCAACCTACGAACTGCGCGCGGGTTCGCTCGCGGCAGACCCCGAGGCTGTGGCGAGGGCGGTCGAGGCGGTACGGAGGGCAATGGAGGGCCTGGGGTGGTCGGTCCTGGCCGAGGCGCCCTCGGCGATCCCGGGGTCGCGCGGTGCGGTCGAGGTGTTCGTCCACGGTGTCGACCGGCGGGACGCCAGCAAGCGCTGATCGCCGGATCGGTGCACGCAACCAGGAACGACCCTTGCGCCAGCGGTGCCGCATGATCCGGCGCCGCTGGGGTACGTGACGCGGAGGCGGGCGCCGACCACATCGGTCGTGTCCCCAACCGGAAGGAACGAAACGTGTCGACGACGAGCATCGCCGGTCGCATCGCTCGGCCATTGTTGGCTTCCATCTTCATCACGAGCGGGCTCGAGGCGGCCCAGCACCCCGAAGGCAAAGTGAAGGCCGCCGAGAAGGTGACAGGACCCCTCACCGAACGCGTGGCCGCGCTCCCCGACGACACGGTGACCCTGATCAGGATCAACGGCGTCGTCCAGGTCGTGGCAGGCACCCTCTTGTCCCTCGGCATCCTGCGGCGCACGGCCGCAACGCTGCTCATCGGTTCGTTGGTCCCGACCACCTTGGCGGGTCACCGGTTCTGGGAGGAGCTCGACGAGGAAGCACGCAGCCCGCCAGCGCATCCAGGTCTTCAAGAATCTGGGCCTTCTCGGGGGACTGATCCTGGTCGCGACCGAGGGCCGGTCGAACGCATCCGGTCGGCTCCGGCGGCGGATCGCGCGCGGCGGCTGCTGTCGCCGACGGCAGCGACCGGACTTCGTGAAGCGGCGATCACGTCGACACATCGCGGTCCGGGAGCCGACGCGGGTACCGGTACGCCGGCCGCGCTTCCGACGTGCCATCTCTACCGGCGCCGGCGCACTCCTGGCGCTGGTCGTCGGATCGGCCGTCGTGCCACGGCACGCACATACCCTCGGCGGACGCGCCCTACTGGACCTCCCCGCCTCGGCATTCTTGCTTCTCACGATCGCCTGAGCGCGTTCGACCGCGTCGGAGCTCGACGACCTGGCCCGCTGGCGTGGCGACCCCACCACCGGGTCGGCCATGCACGTGCTCGTCACGGGGTTCGGCTACGTCGTGGCCCTGGTGGGCATGTTGACGATGCTCTCCATCTCGGTCGCCCACCTCCTGCTTGGCGGCGCCATTGCGGGCGTCGTCATCGGCATCGCCGCGCAGTAGAGCCTCGGCAACGTCTTCGCCGGGTTCGTGCTCTTGGTGGCGCGACCGTCCGCGATGGGCAATCACATCCGCATCCGCTCCGGGGCGTTGGGTGGCGAGTTCTCCGGCACGGTCACCTCCGTGAGCCTCACCTACGTGTCGGTGCTCACCGATCTCGGGATGCTGAAGGTGCCCAATCGTCGGTACTGGCTGCCGCCGTAGGCCCCTCGGAGCGGACCCCGCACCCGCCGCCTGACGACGAGACAGCTGGCAGCTCCGGGGTCACCGCCGGCACCGGTGCGAGCCAAGGACGCCCGTGACGGCGCTGAACCAGGGAAGGCCGACCGCGGCGTCAGACGTCGAACGTCTCCCCGCGGACGTGGTGAATTGTGAGGGCCGCGACGAGGGCACCGAGGAGGATCAGGCTGCCCGAGAGGAGAAGCGCCTCGTGCAGTCCGGAGCCGAACGCGTCGTAGGCCGCCTTCACCACCTTGGTGGCGATGCGGGCGACGGCGGCGTTCTTTGAGTGTTCGGCGCTGCTGGCCGCTCCCCCGCTCGAGGTGCCACCGGTCTGCACGGCGTGCAGCACCAGGCTCTGGAAGTTCGGAGGGATGCCGATCGACTTGAGCTTGGCGGCCAGGTCCCCAGTGAGCTTCGCGTTGACGATGGCGCCCAGGATGGCCACGCCGAACACCGCACCCATCTCCCTGCTCGTGTTCGTGGCTGATGCCGCCATGCCGGAGCGTTCCGGCGGGACCACGGTGAGCGGCACCGACGTGACGGGGACGAGGAGGACGCCGATGCCGATCCCGGCGAGTGGCAGGACCCATCCCAGTGTGCCGAAACCCACCGTCGGGCTGAGCACGGCGCTCGCGATCAGGATGCCGCCACCCGCAAGGACGCAGCCGATCGTCATCGGCCACCGCGGGCCGATCCGCGCCACGAGCGGCCCGGTGAGCAGCGGAGGCGATGATCAGCCCGGCCGCCATTGGGAGGAAGTCGATCGCGGTCTGGTATGCCGACGCGTGGACGACGACCTGCAGGTACAAAGCGGTGAAGAAGAAGATGGAGAACGTACCGAAGTAGGCGGCGAAGGCCACGAAGTTCGAACCGGCGAAGGGCGGACGGCGGAACATGGTCAGGTCGAGCATCGGGCTCTTGACGCGCCGTTCCGTGACGATGAACGCGACAGCCGAGACGCCGCACAGGACGAAGAGCGCCACGATCCACGATGCGGTATAGCCGGACTCCTCGCCCTGGATCACCGCGAAGGAGATACAGGCCAAGAAGGCGGCGCCGAAGAGGAAACCCAGGTAGTCAATGCTGCGTCCCTGCCGGTCCGACGACTCGGGCACGAAGACGGCGGCCAGCACGAAGGCCAACAGGCCGAATCCCAGGTTGAACCAGAAGATGGCACGCCAGCTGGAGAAGCCGACCAGCGCACCCCCGATGACGGGTCCCAGCGCCAGGGCCAGGCCGGAGACGGCGGCCCACACGCCCAGGGCATCGGCGCGCGTCTCGCGGTCGGGGTACACGTGCCGGATGATCGACAGGGTGCCCGGCTCGCTGGCCGCGGCGCCGACTCCCATGATGACTCGCCCGGCGATGAGCCAGTCCACGTTGCCGGCGAGCGCGGCCACGACCGATCCGACGCAGAAGATGGCGACGCCGGCCAGCATGATGCGTTTGCGACCGAGGATGTCGCCAAGCATCCCCGCGGCGAGCATGAAGCTGGCGAAGGTCAGGGCATACCCGTTGACGACCCACTGCAGCGACGTGACGCCCGCGTGGAGGTCGCTCTGGACGTTGGCCAGACCGACGCTGACGATGGTGTTGTCGAGAAAGGTGAGGAAGAGGACGGCGCAGAGGGTGGCCAGGGCGACGGCCTGCGCGGCCGAGCCCAGCCCACCCTTCTTGACGTCGAATCCGGGCGGCGCCCCGTCGATCCCGGGCGCGCTGCTGGGTGCGCCGCCCCCCGTCAGCACGGAGCGCCTCCCTGTGGCGACCGGACGGGGCCAGGTTCCTTGGCGTGGCTCACGCATTGGAGTTTTGCCTACCCGGAGGGCGGGTAGTGGAACCGTACGGGGTGCCGCCGGGTGCCGGGCAGCGGGATGCTCGCATCCGTGCGGGCCACCCCTCGGTTGTGCGCAGTTGATTCGCTGGGAATCGGTGTGCCCGGTGTGATGCGTGGAGGACCGGTGGTGGGTTCTGGAACGGCAGATCCAACCCGCGATCCGCGGCACGACGGATCGGGCGACCTCACGGCATTCCTCGCGCTGGTTGACTACCCCTACTACGTGGTGACGGTCCGCTCCGCCGACGCCGAAATGAGCGGATGTCTGGCCGGTTTCGTGACCCAGTGCAGCATCGATCCTCCGAACTTCCTGGTCTGCATCTCGAAACGCAACCACACGCTCCCGGTCGTGGAGCGTGCCACCGGCATGGGGCTCCACCTCCTGGGCGCGGACCAGTTGGACTTGGCCCGGCTCTTCGGCGAAGAGACCGGTGACGTGGTCGACAAGTTCGCGGCGGTCGACTGGCGGCTCGGCACCACGGAAGCGCCCCTCCTGGTGGACTCGGCGGTCAGCATGGAGGGTCAGATCCTCGGCCACTTTTCGGTCGGCGACCACGAGGCTTTCTTGCTCCGCGGCGTCCGCTCGGTGGCGGGCGGCCACGGTGGGCTACTCAGCCTACGCGACGCCCCGCCGCTCGAGCCCGGGCACCCGGCCTGATCCGCCCGTTTTTCGCCTGCGGCGTCGGTCTGGACCTGGTGCGCTACTTCTGGACGTCTGCCAGCAGCTCGTCGATCCGCCCATAGGAGTCGACGATCCCTTCCTCCATGCCATTGGCGATGTGCATGTCACGCGACTCGACGGAATCGTGCCGGGTCGTGGAGGTGATCATCGTCCCGCCCTCCGCCGCCTCGAGCTCGAAGGTCTCGACGGCCTCGTGCTCGGGCGCTCCCTCGTAGACGAAGGTGCCGACGCGGCGGCGCGGCGGGTCGAGCTCGAGGAAGGTGCCGTGAAAGGCGAACTCCATCCCGTCGGCCGCCCGGTGGACGATGCGCCATGCACCGCCGACCCGGAGGTCGATCTCGCACGCAGCTATTTCGAGCCGCCGCGGTCCCCACCAGCGACGCAGGAATTCGCCCTCGGTCATCACGCGGTAGACGAGCTCGCGTGGTGCCTTGACGAAGCGGCGCACGCGGATGACCGGCTCTCCCGCCGGCGTGGTGATCTCTGTTTCGGTGGTCATGGTCACGTTCCTTCTCCTTTTCTCCGTGATCTGCGTCGTGTGGTCGTTGCTCGGTGGCCCGGCGGCGGCGTCCCATCCAGGGCCTGGAGCTCCTCGAGCAACTCGTCGAGGCGCTCGAAGCTCTCCTCCCAGAACTCGCGGTAGGAACCGACCCAGTCCGAGAGCTGCTTGAGCCGCTGCGGCTCGAGGTGGCACAAACGCTGGCGGGCCTGGCGGTGCCGCGAGATGAGCCCCGCTTCCTCGAGAACCCGAAGATGCTTCGTGATCGCCGGCTGGCTGATCGGGAACGGGCCGGCAACCTCGAGCACGCCCGCATCGCCCTCAGCGAGTCGGGCGAGGATCGCCCGCCGGGTCGCGTCGGACAAGGCGCCGAAGGCCCGGTCCAACTGCTCCTCGGTGAGCGCCGTCGGAGTCATAACCGTATGGTTATATATTCGGTCCCGGCTGTCAACCCTGGCTCGACCGGCGGACGCAGGCGCCGGGAAGGTAGGCCCGCACCCTCAGGCGAGTTGGTTCACGAGCCCATCGCGCCGCCGTCGAACTCGAACGGCTGCACCAGGCTCATCATGTTCCCGGAGTCGTCGCGCAGGGTGGTCTCGATGCCGTAGGGGCGCGCCGTCGGCTCCGAGAGGAAGGTGACGCCTCTGGCCAACAGCTCCCGATGGGTCCTGTGGCAGTCGTCCGTCTGCATCACACCCACGCCCATGGAGCCTCCGGCGACCAACGCGCGCAACTGTGCGGCGGCCTCGGGGGACCGGCCCATGTCGCACGACGACAGGATGATCTGGAGGTCGGGCTGGTCCTTCGGGCCGACGGTCAGCCACCGGAACCCGGCCCCGGCGCCCTCGAATTCCTCCCCCATCGTGATGTCGAAGCGCTCTTCGAAGCCGACCTGCTGGGTGTAGAAGGCCTTGGCCGAATCCTTGTCCAGGACGAAGACACTGGTGTGGGACAAGCGGCTGATCATTGCGACATCGCTTCCTTCCTCGGGCTGCTACGTCACCCCGTGTCCCTGCACGGTGGCCGGCGACGGGTCGTGTCGTCAGGGTACGACGCACCGCGGCGTTCAGGCTTCTGCGGGATTGCGCTCTTGCACGTCCGGCCGAGGACGCGCCCAGTCCAGGAGGAAGCAGCCCGGGATCGGCGGCGCGCCGCCGCGGGTGGCCGACGCCCGCTGGAAGGCGCTCGGCGACATGCCGACGAGCTCGGAGAAGCGAGAGCTGAACGATCCGAGGCTCGAGAAGCCGACGAGCATGCAGACCTCGGTCACCGTGAGGTTGGCGCTACGCAGGAGGTCCTTGGCCCGTTCGACCCGCCGCCGAGTGAGGGAGTTCGCCGGCGTCTCGCCGTAGGCGTCCTTGAACCCACGAGCGAAATGGAACCTGGAGAAGCCGGCGATGTGCCGCCAGCTGGTCGAGGTCGAGGGGATCCGCAAAGCGCAGGTCGATCAAATCCCGCGCGCTCCGGAGCGACACCATCCGCTCGCTGCCACTCACCTCTTGCACCGTACTGTCCCGATGCGCCGGGGGGAGACGCATCGGGACGGTCGGCCGGTGGGCGAGGGCGGATCAGCCGTGGGCCTCCCAGAAGTCCCGGAGCAGAGGCACCAGGTCGGCTGCCCGCTCGTCGGGCCAGAACAACATGGCGTCGGGCACGAGCGTGACCTTCTCGACGCCGGGGATCAGCTCGGCCAGCCGTTCCGCCCACACCGGCTCGAAGAAGGAGTCGCCGGTGCCCCAGGCGATCTGGGTCGGTGCGTGCAGCTCGGCCAGGAGCGGCTCGATCGCCACGAGCTCCTCCGTCGACGGCGCGGTGAGGAGACGCTCGAAGCCCTTGCCCTGATCGGCGACGAACGGCCCGAGATAGCTCGCGAGCAGCTCGTCGGACAGCTCCGCCGGTTCGGCGTAGCCCATGGCGAAACCGACCTCGGAGCGCGCCACCGTCAGGTCGCCGGCCATGGCGGCCACCATCGGACCGAGCTCACCCGACTCGGCCAAGGCGACGAAGGGCTTGAAGAGCTCCGGCGGGAAGTTGTCGTGCACGTCGCAGTTGGTCAGCGTCAACGTGCGGATCCGCTGCGGATACCGCGCCGCGAAGACCTGGGCCAGAGCGCCGCCGGTGTCGTTGGCGACGACGTCGACCTGCTCGAGCTCGAGCTCCCCACAGAGTTCGTCGAGGGTGGCGGCCAGCCCGTTCAAGGTGAGGCGGAGGGTCGCGTCGCCCCCCTGCGGCACCGGCGTGGCGCCGTGCGCGGGAAGGTCCGGGGCGATGCAGCGGCGCACGTCCGCCACGTCCCAGATGACGTTGCGCCACAGGTCCGCGTTGACGAGTACGCCGTGGAGGAACAGCGCCGCGGGTGCGCCGACGTCTCCGTGGTCGACGTAGGCGACGTTGCCGCCGCTGAGCGCGATGGCCGTGCGGGGCAGCAGCGTCGGTGCGGGCTGGGCGGGCTGTGTCGTGGATGTCCGTGTGGTTGGGGTCATAGCGTCACTGTACATACCAACTGTCTGTTTGTAAAGAGGGAGTAGGATTCCACCGTGCCCACGCAGGCAGAACGTACTGAGTCCACCCGGGGCAGGCTGATCGCGACGGCCCGTCGCCTCTTCGCGGAGAAGGGTTTCGCGGCCACCTCGACCGAGGAGATCCTGAGCGAGGCGGCGGTCAGCCGCGGCGCGCTCTACCACCACTTCGCCAGCAAGACGGACCTGTTCCAGGCGGCTTTCGAAGCGGTCGAGGACGAGCTCACGGCGCAGGTGCTCACCGCCGCCACGTCCGGGGGCGAGACCGACCCGATGCGCATCCTCGAGCTCGGCTTCGACGCGTTCTTGGACCAGTGCGTCAACCCCGAGGTGCAGCGCATCGTCATGCTCGACGGCCCCACGGTCCTCGGCTGGGACACGTGGCACGAGCTCGACGAGCGCTACGCCTTTGGCACCCTCAAGGCGGTGCTCAGTGTGGCGGCGCAGACCGACCGCATCGAGGAATCGGCCGTCGACCCGCTCGCGCACCTCCTCCTGGGCGCCATCATGCAGGCGGGCATGGTGGTCGCCCGCGCCGACGACCCTCTCGCGGCAAAGCAGGCGATGGCGGCATCGTTCGGGCGGTTGATCTCGACGCTTTGAGGTCGCAGGCCTTACCGCGACGACGCCGACCGGACTGACCGCAGCGCCGTCACCCATCCCGGCAAGCGGGCCGGCCGGCCGCGTCGATCGATGCAGCCATGGACCGTGACGGCGGTCGCCCGAGCCTCGCCGCCCACCGACAGCAGGTAGGCGATCTGGAACGTGGTGCGGGTCACCGCACCGACTGTCAACGCGACATCGACCTCGTCGTCGAAATACAACGGCTGGCGGTACCGGACCGAGACCTCGAGCACGGGGAACTCGCGGCCCGCGCTCGATGCGCTGGCGTTCCCGTCGCTGTCGGGAGCGTCGCTGCCGGCGCGCACGGCGTCGTAGGGGTGGCCGATGCACCGCAGGTACTCGACCCGGGCCTCCTCCAGGTACGGCAGATAGGCCGCGTGGTGCACGACGCCCATGGCGTCGGTCTCGGCGAAGCGGGTACGAAGCCGGTGGACGAAGGTGTAGTCAGCCGGGTCGCGGGAAGGTTCGAGGGATTGGCGGGACACGGTCCGCCGATCACTCCCCCATGGGCACGGTGTCGTCGCCGGCGGACGGGGGCTTCGTGGTGCCGTCGAGGACCCGGCCGCGCGATGACGCCATCCGGTTCACGTTTTCCCTGTTGAAGATGGCGAACTCCCCGTCCGCCTCGACGGTGACGATGCCGTCCTGGACGATGCGGCCCTTGCTGAGAACGCGTCGGTCGGTCACCTCGGTGACCCAGCCCTCGAAGACCGCTTCCTCGTTGGTCAGCGTCGGCCGCAGGTACCGGAGGGCGAGACGGACGGTGGGCCCGGTGGCACCCTCGATGGCGTTGGCCGCGGTGAGGATGATGTCGAAGGCCGCAGCCAGGATGGCGCCGTGCACGCATCCCGGTGCGCCCTCGTAGGTGACGTCGAACACGGCGCGGCCGATCGCCTTGGGCGGGGCAAAATCGAGTTCGACCGGCAGCGCAATGGGGTTGAAAGGTCCGACCACCACGTCGTAGGGCATGGCGCTCCCGAGCGGGATCTCCTTCGGCGGTCCGTCCTCGTCGGGCGCGATGAAGCGAGGCAACGGCACCTCGGGCAACCGCGACTCGAGCTCGTCGGCGACGGCCGCCAGCTGTGCCGTGAGCCGCGCCGTGTCGGCCGGCGGGGGCGCCGTGCTGACGGAGAGGCGGATGAGGCGGCGCAACACGTCGGCCAGCTCCCGCGCTTCGGGCTCGCGGCCGCGCAGCCCCGGGTGGTTCTCGAAGGTCGTCGGCCGGGGATCCTGGCTCAGCACGGCGCGAACAGTACCGCCGCCCGTCTCCGATCCGACATTCCGCGGATCCAAGCGTCAGGCCGACCCGACCGTTCCGTCCAGGGCGGCGAGAACCGCTCCTAACATGGTCCGGTGACCCCCGAGCACGCCGTCCAGTTCACCTCCGGCAGCCCCGAGACGGTGCTGGACCCGCTCGCGCCGGAGCTGGCCGCCGCGCTCGACGCGGCCCGGTCCCTCCCTCCGGACCGTCGTCGGGAGGCGGTCGCCGCCGTGGCCGCGCGGGAGCCGCGCTGCCTCGAGGCGTGGGCGGACCTGGCCGACCTGGCCGAGACCCCCATCGAGCGCTACGCCTACGCCCGGGTCGGCTACCACCGCGGACTCGATGCGCTCCGTGCGGCCGGCTGGCGGGGCTCGGGCTACGTCCGCTGGCGGCACGAGTCCAACCGCGGCTTCCTCCGTGCGCTCCACTCGCTCGAGCTGGCGGCCGCCGCCATCGGCGAGAGCGACGAGGAACAGCGCTGCGCCCTCTTCCTGCGCCAGCTCGACCCTGAGTGGGGCGCCAGCAAGCCCTAAGTCCGGTCCGCCTCGGACCCTCCTCGTCCGTTCCTGGCACGATGGGCCGGTGCCAGAGAATTTCTTCGTCGGCTCGATCGCCTCGGGGTACGAAGCGAAGTGGCGGCAGAGCTTCGACCCCGCCGTCGTCGACCCGGCGGTCGACTTCCTGGCGGCGCAGGCGGGGCCGGGGCCGGTGCTCGAGCTCGGCGTCGGGACGGGACGGTTGGCGCTACCGATGGCGCGACGCGGCGTCGGCGTCCACGGGATCGAGCTGTCGCCGGACATGGTGGCGCAGCTCCGTACCCACGAGGGCTCCGGCGTCGTCGGGGTCACCATTGGCGACTTCGCCACGACGGCGGTCCCCGGGCTCTCGGGTTCGTGCACGCTGGCCTACATCGTGCGCAACACCATCATGAACCTGACGACCCAGGACGCGCAGGTCGCCTGCTTCCGAAATGTGGCCGCGCACCTCGTCCACGGCGGGCGCTTCGTGATGGAAGTCATGATCCCGGAATTGCGGCGCCTCCCGCCGGGCGAAACGGTGCACACGTTCGCCGTGACGCCCGAGCATCTCGGTTTCGAGGCGTACGACGTCGCGACGCAGACCTCGTGGTCGCATCATTCCTGGGTGAGCGAGGGGACGGTCGAGATGTTCTCCGCTCCGTTCCGCTACGTCTGGCCGGCCGAGCTCGACCTCATGGGACGCCTGGCCGGCATGGTGCTCGTCGAGCGCTGGGAGGGATGGGACCGGGCGCCGTTCACGAGCGAGAGCCGGGCCCACGTCTCGGTCTGGGAGAAACGTCTCAGCGCACCTGGATGATCGCCACCGTGTTCCCGTCGAGGTCGCGCAGGGTCGCCTTCCGACCGGCCTCGAATTCCTCGAGGAGGTTCGGGCGGATGCCGCGGCGGTCCAGATCGGCCAGCGCCGCATCGAGATCGGCGACCGCGAACGCCGCCAGCCCGTTCCCCGCCCGCGGCGCGTCGACTCTGATGTAGAGCCACGCCGACTCGGTCACCCGCCACATCTCCTCCTCCTCGGAAGCCACCACGTCGGCGGGTCGCCCGAAGAGCCGTTCGAAGAAGTCGCGCCCGGCGGGCAGCGTCGACACGGGGACTCCGGTGAAGGCGACGTCGATGTCCATGACCTGCGACGTTACTCAGCCCAATCTCAGTGGGCGGCCCGTCCGTACACGCGCGTGAGGGGGCGGACCGTTGACCGCCAACGGACCGGGAGCTGGAAGGAGGGCCATACGCATGCATGGAGTTCCCACACGAAACGGGCATCCGCACCCACGGACCACGGGAGGCCTCCGGTTCCTGGCGGCCGGCGTTGCCCTCATGGCCGCCGTCCTCGCGTCGGTCGCCTTCGCCGCCGTCGCGCCGGCGGGCGCAGCCGGTCCGCCGTACCTGTCGCACTTCAGCTCGGTCAGCGTGGTCGCGTCGACCGTCCCGAGCAACGGCGACGTGAACCCCTACGGCGTGGCCAACGTGCCGTTCAGCACGGGTGCCCTCGTACGCGGTGACACGCTCGTGAGCAACTTCAACGCGAGCAGCAACGTCCAAGGGACCGGCACCACCATCGTCGAGGTGGCCCCGAGCGGTCAGGTCAGCCTGTTCACCCAGATCGACCCGAACCTGCCCGGCTGCCCCGGCGGGGTCGGACTGACCACCGCCCTCAGCGTCCTGAACGACGGCTACGTAGTGGTCGGCAGCCTGCCGGTGAACGATCAGGGCACGCCCCAGGCGGGCTGCCTCATCGTCCTGAACAGCAACGGCGTCCCGGTCGAGACGTGGGCCGGCAACGGCATCAACGGTCCCTGGGACATGACGGCCCAGCAGCTCTTCGGTCCCTTCGAACAGCTCTTCGTGACCAACGTGCTCAACGGCACCGTCGCGGGCGGCGGCAACGAGGTGGACCACGGCACCGTGGTGCGGCTCAGCGTCTTCGATCCACCGGGACGCCCACCGTTCCTCCTCGCGGCGTCGACCATCGCGACGGGCTTCGCCGAGGAGCTGAACTCCAGCGCGCTCGTGCTCGGACCCACCGGGGTGGCACTCGGCGGCAACGGCACCCTCTACGTGGCCGACACGGTGCACAGTCGCATCGCCGCCGTCCCCTTCGCCACGAGCCGCTTCTTCCCCGTCTTCGGCGGTGGCTTCACGGTGAGCGCGGGCGGGAGCCTGAACAACCCGTTGGGCATGACGCTCGCCCCCAACGGTGACCTGATCACCGTCAACGGCAACGACGGCAACGCGGTCGAGGTCAACCCATTCGGCGGGGCGCAGGTCGACACGATGACGATCGATCGCTTCGACAGCGGAGGCGACCTCTTCGGCCTGGCCATCGCGCCGGGAGGACGGGGCATCCTCTTCGTCAACGACAACGGCGCGGCCAACACGCTCGACTCGCTGCACTGAGTCGTCGCACGGGGCAGGCCCGGTCGGGTGACACGCCCGGCCGGGCCGCTCAGTGGGCGCGGCTCCAGTTCCGGAGCGTCGTGCGGTAGCGCGCGCGTCCCAGCCGTCGTAGACGCTGCGGAGGGCGCGACCCGGGCCAGCCCTCCGGAAGCAGATCGGCGGGCAGCAACGGATCGGCCTGGAGGTGACGGAGCACCACGGCGGAGAGCTCGAAGCCGGGCGCCAGCGCCTCGGGGCCGTCCGGCGCGAGCGCGTCGAGGCCGCGCAAGAGCGCGGCGGCGCGGTCGGCCCACGCGCGCCAGGTCCCAGAGCCGGGCGGCCAGCGTCGACGCGTCGGCCGGCTCCGCCGTCATCTGGACGACGTCGCCGTCCAGGGAGTCGGGGAGCAGAACGGCGACGTTGGCCGGCCGCATCCAGACACCCTCGCGAAGCTCGGCAAGCCACGCGTAGGCCAGGGCACGCCGGCACGCGCCGCGCACCTCGGCCGTGCTCCCCGTCGTCGTCACCACGGTCAGCCACCAGCGTCCGGCGTAGGGGGCGGTGGCCCCGGACCGGCTGGCCGACTGGCGGGCCTGGCGCGCCACCAGGTGGCCGGCCAACCGGTAGTGGCCGGCGCCATCGGTCGTGACCTCCCCCGCCGCCACCATACGGCTGAGGGCGACGCGGGCGCGGTTCTCGCTGATACCGAAGAGGCTGGTCAGGCGGACGAGCTGGGCCACCGGCAGTTCCGGCGGGTCCATGCCGAGGAGGGCGCTGGCCAGGACGGAGCGGGCCGTGAGCGGGGCCGGCGCCACGGCGGGACCGTGGGTATTACGTACTTGCGTCATTTGACGAATAAACGTAATATAAGCCCATGGCAAGCACCATCGTGCCCGACGTGGCCGAGCGGCCCGACGTCCTGCCGAGTGAGCGGCTGCAGACCAACGGCATGGCGATCCCCGAGCTGCGGGCGGACCTGCGCCGCATCGACAACGCGCGGGAACGCGCTCTCGGTGGTGGCGGTGTGGTTCTGGGTCGCGGTCATCATCGGCGGTGCGGTCTGGATCGACCAGTGGTGGAGCTTCCTCATCGCCTTCGTGCTGATGGGGCCGATGTACGCCGCGCTTCGCCATCTTGATGCACGAGGCGGCGCACAAGCTCCTCTTCACCAACAAGCGGTGGAACGACCGGGTCGGCAAGTGGCTCGTCGCCTACCCCGTGTTCACGCCCGTGCAGCTGTACCGGCGGGTGCACTTCGCCCACCACAAGGACGAGTTCGGTCCGGACGAGCCCGACATGGCCTTCTACGCCCCCTATCCGTGCACGCGGCGCGCGCTGTACCGGCGCCTGTTCCGCGACGCCGTCGGCATCAGCGGGTGGAAGAACCTCGTGCCGCTGGTCAAGAACACGCTGCACAAGCCGTTCCGGCCCATCGGGCTCTCCATCTTCGGCGTGCAGGCGGTCCTCTGGGCCGTGCTGTGGGCGGCCACCGGCCGCTGGTGGATCTACCCCTTGCTGTGGTTCCTCCCCTGGATGACCGAGTGGCGCGTCATCAACCGGCTCCGCTCGATCGCGGAGCACGGGGGCATGGAGCGCAGCGACGACCGGCGGGCCACCACGCACAACGTGCGGCAGTCGTGGCTGGCGCGGTTCTGGATCGTGCCGTACAACACCGGCTGGCATCTCGCCCACCACGTCGACATGGGCGTGCCGTGGCGCAACCTGCCCGCCTACCACACCGAGCTCGAACGGGCGGGCTACATCACACCCGGGATCACCTACCCGAGCTACTGGGCGTTGTGGAAGGCGCTCTCGTCGGCGGACGAGGCGACCGAGGTCAGGGCGCGGGCCGCCACAGCCTGAAGTGCGGGCGAGGCCGGGCCATCGGCACGCTGACGCGGTCGGGAGGCTACGGGCGTGGTGCGCGCGACGTGGGTATCGAGCCAGGCCAGCAACGGCGCCGACGTGCGGAAGACCTCGACGACTTGCGTCTTGGCCCGCGCCGTGTGGAGCCAGGGCGCGGGTATCCAGTGCCGGGAGGCGACCAGTCCCTTCATCCGCAGCAGGTCGATGCGCGGATGGTCCTTGGGATAGCCCCTGGGCGCCGTCTTCAGCGTCTCCATGGCGTGGACGTCGAGGCCCGCCGAGCGGAGCTCGTCCACCACCGACTGCAGCGAGCGGCCCGGTCCGTCGGCCGCGGCGGCGCTCCGGAACCGCTCGAGCTGGTCGGGTTCCATGTGGTACGTGCCCGCGCCGGCCAAGAGGCCGTCGGCGGAGAGTGAGACGTAGCCGGAGCCGATCCTGGCGGCGACGGACGTCTTGTAGGGCGACTTGTCCTTGCTGAAGCACGTGTCGCGATAAGGGCGGAACAGGCGCGACTCCCCGAACTCGTCGCGCAGCTCGGCGAGGAGCGCCTCCATCGGCGCCTTGACGTCGCGCTCGTAGGCGTCCTTGTGGTCGAGCCAGTACGCCTTGGAGTTGTCGGCCTCGAGGCCCTCGTAGAAGGCGAGCGCGCCGTCCGGCCAGCCCCTGAACACGGCCGTCATGATGACGCGGCCCCGGCCACACGTCCATGCCCGGCGCGGGGGCGGTTACACAGGCAGGAGTTTCACCGCCCCGGGCACCGGGAAGTGGGCAGTGGTGCAGGGGACCGGACCCTTCGGACGGGCCGCGACAGCCGCTGCGGCGCCGACGCCGGCACCGGCGCCGGGGGCCCCGGTGTCGCGGCCTCGCCTCGCGTGGGGCGTCGCCGCGCTCGGCCTCGCCGCGCTCGTTGCGGCGGTCGTGGCGGCGCCCGGCACGGCGCGGGCCGCCGCGGACCAGGACTGGCCCGCCTTCGTCCTCGTGTGCGGACTCCTCCTGGTCGGCCTCGTCGCCGAGGAGGACCGGCTCTTCGCGGCGGGTGGCCACGCCCTGGCCAGACTCTCCCCCAACGGCGTCGTGCTCTACGTCGGGGCCGCCGTCCTCGTGGTGGCGATCACCAGCGTGCTCAACCTCGACACGTCGGTGACCTTCCTCACCCCCGTGCTCGTCTACGCGGCGCGGCACCGGGGCGTGGGCGAGGCCGCACTGCTCTACGGCTGCCTCCTCCTGTCCAACGCGGGGTCGCTGTTGCTGCCCGGGTCGAACCTGACGAACCTGATCGTCCTCGGCCACCTCCGGCTGTCGGGCGGCGAGTTCTTCGCGCGCATGGCGCTGCCGGCCCTGGCCGCGGCGGGGGTCACCGCGCTCGTCGTCGGCGCGGTGCACCACCGCACGCTGCGGACCGGTATGGTGCCGGACACCGAGCGCGAGCACCCAGTGCTCGGGGCCGGCCTGGTGGCCGTGGTCACCGTGACCGTGCTCGTCGTGACGTTGCGCCGCGCCCGCGCTGCCGCTGGCGGTGGCCGCCGTCGGGCTCACCGCCCTGCTGTGGCGCGCGCGGCGATCGGCGCCGGGAGGCGCCCGGACCAGGCCCACCGCTGCATTGCGCCTGCTCGGCCTCCCGCTGCTCTCCGGGCTCTTCGGGCTGGCCGTCGCGCTCGGCACCCTCGGCCGTTCATGGTCGGGGCCGGCGACGCTCCTGGCCCACCTCGATGCCTGGGGCACCGCGGCCGCCGCGGCCGCGACCAGCATCGTGTGCAACAACCTGCCAGCGGCATCGTTGCTGGCGGCGCGCCGCCCACCGCACCCCTTCAGCCTGCTGATCGGGTTGAACGTGGGCCCCAACCTCTTCGTCACGGGCTCGCTGGCCTGGGTCCTCTGGCTGCGCGCGGCGCGTGCAACAGGCGCCCGCCCGGACGTCCGGCGGGCCAGCCTCCTGGGGGTGGCCAGCGCACCGCTGGCCATGGCGGCGGCCGTGGGCGTCCTCCTCGCCGAGGGGCTGCACTGAGCACTGAGCACTGAGCACTGAGCACTGAGCGACACGATGACGACCGGCCGGTGCGGTCAGCCGCGTGCTACGAAGCCGCGTCCGGGCGCTCGACCCCGAGCGCCTGCCGCAGGACGAGCGCGGCCTCGCGCTGGGCCCGCCGCGAGATCGCGGCCGTCATGACGAGCGCCGAGCCGTGGAACGTCCCGGGGAACTGGTGCAGCTCCACCGACACGCCGGCGCATAACAGTCCCAGCGCGTACACGATGCCCTCGTCGCGCAGCGGATCGTGCTCCGCGGTCGAGACGTAGGCCGGCGGCAGGCCGCTGAGATCGGTCTCCCGGGCCGGTGCGGCATACGACGGCACATCGGCCGATCCCGACAACTCGCCCAGATAGGCGCGCCAGCTCTGCTCGGCGAGCGGCCGGTTCCACACCGGGCTGTCCACGAACGTCCGCATTGAGACAGTCTCGAGGCGGTCGTCGAGCTCGGGGATGTGCAGCATCTGGAAGCACAGCGGCGGGCCGCCCCGGTCGCGGGCCAGCAGCGCGGTCGCGGCGGCCAGGCCCCCGCCGGCGCTCGCGCCCGCGACCGCCACGCGGGCCGTGTCCACGCCGAGCGCCCCGGCCTCGCCGTGCAGGTAGCGCAGGGCGGCGTAGCAGTCGTGTAGGCCCGCGGGATACGGGTGTTCGGGCGCCAGGCGGTAGTCCACCGAGACCACCACCGCGCCCG
Organism: uncultured Acidimicrobiaceae bacterium; assembly: GCA_963756625.1. Lineage (GTDB taxonomy): Bacteria > Actinomycetota > Acidimicrobiia > Acidimicrobiales > RAAP-2 > Bog-473. The sequence continues at coordinate 130,074 of CAVWNQ010000007.1, forward strand.
CGTTCACGGCCATCATCGCGGCGCCGATGTGCTCGGTCTCGACGCTGCCGACGATGAACCCACCTCCGTGGATGAGCAGGACGCCGGGGACGGGGGCAGCGGCGGGGGTGCCGGCCGGCACCTTGGGCCGGTAGACCCGCACCTTGACCTCGGGGTCCCCTTCCCAACCAGGGACCAGGCGGTCGTCGATGTCGAGCTGCTCGGCCTCGGGAAGGTGGCGCGCCATCTCGACGAGCATCGCCTCGAACCCGGCCCGGGCGGCCACCGGATCGCCCAGGTCGAAGTGCGGCATCGCGTCGACCAGCGCGGCCAGTTCCGGGTCGATCATCTGACTCCCCTCCCCGTCGGTGTTCCGGTTACTTCGGCTGCATCCGGATGCCGGCGTCGATGCGGATCGACTCGGCGTTGATGTAGGAGTTCGTCAGCAGCTCGACGGCCAGCGAGGCGAACTCGGTGGCCCGACCGAGCCGGTGCGGGAACAGCACGTCCTGGGCCAGCTTGTCCTTGAACGCCTCCGAGCCCTCGCCCGCGCCGTAGATCGGCGTGTCGATGAGGCCGGGCAGGATCGTGTTCACCCGGATGCCCACCACCGCCAGGTCGCGCGCCACGGGCAGGGTGAGGCCCACGACGCCGCCCTTCGACGACGAGTAGGCGGCCTGGCCGATCTGCCCGTCCTCCGCGGCCACCGAGGACGTGTTGACGATGGCGCCCCGGGCCCCGTCCGCGTCCGGCTCGTTGAGGCTCATCTTGGTGGCGGCCAGGCGGATGCAGTTGAAGGTGCCGATGAGGTTGATCTCGATCACCCTGCGGTAGAGGTCGAGGTCGTGCGCCGAGGCGTAGTCCCCGTCCCGACCGATGGTGCGGGTGGCCCAGCCGATCCCGGCGCAGTTGACCAGGGACTTGAGCGGCGCCATCTCGATGGCGGCCTCGACCGCCGAGATGACCTGCTCGGGGTTGGTGACGTCGGTCTGGACGAAGAGGCCGCCGATCTCCTGGGCCAGCGGGGCGCCCCTGTCCTCCTGGAGGTCGGCCACCACGACGCGGACGCCGCGGTCGGCCAGCAGGCGCGAGGTGGCCTCCCCCAGGCCGGAGGCACCGCCCGTGACGATCGCCGACGTGCCGTTCAGATCCATGTCTGCGTCTCCTTCCGGGTCCCGTGCTTTGGTGCCCGGCAGAGGATAGGGGCCGGCTTGGCCTCGGTCACATCTGCTCGGGTGCCTGGATGCCGAGCAACGACAGCCCCAATTCGAGCACCCGCGCCGTGAGATCGCAGAGGGCGAGGCGCGACGCGCGCACCGCCGCATCGTCCACCAGCACGCGGCACGCCTCGTAGAACCCGGTGAACGAGGTGGCCAGGTCGAAGAGGTAGGCGCACAGCTTCGACGGGCTGTACGTCTCGGCCGCGGCCTCGACCGCCTCGGCGAAGCGCAACAGCTGCAGGCCGAGCGCGCGCTCCGGCGGCTCGCCGAGAAGCGGCACCAGGCCCGGGGCCGGCGGTGCCGTCCCGGCGCGCCGGAAGATGGAACGGATGCGCGCGTGCGCGTACTGCAGGTAGGGCCCGGTGTTGCCCTCGAAGGCGAGCATGCGATCCCAGTCGAAGACGTAGTCCCGCTGGCGCTCGGTGGACAGGTCGGCGTACTTGACGGCGCCGATGCCGAGCACCCGGGCGACCGCGTCCTGCTGCCCGAGCGACAGGTCGCTGGCGCGCTCCTTCAGGGCGGCCGCCGCCCGGTCGATGCCCTCGTGCAGCAGGTCGACCAGGCGCTCCGAGCCGCCGTCCCGGCTGGCCAGCTTCTTGCCGTCGGTCCCGAGGACGTGGCCGAGGGCGACGTGGACCGCGGCCGACGCGTCGGGCAGGTAGCCGGCGAGGGCGGCGACGGCGAAGACGAGACGGAGGTGGAGCGACTGCTCGACCCCGACGACGTAGAGCAGCCGGGAAGCGCCGACGCGTTCGGTGCGGTCTCGTACGGAGGCGAGGTCGGTGGCCGGGTAGCCGTACCCGCCGTCGGACTTGCGCACGATCAGCGGGAGCGGCTCGCCGTTGCGGTTCTCGAAGCCATCGGGGAACACGCACAGCGCGCCGTCGTTCTCGACCAGGAGGCCCTTCTCGCCGAGCTCGGTCACCACGACCGGCAGCAGCGGGTTGTAGAAGCTCTCCCCCACCACGTCCTCGGGGGTGAGGAGGACACCCAGCAGGTCGTAGACCTCCTGCGCGTGTCGCATCGACTCGGCCACGAAGATCCGCCACAGTCGCATCGTCTCGGGATCGCCGTTCTGGAGCAGCACGACCCGACGCCGGGATCGCTCGGCGAAGACCGGGTCGGCGTCGAACTGCCGCCGCGCCGCGGCGTAGAACTCGTTGAGGTCGCGCACGCTGAAGGACTCGGCGCGCTCGGCCCCGTCGACGTCCAGCAGGTACTCGATGAGCATGCCGAACGGCGTCCCCCAGTCGCCGATGTGGTTCTCCCGCCGGACGTCGTGCCCGAGGAAGTCGAGGAGCCGGGCCAGCGCGTCCCCGATGATGGTGGTGCGCAGGTGGCCGACGTGCATCTCCTTGGCCACGTTGGGGGCCGAGTAGTCGATGACGACGCGCTCCGGGTGGGGCGTGACCGGCACGCCCAGCCTCGGGTCGGCCGACATCGCGGCCACCTGTCCGGCGACGAACTCGTCCGACAGCGTCAAGTTGATGAAACCGGGGCCGCTGACCTCGACGGCCGAGCAGATGTCGTCGAGGTCGGCCGCCGCCACGACCTCCTCGGCCACCTGGCGCGGCGGCCGGCCCAGCTCCTTGCCGAGGGGCAGGGCGCCGTTGGCCTGGAAGTCGGCGCGGTCGGAGGCCCGCAGCACCGGGTCCGCGCCCGGCCGGACGGTGTCGAAGGCGGCCTGGAGCCGCTGGAGAAGGACGCGGGAGGCGTCGGGCATCCCTCATTCTCGCATGCCCCGCGGCGAAGCGAACCGGGGCGGCCCCTCGTCAGTCCGCTGGAGCCCCCATGCCGCCGTCGAGCAATCCGTAGTGGCGGTACGGCCCGAAGAACCCGTGCTCGAGCAACCCGTAGCCGACGTGCCCGTCGTAGGCGAACTCGGCGACGTGGTCGACGATGCCGTACTCCGCGATGCCCTGCACCTCCTCGACGGCCAGCACGAGACCCTGGGTCACCGGCTCGGAGCCGTGGTACATGCCATGGCGCCAGTCGCTGTCGATGCCGTAGCCCGTGCCGATGGAGACGAAGTTGGCCAGCAGCGGGGTGCAGGTGACTTCGAGGCCCGCCTCGGGGAAGCGCAGGACCGAGTGGTCGATGACGCGGGTCCCGGGCACGAGGTGGTGCTCGTGCTCGGACCGGCCGAGCTCCTCCACCGGGCGCTCGGGGTCCACCCAGACACGCTCGCCCTGCACCAGCGGGCGCTCGCCGTCGTCGCGCTCGTGGCAGATGTACATGATGGCGTGGTCGTCGAACTGCATCGGGAAGTAGTTCCACATGCCGCCGAGCACGAGCTCGCCCTGGCGGATGCCGTCGGTCTCGGGCTCCCCGACCGGCCGCACGCCCCACGAGCGGTCCCGGGTCCCCCAGCAGCACTCGGGCGACACCGCCAGCTCGGTCCCGCCCACGGAGAGGGTGCCCGACCACCGCCCGGTCTGGGCCAGCCGCTGGGTGTCGAAGACGACCTTGCCCTTGCTGCGCATGTACTGGCGCGGTTCGGCCATGGCCGGGATGTGCCCCTCCCAGGTGACGTCCATGGCCACGCTGTGCTCCGTCGGCTCGACGACGACGCGCAGACGCCGGAGGGGCTCGAGCACCTCGACGCGGATCGGGCCCACGGACAGGTCGGCGCGGTCGGTGAGCGGGGCCGAGGCGCGCACGATGTGCTGCGAGCCGCCGAGGCGCACGTCGATGAACGCGTCGACGACGCCGAGGTTCGGGTACTGGCCGTAGCCGAAGATGGCGAACCAGTCACCCGAGGACGGGTGCATGTTGAAGTAGTAGCGGTCGTAGAAGTTGCGGTCGCTCGTCGCCGGGTGGGCGACGAACTCGGCGGCCTGGTGGACGGGATAGTCGTCCCACGACGTGAGGGTCATGCCCGTGTGCTCAGCAACACGCGCAGCCGGCGCCGCAGCCGCCCGCCACCGGGGCCCCGCACGCACCGCCCATCGCCGGTTCGGCCGCCAGCCGCGTGGTGGCGAACACCGGCAGCAGCCGGGCGGCACCGACGTGCCCGTCGGGACAGGTCGCCGGCGCGTCGGCGTCGGCCATGGGCCGGCGCTCGTCGTAGACGGCGTGACAGGTCGAACAGCGGAATTCGTAGACGGGCACGGTGGATGACCTCCGCCGGCAGCCTACGCGACGCCCCCCGGTGCGACGCCAGACGGACGCGCCGGCGCGCCGTCAGCGGCGCGGTGTCACGGTTGCGCGAAGGCGTAGATGGGGACCCCGTTGTGGACGCTCGAGTCGAGCGGAAGGAAGGGACCGTTCATCGTGACCGAGAGGTACCCGTCGCGTCCGGGGCCCGAGTCGCCGCTCACCGTCATGATGGCGTCGTCGGGCCAGACCTGGGTCACGATCCCCACGTGCACCGAGCTGGCGGTGCTCGAGGGGCCGGTGCCGTAGAGCACGGCGTCACCCACGGCCGGCATGGCCGTCGGCGGCAGGTCGGCCCCGAAGCGGGCGGCCCAGCCCCAGATGTCCCCGGTGAAGGCGTAGCGCGGGATCGGGATGCCGGCGTTCTCCCAGGCCCAAGTGGCGAACAGGGCGCACCACTCCTCGCAGGGGCCGTACGGGTTGCAGTAGAGGCCCTGGACGTCGGGATCGGGCTCGATCTGGGATGCCGCCGACGCGGCGATCGCGGCTGACTGGGGGAACATTGGCTCGGGGGTCGCCGTCGAGAAGCTGTACGGCCAGGCGCCGGGGTCGAGCAGCCAGTAGCCCGTCCCGTGGTTGTCGCCGATGATGGCCGAGATCTTGGTCGCCGTGGGGTTGAGCGTCAGCCCACCGAAGGCCTGGGCGTCGCCGTAGGGGAGCACGACGCCGTTCTCGGTCGCGAGGAGGTACCCGCCGCCATCAGGGGAGGCGACCATGCCCACGACCGAGTCGGGCAGGTCGCTGGCACCGGCGGACCCGAAGAACCCCGCGTCGCCGTAGGTGAAGATGCCGCCGTCCGCCGCGACCAGCCAGTAGCCCTTGCCGTCCGGCGTCGACGCCATGCCGACGATGGGGGCGTTGAGCTGAAGGCTGCCGGTGCTCCCGTAGAACTGTGCGTCGCCGTAGGAGAAGATCCCGCCGTCGGCGGCCACGAGCCAGTAGCCCTTCCCGTCCGGCGTGGAGGTCATGCCGACGATGGGCTGGTTGAGGTGCGACGCCCCCATGGAGCCGTAGAACGGCGCGTCGCCGTAGGCGAAGACGCCGCCGTCGAGGGCGCCGAGCCAGTACCCCTTGGCGTCGGGCGTGGTGGCCATGGCGACGATCGGTCCCTGCAACGGCAGCGCGCCGGCGGAACCCTCGAACGTCGCGTCGCCGAATGCGAAGACGCCACCGTCCCCGCTGGCGAGCAGGTACCCGTTCCCGTCGGGGGTGGCGACCCCGGAGAAGACGGGTGAGTTCAACGGCTGCGGCAACTGGGGGTCGGTGAGGCTCACGCTCCCGAAGCCGATCATCCCCGCGTCCGCGTACACGTGGGACTGCTGGGCCGCGCCCGCCGGCGCGGCCGGCAACGCGACGCCCACGGCGAATACCAGGGGCCCCAGCGCCGCGACCACCGTGGCGGTGACGATGGAGGGGAGGAACGGCCCGCCGCGTCGGCGCGGGCGCGTCGCCGACGCCGCTGTGCCTCCCATCCCCCCTCCGCGTCCGCGCACCACGTTGATTCTGCACGCTCACCGATGGCCAGGTGCGCCACGGCCGTTACGAAGTCGTTACGAAGTCCCCGATCAACGTGGGTGTGGACCGGCATGCGGGTGTCCGCCCCGCTGGGCAGTCACCGGGGCCGCCCGTTGGGCGGTCCCGGCCACCTCACGGCAGAATGGGCCCATGAGCCCCGACTCGACCTCCCGCCCGCACCCGAACACCTTCGGCGCCCGGACCGATCTGGTCGTCGGCGGCCGGACCTACGAGATCTTCCACATCGCAACGCCCGCGCTCGCCGAACAGCACGACATCGAGCGGCTGCCCTACTCCATCAAGGTGCTGCTGGAGAACCTGCTGCGCCATCAAGACGGCCCGCACGTCTCGGCCGACGACATCGTGGCCGTCGCGGCGTGGGGCGCCAACCCGGAGAGCCACGGACAGGGCGCCGGCAACTCGGCCCACGAGATCGCGTTCACCCCGGAGCGCGTGCTGATGCAGGACTTCACCGGGGTCCCAGCCGTGGTGGACCTGGCCGCCATGCGCGACGCGCTGGCGCGTCTCGGTGGGAACGCGTCGCAGGTCAACCCGCTCGTCCCCGTCGAGCTGGTCATCGATCACTCGGTCATCGCCGAGCGCTCGGGCACGGAGTCGGCCTATGACGCCAACGTGTCCATCGAGTACTCGCGCAACCTCGAGCGCTACCAGCTCCTGCGGTGGGCCCAGGGCGCCTTCGTCGACTTCCGGCTCGTGCCGCCCGGCACCGGTATCTGCCACCAGGTGAACCTCGAGTACCTGTCGCGACTCGTTTTCGCCACCGAGGACGGCCGCGCCTTCTGCGACACCCTCGTCGGCACCGACTCGCACACCGTCATGGTCAACGGACTCGGCGTGCTCGGCTGGGGCGTCGGCGGGATCGAGGCGGAGGCGGCCATGCTGGGCCAGCCGCTCTCCATGCTCCTGCCGCCCGTGGTCGGCCTACGCATCGCGGGCGAGACCAGGCCTGGGATCACCGCGACCGACGTCGTGCTCACGGTGACCGAACTGCTGCGCGACCACGGGGTCGTCGGTGCCTTCGTGGAGTGCTACGGCCCGGGCGTGGCCGCCCTGCCGCTCGAGACCCGGGCCACCATCGGCAACATGAGCCCCGAGTACGGCGCCACCTGCACGATGTTCCCCATCGACCAGGTGACCCTCGACTACCTGCGCTTCACGGGCCGCGACGAGGAGCACCTCGCCCTGGTGGAGGCCTACGCCAAGGCCCAGGGGCTCTGGCACGACCCGGCCGCACCCGAGCCGGTGTACTCCGAGCACCTCTCCCTCGACCTGGGAGACGTCGAGCCGTCGCTCGCCGGCCCCGCCCGGCCCCAGGACCGCGTGGCCCTGGCGTCGGCCCGCGAGTCCTTCCGGGTCGCGCTCGACCGCGCGCCACGCCAGGCGCCCAGCGAGCCCGCGGCGTCCCCGCACCACCACCTACAGGACGGCGACGTCGTCATCGCCGCCATCACCAGCTGCACCAACACCTCCAACCCGCAGGTGATGGTCGGGGCGGGCCTCCTGGCCAAGAAGGCTCTGGAGAAGGACCTGCGCACCAAGCCCTGGGTCAAGACGTCGCTCGCCCCGGGCTCGCGGGTCGTCATGGACTACCTGGCGCGGGCCGGGCTCGTCGAACCGCTCGAGCAGCTCGGCTTCTATCTCGTCGGCTTCGGCTGCACGACCTGCATCGGCAACTCGGGACCGCTCCTCGACGGCGTGACCGACGCCGTCAAGGAAGGTGACCTTTCCGTCGCCGCGGTGCTTTCGGGCAATCGCAACTTCGAGGGTCGCATCCACCCCGACGTCCGCCTGAACTATCTCGCGTCGCCGCCGCTCGTGGTGGCGTACGCGCTGGCGGGCACGATGGACGCGGACCTGACGACCGAGCCGATCGGCCACGACGCCGACGGCAACCCCGTCCTGCTCTCGGAGATCTGGCCGTCGATGGACGAGGTGAGCGACACCATCCGCGCCTCGCTCACCTCTGACATGTTCCGCACGCGCTACGCGTCCGTCTTCAATGGCGACGAGTACTGGCAGCAGGTGCAGGTCGCCGAGGGCGAGACCTACGCCTGGCAGGACGACTCGACTTACGTGAAGAACCCGCCGTTCTTCGGGTCGATGACCATGGCGCCGGCGCCGGTGACGGACATCGTCGACGCGCGGGTGCTCGTCATGGTGGGCGACAGCGTGACCACCGATCACATCTCACCGGCCGGCTCCATCGGCCCGACGACGCCAGCCGGGCGCTACCTGACCGAGCACGGGGTCGCACGCGAGGACTTCAACTCGTACGGCGCCCGCCGGGGCAACCACGAGATCATGATGCGTGGCACGTTCGCCAACGTGCGCTTGCGCAATCAACTGGCGCCCGGCACGGAGGGCGGGGTCACCCTGCACCTGCCCGACGGCACGGAGACGTCGGTCTACGACGCCGCCATGCGCTACGCGGACGAGAACGTGCCGCTCGTCGTCCTGGCCGGACGTGAGTACGGCACCGGGAGCAGCCGCGACTGGGCCGCCAAGGGGACGGCCCTGCTCGGCGTGCGGGCCGTGATCGCACAGAGCCTGGAGCGCATCCACCGCTCGAACCTCATCGGCATGGGCGTGATCCCCCTGCAGTTCTACAAGGGCGACTCGGTGGCGAGCCTCGGCCTCACCGGGCGAGAGCGCTTCTCCGTTGCGGGCCTCGACGTGCTCAACAAGGGAGAGGTGCCCAAGGAGCTGACGGTGACGGCGACGGCGGACGACGACGCGGTCACGGAGTTCCGTGTGGTCGTGCGCATCGACACCCCAATGGAGGCGGAGTACTACCGCCACGGCGGCATCCTGCAGTACGTGCTGCGCCAGATGGCGCGCTAGCGGGGCCCGCCTCCGCCAGTCCTGCCCTCGAAGGCGACCGCCACCCTCTTGGGCGCCCGGCGCCGCCACGACTCGGTCAGGAGCTCGCGCACGAGTTGCGCTGTCGCCTCGGCCAGCACGATCCGGCAGCCTCGGCGCTTGCTTCCCCACCAGAGCTCCTCGATTGCCCCGGGGAACTCGGCGCAGCAGGCACTGGTCTCGTCATCGTCGAGGAAGACGTTGACCCGGTCTCCCTCCGGCGGCATGGTGGCGAAGATCTTCCCCGCCACGCGAAACGAGGTCAGGTCGTGGTGCGGCGCCTCGGTCGTCTCGGGCAGCGACAGGGCGAGACGACGGACCGTCGCGGCGCGGACGCCCATCAGCCCGAACCCGACTCGGCCAGCGCGACGAAGCGGCGCACGATCCCATCGCCGGCCCGACTGACGTGGGCGACGTCCGGGGCCCGCACGAACACGCCCGGTGGGAGGTGCGGTCCCCAGTGCCCCACGAGGCTCGCCGTCACCTCCACGTGGAACTGGAGGCCGTAGGCGCGCGCGCCGACCCGGAAGGCCTGGTTCTCGTACGCGTCGTTCCGGGCCAGGCGGACCGCACCCTCCGGGAGCGAGAAGGTGTCGCCGTGCCAGTGCACGCAGGGCAGCGGGCTCGGTGCCGGGGCGAAGACCGGGTCGGCGAGCGCGTCCGTGGTCAGATGCACCTCACCGACGCCGTACTCGGGCGCCGGGCCCGCCGTCACCGCCGCACCGAAGGCGGCCGCGAGCTGCTGCGCCCCCAGGCACACGCCGAGCACGGGCAGCCTGACGTCGACCGCGGCCCGTAGCAGCACGCGCTCGTCCTCGAGCCAGCCAAATTCGTCGTGCACGCCCATGGGCCCGCCCAGGACGACGAGCCCCGCCATGCTCCCCACGGCCCCGGCTTCGGGGACGGGGTCACCCCGGTCCACCCGCACGACCGAGAGCGCCGCCGCCGTGTCGCTGACCGCCAGCGCGATCGCGCCCGGCCCCTCGAAGGGCACGTGCTGGATGAGCACCCAGGGCGCGCGGGCCGGCACGGCGCCCTCAGGGGATAAAGGTGACTCGGAAGAGCTCGGCGGACGAGCCCTCGGGCAGGCCAGCCGCCTCTGCCTGGGCCAGGGCGCCGGCGCGGATGCGCTGCGAGATGCCCTCGGGATCGCCGATCTGGCTCTTGTGGCTCAGCAGGGCGGCGATCTTGCGCTCCACGGTGGCCGTGGTGTCGACGGCGATGCCCGCGCGTTCGTCGGTGGGCCCCATGATCCACAGCTCGCCCACGCTCCAGGGTTCGAGGCCCTCGCGCTCGAGCAGCTCCGGATGGGCAAACGGGTTGCGGGCATCGGGATAGACGGCACAGACTGCCGCCTCGCCCGTGGCCAGGTGGTCGGGATGGCTGGCGTAGATGAAGTCCCAGTTCCGCTCGGGCGACTGCGTGATGACGCGCCCGGGCCTCACCTCCCGGATGACCCGGCTGATGTCGCGGCGCAGCTCGAAGGTGGCCTGGACCATGCCGTCCGGGTGGCCGAGGAAGCGCACGTCGCTCACCCCGACGACCGCGGCGGCGGCACGCTGCTCGTCCTGGCGCAGCGACGCCATGTCGGACCGCGTCATCGCCCGGTCCGAACCGCCGGCGTCGCCGTTGGTCACGATGCAGTACGTCACCTCGGTCCCTGCCGCGGTGAGGGCTGCGACCGTCCCGGCCGACCCGAAGTCGACGTCGTCGGGGTGGGCCGTGACCACGAGGACGCGGCCCACTTCGTCGTCCACAGCGGACCACAGCGGCACCGGCGCCGCGTCGCTCAGAGGACGCTCTCCTCGGCTTGCGGGGTCCAGGCGGCGAGGTCGGCCAGGCGGGGGTCGTTGGAGAACATCTCGACGATGGGGATCCGGAGACCCAGGCGACGCTGGATCACCTCCATCTCGACCAGCTGGTTCCAGAGGGCCAGGCTGACCACCACGCCGGCCTTGCCGGCACGGGCGGTGCGACCCGAGCGATGCAGGTACGCCTTGTGGTCCTCCGGCGGGTCGAAGTGGATGACCCCGTCGACCCCTTCGATGTGCAGGCCCCGGGCGGCCACGTCCGTCGCCACCAGCACCGAGAGCTTGCCGTTCGAGAAGTCGGCCAGGGCTCGTTCCCGGTTGGCCTGCCGCAGGTCCCCGTGGATGGCGGCGGCGCGGACACCCTCCTTGGCCAGGTTGTCCACCAGCCGGTCGGCGCCACGCTTGGTGCGCACGAAGAGCAGCGACTTCTCCTGGCTGCGGCAGATCGCCGCCGCCACCTTGACCTTGTCCATCTGGTGCACCTGGAGGAAGCGGTGCTCCATGAGCGTGACGGTCTGGGTGGCCGACACCACCTCGTGGAAGACCGGGTCGGTGAGGTACCGCTTGACCAGGCGGTCGACCGCTCCGTCGAGGGTGGCGGAGAACAGGAGGGTCTGGTGCGCCTGCTCCAGCCGGCGCAGCACCCACTCGACCTGCGGCATGAACCCCATGTCGGCCATGCGGTCGGCCTCGTCCAGGACCAGTGTCTCGAGGCCGTCCACGGCGACCTCGCCGCGGTCGCCGAGGTCGATCAATCGTCCCGGCGTCGCGATCACGAGGTCGACCCCCTTCCGGAGCTTCGAGACCTGTCGGTCGATGTCGGCCCCGCCGTAGACGGCGACGGCCCGCAGTCCGAGCTTCTTGGCCAGCGGGGCGAGCACGTCGTGCACCTGCACCGCCAGCTCGCGCGTCGGCAGCAGCACGAGGGCCAGTGGCCGGGCCGGCCTGGTCGCGGTGGGCGCCCCGTGGGCGTCGTTCGTCGCCTTGGCGCGCTGGAGCAGCGGCACCCCGAAAGCGAGGGTCTTGCCGGACCCCGTCTTGGCTTTCCCGCACACGTCTCGGCCGGCAAGGGCGTCCGCGATGGTCAGGGCCTGAATGGGGAATGCGCTGACGATGCCCTCGTCGGCCAGCGCCTTGGTGAGCTCGGTGGAGACGCCCAGGGACTCGAAGGTCCGGGCCGTCTCGTACGTATCATCGCCGGAGACATCACTGTCCCCGTTCGCGGCGAACCCGGCGTGCGCGCCGGTCAAAGCATCTACGGTCATCGACCCGCTCTCTCTGTTTTACGGCGGGGCCATGCGCCATCCACAGGAGTGAGAGTCGGCCCCGACTCACCAGCCCCCGCCGGTGGTCGCGTACGTATTGTACCAGGCCACGTCGGGTCTCCCGCGGAGCCTCTGTGGCAAAGTGATCCGACCCCGACGATGATCCAAGGAGGCTGACGATGGCCAAACTCGAGGCGGGCGCGACCGCCCCTGCGTTCACCCTGCCTGACCAGGACGGCAAGCCGGTCAAGCTGTCGGACTACAAGGGCCAGCAGGTGATCGTCTACTTCTATCCGGCCGACGACACGCCCGGCTGCACCAAGGAGGCGTGCCAGTTCAACGACAACTTGCGCGCCTTCGACAAGGCGGGCGTGGCGGTGCTCGGGATCTCCCCCGACAAAGCGGAGAAACACGTGAAATTCCGCACCAAATACAAGCTCAAGTTCCCGCTGCTCACCGACGCCGACAAGAAGGTCATGGAGAAGTACGGCGCGTGGGGGGAGAAGACGATGTACGGCAAGAAGACGGTGGGCACCATTCGCTCGACCTTCCTCGTGGGTCCCAACGGCAAGGTGCAGCGCGCCTGGTACCACGTCAAGGCCGACGGCCATGCCGCCAAGGTGCTCGAGGAGGTCGCAGGGGACTGACGTCGCCGCCGTGAAGACGTGGAACGAATTCACCGCGCTGCGCCCCGACCTCGCCGACGGGGGTCGGGCCCTGCTCTACCAGGTCGGCGTCGGGCTGGGCTTCCTGGCCACCACGCGACGCGACGGCAGCCCGAGGGTCCACCCCATGTGCCCCGTGCTGGACGAAGCTGCTGGGCTCTTCGCGTTCATCATTCCCTCGCCCAAGCAACGCGACCTACGAAGGGACGGCCGGTACGCGCTCCACTCGTTCCCCTGCGAGGACAACGAGGACGCGTTCTTCTGTGCCGGCGCGGCCCGTGTGGTGGACGACGCGGCGCTCCGCTCGGAGCTCAGCGCTCGATTCGTGGACGAGCGCGCCGCGCTGGCCGTGCCAGCACCGTCGGACGACGACGTGCTCTTCGAGCTCCTTCTCGACTCGTGCCTCCTCACGCGCACGACGGGCCACGGCGACATGGCTCCCCAACACCAGGTGTGGCGCGACGAGTGACGTGACGGTCTAGCAAGGAGTTGTAATGGGGCAGGGCATCAGCGAGATCCTGACGTTCGCCGTCGGGGTGGCGATCAGTCCCGTCCCGATCATCGCGGTCATCTTGATGCTGTTCTCGCAGCGCGCCCGCGTCAACGGGCCGGTCTTCCTGCTCGGTTGGGTCCTCGGGCTGGCTGTCGTGAGCGTCGTGGTCTATGTGATCTCGCACGACGGCGGCGTCGCCACCAGCACTACGGCGTCCGACTCGGTGTCGTGGGGCAAGATCGTCCTCGGCGTCGGTCTGCTCCTGCTGGCGCGGCGCAACTGGCGCAAGCGTCCAGGCACGGGCGAGACGCCGGAGTTGCCCACATGGCTTTCGACGGTGGAATCGGTCTCACCGCCCAAGGCGTTCGGGCTCGCCGGGCTGCTGGCCGCGGTGAACCCCAAGAACCTGATCCTCACGGCCGGGGCAGCCGCCGGCCTGGCCCAGCTCGGCCTCTCGACGACCGACGCGGTCGTGGCCATCATCGTGTTCGTCGCCATCGGGAGCCTGACCATCCTGTTCCCGGTGCTCTACGCGCTGCTCGGCGGCGAGCACGCCAAGGCCACCCTCGACTCGGCCCGGGAATGGCTGACGGTGCACAATGCCGCGGTCCTGACCGTCCTCTTCCTCGTCTTCGGCGTCGACATGATCGCCAAGGGGCTGCCACCGCTCACCAGCTGATCGGAGTGGGTGCGGCACCTCAGCTGAAGCGACCCACGAAGACCACGGACGACGTGACCGATCCGGCTGACGTGCGCAGACGTACGCACACGGGGCTGTGAGAACTCAGTGCTGGTGCAGCGGGCACCAGTAGGTGCTCCGCCCGCCCACGGCGGCATGTCGGAGCAGGGTTCCGTCGCGGGGGCAGCGCCCGTCGGCGTGGCGCGCCTCCATCAGGTCGCCCATGTGGGACCCCCCGTGGCGGGACAGCTGGCGCAGGGTCCTCCGCATGGTCGTGTGCAGATGGCGCAGCTCCTCGTCGCGCAGCGGGGTGCGCCGTTCGGGGTCCAGGTCGGCCCGCCAGAGGATCTCGTCGGCCAGGAGGTTCCCCACCCCGGCCAGACGCTCCTGGTCCATCAGCCGCGCCTTGAGCGGCGCGGCACCCTTGCGTCGAGGGTCGGTCGCCAGGGCGACCTGGAGCTCGCGCCGGGTGACGGTCAACGCATCGGGCCCGAGCCGGCTCTCGTCCGGCGCCAGCTCGAGGGACCCGAAACGGCGCGGATCGTGCAGGAGGAGCGAGCCGCCGTCGCCAAAGGTGACGCGGGCGCGCACCCACTTCTCCTCGAACACGCCCGGCCCGTAGCGGAGGCGGTCGAGAGCCTGTTGCCCGTCGACCACGATGCCGCCCGTCATCCCGAACCGTACGCCCAGGGTCGGGCCACCTGAGGTGTCGAGGAGGAGGAGCTTGCCGCGCCGGCGCGCCGCGGTGAACGAGCGACCGACCAGGGCGGCCCTGAGCCGCTGGGGCGTGGTGCCGCCACGGCCGTAGCGCGCGTCGACCATCCACACCCGGGCGATCTCGCGGTACAGCGCCCGCTCGGCCAGAGCGCGGTAGAGCTCGACTTCGAGGATCTCGGGCACGGGCGCACGGTATCGGACCCTCGCCGCGCCGCCGAATAGGGTGGGCCAATGCCTCCCGAGAAGCCGCAATGGGCCGAGCTGTTCACCGAGGTCGTCACGTCCGGGCTCTGCACGGGGTGCTCCGCCTGCGTCATCGCCTGCCCCTACGACGTCCTGGGATACGACGACGGCGACGGCGTGTACAAGCCCTTCCACGTGGCCGCCGAGGGCGGGCCGGACAATTGCACCCACGGGCTCAAGGGATGCACGCTGTGCACCCGTGCCTGCCCGCGCTTCCGCACGTGGGAGCCCGACATCGAAACCCATCTCTTCGGCCGTCCCCGCACCGAGGAGGAGGTGTCGGGGATCGCCCGCCGCACCGTGCTCGCCCGTGCGACGGACGCCGACGTGCAGGGGGTCGGCCAGGACGGTGGCCTCGTCTCCGCGCTGCTCGTCTGGGCCTTCGAGCACGACGTCATCGACGCCGCCCTCGTCTCGGGCCTCGAGGGCGACGGGTCGACCTGGAAGGCGGTACCCCGGGTCGCCTGGAACAAAGAGGACGTGCTGGCCACGGCGGGGTCCCGCTACACCTACTCGGCCAACCCCCTTGCCTACCCCGAGGCGATCGCCGGCGGGGCCGAGCGCATCGCGCTGGTGGGCATGGGCTGCCAGGCGTCAGCGCCGCCCGTGATGCAAGCGCGCAAGGCGGGCAAGGTCGCGCGGCGCTTCACACTTTCCATCGGGCTGCTGTGCTCCAAGACCTTCGACGACGCCATCTTCCCCGAGCTCTTCGAGGCGAAGTACGGGCTGGCCCGTGCCGACATCGTCAAGATGAACATCAAGGGCGTCTTCCAGGTCTGGATGAAGGACGGCACCTACCACGAGGTGCCGCTGAAGGAGGCGCACGCGTGGACGCGGGAGGGCTGCACCAGCTGCCCCGACTTCGCCGCCGAGCACGCGGACATCTCGACCGGCGGCATCGGCGCTTTCGGGGACTGGACGTTGACCCTGCTGCGCACCGAGAAGGGCGAGTCGCTGTTCGACGACATGGAGACGGCGGGCGCGATCGAGACGCGCCCGATCGAGGACGACCCGGGTGCGGTGACGCTGCTCAACAAGTTGAGCCGAGTCAGCCGGAAGCGCTGGCCCGCCACCGCGGTGCCGATGCCGGGCCGTCTCCCGGCGCCCGCGTCCTGACGCCGTCCGTGAGCGGCCCCGGGCCCGACGCGTTCGCCGCGCTCCTCGGGATAGAGGTGACGCGCCGCGAACCGGGTCACACGGTGGCTGTGCTCCACACCGGTCCGGACCACGCCAACCCGCACGGCACAGTGCACGGGGCTGTGTTCTACGCGGTCGCCGGCGCGGCCGTCGCCGCAGCCGCCAACGACGATGCCCATTCCGGCATCATCTCGTCGGTCCTCGTCGAGTACCTCCAGCCCGCCGCCCTCGGGGACGAGCTCTGGGCCGAGGTGGTCCGCGAGGCCACCACGGGCCGCGAGGACATCTTCACGGGCAAGGTGCGCCGGGGCGCCGACGGCGAGCTGTTGGCCTGGGTGCGCGCCCGCGGCACGCGCCGCGCCCGCGACTGAGCGTTTCCGCCGGAAAGTCACGTCCCGGTCGACGAGCGGAGCGTCCGACACGGTGCCGTGATGGCGATGGCCGAATCTGTGGGAATGACGTCATTGACGCCATGACGTCGGACCGTCAGAGTGACGCCATGCGGGAACGCCGTGTCGTGATCGTCGCCTTCGACGGCGTCCAGCCGCTCGACGTCGCCGGCCCGCACGAGGTCTTCGCCGGTGCGAGCCGCGCGGCCGCGGCGCGGGACCGGGTCGGCTATCGCGTCGACGTGGTCTCCCGGGGCGGCGGGACGGTGCGGGCCGAGAGCGGACTCGAGCTGGTCACCGACGCCCTCCCAGAAGTGGGAGCGGGCGCCGGGCGCATCGACACGCTGGTGCTGGCCGGTGGTGGGGGTGCCGACGCGGCCGCCGCCGACGAGGACCTGGTGCACTGGATCCGCCAGGCCGCCCCACGGTGCCGTCGCGTGGCCACCGTCTGCTCGGGCGCCTTCCTCGGTGCCGCCGCGGGTCTCCTCCGGGGCCGGCGGGTCACGACGCATTGGGCCCGGGCGGAGCAGCTGCGCAAGGCCCATCCCTCGCTCCGCGTCGACCCGGACCCCATCTACATCCGCGACGGGAAGTACTGGTCGAGCGCGGGCGTCACCGCCGGGATCGACCTTTCCCTGGCGCTCGTGCAGGAGGACCTCGGGATCGACGTGGCGCAGACGGTGGCGCGCTGGCTGGTGATGTTCCTGCACCGGCCCGGTGGGCAGACCCAGTTCGCCTCGCCGGTCTGGATCCCGCGCGCCGAGCGCTCGACGGTGCGCGCCGTCCAGACGCTGGTCGAGGCTGGACCCGGTGGCGACCACCGGGTGCCCGCCCTGGCCGGTGCCGCCGGCATGAGCGTCCGCCACTTCACGCGGGTCTTCACTGCCGAGGTGGGCGAGACGCCGAGCCGCTTCGTCGAGCGCATCCGTCTCGAGGGCGCCCGACGCGAGCTGGAGGAGACGGGCGACACCCTCGACGTCGTGGCGGTGCGCTGCGGGCTGGGCAGCGCGGAGACCCTGCGCCGCGTCTTCCAGCGCCGTCTCGGCGTCTCGCCCGACGCCTACCGCCGTCGCTTCCGGACCGCTCCCGTCGAGGGGACACCCGCATGACCGACGCACGCATCCAGATCGCCATCCCGCTCTTCCCGAAGTTCACCGCCCTCGATGCGGTCGGGCCCTACGAGGTCCTCCAGCGCATCCCCACCTTCGACGTCACCTTCATCGGTCACGAACGGGGCGTGGTGCGCAGCGAGAACGGCATGCTCGGCCTCGTCGCCGACGCCACCTTCGAAGAGCTGCCCCGACCGGACGTGGTCGTCTTCCCCGGAGGGGTCGGGACGCGCCCGCTCGAGCACGACGGGCGCGTCCTCGGTTGGGTCCGGAGCGCCCACGCCGGGACGCGCTACACGACCTCCGTCTGCACGGGGTCGCTGGTCCTCGCGGCCGCCGGGTTGTTGGGGGCCCGGACGGCGACCACGCACTGGTCCTGCTACCGCGAGCTCGAGGCGCACGGCGCGGCGCCCATTCCTCAGCGGGTCGTCGAGCATCTCGATGCCCGCATCATCACCGCGGCCGGCGTTTCGAGCGGCATCGACATGGCCCTCCGGGTCACCGAGCTGCTGGTCGACCGCACGGCGGCACAGGCCGCGCAGCTGATGATCGAGTACGACCCCCAGCCCCACATCGACAGCGGCTCGGTGGCGAAGGCCGACGGCGCGGTCATGACCCGCGTGATCGAATACGCCGCACTGCGGCAGTGAGCGCGTCACGCGAGCCGGCTCAGGCGGCGGGGACCCCTGCTGCGCCGGCACCGGCCAGCCGGCCGAAGATCGTGCTGTCCCCGATGGAGAGCCCGCTGGCGTAGCCGAACGCGCAGACGCCGGCCGTGGTGCGCCCAGCAGCGAACAGGCCGGGGATGGCCTCGCCGGCGAGGTCGCGCACCTCGCCACCCACCGCCGTCTCCAGCCCACCGAGGGTGAACGGGGCGTAGGGCGCCGGCCCGATTCGTAGGTCGATGGCGCCGAGGGGCGGTACCAGTGGCCGCACCCACGCCGGCCCCTTGTGGAACAGGGGATCCTCCCCGGCCGCGGCGTGGCGGTTGTAGAGGTCGAGGGTCGCCTGGAGCGACCCCGTCGGCAGGCCGATCTCGGCCTCCAACTGGGCCGCCGTCTCGCAGACCGACGTCGCCTCCAGGCCCATCCAGTTGACCTCGTAGGAGGCCTCGTCGACGATCAGGTACACCTCGCCGTCCTGCGTGTACAGCGCGGACTGGCCCACCCGGCCCATGTACGTGTCCTCGTTGATGAAGCGCTGCCCCTGCCCGTTGACGAGGATCCCGTAGATCAGCGTGCGGGGCGGCGTGATGGGGAGCGAGACCTCGCCGGCGTACATGCTCCGCACAGCCGCGCCGATGGCCTGCGCCATGCGGATGGCGCGCCCGTCGTCGCCCTCGGTCCCGACCTTGAAGGTGCCGCGCGCCAGCGGGGGGCAGTGCTGCCGCAGCATGTCGTCGTTGAAGATGAATCCGCCTGCGGTGAGGACGACGCCGCGTCGGGCCTGCAGCGACACGCGTTCCCCGAAGCGCTGGGCCTGCACCCCGACCACCCGTCCGTCGTCGAGCACGAGCCGGTCGACGCGGGTGTCCGCCGAGACGGCGACACCGGCTCCCGTCGCGGCCGCCGCCAGGTGCTGCATCAGGAGCCACCCAGTCGACCGCGCCGTCTTGGCCAGGTGCCCCCGCGGCGCCGGCCGGGCGATCTTGTTGAAGGGGTAGGCGTCTTCCCCGCCCGAGTACACCAGCCCCTCCGTGCCGGCCGGCGCCATGGAGGTCTCGGCGCAGAACGTGGGCTCGAAGGGAACGCCGCGCGCCACGAGCCAGTCGAAGTGGCCAAGGCTCTCCTCGCAGTACCGTGCGATCTTGGCCTCGTCGGGATCCGGGCCGCAGGCCGCCATCATGTAGCTGTACATGTCGTCGAGGCTGTCCTCGAACCCGCACGCGGTCTGGATCGGCGTGCCCCCGCCCAGGTAGATGATGCCCTCGGCCAGCGCAGCCGCGCCGCCCGGGCCGCCGGCCCGCTCCGCCACAAGCACCGTCGCCCCCGCCTCGGCCGCGCTGAAGGCCGCCGCCGCTCCGGCCGCGCCGAACCCGACCACGACGACGTCGGCCGTCTCGTCCCAGTGCCGGATCTCCGCCGCCTCGCACGGCGTCACCTCGTCCGGTCCGCGCACGCTTCCTCCCCCGGTGTCGCCGAGACGGTAGCCCGTCGTACGACACGCCCCCACCCTTCAGGCCGTGCCGACCCCGCCCACGGACCCGACCGCGTGCGTCCCGCGCCCGAGTTGACGGGCGCGACGCGACCGCCCGGTCTCGGCGCCCGTGCGGGGTAGCTCCCACCGCCCGATCCTGCAGGCCAGGCCGGGCCACCCGACGAGTGACCGACGACTCGGTGTTTGGTGCCCTCTCAGTCGGACGCCTTCTTGCATCCCGGTGCATATTTATGCAGCCCAATACGAGCATCGGAGGTCAATTCGGGGTGTATATGGGGCCCATATACACCCCGAGTAGAACCTTCGGCGGGTCGTCCCGACGAATGGTTATGCAGGACATCTGCATACCGCAGGCTTCCGGTTTCAAACCGGGCACTCCGCCAGCTTCCGCGGACGGCCGGTCGAAATGCGCCTCGAAGATCTCGGCCCCACACTCGCAGAAGTTCGGGCACATCCCAATGCAGTGGGTGGCGCCTGTCCACCTGGCAGAGCGCGACCGGCGACTTGCCGGGGGAGCAGCAGCCGCTGTTCTACGAGGCCTCCGGCGCCGCGCCCGACGCTGAACGCGTGCGCTTCTACCGGCTCGTCGACGACCTCGTCTCCTGACCATGACCCGTCCTTCCCCGGCCGGTCGCGATCAGCTGGCGCGCCCGGGCGAAGACGGCGTCGAACATGGGCTCCGTCAAGGTGCCGGTGAACGTGTTCTGCTGGCTCGGGTGGTACGAGGCGAGCAGCTGGCGGCCGTCGGGCAGCGCCGCCTCGGCCAGATGCCCGAAGGCCGGTCGGGGCCGGAGCCCGTAGTGAGACGACACCGCCTGCCAGGCGAACTGTCCCAGGGCCACGACCACGTACGCACGCCGCAACAGCGACAACTCGCGGGCGAGATACGGCGCACATGCCGCGCGCTCGGCCGGCGTGGGCTTGTTGGCTGGCGGCGCGCAGTGCACGGCGGCGGTGACGTACGCGCCCCGCAGGGTCAGGCCGTCTTCGACCGACGTGCTGGTCGGCTGGGAGGCGAAGCCGGCCCGGTGGAGCGCGGCGAACAGCCAGTCGCCCGACCGATCACCGGTGAACATGCGGCCGGTCCGGTTCGCCCCGTGCGCCGCCGGCGCCAGGCCCACGATGAGCAGCGCCGCGCGTGGATCGCCAAAGCCCGGGACGCCGCGTCCCCAGTAGACCTGGCCCGCGTACGACGCCCGGCCCGACCGTGCCACCTCCTCGCGCCAGGCCACCAGCCGCGGGCAGCGGCGGCACACCGACACGTCCCATTGCACGGCCGCCACGGAGTCACTGTGCGCCCGGTCGGCCCCCACGGCGCAGAGCCTACGATGGGCGGTCGTGCCCCCAACTGCCCGTCCCGCGTCCGCACGCCCGCCTGCACGGCGTGGCCGCAAGGCGCCCCCGGCAACCGTGGTGCTCCTGGTCCGGCACGGGACGACGCCTACGACGGGAAAGATGCTCCCCGGTCAGGCGGCGGGGCTCCACCTCTCGGACAAGGGGCGGGCGCAGGCGGCGGCGGCGGCCGAGCGCATCGCCGCCCTGACGAAGAAGCCGGCCGCCGTGTACGCGTCGCCGCTCGAACGGACGCGCGAGACGGCGACACCGATCGCCCGGGCGCTGGGGCTGCGGGTGCGCACCGCCGCGGGCCTCGTCGAGGTCGATGTCGGCGACTGGACCGAGCAGCCGCTCAAGCGGCTCTACCGGGCCCGCGAGTGGCCAAACGTGCACCGCTGGCCCGCCGGATTCCGCTTCCCGGGCGGGGAGTCCTTCGCCGAGATGTCGGTGCGGTCGATGGACGCGGTGCTCGCGCTCGTGGCCGACCACCCGGGCCAGACGATCGTGGCGGTCTCCCACGCGGATCCGATCAAGGCGATCGTGGCGGCCGCGGCCGGGATGCCCCTCGACCTGCTGCAACGGTTGGTCATCTCGCCGTGCTCCATCTCGGCCCTCCTCTTCACGGCCGGGGGACCCGTCGTGCTGTGCGTGAACTCCACCGGGACGCTCGACGAGCTGGTGCTGTCATGACCGTCGTCGGCGTCCGAGCCTCCACCGCCCCGGGTCGCCCGCGATGACCGACGAGCTCGACTTCGACGCGCCGGACCACTGCACCGTCGGCGTCATCGGTGAGGTCGGTCACCGGCTCTTCCTCCTCTACTGCCGCCAGGGGCTGACCGAGACGACGGTCAAGGTGGAGAAGCAACAGATCGCGGTGTTGGCCGGCTATCTCGGGCGCATCGTCAAGGAGCTGGGCCGGCCAGGCCACCTGCCCGAGGACCTCGACTTCTACGGCACCGAGGAGTTCGAGTGGGTGGTGGGGACCATCGGCGTCTCCTACGACGAGGAGCTCGATCGCATCATCGTCGTCCTCGAGGAGGTGGGGGTCGACGACGACGACGACGAGGGCGAGGACGACGAGGACGTCGTCGACATCGACGTCGACGAGGGTGGGCACGTGCTCCGTGTCGCCCTGTCGCGCGAGCAGGCCGCTGCCTTCGCCATCCACGCCACCCGGCTGGTCGAGGCGGGTCGCCCGCCGTGCCCGCTCTGCGCGCTGCCGCTGGATCCCGCGGGCCACGACTGCCCGCGCACCAACGGGCACCGGCCACCGGCCAGCTGACCGCGGTGTCCGACCCGACGGTCGAGCGCGTCCTCACCGAGGGGGAGATGGAGGTGCACGGGCGCATCGCGGGGAGCTCGAACGCCACGCTGCTCGTGACCTGCCGGCTGGACGGCGACGAGCTGCTGGCCGTGTACAAGCCCGCCAAGGGCGAACGGCCGCTGTGGGACTTCCCGGGCGGGCTCTACCGGCGCGAGGTGGCCGCGTACGTCCTTTCCGAGTCCCTCGGCTGGGGCCTGGTGCCCGAAACCGTCCAGCGGCGCGAGGGTCCGTTCGGACCGGGGTCGGTCCAGCGCTTCGTGCACGAGGATGGCACCTCGCACTACTTCACCCTGCGCGACGACCCGCAGTGGCACCCCGTCCTCATGCGCCTGTGCGCGTTCGACGTGGTGGCCAACAACGCCGACCGCAAGAGCGGCCACGTGTTGTTGGCCGACGAGCGGCTGTGGGCCATCGACAACGGGCTCTGTTTCAACGCGCACGAGAAGCTGCGCACGGTCATCTGGGACTTCGGCGGCACCGCCCTCGAGGCCGGCGTCCAAGAGGACCTGGCCCGGATGGCGCACGACGGCCCGCCCACCGCGCTGTGCGACCTCATCGAACCGGCGGAGGTGGCCGCCACGCTCGACCGCGTCGCCTGGCTGCTGAGCCTCCGAGCGCTCCCGGAGCTGGTCGACGACGGCGGCTGGCCCCCCTACCCCTGGCCCCTGGTCTGACCTCGGCGCCCCGGCGGCGCCAAAAGGCCCTGGTCCGAGGCCGAGCCCGACAGGAATTTCGACTTGACACATGGGTAACATGGAATTCATGGGGATAGTTCGGAGCACCCATGTCGCTTGACCCCTACATCGTCCTGGGCAGCGCCGTCGTCGGGTTCCTCGTCGGCATGACCGGCGCCGGCGGCGGGGCGCTGATGACACCGATGCTGATCCTCTTCTTCGGCATCAAGCCTTCGACGGCGATCTCGAGCGATCTGGTCGCCGCCGTGCTGATGCGGCCGGTCGGGGCGGTGGTGCACATGACGAAGAGGACCGTCAACTACCCGCTGGTGGGATGGATGGTGCTCGGGTCCGTCCCCGCCGCCCTGCTCGGCGCCTACGTGCTGCACCTGATCGGCAACTCGACGGGTGCCGAGGACAACGTGCAGAGACTGCTCGGTGCCGCCCTCCTGATCGGCGCGGGCGCCATGGTGCTGCGCTACGCGCTCGACCGCCGGTCGGGCCACCGCCGGCAGGGCCTCATCGGCGAGCTCGTGGTGCGGCCGCTCCCGACGGTGGCCATCGGCGTCGTCGGCGGCTTCGTGGTGGGCATGACGTCGGTGGGCTCCGGCTCGCTCATGATCGTGCTGCTCCTCTTCCTCTACCCGGTGCTCGGCGCCAACCAGCTCGTCGGCACCGACCTGACGCAAGCCGTGCCCCTGACGCTCGCCGCCGCACTGGGTGCCGTCGCCTTCGGCCACATCGAGTTCGCGGTCACGGCCTCCATCGTGGTCGGCAGCGTGCCGGCCGTGCTCGTCGGCTCGCTCATCTCATCCCGGGCGCCCGACCGCTACATCCGGCCGGTCATCACGTTCGTGATCTTCGCGTCCGGTCTCAAGTACGTCGGCGTCGGCACAACGGCGCTCGGCTGGACCCTGGGCATCGTGCTGGTGGCCGGCGGCGCCATCTGGCTCGCCTACGTTCGGCCCCGGCGCGGTCGGCGTGCCGACCCTGCCGGGCGACGCGCCCGGCGGCCCGGCGGCGCCGCCGCGACCCGGGAGCGACCGCCAGCTCGAGGGCGCATCGCCGCCGACCTGACCGGGCGCGGGCGCCGCTCCACCGCGGACGCGCGCCGGCCGCGCGCCGGCCACCGGGAACGACCTCAGGGAATGTGGTAACCGAGCGTCTTGAGCTCGTTGATCACCTGCTCGGCCACGACCTGGCCGCCTCCAGGGGTGAGGTGTGTCCCGTCGGGCGTCCGCACGTTCACCACCTGGCCCGCCGCGTTGGTCACGAAGGCGGTGTAGCGGCCCTGCGGCGTGCCGAGCGATTTGTCGGTTCCGATGAAGGTCACGGGCGGGCGGGCCACCTGCGCCTGGTGCAGCGCGACGGCGTTGAGGTCGATCATCTGCGCGCTCGAGTCCCGGGTTCTGCATGGGCGGCATGCCCACCCAGACCACCGCCGCGCCCCCGCTCTCGGCGATCTGCATGAACTGCGCCACGCGCTGCGAGTACAGCGTGTTCCACACGGGCGACGTGTAGGGCACATCGGGCGGTCCGAGGAAGTCCTGCGCGTCGTTGGCGCCGATCATCACGACCACGAGTTGCGGGTTCTCCTTCTGGAGGTCCGCCGTCAGCTCCGCCGGCCAGTTGAAATAGTCGGGCCGGACCAGACCGGTGCTCTCGCGTGCGTCCAGCGCGGCGTTGACCACGCCGGTCCCGGCGAGGTCCGACTGCAACGCGCCCCCCATGTCGAGGCCGATCGAGTCGCCGACGATCAATACGCGCAAAGGCTGGGCCCCCGTCGGCATCTTCGGGTTCGGGGGCGCCGTCGTCGGCGTGGTGGGTGCCGTCCCCCCCGCCTGCGCCGGGGCGGTCCCGCCGCCGTGCCGCGTCCCCTTCGTGCCATCGGCGTGCGGCCCCGAGACGGTGAGCCCGACCGCCCCACCCGCCACGTTGGTCTCCCGCCCCGTGGCCGACACGAGGCGGGAGAGCTGCAGCCCGCGGCCGAGCGCAGCGACGGGTCCCGTGATGTCGAGGCTGACCGTGCGCCGCGTGCCGACGGGCGACACCTGGGCGTTGTGCTGCAGTGTGGGGGCGAAGAGGAGAAACCACAGTGCGAACGCCCCCGCGCCGAGCGCGAAGACGCGCGTCCAGGGCATCCGCACGCGTCCGTCGTCGGCCGGCGCCGGCTCGGCCTGCCCGGGCGCGCCACCCTGGCCCTCCTCGGGCGCGGTCGGGCGCGGTTCCGGGGCCTCCTCCCAGTCGACGTCGTGCCGTGGTGCGCGCTGATCCGTCATCAGAAGCGGTAGTAGATGAAGGGCGCGACGCCGATGGGACCGTAGGTCGTGATGCCGAGCAGGGCGACGCCGAGCAGGCCGACCTGCACGACGGCACGCTGACGCGAGAAGGCGGCCTGCAGCCGGTCCACGCTGATCGTGGGCACGAACTGCAGGGCGATGGTGCCGAGGACGACCACCACGAGCAGCGGGGTCACGAGGGGTGACGCTTCGCCCCACCCCTTGAGCACCCGGCCGAGGACGGCGAAGGCCTGCGCGGTGCCCGAGGCGTTGAAGAACACCCAGCCCAGGCACACGAACTGGAAGGTCAGGAAGCGCTGCACCCACACTCGTCCGGGCCCGTCTGCCACGGCGGGCAGCCCTCGGCGGACCCGGCTGCCGCGGCGCAGGTGGCCGAAGCTCTGGCCGACGCCCATCAGGGCGCCCCAGATAACGAACGTCCAGGCCGCGCCGTGCCAGAGGCCGCCGAGCACCATCGTGATCATGATGTTGCGGACGGTCTGGGCGTCGCCGTTCTCGTTGCCCCCGAGGGGGATGTAGAGGTAGTCACGCAGCCAGCGCGACAACGTCATGTGCCAGCGGCGCCAGAAGTCCTGCAGGTTGCGGGCCGTGTAGGGCGCGTTGAAGTTCTGAGGGAATTGGAACCCGCAACAGCAGCGCCAGCCCGATGGCGATGTCGGTGTAGCCACTGAAGTCGCAGTAGATCTGTACCGCGTAGCCCCAGGCGGCGAAGATCGCCTCCGGCGCGGAGTGTTGGCTGGGCGACGTGAAGACCGGCTGCACGATCGCCGTCGAGACGTAGGAGGAGATCACGACCTTCTTGAAGAGGCCGGCCAGGATCAACCAGAAGGCGCGCGAGTAGTCGATCGAGTCGGGGTCACGCCGGCGGCGGATCTGGGGCAGCAGCTCGCCGCCGCGGACGATGGGGCCGGCCAGGAGATGCGGGAAGAAGGAGATGTAGACCGCGAAGTCCAGCGGCTTGGCCGGCTCGAGCTTGCGCCGGTAGATGTCGACCACGTAGCTGATGGCCATGAAGGTGAAGAAGGAGATGGCGATGGGCAGCGCCACCTGCTCGAGGGGGACCGCCCGCCCCAGCCCGACGGCATGGGTGACGTTGTCCAGGTTCACCGAGACGAAGCCGTAGTACTTGAACCACCCGAGGATCCCGAGCAGCAGCGCCACCGAGACGCTCATGGCGACGCGCCGCGACCGGTCGTTGCGCGTCGCCCCCACCCAGGCACCGCCCGTGAAGGCCACGACGGTGGTCGTCAGCAGGAGGAGGCAGTAGCTCCAACCGACCCAGCCGTAGAACACGTAGCTGAGGCCGATCATCGACAGCTTCCACCACCCCGCGTGGGGGTTGAGGAGCCAGTTCACCGCGAAGGCCACGGCGAAGAAGATTGCGAAGTCGATGGTGGGGAAGAGCATGCGGGGGGATCAGTGGATTGCGCCGAATGTACCGCTGACCACCCCGTTCGATCGCGGAGGTTGCGGATGCGCGAGCCCGGAGTGGCCCCGGCACAGCCGGCTCACCGTCCGCCAATTTGCCAGGCCGGACCGCCGCCGCGTCACCACCCCACCCACACGGGTGGCGCGGGTCCCGGTGCGGCCCCTCAGGCGGGGCGCCTCAGCCCTTGGCCTTGAGGGCCTCGATGAGCGCCGGGAGCACCTTGTGCACGTCGCCCACGATCCCGAGGTCGGCCACCGAGAAGATCGGTGCCTCCCGGTCCTTGTTGATTGCGATGATGTTCTTGGAGCCCTTCATGCCGACCAGGTGCTGGGTGGCGCCGGAGATCCCGCACGCGATGTAGACCGTCGGCTTGACGGTCTTGCCGGTCTGGCCCACCTGGTGGGAGTAGGGCACCCAGCCGGCGTCGACGATGGCGCGGCTGGCGCCCGCTGCGCCGTGCAGGAGCTTGGCCAGCTCCTCGATCATGGCGTAGTTGCCCGCCTCGCCCAGGCCGCGGCCACCGGAGACGACCACCGCGGCCTCGTCCAGCTTCGGACCGCTGCGCTCCTCGACGTGCCGCTCGACGATCTTGGCCGTGTTGGTCGTGGCGACGTCGGGGACCGGGGCCGCAACCACGTTGGCGGCACCCCCGCCCGACGGCTCGGCCGCGAACGACTTGGCGCGGATCACGAAGATGGCCGGGCCACCGCCGGTGAAACGGGCCGTTACGATCTCGCTGCCGCCGAAGACCGGGTGCTGGCTGGAGAGTCCGTCGTCGGCCTCCACCAGACCGGTCACGTTGGTGAGCACCGGGCGGTCGAGCCTGGCCGACAGGCGTCCGGCGACGTCGCGGCCGTCGTAGGTGGCCGGCAGCAGAATGGCGTCCGGCGCGTTGCCGCTCTGCACCAGCGCAGCCAGTGCGGCGGCCACCGGCACGCCCGGCAGGGCGCCGTCGAGGTCGCCGACGTCGTAGAGCGTGATGGCGCCGTACTCGCCGAGAGGGCCGGCCAGCGCCGCCGCGTCGGCACCCCACGCCACCGCCTCCACGGTGGCGGCCACCGTGCGGGCCTCCGTCAGCAGCTCGAGGGTGACCGGGGTCGGGCCGCCGCCGTCGGCCGTCTCAGCCAACACCCACACCTTCTCGATCGCCATGTCAGACCACCTTCAACTGCTCGAGGAAGGCCACGACGCGCTGCGCGCCGTCGCCCTCGTCCACCACGATCTCCCCCGACGCGCCGCGCCTCGGCCGCGGAGATGTCGGTGATCTCCTCTCGGGCCCCCGCGGCGCCCACCTGCGACGCGTCGATACCGAGGTCGGCCACCGTCAGGTTGTCGACCGGCTTGGACTTCGCCGCCATGATCCCCTTGAATGAGGGGTAGCGCGGCTCAACGACGCCGGCGGTCACCGTCACCACGGCAGGCATCGGGCAGACGACCTCGTCGTAGCCCGACTCGGTCTGGCGCTCGACCTTGACCGAGCCGCCGTCGACGGAGATCGCCTTGGCGAAGGTCACCGACGGCAGCCCCATGAGCTCGGCCACCTGCACCGGCACCGTGCCCGTGTAGCCGTCGGTCGACTCCGTCGCCATCACGACGAGATCGGGCTTGGCTCGCCCGATGGCCGCCGCCAACACCTTGGCCGTGCCGAGCGCGTCGCTGCCGGCCAGCGCGTCGTCGCTGACCAGGATGGCCTTCGCCGCACCCATGGCGAGACCGGTGCGCAGCCCGGACGTCTCGCCGCCCGGTGCCATGGAGACCAGGGTCACCTCGTCGCCCTCACCCGAAGCGAGCTGGAGGGCCATCTCGACCCCGTAATTGTCGGAGTCGTCCATGATGAGCTTGCCGGACCGGTCGAGGGTCTTGGTGTCGGGATTCAGCGACCCGGGGACGGCCGGATCGGGGATTTGCTTGACGCACACGACGACGTTCATGGCCGACCATCTTTGTGGACCGGGGCCGTTCCACGCCATTCCGCCCGGTGACAGTCGTTTTCGGGCCGGCCCGGTCCGGGCCTCCCGACTCAGACGCCCCCGGCTGCTGCAACGGCGAGTGCGGCGGTCAGCTCGTCCGTGATGACCGTGTCCACGCCCGCCGCCACCATGGCGCGCAGGTCGTCGAGGGCGTTGACGGTCCACACGTTGACGGCCAGGCCGGCCGCGTGGGCCTGCGCCACCAGCTCGGGGGTGACGGAGAGGACGAAGGGGTGAACGGCCCGGAAGCCGGCGGCCGTCGCCTCCTCCAGGGCGGGCCCGGGGTCGCTGCCGAAGCCCCACAGCGCGCCGAGGGCGAGACGGCCGTCGGCCACCTGCACCGCCCGCAGCGTGGCGGGCTGGAAGGAGGAGACGATGACCCGTTCGGTCCAGCCCGCCTCGTCGATGGCAGCCGCCGTCAGCGCGGCCACCGCCTCCCCGGGGTCGTAACCGGGGTCCTGTGGCGCGTTCTTGATCTCGACGTTCACGGTCATCCCGTCGCAGACGCCCAGCACGTCGGCCAGCAGCGGGACGAAGGGCGGCAGGTCGGCCACCTCCAGCTCCGGAATCAGGCCGGCCCCCGGGATCTCGGCGTCGTGGTGCACGGCCAGCGCTCCGTCGGCTGTGAGCCGCACGTCGAGCTCGACGCCGTCGGCCCCGATGCGTCGAGCCTCGGCGAACGCGTCCAGGGTGTTCTCGACGATCCCCCGCTCACTGCAACCCCTATGAGCAAAGACGGCCGTCACGAATCCGGGCCCCGGACGATCCTCACGATTCCACCGCGACGCCCCGTGAAAATTTTCACCAAAAACTCCTTGCTCGGCCCCCGACAGACCGTTACCCTCTTCGTGTTAACCCGCACGTCACTGACGGACACCTTTTGGGTTCGATCATGTGAATACGATCACAATGCTGGTGGAGGCACATTCCGATGGCGCTCATGTGGAACCGGACCGTCGACTGGGATACGGACGACTGGCGGCGTTCGGCCGCCTGCCGCAACACCGAACCCGACCTCTTCTTTCCCGTCGGCACGACCGGTCCCGCTGTCGACCAGATCGAGGCAGCCAAGCGGGTCTGCCGCGAGTGCGACGCCATCGAGCCCTGCCTGGACTTCGCGCTGGCCACCAACCAGGAGTCAGGTGTTTGGGGCGGCACCTCGGAGGAGGAGCGCCGCAAGCTGCGCAAGGCATGGCTGGCCGCCCGCCGGTCGCAGCGCGCCGCGAACTTCTGATCGGCCTGCTTTCGCCGCTCACCGCGGCGCCCGCACGGGCACCGCGATCGCGACCTTCGTCCCTCCCCCCGCCGCCGGCGGCAGCGCGTCCATGGAGATCGTCCCTTCCAACTGGCTGACGACGAGGTCGCGCACGATGGAGAGCCCGAGGCTCGTGGTGCGCTCGATGTCGAACCCCTCTGGCAGTCCCAGCCCGTCGTCGCGTACCTCGACTCGCAACGCCTCCTCGTCGATGGACAGCGTGAGGTCGACGTGGCCCACGGGCGCGTAGCCGGCCGCACCCCCCGCGCCCTCCAACCCGGCTGCGCCGTCGCTGCCCCCGGCCGCCTCGGGGTCGAAGGCGTGCTCGACCGCGTTCTGCAGGAGCTCGGCCACCGTCACCGCCAGCGGCGTGGCCACGTCGGCCGACACCTCGCCCAGGTCCCCGTGCACCGAGATGACGATCGGCTGTGAGGAGACGACCGAGTCCTCCGCCATCTGCACCAGCGACACCACGATCTCCGCGAAAGGCACCTGGTCGCTCGGGTCGCGCGACAGGATCTCGTGCACCAGGGCGATGGAGCGCACCCGCCGTTCCGCCTCGTGCAGCGCGACCCGCGCCGCCCGGTCGCCGACGCGCCGGGCCTGCAGGCTCAGCAGCGACGAGATCGTCTGCAGGTTGTTCTTGACCCGGTGGTGCACCTCCCGGATGGCGGCGTCCTTGGACAGCAGCAACCGGTCGAGCCGGCGCACGTCGGTGACGTCGCGCAGCAGGATCATGGCCCCGGTGACCACGCCATGCGACAGGAGGGGGATGCAGTGCACGAGCACGATGACGTCGGGGCGGCGCTCCACCTCCTCGACCACCGGCCGGCCGGTGGCCAGGGCCCACTCGACGGCCGACTCCTCGATGTCGAGGTCGCCGAAGCGGCGGCCCTCGGGCTGGGTGTAGATGCCCATGCGGTGGAACGCGTTGAGTGCGTTGGGCGACGCGAACTCCACCCGGCCGTCCGCATCGACCACCACGACGCCGTCGCCGACGCGGGGCGCCTCCTCGGTGCCGACGTCCTCGTCGGGGAACGGGAAGGCCGACTGGGCGACCATGTCGGCCAGGCGCTCGAACACGTCGAGGTAGGTCCGCTCGTACATGCTCGTCGGTCCCTTGAGCGGTGCCAGGGACACCCGGAGCAGGGCGCCGATGATGCGACCCTCGAAGCGGATCGGGATGTTCTCGACCGGCACCTGCTCGCCGAGTATCGGGTGGTGGATCGAGCCGCGGACGATCTCGCCCGTGTGGAGGCAACGCGCCACGAGCGTCCACTGCGACTCGTTCACCGTCTGGCCGACCAGGTCCTGGTCCACCAGCGTGGGGCGGTTGTTGGGCCGCATCTGCCCGAGCACCACCAGCTCGGGGTCCTCGTCGGCCTCGGCGCCCGGCGAGGGCACCAGCAGAAGGAGGTCGGAGAAGGAAAGGTCGGCCAGCACACTCCAGCTCCCGAGCAGCCGCTGGAGGTGCTCGAGCTCCTCGGGCTTGAGGTCGGTGTGGCTCTGGGCGAGCTCGGCCGGCGTCGGCATCAGGCGTCCACCTCGGCCACCCCGGCCCCGGCCACCCCGGCCCCGGCCCCGGCCACCCCGGCCCCGGCCACCGCAACCGGGTAGGGCCGGCGCCCGCGGTAGCCCTGGAGCATCCCGGCACCTGCCGCGGCGAGCACGGCGCGCAGGTCGTCGGCCCGGTCCGCCACGTGCTCCAGCCTGTGCGCGTCCGACGCGGTCGTCAGCGGCACGCCGCGGGCGACGAAGCGCTCCAGCAGGCCGGCGGCGGGGTACTGCTCGTCCACGGGCTTGCGCCAGCCGGCCGAGGACACCTCGGCCGCCATGCCCGACGACACCGCCGCCTCGGCGATGCGGTCCCACCACTCGGCCGGGGCGTCCGGCACCTGGCCCGCCACCTTGATGAGGTCGGGATGCGCCAGCACGTCGCACACGCCCGACGCGGCGAGCTCCTCCATGGCCGCGGTGTAGGCCTCCCAGCAGGCGTCCACGTCGCGCACCGCCCACTCCGCCATCGACACGGGGTCGGACAGGTCGTCGAAGCGCCAGGCGCCCACCCAGTGCACCGAGCCCAACAGCACGTCGAAGGGGTACCCCCGCAGGAGGTCGGCCACCGTCTCCATGCGGTCCGCGTAGTAGTCGACCTCCAGCCCGATCACGATCGGCAAGCCCGCGTCCTTGGCCTCCTGGGCGCACTGCACGTAGGCCTCGAGGTCGGCGGTGGCATGGAACTCCCAGTACTCGGCCATCGACGCGGCCAGCGCCGGCGGCACCCGTTCGTCGTCCCAGAATCCACCGAGCAGTGCGTCGGCCTGGCGGAAGCGGAAGAGGTGCTCGGTCACCGCCAGCTCGGTCACCCCGGCCGTCTCCGCCGCGCGCGCAGTACTCGGCCAGCTGCTCGAGGCGCAACGGCGTCTGCCGCTGCGAGTGGGGCCAGAGATGGAGGTGGTAGTCGAGCACGGCGGCCGTCCCTCCCGGACCGCTACGCGGCCCGGCGGATGAGTGTCACGCCGTCGCGGATGGTGGTCAGCACACACACCACGCGGGGGTCGTTGACCACCTTGTCGTTGAAGGCGCGCAGCGCCTTGGCGCCTTCGTGCGGCTTCTCCTCCGAGGCCAGGACGCCGCCGCCCTGCAGCGTGTTGTCCACCACGATCAGACCGTGCGCCGCCAGCTTGGGCAGCACGGCCTCGAAGTAGGCGTCGTAGGACACCTTGTCGGCGTCGATGAAGACGAGGTCGAAGGGGCCTTGCAGCTCCTCGAGCGAGCGCAGCGCCGGCCCCTCGATCACGCTGATGTGGCTCTCGAGCCCGGCCGCCGCGATGTTCCCCCGCGCCACCTTGGCGTGGTGCGGGTCGACCTCCAGCGAGATGATGGCGCCCCCCTTGGGCAACCCCGCCGCCATGGCGATGGAGGAGTAGCCGGTGAAGGTGCCGATCTCGAGCACCGACGTGGCCTGCGTGGCGAACACCAGCAGCTCGAGGAACCGCCCCTCCTGGCGCCCCACCATCATCCCCCAGGCGGCGAAGTCCTCCTTGGTCGAGGCGTCGACCGCCTCCAGGTGGCCGGGCGGCGCCGTGGTGTGCGCGTCGGCGTACTCGAGCACCTCGGGATTGATGAGCTGGACCATGCACCGATGGTAGGCGCACGGGGGTGCGCCTAGTCCCAGACTTGCGCTCCCAGCCGCAGCAGCCCTTCCATGTCGTAGATGTCGGCGTCGTAGAAGGGCACGGTGACGAGCACGTCCGGCGCCCCCCGCAGCTCGGCCTGCTGCTCGGCCTCCCGCCGGGCCACCACGGCGAAGTTGAGGAAGCTCTCGGCCACCTCGCCCAGGACGCGGGCCGCCACGACGGGGTCCTCGGTCAGCCCCGCGGCCAGCTCCTCGGACCGCGCCGCGATGGACTGGGCCAGCTTGTCCGTCCTGGCGTCACGCAGGTACTCGGGGAGGACCTTGTTCAGGACGATCGCCCCGAGATGCAGCTGGCGTGCCGTGAGCTCGGCCGAGAAGAACTCGGCCTCGCGCACCGGCGTGGCCTCGAGCGTCGAGACGACCATGAACGTGGTGCGCCGGTCCGAGAGCAGCCGCGTCACCGCCTCGGCCCGCTCGACGAACCCGCTGTACATCGACTGGAACAGGATGAAGAACTCCGAGATGTCCGCCAGGAACTGCGTGCCCAGGATCCGGTCGGCCACCTGGTAGAAGGGCCGCGACGCCATGTTCACCAGGCGGGAGCGGTACGGCACGATCAACCAGCGCAACAGGCGCGAGGAGAAGAAGTCCGCCATCCGCTGCGGCGCGTCGAGGAAGTCGAGCGCGTTGCGCGTGGGCGGCGTGTCGACCACGATGAGGTCGTACGTCCCCTCGGAGTAGATCTCGTAGAGGCGCTCCATGGCGATGTAGTCGTGCGACTGGACGAATCGTCCCGAGATGTTCTGGTACAGCGGGTTGGCCAGGATCTGCTCCCGGGTCTCGGCGTCCGGCGCATGCGTCCGGATGAGGTCGTCCCAGCTCTGCTTGGTGTCGAGCATCGCCGCCCACAGCTCACCCCTCGGGTGGGCCGCCGCCCCGGTGAACACATCGTCGGGGATGCGGACCTCGTCGTTCCCGATTCCCTTCAACCCCAGCGCGTCGGCGAGCCGCCGGGCCGGGTCGACGGTGAGCACGAGCACGCGGCCGCCCTCTTCCACCACCGCCGTCGCCGCCAGTGCCGCCGCCGTGGTGGTCTTGCCGACCCCGCCCGGACCGCAGGCGATGACGATGTCCTTGGCGGCCAGCAGCTGCCCGACCGTCTTGGCGCCGCCGCCCGTGGCGCTCACAGCCCGAGCTCCTCGCCGAGGGCGTGGGCCACCTGGCGCGTCGTGCGTGCGCCGAAGCTGCGGGAAAAGA
The DNA here is from genome assembly GCA_963756625.1 of uncultured Acidimicrobiaceae bacterium. Classification (GTDB taxonomy): domain Bacteria; phylum Actinomycetota; class Acidimicrobiia; order Acidimicrobiales; family RAAP-2; genus Bog-473. The sequence continues at coordinate 164,172 of CAVWNQ010000007.1, forward strand.
GGTACGGGAGGAGCAGCACCGGGAGCCCCTCCGGCAACCCGGCCTGGAGCCGCTGCAGATGGGTGGAGCGGGTGCGTCGCATGGTGACGGCGAGGCGCGCCGCTTCGAGCACCGGGGCGACCGAGTCGCCGGCGCGCTCGGAGAGCAGCTCCTCGGTCCCCGGCTCGCGCAGCTGCTCGAAGATCTCCTCCTCGCGCTGGCCGAAGAGCTCGGGCAGCACCCGGTTGACGACGACGGCCGACATCCGCACGGTCGTCTCCTCGCGCACGCGCCGGACCAGCTCGAGCGTCTCGCTCACCGGCATCTCCTCGGGTGTGCACACCGCGACGAGCCCCGTCTGGCGCGGGTCGGAGAGGATGTCGAGCATCCAGTCGGTCTGGCTCCGGATGAGCCCGACCTTGACCAGGTCGTTGATGGCCTGCGGTGCGGCCAGCTGCCCGATGATGTGGCCGGTGGCGGGCGCGTCGACGACGACCAGGTCGTAATGCGCCTCGCGCACCTCCCAGCAGAGCTTGCCGACGGTGAGGATCTCGCGGACGCCAGGCGCCGCCGTCGCCACGAAGTCGAAGGCCTTGGCCAGCGGCCCGATGCGGCCCACCACCGGGATGCGCAGCTGCAACTTGAGGTATTCGCGCAGCGAGGCCTCGGTGTCCATCGACATCGACCAGATTCCGGGCGCGATCTCGCGCGGGGTGAAGTCGGTGGGCGGCGCCTCGAAGAGCGACGTCACGTCACCCTTGGCGTCCACCTCGCACACGAGGACGCGCTTGCCGTGCTCCGCGGCCAGCTGGGCCAGGCCCGCCGCCACCGTGGTCTTGCCGACGCCGCCCTTGCCGGTGACGAAGACCAGACGCAGGTCGAGCAGCTCCGGCGCCGCGCTCACCGACGCGCTGCCTGCCCCGCCACGGAGGTCCTCAGGGGGCGCCGAACCCGACGCGGCGATCGCTCGCTGGTGCGCCGACCTCGACGTAGGCGACCTTCACCACCGGAATCCCGATGCGCCTGCCCTTGCGATCGGTCAGCCAGAGGACACCGTCACCGGTCTTGAGCAGCTTCTCGATCTCGGCGACCACCTTGTCGCGGTCGGCGTCCTCGGGCATCTCCACCTCGAGCTCCTTGGGGGTGTGGGTGATGCCGATGCGCACGTCCACCTGGTCTGTCTCCTCTCGCCGACCACCGGGGGATTCCGGGGCCACCTGGACGTTACTGCCACGGGGCAGACTGCTTGACATGAGCGGATGACATGAGGGTGGGCCGATCTCGGGCGAGACGGCGCGGTGCGCGTTGGGCAGCGACCATGGCCGGCTACGCCGGCCCCCTTCGCCTGGCGCATGCCGACTCGCACGCCCGCGTCGGCCCGGCGGACGGGTCGCCCCCCGTCGGGAGCGGGCATCCGGTGGCACCCAGCGGACGGGCGGAGCGTGAGGAGCTCGAGGACGCGCTGCTGGCGCCGGGCGCCGCCCGCGCCACGGAGGCCGGCCGCCGCGCCCTGCCCGAGGACCCCGACCCCTGGCGCACCTGCTTCGAGCGCGACCGCGACCGCATCCTGCACGCGACCGCCTTCCGCCGCCTGGCCGGCAAGACCCAGGTCTTCGTCTTCCCTCAGGACCACCAGCGGACTCGCCTGACCCACACGCTCGAGGTGGCGCAGGTCGCGACCACGATCGCGCGGGCCTGCCGGCTGCATGTGGCCCTGACCGAGGCCATCGCGCTGGGCCACGATTGCGGGCACGGTCCCGGGGGGCATGCCAGCGAGGACGCGCTCGATCCCTACGTACCCGGCGGGTTCGACCACGCGCCCTGGGGGGCCTTCGTCTCCCTGGCCCCGCTCAACCTGTGCGCGGAGACGGTGGACGGGATCGCCAACCACAGCTGGTCCCGTCCGGCCCCGTCGACTCCCGAGGGCGAAGTGGTCAGCTGGGCCGACCGCATCGCCTACGTGTGCCACGACTGGGAGGATGCGGTCCTGGCGGGCATCGTGGCGCCGCACCAACTGCCCACCGCGGTCCGCTCGCTGTGCGGCGAACGGCGCAGCGCCCAGCTCGGCGCCTTCATCGCCGCGGTGGTGTCGGCCTCGTTGCGCACGGGCCAGGTCGGCATGGAGGAGGCGGCGGCCGAGGCGTTGGCGGCGTTCCGTGCCTGCAACTACGAGCGCATCTACCTCCGCGACGCGTCGTTGCGGCAGGGCGAGGCGGTGGTGAGCGTGCTGCGCGCGCTCGTCGAGCACTTCTCGGACCGACCCCACCTCGTGACCGAGCGCGCCACCCCCTCGTCGGCGGAATCCGACGTGGTCGCCGGAAGCGAAGAGGCGCTGCGGGCCGCCGTCACCTACGTGGCGGGCATGACCGACCGCTTCGCCTTCCGCCAGGCGGTCGCCCTCCTGGGCTGGGACCCAGCCAAGCTCCCCACCGGCGTCGACGGCTGAGGCGTCCGCTCCGGTTCAGCCTTCGAGGTCCGGGAAGGCCGGCGCGCGCTTCTCGGTCAGCGCCGCCACGCCCTCGGCGAAGTCGGCGCTGCCCATCATCTCGCTCAAGTGGCGTCCCGCGTCGTGGACCGACGCGGCGACGTCACGGTGCAGGTCGTGGTACAGCTGCAGCTTGGTCACCGCCAGCGAGGAGGGCGCGACCTCCGTGGCGAGTCTGCCCGCGTAGTCGTACGTATAGGCCAACAGCTCCTCGGGTGGCAGCGCCTTGTTGACCAGGCCGAGCTCCTCGGCCTCCTCCGCCAGCACGACACGGCTGGAGAGGAGGAGATCGGCCACGCGCGCGTCACGCCGATCAGGCGCGGTAGCAGCCACGACAGGCCGAACTCGGCCGGCAGCCCGAGACGCCCGTGCGCCGTCGTCAACTTGGCCCCGCGTGCGGCGAAGCGCAGGTCGCAGTAGCAGGCGAGCACGAGGCCCACACCCGCGGCCGCGCCGTTGACGGCGGCGATGATCGGCTTGGGGATGCCGAAGTGGTAAGCGAAGTCGGCGTCGAACTCGGGCAGGACGCCGTAGCCCGGCATGGCCACGTCGTCGCCGAGCCCCGGGTCGTAGGCCCCGCGTTCGGCCTCGCCTTCGAGGGCCCGGGTGTCCGCGCCAGCGCAGAAGCCGCGTCCGGATCCCGTGACGACGATCACCCGCACGGACGGGTCGGTGCGGGCCCGCTCGAGCAATGCCCGGTATTCGGCGTGCATCCGGCCCGTCCACGAGTTGAGGCGCTCGGGGCGGTGCAGGGTGACCGTGGCCACCCGGTCGCGCACGTCGTACCGAGTGACCTTGAGGTCGCCTGGCTCCACGTCAGTCGAGCGTCGTGTACCGGGTGAGGTGGAGCGAGCCGGCCTCGACCGCGGCATCGAACTCCGCCTCCAGTGGGGTGCCCTCGATTCGCGCGCTGGAACACGGCGGCGGCATCCTCGCTCGCCCACAGGGTGACGACGAGCCAGTCCTCTCCGTGGCGGGCGGTCGTGCGCCGGAGGAAGCCCGGCTGGTTCGGCACCTGGTCGGTCTGGATCCGCCGGTCCAGCGCCAGGAAGGCCTCGTCGGTCACCCCCTCGGCGAGACGGAACGTGGTGATCTCGACGATGGACATCGCTCAGGCCTGCACCAGCACGAGCGGGTTGCCCTCGGGGTCCGTGATCCCGGCGATCGTGGGCCCGCCGGGGACGTCGAACGGCTCGGCCACGATCGTGGCGCCGAGGGTGACCGACTTGTCGAGTGACACCCGGAGGTTCGCCACCTGGACGTAGAGGGTGACGCCAGAACGCTCCCCGGCCCGGATGTGCCCCGCCGGCCCGGGCTCAGGTCCGCCAATGCCGGCCGGGATGTCCATGATGAAGCCGTCCCCGATCTTCCAGTTGAACAGCTCGGCGTAGAAGGCCCGCTGGCGCTCGGGGTCCTTGGCCTCGATCTCCCAGTGCACCACCGGCCGCGCCCAGTCCTGCGCCATGGCAAACCTCCTCGCCGGGTCAGCGTACCCAGACCGAGCCGCAGGGGCCCGAGCCGGCGCGTATCTCCGCCGCAACCGCGGCGACCTGTCGCAGCTCGGTGGATTCCCCAACATCAAGAGAGCGTGAAATTGGGTGTCCGCTGCACCGCCGCCACGCGGTAAACTTTCAGCAAATTCCGGGTCGGGCAAGCCCGGAAAGGAGACCGTTGCAAGTTTTGGCGGCACGGGCTCCGCGGCGGAGGAGGGGTGCGCACGGTGACTCACTGGACACAGGTTCTGTCCAACGTCTCCCTGGTCGAGTTCGTTCTGCTCGCGGCGCTCACGGCGTTGCAGTGGCTACGCCACCGGATACGCGGCGCGGGCTGGGTCGCGCTCTCCTTCGCCATCCTCGGCGGCCTGTCGTTGACGCTCAAGATCGACCCCACAGTGGTGACGAACCAGAACGTCGCCAAGGCGCTCGTCGCGGTGCTCCTGGTGGTGCCCTACTGCCTCTTCCGGTTCGCGGCGACGTTCCGGCGCCCGAGCCTCACCGTGCGCGTTCTCGCCGCCGCCGTCACCGCCGCCATCGTCGGCTTCACCTTCGCCCTGCGCTCCATCCCGGTCTCCGGCACCCCCCGCGCCGCCCAACTTCCTCGCGTACCGCGTGGCCTTCCTCGTGGCGTTCGGCTTCCTCTTCGGCTACGTCGTGGTGCGGCTCTTCATGGCCGGGCGGGGCGAGCCGCCCATCGCGGCGACCCGGATGCACCTGTTGGCTATCGCCGTTGCGGGCCTCGAGGTCCAGGTGGTCGTGGCGGCGCTCGGGCTGCAGGGACCGACCGTCGACCTCGTCACACGAGCCCTCACCGTGGCCATGGGGATCCTGTTCCTGATCGCCCTGGTGTTGCCCTCGTTCGTGCGGGTGTTCCTCAGCCGCAAGGAGGACGAGGCGTTCCGGCGGGCGGTCGACGAGCTCGTGTCCGCCGGCGATTCCCGCGACGTGGCCGAGCACTTGCTCCCCCACGTCTGCGCCCTGGTCGGGGCGTCGAAAGCGGCGCTGCTGGCCAGCGACGGTACGGTCGTGGCGCGCTACCCGGCGTGGTCGGACGCAGAGGGGCTCGACGCCTGGGACGACGGAGCGGGCGGGGACGACGGTGGGCGCAGCCGGATCACCGTACGCACGCAGAGCGGGGCCACCCATGCGCTGGCGGTGGAGATCAGCGCGTACATGCCGTACTTCGGCAGCGAGGAGCTGCACAAGCTCGATCAGCTGGCGGGGATGGTCGGTCTGGCCATAGAGCGCTGCGAGATGGCGGAGCAGATGGCGTTCCAGGCATCCCACGACGGCCTGACCGGCTTGGCCAACCGCACCCTGTTCATGGAGAAGTTGGAGGAGGCGATGCGGCACGTGGGGCGGCGGCGGCACTCGCTGGCCGTCCTGTTCATCGACCTGGACCGCTTCAAGCTCGTGAACGACCGGGCCGACCACTCGGCCGGCGACCTCGTGCTGAACGAGATGGCGAGCCGCCTGATGGCGATGACCCGCGGCGTCGACGTGGTGGCCCGCTTCGGCGGGGACGAGTTCGTCGCCTTCGCGGAGGTGGACCACGAGGACGATGCGCTGGACATGGCCGAGCGCATCCGCCGGGGGTTGAGCGCACCGGTCGCCATCGGCGACGCCCACGTCGTCGTCACCGCCAGTATCGGGATCGTGGTCACGTCAGAGGGGTCGGCCACACCAGCCACGCTCCTGCGCGACGCCGACAACGCCATGTACGAGGCGAAGCGCTCCGGCCGCGATCAGGTCGTGCTCTTCCGGGACAACGCGCGGGAGGTGGCGAACCGCAAATGGGGGCTGAGCCCCGTCAGGACCCATCGTCTCAGCGCAAGCTGAGCCCTTGATATCGGCGAGACTCGTCATGTGGGCCAGAGCCGGCGGATAGCCATCGCTCTCGTCGCCGTGTGTCTTGCGGCGACGGTGTTGGCTGTTCCCGCCCTCCGGGCCATGGCGCTCGTCGTCCATCGTCCGATCGTCGGGGTGGCCGCCACCCCCGACGGGGGCGGTTACTGGGAGGTCGCCGCCGACGGCGGGATCTTCACCTTCGGTGACGCCGGGTTCCACGGCGCAGAGGGGGGCCACGCGCTCAACGCACCCATCGTCGGGATGGCCGCCACCCCCGACGGTGGCGGCTACTGGGAGGTCGCCGCCGACGGCGGGATCTTCAGTTTCGGTGACGCCGGGTTCCACGGCGCAGAGGGGGGCCACGCGCTCAACGCACCCATCGTCGGGATGGCCGCCACCCCTGACGGTGGCGGCTACTGGGAGGTCGCCGCCGACGGCGGGATCTTCAGTTTCGGTGACGCCGGGTTCCACGGCGCAGAGGGCGGCCACGCGCTCAACGCACCCATCGTCGGGATGGCCGCCACCCCCGACGGTGGCGGCTACTGGGAGGTCGCCGCCGACGGCGGGATCTTCAGTTTCGGTGACGCCGGGTTCCACGGCGCAGAGGGCGGCCACGCGCTCAACGCACCCATCGTCGGGATGGCCGCCACCCCCGACGGGGGCGGCTACTGGGAGGTCGCCGCCGACGGCGGGATCTTCGGTTTCGGTGACGCTGCTTTTTTTGGCAGCACGGGGAGTCTGCCGTTGGACAAGCCCACCGTGGGCATGGCTCCCGGCCCCGGCGGCTACTGGGAGGTCGCTTCTGACGGCGGGATCTTCAGCTTCGGGAGCGCCCCGTTCGAAGGATCGGTGCCTGAGCTCCCACCTCCCGGCCCGCCCCGGATCGCCCTGTACGGCGATTCCCTGGTCTCCGAATCAGCGCAGGACTTCGCCTCTCTCGCGAGCGACTCGGGGGCTTCGGTGCAGGTCGGCACGTTCCCCGGCACAGCACCGTGCGACTGGTTCGCCTCGATGGCGGCGGACGCGCAGAACCGGCAACCCACCGCGGCGGTGCTGGCATTCTCGGGAGACGACTTCTCACCGTGCATGACGGGCGACGGGCTTGGAACGCCGCAGTACTACGCAAAGTACAGCGCCGATATCCAGACGGCTATCTCGATCTTCCGGTCCGTCGGCACCAAGGTCATCGTGGTCGGGTTGCCGTTGGACGCCTCCGCCCGCCTCAGTCAGAACGCGACTGCTCTCAACCAGATCTACCAATCGCTGAGCGACAGCAACATTGGCGTCTCGTACGACGATGCCGGCCAAGCAGTCATGGCGAACGGACAGTTCACGTGGACGCTGCCATGCCTCTCGGGCGAGGCGTGCACGGGGCCCGCGGGGACCAACATCGTTCGCGCCCCCGACGGCATCCACTTCTGTCCCGACGGCAACACCACCCTCGTCGGGGGTCTCGAACTGTGCGACGTCTACTCATCCGGCGCTTTCCGGTTTGCCTCCGCCATGCTCGCGCCGGCTCTCACCCCGCCCCTGCTGCCCTCGGACCGCCAGGGCCCCGCTTCCGACGCGCAGCGATGAACCGACGCGATGGGAGCGACCGTGCGAGCCCGTCAGCGCACGCTCAGCTCGCGTCGGTAGACGCGGCGGGGCCGAGAGCGGCCAGCTTCTCCGAGATGGTCCGGAAGGCCTGGGCCGTCTCGCTTTGGGGGTCCACCGCGGTGACGGGGTTCCCCTCGTCTCCGCCGAGGCGCACCGCGTTCACCAGCGGCACCTGGCCCAGCAGCGGCACCCCGAGGTCCGCTGCCAGCGTGGCGCCGCCGCCCGAGCCGAACAGCTCGTAGCGGGTCCCGTCGTCACCGGTGAACCAACTCATGTTCTCGATCACGCCACGTACCGAGAGCTTGAGGCGCCGTGCTGCGAACGCCGAGCGCTGGGCGACACGTTGTGCGGCCGCCTGCGGCGTCGTCACCACGACGATCTCCGCTCGCGGCATGACCTCGGCCAAGGTGAGCGCCACGTCGCCCGTGCCCGGCGGCATGTCGACCAGGACGAAGTCCGGCTCTCCCCAGTACGCGTCGGTCAGGAACTGCTGGATCGCCTTGTGCAGCATCGGGCCGCGCCAGATGACCGGTTGGTCGTCCGGCACGAAGTACCCCATGGACAGGCACTTGACGCCGTGGGCCGAGGTCGGCAGCACGATATCGCCCAGGATCACCGGGTCGTGATCCGTGCCGAGCATCTTCGGCACCGAGAACCCGTAGACGTCGGCATCGAGCAGGCCGACCCGGTGACCCGCCTGGGCCAGTGCGATCGCAAGATTGACGGTCACCGTCGACTTGCCGACGCCCCCCTTGCCCGACGACACACCGATGACTCGTGTCTTGGCGTCTGCCGCGAGGAACGCCGGGACGGGGGTCGCGTGCGAGTGGCCGTGCCCCTCGTGGTCATCGGCCGGTGCGTCGTCCTCGGCGACATGGCCGAGCATCCGGGCCCGCAACTGGTGGCGCAGTTCGACGCGCTCCTCCTCCGTCATCACGACGAACTCGAGGTCGACCGCTTCGACACCGGGCACCGATGCGGCGGCGTGGTGCACGGCCTCGGCCAGCTCGTCGATCGACGGCCATGCGGCGATGGGCACAGCCACCTCGATCAGCAGGCGGCGACGCCGGGTGCGCACGGAGCGGACAAGCCCCAGCTCGCCCAGTGTGAGGCCGAGCTCGGGGTCCTCGACCGCGGCCAACGCGGCCTCCAGCTGTGCTTGGTCTGCTGCCATGTCCTCTCTCGTCTCGGGTGGGATCCGAATCGGTGTTCCGCACGCTGCGGGCGCACCGCCCGCGTCACCCCAGCTCCGAGGGCAGATCCCTCGGTAGACTACCCAGAGTGAGCACCGCTCCGATCACCGTCGAGCCCGAACGGCCCGCCGCCGACGACGGCCGCTTCAGCGCCGCGGTCACCGCCGTCGCGGCTGCGTTCGGCGATCCGACCCGGCGCGACATCTTCCTGCACGTACGGACCATGCCCGGCGCGACGGCCTCCGAGGTCGCCACGACGTTCTCACTGCACCCGAACGTGGCGCGCCACCACCTCCAGCGCCTGGTCGACGGGGGCTACCTCCGGGTCGAGACCGGTCGCAACGCCACCGGGGCCGGCCGGCCCTCCAAGCGCTACTTCTGCGTGGAGGAGGAGCTCTCGCTCGGCCTGATGCAGCGCCGCGACGACCTGCTCATGCGGCTGCTCGGCGAGGCCATGCAGCGCCTCGGACCCGAGGAGGCCGAAGCCATGGCGTCGGCCGTCGGCGAGGCGTACGGCCGCTCGCTCGCCTCACGGATGTCACCCAACGAAGGCCAGCGAACCGTGCGCGCCGCCATGCACGTCATCGCGGAGACCCTGACCGCACACGGCTTCGCGGCGCACGCGGAGGACCGCGGCGAGACGACCGCGGTGATCGCCGAGCAGTGCCCCTTCGGGGACGCCAGCAACACCAACCCGGTGTTGTGTGCGGTGGACCGCGGCATGGTCAAGGGGCTCCTGGCCGGACTCTGCGGCACCGCATCCGAGCAGGCGCTCCCGGTGATCCTCTCCTCGCGGGCGCGTGGGGACGACGCCTGCACCGCTTCTGCCTGAGCCACCGTGGCTCGCGCCTACCTCGACCACGCCAGCACCACGCCGCCGCGGCCCGAGGCCGTCGCCGCCGTCGCGGCGTTGCAGGCGCTCCCGAGCGCCGACCCGGGCCGGCTGCACGAGGAGGGTCGCATCGTGCGCGACGTCCTCGAGGGGGCGCGCACCCAGGTCGCGCAGCTGCTCGGCGTCGCGCCGCGCCAGGTGGTGTTCACCTCGGGCGGGACCGAGGCCGTCAACGCAGCGGTCTGGGGGGCGACCCGGGCCGACCCGGGGGCGCCGGTCCTCTGCGCCGCGGTGGAGCACTCCGCCGTCCGCGACGCCTCTGCCCGCGCGGCGCCCACCGAGACGATCGCGGTCGATCGTGAGGGCCGTCTCGACGTCGAGGCCCTGCGCGCGCGCCTGCGCACACCCGCGCTGCCGCGCCCGGCCCTGGTGCACTGCCAGTGGGGCAACCACGAGGTAGGCACGCTCCAGCCCGTCCACGAGGTCGTGGCGCTGTGCCGGGACGCCGGAGTCACCGTGCACGTCGACGCGGCAGCGGCGTGCGGACACGTGCCGGCGGACCTTGGCGCGCTCGGGGCCGACCTGGTCAGCGTCAGCGCACACAAGCTCGGCGGTGTCCCCGGCGCCGGTGCACTCATCGTGGGGCGCGGGAAGCGGTTCGACCCGCTGCTGGTCGGGGGCGAGCAGGAGCGCGGCCGACGCGGCGGGCTGGAGCCGATCCACGCGCTGGTCGCGTTCGGTGCGGCCGCCGAGGCGCTCGCAGGTGGCGCACTCGAGACCGAGGCGGCGACCGCCCGCCGCCAGATCGCGGCCGTCGTGGAGGCGGCGCTCGGGGTCGAGGGGGTCGACGTGGTCGGGCCGGCGGCACCCGCGGCACGGCTCCCCCACCTGATCTGCCTCGGCGTGCACGGGGTGGAGGCGGAGCCGGTCCTCATCGGTCTGGACCGCGCCGGCGTGGCCGTGCACTCCGGCTCGGCCTGCTCGTCCGAGAGCGTCGAGCCCTCGCCGGTCCTCGAGGCGATGGGTGTCGACCCGAGCCACTCGCTGCGGGTCAGCGTCGGCTGGTCGACGACCGACGAGGACGGCGCGGCGTTCGCCGGCGCCTTCACCCGCGTCGTCGCCGACCTGCGGGCGCTACGGAGCTGACGTGCTCGTCGAGCTGGAGAAGGCGGCGGGCAGCGGTGTGCCCGCCGCCTGGTAGGCGCCGGTCACCAGCCCGGCGACCTGGGGCGGCTCCGCCGGAGGCGGGTCGTCGGCCAGGAAGTCGTCGAACTGCGCCACCGCGGCGGCGTGGTTGTGGTCCTGGTTCTCGAGGACGAGCCCGTAGAAGAGGTGGCCCTGGAAGTACGACGGCGAGTCCGTGACCGCCGTCTCGATCTCGGACCGTCCGATCTTTACCAACGACGCCACGTGGGCCGCTGAGCCGTCGTTCCACTGCAGGTAGCCCGCGTAGGCCAGGGCGGCGGGATTGGACGGGTCCTCGGACAGCACCTTGTCGTAGAGCTCGAGCGCGCCCACCGTGTTGCCCTTGTTGTTCAGCGTGAGGGCCTGCTGCAGCTGCTGCTCGATCAGCTGGGCCTGCGACAGGGACACGCTGCCCGACGAGGCCTGGCCCGGCTGGCGCGCCTGCACGAAGTGGACCACGAGGATGACCCCGCCGCCCAGGATGAAAAGGCACGCCACGACGATGCCGACCCGACGCCAGAGCGGCCACGCGGTCCGCGCTGCGGAGGCCGGCGGCTCGGCCGTGGGCTCCTGAGGGAGGGAGGCCGCGACCGGCGCGGGGTCGAGCGCGGCGAGCTCCTCTTCCACCTCGGCCAGCCGGGAAGTGTCGCGGGCCACCAGCAGCGCATGGTCCTCGTCGGACAGGTCCCCGGCCTCGTGCTCACGCGTAGCGTCCTCAAGCGATCGACGGAGGAAGTCGCGCTCGTCGGTCAGGTACCAGCGCTCGTCACGGTCGGTCGGACCGCGCGCCGCGGCTCGGGGCGCTCCCTCGACCGTCACGACACGGCCTCCTTCTCGCGCAGCGCGTCGAAGGCACGGCTGCGCCGCCAGAAGAAGACGCCGAGCACCGTGACGGTCCCGACCCCGAGCACGAGGGGGACGATCCAGATGACCGGCACCCCGCCGGCGTCCGGCGGCACCAGGAGGATGGTCTGGCCGTACTCGGACACGAGCGTCTGCTCAATGGCCTCCGTGGAACGGCCGGCCGCCACCATGGACTCGATCTGGTGGCGCACGGCGATCGCGGTCGTGGCGTTGGACTGGGCCACGGACAGGTCGGTACAGGAGGGGCAGCGCACGGCGGTCTCGATGGCCGCGGCTCGCTGGGCCGCCGTCTGGGGCGCCGAGTCGAACACGCCGCTCCCGATCACCAGGGCGACGCCGACGACCACCAGCGGCAACGCCACCCGGGCCCACAGCGGCAGCCGCGCCGCGCGCTCAGCCATCGCCGTCACGCGCCTGCTCGGCCCTCGCCCCACCCAGGAAGGAATCGAGGTTCTTCTCGGTGGCCGGCCCCTCGAGCACCGCGGTGACCCTGCCCGCCGGGTCGATCACGAACGTGGTGGGCGGCGCCGTCACCCCGTAGCGCTCGGCGATGGCACCGCCGGGGTCCGCCACGGCAGGCCACAGGTCGCCGTTCTTCTGGAGGAACGCGTGCGCCGTCGACGTCGTGTCGTGGAAGACCACGCTGACCATCTCGGCCCCGTCCGCGGCGTGCAGCTCCGCGTAGTGGAAGCGCGACAGGTCGGGCGCCTCCTCCTGACAGGGGACGCACCAGCTGGCGAAGAAGTTCACGACCACGTAGTGGCCGCGGAGGGACGCCAGGGAGACGGGCGCATCAGTGCTCAGGTCGGTGCCCGAGAGCTCCGGGGCCGAGTGGCCGAGCAACGGGCTGGCCACTGCCGTGGCCTCCTGCGGTGTCCGGGTGGCCAGCACGATCCCCACCGCGACGAGGACGAGCAGAACGGCACAGGCCACCCAGCGTGCCGGGTGCCGGCGACGGCGCTCGGTCATGCCGGGCCCACCCCCCGCACCGCCAACGCGCCGACCGGTTCGGGTGCCGTCTCCCGTTGCGATTCGTCGCCGTGGCCACCCGGTGACGCGTCCGTCACCAGTGGCGCCGCTGCCGAGACGGGGTCGGTCGCCCGCCGCCGCGACCCGGGCACCAGCGCGAGCAGGCCACCGACCCCGATGAGGAGGCCGCCGGCCCAGATCCACGCCACGAGCGGCTCGATGACCACGCCGATGGCCACCGAGCCAGACGGCAGGTTGTTGATGGCCTGGTTGCCCGACGTGTTTCCCAGGCCGCCGACCGCGTCGAAGGTGAGGTAGACGTCGTCGAACAGGCCGGAGTCGATGGCGGGCGTGCCCACGACCGCCGAGCGCGCCACCGAAGCTGGTCGTGGCCGGCGTGAAGGTGCCCGCGTCGACCGTGACCACCGCCTCCTGGGCCGTGCGCGACGGCGACGACACGGTGCGCAGGCCCTCGAATTCGAAACGGTGGCCGTCGAAGCGCACCACCGTGCCCTTGTGCAGCGCCAGCTCGGCCTGATGCCGGTAGGACGTGGCGGCGATGATACCGACGGCGAGCAGCACGACACCGAGGTGCACGATCATCCCGCCGTTGGCGCGGCCGACCAGCCCGCGCCACCAGCCGGCGTGGCGCACCTGGGCCGCCCGCACCGACAGCACGAGGGCGCGCCCGGCCGTGGCGGCCGCCATGGCGCCGAGCCCGAAGCCGATCAGGGTGGCGAAGCCGCGCAGGCCGAACGCCACGCAGAGGACCACGGTGCCCACGCCGATCCAGACGGGGATGGCGAGACGCTGCCAGAGCACCGCACCGCTCATCTTGCGCCAGCTGAGCACCGGCGCCACCGCCATCAGGAACAGCAGGGTCAACCCGACCGGGATCGCCACCGTGTCGAAGAAGGGCGCCCCGACGGTGACCTGCTGTTGGGTCAGCGCCTCGTACAGCAGCGGGTACACGGTCCCGAGCAACACGACGAACGCGAAGCCGACGAAGACCACGTTGTTGAGCAGGAACGCTCCCTCTCGCCCGAGCGGGGCGTCGATGCCGCCGGGCGAGCGCAGCCGGTCGCCCCGCCAGGCGATGAGACCGAACCCGACGATGACCACCGCGAAGAAGAACCCGATGAGCAGCGGTCCGAGCGAAGACTCGGAGAAGGAGTGCACGGAGTTGATGACGCCCGACCGGGTCAGGAAGGTGCCGAGGATCGTGAGGGCGAACGTGGCGATCGACAACGAGAGGTTCCAGACCCGCATGAGCCCGCGTCGCTCCTGGACAAGAACCGAGTGCAGGTACGCCGTGCCGCAGAGCCAGGGAAGGAGCGCCGCGTTCTCGACCGGGTCCCACCCCCAGAAGCCTCCCCACCCGAGCACCTGGTACGACCACCACGCACCGAGCACGATGCCGACCGAGAGGAAGGTGAAAGCGACCAGCGTCCAACGGCGGCACTCGATCTGCCAGCGGTCCCCCACCCGCCCCGTGGCCAGCATGCCGATGGCGAAGGCGAACGGGACGGTGAAAACCACGAAGCCGACGTAGAGGAGCGGTGGGTGGATCGCCACGAGGGGGTTGTCCTGGAGCAGTGAGTTCGGGCCCAGCCCCTGGGTGACGCCCGGCGCGGTCACGAAGGGGTTGGCCGGTCCGACCATCAGGCCGAAGAAGAAGGCGGACACCACGTAGATGACGAGCAGGGCCCAGCGGATCACCGGTTCGGCGGCCTGGTGGCGGTAGCGCCACACGAAGACGGTCGAGACCACGGCGAGGATGAAACCCCACAGGAGGATGGACCCGGCCAGCGCGGACCACATCCCGGTGACGGAATACAGCAGCGGGGTGGCGGTGCTGTTGTTCTCCGCCACGAAGACCAGACTGAAGTCGTGGGTCAGGAGCGCGTGCTCCATGGCGCCCACGGCCAACAGCGCTCCCACCAACATGACGGGGGCCAGCAGCCGGCCGTCGCCACGCCGACGGCCCGCCGTCCCGAACTCCGGCACCGCCAGCACCGCCGGCACGGTGGCCACACGCCGGTCCCCCACCAGCCCGACCACGACGACGAACGCGCCGACGATGCTCGCCACGAAGGCGAGCCACACCCCGACCGTCCCGAGATGGGCGTCGACCATCAGTGCACGGTCCCGTTCTTGGCGCGCACGCGGCCGGGGTACTGGGCGATGTAGTTCGCCGAGTGCTTCACCATGATGGTGTTCGACACGAAGTCGGGCGAGGTGGCGCTCGTGAAGTGGCCCACGACCACGACGGGGATATCAGCCTGGAAGAGCTGTGGGGGGCTGCCCGTGTTGGCCACGTGTACGACGGAGGCGCCTTCCGACAGGCTGAAGTTCGTGCCGATGGCGGTGGCACGAATGCTGCCCGGCACGACGTTCCCCTCCAGGCGCAAGGTCTGCGTCCCGAGCGAGGCGCGGTGGGCGAACGCCTGATCGACGGTGTCGAAGTAGTCGAGCGAGCTGCCGAGTCCTTCCACCAACAGGAAGACGAGGGCAACGATCAGCAACGCGAACACCACCAGGACGCGCTTGCTCGTGCGCCGGCGCCGCGGCGAGGGCACGGCGGGGCCGAGATGAGTCCCGGACGTCGGCGGGCTGGGCGGCGGGGTCGGCTCGGTGGTCGTCCCGCTCACGGCTGCTCGTCGCTGGCGGGCACGCTCGCGCCCTCGGCGCCCGGCCGCTCCGACACCCGGAGCGCCCGCTCCCAGCGGCGGCGGCGCAGCAGGAGCGTGATGGCGTAGACGAACAGGGAGGCGAGCGCAATGGCGTAGCCCGCGTCGACGTAGCTCACGGCGTGCTCCCGCCGACGGGCCGCGGGGTCGCCGCCGATCCGGCGCCGACGAGCTCGGTGTCCTCGCTCCACCGCTCGGCCAGGGAGAGCTCGAGCTCCTCGTCGCCCACCGCATCCTGGAGGACCTCGATCTGGTAGCGCACGGCGAGCAGCCACACGAAGATGAGCGAGAAGGCGATGAAGCCGAGGAGGAAGGTCCACGACATGGAGGCCGACGCGTGGATCTTGAAGCCGGGATCGAGGAACGTGCCGCCCTGGTGCAGCGTGTTCCACCAGTCCACCGAGAAGTGGACGATCGGGATGTCAATGGCGATGAGCAGCGCGGCCACCGCACAGCGCCGGGCGCGGATGGCCGGCTCGGCCGGCACGCGGCGGAGGGCCAGGTAGCCGATCTCGAGCAGCAACAACAGGGCGGTCGAGGTCAGCCGCGCGTCCCACGTCCACCAGACGCCCCACACCGGCCGACCCCACAGCGACCCCGTGACGAGGGTCAGCGCCGAGAAGACCGCGCCGACCTCCACGGCCGAGGCGGCCAGGCGGTCCCAGAAGAAACCGCGCGTGCGCGGCCAGAGATAGAGCAGGCTGCCGCCGGCGGCGACGATGCCGACCCAGTACAGCGCCACCGTCGCGATGGCCGGGTGGATGTAGAGCAGCCGCGCCAGGTTGCCCTGGAACTTGTCCGGCGGGGTGACCCACAGCCCCAACCAGACCGTGAAGCCCAGGGCGACGACGCCGAGGGCGCCGACCACGTGGAGCCAGCGCGGCCGGGACGCGGTGACCACGGGCGCGCTCACGCGGCCT
This sequence comes from uncultured Acidimicrobiaceae bacterium, assembly GCA_963756625.1. Taxonomy (GTDB): domain Bacteria; phylum Actinomycetota; class Acidimicrobiia; order Acidimicrobiales; family RAAP-2; genus Bog-473. Next base: position 180,232 of record CAVWNQ010000007.1, read on the forward strand.
CCTGCAACGGACCGTAGAGGACGATCCCGACGACGAGGTAGATGACCGCGAAGGGAATGAGGATCTTCAGCCACTGCGTCCCGGATGCGGCGTTGCCGTCGAGCGCGGCCTGCCAGGCCTTCGAGCCGGCGAGCAGGACGGGGGCCAGGACCGGCAGCACGAGGAGCGGCAACAAGGTGTCGCGCACGCGCAAGCCGGCCGAGAGGGCACCGTAGAGGACGCCGGCACAGGCCAGACCGACCGTGGCCAGGAGGCTGGCCACCACGGCCAGCCAGACGACGTGCACGCGGACGTCGAAGAGAAAGGTCACGCCGACCCAGAGGACCAGCTGGAGAACCAGCAACTGGAGCCCCACCGCCGCGGCCTTGCCGAGGAAGATGCCGGCGGGGTCGATTCCCGAGAGGCGCAGGCCGTCGCGGGTGCCCTCACCGGACTCCACGGCGACGCTGCGTTGGATGGCCAGCACCGTCGAGAACAGCAGGGCGACCCAGAAGATCCCGGGCGCGGCATGGCGCAGCGTCGCCTGGTCCGGCCCGATGGCGAAGGCCAGGAGGACGAGGACGAGGAGGGCGAAAGGCACCACCTGCCAGAGGCCGACGCGCGACCGCGCCTCGATGCGGAGGTCCTTGCCGGCCACGAGCACCGCGTCATGCCACATGCGTGGTCCCCACGGCGCCGGTGGCGTGCGATCCGGCCACGGGCACGGCGGTGAGGGTGGCGCGGCGGCCTCCCGGCTCCTCGCCGGTGACACGGCCCCCGCCCATGGTGATCACGCGGTCGGCCAGAGGCACCGACAGCAGCGGCTCGTGCGACGAGAGCAGCACGCTGGCGCCGTCGGCCACGGCCTCGCCGATCACGCGGCCGAGCACGTCGCGGGTGGCGGCGTCGAGCCCGGCGTGGGGCTCGTCGAGCAACCAGAGCGCGGGGCGGCGCGCCACCAGCGCGGCCAGCGCGGCCCGGCGGCGCTGGCCCGCCGAGAGGCGGCCGGCCGGCGTCGAGCGCACACGCCCGGTCAGCCCGAGGCGCTCGAGGGCCTCGTCCGCCCGCGCCGCGGGCAGGCCCAGGGCGCGGACGGCGAACCGGACGTTCTCCGCCGCGCTGAGGTCGTCGTAGAGCGGGGCGGCATGTCCCAGAAGGCCGACGTAGCGGCGCACGGCGGTGTGGTCCGTGGTCAGGTCCACACCGAGGACGGTCGCCCCACCCGAGGTGACCGGGAGTAGGCCCGCGCACGCGCGGAGGAGGCTCGTCTTGCCGGCGCCGTTGGCGCCGACCACGACGACGACCTCGCCCTGGTCGACAGACAGATCGACCCCGGCGAGGGCGGGAAAACGGCCGGCGAGCGCGACCGCGGCACGGAAGTGGACGACAGGGGCCATGGCCTTCCCCACCATGGTAGGGGGGTCGGTCCCCGGGGTTCCAAGCGGCCCCCCGGGCCGATCAGTCCACGGACCAGACCCAGGCGTAGCTGAAGGGCCAGCCCCGATAGGCCTCCCACCCGGGCTTCAGCCCGATCAGGCGATCGTCCACCAGGCCCTCGTGGAGCTCGGTCGCCACGAGCCCGGCGGCCCGGGCCGCCGCCACGTGCTCGCCCGGCAGGTGGAGGTGCGTCTCGATGGCGACCGGTCCGGCCGGGGTGTCGAAGTGCGTGGGCATGCCGACCGCCATCAGGAAGTAGGGGTGGACGCCGACCAGGACGAAGGCGCCGCCCCGGACGAGGAGGCGACGGGCCTCCGCGTAGAGCGGTGCCAGGTCGGTGAGGTGCTCGTCGACGAGGCTGCAGACCACCAGGTCGTAGGCGGCGGACTCGAGCGTGGTGGCGCGGACGTCGGTCTCGACCAGCCGCTCGTGCAGCCCATGGCGGCGGGCCAGTTCGAGCATCTCGGGCGTGGCGTCGACGCCGTCGATGGGGAAGTCACCGCGGGACCGGAGCCACCGCGCCGTGCGTCCCGACCCGCACCCGAGGTCGGCGGCGCGGCCGACGCCGGACCAGGCGACGGCGTCGATGCGCTCGAGCAGCGCCAGGTCCATCGCGTCATCGACGGTGTCCTCGTACGTCGGCGCCCACGCCGCGTAGCCGGCGCGGACCGGGAGCGTCTCGTAGTGGCGACGGTCGAAGCGGCCGAAGTCGCTCATGGCAGCCCGTCAGCGCATGTGGGCCAGCGCGTTGATCTCCTCGAGCGAGGTCGTGGTGTCGCCGGCCAGCTCGGCACGGGCGAAGGCGCGCAGCGCGGCCTCGTGCGCGACGAGCAGGTCCGAGGTGTCCTGCTCGGACGGATCGAGCTCGCCGAGGCGCCGGTAGAGCGGGATGTACTGCGCGGTGATCGCCTCCGTCGCGCCGAGGAAGTCCTCCCACGGCAGGTCGACGGCCAGCGCGTCGGCCAGCGTGGCCATCTCCGGGTCGGGCTCGGTCGGGAGGCCTGCCCGCTCCAGCGCCGGCGCGATGGCCTCCTTCGTCCTGCGCTCGAGGGTGGCGAGCCTCCGCATCTTGGCGGCCCGCGCCTCGTCGTCGAGCCGGTCGGCGATGCGCCCGAACAGCGCCTCGCCGAGAACCTCGCCCTGATAGGCGCGGACCCAGAGCTCGTCGAGCGAGTCCTCGGGCGTGAAGATCGGCGACGGCACCGGAGGGCCACTTTCATCTCGGGTGTCGGCGTCACGCACAGGTTCGAAGCTACCCCCGGGGCCGGCCCGGCGCACCGGGCAGCCCAACGTACCCTCGGTAGTCTGCGGGCGCGCCATGGCCACCGTGCTGCTGCCGATCCCGGCCCTCGACTTCGATCCCACCGAGGTGGCGGTCACCTGGCGGGTGCTGACCGAGGGTGGCCACGACGTCGTCTTCGCCACCCCCTCGGGCCAGGTCGGCGCGGCCGACGACCTGATGGTGACCGGGCGCGGGCTCGACCCGTGGGGCGCCGTCCCCGGCCTGCGCCGTCTCGTCGTCGTCGGCCGCGTGCTGCGAGCCGACGCCGCGGCCCGGGCGGACTACGCGGCGCTGCTCGAGGACCCCGCCTTCCGCCAGCCGCTGCACTGGGGCGCAGCGCGCCGGAGCGCGTACGACGCGCTGGTGCTCCCGGGCGGGCACCGCGCCCGCGGCATGCGCGACTACCTCGAGAGCATCGAGGTCCAGCAGATGGCCGTCCACGCGTTCGGTGCGGGGAAGCCGGTCGGGGCGATCTGCCACGGGGTGCTCGTGGCCGCGCGCGCCGTCGACCCGCTCACGGGGCGGTCGGTGCTGCACGGCCGCACGACGACCGCACTGACCTGGGCTCTCGAACGCCGCGCCTGGGAGGTGGCGCACTGGACGCGCTTCTGGGACGCCAACTACTACCGCACCTACGTCGAGGGGCCCGGACAGCGCTGGGGCTATCTGTCGGTGCAGCAGGAGGTGACGCGGGCGCTGGCGGACCCCGGGGACTTCAGGGACGTGGCCAAGGGCACGCCCGACTACCGGCGCAAGACCAGCGGCCGCTCCCGCGACTCCCTGACCGATGCGCGCCCGGCCTGGGTCGTGCGCGACGGCCTCTACGTCTCGGCGCGCTGGCCCGGCGACGTCCACACGTTCGCCCGCACGCTGGTGCAGGTCCTGGCGGAGCGGGTCTGAGCTCCGGCGCGTGCGCTCAGCTGGTCGACAGCCGGCCGAGGCCGATGTCGTCGAGGAAGGTGGAGATGTGGTTGGAGATCCAGCCCACGTTCTCGGTCACCAGCAGCACGCCGAAGACGACGAGGATCACGCCGGCGACGACCTCGACGATCCACAGCCAGTGCCGGGCCCGTGACAGCGCAGCCGTGAAGCTCCCGAAGGCGAGCCCGACGGCGACGAATGGCACGGCCAGCCCGAGCGAGTACGCGAAGAGGAGCACGACGCCACCGGCGAGCGTCCCGTTGCGGCTGGCCAGTCCGAGCACGACGCCGAGGACCGGTCCGATGCAGGGCGTCCAGGCGAAGGCGAAGGCCATGCCCATGACGGGTGCCGCCCACACACCGAGGCGTGACGGGCGGACGTCGAAGCGGTGCTCCCCGGTGAGGCGGGACACCACGCCCAGGGTCCCGGACCCCGCGCTCGCCCACACCCGGGCCGGCAGCGCGCTCAACAGCATCACGATCCCGAGGAAGATGATCAGGGCGCCGCTCACCTGGGCCAGGACGTAGCGGTGCCCGTGGAGAAGGCTGCCGATCCCCGACGCGGTCGCGCCGAGCGCGACGAAGACGAGCGTGAAACCCGCCACGAACAGGCCGATGCCGCGCAGCACCGGGCGCAGCGCGACCGACGGGGTCGTTCCCTCACCGCCCGCCTCCAGCTCGGCGGCGGAGAGGCCCGACACCATGGAGACGTAGCCCGGCACGAGCGGCAGGACACACGGCGAGATGAACGAGAGGATCCCGGCCCCGAAAGCGACGAGGACGCCGGCCGGATCGGCCGAGATCGCGGCGGGTACGACGGTGACGAGGAGCGCGGCGGCCCCCGCTTTACCTGAGGCTCTTGGCGACGAGTTCCATGTCGGCCTCGACCATCATCGCGATCAGATCCGGGAAGTCGACCTCAGGCCGCCAACCGAGCACCTCGTGGGCCTTGGCGGGGTCGCCGACGAGCAGGTCCACCTCGGCGGGGCGCAGGAACTTCTCGTCGATGACGACGTGCTGCTCCCAGTCGAGCCCGGCGGCCTCGAAGGCCAGCCGGCACAGCTCGCGCACCTCGTGGGTCTGGCCCGTCGATACCACGAAATCGCCCGGCGCGTCCTGCTGGAGCATCAACCACATGGCGCGGACGTAGTCGGCCGCGTAGCCCCAGTCGCGCTGGGCGTCGAGGTTCCCCAGCGCCAGCTTCTCGTCGAGCTTTCGCGCGATGCGGGCGGCGCCGTGGGTGACCTTGCGCGTGACGAACTCCAGGCCGCGCCGTGGCGACTCGTGGTTGAAGAGGATCCCCGACGAGGCGTGCAGCCCGTAGCTCTCGCGGTAGTTCACCGTGATCCAGTGGCCGTAGACCTTGGCCACGCCGTAGGGACTGCGGGGGTAGAACGGCGTCGATTCGCGCTGGGGGACCTCGAGCACCTTGCCGAACATCTCGGACGAGCTCGCCTGGTAGAAGCGGATCTCGGGGTCGACCAGCCGGATGGCGTCGAGCAAGCGGGTCACACCCAGGGCGGTCGTCTCACCCGTGAGCACCGGCTGGTTCCAGCTGGTCTGCACGAAGGACTGGGCGGCCAGGTTGTAGACCTCGGTCGGGCGGTGGTCCCGCAGCATGTTGATGAGCGAGACCTCGTCGAGCAGGTCGCCGGCGACGAGCTCGATGTCGTCCTGGAAGTGCGCGATGCGCTCGAAGTTCACCGTGCTCGAGCGCCGTACCATGCCGATGACCGTGTAGCCCTCAGAGAGCAGAAATTCGGCGAGGTACGAGCCGTCCTGGCCGGTGACGCCGGTGATCAGTGCCCGTTTTGCCATCTGCGCAACGCTAGTCCACGGGGCCAACGGGACACCCGCACGCCTACAGTGCCGACGTGGCCACGGCGTGCATGGTCTCGTTCCGACTCGGCGGTGGTGACGGCGTGGCGGTGGAGGCCGCGAAATGGGCGGCTGCGCTGGGTGTCCTCGGCTGGGAGGTTCGCACCGTCGCGGGCGAGGGCCCGGCCGACGCGGTCCTCCCAGGGTTGGCCATGCATGCGGCCGAGGCGCCGACCCGGGTGGAAGTGGAGGCGACGCTCGCCGATGCCGACCTCGTGATCGTGGAGAACCTCTGCTCCCTGCCGCTGCACCCGGCCGCGGCGGCGGTCGTGGCGGCGGCCTGCGCCCGCCGCCCGTCGTTGTTGCACCATCACGACCTCCCGTGGCAGCGGCCGCACCTGGCGCATCTCCCTCCGCCGCCGGACGACCCGGCCTGGGCCCACGTCACCATCAACGAGCGCAGTCGCAGCGAACTCGCGTCGCGCGGGATCCAGGCGACGACGGTGTACAACGCATTCGACCCCGAGCCGGCGGCCGGCGACCGCGCCGGCGTACGTGGCGCGTGGGGCCTCGAACCCGCCACGCGGCTGCTGCTCCAACCGACGCGGGCGCTGGCGCGCAAGAACGTGCCCCTCGCCGTCGCGCTGGCCGAGGCCGTCGGCGGCACCTATTGGCTGCTGGGCCCGGCCGAGGACGGGTACGGGCCCGACCTCGAGCGCGTGCTGGCCGGGGCGCGCTGCCCGGTGCTGCGCGGCCCGCCTGCCGGGGCGTTCGCCATGGCGGACGCGTACGCCGCCTGCGACGCGGTGCTGCTGCCCTCGTCCTGGGAGGGGTTCGGCAACCCCTCGATCGAGTCGGCGACACATCGGCGACCGCTCGCCGTCGGCCCCTACCCGGTGGCAGGCGAGTTGGCTGCTTTCGGCTTCCGCTGGTTCGACGCAGCGGAGCCGGGGCCGCTGGCGGCGTGGCTCGACGACCCCGACGAGGGCCTGCTCGCGCACAACCATCGGGTCGCCGCCCGGCACTTCAACCTGGCCGACCTGCCGGCCCGCCTGGCCCGCGTCCTCAGACGCGTGCCCGGACTCGCCGCCGCGGTCTGACTCCAGCGCTGTGACCGTTCGGTAACCTGAGTTCGATGGCAGGCGCACTCCAGGCGGCATCGAGGCGGCTCACCGCGGAACAGCGACGGCACCAGCTCGTCGCGGTCGCGCTCGATCTCTTCGCCCAGCGCGGGTACCGCGCCACGACGATGGACGACATCGCGGAGGCGGCCGGGGTCACCAAGCCGCTGCTCTACCAGCACTTCTCCTCCAAACGGGCGCTCTACTTGGAGCTGGTGGACTCGATCGCCACCGACCTCCTCACGGCCATCGGGCAAGCGGTGGTGGAGGCCAACGGCCCACGCCAGCAGGTCGAGCTGGGTTTCGCCGCGTACTTCCGGCTCGTGGTCAGCGACGAGGCCGAGTTCCGTCTCCTCTACGGGCGGGACCACGCCAACGATCAGGAGATGGGCCGTGCCCTGCGGGCGGTCGAGGACGCCATCGCCGAGGCGATCGATCCCCTGATCGACGCCGGCCTCGACGACGACCACCGGCGGCTGGTCGCGTACGGCATCGTCGGTATGGCGGAGGGCGCGAGCCGCCGGTTCATGGCCCAACGGCCCGATTCCGACGCGATGGAGGAGGAGGCGCAGAAGCTGGCTCGTCGGGTGGCCGACCTGGCCTGGGCCGGGTTGCGGTCGGTCCATGCCGACTGAGCGGCGGCGCGGCGGGGCGGCGCTCAGAGCAAGGTGACGAGCGTCTGGCAGAGTCCCCACAGCTCGTCGACGCACGCGGCGTAGACGTCGGCCTCCGCCCCGGCCGGATCGAGGACGTCCTCGTCGTCGGACACCTCCACCCCGGCCAGATCGAGCGCGGCCACCCGCTGGGGCAGACCGGGTGGTGGCGGCGCCAAGTCACGACAGAGACGCCGGATGGTGCCGGTCTTGGCCGCGGCGTCGGGGAACTGGCGGCGCACGAAGCGGACGTGGTCGGCCTCCATCACCACGACCACCTCGGCGTGGACGAGGTCGACACCGTGGACCTGCCGGCTCCGGTGCCGGCGGAAGTCCGCGCCGGCCAGCTCGGGCAGACGGGTCAGCGCGGTGCGGGTGCGCATACTCATGGGCTGCCCGTCGATGGTGTGGGTGCCCGCGGTCACGACGTGCAGCGGCGCACCGGGGCGGCCCTCGCGCAGGTACTCGAGCATGAAGCCGGCCATGACCGAGCGCGCCGCGTTGCCCGTGCAGAGCACGAGGAGCTCGGTCATGCGTCGGCGAGCAGCAGTGCGGGCGCGTCGACGTCGAGCGCGTGCTGCGCATGCCTGGTGGCACTGGTGAGGAACATCAGGTCGCCGCGCTCGGTGCGCTGCACCACCATGGAGGCCACGATGGCCATGAGGATGCCGCCGAAGCTGTCACGGCGCGTGTCGGCCCGCAGCTGCGCCAGCGAGTAGCCGCGCACGCCGCGGCGGCACAAGGCATCGTGGTAGTGGGCGAGCAGGTCGAGCTCGTGGGTGCGCCGGTCCTCGGCACCGAGGCACCCGCCGATGAAGTAGGCGACGTCGACGGAGGCGCCCGCCCAGACGGCGGTCTGCCAGTCGACCACCACGGGGCGTGCGTTGTCCGGCTGGAACAGCAGGTTGTCGAGCCGGAAGTCGCCGTGGCTGGCCGTCCGCGGCCCGGCGCGCTGGGCGAGGTAGGCGGGCAGGTGTTCGGCGAAGACGCGGCACACCTCCTGGTGCTCTGGTGCCAGCGTGTCGGCGTAACGCTCCAGGAATCCGGGCAGCAGCGAGGAGACCAGCGAGGCGAGGAAGCCGTCGGACTCGGGCGTGGCCCGGTTGAGCCACTCCAGGCGGGCCAGCTCGGAGGACTCCCAGCAAGGAGCGTGCAGGCCGGCCATCTCCTCGAGGACGGCGGCCGCCACCTCGGGGGTGCACGCCTCGATCTGGTCGCCCTGCGCCGCACCGACGATGTCCTCGAGCAGGAGGGTGAACCAGCCCGTCTCCGGCTCGACCTCGGCGACGTAGACCGCCGGGAGCCGGGCAGCGACCCGGGCGGCGACCTCGCGGTAGAAGCGGACCTCGATCTCGTAGGCGCGCAGCGCCAGACCCGTCCCGCGGCTCTGGTCGTCGGCCGAGGCGAACTTCCCCACGACGCTGGGTGGTCCCGCATCCGGATCGTCGAAGTGCAGGCGGAACCGCGTCGTGTCGGCCATCTGGCCCGTGCCGACCGGCGTCGTCTCGAAGGCGACCACCCGGGCCCCCGCGGCCAGCAGGCCGGCGCCGGCCAGGGCGTCGCTCAGCCAGTCCGCCGTGACATCGGCGGCGTGGCGCACGAGCGGGACGGGGCACATGGGAGCCTGAGACTATTGGCCCGGACCAGCCCGGCCGTGCGGGCCACCGCGGCGGTGGCCCGCTGCGCAGCCGTCAGGTGAAGTGGACGCAGCCGACGGCGTCGTAGCCACAGACGGACCAGACGCGCCGGAACTGCCGGGAGGCGCCGCGCAGGCACAGCCCGTCGGAGTGCGCGTGGGCGCTGTCGAGGATGGCCCACATGCCTGCGGCGTCGATGAACTCGAGGCCGCCGACGTCCACGACGGGCCGGGGCAGGTCCGGCAGGGCGCCGCGCAGCCAGCGCCCGAGCCGCTCCGCGTTGCCCGCGTTCGCCTCGCCGGACAGCGACAGGCCGCCCGCGCCGGCATGCAGGCGAAACGGGGTCGTCACCGACGGATCGCCCGCCCGCCGCGAGTGCACCGCGGCCACATCGCCGGCGGTGCCGCGGTCGCCTGGCGCGGGTCGCACGCGCACACGACGACGCTCGGCAGACCGGCGATCAACACGTCGGCGCGCAGCTCGTACGCGCACTTTCGTCGCGGACGTGCCCGTGGCCGAGGAGGGGGGCGATCTCGGAACAGACGCGCAGCCCGGCGAAGCCGTCGTCGAGCGCCCGGTGGACGAGCGCGGCATGCCCCTGCAGCCGCACGTCGGGCTCGAGCGAGCCTGACGACAGGTAGGCGGCCGTTACGTCGCCGACGATGAAGGCGCCGCGGGCCATGAGGGCGGCCACGTCCGCGCCCGAATCGGCGGCGGCGGCGCAAGCGCCGGCGAGCTGTTCCGGCGCAGCGAAGTAGAGCAGCCGCTCGTCCGCCGCGAGGCCGGCCGCGAAGAACTCGGTCAGGAGAGCGCGGTGCACCGGCTCGGCGTCATACGACCAGCAGCTACGGCTCCCCCGCCCCGGCTCGCCCGCCAGGAACGTGGAAAGGCACTCCACGGCGATGGAATCCACCCCGGTCGGGAAGGAACGGTCAGGGCCCGGCCGGATCGGCGCGCCCCCCGGCGGGTTCGCGGGTAGGCGTGACCCGGAGGACCCGGCTCGCCGTCCCCCACAGGGCGAGGGCCAACGCCCACACGGTGAAGAAGGCGATCGTCCAGCGTGGCGTGGAGTGCTGGAGCAGGACGCCCGCCACCAGGGGCGCCAGCGACGCGATGGACAGGGCGATGGTGCTGCGCACGGACTCGGCGCGGCCGAGGAGCCGATCGGGCGTCACGGCGATGCGGTACCCGTTGACGACCGAGTCCGTGGACGGGACGGCGAGCCCGACCGGGACCAGCCCGATGGCCAGGGCGACGGCGTTGGGCCATACCAGGAACAGGGCGCAGCCGAGCCAGGCCCACACCTCGAGCAGGAGGACGGCGCGGACCGAGAGGACGCGGCGAACCGCCGGAGAGAACAGCGAGCCGAGCAGCACGGCGGCCGCGAAGGGGGAGGTGAGCAGGCCGATCACCCCGCCGGAGAGACCCTGCGCCTCGCCGATGACCACGATGCAGAACAACAGCCCGGGGGCCGTGAAGTTGAGGAGCCCGTAGAGGAACGCGGTGACGCGCAGGAATGGCTGGTGCCAGGTGAACGCCACGGCCTCGCGCACCCGGGCGCACACCGAGGCGGACTCCCGTGGCCGGTCCTCCTCGAAGCGGACCCCCATGAGGAGCAGGGACACGGTCGAGCACGCGTACGAGCACGCGTCGACGAGGAAGGGCACCGCCCGGCCCGCCTCGAAGAGCGCCCCGCCGAGGGGCGGCCCCGCGATGCGCACCGCGGCGTTGCGGCCGCTCGCTGCACCGGCGGCTTCCGGGAGTTGCTCGGCCGGGACCACGGCGCGCACGGCGCCCGGCATGGCGGCATTGAAGACGGTGCTCCCCGCGCCCTCGACGAAGCCGATGCAGACGATGACCCAGAGGGGACTATCCGTCAACACGAGCGTGAGGGCCAGCACCGCCAGCGCGGCCGCACGCACCGCGTCGGCCCCGATCATCAGCGCCCGCCGGCTCCAGTGGTCCGCGGCCACGCCCGCCGGGATGGCCAGGACGGCCATGGGCGCGGCGCGGGCGAACGAGACGACGCCGGCCTCGACGGCCGAGTGCGTCAGGGCCAGGACGAGGAGCGGGTAGGCGATGGACGTCGCCCGCGTCCCGGTGTTCGACAGCAGCTGCCCGGTCTGGAGCAGCACGAACTTGCGGTTGCGCCGGAGCGGGACGGCGGGCACCGGGCGAAGCTACCGCCGGCGCGGGCAGGATCGGGACACGCCGAGGACCCGGAGCGCGTTGGTGCACAGGAACCTCGGGCAGACCTCGTCGTCGGAGCCGACCGTCGGCGTCTCGGTCATGATGCGCTCGGGCGAGAGGCCCCTCGGGAAGAGACCGGAACCGCGATACTGGGAGCGGTGCACCAGTCGAACGACCCCTCCGCCGCGGCGACCCCCCACAAGACGCTCGACGACCACCGGCGCGAGCGCGGCGAAGGCTGGCAATGGGCCCGCGTCCGTCAGACCCTCAGTCACCACCCCTGATTGTACCCCCTCAGAATTTGCGTTGGCAAGCAAAGTCAGGCTAGTTTTCGCAGTGCGCAAAACCAGAGGAGGCACTGGGGATCCAGGCGGAACCCGGGTTGGCTGTGGTCGGTTACGACGTACACAAATTCGATCAGCTCCTTGAATGAGCGAAGTAGCCCTTTCTCCACATGGCGACGGCCGAACCGCTTTCAACCGCTGAGGAAGCGCTCTGGCGGGCCACCATGCGCATCCTCACCGTTTTCCGTCGTACCTCGACACCGATCTGGTACGCGGAGCGGGCCTGACGGCAAGCGAATACACAACCCTCATGCATCTTTCCGAGGCCGCCAATCACGAGCTTCGAATGACCGACCTGGCCAAAGCCACCGGCCTGTCGGCGAGCCGGACAACCCGTCTTGTAGACGACCTGCAGGAGCGCGGCCGGTGACGAAAGTGGCCAGTTCCGCTGACGCCCGGAGTACACGCGCACGAGTGACCTCAAACGGGATGGCAAAGCTGAGGGCAGCCCGGCGGGTTCGCCTGGAAAGCCTTCGGAGTCGCTTCTTCAACCACATCGGCTCCTCCTCTGTCGAGCAACTGGCAGGTGCCTTGTGCAGAGTGGCACGTCAGCTGGAGGTCAGCTCGCGTCGAGGGACGAAATAGGATGTCGTTTCTCACGCGACCAGGAGCGGAATTCTTTCGGCGTCCGGAAATCACTCTCGGGAACCCTGGTGTTGGCAACACCCATTTGGCGGATGCGTCCCACACTTGCTTCGAAGAGCAAGTTACTCTGAGGCCGATGACGAAAGTCGAACCGCTCTCCCCGACGGAAGAAGCTCTCTGGCGGGCCATTATGCGCATTGTCAAGGTGCTGCCTCGGTACCTGGACTCCGACCTTATCCACGATGCTGGCGTGAGCGCGAGCGAGTACACCACGATCATGCACCTTTCCGAGGCGCGCAATCGTGAACTCCGGATGAGTGACCTGGCCAGTGCGACAGGACTGTCAGCGAGCCGGATGACCCGCCTCGTCGACGATCTCCAAGCCCGTTCTCTTGTGACGAAGGTGGCGAGCTCCACCGACGCCCGAGGCAACGTGGCCAGATTGACGTCCCGAGGTATGGCGAAGATGCGGGCGGCGTGGCCAGTTCACCTGGCAAGCGTTCGGTCGCGATTCTTCGATCACATGGACACGGCTGAAATCAAGCTGGTGGCTGCAGCAATGTCTGGCGTGGCCGATCAGCTCGAAGAGAGTTAGCAGGGCCGGAGACGTCAGAACAGCGACCGACGGTCATTCGGCGAGCCCTCTCCTGGGCCACGAAGTTGGACTCCGCTCATAATCCCTTCTGAAGTCGGGATGTGAGCACGATGTCCATGACGTTCGGAACCGTGTTGGTTCGTGCCCAATCGCGGCTGCAGCTCGCAGCGACACCCGATCGGTTGGACGCCGGCCTGGACGATGCGCTCCAGCCGCGCCCTATGAGCCTCGGGCGACGTGCCGCCCACGGCAGCAACAACCGGAAAGACTTCGTAGCCGTCACGGAGAGCATCGAGAGTTGGGAAGCCGAGGCAGACCTCGGTCCACAATGCGGCCATGACCGGCTTTTTCGCCCCGTTGCCTCGAACGCCCGCCGGAACGCCACGTCTTCCCACGAATTGATTTGCGTGTGGCATCTCCTCGTTGTCCGAGAGGATCTCTTGAGCTCGGCCCGCACAAGGTGGACACGCGACAGAAATGATTCGTCCGCGCTCGCGTTGGAAGGTCGAGAACCGATTTGGGCGCCCACGCTTGGATGGGTCAGGCCCATCTGTTTGCCCTCGTAGATCAGTTGATGTGGATCCCCGAGATAGCCCGGCTGATCACCAGCCGCTGGATCTCGGAGGTACCCTCGAAGATCGTGTAGATCTTGGCGTCGCGGTGCCACTGCTCGACCGGGTACTCGCGGACGTAGCCGTAGCCGCCGAGGATCTGAATGGCCTGGTCGGTCACCCACACCGCGTTCTCGCCCGCGTAGAGCTTGGACATGGAGCCTTCGCCGTTCTCGAACTTCTTGCCCGTGCTCGCCATGTTGGCGGCCCGGTGCACGAGGAGCCGTGCTGCGTCGGTGTGCATCTTCATGTCGGCCAGCTTGAAGGCGATGGCCTGGTTCTCGATGATGGCCCGGCCGAACTGGTGACGTTCCTTGGCGTAGTCCAGCGAGTACTCGTAGGCCGCGCGGGCGATGCCGACTGCCTGTGCACCGACGATCGGCCGCGACGCCTCGAACGTTGCCATGGCGGCCTGGGTGGACGTCTTCTTGCCCTCCCGGGCCCGGGCCAGCCGCTCGTCGAGCTTCTCCTTGCCGCCCAGGAGGCAGCGCCCCGGGACGCGGCAGTCGGTGAGGACCACCTCCGCCGTGTGCGAGGCGCGGATGCCCATCTTCTTGAACTTCTGGCCCTGCGCGATGCCCGGCGTCCCCTCGGGCACCACGAAGCTTGCCTGGCCCCGGCTCCCCAGGTCGTGATCCACGGAGAGCACGAGCACGTGGGTATTGGCGATGCCGCCATTGGTGATCCAGGTCTTGGTGCCGTTGAGCACCCACTCGTCCTTCGCCTCGTCGTAGACGGCGCGGGAGCTGAGGGACGAGACGTCCGAGCCGGCGTCGGGCTCGGACACGCCGAAGGCGGCCAGCTTGATGTCGTCGGGTGTCCCGAAGCACTGCGGGATCCACTCGCCGATCTGCTCTGGCGTGCCGTTGGCGAAGATGCCCGCGACGGCCAGGGTCGAGCCGAAGATGGCCAGCGCGATGCCGGCGTCACCCCAGCTCATCTCCTCGTTCACCAGGCACATGAGCAGGCCGGTCGGGTCGGAGAACGCCTGCGCGATGAAGTCGAAGGAGTACAGCCCGTTCTTGGCCGCCTCCTCGATGATCGGCCACGGCGTCTCTTCGCGCGCGTCCCACTCGGGACCGGCGGGGCGGACGACGTTCTCGGCGAACTCATGGACCCACTTGACGATCTGCAGCTGATCCTCGTTCAGATCGAGCGAGTAGTCGGACATCGTGCCCTCCTTCGGCGGTCCCCGGCCGCGGCCGAGCCACGCGTGCGTTCGGAGGAACCGGTCCTCGGAGCGGATTGGTACCGTCTCCGGCGGTTCCTTGTTACCCAAGAGTAACCTACGTCGCGGTAACCAGTCCAGCCACCCCGGCTTTTTCGTTCCCTGACGAGGGAGTTTGGCGTCTTCAGCGGTGTACGGCGGTGCCCGAGGGGGTGTCCTCCACCGTCCAGCCCCGAGCCACCAGTTCGTCGCGCAGGGCGTCGGCCCGGGCGAAGTCCCGGGCGCCACGGGCCTCGTCTCGTTCGGCCACCAGCCGCGCCGACTCCTCGTCGAGATCGACGTCCGCGGCACGCAGAGAGAGCCCGAGCGCGGCGGCGAGCACCGCAGCCGTATGGGCCAGGAGACCACCTTCGGCCTCCTCGCCCGCGTCGGCGGCGGAGTGCGCCGCCGTGACGAGCTCGAAGATGCCGGCCAGCGCCCCCGGCGTATCGAGGTCGTCGTCCATGCGCGCCCGGAAGGCGGCCGACGCGTCCGGGTCCAGCCCGGTCGCGGGCGGTGTCCCCTCGACCACGAACCCGTCGTCGGTCCGCGCGAGGAGTTCGGCCACGTCGAACCGGCGGGCCAGCCCGTCGAGGCGGGCCAGGGCCTTTTCGGCGTCGGCCAGCGTCTCGGGCGTCACCTCGATGGGCGAGCGGTAGTGGGCACGGAGCACGAGCAACCGGTAGGCGCGGGCGTCGTGGCGGGCCAGGAGGTCGGGCAGCGTGGTGAAGTTGCCGAGCGACTTCGACATCTTCGTGCCCTCGACCTCCACCCAGCCGTTGTGCATCCAGTGCTGAGCGAAGACCTTGCCGTCGGCGACTGCCTGCGCCCGCTCGTTCTCGTGGTGCGGGAACTTCAGATCCTGCCCGCCGCCGTGCAGGTCGAACCCCTCGCCCAGCAGGTCGAGCGACATGACCACGCACTCGGTGTGCCACCCGGGCCGTCCCGGCCCCCACGGTGAGTCCCAGCTGGGCTCGCCCGCCTTCGCCTTCTTCCACAGGGCGAAGTCGAGGGGCGAGCGCTTGTCCTCGTTGGCCTCGACCCGTGCGCCGACCTGCAGCGACTCCAGCGGCTGGTGCGCCAGGAGTCCGTACCCGTCGACCTTGGAGACCTCCATGTAGATGCCGTCGGGCGTCTCGTAGGCCTTGTCCATGGCCATCAGCTCGCCCACCAGTGCCACCATGTCCTCGATGTACTGCGTGGCGTGCGGGATGTCCCGCGGGCGCAGGTCACCCAGCGCGTCCATCGACTCCCACCAGCGGGCCTCGAATTCGGCGGCCACGTCGGCCTCGGTGCGCCCGAGCTCGGCGGCCCGCGTGATGATGTTGTCGTCGACGTCGGTGACGTTCGCCACGTGGTGCACCTGAAGCCCGGTGAAGCTCAGGTAGCGCCGGAGGATGTCGAAGGTGAGGTTGGCCCGACCATGCCCGATGTGGGGCATGTCGTACACGGTCGGGCCACACACGTACATCGACACCTCGCCCTCGTTGCGGAGCTCGAGCGGGCGGATCGAGCCGGTAGCGGTGTCGTGAAGGTGCAGCACCCGGGTACGGTAACCCGATCATGTCAATGCCCGTGACGGCCGTTCCCCGCGTCCCCGACAAACCGACGCTCGAGGGTCTCGAGGAGCGCTGGGCCGCGCTCTGGGACGAGGCCGGCACCTACCGCTTCGACGCCGCCGCCCGCCGGGATGAGGTGTTCTCGATCGACACCCCGCCACCGACCGTGTCGGGCTCGCTCCACATGGGTTCGGTCTTCGGGTACGTGCAGACCGACGCCATCGCCCGCTACCGCCGCATGCGGGGGTGGAAGCTCTTCTACCCCATGGGTTGGGACGACAACGGGCTGCCGACGGAGCGTCGGGTGCAGAACGTCTTCGGGGTGACGTGCGACCCGTCCCTCCCCTTCGACCCCGCTTTCGTCCCTCCCGAGAAGCCGGGCAAGGACGACGTCCCGGTCAGCCGGCCCAACTTCATCGCGCTCTGCCACCAGTTGACGTCGGACGACGAACGGGCCTTCGAGGACCTGTGGCGGCGCGTCGGCCTCTCGGTCGACTGGGGCCGCACGTACGCCACGATCGACGACCGCAGCCGGCGCACCAGCCAGCGCATGTTCCTGCGCAACCTGGCCCGTGGGGAGGCCTACTCCTCCGAGGCGCCCACCCTGTGGGACGTCGAGTTCCAGACGGCGGTGGCCCAGGCCGAGACGGAGGATCGCGAGCAGGCCGGCGCCTACTACCGGGTCCGCTTCGACGACATCGAGATCGAGACCACCCGGCCCGAACTGCTCGCCGCCTGCGTGGCGCTCGTGGCACACCCCGGCGACGAGCGCTACGCGGCGCGCTTCGGCACCACCGTGCGCACCCCGCTCTTCGGGGTCCAGGTGCCGGTGCTGGCGCATCCGCTGGCCCAACCGGACAAGGGGTCGGGCATCGCCATGATCTGCACCTTCGGCGATGTCACCGACGTCGTCTGGTGGCGTGAGCTCGACCTCCCGACCCGCAGCATCGTCACGCGGTCGGGCCGGATCAGCGAGACGCCGCCGCCCGGCGTCCCCGACGGCGAGCCCTGGCGGGCCATCGCCGGCCGCAGCGTCAAACAGGCCCAGCGCGCCATGGTCGAGCTGCTGGCCGAGTCAGGGGACATGGTCGGTGAGCCCCGGCCCATCACCCACCCGGTCAAGTTCTACGAGAAGGGCAAGCGCCCGCTCGAGATCGTCACGAGCCGGCAGTGGTTCATCCGCAACGGCGGACGGGACGACGCGCTGCGCCGCAAGGTGCTCGAGCGGGGTAGCCAACTCGACTGGCACCCGCCCTACATGCGGGTCCGCTTCGACGACTGGGTCAACGGGCTCAACGGCGACTGGCTGGTCAGTCGCCAGCGCTTCTTCGGGGTGCCCGTCCCGGTCTGGTACGCCGTCGGCGCCGACGGCGCAGCCGACTATTCGTCGGCCATCGTGCCCGACGAGGCGTCCCTGCCCATCGATCCGACCACCGATGTGCCCACCGGCTACCGCCCCGGGCAGCGGGGGAGCCGGGCGGCTTCGTCGGCGACCCGGACGTCATGGACACCTGGGCCACCTCCTCGGTCACCCCCCAGATCGTCTGCGGTTGGGAGGACGACCCAGGATTGTTCGCGGCCACCTTCCCCATGGACCTGCGGCCGCAGGGACCCGAGATCATCCGTACCTGGCTCTTCTCGACCCTGCTGCGCTCGCAACTCGAGCACGGCGTCCTGCCCTGGCGGCACGCCACGATCAACGGCTGGATTCTCGACAAGGACCACAACAAGATCTCCAAGTCCAAGGGCAACGACGTCGTCACTCCCATGGCGACCCTCGAGGAGTTCGGGTCCGACGCCGTCCGCTACTGGGCCTGCAACGGCCGGCCCGGGACCGACACGGCGCTGGACACCAGCGTCATGAAGATCGGACGCCGGCTGGCCATCAAGGTGCTCAACGCGTCGAAGTTCGCGCTCGGCCGCTTGGGCGAAGGGCCCGTACCGGGCCTCGACGCCGTGCGGGCCCCCCTCGATGCCGCCCTGCTCGCGCAGCTGGCCGCGCTGATCGAGGCAGCGACGGCGGCACATGAGGGCTTCGACTACGCGCGCGCCCTGGAGCTGACGGAGACCTTCTTCTGGTCCTTCTGCGACGACTACGTCGAGCTGGTCAAGACGCGCGCCTATGGCGAGGGAGACCCGGCCGGGACCGACTCGGCGCGAGCCACCCTGGCGCTCGCGTTGTCGGCGCTGCACCGTCTCTTCGCGCCGTTTCTCCCCTTCGTCACCGAGGAGGTCTGGAGCTGGTGGCAGGAGGGCTCGGTGCACACGGCCGGGTGGCCCGAGGCAGCCGTCCTCGGGAGCCACGTGGGCGCGGACACCTCGGTACTGACGGTGGCGTCCGAGGTGCTCGGCGCGGTGCGCCGCGAGAAGACGGCGCAGAAGCGTTCCATGCGGGCCCGGGTGGCGACGCTCACGGTGACGGCGCCGCCGGCGGTGCTCCTCGACGTCGAGGCCGCCCGCGGCGACATCGTCGACGCGGGCGGCGTGGACGTCTTCGTCGCCGAAGAGGGCGACGCGCTGACCGTGGTCGTGCAGCTCGCCGACGACTAGGAAGGCGCCGCGCCCGTCGCCTCGGCTCCAAGGTCGCGCCGTCAGATCATGGGGGGCGACTCTCGGTCAGAAAGTTTTCCCTTCGAGGTCATATCCATTGCGGCCGTGCCCCCGCTGGCGTGGGCAGTCCGGGCGCCCTCGAGGAAGTCCCCCACGGCCGAGGTCGTGGCCTGGCAGCGGAGGGAGGCCAGGACGTCGAACGCGTGCTGCGCCAGCGGCAACTCGGCGTAGGCCACCGGCTCCCGCGACACCGCCCGCAGGCGCTCGACGAAGGTGCGCGCCGTCTCCACGGGGACGAGGGTGTCGTTGACGCCGTGCAGGACGAAGAACGGAGGTGCATCCGGGCGGACCCGGTAGGTGGGGGACGCGGCGCGGAACACCTCGGGGTGCTCCGACTCCTTCGTCTTCATGACCGACTTCTCCAGCATCTCGACGAGCCCCGTCCCGAACAGGGACGCCTCGGGTGAGCCCGTCATGTCCATGACCCCGTAGAAGGGCACGCAGGCCTGCACCGCGGTGTCGCGGGACTCGAAGCCGGGTTGGAAGGCGGGATCGCCGGCGCTCAGGGCGAGGAGCGCGCAGAGGTGCCCGCCGGCCGATCCGCCGCTGACGGCGACGAAGTCGGGGTCGCCGCCGTACTCGGCGACGTGCTCCTTGACCCAGGCCACCGCCCGCTTGACGTCGACGATGTGGTCGGGCCAGGTCGCCTTGGGGCTCAACCGGTAATTGATCGCCACGCAGACCCAGCCCCGGGCCACCAGCTCGAACATCATGGGTTTGCCCTGCTCGCGCTTGTCCCCGATGACCCACGCCCCGCCGTGGACGTACACCATCACGGGAGCCCGCGCCGCGGGCGCCAGGCGCGACCGGTAGACGTCCAGGCGGTGCCGCTCACTCCCGTCACCCCAGTAGTCCACGTTGCGGGTGGTCTCCACGGCGCGGGAGGTGAACGGGATGGCCCGCGTCACCCGCCACCAGCGCCCCCAGGTCGGCTCCGTCGGCTGGTCGGACACCGGGAAGGCGCCGCTGCGCACCTCGTCGAGCGCGGCCGCCGTCACCTCCGCCGCCCGCAGACCGGCCACGCCCAGTCCGACGAGCCCCACCCAGCCGGCCGCGGCGACGGCCAGTCCGACCCATCCGGCCCAGCCGTCGAGCGCCCCGAACTCCACGAACAGCGCCGTCGCCACCAGCTGCCAGACGATGTTCTGGAAGGCCAGCTCCCCCGCGATCCAGCCCGAGACGAAACTGACGACGGTGAAGGGTTCCCGCCGGATCGGCCGGTAGGCGAGCACCACGGCGACCGCGCCGACGATCGTCACGCTCAGGAAGGCGTAGGGCACCCCTCCATCTTTCCCGACGGCCGGCCCGAACGCAGGTCCGTCCTGGTCGGGGCATTTTGAGGTTTGCCCTGCTCCCGTGTTGGCGCGAGGTTATGGACGCTGGACGACCAAGGAGAGTCGATGACCCCCGAACGGCTGACCGGGCTCGATGCGAGCTTCCTCTACATGGAGACGCCGACCCTCCACATGCACGTCGCCATGACCGCCGTGTTCGACCCCTCGACGGTCCCCGGGGGGTATACGTTCCGGCGCGTCCGCCAGCTCATCGCCGACCGCATCCCACTGGCGCCGGTCTTCCAGCGCCGGCTGGTCGAAGTCCCGATGCGCCTGGGCCACCCCGTCTGGGTGGACGACCCGGAGTTCGACATCGACAACCACCTGCGCCGGGCGGCGCTCCCCTCGCCCGGTGGCATGCGTGAGCTCGGCGACTTCGCGGCAGATGTGATCAGCCGTCAGCTCCACCGCGACCGACCGCTGTGGGAGATGTGGATCGTCGAGGGCCTCGAGGACGGGAAGATCGCGCTGGTCGCGAAGATGCACCACAGCACCATCGACGGCGTCTCGGGCGCCGAGCTGCTCGGCGTGCTCTTCGACCTGGAGCCCGACCCACCCGCGGCGACGCCCCTGACCGCCCGCCAGCTCGACGCCGCGCATTCCGTCGGGCCTCGAGCTCGTCTCCCAGGCGGTGCTGTCCGGCCTGGTGGCGCCGTTCGACGTCGGGAGGATGCTGCTGCGCACCACGTGGAGCATCCTCGGGGTCCGCCGCGTCCGCCAGGGGCGGACGGCCAAGGCGGCGTTACCGCTTTCGGCCCCGCGGACCTCCATCAACGTCGCCGTGCATGCCCGGCGACGTGTCGCGTTCGCGGCGGCCAGCCTGGACGACGCCAAGGCGCTCAAGAACGCGATGGGCACCACCGTCAACGACGTCGTGCTCGCGATGTGCGCCGGCGCGTTGCGGACCTACCTCCTGGCCGGGGACGAGCTCCCCGACATCCCGCTGGTGTCGGTGGTCCCGGTGTCGGTGACCCCCGACATCGCCGAGCTGAAAGGGTCCAACAAGGTCTCCGCCATGTTCGTCCAGCTGCCGGCGCACATCGACGATCCCCTCGAACGTCTCCGGTTCATCCACGAGGGGACCAAGGGGGCCAAGGAGGAGCACAAGGCACTCGGCGCCACGACGCTGCAGAACTGGGCCGAGCACGCCACCCCGAACGTCTTCGCCGCGGCTGCCCGCCTCTACACCGGCATGAAGCTCGCCGATCGCCACCGGCCGCTGGCCAACCTGGTCATCTCCAACGTGCCCGGCCCGGACGTTCCGCTCTACCTGGGCGGGAGTCAGATGCTCGGCATGTTCCCCCTCGGTCCGGTCATGGACGGCATGGGCCTCAACATCACGATCATGAGCTATCTCGGCGTCCTGTACTGGGGCCTGGCCTCGGACGCGCGCGCCGTGCCGCGCCTGTGGGACATCGCCGCCGCCGTGCCGCACGCCCTCACCGAGATGATGGAGGCTGCGGGGCTCGAGCCCGAGCCGTTCGACGTGCCGATCCATCTCGGGCCGGGCATGCCGCCGACGGCGACGTGGATCCGCTCGGCGGCGTCACTCGAGGAGGAGGCGACCGGTAGCGTAAGCGCATGACGGTTCGTGAGCTCGGCCACCTGGTGCTCTACGTACGCGACGTCGGCCGGTCCGCCGCCTTCTACCGCGACGTACTCGGCTGGCGTCAGATCATGCCCGAGGACGGGCAGCAGCCGGTCGGGGCGGCGGCGTTCTCGTCCGGTCGGACGCACCACGAGCTCCTCCTGATCGAGGTGGGCGAGGACGCCACGCCCATCCCCGAGGGCCGGCACGTCGGCCTCTACCACTTCGGTCTCAACGTCGGGGAGTCCGACGACGACCTGCGGGCGGCTCTCGCCGCGGTCCGCCAGGCCGGTGCGACCGTGGTCGGGGCCTCGGACCACACGCTGACACACAGCCTCTACATCCTCGACCCGGACGGCAACGAGATCGAGCTCTACGTGGACGTGCCCGGAGTGGACTGGAAGTCGGACCCGAGCCTCATCGGCGCACCGGTCCGCCCGCTCACCCTCTGAGCGCGGGTCGACGACGGGCCGCCGGTCCAGTGGACCGCCCATGAGACGGGTGCAGGCCGATGCCGAGGGGGCGCGGGCCGCCGCCGAGGTCCTGGCCGCCGGCGGCGTTGCCGTCGTCCCGACCGACACGGTGTACGGCCTGGCCGCCCGACCGGGGGAGACCGACGCCGTGCGCGCCGTCTTCCGGGCCAAGGACCGGCCCGAGGGGATGCACCTCCCGGTCCTCGCCGCCTCCCGCGCCCAGGTGCTCGACCTCGGGGTGGCGTTCTCGCCCGCCGCGGAGGTCCTGGCCCGCTGGTGGTGGCCCGGACCCTTGACCCTCGCCTTCGGGTTCGCCGACGACGCCCGACGGCCGACCTGGCTGGACGGCCGCGACGAGGTGGCGGTGCGCATCCCCGATCACGCGTTCCTCCGGGGGCTCCTCGAGCGGACCGGCGTCCTCGTGGTGACCAGCGCCAACCCCCACGGCGCGCCTACGCCGCGCACGGCGGAGGACGTCGCGGCCAGCCTCGGCCCCGCCGTCGATCTGCTCGTCGACGGCGGCCGGCTCCGGGACGTGCCCTCGACACTCGTCAACGTGTGCGGGCGCGAGCCGCTGGTGGAGCGTGAGGGTGCCATTTCGCGGGCCGAGGTGGCCGACGCGCTCGCCGACGCCCCATGACAAGGCTGTTGCTGGCCATCGAGACCTCGTGCGACGAGACGGCTGCCGCGGTGGTCGACGACGGCCTCGTGGTGCGCTCGTCGGTGGTGGCGAGCCAGATCGACCTGCACGCCGAGTTCGGGGGGGTGGTCCCCGAGCTGGCGAGCCGCGCCCACGTGGAGACGATCACCCCCATCGTGGCGCGGGCGCTCGACGAGGCCGGTGTCGCGGGGCCCGAGCTCGCCGGTGTTGCCGTGACCGCGGGCCCCGGGCTGGTCGGC
Organism: uncultured Acidimicrobiaceae bacterium; assembly: GCA_963756625.1. Classification (GTDB taxonomy): domain Bacteria; phylum Actinomycetota; class Acidimicrobiia; order Acidimicrobiales; family RAAP-2; genus Bog-473. The sequence continues at coordinate 203,075 of CAVWNQ010000007.1, forward strand.
GCGCTGCTCGTCGGTATCGCGACCGCGAAGGCCCTCGCGCTGGGCTGGGGGGTCCCCGTGGTGGCCGTGAACCACCTCGAGGGCCACCTGGCCAGCGTCTACCTGGCCGACCGCGACGTGCCCTTCCCACAGGTCGCTTTGCTCGTCTCGGGTGGCCATTGCATGCTCACGCGTGCGACGCGGCCCGGGCACTACGAGCTGCTCGGTGAGACGGTGGACGACTCCATCGGCGAGGCGTACGACAAGGTGGCGCGCTTCCTCGGGCTGGGCTACCCGGGTGGGCCCGTGCTCGACCGGCTGGCCGCCGAGGGCGAGGACGTGCTCGAGTTCCCCCGTCCGATGCTCGGCGACGGCTACGGCTTCTCCTTCTCGGGACTCAAGACGGCGGTGGTCAACCACGTCCGCGCCGACCCCGGCTTCTCGGAGCGGGACGTGGCGGCATCGTTCGTGGCCGCGTGCATGGACGTGCTCTGCGCCAAGCTCCGGCGGGCCCTCGAGGAGTTCGCGGACCCCGCCGTCGCCATCGTGGGCGGCGTCGCCGCCAGCCCCATCCTGCGGGCCCGGGCCCGCGCGCTGGCCGACGAGTTCGGGACCCGGCTGCTCATCCCTCCCCAGGCGATGGCCACCGACAACGCGGCGATGATCGGTGTCGCCGGCTGGCACACGCTCGCCGCGTCGGGGCCGAGCCCGCCCGGCTTCGGGCCGGAGCCCGACCTGCGCCTGCGCTTCGCCTAGGACGATCCGCTCAGGCCGGTGCGGCCGCCCTGCGTCGCGTCCGCCGCCGCCGCGCTCGGTGGCCGAAGAGGTGTGACGAGAGGTCCAAGAGCACGCCGAGGGCGACGATGACCCAGCCGAATGCGTCGACACCCCTCCCGGGCGCGTAGACGAGCGCGTAGAAGAGCGTCGCGTACGGTAGGAAGACGAACCCGAGCAGGCCCTCCCACCCCGAGCGGAACGCGATGCTCAACCGGTCCGTGAAGAGCCAGACGAGGAACAGCGCGAAGCGGGCCGAGAAGGCGGCCACGAGGGCGAGGAGGCAGCCCATGGTTCAGAGCGGCAGGCCGCCGGTGGCGGCCCAGGTCGATCCGGAATCGGTGTAGGCGGCGATGGCGCGCTCTGCGATGCGCATCTGGTGGATCTCGTCGGCGCCGTCGGCCAGCCGGGCCCAGCGTGCGTGCTGCAGCATGCCCGCCAGTGGGGTGTCGGTGGAGTAGCCGAGTGCACCGTGCACCTGGACGGCGCGGTCGATGATCCGGTTGAGGCTGTTGGCCACGAAGTGCTTGGCCATGGAGACCTCGGTGCGGAAGTCCTCGCCGCGGTCGATCTTGTAGGCGGCGTGCAGCACCATGAGCTTGCACTGGTACAGCTCCAGGGAAGAGTCCGCGATCAGCCACTGCACCCCCTGCTTCTCGGCCAGGAGGGAGCCGTGCGAGTAGCGGTGCAGGGCGCGGTCCACCATCATGTCGAGTGCGATCTCGGCCTGGGCGATCCAGCGCATGCAGTGCGCCAGCCGGGCGGGTCCGAGCCGATACTGGCCGAGTTGGTGGCCGTTGCCGCGCCCGCCGAGGATCTGGGAGTCGCCGACCCGCAGGTCAGAAAGGACGATCTCCGAATGCCCCGTCGAGCCGTGCATCGTCTCGACCTCGCGCACGTCGTTCCACCCCTCGGTGGGGAGGTCGATGATGAACGCCGTGTTGGCACCCCGCGACCCCGGTGGGACGTCGGGTTCGGTCCGGGCGATGAGGATGGCGAACGCAGCCCGGCGCGCGTTGGAGATGAACCACTTGTGGCCGTTGATGACCCACTCGTCGCCGTCCTTCTCGGCATGGGTCGCAATGAGCGTCGGGTCCGAACCGGCCACCTCGGGTTCGGTCATGGCGAAGCACGACATCGCAGTGCCCTCGCAGAGCCGGCGGAGGTAGGTCTCCTTCTCCGCGTCCGTCCCCCAGTGCAACAGCGTGTGCATGTTGCCCTCGTCGGGTGCCATGCAATTGAGGATCCACGGACCGAGGCGCGTCTTGCCTGCCTCGGCCTGCACCATGGCCAGCTCCACGTGCCCGAGCCCCATGCCACCCCATTCGACGGGCATGTGGGGCAGCCACAGGCCTTGGCGCTTGGCCTCCTCGCGCAGCTCCAGGATGGTCACGAGGTACTCGCGGCGCGAGGTCACGCGACCTTCGTCGTCGAACCCCTTGATCCTCGGCTGCACGGTCTCCTGGATGAAGGACCGCACGCGGGAGCGGATCTCCTCGTGCTCCGGGGCGAGCGTGAAGTCGATGGCCATGTGTCCCTTCCCGGCTCAGTACAGGCCCACGACGTTGCCGTCCTGGTCGATGTCGATCCGCTCGGCGGCCGGGCTACGGGAGAGCCCGGGCATCGTGCGCATGTCCCCGCTGATCAGGTAGACGAAGCCGGCCCCCACGTTGGCCCGCGCCTCGCGCACGGGCAGGCGCCAGCCCCGAGGCGCGCCGAGCAACGTGGGATCCGAGGAGAGGGACAGGTGGGTCTTGGCGATGCAGACGGGGAGCGCCCCGAACCCGGCGCGCTCGTAGTTCTCGAGGTGCCGCGCCGCCGCCGGCTGGTAGTCGACGCCGTCGGCGCCGTAGATCTCGGTGGCGATGGTCTCGATCTTCTGCCGCAGCGTGGCGTCGTCGGGGTAGAGCAGGTGGAATTCGCCGGGCTCGGCCGTCACCTCGACCACGGCCTCCGCCAGCTCGACGGCGCCCTTCCCGCCGTCCTCGAAGTGCGTGCACACGGCCGCCCGCACCCCGACCGAGGCGGCGATCTCCCGGATGGCCGCGTGCTCGGACGGGAAGTCGCCCTCGATTGCGTTAATCGCCACCACGGGCGTGACGCCGTGCCGGCGGACGATGGCCAGGTGGGCCAGCAGGTTGTCGGCGCCGAGCTGCACCTCCTCGGGGTTCTCCCCGAGCATGCCGGGGGGCAGCGGCCGGCCGGCCACGACCCGGTGGCGGCCGGAGTGGAGCTTCATGGCTCGCACGGTCGTCACCACCACCGCTGCGTCCGGGACCAACCCCGACACGCGGCACTTGATGTTGAAGAAGCGCTCTGCGCCCATGTCGGAGCCGAAGCCCGCCTCGGTCACGAGGTACTCGCCGCCGTGGATCCCGATGAGATCCGCCACGATCGAGGAGTTGCCGTGGGCGATGTTGCCGAACGGGCCGGCGTGAACGAGGACGGGCGTGTGCTCGAGCGTCTGCAGGAGGTTCGGCTTGATGGCGTCGCGCATGATCACCGTCATGGCGCCGGCCGCCTTCAGCTCTTCCGCCGTGACCGGATCGCCCGATTGGGTGTAGCCCACGACGATCCGGCCCATACGCGTGCGCAGGTCGCGCAGCGAGCGGGCGAGTGCGAGCACGGCCATCACCTCGGACGCCGCGGTGATGTCGAAACCGGTCTCACGTGGGACGCCGTCCTGCTGGGTCCCCAGCCCACTGACGATGTGGCGGAGCGAGCGGTCGTTGACGTCTAGGACCCGTTTCCACGTGATGCCGTGCGGGTCGATCGCCAGGGCGTTGCCGCCGTAGATGTGGTTGTCCACCATGGCGGCGAGGAGATTGTTCGCCGCCGTCACCGCGTGCAGGTCGCCCGTCAGGTGCAGGTTCAGGTTCTCGAACGGCACCACCTGGCTGTAACCCCCGCCGGCCGCGCCGCCTTTGATCCCGAAGGTCGGCCCCATGGACGCCTGGCGGATGGCGATGGTCGCCCGTTTCCCGATGCAGGCCAGCGCCTGACCGAGCCCGACCGTCGTCGTCGTCTTGCCCTCGCCGAGCGGGGTCGGGGTCACCGCAGTCACCACCACGTAGCGGGCGCGCGGCCGGTCGGACAAGGCCTCGATGGCGTCGAGATGCACCTTGGCCACGTGCGCGCCGTAGGGCTCGAGCATCTCGGGCCCGATGCCCATGTCCGCCGCGATGTCGCCGATCGGGCGCAGCGTGGCGCCTCGCGCGATCTCGATGGCGGGAGGTACGGACACCGGGATCGATCATGCCAGACCGGCGGGCGGCCGGCCCGTTCGAGCTTGCGGGAGCGGGCCGTACGCTACGGGGCGGGTGACCGGGGACGGGCGCCCCGGAATCACCGAGCCCAGCACACTCGCCACGGGTGCCGCGAAAGGAGTGACGCGATGTCAAAGGCCGAAGGTGTCTTCATCTACATCGGGACCTACGCCAGCGAGGTCGACGCCCGCGCCGACTACGACGTCGTAAAGGACCTGCACGCGAGCGGTGCGGTCGGCACCTTCGACGCCGCGGTCATCACGAAGGACGACAACGGCAAGGTCCACGTCAACAAGGACGAGACCACGACCCGCCACGGCGCCTGGGGCGGCGCCGCCGCCGGTGCGCTCGTCGGCATCCTCTTCCCCCCCTCCATCATCGGCACCGCGCTGGTCGGGGCGGCGATCGGCGGCGTAAGCGGCCACCTGTGGAAGGGCATGTCCCGCACCGACGTCAAGGAGTTCGGCGAAGCCATCGATGCCGGCGAGGCTGCCCTCGTGATCGTGGGCGAGACGACCATCGAAGCCGCCATCGAGAAGGCACAGCTCAAGGCGCAGAAGAAGGTGACCAAGGAGCTCCAGGTCGACAAGTCCGAGGTCGATCAGGCCATTAAGGACGCGGCGTCTTCGGCGTCCTGACCGGCACCCGGCGTAGGGTCGGGTCGCCCCGCACGGTGGGCCCCCGACGATGATCGCCCTGCAATTCCTCTCCCTCGTCTTCGGCGTCGCGCTGGTGCTGGCCGTCCTCGGGTCGGCACTCGAGACCGTCGTGCTGCCCCAAGAGGGGTTCTCGCGCCTGTCGCAGGCCGTCTTCGCCACCACCTACGGGCTGCTCGTACACCGGAGGAACTCGGTCCAGGCGCGCTCGTTGCGTTCCCTCTACGCGCCCGTCTCGCTCGTCAGCCTGCCGCTGGTCTGGATGATCGTCACGGTCATCGCGTTCACGTTCGTGTTCTGGGGCACGGGCAACGTGGCGTTCCAGCGGGCCTTCGAGCACAGCGCGTCGTCACTCACGACACTTGGCTTCTCCGAGCCCAGCGGGACGGGCAAGATCGTGATCGCCTTCGTCGAGGCGACCATCGGCCTCGGCCTGGTGGCACTGCTCATCAGCTTCCTGCCGACCATCTACACGGCGTACAACGGCCGGGAGAAGGGCATCAACCGGCTCCGGCCCGTCGCCGGCGCGCCACCCAACGCGACCCAGCTGCTGCAGACCCTGCGCCGCATCGGCGCGTTCGAGGGCATCGACTTCTGGCGCTCCCAGGCCGATTGGCTGCTCGATCTGGAGCAGACCCACACCGCCTTCCCCTTCCTCACCTACTTCCCCGAGACGCACACGGACCACTCCTGGGTCGCCACGGTCGGGTCCCTGCTCGACTCCGCCGCACTGGTCGTCGCGACGACCGACGACGAGGGGGACGAGGTCTACCAGGACGCCGAGAAGGGGCCCATCATGGTCGTCGTCTACGGCCTCCCCTTGATCGTGCGCATCGCCCGCGCCGCCAACGTCCCGCTCCCCCCCTTCCAGGGACTCCCCGACCTGAGCGCACGGGCCGCTGCGTCGGCACCCGAAATCGCCGTCACCGCGCGCCGAGTACGACGCCGCACTGGACGCCTTGGATACCGTCCTCGTGGTACCGCCGGACCGCCGCGAGGAGGCGTGGCGCCGGTTCTCCCTCCTCCGGTCCGCCTACGAGCCGGCGCTCCGCGCCCTGGCTGGCCTCACCGCCGCCTCGCCCGCTCCCTGGACCACGGACCGTCCCGCCGACGTCGGCCGACCGCGCTTCCTGCGCCGCCGGCCGCTCCACGTGGACTGGTCGATGTTGCCGCCGGTGCAGGTACCGACCGTCGGCGACCCCGCTACAGGTGGCTGAAGCCCCCCGATTCCTCCCTGGTCATGGACACGCTGACCGGGTGGCGGTTGAAGTGGGCGATCGACTCCTTCATGTCCTGCAGCAGGAGCCCGGCCAGGTCGCGGCTGACGCCCTGGCGCACCAGGATCCGCTGGACCGAGATGTCGGAGACCGAGCCGGTCAAGGGGTAGGCCGGCACCTGCCAGCCCCGGGTGCGCAGGCGGTCGGCAACGTCGTAGAGCGTGTAGCCCGGGTCCTCGCCCTCCGTGATCCGCCAGGCCACCGACGGGATGCCGGTCAGTGGATTGGAGTCGCACAACAGCTCGAACGGGCCGAGCTTGAGTACCTCCTGCGCCAGGAACTGGCCCGTGTGGTAGCAGGCGTCGTGGATGTTGCGGTAGCCGTCCCGGCCGAGACGCACGAAGTTGTAGTACTGCGCCACGATCTGGCCGGCGGGCCGTGAGAAATTGATCTGGAACACCGGCATGTCCCCGCCCAGGTAGGTGACGTGGAAGATCAGGTCGTCGGGCAGCTCCGCCGCGTCCCGCCACAGCACCCAACCGACGCCGAGGGGCGCCAGGCCGAACTTGTGCCCCGAGGTGCTGATCGACTTCACGCGCGGCACACGGAAGTCCCATTCCACGTCGGGTGCGGAGAAGGGAGCCAGGAAGGCCCCGCTGGCGCCGTCCACGTGGATGTCGATGTCGAGGCCCGTGTCCTGCTGGAGCTTGTCGAGCGCCCGGGAGAGCTCGAGCACCGGCTCGTAGCACCCGGTGTAGGTCACCCCGAAGGTGGGCACCACCATGATGGTGTTCTCGTCCACCCGCTCGAGCATCTGCTCGACGTCCATTTGGTAGCGCCCCGGGGACATGGGGATCTCCCGCATCTCGACGTCCCAATAGCGGGCGAATTTGTGCCAGACGACCTGCACCGGCCCGCACACCATGTTCGGCGAGTCGGTCGGCTTCCCGGCCGCCCGGCGCTCGGCCCTCCAGCGCCACTTGGCCGCCATGCCGCCCAGCATGCAGGCCTCGGACGACCCGATGGCCGAGCAGCCGATGGGCTCCGCGCTCTCGGGCGCGTTCCACAGGCCGGCCAGCATGCGGACGCAACGCCGCTCCAGCTCGGCCGTCTGGGGGTACTCGTCCTTGTCGATGAGGTTCTTGTCGATGCACAGGTCCATCAACTGATGGACCTGTGGCTCCTCCCAGGTCTGACAGAACGTGGCGAGGTTCTGGCGCGCGTTTCCGTCGAGCATGAGCTCGTCGGAGATCGCCTGCATCACGTCGGACGGCCGCATCTCGGCGCTGGGACAATGCGTCGACGGCAGCGGCGCCTTGAGGCCCTGGTCGGCGTAGACCGAATCGATCAATTCCTCGCGGACGGACTCCCTCGTGTGCAACGGCATGGCGCGCTCCCCTGTGTCTCGTCCGGTGCGGTCGTTAGGCCGTACCGTACCGTTCCGCGTCGGGCGCGTTCTCCGGGGCGTGTCCGGTGTCGTCGCCGGACGCCGGGTTGGCTGCCGCTTAGCTGGCGAGGAGTTGGAGGCGTGCCCGCCCGGCACGCGGATCAGCGGCCCGTCGGGTCGTCCGGGTTGCGCCGTGCACGGCCGGCTCCGGCCGGTCCGCGAGCTTCGAACGGAGCTGGCGCAGCGCCTTCGTGTGGATCTGGCACACCCGGCTCTCGGTGACGCCCAGCACGTCGCCGATCTCGGTGAGCGTCAGGCCGTCGTAGTAGTACATCATCAGCACCGTCCGCTCGCGCTCTGGCATGCCGTCCACCGCCATGACGAGCGCTTCCTTGGACTCCTTCGCCTCGAATGTGTCACCGGGGCCCCACGACCCGTCGGACAACGTGTCGCCCAGGGTGGAGCGCTCGGAGCGGTCGCCGCCACGGAGCACCTCGTCGAGCGCCATCATGCCGACCGTCGAGATCTTGCGCAGCGCCTTGTGGAACTCGCCGACCGTCATCTCGAGTTCGGCGGCGACCTCGGCGTCGTTCGGCGTGCGCCGCAAGGTCGACTCCAGGTGGGTGACCGCTTGTTCGACGGCCCGCGCCTTCGTCCGGACCGACCGGGGCACCCAGTCGATGGAGCGCAACTCGTCGATGATCGCGCCCTTGATGCGCGGGATGGCATAGGTCTCGAAGCGCAGGTTGCGATCGAGCTCGAATCGCTCGATGGCGTCGATCAGTCCGATGATGCCGTAGCTGACGAGGTCCTCCTCGTCGAAGTGCCTCGGCAAACCGGCCAGGACTCGCCCGGCGACGTACTTGACGAACGGTGTGTAGAAGATGATCAGCTGGTTTCGTGCCGTCTGTGCCCCGGTCCGCTTGAACTCGGACCAAAGGCTTTCGAGGTCGCTCACCGCCGACTCCCGCACCGTGGAAACTGTCGATCCCACGTCTCCCCCTCCCTCGTGTGGCACCTGCCAACCGGTGCCATCGCCCCTGAGGTCACCTACTCGACCTTGCGGATTTCGCGTGTTCAGGAGTACGACCACTTTAATCCAACAGCTACTTGCAGGAGGGTTGCGTGACCGTTGTGAGCAGGTTGCAGAGCCCATGCAACCAGCGAGCAACGTTGTGCGCGAATAGTGCGCACGTCGCGTCCACGTGGGTCTCGACGAAGCACCGACGGCGACGAGCGACCCGCGCCGCGGGCACGCGTGTGCGGCCTCCCGGCCTCTGCCACGGAGGCGCCGGGACGCCTCGGAGGCATCGGCTGCAGTCGCCCGGCACGCCCAATTCGTCATGGGCCCATCGGACCACGGTGCCGGGACCGGGCCCCTCGACCCGTGAGCGCAACGCCCACCAACAATGGCCATCTCCGAGGAGGCGAGGACGCGCCGGCCCCTTGGCTGCACGGGGCATTGCGTCCCCGACCGGCCAATCCTCAAGATTCCGGGTGCCACAGCCGACATCTCCTCCATGGTCACACAGGCCGGAAGAAACGAGTGAGGGCATGGTGCTCGACATCTCCCACGGAGCAGTCCGGCGCGTGAATCCACCCTTCGACGCGGCGACGCGCGCCCCGGGTCATCACCGAACGTTGCGGACACCCGACCCGAACAGCGCCAACCTGCCCGATCAGGCCCCACGGTCGGACCGCCCCGAGAAGACGATCCTCGTGGCCGAGGACGATCCCAGCTGCCGCAGCGCTCTCCGCCAGTACTTCGAACGCTCTGGCTACCGGGTCACCGAGGCCAGCGACGGGCCGTCCACGCTGCGTGCCGTGTTCCAGCACTCGGCCAGCCTGGTGATCCTCGATCTGGGGCTCCCGGGCTTCGACGGAAACGACGTCTTGGCGAAGATCCGGCGCCACAGCGCAGTCCCGGTGATCGTCTGCTCGGGTCGTGACTCCGAGGAGGACCGCATTCGGACGCTCAACCTCGGCGCCGACGACTTCGTGGTGAAGCCGTTCTCCTTCGCCGAGCTCGAGGCCCGGGTGCGTGCCGTCCTGCGCCGAGGCAGCAGTGAACCCGCAGCGACCTGCCTCCACCACGGCGAGCTCGTCGTCGACCGCGACACCCGAACGGTGACGGTGCGGGACGAGACGATCCCGATGACCCGCAAGGAGTTCGACCTCCTGGCCTTCCTCGCGGCGTCGCCGGGCCAGGTCTTCTCCCGCGAGGACCTGCTCGAGCGTGTGTGGGGCTCCACGGAGGAGTGGCAGGGCCGCTCGACCGTGACGGAGCACGTCCGCCGGGTCCGGCTGAAGATCGAACCCGATCCGGACTCGCCGCGCTGGATCACCACCGTGCGCGGCGTCGGCTACCGCTTCTCGCTCCCCGAGTCCTGAGCCGCACACCCTCGGTGGACCGTGACGACCCGCCCCGGACGCAATGCACCACGGCTGCAAAACTTTGGTCCAAAAGACCTATGCAGCCGTCAGCGCCACGAGCCGACACTGAGAATGACCACCCACTGGCGCAGGCTTCCCGTGCCGCTCGCCCGGGAAGCAGACCGGCCAGTGGTTCTCAGACCGCACCGTCGGGTTGCGGGGAAGACGGGGGGGATGTTCGCATGATGCTCGGCACGCCGGGAGAGCCCGGTCTACACCGCCGAGGAGCGTACGGTCCGGCAGGGTGCGATGACACCCCGACGGGCACGACCGCTGTAACCGCGACGCCGCTTCGCCCGTCAGGGACCTCCCTCGGAGCCCACCCGGAGCGTTCCCGCATCCAGACCGGTGCCGAATGACGATGTCAGCCCCAGTATCGACGCGCCGGGGGTCGTACCACGATGGCGTTCGCACCGTGGAGTCCCCACCTCGGGTCCCGGCGACACCGGTCGCCGAGAGAGTCGCCGACCTGACGATCCTCGTGGCCGAGGACGACGCCAACTGCCGCCGCGCTCTGCAGCACTTCCTCACGCGATCGGGTTATACGGTCAACGAGGCCGCCAGCGCCAGCGCCTCTCTCGAGGCGGTCTCCACCGGGACGGCCGACCTGGTCGTGCTCGATCTGGACCAGAGTGGCGACACCTCGGAGGTCCTGACCAAGATCCGGCGAAACAGCAACGTGCCGGTCATCGTTTGCTCCGGCCGGGCACAGGAGCGTGACCGGGTCGGCCTCCTCAACCTCGGGGCAGACGACATCCTCTCCAAGCCCTACTCCTTCGCCGAGCTCGAGGCCCGGATGCGCGCCGTGCTGCGGCGCGGTAACGCCGCACCGACCACGACCCTCGACCTGGGGGATCTCGTCATCGATCAGGGCACTCGTACCGTCACCGTGAGTGAGGCCGAAGTCCCCATGACGCGCAAGGAATTCGACCTGCTCGTGTTCCTGGCGGCGGCGCCCGGACGGGTGTTCTCCCGAGACGATCTGCTCGAGATGGTCTGGGGCTCGAACGGGCGCTGGCAGGGCCGATCGACCGTGACCGAGCACATCCGCCGCGTCCGTCAGAAGATCGAATCCGACCCCGAGAACCCTCGCTGGATCACGACGATCCGCGGCATCGGGTACCGGTTCGCCGTAATGGCCGCCTGACCGGCCCGTCGCGCCGCGCGCGCTCGAGCGACGGGCCTATGACGTCGGCGGGTGTTGCCCGAGCAGGAGATACCCTCCCCCGTCCGGCGTCGGCACGATCCCGAAGAAACGGTCTGCCGCCGACTGCCCGCCACGCGAGCCGTGGAACGTCGCGTCGCCGAAGGTGAACAGACCGCCGTCGGACGCCACCTCCCAGTAGCCGTTGCCGCTCGGGGTGGCGGCCATGCCGACCACCGGTTCGTTGAGGGGTACGCCGCCCATGGAGCCGTGGAACGACGCGTCGCCGAAGGAGAAGATCCCGCCGTCGGACGCCACCTCCCAGTAGCCGTTGCCGCTCGGGGTGGCGGCCATGCCGACCACCGGTTCGTTGAGGGGTACGCCGCCCATGGAGCCGTGGAACGACGCGTCGCCGAAGGAGAAGATCCCGCCGTCGGACGCCACCTCCCAGTAGCCGTTGCCGCTCGGGGTGGCGGCCATGCCGACCACCGGTTCGTTGAGGGGTACGCCGCCCATGGAGCCGTGGAACGACGCGTCGCCGAAGGAGAAGATCCCGCCGTCGGACGCCACCTCCCAGTAGCCGTTGCCGCTCGGGGTGGCGGCCATGCCGACCACCGGCTCGTTGAGGGGTATGCCGCCCATGGAGCCATGGAACGACGCGTCGCCGAAGGAGAAGATCCCGCCGTCGGACGCCACCTCCCAGTAGCCCGAGGAGCCCGCCCCGGCGCCCGCCACGAGCGGCACGTTCGAGGTCACCGCCGTCCCGGGGGCGGGAGCGTCTCCGAAGCCGTAGGTCGCGGTGACCTGGGGGCCGAAGAGCCCCTGGCCGCAGATGGAGACGAAGGTGTAGCCCATGGCCCGGAGCTCGGTGATGATCTGCGGCAAGGCCGCCACAGTCTGGGAACGAGCCCCACCGCCGTCGTGCATGTCGACGACCGCGCCGGGGAAGGCCGCACCAACGACGTTGTGCACGATGGCCGGGACGCCGGGAAGAGTCCAGTCCTTCGGGTCGACCGAGTAGCTCATGGTCGTGAGCCCGCGTGCGGCGATCTCAGCCCAGCACCGCGGCGTTCCATGCGTCGTAGGGTGGACGGACGCAGAGCGGTGCGGTCCCCGTCACCGACTGGATCTCTGCTTGGGTCATGTCGATCTGGGCGGCCACACCGGACGCAGGGAGGGTGGTCAGGTCGGGGTGGCTCCAGGTGTGGTCCTCGACGGGATACCCGGCCGCCACCACCATCCTCGAATACTGGGGATAGCGCGCCACCTCGTCGCCAATCTCGAAGAACGTGGCCGGCACGTGGTACTCCTCGAGCACCGCCAGCACCGCCGGGGTGTACGGGCCGGGACCGTCGTCGAAGGTGAGGGCGATCACCTTCCGACCCGCCGTCGCCGCGCCGCCTGGTGCCTGCGAGGTGGAGAAGGCCGGCTGGCCGCCGTTGGGCGCGGCCTGAGCCGGTGCCGACAAGACCAGCGGGGCGAGCGCTGCCACGCCCAGGAGCGCCCCCCCGAGGAACCTGCGGACCGATGTCGCCATACCCCTCCTTCTTACCGGGGACGCGCCGGGAACACCAGCACCTGGCCCCTGGGACCCGCCGGGAACGCACCCGCAGTCAGCGCACCGCTTCGTAGATGGCCCAGCCCGCCAGTCCCGCCAGGACCACCGCGGTGACGATGCGGACGGTGGCGACATTGACGACTCGCAGGATGCTCTGCCCGCTGACCACGGCGAGGCCGGCGACGGCCCACAGGGCGAGAACCGCGCCGAGGCCGACCGACAGCGGGTCGTGGTAGTGCGCGGCCAGATTGGCGGTGAGGATCTGCGTCAGGTCGCCCCACTCGGCGATGAAGATGACCAGGAAGGCGGTGATGGCGATGCGGCGGTGCGACGCGACCTCTCGCTCCACCAGCTGCTCGTCCCGACGCTCTTTCACGGCCTCGCGCAAGGCGAGCGCCGCGCCGGTCAGGAACATGGCCGCGACGAATGCGTCGAGCGCTCGTGGTGGGAGCAGGTGAAAGAGGGCGACGCCTATCGTGACAGCGATGACCACGTGGACGGCAAAGGCGGTCGCTGCGCCGAGCCAGACGATTGCCGGCCGTCCCTGGGTCGACATGACCAAGGACGCGAACATGGTCTTGTCAGGCAGCTCGCCCAGGAAGATGATCGGGAACACGGCGACGACAACGGCGAACTGCACGGAGTCCTTTCAGTCGACGCCGAACGTAGCGTGCCCGAGCGCAGATGGGGTGGCGATCGCATAGGTTTGGCGGAGGACCCCGCGATGCAGACGAGAGACCAGAGAGGCGAATCGATGCTGCTCGAACTCAGCGAATCGCACCGTGCCCTCCCCCGGGTGTCCGCCTGGCACGACCCGTCCGCATGATCGCCTCGGACGGCAGCCCGGCGGCAGCGCAGTGGATCGGCGAGCTGGTCGACTTCCTGCGCGTCAGGCCGGGTCGCACGGTGACGCTGTCGAAGGACTTCGACCCCGCTTACACGGACGACTTCGTGAAGAAGAAGGATGGCGCCAAGCTGCTCGCCGAGACGGTGAAGCTGCTCTCCGCCTACCAGGTCAGGTTGGCCGCCCAGGACAAGGATGCCGTCCTCTTGTGCCTCCAAGGGCTCGATGCGGCCGGTAAGGACAGCACGATCCGACACGTGATGAGCGGGGTGAACCCCCAGGGCGTCCACGTCGACAGCTTCAAGGAGCCCACCAGCGAAGAGCTCCGACACGACTACATGTGGCGTTACGCCAAGCATGTCCCCGCTGGCGGCGAGATCGGCATCTTCAACAGGTCGCACTACGAGGAGGTGCTCGTCGTCCGCGTCCATCCCGGGCTCCTACAGGAGCAGCGCCTGCCGCGTCGACACAGCGGGCACGCGCTCTGGACCGAGCGCTTCGACGAGATCAACAACTGGGAGCACTACCTCGTTGACAACGGGATCCGGATGCTCAAGGTGTGCCTCAACCTCTCGAAGGAGGAACAGCGCACGCGCTTTCTCAGACGGCTCGACCTGCCCGACCACACCTGGAAGTTCTCCGCCAGCGACGTCCGCGAGCGGCAGTATTGGGACGACTACCAGCGCGCCTACTCAGACCTGCTGTCCTCCACCAGCACCGAGTGGGCACCCTGGTACGTGGTCCCGGCCGACCACAAGTGGTTCGCCCGTATCTGCGTGAGCGCCGTTCTCGTCCACGCGCTGATGGCGATCGACCCCCGGTTCCCCGAGGTGACGGCGGACCAACGCCGGGAGGAGCGCGAGGCGCGGGCGTCGCTGCTCGCAGAGGCCCCACCCGGCGACCCGCCAACTCCGTGAGCCGGGTCGCGGCCGCTGTGCGTCAGGTGTTGTCGGGCGGGATGGGAACCCGGTCGAGGAGCGACCGCCCGGTCAGGGCGAAGACGGTCTCGTCGTCAGACCGGCGCCAGAGCTCGAGCAGCTCCAGGGAGACGGGGTCGCAGCCGTAGCGCATGGGACCGGATGAGTCGAGAATTGCGTCGACGACCGCGGCCGCCGCGGCCGACGGATCGACCACCCGAGGGTCGGCGTGCTCCTCTCGGAGCGTCGCGGCGACGCTCGCCAACGCTCGGTAGTCGGCGAACCGGGTGGCGTCCAGCTCACCGGTACTGAGGCGGAACATGTCCGTGTCCACCGGCCCGGGGAGTATCTCGACGATGCGGATGCCGAAGGGGGCGACCTCGACCCGGAGGCTGTCGCCGAACGCGGAGACGGCGGCCTTGGAGGCGCGGTAGGCCGAGTAGAACGGCACGGCCGCGATGATCGACGACGAACTGATGGTGCAGACCACCGAGGGCCGGTTCGTCCGCAGGTTGGGGATGGCGGCCGAGGTGAGCCCCACCACGCCGAAGACGTTCGTCTCGAAGAGGCGGCGCCAGTCGTCGACGTTGGCGTGTTCCACCGGCAGGTAGTCGGTGTCGATGCCCGCGTTGTTGACCAGAACCCGCAAGTCGTCCGGCAGGTCATAGGTCGACGGGTCCGTAACGTCGAGGCGGCGCACGCGCATCGTTCCCGTGGTCTCCGATGGCAAGGTTGACCCCGCGTCGGGGTCCCGCATCGTCGCCACCGTGTCGAACCCGCGGTTAGCCAACTCGATGGCGATCGCCCGTCCGATGCCGCGGCTCGCACCGGTGACCACTGCGCTCCCCTGAATGTCCATGTGGGGATTCTTCCTCACCGAGGAAGGTGCCGGGACTAGCGTCCGGCAGATGGGTATCTACCGCGAGCACGTGTTGCCCCACCTCGTCGACTGGACGTGCGGGTCAGCCGGGTTCGAGCCCTGGCGTGCCAGGACGGCGGAGGGTCTGACGGGCACGGTGGTCGAGATCGGCTTCGGCTCTGGGCTCAACGTGCCCCACTATCCGCCTGAGGTCGACGTGGTGCTGGCCGTCGAGCCGGCGGCAACGGCGCGACGTCTCGCCCAGAGGCGGGTCGATGCCAGCGCGGTCCACGTAGAACACGCCGGTCTCGACGGGCAACATCTCTCGCTCGACGACGCGTCCTGCGATGCCGCACTGTGCACTTTCACCCTGTGCACGGTCCCGTACCCGGAGCAGGCCCTGGCCGAGGTCCGTCGGGTCCTGCGAGCCGGCGGGACCGTCCACTTCCTCGAGCACGGCCTGTCCCCCGACCCGGGCGTGGCCAAGTGGCAGCGCCGACTCGAGCCGTTCCAGCGACGGCTGGCCGACGGTTGCCACCTGACGCGCGACGCGACGACGTTGGTGCAGGACGCCGGGTTCGTCATGCGGCGCAACGAGCAGCGGTACGCACGCGGGCCCAAGCCCTGGAGCTGGATGACGGTCGGCGCGGCTGCCAAGCCTGCGGGCTGAACCGGATTTCGTTCAGCGCGGCGCGCTGCCGCCACGACCCTGCGACTCAGCGACGTAGTCGCGCAGGCGGGGTTGGTCCGCACCGCCCAGCATCTCCGTGAGACGCCACAGGGCGTCCATGGACTCCGTCCCGAGCTCGGACGCGAGCCGGCGCTCGATCCGCTGCGCCGCCTGCTCTTGGACCTGCATGAATCTCGTCGCCCGTGGAGTGAGCGTCACGATCTTCTCTCGGGCGTCAGCCTCCGAGGGCCGGAGCGTGACGTAGCCCCGCTCCCGCAGGCTGCCGACGAGCTTGCTCGCGCCCTGACGGGTCATCCCGAGCTGGCGGCCGACGAACGAGATGGTCACGTCGGGCGTCCGCGAGCAGATGTTGAGGACCCGTCCGTCGGGGAACCCCCGGTCACCGAATCCGGCCTTGGCCAGCTCCTCGTCGAGCTGGCGCCGGTAGCCAACCCACGCCTGGCGCAGCGCGGCGCCGATGTGCGGCCGGCTCGCACGCGTCACTGATGCTCCCCGGCAGCAATGACAACCATGGTTGACATTCTAGGCGACGGGTCGGGATAATCGCGGCATGTCCCGGTTCGCTCGCCGGGCCCTGCCCGGAGCTGCCGCGCTGCTGTCCGTCGCGGCGACGCTCTTTCCATCGGGCGGCATGATCGCCGGCGCCCTGCCGGCGTATGCGGTCACCGCCCCGCAGTTCGCGGTACCCGCGTTGCGCGACGTTCTCGCCCCGGGCCGGGCGTCGCCCGTCGTCCACGACAACGAGGTCATGGCGCTCGCCGCCCAGGGCAAGCGGCTCTTCGCGGCGACGGACCAGTGGATGTACCCCGGACCCCGTGCCTACGGCCAGATCCTGGTCAAGAACTCCGCCGCCAGCCGCTGGCGCGTGTTCGAGCGGACGCAGGTCCTCCGTGTGCAGGCGCTCGACTCGTTCCAGATCCCGGCGGATCAGGGTCTCGGCGCGGGGCACTCCCTGCTGGTCACCCAGGTGATCGTGGACGGCCGATCGCAGATCCAATGGCTGCTCGACGGCGCGAGCTCCTTCACCTCCCACAACTCGTTCACGTTGGCCTCGACGGCCGCCAACGTGCGTGCCTTCGGTGCCCACGAGAGTGGGGGCGTCTGGTCGATCTACGCCGGGGCGGCGCCGACGGGGATCCTCCGGGGCACCTGGTCGAAGACCGCGCGCACGCTCATCTGGTCCAAGGTCCCCGAGGTCTCGGCCGCGGCTCCCGGCTCGCCAGGGGTCCAGACACAGAAGGTCACGGGGTTCGCCGACTGTGCGGGTGCCCTCTACGTGAGCATCGACACCGTCCTCTACCGGCGCAACGACGGCACGCTCCCACGGGGGACGGCTCGCTGGACGCCTGTGTACGAGGAACCACCCGTGAGCGCCCACAACAGTGGCCTGCGCGGCGTCACGTGCGTCACCCATGACGGTGGTCCCTCGCTGCTGGTGTCCACCGAGGGGAACGGCGACGTCTATCGCCTCGACCAGCTGCCGCAGGGCAGTCTCCGCCCCGGCGCGCAAGTCGCACCAGGGCGGCCGTGGCCCGGGCTGATGCCGGTGCTCGAGTTCTCGCCCGTGCCGGCCCTGCGCTCGATGCTCGCCGCCAGCGGGACGGCAGTGCCCGCCAAGGGAAAGGGCTCCATCGACTACGTCATCGCGGCGTACAACAATTTCGAGACCATCACCGTGGGCGGGGTCACCCGCCAGTTCTTCGGCATCGAGCACGCGTACCTCGGCGGCTGCCCGGCAACCAGGAGATGTGGGCCCACTTCTTTCGGATTGGCCACCTTCGACTCCGCCGCGTGCTTCGGGGTGCGGACCGACACAGGCGGGCCGTCCGCACCCTCCTACACGCTGCGCTGCCTGTCCGGTCCGGGCTTCACGCCCTCCGCCGACCCCGGCAAACCGATCACGACGGGACAGGCCTTCGTGTCGATCCGGACGATCACGGCGTCGCCCTTCCGGAACGGCCGCATCTACTACGGCGGGTACGACTGCAATTTCTACCCCGCTGACGGAACGGCGTGGGTCGGTTCCTCGACCGCCGGCGCGGTGCATCTCGTGCCGACGGCCTAGCTCCTTCCTCCTCTCGGTGCCACTCGCCGTACGGCCGCGCCCATCGAGACCGATCAGCGCTGGCCACCGCAGGGGGGGTGGGAGAGGATGGCGGCGACACGCAGGAGGAAAGCCATGTCCACGCTGCTCGTCGACCAACTCGACCTGGGCATCACCCGCATCACCTTGAATCGGCCGCAGAGCCTCAACGCGATGAACGCGGCGTTGATCGCCGATCTGCACGACGCACTGCACAGGATCGCGTCCGACCGTTCGTGCCGCGTCGTGGTCCTGACCGGGGCCGGACGGGGGTTCTGCGCGGGACTCGACCTGGGCGGCTACGGCACAGCACCGAGTGCCACCGGCGTCGGCCGCGTCGAAGACACGTTCGCCACGCAGACCGACATCGCGGGCCTGGTGCCGCGACTGCGTTCGCTGCCCCAACCCGTGATCGGCGCGATCAACGGCGCTGCCGCGGGCGGCGGACTGGCACTGGCGCTCGCCTGCGACATCCGCCTCGCCGCCGCATCTGCCCGTTTCAACGTGGCGTTCGTGCGCCTGGGCATCTCCGGCTGCGACATCGGCGTGAGCTGGCTGCTGCCCCGTCTGGTCGGAGCATCGCGCGCCTGGGAGCTGATGCTCACCGGTCGCATCATCGGTGCCGAGGAGGCGGACCACATCGGTCTGGTGCTCAAGGTCGTCCCCGACCATGCCCTCCTGGACGCCGCCCTCGAGACGGCGGGTCTCATCGCCGCCAACAGTCCGTGGGGTGTGCGCATGACGAAGGAAGTCATGTGGTCCCAACTCGAGGTGGGTTCGCTCCAGGCCGGGATCGACCTCGAGAACAGGACGCAGGTCCTTTCATCCATGACCGGGGACATGCAAGAGGCCGTCGCGGCATTCTTGGAGAAGCGCCCGCCGCACTTCGGCAGCGCCGCGCAGGACCCTCCATCGGGAGTCACCTAGGCCCGCCCACGGCGGGCTGGGAGCGACCTCGGCTCCGGTGCCGCGCTCGCTACGTTGTGTCACCTGATGGGCGGCCGCGACGACCTGAGCGCCTCGGGCCCGGTTCGCCGGTCGTGGTGGCCGGCGGCCGCGGCGGCGTTGGTGCTCCTCTGTGCGGCGTGCTCGTCGGGCAGCCGGGGTGCCCCGGGATTGGCCGATCCACCGGCGTCGGTCACGCCGCATCCGAACTACGGCGACGTCTGTGCCCCCGTCGGAGCCGACACGACGACGACGTGCCTGCGCATCACTCTCGACGCCGTCGACGCCGCCCGGGCCAGCGAGGGGCTGCGCCCGATGGTGCTTCCGGCCGACTTCGCCCGGTTGACGGTGCCCGAGCAACTCTTCGTCGCCGTCGACCGCGAGCGCGTCGACCGCGGACTGGCACCCTTCAGCGGGCTGACGGCGTCCCTCGAGGCGGGCGCGCAGCGGGGTGCCCGGGAGGCGCGGTCGCCGCAGCCCTCGGGCTCCGGCGTCTCCTCGACCGTCACGGATTGGATCGGGGAGGTCGACAACGGGCTCGACGCGGATTTCCAGTGGCTCTACAACGACGGACCCGGCAGCGGCGTCTTCGACTGTTCGGCGAGCCGGCGCGGCGGTTGCTGGGCCGACCGCAAGGCCCTCCTGGGTCGCTTCCACCCGCACTCGGGCCATCTCGTCATGGGCGCGGGGTACGACCCGACAGGTGACACGTCCCCTGGAGACCCTGGCGGCTCCTCACTGGCGGCGACCCTCGCCGTCGACGCGGCGCGCCGCCCTGTCTACTCCTACACGTGGCAGCAGGCGCTGGCCGCCGTGGCTGTCGGCCGTCTGCGACCGCTGCGGTCCGTCCCGGCTTCGGAGTCGATCACAGGCATCCCGGATCCCGTGCACAACGTGGTGCCGGCGCCCGATTACACCCGCGACTGCACCGACGGGGGGTTGGACGACTCGGCCGCCTGCACCAGCGCCGCCCTGGCCGCCATCAACCACGCCCACGGGATCGAGGGCGTGCGGCCCATGGTCCTCCCGGCGGGCTTCACGGCCCTGACGATGGCCGAGCAGCTGTTCGTGGTGGTCGACCTCGAACGCGTCGATCGCGGGCTGCCCCCCTTCCTCGGCCTCACCACCGACCTCGACATGAACGCGCAGCGCGGCGCCGACGACGCCGACGACCCGCCCGATCCCGGCCAGGCCTACGACCTGGACGATTCCGAGTGGGCCGGGGGGTCCTCCAACGCGCTCGATGCCGTGTACGGGTGGATGTACGACGACGGCTTCAACAGCGGGAACCTCGACTGCGCACACCGGGGCGCACCGGGATGTTGGGGGCACCGCAAGGGCATCCTGGACGACTTCGGCTCGGGTGCCAACCTCGTGATGGGCGCGGCCGTGGCGAAGAGCGCCGACACGCACAACGGCGACGCCGGCGGTACCTCCATTGCGGTCACACTGGCCGTGGCCGGCGCCCCGGTGCACAAGTACCTCTTCAGCTGGACACAGGTGGTCGCGGCGCTGCCACCCGGCGCGTTCTGACGTTGCCCGGCACGGGCATTCTGACGTTGCCCGGCACGGGCAACGCGGTGGCTGCTCCGGGTGTCTCCGAAGTGGTGCCGCAGTTCTACTGCAACCCGTCGTGCTCGAAGTGCCGCTCGATGGTGTCGCTGCATGATGCGCACCGGCGAGTCCGTTGACGCGGAGTGGGGCTCGCCGACCGCTCCGGCGACGATCTCCTCGAAGCGGTCACGACCCACCCCATCCTCTTGGAGCGGCCCGTCCTCGTGGCGGGCGACCGCACGGTGATCGGCCGGCCGCCCGGGCGGGTCCTCGACCTTCTCTGACCCCGACCGTCCCCGGACGCTCCTGGAGGGCCACCTAGGGTGTGCGCACCCGGCGCGGACGAGTCGAGGAGGTCGCCGATGACGTCACAGCTTGTGCTCTTCGGCATTCTCGGCCTCGCGTCCACCGCAGTGGCGTTCGCGGTCAACCGCCATCTCTTCGTGCCGAAGGCGGTCGGCTCGGTGACGGTGCTCGAGGGCATCTATTACGCGGTGGGGGTCTGCTCGATCGTGTTGGGGTGGTATTTCAACGTGCGCTATACCCACCTCTACGGCCACCGCGCCAATTACGTCGCCTACACGAAGTTGCTCTTCACCAACTGGGCGGCCGATTCGGCGGCCCAGGACTACATCATCGTCAACGTCGTTCTCCTGCCGCTCTGGACGATCGTGGAGGGCGGCCGCCGCGGCCTCCGCTGGGCGTGGATCTTCTTCGTGATGAGCCTGTTCACCAGCCTCGCCTTCGCGATGGCGATGTTCCTGGCCTTCATGGAGCGCCAGCTGCGTTACAACCGCTCGCTGGTGCCCTCCAACACGGCGTAGCCACAGTTGTACCCGGGGATGAAGGTGACCCCGGGTCCCCCGTGGCACCCGGCGCCGCAGAGGTACAGGCCCTCGACGGGGACCGGGTTGTCCGGCCATCCCTGCGGGCCCGGGCGGAACGGACCCATGAACTCCGGCTGGAGCAGGCCGTGCGTGAAGTCGCCACCGGTGCAGCCGAACATCAGCTCGTAGGTGTACGCGGGGTAGTTCAGCTGGCGCTCCACCAGGTCGGGGAAATTCGGCGCCACCGTGGCGATCCGGGCGACGATGCGCTCGGCCATCTCGTCGCGCTGGCGGCTCTGGGACTCGCGATCCGTGGCGATCGGGAGGTAGAAGGCGAAGCTGCTCGCGGCGTGCATGCCCTCCGGGGCCAGGCTCGGGTCGTCCAGCGAGGGGATCTGCAGGTTGAAGGACGGCGCCCGGGGCACCAATCCGCGCACGCAGCCCTCGAAGTCCTGCTGCATCTGCTCGGCCGTGCCGAAGAAGGTCACGTTGCGCCCGTAGCTGCTGTCGTTGAGTGCCTCGTACGGCGACCGGTATTCGGGCAGCCCGCGCAGAGCGAAGTGCGCCTGGAAATAGGCCGCCCGGTGGTCGATGGCCTGCACCCGCCGCGCGAAGGGCTCGGGCAACGACTCGGCGTCCAACAATTGTGTGAACGTCGCGCTCGGATCGAGGTTCGACACCACGACGGGGGCGGTGGCGACCACACCGTCGCCAAGGTCGACGCCGCGGACGGCACCGCCGTCCACGACGATCCGGACGACCTTGGCGTGTCGCCGCAGCTCTCCGCCGTGGCGCTCGAAGAGCCCGCACAGGTGGTCGGCGATGGTGCCCAGGCCGCCACGTACCTTCGACATCGTCGCCGTACCCGGCGACGCCAGCGCGAACGCGAGGCACAGGGCGCTGCCGGGCGAGTACGGGCCGCGGAAGGTGGAGTTGACGGCGAGGAAGCTCAACATGCTCCGGACGGGCGCGTGCTTGGACCGGTCGGGAAGGTAGCGGTCGACCACGTCCATCACGCTCCCGAACAGCGCCGTCCGGATCGCTTCCCGTTCGGCCTCGTTGGTGGCGCAGTCCCACATCTCGTCCAACGACCGCGGGGGTCGGCGCACGTCGAAGCGGCCGATGGCCCGCGCCGGGGCCTCGGCCCACGCGGCCACCTCCGCCATGCCGAGCACCGCTTCGACGCCGAGGGTCTCGCCCAGGTGGTCGAGCAGCCGCTCGGGATCCGAGTAGAGAAGGATCGGAGCCTGGTCACCGTCGCCGACACTGGCCGACTGGACCTCGGGCTCGTAGATGGGGCACGAGGCCAATTCGAGATCCTCGTAGACCTCGTTCGGCACGGGGAACTGGATCGACCCGGCCAGTTCGAAGCGATAGCCCCGGATGAGCTCGGTGGTCGACGCCATCCCGCCGATGAAGTGGTTCTTCTCCAGGCAGAGCACGCGCAGGCCGCCGCGGGCCATCACCGCCGCCGCGGTGAGGCCGTTGTGGCCGGCCCCGATCACGATGGCGTCGTAGTCCGGCATCTGTCCGGACTGTAGCGACCGGCCGCCTCCGGCGCGGCGCGTTCCGGGCCGGGCCGGGGCAGGGGGCATGATTAGCGGGCCGCCGGGAGGGCAAAGCTCCCGATGAGAACCAAGGAGGGAGCATGAGCGAGACAGCCGACAGCGCGCCGGACGCCGGTGCCGACAACGTCGACAACGCCACCAGGACCGAGGAGGCCGAAGAGGCGAAGGCGGCCCACACCGCCGATCGGGCGCCCACACCGGACGAGGAGGCGGCCGCCGAGCAGACCGAGCTGGACCCGGAAGTTGCGGCACACGAGCGCGAGATGGGCCGCATCGGTGCCGACGTCAAGGGCGAGGGCGAGATTGGCTGAAGGCGCCGATCCCGCGTCCGGCCCGTGGCGCACTCCCCGACGTCCGCGTTGAGCGGTCGACGCCCTCGCGGTGCCCGAAGTTGCCGCGACGGTCGTCCATGGTCTCGTGGCGCCGGGCGCCGCACCAACTCCGGCCACTGACCCAGGACAGGAGCGGACAGACGAGTTCGCTGAGCGCACGATCAGGAGGATGACGCCGACACGGTTACCGTCGAAGCCGTGCTGCGACGGGCTTGCCGTCACGGCGACGTCGTGCCACGCCCCGCGGCCCGGACCTCGTGCCCGGCCGATTCAGGTGCGAACCGCTCGGCGCAGCGGTCGGAACAGAACGAGTAACGCCGGCCGTCGCGCTCGAGGGACGCGGGCGCGTGGGCCGTCTCGACCTGCATCCCGCAGACGGGATCGCGGGCGTAGCGGTCGTGGCTCCCCAGCCGCTCTCGGTTGCGTGAGAGCCAGTAGAGGACACCGAAGATCGCCACGAAGATCAGGTTGAGGAAGGTCGTGTAGTTCCACGCGAAATGCGCCGGGGCGATGGTCACGGGTCGAGAGGTGGGGACGAGACCGGCCGCTCGGAAGAGCAGCTCGGTCAGCAGGCCGGCCGTCGACATGAGGGCCCAGAAGACCATGAGCATGCGCAACATCAACCGGGTGCCGTAGTAGCGGCGGTAGATCAGCAGGAGTGGGAAGGCGATGAGGTCGGCGAAGATGAACGCGATCACACCGCCGAACGAGATGCCGCCCGCCCACAGCGCGGCCGCCAGTGGCACATTGCCGATGGAGCACACGAAGCTGATGATGGCGATGAACGGCCCCACCAGTGCGTTCTCTACGGTCGTCCAGAATCCGTGCCCCGTGAGGAAGACCGCCTGCCATACCGAGGTCGGCACGAGCACGGCGAGGAAACCCGCCACGGTGTAGCCGATCAGGAGCTCGCGCCGCACCATGGTCAGGTCGGACATCGTGTAAGTGGCGCTGTCCGCCCAGCCGGCGGCCGTCCGCGCCCGCGCCGACCACGACGGTGCCGCCGCGCCATCGTCGGGAGACGGCCCGTGCACGTGATCGTGGGTCTCGGCCTCCTCGACGCGCTCGGCGCGCCTCGGTGACGAGGCGCCCGCGCAGCCACAGAGCGCCGAGGGTGGCCATCAGGACGATCATGATGATGCCGCCGACGAACTCGCTCACGGCGAACTGCCACCCCATGAGGACGATCAGCACAATGCCCAGCTCGATGACCAGGTTGGTCGAGGCGAACATGAAGACCATGGCGGCAACGAAGTCGGCGCCCCTGGCGAAGAGCGACCTCGCCATGGCGGAGGCCGCATAGGAGCATGAGGACGACACGATGCCGTAGCCCGAGGCGCGCACGACGGCAGGGGCGCGATGGTCGCCCAGCCGACGCCGCAGCGCGTCGCGGCTGACGAAGGCCTGCACCGCGCCGGCGAGCCCGAACCCGAGCACCAGGGGCCAGAGCGTCTCCCAGAACATGAAGAACCCCTCGCGGAGCGAGCGTCCGACGTCCACCAAGAAGGTGGCGGTGGCGAGCATCGGGTGTCAGGAGCGCACGAGCCGCCCGATGGCGGCCGACGCCTCGTGGAGCTTCTCGGTCGCCTCGTCACCCCCCGTCCGCACCGCATCCGAGACGCAGTGAGCCAGATGGTCGTCGAGGAGTTCGAGCGCGACCGCCTGGAGTGCCTTGGTAGCGGCGGACACCTGCTCGAGGATGTCGATGCAGTAGCGGTCCTCGTCGACCATGCGCTGGAGGCCTCTGACCTGGCCTTCCACCTTGCGCAAGCGCTTCTGGAGGGCCTCCTTGTTGTCGATGTAGCCCGGTCGCACGGCGCCTCCCCATTGCTCATACTGAGTACCCCTATAGGGTATCAGCGGGCAGCCGGAGAGCGCCCGGCATGCCGGAACCTCGGAGGGATCAGCCGAATCCCTCCGCCACCCGGCGCATGCCCTCTCGCCAGGGCACCTGTGTGCGCCCGAGGACGTCGTGCATCAGGGTGACGTCGGGCCAGATGGGCCACGGTGCATCGGGGTCGTAGCGGATCAGGGCGGGGCGGCCCACCAGCTCACCGAGATAGGCGCAGTAGTCCTCCGCGCTGACCGTCTCGCTGCCGGCGAAGTTGACGACAATGGGGTCGAGCGAGGCCACCTCGAGGGCGCGCACGGCCAGGCGCACATAGTCGTCCTCGAAGATCGGGTTGTAGTTGTTGGGCGCGTCGGGATGCAGGACGACTTCCTCGCCGCGGCGGATCCGGCGGAGCCGGTTGACCGGTGTGCCCCCCTCGGGACCGTAGGTCGAGAAGATCCGGATGATCGTGAGCGGACTGCCCACTTGTCCCGCGGCGAAGCGCACCACGGCCTCGCCCGCGATCTTGGAGAGGCTGTAGGAACCCAGGTGGGCGCCGGGTGGGTCGTCCTCGCGGAGCGGTCGGTGCCCCTGGTAGTCGTACGCCGAACCCGTCGAGCAGTACACGAAGGAGGCGCCGGGGCAGGCCGCCACCAGGCGACCCGATGCCTGCGCGTTCGTCTCGAAGGCCTGCTGCCAGTCGTCCCCCACCTCCCGGCCCAGACGAGCCGCCGCATGGAAGACGTGCGTGATGCCCTCGGGGAGCGTGCGCAGGTCCATCGCCGCGACGTCGCCGACGATCGGCCGGACGCCGATTCCTTCCAGGCGGGCGCGGTCAACCTCGTTCCGGCAGCGTGCCAACCCGAACACCTCGTAGCGGGCCGCGAGCTCGCGGGCGACGGGGAAGCCCACCCGCCCGGTCGCACCCGTCACGAGCACACGCCAGGACGGGAGGTCGGACGCCGCGGTAGCCATGCCACACCGTACGGCAGGCGGTCCGGGGGTCCGGTCAGCGAAGCGGGGTACCCGCAGCGCTCAGTGGCCCAGGATGCCCAGGCTCTCGTCGCGGATCCCCTTGGCCCGCGCGTCGGCGAAGTGCTCGAGCCAGTCGCGCATCTCCTCGCTGCCGGTCTCGTCCGCCCAGCGCCGTGGCATGGCGGGGAACGAGTAGTCGGGTGGGAGGGGCGGTGGTGCGGGCTCGTCGGCCCGCCGGGCCAGGGCCGCCTCGACCACCGGGGCCAGTCTTGCCGCCTTGGCTTTCACCTGGGCCTCGTCGCGCTCCTTGAAGGCCGGCAGCACCTCGCGGCCGAAGAGCTCGAGCGACTCGCAGATGTGTTCGTGGCGGTTCCGTCCCGCCTGCAGCACGAAGATGACCTGGTCGACCCCGGCCCCCTCGAAGCGCTCGAGGAACTCGCGCAGCTGCGACGGCGTGCCCATGGCCCCACGCAGGCCCGTACGGTCGCCGGCCGCCAGCTTCGCCCCGAGACGCTCCTGGCGCAGGGCCGTCTCCAGCTCGGGCGAGTACCCCACCTCGCCGCGCCGCTCCTGGTACTCGTGCCAGACGTCGGTCGATCCCGGCCGGTGCTCGCCGAAGACGTAGTAATGGCCGAGCGAGTAGCCGAAGAAGTTGCCTCCCTCGAGGCCCCGGTCGAGCGCCACCTTCTCGTCGGGATGACACATCATCTGGGTGACGCACGCGATGTTCGGGTTGACGGCCATCCCGACCGGGACACACCGCTCCGCCAGCGTGCGCTCGTAGTCCGACACCCACTTCTCCGCCTCTTCGGGGTCGATGAAGGCGAACGTGAGGGCGCCGATCCCCTTCTCGGCCGCCAGCAGGATCGTGTCGCGCCGCGAGCACGCAACCCAGAGCGGCGGATGCGGCTTCTGCATCGGCTTGGGCACCACGTTGCGCGGCGGCATCTGCACGAAGTGTCCGTCGACACCGGTGAACGGGGTCTCGGTCATGCAGCGCAGGGCGACCTGCAGTCCCTCCAGCCAGGCCTCGCGTTTGGTTGCCGGATCGACCAGGAACCCGCCCAGCTCGGCCTCCGATCCCGACTCGCCCGACCCGAACTCGACCCGACCGCCTGAGAGCAGGTCCAGGGTGGCGATGCGCTCCGCCGTCCGGGCCGGATGGTTGTATCCCGGCGCGGTCTGGATGATGCCGTGGCCCAGACGGATGTCCTTGGTGCGCTGGCTGCACGCGCCGAGGAACACCTCGGGCGCAGAGGAATGGCTGTACTCCTCGAGGAAGTGGTGCTCGACCTCCCAGACGACGTCGAAGCCGAGACGATCGGCCAGCTCGACCTGTTCCAGCGCGTCCTGCATGAGGCGGTACTCGCCGCCCTCCTCCCAGGGACGCGGGAGCTGGTGCTCGTAGAAGATGCCGAACTTCATGCCGCTCCCAGGGAGTTGAACTCGGCCAGGATGTCGTCGCCGTTCTTGCGGGTGGCACACCAGTACTCGACCTCACCCCGCGTGGCGCGCCGGGCCTCGTCCCGGGCGGGCCCCAGGCTGTGCGCCAACAGGGGGTCCCAGATGCGGTCGATCATCTCGGTGCCCGCGTGCGTCCGGCCGCTCTCGCCGATCCAGGTGCGGTCCCGCATCTCCGACAGGGCGGTGCGGAGGTAGCCGACGTGCGGGGTCTCGTCGGCCCGGATGTGGGAGACGAGTGTGGCCGCCTCGCCGTCGCCGGCCACCAGCTCGGTGTCCGACATCCACGCCTCGGCCCAGGCGAAGGTGTGGAAGGCGGAGATCTCGATGAAGAGGACCCGGATCATCAGCGTCACCATCATCTCGAGCTCGGGCGCGATGTCGTCGGGCAGCAGGCGGTGCGCCTCGGCGCCTGGTCGTCCGGGGCCGAAGCCCATCCGGGCCAGCATGGCCTCGATGTCGAGGTCCTCCGGCGGTCGCTCGAACGCGATGTCGCGCGCCGCGAACCACATGTCGCGGTGGCCCGCCTCGGCCTCCCAGCCGGCCTCGTCGCGTCCGTGCGCCTCGAACAACCCGCCGCCCAGGTGGTCGATGGCGGTGCCGCGGACGTCCTCGGCGAAGCGGCGCTGGAGGTCTTTCGGCTTGAGGAGGCGGATGTTGGCGCCGTAGCCCTCCACGGTGCCGATGCGGGTCAGCGTCGCCATCAGCGGCTCGGGCACACCGGCGCGCACGAGGAAGCGCGCCTGCTCGATGTTGGGGTAGGAGCGCTCCCACCACTCGAGCGGCGGGTCGATCAACTCGGTCGAGAAGAGCCGCTCGTTCTGTGCCCCCCAGGCCGCGATCGCGGGCGAGCGGAACCGCGTGCGCGGTGACACGTAGCGGCCGTCGGCGTCGAAGCCGCCGTGGCAGCGCACGCCGCCGGCGATCAGCGGCTCCGCCACCGGCAGGTCCGCCAACAGCTCCTCCTCGGTGAACTCCACCTGCGCCGTGTTCATGGCTAGCCCTCCCATCGCATCCCGGGCGGTGTGTACTCCTCGGTGTATACTTTCACGTATACAGATCGAGAGCAAACTCCTTCCCCGCGCCGAGCGGCGCGCTGCCATCCTCCACGGAGCGGCCCGCGCCTTCGCGGCGTCGGGCTTCGCCGACACCTCCATGGACGACGTGGCCGCCGCCTGCGGGGTGACCAAGCTCATCGTCTACCGCCACTTCGGGTCCAAGGAGGAGCTCTACCGCGAGATCCTCCAGCAGGTCTTCGACGAGCTGGGCCAGGAGCTGCGCGCCGAGCTGGCCGAGCCGGGCCAGAGCGGGCTCGGGCCCCGCACGCTGCTGACGGTCGCCCGCGGCGACCCCGCCGCCTTCACCTTGCTGTGGCGCCACGCGGCGCGCGAGCCCCAGTTCGCGGCCTACGCGGCCGAGCTGCGCGCGGTGTCCGTCGCGGTGGTGCGTCAGCTGGCGTCGCTCGACACCGGCGACGAGCTCCTCGACGCCTGGCGGGCCGATGCGCTCTTCGGCTGGCTGGTGGAGGCGACACTGACCTGGATCGCGCGCGGCGAGCCGGCGCACGACGAGCAGTTCGTGGCGCAGACGTCCGACGGCTTCCGCGCTTTCGCGCGCCACCCTGACGACCGTGCCGGCCTGAGCCGGCGTCAGCGGCTGAGCGTGGTGAACAACGGGGCCTGATCGACCAAGCCGTCGACGGACGGCGCGGCGTACACCCGGTTGCGGCCGTTCGACTTGGCCTGGAAGAGCGCCTCGTCCGCCTCCTCCAGGACCTCGTGGGGTGTCAGGGGCGAACCCGGCGACCAACACGACACGCCGCCGCTCAAGGTGACCAGGGCTGGGGAGGAGGGTCGGGCGCCGTGGGGGATGGCCACCTCCATCACGGCCTGGCGGATCCGCTCCCCGGTCATGAAGATCGAGTCCGTGGGGCGGCAGTCCGGCATGAGGAGGAGGAACTCCTCGCCGCCGTAGCGGTAGGCGCACTCCCCCGCGCGCACGACGACGTCGATCGTGGCGGCGACACGCCGGAGCGTCTCGTCACCCGCGACGTGCCCGTAGTGGTCGTTGTAGAGCTTGAAGTGATCGATGTCGAACAGTGCGATCCCGTACGTGCGGCCGATCCGTGCCGCGCGGGCGTGCATACGGGCCAGGTCGTCCTCCATGGCCCGCCGGTTGCTCAGGCCGGTGAGTTCGTCGGTGAGCGTCTGCTCGAACAACTCGAGGTTGGCCCGTTCGAGCTGGGCCTGCATCTGGGTCAGCTTGCCGTGCAGCTCGGTGACGCGGGCCGCGGCAACGAGTCGGGTCTGCACCGCGAACGAGTCGACGGGCTTGACGAGACAGTCGTCCGCACCGGCGCCCATGCCCTGGAGGATGTGCTCGGGATGGTCCAGCCCCGTGGTCAACACGATGTACACGTAGTGGTCCGACGGCTCCTCGCGCACACGCCGGCAGAGCTCGAGTCCGTCGAACCCCGGCATCGTCCAGTCCGTCAATAAGACGTCGATCCCCCCCTGTGCCAACCGGTCCCACGCGCTCGCCCCGTCCTCGACCACCAGGCAGCTGTGTCCCAGCTTGGTCACGATCGCCTGCAGGAGGAGGCGGCTGGGCGCGTCGTCGTCGGCGATGAGGATCCGCATGTCAGCTCCTTCCGGCCACGAGCTGCAGGGCAGCCGGGGCCCGTGTGAATTCCGCTTCGAATTGCTCCATCAGCTCGGCCGCGACCGCGACGATGCACCGCATCCGCCGGTCGAGCGGGCGCGCCGGACTCCGCACGGGGGGCGTGCCGCCGCGGGGTCGAGCGGCGGCGGGACCAGTTCCACGGCGGTCGGCTGAGGAAGTCGTTCCTCTCGCCGTCCCGGTCCGCGAGCGCTACTCCCACCCCTCTATTGACGGCACGAAATGGACCCGAATTAAGGAGTTGTTCTGGTGCTGTCGATGCCACGACGAGCGGGAGAACCGGAACCGCCTAGGGCCGTTCATGCACACGGATTGCCCGCTCCGGGCGGAATGCGGCGTTCGAGACCGTCTCGTAGTGTCGGTCCAGGTCCGGGGAGCCGGGAGAGGAATTGGGGTGGCCACGTTCGTACTCGTCCACGGAGCGATGCACGGGGGCTGGTGCTGGACCGACGTGCAAGCCCGGCTCGCCCGCCGCGGCCACGACGTGCTGCGGCCCACGCTGACCGGCCAAGGCGATCGGCAGCGGCGCGCTGACGCCCGACGTGGGGATCTCCACCCACGTGCGGGATCTCGAGGATCTGCTCTGGTTCGAGGACCTGACCGACGTCCATCTCGTCCTGCACAGCTATGCCGGCGTGCTGGCGGGACCGGTGGCCGAGCGGTCCGGGTCGCGTCTGCGTTCGGTGACCTATCTCGGCGCCTTCGTCACCGGACCGGGCGAGAGCCTTCTCGACGTCGAGCCACCTGAGACGGCGGAGCGTTATCGACAGCTGGCGGCGGTCGACGGCGAGGGCTGGTACGTGCCGGCCACCGACGCCTTCCTCGACCAGTGGGGCGTCGGAGAGGACGTGCTCCGCGCCCGGGTCGGTCCCCGGCTGACCGACTTCCCGATCCGGTGCGTGGTGGAACCGACCGCGTTCGACCCGGGCCCGCTGCGGCAACTCCGCAAGGTCTACGTGCGCCACAGCGACCCGCCGCTCGCCAGCCTCCAGCGGTTCTACGAAGCGGCGGTCGCCGCAGGCTGGGAGACCCATGAGCTGGCGTGCGGGCACGACATGATGCTGGCGGCGCCGCAGGACACGGCCGACCTGCTCGAGCGGATCGCAACCGGCTGAGGCCACGTGGCGCCGTCAGGCCAACCGGGGTTTCATTCCTCCTCGCGTTCCGACGGCGGCCCCGCCCAGTCGGAGTGCGGGTCGGACGCCGGGAATGACTCGTCCTCCTGCTCGTCGAGGTAGTCGTCCGACTCGTGCTCGGCCATCACTCCTAGGCCTACCTCGTCGGGTACGGCCGCACAAGCGCCGCCGCCGAGGATGGAGCGCGCTGCCGGCTCAGACCAGCCCGGCGAGCCATCTCGCCACCACGTCGGCCGCTTCCGTCTGGCTCTTCCGCAGCGAGTGATCCCCGTCCACGAATGCCAGCGTGACGGGGCCCGGGATGGCCGCCACCTCGTGCTCGAGCTCGGCCGGTGTGGCGAAGCCGTCACGGCGGCCCGAGACGAAGAGGCACGGCACTCGCAGCTGCGGGAAGTGCTCGGTCCGGAGGCGATCGGGCTTGCCGGGTGGGTGTAGCGGATAGCTGACCAGGACGAGTACCGCCGCTTCCAGGCCCTCGGCGACGGCCAACGAGCACATCCGACCGCCGAAGGAGCGGCCGCCCACCGCGATCCGGTTGGCCGGGACGGCCAAGCGTGCGGCCAGTGCAGAGGCGGCGGCGCGGACCGTTTCGATGCACACGGCCGGGGGATCCGTCCGGCGCTTGCCGGCCGCCTGTCCCGGGAACTCGACCCGCTCGACCGCGATACCGAGCGGCGAGACGGCATCGTCGACGGCCACGAGACCCGGGTGCGTGCGCCCGGCGCTCGCACCCGGGGTCAACACGAGGCCGGCCACACGGGGTCGCGTCATCCGACCATCATGCTCGACGACGTCGGCGGACGGGCTCCCCGCCCGGAGGCCCGAATGCCAGAGTGGGAGTATGTCGGCGCCGACGTCGTGGCTCTCGCGTCTCGAGGAGGCCGTCGGCCCCCTCGGTCCCGTCCGGCCGCTCGAGGCACGCACGTGGCACGTACGGGCCGCCGGCCGCGACCTGGTGGCGAAGGTCGGCCCGGGCGCGCGCGACGAGGCGGAGGGACTCCGGCTCTTGCGCTCCATCCCGGACGCACCACCCGTGCCCGAAGTGGTCCTCGGCGACGACGAGTTCCTCGTGACCGTGGCCGTGGAGCTCGGCCCACGCACCGGCGGGCACGACGATGCACTCGGACGGTCGCTGGCCGCGCTGCACGGCGCCCCGTTTCCGTACTGGGGCGGGGGCTCGTCGTGGATCGGCGCCTGCCGCGTCGATCCCGCCACCGCTCCCGACGCCACACGCTTCTACGGGCCCCGGCTGCACGAACTGGCCGGCCGCTGTGGTCTGGCCGGGGCCGTGGACCCCGTGGTCGACCGTCTCGACGCCCTGCTGCCGCCCGGAGGCCCGGCGCTGCTGCACGGGGACCTGTGGTGGGGCAACGTGCTGCCGGGGGCGGACGGCCGGTCCTGGCTCATCGACCCCTCCGTGCACGGCGGCCACCCCGAGGAGGACCTGGCGATGCTGGCCCTCTTCGGCCAGGTGCCCGAGCGCTTTCTCGGGGCGTATCGAGAGGCACGGCCGCTCCATGAGGGATGGGAGGCGCGCGTCGCGCTCTTCCAGCTCTACCCGCTCCTCGTCCACGCCGTCCTGTTCGGCGGCGGCTACGGCGCGCAAGCGCGCGACATCGCAGGCCGGTTCTCCTGATTCCAGGCGCTTGCTGGGCCTACTCGGGCACGTGGTGGCCGTTGAGGGCCGACACGACGATCCCGTCCTCGGCCCCCGCGCCCGCCGAGGGAATTTCCGTGTCGTGCAGGACGACCTGGTCGCGGCCCTGGCGCTTCGCCACCAGGAGCGCGTCGTCGGCGCGCCGGAGCGCGGCGGCAAGCTCCTCACCGGGCTCGGTATCGGTGACGCCGAAGCTGGCGGTGAACTTGGGGAGCCCGCCGACGGTGACGGCAGCGTCGAGCTGCGCACGCACGGCGTTGAGCGCGTGCGCAGCGTCGGCCGTCGAGCAGTCGGGGAACGCGATGGCGAACTCCTCCCCTCCGTAGCGCGACACGACGTCGCTCGTGCGGAGCGTGTCCCGCAGAACCCGCGCGAAGAGGCGGAGTGCCCGGTCGCCGGTCTCGTGGCCGTAGGTGTCGTTCAACGTCTTGAAGTGGTCGAGGTCTGCCATCGCCACCGAGACCGGATGCATGTGGCGCGGGACGGCGCCGACCTGGTCGGAGAAGGAGCGGCGGTTGAGCAGCCCGGTCAGGGTGTCGGTCGACGCCTGGAGCTGCGTCTCGGCCATGACCCGCAGCAACCCGATGCGCGCACCCGCCAGCTTGGCCAGGGTCGTCAGGTCCTGGATGCGGTTCTCGTCGACGACGGCGTGGGGCTGACCGGTGGCATGGATAACCCCAACCGTGCGGCCCATGATCGAGACGGGCACACAGAGCGCGGAGAGGCGGCCCTGGGGGCGGCTCCGCAGCTTGGGACAGGCGTCGAGGTCGTCGCTGTCGGAGAAGGTCTGGATCTGGGCCCGCCGCGCCGCCGGGCAGCGGTCCGGCGAGTCGACGCTGCAGCACGGCGGCTCGCCCTCGGGGCCGACCCCGGCCATGCGGAGCAGGTGGGCGTGGCTGTTGTCCGCCAAGAGCAGCTCTGCCGGTGCCTCGGGCAGGACCTCGCCGAAGGAGCGCTCGATGACGTCGATGACCTCGGGTTCCCCCTCGGCCATGTCGAGCACGTTGGCGAGCCGGCTCTCGAATTGCTGGCGCTGGACCTGCGTGTCGCGGATGACACCCTCACGGTCCGCCACGGCGATGGCCTCGGTCAGCTCGTTGGTGAGGGCCCGGACCTTCTGGTCCGATTTGTGCTGCTGCCGGTCGCTGAGCAGGACAAGGACGACCACGAGCGGGACCAACAGCCCGACCAGGATGCCGGCGCTGGCCACGTAGCGCGCGCCGCCCGAGGCGACCGTCGAGCCGAGCGCCAGGGCGGGCACGGTGATGAGCCCGAGGACCAGCAGGCCGGCCGGCGGACTGAGCATGCGGAGGCGTTTCGCCTTCGCGATCTCTGCGTCCCATTCGGTTTCGGTAACCATTGCTTTTCGGTCCCCTTCGCCACCTACCGCCTGATGCTCCGCCGCCTCGTGGCCGAGCCGTTGTGTCCGACACCATCCACATCACGGTTCGCCCAATTCGTTGTCGACCGCTCCACGGACAACCTTTAGGAGCAACCGCGTTGGTTGTGTGTCTGGTGGGCACCCCGACGAGGGAAAGACCCGTGCCGAGCGGCCGCTGGCCTCGCCCAGCCGGGAATTGAGAGGCTGACGGCATGCCGCACCCGGGATCGGATCTTCGTGCCTTCGCGCTCGCCCTCCCGAAGGCGGAGCTCCACGTCCACATCGAAGGGACCCTCGAGCCGGAGCTCATGTTCGAACTGGCCCGGCGCAACCACGTCACCATCCCGTTCCGGCGGGTCGAGGACGTGCGTGCCGCCTACCACTTCGCCAACCTCCAGTCCTTCCTCGACATCTACTACCAGGCGTGCGCGGTCCTCCTCGAGGAGCGCGACTTCTACGACCTGGGCATGGCGTACCTGGAGCGAGCCGCCGCCCAGGGCGTGCGCCACGCCGAGATCTTCTTCGACCCCCAGACGCATACGGACCGGGGCATCCCGATCTCCCGCGTTATCTCGGGCTTGACCCGGGCTCTCGCAGACGGTGACGCCCTCGGCGTCAGCTCGCAGCTGATCCTCTGTTTCCTGCGCCACCTGCCGGAGGAACGGGCGATGGCCACGCTGGAACAGGCGCTCCCCTTCGGCGGGTCGTTCATCGGGGTCGGGCTCGACTCGTCGGAGGTCGGCTTCCCGCCTTCTGCGTTCGCCGGCGTCTTCGCCCGGGCCCGCGCCGAAGGGTTCCACGCCGTCGCCCATGCCGGTGAAGAAGGTCCGGCGGACTACATCTGGCAGGCGCTGGACAACCTCGGGGCGGAGCGGATCGACCACGGGATCCGGTGCCTCGAAGACGACCGGCTCGTCCGGCACCTGGCGCGGGAGCGGGTCCCGCTGACCGTCTGCCCCTTTTCCAACGTGCGACTCCAGGTCGTCAAAACGTTGGCCGACCACCCGTTGCCCGCCCTCTTGGCGCGCGGCGTCGTGGCATCCGTCCACTCCGACGACCCGGCGTACTTCGGGGGCTACATCGGGGACAACTACGCCGCCGTGGCCGAGCAGCTCCACCTCGATGCGGCCACACTCGCCCGCGTCGCCGCCAACGGGTTCAGGGGTTCGTTCCTCGACGAACCCACCACCTCCCGACACCTCGACGAGATCGATCCGCGGCTCGCCCGATTCGTCGTCGGGAACGGCCCGCGGGGAGATCGGTAGTCTCCACCGCCATGGCGAATGCTCCCGAGTTCTGGCTCTACCTGCCGCAGATGCGCATGACGATGGATGAGATGGTCGACCGGGCGCGCCGCGCCGAATCGGCCGGCTTCGCCGGCATCGCCGGCATGGACCACCTGGCGCCGCCGGGCGCCGAGTCCTCGCCGATGTTCGAGGCGATGGTCACCAATGCGTGGATCGCCGCGCGGACCTCCGACCTCCAGGTCGGCTCGCTCGTCCTCTGCGACTCCTTCCGGCACCCGGTCGTGCTCGCCCGCGAGGCGGTGTCGATCGACCACGCGTCGGGTGGGCGGTTCGAACTCGGGATCGGCTGGGGATCGGTGGCGGCCGAATTCGAGGCGTTCGGTGTCGGCTCGACCGAACCGCGGCAGCGCCTCAGCCGCTTGAACGAGTCCCTCGACATCGTGACCGCGCTCTGGCGCGGGGAGCCGGTGGACTACGACGGCGAGCATTTCCGCCTCTCGGGCGCACAGCTACAGCCGACGCCGACGCGGAAGATCCCGATCACCATCGGTGGCGCCGGACGCCGCACCATGGAGCTGGTGGCCACCTACGCCGACTGGTGGAACGTCCACGTGAACATCCTCGAGCGGTTCGACGAGATGCGACCCTTGGCGGGTGGGGCCCGCTGTTCCCTGCAGGCACAGGTCGCTTTCGTCGGACCCGGCGAGGACCGTGACCAGGTCGAACAGCTGGCACGTCGGCGCTTCTGGGGCTCGCACATTCTCGGAACGGCGCCGGAGCTCGTCGACCACTTCGGTTCGCTGGCCGACCGGGGCGTCGAGCGCCTGTACGTCTGGTTCACGGATTTCGCCGCCCCGCACACGCTGGACGCGTTCGGAGAAACCGTCATCCGCCAACTCGCGCCCGCCTGATCCCCCCGGGGGGGGTCAGTCGATCGGGGTGAACTCGAGGTGGAGCCGCGTCAGGCCTCGCAGGATGTAGGTCGGCACGTACTCGAAGTGCCGGGTTCCCGCCGGCCCGTGCTGGGACTCGGCGATGTGGATATCGCCGAGCCGCGCCAGGAGGCGCTCGATGCTGATGCGCGTCTCGGCCCGGGCCAGGGGGCCACCGGGGCACGCGTGCGGGCCCCGGCCGAAGGCGAGATGCTCCTTGGCGTTCGCCCGATCCATGCGGAACTCGCCCGGGTCGTCGAAGCGGCGGGGGTCACGGCCGGCGGCGCCGTTGAGCACCATGACGCACGAGCCTGCCGGGACGTCGACCCCACCCACCGTCACCGCTGTGCGGGCCAGGCGGAAGTCACCCTTGACCGGGCTCTCGAAGCGGAGGCACTCCTCGACGAAGTCGGGGATGCGGGTGCTGTCCTCCCGCAACCGCGCCTGGACTTCCGCCTGCTCGGCGATCGTCAGGAGCGCCGTGCCGAGGAGCCGCACGGTGGTCTCCTGGCCGGCCGAGAAGACGTTGGCCGCGACTCGGGCCACCTCGAGCGCCTCGGGCACCGAGCCGTCGGGAAAGGTCGCGGTGGCCAACCCGGTGAGGACGTCGTCACGGGGCTCGTCCCGGCGGGCCTCCACGTACGCACTGAAGCGGTCGTAGAGGAACCCGAGCGGCGAGTGGCTCAAGGAGCCCGATCCCGTACTGCCGAGTCCCTGGGGGCGGTGGCTGCCGCCGCCCTGGAGCTCCTCCCGGAACCACTCGTGGTCCTCCTCGGGGACGCCGAGGAGGTCGGCGATGACGTAGAGCGTGAACGGAGCAGCGAAGTCCCGTATGAACTCGCACTCTCCCCACGCGACGAACTCGTCGATCTGGCGGTCGGCGTGCCGCCACATGAAATCCTCGTTCTCGCGCAGGCGCTTCGGCGTGATCAGCCGCATCAACAGACCCCGGTGCGCCTTGTGCGTGGGCGGGTCCATGGTCAGGATCTGGTCGCTGAAGGGCAACTGCTCGCGGTACTGCTCGATGAGCTCGCTCACGTCGTCACCCTCGAGCGCGACGGGGAACCCCGGGAAGGGACCGGTGACCGAATTGCAGGACGAGAACGTCGCGGTGTTCGTGTAGACGGAGACGGCCTCGTCGTAGCCGGTGACCATGACTACGTCGTGGTGTGGCTCCCGCTGAACCGGGCATTTCTGGCGCAGCGAGTCGAAGTAGGGATACGGGTCGGCGACCAGCTCGTTGCCCCTGAAGAAATCGATTTCGTCGAACTCCCCCATCAGCGCTCCTTCGGCGGCTCGACGGCCCCCGCCCGATGGCGAGAACCACGTTCTACGCCACGGAGAATAGCACTTCGGCCCGCCTGGCCGGCCGGTGGCTCTGGCCCCTCGAACGGCCCGTCAGTCGAAGTCGCCGGCGCGTCGGCGCAGCGTCGTCAGGAGTGAGAACAGCGCGTCGGCGTCGGCCGGGGAAAGCTCCAGCTCGGTGAAGAGCGACCTGTTCAGTGCCGCCGTGGCCTCCTGCACGAGGTCCCTTCCCTGGGTGGTGATGGCGGCCAGAACGCCCCGGCCGTCCTTGGGGTTGACCCGTCGCCGCACGAGCCGGTCCCGCTCCAGCCGGTCGATGGCGTTGGTCACGCTGGCGGCGCCGACCTGGAGACGTTGGCCGATCTTGCCCAGTGGCAACTCGCCGCGCGAGGAGAAGCGCAGGAGCATCAAGACCTCGTAGCGGGCGAACGTGAGACCGAAGGGACGCACCGCCTCCTCCGCCCGACCGGAGAGGATCTGTTCGGCGCGGATCACCGACGTGACCACGCCCATGCCCTGCGCCGCGTCGTCCCAGCCGTGCGCGCACCATTGCCGCATGGCCTCGGCGATCGGGTCGAACGGCAGGCGACCGCGCGCAATGACGGAGGTCACACGCCGTCGGCCCCCTCCGCCGCGGTGCGCACCGTCTCGACCACCTCTTCGTTGGAGGCACCGGGCCCGAGTACGGCGGCGACGCCCGCGGCCAGGAGGACCGGGACGTCGTCGGGCGGGATGATGCCGCCGATGACGACAGGGGTCTCGAGCCCCGCGTCCTGCAGTGCGCCGACAACGGCCGGGGCCAGCGTCAGATGGGCCCCGTTGTGCATGGACACACCGACGACGTCGACGTCTTCCTGCGCACTTATGGCGGCGATCGTCTCTGGTGACTGGCGCAACCCGGCGTAGACGACCTCGCATCCCGCGTCGCGCAGGATGCGCGCCACCACACGCAGCCCCCGGTCATGGCCGTCGAGGCCGACCTTGGCCATGAGCACGCGCAGGGATCGCGTGTGGTCGAGTGCCATGGTCACGCGACGTGGCGCTCGGTGTAGATCCCGAACACCGACTCGAGGGCCGCCATCGTCTCGCCCAGGGTGACCAGGTCGTGCGCTCCCTCGATGAGCGCTGGCATGAGATTGATCGTGGGATCCTGCGCGTCCGCGATGAGGCGGGCGAGCGACCGGCGGACCGCATCGTCGTCGCGGTCCTGCTTGACCGCAGCCAGGCTCTCGAGCTGCGCGGCTTCAACCCCGGGATCGATCGAGAGGGTCGAGGGCGCGACACCGTCGTCCTCGACGTACCCGTTGACCCCCACCATGATCCATTCTTCCTTGGCCAGCTTGGACTGGAAGGCGTAGGCCGCGTCGGCGATCTCCGAGACGAACCAGCCGTCCTCGATACAGGCGATCACGCCGTCGAGCATGGACCCGGACCCCGTTTCGAGCAGGTGGGCGAATACCCCTTCGGCCTCTCGCTCCAGGGTGTCGGTCAGTTCCTCGACGAACCACGATCCGCCGAGCGGATCGGCCACGTGCACCACGCCGGACTCTTCGGCGATGACCTGCTGGGTGCGCAGCGCCAGCCGTGCCGCGTGTTCGCTTGGCAGCGCGAGCGCCTCGTCGAAGGCATCGGTGTGCAGGCTCTGGGTCCCTCCGAGCACCCCGGCCAGAGCCTCGATGGCCACACGGACCAGGTTGACCTCCGGCTGTTGGGCGGCGAGCGACACCCCCGCCGTCTGCGTGTGGAAGCGCAACTGGGTGGAGCGCCCGTCGGCTGCGCCGTACCGGTCTCGCATCCAACGGGCCCAGATGCGCCGCGCCGCGCGGTACTTGGCGATCTCCTCGAAGAAGTCGATGTGGGCGTTGAAGAAGAAGCTGAGGCGTGGGGCGAAGGTCTCGACCTCCATGCCGGCAGCGATCGCTGCCTCGACGTAGGCGAAGCCGTTGGCCAGGGTGAAGGCCAGCTCTTGCGCCGCCGTCGAGCCAGCCTCGCGGATGTGGTAGCCCGATACCGAGACCGGATGCCAGCGCGGCATCTCGGCGGTGCAGAAGCGCATGACGTCGGTGACCAGGCGCACCGAAGGGCGTGGCGGGAGGACGTACTCCTTCTGGGCCTGGTACTCCTTCAAGATGTCGTTCTGGATCGTCCCCGACAGCGCACGGCGGGACACCCCGGTGCGGTCGGCCACGCCGACGTAGAAGGCGAGG
This sequence comes from uncultured Acidimicrobiaceae bacterium, assembly GCA_963756625.1. Lineage (GTDB taxonomy): Bacteria > Actinomycetota > Acidimicrobiia > Acidimicrobiales > RAAP-2 > Bog-473. Next base: position 242,920 of record CAVWNQ010000007.1, read on the forward strand.
ACGGGGGCGGCTCCTGAAATTGATCGTCATGGAAGTCGAGACCGTGGCCAGATCGATGCCCGAGAAGAGCGTCTCCATGTCGGCGAGGGTGTCGACCGCCACCCCGGCCCGTCCGACCTCCCCCTTGGCCAATGGGTCGTCGGAATCGCGCCCGAGCAGGGTCGGCATGTCGAACGCCGTCGAGAGCCCGTCACCGCCCGCGCGCAGGAGCTCCTTGAATCGCCCGTTGGTGTCCTCGGCGGTGCCAAACCCGGCGAACTGGCGCATCGTCCACAAGCGAGACCGGTACATCGACGCATACGGCCCGCGGGTGTAGGGGTAGACGCCGGGTCGTTCCGATCCTTCGGGCCCGTAGACGGGCTCGAGCGGCAGGCCGGACATGGTCTCGAAGCGCGTCGCCCGGCGCGGCGAGCGGTCGAACTCCTCCTGCCAGCGCGTCCGGTCGGCCATCTGCCAAGAATACTTCAACGTCAAACTAAATGCCAAAAGAGGCGTTCTCCGGCAGCGGCGAAGCCTCGGGAATGGAGATCGACGGCTTCCTCTGGGCTACCGCCACGGTGGCCACCAGGTCGAAGCGGGAACGTCAACGCCCGACATCCTGCCCCCTGGTGTGGGCTCGGCGTCCGGCCTTCGTGGAGCCGTCCGGTGAGGAGTGAGCCGTCTCGCCGGACGGCGGCGTGGCGCTCAGGCGGGCCGGATGACCCGGTGCTCCTCGATGTCGAAACCGACCCGGTCCATGTCCGGCTGGAGGTGCGCGAGGTCGAAGCCGTACACCCGGGCGGCGTTTTCGTAGAGGATCTTGCGGGCCACCTCCGTCGTGATGCTCGGGTGGGCCACCAGCGCGTCGACCTGGGTCGCCGTGTCGGGGAAGACCGACTCGAAGTGCGGGTAGTCCACCCCGAACATGGCGTTGTCACACCCGATGGCGAACTCCTCGTACGTCGCGCTGGGACGGGCCAGCTCCTCGAGGGGGACTTGGGTGTCCGTGAAGGGCGAGATGCCCGAGAAGCAGTTGTCGGCCCAGTAGTCGCGCACCCGGCGCCTGAAGCGGCGCGAGCGCTGGAGCTCCTGGGCCCAGCCCGTCCAGTCGTCGCCCCAGTCGAGCCGGCGGTCGAGCTTGCGCACTTGGAAGGCGATCCAGTCCGCCTCCGTCTCCACGAAGGCCATGCGCAGGTCCGGGAAACGCTCGAAGACCCCGCCGAGGATCATCTGCCAGAGGGAACGCCCCGAATAGAAGGAGTGCTCGAGCGCCAAGGTCATGATGGCGGCGAAGCCGGGCGGGCCGTAGGCGGGCGCGCCGGTTCCGCCGTGTTGGCTGATCGGCAGGTCGACCTCGACACAGGCGGCCCAGACGGGGTCAAGGGCCGGGTCGAAGAAGAAGGCGTCGCCGGGCAGCAGGGCCGGCATCATGACCCCGGCCAGGCCGTGCTCCTTGGCCCAGCGGATGTCGGCGACGGCCCCATCGACGTCGTCGAATGAGACGAGAGCCTGGCCGGCGCGGCGGCCCGGCGTCCGCCCGCAGAAATCTGCGAGCCAGCGGTTGTACGCCAGGCGGGCCTGCCGATTCAGCTCGGGGTCGGAGAAGCCGCCCACGTCGTCCGACGGGCGCGACTGGAAGGGCAGACCGTTGGGGAAGAGGACTTCGGCGACGACGCCCTGACTCTCGATGTCCTTCAGGCGCAGGTCCGAGTCCCACTGGGAGGTGGGGTCCAGCGACGGGCTGAGGTTGCCGCTCTCGGGTGCGCCCGCCTCCTCCTGGGCGTGCGCCCAGGCGTCGAAGACGTCGAGGTACCCCTCCTCGATGTAGTTGCGGTACTCGCTGCGCGAGGCCCGCACGTGCCCGTCGACCGAGATGATTGCCGCTCGTGCCATCATCCCCCCTTTCAACGCACCCGTTGTAGGCGCACGCGAAGGCTAACGATTGCCATGGGGTCGCTCAAGGGGTCGCGCCGTCGTCGGGAGGCGGAATCCGCCTCTGACGTGGGAGAATCACAATTCCAGCTCCTGACTAACATCGTTGCCAGGAACGTCACGGGGAGGATCGCATTTGCGTACGGTCGTGGTTGGTGCATCGAGTGGCCTGGGTCGCTGCATCGGTATCGGCTTGACCCAACGAGGTGCCCGGACCGCGCTGCTGGCGCGCCGGGCGGACAGGCTCGAGGCCGCCGCCAAGGAGGCGGGACCCGAGAGCGTGGCCCTGGTCTGCGACGTGACCAGTGCCGAATCGTGCGCGTCGGCGATCGGCGCCGCGGCCGCGCACCTGGGCGGGATCGACGCCCTCGTCTACACGCCGGCCATCGGGCCGCTCGCCGCCCTGGTCGACCTGGACGCCGACACGTGGCGGCGGGTCTTCGACACGAACGTCATCGGGGCTGCGCTGGTGACGGCCGCCGCCCTCCCCCACCTCGCCGACTCCGAAGGCGTCGCCATCTACCTCTCGTCGGTCAGCGCGTCCCAGACGCCGCCCTGGCCGGGGCTGGGCGCCTATGCCGTGAGCAAGGCCGCACTGGACAAACTGGTGGAAGCCTGGCGGGCGGAGCACCCGACGATCGGCTTCACCCGGCTCGTCGTCGGCGACTGTGCGGGGGGCCAGGGCGACTCCATGACCGGCTTCGCCGACGGCTGGGACCCCGAGCGCGCCGTGCACTTCGGGACCCAGTGGGTGGAGCGCAAGTACCTGGCCGACTCGCTGATCGACGTCAACGATCTGGTCGGCGTCGTCGACGCGCTGACCCGCCAGGGGGGCACCATCAGCCTGCCGTCGGTCACCATCACGCCCCGCGCCACCTCGTCGGCACCGCTCAGCCCGCGCGGGTTCGAGTGACGAGCCGGGCGACCGGAGACGCGGACTTGGCGTGAAGCTGGCGGCGTTTCCGTACCGCGTGCGCGCCTGGTGGGGCGAGGTACTGGTGGCACGATCCGACGCCTGCCTCTGCCTCGACCGTGACGGGGAACCACCCGAGCTGTGGTTCCCGTTGGACGACATCGAGCTCGCGCTCTTCCGGGACGAGCGGGCGGGCCCCGTCCCCGGCGCGGTGGGTGACGGGCGCCTCTGGAGCATCGGCGAGGCGACAGGCGGCGACGGCCGCGACGTGCTCGCCGTCATGTCCGCACCCGCGGGCGGCGGCGCCCTGCGTGACCACGGCACCTTCGACCCGGGGCGCGTGCGCGTCGAGATCGTCGAAGAGGCCCCGCCCGGCGGGGACCCGCGTGACGTCACGGTCACGCGCGTGCCGTTCTGGGGCGACGCCGGCGACCTCATCGAGATGATGGACGTGCAACCCGCCGGCGATCTCCGCTTCGTCGGTGCGGCGCACACCGACGGTCGCCGGCCAGTCGTCGAGGGCAGCCAGATGCTGGGGCAGGCGATCGTGGCGGCCGGCCGCCACGCGCCGGGCCGGCGGGTCGTCTCCGCCGGCATGCTCTTCCTCCGGGGAGCCGACGCCGGACGCCCGCTCGAATTCCTGCTCGACGAGCTGAGCGACGGCCGGTCGTTCACGGGGCTGGCGGTGCAGGTTCGCCAGGCCGGCCGCTGCTGTGCTGCGGGGACGCTGCTCCTCGACGCCACCGCGCCCGAGGTCGTGCGCCACGCCGCCGCCCCGACGGAGGTCCCGGGTCCCTACGAGTGCCCCCCGTTCGACATGGGCGTCACCGGGCGCGCCCTCAGGGTGGTCGACGGGGCCTACACCAACGACCTCGACGCCCCGGCCGGCCCGCCTACCCTCGACTGCTGGGTCCGCTTCCGGGCCGTCCCACAAGATCCGTTGTTGCATGCCGCGCTGCTCGCCCAATTCACCGGCCACATGCCGATCGCCGCCGCCCTGCGGCCCCACGAGGGCATCGGCCAGGCGGCCGCCCACCGGACCCTCTCCATGGGGATCAACGCGATCCACCTGTCGCTGCACCGGGACGTCCGCGCCGACGAGTGGATGCGGTACCACCACCTCTCGACCTTCGCCGGGGATGGCATGACGCACGCCGAGGGGCGGGTGTACGACGAGGCCGGGGCGCTGCTGGCGTCGTTCGCGGTGGAGGCCATGGTCCGGCCCTTCCCGAAGAGCGAGGGTGCCCGCGACGAACGGACGGCGCTGTGAGCCTGAGCACGGGCCGGGGGCCGTTGAGCACGCGGCCGGCGGGGCACTTCACCGCAGCCGTGCCCACCGGCGTCGCCTACCTCGAGCCCTTCCGCCGTCGGGTCAGGGGCATCAGAGACGGGCACACCATCGTCGACTCCGAGCGGGCGCTGCTGGTGCACCGGCCCGGGCGTCCACCCTTCTACGCCTTCCCGGAGGGCGACGTGCACGGGGTACGGGGCGAACCGGAGCCCGACGCGCCGGGTTACGTGACGGTGGCGTGGGACGCGGCCGGGTCCTGGTACGAAGAGGACGAGGAGGTGTTCGGGCACCCGCGCAACCCGTACCACCGCGTCGACTGCCTGCGGTCGGGCCGTCACCTCAGGGTCGAGGCCGCGGGCGTCACGCTGGTCGACACGACCGCGACCCTGGCGGTGTACGAGACCGCGCTCGAGCCGCGGCTGTACGTCGACCCGCGCCTCGTGCGCACCGACCTCTTGGAGACGAGCGCCACGCGCACGTACTGCCCCTACAAGGGGACGGCGACCTACTGGAGCGCCCGCGTCGCCGACGCCGTCCTCGAGGACGTCGCGTGGAGCTACGAGGACCCGCTGCCGGAGTCGATGCCTCTCGGCCGTTTCCTCAGTTTCGACGATGCCCGCGTCACCGTCGACCACGACCTCCCGGTGGCCGGCTGAGTCTGCGCCGCACGCGCAACGTCCCGCCGGCGTCGGACCGGCGGGACGTTGCGATGTGTGTGTCGCGCGATGCGCTACGAGCTGCTCGCCGTTGACGTCCCAGGGATGTCGGTCCCGCAGACCGGCTGCGACGAGATGGCGGTGAAGCCGTTCTTGTGTGCCTGCATCACCCAGGCGCAGGTCTTCGCCGGGTCGTGCCCGAAGATCGTCGAGTAGTTGATGCTTTGGGGCAGGAGCCCGTTGGCGTTGTAGGACTTGAGTCCCCGCAGGTCCTTGATCACCGCCGCCCGGCTCGGGTTCGCCCCAGCCATCTGCAGGCCCTTGATCATCAGGTCCGCCCCGGCCCAGGCCTCGTACTGGCCGAAGGTCGGGAACTGGCTCTTGCTGAAGTGCGCGTACTTCTCCATCGCCGCCTGCATCTGCTGGGTGCCGGAGTTGGCGAGCGGCCACGGCCGGAAGGGCGAGAGGAAGTAGGCGCCCTGCAGCGTCGACCATGCCGGGGAGTGGATGGCGTCGGGCTGATAGCCCGTGGCGTAGAGCGTCGCCTTCAGCTTGACCCCGGCTTGCTGGAGCGCCTGGGCCAGCGCGTAGTTGGAGTTGGCGTCCATGGCGGGCACCATGGCATTGATGCCCTTCTGCTTGGCCACGAGGGCGTCACTCGTGAAGGCCACGCTGCCGAAGGGCACGGTCGTGTTCAAGACTCCGGTCTTGCCCCCGGCGTGCTGGAAAGACTGCGCCGTCGCGATGGCCGCCCGGCTGGAGGAGGGCGAGATCCCATACCCGTAGGAGCCCAGCACGGTACCGCCGTGGGCCTTGAGGAAGTTGCCGATCTCCGTGTTGACGGGATACTTCGGGTCGACGCTGCCCTCGTCCGACGCGAACATGTTCGTGTAGGGCTGGGTGCCCCACTCGGGCCCGTCGTCGTAGGTGCCCGTCACCGGCACGCCCTGCTGGTTGGGGTACTTGGCCGCCAGGAACATCAGCGGGCTCTGCGAGACGATGCCGAAGGCCTTGGAGTCCGCTTCCTGCACCGCCGTCGCGATCTCGGTCGGACTCGTCTGGTCGTCGAGGACGAGCCCGACGAGCTTGTGCCCGTTGACGCCGCCTTGGGCGTTCTGCAGGGCGATGCGCGCGTTGAAACCGGCCGGCGAGTTCGCGTTCTCGGATCCGCCCTCACCGGTCAGGTCGGTGATGTAGGCGATCGTGATCGGCGCCGGGGACGCGGACGCCGGGGCCGTCGTGGTCACGGCCAAACCGAGCGGGAGCCCGGCCAGCGCGGCGACCGCGACCGTTGCCATTCGGCGATTGGCGCGGGCCTCTCGTGGGCGCCGTGCGAGTCCCGAACGGTCGGTACAATTTTCGGTCCTGATGGTGCTCGTTCCGGATGGCATCGACTCGTTCCCTCCCCGGGATCCCCGTCCGGGATCCCTTTCGACCGCCTCGTTACCGTTTAGAATTCAGCTACGCAATTAAGAGAATGCTCATCTCACTCACGGTGAGCAGCGTTACTGTAACCCATTCGTAACGGCGGTGGGGGTCGCCCCGTCCGCCTCGCCCAGGTAGCGGTCGATCACTTCCTGGCCCGCCTCGGAGGCCGGTCCCGCCCAGCCCACCTGGCCCCGGGTGAGGATGACGCAGCGGTCCGCCATGGCCAGGGCCCGGTGCACGAACTGCTCGGTGAGGACGATGGTGATCCCCGATCGGCGGGCCTCCTCGAGCCCTTCGAAGACCGACTCGGCGACCAACGGGGCCAGGCCCAGCGACATCTCGTCGGCGATGACCAGCTTGGGCGAGACGGCCAGCGCCCGGGCCAGCGCCAACATCTGCTGCTCGCCGCCCGAGAGGCTGCCGGCGCGCTGCGCGCGCCGGTTGCCGAGAATGGGAAAGCGCTCGATGGCGCGGTCGATGGCACCCGCCCGGTCCTGCCGCCGCTCCTGCGCCACGGCCATGCGCAGGTTGTCGAGGACCGTGAGACCGGGGAAGATGCCGCGCCCCTCGGGGATGTAGGTCAGGCCGAGTTTGCGGATGCGGTGTGGCGACAGCCGCGTGACGTCGTGGCCGTCGAAGCGCACCGTGCCGGAGCCCCGCGGGACGAGACCCGAGACGGCACGGGCGAGGGTGCTCTTCCCGGCCCCGTTCGCGCCCAGGACGGCCAGCACCGTCCCCGGTTCACACGAGACGGAGACGGAGAAGAGCGCCTGGGACGCGCCGTAGCTGACGTCGAGGTCGCGTACGTCGAGGATGGGCTCGGTCATGGTGCCGGTGCCGGGCCCGGCTCGGCCTGGGTGTCCCCCAGGTAGGCGGCGCGCACGGCGGGGTCGTTGCGGATCTCCTCCGGGCTCCCCGCCGCGATGCGTTCACCGAAGTCGAGCACGAAGACGGTGTCCGACAGGGAGAGGACGGCCGCCACGTCGTGCTCGACGATCACCAGCGACAGCGGGTGCTCGTTCTGCTCGACGATCTGGCGGAACACGGTGAGCAGATTGTCCGACGCCTTCATGTCCAGACCCGAGAGCGGCTCGTCCAGGAGGAGGACGTGCGGGTCGCTGGCGAGGGCGCGACCCACCTCGACGAGGCGGCACATCCCCAGTGGCAGTGCGGCCACCGGCGCGTGGGCGGCCCGGGTCAGCCGCAGCGTCTCGAGCAGCCCGTCGACGCAGTCCCTCTCGTCCGCGGAGGGCGGGAGCAACGAGCGGGGGTCGAACATGTCCCGCCAGAGGCGCACGCGCGAGACGCGGGCGCGGTAGGCCAGCACGAGGTGCTCCCGCACCGTGAGCCCCATGAAGAGCTCGGGCTGCTGGAACGTGCGGGCCAGGCCCAGGCCGGCCCGCTTCCGGGCGGAGGCGCCGGTCACGTCCTGCCCGCCCAGCTGGACCAGGCCCCCGTTCGGCCGCAGCAGCCCGGAGAGCACGGCGAGAAGGGTCGACTTCCCGGCGCCGTTCGGGCCGACGAGCCCGGCGATGCGCCCGGGCGCCACTTCGATGGACACGTCGGAGAGCGCGGTCAGGCCGCCGAAGCGGACCGTCACACCGGTGGCGGTCAGCGCGGCCTCGGCCCCTGTGCCGCCCTCGTCCGATCCGGGCCCGAGGGTGGTCGGCGCGGTGGTCACGACACGCCTTCGGCCACGCGTGGTGTGCCTTCCAGGGCTCCAACCTCACCTGCGGTCAGGCTGATCCCCTCAGTCAGCTCCGGCCCGCCGCGTCCGGAACCGGCTCGCAGCAGCATCCGCCGCAACCGGCGGCTGTTCTCGGCCAGGGCGCCGTCGGGGTACTTGGCCGCCGAGATCGCACCGAGGCCGAACCCGATGGACAGCCAGACGGGCAGGTTGGTGATGGTGGGCCAGTAGTACTGGAACAGCGCGTCGGGGAAGACCAGCGTCACCCCCGCGATCAGCGCCGCCGCGGTCGAACGAACCCCGATCGTGACCAGCACGGCCAGCCAGACGATGCCCGCGAGGGTGGCGAACTCGCCGGGCTGGAACGTGGTCTGTGCCAGTGCGTAGAGGCCGCCCCCGACGCCGGCGACCAGCGCGCCCAGCGATCCCGCGATGACCTTCATCTGCACCACGCTGATGCCCGACGTCCGCGCCCCAGCCTCGCTCCACCGCGCCGCGTTGAGGGCGAGGCCCGTGGTCGATCGTCGGAAGTTCACGATGAAGAGGGCGAAGATCGCGAACACGATGAGGACGAGGTACGTGAACGCCAGGTTGGAGTTGGCGAATTGGGGACGGTTCAGGGTCAGCCCGATGCCCTGGTTGACGAAGCTGGGCAGCGTGAAGACGAGGGTCTCCATCAAGAGCCCGAACGTGAGCGTGACCAGCGCGACGTAGAGATCGCCGAGCCGGATACTGAGGAACCCGATGATCGCCCCCATGGCGCCGGCGATGAGACCGCCCACGACCACGCCGGCGAGGACCGGCCAGCCGTAGTGGTTGGCCAGTTGCGCCGTCGTCAGTGCCCCCACGCCGGCGAACGTGATCTGGCACAGCCAGAGCATCCCGCCCTCGCCGGTGACGATGGTCCAGGAGAGGCAGATAATGCCCAGGGCGAACGCCAATGGGAAGAGTCCGACCCAGTACCCACCCACCAGGAGCGGCGCCACCGCCACAATTATGATCAGCAGGAGCGGACCGGCGTACTTGCCGACGAAGTTGAGCGACGCCGTCTCGAGCACGTTGCTCGTCGAGCCAGCCAGCCGACTCTCGCCCTGGGGGGTGATGGCCCGGTCCAGCGCACCGCCCCAGCCCTCCGTCTCCCCCACCCGTCCACCGCGGATGAGGCTGTAGACGAGGAAGAGGGCGATGACGATGAACGGGATGGCGTTGATGAGCCCGGTGGTCCACTGGCTGTCCGACGGCAGGTAGCGCTGGATCAGCGACGTCGCCACCCCCATCAGGAGACCGACGATCACCGCCACCGGCAGGTTGCGCAGCCTGGCAGCCACGACGGCGGCGAAGGATGCCGCGATGAGCAGCGTGAAGTTGCTCGGGTCGAGCCCGTTGAGCGGTGCGGTGAGCACGCCGGCCAGGCCGGCGAAGAACGTGCTCACCGCCCAGACCCCGACCGCGATCTTTGTCGGGCTGGTGCCCGACAGGTCGGTCATGGCCGGCGAGTCGACCATCGCGCGCACCTTCAGGCCGACCTCGGTGTAGCGCAGCACGACAGCGCCGATGACCACCGTCGCCACCACGGCGATGTAGACGATGATGTCGTTCTGGGTCACCGGGACACCGAGGAACTGGTAGACCGCGTTGGGATTCGGGGCCAGACCGGGCGCCGCCTGGATCGCCTGGTTGCCGAAGATCCAAGTGGCCAGGGACGGGATCGCCACGAGCAGACCGATCGTCGCCACCACCTTGATGAGGGGCGAGGACAGGCGCAGGTAACGGAACAGCACCACGTAGAGCACGACGCCCATGGCGGGCGCGGCGATGCCGACCGAGACGATCGCCGCCGGTGCGATGCCCCAGCCCTGCTGCGTGTTGAGGAAGTAGTAGAAGCGCGCGATGAAGAAGGCCATGGCGCCGAAGGCGAAGTTCAAGATGCCCGACGCGGTGTACGTGATGACCAGGCCGGCGGAGGCGATGGCGTAGATGCCGCCCAGCACCAGTCCGGCGATCACGAATTGCAGCATCCTGCGGGACCCACCCCTTCCGGCCGGCCGGCGTGCGCCCGGCTGATTCTGACATCGACGTCGATTCTGATACTAACGATGCGGACCGCCGCGTGCACGGCGGCGTACGTGCGCGCTGAACTGGCATTTGCGTGGCCCTGCGCGCGGGCGCTGAGGCGTCGGCGCGCACCTTGTCCTTGCGCGCCGGCACCCTTGCGTGTCGCGCCGTTCATGGTCCGCGTCGGGTGCTGGTTGGGACCCGGTGCCTCCTCCTCGGCCCGCGCTCGCGGACTTACGCGGCGGCGACGGGTGCGTCGACCTTCATGATTCGGGTCAGGTTGCCGCCCATGATCTTCCGCACGTCCTCCTCCGCCAGACCGACAGGAAGGTGGTCGACGTAGCTGCGCGGCTCGGCTAGCCCCTCCGGGTGGGGATAGTCCGACCCGAAGAGCACGTGGTCCGCACCGATCACCGCAATGATGCCCCCGAGGTCGTCCTCGTGGAACGGGCTGACGTGGACGTTCCGCTTGAACTGCTCGACCGGGTCGCCGTCGAAGGCGTTCGGCATCTTCTTGTAGGTGTCACCGAGGTGCTGCACGAATGCGGGGATCCATTCCCCACCGGCCTCGATGGAGGCGACGCGGAGCTCGGGAAAGCGCGCGAACACGCCGTGGCAGACAAACGCGGCCATGGAGTCCTGGATGGGCCGATGCCCACCGGTCATGTAGCGGAACGAGTCGAGTCGGAACGGCAGCATCTCGCTCGGGCCGGTCCAGTCGTTCGTGTACCGGGTGTAGCCGCTGTCCGAGGAGTGCATCGACACGAGGATGTCGGCGTCCACGACGGCCTGCCAAAACGGGTCGAACTCGGGGTACCCGAACGACCGCGACCCGCGGAACCCTGGCACCGGCGCGGGCCGGATGAGCACCGTCTTCGCACCGCGTTCGACGACCCACTCGAGCTCTTCGATCGCCTTCTCCACGATGGGGAGCGTGATCACCGGGGTGGGGAAGATGCGTTCCTCGTAGTTGAAGCTCCACTCCTCGTACATCCATTCGTTGAGTGAATGGATCACGGCGTGGGTCAGCTCGGGTTCGTCCCGCATCCGCTCCTCGAGCAGGCTGGCCAGGGTCGGAAACATGAGCGTCCGGTCGACGCCCAGCTCGTCCATCACCTGAAGACGCGGCGCCGGCTCTCGGAACGCAGGAATGCTGCGCATCGGCTCGCCGATGATCTCTCGGTACGACTTGCCCTCGGGATTGCCGTTGCGGAAGTACTCCTCCTGGGCGCCGGGCCGGGCCACGACCTCGAACGTGGGGTTGGGGATGTACTCGCTGACCGTGCCCCGGACCATGATCTTTGTCCGGCCGTGGAGGTCCACGTAGTCGACCGCCCCCTTGTAGCGGTCGGGCAGGTGCCGCGTGAACGCGTCCTTGGTCTCGTAGAAGTGGTTGTCGGCGTCGAAGACGGGGAAGTCGAAGGATCTCGGCATGGGACCCACGTTACGGAATTTTGACTGCGACGTCAATATCAGATATTCAGCTGTTGGTGGGAAAGTGCAACCGGACCTCGCCGGGCGCAGCGGCGTCGGGCCAGCGGGACGTCACCACCTTCGGGTGGGTGTAGAACCGCACGCCGTCCGGGCCGTAGATGGAGGAGTCGCCGAAGATGGAGGCCTTCCACCCGCCGAAGGAGTGCGACGCCAGCGGCACGGGGATGGGCACGTTGACCCCCACCATCCCGACCTGGACCTCGCGTTCGAAGCGGCGGGCGCTCCCGCCGTCGCGGGTGAAGACGGCCGTGCCGTTCCCGTACGGGTTGGCGTTGACGAGGGCCAGCGCGTCGTCGAGCGTCGGGACCCGGACCACGCTCAGCACGGGACCGAAGATCTCGTCGTCGTAGGCCCGCATGCCGGGCTTGACGTCGTCGAGCAGGGTGCACCCGAGGAAGAACCCCGTCTGGTGCGGCGGGGCCGACCCGTCGACGACAACCGTGGCCCCCTCGCCGGTGGCGCCCTCGACGTAGGACCGCACGCGGTCCCGGTGCTCGCCCGTGACGAGCGGCCCCATCATCGAGGCCGGATCGGCGCCCGGGCCGACCACTACACCGGGGATGCGCGACGCGATGGCCTCGACGAGGTCGTCGGCCACCGCCCCCACCGCCACCACCACCGAGATCGCCATGCACCGCTCGCCGGCGGAGCCGTAGCCGGCCGACACCGCGGCGTCGGCCGCGGCATCGAGGTCGGCGTCGGGCAGGACCACCATGTGGTTCTTGGCTCCGCCGAGCGCCTGGACCCGCTTGCCCTGGCGCGTGCCGGTCTCGTAGATGCTGCGCGCCACCGGCGTGCTGCCCACGAAGGACACCGCGGCCACGCCGGGGTGGGCGAGCAACGCGTCGACCGCGTCACGATCGCCCTGCACCACGTTGAGCACGCCATCGGGGAACCCGGCCTCAGACACCATCTCGGCGATCAGCAGCGAGGTCGACGGGTCCTTCTCCGAGGGCTTCAGCACGAAGCAGTTCCCGCACGCGATGGCGTTCGCCAGCATCCAGAGCGGCACCATGGCGGGGAAGTTGAACGGCGTGATGCCGGCCACCACGCCGAGGGGCTCGAGGACGGTCCGGATGTCGACGCCGGTCGAGACCTCGGAATTGGACGAGCCCTTCAGGATCGTGGGCACGCCACAAGCGAACTCGACGTTCTCGATCCCCCGCGCCACCTCACCCCGAGCGTCGTCGAGCACCTTGCCGTGTTCGCGGGTGATGGCCGCCGCCAGGTCGTCGCGGTGGGCGTCGAGGATCTCGCGCAACCGGAAGAGCAGGCTCGACCGCCGGGACAGCGACGACGAGCCCCACGCGCGCCACGCGTCCCGCGCCGCCTGCACCGTCGTGTCCACCTCGGCGGCCGAGGCCAGGGCGACCGCACCCGTCTGCCGGCCGGTCGCCGGGTCGAAGACGGCCCCGGTGCGGCCCGACCCGCCGGCGACGGGCTTTCCCGCGATCCAGTGGCCGATCTGCTCCATGCCCGGCTGCTCCTCTCAGAGTCGGTACAGCGTGCGGGCATTCTCGCCGAAGATCTTGCGGCGGGTGTCCTCGGGCAGCGTCTCCATCTTCGACTCCACCGTCTGCAGCGGGTTCGGGTACAGGCACGTGGGGTGCGGGAAGTCCGTCTCGAACAGGATGCTGTCCTCTCCGACGGCGTCGATGAGGTCGGGCAGCTTGTTGCGGTTGTTCTCGAACCAGAACGTCGCGAACATGTTGCTCCGGAAGTACTCCGAGGGCAGCTTGCCCATGGCCGCCAGCTCGGGGGCGCGTTCTCCGACATCTCGTAGTCGAGCGCCTCGAGGATGAAGGGGATCCAGCCGACGCCGCTCTCCACCGAGACCGCCTTGAGCGCGGGATGGCGGTCGAAGATCCCAGCCAGGATCAGGTTGACCACGACGCGCGCGTTGCCGATGAAGAGCAGGGTGCCGCCGATGGCGAGCTTGGTGTTGTCGGCGTGCGACTCCCAGGGGTACTTGCCGTAGAACGTCATGCCGGTGACGCTGGCGCCGATGTGGAAGTGGACCGGCAGCTGCAGGTCCGCGCACACCTCCCAGAAGGGATCCCAGGCCCGGTTGGCCAGATCGGGTGCGCCGAGGTCCTGTGGGTCGGACGTCATGTTCACGCCGCGGGCACCGAGGCCCGCCACCCGTTGGGCCTCACGGACGCAGTCGTCGACGTTCCAGGCCGGCATGAGCGGCAACGGGAGCAACCGGTTGGCCGAGTCCGCCTGGATCTCGGCCATGCCGTCGTTGTAGATCTCAATGGCCAGCCGGCGTAGCGCGGTGTCCTCCACCATGCCGAGGTCCTGGCCGCCGAGGCCGATGGTGCTCGGGAAGATGATCTGGGCGTCGATCCCGCACTCGTCGAGCACCCCGAGGCGGACCTTCGGGTCGTAGGCGCCGGCATGGATCTCGGAGAAGTCCCACTCCATGAGGGCGCGGTGCGCGCTCTCCTTGGTGCCGTCTCGCCCGATGACGCCGCCGGCGCTGAAGCGGCCCATCGGGTGGCCGTCGAACACCCACATCTGCTGGCCGTCGACCTCGGCCACCCGGGGCACCCGGTCGGCGAACTCGGCGGGCGCTCTGCTGGTGAAGAGGTCCGGCGGCTCGGACCAGTGCGAATCTGCGTCGACGACGAGCATGTCTTTCAACATCGACGTCGATATTAGGGAGAACGGCGGCCGACCGCAAAGGGGCGGCGCCCGGCGCACTCACGGTGCTCTCATCTGGCCGGATCACCTAGCATGTCCTCGATGTTCAATTGCGACGTCGATGTCAATACGGGGAGCCGACGACCTGCGTCCGCTCCCTGAGCTCACCCCCGCCACCGCGTGGTTCTGGGTCTCCGGCGCCGACGGGACGCTGCGGATCCAGGGCTGCGAGGACTGCGGCGAATTGGTGCACCCGCCCGTGCCCCTCTGCCCCTCGTGCCGCAGCCGCTCGTGGAAGCCCGTCGCGGTGTCGGGCCGCGGCACGATCGTCGGGTTCACGGTGAACGCCCACCAGTGGCACCCCGACTTCGAACCGCCCTACGTGATCGCCAACGTGGCGCTCGCCGAGGACCCGCGAGTCCACCTCACGACGAACATCGTCGGCAGCGATCCCGGCGACGTGGCGATCGGGCAGGAGGTGCGCGTCCGTTTCGAGCAGTGCGAGGACGTGTGGCTCCCACTCTTCGAGCAGACCGGGTCGGTGGACCCGGTCGACCGCGTGCCCGAGCCGACGCGGCCGGTGCCCCGCGTCCCGCTGACCGGCGAGCGTTACGAGCAGCGGGCGATCCTGAGCGGCATCGGCCGGTCGAAGCTCGGGCGCCGGCTCATGGTCGACCCCCTGTCCCTCACCGTCGACGCCTGCCTCGGGGCCATCGCCGACGCCGGGCTGCGCATCGAGGACGTCGACGGGCTGTCCACCTACCCGGGCCCGGGTGCGGGCGGCATGAGCGAGGGTGGCGTCACCGCCGTGGAGGAGGCGCTGCGCATCGAGCCGACCTGGCACAACGGCGGCCTCGACGTCCCGGGGCCGGGAGGTTCGCTCGTGGCCGCGGCCATGGCGATCGCCGCCGGGCTGTGCCGCCACGTACTCTGCTTCCGCACGGTGTGGGCCTCGACGTACGCCGCGCTCCAGGCGCAGGGGCAGCCGGGCGGCGGCGACCTCCCCGGCCGGCGCGTCTCCGGGCCGATGCAGGAGTGGCGCGCGCCCTTCGGTGCCTTCTCCGCCGGCAACTGGATCGGCATGAACGCCAACCAGTACCTGCACCGCTACGGCGCCACGCGCCAGATGCTGGGGATCATCGCGGTCACCGAGCGGCGTCACGCCGGCCTCAACCCGGCCGCCATCTACCGCGAGCCGATGACGATGGACGACTACTTCGCGGCGCGCCCCATCACGACGCCGTTCGGCCTCTACGACTGCGACGTGCCCTGCGACGGGTCGATCGCCGTCATCGTCTCGGACGCCTCGGTGGCCGGCGACCTCCCGCACCCGGCCGTGCGCATCGAGGCGGCGGGCACCCAGATCCTCGAACGCGTCTCGTGGGACCAGGGCACGCTCACCCACGAGCCCCAGGTGATCGGGCAGTCGGCGCACCTGTGGACACGGACCGACCTGCGGCCGGCCGACGTCGACCTCGCCCTGCTCTACGACGGGTTCAGCTTCAACGCCATCTCCTGGCTCGAGGGCCTCGGGTTCTGCGGGTTCGGCGAGGCCACCGACTGGCTCGACGGCGGCCGGCGCATCGCGCTGGACGGCGAGCTGCCCGTCAATCCGCACGGCGGCCAGCTCTCGGAGGGACGGACCCACGGCTTCGGGTTCCTCTACGAGGCCGTCACCCAGCTGCGTCACGACGCCGGCGAGCGTCAGGTGGCGAACGCCGCCACCGCCGTGGTCACCTCGGGCGGCGGGACGCCGTCGGGTGTGCTCCTGCTGCAGCGGAAGGATGCGTGAGCACGGTGGCGGCCGAGCTGCGTCCCCCCGTGCGTCCCGATGGCGCCGGTACATTGAGTGCCACGTCGGCCAAGGGCCCGGCGCGGAAGGAGAAGGCCGTGTCGAGCATGCCGCTCACGGGCGAGAAGCCCAGCGGACCGCGGTCGCGGCAAGGGCGTCGAGACACGGGCCCGGCTCGTCAGCGCGGCCAAGGAGGTGTTCGAGCAGGACGGGTTCCTCGACGCGCGCATCTCGGACATCGCGGAGCGGGCCGGGCTTTCGCACGGGTCCTTCTACCACTACTTCGAGTCGAAGGAAGAGGTGTTCCGCGAGGTGGCGGCCGAGGTGGACGAGCGGCTGGCGGCCCCGTTGAACCAGGTCATCCTCGACTCCTCGTCGCCGGCGACCCCGCAGGACCGGATCCGCGAGGCGATGCGGCAGCACCTCGACAGCTACCGGGCCGAGGCGCGGATCATGGGCGTGATCGAGCAGGTCTCGCGCTTCGACGAGCACATCCACGCCGTGCGCTACGAGCGCCACCAGGAATACCTGACACAGGTGGCCGAGTCGATCCGCCGCCTGCAGGAGCACGGCCTGGCCGACCCGCGCCTCGACCCCACCATCGCGGCCGCCGGCCTCGGCTCCATGACCTACCGGTTCCCCGAGATGTGGTTCGTCCAGGGTCTCCTCGACTGCGACTTCGAGGAGGGCGTGGAGCAGCTCACGCGGCTCTTCGTGAATGCGTTGCGCCTCCCCGAGGGTCCCGTCGGCGCGGAAGCTCGCACCGATGGCGCGACCGCCCGGAGAGGCGCGGACTGACCGGGACTCGGGGCTGACCGGGACTACCCGAGCGTGTCCGCCTCCCACTCGAGGAGCTGCGGGACGAGCTTGGGCCAGTGTGCGAACAGCGCGTGATCCGGCGACTCCTGGCGCTCGATCCACTCTCGGTCACCCCAGGGCGGCTCGACCAGTCGGGCCTGGGGCAGCAGGTCGGCCAGGGCCTCGGACGTCGCACGCGTGTGGTGGGCGTCGCTCTCCCCGCTCCGGAAGACCAGGGCGGGGAGGTCGAGCGCCCGGGCGTCCGCGTCGGGGAGGCCAGGCACGTGCTCGCCGTCACGCGGGCAGTAGGCCAACATCCAGCGCTCCATGGTGGCGATGAACGTCGCTCGGTCCTGGTCGAGGAAGCGTTGCCGGTTGCCCGGGTTGTCCTGTTGGACCTCGGACCACTCGGGCAGGTCGGCCACGGCCTCCATGCCGTGGGTCCAGGCGGCGCCCACCGACCCGCCGCAGTAGTGCGTGGCCAGTGACAGAAGTCCGTAGACGCCGCCGCTGATCCACCAGATGGCCAGTCCGGCTGCCACCTCGGGATGACGAGAGGCGGTGAGCAATGACACCCGGGCGCCCCCCGACCCGCCGGCGATGATGGCCGGCGTCATCTCGAGGTGTGTGAGCAGCCCCGCCAGGGCGTCGGCTTGCATGGCCGACTCCGAGGATCCCTCGAAGCGCACGTCGGACTCCCCGCAGTTGGGGCGGTCCCAGATGAGCACCTGGTGTCCGTGTTCGGCCAGGGCGACGGCGAGCGCGCGCACGCCGGGGGACTCCCTGGTGAAGCGGCCTCCGGGGGTGATGACCCAGGACCGACCCGAATTGCCGATGACCTCGCCGATGACCTCGTAGGCGAGCGTGAGACCGTCGACCGTCGCGAGGGCCATGCTGGGTACTCCTTCCCTTCGTGCCCGCTGCGTGTGGGCTGCGCGTGTGCTGCGTGTCCGTTACCGGTCGGTGGACCGGCTGCGCGGGACGTCGCGGAACGGGACGTCGCGGTCGAGCGTGCGCTCGCGCGGCATGCCCAGCACGCGTTCGCTGACGACGTTGCGTGCCATCTCCGTCGTGCCCCCGCCGATGCTGCCGCCCTGGCGCATCAGGAAGCTGACCGCGCTCGTCGCAGTGGCGCCGTCGCCGTCCCAGGCCGCGCCGGCCGCACCGGCCGCCTCCAAGGCCAACGTCACGATCCGGTTCACCGACATCCCCTTGTGCAGGCGCACGAGCGCGGCCGCCTGGTCGGTCAGGCGCTCCGTGCGGATGCTCTCCGTGACGTGTTTCGCCAGCTCCTTGCCGACGAGGTCGAGCATGCGGGCCTCGCCCACCATGTCCCGGACGACCGGGTCGTCCATGCGCCCGGCTTCTCGGGCGACGGTCAGCACGGCGGAGGTGTCACCACTCCCATGGATGACCCCGATCGGGTCGGTGACGTAGGGCGAGTTGTAGAGCATGCGCTCGTGGAACATCCAGCGGGTGCCCACCGTCCATCCGTCGTCCACGGCGCCGATCCGCTCGGTGTCCGGGATGATGACATCGGTCATGAACTCCTGGCAGAACTCGCGCGACCCGTTGAGCATCTCGATCCGGTGCACCTCGATGTTCGGTTGGTGAATGGGCAGCATGAACACCGTGAGGCCGCGGTGCTTGGGGACGTCCCAGTTCGTGCGGGCCAGGCACAGGCCCCAGTCGGACCACCAGGCACCCGTCGTCCACACCTTCGACCCGTTCAGCACCCACTGGTCGCCGTCCCGGATGGCCGTCGTGAGCGCGCCGGCCACGTCCGATCCCCCGCTCGGCTCGGACAGGAACTGCATCCACAACGCCTCGCCCCGCAGGATCGCCGGGATGTGGCGCTGCTTCTGCTCGTGCGTGCCGAACTCGAGGATCACCGCGGCGCAGGGCGCCAGCGTCGGGACCTGCAGCCGGACGGGGAACTCGTAGCCCGCCAGCTCCTCGTTGAACACCCGCTGGTGGGCCGGCGACAGGCCCTGGCCCCCGTACTCGCGTGGGAAGCAGATGCCCGCCAGCCCGGCGTCGAAGAGCATGCGCTGCAGCTCGCGGTCGCGGGTGACGGCCGCCAGCTCGAGCTCCTCGCTGCCCGAGAAGCGGTTCCACCGCAGGTCCTCCGGCGCCAGCCGGCGCAGGTTGGAGCGGATGAACGTCCGAGCCCGGTGCCGGAAGCTCTCCAGGTCCTCCCCGGCGTCGCCGCCATCCGCCTCGTCGGCCCGTAACGCGCTCATGCCGCGGCTCCTTCAATGGCTTCGAACAGGGTGGCCACCCGCTGGCGGTGCTCGGCCGGCGTGCCCGCCGTGGCCCGGTCCACCGTCATGCGGCGCAGGAACAGGTGCAGGTCGTGCTCGAAGGTCACGCCGATGCCCCCGTGCATCTGCACGCAGTCCTGCAGGAGCTCGGCCCCGTACTGCCCGATGTAGGCCTTGGCCGCGCTGAGGAGCTCGTCCGCCTCGTCACGCCGCGCCTCCGCGGCGGCGCAGGAGGCCGCACTGATGGCGTGGCTCGCCTCGAGCCAGCTCAACATGTCGGCGAAGCGGTGCTTCAGGGCCTGGTACGAGGCCAATGGTCGCCCGAACGTGTAGCGGTCGAAAGCCCACTCGACCGTCATGTCGAAGCCGGCCTGCATGGCGCCGACGCACTCGGCGTCGAGGATGACGAGCCAGACTCGGAATTGCCGATCCACGTCGGACCCGCTCTGGCCCGCCGTCCCGACCACCGCATCGGCCGGCACCCGCACGTCGTCGAAGGTCACGGCGGAGAAGCGCCGGGAGAGGTCGACCGTCTGCAGGGGCGAGACGGTCACCCCCGCGGCCGCCGCGGGGACCAGCACCTGGGTGGCTCCCCCCTCGTCGTCGCACGTGACCAGCAGGTGGGAGGCCGCGTTGGCCGACTCGACCGGCCGCACCTCCCCGGCGAGCACCAGGTCGGACCCGTCCCGCCGCGCCTGCACCGTCGGCCGCCAGCCGTCGCCGCGGAAGTCCGGGGCGCACCAGGCCGCGGCGGCCTCCCCGGAGAGCAGCTCGCCGAGCACGTCCGGCGCGGCACCGTGCACGCTTAGCGTCGACGCGACCACGTTCGCCGGCGCCAGCGGCCCGGGGGCCGCCCGCCGCCCGAATTCGTAGGCCACGAGGCTGAGGTCCACCAGGCCGGCGCCGCTGATGGTCCCGCCCCCGAGGTTCTCGGGAACCAGCAGCGAGGTCCACCCCAGCTCGGCACCGCGGCGCCAGTAGGCGGGGTCGTAGCCCGTGTCGTCGTCGCGCAGGGCGCGCAGCGCGTCCGCCGGCGCGTGCTCGGCCAGGAAGCGTTCCGTGGTCTGCCGGAAGAATTCCTGGTCGTCGCTCAGTCCGAGCAGCATCGGGCCCTCCGGCCTGCGGTCCGCACCGTCACGGCGGTCACGTCGTACATGGTGGGCCTGGCCTCGCGTCGCGTCTTGCTGCATGTGCAGCGGAGTGAATCGGGCGCCGTCACGTTAGACGGCCTCTACGACCCCGATGCCGGCCGCCTCGTTGCGCCTGCGCCACTCGTCCTTGGGCATCCGCGTCACGTCGACGTCTGCCGCCGCCGCGCGCAGGGCGCCGACTGTGGCCTGCTCCCTCGCCACGTACGCGAACGGGTCCCAGCCGTAGAAGCGACAGGCGTTCTCGAAGGTGATCTTGTTGATCTCGACGGGATCGGTCACACCCGCGTCTTGGAACTCCCCCCAGGCGAACTCGGGCGACTCGGGCCAGGTCGTATCGGTGTGGGGGTAGTCGCACTCCCAGGCGATGCCGTCGATGCCGATGCGGTCACGCAGCAAGAGGCCCGACGGGTCCGTGATGTAACAGGCCAGGATGTGCTCGCGGAAGACTTCCGAGGGCAACTTCCCACCGAAGTCGCTGTGCAGCCACGCCTGGTTCCGGTAGTGGCGGTCGATACGGTCGAAGTAGAAGGGGATCCAGCCGATCCCGCCTTCCGACAGCGCGACGCGCAACTCCGGGAACCGCCGCAGTGTCGGGCCGAAGAGGAGGTCCTGGGCCGTGATGGCGCTGATCTGGCAGGCCAGCACCATCAGGTGGTCGACCGGGGCCTCTTCGGGCCGCCGGATGATCTGGAACCCGGCGCCGATGTGCAGGGACAGCACCATGTTCTCCTCGCAGAGCGCCCTGAACATCGGGTCCCAGTAGCCGGAGAGGAAACTGGGGAACCCCTGCACGTGCGGCGTCTCGAGGAAGCTGATCGAGCGGCAGCCCTTCTTCCCCAGCCGGTGCACCTCGGCCACGGCGGCCTCGACGTCCCACATCGGGACGATGCCCAGCGGGATGAAGCGGCCTGGGTACGTCCCGCACCACTCGTCGATGGCCCAGTCGTTGTACGCCTGGAGCATGACGAGCGCGATCTCCTTGTCGCGCGCCTCGGCGAACGTGCGGGCGTTCCACCCGGCCATGGTGGGGAAACACATGGACCCGAGGACGCCGTTGGCGTTCATGTCGCGCACCCGCTCGTGCACGTCGAAGCACCCCGGGCGGAGCTCGGAATAGGTCCCCGGGTTGAAGCCCCATTCCTCGCTGGGCCACCCCACCGTCGCCGACATACCGAACGAGGTGCTGGTCTTCTCGCCCTGGAAGACCCACTGGTCGATCCCGTCCTCGTGCACGACCTTGGGGGCGTCGTCGACCCACTTCTTCGGCACGTGGTGCTCGTACATCTGCGGCGGCTCGATCATGTGATCGTCGATGCTGACCAGGATCATGTCGTCCATCTTCATGTGGCGCTCTCCTTTCTCGGCGCGCTCACGCCGTGTGCACCGGCAGCGTCTCCCAGCCCCGTACCGTCGAGGCGTGGGCGCGCTGGGCCCTGTCGTAGTCGACGTCCCACTCGGGGAAGCGCTGCAGCACTTCGTCCAGCGCCACCCGGCCCTCGAGGCGGGCCAGTGCCATACCGAGGCACAGGTGGATGCCGTAGCCGAAGGATTGATGACGACCGATGTTGCGATGGATGTCGAAGCGGTCGCCGTCGGGGAAGTGACGCTCGTCCCGGTTCGCCGAGCCGTTCAGCAGCACCATGATGCTGCCCTCCGGCACCGGCTGACCGTGGAGCTCGACGTCGCGCGTCACGTAGCGCGACTGGACGGGCGAGGGCGCCTCGTAGCGCAACAGCTCCTCGACGGCGTTCGCGATGAGCGACCGGTCGCCCGCGAGTTCGGCGCGCTGGTCGGGATGGCGTCCGAGCACCTCGCCGGTGAAACCGATCAGGCGGGTCGTGGTCTCGTTCCCGGCGCCGGCCAGCAGGCCCACGTAGCCGACGACCTCCTCGTGCGTCAGGGTCCGCGTCGTGCCGTGCTCGTCCTCGAACTCGGCGTTGAGCAGCTCGGTCATCAGGTCGTCGGAAGGGTGCTCGGCCCGCCAGGTGATGTAGTCGGAGAACGCACCGGCCGTGGCGAGGGCGTCGAACTCGGCCTCGGGCGCCACGCCCTCCTCGAGACGCAGGCTGCTGTCGAGCCGGTCACGGATCGCCTCCTGGTCCTGCTCGGGGATGCCGAGCAGCATGCCGATCACCCGCATCGGCATGAATTTGCCCAGGTCCTCGATGAAGTCGAAGCCGCCCGCGCCGATGAGCGGGTCGAGGACCTGCGCGCGAGAAGGCGCGCACCTGGGGCTCGAGCGCCTGCATCTTCTTGGGGGTGAAGACCCGGGACAGCAGGCCGCGGTGGAGGTCGTGGGTGGGCGGGTCCTCGAAGAGGATCGACCCGGGCGGGATCTCGACGCCGGCCTTGATCATCTCGAGGACCGAGCCGCGGCCCGAGATGTACGTCTTCCAGTCCAGCATGGCGGCGTCGACGTCGTCCCAGCGGCTCAGCGCGAAGAACTCGTACTTCTCGTTCCAGTAGAGCGGCGCCTCGTCGCGCATCCGCTTCCAGAGCGGGTACGGGTCGGCGTCGATCTCGAAGTCGTAGGGGTCGTAGTAGACCTCGGGCTCGCGGGTGACGGTCACGTCGGGGACCCCCTCTGCGTCAGGCCGCCGGCCAGGCCAGCGACTTGGTCTCCAGGTACTGCTCGAAGCCGGCGACGCCGTTCTGGCGGCCGATGCCGCTGTGCTTGTAGCCGCCGAAGGGGAGGTCCGGGCCATAGGGCGCGCCCCCATTGATGCTGAGGCCGCCGGTGCGGATGCGCCGGGCCACCGACAGCGAGCGCTCGAGGGTGGCGGAGAAGACTCCCCCCTGGAGCCCGTACTTCGAGTCGTTGGCGATGCGTACGGCGTCGTCCTCGTCCTCGTAGGGGATGACCACGAGCACCGGGCCGAAGATCTCCTCCTGCGCGATGGTCATGGCGTTGTCCACGTTGGTGAACAGCGTCGGTTCCACCCACCAGCCCTTGGCGAACTCGTCGCCCGAGGGCCGTCCGCCCCCGACGGCCAGCGTGGCGCCTTCGACCTTCCCCTTCTCGATGTAGTCGAGGACGCGTGCGCGCTGCTTGGCCGAGACGAGCGGGCCCATGATGACGTCGGGCCGCTGCGGATCGCCGTAGGGCACGGCGGAGAACAGGCCGGTCAATAGCTCGACACCCTCGTCGTAGCGCGAGCGCGGCAGCAGCATGCGGGTCTGGATGGCGCAGCCCTGCCCGGCGTGGAAGCAGGCGCCCATGCCCATGAGCGTCGCCGTGCCGAGGTCGGCGTCGTCGAGCACGATGGTGGCCGACTTGCCACCCAGCTCGAGGAAGACGCGCTTCATGGTGGCGGCGCCCTTCTCCATGATGCGCTGGCCGACTGCAGTCGAGCCGGTGAACGAGATCATGTCGACCTTGGGCGAGAGCGTGAGCTCCTCCCCGATGAGGTGGTCCGACGACGTCACCACGTTGACGACGCCGGCGGGGATGTCGGTCTTCTCGGCGATGACCCGGCCCAGGAGCGTGGCGTTCCAGGGCGTGTCGGGGGCCGGCTTGAGCACCACGGTGTTGCCGGTGGCCAGCGCCTGGCCGAGCTTGTGCGAGGTGACCTCGAACGGGAAGTTCCACGGGACGATGGCACCGACCACGCCGACCGGCTCGCGCCAGATGCGCCGCGAGTCGACCGAGCCCTGGATGTTGGTGGCGTCCGGCAGCACGGTCTCCCACTCGAACGCGTCGATCTCCTTGGCCGGCCAGGCGAAGGCCTCCGAGAGCGGCACATCGAGCTGGGGGCCGTTGGTCGTCATGCGCGGGCACCCGACCTCGAGGATGAGCTGCTCGCGCAGCTCCTCGTGCTCGTCCTGCAGCGCCTCGTGCAACTGCTCGAGGCACTGCGTGCGGAAGGCGTGGTTGGTCGACCAGTCGGTTTCGTCGAAGGCGCGCCGGGCGGCGTCGACGGCGCGCTGCATCTCGGCCGTCGAGGCGTCGGAGACCTCGCCGATGACCTCCTCGGTGGCAGGATTGACGTTCTCGAAGGTCTTGCCCGAATCGGCCTCGACCAGCTTCCCGTCGATGAGCATCCGCTGCTCGGGATTGACCTTCACTGTCTCGGCCACGGTCCTCTTCCTCTCCTCGTCCGACTCGAGCCCCCGGATGGCATGGCGCACCCGGTGCGACCAGGGAAGATGCCTCGTCCCGGGCCCCGCAGGCCGGCGATCCGGAGGGTATCTGACTTTGACGTCGTCGTCAAAAATGGCATTATCACCAGCCGTAACGAAGGGTATCCGCCTCGCCCGCCCGCCGTGACCGGGGCCCGGAGGGCGGGCCCGGTCCGCCCCGCATCGGGCATTGTGGGTGGCCCCGGCCCGCGGGAGGCCCGAGTCCGAGACGGCGAGAGAAGGAGACCCGATGTTCACCATGGACGCGTTCCTCGAAGCGCTGACCCTCGAGCCCGTCGGCGAGGACCGCTACCGCGCGCCCAACATCAACACCCAGTACCCCCTGGTCTTCGGCGGACAACTGCTGGCGCAGTCGGTCATGGGCGCGCTGGCCGGGCAGGAGGGCAAGGCGGTCAAGACGTTCCACACGGTCTTCGCCCGGCCGGCGAAGGTCGAGGAGCCACTCGACATCACCGTCGACCGCATGCACGGCGGGCGCGCGCTGGCCAGCAGCACGGTGACGATCAGCCAGGACGATCAGGTCATCACCCGCTCGCTCGCCCTGTTGAGCACGCCGGAGCCCGACGTCATCCGGCACGCCGACGAGCCGCGGGCGTCCTCGCACCCCGACGACGTCGCCGGCCACCTCAGCGTCAACGGCGCGTGGGAGTCCGGCATCGTCGGCGCCGTCGACCTGGGCGACCCCGACCTGGTGGGGCCGCCCGAGCTCGACGTCTGGGCTCGTTTCGTCGGCGCGCCCGACGACCCCGCCATCGACCAGGCGCTCCTGGCCTTTTCGACCGAGACCTTCCTGATCGGTACGGCCATGCGTCCCCACGCCGGCGTCGGGCAGTCGCAGGCGCACGTGACCCTCTCGACCGGCGTGCTCACCCATACGCTCACGTACCACGAGCCCTTCCCGGCCTCGGAGTGGCACCTGCTCCAGATGTGGGCGTCCTACACCGGGCACGGCCGCAGCCACGGGCGCGGGGACATCTTCGACCTGGACGGGAAGCTGGTCGGCTCCTTCATGCAGGACGCCATGATCCGGGCCCGCACCGGGGGCGCCGGCAAGCTCTAGGTGCCGGGTGCGTGCCCGGTCTGGCGGCCCAGCCAGTCCTCCTTGCAGCGCTCGGCGAGCCGCACGCCGGCCGCGTCGGGCACCAGCATGTACGCGTGCGGCAACCCTGCAATGACGTGGAGCTCGCAGGGCACCCCGGCCTGGTTCAGCCGCTGCGCGTAGTCGACGTCCTCGTCCCGGAAGCCGTCGATGGATCCCACCACGACGCAGGCCGGCGGCAGTCCGGCGAGGTGGGTGGCCCGGGATGCCGCGGCGTAGGCGGGGACATCGTCGGTGCCGTAGAGATCGCCGAGATACGCCCGCCACCCGAACTCGTTCGACGCCGCGCTCCAGACGTAGAGCCCGGCCGCGTGCAGGGACCGTGACGCCTGCCGGTCGTCGAGCATCGGGCAATCGAGGAGCTGGAACGCCACGGGCACCTCGCCCCGGTCCCGCGCCAGCAGTGCCAGCGCGGCGGCGAGCCCACCACCGGCGCTGATGCCGGCCACGCCGATCTGCTCCGCGTCGACACCGAACTCGCGCGCGTTGTCGTGCGCCCAGCGCAATGCGGCGTAGCAGTCGTCGAGTGGTCCCGGGTATGGCGTCTCGGGCGCCAGGCGATATTCGACGGAGACCCCGACGACGCCGAGCTCGCTGCACCACCGGTCCAGGAGCGTGTCGTCCATTTCGTAGCTGCCGATGACGTAGCCGCCACCATGGATGGTGACGATGGTCGGGAGGGGGGCCGCCGCACCGGCCGGTCGGTGCACCCGGACGGGAACCGGAGGGTCGCCGGGCACGAGCGACGGCACCAGGTGGTCGGTGCGGACGACCGAATCGGAGAGGTTTTGCGCCGGGAAGTCCGCCGACCGGATGGTCGCGATGGCGTCCGCGTCGAAAACCGGGAGGTCGAACGCGTCGAGGACCGGTTTGAGGTCGGGATCGAGCAGCCGGCGCACGTTGATGTCGGCCGGCGGCGGGTCTGCGGGTGTCGGGCCGCTCACGCCAGCGACCCTCCCCCGGTGCGGATGGCCGAGACCACGCCGCCGTCCACGGTGAGGTCGATGCCGGTGACGTAGCTCGCCTCGTCGGAGAGGAGGAAGGCGACGCCCGCCGCCACCTCCTCCGGCCGCCCCTCGCGTTGAAAGGCGGACGCCTGCACGAGCATGGCCATGACGTCGTGCGCGTCGGCCTCCTGGCGGCCCATGGGCGTGTCGATGATGCCCGGCGTGACGGAGCAGATGCGTGCCCCGGCCCGACCGAAGCGAACGGCCTCACGCCGCACCAGGCGGTGCACGCCCCGCTTCGCCCAGGTGTAGGCCATGCCCGGGTCCTCCACAGCGGGGCCGACGGACTCCCGGATGCGCGCCAGGAAGTCGGCGTGGAGCGGCTCGTCCAGCACGGCGTCGGCCGGCAGATCGGTGTCGGGCAGCGCCAGCGACGCCGAGATGGAAGCGAAGCAGACGATGGCTGTGCCCTCCGTCGCCAGCGGGTGCAGGGCGTCGACGAGCAGCGCCGTACCGACGAGGTCGACGGCCATGACGTCGCGCCAGGCGGCCATCGTGGGCGAGACGCCCGCGGCGTGCGCAACGGCGCGCAGCGGGCCCAGGGCCCCGGCCCGTTCCACCAGGCGCGCCACCGACTCGCGGTCCGCCACGTCGAGCAGCACCGGCTCGACCGCAAACCCAGGGTCACGGCTGGACAGGTGAGCGGCCGCGGCAGCGAGACCCGCCTCGTCGCGGTCGGCCACGACCAGGGTGTCCACCAGGCCGGCCACGCGGGCGGCGCAGGCTTCGCCCATCCCGCGCGCCGCGCCCGTCACGATGCCAACGGACATCTGCTCCTCCGATCCGCCCCGACGCGCACTGGCCGGGACACCGATGGCTGACAGTAGTGTCCGAGCCGACCCGTCGGACGAGGAGGGACGCATGGCAGACGATCTCGGTGCGGCCGGGCTGCGCCTCGAGCGCGAGGGCGCGGTGGCCTGGTGCATCATCGACCGGCCCGAGGCGCGCAACGCGCTGACACCAGCCATGTACTTCGGGATCAAGCGGGCGGTGCACCTCGTGAACCAGGACCCCGACCTGTCCGCGCTCGTCATCACCGGCACCGGTGACGTCTTCGCTCCCGGTGGCGACCTCGGCGGGCGGAGGGAAGCGGGCGACGAGCCGACGCCGGACATCGGGCCCGACATCCTCCCCTTCCTGACCATCCGCGACAGCCGGGCGCCGGTGGTGGCCGCCGTGAACGGCATCTGCCAGGCCGGGGGTCTGCTCATCGCCATGCTCTCCGACATCGCGGTCGCCAGCGACCGGGCCACCTTCCGGGTTCCCGAGCTCCTGCGGGGTATCCCCGACGCGACCTACGCCGCCGTCCTCCCGGCCCACGTCGGCATGGCCGTCGCCCGCGACCTGTTGCTGACGGGACGACGCTTCGATGCCGCCGAGGCGCAACGCCTCGGCGTGATCTCGCGTGTCGTGCCCCACGAGCAACTGCGCGAGGCCGCGCTGGGGGCGGTGGGCCAGATCCTGCAGACGCCGCCCATGGCGCGCACCATGACGAAGCGCATGCTCAACGAGCGCTACGGGCTCGTCGACTATCAGACGATGTTCTGGGCCCTGGCCGAGTCACCCGAGCCGCGCGAGGGCATGTTGGCCTTCATGGAGAAGCGTGCGCCGAACTGGGTGCCCGAGCAGTTCTGGAAGGATTGACTCCGAAGGCCTGACGCCGCGCTCAGCGTCCCACCGCACCCAGACAAAAGGCGGTCACGCGGTCGACCTCGGCGCGCGTGGGCTCGACGCCCTCCCACAGGAGGTCCGACAGCATCCCGAACGTGGCGTGCGCGGCGAGCATGGCGTCGAGTTCAGGCGCCGTGCTGCCGAGCGCGGCGAAGGGCTCGTACAGGAGCGTCGCCACCGGCGCACTGGCGAAGTGGCGGCCGGCCGCGAGGCCCGCGGCGGCGGTGCCTCCGTTCCACATGACTGCGAGCGTCGTCGCCGCCACGTCCCCGATCGCCTGGGCGAGCACGCCCTCGACCCACCGTCGGACCTGATCCTCCGGCGTCGCCTCCTTGGCCAGCTGGTGCTCGAGGTAGCTGCGCAGCCGCTCGCCCCCGTCCTCCAGGAGCGCCGTGACGAGGTCGTCCTTGGACTTGAAGTGCCGGTAAAACGCGTCGTTCGACAGCCCGGACGCGGCCACGATGTCGGCCACCCGTGGCCGCGCCGCGGTGCCGCACCGCTGCATGACCTCGAGCGCAGCGTCGAGGAGTCGCCGCACCTCGCTGGCGTACTCACCCTCCCGTTTGGCCAGGGTGCGGCGCACGATGCGGTCGGCCACGCCGGTCGGCGTCGCCCTCTCCGGTGCCGGTATTGCATTCTCGATAGTCAGAATCATATTCTGGCTCAGCGACCGAGGGAGGGTGCACATGGCCTGGGACTTCGAAACCGACCCCGAGTACCAGAAGAAATTGGACTGGGTGGACGAGTTCGTCCGGGAGGAGGTCGAGCCGCTCGACCTCGCGTTCCCCCATCTCCAGTTCGTGCCGCTCGAGGGCAAGCGCCGCGAGGCCGTCGACCCGTTGAAGGAGGAGGTACGACGACAGGGCCTCTGGGCGACGCACCTCGGCCCCGAGCTGGGCGGCCAGGGCTACGGCCAGCTCAAGCTCGCGCTGCTCAACGAGATACTCGGACGCTCGTCGTGGGCACCGATCGTCTTCGGCTGCCAGGCGCCTGACACCGGCAACGCCGAGATCATCGCCCACTACGGCACGCCCGAGCAGAAGGAGCAGTACCTGATGCCGCTGCTCAACGGCGAGTGCTTCTCGAGCTACTCCATGACCGAGCCGCACGCGGGTGCCGACCCGACGCTGTTCACCACCCGGGCCGAGAAGGACGGTGACGAGTGGGTCATCAACGGGTGGAAATTCTTCTCCTCCAATGCCAAGACGGCCGCCTTCCTCATCGTGATGGTGGTGACGAACCCCGAGATCAGCCCCTACAAGGGCATGTCGATGTTCCTCGTGCCCACAGACACACCGGGCGTCAACATCGTGCGCAATGTCGGTCTCTACGGCGAGCGGGTCAACGAGGGGTCGCACGCGCTCATCCACTACGAGGACGTGCGCGTGCCGGAGGAGGCGCTGCTCGGTGGCGAGGGGCAGGCCTTCGTCATCGCACAGACCCGGCTGGGTGGCGGGCGCATCCACCACGCCATGCGCACCATCGGCATGGCCCAGAAGGCGATCGACATGATGTGCGAACGGGCGCTGAGCCGGGAGACCCAGGGCAGCCTCCTAGCCGACAAGCAGTTCGTGCAGGGCTACATCGCGGACTCGTACGCGCAGCTGATCCAGTTCCGCCTCTTCGTGCTCTACACGGCCTGGGAGATCGACAAGTACAACGACTACAAGCGGGTGCGCAAGGACATCGCAACGGCCAAGGTCGTGATGCCGACCGTGCTCCACGACATCGCCTGGCGCGCCATGCAGGTGCACGGGGCGCTCGGCACCACCAACGAGATGCCGTTCTTCGGCATGATCCACGGTGCCGGAGTCATGGGCTTGGCCGACGGGCCGACCGAGGTGCACAAGGTCACCGTGGCCCGCCAGGTGCTGCGGGACTACAAGGCCAGCGACGACATCTGGCCCACGCAGTGGTTGCCCAAACGGCAGGAGGCGGCCCGGGCCAAGTTCGCCGACTACATGGAGCTGGAGGTGGGGAACCTGTGAGCACCGCCGAGGAGGCCGCGGGAATCCCGACCATCGCGGACGTCGGCCAGCTCACGGCTTGGCTCGACGCGGAGGGACTCGGTGTCGGCGCGCCGTTGGACTACGACTACATCTCCGGCGGGAGCCAGAACGAGATCTACGAGTTGCGCCGGGGCGACCTGCACTGCGCCATGCGCATCCCCCCGCCGGGCGCGCCGGCGTCGCGGGACGACGGCATCGTCCGGGAGTGGCGCATCATCGAGGGGCTGACCGGGACCGACGTCCCGCACACCGAGGCGGTCGCCCTGTGCACCGACCAGTCCGTCCTCGGGCGGACCTTCTACCTCATGGGCTTCGTGGACGGCTGGTCGCCCATGTCGACGCGGCGACAGTGGCCGGCGCCCTTCGACACCGACCTGGCGGAGCGGCGGGGCCTGGCCTTCCAGCTGATCGCGGGGATCGCGCTGCTGGGCAACGTCGACTGGCAGGCCAAGGGCCTGCAGGATCTCGGCCGACCCGAGGGGTTCCACGAACGCCAGGTCGACCGCTGGACCGCGTTCTTGGAGCGCATCAAGGGACGCGAGCTGCCCGGCTTCGACGAGGCGGCCGCGTGGCTGCGGGCCCACCGCCCGATCGACTACATCCCCGGTCTCATGCACGGCGACTACCAGTTCGCCAACGTCATGTTCAAACACGGTGCGCCGGCCCAGCTTGCCGCCATCGTGGACTGGGAGATGGGCACCGTGGGCGACCCCAAGCTCGACCTGGGCTGGGTGGTGCACTCGTGGCCCGACGACACGTCCGCGGACGAAGACCGGGCCGGCGGCTACGTCGACATGACCGGGATGCCGTCGCGCAAAGAGTTGCTGGATCACTACGCCGCCACGTCGGGCCGCCAGGTCGACGACATCGACTACTACTGCGTCCTGGCCAAGTGGAAGCTCGCCGTCGTCCTCGAACAGGGCTTCCAGCGGGCCGGCGACGACGAGAAGCTGCAGGCCTTCGGCCCCATCGTCCTCGAGCTCATGCAGTCGGCCGCCGACCTGGTCGAGTCGACCGACTACGTGGTGGCGGCCTCGCCGGACGCCCGCTGAGCGCGGCCGGCGACGGCTCCGTGCACCAGAGGTGAACTGACCCGTGCGCGCCGCACTGTGCCGCAGCTACGGCGGCCCCGAGGTGGTGGAGCTGGCCGACGTGCCGTCGCCCGTGCTCGGCCCCGGTCAGGTCCGGGTGCGCATCAACGTGGGCGCCGTCAACTTCCCCGACGTGCTCGTCGTGGCGAACACGTACCAGGTTTCGGTCCCGACTCCCTTCATCCTGGGGAGCGAGTACGCCGGGACGGTCGACGAACTCGGCGAGGGTGCGCGCGGCATCGGGCTCGGCGAACGGGTCTTCGGGTCGACGATCGTGGGCGCCTTCGCCGAGGAGATCGTGGTGGCACCGACGAACCTCATGCGCATCCCCGACGGTGTGGACGACCGGACCGCGGCCGCCTTCGGGGTGGCCTACCGCACCGCCTACCACGTGTTGCGCTCGGTGGCGGCGCTGCAACCCGGCGAGGAGCTCGTCGTCCTCGGCGCCGGAGGCGGCGTCGGCACCGCCGCCGTGCAGCTCGGCGTCCTGCTGGGCGCGACGGTCACCGCGGTGGCGTCGTCGCCCGAGAAGCTCGAGGCAGCCCGGGCACTGGGGGCCCAGCGCCTCATCGACCACCGCTTCGGCGACCTGCGCCAGGCCCTTCGCGAGGCGCTCCCCGGAGGGTCCGACGTCGTGGTCGATCCGGTCGGGGGCGACCTGGCCGAGCCGGCGCTGCGTTCGCTCCACTTCGGCGGGCGCTTCGTCACCGTGGGCTACGCCGCCGGTGCCATCCCGCGGATACCGCTCAATTTGGTGCTGCTCAAGGGCAGCCAGGTCCTTGGCTTCCAGTTCGGCGACTTCGCCAAGCACCGGCCCGAGGAGATGGTGCGCAACGACCACGAGCTGCTGGAACTGCTCGTGACGGGCCGGGCCGCGCCGCTCATCGGGGCGACGTTCGACCTGGCCGAGGCCGGGGACGCCCTGCGCTACGTCGCGGAGGGTAAGGCGGTCGGCAAGGTGGTGGTGCAGGTGGCGCCCGCCACGGGTGCGGAGCGCCGGGGCTAATGTCGACGTCAATATCAGATTTGGGTCCATCGAAGGCCAGGGCGGTGACCCCGCGGGGCGGTCGGCGGACAGAGGGAGGGACGCGGTGACCGCGACCGCAGTGATGAAGGGCGTCCGCGTCCTCGAGGTGGCAGAGCAGACGTTCGTCCCGGCGGCCACGGCGCTCCTGGCCGACTGGGGGGCCGACATCATCAAGATCGAACCCACCGAGCGCGGCGACGCCATGCGGGGTCTCGCCTCCTCGGGCGTGATGCCCATGACCGGGGACGTCCATCCCCTCATGGAGCACTCCAACCGCGGCAAGCGCAGCCTGGCGCTGGACCTCGGTACCCCCGAGGGTGTCGGGATCCTCTACAGGCTGGCCGAGACGGCCGACGTGTTCTTGACGAACAAGCTGCCGCGGGTGCGCAAGAAGCTCAAGATCGAGCCGGACGACATCCGGGCGCACAGCCCCAACATCATCTACGTCGCCGGCACGGGCCAGGGCGAGCGCGGCCCCGACGCCGACAAGGGCTCGTACGACGCCCTCGCCTTCTGGTACCGGGCCGGGGTCGCGCTGGGCGTGAAGCCGGCCGACATGGAGGACTACATGCCCGGACCGCCCGGACCGGGCTTCGGGGACTCCATCGGCGCCATGACCATTGCCGGCGGCATCATGGGTGCGCTGTTCCACCGCGAGCGGACGGGCGAGCCCACCACGGTCGACGTGTCCCTCCTGAGCTCGGGCATGTGGGCGATGGGGCAGGCCTACGCACTCTCCTTGTTGCTGAACCAGCCGTGGCAGGGACCACCCGCCAACGCACCTCGCCTGAACCCGCTCGTGCGCAACTTCGTGACCAAGGACGAGCGTCAGCTCTCCTTCTGCTGCCTCCAGGCCAGCCGGTACTGGGCCGAACTGTGCACGCTGGTCGGGCGCCCCGACGCCGGCACCGACCCCCGTTTTGCGAACCACGACGCGCTGATGGAGAACACCGGTGACGCGCAGGCGCTGATGGAAGAGGCGTTCGCCGAGCACACCCTGAGCGAGTGGAGGGAACGGCTGGCCCACTTCTCGGGGCAGTGGTGCGTCGTGCAGGACACGCTCGAAGCGGCCACGGTCGACCCGCAGATCGCGGCCAACGGCTACGTGCAGGACTGCGAAACCGCGGGAGGCTCGCCGTTCAAGCTCGTCGCGGCGCCCATCCAGTTCGGCGGCGAGCCCGCGCCGGTCGCCCGGTCACCCGAATTCAACGAACACGGCGATGCCATCCTCGAGGAGATCGGCATCGACTGGGATACCATCGTGGACCTCAAGGTCCGCTCCGTCGTCGGCTAGGCGATATCGTCGCCGGCCCTTTCCGATCATTCCAAACAGGAGGGAACACATGTCACTGTTCGATGCATTCCGCTACGACGGCAAGCGGGTCCTCGTCGTCGGTGGCGCCACCGGCATGGGCGCGGCCGCGGCCGAGCTGGCGCTCGACGCCGGAGCCGAGGTTGTCGTCATGGACTACGCGGAGGTGAAGCTCCCCGGGGCCAAGGCGATCCACCTCAACCTGGGTGAGAAGGACTCCATCGACAAGGCCGTCGACGAGTGTGGGGGGCCAGTGCACGCGCTCATGGCCTGTGCCGGCGTCGCCGACGGCACGCCCAACATCGAGAAGATCAACTTCGCCGGGCACCGGCACCTGATCGAGCGCATGCTGGCCGGCGACATGCTCCCACGCGGCTCCGCCATCGGCTTCATCTCCTCGGCCGCCGGCCTCGGCTGGGAGGCCGGCTGGGAGCAGGTCAAGGAGTACCTCGACACGGCCGACTTCGACGCCGCGTCCGCCTGGGCCATCGAGCACGGATGGGCCGATTACTTCCATTCCAAGCAGGCCGTCTGCGGGTACGTGGCCCGGCAGGCCTTCCCCCTTCTCAAGCAGGGCATCCGCATCAACGCCATCTGCCCGGGGCCGACGGACACTCCGCTGGCCCAGGCCAACGCCGAGATGTGGCTGGGCTTCGGCGCCGACTACCGCGAGGAAACCGGGATCGAGGCCTCGACCCCGCTCGAGCAGGCCTACCCGCTGGTGTTCCTCTGCAGCGATGCCGCTGCCGCCATCTCCGGCCAGACGCTGATCAGCGATGTCGGCTACGTCGCCTCCGGGATCACCGAGTCGTTCCCCCCCGCCACGGCGGCCGCCGGCTTCCTACTCGGCCGCATGTGAGAGGCCCGGCGGCGCCGGCCCAGGAGGAACCGATGACGACGGTGATGGGCGGGCGCGGCACGGACGACCGGCGTCACGTACTCCAGGATCTGGGTTGGGTGGTCACGCGGGCCGACGACGACTCCGACACCCTGGAGGGGAGCGCCACCGTCGTCCCCGAGATGCACGTGCCGGACACCGGACAGTTGCGTCTGTCCATCCTGGCCGCCTGGGCGGACGTCGTGGCCGGCCACCTCGCCGCGTTCACCATCCACCCGCGCGTCCCGGTCACCCTCGAGCTCGACGTGCATCTCTTCCAGCCACCCCCGGGGGCCGGAGCGGTCCGGGGGGTCGGGCGGGTCGTCAAAGCGGGGCGCTCGGTGTTGGTGGCGAGCGTCGATTTCACCACCGAGGCCGGCGAACCGATCGGCTTCGCCGCAGCCTCCTTCATGCCCGCGCCAGACGAGCGGTTGCGGATGCCCGTCCCACTGCAGGTCGACCGGTTCGTCACGCCGCCGACGACGCGGCTCACGATCCCCTTCGCCGAGCGGGCCGGCTGCGCCCTGCGCGCCCCGGGCGTGGCGGCGCTGGGACACTCCGAGGAATCTCTGAACGCGTCGAACACGCTGAACGGGGGCCTCATCGCCCTCGCCTGCGAAGAGGCCGCGCTCTCCCTCTCGCCCGGCACGACCCTGGCTTCCCTGGACCTGCGCTACCTGCAGCCGGTGCGCGTCGGCCCGGCGGTCGCCGAGGCCGAGGTCCAGCACGGGCTCGGCCGCATCGAGGTCCACGATGCCGGCAACGAGAACCGCCTGTGCGTCGTGGCGACCAGCCGGACGTTTGGCGAGTGAGCCCGTGCGCCACGGGAGACCCTTGGTGAGGGAGCAGCGGCGCGGCGGCCGAATCGCCATGAGCAACGAGGAGCGCGACACCTTCCTGACCTCGGAGCGCACCTGCCGGGTGGCGAGCATCGGTGGCGACGGATCACCGCACGTCACCCCCTTGTGGTTCGCCTGGGACGGCACGTCGCTCTGGCTGACGTCCATCGTGCGGAGCCAGCGCTGGACCGACCTGCAACGCGACAACCGGGTCAGCGTGATTGTCGACGCCGGCTACGAGTTCATGGAGTTGCGCGGGGTGGAGCTGCGCGGCGCGGCAGAGATCGTCGGGGAAGTGCCACGCACGGGTGCGCCCGTGCCCGAGCTCGAGACGCCTGAGCGGCTGTTCGCCGACAAGTACGCCGGTGGAACCATGCACCACGACGGCCGCCACGCCTGGCTGCGTGTCACGCCGGCGAAAATTGTCAGTTGGGACTTCCGCAAGATGGCGCAGGCCTGAGCGGCGTGTCGAGCAACCGCTAGCCCGAGGTCGTCTTCAGGACCAGCTTGTCGGCCGACGGGCTCCACGTGAAGACGAACACCGGCCCGTCCCCGTCGTTGTGGCCGCCGGAGAAGTTGAACGTCCCACCGCCGCCGGGGAGGGAGACGTGGGTGAGGGACTGCCCGCCTTTGAGGAACGTCTGGTTGTTCAGCGTCTTGCCGGCGGCCTTCACGATGTCGGTGAAGAGCGCCATCTGCGCACAGGCCAACTCGGGCGCGGTCCAGGTGACCGGCGTGGTGGACGTTGCCGTCACCGGGTTGTTGATCACGTCGCTCGGATTGGCCTTCTGGATGGTGGCCACGCACTTCTTCATGGCCGGGTCGTCCCAGATGACGGTGGGCGGTGGGATGGGGCCGGCCGTCAACACGTTCTTGAGGATGGCGTTGGAGTGCCCGGCCTTGTTGGTGACGTAGGCGTCCAGGTCGGTGTAGTCGGTAGCGATGAACCGTGGCATGTACGTGCTCTGGTTGTTCTGGAGCGCGGAGGGCCACCCGTTGCCCGAGTTGCCCACCGCCACCACGAGGTTCACGCCCGACGACTGGAACTTCTGCGCAATGGTGCCGTACTCGGCCACCTGGGCCGTCGTGTCCGTGTCCGGTACCGAGTTGACGGCCGTTTGCACCACGTTGACCTTCAACTTCTTCAGCGCGGAGCCGACGATCTTCATCTCGTCGGTGTCGGCCGACGTCCCCACCACGCCGACTTTCTTCCCGGCGAATACACCTTCCTGTTTGAAGATGGCCATCTCCTTCGGCACCAGGTCGCTGGCGGAGAGCATGTTGTTGAACCACGTTGCCTTTGCCGCCGCGGACTGCTGGGCGGTCAGGGACGCGCCGATGATGGGCGTGGCGTGGGTCTGCACGTAGCAGGCCGTGTCGACCTGTTGGAAGAACCCGACGGCGACGAACACCTTGTCGTCCTCGGTGAGCTGCGTGCACGCCGTGGCGGCTCCCGACGTCCCGAGCGGGTCGACGGCGGCGAACACGGGGACGATCTTGCGACCGTTGATCCCGCCGGCGGCGTTGATCTGCTTGATCAGGGTGGTGTACGCCACCGGGTAGTTGCCCGGATCGACGTTGATCAGGTTCCGGATCGCCGCCACGTCGGGGTAGGTGATGCCGACCTTGATCGTCGAAGGCGTGACGCCCTGGGCGGACTGGGCGGCACCGGCCGCCCCGGTCGCCACCAGCTGCGTGACACCGATCGTGAACGAGATGAGTGCGGCAAGAGCCGCCATGGCCTTACGCATGATGCCCTTTCTGATTGCAGCGGGATCTGATTGAAACGAGCCCCCCGACCCGCGCCGAACTGCTGCACGATACGCACCCGGCGGCCGGAATGTGTCGCGCCCCATGTTCGGCCCGTCCTCACGCACGACGTCTCCGAGGCTCGGACCCGCGGCCGTCGTCGCCGTCGGACAGCGAGGTGTGCAGCCCTTCGATGAGTCGCGCGCACGACCAGTTCGAATTCCTTGGCCCCGTCGCCGCGTGAGGCTGAAGGCGAACCGGGCGTTCGGGAACGATGCCAGCACGGCGTCGGTCGGTGGCGTCGCCGCGCCCTGGATCAGCTCCTGCTCGACAAAGCCGATGATGGCGGTGCTACTGGCTGCCGCGGCGAACATGGCCTTGTCGAGGTCGAGACCGCTCTGCTGCCACACGCTGAGCCAGCGCTCTGTCATCGGGAAGATCGACGGTGTCCAGACGCCGTAGTCGTTGCGCAACTTGGCCACGGCCGGATGCGCCCGGGTGACCTCCCGCGTCCAATGCGCCAACTCCCACAGGTCGTCGCGCCACGCACCGGTGGGAGCGGGCAACGTCTGGCCGCGGATGACTTCGTCGACGAGCAGGGCGATCAGACCGGCCTTGTCCTCGACGTGGTGGTAGAGCGCCATGGGCGTGACGCCCAGCCGTTCGGCCACCGCCCGCATGGTGAACCCCGTTGCCCCGTGCTCGTCGACCACGCGCAGGGCCTCCCGCGCGATGCGCTCCACCGTGAGCTCAGCCACGCTGTTGGTCACCCGACGACAACGCGCGCCCGTCCCAGGTTCTGGACCCGCCCGAACGGCGTCGTGGCGTTGCCCTGGCGCTGCGAGGTGGCCCGGAGCGCGGGGAAGTACGTTCCCGGCTCAGAGAACGCATGGCGCGCGGTGACCATCACCTCGGAGAAGGCGGAGTCGGTGTCGTCGAAGTCCTCGGCGACGGGGTAGTCACCGGTGCCCTCGAAGTCCCATTCGGCGTGCACCACGGTGCCGGCGCCCGGCGGCACTTCGATGACGCCCGTGAAGTCCACGACCTCCCCGACGGCGACCTCGGCTCGGACGAGTCCGTTGGCCCGCACGCTGACCACCGGCTGGATGCCGCGGCGCGCCGGCGCGGTGGCCGGCACCTCGACCTGGCCGTCCACCACCTCGTAGGCCGTGCTGGCCGGCGGCGCCAACCCCTTCTCCACCCAGTCGGCCACGTCACGGAGAGCCTGCTGCAGCACGCCGGTGTAGCTGACCACCCGGGTGGTGCGGGCCGGCCATGCTCCGCCCGGACCTTTGGCGGGCGCCGTGTGCATGGCGTGCTCGACGAACCACAGCCGGTAGGAGTCGTCGAGTCGCGGTCCCAGGGCGGCCTGGACGCGGGTGCGATACCAGTCGGCCTGCCAGGGGACGGCGGCCTCGTCCATGAGGGCCTCGACCACGATCATCTTCCCGGCGAAGCGGCCCGACTGGATGGAGCCCGAGCCCTGGCGGGCGAAACG
The DNA here is from genome assembly GCA_963756625.1 of uncultured Acidimicrobiaceae bacterium. Taxonomy (GTDB): domain Bacteria; phylum Actinomycetota; class Acidimicrobiia; order Acidimicrobiales; family RAAP-2; genus Bog-473. Next base: position 281,325 of record CAVWNQ010000007.1, read on the forward strand.
CGGACCCATCGAGCGCGGGACGCTGCGGATAGACGGGCCGGCCGTTGGCCGTGAACTGGTCCCACACGGAGTACTCGGGCGAGGGCACCTGGTGCCGGTGGTAGGTCTGCGTGGCCAGGTAGACGCCGTTGTCGACCTGCGCCTCGTCGCCCGCCCGGATGCCGCGCAACGCCTGGAAGTGGGCCTCGCCGAAGCCCGCCATCACCAGGTCGCCGATCACGCCCGCGATGTGGAGGATGTGCCCGGCCGCCTCGCCGCTGGTCATGATCAGACTGGCCCCCTGCAGGTTGCCTTCGGGCAGGTCGGCCAGCCGGAAGGCGGCCGGGAGCTCCGCCGTGCTGTCCCCGAAAGCGGCCGCCATGGAGAGCGGGAGGCCGAGCTCGGCCGCCTCGGACGACATGACGACCTGGCTGATGGTCGTCTTGTGCTGGATCCGGCTGCGGGTCAGCGACTCGGTCGGGTTGGCGCCGAGGTAGCCGGGCTCGGTCCAGAAATCCTCGAAGTACCCCGGGTCCCACCTGACGATGTTGTCCACCAGGGCGGAGAAGACGCCGGTGTAACCGAGGGCGATGCGCTCCACATCGAACCACGCCAGAGGCGGGAAGCCCATCCGGGTCACCTCGGCCAGTGCCTCCCGCTCCTCGTTGTTCAGGCCCTCGAACATGTCGCCGCTGCCACCCGGCTCGAGCGCGTCGACGATGGCAGAGAACTTGTGGCGGAGGATACGGATGGCGTGCGCCTGCACGGTGAACATGTTGGGCATGCTGACCGGCGAGCCGTGCACAAAGGGCACGGCGCCGTCCCAGACGTCGATGCAGTTCTCGAAGCAGCTGATGGTCTTGTAGGCGCCGCCGCTTCCCCCGTAGACGTAGCCGTAGGGGCGGTGCTCGCCGTACATCTCGGCCGCGAGCACCCGCGAGTACCTCGCGGTCGCAGCACTGGCCCGGAAACCGGCGATGGTGGAATCTTCTCCGGGGAACATGACGGTGCGGCCCTGGTTGGACTCGACCAAGTACCCGCCGCTGGACATGGCGAACTCGATGGTGCGTCCGATCATGCCGGCCATGACGGCCGGCGCCGCGTGCTCCGTACCCGAGATGGGCATGAGCGGATGAAAGAAGCGCCCCTCGTAGCGTTGGGCCGGCGGGAAGTACAAGGAGAAGCGGGCATCGGTGCCCTCGAAGCCGCCATGCACGTAGCGGTAGCGGTAGCGGAGGGGATCGTCCCGCCACTCGTCGACGTCCACATAGGCGGCGTCGTACATCTCGTCTCTCGAGCCGGTGCGTGCGAGCGCCACTGTTTCCTCCCCCTGGCCGCAAGACCCGTCCTGCTTCGTATAGCTCTGTGTCTACAGCGTATAGCTAGAGGCGCCAATCACGCCCACCGAAGGGCAGGCGTGACGGGTCCAGGGGTTCCCTCAGGCGGCGAAGGGGACCTTCATGGCCTCAGCGAGGTTGCCGCCCATGATCCGGGCGACGTCCTGATGAGAGAGGCCGTCGAGCTCGTCGACGTACGACAACGGCTCCGACATCCCTTCGATGTGCGGGTAATCCGAGCCGAAGACGACGCGGTCCGCACCCACGAGGTCGATGAGCCCTCGCGGGTCCTCCTCGTGGAACGGGTGGATCCAGACGTTGCGCTTGAGCACCATGAGCGGATCCTCGTCATAGAGCCCCGGCTCGTGCGCATAGGAATGGCCGACGGCGTCGATGAAGGGTCGCACCCAGGCCGAACCGTTCTCGACCGGCAGGACGCGGAGCTTCGGGAACCGACTCAGGAGGCCGTGCCCGATGAGCGACGCCACCGTGTCGAAGATGCCGCGGCCCTGGCTGTGCATGATGTCGATGAAGGCCGACTTCCCAGCGAAGGGTGTGTGCTCCCCTTCGGGGTGGCCCTCCCACTGGTTGTAGTAGCGGGTCAGGCCGTCATCCGAGGCGTGCATGCCGACCGTGACATCGGCCTCGACGACCTTGGCCCAGAAGGGATCGAACTCGGGCAGCGCGAACGAGCGACGGCCCTCGTAGCCGGGGACGGGCGCGGGACGGATCAGGATGATCTTGGCCCCGTGCTCCATCACGTATTCGAGCTCCTTGATGGCTTCGCTCACGATGGGCAGCGTGATGACCGGCGCCGGGAAGATCCGGCCCTCGTAGTCGTACGTCCAGTGCTCGAGCATCCACTGGTTCAGCGCGTGGATGACCACGTGGGTCGCCTTGGGATCCATCCACAGGCGCTCCTCGAGCAGGCTGGCCAACGTGGGCCACATCAGGGCCCGGTCCAACCCGAGCTCGTCCATGAGTTTCAGCCGCGGCTCGGGCGAGAAGAAGGCGTCGGGCGAGCGGATCGGGTCACCGATCAGCTCGCGACGTGACTTGCCGTCCGGATTCCCGTGCTTGAAGAACTCCTCCGACGCACCCGGCCGGCCGACGACCTCGAACGTCGGATTCGGGATGTACTCCGAGATGATGTTGCGAATGGCGATCTTGTCGCGGCCGTTCACCTTGACGAACTTGATCAATCCGTCGTATTCGGGCGGAAGGAACTTCGTGAACGCGTCCGTCGTCTCGTACATGTGGTTGTCCGCGTCGAAGACGGGAAAGTCGACAACGGTCTTTGGCATGGTGACCTCCGGTCCAGGGACGGCTTTTTTCAACTTCGACGTCAATATTACGCCAGACGTCGGGCCGGCTCAACTGCGAGGGCGGCGTCCGGGGCCCGGGCTGCAGCCCCCAACCTGATCGGGGACCCGTCGACGATCCAGGTCACGGGTCCGGGAGACAGGCCCCGGGGTCGCGGCCCCGAAACTGGCGTGCGCTCAGGTTGCCGACGGGAGCGTGGTCGCCGCCGCGGTCGGCGCCGTCGCGCCGGGCTGCCGGTCGCCGCTGCGTTCGATGGCCCGCTCGTCGGTGCCGAGATAGCTGCTGATGACGATGGGGTCGTTGCGGACGTCGGCCGGCGCGCCTTCGGCGATCACGTGACCGGTCTCGAGGCAGTACACCCGCTCCGAGATGCCCATGATCGAGAGGCATGTCGTGCTCGATGAGGAGCACCGACGCCGCGAGCTCCTTTTGGATCGTGCGGATCAGTGGAGCGAAGGCCTCCGTCTCCCGCTGCGCCAACCCGGCCGTGGGCTCGTCGAGGCAGAGCACCTTGGCGTTGCGCGCCAGAAGGCCGGCCAGCTCGACCACGCGTCGCGTCCCGGTGGAGAGATCGCTCACGTAGTGATCGCGATAGCGGCTCGAGACCAAGGAAACCGACCAGCTCCGACACCTCGGACAGCGCAGCCCGGCTGTGGCGCCGCGCCCGGGGCAGCCCGAGCGCCGTCGAGAGCATCGTCGCCCGTCCCTTCGCCTCGAGCGCCACGAGCAGCGTCTCATTGACCGTGAGCTCGGGGAACAAGGTGGCGGCCTGGAACGTGCGGCCCAGCCCGAGCGACGCCCGGTAGCCGGGGGACTGCCCGGCCACCTCTTCGCCCAGGAGCGACACGGATCCCGTGGAGCGGACGAAGCCCCCGATGGCGTTCATCAGCGTCGACTTGCCTGCCCCATTGGCGCCGATGAGGCCCACGATCTCGCCCGAGCCGACGCTGAGCGTCGCCTTGTCGACCGCGGCGATGCCGCCGAAGTGCACGCTCAGATCGGCGACGGCCAGCGTCGGGTCCAGCAAGCGGGACCAACTCCGCCGCTCGCTTCCGCACGGTGGCCGGGTAGGCCGGACGCTCCGCCGCCTTCTTCTCCCGACGCGCCGGTCGGCCCACGACAGGATCGCGTCGCGCACGCCATAGGTGATCTGGTTGAGCCCGCGGGGGAAGTAGAGCAGGACCACGAGGAGGCCGAGGCTCGAACTGAGCAGCCCGACCAACTGGTTGTTCGGCGCGATGGCCGGGATCCCGATCACGAAGATGGCGCCGATGACGGCGCCGCTCACCGAGCCCATCCCGCCGATCACGACCATGGCCACCAGGTTGAGCGAGTCGTTCACCAAGAAGAAGTTCTCCGTGAAGGCGATGTTGGCGAAGGCCCCCGCCAGCAACGCCCCGCCGAGACCGGCCAGGCCACCGGCCAGCGCGAAGGACTGCAGCTTCACCCGCGCCGGCCGGCAGGCTGTAGGCCATGGCCGCCGATCTCGTTGTCGCGCACCGCCTTGATGGTGCGCCCCACCCCGCTGTCCCGAAAGCGGCTCAGCACCACCAGGACCAGGGCGAGGACGACGAGCACGACGTAGTAGTAGGTGCGCTGCCCTGGGAAGGAGAGGAACCACAGGTGCCCCGGAGCGAACGGCACGTTGGCGCCATCAGGCGAGTCGCCCGAGAAGAACGGCAGGAAATAGAAGTACTGCTGCGCGGTGAGCGCGAAGACGAAGGTGACCACGGCGAGGTAGAGACCCCGGACCCGCAGCGAGCCGATGCCGATGCCGAGCGCCAGCAGCGCCGAGGCCACCGTCGTCACTGCGATGGCCAGCCAGAATGGAACGCCTTCGGTCGCGAGCCGGGCCGCGAACAGCGCGGCGAGCCCCGCAAAGGCCATCTGGCCCAACGAGAGCTGGCCCAGCCAGCCCGTCAGCACGGTCAGCGAGGAGGCGCAGATGGCGAAGGCCAACACCGCGGTGTAGAGCTGCTGGCGGGAGGGTTCGGTCACCAGAATCGGCAACAGCACGGCGATGGCCCCGAGTAGGAGGATCCCACCCTTGTCGATGTTGCGCGCCCACCAGATCGGACGGAGCCGCTCCGGGATCGGGTGCGCCCGCGGGCTGAAGGCGAAGACGCCCTCCTCACCGCCTTCGCGCTTGGCGAAGATCACGGCGACGAAGACGGCGATGAACAACAACAGGTCGGTGACGCCCGGGATGGCCAAGAAGTTGTAGGTCAGGACGCTCTGGATGACGCCGATGGCGACCGCCGCGATGACGGTGACGCGGAAGGAGCGCATGCCGCCGATCACCGCCGCCGCGAGCGCCTCGGAGAGCGTCTGGGGCCCCAACGTCGCCAGTCCCGCTGCGGTCGAGGACTCGCCGGCGATGAGGACGACCGACAGCGTCGAGAGCGCGGCGGCGAGCGCCCACACCATGGTCGAGACGAGCTTGGGCGAGATGCCAGAGAGGCGCGCCAGCGAGGGGTTCGACGCGCACGCCTTGACCGTCTTGCCGATCAGCGTGCGGTCCAAGAACCAGATCAGGGCGAGGACGGCCACCGGAACGAGGATCAAGACGCCCAGGTCCGCGCCGCGGACGCTCAGCCCCGCGACCGTCCACGATCCGTTGAACGCGGTCGGGAAGTGCGCGCTCGCATCGGAGGGTTCGGGGATCTCGATGGCGATGGCCTGGGCGAGGCCGGCGATGCCGATGGTGGCCACCAGCACGACGACGCGCGGCGCGTTCTTCAGCCGCCGGATGACCGTCAGCTCCACGATGGCGCCGAAGACGAGGCCGATGAGCAGCGCGATGATCAGCGCCAGCCAGAAGGGCACGTCGTACTGGAGGACCAAGAGGGAGAGCGTGACGGCCCCGACGACGCCCATGTTCCCGACGGCGAAGTTGATGATCCGCGTCGCCCGGTAGACGAGGACGACGCCGACCGCGATGACCGCGATGGCCAGGCCCTGGATGATGCCGTCGAAGACGATCTGCGAGTTGACCCACCCGACCGCCAGCATCAGGCTGGCACCTCCCCGCCCAAGAAGACGGCGCGGGCGAGGTCGTCACGCTCCATCAGCTCGGCGATCGCGCCCTCGAAGCTCACCTGCCCCTTCTCCAAGAAGACGGCCCGGTCCGCGATGGCCGCGGCCACGTTCAGCGACTGCTCGACGATGATCATCGTGACGCCCTCGCGCTTCAGGCGCTCGACCACCTCGATCAGCTCTTGGACGACAATCGGCGCCAGCCCGAGGGACAGCTCGTCGATCATCAGCACCTCTGGGTCGTGTAAGAGCGCGATGGCGAGGGCAAGCATCTGCTGCTGACCGCCCGAGAGCGTGTCGGCGCGACTGGCCCCGGGCGTCGTCGAGGGCCGGGAACATGGCCAGCACTCTCTCGATGCGCCGGCGCAGGTCGGCCCGATCCGAGCGGTAGGCGAAGCCGCCCATCTCGAGGTTCTCCTGAACGGTCATCTCCCCGAACACGCCGCGCCCCCCGGGGAGGAGGTGGATGCCGAGCTTGCGAGCGCTGTTCGGGCGTGGCGTAGGTGACGGTGCGGCCGTTGAGGCGGACGACGCCGCGGTCGGAGGTCACGAGGCCCGCCGCGACACGCAGGGCGGTGGACTTGCCCGCGCCATTGGTGCCCAGCAGCGCGAGCACCTCGCCCCGCTGGACCTCGAAGCCGACGCCGAAGAGCACCTGCACGTGCCCGTAGCTGAAGTCGACGTTGTTGAGCTGGAGGACCGGGATGGAGCCGGGGTCGGCCGCCTGGCGTCGGTGTTCCTCTTGCTCCTCTTGGAGCTCGAGGACGACGAGCGAGAGGTCGTTGCGGATGTAGTGGCTGCCCCGGATGATGATGAGTCCGCCGATGATCGTCGTCGGGATCATCACGATCAGCACGGCCGTGCGCGGGCCGAAGGCCTGGTCGAGCCCGGCCGAGAGCACCGCACCGCCGGTCGCCCCGATGAAGAAGAGGTAGATCGCGGCCACCGCGCCGGTCATGCCCGCGGAAGTGGTAGGGGGCGACCGAGGTGATGACGGGCCCGACCATGGCGAAGGCGCTCAAGGACAGCGCCGTGGCACGACCACCGAGAAGGCGGCCCAGAGCACCGCGTCGGGCATGAAGTATTGGATCGGGACGATCACGGCGACAGGGAGGATGATCTTGCCGATGAGGGCAAGGGCCTGAGCCGGGTCGCGGTGATAGAGACGGTCGTAGTAGCGCCCGACGAAGGGCAGGACGACGAGGACGCCGAGGCTCCCGATCGTCCCGACCAGGCCGCGGCGGAAGGCGTTCAGGCCGTACTGCTGCTGCAAGAAGAGGTTGCCGAGCACCGGCTGCGGTGAAGAGGCCGAACCCCATGGCCGAGAAGGCGATCAGGCACATCTTCAGCGTCCGGATCTGAGGATCCGCGCGAACGCGGCCTCGAGCGAAGGCGGGACAGGCTTGGCGTCCTCGATCACCTCGCCTAAGACGTCGAGCTTCTCGTGTTGGCCCCGGGGCGGCTCGCGCAGGCGGAAGGCGATGGCCGCCACCGCCACGATGGGAACAGCCAGGAGGTAAAAGGACCAGCGCCAGCCGTTCGGCCCACCGATGGCGGTGGCGATGGAGCCGACGAGGATGGGGCTGAGCGCGGTGGCGATGCCGGTGGCGATCCCCATGGCGGAGCCAATCCGCCCGCGCAGGCGAGATCGGATAGGTGTCCGCGAGCAGCGAGCCGTGCACCGTCTGGGTGGACGCCTGCGAGACGCCCGCCCCGAAGCGGGCGCAGAAGAACAAGAAGATGTTCGAGGCCAGGCCGGAGAGGAAGATCATGACAGCCGAAGAAGAACGTGGCGACGCCGATGATGGGGGCCCGGCGGTAGCGGTCGGCCAACCAGCCCAGCGGCAGGATGCCGAGCACCAAGAAGGCGCCGGAGATACCGGCCACGAAGACGATCACCCCCTGGCTCACGTGGAACGAGGCGCGGATGTTGGGAGCCAGGACGGCCAGACCCGCGGTCTGCAGGTTGTCCAGGGCAACGATGATGGCCAGTACGACGAACGTCGAGACGCCGAATTTGCGCAGACCGTCTCCGAGCGAACTGTGCTGCTCCCGGGTGCCGGGCAGCAGGTCTTCGGCGAAGACGACCTCCGTGACGGTGCGCGCGGCCGCGTGGCGCTCCTGCGCGGTGTCCGACAGCACGCGCGCCAGATCGGCTGGGCTCTCTGTCGCAACTGAGGCCTGGGTGGACGCCGCCGGCCGCGGAAGCGACCCGTCGGTCACGATGGCTCCGGCCCGGGCCTCACGCCCGTCCTCCCCCGAGGGCACCCTCCTGCATCGGAGGGCATGATAGGTGCATTCTTCTCAGCCATCATGCGCGTTCTCAGCGAGGATCACAACGCCTCGCGCCGGCCCGCCGGGCGTCGCGGCTCCCCCCTCGTGCTGCATAGCGTTGCGATCGCGTGCTGAACGAAGATCGACTCTTCCCAGCGGAACCGGAAGCCCGGCAGATCGCACGGCACCTCTACGAGGTCACGAAGGCGCTTCCGGTCGTCAGCCCGCACGGGCACTGCGACCCGGCCCGGCTGGCCGACGACGACGGCTTCGGCGACCCGGCCGTCGAACTCGTCACGCGCGACCACTACCTGCTGCGGATGCTCTACAGCCAGGGCGTCCCGATGGAGGCCCTTGGCGTCACCCCGCGGCACGGCCCACCGCCGGACGTCGACGGGCGGGAGATCTGGCGTGTGTTCGCCGGCTTCTCTCACCTGTTCCGGGGCACGCCGTCGAAGTTGTGGCTCGATCACACCCTGGCCGAAGTGCTCGGTGTCCCGACACCACTGCGACCCGGAAACGCTGACGACGTCTACGACGAGATGTGCGCCCGCCTGGCCAGCGACGAGTACCGCCCGCGGGCGGTGTTCGAGCGCAGCGGGATCGAGTTCCTCGCCACCACGGACGGGGCCTTGGACCCGCTGGCGTCGCACGCCGCACTCCGTGAATCGGGCTGGGCGGGCCGCGTCGTTCCCACCTTTCGGCCCGACGACGTGGTCGACCCCGACCGGCCGGGATTCCGGGCGAACCTGACCGCCCTCGGCGCGCTGACCGACAGCGACACGACCAGCTGGAAGGGATATCTCGAGGCCATCCGGCTCCGTCGGGCTGCCTTCATCGCGGCGGGGGCCACGGCGTCCGACCATGGCCACCCGTCGGCGGCGACGGCCGACCTCTCGTCACGCGTCGCCGAGGACCTTTACGCCCGGGTGGCCGCCGGTGCCCCGGACCGGGAGGACAGCGAGCTTTTCCGGGCCCAGATGCTGGTTGAGATGGCGGCCATGAGCATGGACGACGGCCTCGTGCTCCAGCTGCACTCCGGTGCCTGGCGCGACCACAATCCCTCGCTGGCGACTCGGTTCGGCCCCGACATGGGCGCAGACATCCCCCGCGCGGTGGACTACGTCCACTCGCTCAAGCCACTCCTCGACCGGTTCGGGAACGAGGCCGGCCTGACCGTGGTCGTGTACACGCTCGACGAGTCGACGTACAGCCGCGAGCTGGCGCCGCTGGCCGGGCACTACCCGGCGCTGCGCCTCGGACCCCCCTGGTGGTTCCACGACAGCCCCGAGGGGATCCGGCGCTACCACCGCAGCGTGATCGAGACGGCCGGCTTCGCCAACACCGTCGGCTTCAACGACGACGCCCGGTCGCTGTTGACGATTCCGGCGCGACACGACGTGGCCCGGCGGCTGAACGCGGGGTACCTGGCCGGGCTGGTCGCCGAGCACCAGTTGGACGAGCCCGACGCCGAGGAACTCGCTCGCGACCTCGCCTACACCCTCGCCCGGCGTGCCTTCCGGACCGCGCCATGACGCAGCTGGTCCTCGTCGGCCTCATGGGGGCCGGCAAGTCCGCTGTCGGCGCCCTCGTCGCCGCCTGCACCGGCCGCACGTTCGTGGACGTCGACGTGGTCATCGAGGGCCGGACGGGCAAGACGGTGCGGGTGTTGTGGGAGGAGGGCGGCGAGGCCGCCTACCGGCATGTCGAATCGCAGGTCGTGCTGGAGACCCTGGCCGGCCAGACGGAGGTCGTCCTGGCCGCGCCGGGCGGTGTCGTCCTCGATCCGGCCGTGCGCACCGCGCTCGCCGGCGCGTTCGTCGTCTGGTTGCGTGCGCACCCGGCCACCCTGGCGGCACGGGTACGCGGGGACGACCACCGCCCCCTTTTGGGCGAACACCCCCGAGAGGTCCTCGCCGCGCTGGCGGAAGAGCGCGGCGCGCTCTACGCAGAGGTCGCCGATGTCGTCGTCGACACGGATGACCGGGACGCAGTGACGGTGGCGGAACTGGTCCTCGCCGCGCTCCGCCAGCGGACGGCGGCCGGCTGAACGCGCGAAGGAAAGCCATGCTCCCACCACACAGCAGCGTGTTGCCGCGGTCATGACGGTGCGCACCGAGGGAGCGTCGCGGCTCGCCGCGGCAACGCTGCACCGAGCCCGCGCCGCGATGGTCCCCCACTACGACCGCGCCGGCACCGCACCCATCGTCCACATCGGGCTCGGTGGCTTCGCCCGCGCGCACGTCGGTGTCTACGCGGACGACCTGCTGCGGCTGGGTCGACCGGCACTCGTGCGCGGGGTGTCCCTGCGCAGCAACCGGGCCGAGGAGGAGCTGGCACCACAGGACTGCCTCTACACCGTCGCCGAGCGTGAGGCCGACCGACCGCCGAACCTCCGCGTCGTGGGATCCTTCGTCTTGGCCGCGACCGGTCCCGCGGCGGCGCTGGCCGCTCTGACCGCGCCGTCGACACGACTCGTCACCTTGACGATCACCGAGAAGGGCTACGACAGGGAGCCCGCAGAGTCGGAGCGCGCCGCGCACCCCGTCTCGGCGCCCGCCGTTCTGGCCCGGGCCCTGGCGGGGTGGCAGGCATCGGGCGGGACGCCACCGGTCATCGCCTCGCTGGACAATGTCGCCGGCAACGGCGACGTGCTGCGCGCCCGAGTGACGGAGATGGCTGGGCTCCTCGACCCACGGCTGCCGGAATGGATCGCCAAGGAGGTCCGCTTCCCCAGCTCCGTCGTCGACCGCATGGTGCCCGACACCACCGAGGCCGACCGTCGCGCCATCAGCGACCAGCTGGGCCTGGTCGACCGGGGCGCCGTCACGACCGAACACCACCGCTCCTGGGCCATCGAGGCGGATGCCGCCCTGGCCCCGCTCGGCGAGGTCGGGGTCGAGCTCGTCCACGACCTCGTGCCGTTCGAGCAGCGGAAGTTGTGGCTTCTCAACGGACCGCACTCCGCTCTCGCCTATTGCGGACTGCTGTCGGGATGCACGACGATCGCCGAAGCGGCCCGGCACCCGTCTGTCTCGATGTTCGTCCGCGCGTTGGTCGCGGACATCCTCCAGGTGGTCCAGCTGCCGGCAGCCCTCGAACCCGAGCGATTCGCCACGGACGCCTTGCGGCGGTTCCAGAACCCGAGCCTGGGGCACACGTGCGTCAAGGTGGGCGCCGACGGCTCCCGCAAGCTGCCGCAGCGCTTCGCGCCGGTGGTGGCTGCCCGTGCGGCGGCCGGGCTGCACGCCGAGCGGTTCGCGATCGTCACCGCGCTGTGGGTCGCGGCCGCCGCCGGTGTGCGCATCCAGGGTGCGCCGTTGCCCGCCGTCGAGGACCCCGCCGCACCCGAACTTCACCACGCGGCGGCCGCCGGCGACCTCCACGGCCTGGTGCGCGCCGCGCTCCACGGCAAGTTCCACCAGCCGTTCCTGACCGAGGTGGCCAAGGCCATCGGCGACATCGTCCGCGCCGGTACGGCTTCTCTCCGGGTGGCGTCATGAGCGACACGATCGGCGGCCCCGACGCCCTGCTCGACGAGGATGGCGTGCGGCAATTCGTCGCAGTCCAGCTGGACCGTCTCCATCTCGACGGCCGCTCCCTCTGCCTCGTCGTCCCTGACGCCACCCGGAGCTGCCCGCTCCCGCTGCTCCTCGACTCGATCGTCTCCGCAACGGCGGGTCGTGTCAGCTCCTGCTCCGCCGTCGTCGCGCTGGGGACACACGCACCGATGGCAGAGGGTGCGATCCGCTCGATGGTCGGCGACGTCGGCCTCGATGTCGTGAATCACGCGTGGTGGCTGGACTCGACGTTCGGCGACGTGGGGAGGCTGAGCGCCAAGACCGTGGCGGTTCTGTCCGACGACTTGCTGCACGAGCCCGTCGATGTCCGCATCAACCGGATGGTGACCGACCACGACGTGACGATCATCGTGGGCCCGGTGCTCCCCCACGAGGTGGTCGGGTTCTCGGGTGGCAACAAGTACCTGTTCCCCGGGCTCTCCGGACAGGAGTTGATCGACGTTACCCACTGGCTCGGGGCCCTCATCACGAGCTGCGCCATCATCGGGACGCCCGGCACCACGCCGGTCCGCGCCCTCATCGACGCCGCCGCGGCGCTGGTGCCAGGCGAGCGCCACGCCCTCTGCGTGGTCACCGACCACGCTGGTGGGGGCCTGCACTCCCTCACCTTCGGGGAACCGGCTGCGGCATGGGAGGCCGCGGTAGCCGTCGCAGCCGAGACGCACATCAGGTACCTCGACGCCCCCGTGCCGCGCGTGCTCTCGCTCGTGGCGCGCCGCTACGCGGACCTGTGGACGGGCGCCAAGGGGTTCTACAAGGTCGAGCCCGTCGTCGCGGACGGGGGTGAGGTGGTGCTCTACGCGCCGCACATCACAGCGATCGCCGCCATGCACCCCGGGCAGGCCGCGCTGGGGTACCACTGCCGCGACTACTTCCTGGCCCGCTGGGACGAATACCGGGACCACCCGCGCGGCGAGCTCGCCCATGCAACGCACCTCTACGGCGCCGGGACGTACGACCCCGTGCGAGGCGAACGCCAGCGCGTGCGCGTCACTCTGGCCACCGGCATCCCCGAAGATGTCGTGACACGGGCCAACCTCCGCTACCGCGACCCCGAAACCGTCGACGTGGCCGGGTGGACCGCCGATCCCGATGCGCTGGTCGTGCCGGATGCCGGGGAGGTCCTGTACCGGCTGCGGTAGGTGGGGCGCTGCACGCTCCCGCCTTCATTCACCGGGAAAAACCAGGCCGATCTCGGCCCGGATGGCGTCGAGGGTGGCGGCCAACGCCAGGGTCTCGTCCAGTGGCATCACCGCGCTCTCGCGGGACCCCGCCGCGAGGCACCGGTGGACCTCTTCGATCTCGAAGCGGAGGCCGTTTCCCTCGTAGGACCCGTCGATCCGCTCGGTGCCGGCAACCGACAGCACGGTGATGGAGTCCGGGCAGTGCATGAGCGCCGGAATCGTGATCACACCGTCCGTACCCGACACGCGCGCGGTGCAGGTCATGCCCACCCGCAGCGCCGCCTTGACGACCCCGAGCGTCCCGCCTGGATGCCGGAGGACAGCGGCCACCTGCTCGTCGACTCCCGTCTCGCCCAGCACGCCTTCGGCCGCGGCGCGTTCGGGGTGGCCGAGCAGCAGGGAACAGAGTTGGATGGGGTAGATCCCGAGGTCGAGCAGGCCGCCGCCGCCGAGGTCGAGACGGAAGAGCCGGTTGTCCGGGTCCAGTGAGCGGCGAAAGCCGAAGTCCGCCTCGACCAACAGCGGCTCACCGATTCGCCCCTCCCCGACCACGTGGACCAGTGCCCGGTACGCGGGCAAGAAGCGGCTCCAGACGGCCTCCATCAAGAACAGGCCGCGGCCTCGCGCTTCGTCGACCATCCTCTGCCCCTGGCGTGCGTTGAGCGCGAACGGCTTCTCGCACAGCACGTGTTTGCCCGCGTCGAGCAGCGCGAGCGTGTCCTCCATGTGGCGCGAGTGCGGCGTGGCCACGTAGACGACGTCGACGTCGGGATCGGCGCCCAGCGAGGCGTAGTCGCCGTAGCGGGTCCGCACGCCGAAACGGTCACCGAAGGCATCGGCTCGCTCGGCGGCCCGCGACGCGACCGCGACGATCTCTCCCCCCTCCACCAGCTGCATCGCGTCGGCGAAGCCGACGGCGATCGCCCCGGGGCCGAGGACGCCCCAACGCACCATTTGCGCTCCCTCCCCGAGGCCGTTCGGCCCCGACGGTGGACGGACGAGGACACCCGCACCGGGCCCTCTCCGAATCCTTGCTCACGCTATCGTCGCCCTCGGGAGAGGAGCCCGACATGACCGACCCGTATGCGCCGCGTCCCGAGCACCGCTTCACCTTTGGACTGTGGACGGTGGGAAATCCGGGCCGCGACCCCTTCGGCACCGCCGTACGCGAGGAGCTCGACCCCGTCGAGACGGTGCACCGACTGGCGGAACTCGGGGCCTACGGCGTCAGCTTCCACGACAACGACCTCGTGCCCTACGGGGCGTCACCGACCGAGCGGCAGACGATCCTCAAGCGCTTTCACCATGCGCTCGACGAAACGGGTTTGAAAGTGCCGATGACCACGACCAATCTCTTCTGGCGTTCCATCTTCAAAGAAGGCGCGTTCACGGCGAACGACCCCGCCATCCGGCGGTTCGCCGTCAAGAAGACCTGTGCGTCGATGGACCTCGGGGCGGAGCTCGGGGCCGAGATCCACGTGCTGTGGGGTGGCCGCGAGGGCACCGAGGCGGATGCGGCGAAGGACGTCCGCGCCGCGCTCGACCGCTACAAGGAAGCCGTCGACCTGTGCTGCGAGCACATACGCACACAGGGCTTGGGCCTCCGCATCGCTCTCGAACCGAAGCCGAACGAGCCCCGGGGCGACATCCTGCTGCCGACGGTCGGGCACGCGTTGGCGTTCATCGGCGAGCTGGAGTGGCCAGAGATGGTGGGGCTGAACCCCGAGTTCGCCCACGAGACCATGAGCGGCCTGTCGTTCTCCCACGCGGTGGCGCAAACGCTTTGGCACGGCAAGCTCTTCCACATCGATCTCAACGCGCAGCGCATCGGCAAGTTCGACCAGGACTTCCGTTTCGGGTCCGAAGGCATCCGGGACGCGTTCTACGTCGTGCAGCTTCTCGAAGACGCCGGATGGGACGGCATGCGGCACTTCGACGCACATCCCTACCGCACCGAGGACCTCAACGGTGTGTGGGACTTCGCGCGCGGATGCATGCGGACATACCTGATTCTGGCCGAGAAGGCCGGTCGCTTCCGGGCGGACTCTGAGATCCAGGATGCCCTGCGCACCGCCGGGGCCGCCGACCTGCGCGCGCCGACGGCCCCGAACGGCCTCGGTCCCCTCCTGTCGTCGACGGTGGACGAAGAGGCCCTGGCCTCGCGCGGCTACGGCCACGAGCGCCTGGACCAGCTCGTGACCGAGTTGCTCCTCGGGGTGCGCTGATGCCCGTCGTGGTCGGGGTCGACTCGTCCACGACGGCGTGCAAAGTACAGGTCCGAGACACCGAATCCGGCGAGGTCGTCGCGTCGGGGCACGCGTCGCACCCCACGACCTCCCCGCCGCGCAGCGAGCAGGACCCGAGGGACTGGGAGGCCGCGTTTCACGCCGCCTGCGCGCAGGCCGGCGTGCCGGACGCCCACCCGCCCGCCGCGGTCGCCGTCGCCGCGCAGCAACACGGACTCGTCGTGCTGGGGAGCGACGGCGACGTGCTCCGCCGCGCCAAGCTGTGGAACGACACCGAGTCGGCCCCCGACGCCGAGGCCTTGGTGGCCGCGCTCCCGGGCGGTGCGGCGGCGTGGGCCGAAGCCTGTGGCAGCGTCCCGGTCCCCGCCTTCACCATCACCAAGCTGCGGTGGCTCCAGCGCTGCGAGCCGGACGTCCTCCGGCACACGGCGGCCGTCCTCCTCCCCCACGACTGGCTGTCGTTCCGCCTCACCGGCCGACGCGTCACCGATCGCGGCGACGCGTCGGGAACCGGCTACTGGTCGCCCCGGGAGGGGTGTTACCGCGACGACCTGCTGGCGCTCGTCGGCGCCCCGGTGGACTGGGGCGCGGTCCTCCCCGAGGTGTTGGCGCCCGATGCGGTCGCGGGTGCGTGGGCGGCGACAGGCGCGTTGGTCGCTGCCGGGACAGGTGACAACATGGCCGCGGCGCTCGGCCTCGGCGTGCGTCCCGGTGATCTCGTCCTGAGCCTCGGGACCAGCGGCACCGCCTTCACAGTCCGAGCCCAGCCGGTCGCGGACCCCAGTGGTGCCGTGGCCGGGTTCGCCGACGCGACGGGCCGCTATCTCCCACTGGTCTGCACCATGAACGCGACCAAGGTCACCGATGCCGTGGCGCGCCTGCTGGGCGTCGACCTCGAGCGGTTCGACGAGCTGGCGCTCGAGGCACCGGCTGGCGCGGGAGGCGTCGTCCTCGTGCCCTATCTCGACGGGGAGCGGACACCCAACCTGCCCGACGCGACCGGTACCCTGACCGGCCTGCGCAGCGACGTGACCCCGGGCCGGCTCGCACGTGCCGCAGTCGAAGGGGTGGTGTGCAATCTCCTCGCCGGGGCCGACGCGCTCGGGCCGACCGACGGACGCGTGTTCCTCGTGGGGGGCGCGGCCAGGAGCGGTGCGTACCGCCGCGTGGTGGCCGATCTGACCCGCCGCACCGTGATCGTGCCGTCCGAAGACGAATTGGTGGCGGCGGGCGCCGCGGTCCAGGCTGCCGGCGTGGCCACGGGCCGCGACTTCGGTCGGGTGGCGGACGCCTGGCGACTGGGACGAGGCGAGGTCGTGGAGCCCGACGACACCGTCGACGGCGCCGCGGTCCGCGACGCGTATGCCGCCGCCGCCGCGACCACCTGACACGCCGGCGCCGCAGCGCGCGGCGCCGCAGACGGCGGAGTGCGGGTTACCGTGACCCGATCCCGAGCCGCGCCACGCCGCGGCCATGACGACGAGGAGGAGGCGCAAGTGGCGACGTACGTGCTGGTCCACGGTGGCGGCCACGGTGGGTGGTGCTACCGGCGCGTGGCCCGGATCCTGCGAGCCGGCGGGCACGAGGTCTACACCCCGACGCTCACCGGGCTGGGCGAGCGAGCGCACCTGCTCGACGGCACGGTCGACCTGGACCGCCACATCGAGGACGTGGCCGCGGTCCTGCACTTCGAGGACCTCCACGACGTGATCCTGGTGGGCCACAGCTACGGCGGCATGGTGATCACCGGCGCGGCAGACCGGGTGCCCGATCGCGTCGGGCGGCTCGTCTACCTCGATGCGGCCACGCCGCGCCACGGCCAGTCCCTCCACGACGTGGCCGGACCGGTCATCGATGCGGTCCGGCCGCTCGGCCGCACGGTCGACGGGATGGAGCTGGTGCTCCTGCCGGCGCCCGATGCCGGCTTGCTCTACGGCGTGACGGACCCGGCCGACCTGGCCTGGATGGCCGAACGGCTCACCGCGCACCCCTGGGTCTGTTTCGCGCAGCCGCTCGCGCTGCGCAACGAAGACGCTCTCTGGGCCATCGCCCAGTACCACGTCGTCTGTACGTCGACGCTGGCCACCCGTGACCCCGCCCTGATGGCACGGGCCCGTTCCGAAGGAAGGCTCTGGGACATCGATACCGGCCACGACCTCATGATCACCGAGCCCGAGCGGACGGCGGACGCATTACTGCAGGTCGCGGCAGGGCTGACCGGGAATGGGCGTGTCGGCTGTGCCATTGTGTGGGCGCTTCGGCACCGGACTGGAGCCTTCGGGGGAAAGGACGGCACATGGCGCTGCTGGGCAAGCATCTGGGGAGGTTGGGACTGGCGTTCCTGGCCGTGGCGGGCACGACCACCGTGGCGGGCCTCGTCGGCGCCAGCGCGGCAGGCGCGGCGTCGGCCTCGCCGCTCACGATCGTCATGATCAGCTCGCTGACCGGTCAAGGAGGTCGTCCGAGTTCGCCAATACCCCGGTCGGGCTTCAACGCGCGCATCGCGCTGCAGAACGCCGAGGGCGGGGTGAACGGGCACAAGCTCCAGGGCGTCATCCTCGACGACCAGACGAGCCCCACCGAGATCGTCACGGCCGTCCAGGACGCCCTCTCCAAGGGCGCCATCGGCATCGTGTCCGAAAGCCCGCTGTTCTTCCTGGCCGCCAAGTACCCGAACCAGGCCGGCGTCCCGGTGACGGGCGGGTTCTTCGACGGCCCCGAGTGGGGCACGCCGCCCTACCAGTCGAACATGTACGCGGCCGACGTCGGCAGCCTGGACCCCAAGTACCCGGTCAACACGTCCATCGGCAACTTCATGAAGGCGAAGGGCGGCACGGTGCTCTGCTCGTACGGCTACGGCATCTCGCCGTCGTCGACCCGGTCCGCTATCGGGACGGTCGACTCCTTCGAGCACGCCGGCGGCAAGGAGGGGGTGCTCGACACCTCCCTCCCGTTCGGCACGGTGGAGATGACGACGCCGGCGCTGGTGGCCAAGCAAAAGGGCTGCAACGCCTACTACGCCGGACTCGACGACAACTCCAACTTCGCCCTGGCCCAGGCGCTCAAGCAGGCCGGGGTCAAGCCCAAGGTCACGGTCTTCCCGACGGGATTCGAGCCGAGCGTCGTCGGCTCCCCGGCGTGGAGCTCGCTGCAGGGCGGCTACTTCGAGACCGAATTCCGTCCGTTCCAGCTGCCGAACGCGGGGACCAAGCAGATGCAGAGCGCACTGGAGAAGTACGAGCACTTCAAGCCCTCGCAGTTCCCCGACCTTCAACCAGTACGAGTCGATGGCTCGGTGCCGACCTCATGATCAAGGGCATCCAAATGGCGGGGTCGAACCCGACACACGCCAGCGTCAACCACGCCCTGCGCAGCATCAAGTCCTACAACGGCAACGGGTTGCTGCCCGAGAGCATCAACTACACCAATGACTTCGGCAAAGACCTGGCCAAGACCTGCGGCTGGTACATGATCGCCGAGAAGAACGGCTTCGTCCCCGCCTCGAGCCAGCCCTACTGCGGCACGGACCTTCCGGGCACCACCACCGTGTCCTCCTGAGGGGAACGGCGACCCGCCGCCCGTGACCGGCCCTCCGGAGCGTCAGTCCTCGATGGAGATGGCGTTCTTGGGGCAGGTCCGGGCCGCCGCCATGACCTTCTCGCGCAGTTCCTCGGGAGGGTTCTCGTCGAGGACGTAGAGCAGGTCGTCGTCGCGCACCTCGAAGACCTCCGGGGCAATGCCCATGCAGAGCGCGTTGCTCTCGCAGAGGTCGAAGTCGACTACGACTCGCATCGGCACTGCCCTTCCTCGAGAGGATCCGTCATGGTGATGCTACGTCGCGGCCAGGTGGGCGCCGGACGCCCTCGAGCTGCCGGAGCGAGATCCTCGACGAACCGGCCGTCTCCGCGTGGCCGTAGGACATGCCGAGGCTCTCCTGCTCGATGATGAGCATGCGGGAGACGGCGGTCAACAGGACGGTGCAGACCAGGGGCGGGAAGCGCTCGGCATCGACCCCGTAGCGCCCGAGCACCGAGCCGGACACCCTCGAGCTGCTCGGCTCGGTACCGCTCCGCCGAGGCCGCGATCTCGGCCCGGATCGCCTTGCGGTGGTTGGCCAGGGCGGTGAACTCCATCGTCAGTGCGGTGCCGCGGGGGTCCCGGCTCAGGTCCCACAGGGACCAGAGCGGCTGCTCCGATGCCAGCGCGTCGGCCTGGCGCTCGAGGCCCTGTTCGGCCCGCCGGCGGAACACCGCCAGGAACAGGTCGTCCATGGTGCGGAAGTAGTAGTGGACGAGCTGTGGCTTCAGGCCCGCCTGCGCGGCGACGCGCCGCGACGTGACCGCTGCATAGCCCTCGGCGAGCATGAGCTGTTCCGCCGCGTCGAGCAGGGCGGCGCGCGTCTCCGAGGTCTCGGTACCGATCCGGCGGACTGTTCCGGTGGTCGTGGTCATGGGTCGGTCCTCAGATGTACATGCCGCCGTTGACGCCGATCACCTGCCCGGTGATGTACGAACCCTGCTCGGAGCACAGGAACGCGCAGGCTGCTGCGATGTCCTCCGGCGTCCCGGCCCGGCCGAGCGGGACGGCACGGCTCATGATCTCGATGCTCGGGACGTGGCCGTCCGCCACGCCCTTCTGGGCCATGGGCGTGTCGACGATGGTCGGGGGGATGGTGTTCGCCGTGATGCCATGGGCCGCCAGCTCCCGGGCGAAGGCCCGCGTCAGCCCGATGACGCCACCCTTGGACGCAACGTAGTGCGCCATGTTGGGCGCACCCGACTGGGCGCTGGACGACGAGATGGTCACGATGCGGCCCCAGCCCGCCTCGATCATGTCCGGCACCGCCAGCTGCACGGCGGTGAACGTGCCGGTCAGGTTCACCGCGATCACGCGGTCCCACTTCTCCGGCGTGATCTCCGCGACCGGGTCGAACGCCTCGATGCCGGCGCTGGTCACCACGATGGTGACCGGACCGAGCTCCTGGCGCACGGCGGCGTAGGTGGCCCTCGAGCGCGCCGCGATCGGCCACGTCGGCCTCGTACCCCGTGGCGCGGTGCCCCTGCCCCGACAGGTCGGCGGCGGCCTTCTGCGCTCCCTCCCCGTCGCGGTCGAGGAGCGCGACGGTATGGCCGTCCGCGGCCAGCTGCCGGGCGACGCCGAGGCCGATGCCCGAGGCCGCACCCGTCACCACCGCCACCCGCGCGCTCACGTGGTCACCTCGGCCGGTGTGAACTCGAGGTGGAGGTTGCTCAAGCCGCGCAGGACCCATGTCGGCTCGTAGTCGAAGTGCCGCGCCGAGGGCGGTCCGTGGTGCTCCTCGGAGAGGCGGATGTCGCGCATGCGGTCGAGGATCCGCTCGATGCTGACCCGGCCCTCCACCCGCGCCAGCGGTCCGCCCGGGCAGGAGTGCGCGCCCGCGCCCGAAGGCGATGTGCACCTTGGCGTTGGGCCGGTCGACGCGGAACTCGGCCGGGGCACTCGAAGAGGCGCGGGTCCCGGTTGGCCGCGCCGTTCAGCAGCATGACAGGCGTGCCTGCCGCGATGTCGACCCCGGCCACCGTCGTGGCGCGCTTGGCCAGACGGAAGTCGGCCTTGACCGGGCTCTCGATCCGCAGGGCCTCCTCGATGAAGCCCGGGATGCGATCGCGATGCGCCCGCAGCTCCTCCTGGAGCTCGGGGTACTCGCAGAGGTACTTGAGACCGACCGCGAGCAGTCGGGCCGTCGTCTCCTGGCCCGCCGCGAAGAGGAACGTCGCCGTCCGCACGACGTTGGCCACGTCGGGCGTCGAGCCGTCGGGGTAGGTGGCGAGCGCCAGGCTGGTCAGAATGTCGTCGCGCGGGCGGCGGCGGCGGTCCTCGATGTACTCGGTGAACCAGTCGTCGAGCCACTCCAGCGCGTTGCCGCTCATCCCCTTCCCCTCGGCCCCGATCTGGCCCGGGGAGCCGCTCAACCCGAAGCCCTGGCGGAAGCGTTGGTGGTCGGCTTCGGGTACACCGAGCACGTCGGCGACGACGAGCATGGCGAAGGGCTGGGTGTAGGCGCGGATGAACTCGCAGCGGCCGTCGCCGACGAACTCGTCGATCTGGCGGTCGGCCAGGCGCCACATGAACGCTTCGTTCTCCTTGAGTCGCTTCGGGGTGAGCAGGCGCATGATCAACGACCGCTCCGCGTGTGGTCGGGCGGGTCCATCGTCACCATGTGCTCGCTCATGGGCAGCTGGTCGCGGTGGGTGTCGATGATCCGGGCGACGTCGTCCCCTTCCAGCGGGACCGGGAACACGGCGAACGGCCCGATCACCGAATTGCACGAGGAGAAGTCGTCACTGTTGAGGTAGACCTCCGAGGCCTCCTCGTAGCCGGAGACGGCGACCACCCCGTGGTGCGGCGTCGGGACGACCGGGCACTGGGACCGGAGGTGGTCGAAGTAGGGATACGGGTCCTCGAGGAGGGACTCGTCGGCGAAGAAGTCAACCGAGTCGTAATCGGCCATGGCGGCTCCGTTCTGTTTCACCCCTGGCACGTGCAGGTTGCTGTGCGGTCGCTCAGCCCGATGCTGAGCGATTGCTTAGCATCGTGTGATCGGCACGTCAACGGTGTGCCAGGGTGCCTCTGCCGCCCGGTCAGCCGTTCCCGACGAAGGGATAGATGCGGGTGAAGTCCGCCTCCGGCTCGCTCTCGGCGAAACGCTCCCAGAGCGCGGCGACGACGTCGCCGAGGAGCGACGGGCCGCCCTGGGACTCGACGGCCCCGAGGTAGAGGTGCAGGTCCTTCGCCATCAGCGAGTTGGTGAAGCCGGCCGCATAGCGGCCGGTGAGCACGTGGTTGGGGAACTTGTCGCTGGTGGCCGCGCTCTGTCCGCTCGACGCGTCGAGCACCTCGACCATCGTCGCCATGTCGAGGCCCATCGACACCCCGAAGGCCACCGCCTCGCTCGTGGCGGCCAGAGCGGTGGCGGAGAGGAAATTGTTGGCCAGCTTGAGTGCCTGGGCCATGCCGGGCCGCTCGCCGACCCGACGCCGCCGGTCGCTCAGGCCCGCCAGGACCGGCTCGACCGCATCGCAGGCGTCCTGCGGTGCCGCGTACATCACCGAGAGCGTCCGGGCCCGCGCGCCGGCGACGCCGCCGGACACCGGCGCATCGACGTAGCGCGATCCCGGCCGCCGGAGAGACGTGCGTCGACGGTCCGGGCGGCGGCAACGCCGATCGTCGAGGTGTCGACCACCTGCGCGGTGCGTCCCCCCGGGGCCGCCGCGATGGCCCGCGCCACGTGTTCCGAGGCACGGCCGTCGGGGAGGCTGCACACGACCACCTCGGCCTGCTGTGCGACCTCGGTGACGTCCCGGGCGAACGCCGCCCCGTCGGGGCTGCGTCCCGACCCCGCCGGGTCGAAGGCGACGACGTCGTGGCCCGACGCGACGAGGTTGCCGGCGAGTACGCTGCCCATGTTGCCCAGCCCCACGAATCCGACGGTGGGCACGGTCACCCGTCCCGTTGTTCGGCCCGCACGGCCTGGAGCGGCCACCTGGCCGCGTTGCCCGCCGGCGCGCCGCAGTACGCGGCGATCTGGAAGAGCAACTCGTCCAGCTCGGCGTCGGTGAAACCGGTCTCCCTGGTGCGCAGCGCGCCGCCGCGGGCCCAGACGCCCCAGGCCATGGACGTGACGTCGTCCTGGAATTCCCCCATGACCCGATTCGGGTCGGCGGATTGGGCGTCGACGTAGGCGTCACCCAACATGGCCCGGCGCAGGACACACGCCGTCTCGAGGCCGTCGTTGTCCCGCATGGCACTCATGCGCCCTTGTAGACCCGGCCGTCCTTCATCACGAAGCAGACGTCCTTGGTGACCTTGATGTCCTCGGACGGATCACCGGGGACGGCCACCACGTCGGCCAGGTAGCCCGGGGCGAGCCGGCCCAGGTCGTGCGCGTGCTCGATCAGGTCGGCGCTGGTCATCGTCGCCGCCTGCAGCGCCTGCATCGGCGTCATGCCGCGGTCGACCATGGCGATCAGCTCGTCGGCCTGCGTGCCGTGCGGGATGGCGGGCGCGTCGGACCCGCAGGCGATCTTGACCCCGGCCTCGAGGGCCTTGCCGAACATCCGCCGAGCCTGCGGGAAGATCTCGGCCGCCTTCTTCTGCAGGATCGGGTGGATGCGGTCGACCGCCATGTGGTCGGCCAGCGCGGTGGTCCCGACGAGGAAGGTGCCCCGACTCCGCCATGCGCTTGAGCGTGTCGTCGGTGGCCAGCGAACCGTGCTCGATGCAGTCGACGCCGGCGCGGATGCAGGCACGGATGCCGGCGTCGCCGTGCGCGTGGGCGGCGACCCGCAGGCCGTTGCGGTGAGCCTCGTCGACGATGGCGGCCAGCTCCTCGTCCGAGTACTGCTGGCAGCCGGCGGCGGAGCTGAACGACATCACGCCGCCCGACGCCGAGATCTTGATGAGCTTGGCCCCGTACTTGATCTGGTAGCGCACCGCCTTGCGCACCTCGGGCACGCCGTTGGCGATCCCCTGCTCGACGCTCTGGGGCATGATCCCCGGCGCGAGACCCTGGAACATCGTCGGGTCGAGGTGGCCGCCCGTCGGCGTGATGGCATGGCCGGCGGGAAAGATGCGCGGGCCGGGGAACCACCCGTTGTCGACGGCCTTGGCCAGATCGACGTCGAGCAGGAACCCCGCCGTATAGACCATCAGGCCGAGGTTGCGACACGGTCGTGAAGCCGGCCTCGAGCGTCGTGCGGCAGTTCACCGCGCCGCGCAGCGTCCGGTACACCGGCGAGTCCTTCACGCCGTGCATGGGGTCGGGCAGCCCGTCAGGTCCGCCCGGTCCGCCGATGAGCATGTTGAGCTCCATGTCCATGAGCCCGGGCAGCAGCGTGACGTCGCCGAGGTCGATCTCGGTGGCCGGGCTGGGAAGCTCCTTGGGGTTGACGGCAACGATCTGATTGCCGTCGACCACGACGACTGCGGGCGACCGCACCTCGCCGGCCTCGACGTCCACCCAGCGGTCGGCCCGAAGAATCGTCACGTCGCTCATGGTCTGGCTCCTCCTCGGGGCGCTAGCGGATCGGCTCGTCGCCGCTCATGGTCGTCCGGTGCATCTCGCGGGCGGAGGAGGCTTCGTAGGGCTGGACCCGGTGCATGACGCCGGTGTTGTCCCAGATCACCAGGTCACCCACCGTCCACTCGTGGCGGTAGAGACGGTCGGTCGTGGTGGCACGGCCCAGAAGGTCGGACGAGCAGCGCCCTCCCCTCGGTCGCGGTCCATCCCGACGACGTGGTCGGCCGTGGCGCCGATCACCAGGGAGCGCCGGCCCGAGCGGTGCTGCCACACGAGCGGGTGCTCCTTGTCCGGCTTCTGGTGCCAGCGCTCGAGGTCTTCGGGCGTGGGATCGGGATGCACCAGCCGCTGGGACGCCTCGAACGTATGGAGGACCCGGAGATCCTCGAGCCGCTCCTGCTCCTCGTCGCTGAGCTCCTCGTAGGCCGCGTACGTACTGGCGAACTCCGTCTCGCCTCCCGTCGGACGAGATCACGTGCGCACTGCAGCATCGAGGCCTTGGTCGGAACCTCGTCCTGCGCACCGTCGATGTGCCAGTGGAACGTCCCCAGCAGACAGCTCCGCGGTGGCGGTCTTGGTCGGGTCGAGCGTCACCTTGTAGATGCGTGGCGGCTCGGCCGGCTCGTGCCTTGCCGACGTCGTCGAGCTTCTTGGAGAAGGCGACCTGTGTCTCGTCGTCGATGTGGAGCTCGCGGAACACGAGGACCCCGTTCTCTGCGAGCGCCGCCATGCACGCGGCCGGGAGCTCGTCGTCCTCCAGCAGCTGCTCTGCCTCGACCCCGAGGACCTCGGCCCCGACGTTGCCGAGCTTCTTGGTGGCGATGGTGGTGCTCAAGGTGCCCATGCTGTCGCTCCTCCTCCCGATTCTGCTCCCTCGTGCGCCAGCCTCGCCTCTGGCGGGCGAGTCACAGGTACCAGCCGCCGTTCACGTTGATCTGCTGGCCGGTGATGTACCCCGCCTCCTCCGAGCACAGGAAGGCGCGTGGCGACCGCGATGTCGTCGGGCGTGCCCAGGCGGCCCAGCGGTGCCCGGGCCAGGATCTGCTCCATGCTCGGCCATGGCGCCCGACTCGATCGGGCGGCGCATCATGGGGGTGTCGATGACCCCGGGAGGGATGGTGTTCACCGTGATGCCGTGGGGCGCCAGGTCGAGCGCCAGCGCCTTGGTGAGCGCGATCACGCCACCCTTGGACGCCACGTAGTGCGACATGCGACGGGTGCCCGATTGGGCGGACGACGACGAGATCGTCACGATACGGCCCCATCCGCCGGCCAGCATGTCGGGGACGGCGGCCTGCACGCAGTGGAAGGTGCCGCTCAGGTTGACGGCGATCATCCGGTCCCACGCCTCGGCACTGATGTCGAGGAAGTCCTCGAACCCTTCGATGCCGGCGCTCGTGACCATGATCTCGAAATGGGACCGAGGTTCTGCCGCACCTCGTCGAGGGCGCCGGTCGACGGCGGCGCGGTCGCTCACGTCGACCTGGACGCCCAGCGGCGGTGAAACCGTCGGCGTCGAGCTCCTTCGCCACCTCGAGGGCGGCGTCACCGTTGATGTCGAGCACCGCCACCTTGCGGCCCTGTCGGGCCAGGTGGCCGGCAGATGGCGCGGCCCATGCCCGAGCCTCCACCTGTGACCACCGCGACCCGGCTCATCTGCGACCGCCGCTTCCCCTGCCGGCCGTTCACCTGTGGCGCCCTCCGTTCGAGGCGGGACACGCGGTCCCGCCCCACGATCGTCGTCGTTGGCGCCGCGGCCTGCACCTGCGTGACAGCGCGCAACGTCGCCCCTGCCGGCGCGAATTCGTGCCGGTAGAGTGAGCCGATGCTAGGGAGAGTGCACTTTCTTGTCAAGCGTTCCTAGCGCTGAGCGATAGCACGATATACCGTTAGATGAGAACGATGTTTCCCGGCTGAGAAGGAGTCCGCCGTGCGGATCGGTCTTCAGGTGAGCGCAGACCGGGGTCGCTACGCGACCAAGGTGGAGAAGCTCCAGGCCGATGCCCGCTGGGCCGACGAGGCCGGCCTCGACACCGTCTGGACGCCGCAGATCCCCGACGAGATCGACGTCATGACCGCGGTCACCCTGCATCGGCACGGCCACGTCGCGGATCGAGGTCGGGACGTCCATCGTGCCGCTGCAACCTCGGCATCCCGTCGTGCTGGCCCAGCAGGCCCTCTCCAACCAGGCCGTCTGCGAGGGGCGCTTCACCCTCGGCCTGGGCGTGTCACACCACTGGATCATCAAGGACATGCTCGGACTCCCCTACGAGCGCCAGGCCACGACCATGCGCTGCTACCTCGACGTCCTGGACCAGGCGCTCGCTGGGCCCGGACTGGTCGAAGTCGACAACGAGCTCTTCACCATCCACCAGCCGCTCGACATCACCGACATCACCCCGACACCCGTGCTGATCGCCGCGCTCGGCCCCGTCATGTTGCAAGCTGGCGGGCGAGCGGACTGACGGCACCGTGCTGTGGCTGGCCGACGAGCGCACCATCGCCTCGCACGTCGTGCCCCAAATCACGAAGGCGGCCGAGGGAGCCGGCCGGCCGGCGCCCCGCGTCATGGCCGGCGTGCCGGTCTGCCTGTGTGGCGACGACGAGGTCGACGCGGCGATCGAGCGCACGAACAGCACCTTGAGCGAGGTCGTGGCGTCGCCCAACTACATCGGCCCTGATGGAGCATGGGGACGCCGAGTCGATCGGCGACGTCCTCATCTGCGGCGGTGAAGCGGCGATGGAGAGACGGCTGCGCCGATTCGCCGAGGCGGGCGTCACCGACCTCAACTGCCGGATCGTGCCGCTCGGCGAGGGGCGGGAACGAGGTCAAGGCGTCGGCCGAGCGGACCCGGGAGTTCCTCGCCTCGGTGGCGCCGGCGCTCCGGTCGCTGCGCTGAGCCGGATCAGACCTTCGCCGTCACGATGCCGCCGGCGATGAACTCCCACATCTGCTCTGCGGCACGCGTGCCGCTCGCGCCGGGTCCCGCTGATAGTGGGTCCGTAGGTGGCGTTGAACATGATCGTCGAGAGGATCACGCCCGCGTCGTCCTGATGCTCCACGCCCGGGCGGACGGCGCCGGCGTTGACGGCGTCGGCGAGCACCTTCTCGAGCAGGGTGACGAGCGGGACAAAGGCGCGAGACGCTTCGTCCTGGTGCGCCGTGAGCAACTCGTGGGAGAACTCGGCCATGACGGGTGTCGGATTGTTCTTCGAAGGGCGACCGGGGGGAGCGGGGAGGCACATGCGGTAGTACTCGACAACGAAGCGGTGCAAACGGTCGAGCGGGTCGGTCTCCTTGGCGACCTGCTCCTCGAGGCGTTCCGCGGTCGAACGGATGGCCTCGTCGAAGAGGGCGAGGAGCAGTTCGTGCTTTCCGGCGAAGTACTGGTAGAAGCTGCGCAACGACTGCCCGGAGCGGTCGACCACCTCCTGGACGGTGAACTCCTTGCCGGACTCGGCACTGGCCAGCAGCTCGAAGCCCGCGTCGAGGAACCGTTGGACCCGTCCCTCGCTCCGGACACGTGCCGAGTCGAGCGAGCGGGCGACGGCCAGGTCCCGTCGACGCACCGGCGCGTCGTTGTTCGGCGTGTCGGGGACGGAAGTCTCTGGCATCGGCTCAGTGTACCGAGTTGCCCGTATTTGAGAGCAGGACTCTCCCCACGGCGGGGGCCATGGAGAAGAAAATCTGCAATTGCGCTTCCGCCTCCCGTGCGGCACCGACAGGGCGCTTCGCCGTGAGGGCGACCGGATCGGAAGGCCCGACCGCACCCCTGCTGCCCCGGATACTCAATTGCAGATTTGGAGAATGCTGTTATCGTTCGATGGCATGGATCCGGCGCGGCTGGCCGACATCATCGAGCTCCAACAGGTGCTCGCCCGGTACGCCGTCGGCATGACCCAGGACGACATCGATGCCGTCGTGGATGTCTTCACGTCCGACGGGACCTACAGCGCCTTCGGCGCCACCTACACGCTCGTGGACTTTCCGGCGCTCGTGGCGGCGGCCCCGAAGGGCCTCTTCCTCACCGGCACCCCGGTCCTCGACCTGGACGGCGACGCCGGCACCGGGAGCGGCCACCAGACCCTCTGCTTCGTCGACCAGAGCACCCACGAGATGCGCATCGGCTGGTACAGCGACACGTACCGCCGGACCGAGGAGGGATGGCGCCTCCAGACCCGGGCCATGACCTTTCTCCGGCGCAGTGGCGGGCGCGACTCGGGCCGGCCACACGATCCGACCCGGCCGATCCCGTCGGGCGACGCGGCCTCCTGATCCGCTGGTGATGGAGCTGGCCGAGTTCACGGTCGCGGTCGACGCGTGGCTCGGCGAGCACGCACGCGAGCTGACCCCCGAGTTCGACGGCTTCGGGAGCATGGACCAGCAGATCGCCCATCTTCGCAAAGTGATGCGCCTGGCCTACGACGCGGGCTTCATGCGCATGGGCTGGCCCGAGCGGGTCGGCGGACTCGGGGGTTCCACCCTGCTGCGGGCCTACTTGGGCGAGGCGCTGACCGCACGGGATTTCGTCCCGCCCGGCTTCTACTCCATGCCCGAGGTGCTCGCTCCGACGATGATCGACTTCGCGCCCGAAGGGCTCGCCGCCGAGATGGTGCCGCTGCTCCTCAGCGGCGAGGAGATCTGGTGTCAGGGCTTCTCGGAACCGGGCACCGGGAGCAACCTGGGCTCCCTCGTGTGCCGGGCGACACGCACCGACGAGGGCTGGCGGGTCACGGGTCAGAAGGTCTGGACGAGCCTGGCGCAGTACGCGTCGCGCTGCGTGCTCCTGACGCGTACGGGAACGCCGGAGTCGGCCCATCGGGGGATCACGGCGCTGTTCGTGGACATGGACAGCCCGGGCATCACGGTCCGCCCGATCGAGGCGCTGCACGGTCTCGCCGAAGTTCTCCGAGGTCTTCTACGACAACGTCCTGGTCCCATTCGACCGCGTGCTCGGCCAGGTCGACGGCGGCTGGGCCATCGCCATGGACCTGTTGCCCTACGAGCGCAGCACCGCGCTCTGGCACCGTGCGGCGCACCTCCAGCGCCGGCTGGACGACCTGGTGACGGTCCTCCCGGACGGCGCGCTGGATCCGTCGTCGGTGGGGGAGGCGACCGAGCTGCTGTGGGCCTTCCGGGCCCGGTCGCGGGCGACCCAGCATCGTCTGGCCCGGGGAGAGACCCTCGGTCCGGAGACGTCGATCGACAAGGTGCTCCTGGCCACGGCGGAGCAGGCCGTGTTCGACCTCGTCGCCGAGGGGATCGGGACCGAGGTGGCGCTCGGGGACGACCCGGCGAGCGCCCGCTGGCGCTCCGAGTACCTCTACTCTCGGGCGGCGTCCATCTACGGCGGCAGCAGCGAGATTCAGCGCAACATCATCGCCCGCAGGCTCCTGAGGCTCGGGGACGACCGCTGATGGACGACGCAGACGCGCGCGCTCTTCTCCAGCGCGATCGGCCGGGCGACCGACTCGTGCACCGGTGCGGCGCTCGACGCCGCGCTCGCCGACCTCGGCTGGCTCGACGCGCTGGGCGAGGACCGGGCGACCGCCGTCTCGGTGCTCTTCGAGGCGCAGGGGCGGGCCAACGCGACGTCGTCGGCGCTCGATTGGTCGCTGGCCGACGCGCTCGATTGCGGTCGCGGTGCCGCACACGTGCCCCGTGACGTCGCCGTGGTCCTGCCGCCATTGCGTGCGTGCGACGCGCCCGGGCGCATGGACACGGACCGGTGCTCGGTACGGGGCCTGGCGACCGGGGCCATGGAACGGTCCGACGCGGCCCTCGTCGTTGCCGTCGGGCGCGAGGGCCCGGCGGCGTTCGTGACGAAAGCCTCCACCCTCGTGCTCGAGCCCGTACACGGGATCGACCCGGCGCTCGGCCTCGCCGTGGTGGAAGGCCAATGGCGGGTGGCGCCCACCGACGACGCCGGCGCGGTCGATTGGGAGAGCGCAGTGGCGCTGGGCCAACTGGCCCTGGGCCACGAGCTCGTGGGGTCGGCGCGGGCGATGCTCGAGCTCGCGCGTACGCACGCGCTGTCCCGGATCCAATTCGGGCGGCCCATCGGCACCTTCCAGGCGGTGCGCCACCGCCTCGCCGAGAGCCTGGTCGCCATCGAGGCGGCCGCGGCGCTGTTGGCCGCGGCCTGGGACGATCCCTCGCCCGTCACGTCCGCCATGGCCAAGGGCGTGGCGGGGCGGTCGGCCCGGACGGTCGCCCGCCACTGCCAGCAGGTGTTGGCCGGCATCGGCTTCACGGCCGAGCACCCGCTGCACCGCCATGTCCGGCGGGTGTTCGTGCTCGACCAGCTCCTCGGCGCCGGCACTTCGCTGACCCGTCGGCTGGGGGCCGACGTGCTGCAGAACCGGTCGTTGCCCGCCGTCTTCCCGCTCTGAGGCCACCGGCGGCCCACGCACAGGCGGACCCCGGCGCTCGGCCGGCCCGCCGGCGGTTGGATTATGCTGATGTCACTTTTTGATAACTAGGTTTCCGTCCAGCGAGAGACCACGAACGGACGGGGGTGGGCGATGGCAGGGGCAGCGGGCCACGAAGAGCGGATGCTCGTCGACGGCGAGCTCATCGGCGCCGACTCGGGCAAGACGTTCGACAACGTCAACCCCGCCACGGAGGAGGTCCTCGGGCGGGTGGCCGACGCGTCCGACGCCGAGATGGGGCGCGCCATCGACGCCGCCCGCCGCGCCTTCGACGAGACCGACTGGTCCACCAACCGGGCGCGCCGCACGGAGTGCCTGTCGCAGCTGCAGGAGGCGCTCGAGAAGGAACGAGAGGACCTGCGCGAGGAGCTGATCCTCGAGGTCGGGTGCCCGCGCATGACGACGCACGCCAACCAGCTCGACATCCCGCTCGACGCGGCCCTGCGGTACCCGATCACGCTGATCGACGAGTTCGCCTGGCGCACCGATCTGGCGGGCGCCGTCGGACCGCAGGGGTCGGGCCAACACGCGCCAGGTCTGGAAGGAGCCGGTCGGCGTCGTCGGCGCCATCGTGCCGTGGAACTTCCCGTTGGAGGTCACCCTCAACAAGCTCGGGCAGGCCCTCGCAACGGGCAACACGGTCGTGCTCAAGCCGGCGCCCGACACGCCGTGGAACGCCACGCGGCTGGGCCGCCTGGTGGCCGAACAGACCGACTTCCCCAAAGGGGTGCTCAACGTCGTGACGTCGTCCGACCACCTCGTCGGCGAGGAGCTGACGCTGTCGCCCAAGGTCGACCTGATCTCCTTCACCGGGTCGACCGCGGTGGGCAAGCGGATCATGGAGAAGGGTGCGGCCACGCTGAAGCGGGTGTTCCTCGAGCTGGGCGGCAAGTCGGCCACCATCGTGCTGGACGACGCCGACTTCGCCGCCGCGGTGCCGTCCGGCGTGGCCGTGTGCTTCCACGCCGGCCAGGGGTGCGCCATCCAGACCCGGATGCTGCTCCCCCGCTCGCGCTACGACGAAGGCGTCGAGATCCTCACGGCCACCCTCTCCTCCGTGGCCTACGGCGACCCGCAGCGACCGGACGTGGTCATGGGCCCGGTCATCTCGGCCACGCAGCGGGACCGGGTGCTCGGCTATATCGAGAAGGGCGTGCAGGAGGGGGCGACGCTCGCCGTGGGCGGCGGCCGGCCCGCGCGATCTCCCCCAGGGATGGTTCGTGGAGCCGACGCTCTTCACCGACGTGGACAACGCCATGACGATCGCCCAGGAGGAGATTTTCGGGCCGGTGCTCGTCGTCATCCCCTTCGAGGACGACGACGACGCCGTCCGGATCGCCAACGACAGCGTCTACGGGCTGTCGGGCGGGGTGTTCTCCGGTTCGCTCGACCGCTCCCTGCGCGTCGCCGAGCGCATCCGGACGGGGACGTTCGCGGTCAACGGGGGCATGCCCATCGGGCAGGCCGACATTCCCTTCGGCGGCTACAAGCACAGTGGCATCGGTCGACAGAACGGGTTGGCGGGATTCGACCAGTACCTCGAGACCAAGTCGGTGGCCTGGCCGACGCCGCAGTAGGCCGGCCGCCGGGGCGTGCGGCGATGAACGACCACACCTCGGCCCTGCGAGAGCACGGCTACCACGAGCTGCGGGTCAAGGACGTCGTGCCCGAGACGCGCGACGCCAGCTCGTTCGTCCTCGACATCCCCGGAGCGCTGGCGGAGACGTTCCGGTACCGGCCCGGGCAGTTCTGCACCTTTCGGGTGCAGGTCGACGGGGAGGAGCTGCTGCGCTCCTACTCGATGTCGAGCGCGCCCGAGACCGACGGTGACCTGACGGTCACGGTGAAGCGGGTGGCCGGCGGACTCGTCTCCAACTGGCTCCTCGACCACGTCCATGCCGGGAGCGTGGTGGAGATCACCAGGCCGGCGGGGGTGTTCTGCCCCCAGGCCGCGGGACGGCCGGTCTTGGGGTTCTGCGGTGGCAGCGGCGTGACGCCGGTCATGTCGATCACCAAGCACGTCCTGGCGACGACCGGGCGCACCGTACGGCTGCTCTACGCCAACCGCGACCGGGACTCGGTGATCTTCGACGAGGCGCTGGCCGGGCTGGGCGACCGCCACGGGGAGCGGCTGCGCGTGCGCCACCACATCGACGCCGACGGGGGCTTCCTGACGGCCGACGACGTGGCCGCCTTCGTGCGAGAGGCGGGCGGCGCCGACGCCGACTGCTACGTCTGCGGGCCGGGCCCGTTCATGGACGTGGTCGAGACGACCCTGCAGGCTCTCGGTGTCGCGCCGGAGCGCATCTTCATCGAGCGCTTCCTGGTGGAGCAGCAGGAGAAGGACACCGCCGCGGCCGAGGCCGGCGGAACCGCCGCGGCGGCGGCGCCCGAGGCGCCGCCCGAGGTCACCGTGATCCTCAACGGCAAGAAGAAGGTGGTCGCCTACCAGCCCGGGGACACGCTGCTCGAGACGGCCCGGCGCGGTGGCCTGCGCCCGCCGTTCTCGTGTGAGTCGGGCAACTGCGCCACGTGCATGGCCTTCCTGCGGGAGGGGTCGGCGCGCATGCGGGTCAACAACGCGCTGACGCCCGAGGAGGTGGCGGAGGGATGGATCCTCACGTGCCAGGGCCTGCCCCGCGGACCTACGGTGACGGTCGAGTACGAGGCCATGTGAGGAAGGAGACGAGATGCGCGACATACGAGAGCTGGCCGGGGATCCCGAGGCGTATCGAGCCGAACTGCAGCGTCGCTGGTCCGGACTGCTCAGCTACCGCTACATCGGGCGCCACCACTCCTCCATGAACCTCGGGCCCGAGGACGACACGGTGCGCATCCGCCGGGACATGCGCAACGCGGCGGGCGGGATCATGGTGGCGCCGCTCGCCATCTCGTCGCCCGAGGGCGGCCAGCCGGACCTGGTGGCGGTGCCCAACCCGGTGATCGCCTCCGTGCAGGTCCTCGACCCGGGGGTGGACGTGGAGGTGATCGAGGTGCGCGACCACGGCCTCATGCACCAGGGCCGGACCATGGGCTACGGGCGCTGCCGCATCGTCGATGCGGCACGGCCCGAGCGCGTGCTCGCCTTCATCGACGGGCAGGGGGCGAGCATCGGGACGCCGCCCGAGGGCCTGGAGCGCATGGACGTCAGCGAGGCCGAGCTGGTGATCGAGGACTCGCCGGACCTGCCGCCCCTGTGGCAGGTCTTCGGCGCCGAGCGGCGTGACGACGGGCACTGGGTGCTGCCCGAGCTGCGGCCCGACCTCGCCTCGCCCGATGCCGCATTGCACATCGGACCCCAGCACGTCGTGCTGGAGACGGCGGCGCTCGAGCTGGCGACCGAGCTGGAGGGCACCCGCCTGGTCGGCGTGCGGAGCTGGCACGTCATGTTCATGGCGCGGGGCAAGGTGGGGCCGTTCCGGGTGGACGGGACGGCCTACGGTGCGCCGGGTGGGCTGATCGGCGTCCGGCTCCTGCTCCACGACGAGGGCAACGCCGACCGCCCCATCACGTCGGCGAGCGCCGTGGTCTCGGTGCTGGGGTAGCGGCGGCATACCCGACGGGACCTGCTGCACGGGACCTGCTGCACGGGACCTGGTGGCCGGGACCTGGACTCACGTCGACGTGGCCCCGGGGCCCGCACCGACCCGGCGACCCCGGATTAGGTTAGCGACTCTAACTGTATGATGGTCGAAATGTCTGTTGCTCCTGCCCCGCGCCCGACGTCGCCCCCGACGTCGCCCCCGACGGCGAATCCGACCCCGGAAACGCAGTGTTCCGATCCTACGGCCGGGTTGCCGCCTGGCTGGCCAAGCGCGTCGAGGTGGCGCTCGGTGAGGTGGAGCTCACGCTCCCCCAGTACCGCGTCCTCGGCATCCTGACCGAGGGCTCTTCCGCCGCCTCGGCCCTGGCCGAGCGTCTGGCGGTGCGCCGCCCTTCCATCACCGCGGTGGTCGACGGGCTGGTGGCACGGGGATTGGTCGACCGCCGGCAGGAGGACGCCGACCGCCGCCGGGTCGCACTGCGGCTCACGCCGAAGGGGGCCCGGATCCTGGCGGCCGCCGACCGGGCGGTGGACGCCTACCTCGAATCGATCGCCGCGCACCTGCCCGCGAAGGAAGAGGCCACGGCCCTGCGCTCGCTCGAGTTGTGGGGCCGCGCCCTGGCCGCGTCGCGCCAGGGACCGCAGCCGGGTCCGGGGCAGCCCAAGAGCGCCGACGCCCGATCGAAGGCCGCCGGCGCGACCAAGGGGTCGGACCGTTGAGCAAGACCGAGGACCGGCTCGACCCGGCAGTCGCGGCCGAGGCGTCCGTCGACGGCCGCGCGGTCACCGAGGAGCCGACGCGCGGACTGCCGCTGGCGGCGTACGTCCCGATGGGGGCCACGAGCCGTTATGAGGCACCCAAGTCCACCATCGACCCTGATCGCTCCAAGGGGTGGATCAAGCGCGCGACGCCGATCGTCATGGCGCACAAGCTGCAGTGGTTCAGCGCGCTCATCTTCTCGTTCCTCGGCCTGATCATCCAGGTGTGGATCCCCAAGATCCTCCAGAACGGCATCACCAACTCGCTGATCCTCAAGACCCAGCCACTGCACAACTACGTGGAGTTGATCGCCGTGCTGGCGCTGTTCACGGGGGTCTTCGGCTACATCTCGCGCACCAACCTCTTCAAGGTCGCGTACGCGATCGAATTCGACCTGCGCAACATCCTCTACGAACACTTCACGCGGATGTCCTTCCCCTTCTACGACCGGGTCCAGTCCGGGCAGCTGATCTCGCGGGCCAACTCGGACATCCGCTCCGTGCAGATGTACCTGACGTTCGCGCCGATGATCCTGGTGCAGTGCTCCATTGCGCTCGTCGCCTTCGGCTTCATGCTCTCCATCAGCGTGCCGCTGGCCTTCGTCGCCATGGCGTCCATGCCGTTCATCTACATCGTCGGCGTGAAGATGCGGAAGTCGCTCTTCCCGGTGTCGTGGCTCATCCAGTCCCGACTGGCCGAGGTGGCGACCGTCGTGGACGAGAACGTCAATGGCGTGCGTGTCGTGCGCAGCTTCGCCGCCGAGCAGCAGCAGCTGGGCCAGTTGGCCAAGGCGGCCGACCGGGTCCAGTGGGGCTACATCAAGGACGCCGACCTGCGCGCCCGCTTCGCCCCGCTGGTGCAGAACCTCTCCCAGGTCGGCCTCGTCCTCGTGCTGCTGGTCGGCGGGTGGATGGTCATCCACGAGCAGCTGCCCGTCGCGTCCATCGTCTCGTTCAACCTCTACCTGGTGATGATGCAGGCCCCCTTCATGATGCTCGGGATGCTGATCATGATGGGCCAGCGCGCCTCGGCCTCGGCCGACCGGATTTACGAGATCATCGACGAGAAGCCCACGATCGTCGACCGGCCCGGCGCCATCGACCTCGTCGACTGCAAGGGTGACGTCGAGTTCGACGACGTCAGCTTCGCCTACGCCGACGACAGCCTGCTCTCCAAGTCGGGTGGCGACGACGGTCCGCGCGAGATCCTGCGCAACCTGCACCTGCACCTGCACCCGGGCGAGACCATCGCCCTGGTCGGGCGCACGGGAAGCGGCAAGTCCACCGTGGCCCGGGTGCTGGCCCGCTTCTACGACGCCACCGGCGGCACCGTGCGGGTCGACGGGCACGACGTGCGCGACCTCACCCTCACCAGCCTGCGGGCGAACATCGGCGTCGTCCTCGACGAGCCCTTCCTCTTCTCCGTGTCGATCCGGGACAACATCGCCTACGGGCGCCCGGACGCCTCCTTGGAGGAGGTCATGGCGGCAGCCGAGGCGGCCGGTGCCACCGGCTTCATCAACCGGCTGGCCGACGGCTACGACACCGTGGTGGGCGAGCGGGGCTACACGCTCTCAGGCGGGCAGCGTCAGCGCATCGCCATCGCCCGCGCCCTGCTGGTCAACCCGCCCATCCTGATCCTCGACGACGCCACCAGCGCCATCGACGTCAAGGTGGAGCAGCGCATCCACTCCTCGCTGCGCGTCCTGATGGAGGGGCGCACCACGCTGATCATCGCGCACCGGCTCTCGACCATCAGCCTGGCCGACCGGGTGGTGCTGCTCGACAACGGGCGCATCGTGGCCGACGGGACCCACGCCGAGCTCCTCGCCTCGACGCCGCTGTACTCCGAGGTGCTGGCCCAGGCGGCCAGCGAAGAGGAGCTGGCCGCCGAGGCGGCGGCCGGTGCCGAGGACCTCGGGCTTGACGACGACGTCCTCGAGCCGGAAGGCGTGGCCCTCGAGCCGGAGGACGGGCTGCTCGAGACTGACGATGAGGTGCTCGAGCCCGAGAAGGGTGCGATCTGATGTTCGGCGGAGGAGGAGTCGGGCCGCCGATGGGCGGCGGAGGGGCACCGGGCTCGGCCCAGCCGGGACTGCCCTTCGGGGGGATCCCGCACGAGCTGCAGGCGGGCGTCGACCTGCTCCTCAAGGAGGAGCCCGACCGCGGCGAGCCGGACGTCGTCTTCACCCAGCTGCCGACGGAGCACGAGTCGAAGAAGCTGTCGCTCACCAGCCTGCTCATGGAGTACCCGGGCATGTGCGTGCTGGCCGGGTTCCTGGTGGGGATGATCGCCTTGTTCACCCAGCTCGGCCCGAGCCTGGTCTCCTACGCCATCAACCACGGCCTGACGCCGCCCCACTACGACTACGGCGTCGTGGTGCTCATGGCGGTGCTGTACCTGGTGTCGATCATCGTTTCGGGCAGCGCGCAGTGGGGGCAGGCACGGGTGACGGGCCGCCTCGCCTCGTGGGTCATGAACGACCTGCGCATCAAGGTGTTCCGCCACCTGCAGCGGCTCTCGCTCGACTTCTTCACCGAGGAGAAGGCGGGAGTCGTCATGAGCCGCATGACGAGCGACATCGAGAACCTGCAGCAGCTGCTGCAGGACGGGCTGGCCCAGTTCGCCATTCAGGGCCTGACCATGGTCGTCATCACGATCTTCCTCTTCGCGACCAACGTGAAGCTGGCCGCCATCACCGTCTTCGCCGTGCTGCCGCCTCTCGTCATCATGTCGATCTGGTTCAAGCGGGCCTCCGAGCGCGGCTACGACAAGGTCCGCGACGGCATCGCCCTCGTGCTGGCCGACCTCTCCGAGAGCCTGCAGGGCGTGCGCATCGTGACGGCGCACAACCGGCAGCGCTACAACGTCGAGACCCACCGTGACATCGTCGGCTCCTACCGGGACGCCAACAACTACACGGGACGCATCAACGGCGTCTACGGACCGGGGTCACAGGTCATCAGCGTCTTCGGCCAGTTGCTCATCCTGGGCATCGGCGGGACCATGTACCTGCACCACCCCCAGGAGATCAACCTGGGTCAGCTGACTGCCTTCTTCCTGTACGTGAACCGGTTCTTCTCGCCCATCCAGCTGCTGGTGCAGCAGTACAACACCTTCCAGCAGGGCCGCGCGTCGGTGTTCAAGTTGCGCGGCCTGCTCGATACCCAGCCGTCGGTGCTGGAGGCACCCGACGCGGTGGAGCTGCCCCAGATCAGGGGCCAGATCCACTTCGATCACGTCTCGTTCGGCTACGACCCCGCGGTGCCGGTGCTGCACGACGTCGACCTGACCATTGAGCCCGGCGAGACGGTGGCCTTCGTCGGCGCCACCGGGGCGGGCAAGTCGACCATGGCCAAACTGGTCACGCGCTTCTACGACCCCACGGCGGGCCGGGTGCTCATCGACGGGTTCGACCTCACGCGCGTGACGCTCGAGTCGCTGCGGAGCCAGCTCGGCGTCGTGCCCCAAGAGCCGTTCCTCTTCGCGGGGACGATCCGGGACAACATCTCGTTCGCCCGACCGGGTGCCCCCGACGACGAGGTGTGGGAGGCCGTGCACCAGGTCGGCCTGGGGGAGCTCGTGCACCGCCTGCCCTACGGCCTCGACACGCCCGTGCACGAGCGCGGCCAGTCGCTCTCCTCCGGCGAGCGGCAGCTGATCGCGCTGGGGAGGGCGTTCATGGCCGAACCCCGCGTGCTGGTCCTCGACGAGGCGACGTCGAACCTCGACCTGAAGTCGGAGAAGCTCGTCGAGGCGGCACTCGACGTGCTGCTCGAGGGCCGGACGGCCGTGCTGATCGCGCACCGGCTCTCGACGGCCATGCGGGCCGACCGGATCGTGGTGGTTGGTGACGGGCGGCTGCTCGAAATCGGCACCCACGCCGAGCTCGTCGCCCTCGGCGGGCACTACGCCGAGATGTACCGGACCTGGATCAGCCAGTCGCACGCCGCATAGCGAGCGCCGGCGACGGAGGTTCAGGGTCCGGGTTCGACGAGCAGATCGAGGTAGGCGGCACCGGTGTCCGGCACCGGGCCCTGTCCCCAGCACTCGACGGGGAACGAGACCATGACCATGGAGTAGAGGAGGTGCAGCAGGTTCACTGCGTCCTCGGGCATGTCGTCGAGCGCGAACGTGTCGCAGTAGGCCATCGCCGCCTCGGCCCGAGGCGTGATGGCGTCGTAGAACGCCTGCATCTGGTCCATGGGCACGCTGAGGCGCTGGGCGAAGCGCTCGCGCTCGGTGGCCAGACACCAGGTCCCGGCGAAGGGCTCCAGGTCGGCGAATTCGGCGGGCAAACGCGTCTCCATCTCCGTCATACCTCCGCCGTCTCGCGCTGCTTCTTGTAGTCGTCCACCCAGTCGGCGGCCACCTTGTGCAGGTGACGGCAGAGCACCTCCTGATCGTTGAGTGGGAACCGCTCGAGCACCGCGCGACTCGAGCATGCTCTGGGTGGCTTCGAGCGTGTTGGCGTCCTGCAGGCCGTACTCCTTGAAGGACACCGCGGCGATCTCCTGCGCCACCCGCTCGCGCGCCGTTTTGGCGGGGACGAAATAGAGCGTTCCCTCGAAGACATGGGTGTTGTGCGAGGTCGGCCAGTAGTGATACGTGAGGTACCAGCTCTGGCCCCAGACGAGGATGACGAAGTTGGGGAAGATCTGCCAGGAGTCGAGACCCCAGGGGTCACAGCCGGCCGGGTTGATGCCGGCCGCCTTCTGGTCGTACTCGAGTTCGGGTTTGTCCCACGGTCCGAAGAGCCCGCTGCGTGTGATCCGCTCCATCGGCTTGAGCATGTTGTCGGTCAACGTCCAGGGGTGGATGCCGCCCGTGCTCACCAAGCGGTGCGGCCCGTCGATGGTGTACGCCGGCGCTTCGAAGCCCGCCTGCTGCGCGGCGGTCGACCAATCCGGTGGCGTCTGCTTCGCGTGCAGCACGGGCGCGTGGTAGAACTCCTGGAAGGCGTCCATGTAGAGCTTCCAGTTGGCGCCGACGGTGGCGCGGTAGAACCAGCGCTCGCTCTGCTGCTCGAACGGATAGTTCTCGAGCTTGGTCACCCGGGGGCCGAGGAAGTCGCGCAGGTTCTGCTCGGGCTCCTTGGCCAAGTTGACGAAGATGAACCCGGCCCACACCTCGCAGTGCACCGGAACCAGGCCGTAGTCCGCCTTGTCGAGGTCGAAGAACTCCTGCTCCTGTTGCACGAACGCGCAGGACCCGTCGAGGTCGTAACGCCACCCGTGGTACTTGCACACGAACTGACGACTGATCCCGCTCGTCTCCTCGCGGGGGTTGTCCCGCCAGACCAATTTGTTGCCGCGGTGGCGGCAGACGTTGTGAAAGGCGCGGATCTCGCCGTCGGTGCCGCGCACGACCACGACGGAGGTGCGTGCGACGGCCAGCTCCTTCGTGAAGTAGCTGCCGTTGCGCGGCAGCTGCTCGACCCGGCCGACGTTCAGCCAGGCCCGTTTGAAGATGGCGTCGCGCTCGAGCTCGTAGAACTCCGGTGAGATGGAGTCCTCGTAGGAGATCGGCTCGGTGCCCAGCTGGAAGTGCTCGGTCCAGCTCCCCTCCGGTGGCTTCGGCCATCGTGCCATGGGCAGGTCCTCTCGTCGCGGCCGTCGGTGACGCCAGAATGGTAGCACCCCTCTCTGTGAGAGAGAAGGGCGTTTTCACCTTGGGATGACCGGTACACCGGTCCGGGAGATCGGCCGGCCCGGGAGCGAGAACCCGCCGGGGCGGACGCTGCCGGGCCACCGCCAGGGAGCGCCGAGCGAGGCTGTCGGAGTGTCAGGTGGGGAGGAAGTCCAGGAGGAGGGCGTTGACCTCGTCGGGCGATTCGATTTGCATCCAGTGGCCGGGGCCGTCGATGCGTTCGTATCGGAACCCGTTGGTGCAGAACGTGGCGGACCCGATCATCTGTTCTTCGGTGAGGGCGAAGTCGCCGCTACTCCAGACGCCCATGGCGGGGGCTTGGATGGGTGGGAGCTCCATCGGTGGGCCGACGAACGCTTCGGGGGTGATGTTGGCGCGGTACCAGTTCAGTCCGGTGGTGAGTGAACCGTCGCGTTCGAGGTCGGCCACGACGGCGTCGATGTCGGGATGCTGCGACCATTCGCGCATACCGGCCCAGCCGTCGGCCGAGAGCCAGTGCTCGGCGACGCCGGCGAACTGAAACAGCAGCATGTACCAGGACTTCTCGCGCTGGGTCATGCCGGCACTGCCGAAGGAGCTGGGATGCCCAACCGATAACGCGACGAGGTGATCGACACGCTCGGGCGCGAATGACGCGGTCGCCCACGCGACAGCTGCGCCCCAATCGTGACCGACGACATGGGCCCGTTCGATCGAAAGCGCGTCAAGGATGGCGGTCACGTCGATCGCGAGAAACGGGATCGCGTAGGCGTCGACCTCGGCGGGCTTGTCGCTTGCGCCGTAGCCGCGTTGGTCGGGCACGATGACCTGAAATCCTGCGTCGACCAACGCCGGAGACCTGCCTGGCCCACAGTCGCTTCGAGTCAGGAAACCCGTGCAACAACACGACGGGCTTGCCCGCGCCCTCGACCTGCACGTCGAGTTGCACACCACTGGAATCGACCTTCATCGAACCGTCCTTTCCGATCGGGCCTATGAGGCGGCGAGGGCGACGAGTTCATCGCGGCTCGGTCCGGGGAGCGGTTCGTCCCGCCAACCGCTGCCGAGCTCGACGGCCCGTTCGAAGACGCCGGGCCGGCCGAAGACCTCTTCGGGCAGGGCCAACACCCCGGCGAGGTCGAGGAGCGCGCGCAGCATCTCGGGATCCTTGCCGGCCGCGACCCCCAACGCCTTGCCGATCTCGAACTCGGGCGTCGGTTCAAGCGGGCGGGCTTCGAGGAGCGGCGTCGATCTCAGCCAAGCGGCCTTCGTCGAACGCGAGCGTGCTCCGGTACCACGGCTCCGCTGTCGCGATCGTCACGTCGTGCCACTGCTGTTGCAGCGCGACCGGATCCGCCGGCATGTCGTGACACAGGTCACGCAGGCCGACCGCATGCATCGTGCCGATCGAAATCCCACGACCCACAGACGGATTCGTACACGCCCACGAGTCCGCCAACGCGACCACCCCGGTCGCGACCGGGTGGCCGTCCAGCACGAACGAACGATGCCGGTCCTCGATCTTGGCCATGACCGCGACCTGATCGTCGAGCGGCTCCCCATCCAGCCAATGCGCACACAACGGCATGCTCTTGATCACATTGGTCCACACGTCGACGTTCTTGAGGCGATCGCATCGCCTTGTCCTTGGCGCTCGCGACTATCCCAACACCCCACGTTCCGTTATCGGCCGGAAGCGTCAGCACCGAAACGGTGCCGTACTCCTGCAGTAACGGTCCGAACGCCATCGGCACAGAACCATCATCTCGAACGGAAGTGACGCCCGTAGTACACGAACCCGCAATCCGCCCGCTCTTCGATCGGCGGTTGCGCGCCGATGTCCGTCAACCACGTGGGGAGCGTCGAACGGCGACCGGCCGCGTCGACAACCAAATCCGCCTGCACATCCTCGCCGGCATCGGTGCGCACCCCAACGACGTGCGGGACACCGGCCGCGGTCCGATCGCCGGTCAACAGGCCAACCACACCGACACCCCGCCGAACTTCGAGATTGTCGGTCGCCGCGACGACCCGCGCGATCGTGGCTTCCGCCACCGGCCGACGCGCGGTCACCGCATCGTGGCGCTCGTCTCCCTCACGGAACCCACCCGTGACCTCTGCCGGCGCGTCACGAAACGGATTGACCACCAACGCACCTGCATCGAGGAGCGCCGCGACCACGTCGGGGGCGTTGGCTGTCCATCACCTCCCGATAGCGAGGCTGGAAGAAATGCAGCAGGCGGAACTGATTCACGCCCCGCCGTTCCCATCCCTCCCAGGCTGCCTCTGGGATCCGGAGGGAGCGCCGGATCCCGTTCCAGGACCGTGACCTGCATGGCCGTCACGAGCCAACATCAACGAAGCCCCCAGCCCGACGATCCCCCCACCGACCACCATGATCCGAGCCATGCCGAAGGTTTAGTGGTTTCGTCCACTTGGATGCAACGGACGTAGAAGAACGGGTTTTACCTGCGGGAGACGGCCATCACGGCACCGCGTCTGCGGTGGGCGGGGCGGTGTCCGTTCGCCGCGTGTGCCGAATGCTCTGGCCCGAGTCAGAACACGCGGTCGCTTTCTCGCTCGCCGAAAGGGGTTCGGGCGGAGCGTGCACCTCGGGTCGTGCGGCAGGCGGCGGAACGCCCGCACGGCCTACTTGGCGGCTCGTCTCTCGGTACAGCGAGGATCGAACTCTGGGAGGTCGCCTGGCAGCAGCTCAGACGACGGAACAGGCAGTCGCTCGTCGCGCCCAAGTCCGGCACCCGGGGACGCGGCACAAATCCCTCAGCTCAGAATTGCTCGGCCCAACGATCATTGGCCTCGTCGAACAACCGACGGGTGCGCTCGAGGTCACGGGGCCGCTCTCGGTGGGTCTCCGGGTCCCACTCGGAGCGCTCACCAGAGAAGAAGTCACCCCCGTAGACATGGAGGGCCACCGCAAACTCGCGGCGGGAATTGGAAACGGCATGGATGGCGTCCTCACCGAGGACGAGGACCTCACCAGCCGGGAGCTCTCGGCCACCAGCCGGCTCGAGGCCGCCCGGAGCTCGGCGGAAGAAGGCGTTGTCCTCTTGTCCCCCGTACATCCCGATAGCAGCCCACATGCGATGCTCGTGGGGATAGAGGGCCATTCCTGGGGTCCAGGCGACATGGAGCACCGTCAAGTCCGGGGAGTTGTGCAGAGTCGTGATACCGCCGCGCTCGACTGGTCCGAGCATGTGTTCGAGTCGGGCTCGATCGGCAACGAGTTCCGCCAGGACGTCCCGCACGGCCAAGACCGGCGTGTGCTCGGTGAGCGACACTCGGCATCTTCCGATGATGTCCTCGACCGAGAGTCCCACGAGCTCAGATTACGACCGTCCTCTACCCGGCGGCGCTCGGGGGCGGCCCACGGATCCTGGACCGGCGAAGCGTCAATAGGGGTAGCATCGAACAGAGCTGACCGCCCTGCTGGCAACTTGCCACCTGCGACCTTCGGCGGAAATGGCTTCGCCGTGTTGTCCGAGTTCAGCATCAGCGCACGTGACCTTCCCGACATCCACGTCGTGGCGCTGCACGGCGAATTGGACGTCGTGTCCGCCGATGGCCTGGCTGATGAACTGGTCGAGGTGGCCGGTCCTACCCTCGTGGTCGATCTCTCGGACCTCACGTTCATGGATTGCCGCGGCATCGCCGCGCTGGTTGTGGCGAGGAATCGCATCCTGGCCAACGGGCTGGGGCAGCTCGTGGTCACTCGACCGGGTGCGATCGTCCGTAAGACTTTGGAGATCGTGGGGCTTGGTGCGTGGATCATGGAGTGCTCGCCCACACTGGGATGAAGAGACGTTCCGTGGACCACGTCGTGCCCCGCTGGGCAGGGCGAGATCGCTGTACGTTTCGAGAGGTCCAAGCCGGCGCACACTTCGCAATGGCACGGTCGATGCTCGGCCTGCCGATTCACGTGGTCGGAAGCCTGACCGTCCCGAGGTGCTGGTCTGGGACAGTTCGCTGTGCGGTCAATCCTTCTCGCGGACGGGTGCCGCATGGTAGTAACGTAAGTCACTGTCCCCCCTTGGGAGTGACGCCTTGTTCAAGTTGGACGGCCGATCTGGTGTCGTCCCGTGCAGGCTCGACGCCTTCTTCTGAGCATCCATTGAAGGAGACCGTGCCATGGTCCAAGGCACAATGAAGTGGACGAGCCCCACAAGGGAGTTCGGCCTGCTCACACCCGCTGATGGGAGCCGCGACATCTTCGTGCGGTTTACGTCCGCCATCGCAGCCGCGTGCACCTCGGATGAAATGGGAGGATTTGCCGTCAAGGATGTCGTCGCACCAACACCGCCCCCGCACGAGGTGGCGTCGAGCGTTGAAGTCCGCACTCGATACAAGCGGGGGCAGTGGGCAGGTGGTTACGAGATCGCTGAGGTTGTCGAGTTGGGTTACCGCATACGGCGCC
Organism: uncultured Acidimicrobiaceae bacterium; assembly: GCA_963756625.1. Lineage (GTDB taxonomy): Bacteria > Actinomycetota > Acidimicrobiia > Acidimicrobiales > RAAP-2 > Bog-473. The sequence continues at coordinate 326,139 of CAVWNQ010000007.1, forward strand.
CGGGGTCGCTGGACACGCTTCCCGGCCTCTTCGAGGCTGCCGATGTGCGGCGTGCAAGCGACTGATTCTGGCTGACAGCGGCAGCCCTTCGGCCCTCCGGACAGCTTCTTCGGCGTCAAGAACATCTCTCTCCCGGTTGGCGTGAGCATCTTCCCTGGTGAGCGTGACCACGCGCCACGGAGTTGGGCCCAACGCGCCGACAAAGACCGCATCTCCTTCGACGAACTCGATACAGGGGGCCACTTCGCTGCCTGGGAGCAGCCGGAACTCTTCTCAGAAGAGGTGCGCGCCGGCTTCCGGTCGCCTCGCGAGATGCTGTTGGTCGAAAGGAGCAACAGAAGCCGTCTACTGGGTGCCCACCCGCCGCGTGGGGCAGGGCATCGCATCGACCGGGGCGTTTCCCTACCCGCCGGCCAGCGTGGCCTTGTGCAGGGTGTTGGCGGCGAGCCGCATGTGGGCGGCATCGACCAGCTTGCCGTCGCGCCCGATCGCGCCGACGCCGCCCGCCTCCGCTTCCCGGTAGGCCCGCATGGCCTCCTCGGCATCGGCCACCTCCTCCGGCGTCGGGGAGAACACCTCGTTGGCGATCGGCACCTGATCGGGATGGATGGCCCACTTGCCGTCGAAGCCGAGCGCGCTCGCCTGCGTGGCGGCACGGCGGTAGCCCTCCGGATCCCGATAGGCCGGGTAGGGCGCGTCGATGGCGTCGACCATGCCGGCCCGCGCGGCGGTCAGCACCTGGGCGCGGGCGAAATGCCAGAAGTCACCCGGGTAGGCGACGACGGGGTCGAAGTTGCCGTCGACCCGGGCGTGCAGCGAGGCCGAGAGGTCACCGGCCCCGAAGATCAGGGCCTCCAGGCGCTCGCTGGCCTGAGCGATCTCGAGCGCGTTGGCCAGTCCCTCGGCCTCCTCGATCAGTACCTCGAGCCCGATCGGACGCGGCAGCCCCAGCTTCACCTCGAGCTGACCAAGCAGCACGTCCACCCACCACACGTCACGGGCTCGCCGCACCTTCGGGACGATCAGGACGTCGAGTGCGTCGCGCGCACCGGTGACCACCTCGATGATGTCGCCGTGGCACCACGGCGTCTCGATGCCGTTGACCCGCACGGCGCGCACCGTGCGCCCCCAGTCCAGGCCCGTGAGCGCGTCGACGGCGATCGTGCGGGCGGACTCCTTCACCGCGGGGGCGCAGGCGTCCTCGAGGTCCAGGAACACGAGGTCGGCGCCCGCGTCGGGCGCCTTCTCGCACATACGTGCGCTGCTGGCCGGGGTGGCCAGTTCCGAACGCCTGGCCCGAGGTGCGCGGACGATGCCTCCTTCGCGGTTCTTTCGTCGCCGTCAGATGGTGCCGGCCGCCCGTAGGGCTACCAGCCGGCCCTCGTCCAGGCCCAGCAGTCCACCGTAGACGGCGTCGTTGTCCGCCCCGAGGTCCCGGCCGAGGTGGTCGATCGCGCCGGGAGTCTCGCTCAAGCGCGCCACCGGCGCCTGGACCGTCATGGTCCCGAAGTCCGGGTCGTCGATGCGGACGAAGGAACCCCGGGCCCGGAGGTGCTCGTCGGACAGGAGCTGCGCGGCGTCGTAGATGGGCGCGGCCGCCACCTCGGCCCGCTCGAACACGTCCATGACCTCGCCCAGGGTCCGCGCCGCGATCCAGTCCGCCACGAGCGCATCGATCTCGACGGCGCGGCGCTGGCGCTGCACCGGGTCGGCGTAGTCGGGGTTGTCCACCAGGTCGGCCCGGTCGATGGCCCGGTAGACGCGGAGCGCGATGTTGGGCGACGCGCTGGAAATGGCGAGCCACTTGTCGTCTCGGGTGCGATAGGCGTTCCGCGGCGCGCTCGCCGGGAGCAGGTTCCCCACGCGCCCGGGGACCTTCCCGAGATGGTTGTATGTCAGGGTGGACGTCTCGATCAGGCGGGCCAGCGGCTCGATGAGGTTGACGTCGACCAGCTGTCCTCCGCCCCCGTGGACGTCGCGGTCGTAGAGCGCCACCATCACCGCCGCCGCCGCCGACTGCGACGCTACGCCGTCGGCCAGGAAGAAGGGCGGGAGCGTGGGCGGCCCGTCGGGCTGGCCGGTGACGTGGGCGAAACCGCTCATCGCCTCGGCCAGCGTGCCGAAGCCGGGGCGGTCGCTCTTCGGCCCGCCGCCTCCGTAGCCGCTCACGTGGAGCATCACGACATGGGGATGGCGTCCGTGCACCGACGGATAGTCGAGGCCCCACTTGGCCAGCGCACTCGGGCGATTGTTCACCACCACCACGTCGCTCACGTCGAGGAGCCGGTGGAAGAGCTCCTGTCCCTCGGCGCCGTGCAGGTCGAGCGTGACGCAGCGCTTGTTGCGGCTGACGCTCTTCCAGAACAGGCCGATGCCGTCCTTGCGCTCGCCCCAGGTCCGCAGCGGGTCCCCCACGCCGGGCTGCTCGACCTTGATGACCTCGGCGCCGAACTCCGCCAGGGTCGTCGCCGCCATCGGCCCGGCCGCCAGCGTGGCCGCGTCGATGACCCTGATACCGCGCAACGGACGAGGGCGCGCCGGGTCAGGCACCGAGGGCCGCAGCCGGACGCTCGAGCCCGAGGTGGTCGCGGAGGGTCGATCCGGCGTAACGCTCGCGGAACACGCCCCGGCGTTGGAGTTCGGGCACGACCAGCCGCACGACGTCTTCGTAGGCGCCGGGCGAGTGCGTGGCGGCGATGACGAAGCCGTCGCACGCGCCGCTGTCGAACCACGCCTCCATCTGGTCAGCGATGTCAGGTCCTGTGCCGACGAAGCGCGGCCCCTGCAAGAGAGTGGCGCGGTGCCCCGCCAGATCGGCGAGCGTCATCGTGTCGCCACCGATGTGCTTCTTGATGTTCTGCACGAGGCCCCGGATGCCCGATACCGACTCGATGAGCTCGTCCGTGATCGGCGCGTCGAGGGTCAGGCCCGAGAAGTCGTAGTTCATGAGCTCCGACAGCAGCGTCAACGAGGCCATGGGGTCCACGAGGTCGTTGAGAAAGAGCTGCTCCCGCTCCTCGGCGTGGGCCTTCGACTCGCCGACGACGGTGTAGGCCATGGGCAGCATCTTCACAGCCTCGGGACGGCGCCCGCGCTCGCCGATCTTCTCCTTCTGATCCTTGTAGTGCGACCGTGCGATGTCGATGTCGGGGTCCCCGGTGAAGATGAGCTCGGCCCAGCGCGCCGCGAACTCGCGGCCTCGTCCCGACGATCCCGCCTGCAACAACACGGGGCGGCCCTGCGGGCAGCGCGGCACGGTGAGGGGTCCCCGCACGTCGAACCATTCGCTGTCGTAGTTGAGCTCGTGCACCTTGGCAGGGTCGGCGAAGAGCGGCGTCTCGCGGTCGAGCACCAACGCGTCGTCCTCCCAGGTGTCCCACAAACCGGTCGTCGCCTCGAGGAACTCGTCGGCGCGGTCGTAGCGGGCGTCGTGCGGGATGGCCTGCGTGAAACCATAATTCTGCGCCTCGCTGTCGTTGACCGACGTCACGACGTTCCAGGCGGCGCGCCCACCCGAGAGATGGTCCAGCGTGGCGAAGGTGCGCGCGACGTGAAAGGGCGTGTAGTAGGTCGTCGAGTAGGTCGCTCCCAGCCCGATACGGCTCGTCACGGCGGCGCAGATCCCGAGCACGATGCTCAGGTCGAGCTTCACCGGGCGTGCCCCGGTGCGCACGGCCTCGGCCACGGAGCCGCCGTAGATCCCGGGCATGGCCAGCCGGTCGTCGAAGAACATGAGGTCGAAACACCCGTCTTCGAGCGTGCGGGCGAGCTTCTCGTAGTAGCGGGCCGACAGGAACCCGTGCTCGGTGGCCGGGTGCCGCCACGAGCCGGCGTAGACCGTGGCGTTGCCGGCTTGCATGAAGCCCACCAGGGCCATCTGCCGCTTCGAGCCGTCGGCCATCGCCTACCTCCCTACGAGCGCGCAGACTTGAACTTAATATGTAATATTTCAGATATCAAACTGATCAACACCACCGTGAGGGCCCAGGCGGCCAACGAACTGCGCGACCGGATCCTGACCGGCCGGCTGCAGCCGGGTGACCGCCTCGACCTCGATGAGCTCACCGCTGAGTTCGGGATCAGCCGGACCCCCGTGCGCGAGGCCCTCCTCGAGCTGTCCTACGAGGGCCTGGTCGCCATCACGCCCCGCAGCGGGATGGCCGTGGTGGGCATCACCCCCCAGGACGCCGTCGACAACTTCGCTGTCCTGGCCGCGCTGGCCGGCAAGGCGGCCGAGCTGGCGACCGGACGCGTGACGCCTCCCGAGCTGACCGAGCTGCACGCGCTGGCGGCGGCCATCGACGGGTCCGACGACGTTGTCGCGGCCAACCGCCGTTTTCACCGGGCGCTCAACCAATCGACCCGCTCGCCCCGTCTGCTCACCTACCTGCGCCAGGCCGTGCGCGTCGTGCCGGGCAACTACTTCGAACTCTTCCCCGAGCAAGCGGAGCGCAGCCGACGCGAACACGCGGCGCTCCTCGAGGCCATGGCGCGCGGTGACGGTGCGGCGGCACGCTCGATCATGGAGGCCCACGTACTCACCGCCGGCGAGGCTCTGGGCGGCTGGCTCGAGGACATCGGCGCCCGGCGCGGCGCGGCGTCGCGCCAGCCCTGACGACGCCTCCGCACGCCGGCCGCTCATTCCGAACGGCGCTCCGGCTCCAGCAGCCGATCCAGGTTGGCCCGGAGCTCGGGCGTGGTGAACGACCGGTCTTCGGCGCTGAGCGCAAAGTCGAGGGCCGCCAGAACCGCCCGCTCGAGCTGGATGTTCACGACCCGCTTGGTGTCCTCGACCGCGCCCTTGGGGAGCCGGGCGATGCGCTGGGCGCAGGCCATCGCCTGCGCGAACACCTCCCCGTCGGGACAGACGTGGTTGACCAGGCCGATGGCGGCGGCGCGCTGCGCCGGGATGCGGTCCCCGGTCAGCGCGTACTCCTTGGCCAGCTGCAGGCTGGTCAGCAATGGCCACACCACGGGGCCGCCGTCGGCCGCCACCAGCCCGACCACGACGTGCGGATCGGCCAGGTGCGCGCTCTCGGCCATGAAGACGATGTCGGACAGCGCGACCAGGCTGCAGCCGAGCCCGACCGCCGGACCGTTCACGGCGGCGACGATCGGCACGCGGCAGCGGACCATCCCGGTCACGATCTGCCGGCCGTGCGTCAGCGAGACGTGGCGCAGCGCCGCGTCCTTCGCCAGCTCGTCGATGTAGCTGAAGTCGCCTCCGGCGGAGAAGGCGCGTCCCGCACCCGTGAGCACCGCGACCCGGGCTTCCTCGTCGGCGTCGAGCTGCGGGAACAGCGCGGCCAGTCCGGCGTGGAGCACGTGGTTGGTCGCGTTGAGATGCTCGGGACGGTTCAGGGTGACGACCCGGATCGGTCCGTCGGAGGTGATCTGCAGCTCGTCGGGGAGGTCGTAGGCGCTCATGACGTGGGCAACTCCAGGATTCGGCCGGCGATGAGATTGCGCTGGATCTGCGAGGTGCCGCCCATCACACTCTGGGCGCGACTGTAGAGGTACACCCGGAGCCAGGTGTCGTCCCCGCCGGCGGGCGCGCCCCCGCCGACCGAGAGCGCGGCCCGGCCGACCGCCTGCTCGGCCTCGGTCATGAGCAGCTTGTCCACCGATCCCTCCGGTCCGTGGGTCACGCCGTCGAGCCGGTCCGAGAGGCGGCGGCTCACGTGGCAGCGCAGCATCTCGGTCTCCACGAGCGCCCAGGCCAGGTCGCGGCGCTGCTCGGCGCCGTACGCCGACGGGCGCTCCTCCACGAGGTGCACCAGCTCGTTGACCAACTTGCCGTAGCGCGCCACGTACCCGAGCTCACCGGGCTCACGCTCGTGGCTGACGACGGTCATGGCCAAGCGCCAGCCCTCGCCCGGCTCGCCGATCATGTTGGCCGCGTCGACCCGGGCCCCGTCGAAGAGCACCTCGCCGAATTCGCGGGTGACCCCGTTGATCATGCGCAGCGGGCGCTGCTCGATGGGCGGCTGGCGCATCGGGACGGCGAAGGCCGAGAGGCCACGGTGCTTGGGCAGGTCGGGATCGGTGCGGGCGAGGACGAGACACCAGTCCGCGGCGTCCGAATAGCTCGTCCAGACCTTGTGGCCGGTGATCACGTACTCTGCGCCGTCCCGCACGGCGCGCGTGCGCAGGGAGGCCAGGTCCGACCCGGCATCGGGCTCGCTGAACCCCTGGCACCAACGGTCCCGGCCGCTGACCAGGCCCGGCAGGAAGCGCTGCTGCACGTCGGCGTTGCCGTGCTCGAGGAGCCCTTGGACGAGGTAGCCGACGCTCGGGCGCGGCGGCGCGCCCGCCGCGATGATCTCCTCGTCGAGGATGACGTCGTAGACGCTCGGGAGCCCGTGCCCACCTATCTCCTTCGGCCACGACAGGCCGAAGAAGCCTGCGTCGTAGAGCGTCTGGTGCCAGGCCGCCTGCCCGGCCCAGTACTCGTCCGCGGTGGAGGACGGCGGCAGGCCCGGATTGTTCCGGCCGAGCCACTTCCGCAGGCGCAGCCGGAAGGCGCGCTCCTCGGGCGAGTCACCGAAGTCCATCGCTGCCTCCGATGTCGTGGGCGGCCAGCACGCGATCGAGGTTGGCCCCGACCCCGCCGAGGACCTCAGCCGAGAGGAGCGCCCGACGCAGGAAGACATGGGCCACGCATTCCCAGGTGTTGCCGATGCCGCCGTGCACCTGGATGGCCGTCTCGCAGACCGCACGCGGACTGCGGGCGCAGTACGCCTTGGCGGCCGACGTCGCCGCCAGGGCGTCGTCACCCGGCAGTGCGTCGACGGCCCAGGCCGCGTGCAGCGCAATGCTGCGCGACCCCTCCGTGACGACGAGCGCATCGGCAAGCAGGTGCTGGACGGCCTGGAAGGACCCGATGGCCGCGCCGTACTGCGTCCGCGTCCGCGCGTAGTCGGTGGCGAGGGCCAGGGCGCCGCGGATGACGCCGACGAGGTCCGCACAGGCCGCGGCCAGGCCGAGGGCGTGCCAGCGGGCGACATCGTGGACGCTCAGTCGACGGGACTCGCCCTCGAGCGCGGTCACCGTCAGCCCAGCCGGGCAGGACACGGCGGGACGGGTCAGGTCGGCCCCGCCCGGGCCGCCGTGGAGCTCCACCACGCCGACGGCGGTACCGCCGGCCTCACCGGCCTCACCGGGCATCAGCACGAGGGCGCGCGCGGCACCCCGGGCGTCGAGCGCGACCCCCGCGGCCGGCAACGCACCGCCCCGGGCGCGGGCCGGCGCGGCGAGATCTTCCGTGAGCACCACGGTTTCGGCAACGCTCGCCGGTGGGATCCCGGCGAGGCGCCGCAGCTCCGCCGCCAGCGTCGGGCCCACGAAGGCGGCATCCGCGAGGCCCCGGCCGAGCTCCTCGGCGACGAGGGCGACCTCGACGGCCGTGGCCCACGGACTCCCGTCCTCCGACGGGGCACGCAGCTCCAACCACCCGGACGCCTCGACCGCGGCGAGCAGCTTGGCGGCGCGCTCGGTGTCGTCGAGGTCGGCCACGGTGTGCGGGCCCAGACGTCCCACCGCCTGCGCCGCGGCGTCGCGGAGGGCGACCTGCTCGGGGGAGAGCCGGACGTCCACTCAGCCGGCTCCCGCCGCCCCTGTCGCCTCCGCGTCCGGCGTGAGCCGTGGGGCCCATTCGTCGCGGAGGGTGCGCCGCAACACCTTGCCCGACGGGGTCCGGGGGATGGTGTCGACGATGACGACGTGGCGGAGGTGCTTGTAGGTGGCCAGCGCCTCGCTCACGAGTCCCTCCAACTCCTGCGCGCCGATGCCGGAGCCGGGCTCCAGCTGCACCGCCGCCACCGGGACCTCCCCCGCCCGCTCGTCGGCCACCCCGAACACGGCACAGTCGAGCACGGCGGGATGGCCGTGCAGCACGGCTTCGATCTCGGCCGGCGCAACCTGGAAACCGCTGACCTTGATCATCTCCTTGCAGCGATCGGTGAGGTGGATCCAGCCGTCAGCCTCGAGCCAGCCCACGTCGCCCGTGCGGTACCAGCCGTCGTCGAAGGCGCCGGCCGTGGCATCGTCGGGCAGGTACCCCGCCATGGCCGAGGCGCTGTGGACCTCGATCTCGCCGGTCTCCCCCGGCGGCAGGACGGCGCCCGTGTCGAGGTCGACGACCCGCAGCGCGACGTCACCCACCGGCAGCCCCGCGGAGTCGAGCCGCCATTGCTCGGGATCGTCGACCGGGTTGGCGGTGATCACCGGCACCTCGCTCGTCCCGTACGCGGGGAGCCAGCGCACGCCCGTGCGCGCCGTGACCACGCCGGCGACCGCCGGGGTCACCGGGGTCGCGCCCCACATGATGTAGCGGAGGGAGGAAAGGTCGTGGGCCTCGAGACCCGGGTGGTTGGCCAGCGCGAGGGCGATGGGGGCGACGGCCATCTCCAGCGTCATGCGGTCCGCCTCGATGGCACGGAGCTCCTGCTCGAGGTCGAAGCGGCGGTGGAGTCGGACGGTGGCGCCCGCCTCCGCCGCAGCCAGCAGGTTGAGGAGTCCCAGGATGTGCGATGGCGGCGTCGCCACCTGAAAGCGGTCGTCGTGGGTGAGCCCGAGGGCCAGGCACCAGTGCGCCGTTCCCAGTGCGATGGAGCCGTGGGTGTGACGGACCGCCTTGGGGCTGTCCGTCGTGCCGGAGCTGAAGACGAACACGGCGTCGTCGCTCTCGCCCACTTCTGGCTCGTCCGGCGGGGTCGCCGTACCGGCCCGGTCCATCACCCCGGCGGCGTGCGGATCCTCGAGATCGAGCACCCGGTCGCGCCCGAGGCGTTCGGCGAGCAGCGCGACGCCGACGCCGTCGGCCACCGCGTAGCGGGGCCCGGTGAGGCCGAGCGCCGTCTCCACCTCGCGCGCCTTCCAAGCGGAGTTGAGCAGGACCGGTGCGGCACCGAGCCTGCTGGCAGCCTGGACGCACACGACGAACTCGGGCCGGTTGGTGGTCATGACGGCCACCCGGTGACCCGGTCCGACGCCCTGGAGCGCGAGGTGGCGCGCCGCGGCGTTGGCCGCCCGATCGAGCTCGGCGAAGGTCCAGTGGTCGGATCCGGCGAGGACGGCCGGGTGCTCGGGGAAGCGCCGCGCGGCCGACGCGAGCCCGTGGTGCATGAGACCCGGCGCCATAGGGGAAACATTCTTCTCCGAATTGAGATTCAGCGTCAACAGGATCGAAGTGTATGGTTATCGCCGTGAGGAAGGCGGTGCCGGCGTGAGTGACACGATCGGCCCGGCGACCGACGAGGCGGTCCGGTCCGAGATCATCGAGACCGTCCGCAAGTTCGTGCGGCGCGAGGTCGTCCCCGTGGTGGCCGACCTGGAACACAGCGACAGCTACCCGGGCGACATCGTCGAACAGATGAAGGCCCTCGGCCTGTTCGGCGTCACGATCCCCGAGGCGTACGGGGGCCTCGGGCTCGACCTGCTGACCTACATCGGGGTCATCGAGGAGCTGGCCTACGGGTGGATGAGCCTCACCGGGATCGTGAACACGCACACCATGGCCGCCACGCTGCTGCTGACGCACGGGACCGAGGAGCAGAAGCAGCGTTTTCTCCCTTCCTTGGCCACGGGCGAGCGACGTGGCGCCCTGTCGTTGTCGGAGCCCGACGCCGGCAGCGACACGCGGCAACATCTCGTGTCGCGCCCGGCGCGACGGCGACGAGTACATCGTGAACGGGACCAAGGCCTGGGTCACCAACGGTGAGAGGGCGTCGATCGTGGCCCTGGCGGCGCGCACGGACGAGGGCATCTCGGCCTTCATCGTGGAGAAAGAGCCGGGCCCTCGCTTCGAGGGCATCTCGGTCAGCAAGAAGGTGAGCAAGCTCGGCTACCGCGGCGTCGAGACGGTCGAGATGGCCTATGCCGACCACCGCATCCCTGCGGCCAACCTGATCGGCGAGCCCGGGCGCGGCCTGCCGCAAATCCTGAGCGTGCTCGAGGTGGGACGCATCAACATCGCGGCGCGGGCCGTCGGCGTGGCGCGGGCTGCCTTCGATGCGTCGCTCGCCTATGCGCAGCAGCGCGAGACGATGGGCAAGGTCATCGGCGAGCACCAGGCGATCCAGCTGAAGCTGGCCGACATGGCCACGCGGCTGGAGGCGGCGCGGTTGCTGACCAAGAACGCCGCGGAACGGAAGGCGCAGGGCCTGCGCTGCGACGTCGAGGCCGGGATGGCCAAGCTCTTCGCCAGCGAGACCGCGCTCGAGCTGAGCATGGAGGCGATGCGGATCCACGGGGGCGTCGGCTACACGACGGAGTTCCCCATCGAGCGGCTCTATCGCGACGCGCCGCTCATGGTCATCGGTGAGGGCACGAACGAGATCCAGCGCATCGTCATCGCCCGGGGCCTGCTGGCCCGGGCGCGCGGTCAGGCCTAGGCGGGAACTCCCTCGCTGTCCGCCCTTCGGCAAGCTCCGCCAGCACTTCGTCGGTGTGCTGCCCGAGGCGCGGGGCCGGCGTCGACGGTCGCACCCGGGCGTCCGAGAAGCTGACCGGACCGTTGACCGAACGCTGGACGAAGCCCTCCCCCTTCTCGCCCTGGTCGCCCACGTCGTGCAGCTCGAGGAACGCGTCGTTGGCCGCCAGCTGCGGATCGTCGAGGACCTGGGCCGGTCCCTGGGCCGGCGCCCACCACACGCCCTCGCGCTCGAAGCGCTCGGCCCAGGCGTCGAGGGGCTCGGCGGCGATGATCTCGTCCAGGAGAGCGATGACCTCACGGCGGTTCTTGCGGAGCGCCCGCGCGCTCTCGAAACGCGGGTCGGCTCGGAGATCGTCCCGGCCGAGCGCCCGGTAGACCTTGTCGAGGTGTCGGTCGGCCTCGAGGCAGGTGAAGAAGAACCAGCGGCCGTCCTTGGCGCGGTACGAGTTCATGAGCGGCGTCTGGTTCGACTGGCGTGCCTCGGCCGGTGCCACCTTGCCCAGGTTCGCCTGCAGGCTCAGGTCCCAGCCCAGCACGTAGGCCCCGGTGCGCACGAGCGACACCTCGACGATGCGGCCGCGCCCGGTGGCGCGCTGTTCCAGCACAGCGGCCAGGAGCCCGGCCAGGGTGGCAAGGCCGCTGATGTGGTCCCCGATCCCGCCTCTGGCGTTGAGCGGCACGCCCTCGCTGTTGGCCAGCTGCACCGACAGGCCCGAGCGAGCCCAGAAGGCACCGATGTCGTAGGCGGAGCGGTTGCGGTCGTCGCCGCGTAGTCCGTACCCGCTCACGCTGCCGTACACGAGACGCGGGTGGCGGGCGAGCGTGGCCCCGGGCTCGAGGCCCAAGGTGTCGAGCGCATCGGGGCGCAGGTTGGTCAGGAAGACGTCGGCCGTCGCCAGCAGCTCCTCGAGCCTGTCCCGCGCCGCCGCCTCGCGCAGGTCGAGCACGACGCTGCGCTTGCCCCGGTTGTCCTGCGCGAAGGCCGGGTTCGGGAAGTCGTCGCCGCCGATCCCGAGCGAGCCGAACGCATTGCGCATGGGGTCTCCCGCCGGCGGTTCCACTTTGATGACGTCGGCGCCCCAGTCGGCCAGCAGTGCGGCCGCCGACGGCGCGGCCACCCACACGCCGAGCTCGACCACGCGCAAGCCGGCGAGCGACGACAGGCCCTCGGGGGCGGCTGCGGTCACCGCGGCGGGCCCGGGGCGGTCGCACGCCTGCGCAGCGCCTCCTTCACGACCTTGCCGGTCGCGTTGACGGGAAGCTCGTCGACGATCTCGACGACCCGCGGCACCTTGTAGTTGGCCATCTCGTCTCGGCTCCAGGCCATGATCTCTTCGCCCGAGACGTCCCCCGACAGCACGACGAAGGCCATACCGACCTCCCCCAGCCGCTCGTCGGGGATGCCGATCACCGCGGCCTGCTGGACGGCGGGATGGCGCAGCAGTGCGTTCTCGATCTCGGCCGGGTAGGCGTTGAACCCCCCGACGATGAACATGTCCTTGACGCGGCCGACGATGCGCAGGCGGCCGGCCTCGTCGACCACCCCGAGGTCGCCTGTGCGCAGCCACCCCTCGGAGGACAGCACCTGGGCCGTTTCGGTGGGGTCATCGAGGTAGCCGGCCATCACGCTGCCGCCACGCAGCAGCACCTCGCCCGCCTCACCCGCCGCCACCGCGCGCCCCTCTTCGCCCACCACGCGCAGCTCGAAGCCGGGGCGGGGCCGCCCGACGGTGGTGGCGACGGTCTCCGGGTCGTCCCCGGGTTCGGTGGCGCAGGCCGTGCCGCCCTCGGTCAGCCCGTAACCCGTCACGACGGTGGTGAACGGGAGCTCCTGGTGCACCCGGCGGATGAGCTCGACGGGGATGTCGGCCGCCCCCGTCACGGCGACGCGCAGGGTCGACAGGTCGTGGGCCTCGCGGTCGGGGTGGTCGAGGATGGCCTGGTAGATGGTCGGCGCGCCCGGCAGCACGGTGACGCGCTCGGTGTCGACGCGGGCGAGGACGCGGGCGACGTCGAAGACCGGTTCGGGCAGCATCGTCGCCCCGGCGGCGACACTGGCCAGGATCCCCGCTTTGAGGCCGAACATGTGGAAGTAGGGGTTCACCTGCAGGTAGACGTCACCGGCGGTGAGCCCGGTCATAGCGACCCAGTCCGTGGCCACGATCAGGGTCCGGCCGTGCGTCATCACGACGCCCTTCGGGGCGCCCGTCGTCCCCGAGGTGAAGAGGATGTCGGAGGGGTCGTCGGGACCCAGCGCCCCGCTACGGCGCTGCACCTCCGCACCCGCGGCGGGGGTGGCGCGACCGAGGAAGTCGGCCCAACCGACGGACCGGCCGGTCGCCGGGCCCCGCGCGACGACGATGGTCCCGAGCGTGGGCAACGGGCACGCCGCGGACTCGAGTGCGGCCACGTAGTCGGTGCCGAGGAAGTCGGTCATCGTGACGAGCATGCGGGCCCGGCTGCGCGCCAGCAGGTCGGCGGCCTCCGCACCCTTGAAGCGGGTGTTCACGGGGACGAGGACCGCACCGGCTGCGAAGAGACCCAGCACGGCGACCACCCACTCGGCGCAATTGACGCACCAGATCGCGATCCGGTCCCCCGGTTCGACACCGTCCTCGACCAGGGCGGCACCGAAGATGCCGGCGGCCGACGCGAGCTCGTCGTAGGTGAGCACGGTCTCGCCGTCGCGGACGGCCACCTGGTCGCCGAACCGTTCTGCCGTCGCGCCCAGCATGGCGGGGATGGACGGCCAGCGCGGCGCGCCCGGGACGGGTGCGCTCACGCGAGGGCCCGCGTCGACGGGACGGTGCGGATTGAGAACGGGCCTCTTGCCACGCAATAATGATACTTTCAGCGGGCAGCGCTACAAAGAGCCGCAGCACAGCGAGCAGCATGGGACGCTGGGTCGCCGCACCGCAGCGTCCGCCCAACCGCAACCAGGGAGACGAGATGGCCACCACCGCGCCCGCGCCGTACTACGACCCGTACGACTTCGACATCGACGCAGACCCCTACCCGGTGTGGAAGCGCATGCGCGACGAGGCACCCCTCTATTACAACGAGAAGTACGGGTTCTACGCGGTCAGCCGGTACGAGGACGTGGAACGCTGCTTCGTCGACTGGCAGACGTACAGCTCCGCGAAGGGCTCGGTCCTCGAGATCATCAAGGCGGGAGTGGAGATGCCGCCGGGCATGTTCATCTTCGAGGACCCACCGAACCACGACCTCCACCGCGGGCTGATGAGCCGAGTCTTCACGCCCAAGAGGATGGCGGCCATCGAGCCCCAGGTGCGGGCGTATGCGGCGCGCACGCTCGACCCGCTCGTCGGGGCAGGCGGCTTCGACTTCATTACCGACCTCGGAGTCGAGATCCCCATGCGGACGATCGGCATGCTGCTCGGCATCCCCGAGGAGGATCAGGTGACGCTCCGCGAGCAGCTCGACGACGGGCTCCGCCTCGACGAGGGCGTCATGCCCGACCCGGATCTCGTCAACCGGGACCCCGCGTCCTCGGACTATGCCGCCTACATCGACTGGCGGGCCGACCACCCCTCCGACGACCTCATGACCGAGCTGCTCACGGCCGAATTCACCGACGAGCGCGGCACGGTGCGGACGCTGACCCGCGACGAGATCCTCGGCTACATCGGCCTGCTGGCCGGCGCCGGCAACGAGACCACGACCCGCCTGATCGGCTGGGCGGCCAGGCTGCTGGCCGAGCACCCCGAGCAGCGCCGCGCCTTGGCGGCCGATTCGGCCCTCATCCCCAACGCCGTAGAGGAGTGTCTCCGCTACGAGGCGCCCTCGCCGGTCCAGGCTCGCCTCGTCACCAAGGACGTCGAGCACCAGGGACGGACCGTCCCGGCCGGCAGCGCCATGGTGATCATCAACGGATCGGCCAACCGGGACGAGCGCCAGTTCCCCGACCCGGACCGGTTCGACATCACCCGCAAGATCGGTCGGCACCTGAGCTTCGGCTACGGCATCCATTTCTGCCTCGGCGCCCACCTGGCGCGCCTCGAGGCACGCATCGCGCTCGAAGAGGTGCTCGCACGGTTCCCCGAGTGGGAGATCGACTACGACAACGCGGTCCAGGCGCGGACCTCCACCGTGCGCGGCTGGGAGAAGCTCCCGGTGCGCATCCCGTGAGGGGAGCCGACCGGACGCGCGGGGGCGCCACCTGTGCCTGACGCGGTCCTCACCTCGGTCGAGCACGACGTCCTCCTCATCACCCTCAACCGCCCCGAGGTCAAGAACGCGATCGACTCCGCGCTGTCTCTCGGCGTCCTCGGTGCCCTGGCGCAACTGGACGAGGACGACCGGCTGCGGGCCGGGGTGTTGACGGGCGCCGGCGGGTCGTTCTGTGCCGGCATGGACCTCAAGGCGTTCGCGCGGTCGGGTCTCCCCGAGAAGATCGACACGGTCTTTCGGAACCGCTGCCGGAAACCCCTCGTCGCCGCAGTCGAAGGGGTGGCGGTGGGCGGCGGGCTCGAGATGGCGTTGATTGCCGACCTCCTGGTTGCCTCGCGCGACGCACGGTTCGGCTCCCCCGAGGTCAAGTTCGGGCTCTTTCCGGGCGGTGGCGCAATGCTGCGTCTCCCCCGCGCGCTGCCCCAGTCCGTCGTCGCCGAGCTCGCCCTGACGGGCGAGCCGATCACCGCCGAAGTGGCGTTCCGGCACGGACTGATCGCCCGCCTGTGCGAACCCGGCACCACGCTGGAGATCGCGCGCTCGCTGGCCGACGCCATCGCGCGCAACGCACCGCTCGGTGTGGCCGCGGCCAAGCAGCTGCTCTGGCAGGCGCCGGGCCGGAGCGAAGCGGAGTTGTGGCCCGAGCAGCGCGCGCTGGTCGACTCGGTCTTCCACTCGGAGGATGCGCGGGAGGGCGCCCGCGCGTTCGTCGAGCGGCGCCCACCGGTCTGGACCGGGCGCTGACGTTGCAGACAACCAAGAGGGAGAGCTCACATGGGTGACGGTCCGTACCGGGTGGTGCAGTGGGCCACCGGCAACATCGGCCGACGGTCGCTCCGCGCCGTGATCGAGCATCCCGACCTCGAGCTGGTAGGGCTCTACGTGTACTCGGAGGCCAAGGCGGGCCGTGACGCCGGGGAGCTGTGCGGCGCTGGTCCGACTGGCGTCGCGGCCACGCGCGACATCGAGGAGATCCTGGCGCTGCACCCCGACTGCATCCTCTCTATGGGCGACCGGGCGGACGTCGACGTCCTGTGCCGGCTTCTCGAGTCGGGCGCCAACGTGGTCTCGACCCGGAGCGAATTCCACAACCCCTCCACCCTCGACCCGGAGCTGCGCAAGAGGCTGGAGGCGGCCTGCGACACGGGCGGTTCGACGCTGCACAGCACCGGTTCGAGCCCGGGGTTCATCACCGAAGCGCTGCCCTTCGTGCTCTCGTCGATCCAGCGCAGGCTGGACCACCTCCTCATCGAGGAGTTCGCTGACATGTCCTCGCGCAACTCGCCCGAGCTGATCTTCGACCTCATGGGCTTCGGGCGCGACCCCTCGCACTTCGATCCCCGCGGGGTCGAGCAGCACGGTGGCTCGTCGTTCGCAGGTTCCCTCGGCGTCGTCGCCGACGCCATCGGGCTCCCACTCGACGACGTGGCGGCGACCGGCCGGGTTGCGGTGGCCCGCAGCGCCGTCGAGGTGGCCGCCGGCCGGGTGGAGGCGGGGACCATCGCGGCGCAGCGGCTCGAGGTGCGCGGCCTGCGCGCGGGCCGGCCGCTCCTGACGTTCAGCGCCAACTGGTACCTGACCAGGGACGTCGAGCCGGCCTGGGACCTGCGCGAGACCGGCTGGCACGTGCTGGTCGAGGGCGACACGCCGCTCGACGTGGAGATCCACTTCCCGGTGCCGGCCGACGAGTGGGCCGCGACGTCGCCGAACCTCACCGCGCACCGCCCGGTGAACGCGGTGCCCTACGTGTGCGCGGCGGCGCCCGGGATCCGCACCTCGGCCGAGCTGCCGCAGATCATCCCGACCCTGCGCTGACCACCATGGGCACGGTCGGTGTCGTCGTCGGGAACCCCAAAGCCAACTCCCGGACGTTGGCGGTGGCCGACGCCGTGGCGGTGGCGGCCGCGGACGCCACCGGTCTGTCCGCCACGCCGCGGCTGACCCTCGACCTGGCGGACCTCGGCCCGGAGCTCTTCGACTGGTCGTCGTCCGCGGTCCGAGGGGCCGTCGATGCGGTCCGCTCGTGCGCGCTGGCCGTGGTGGCCTCGCCGACGTACAAGGCGAGCTATACCGGCCTCCTCAAGTCGTTCCTCGACTGGTTCGGCACGACGGACCTCGTCGGCGTGACGGTGGTTCCGGTCATGGTCGGCGCCGGGCCGCAGCACGCGCTCGCCGTCGAGGTCCACCTGCGTCCGGTCCTCGTGGAGCTCGGGGCATCGCTCCCGACCCGCGGCCTCTACGTGACAGAGGATCGGCTCGCCGCGCTCGACGAGGTGATCGCGCCATGGATGGCGGAGGCCGGGCCGCGCCTGCGGGCCTCGGTGGCGGGCGACTGACCTGGGGTGGCGTGCATGTCCGGCCGCGCCTCCCTCTACGCCCTGGCGCCGCCGGCGAGCGCGGCGTCGACCGGCTCCTGACGTGGTTCCGCAACGACATGGTGCGCACCATGACGCTGCTGGGCGTGTCGGACGTGTCGCAGCGGGAGCGGGCGCTGCTGGAGCCGGACCCGACACCATGAGCGTCGCTGCGGTGACAGAATCCGGGGCGTGACGCCGGAGCCCCAGCCAGGCACGCGCTTGGCCCCGGTCCCCTACTCCGAATGGGACGAGCAGACGCGCACGGTCTTGCTCTCGCACCTGCGACGACGCGAGCTCTACCTCTCCGGGTCGCCCGACGCCCCGCCGATGCCCGAGGTACTGGAGCTGTTCGCCCATCATCTCGCGCTGAGCGAAACCTGGCTCACCTTCACCGACATGCTCGCCGGCGAGGAGTCCCGGCTCGAACCCGCGCACCGGGAACTACTGATCCTCCGGGTGGCCTGGCGCACGGGGTCGGGGTACGAGTGGTACCAGCACCGGCGCATGGCCGGAGACGCCGGCCTGACCGAGGCCCAGCTCGACGCCGTGCCCGAGGGCGCCGGCGCAGAAGTATGGTCCCCCCTCCAGCGCGCCCTCCTCGGCGCGGTGGACGAGGTGATCGACGACTTCGGCGTGGGCGACGAGACGTGGGACGCCCTGGCGTCCTTCTTCGAGCCGGCACAGGTCTTCGAACTGCTCTTCGTGATCGCCGGCTATCTGGCGCTGGCCGGTGTGCTCAACAGCATCGGGTTGCGGGGCGGACAGCCAGGAGCGACGGCGTCGTGAAGGCAGTGCGCAGCACCGAGGGCGCCGTCGCCGTGGTCGACGTCGATGAGCCGCCGGGCGTCGGCGAGGTCCTCGACATGAAGGCGACCAGTGTGTGCGCCTCCGACCTCAGCTACATCCGCTTCGGGAGCACCAACATCCTCGGCCACGAGCTGGCGGGCCTGCGCAGCGACGGGACGCCGGTCATGGTGGAGGCCATCTACGGCTGCCTGGAATGCGCACAGTGCCGGCGGGGCGCCTACAACCTTTGCCCGACCCACGGGCAGAGGGCACTGGGGATCTTCGCCGACGGCGGGATGTCCGAGCAGTTCCGCGCTCCGTCCGAGCGGCTGGTCGCGCTGCCAGCGGGCCTCGCGTTGCGTGACGCGTGCATCGTCGAGCCCGGGTCGGTGTCCTGGCACGCGCTGCGCCTGGCCGGGACGGGAGCCGGCACACGGGTGGCCGTGGTGGGCGCCGGCGCACTCGGACTGCTCGGGGTCGCCGGCGCACGGCGCATGGGCGCCGAGGACGTGGCGGTGGAGGCGCGACACCCCCACCAGCAGCAGGCGGCCGAGCGGCTCGGCGCGCGGATCGGCAGCGACGGCCTCTATGACGTCGTTCTCGAGGCGGCGGGGACCGTCGCGAGCCTGGCCCGGTGCAGCCAGCTGGTCGCCCCCAGCGGCACCATCGTGGTCGTCGGGGTGCACTACGGGCCGGTGGAGGTCGATTGGATGTCCCTCTTCCATCGCGAGGCGCGGCTCATCCCTTCGCTCGGCTACTGCAGCCACGACGGGGTGCGCGAGTTCGAGGAGGTGGCGGCCATGTTGGCGGACGACCCGTCGATCGCGCAGACAGTGATCACCCACCGCTTCCCGCTCGAGGACGCCACCGAGGCCTTCCGGGTGGCCGCCGACAAGGGCAGCGGGGCGATCCGCGTTGTCATCGAGCCGTCCTGAAGTCCGCCACCAGCTCCGGTAGGCATCGCCCCGGATGACCGACCTCGATACCTGGTTCCGGGCGTGGCCCCGAGTGCAGCGGGAGGCCCAACTCGGTCTCGAGCAGCACCCACCCTCGACTACCGCGTGAGAACTCGCACGCCGCGCGGGCCCGCGCCTACTCCGCTGTGGCGGCTCTCCCGCCGAGACGCACCGTGACTGCGTCGGGATCGTGCGCGTGTGAAGAGACCTCCAGCTCGACCGCGGCGGGATCGGGCGGCACCCGGCGCCGGCCGGCTGGATCCCACACCGCCAGCGCGAGGAGGGAGACGCCGACGTCGACCGAGACGGTGGAGCCCGCCGGAACGGACACGGGCGCGAAGCCGGCCAACAACAGCTCGCCGGCGTAGGGCCCCGCCGTGGTGCGCCCGTAGACCTGGACGATGTCCCGCCCGTCGCGCGTCCCCGTGTTGGCGACCTCCACCCGCAGCGTGGCCGACTGGTCCCGGACCGATTCGGCGGTGGCGCTACGGATTTCGAACGTGGTGTAGGAGAGTCCGAACCCGTGCGGGAACGCGGCGGCCACCCCGAGCCGGTCCAGCAGGCGCTGGCCGTGCCAACGGTCGTACGTGATCGCGGTGGCGGTGCGGTCGAAGGCGGGCAGGTGCGCCTCATCCGTGGGGATCGAGAACGGCAGCCGACCCGTCGGGTTGTGCGCGCCGGTCAGGACGTCGGCCAGGGCACGGCCACCTTCCATGCCGGCGTACCACAGCATCAGTACGCCCGGCACCTCATGGCGCCACGCCTCGGTGAGCACGGCACCCGCGGCCACGATGGCGACGACGGTGGAGGGGTTGGCCGCGGCGACAGCCCGGATGATCTCCTCGTCGACCGGCCGGAGCGACAGCGAGATGCGGTCGCCGCCCTCGCCGGCCTGGTCGTCGGGCCGGTACGCCTGCGCCAGGATCTCCCGCATGTGGTCGGGGATCGGCGGGAAGAGCTCCAGTAGCTCGGGGTTGGTCCCGATGTCGGGGCCGGTGTACTCCCCTTCGTCCGCCGCGCTGAACCCCGCCACGACGATCGCGACGTCTGCCGTGGCCGCGGCGTCGCGTGCGGCTGCGACGTCGTCCGATTCCACCAGCGTCACCGTCGCGCCGGGGAAGGCGGCGCGGATGCCCTCGGCGGGCGTCACCGTCGAGGGCGGGCGCACGTGGGAGGAGCCGTGGTCCCCCATGTTGGACCGTGTGGCCAGCCGTCCGATCAGGGCGACCGAACGGACCGTCGCCGGGTCGAGCGGGAGGACGGGGCGCCCGTCGACCGGGTCGTTCTTGAGCAGGACCACCGCGCGCGCCGCCACCGTGCGCGCCAACGCACGGGCCTCGTCGTTCGCCACCACCGCTGCCGGCGGGTCCACTTCCTCCCGCTCCGCGTACGAGCGCAGTTGCGCCGCCAGTAGCCGCACGCCGGCCCGTTCGACCATTTCCCAGGAGGTCACGCCGGCCTCGAGCTGCCCGGCCAGGTGCTGGGCCCGTTGCTGGCGGAAGGGCTCCTCGAGGTCCATGCCGGCGTTGAGCGACTCGGCCGCGTCGCGGAGGCCCCAGATGAAGTCGGTCACGGTAGGGCCGCCCCACTCCCAGTCGTCGCGTAGCACCGTGGTCAACAGGTAGGTGTTCTGCCCGCACCACTCACCATTGACCGAGTTGTACGCCCCCATGACCGCGGCGACACCCTCGTCGGCCACGCGCTTGAAATGCTGCAGGTACACGTCGTGCAGCACTGCCTCGTCGACGGTCACATCCACGCTGAAGCGCGCGTTTTCCATGGAATTCAGGGCGTAGTGTTTCATGCAAGCCATCACCCAGCGCTGTGTGCCGCGGGCCAGCGCCGCGCCGAACTCGCCCAGATGGTAGGGGTCGTCGCCGAACGTCTCTTGGGCCCGACCCCACGCCGGGTGACGGGGCAGGTTGATGCAGACTCCACCGAAGAAATTGCCCGCGCTGGGCTCGGATCTCGCGCCCGATGACGTCGCCTACCTGTTCTTCGAGCGCGACGTCCCACGTCGCGCCGCGTGCCATCGACACGGGGAAGGCGGTTGAGGTTCCCGCGACGCAACCCCGCGGCCCGTCGACGAAGCGGATGCCGGGTATGCCCAGTCGCGCCACAGACCCCATCACGATCGGCACCGTGTTGTAGCCCTCCGTCCTGAACCGGGCCAAGCCCTCCCAGAACGCGCCATCCCCGTCGAGCAGCCAGAGGCGCTCGGTGTCGTCGAGCAGCTCGTAGAGATCGCGCGCCGCCTGGGCCGGCTCGCGGCCGGCCTGAACGGCGCGGGTGGCTTCCTCGAAGGCGGTCGTCACGAGTCGTTCCTCCTACGCGTCAACGCGCCCGGAACATAGCGTTCGCGCTTCTCCTCGCCCAGGTGCCGCGCCGAGCCGCTGATTCGTCCGCGCCGAACGTCAGCACCTGGACTCCCTTTTCCTGCAAGCGGCGGCGGCCGCCATCATGCCGGCCCCGTCTGGCCGCCACCAGGACGAGCTCGTCCACATGGACGGGCGTTGGTATACCGGCGGGTCGTGTTGCCCCTCGGGTCGCCGGCCTGAGCCGGGCATTCACGCCGGTGCCGGCCCCCCGCCCCCTGCCCGGAGCTCGCGCTTGAGCACCTTCCCCGAAGGATTGCGCGGCAGCGTCTCGAGGAAGGTCACCTCCTTCGGGACCTTGTACTTGGCCAGCTCGTCGCGGCAGCGCACCAGCAGCTCCTCGGCCGTCGCGGCCTGCCCCTCGCGCAGCACGACGAACGCCACCGGAACCTCGCCCCACCGCTCGTCGGGCCGTCCGACCACGGCCGCCTCGAGCACCGCGGGGTGCTCGTAGAGGACCCGCTCGACCTCCGAACCGGCGATGTTCTCGCCCCCCGACACGATCATGTCCTTCAGCCGGTCGACGATGAACACATACCCGTCCTCGTCGCGCACGCCCACATCGCCGGTGTGGAACCAGCCGCCGGCGAAGGCGCGGGCGGTGGCCTCGGGATCACGCCAGTAGCCCGCGAACACCTTGGGCCCGCGCAGCACGATCTCGCCGCGCTCGCCCGCGGGCACCGGACTGCCCTCCTCGTCCCACACCTCGAGCTCGAGATGCAGGCAGGGCCGGCCGACGCTCCCGAGCTTGCGCACGATGCTCTCCCGGTCGAGGAAGGTGTCGCCCGAGACGGTTTCGGTCAGGCCGTAGGCGTCGGCGAACCAGGCCGAGGAGAAGGTCCGGCCGATGCGCTCGATCAGCGGGATCGGCATCTTCTCGCCACCATTGATGATCAGCCGCACCGACGACAGGTCGCGTTGCTCGAGGTCCGGCAGCGCCATGATGGCGTTGACCATGGCCGGCGCCAGCCAAACCGTGGTCACGTGCGAACGCTCGAGCTCGTCGACCACGGAGGCGGCGTCGAACACCCGGTGGATCACCGTGGTGGCGCCGGCAGCGACGAGCGACGTCGTCGTCAAGTCGAGCGCCCCCACGTGGTAGAGGGGCCCGCACGCCAGGCCGAGGTCCGCCTCGGTGAACCCGAACTCCACGATGTGGGCCAGGTTCTTCCAGGCCAGGTTCCCGTGCGTGAGCATCACGCCCTTGGGGCGGCCGGTGGTGCCCGACGTGTACATCAGGCGGTGCACGTCGTCGACCTCGGCGGTGACCGGGGCCGCCAGGACGGCTCCGTCCTCGAGCTCGCCGAGTGTGCTCCAGGCGTCGTCGCCGGCATCGGTGATGCAGGACCGCACGAGGGTCCCCTCCATGCCCGCGGTGGCGTCGTTCGCCAGATCGAGTAGTGCCGCGTCACAGACGAACGCCCGGGCGCCGGAGTGCTCCAGGATGTAGCGAACCTCTGGCGCCGCCAGCCGCCAGTTGATCGGCATGGCGATGGCGCCGAGCGCGTTCGCGGCGAAGATCGTCTCGAGAAACTCCGGGCAGTTGTAGGAGAGGAGGCCGACGACGTCACCGGCCCCCACGCCCCGCTCGTGCAGGCCACCGGCCAGCGCCGTCGCACGGGCCGCCATTCCCGCGTACGTCGTGGTGCGGCCCTCGAACACCGCGATCGCCCGCTCGGGCGCGCGCGTCGCATGGTGGGCGAGGACCGAGAACCAGTTGACGTCCGCTCTCATCGCCTCCGTCCTTGAACAATCCCACTAGCGTCCCCTGCATGCGCGTGCAGGAGAACGGCGACTCGCGCCGCAGCCCTCGCTGGCAATCGCGGCGGGAAGCCATCATCGACACCTCCGCGCAGGTCTTCGCGCAGCGCGGCTACCACGCCACCGGGATCATGGATCTCTGCGCAGCCAACGACCTCGGGAAAGGCGCGCTCTACCACTACATCGGGTCCAAGGAGGAGCTGCTGGCGGCGATCCACGACCGTGTCATGGATGAGGTCATGATCGGTGCCGAGCGCGTCGCCGCAGCGGGCGGGACGCCTTCCGAGCAGTTGACCATGCTCGGCGAGGAGCTGCTCGACGTGATCCACCGTTACCCGGATCACGTCTGGGTCTTCCTCCACGAGTTCCCCGCCCTCACCGGGACCAGGGCCGAGCGGTTCCGGGGTAGGCGCCAGGAATACGAGCGGCGTGTCGAGACCGTCCTGCGCGAAGGGGTCGAGTCCGGAGAGTTCCGCGACGTCGACCCCTGGCTGACCGCCCGCGCGTGGCTCGGCATGCACAACTACACCTATCTGTGGCTGAAGCCCGGCGGCCGACTGTCGGCCCGCTCGGTGGCGCGTCCGTTCGCGGAGATCTTCATGCGCGGCATCGCCGGCCGCGGGGATGGCGCCAGGCCGGCCACACCTCACGGCGCCGAGTAGCCGCCGTCGACGACCAGCGCCGTGCCGGTCGTCCAGCGGGAGTCGTCGCTGGCGAGATAGGCGTAGGCCCCGACGAGGTCGTCGGCCGCCCCGAGTCCCAGCGGATGGCGCGCCGCGATGGCGTCGAGCGCCTCGTCGGGGAGCCCGGCGTGGATGCCCGAGCGGAATGTGCCCGGGCACACGCAGTTGACCCGGATGGCGTCCCGCGCGTACTCCACCGCAGCCACCTTGGCGAGCTCGATCACCGCGGCTTTGGTGGCGCAGTAGGGCGCCGAGTGCGACCATGCCGTCATGCCGGCCACCGAGGCAGTGAGGATGATCGAACCCGAATGCTGCGGGCGCATCACGCCGACGGCGGCACGAATGCCGTTGACCGCCCCGAGGACGTTGACCTGGAAGGCGCGCTCCCAGTCCTCGGTGGCCAGGTTGTGGATGCGGCCGTTCGGCGAGAGAACACCTGCGTTGCTGACCAGGACGTCGAGTCGCCCGAAGCGCTCGACGGCCCGCGCCACGACCGCCTCGACCTGGACCGGATCGCGCACGTCCGCCGTCAGGGTGACCGTCGGGTCGGTGCGCTCGGCGACGCCGGCAACGGTCGCCGCCAGCGACTCCTCCGACAGGTCGCTCAGGACCAGTGCCGTACCGGTCTCGCTGCCCAACCGGCGCGCCACCGCGCCGCCGAGCGCGCCCCCTGCGCCCGTGATGGCGACGACCCGGAGCCGGGCCCCCTCCGTCGTCACGCGAGGAGGTACCCGCCGTCGACCGTCAGTACGGCGCCGGTGACGAACGCCGCCGCGTCCGATGCCAGGAACTGGTAGGCGCCCGCCAGCTCGGCCGGCGCACCCCACCGCTGCAGCGCGGTGTGCCCGGTGATGGCTTCGGCCAGGCGGGGACTGTGTTTCCACGATTCGACGAGCGGCGAATCGAACCAGCCGGGAGCCACGACGTTGACCGTGATGCCGGCAGGGGCCAGGTCGAGCGCCAGTCCCTTGGCCAGCGCGCGCAGCCCGGCCTTCGAGGCGCTGTAGGCACTGAGGCCGCGGCGCGGCCGGTCGCCCAGCACCGATCCCGTGAAGATGAGCCGGCCTCCCTCGCCCAACACCCTGGTGGCGGCGCGGGCGCCGAGGAAGGCGCCCGTGAGGTTGACGTCGACGATCTGGCGCCACGTCGCGGCGTCGGTCTCGCGGGGCCCGGCCAGGAGCGGTGAGATGCCGGCGTTGCAGATCCAGACGTCGAGACCGCCCCACTCGGCGAGGACGGCGTCGGCCACCGCTTCGTTGAAGTCCTCGTCGGTGACGTCGCCGGACAGGACCAGCGCCGGGCCCGGCAGCGCCTCGGCCACCGCTTTGAGGTCCCGCTCGGTGCGGGACACCAGCGCCACGGCGGCGCCGGCCCGGGAGAACGCGTGGGCGAGCATGGAGCCGAGCCCGCGGCCCGCACCCGTGATGACGACCCGCTTGCCGGCCACGGCACCGGGAGCGGGGAACGTGTCGGGGATCTCGATCGGGTCGGACATGGCTCCAGGTTGTACCGATCAGTACAGTACACGACCATGACGGCGCTCGACGATGCCCGCCCGGCCCTGGCCGGCAACGAGCTGGTGGAGCTCCAGCGCCGCATGCTGCTGATCCGCGGGTTCGAGGAGCGCGTGGCCGAGCTGTACCGCGACGGATTGGTGCCCGGCTTCGTCCACCTCTCCATCGGGCAGGAGGCGTCCGCCGTCGGCGCCTGCTGGCCACTCCGCGCCGAGGACGTCATCACGTCGACGCACCGCGGCCACGGACACTGCCTGGCCAAGGGGTTGGACCCGCTCGGCATGTTCGCCGAGCTGATGGGGCGGGACCAGGGGACGAACCGGGGCCGCGGCGGCTCGATGCACATCGCCGACCCCAAGCTCGGGATCTTCGGCGCCAATGGCATCGTGGCGGCGGGCCTGCCCATTGCGGTGGGCGCGGCGACCGCGGCCCACCTCCGCGGCACGGACAGCGTCGCGGTGGCCTTCTTCGGCGACGGGGCGGCCGCGCAAGGCGCGTTCCACGAGGCGCTCAACCTGGCCGCGGTCTGGCGCCTCCCCGTGATCTTCTTCTGCGAGAACAACGGGTACTCCGAATTCTCCCCCTCGTCCGCCCAGCACGCGGCCACGCTCGAGGCCCGCGCCGCCGGCTACGCGCTCCCGTACACGGAGGTGGACGGCAACGACGTCGTGGCCACGGCGTCGGTCATGCGGGACGCCGTCCTGGCCACCCGCACCGGCGGCGGCCCGGCCCTGGTCGAAGCCCATACCTACCGCTGGCATGGGCACTACGAGGGAGACCCCCAGCGCTACCGCGTGCCGGAGGAGGTGCAGGAGTGGCAGCGGCGTGACCCGCTCGTCCGGCACCGGGACCGGCTGCTCGAAGTGGGCGTCGGCCCGGCCGAGCTCGATGAGCTCGAGTCCTCCGTGGCCCGTCAACTCGACGAGGATCTGGCGCGGGCCCGCGCCCTGGCCGCCCCGTCCGCCGGCACGCTCTTCGACTTCGTCGTGCGCGCGCGCCCAACGCGCGCCGAGCCGCCACCACCAACGGCCGACGCCGAGGTGTTCCGCACCATGGACGCGGTCCGCAACGCGCTCGAGTTCGAGCTGGCGGCGGACGAGCGGGTCTTCGTCGCCGGCGTCGACGTGGGCGCGGGCGGCAACGTGTTCGGCCTCACCCGGGGCCTGCGCGACCGCTTCGGGGAGCGTGTGCGGGACACCCCGATCTCGGAGATGGCGATCGTCGGCCTCGGCGTCGGCGCGGCAATGGCCGGGATGCGGCCCGTGGTCGAGGTCATGTACCTCGACTTCCTCGGCGTCTGCCTGGACCAACTCCTGAACCAGGCCGCCAAGCTGCCCTTCATGACCGGCGGGTCGGCCGAGATGGCGCTCACGGTGCGGACACAGTTCGGCGCCGGGCGCTCCTCGGGGAGCCAGCACTCGCAGAGCCTCGAGGCCCTCCTGGCGCACATTCCGGGCCTGACGGTCGTCATGCCGTCGACGCCGGCAGACACCTACGGCCTTTTGCGCGCCGCCATCGAGGACCCGAACCCGGTGGTATGCATCGAGAACCGGCTCCTCTACGGGATGAAGGGGCCGAGACCGCCAGACGACTTCGTCGTGCCGCTCGGGCGGGCGGCCGTCGTCCGCCCCGGATCGAACGTGACCATCGTGTCCGTGTCGCGCATGGTGCACGACGCACTGGCGGCGGCCGAGGAGGTGGCCGTGGAGGGCATCTCGGCCGAGGTGATCGACCTGCGCACGGTGGCGCCGCTCGACATGGAGCCGGTGCTGGCCTCGGTCCACAAGACCGGCCGCCTCCTGGTGGCGCACGAGGCCGTCGTCCCCTTCGGCATCGGGGCCGAGATCGTCGCCATCGTGGCGCGGGATGCGTTCTGGAGCCTCGATGCGCCGATCGAGCGGATCGGCGCGGCGGCCACGCCGCCGCCGTACGCCCCGGAGCTGGAACGGGCCTGGCTCCCCGGGTCCCAGGAGGTCGCGGCGGCCATCCGCCGCCTCGCCGCGGTGTGAACCATGGCGCCTGCCCGCCGGCGGATCCCTGGCGTCAGCAGCCGAGGGCGCGGGCGATCACCAGGTGCTGGATCTCGTTGGTCCCCTCACCGATCTCGAGCACCTTGGCGTCGCAGTAGAACCGCGCCACCGGGGTGTCGAGCATGTAGCCGAGACCGCCGTGGATCTGGACCGCTTCGGACGCCGCCCATACCGCCAGCCGGCTGGCCTTCAATTTGGCCATGGCCGCCTCCTTTTGGAACGGCCGGCCGCCATCGCGCAGCGAGGCCGCCCGATACGTGAGCCAGCGCGCCGCCTCGAGCTCGGTGGCGATGTCGGCCAGTTTGAATTGCACGGCTTGGAACTTCGAGATGGGCTGCCCGAACTGCACCCGCTGGCGCGCGTGGTCGGTTGCCAGGTCGAGCACCGCCTGTGTGAGGCTGAGCGAGAGGGCCGCAATGGAGATGCGGCCCACCTCCAGCGTGCGCAGGAACTGACTCAGTCCCATGCCGGGGTCCCCGAGCAGCTGGTCGGCGGGGACCCACACGTCATCGAAGTACAGCTCACGCGTGTCGAGGCCCCGCCAGCCGATCCCCCGCATCTTCGGCCCCATCGTGAAGCCCGGCGTGTCCTTCTCGACGACGAAGCTCGCGTAGCGCGGGGGCGTCCCACCGGCGGCGTCGTCGGTGCGCGCCAGGAGGGTCACGCCGAAGGACATGTCGGTGCCGGCGTTGGAGATGAACGTTTTGCGCCCATTGATCAGCCACCCGCCGTCGCGGGATTCTGCCCGGGTCGTGATGCCGCGGGCGTCGGAGCCGGCGTCCGGCTCGGTCAGACCGAAGGCACCGAGGGATCTGCCTTCGGCCAACGGTCGCAACCACCGCTCGCGTTGCGCGTCGTCGCCGAACAGGTAGAGAGGCAGCGAGCCGATGGTGACGTGTGCCTGCCAGGCGGCGGCCACGGATTGGTCGCCCAGCCCGATCTGCTCCATGGCCGCGACGAAACCGACCGTCGACATCCCGATCCCTCCCCACTCCTCAGGGATCAGCATGCCCAGGAGGCCGAGGGCGCCCATCTCCCGCAGCAGGTCGGTCGGGCAGCGCGCCTCTTCCCAGGCCAGCGGGGCGCGCGTGGCGATTTCGTGTTGTGCGAAGTCACGGCACAGCCCGACCAGCGCGTCCTCCGGCTCGCTCAGCGTGAAGTCCACGCGCTCATCCTATGGACTGACCGGTACAGCGACCGTAGACTGACGTGATGACGCCCGATCGCGTTCCCCATGTCTTTCCCCAGTTCGCGAATGCGGAGGACGAGCGGCGGTACCGCAAGCAACGGCTCGCCGCCGCGTTCCGGATCTTCGGCAAGTTCGGCTTCGGCGAAGGCACGGCCGGCCACATTACGGCGCGCGACCCCGAGTTGGCGGACCACTTCTGGGTCAACCCGGTGGGGATGAGCTTCCGCCAGATCCGCGTGAAGGACCTCTTGTTGGTCGACCACGACGGCACGGTCGTCGAGGGGACCTGGCCCCTCAATCAGGCTGCCTTCGTGATCCACTCCCAGATCCACGCGGCGCGACCCGACGTGGTGTCGGCCGCCCACGCGCACTCCGTGTACGGCAAGGCCTGGTCCTCCCTCCACCGGCCCCTCGACGCCCTGACACAGGACGCGTGCGCGTTCTACGGGGACCACGTGGTGTTCGACGACTACACGGGCGCCGTCCTCGACATCGAAGAGGGTAAGCGGATCGCGCACGCGCTCGGCGACCACAAGGCGGCGATCCTCGTCAATCACGGACTGCTGACGGTCGGCCGTACGGTGGAAGAAGCGGCCTGGTGGTTCGTCACCATGGAGCGCACCTGCCAGGCCCAGCTGCTGGCCGAGGCGGCCGGGACACCGATCGTCATCAGGCCCGACGTGGCGGAGAAGACGGGCGCGCTGGCCGGATCACATCGCGCGGGTTGGGCGCAGTTCCAGCCGCTGTACGACCAGATCACCGCCGAGGAGCCGGACCTGTTCGAGGAGTGACGCCGCTGACGCGGCCGGCTCACCCGCCCTCGGGGCGGAGGTGGGCCATGAAAGCGGCGGACCAGCTCAGAAGGTCGGCGGGGACCGAATACCCGGTCTCGTCGTTGATGGACGCCCAATGGGCTGCCACGTCCTCGATGGTCGCCCCGGGTCCGTGGTGCACGTACCCGGGGACGGTGGCGATGAACATGCGCGGCGAACCGGCCGGCACCGGCGGCGTACATCTCCCCGGTCACGGGGCAGGACTCGTGGGTCAGGTACACCGCCATGGGGGCGACCAGTTCCGGCGTCATCTCGGCCGGGCCGGCGCCGCCCGCCATGCGCGTCGCGGCGGCCGGTGCGATGAGGTTGACCAGGATGCCGTGCTTCGCCCCGGCCGTGGCCAAGCTCCGGGTGAGACCGACGACACCCGCCTTGGCCGTGGCGTAGGACAGGTTGTTCGGGAGGCCGAACATGCCGCTCGAGGTGGTCATGACGATCCGGCCGTAGCCGCGCTCAGTCATGTGCGGCCAAGCCGCCCGGGCGGTGTTGAACGAGCCGATCGTGTGCACGGCGAGGTGCCGCGCCAGGTTGTCCTCGTCCGCATCCGGGAAGCCCGCCCAGCGGATGATGCCGGCGTTGTTGATCAGGATGTCGAGCTGACCGAACGTGCCGATCGCTGCCTCCACCAGGGCACGGGCACCTTCGGTCGTAGCGACGTCGTGGGTGTCGGCCAGCGCGGCACCTCCTGACGCGGTGATCTCGCGGACGACGTCGGTGGCCGGCCCCGCGTCGGCGCCCGATCCCTCCATGGATCCGCCGAGGTCGTTGACCACCACCGAGGCACCGCGCGCCGCGAGCAGCCGGGCGTAGGCCCGCCCGATGCCCCGCCCGGCGCCGGTGACGACGGCGGCGCGCCCGTCGAAGCGGTACTCGCTCGATTGCCGGTGTGTCAGGCGGCCACCGGTGCCTTGAACCCGAGCAGCCCGCCGAGCGTGCCGCCCAGCATCGCGTCGCGCTCGTCGGCCGGGACGCCCACGAACTGTTCGGCGATGAGCTGCCGGCTGCCGCGGAACGTGCCTTCGGCGTGCGGGTAGTCGTTTCCCCACACGATGGTCGAGACGCCCGTGATGTGCCGGCAGGCGACCGCCACGGGGTCGTCCTGGAACGAGACATGGAACTGGCGCCGGACGTAGTCGCTGGGCAGCAGCGGGTAGGGCCATTTCTCGTTCAGCCGGAACAGCTGTGCCATGTGGGTCTGTTGCTCACGCGGCAGCGCGGCGTCCCAGTACCCGAGCCACCAGTCTGCGTCTTGCCCGATGCCGGTGATCCAGCACTTGTCCATGGCGCCGACCAACGAGGCCAGCCAGTGCGCGTTGAACTCGATCAGCGCGAAGTGGAGGTCAGGATGGCGCTCGGCGACGCCGCCGCCGACGAGCTCACAGATGAGCTGCTGGGGGACGATCGTGCTGTAGATCGACTGCGTGATCATTCGCTTCGACGCAGCCTTCTCGGTCATGGGCTGATTCACCTGACGCGCCGACTCCATGACGACCTTGAGCGTCGTGGCCTCAGGATCGTTGACCTTCACCCCGCCCGTCTGAGTATGGAAGAACACGTGCACACCGTTGGCCTGGGCCGCTGCCCACACGGGGTCGAAGTCGCGGGAGTAATAGGGCTTGGGCGGCGTGGCAGGGAGCAAGATGCCGCGGAAGCCCAAGGCGGCGACCCGCTCGATCTCGGCGACGGCGTCCTCCACGTCCGTGAGGGGGATGGGAGCGGTCGGCGCCAGCCGCGAGAAATAGGGCGAGAACCGCTCCACGATGTAGTCGTTGTACACGCGGGCGTGTGCCATGGAGAGCTCGTGGTCGTCGGAGTAGAGCCCGAAGAGCGACAGGTTCGGGTGCATGACCCCGACGTCGACGCCGTCGGAGTCGAGATCCTCCAGGATCATCTCGGGGTCGCCCTCGGGCATCCGCCCCCCGGTCTGGCGGTAACGCGAGATGGTCCATCCTTCGAAGCCAGGTGTGTGCAGGCGGCGGAAGTGCCGGGCCCCACCCTCGACGAAGGGCTCGATCTCGAAGTCGTCCTCCCAGACCGCGCGGTCGCGCAGGTGCGTGGGCAGGCGGGTGACGAAGAGGTCGGTGGGCTCGAGGACGTGCCCGTCGGCGGAGACGACAAAGGGCTTGTCAGGCATGAATCTGTCCCTTCCGTCCGTGTCGAAAAAGAATGTCGAAGGAAGAGGGCGGTCGCAGAATTGCGCGAAGGCCCTTTCCACAGGCTAGACCAACCGGTCGGTACAGAGCAACGCAGGCAGGAGGGAGCGCGCAAGGCGAAGCGGTGGAAGCAGCGTCCGGCCGGGTCGACGTGGGGCGATTGGGGCGACGACGACGAGCTGGGTCGGATCAACCTGATCACTCCGGCGAAGGTTCTCGAGGGCGTCCGGGAGGTCGAGGCCGGGATCAGCTTCTGTCTCAGCCTGCCGCTCGATTATCCCGGTGGCACGGCCCTCAACCAGCGGCGCCAACCGCCCGTCGTCTCCCCGACCGAGGACATGCAGGGCGAGCCGGCGACCTTCTACAACGTGCACATGAGCGAAATGGGCGAGTAGGGGAACCCCAAGTACGTCGACGTGTGGGCCGACGACGTCGTGACGCTCTCGCTGCAGTACTCGACACAGTGGGATTCCCTGGCCCACGTCGGTGCGGAGGTCGACGCCGACGGCGATGGCGTCGAGGAGGCCGTCTACTCCAACGGCTTCCGCGCCGGCGTCGACCTGGTCGGCGAGCCCGGACGCCCGCGGCGACGGTGGGTCGCACCGCGCATTCGCACATCACCTGGGCCTCGAGCACATGGCCTTCCACGGGGTCCAGGGCCGGGGGGTGTTGCTCGACCTCGCCCACCATCTGGGCCCCGAGTGGCAGGGTGTGGACCGCGCCCAGCTCGAGGAGATCATCGCCGCCGACGGCGTGGTGATCGAGCCCGGTGACATCCTGCTGGTGCACACCGGCTTCGCCACCCAGGTGCTCGAGTGGGAGCGCAACCCCGATCCGGTGCGGATCCACACGATGTGCATCCTACCTGGACGCCCGGGACGACGCGCTGCTCGACTGGATCGCCGAATCGCAGATCTCGGCACTAGTGGCGGACAATTACGCCGTCGAGGGGCTCGTGGGCAGGGACCGCGACCCCGCTCGGCACTCCTTCCTCCCCATCCACCACCTCTGCCTCTTCGAGCTCGGCGTCCCCCTGGGGGAGATGTGGTATCTCCACGAGCTAGCGGCGTGGCTGCGGGAGCACGGCCGCCACCGCTTCTTGCTGACCGCCCCGCCGCTGCGGATGCCCGGCGTGGTCGGCTCGCCCGTCACGCCGGTCGCCACGGTGTGACGGATGGCGCCGAAGTCAACCGGCTGCTCTGGCCGGCGCGGCCGGGAGCGACATGGTGAACGCGTCGTAGTCGTTGGCCACGACGTCGGCGATGACAGAGAACAGCTTGGGGCGGCCGGCCGAATTGAGCAGGTATCGCCGCGGCTTGCCCGGGATGTTGGTGCCGAAGTAGTAGCTCTTCTCGCCGAAGGACAGCGGCGACTGTGCACCGCGGTCGATCATGTTGGTCCAGCGTTCCTCGGATCGGGCGGTCACCTCGATGACCTCGAAACCGCGCGCGCGTGCGAAGAGGAGGACGTCGGTCACGAAGTCGACCTGGTCGGAGTTGTAGCGCGGATTGTTGCCGGCGGCGGCATGGGGACCGCCGGGGAAGAACAGGTTCGGGAACCCGGACGTCTGCACCCCCAGAAAGGTACGCGGCCCGTCCGCCCAGGCGTCCACCAGGGCGACACCGTCCCGGCCTCTGATGCCCATCCTGGCCAGGGCCCCCGTACCGAAGTCGAATCCCGTCGCCCACACGATGATGTCGACCTCGTGCTCGCCTTCGCTGGTCTCGATACCGGTCGGCGTGACCCGCACGATCGGTGTCTCCCCCAGGTCGACCAGGGAGACGTTCGGCCGGTTGAAGGCCTCGTAGTACCCGGCCACGAAAGGGGGCCGCTTCTCGCCGAAGCGGTGGTCCCTGGGGATGAGCCGATCCGCCACCGCCGGGTCGTGCACGATGCCGCGGATCTTGTCGGCGATGAACGCGCACCACTCGGCGTTGGCTTCGGGATTCGAGAGCAAGTCGGTGTAGTTGCTCGTCAGCTTCGTGAAGCCGGGGCTGTTCCACATGGTTTCGTAGAACCGACGACGCTCGTCCTCGCCGTCCTCGAAGGCCGTCCGATCATGAGGTAGGTGGTGGAAACCGTGGACCGAGGTGTTGAGCGTCTCCCGCAGCTGTTCGAAGCCCGTCCGGAGCTGCGCCTGTTCGGTCGGGGTGATCGGACGGTTGTTCAGGGGCGTGCACCAGTTGGCCGTCCGCTGGTACACGGTCAGCGAGGCGACCTGGTCGACGATGGCGGAGACGACCTGGACGCCGCTGGACGAGGTCCCGATGACCGCCACCCGCTTTCCCGCGAAATCCACCGGCGCGACGGGCCACCTGCCGGTGTGGTGCGACTCGCCGCAAAACGCCTCGCGTCCGGGGACGTCGGGGGTGTAGGGCACCGACAGCACACCGGTGGCGGCGACCAGGAACCGCGCCCGGACCGTCGTTCCGTCGACGCCGGTCACCCGCCAGGAGCCGGACCGTTCCTCGTAGTCGGCGGCGACGACACTGACGCCGAATCGGATGTGGCGCCGGAGATCGAACCGGTCCACCACGTGGTTGAGGTAACGCTCCGTCTCTGGTTGCCCGGCAAAGTGCTCCGTCCACTCCCATTGGTCGAAGAGCTCCTCGGAGAACAGGTAGCCGTAGGTATAGCTCTCGGAGTCGAAGCGGGCCCCGGGGTAGCGGTTCCAGTACCACGTCCCGCCGACGCCGTCCCCCGCCTCGAGCAGCTGCGCCGAGAATCCCTCCTCCAGCGCGCGGTACAGCTGGTAGATGCCTGTGATGCCGGCCCCGACGACGACCACGTCCACTTCGGGAGCGGGCACGTCCGTGTCGGCTCGGGGGTCCGTGTCGGCTCGGGGGTCGCGGGAGATGTTCATGTCGATGCAGGCCCTGTCGTCG
Source organism: uncultured Acidimicrobiaceae bacterium (assembly GCA_963756625.1). Taxonomy (GTDB): domain Bacteria; phylum Actinomycetota; class Acidimicrobiia; order Acidimicrobiales; family RAAP-2; genus Bog-473. The sequence goes on from CAVWNQ010000007.1 coordinate 360,287, forward strand.
ACGCGTGCCCAGGTGAAGCCGCGGTGAGGACCGCCAGGGTACGTTGTACCGACCGGTTAGTCTAACGCCACCCGACGCATACAGAGGGGTCCGCAAGATGGCGATCATGGAACACAAATGGTCGGCGCTGCCGGTGCCGCACGCCATGGCGGTGCTGGATCGGGTTCCCAAGGAGCGGTACTACGACCCGGACTTTTACCAAATGGAGATCGAGCTCCTCTGGCCCAGCGCCTGCACGCCAGGAGCTTCGAGTACATGCGGCTGTCGGAGCGTAACGAAGGGCACATCTCCAACTACCAGCGCGTCATCGACGGCTTCTTGGCCGGCCTCCCCCACGAGACGTTGCTTCCGGCCCTCCACAAGGTCAACGTGAACCCCCTCGAGATGCCTGTGCTCGAGATCGCGTTCTGAGCCCGGGTATGGGATCGGAGCAGACCTACAGCGACGTGGTGGCGGGCGTCGGGGCCACCATCGCGGCCTACACCCATGCCCTCGACGACGGGCGGACCGACGACCTCGTCGCGACCTTCTGCCCCGACGGCGAGTGCGACATGCCCGTGCTGGGCCACCATGTCGGGCACGAGGCGCTGCGGCGGGCCTACGGCGCGTTCACGGCCGCCCAACCGCACCGCCACCTGATCCTCAACACCCACGTCACCGAGTGGGACGACCGGGAAGCGCAGGCCACCAGCGACGTGGTGTTCCTGCTCAAGGGTGACCACGGCTGGGCCGTGCAGCTGGTGGGGCGGTACTACGACGTCCTGCATCACAATGGGGCAGCCTGGCGCTTCCACAGCCGGGTGGCCGAATTCACCGCGTAAGAACGCATCACACAGAGAGGTCGTGACATGAGGTTCGGACTCGACGTCGCGCAACAACGCATGCCCTGGGACGAGCTCGTGCGCCGCGTGCGCCTCGCCGAGGAACTGGGATTCGACGGAGCCTGGGGCTTCGACCACTTCGAGCCGATGTACGGCGAGGGTCCAGGAGAGACCTTCGAAGGGTTGACCACGCTGGCCGCGCTCGGCGCGCTGACGAGCCGCATCAGGTTGGGGCTCCTGGTCACCGGCGTGACCTACCGGCACCCGTCCGTCCTGGTGGCGCAGGCGCTCACGATCGACCATGCCTCCCATGGGCGACTGGAACTGGCGCTCGGCGCCGCATGGTTCGAAAAGGAGCACGTGGAGCTGGGCATTCCCTTCCCACCCACGGCGGAGCGATTCGAGTTGCTCGAGGACGCCCTCGAGATCGCCACACGGCTCTTCAGTGGGGAAGTGGTCTCCTACGAGGGACGTCAGGTATCGCTGCATGAGGCGAGAATGCGCCCGCTGCCGCTCCAGCGGCCCCACCCGCCGATCTGGATCGGTGGCACCGGCCCGCGACGGACGCTCCCGCTCGCGGCCCGGTTCGCCGATGTGTGGCACGCCTTCGGGACACCCAACTCGTTGCAGGAGGCAAACGACCGCCTCAGTCACCTCGCCGAAGAGGCCGGCCGCGATCCCTCCTCGATCCTGCGAGCCGGTTCCCTGTCCCTCGACGATCTCGAGGTAGCGCGCCGGCATGCGGCCAAGTGGCGGGAGGCCGGCTTCGGCTATCTCGTCTGCGGCTGGCCGGAGGCTGGAGACGCGCAAGTGGAGGCATTCGTCCGTGACGTGCTCCCAGAGCTCGTCCCCTCCTGACACCACGACCAAGACCGCTCTCGACGTGCAATCGTCAGGCGAAGAAGGAGGCACCCATTGACCGTCATCACGGCGGCTCCGTTCGAGCCAACCACGCCGCGGGACCCGCGGCGCACCAGCCGCGCCGGCGACGAGCCGATCGGGTGAGCACTGCACGCATCCAACCCGTCCCGCCGCGCCAGTGGTCGCGCGAGATGAGCGAGGCGTTGCTGGCGGCCTATCGGCCTACCAACCCGCGTCATCCCGTCTCACCGCTCGACCCCGACAGTCCCAAGGGCCTCAACGCGATGGGCGTCCTGGCCCACCACCCTGACCTGACCGTCGCCTACAACCATCTCATCAGCCACGCGCTGTACTTCACGACGATCACCATCCGCCAGCGGGAGCTCCTGATCCTGCGCGTGGCCCATCTGCGGGAAGCCCGCTACGAATGGGCCCAGCACGTCTACCAGGCCGGGGTGGCAGGCATCACGCCGGAGGAGGTGGCGCGCGTCCGAGCGGGTTCTGCGGCGGAGGAATGGCTCGAACTGGAGCGTGCCTTGCTGTCCGCCGCCGACGAGCTGGTGGCCGACGCCCGCATCGCCGATGCCACCTACGCTGCACTCTCGGCCGAGCTCGACACCCAGCAGATCATGGACGTGGTGTTCACCGTCGGTGCCTACGACCTGTTCGCCATGGCGATGCGCACCTTCGACGTCGAACTCGACGAGGATCTCACTCGGTACGTCTGAACGGGACCTCGTCCTGGCGCGGGACGGTCAGGTGTTGCGGCCGCCGTTCACGCCGATGATCTGGCCGGTGATGTAGCCGGCCTCGTCGCGACAGAGGAAGGCGCACGTCGCGGCGATGTCCTCAGGCGTGCCGGGCCGCCGCACCGGAGTTCGGGCGATGGCATCGTCGACGCCGCCGTCGCCGAACTCGCCCCGGGCCTCCGACGCCCGCAGCATCGGGGTGTCGATGAACCCAGGGGGAATGGCGTTGACCGTGATCCCGCGGGGCCCGAACTCGAGCGCAAGTGCCTTGGTCAACCCGTTGACTCCGGACTTGGAAGAGACGTACGGCGCCAGGAGCGCCTGGCCGCTGTGTGCGCTGGACGAGGAGATGTTGACGATCCTCCCCCATCGACCTTCGACCATTCCGGGCAACACCGCCTGGCAACAGTTGAACGCACCGGTCAGGTTCACGCGCAGGACGCGCTCCCACGTCTCGAGCTCGATCTTGAGGAAGCGGTCGAAGGTGGCACCCATGCCGGCGTTGTTGACCAGAATGGTCGGCGGGCCGATCTGTTGGCGAACCTCGTCCACGACCGCGAAGACCCGCGCGCGATCGGCCACGTCCGCCGCGACGCCCATCGCGGTGCCACCGGCCGCACCGATGACCCCGGCAGCGCTGTCGGCCGTGTCGCCGTCGAGGTCCACGACCGCGACGGCAATCCCGTCTGAAGCGAGCCGTCGGCTGATTCCCAACCCGATCCCAGATCCCCCGCCGGTGACGATGGCCACACGCTGTTCGCTCATTGAGGCTCCGTTCCCTTCGACCCTTGCCGAGAACTGGAAGCTACCGCCTGCCGGGTCGCCTGAAACCCCGACCCGGATCCGTTCCCCTGATCAGCGGGGTCGGAGGACAGCCGTCCACCTTCGCCGGGACGATGGCCCCCCGCCCTGCACACCCGTACGGCGCGGGGCCCGACGTCGGGACTCAGCGACCGAGGATCCACGCGAAGCGGGCTTCGACGTCCTCCATGCGGTCCGCGTGGGTGAAGAGATAGAGCTGGTCGTCCTCGACGGCCGCCAAGATCCGCCGTGCGACGCCGTCGGGAGTCATGATCCCCGGCTCGTCTTCCTCGCTGACGTCGGGAGCGGGTTCCCCGCTCGGGAGCCCGATGCCCGTCGCGACCCGCCCGGGCATCACCACCGTGACCCCGACAGAACTCCCGGCAGCCCGGAGGTCCGCGTGCAGCGTCTCCGACAGAGCCAACAGGCCGTGCTTGCTGACGTTGTAAGGCGCAATGCCGGGTACTGGCGTGACGGCGGCCAGTGAGGCGACGTTGACGACATGGCCGCCGTTCGCGTTCTCGAGAAGGTGCGGCAAGAACGACCGGATCGTGTGGATCGCTCCCCAGAGGTTGACGTCCAGTACCCGGTGCCATGCCGTCAGCGGGAGTTCCCACGTGCGGCCGCCCGCGACCACGCCGGCGTTGTTGCAGAGGAGGTCGACCCGGCCGAAGGTCCCAAGCGCTCGTTCCGCGAGGTCGTCGACCTCAGCCGACTGCGTGACGTCGCACACCGCCCCCACGACCTCGGCGCCGGCGGCCCGAAGCCGGTCCGCCACGTCCTCGGGGCCTGCGGCCTCCACGTCGCTGAGCAGGACACGCATGCGCCGCGCCGCCATCGCATCGGCCAGCGCGAGCCCGATGCCACGCCCCGCCCCCGTGACCACCGCGACCCGCCCTGCGAAGTCCTTCACATTGCCCCTTCCGTCATCGACGCGCACACCAACGCCTGTCGCCCGATCCCGGCCATGACGCCCCCTTCTCGGTTCCCGACACGGGCTCGCACTGTAGACGGCGAGGGCGTAGCGCCGTGAGGCCAGGCCGTCGGCAACCCACTGCCGATGCGCGTCCGCACGGTGGACGACGCGAGCGAAAGAAAGGCTTGGTAGTACTGACGACGTGCGAGAAACAGACGTCGACGTCTCAACTCGATGTGAGGGCATGCCATGAACGATCTCCGCGACGCCTGCGGAGCGCTGTTTGAGCGGCACCGGGTGGAGGCCTTCGGCGGCGTGTTCCACGTGCCCGACCTGGAGCGCTACCCCGCGCTCTTCGCCTGGGACAGCGCCTATCACGCCTTGGCCATCCGTCACCTCGATCCCGCTCTCGCCGTGTGTGAGCTCGAGACGCTCTATCGAGCCAACCTCCTGCCCGACGGGTTACTGTCGCACCAGCGCTTCGCGCCAGGGACGGACGAGATGCGTGCGTTCATCGAGTCGCTCTTCGGCCCCATGTTCACGGGTGACCGGACCTCGTTCATCGATCCGCCCGCGTCTGCCTACGCCGCGGCACGTCTCTCGCTGACCGAGGGTGCCCCGGCCGACCCGCTGCTGGACGCTGCGCTCGCCCACCTGCGGGCTCTCAGCAGGCTGCGTACCGTTGCCGGCGGGGTCCTGCCGGTCGCCCTCCACCCCTTCGAGACGGGGACGGAGGGCAGCGCAACACTCCAGCGACTCGTCCCCGGACCGCTCGAGGCGTCGCTCGAGCGTCTCAAGGACCTGACCGTCTCTGCCGTGGCCGCGGAGATGTCACCCGAGCGGGCCCGCGCCCTCGGGCACGCGTTCATCGTGTGCGATCCGACCCTTTGCGGTTGGTACCTGCTGGCCCTGGAAGAGGTCGCCGACGCGTGCCGGGCGCGGGGCCGATCCGCCGACGCAGTCTGGGCCGAGTCGACGGCCGAGGCGGTGGCGGACGAAATCGACGCTCGCCTTTGGTGGGCCGAGGGTCACCTCTTCGTCGCCTACGACCTGGTGGGCGACGAGCAACTGCCCGGCGTCGGAGCCATGGGCCTCCTGCCCGCCGCCGCCCGGTCCATGGCCGACCGCGGCATCTCGTCCGCCGTGGCCGATCGGCACCTGTACTCCGGAGCACCGATGTGGGGTCCCCGAGGCTTCGCGGCGGGGACGGTCAGGCCCGGCACGGGCGTCGGCGGCTTTGTCCAGTGGGACGGGAACGCCGTGTGGGGCGCGACGGCGTACTGGGCCCATCTCCTCGCGGTGCGCGTCGGTTCCGCGGATACGGCACGCACCCTCCGCGCGCAGCTCGAGGCGCTCATCGCCGCGCACGGCTTCCGAGAGTTCTACGACGCAGAGTCCGGGGACCCGGGGGGCGCCGGCGCAGAATCCGGCTTCACCTGGCCCGCCCTGGCCCTCGAGATGGCGGCCAACGAGGGGTCCTGACCCGTCCCCAAGATGTCTCGGTGGGCGCCTCGGAGCCGACATGCCGCCCGGGCGACGCTCGACGCGGTCAGGTTCTTGCCGGCAGCCGCGGGGATTGCCGCGAAGAGCGCCAGATTGGTCGGCCTGCTCGGGTGGCACCGGGCTTCCGGTCAGTGCGTATGCGCCTCCTCCAGCTGCTGGCCAGCCAGCCTGGTGGCGAGCACCCCGGAGAAGTTCGGGCAGTCGCGCAGCTGCTCGTGCCCGCAGCGCAGTGCGTGCTGCAACGCCTCCCGTGCTGCTGCAGCCTTTGCGATGCGTTCGTCGAGCTCCGCCAGCTTGGCACGGGCCAGCGCACGCCAGGCATCGGCCGGCCATAGGTACGACCCCGTAAGGGACTTGATCTCGGAGAGCGAGAACCCGGTGTCCCGCAGGAGCAGGATCGCCCCCACGAGTTCCACCGCGTCCTCGCCGTAGCGCCGCTGCCCGGAGACCCGCAGCGCGGGTGGCATCAGGCCCAGCTCCTCGTAGTAGCGCAGAGCGGACGGGGCGACGCCAGTCCGCGTGCTCAGTTCACCGATCGTGTACGGCTGCTCTCGCACCTTGACTTCAAGGATACTTGAAGGTGTTCACTGCTTCTCGTGAGCGTGAAACGGCGAGTCCTCCGACACGTGGTGGGCCAGTTCATGCACCCGCACGGCCCGGGCGGCCACGTCGCAGGGTGGGTCATGGCGCACCGCTCCTCGAACCGCCGACGCAACCGGTGGGTCGTCTCACTGCTCGACGTCCAGCCCACGGACCGGGTGCTGGAGGTCGGCTTCGGCCCGGGGATCGCCGTGGCTGAGCTCAGCCGGCTCGTCACCGGCGGATGGATCATTGGGATCGATCACTCCGAGGTCATGGTGCGGCTCGCCACAAGGCGGAATGCTGCTGCAGTCCGCGCGGGTCGAGTCGATCTCCGCCTGGGATCCGTGGAGGCCCTGCCCGACCTCGATGACCCGGTGGACAAGATCCTCGCGGTCAATTCGATGGGCTTCTGGTCCGACCCCGTGGGTCGCTTCCGTGCTTTGGGGGCGAAGCTGCAACCAGGGGGCAGGATTGCCATCGCCTCACAACCGCGCTGCCCCGGCGCATCGACCGAGACGTCAGAGCGAGCGGGAGAGGAGATCGTCACCGCCCTGCGCAAAGCAGGCTTCGGCCGGATCTACACCACGACGCTCGAGCTCGACCCACCGGTGGTGTGCGCCCTCGCGGAGCGGCCTAAGGGCTCAGTCGATCCGTCGGACGCGGAGCGATAGCCCCGGGGAGGGCCGGTACGACGGCGTGGCCCCACACGCGGCACCACTCCTGCGTGCGCCCTGCTCGCGCCCGGCGGGGGACGGTGCCCGTTAGCGTGAGGAACGGGTCCTTCGCATGGATCCGGGGGACCCAGGGAAAGTGGGGTGTCATGAACGAACACGATTCACAGCGGCCACCGACCACGACAGATGCCGGCATCCCGGTGGCCAGCCAGGAACACTCGCTGACCATCGGTCCCGACGGCCCCGTCCTCTTGCAGGACTTCTACCTGATCGAGCAGATGGCCAACTTCAATCGGGAGCGCATCACCGAGCGCCAGCCCCACGCCAAGGGCGGCGGCGCGTTCGGCACCTTCGCCGTCACTCACGATGTGAGCCGGTACACCAAGGCGGCGGTCTTCCAGCCGGGCACCGAGACCGAGCTCGTCCTGCGGTTCTCGACGGTCGCCGGCGAGCGCGGTTCACCGGACACCTGGCGCGACCCCCGCGGGTTCGCCATCAAGTTCTACACGAGCGAGGGCAACTTCGACATCGTCGGCAACAACACGCCCGTCTTCTTCGTCCGTGATCCCATCAAGTTCCAGCACTTCATCCGTTCGCAGAAGCGCCTGGCGGCGAACAACCTGCGCGACGCCGACATGCAGTGGGACTTCTGGACGCTCTCGCCCGAGTCGGCCCACCAGGTCACCTGGCTGATGGGCGATCGGGGCATCCCACAGAGCTGGCGCCACATGAACGGGTATTCGTCGCACACCTACATGTGGGTCAACGCCGAGGGCGAGCGCTTTTGGGTCAAGTACCACTTCAAGACGGATCAGGGTGTGGAGTTCCTGACGCAGGCCGAGGCTGAACGGATCGCCGGCGAGGATGCCGACTACCACCAGCGCGATCTCTACGAGGCCATCGAACGTCGGGACTTCCCGAGCTGGTCGCTCAAGATGCAGATCATGCCCTTCGACGAGGCCAAGACTTATCGCTTCAATCCCTTCGATCTCACGAAGGTCTGGCCACACGGCGACTACCCCCTGGTCGACGTGGGCCGGCTCACCCTCGACCGCAACGTGACCGACTACCACACCGAGATGGAGCAGGCGGCGTTCCAGCCCAACAACACCGTGCCCGGGACGGGGCTCTCGCCCGACAAGATGCTCCTCGCCCGCGGGTTCTCCTACGCCGATGCGCACCGGGCCCGCCTGGGTGTGAACTACCAACAGATCCCCGTCAACCGTCCGAAGTCACCCGTGCGGAACTACTCGAAGGACGGCGCCATGCGGGTGGAGAAGGTCACCGACCCGGTCTACTACCCGAACTCGTTCAACGAAGCCCCGGCCGCCGACGAGTACCGCTACGCCGAGGACGCGGTATGGGCGGCCGACGGGGAAATGGTCCGGGCCGCCTACACGCTCCATCCCGAGGACGATGACTTCGGTCAGGCCAACACACTGGTCAACGAGGTGATGGACAATGCGGCGCGCGACCGCCTGGTCGAGACGGTGTCGGGACTCTTTGCAGGTCTCCGTCGCGACGAGGTTCTCCAGCGAGCGTTCGAGTACTGGCGCAGCATCGACAAGGTCGTGGGTGACCGCATCGAGGCCGCCACGATGGCCAAGCGAAGGGGATGACGCCCGTCATCGGTGATCTTCCGAGAGCCGCTACTGGGACGCGTCGGGGAGATCCTGAGGGCTACCGAGGGTTTGCTGGGCGATCACCGAGGCCGAGATCGCGGCGGGGAAGCCCGCATAGAAGGCAAGATGCGTGATCAGTGCCGATATCTCATGCAGCGTCACTCCGTTGCTGACCGCCCGGCGTAGGTGGGCTGGAAGTTCCTCCGGCCTGTACAACGACACCAGGGATGCGAGCGTGATGAGACTCCGGTCCCGCTGCGAGAGCCGGTCGTCCGTCCACACCGTGCTGTAGAGAGGATCATTCACCAACTGCGTGAGCTCGGGCGTGAATGCCCTGGCGGCCTCCCGCGGCGACGTGGACAGCAACTCGGACAGATCCGTCTCGCTCATGTCTCGTCCTTTCTCGGGTCTGATCTCCAACGAGTTCGTGGAACGGTCATCGGTTCGGAACCCTCGATGATGCCAAAGCGGGTGGGGTTTGTTTAGCGCCGCCCGGTCCGCTGCACGCGCCGGCGAGAACGCCGCTTCGGGCTTGGACCACCTGCACGAGCATGGACAACCCGATGCTCGTTTCGGGCGGCCGTACCGCTCCCATTGCGGGTTCCTGTCTGCGTGTGAGGGGGACGTCGACCGTCGTGCACGAGGGCGAGGGACGAGACGTCAGGCGGCGAGATCTTGTCGGAGAGACCCAATTTTCGCTGGAGGAACCTGGTGCCGCGGAGATGCTCGCCCCCGATCAGGGACACGACGATGCCGTCGGCGCCGGCCCGGCCCGTTCGGCCCGAGCGGTGGACATAGTCGGTGGGATCGGCCGGTGGGTCAAAGTGGACCACCAGGGGCACCGCGTCGACGTGGATCCCACGCGCCGCGATGTCCGTCGCAACGAGAACATCGAGGCGGCCCCCTCGAAAAGCAGCCAGGGCGCGCTCCCGCTGGCTCTGGCTGCGGTTGCCATGAATGGCGGCCGACTGGAGACCGGACCGGCTGAGGCGATCCGAGAGGCGGTCCGCTCCGCGCTTGGTCCGGCAGAACACCAGTGCCGGTCCTCGGGCCGTGATCGTCTCGGCGGTCACGGCCACCCGATTGAGCGGCTCGACTCGCCAGAAGTGGTGGTGGACCTCTCCCTGATCGGTGACGGTCGGCTCCACCTCGTGCACCACTGGATCGTGTTGGTAGTCACGGACCAGCTTGTCAACGGGCCCCTCCAGGGTGGCCGAGAAGAGCAAGGTCTGACGCGAATCGAGCGTCATGTCCACAAGCCGGCGGACGACGGGCAGGAAGCCCATGTCTGCCATGCGGTCGGCCTCGTCAACGACCACGATGTCGACGTGTGAGAGGTCGACCCAACCCCGCTCCACCAGGTCTGTGAGCCGCCCGGGACACACGATGAGGATGTCGACACCACTCCGCACGGCAGCCCGCTGCTTGGGGTACCCGACGCCACCGTAGATCGATGTCACACGCGCACCGATTGCGGCGGCGAGAGGGGTCACGACTTCCTCGATCTGGGCTGCAAGCTCCCGGGTCGGGACCAAGACGAGAGCTGACGGATGACGGCGACCGCGCCGTGCGGCGTCAGGCCGGGTTGCCAGCCGCGACAGGATGGCCAAGCCAAACGCCAGGGTCTTGCCCGACCCGGTGGGGGCCCTGCCGCAGACGTCGCGTCCCGCTAGGCAGTCGGGCAGGGTCGCGGCCTGGATCGGGAACGGGGTGTTGATCCCTTGGCGCTCCAGGACCACCAATAGCTCCCGAGGCACGCCGAGGTCCAAGAAACGGGCACGCGTGGGAGCAGGGGATGAGGGAGAGACGGTCAAGAGACTCCAGTCGGTTCACAGTGAAGATGGCCGACTTGATGAACTCGATGAGAGTCTCGTGGGCCTGGCCGGCACCAATTCGCCGGCCGCCGCGGGACGGTGCCCGCGGTATCGGCCACCAGCATAGCTGAAACAACTCACCGATGGAGCACAGCAACGCCGACTGCTTCCAAGCTTGCCGCGTCTCGTCGGCGACACCCGAATCCATTGGAAGAAGTAACGGTACCGGCAAGCAACACGATGGTCCGCCACCCATTTTCGGCCGAGCATTGAGAATCGAGGCCGTGGCCAAACGGACGCGTCCGGAAGCGGCAGAAAGACTTCCTCCGTTTGTGTCTCGGCCAGATCGGCCGCCATCGTCTGCTGACGAAAGCAACGGGCGCCGGCTGGCCCAGATTGGCGAGGCGTGACGCGTCGGTGCTCGCTTCGGCCTCACGCGGCCGCGGATCCGTCAGATCGAAACCGCGGCCATGGCAAGCTGCGTCACCGGACGGCGAGTGACGACCACGCAGTCTGACTGCCGGTTCAGATCGCGTGGAGCCCCCGCGAACGAGCGTCGCGAACTCCGTGCCTCCCCAGCTGGTAGTGTGGCCTTGTCGCCGGCATGCAGCCGGTGTGGCCTGGTCGAGAACCTCCCCGAGTTGGCCCCATTTGAACGGAGCCAACGATCTTAAAGCGCTTGACCAAAGCCCTTAGGGGCAATTTCGCCACGCAGTCGTCGGCCTGGGACCTGCGCCGCAACAAAGGCGCCCGGCTCGCGCGTCGCCCGGCATTTCTCAGGGTTGTGCGTGCCTAGACACACGAACGAGAAGCGATCGCCGCAACGCTCGACGGCAACATCCGAGCGAGCGAAACCGCCGCGTCGCCGGGGGCCGAGTCAGGACGTCGACTCACAGGTCCTGGCACTCCGTGAGTCCGGCAGCTCGTTTTCGGCCATCGCCCGACAGATGGAGCTGGGAAGAGCGACGGACGCGCACAAGAGCTTCGTCCGCGCGCTCGGTACGCGCGAGGGCGACGAACGCCGCCAATTGATCAAGAACGAGGAAGCACGCCTCGACCTGCTCGAGCAACGAATTCGAGACAGGGACGGAGCGGACGCGGCCAAGGTCGAGCGCCGTTTGCAGGGCGTGAAGAGACTCCGAGAGTCCATCCAGTGGTGACGTCGCCAGTGGTCGCGCCGTGTGCAATGTGCGGCGGGACGGCGACGGCGGTGATCGATCCGCCCAGCCGAACACTCGATCGAGGACCGGATCCGAGTGATGAGTCGTACTCGATCACCGTGGTGCTGCCCGATGTGCCCCTCTGCAACCAGCACGTCCTGGACGTTCGTCAGGGGGACCGGGTCATCGGTTGGTGTGATGATCAGCGCTGCCGGACTTTCGGGGAGGTCGGCGAGACCTCCGCCTGCGGCGAAGAGTACGGGCAACTCGGTTCGCGCGGCCGGTCCCGGTCGGCCCAATCCCAAAAGTCACTGAGCAAGCAACAGAAGCAACAGAGCGAAAAGAGAATAGGAACAACATGACAACTGGAACTGTGAAGTTCTTCAACAATGACAGGGGCTTCGGCTTCATCACGCCCGCCACGGGGGACAAGGATGTCTTCGTCCACTTCTCCAATGTCGTTGGCGAGGGGCACAAGAGCCTCGAGGATGGCCAGCAGGTCGAATTCGACGTGGCCCAGGGCGCCAAAGGGCCCGAAGCTCAGAACGTTCGGGTCATCTGATCCACAATCCCGCCCGGCACCTCGACTGGTCGAGACACTCCAGGCGGGTTAGAGGTCGCACCGGACGATTGCCGATCGCCGGGACGGTCGACACAGAGGACCCGTGGTCATTGACGGCTCTCCTCGACGAATACCCAAGTAGGAGAAATAGTGCAGACGGCCATCGTTGGAAAGACAGCGACGGAACCTTCCGGTTTTCACAACTTGACACTGGACGTCCGAGCGGCCGGGCTCTTGGATCGCCGTCTCGGCTACTACTGGGTCAAGGTCGTTCTCACGGTCACCGCGTTTGCCGCTGGATGGGCGGGCTTCATCCTCCTCGGAGACTCTTGGGCAACCCTTGGTGTCGCGGTATTTCTGGGCGTCGTCGCGACCCAGCTCGGATTCCTTGGTCATGACGCGGGTCACCGGCAAATCTTCGAGTCCCGGCGGGCCAATCGTCTGCTCGGCCTGGGCATCGGGAACGGGCTGATCGGATTGAGCTTTGGCTGGTGGGTGCCCAAGCACAATGCCCACCACGCCCATCCCAACCAGTTGGACCGCGATCCCGACATCGGTGTCGGCATGCCGGGCACTCCCAACACCCGAGGCCCGCGGTTTCGCGGGGTGGCTGGCCAGATGGCAGGCCGAACTCTTTTTTCCGCTAATGCTCCTGCGCAGCACGGGGCTGTACGTCTCCGGATTTCAGGACCTGTATCGCCGTCGGGGTCGCACCGTTCTCAGCGAGGCGGTCCTCATGGTCCTGAACGCCGCGCTCTACCTGACGGTGGTCTTCTGTGTGCTGCCTCCGACGAAAGCGATTGCCTTCGTCGCCGTGCATCAGGCGGTCTTCTCCCTCTATCTCGGCTGTAGCTTCGCCCCCAATCACAAGGGCATGCCGCTGATGGATCGCGACTCCGAAATGAGCTTCGCGCGACGCCAAGTCATCACGGCCCGCAATCTCTCGGGCGGTCGCTGTATCGGGTTCATCTTCGGGGGCCTCAACTATCAGATCGAGCATCACCTCTTCCCGACGATGCCGCGACCGAACCTGGCCCGGGCCCGCGACATGGTCCATGCCTTCTGTAACGAGAATCACCTCGCCTACTGCGAGGTGCCTCCGATCGCTTCGTACGTGCAGACACTCCGCTACCTCGCTTCGCCTGATACAGCACTGACATTCGTCCAGTAGCCAACGACTGCTTCCACCGGTACCAGATGGCCCCTTGACACCTCGGTGAGCGGTGTTCGGCCGCCTCATGATCAGATCATTTGCCGAGGTCCCCGCGATCGAGCCTCAGAGCGGCGGATCGCGCAGAGCGGGCTCAGCTCGCGACGGCATCGCTCCGGCGCGGCAACACCCATCCGGGTCGAGGGAAGTGGCAGGTGTAACCGTTTGGATACCGCTCGAGATAGTCCTGGTGCTCGGGCTCAGCCTCCCAAAACGGTCCGGCCGGTGCCACCTCGGTGACGACCTTTCCAGGCCATAGTCCCGAGGCCTCCACGTCGGCGATGGTGTCCTCGGCAACGCGGCGCTGCTCATCGTCGAGGTAGAAGATCGCCGATCGATAGCTGGCGCCAACGTCGTTGCCCTGACGGTCCTTCGTGGTCGGGTCGTGGATCTGGAAGAAAAACTCGAGGATATCTCGGTAGGAGGTCACCTCGGGGTCGAAGGTGATCTCGATCGCCTCGGCGTGCGTTCCATGGTTCCGATAGGTGGCGTTGGGCACGTCGCCTCCCGTGTAACCGACCCGCGTCGAGATGATTCCCGGGCGCTTGCGAATCAGGTCTTGCATTCCCCAGAAGCATCCGCCGGCGAGGATCGCCGTCTCCGTCTTCGTGTCCATCAGGTCACCTCCGTAGTCTCGGTTGGCGCAAAGAGCTTCTTGTACTCGCCGTAACCCTCTGCGTCAAGGTCCTCATAGGGGACGAAGCGGAGAGCGGCCGAGTTGATGCAGTACCGCAGGCCGCCTTCTTCTGGGGGTCCGTCATCGAAGAGGTGACCAAGATGGCTTTCCCCGTGCGTGGAACGGACCTCGGTCCGCACCATGCCATGACTGCGGTCCTCCTGCTCGATCACGTTGGCCGGTTCGATCGGCACGGTGAAGCTAGGCCAGCCGCATCCGCTGTCGAACTTCTTCGTCGAAGCGAACAGTGGCTCGCCGGAGACGATGTCCACGTAGATCCCGGCCTCTTTCTTGTCCCAGAACTCGTTGTCGAATGCCGGTTCGGTGGCGCTCTCCTGCGTCACGGCGTATTGCCTGGGGGTGAGGCCAGTGATGACCGCCCCGTCCTTTTGATATCTCTCTGTCATCGCAACTCCCTTCCTCCGGGTAGATGGCACTTGTATTTGAAGGGAAACAGCAGGTCATCGCCGGTGGACCACCCCGAGAAGCAACACTCGCCGGCTTCATTATCAGCTTGCCAAATTTTCTGCCCTGACACCGCCGGCAAGCTGGGACCGACCCGGTGCCCGGGTTTGTCACCGTCGTGCCGATCGGCCTCCTGATGGGGAGCATAGGGGTCTACCCACTCCCGCCAGGCCCACTCGTCGGGCGGGCTGAGGTCTTCGTGGGTGCTTCGCCGGACCGGACGAACCCGGATAATCGCGGGTCTCATTTCTTCCTCCTCAGCCAAGGAGCCACACTCCAACCGCTCCTACACCCCTGGCCGCTCTGCTTGGTGACAGCGACCCCGCACCAGCCGGAGACCGCGCTCGCAGCGGCGCCGATCTCCTTATCCAGCCCCCCACCGCCAGCCCCCGTTCACGCTCCACGCGATCGGCGAACTGATCACGCGTATCTACCGGCCTCGGGAAGGTAGCGGCGCTGAACTCAGCCAGAAGAATCCACTTGGACGCAGCAGCCCCGGCTCGGTACCCAAAGGATCGGCAACCCTATTGCCTCGGCGCACAAGCGCTCAGCCATCGTTTCAGCGTGTCGCTGCTTTGCGGCCGTCCTAGGTTTCGGTACGCTCCGGTCTGTGGCTGAAGAACCGCGCCGCGCCGCTGAACTCCTCGTCCAGTGCCTCGAGCACGAGGGTGTTACTTGTGTGTTCGGCATCCCGGGGGAGGAGAACATCTACCTCACCGATGCGCTGTCCCGGTCCTCCATTCGCTACGTCTTGGTTCGCCACGAGCAAGCGGCCTCGTTCATGGCCGAGATCCACGGGCGCCTGACCGGCAGAGCCGGAGTGTGCTCGGCCACGCTCGGGCCCGGCGCCATCAACCTCCTGTTGGGAACCGCCGACGCCTATACCAACAGCACACCCGTGCTGGCCCTCTCGGCTCAGGTGGGACTGAACAGGATCTACAAGGAATCGCATCAGAGCGTCGACCTGGTTTCCATGTTCTCGCCGGTGACCAAGTGGGCGGACCTGATCCTCACACCCGGCTCGATCCCGGAGATGATCCGCAAGGCGTTCAAGCTCGCCCAGACCGAGCGGCCGGGGTCCGTGTATCTCGGTGTACCAGAGGATGTTGAGGCTGCTTTCGTGGCCGAGCGGCTGGTCCCGCTTGACGTCAATACGCCCCGAGCCGATGAGCCCTCTCCGTCGCAGATCGCGCGGGCGGCTGCGGTGCTCGACTCGAGCCAGCGACCCATCATCCTCGCGGGGCACGGAGCAGCCCGCTCGGGAGCAGCCGATGCGCTGCTGCGCTTCTCCGAGCTGCTGAGTCTCCCGGTGGCGACCACGTTTCACGGCAAGGGTGTGTTTCCTGATGATCACCCGCACTCCCTCGGTGCCGTCGGGTTCATGAGTCACGACTACGT
The DNA here is from genome assembly GCA_963756625.1 of uncultured Acidimicrobiaceae bacterium. Taxonomy (GTDB): domain Bacteria; phylum Actinomycetota; class Acidimicrobiia; order Acidimicrobiales; family RAAP-2; genus Bog-473. The sequence continues at coordinate 376,101 of CAVWNQ010000007.1, forward strand.
CAATTTCGGCTTTGACGATGCGGACGTGATCGTCAGCGTCGGCTACGAACTCCAGGAGTTCGACCCGGTCCGGATCAACCCCGGCGGGGACAAGCAGATCATCCACCTGAGCCGGGTCCCGGCAGAAGTGGACGCGCATTACGACGTTGAGGTGGGGATCCAGGCCGACATCGCGAGCACGCTGGCAGCCCTGGGCGAGGCGACCACCCGCCGCTTCGGCCAGGGAACGCGAGCCGAGAAGATCCGGCGGCTCCTATCCGACGAATTGGCCCAGGGGGCGGCCGACGACAGTTTTCCGCTCAAGCCTCAGCGAGTCGTTGCGGACACGCGATCGGCCCTCGGTCGTTCCGACATCGTCCTCGCCGACACCGGTGCCGTGAAGATGTGGATGGCCCGCCTCTACCCCACCTTCGAGCCGAACACTTGCCTGATCTCCAATGGGCTCTCGACGATGGCCTTCGCCCTGCCCGGTGCCATCGGTGCCAAGCTGGCCGCGCCCGACCGCAAGGTGCTCGCCGCGGTCGGAGACGGGGCGTTTCTCATGAACTCCCAGGAGTTGGAGACTGCCCTCCGGGAGAGCATCCCCTTGGCCGTCTTGATCTGGGAGGACGACGCCTACGGCCTGATCGGCTGGAAGATGGACCTCGAGCTCGGTCATCACGTAGAGGTCGAATTCTCCAACCCCGACTTCGTGGCCTACGCCGAGAGCTTCGGGGCCCGGGGCTACCGAGTGGGTGCCGCTGGTGATCTCCTCCCCATGCTCAAAGAGGCCCTGGCCGCCGACATCGTGTCGGTGATCACCTGCCCGGTCGACTATTCCGAGAACCTTCGACTCACGGATGCCCTGGGCGAGCTTTCGGGACCATTCTGACAATTTGTCTCGATCGCACTTTGCGGCTCATCAGACCGCGAGGAGATTGGCCAGCGAGATCTGGCTCGGGCAACTGGAAGCGCAAGGCCTCTGACACGTCGTCAGCCCTACATCGCTGAGTGGAACCGACGTGCGACGTGCCAGAAGTGGTGAACTCGGAAATGACCCAGTAATTGCCGAGTGCCCTACGATGACAAAGGGTCCGATCGACTGGGAGCGTCAGATGAACGACGAACAGTTCCAGAAAGTAAGGCTCGGGCGAGGCTTCATTGCCGCCTTGGACCAAAGCGGCGGAAGCACCCCCAAGGCCCTCAAGCTCTACGGCATCGACGAGGACCAGTATGCAGACGACGATGAGATGTTCGCGTTGATGCACGCCATGCGCAGCCGGATCATCCAGAGTCCCAGCTTCGACGGCGACGACATAATCGCAGCCATCTTGTTCGAAGATACGATGGATCGCGACATCGGCGGTCGTGATTCAGTGTCGTATCTGTGGGATGTAAAGCGTGTTGTCCCCTTCTTGAAAGTCGACAAGGGCCTGGCCGGTGAACAGAACGGCGTCCAGGTCATGAATCCCATCCACGGCCTCCCTCCCTTGATTTCGCGTGCGAAGGGGAAGAGGGTGTTTGGAACCAAGATGCGGTCATTCATAAAGCGGGCTAACGACGTTGGCATCAAGGCAGTCGTGGATCAGCAATTCGAGGTCGCGAAAGAGATCGCGGCTGCCGATTTGATACCCATCATCGAACCCGAGGTCGATATCCTGAGCGATGAAAAGGGAGAAGCGGAAGAACTACTGAAGGCGAACATTGCCGAGCAGCTGGCCCAGCTTAAATCTGAGCAAAACGTCATTTTGAAGTTGTCACTGCCCGACGTCGACGACTTCTACGCCGACCTGCTAGTCCACCCGAGAGTGCTACGCGTCGTCGCGCTGTCAGGTGGCTACGACCGCACGGAGGCCGATGACCGCCTGGCCGCCAACCATGGCGTAATCGCCAGTTTCTCGCGCGCTCTGACTGAGGGGTTGTCGGTACACCAAAGCAATACAGAATTTGATGCCACCCTAAAGCTTGCGATCGAGAGTATTCGCCAAGCGTCGCTCACATAGCCTCGCTCTTCGATCAGATTGGCGGCGGTCCCGAGAGTGCACCTCACGTCACTGATCTGGCGATCAACTGTCGGCTGAAACGGGCAGTCCGCCCTCACACTCTTAAGCCTGTTGCCTGGCCTGATCCGAATTATTCTCCCAGAATTATCTCTTACCGTTCGATCACAAGTCAGGGTGGACGCGGGTTACGAGACTGTCTACGGCCGTCTTGATGTCACTGAACACGTCCTCGACAGACTGCTCGCCGTTGATGTCGACGAGTATTCCGCGTTGCGCATAGAAGCCGAGGAGCGGTTCTGTCTCAGTCTCGAACACCTTGAACCGGTGGGCGACGATTCCGACCTCATCGTCGTCCATCCGCCCTTCTCGGTCTGCTCGGGCTTGAAGCCGCTTGCGCAGCTCGTCGTGACCGACTCTGAGATAGACGACGGCCTGGAGCTCGACGTCCTCTATCTCTTGTGCCACCGAGTACGCCACTTCCGCTTGGCGTAGCGTCCTCGGGAAGCCATCTAGGACGTAGCCACCGTGGCTTGCCGCCTCGAGAACCGGCTTGGACAACATCTCGAAAACGAGCTCGTCCGGTACGAGATCACCGCGCCTCAAGTAATCGGCCGCAATTCTCCCGATCCTCGTGCCGTGAGTGACCTCAGCACGCAACAATGCCCCGCTCGATAAATGCGCGATTCCATAGTGAGCAGCGAGTTTCGTCGCCTGCGTGCCCTTTCCGGCACCCGGATAAGCCACCAACAACAGCCGCATTGCCGTCACACTAATGGTGAGGTCCAGTTCGATGTGCTCTGGTCGACCGACGAGGTCAGTGTCAAATGCAAGATCACCATCTCACGAGAGCTTGCAATCTCACAGAGGAATTCTCCGTTCAGTGGTCCATCGGGGTGGGGCCGATGGTTGCCGGTCCGCGCCGAGCTGGCCCTCAGCGAGGGACACGCCGCAGGCGTCGTATCAGTATGTGCCGAAGAGAGCGCTGGAAACGCCGGCACAATGGCGAGCGTGTGGCCGGCCGAAGTACCCTGCTGAGGAGGTGAAATAGACAATGAGTTCGACGGACGGAGTGGTCTCGCCTTCCGGTCATACTCCTGAAGGCGGAGTTCTAATCGGTAAAGCTGAAGCGAGTCATCGAATGATCCTCTTTGAGGATCCACAGTGTCCGTACTGTCGACAGTTTGAAGAGCTCAATGGTCCGGTTGTAGGGGCGAGCTTGGCGGCCGGTGACGTTGCCGTTGAATATCGGATGCGGTGCTTTCTTGGTCCAGAGTCGGTGAGGGCAGACAACGCTCTGGCGCTCGCAGCAGAGGCTGATCGCTTTGACGAACTCCGCCGAGAGCTCTTTGCGGAACAACCGCCGGAGGGTACTGGAGGATTCACGACTGAGGAGCTGTTGGAGCTCGGTGCGCGAGTGGGACTCACCGGTTCTGGCTTCGTCTCAGGCGTGCGCGAGGCTCGCTATCAGACCTGGGTGCTGAGACGAGAGTCGGTGTACCAAGCCCAGGATCCACAGGGAACGCCGGCTGCGTGGCTAGACGGCAAGCCAATCGATTCCAACGTGCTTTTCGATAGGCCAACGCTCCAGAGGATTCTTCGCGTTTAGGCGAATCTCAGCAACAGGTACGGTCAGCCGCCGGACCGACGCGGTAGGTGGACGGCGTCGAACCGTGACCTGCACGCAGTGGTTGCATCACCTGCACCACCGTCGGAATTGGCTTTGACTCTTGCTGCGAAATCTGGGGCTCAGTGGACTCGCCGGAGAGATTGCCAAAGCCAGCTTCCGAAAAATAGCCTCGACGCCCCCCTGAGCCGCTCCCCAGAAGTTCGCTCAACCCGACCACCTGGCGGCCCCCGTTCGCTCCGGCCTCTCCATTGGTATCCCGCCAGTGATCGACCAGCCGCGGGGAGACCAAGCACGACTTTATCGTCCCTTGACAAATTGAACAGACCGGTCTACTCTGAATCTAACGACAGACCGGTCTACTCATGGAGATGTCATCGGGATGACGAGCAGCACCACTGACACGAAGTTGGGTACCGCGCTCGTGACGGGGGCGACCTCAGGCATCGGCCGAGCCACCGCCTTGCGGATCGCGCCGCGACGGCTGGGAGATCGTTGTGCACGGCCGCAACCCCGAGCGTGGTGCCGACGTGGTCCGGGAAATCGAAGCAGAAGGCGGACGCGCACGTTTCGTGGCGGCCGACCTCAACGACTTGACCGCAGTGCGAGCGCTGGTGGACGAGCTCGGATCTGTGGACGTATTGGTCAACAATGCCGGTGCATCTTGGTTCGGCCCGACCGCGGAACTCGACGAGGCAACGTTCAACGACCTGTTCGACGGCAATGTCCGGTCGGCGTACTTCCTCGTCGCCGGACTTGCTCCGGGTATGGCCCAAAGGTCGTCGGGAAGCATCATCAACCTGGCCAGCATGGCCGGACAGGTAGGCCTCGACGGTGGAGCCGGATACGGGGCCACCAAGGCAGCGCTCAGCTCCATGACTCGGTCGTGGGCGGCCGAGTTCAGCCCACGTGGCGTCCGGGTGAACGCCGTCGCCGCCGGGCCGGACTTCAGCACTCCCGAGAAGGCATCGCTCATCGAGCGACTCGGCAAGACCACGCTCCTTGGACGCGGTGCGCACGTCGACGAGATCGCCGAGGTGATCGCCTTTCTCGCCTCGGACAAGGCGAGCTACTTGACCGGAGCCACCATCGCCGCCGACGGTGGTCGCACAGCCGTATGAGTTGGATGTATCTCGGCCTGGGGATCCCCGCCGTGGGGGCGGGTTTGCCGTCGTACGCGGCGGCGACCTCGTGGCCACCACCTACCAGTTCGGCCTCGCGGTGATCCTCCTGGGTGCCTTTGCCACCGTCAACCTGATCTGTCTTGCCAACCCCAACAGCCCCACGTCAAACAAGGAGGTCTTTCGATGACCGATGCCCGCCCCCACAAGACTCCCGGACCCGACCACCCGATCACCATCGAGCGGTCGCCTTTTCACGTCGTCGTCCGCAGTGGCTCCGCCGTGATCGCCGAAACCGACCGGGCTCTCGAGATGCGAGAGGCCGCCTACCCGCCGGTGCTCTATGTACCGCTCGACGACGTCGACCAGCGCCACTTGCGACGCAGCGAGCACCACACTTGGTGCCCGTACAAGGGCGAAGCCTCGTATTACGACGTCGTCGACGGCGACCGGACTGACCTGACCGCTGCCGTCTGGTACTACGACGACCCTTTTTTCGCCGTTGCCGACATCAAGGCCCACGTGGCCTTCTACCGCGACCGGGTGACCATTACCGCCACCCCTACGGAATCCACCGTACGATAGACAGACTTGTCTGAAAGGCGGTGCTCCGTGAGCACTTCACCAGCACAGACCGAACGGCGATCCTCGGCGCGAGAGCGACTCCTTCACGCTGCCAACGAGCTCTTCTACGCCGAAGGCATCCAAACGGTCGGCATCGACCGGATCATCGAGCGCGCAGGGGTCGCCAAGGCTTCGCTCTACAACGTCTTCGGCAGCAAAGAAGAGTTGGTTGCCGCGTACCTGGCGTCACGCCACGACGGGACGACCAGCAGGCTCACCGAGGCCATCGAGAGGTGCGACGATCCGCGCCAAAAGATCCTGGCCGTCTTCGACGTCCAAGCGCAACAGTACGAGCAACCCGACTTCAACGGCTGCGCCTTCATTGCCGCTTCGACCGAGGCACCCCCGGGCGGTCTTATCGAGCACGCCGCTGAACAGTTCCGGTCGTGGATCAGGGCCATGTTCACCGATCTTGCTGAGCAAGCCGGCGCCCCTGATCCGGTCAGCCTCGGACGCCAGCTCCACCTCGTCTATGACGGCGCCGGGCTGGCAGGCCGCATGGACCACCATGACCCCTGCATCGCACCCTCCGCCCGCAACGCCGTTCAGGTCCTGCTCGACGCAGCGGTACCGCGCACCATCCGGAAGCCCCGGAGACACTGACGCCACCGAGCGCCGAGCGGGTGGGCGGAGCAAGTTTCGAATCGGTGGGATTTACACGGGGTGTAGACCGAAGCGACCGACCTGATCAATGCAATTGTTCTTGCCAGTTGGCTGGAACGCGGCCGGCGGGACCTGGCACAGGTTGGTCAATAGGATGGTGCAACGGCGGCGCGAGGTGAGGCCCTTCCACGAATTCGTTGGTGCGGTAATCAAAGAACCAATCTTCGCCAGGCTCGAAGCTGCAGATGACAGGGTGACTGGACGAGTGCGCATGTGCGGTTGCATGCTGCTCGGGCGAGTTGTCACAACAGCCAATGTGACCGCATTCCGCACACCGTCGGAGATGGAGCCACCAACCACCAGCTTCGAGACACTCGACGCAACCGGTTCCACTGGGTGGTATGTCGGGAGCTATGAAAGAAGTCGGCATTCGTGCACCTCCTGGAGTCCTTCGCCTACGCGCAGGGCGTAGTGTGGCCACGATCGTATAGGGAGTGGGATTGGCGAGTCCGACCTGAGGTCGGTGGCACCGACACCTCCAGCGCCCTTTCTGCGTGCCCTGGCTCTGCCTCGTTGTCGCGCCCGAACCGACGTCCCCGAGTGCGGTGTTGCCCTCCCAGTACTCAGCCGTATCGACGGTGTCCGCCGCAACACTCTTCTTCTCCAAAGATATGAGAGGCTCAGACCAAACGTAAGAATCGCGGCAGTACCCTGAGAGCCAAACCCTGATTTCTCTCGTTGGAGGAAAACCTTTAAGACTCACGGAGGAAACATCATGCCCTCTGACCACGTCCCCCAGCCATGGGCCATTCGTTCCACGCTGGTCTCCGTAGCCGACCTCGATCGATCCGTCGCCTTCTACCGGGAGCTAGGTCCTTTCGAAGAGGTCGCTCGCGAGGACGCAGTCGTCGTGCTGGGTCACGTGTCGCCCGCATCCATCCTTCTGATCCTGCGCGAAACGCGGAGCATTCATCACGTTCGTCACGGCCAGCAGTCGCTGGGTCTCCGATCGATTACCTTCAACGTCGGATCGCTCGGCGAGCTGGATCGGATCGAGTCCTTACTGCGAGGCCATGACCTCTTTACGTCCCGTCGGCAGGTCACCGGCGGCGCATCGGATCTCCTACTCGGACGGGATCCGGACAACTTGCCTCTGGCGTTCGTCTGCTTCGCCGAGGACGACAAGATGCCCGGGTCCAGACTATTACCAAGCGGTTGCCAATCTGGTCTATGCACTGGACACCTGACGCGACCACCTCGGGCCGAGTCGGAAGTGGGCAAAGCTCGACCAGCCATCTCGAGGTGAACTCGAATCTGGTGAGACAGGCTTCGAGCACTGCGGGGCGCCGCTGTGGGATGGCAAACCTACTTGGCCGAACATGGCACTGGGGGCACCGGAGATTCGAACGAACCCGTAGGCGTGCAACTCACCGGCTACGTCGGGCACCGCCATATTCAAGCAGCGGTCCCCTCACCATGCCGATGGTGCACTCGGGAAAGGGCGTTGGAGGGAGCTTCGCGAGCGAGCCTTTTCGCTATGAGGTTCCGACGTGGGAAGTCCACTAGCCCTCGACCCGAGTCCAAGGTGGATCAGCTCTGCCCGCCTCGTAGCTCACCAGAGCCACACACGCGATGACGACGAGCGCAATGGCAAGCGGAACGACGATCCGTACGTGCAGGACCAGCACGGCTCCCAGCAGCGCTCCGACGAACATGGCGGCGATGGCAAGGATGCGTCGGCCCGACTTGGAGCCCTTGCCCCCACCAAGAGCACTGTCCGCGCCGATCCCCGTCACGGTCATCGTCAACACCGTCGTGGTGAGGTCAGGCACGGCCAGCTTGCGAATACTCGCGTTTTGGACACCGGTGGCGAGACTGAGGACAACGATGAGCGCATAGCGGAACGCGTGCTGCGGTGCGTTGGAGCTCCAGAGTGCGAGGAGCACCGCGACGGCCAAGAAGACGGACTCCGCGGCCATGGCGGTTGCAAGGTGACGCCCTCTGTGATGGCCGTATCTCGCGACGATCCTGCCTCCGAGTACCGACCCGATTCCGAAGGACACCAGCGCGACGAGAGATGCGGGGATCGAAAAACCGTGGGCACCCGCCACGGCGAACCCCAAGAAGACGACGTTGCCCGTCATGTTTGCGACGAACACATGACCCAGAGTCAGGTAGCTGAACGCATCGACCAGACCGGTGACGACGGTCATTGCGATCAGGAGCGGCGGAAGGGGCCCGAAGGAGGCCCCCCGGCCCGGTGCCAAGGTCTCTCGGACTTCGGTGAGGAAGGTGCTCATGGCTGAAGACTCCTTTTCTCGAGATCCAGCACTCTTAGCGGAAGGCCGCACCGATTAGCTGCCCCAGCCCATGGTCAGGCCAGCGGCCCGTGGCTGCCACTCCGGTGTCGGCCTAGCGATTGAGGACTTCCCAACGCGGGTGACAAGGGAGAGCGGCCGGCACAGTTCGCTGATCCCGCAGTGGTCAACCCTCGAGTGTTCCCGACCGTCTTCGGGGTTCCGGCAGCCTCAACCCGCCGCAGCGGAACTCGGCATCCAGCCGACGTCCCTGCAGACACGAGCCGATATGGTCGCAAAGGGGCCTTCGAAAGGAGTCGAAATGGCCAAGTCGCTCTACACGGCCCGGGCGCATGTAACGGGCGGCCGTGCGCAGGGTCACGGTGTGACCAGCGATGGGATGTTGGATCTCCAGCTCCGCACTCCCGTCGAAATGGGAGGCGAGGGTGGAGGCACGAACCCTGAGCAGCTTTTCGCCGTGGGCTACGCGGCCTGCTTCGAGGGAGCGCTCGGCGTTGTCGGGCGTCGAGAGCAAGTCGACCTCGGTGACGTGGCGATCGATTCCGAAGTGAGCCTGATCACCACCGAGAACCGCGGCTTCAATGTGGCCGTGGAACTCGATGTCTCGCTTCCAGGACTCAACGATCCCGAGCGCGCCGTTTCGATTGTTGCGGCGGCGCACGAGGTATGCCCGTACTCGAACGCCACCCGCGGCAACGTGGAAGTGACTCTGAAGGCCAATGGCCAGTCGGTCCCGACAGCACGGGCCGGACACGACTGATCCTTCCGAGTCTGTCACGATCGCCGGGCTCGCTTGGGAAGCTGATGTGTCGCCGTCGAAGCTGCTCGGGGAATTGTGCAGGAGACCCGGCTCCCCTGGTGCCGCCTCCGGTCGAGCTCTTCCAGAGTCACAGATCGCGCAACGTCCGGACATGGCCCATCAGCTCTTGTTCGATCTTCCCGAGAAGAGCCCGCGCGCCCGCATCGTCTTGTTCTCCTTGGGCCGCCACGAGATGCATGGAAAGTCGGTCGAGAAGATCGAGGATGGTACGGCGAACCTCTTCGTCCGTGGGGGAGCCCGGCCAGAGGTTCGGAGGGGTGCGGCCGGCAACGCTCGGAATGCTCCCGAGAGGCGACGTCCCAAGGTCCTCGTCTTCTTCCATCAGAAGACGCGCCCAGTTCCTGACGTCCTCGAGGAGCCTGTCGAGCCCCCCGTGCAGCGCGTGGTTGTACGGGACCTTTCGGTCCGCCTGCTTGACCTCTTGCACGACGTCGATGACCTCACTCAGGACTCCGTTGAGGGCTGCGATCGCGTCGTGGGGTGGTGGCATGTCGCGAGACGTACGGGCCTCTTTCACGAACAAATCTGCGGAAGCAGCGGGGCCCATCCCCTCGGATCGGCCGTGCACTGCACGTTCTCGATGGCAGGGCGACCCGCCACCATGCGGCTCCAGTCCTTTCACGTCGACGTTAGCGCTGGCCACGGACGCGGACGCCGAATGTGTTTCCGGTCGAAATGAGGGTTGGAAGGAGTGTCGGCCAGGCCGCCGAGGAGGTGCTGGAGCAGCGCCTCGACCAGGAGCTGCTCGGGACATGGCGCGGCCGGCTCGCCCAAGTGCCCGGCGCAGACCGAACTCGAAGCGGCGCTCGAGGCCCGCCGACGAGAACCGCGCCGTGACCCAAGAGCAACCCATTGGAAGCCCCGGTGCCGTCCACCTCGGCCGGCAACGAAACCGCGAAACGTCCTCCCGTCACGCCCGGAGTCGGCGGGTGCCTCCGACCCGGGCGACAGCAGACTCCGGCGATGTGTGCCAGGGGCTGGCGGGTGCCGCGCTGATTTCAGACAGGGCGGATTTGGGTCTCCTTCAGCGCTTCTTTTCCTTGCCGCCTTCGAACAGTTCCCGCCAGTCGTCCTCGGCGACTTCGACACCGAACTTCTTCGCCGCCGCCACGATCCGCTTCCACGCTCGGTCCCGCTCTGCGTCGCTCACGCCTTCGACCTGGTCGAAGCGGGCGATGGCATTGCGTACGTGGCCTGCGTCAACCAGCGGCTCCTTGCGCTCCTTCGGGAACGCGAAGTCCGCGTCAGCCAGGCGGTCCTCCTCGGCTGTGCTCAACCCCTCCTCCTTCCTTGGTACCTGCTCACCATGGGCTCGGGCGCTTTGGACCTCCCGAGCCCGCTTCAGGTTCTGGCGTGCCGCCTGCTTCTGCCTGGTCGTGCTCATTCCTGAGACACCTCCGATCAACTGTGTGGTGGGCAGCCCTTCCGAGGCCATGTCGCTCCTGCAACCCCGATCCCAAAAGCTGCGGCCCCGTCGGTCGGCCGAGCGAGATCTGCGGAGAGACGCCGGTCGACTTGCTGCACTTTGTACCTAGTACCCACCTTGCCTCCGGGCACACGTGACGAGACCTTGCTACAGGAGGTCCGACGAGTCTTGCGCACCCCCCGTCGGGGAGGACGCCCGAAGGGCTCTCCGTAGAACCGAATGCGAAGGTCGTGTTGGCCGAAGGATCAGGGGGAACCGCACCCGTATGACCTGACCATGCAGCGAGGGCTGAGGAGCTGTCGGGAGGAGCGTCGAGCTTTTTCGAGTTCACTCACCTAAGACCCAACCACGTGGTCGTGCCAACTCGGCAGCTTCGCGTGGGCCCCATGAACCCCGGGCATATGGAGTTGGCTCTGGCTTGTTCCGAATGATGCCGTCGGCCACCATCCATACGTGCTCGAGTCCGTCGGGTCGAGTGAAGAGCGAACGGTCACCGGTCATGACGTCATGGAGAAGGAGTGAGTATGCCGGCAGCGGCGGCAAGCCGTCGCGTACCGAGCCCAAGGGCAACGTGGTCGTGCCGACCCCCAGGGTCATCTCGGGCCCTGGTTCCTTGATAACGAGTCCCAACTCGATCTCTCCATCCCCGGAGAGTTCGAAACTGAGGATGCTTCCACCGTCTGGTTGACCGGGTAGCCCCGGGGCTGCGTCCTTGAAGACCACACTGACCCTCTGTCGGCTCTCGACGAGGCACTTGCCAGTACGCAGGAGGAAAGGGACTCCCTTCCAGCGTTCATTGTCGACCCACAGTCGTGCCGCCACGTACGTCTCGGTGCGCGAATCGACGGGGACACCGTCCGTGTCCAGATACCCGTCATACTGCCCAACCACCACGTCTAAGGCACTCAATGGCCGAAAACAGCCGATAACCGCTTCGCGTGCCTCGGCCAGGCAATCTGGTTCGAGGCAGTGTGGTGGCTCCATGGCAATCTCGCCGGCGACCTGGAACAGGTGGGTCACCAGCATGTCGAGGATCGCGCCGGTGGCGTCGTAGAAGTTTGCGCGCATTGCGACGTCGAGAGTCTCTGGCACATCGATCTGGACACTCTCGATATGGGAGCTATCCCAGGCACCCGCAAAGAGTCCGTTGGCGAAACGCAGAACGTGAATGTTCTGCGTCGCCTCTTTTCCGAGGAAGTGATCAATCCGATAGATCTGCGCCTCTTCGAATGTCTCGTGCGCAATTCTGTCCAGCTGCTGAAACGAGTCCAGAGAAGTCCCGAACGGCTTCTCGTACACGACTCGGGAGCCCGACGCGAGACCGTGGGCCTCGATCGCCTCAGTCAAGGGTCCGAACGCGGACGGTGGCACAGCCATGTAGTGGATCAGTTGCGGGTTCCCACCCAGCTCCTTTCTGGCTTGCGAGACCGCATGAAGAAGGCGTCCGGGGTTGTCTACTCTGAATCCGCCTCCAGCAAAGAGGAGGCGTTGGCGCACATCGTCCCACGGCCCCTCGGATGGCTTTGGTCCGAACTCCTCCAAGGCGTTTTGTATTTCTTCTCGAAACTCCTCGTTGGTGGCCTCACCGCGACCCTCGGCAATCATCCGCCAGTCCTCAGGAAGAAGACCCACGATGGCCAAGCGGTAGAAGGCGGGCAAAACCAGCCGACGAGCCAGGTCTCCTGTGGCTCCGAACAGCACAAAGATCATCGACGTTGGATCGGTTCCGGCATTCTCCATGATGTCGTTTCCCTTCAGGTTTGATAAAGCGGCGCGACGTGCCCGGACAGCGCTGCCTGTACCGTACGACTCATCGCGGGAGTGTCGACGGGTTCCATTTGCACGCGAGCTCTGCGGGATCGCCTCTGACATCGAGAAGATACGTCTGGGTAATGCTATTGCGTCATCTCAGCGCTTTACGAAAGTCGGTGCGGGCTTCCCTGCCAGTACAGCCTCGATGTTGTCGAGTGCGAGCATGCCCACCGCTGTGGGCGTCTCCACAGTGCGTGTTATGGCGAGAATCGGCTTTGTCATGGTGACGCCCTCTGAACCAGGCCTCGTCGAAACCTTTGCGTTCCTACACCTTGTTCGACATCACTGCCACCCCATAGAGCTGGCGGCCGGCCGACGCCGACCGCCCGGTTTCTCTGTTCACGGGGGTGGCGGTGGGGAGCCCGAGGAGCCAGGCCGGTTGGGGAGGACGGCCAGGACGACCACACCGGCCACGCCCACCACCACGGCAGCGATGATGAACCCGAGGTCCATCCCCGAGATGAAGCCACGCCGGGCGGCGTCGGCCAACTCCTCGCCGAACGCGCCAGGAGCCCGTTGGGCGACAGCCAAGGCGCCACCCAGCGACCCCAGGATGAGCTGGTCGATCCCAGCCGGGAGGGGTCGGTGGGCCAGCAGGGGCGTCATGACGTCCTGGTAGCGGATGGCCAGTGCGGTGCCGAGGACCGCGACGCCAAGGGCCCCACCGAGCTGCATGGAGGCGTCGCTCGAGGCCGAGCCGACCCCGGCCTCCTCCTTGGGGAGCGAACCGAGGACCGACTCGGTCGAGGGGGCGAGGGCCAGGCCCACCCCGGCACCGATGAGCACGAAGAAAGGCAGGCTGTCGCCGTAGGTGCTGTGCACCGAGGTATGCGACAGCAGCCCGAGGCCGAGGGCGATCAGGAGCAGGCCACCGGAGACCACCGCCTTGGTGCCGACGCGTCTGAGCACGAAGACCGAGAGCGGAGCGAACACGAGCAGCACCAGGGCGATGGGCCCGATACCCAACCCTGTCTTGAGCGGACTGAAGCCGAGGCAGAACTGCAGATACTGGGTGATCAGGAAGAACATGCCGAGCAGGGCGAACAGCACCAGGGCCAGAGAAGCGATGGCCGCGCTGTAGCGGGGGTTGGAGAAGAAGTGCAGGGGCAGCAGCGGATGGTCGATGCGCCGCTCCCAAATGACGAAGACGCCAATGATGACGGCCGAACCGACCAGGGCGGCGAGGATCTCCGGAGAGGCCCACGAGTGGTTCGGTGCTTCGATGATCCCCCACAACAGCAGTCCGAGTCCAAGCATCGAGAGGACGGAACCGACCGGGTCGGCCCGCTTGGCCAGCGGGTTCTTCGAGTTCGGGACGAGAAAGGCGGCGGCAATCAGCCCGACCAGCGCAATGGGCACGTTGATGAGAAAGACCGAGCCCCACCAGTAGTGCACCAGCAAGAAGCCGCCCAGAATCGGGCCGATGGCCACGCCGAGGCCAGCGGTCGCCGACCAGATCCCGATGGCCTTCGCCCGGTCCCGTTCGGCGGTGAAGACGTTGGTGAGAATCGACAGGGTTCCAGGCATAAGTGCGGCGGCGCCCACCCCCATCACAGCCCGGGCGGCGGTGAGACGGTCTGGGCTTCCCGAGAATGCAGCCAGCGCCGAACCGGCCCCGAACACCGCCAGGCCGCCCATGAACACCCATTTTCGCCCGACCCGGTCGCCCAAGGCCCCGAGGGTGAACAGGAGTCCGGCGAAGACGACGGCATAGACGTCGACGATCCACTGCAACTGACTCGATGTGGCGTGCAGGCTACGCACAACCGACGGCAGGGCCACGTTGAGAATGGTGTTGTCCAGGCTGATGAGCAGCAGGCTGACGCAGAGAACCGACAGGGTGGCCCAGCGCCGCCCACCCCCGCGTTGAGCCACATCCGAGCGGTCGGAGGAGGTCAAGGATCGCACACGGTCACCATGCGGCCATGTTGGCACCTCGCGCCCATTCCGCTCGCTTGGCCTCCGCTCCGTGCGCCGCTTCGGACGCCACCGACACCACGATGGATGCCCTTCGCAAAGCGCAGCTGAGTTGCCTCTCCTTGCTCTCTTCAGGGCACCACAACGATGACTGGGCTATTCCGGTTGCGTACGAGGCGGCGGCTGACCGATCCTGCCAGTCGATGCAGCATTTTCGCCGAGCGGCCCACGACCATCAGGTCTGCCTGTTCCGATTGCGCCACTTCGGTGAGGACGTGAACGGCGTCGCCCATCCCCCGGACAAATATCACGTCAACGTCGAGCGCATCCGCTCGCCTCACCACTTCGGCCGCCAGCTCCTCGGCCATCTGGCCTCTTGCGTTGGCCGCGGCGACAAAGCCCAGTGGCGCAGTACTTCCTAGCGCCTCCTCGGGCTCCATGATCGAGGTCACGAAGACGGCGACAATGCGCCCATTACCGCGCTGCGCTTCACCAGCTGCCCACGCGAACGCGTCCCAGCTCGGGGCCGAGCCATCCACGCCCACCACGAGCACTGGTCGACAGACATCATCAGGTGCGGTGCTGTTTCCAGCCCTTCCTTCGGCGAGGGGTACTGCTGTCATTTGGCACTCCCTTCTGACGCGAAGTCGTCATCGGCGAGCTCGAGCATCCGATCAAATGACGGGAGCGCAGCGTGCAACGAGCCGGCCTCAGCGGAGGTCAACTTGTCGATGAGGGCATCGAAGACCGCTGCGCCGACGTGGCGCAGCGTGCTGAGATGGTCTCGGCCCGCTGATGTGATGGCGACTCGTACGACACGCCCGTCCTGCGCATCTGAGCGACGTTCCACCAAGCCAAGTCGCTCTAGCTGGCTGACGATGGCGGACATGGACGGCTGGGTCACCCCCTCGCCCACGGCGAGATCCGTGAGACGACGAGGGCCGCTCCTCTCGATGGTCGAAAGCGACGAGAGCGCCGTCAAGCTCAGGTCACGCGGGCGTTGGCGAATGCCCAGGGTGCCCACTGCGAACAGCACCTCTCCGATGGACTGCGCTTCTTCACGCATGATTTTAGTATAGGTAGGTCTATATAGTTAAATCAATAGATATTTTGCTGGAGGTCACGAGTCCCACCTCGAGGGAGGTATGCGATTGTGCCGAAGTCGGGGCCGAGTTGGTCGGTCGACCCTCACGCCCTGCAAGTCGAAGTCCCGAGTGGCCACGCACAACGAGGCGGCAGCCATCAAGGTGCCGAGGCGCGTCTCCCACCATTCGACCGGGACGATCCGCAGCGCCAGCTCGAGGGTGCTTCGATCGAGGCTCTCCGCGAGTTGCGTGATCACGACGATCCGATCAGCGAGCCACTCGCCCCCGAGATCAGCTTCGATTTGCACGGCTGGACTGCTGCGAGCCCTTCGCCGCCTTCGCGCGTCGTCCGGCGGGTAGCCAGCGTCCAGGAGTCCACCGATCCAGACCACGTCGCCCGCCAACTCGACGTGCCGGTCGATGACCTCCGAGTACACCTCGGTATTGAGCATCACTGCTGCCCATCGGCCCAGCACTTCGTCCGAGTTCTCGGCGAAGACGGCGATCTCGGTGTGCAGACGACCACGGAGGTCGTCATCGACGATCTCACGAACAGCGACCCGAAGTCGTGAGGTGTCTCGAACAATCTGGGCACCCAGCTCAACCAACCGCTGATTCGTCTCGGTCGGCAACAGGCCAGCCAGCCAGGTCCAGGACCCCGGTCCAGATCATGCGCGCATTCCGAACGAGCTCGATCATGACGTATTGCGCGAGGATGCTCCATCGCTGTTGTCTTCTGCGCTCGAGCACCTCGTTGATGATGGCGACCGACAACATGACCACGACCACGCTCGAAGCCAGGCCGGTGAGCAAGGCGTGTCGCTCCCAGAAGGTCCCACCGCTGAGATCGGATGCCACGCTGGCGATGACTACCGCGAGGACCAGGATCGCTACGGCTCGCGTTTGCCAGAGATAGGCCTCTACCGACCTGGCACGGCGCGGTCCTGAAGGCTGGCGTCGGGTCACGTATAGAGAGTCTTTGCTAGCCGAAGGATCTCATGTGACGCAGCGCCGGTCATCATGTTTGACGGCCGCCGGCTACGGAGCCGAATCGCGCGTCTCGTTCCAGTCCACGATGAAAGCGCGCGCTTCGAAGTAGCACGCTCCTCCTTTGACGAAGTGGTCGAGGTAGCGAAGGGAGGGAATCATCATCTTGCGTTCGCCGTCCTCGGTGAAGAGGTGGTGAGCGATCGTCTAGGACTCGCCGGTGGCACGGTCACCTCAAGGTTCACCGTGCTCTGGCGGTTGAAGTGGGTGGTCGCATCGTAGCGGTTGAGGTCGGCGAAGATCAGAGTCAAAGACTCGCGACCTTCGAGGACAGAGGTCGGCTCGGTGCCTTCGCCCTCCATGAAGAGAGAAAATCGTGTGTCGACGGTGAAGAGTGCCTTTTGCCCCTCGGCGTCGCGCCAGTCGACGCCGTGCGCGTAGGCGTCGAAGAGGTTCCCTGATGGCAAGCCGGTCTGCGACCTCCGTTGGGTCAACGTGTGTGTGGACGGCCATGGGACGGTCTCCTTGGGTAGACGCGATCAACCTTGGGAGAGCCTCGCACCCCATGGTCGTCGTCGGAATCGACCGGAGGGACAAGTCAACCAAGTCAACCCAACGCACGGTCGAGGTTGTACGCCGCGTTGATCAGGGCCAGATGGGTGAGGGCCTGCGGAAAGTTGCCCTGTTGCTCTCCGGTCTGGCCGATCTGTTCTGCGTACAATCCGACGTGATTGGCATAGGTGAGCATCTTTTCGAAGCCGATCCGTGCTTCATCGAGCCGGTCGGCCCTGGTCAGCGCCTCGACATACCAGAACGAACACACGGTAAAGGTTCCCTCGTGACCGCGGAGTCCGTCCGGACTGGCCTCCGGGTCGTAGCGGTACACCAAAGTGTCCGAAACCAACGTCCTGCCGAGCTCGTCCAATGTGGAGATCCACTTCGGATCGGTCGGGGAAATGAACTTGGCCAGCGGCAGCATCAGGACCGAGGCGTCGAGCACGCTGCTGCCTTCGTGTTGCACGAAGGCTTGGCGCTCGGTCGACCAGCCGGCCTGCATGATGGCCGAATAGATCTCGTCGCGGACTCGACACCAGTGCACCTGATCGGCGGGCAGACCGCGGTGAACGGACATCCGAATGGCCCGTTCGACCGCGACCCAACACATCAGCCGGGAGTACAAGAATTTTGGCGGCCGCCCCGCGTCTCCCAGATCCCTTCATCGGGCTGGTCCCAGTTGTCGCAGACCCAATCCGTTCTTCCCCGGATTGCCTCCCACTGGCCTGAGGAGAGCGGTTGCGCCCATTTGTCGTAGAGGTAGCTCGAGTCCATGAGCTCGCCGTAGATGTCAAGCTGCAGCTGACGGGCCGCGCCGTTCCCCACCCGGACCGGGGCCGAGCCTCGATACCCCTCCATATCTGGCAGCTCCCGCTCGGTCAGATCCACCCCTCCGTCGATGCCGTACATGACCTGTAGGGGTCCATGTGGGTTCCCGTCGGGAGTAGCGCACCTGTTCAGGAAATTCATGAACGCGGTCGCCTCGTCCTCGAATCCGAGCCGTAACAACGCGTAGACGCAGAATGCAGCGTCCCGGATCCATACGTAGCGGTAGTCCCAGTTCCGTTCCCCTCCGATCTGTTCCGGAAGGCTCGTCGTAGGGGCGGCGATGATCGCCCCGGTGGGGGCGTACGTCAACAGCTTGAGCGTCAAGGCGGACCGATGGACGACCTCCCGCCAGCGCCCCCGATAGCGCGAGGCGGAGAGCCAGTGCCACCAGAAGCGCACCGTCCCCATCAGCTGATCGAGCGACTCCTCCTTTTGCCAGACCTTGAACTCGGTCGAGGAGACGACCTGTTCGAGGGAGAAGACCGCAACCCCCCCTTCCTCTAGGGTGAACTCGGTGACCGCGTCGCGCTCCTCGAGCGCCAAGGGCTCGGTGGAACCCAAGTAGAGCGACAGCTCGGGCGAAGCGAAGACCACGCCGTCGGGTGCCACCGAGACGTCGTGGGAGTGAGCACCGTAGTTGAACCGGGGGGCCACCCGCATGCGGAACGGCATCGTCCCTCGAGTGCACTGCACCCGTCGGATAAGACGCTGCCCATCGACCCTCGATGGATCGCGTAGCGGCATGAAATCCTGAATCTCCCCGACCCCTTCCTCGGCGAAGAATCTGGTGATGAGTACATTCGTATCGGGAATGTAGAACTGTCTCGTCCGGGCGGGGATCGCAGCTGCGAGTGCAAAGAAGCCACCTCGACTGGCGTCGAGGAGAGAGCCGAAGACGCTCGGCGAGTCGAAGGCGGGGCAGCAAAACCAATCGATGGTCCCATTCGTCCCGACGAGAGCGACGCTGTGGAGATCCCCGACGAGGCCGTGGTCTGCGATCGGCAGGTATTCACCGGCCAGGTCTCGATCAGCGGATGGCGATCCAACCCCCACGATTCGAGAACCCTAGGAGATGGTCAACGGTCAGCGGCGGTAACTGCCGTGACGGAATTCGTCAACGAGCCCGGGGTGGGTCGGAAGCCACCCGAGGGATCGCGCCTTGGTCGCTTCCGTGCCTTGATCGAGCAGCAGCACCTCGGCGAAGTAGTCGCCGAGGCGGGTGCGAGCTTCCTCATCCGAGCCGGGGACCGCCCCGGGAGCGCCGGTGGCGACGGCAGCGGCCTCGGTCAGCTCGGCGACGGTGGGACGCAGCCCGTTGCCGATGACGTAGCGGCCCCGGGCGGAGTCGCTTTCCAGCACCCGCCGGAAGAAATCAGCCAAGTCAGCGACATGGACGGTTGCCCAGTGCTGCTGTCCGGTGCCGAGCATGATCAAGTTTCCGGCGGGGTCACGAGGTGAACCGAGGAGCACTCCCGGAACCCCGCCTCCGCCGTCACCGTAGGCGACGCCGGACGTGATCACCACGCCGCGCATGCCGCCTGGATCCAACACTCGGCGCTCGATCGGCTCTTTCCACGACACCATCGGGGGTGCGTTGATTGGAGAGTCTTCGCTTATCGAGGGGTTCGCGCCGTAGATCCACGCACCGCTGATATCGAGAAATGGCTTGCCGGTGCCATCGAACGCCTCGATCGCCGCGTCGACCACGGCGGAATCAAGGTCTGCGCTCGTGGCATCCCCTGGACTGGCCGTATGGATGGCGCCGTCCGCGACGCTGAGCACCTTGACGACTGCGGATCGATCGTAGAGGTCGACGACACTGAGCGTCGCGCCCTGGGTAGTGAGTGTTTGGGCCTGAGCGTCGTCGCGCACGAGGGCGGTCACGTCGTGGCCGTGCGCGTGCAGCTCCGCAAGGACGTGGGAGCCGACGAAGCCTGTTGCTCCTGTGAGTGCCACGTTCATCTCTGCATACCTCCTGTTTTGGTCGAGGTCGAGGGGCCTTCACTTGCGCTGTCAAGCAAATAATACGACCGATGAGTTTCTCGTCAAGTGCCCATCCGCCAAGGAGCTGGACTCCCGCTTTTCGGTGGTTCGACGGACGAACCGGCTTCCCTGGCCGATCGGCGAACAGCTCGCACGCGAGCAAGGCTCGGGGCGACTCGCAATGTCGTGGCCATACTCGTCGGACGCGGATCGGACGATGCGACTGGGCTGGCTCGCGAGGGTCACCGAGGCATTTGTCCCGGTTGTCGCGCGTGGCCACTCGACTCAGAACCGGGACTGGTGCGTCGCGAACGCGATGTGACAGAGGGTGCTTCACCAAAGCCGTCCCCCTGCACTTGCGCCTGGGTCGGTCGGTAGGATCACCGAGGACTCCCCTCTGCGTAGACGGAGGCTCTGATGACCACATTGATGACGATGGAGCACGCGGGTGCGGACGGGACCTCGGTTGCCGAGGCCAACTACAGCCGGCGATGGTGGATCCTCGCCGTGCTGGGGGTTGCCCAGCTGATGGTCATTCTCGACAGCACCATCGTCAACATCGCCCTCCCCACGGCGCAGCACGATCTGCACTTCTCCAACGCCGATCGGCAATGGATCGTCACCGCGTACTCCCTTGCCTTTGGCAGCTTGCTCCTCCTCGGCGGCCGAATCGGCGACATGATCGGACGTAAGCGGGCGCTCCTCATCGGACTGGTCGGCTTCGCTGTGGCCTCGGCCATCGGCGGGGCGTCGGTCGACTTCACGATGCTGGTGATCGCTCGGACCGTCCAGGGCGCCTTCGGTGCGTTGCTCGCCCCCTCGGTGCTGGCCCTCTTGACCACCACGTTCACCGATCCGGGGGAACGTGGCCAGGCCTTCGGGATCTACGGCGCCATCGCCGGCGCGGGCGGCGCGATCGGACTCCTGCTCGGCGGCATCCTCACCTCGTATGCCTCGTGGCGCTGGACGCTCTTTGTCAACCTCGTGTTTGCCGCCAGCGCGATCACTGGCGCCCTGCTCTGGCTGCAGCGCGACGAGGGCGCTGACCACGATCCGTTCGACCTGCCCGGCCTGTTCCTCGTAGCCGGAGGGCTGTTCTGTCTCGTGTTCGGTTTCTCGCACGCCGAGACGACGGCGTGGAGCGATCCCTACACGATCGGGTTCCTGGTGGCGGGAGTGGTCCTCCTTGCCGTATTCGCCTACTTCGAGACCCAGGCGAAGTACCCCCTTCTCCCGCCCAGGGTCGTGCGCAACCGGACGCGCGGAGGATCCATGCTGGCGATGCTGTTTGCCAGCGTCGGGATCTTCGGTGTGTTCTTGTTCCTGACCTACTACTTACAGGGTACGTTGGGGTTCAGCCCGGTGAAAACCGGCGTTGCGTTCCTCCCTCTGGTGGCTGCCTTGGCCGCCACGGCCCAGGTGTCCAATCGCATCCTGTTGCCGCGATTCGGCCCCAAGCCGATCGTGCCCATCGGGTTGCTCGTGTGTGCGGCGGCTCTGTTCGGACTCCACCTGGTCGGATTGCATTCGTCCTATGTCACCCACGTGCTCCCCTACCTTCTCGTGTTGGGGGTCGGGTTCGGATTGAGCGTCGCACCCGCCTTCAGTACCGGCACCCTCGGGTTGGCACCCCAGGACGCCGGCGTAGGTTCGGCCACCCTCAACACGGCGCAACAGGTGGGGGGATCCATCGGCACGTCGCTGCTCAACACCCTGGCCGCCGGTGCTGCCACGTCCTACTTGGTCGGCCGGGCAGTGACCCCGGCCAATCTCCAGGCGGCCCTTCTGCATAGCTACACGACGGCGTTCTTGTGGTCCGCCTCGATCTTCGTCGCCGGAGCGGTCGTCGCCGGCTTGGTACTCAAGCGCGGCGCTCTGACGGCGCTCGCTTCCGAACCTCAGATCACGACGGCCGGCGCGGGAATCAAAGAAGCCCCCCGACACCACATCTGCCGCGTACGCGTCGCTTGCCGCTGACCTGTCTCTAATTTTCCTGCCCTGCCGCCCAGAATGCGATAGGAAGCCCGCTTTTGGATCACCCTTCGCCACGCAGCTCTTCGGGTGTGACGATGACATCGACGAGCGCTTCGGATCGGAGCACGGTCAACGCCAACGGCTGGCCGATGGCGTCGCCGAGCATCAGTCGCTGCAACGACTGGGCACTCGTGACTGCCTCGCCATTGGCACTGACCAAGAGGTCGCCAGGTCGCAGTCCAGCCTTTGCGACCGGTCCGTCCGACACGACCTGCTCGATGCGCATTCCGCTCTTCTGATCGAGTCGAGTGGACAGCGCCGGAGGGAGCGGGGCAGGAGTCCCCGCCAAACCCAGGTAGGCCCGGCGGACACGACCCTCGGCCATGAGTGTGGCCACGATCTGTCGGGTGATTCCGTTGATGGGGATGGCCAGGCCGACTCCAACCCCGGCCACCGCGGTGTTGATCCCCACGACCTCACCCGAAGCGACCACAAGTGCCCCGCCCGAGTTCCCAGGGTTCAGCGCCGCGTCCGTCTGAATGACGTCGTCGACGATGCGCATGTTTTCCCCTGCTCGAGTCGGCAGTGAGCGGCCCAAGGCACTGACGACTCCAGCGGTGATGGTGCCGGCCAACCCAAGGGGGTTGCCGACCGCGACGACCAGTTGTCCCACTCTGAGCTGCGAGGCCTCACCTAACCGCGCCGGCGCCGGGGTAGCGCCGTCAGCGCGAACCACGGCCAGGTCAGACAAAGGGTCGCTGCCGACGACGCGGAAGGGGACGGTGGTGCCGTCGGCGAAGGCCACCTGACCGGCCTCTGCCTTCCCCACCACGTGTGCATTGGTGAGCAAGAAGCCGTCGTTCGTGAAGACGACGGCCGAGCCTGCGCCGGCAGCGATGCTTCCGTCACGGCGGCGACGCGCCACCTGTAGTGCTGCAACCCGGGGGGTCAGTTGTTCGGCAACTGACACGACGACCTGGGAGTACGCGTCGAGTGCGGCGAGTTCCGGTTCGGATGGGTGGGTAAGGGTATCGGTCATCGGGAGTCCTTGTTACACGATTACATCATTACTTATACCCGAAACCCCGAATCTCGATGACGCGAGAAGATGGCAAATCGGCCTTCAGGCCACAAGGGATCCGAAGGCCACCGCTTCTGGTCGCTATTCGTGACATTTTTGTGGGATCGCAGAGGCCTTCGGGCACCCGGCAGAAGGTGAAGGGCCACGTTCTCCTCGGCGGAGAGCTCTGGGACGAGCTGACCGAACTGGAAGACGAATCCGAACCGTTCTCGCCGCAATCGGCTCCGGTCCCCTTCGTGCATCGCTTCGAGCCGCTGCCCGTCGAAATGGCCTCATCGGAGTCAGGGACGAGGATGCCGGCGAGGCAGTGCAAGAGGGTCGATTTACCCGAGCCGCTCGGGCCCATCACAGCGACGATCTCGCCACCCTTCACAGAGAAGCTGGCGCCACACACGCCCGAGTCTCCCCGAAGGAGAGCACTAGGTCCTTCGCCTCGATGAGCCCCTGGGTGGTCTCCGCCGAGATCGGTCGAACCGCTCCGGTCATGACCGAACCTTTGCTGCGAGGGCGTCGAGCCGTGCGAAGGTGAGGTCGATCCAGCGAAGGTCGGCTTCGAGGTGGAAGAGGCCGTGGTCGGCGAGGAGCGCGTCGACGAGGCTTCCGTGCTGTTTCAGCTGGGTGAGCTCACGCATCCGCTTGAGATGGGCCGCCCGCTGCGCGTCGAGGTACTCCTCGGCGGGACGACCGAGCATCAGCGACAGGGCGACCTTCACGAAGAGGTCCGTCTGCAGGTAAGGCTCGGCTGGGATCGGCTCCGCGAGCCACACCTCAACCTCTAGCCTTCCCTCCTCAGTGATGAAGTAGCGCTTTCGCTCGGGGCCGGCTCCGGCCTCGACGTCTCCGGCGACCGCTTTTCCATCGCGAGTGAGCCGAGCGAGGGTCGCGTACACCTGGCCAAAAGGAAGGGGCTTCCCCGGGCTCAGGTACGTGTCGTACTCGCGCTTCAAGTCGTAGCCGTGGCTCGGTTCGCGATCGAGGAGCCCAAGGAGGGCCATGGGAACGCTCATGCCCAGAGAGTACACTCAGTGTATAGCTTAGGTCTATACCTATGGCTCAGTCGCCGACGGTCGGCCTTTCCGCCATACGTGAAGTCCCTCGACGAGTTTTCAGGGCAACTCTCAGTCCGACCCGAACGACCGATGTCAGGTCCGAAAAGTCAAGGTATATGCCTTCACCTGAGCAGGATTGGCGCCATGCCCCAGAACGACCCCCACGGCTGGTACCAGATCACCCCTGAATCGACGGAGATATCGCGAGGAATTCTCTGCCAGTTCAACCCCGAGCAGTGGGGCATCGAGGTCCTCCGGGCCAAAGCCCAACATCAT
Organism: uncultured Acidimicrobiaceae bacterium; assembly: GCA_963756625.1. Lineage (GTDB taxonomy): Bacteria > Actinomycetota > Acidimicrobiia > Acidimicrobiales > RAAP-2 > Bog-473. The sequence continues at coordinate 400,166 of CAVWNQ010000007.1, forward strand.
CCAGTCTTCCCTCTCAAAATGGGAGCTGTTTCGACGCGTTCGTCATCGTTCCGGATCGAGCGAGAGGGCTCGGGCGAGCAACCCAAGCGCGTCCAACGGCGTGATGAGACGTTCTGACGCAGCTTCCCTGGCCCAAGTCTCGATTGCTGGTTCTTTCAACAATCCTGCGAGATTGGACGGAGCCCAAGGCGCTCGGTCGCTGCTCGTGCGGTCGATTGCGTTCTCGATTTCGGTCATGTCTGTTCTCCTTTCATCTCCAAGGCGCATCTCCGATAAGCCGTCGGGAGTTCATGGCGATCAGAACTCCTTGAAGACACGTCTGAAGTCCGCCCTGGCCAGGTTTTGCGCCCTAGGTCCGAACGCATCGTCAATCGCCGAGGCCACCCTCTTCGCAGTGCCGAATTCGTTCGTCACCCGCGAGAAGACGAGGCCTCCTCCGTGAACGTGGAACTTGGTGACGCCATTGTCCTGCTCGGTCTGTCGGTGGCAGTGGAACCTGCTGACTGCCGAACCTTGATGGCCTCTCGAGGCCCGCTTTCCCCTAGTCGTGACCTCATAGGGGCTTCCTAGCGTTGACTGCAGTGTGGGGTTCGGCGACGATCGTTTCAGCGATCTGTCTTGAAAACACGCGCGGTAAGGGTGCTGCGTGGGGCCACCGTTGCGCATCTGCTCGACCGTTCCCTTGGTGGCCATCGCCCGTGCGTCCGGGAAGCGTTCGAGCAACACGGACAGCCCGGAGTAGTGGTCGCCGTGGCCGTGGGTGATGTAGATCGTCGTGAGCCGCCGATCGTGGAGCTCAATCCAGGCGGCGAGCGCCGTGGCCTCGCGGACCGTCATGAACGAGTCCACCAGGACGGCGTCGCGGCGACCGAAGATCAGTGTCGACGTGATGGGATCCCAGGCCGGCGGGTCGCCGAACCGGGGTGTCGGAGCTTGGCTCGGCTTTGAAGGTGCCACGAATACTTTGTAACTCAGTGCACGTTGGATGGTTGACATCTCAGCTCCTAGACCCACTGACAGCATGACGATCAATTCGAGGGTGGCCGGGTCGGGAAGTCCTGGCCGTCCCTCGCCGAGCGTGGCCAAGGAGCGAGCGTTGGTGTCGGCCCCGGCGCGGCGCAGTGCGTTCCAGTTCTCGGCGCTGAGGGTTTTGTGTAGGTCGAAGTCGCTGGCATTGTTCACCGTCGTCTCGACGCGCAGAGCCCGGCCTTCTTTGAGATAGGCCTTCGCCTTGGATGATCGGTAGTGGATCTGGAGTTGAGGGGCGGTGTCGCGGGTGATGATCTCGGTGGCAAAGCGCCCTGGGGTCTTGTGCTTGCTTCCACTGAGCACGCGGCGGTCAACGAGCAAGGAGACCCGTTCGGGACGACCGAGGTCGAGGTGGTCGCCGATGGCCGCCTCGAACCAGGCCCGGGCCCGGCGCGGCTGATCGAACACCGCGGTGTCGGAGACCTCGAGCTGCGCGATGGAGGAGGACCACTCGAACCCGGCCAAGCGATCGTGGGCGCACAGAGGATCAGGGACGACGGCCATCATGCGGGCCAAGAGCGCGCGGAGGTGGCCGGCACCGAGTCGAGCGCAGATGCGATGCGCTGCAGCGGGATCCTCGACGCTGCGCAGTCCGTTGTCGAGAGCCTCGAAGCCGATCCCGGCCTTGGCGAGCTGGCACTTGGCCCATTCGTGGCCGTTGGCGCAGCACCACAGCGGGTAGGGCGCGTAGGTGCAGACCTTGAGGAAGGCTGGTCCCCATTCGTGGTCGGCGAAATAGAAATACCAGTGGTCGGGCACCGAGGAATGGCGACGCCAGGCCATGTGCGGATGGCTGGGGCGATGCCCGGCGTGGGTGTCGTCGACGTAGCCGCGCCACGCCGAGGTGCGCTCCTGAGCCTTGCCCACCAGCACCAGTCCGGGTCGACCGGCCGCGGCCACTTCGTCTTGAAAGGGCCGAGCGATGTCCTCTTTGGACTCGCCCATCTTGAAGCGCACGACGGGCACTCCGCTGTTCGCCGCGAGAGCCTCGAGCTCGGTGACGAGCCGCTCGTGGCTCCTAGGTGTCGGAACTTGATACGTCATGATGCGCTTCGGGGGCACGCGCCACATCCCACGTTCGCGGGTCCTTGAGGGCGGACCCACCCAAGCGCCCCGTTCGCAGGTGGGTGCATATCCTTGTCCGCGCTGGCCGAGCGGTTTTTTCGAGCAGGAGGCACGTGATGGAACACAAGGCAAGAGTGGAACTCGTGCTCGACTGTGCGGAGCCAACGAGGCTCGCTACCTTCTGGCGCGAGGCGCTCGACTATCGCGATTACTACTCGGATGCGAATTTGGCTGTGCTCGTGCCCAAAGAAGGGATCGCTTCACCGCTTCTCCTTCAGGGCGTACCCGAACCCAAAGCCGGCAAGAACCGCATGCATCTCGACATTGTGGTCAACGACATCGAAGCAGAGGTCCACCGGTTGCAAGCACTGGGCGCTCGTCGCATCGACGGAGACGTGCAGAGCTTCGGGCGGACCCGATGGGTAAGAATGTCAGACCCAGAGCAGAATGAGTTTTGCGTCTCCACCGGCATCGAATGGTAAAGGGCTTGGCGCTGCGGGCACCATCAAGACACCCCCCAGTGCCAATGGCTTCTTGGACGTGACAATTGTCCCGGCCGTTTCGCGCCATCGGACTTGGGGCTTCACGGGTGCGACGAGAGCGAGGCAAGTCGTCGAAAGGCAGATCGTGCGCCTCGCATGCTCGTCGAGGGGAGTCCGCTGAGCTCCTTCGTCTGGAAGTGGATTACAACCAGCGAGTCCAATAGGTTCAGTGTCGTGAGCGCCGGGTCGGCGGGAGCCGAAGAGCATCACCAGGTCGTCATCGTCGGCGGGGGGATGGCCGGCTTGAGCTGCGCTCTCGAGTGTTACGACATCCAGCTCGACATGATCGTGCTCGAGATGCAGGCGGACATCGGCGGCCAGATCAACGAGATACCGTTCCACGTACGCAACGTGGCGGCCGGTGTCTACGACGACCAGCACCCGTTGCCGCTGGCTGTTGAGCAGTCGACAGCAATCCTGGGCGACAGGACCCGCCGATCGTGGCCGGTCGACCGGATCGATGTCGGCGAGCGGTGGGTGGAGTCGGCCGGCCGACGGATGGCGGCCGACACGATCGTGATCGCCACCGGGGTGGGACTCCGGAAGCTACCGCGGCCGCCGATGGGGCCTTCGGCGGAGACGTGACCTACCAGCTGGGGCCGGATCTCGATCGATTCGCCGGTCGCCCCGTGGTGGTAATCGGCGGCGGGGACAACGCCACTCTCGACGCCCTCGCCCTGGCACAGACCGGGTCCCCTGTCACCCTGGTGCACCGCTCCGAGCGCCTCGCTTCCCGACCTGACATCGCGAGCCAGCTCCGCGACGATCCGCGGATCACCGAACTCGGCGGCTGGGAGCTGGACGCCGTAAGTGGAGAGGACCGGTTGGAGGAGGTGGTGCTGGTGCGCCTCACCACCGGTGAACGTCGTTCGATCAAAGCCGGCGGACTGGTAGTGAAGGTCGGCAAAGCTCCCCGGACCGAGCTCGTTCGGGACCAGCTCGAGCTCGACGGATCCGGCGCTGTAGTTGTCGACAAGACACTGGCCACCTCGCGCCTGGGCGTGTTCGCCGCCGGCGACGTCGTTGCTGGCGCCTACTGGCGGATCGCTACGGCAATCGGGCAGGGGTCGCTGGCAGCGAGATCCGTCCTGCGACACCTGGCGGCACCACTCCAGTGACCGACGACCGCGCGCCCATGCCATCGGCGAGCGAAGTGGTGACCAGCTTCCGACGCTGGCTCCGAGCTAAACCACCGTCGGATGATCGAAACTCGCCGGACGGCCGAAGGGACTCCGACCAACCCGATACCGACGGATTGATGCAGCTGCTTCTCGAGCTCCTCCGTTCGAACCTGGAGCAGTGGGGGCTCGAGGACGTCACTCGGACCGCGGGAGCGGACGACGCCACCGTCGCCCGGGCCAAGCGCTCGATCGACCGCCTCAACCTCGAGCGCCACCGCCTCGCTGAGCGCATCGACGCTGCCATCGATGCCGCCCTCGTCCAATCGGCCACCGCTACGCCTTCAACCGAGAGTCCAGCCATGGCCCTCGACCGGCTGTCGGTTTTGGCGATCCGCCTGGACCGAACCGATCTGGCCGCCAGGATGGCCGGGAACGGCGACGGCGATTTTGGCCGGCGGCTGCTCCGGCTGAGCGGTCAGCTGGACGAACTGGCGGCGGCTATCGACGCCCTATTGGAGGATGTGCGGGCCGGGCGGCGGCGCTTCGTCCCTTATGAGCACCTCAAGCTCTATGCGCCGGAGACCCCACGTCCGAGACGTGCAGACGGTACCCGCCTCGATTGAATCCGAAGAGGACGCGGTCACCGACGGCTGCCGCGTGGGCGATGCCGAGCGACGACTCGGCCAGGGAGGCGGTGGACGCGAATCGGCCGATCCTGGGATCAGCCAGCCAGTGGAGGCGCCCGGTCCTCCCCACCGCGCAGAGCCGGCCATCGGCCATGACCACCGCGACGCCTCCGTTGCCCCACGCCACCTCGTCGGGCAAGTCGCCGGCGACGACCACCTGGCCGTTCGAGGGATCAAGGCCGGCGTAGGAGCCTCCGCGAAGGTCCTCCCACCGATAGTCGTCGAGCGCGGAAGCAGTGAGCTCGCTGCCGACTGCCCACAGCAGCCGGCCGTCCCAGGCGAAGGCGGCGGCCCGGAGAGGCAGGTCAACTTCGAACCACCTTCGCCCGATCCGCCCGCCGACCAGCGTCACCAGCGAGGCCCGGCCTTCACCGCCCACCGCCACCAGGTGATCGCGGCCAATATCGAAGGTGGAGAGGGCGGTCACCCGCCCCCAGCCGTCAAGCGCCACCTCGGCGTCGAGGGAGGGCTTCGAGAGGCCTACGTGTACCGGTTCGGAAACCAGCAGGCCCCCCTCGCCAGACGACGCCGGCCGGGAGCTGACCAGCCGCGCCCCGACCGCCACGGTGCGCTCGAGATCGTCGGCGAACGAGGTTGAGATCACCGGCTGGAGGAGTCTGACCGGTCCCGAGGGGGTGAGGCCCGACGAGGGAACGGCTGACAACGTAATCTCCGCTGCGGCGAAGCCGAGCACCGACCCGAGATGGTTGAGGGTCACGACCAGGCCCTCCCCCTCCTCGGCGAACTGGAGAATGGCGTGCACGTCGAGGTCGTACTGGGAGAGCTCGTCGTCGTAAGCGAAGGAGGTGGTGCCGAAGACGGCGACCGGTTGCCACCACCGGTCGGCGAAAACGACGTTCCGCCCGAGGTTGTTCCAGGCCACGAAGTCGCCCAGGTCGGCGACCCGCCCGATTCCCTCTGGTTGGGAGTTCCGCACGCCAAGCTCGGGGTAAGCGTCCACCGCCACTGGCTGGCCGGCGCCGCTCGCCACCGTCACACCAGCTCGTAGAACAGGCGAACCGCCTGCTCTGGTTGTAGCTCGGCCAGGCACTTCTGACCGGAGGGGCACGTCCGGGGCTGCCATCGGAAGCCCCGGAGGCTGACTCGGTCGTTGTAGGCCGAAGCTCGCTCCACGGCTAGGCAGGCCGCATCGCAGGGGGCGCCGCGCAAGGCGTGCGCGTGCGACCAGGGCCGGAAGTACAACGAACCATGCCGACAGATGGTGACGGTGGGCGTTCGCTGTTGGACAGCGATGTGGGTCAGCCCGGTGTCTATTCCGATGACACCACGGCAGGACGAGAGGGCGTCAACGGCCGCCCCGGGATTCGAGACAGGGAACGCGGGGACGGCAAGCGTGTCGAGGTCTCCGCCCGCGACCGTCCGGGTCACCCGCCGGACGTCGAAGCGCTGGCGTAGCTGTGCAGCAAGCGACTCCCATTTGGCGGCCGGCCAGGCCTTGGCGGGGCCGTCCGTCTCGGTCACCAGGAGCACTGTGCGGCCGATCCCGGGCACCTTCGAGGACAGAAGGGGCGTCGGTGCCGAGAAGTCGGCGTCGACGCCAAAGTCAGTGGCGATCCGGTCGAGGATCTGGTTGATGTCAAGCGGTCCAACTGCCGCCTCGAACTCTGGGGAACCCCACCAATAGTCGCGCTGGAGCGGATGGTTGCGCAGATCGACCACCCGGTCGGCCCCGGACAGCGGTGGGAATGTTTCCTCGGCCACGCATCCGGCGAGACCAGGAATCCGTTCGGAAAGGCGCGCCTGGGAGACCGACCGTGCCACCAGCCAGGTCTCGTGACCCTGTCTGGCACTGTCGGCGATCAGAGCCTGGACCACCGGGAGCGAAACCACTAAGTCCCCAAGCCCGAAAGAAATCGGCGCCACGTAGACCCGCGGCACCTGCTCAGCGGTCGGCGTAGGCCGTCCGATCGGCGAGTCCCGACTCGGCGAACGCCCGGCGCCGCTCGGCGCATTTGTTGCAGCGCCCGCAGTGTTCGCCGTCCTGGGGATCGATACATGAGAAAGTGAGCTCCAGCGCCAGATGCCGTCCACGTTCCAGCACCTCGATCTTGGTGAACCCGGCGAACGGCCGCTCGAATGCAAGTGGCCGGTCGAGCGCCAGGCTTGCCAGCGAGGCGAGGCCGTCGAAGAATTCTGCCCCGCTGTCGGCAAACGGGTTCCCCTTCAGCGTGCCGAGGGCCAGGACCCCGAAGTCATTGAGCGCGCACCAGACGCTCGACTTAGCGAGCAGGAGCAGGTTGCGTCCCGGGAGATACACGGCGCTGTCGGGCGTGTCCTCGTCAGGCACCTCCGTTCCCGAAACGCTCCAGTGCGAGCCGTACACGTCGGCCACCGGGAACTCGAGTACGACGAGCGGCCGCGCCTGGCAGTCCGCCGGCAGCGAGTCGAGAAACCGGCGGAGGTGCTCCTCTTCGGCCCCTTCCCAGGCGAGACCGAATTGGATGTAGATCGGTTGCACCACTTCGCCCCGACTGCTCTGATCGGCCACGAGCACCGCGCTGTCCACGCCGCCGCTCGTCAACACGGCGACACGACGATCGCTCTGTCCGGTAACGCTCATTCGCCGCGGTAGACACAGCCGGTGGTACAGGTCTCTTGCACCACCACCTGGGACAGTTCGGGCAAGCCGGGCTGCAGGTGCTCCCACAACCAGAGGGCCAGCCGCTCGCTGGTCGGATTCTCCAGCCCCTCGACCTCGTTCAGGTAGTGATGGTCGAGCTGCTCGAGCAACGGCCGCATGTGCTCGCTGAGATCGGCGAAGTCGCGGACCCAGCCCAACCGTTGGTCGACAAGGCCGTCGACGTGCACTCTGACCCGGAACGAGTGTCCGTGCAATCGCGAGCACTTGTGTCCTGGCTCTACGTTCGGCAACCGATGGGCCGCCTCAAAGGTGAACTCCTTGAAAATGTCCACGTGATCCCTAGGGCTCGTCCATCTGGGTCGTCCCGCCCGATCATAGGCAGGCCGGCCCATTGCACCCAGGTGCCCACGGCCCGTGATGTTCTGACGTTTCTACCGCGGACCAATAAGACGGGTGCCTCGGACTGACCCTAACCTGTGGCCTTCTTGGTGGCGCGAGGAGGATTTGAACCTCTGACCTTCGGGTTACGAGCCCGTCCGAACCGTCTACTTCTCTCGCGGCGGTGATCTCAGGCCAACTGATTCGCACTTGAGCTGGAGCGCTACGGAGGTCAAGCCCACCGTCCCCGTCCTACGAGGCGGATCGCTTCTGACCGTCTGAACGTTGCGCGGGAAAGATGTGGGAGACCACCACAGAACTATCCCAATTGCGTCAGCACGTTCCGTGTGATCTGTTCGATTTGCGGATCTCGCCCTGCCAGCCCATGAGCCCAGTCGGTCGACCCCGATGTCATCACTGTGGCGCCCGCCTTGTTCGTGTAGGCACCCAGCACCGCGTGGCCGTGACGAATGCGTTCCATGGCCTCGGTTTCACGCGTCCCGAACATGCGTGAAGCGATGTACTCCAACTCGCTCGGCTCGCCAGGCTTGGGCGGTCGAGGCGCCGTCTCGCGTGTGAAGTGCTGCGTCGGGCAGGTACCGAGGATCTCGAAGGTCGACGGCGTAGCGTCCTCGCCAGTTGGGTACGGCAGCCCGTCCCGATAGGTGAACACGCACCCGTCGCACTCGTAGCCAACCACGGTCGCCGAGGCACCCAGCACGTCGCCGTAGCCCAGCCCGGTGCCGTCGAAGATCCAGTGGCCGGCGCGGTGCACGGTGTAGCCACCGAGGCCGGCGGTCACGTTGCGACCTATCCGGTGATAGCCCCCCCGGGTGAACGTGACGCCGGTCATGGAGTTCTCGGGACGATCGACTAGCACGTCCGACCAGAACGTCGTCACCTCCGCTTCTCTGTCGGTGCCCATCAGGGGGTCGTTCTTGAAGAAGCTCTTGTAGCCGACCATCACATCGTGATCGTCACCTTCGATGCGCACCTGCCACAACGACGTGTTGCCCGAGAAGAATGCCGCATTGCCACCGCTCGCGATGAATCCTTCGACCGTGTCGCGGATTCCACGAGACCAGTACTCATCGTGGCCTACGGAGAGATACAGATTTGCGGCATTCAACACCTCGGGGTGTTCTTCGAGATCAGCGTTCGTGCATACAGCGATCTCGAAGCCTTCGCGTTCAGCCCATTGAATGAACGGCAGCTCCCAGTCTGGCCAACCCGCCGACCCGGCATAGCCCGACAGATGGTTGATCTGGATGTAGCCGACGTGCGCGGCGTTCTGCGGATCGGGCGCGCCCGTTCCCGTCACACGACGACCCTTGCCCGGTGGTTTGTAGAGGTAGCCCGCCGACATCGGCCGCTGCATGGCGACTTGGGTACCGCCCGTGTATAGATTCGGCCCCCCAAAGTCGTTATAGGCGTGCCATGTATTGGTGGCCAGTGCCAGCACGATTCGCGCGCCAGAAGACGGACGCACGACGAAGAAGGCGTAGTCGCGTCGCACCTTCTCGCCAACGTCGATGTCCATGACTACCTCGTAGTAGCCCGACCGCCACGTCGGGTCGACGTCGAGCGTGAGAGCGACCGGCCAACCGCAACCCTTCGAAGAGGCGTCCTTAGGCGTCTCGTGCTCGAGGGCTGCGACTGCGTCAGAACTGAACACGACCTGCCGTCGCGAGCCGACCCGTGCCACCTCGACGCGCACCGGCCGGCCAGAAGACGACGAAACGTGCAGTCCGACGTGCCCGCCCGAGCACACTGATTGCGGCCAGCAGTACCCCGTCACCCCTTCGCGGCCCATCGAAGAACCCTAACTTTGCCAGTTCACCCGCAGCGTGTGAAGAGGTTATACGGGTCCATCATCTCGGAACGGCCCGGGACCCTTTGCGGGTCGGCAACAGACAGATCTCCCGTCGAGCTCAGGCGAACGCGAACGGCCCGGACACAATGCGCCGACCGGGGCCACCTGGTGGCGGGGGAGGATTTTGAACCTCTGACCTTCCTTTGCCCGGGCCATCGACGACGTATTGGCAGATCTCGATTCGATAGAGGGTCCCCGACGCACTCGATGGGGCTGCCCCCTCGCCAGACGGGGGTTTAGGAGAAGTAGTCGTAGTACTCGAGGCCGAGGTGTGTGATGGGCTCCTCACCGGCCAGAAAGCGCAGCGTGTTCTTGAGCTTGGTCAGCTGGATGAACAGGTCGTGCTCGGGGTAGACGCCGGGCGAGGACTGCGGCGACTTGAAGTAGAAGGACAGCCACTCCTGGATGCCGCGCATCCCGGTCCGCTGGGCCAGGTCGGTGAAGAGCAGCAGGTCGAGGACGAGCGGCGCTGCCAGGATCGAGTCTCGGCAGAGGAAGTTGACCTTGAGCTGCATCGGATAGCCGAGCCACCCGAAGATGTCGATGTTGTCCCACCCCTCCTTGTTGTCGCCCCGCGGCGGGTAGTAGTTGATCGAAACCTGGTGCTCGATTTCGCCGTAGAGCTCGGGGTAGAGCTCGGGCTGCATGATCCCCTCCAGCACGCCGAGCTTGGATTGCTCCTTGGCGTGGAAGCTGTCGGGGTCCTGGAGGACCTCGCCGTCGCGGTTCCCGAGGATGTTGGTCGAGTACCACCCCGAGAGCCCGAGCATCCGGGCCTTGATCATCGGCGCCAGGACCGTCTTCACCATGGTCTGGCCGGTCTTGAGGTCCTTGCCAGCGATGGCGACCGAGTGCTCGGCGGCGTAGCGGGTGAGCGCCGGCGTGTCGATAGACAGGTTCGGCGAGCAGTTGACGAACGGGATGCCCAGTCCGAGCGCCGCGTAGGCGTAGAGCATGCTCGGGGCGATCGCCCGATCGCTGCGATCGAGGGCCTTCTCGAAGGCCTCGAGGCTGTGGTACGCCCCGTTATCGGGGAGCAGTGCCTCTGTCGACCCGCACCAGACCATGATGCCCCGGGCCGAGCCCTTGGCCTCCATGAAGGTCATGATGTCGGCCCGGATCGCCTCGACCCGCTCGCGATGGGTGTCCTCCGGGCGTGTGTTCGTTCCGTGGACCTGAGAGACGTAGGACGGGTCGAACACGGCCGGGAGGGGTCGGATCGTACGCAGGTACGCACCGACCCGCTCGATGGACGGCTGGTCGAGGACGCCAGCCCGGCTGGCGGCGACGAAGGCATCGTCGGGGAACGGGTCCCACGCGCAGAAGTCGAGCTCGGGGAGGGAGGCAAGGGGGACCAGGTCCTCGATCCGGGTGACCCGCTGCTCGTCACGGCGGCCGAGACGCACCGTCCCGAGTTGGGACAGAGAGCCGATCGGCTGGCCCGAACCACTCCTGATGGACTCGACCCCGGCGATCAGCGTGGTCCCGACAGCGCCGAGCCCCACGCAGAGCACGGCGAGCCGCCCCTCGGCCGGCGTGATCTGGGGCAGGCTCGGGAGGGAACCCTGCGACACGTGCTCGCCTAACGACATCTGGTACACCCGTTCTCTCGGGGATGGGCTCTGTGGCAGCTCGAGCCGGCATGGCCCCCCCGCCAGGCGCTCGACGCAAGAAAACGATGATACCGGCCACCCCGTTAGTCGGCGTGGGAACGCCCCAGTCAGGCCAGGCCAGACGGTCGAACTCAATCGTGCGTTCCGAACGGCCCATTCCTTAGGCCACGGGCATAGACCGCGGATCTCCCCGTCAACTGGACGGCTCAAAGGCGGCTGCGTAGGTGACCTCTAGTAACCGCTGCAGCGCTTGGAATTCTTCCTCGGAGGTTGGCAAGCCAATGGCAGTGATCGAGCGCCGTCTCCCGATGGGTTCGATTCACGCTGTGCAGCCGGTCGACGTGGCTCGGTCTACGAGGGCTTCCGGAAGGATTCTCATGGGATTTTGTGAGATCCCATCGAACTTTGGGCGGTCTTCGGGTCATGTCTGATTTGGTGGGCGGTAGCGGTGACTGCGCATCACCGAGGGACCGTGCTCGGCCATCGAGAGGTTGGCGGCGGTGTTGATCAGGGCCACGTGCGAGAACGCCTGCGGGAAGTTCCCGAGCAGCCGCTCAGCCTTCGGGTCGTACTCCTCGGAGAGGAGACCGACATCGTTGCAGAGCGCACTCAGCCGGTCGAACATCTCCTCTGCCTCGTCGTGGTGTCCGAGTAGCGCGAGGTTGTCGACGAGCCAGAAACTCGTCATCAAGAAGGCTCCCTCGGTTCCTTTCAGGCCGTCGACGTTCTCGTCGGTGTCGGTCTGGTACCGGCGAACGAAGCCATCGATAACGAGCCCCTTCTTGATCGCCTCGACGGTGCCAACGATACGCGGGTCATCGGGCGGCAGGAAGCCGACGGGTGCGAGCATAAGGAGACTCGCGTCGAGCAGCTTCGAGCCGTAGTACTGGGTGAACGAGTTGAGCTCAGGGTCGAAGCCCTTGTCGCAGACCTCCGCGTGGATTTCGTCGCGCAATCGCCGCCAATGGTCAATCGGTCCCTTCGGCAAGGGACCGTGCTCCGCCAGCGCGACGGCGCGGTCGAAGGCCACCCATGCCATGACCTTCGAATGTGTGAAGTGCCGGCGCGGGCCGCGGACTTCCCAGATCCCGTTGTCGGGCTCGCGCCACACCTTCTCGAGGTGCGCGATGATCGCCATTATCTGATCCGGCGATACGTTCGACTCCTTGGGGATAGAGCTTTGCCAGTAGGTGACGGCAGAGTCCAGGACCTCGCCGTAGACATCGAGCTGCAGTTGGGTCACCGCTTTGTTACCGATACGAACGGGCCTTGAGCCGTCGTATCCCGCGAGATGGTCGACCTCAAACTCCGCGAGGCGCCGCTCCCCGTCGACGCCGTACATGATCTGCATCTCGCCGGGGTTCCCCGCCACGGCGCGGCGCAGCCACTGCACCCACGCCGCCGCCTCGTCGGTGTACCCCGAGAGCAAGAGTGCATGCAGGCTGAAGGTTGAGTCTCGGAGCCAGGTATAGCGGTAGTCCCAGTTCCGGTTGCCCCCGATGGTCTCGGGGAGCGAGGTCGTCGCTGCCGCGGCAGATGGCACCGGTGGGCTCGTAGATGAGGGCCTTCAGCGTGATGAGCGAGCGCACGACCAGGTCGCGCGAACCGCCGTTGTAGGTGCAGCGTCCGACCCAGGCGTGCCAATAGTGCCGCGTGTGGTTGCGGGCAGCGAGGCTGTCGAGGGGGAGCGGGGCGTGGATCTCCGAGGGGAACCACGTGAGCGAGAAGGAGCGGCGGATCTCGTCCGACACGGAGAAGGAGGCAACCGTAGTGTTGCCCTTGCCGACGAGGCGGACTGGGCTGTGCAGGCGGAGTCCGTCGCGGGCGGCGACGAGGACTTGGCCGTCACCGGTAGCGGTGGCCCAGGGCGTGATCGCGCCGTACTCGTAACGCACGATTAGCTCCATCTGCATCTCGACGGTGCCACCTCGCCCCTCGATGATGCGGTGGATCATCGAGTGACCGTCGTACGGCGGCATGAAGTCGCACACCGACACCGAGCCGGTCGACGTCTCGAAGATCGTCTCGAGAACCAAGGTCTCCGGTTCGTAACGGCGGGTGACCTTTGTCACCTCGCCTTTCGGAGCGATCAGCCACCGTCCGTTAGCTGCGTCGCCGAGCAGCGCCGCGAAGGCGGCGCCCGAGTCGATTCGCGGCGCGCACCACCAGTCGATGGATCCCGTGAGGTCGACAAGGGCAACAGTTTTCGTGTCTCCGATGATGGCGTAGTCCTCGATCTTAGAGGGCATGCTCCTCCTCTGGTACTCCAGTTCCTCGGTGGGCGCGCCGATGACTCCACTGAGAAGAAGCGATCAAATGCTGCTTGATCGCTGTAAAAGGATTCAATCCTCGAGATCCGATGTCGTCCGTCATCTTCGGTCACGGAGACAAGGAAAATGACCCGAAAATCGTGCTGTTGGCCTTCGCGTTGCAGATGAATCTTCGCAAGCCCAGCAACATTGTCGACCCCAGCCATCCAATCCTCCCATTCGAGGACGTCGATTGGGTCTTCTGTCAGTCGGAGAAAGGTTGAAAGGTGCGCCGCAACGGCGTCAACGCCTCGAAAGACGCCCGAGGGTGGGTGTGTTCCGGGTACGACTTCCACGACCTGAGGATCGAGGAGATCGCGGGCCGCCGAAACATTGCCTCCAAATAACTTCTGAAAAAATTCTTCGGCCACCATGACGCGGGAATCTGGCATAACTCCAATCCTTCCACTCCAGGTACGAAGCCCGAGCGACCACTGTGGCCTCCCGGACGACCGCTCGTCGACCGCGAGGCGACTCGCACGGCCTCATGGGGAGCGGCTCCTGCGAGCTGGTCGCCCGGGACGAGCTCCGGTCATCCGCCTCGGCCAGCGCCGCCTCCAGCCTGAACCGGTTTCCGTGAAATTTTCCGCGCGAGCGCACGCTGATTGACCCTTCTGGCTTTGATTCGCTACCACCCGATTTCGAAAAAAGCCGCACCCTATTCGTACGGTCGATTTCACGGACCGTCGCCCGTTCCGGGCGCGTCGGTCCTGATCGCCCCCGCCGACTCCAGACCGGCGATCTGAGACGCGTCGTAACCTAGGCCTTCGAGCACCTCCCGAGTGTGCTCTCCCAGTCTCGGTGCGCGGAATCGGGGTTTGGCAGAGTCAACCTCAAAGTCGGCGGGAGTGGCAATCATCATCTGGGTCCCGTGCTCGTCGGGCACCTGCACCAGTCCACCGGCCGCCAGGAACTGTTCGTCGGAGAGAAGGTCCTCGACGGTTTGTACCGGTGACCAGAAGAAGTCCGGCTCGGCGTCAAAGATCTCGGCCCATTCCGATAGTGGCCGGGTGGAAAAGATCTCGTCGAGCAGGCGTACCAGCTCAACTCCGTTCTTGAGTCGGCCCGCTGTCGTCTCGAAGCGCTCGTCGGTGAGCCATTCAGAGCGATCAACGGCCCGGGCTAGGGGCGGCCAGTGACGTTCTCCGTCCAGGCCGACGACCCAGAAGCGCCTCCCGTCGCCGGCGGTGTAGTTGTTGACGGTCGGATTCGTCATCGTCGACCGGCTCCCGAGCCGGATCGGCCTTCCCCACATGAGCGCCACGTTCACGTCGAATCCGATGGTGTATGCGCCTTGGCGAAGGAGGGACGCCGAGACAAGGTCGCCCACGCCCGTGCGTTCGCGAGCGACGAGCGCGGCGCAGACCATGGCCGCTCCCGTCATCGCGACCGAGTGGTCGCCCATGCCTCCCCGCTGGAAGGGAAGGTCGGCGCCCGGAGGTGTCAGGGAGGCGGCCACGCCGGACCGCGCCCAGAAAGCCCCGATGTCATAGGAGGGCCGATCCGCTTCGGGACCAGTCAGGCCGTACCCGCTGATGATGGCATAGACCAGCGCGGGATTGCGATCCCTGAGGGACGTGGGATCGAGGCCGACACGTTGAAGTGCCGACAGCCGGATGTTGGTGAGGAAGACGTCCGCCCCATCGATCAGCGTGTTGGCAATCTCACGACCCTCCGACGAGGACAGGTCCAGAACGATGCTTCGCTTGGAGCGGTTGTCGAGCTCGAAGACCGGGTTGCTGGGAAGATCTCCTCCGAGCATCTTCTGGAAACCGCGTGCGGGGTCACCGCTCGGTGGCTCGATCTTGACCACGTCGGCGCCCCAATCGCTCAGGATGCCCCCGGCCGCAGGACCGGCGACCCACACACCCAACTCGACCACCTTCACGCCCTGTAGTGGTCCGGTGGGTTCACCTCGATTCTCCACGACTCCCCCGACTAGCCCGATGGTCCCATTCGACGTTCCTAACTGAGACGTTGCCTCGATTTGGACCCTAGCTGAGGGCGTCTGCAGCTGTCGGAGCGTACCGATGGAAAAAGGGCGACAGTTAACCCCTCACGAAGACGCAGTTAAGGACGCCTGTTGCTGCGGGGTCAGGTGGACGACGTTCTTCGGGTTGCAGTTCCAGATGGACTGAGTGGGTTGGGTGATCGCCTTGTCGTAGACGAACTTGTTGGGCTCGGCTTTGAGCAGGGCAAAGCACGGCGAGGGCTGAGGGTTCTCGTTGGACATCGTCAACTGCGTCACCGGTGCCTCAATGCCTCCGGCATCCCAGTTTTTCGTGGCTGCGGCGTGGCTGAGCACGCACGACACCGTCAGCTCGGCGCCACAGGCCGAGGCGGACTTGGCCCACAAGAGCCACGATTCCGCACCCTCCTCGTCGTCGAAGTCGATGGGGTCGCCCTTGGCGTACTTGTGCATGACGTTGACGAGCTGCTCTGTCGAGGGGTTCTGCGAGGCCATCTCGAGTGGCCACCATGACGTCTCGACGTAGACCGGCGAGAGACCTGGGTTGTCGGCGACTCCCTTGGTGGTCGTGGAATTGTAGAACTGAACTCCGAGAATGACGAAGGCTGGGTGGTAGCCGGCGGTGGTCATCGCCTGAAAGTAGGGGACGATGTTGTCGTCCAGGGACGGCCACAGAGCCTCGACGCCCTTGCTCTGGACCTCTTCGATATAGGGCGCCCAGTCGGTCACCGAAATCGGCGGCTCTTGGAAGTCGAGCACTTTCCATCCCTGGGCCTCGGCGCCGTATTCGTCCTTGCGCTCGGGCTCGAGTACGGAGGGGTCGTTCTCCCCGCCCATACCCGACTTCTTGACCGCCTGAGGGTAAGCCTTGGCCAGCGCACTGAACCAACCCGAGGTGATGGTGTTGGTGTTGCCGCCGCTGGGGTCGACCTGATCGGAGGCGAGCTCGGATGCGTCGGAAACGACGTAACCACTGATCTGACCCAGCCCGCACTTCTCACGCACCGGGACCGAGGGCTGGTCGAGCGCCATACCACCGCCGACCGCCATGAAGTCGCTCTGGCAGGCCGCTGTTACCTGCTGCGCTGCGTTGAACAGGGCGGCGTCGCGGTTGTCGATGACGATCTTGCGGCCGTTGATGCCGCCCGAGGCGTTGCACCAGTCCGCGAACGCCTTGGCCTGCTCGGGAAACTCCGCCTCCAGGCCCGGCTCGATCGTGTTGGCGGCATCGTTGAACACGGCGATGTTGATGGTCTTGTCCCCCACTCCGCGCCCTGAGGAGGCACCACCCGGACCCGCTTCGCAGATCTTGCCCACTCCGGGCCACACACCGTTGCTGGGGGCGCTCGACGCCACCACGCGACTGGACGATGTAGCCGCCCCCGTCGATTCTGACGATAGTGAAACAAACATCGCGGCCAGAATCACGGTCGCTGTTGCTAGCGGCAGCGCCGTCCGTCGCAGGTAAAAGACGCCCGTCGGCAAAGCCTTCATATCCACCCCCGAACTTTTGTGATTGGGACATTCAATCAGTAGTTCGGCTCAAGTGGGATTCGGCTCGAAGATCAGGAGATTCGGCCAAGACACGAACGCCACAGCCACGCCATCGTCACTCGTGGTGATGCCTTTTCACCCATCGACGACCTCTGCAATCAGTTCCCCGTCACGAGATAGAACGGGAAGTAAGCGCAGAGAGCAGGGCAACGGGTCCTCACCGATCCCGAGGTCGATGAAATCGCACCCATCCGTTTCACTCAGGATCCAACGCACCCGCGATTTGGCCCACTCGCCAGCGCATCGAGGAGAACGGGTCGCCCGAGTTCAGATGGTGACCTCGGAAAGCTTCATGGCTTAGGGACTCTGATTCTCATTTCGAGCGACAACTTCCGCGGTCGCAT
Organism: uncultured Acidimicrobiaceae bacterium; assembly: GCA_963756625.1. Taxonomy (GTDB): domain Bacteria; phylum Actinomycetota; class Acidimicrobiia; order Acidimicrobiales; family RAAP-2; genus Bog-473. The sequence goes on from CAVWNQ010000007.1 coordinate 417,251, forward strand.
CGGTGATTCCAGAAAGGACCGCTGCCTGGACGCCCGGATCGGTAAAGAGGCTCGCCACAGCACGCGTACCGACGCGATCGGACGACTCGGCGACGGCAGCGACTACCGGGACAGAGCGGCCAACGTTGATCCAGGCAGGATGGATATACGAAGAGCGGGTGACGGAGGCAGTGTCGCCCAGCAAAGTCGCCGCAGCCCCGACGGCGAGGCGCTCTCGCGACCTCGCCGAAACGTCCGCTGGGGGTTCGGCTCCAGCAAGCACCGCAATTGCTGCAACCGTGGCGCCCCAAGTACGGAACACCTTGGCACTCGCTGGCGCTTGGGTATGCGCATGGAGGTAGGCGTTTACTGCGGCACTCGTCACGTGATGCGTTCCGCGTTCACCCGTTACCGCAAAGATCGGCTGGGCATCGTTGTCCGCCGCACCTAAAAGCGCGCGCACAACCTTCGCCGTGACCGGGTCGTGAACTGTGACCGTGTGAGGGAGGTGTTCCTTGCCGATGAAGTGGAACATGATGGTCGAACCGCGCGTATCGACGTCGTTCCGCCGAAGCGTTGTAAGTCCGTAGGTGTGATTGTCTCGAGCATACCGGTCATTGCCAACGCGAAGGAGCCCCCGCTCCAGAAGCCTGACGATGGCGGCGGTCACGACACGTGCGCCGAGTGGATCCTGGCGGTATCGAGCGATGTCACGCGCAACCTGAAGGCGTAGCGCAGGAATGGCCGCAGCGAACGCTGTCATGCGGGCGAACTTGCAGTCGCTGGCAAGATCTCGAGCCGCAGGAGAGTATCGGTACTGCGTCCGACCGCGCTGGTCGATGCCTGTCGCCTGCACTGATGCATTTGCGTCGGCGGTCGCCCACACGTCGACCCATGCCGGTGGAATCGCCAGCCGCCGCAATCGTTCGAGGACAGCGGGGTCGTCCACAGAGCCGCCGGCCTCATCGACCCACTTGTCGGGTCGTGCGGCGATTCGGTGGAGCCCGGGTGGCCGGAAGTTCCGGGGCGTCGGCGGCGTCCGACTGCGAAAGCCCCTCACTGGCCCGGAGCGTTCCGGTCGCTTGTCACCCACCCCGAGACTCTCAGCCGTCACAAAGTGAGAACGATCCGGCCCCGACCCGAGCCCGAGACAAGCTCACGCGCTGAAGGGCGATCTCCTTCGAATGAATCGACTGTGCCGCAAAGGTACTCGCCGTTTCAGGCACTGCGAGCAGGTCCGCGTAAATCTCGTTCGGTTCCACTTTGTCCTGTCTTCCTCAGGCAGCTTCTGAAGCCTTTCCCTGTATCGAACTCGATCCAACATCCTGGTTTGGCGATTTGTCTGACAGTCGTCCCATTATCGCCGCAGCAGCTCTGTCTCGCTCTTCGAGGGAACCTCCGTCTCTTCCGCCTGACCTCCGGCGACCGCTTGGTGGCACGACCTGCCCGGATGAGTTTCAGCATCCATCCGGGCAAGAATTGGCGCAGGACGTCATGATGGATGTATGCGACGATCGCGTGATCCCGCAGAACTTCGTAAGCCATGCACGCCATCGCCAGCGATGGATTCAGGGTTACCGTGTTCGAACCACGACATTGCAATCGGAGGGCTGGTGATCAGGCGACAGGAGGTGACATTGTCATGTTGACACGACCTGTTTCGCGAATGACCGGCCTCATCGTGATGATGTCAGTCGTGGTCGCTGGATCGTTTGGACAGCCGTCGGCCGAGGCGGGAACGCTTCTCCAGGGGACGAAATCTGTCTCCGCTAGCCGACATTTGCGGGCTGATACCCAAGACTGCGCCGTGCAATCCATCCTCCCCGCTTATTTCTACCCGGGCGCGACCTGGCAAACAGCTCTGGCGACGGCGACATCGAGCTCCACCATCGTGGTCAATCCCGACAGCGGACCCGGAAGCTCGTTCGATCCGCAGTACGCGCAGGTGATCAGGGAGGCTCGGTCAAAGGGCGTCCAGCTCCTCGGTTACATCGACACGAACTTCGCCACCGTGCCGCTCACCACCATCAACCAGGAGATCGGCGACTATCAGACCTGGTACGGCATCACCGGTATCTACTTCGACGAATCGTCCAGTGGCGCCGTCCAGCTCGCCTACTATCAGCAGGCCACCGCTGCGGTCCGTGCCACTGAGAAAGACGCAGTGGTGATGCTCAACCCGGGGACCTATCCCGACCAGTCCTACATGAGCCTCGGCGACCTCATCAATGTCTTCGAGCAGCCCTACAGCGCCTTCGTCAACGATCCACCGCCCCAATGGGTCTACGACTATCCGGCAAACATGTTCTCGAGTCAGGTCTCAGCAGTGCCAGGCGGCGACCTCCCAGCAGCCATCTCCCTGGCCGAGGCTCGTCACTCCGGTTACATCTATCTCACCGACAACGCGGACACCTCCACGCTCTACGAGCAACTGCCGACATATTGGACCACCGAACTCCAAGACATCGAAGCGTCGTGTGCGTCCGCCGGCTCTGACCGGTTCGGCTACTGGCTGGTGGCCTCCGACGGTGGCATCTTCTCCTACGGCGATGCGACGTACTACGGCTCGACGGGAGCCATCCATCTGAACAAGCCGGTCGTTGGCATGGCCAGCACGCCCGACGGAGGGGGCTACTGGCTGGTGGCCTCCGACGGTGGCATCTTCTCCTTCGGCGATGCGACGTACTACGGCTCGACGGGAGCCATCCATCTGAACAAGCCGATCGTTGGCATGGCCAGCACGCCCGACGGAGGGGGCTACTGGCTGGTGGCCTCCGACGGTGGCATCTTCTCCTACGGCGATGCGACGTACTACGGCTCGACGGGAGCCATCCATCTGAACAAGCCGATCGTTGGCATGGCCAGCACGCCCGACGGAGGGGGCTACTGGCTGGTGGCCTCCGACGGTGGCATCTTCTCCTTCGGCGATGCGACGTTCTACGGCTCGACGGGAGCCATCCATCTGAACAAGCCGATCGTTGGCATGGCCAGCACGCCCGACGGAGGGGGCTACTGGCTGGTGGCCTCCGACGGTGGCATCTTCTCCTACGGCGATGCGACGTACTACGGCTCGACGGGAGCCATCCATCTGAACAAGCCGGTCGTTGGCATGGCCAGCACGCCCGACGGAGGGGGCTACTGGCTGGTGGCCTCCGACGGTGGCATCTTCTCCTACGGCGATGCGACGTACTACGGCTCGACTTCCGATGCCAGTCTCAATTCCCCAGTCGTTGCCGTGAGCAGCAGATGATCAGGTCCCGTAGGGTCCGAAGACTCGTACGGACCGATCACGCGGCCTAGCCTCGTCTATTCGCGAGGCAGGTGTCGGACGTGTGAGGAGGGGAACTGCACTGGCATACTCGACGATGAGAAGAACTGACCTCAGATGCGATGTGCTCGACGCCGCGCGCCCTTGCCCGTCCCGGGTACACGCGCCTGGAGCAACTAGCGCAGGTCTCCGAATCCGAGATCGTGAAACTGCGCGGCATGGGGCCGACGGGACGCCCTCGATCGAGCGCGGACTTGCGTTCCACAACTAGCGCTGCAGGAGGTTTCAGATGGCCAGCCTGATCTATTCGGCGATCGCGTCACTCGACGGCTACGTCGAGGACGAGCAGGGCAAATTCGACTGGGCGGCGCCAGATGAGGAGGTGCACGCGTTCGTCAACGATCTCGAGCGGCCGGTCGGCACCCATCTGTACGGGCGGCGCATGTACGAGACGATGGTCTACTGGGAGACCGTGTCGACCGGCGGCGATCAGGCGGCGGTGACCCGGGACTTCGCCGAGATCTGGCGTGCGGCCGAGAAGGTTGTTTACTCCCGGACGCTTCAGACGGTATCCAGCGAGAGAACCCGAATCGAGCGCGAGTTCGACCCCCCGGCGATCAAGCGGCTGAAGGACACCTCGCGATCCGACATCACGATCGGCGGGGCCGACCTCGCCGGCCAGGCGATCGCCGAGGGGTTGGTCGACGAGTGCCATCTCTTCCTCGGGTCGGTCCTAGTGGGCGGTGGCAAGCGCGCCCTGCCCGCCGGCGTCCATGCCGAGCTCGAGCTGTTGGACGAGCGCAGCTTTCGCAGTGGCGTCGTATACCTCCAATACCGTTTGTGACCGAAAGGAGCACGATGTCGGCATCGCCAGCGCGTTGTGCTCGCCGGCTCTGACGAGGACCACAGCCTGCGCGAACCTCTGCCCTACGACGCTCCCAACCTCCTCGGAGACGTTCATATGCTGGCACCACCCGTGCAGTTCTCACGGACACCGCCTGCATGGTTCCATCCGAGCGGTGGCTCGCCTCTTCCATGCAGCCTCCTTGGTCGGGCTCAGATGCCGGAGTCAACCGGCGCTTCGACGTCGTCGTACATCCTCACCGCGGACAGGAGCCCGCCCGGGTCTCGCTCGAACACCGCGATGCCGGCCTGCGGGGGCACTGCGTGGCTGCCCCAGCGGAGGAGGTTGTACTCGACCGCGCAGCGCACGCCGTCATCGGTGACGCGACAACACTCGAGCTCGATTCCGCCGCCGGCGCTGAAGCATCCGAAGTAGTACGAGCGCAGTGCCTGCGCCCCCTGGTGTGACGCGTGGGGTCCGATGGCCTCTCGGAGACACCCCGCTTCGGTGAACGTCTGCACGATGGCCTCGACGTCGCCGGCGCTCAAGGCAGCCAGATAACGACCGACGACGCCATCGGGATGTTCGTCACCGGGTTCCAGGATCGGTGGTCGCACGTGGCGCCGGCCGTCCACCGGCCATTGGCTGCAGTACGTCCGGAACAGCACGGACCGGTCGTCGGGTGCCTCGGCCACCACCGCGATCGGCCAGCGTGTCTCCTCCCCCTTGTCGTCCAGATGGGCCAGGAGCTCCACGACGGCCCGCCGGCCCGCAGTCGTCGACGCGATGACCTCCGCGGTCGCGTAGAGCCCGGCCAGCCGGGTTTGGTTCGCCTTGACGAACTGGCGCAGCTTCCGATGGTCGCTGATCGTGCCGGCACGGGGGTCCTCGACGACGATCTTCCCCGGCCAGATCGACTCCAGCTTGCGGGTCTTGCCTTCTTCAATTGCCTGCAGGTACTGCGTCACCGGGTCGGTCCGACCGGCAACCTGAGAATCTCGACGCGCGAGTTCCGTGGCGGCGACGAAGTCAGGAAACCATGGCATGTCCGGTTACAAACGGGAGACGAGCTCGGCCACGATCTCGGCGGACGACTGTCGCTGCTTGGCAAGCGCAACGCTCTGTCCCGCCCACAACGAACACGCCTCGACGTCACCGGTCGTGCCGACCGTGGGCGCGGCCGTCGAATACCGCACGATCGGATCGCCGGAGGGGAAGTGTGCGATGACCTCACCCGTTCCCGGTCGGCTCCCCAGAGGCGGCCGGCCCGCGGCCTCCCACATCTGAGACGTCGAGTTGCGCAGGGCGCGGTGAGGAGCATCTGGCCACCCGACCTCGTAGAGGTTGGGGTACCACTGCGCATCGGTCTCGGCCGCGTCCACGAGAAGCCGACGGTACTCGTCGTGAACAGGCATCTCCTCGGCCAGCAGGAACCGGGTGCCGAGCCACGCCGCCTGCGCGCCCAACACCATCACGGCGGCCACTCCTCGGGCATCGCCGATCCCACCGGCTGCGATCACGGGCACAGGTGCCACTGCGTCCACGACGGCGGGCACCAACGGAAGCGTCGCGATCTGGCTCCACACGTGCCCGCCGGCCTCCCAACCCTGCGCCACGATGACATCGACTCCGCCGGCGACCGCTCGCCGCGCTTCTTCCGCGCTGCCGACCGTATGCAGCACCAGGCCGCCGGCGTCGTGGACCTGCTTGACGTATTCGGCCGGATCTCCCCACATGAACGAGAAGATCCGCATGCCCGCGCCGAGCGCCTCGTCGACGCGAGTGTGATGATCCGACGTCATGATGAAATTGCCGGCGAAGGGTCGGTCGGTGAGCTCCGCCGTCGCACGAACTACGTCCCCGGCGGGGGTGGACCACGTCAGGCCCAATGTCCCGAGCCCACCCGCATTCGAGACCGCCGCCGCGAGCTCAGCCACCGCCGACATCGGCGCCTGCACGATCGGCTGTTCAATCCCGAGCAACTCGCAAACCGGTGTGCGCACTACGACCACCTACCTCTTCAAGACAACGCGCCGCGCCTCGATCCCGCGCAGGCAGATCGAAGACCGCTAGGACTCGTACGACGTCGGCATCGACCCCTGTCGCCTGTCCCACCCGTGGAAAGAGGAGTAGTCGCCGGCGTCCCAGGCCTTGCGCAGACCCGGCTTGCTCAGGTCCCAGTCGGGGCGGATCTCGCTCGACGCCGCCCGGAGGTCGAGCCAGAGCTCGTAGAACGACGGACGTCCCCAGAACCAGTACCCGTTGTAGACGCTGTGGATGATCAGCCCCGGCTTGAGCACCAGCGTGTGGGGGATCATCGGGTTGTGCTCGGGGTCGGTGTACTCCGCGATGTCGAGGTCGCGCTGGACGGTCCGCTCAGGGTCGGAGAGGAAGGTCCATTGGGCGCCGACCGAAAGACGGAACTCCTGGAGCGTGTGATGGTCGTCGGTGGCGATCGTGGCGATCTGGGTGTAGGCCACCGTCACCTTGGACTGGTTTGCCGCCAGCTCCAGGTGCTGCTGGTGCTCCTTGGGGCAGTAGTTGCCACGGGCGAGCGTCAGGACCAAGGGGTCGCGCCCCTGGAGCTCGCTCAACGTACGGACCGTGCCCGTGTGGTCCGGCAACGAGTAATCGGGGAACACTCCGCCGGGTTTGATGTCAGGACGCATGGGCTTGATCGCCTCTCTCTTGGCTCGATGGCCACTGCAATGGCGTCGAGGGATTCCTAGTTGGCCAGGTCCGATGGCCAGTGGGCGGGTACCCAGTCCCCGCTCCCCGTCGTTTGCCCCACCTCGATCAGATAACCGTCGGGATCGCGCATGTAGCAACGGATCTCGTACTGGTGCTGCTTCGGCTCCGTGAGGAACTGCGCACCCCGGGCGCTCCACTCCGTGTACACGGCGTGAACGTCCGCCACGCGGATGTTCAGGAAGCTGCTGACCCGATTGGGGTCGCGTGGCGTCTCCAAGGTGACCGCGGGCTTGTCGTCGGTCGGGCCACCTCCGCCATTGATGATGATCCAGCTGTTGGCGAGTTCGACATAAGTCAGTCCTCCGGGCCCCGAGAAGGCCAGCCTGCCGCCAAGCACGTCGGTGTAGAAGCGCTTGGAGCGCTCGACGTCGTCTGAGACGATGAAGTGGGCCAGCACGATTCTCTCCGGGGGCGACGCGGACTCGGCCATCTGGCACCTCCACTCTTCGGGACTTCTGGCTCACTGACGAATGGGCTACCGGTAGTGGCGTGATGCATCGAACGTCTAGAACCACCGGCCCCACGGAGTCGCCGCAGATCTGCGCACAACGTCACGGCCTAATGTAAGGCCTCCGGCTCCGCGTTTCTACCCGTATTCCCAGATACTCAATGCTGCAGGAGGCAAGCCAAGTCGACCAAGATTGAGTTGAACAGGTCCGATGTGACTCGAGCCGATCCCCTCAACGGTGCGAGACGGTCCGTCCGGTGATGCTGCGGGCCGACCACATTGGTACCGACACGCCGAGGAGGTTTCGTGCATGACCACCGCGATCATCGGCACCGGAGGGCTCGGGTCGGTTATTGCCCGCCTTCTCGCCTCAGGCGGCGAGAGCGTGCGGCTCTCGAGCACCGACACTGCCTCGGCGCGAGCCCTGGCTGCAAAAATCGGCCCCGCCGCGGTTGTTGCCGTTGACAACCGCGACGCCCTGGATGGCGCCGAAGCCGTCGTCCTCGCCCTGCGTTTTGGGGTGCTGAAGGGCGTCATCGACGAGATCGCAGAGCCACTGACCGGGAAGGTCGTGGTCGTTCCGAGCAACCCCGTTGGCGTCGACGCGAGCGGCAACGTGGAGCGCCTTCTGCCGCAAGGGCAGTCCTCCGGCGAGGTCGTCTCGGGGTGGGTGCCGGCGGGGGCCCACTTCGCCATGGCCTTCGGAACGATGTCGGGCAATCTCCTTGAGCCCTCGGCCAACCGGTTGCCAAAGCGGGCGGTCCTCTTTTACGCAACCGACGACGATCATGCGGGCGTGGAGGTCGAGCGGTTGATCCGGACGTCCGGCTTCGAGCCGATGAAGGTGGGCGGAGTTGAGCAGTCGAGTCGCCTGGAGGTGGGCGGCGACCTTCACGATCTCGTCGTCGGACCGGCCGAGGCGCGTTCGCTGGTCGCCCGGCCCGCGTAGAGCGGGACGGAAAAGGACCGGGTTACTCGAACTCCTTCCAATGTGTCGGCCGAACAACCGGCTCCAGCGGGCCGTCAGCGACGGCCCCTCGTCGTGCTCCGTGTCGGGGTGGAGTACCAAACGGGTCGGGGGGGCAGCGAGCCGACCTGGCCGTCGGTGACGGTGGTGTGGACGACGATCGTCGTTATGTCGGTGATCCGGTCACGATCGACGAAGCGCACGTAAATGGACGCTGCCCTCCCGGCTGGGAGGGCTCTGAACTGGTCCTTCTCTAGTGGCGGGGGTACTACGGCCACCGTGCGCCTTCGGGGTCCAGACCCGAACGTCGTGCTGGTCGGCGCGTCGTGCGTACGCACGTGCGAGAGTGGTGCAAGCGCCTTCTCAATGAACGGCGGTTAGGAAAGCCACCGTCGCTTGCGACCCCTTGGCTTGAGGGTCAGGCGCCCGTGCCCTCTGCACGAGGGGCGCCGACCAGCGTTTCGATGGTGGCGGGGGGAGGATTTGAACCTCCGACCTTCGGGTTATGAGATCTAGAAGGAGCGTCCACAAGGACCTTCGCACGTCTAACGTGTACGACGGAATTGCGGGTTTAGCTGGGACTATGACTCAATCCGAGTGCTGACCTGCGAAGTGATCGCTGACATGAAAATCCGAATCCGTGGGATTTTCGTGGGATTGATTCCAATGCACCAAACGCCCGCCGTCATCTTGAGGAGCCCCACAACGACATGCTGCTCAATCTTGCGGATTGAGCGGTCAATGCCCCTGGCCGACGTGCCCTCAAGGGGTCACCTCTCCGACACTGGCGCGCTCCTGGCAGAGTGGACCTCGATCGATGATGGCTCGTGGGGCACTCGGGGAATGCGTCTCGACTTGAGCCCCAGCCTTCTTGTAATGACCGCACGGGGTCACAGTCCTGGCGTTCTGGTGATGGCTTGTCCTGCAATTTCGTGGGTCTCGTCTTCGAACATGATTCGGAGGAGGAGCGCGACCCACGTGCGGTACGGCTTCCAGACCCCGCTGATTTCGGCGATGTCGGCGGCGCTGGGTGGCGCCTTCATGTCGTAGGCGATCGTCAGCGCTCGAGCGAGGCGCGGCTCGGCGGTGGGCGTGAAGTCCGGATCACCTGCGCCGCGGAGGAGGATCAGTTCGGCCGAGAACGGGCCGATTCCGGGAATGGCAAGCAACTCCTCGAAGGCTTGGGGACGAGGGAGCGACCTCAGCCGGGCAGCGCCCAGGGTCCCACCGAGCGCGGCCTCGGCGACACCTCGAAGGCGCTGGAGCTTGGTCTCGTTCAGCCCATTGATCGTGGACAGCCCGGCCAGCTTGGACGGGCTCGGGAAGGCGCGGACCACTCGACCGCCAACGTCGATGGTCTCACCGTGTGCGGCGGTAATGCGAGCCTTGATGGCGGCTGCCTGCACGATTCGGATTCGCTGTCCGATCACCGACCATGCTGCGGCTTCGTAGGGCGACCAGAAGCACACGGGTCGGAGGCCGGGATACCTCGACTGGAGCCGAGCGACGACCGGGTCGTGACGAGCGATGTCGGGAAAGCCTCGACCGTCGATGTCGAGCGACAGGATCCGCTCGACCTGCTCGACAGCCGCCGCTATGGCCCCTGGGGCGACCGTGTCGCCCCCGTGCATCGTGCCGTGCACCGCACCGGCTTCCTCGTGGACGCGCACCGCCACCGGGTCCCAGTAGCCGTCGACGCAGAAGGCCATCTCCAGGCTCGCGGCTGACTCGCTGTCGTACGCGGCTGGAGCGAATCCCTCGAGGTACCGAATCGATGCGGCCAACGAAAACGGCCCCTTCGGGGAGAACACGAAGGTCGTGGCGGGCGTCACCTCAGCCATGAAGCGTTACGGCGTAGCCGTCGGGATCTGCGAAGGTGAACGTGAGACCGAAAGGTCCATCGAATGGTGCGACCAGGATCGGGACTCCGGCCAGGACCATTGCGTCGTGCAGCTCCTGCGGATCATCCGCCTTCAGCCAGATGGCCACACCCCACCCGAGGTGCTCGACGGCCTCAAGGTCGACGAGCGGCTCCCGCACGGCGAACGCGATGGGCTCCGTGGCAAATACCACCGCGTGGTCAGGACTCACCTGAGCACGGACGAGGCCAAGGTGCTCGGTGTAGAAGGCCGCGGAAGCCTCCAGATCGTGAACTTGGAGAGCGATGAAGTCGGGGCCGAGTGCGGTCATTGGGTGTCCATTTCTCTGTGTGGGATCAGGTACCGTGTATCAGGTACCCTGAGATTATATCAGGTAGACTGATAGTGAGGTGAGCGTGGACCAGGTCGCGATGGCCCGGGTGGGCTACTTGATAAAGAGGGCGCAGACGGTCCTGCACGACGCCATGGCCGATGCTCTCGGGTCTCTCGATCTCACGGTGACCCAGTTCGCCGTGCTCACCTTTTTAGACGAAGAGCCCGGGCTCTCGAATGCCGACCTCGCTCGTCGGACATTCGTGACGCCACAGAGCATGCACGCCGTGCTCCAAGAACTGGAAAGACTCCAGTTCGTTGTGAGGCGTCCTCATTCGCAGCACCAACGCGTCCTTCAAACTGAACTCACGGCAGCTGGTCGGCGCACCCTCAAGTCTGCGAACAGTTCGGTCAACGCCGTGGAGGAGCTGATGCTCAGCAAGCTCTCCGACCCGGCGAGATCGAGGCTTGCGAGCGCGCTGTCGTCTTGCATCGATTCGCTGGCCGAAGATGCAGCATCTTCTGGCGCTCGTCGACCCCAGTGATACAAGGGTACCGCCAGGGTGCCAACAGACGTCCCTGTATCCACCAGGCCGTCCCAGAATTGGAGTGGGCTAGGCGCGCATGAAGCCACACCGGTCCTCAGGGACGCCCGAACGGGCAATCTGCCCCTTGACTTCAAGCGCTTGAAGTTTGTTTGACTGTCGTTATGGCAGCTTTGACAATCCAAGACGCAGCTCGGCGCAGCGGGCTCAGTGAGCCCACGCTGCGCTATTACGAGGAGGTTGGGCTGATTGGCCCAATTGCCCGTGATCCGAGCAGCGGACACCGCCGCTATCGCGAGGAGGAAGTCGACACGTTGCAGGTGCTCTCCTGCCTGCGCGCCATGGGCGTCGGGATCGAGGAGATGCGCACCTATCAGGCCAATCGCGAGCTCGGGCACGCCAGAGCGGGTGAGCAACGCGATCTGCTGCTGGTGCACGCCGAGCGGGTCGAGGCCGAAATCAAAACCCTGCACATCCACCTGGAATACCTACGGGCGAAAGCGGCGCTCTGGGACGCCCGTGATCGTGCGGATCCGAGCGCGGAAGCCGAGGCCAACTTGCAGGTACAGAGAGTGCTCCCACGACTCGAGGAGGTGGTGCTCAGATGAGTTCCAACGTATTGGTGACAGGCGGGTCCGGATACCTCGGCACTCGGTTGATAGCGACGTTGCTGCATGATGGGCGTCAGGTACCGCGACGGTGCGTTGCCTCGATGGTGAGGCAGGTGTGCGCGAGGCCGTACGCCGCGGTGGTGTCGACGACACCGGCCTTGAGCTGGTGGAAGCAGATCTGACCTCCGACGACGGCTGGCCGGGCGCGCTCGAAGGTGTGGAGGAAGTCCACCACGTCGCTTCGCCGATCCCGTCCGCCCAGCCCAAGGACCCGGACGAGCTGATCATTCCCGCCCGCGAGGGCACAGTTCGTGTGCTGAAGGCAGCCCGAGACGCCGGCGCACGCAGGGTGGTGCTGACCTCCTCGTTCGCGGCGGTCGGTTACTCGCCAAAGGCAGTCCGCGACTTCACCGAGGCTGACTGGACAGACCCGGATACGCCAGGGCTGCAGCCCTACCCGCGCTCCAAGGCAATCGCCGAGCGTGCAGCCTGGGACTTCATCGGAACCGAAGGAGGCGAGACTCAGCTGGTGGTGGTGAATCCGACATTCATTGCCGGCCCGTCGCTGGTGTCGTCACGGCGCTCGTCGCTGACCGCCTTCAAGGCGATCATCGAAGGCACGATGCCAGCGCTGCCACGCCAGCGCTTCGGCGTCGTTGATGTGCGCGACGTCGCCGACGCGCACATCACAGCCATGGCCATTTCTGCCGCTGCCGGGAAGCGTTACCTGCTGTTGGCGGACGGCCCGACGATCACCTGGCTGGGTCTGGCGCAGATCCTCCGCGACCACCTCGGGCCTGCGGGCGACCGCGTCACAACCGACGAGACGCCTGGCGAGAACCCGCCGCCGCTGACGATCCACAACGACCGGGCCAAACAGGAACTCGGCTGGCGTCCCCGGCCGGCCAAGACCACAATCATCGAGACCGCCGACAGCCTGTGCAGTCTTGAACTGCTGGAGAAACGATGAGGTGTAGTGACACCGCATCCGTGCTGACCACAGGTCCACCGTGGGTTGTCACCGCGTAGCGCAGCCGTTTAGGTCGTAAAGTAGCCGACCACCCAACCGAATCCTCGAACCGCAGCACGTAACAGCTCGCCATGCGCGGCGTGGGCAAGCCGTTCTCTTGGTTCATGACGGCCAGCCGGCTGAAATGAAGGTTGGGCCGTTAGGAGATGAGCTCCTACGTTGTGCGTCGTCATCGGGTTGACTCCGTTTCTCTGATCGTTTCGGGTGTCGCGTTTTGAATGGATTCGCCTTCGATAGGCATCGCGAGGCGACTTCAGTTTCGAGCCACGAAGACGGCTTGCACGGCGCGGAGCCGACCGACTGACAGCCCGTCAACGAGGTTGTTCGCTTTAGCCAAAAAGTTGTCGACGAAGTTGTGCAAGCCGAGCGGGCCCGGAGGAGTTGATAGGAAGATCTCCATGACCGCCGCTGCGTCTTCAGTCATGTCACTCCAGTGGGTGACCGAGAGGCCGGCGGATTCGATCGTGTCTCGCAGGAGATCAGCGGAGACGAGGTGGCTCAGCTCAGGCCGATCCGCCCACGGAAGCGGGAACGTGAGCTCGCCTGGCGTCCCAGCGATGATGTCCCAGATGGCGAGGCGCCCTCGCGGTCGAAGCACACGGCGAGCCTCGTTATAGAGGCCGGCCTTGTCGGCCACGTTCATCTGCACGTGTTGACTAATCACTACATCGAACCTGGCGGCATTGAACGGTAGGTCCGTCACGTCTCCTCGATCGACAGAGATCCGATCATCCAGTGTGACGAGTTGATTCAACCAGCGAGAGGTTTTGCAGTACTCCTCGGTCAGGTCAATGGTGGTGACTCGACAGCCGTATCTGTTAGCGAGGAATCGGGCTGTGCCACCGATGCCACTACCGGCATCGAGCACTTCGTCATGGTTGTTGATCTCGGCCAGCTCGGCCAGTTGGCTGGTGGCGATTCGGCCCATCGTGTGGAAGTCCTCGACCGCACTCAGATCCTCTGTGTGAATCTTACTGAGGTCTTTGCCGGACGCGACGAGAGCCTGCTCGATGTTGTGTCGGGACATCCCAGTCGAGTACTGGCTGTCCATCTGCACTGCTTTCATTTGTCTATTCCGTTCTTCCCTGTGTCGCTGCTCGGATGTAACGCGTCGTGCGCTGCTTTTCGTTGGACGCCTTCCGATCTCCGACCTCTCTGAAAGGGACCCTCGTGTCGCCTACGCGACCTCGCATCGCTTGAGGAGTTCGGCGACGACTTCAGGCTGGTCGTGCTGTGGCCAGTGTGCGGCGTCTTGAACCAGATGGAGCGACGGGTCCCTAAATAGCCCTGCGATCTCGGCCCCAAGAGTCGGGGTCAAGTAACGATCCTTCTCGCCAAAGATGATCGAAACCGGGACCTCGAGCCGTCGGAGCGCTCCGCTTTCGCTAAGAGCATCCTGCCTGTTCAAAGCCTCGAACAGCTCGGCCGTCCAGGCGCGGATGGCGACGATGGCATCCGGCTGGTCCGCGTCGCCAAAGAACTGCGGCAGGATCGACTGCACGGCGATGCCCTCGGGGTCGAGGGCATCCATGTGCCACTGGGCGGCGGTGTGCTGGAGCAGCCAGAGGCGTTGGGCGTCGTCGTTTACCATGGCGTCGGCGAGCGCGGTGAAGGCGGGATCGGCAAGCAGCCGGATCATCTCGGGAAGCTTGAGCGAAGGCTGGTGCCCAGACATGGTGTTGAGTAGGACAAGGTGAGCTACCCGGTCGGGGTGTGCGACGGCGAACGCGACGGCATCGGGTCCAGACGCATCGTGACCAACCAGTACGGCGCGGGTGATGCCCAAGCCATCGAGCACCGCCTTCAGTTCGGAACCGTGGTCGTCTGAGGACAACCCGATCTTGTCGATTCGATCGGAGCGTCCGTACCCGAGCCAGTCGAAGGTCACGACCCGCCTCGGGGACAGAAGCGGTGCCAGCTTGTCGTAGATGCGGTGATCGTCTGGAAAACCGTGCATCAGGACGATCGCCGGTTCCTCGCCGGCGTAGTCGAGGACGTAGAGGGATCCACCTCCGTGGTACACGTAGTGCTCGTTGACATCTGCGTCGATCTTGCTCATATCAGTCTCCTTTCACGGCACCTCTCTCTAGAGGCGCGCTGTCTCTCAAGTCCGGCTGGCGGCCCGTTGGGCCAGGACACGCTCGGTCGCAGGCAACGAGATCTCACGCCCCTGCATCGTTCCGTCCGAAAGCTGGTCGGACGGTTGCGGCCTCGCCGGCAACAGCAGGGCGGCCATGACTGCCCCTGCGAGGGTGACCCCTCCCGCGACCAGGCAGCCACCGCGCAGGCTGAAGAGAAACGCATTCGTGGCAGTGTGGGCGAGCCCCTCCGACGCCTGGTTGAGGCCGAGTTTCGAGAGCTGGTGTGAGGCGATGATCGCTCCGCCGACAGAGGCTTTGGCTGCAGTGACGGCCCGGGCGGGCAGGGCTGGGTCGACGGTAGCGGCAAGCCGGTTCGAATACAGCGATGCCGCCACGCTGCCGATGATGGCTACGCCGAGCGTGCCACCGAAGAGCCGGGTCGCGTCGTTCATCGCCGAACCCACGCCCGACTTGGCCTTGGGAACTGCTCCCATGATCGCTTCGGTGGCCGGCGCGGTGGTGAGGCCCATACCGGTGCCTAGGAAGAGCATCTGGAGAACGATGATCGAGTATGAGGTCGACACCGAGACCGTGGCCGTCCATAACAAGCCGACTGCGAACGAGACAAGTCCGGCTGTGACGACAACCTTGTTGCCAATGCGCACCGCCAGCTTCGTCCCAACGACCGAGGCGACGGCCACAGACCCCGCCACTGGCAGGAGCCGTACTCCGGTGCCCAGGGGGCTGAAGGTCTTAATGAACTGGAAGTACTGGGTGACCAAGAAGATGAACCCCTGCAAGGCGAAGAAGGAGACGGCCACCGATCCGCTGGCCGCGGTGAAGCGTGGATTGCGGAACAACGCCACGTCCAGCATCGGGTGGTCACTTCGGCTCTCGTGGACGATGAAGAGGAAGAACAGCGCGATGCCTCCGCTTATGGTCGCCACGGCCGCCGCGGAGCCCCAGCCCCAATCCGGTGCCTCAATGACCCCCAAGATGAGGGTTGCCATGGCAGCGCTCGACAGCGCCAGGCCCGACCAGTCGATACGTGGCGTCCGCGGGTCCCGCGAGGTCGGGACCGCCACGACGACGAGGGCGGCGACCGCCACAGCGACGAGGGCCATGAAGGCGAAGATGCTTCCCCACCAGTAGCGCTCGAGCAGCCAGCCGCCGACGATTGGGCCGGTTGCGATGCCGACTCCAGTGGTAGCCCCCCAAAGGCCGATGGCTTTGGCGCGTTCGCCCCGCTCGGTAAAGACGTTCACAAGGAGCGAGAGCGTCGAGGGGAACATGAGCGCAGCTCCGAGTCCCATGACGGCCCGAGCGGCGATGAGGTCTGGTGTGGTGTTGACGAACGCGCCGGCCAGGCTCCCCGAGGCGAAGACGGCCAAGCCAAGAAGCAGTGTGCCCTTTCGACCCTGGCGATCGCTCATGCTGCCCGCGGCCAGCACCAGGGCGGCAAAGACGAGGCTGTAAGCGTCGACGACCCATTGCAGCTGCGTTGTCGAGGCGCCCAGACTCCGCACCAGAGTGGGCAAGGCGACGTTCACAATGGTGACGTCCACACTGATGATGAAGGCGGCGAGACAAAGAGCCACGATGATGCCCAGCCGGCTCCGAGCCGACGACATATCGACAGGCGCAATCATGATGCGCTCCTTAATCTCCGTGAGATCGTTGTGTTGTAGACGGTTGTAGGACTTGCAGTCATGGCTTTACTCTCTCCTTCCGTTTAGGACCCGCTCCAACAGCCGGCTCCTCGACATGTGAGAGCCGGCGATCCGCGGCACCCGTGCATGTGAAGCGGTTGTGGTCGCCGCGCGTCGTCGTCACCGACACGACGTCTCCGCTGAGTTTCGAATCTTCTCGTCGAGTTCACGGGCGATGCCGTCGATCGCGTGGGCACCCAACGACGCGAAGACGCTTGATGGTTGGTCGTAGGCGACATGCGCGCCCAAGGTGTCTCGGTAGACCGCCACGCGGAAGGGTGCATAAAGACCCGCCGCCGGCTCGACGGCAAGGATCTTGCGAGCAATCACCGGGTTTCCGACGAGATACAGCGTCGCCTGGACCGGATCGCCACCCAGGCTGAACAGAGCTCCCTGATCGAGTTGCGCAAGGGCGACGAATCCTGTTGGACCAACGGTCCGATCCACGAGAACCTCGACGTCACGCCACGTTGCTTGATCGAGGACGAGTCGGAGAGTCAGTAGCGGATCGAGCAACGGCACCTGTTCGTCGAACCGGCGGCGGGTCTCTTCGAAATCGACGGCGCTGTCATGGATCAGGCGGGTTACCTGATAATTGATGGTCGTCACGTTCCTCCAGGGAGATCGTGGGCTTGCTGGTCCGAGCTAGCGGCCGGACGGAATGCGTCAAGAGGGTGACGGCGAGCACCGGAGCCGTGTCGAGATGGCGGCTCCACGCCGCCATTCGTAATTGCCAGACAAACCCGGGCCTTATTGGTCATGCCTGCCGTTTTACCACGGAACTTGAGAAAGTCAAGTCACTACTGTTGATTCTCAAGTGGCCGTCTGGCATACTCGCGGCATGAAGTCGTACAACCACTACTGCGCTGTGGCCAAGGCACTCGATGCTGTGGGGGATCGTTGGACCCTGCTCATCATCAGAGAGCTCGTGAGCCAAGGTCCGTGTCGTTACACCGACCTGATGAGCGGGTTACCTGGAATTGCGACCAACCTCCTGGCCGACCGCTTGGCCTCTTTAGAGGAAGCCGGCATCGTTTGGCGTGAGGCGGTTCCGCCGCCCGTCGCTGCCACGCTGTACCACCTGACCGATGCGGGAGCCGACCTCGAGCCGGTACTCGACGCGCTCGGGATATGGGGTGCTCGTTTCATGTCTGAAAAGGACGAGACAGATCAATTCCGCAGTCACTGGTTCAAGCGTCCGGTCTCGATGTTCCTAAAAGACCACGCCCCAGATGGGCCTCCGGTCTCCATACAGCTCAGTCCAGAGGACTACCCGGCCGTCATCGAGGCTTCGCAAGACGGAATCCGAACGCGACCTGGCAGAGTTGAATCCCCTGATCTTGAACTTGCTGGGCCCCCACATCTCATCTTGGGGATCCTCTCGGGTCATTTGAGCGTCAAAGAAGCCAAAGCTGAGGGTCTGACGCTGACAGGAAGGGTCGCTGTGTTGACTCGATTGCGCCGAGACGACGCAGACGCCGCTGTCGCCAATGCTGTCTGAACCCAGGAATCCGCAAGGTTGCGTGAAGCGGAGGTGGCGAAGTGAGAACCAGCACTGGAGGAACAACGTGAAGCTCGATCCCGATAGACGCGATGTGGCGAGACACGCCGACGGGAGATCTTGGTCATGACCGCCTGGCTCGCTTTCGGCCTGGCCGGACTCGCCCTGACTGTCGCTGGGGTCTCGCTGGGGTTGACCATCTTTCAACTGAGCAGTCAGCGAGACCGTGACACTCGTGACTTGTGAGTGCCTGGACGATTAATGATTCTCGTTGATGGTGCAGTAGGAACTTCATTGACAACTGGCTCGAATGCCGCTGCGAGAGCGTCGGACCGCTCATCTCGCGAGCTCTACGCACCTGATATCCGTCATCAACTCGGACCGGCTGCGGCCGCGGCAGCGTTGGTCGCCGGCCTGGCGTATGTGGCGATCAGCGCCTACTGGGCCCTCGGCGGCACCTGGCTCCTCGCGACCGTCAGTTCCTCGCTGGTCACCGCAGATCACAGCACCACCGTGGTGACGGCCGTGTGGGCCGCGGTCGTCCTCAAAGGTGTAGGTGCACTACTTCCCTTCTACCTCCGCCGACCCACACCGCCCTCGCAATGGCACGGCCGACTCAGGTTGTTGGCGTGGGCAGAAGGCGCGGTACTGACCCTCTACGGATTCGTCATCACCTCGGCGGGTCTACTGGTACAAGCCGGCGTCATCCATCTGGGAAGGGCCGCCGACCGGCGCGCCTTGGTCTGGCACACCTACCTCTGGGATCCGTGGTTCCTCGTCTGGGGCCTTCTCGTGCGTCCTCGCCCTGGCATTGACTCCGGCCAAACGAACCCGTGCGACGGGCAACGCTGGCCAAGCGTCGGGGTTGCTCAGATAGAGGAACTGGTCACAGATTGGTGAGCCAGCCTCGACACAGATGGTTCACCGCCGCCGACGGCATGGCGGCTTGATGTAGTTCAGAAAACACCAACACAATGGTGTCTGAGCTGCAGCAGAAGAGCCGGCCCAACGGACCGGCTCTGAACTGCGGACTTCTGGGTGGCGGGGGGAGGATTTGAACCTCCGACCTTCGGGTTATGAGCCCGACGAGCTACCAGACTGCTCCACCCCGCGGCGAAGCACGCAGTGTACACGGGACGACGCCGGGCACTCACCGGACCCACCGCACCTCGGGGCCAAGTCCGCACCCGAAGAGCAGTCGAGCCAGCCGCGCCGCGCGCCTGCGACGGCCGCAGTCGAAGCGCTTAGAGCGTCTGCGCCGTGGGTGGAGGTGGCGGGGGTGAGGACGGGTCGGCCGCCTGTGGGGGTGGAGGCGGCGGGGGCGTACCCGATCCGTCGGCCGGGGCCGCCGTCGGGCCTGCCGCCGGCGTCTCGGGCGCCAGCGTAATCTGGCCGTGCTCGGACTCGTGGGTCTGCAGGGCCGCCACCAGGCGGTCGATGTCGGCCTGAGTGGTGGGCGTCGAGCGCCCGGTCTTCGTCGCGTAGAAGGCGGCGCCTAGATCGCGCAGCATGCCGTCGGCGGCCTTCTTCGCCTGCGCCTGGTCCATCTTCGCCTGGCCCTTGGCGGCGGCGTCCTTCGCCGCCTCGGTCGCCGTCGCTGCCGTTTGCTTGACCTTGTCGAGCAGTCCCATGAGGGCCGTCCTTTCTTCGCTTCAGGTGGCCCATCATGCGACCCGCCACCCCTGACCGCAACCGGGCTTGGCCCCGGCCTCAGCCCGAGGGCGGTGCGGCCGAGACGAGCGACGTCGAGGTCGTGGTCGGCCCGCCCCTCGGCTCGGTGCTAGTCGGAACGCTCGACGACGTGGGCGAGGTGGACGACGACGTGCTGGAGCTCGTCGTCGAACCCGACCCAGCCCCACTCCCCGTCTTCGACTTCGACTTCGCCGTGCTCCCCTTCGCTGCCGGCGGCTTCGTGGTCGTCGTGGTCGTCGTCGCCGACGGCGTCGTCGCCCCGATCACCTGCTGGGCCTGCTGCAATTGCTGGTCCATGGCCTGGATCTCCGACTGGAACGTCGACAGGTCGTCTGCCTTGAGCGCCGCGAGCGCAGCGTTGTAGTCGGCCTGGGCCTGCGCCAGGATGTTGGCCACCGCCGCCGGCACCGTGCCCGTGGATTTGCCGTTCCCGGAGGGCACGGTCACCGTGGTCTGCAGCACGTCCGAGAGCGCCGCGGTCAGCGTCTTCTCGAAGCCCACGTTGTGGCCGAGCACGGCGACGAAGTAGGCCAGTTGTGGCTGCGGGTTGGTGGTCGCCGCCGTGTACAGCGGGCGCAGGTACACCACGGAGTTGCCGATGGGGATCATCAGCGTCTCTCCCAGTAGTACCTGCGAGCCGTGTTGGTTGAGGAGCGTGATCTCCGAGGACACCGCGTTGTTGGCCGAAATCTCGGCATCGGCGTTGGCCGGCCCTATCGTCCCCTGCGGCACCTCGTAGAGGTTCAGCTGGCCGTAGTGCGCGGGATCGGACTGCCCGACCATCCAGGCCGTCAAGTTGAAGTTCTGGTTGCTCGCCGACAGCGTCGACTGCGACGCCGGCACGAACCCGTCGGAGACGGTGAAGACCTGTTGGTTCGGGTTCGTGCCCGGCAGTGCGTACACCTGGTACTGCGGTGACATGCGCGCCGGCGTGGTCGAGATCAGCTGCCCCTGGTTGTTGTAGGTGTTCTCCGCCACCAGTGCCTGTGACTGGGGGCCCGCGCCGGCGGTGGGCGAGAGCTGCCACGCGTTGGAGGCCGCGTAGAAGTTGGACGGGTTGATGAGGTGGTAGCGCCCGTAGATGGCCGACTGGATGGAGAAGATGTCCGGCGGGTAGCGCAGGTGGGCCTGCAACTGCGCGCTCATCTTGGACAGCGGCTGGAACATGTTCGGGAAGGCGGCCGAGTACGCCTGCAGGATCGGGTCCTTGGGGTCGATGTCGTAGAACGTCATCTTCCCCGAGTAGGCATCGATGACCACCTTGACCGAATTGCGCACGTAGTTGTAGCTCCCGGGCAGGCTGCTCCCGACCGCCACCTGCTGGGTGTCCGCGTTCTGCGCGTACGCGTAGTTGGACGTCGTGGTGTAGCCGTCGACGACCCAGTCGATGTGCCCGTTGTTGATCACGGCGTACGGATCGTGGTCGAAGGTGAGGAAGGGCGCCGCCTTCTGCGCCATGGCGACTGGGTCGCGCACGAACATGATGCGCGACTTGTCCGTGATCTGGCTCGAGATGAGCAAATTGAGATCGCCGAGGCGCAAAGCGAAGGCGGCCCGGGTGAAGATCGACGACAGCTGCACGCCGCCGCTGCTCTTGTAGTGGCTCTCTACGTTGGTGCCGTCCTGCTGGTAGTCCACCTCGGGCTGCCGGGTGTTCGCGACCACGTAGCCCGTCTCGCCCAGCCCGAAGTAGATCGACGGGTAGGTGATCTCGGGCATCCCGTCCGACGAGGTCGGGGGCACCTGCTGTACGGCGAAGACCGGGTTCTTGTCACTCGTCCGGTTGGAGAGGGACACCGCCACCCCGTTGCCGTGGGTGTACTGGAGATGGACGTTGACCCACGACGACGACGGCAGGTCGGACGATGAGATCTCGCGCGCCCCGATCAAGACGGGCGTGAGATGCCCGCCGAGCGAGTAGCGGTCGACCCCGAGCGACGGGAAGAGGTAGTAGGACCGGATGCCCTGGAGGCGCTGGAACGTCTGCAACGAGATGGTCGGGTCGGGGTCCCATTGGCGAATGTTGCCGATGGTCGGCGCGGCCAGCACCGCCTGGCTGGCGGTGATCGCGTTGCTGGCATCGAACTGGTGGATCGCGACGTCGTTCAGCCCGTAGGCGTCGCGCGTGGCCGTGATGTTGCGCTGGATGTAGGGCGCCTCGAGCGAACTCTGGGCCGGCGTCACCTTCAGCGCCTGCAGCAGGGCCGGGTAGATGATGCCGACGACCAGCGCGACGAAGGCCCAGATCCCGACGGCCAGCACCGGGAGCGTCCAGCCCTGGCGGCGGATGTTGAAGAGCAGGATGCCGGCCGCGAAGATCGAGACGTAGACGAGCAGCAGCTCGGCGGGCAGCCGCGCGTGCACGTCGGTGTAGCCGGCGCCGTTGACGTAGCCGTCCTGCGCGTTGACCAACGACCAGCGCTGCAGGACGTAGCCAGCCGCCTTGTCGAGGGCGATCAGTGCCAGCAGCACCGAGATGTGCGCCTTCACGGGCGGCCGCACCCGCGGCAGGCCCCGCTGCGGCTGGATGCCGCCGTTGAAATAGTGGAAGACGACCGAGACGGCCAGTGTCACGATGAGGATCGCCAAGGTCCAGTCGACGACGAAGGTCAGGAAGGGCAGCTTGAAGACGTAGAAGCCGATGTCCTTGTGGAACTGGGGATCGGTCACGTGGAAGCTGCCGCCGTGGCGGAAGAGGATCCAGTTGTTCCACTGGCCGACCGTGCCCGACGCCCCGATCAGCGCCAGGACGAAGGCGAGCGCGACGTAGATGCGGCCGGCGTAAGGCCGCACGTACTGCTGGTAGCGGCGCACCAGCTCGTCCTCCTGGGCCAGCACGATGTCCTGGCCCGCGATGCGGTCGCAGACGACGAGGTTCACCCACAGCACGGCGAAGAAGATCGCCCCGAAGACACCGAAGAGCCCGAGCTTCGTCACGAGCAGCGTCGAGAAGACGTCGTGGTAGTCGACCGACGAGAACCACAGGCTGTCCGTGTAGATCCCGGCCAGCGAGCGCAGCGACACCAGCAGAATGATCAGGAGGACGACGAAGCCAATCAGCCACCACCGCGCCCGGTGGCGACGGCGCGGCGAGGGGTCAGCGGAGAGATCGCTGGGGATGCGCACGAGGGGAGCCTAACGTCCACCACCCCGCCGACAACGTCCAGGCCCTACCCCCGATGGGGCGCGGAAGCCCTGGTCAGTCGTCTGCGGGCGCGACGAGACAGCGGCAGCCCGAATGGGCCGGCGGGTGGGCGTGCCCGGTCGGGAAGCCCTCGCTCGTGCTGACCGCGCCGGCCAGCGCGTTGTCCGCGCAGTCCGAGCACCCGCTCGCCGAGGTCACCACCCAGCGCACCTTGCCGTCCGCACGCGCCGCGGCCACCCCGGCCGAGAAGGCCTGCGTCGCGTAGTCACCGGCCAAGCGCTCCACTCGTTCGCCACGCCACTCGCGGTACGCCGCGCCCACCTTGTCGCTTGTGTCGTCGCTCCCCTCCCCGATGTGGCGGCGCAGCATCGTCACCACCACGTGCGCCAGCGCCGTCGCCGACTGCTCGACCGCGTCGCCTTCCGTGACCGCCGTCGCATTCGTCCCCGCGAACACGGTCCCGACGGTGAACGCCTCACGCAGGTGCCCCGTCGTCGCCGCGGCGAAGGCGTGCACGTGGGCGTCTTCGGGACCGAGGAGCTCCTCGGCCGGCGTCGAGGGCGTGTTGCGCAATTGGTCGAGCAGGCGGTTCTGGTCGTCCCCGAGCGCGCGCTTGACCGTACGGCTGAGGCGCGCGGTCACGGGGGTCAGCAGCTCGTCGCGTTGCGCGATGACCGCGTGGTCGGGCCCCGGCGGCGCCTCGGCTGGCCCTGCGGCCTCGACCACGGGGACCACGGCCGTCTCGTCCGCCGCGCCACCTGCGCCGGCGTCGGTCGCCTCCCTCCCGGCCCGGATGCGCGCGAACAGCTCGTCGACCGAGGGCGCCCCCGCCGCGGCTCCGTCGTCACCCTCCGCCCCGTCCACCGCGTCGAGCGGCGCGGCCGTGGGCGTCGGACCGGTCGGCGGCGCCTCGCCCATGACGTCGTCCACCGCGTCCACGGCGTCCACCGCGTCCTGGTCGTGCGGCCCCTCGGGCCCACCGTGCAGGCGGAGCTGCTCGCTGACCGCCTGGGCGGCGGCCCGCGCCTCGTCGTCGGTGCGGTCGAGGTGCGCCAGGATCCCGTCGACCCGGTCGCGCACGCCGTGCACCGACGCCGCCATCTCGTCGCGCGCGGCGCGCAACGCCTCGATCTGGACCGCCAGCGCCCGCCGGCGTGCCGCCAGGTCCGCCAGCACGCGCCGGCGCGCCTCCTGCACCTGCTCGAGCAGCGTCCGCCCCTCGTCTTTGGCACCGCGCGACGACCGCCTCGCCCTCGGCGACGCCCTCGGCGAGGATGCGCTCGCTCTCCACGCGGGCCTCCTGCTGCGCGTTGGCCACCAGCAGCTCCACCTCGACCACGCGCTCGGCCGACGAGGCCTCCGTGCGCTCCAGCAGCTCGTCGACCTGGCGCTGTGTCTCGCGCAGCAGCGTGGCGGCGCCCTCTTGAGCCTGCGCGACGATCCGGGCCGCCTCTTCGTGGGCGTGGCGGAGGATCTGGGCGCTGTGCTGGCCGAGCGAGGCCGTCAGCGTCGCCTCGTCGATGACCGGGTGGGCGGCGCGCTCCTCCGCCTCGGCGGCCACGTCCCGCAGCTCCTGCTCGCGTTCCTCCAGCAGCTCCATGCTGCGGGCGACCGACTGGAGATAGGCCCGTACCTCGTCCGTGTCGTACCCCCGCCGGGCGAGGGCGAAGGAGTGGCGTGCGATGTCGCCCGTCGCGATCCGGGACGACGAGATGGGGGCACGGCCTTCTGGCATGAGCAAGAGCCTACGGCGCCGCCTGAGCGGGCACAGGCGTGGTGGGGACCGTGCCCCCCAGACGCTCGAGGATGCGCAGCACCTGGTCGACGTTGTTGACCGCGTAGACATGGAGCTGGGGGGTCGCCTTCGACTCGGCCGCCTTGTACTCCACCGAGGGAACGAAGAAGACCGTTGCCCCCGCCCGCTCGACCGAGATGGTCTTCTCCGCCACTCCGCCCACGTCACCGACGTTGCCCTTCTGGTCGATCGTGCCCGTGGCCGCCACGATCCGATGGCCGGTCAGGCGGCCGCTGCTCAATTTGTCGATGATGCCGAGCGTCATGGCCAGCCCGGCGGACGGGCCGCCGATGTTCTGGGTGTGCACGGTGACCTTGACCGGGAAATGCCAGTCCTGCTGGGTCTGCGGGTCGATGCCCAGGTAAGCCGTCGGCTTGGTCGGGGGGCCGCAGCCGGAGTCAACAAGCCCTTTGGGGGGGGCGGCGAGCGTGACGGGCTTCTGCACGACGGGGCCCGGCACGAAGTCCCCGACGCTGTTGATCGAGGACTGCTCGACGCTGAGGGTGACCGTGCTTCCGGGTGTCAGCCCGTGCAGGGCGCCGACGAGGGCGCAGTCGCTCGGCGTGGCCTGCCCGTTCAGCCCGGTGATGACCTGGGCTACCTGCAGTGACTTCTGCGCCGGGGACTTCGGCTCGATCCCGTAGACCAGCGCGCCCGCGTTGGTCGAGGTGACCGCGTACCCCAGGTGGGTGAGTGCCGCCGCCGTGGCGAAGGACTGCGCTTGGGCCATCTGCAGATAGCCCTGGGTGAGGTACTGGTTCTCGTTCACCGTCCCTCCGAGCAGCTCGGGACCCGAGATCACCTCGCTGTCGGAGTCGAAGTACTTGTACCGCAGGTAGGAGAGCGCGTTGAGCTGCGTGACGAACACGTCGGTGAGCAGGATCGTGCCCGTGAGCGCGTGGGTGTCCGCCGCCGGCACCTCGATGTACTGGGAGACGGGTGTCGCGTCCCCCGGCGTGAGCACGTAGTAGTTCACCGAGACTTTCGCCGCGATCCACCCGCCCACGATGATGACGGCCACGAGCCCCACCACGAACCAGGGCCAGATCCGCCCGCGCCGCCTCCCCGGCGCCGGCGGTGGCGTGCCCGCGGGCGCGGCCGCGTCGGGACGGGCGTCGGTGTTCGTGGGGATCGCCGCGGCTTCCCCGTCGGCGGTCGCGTCAGGGTCGGACATACTCACAACGGTGAGCGACGATGTTGCCACGGACGGAGCGCCGGACCGTCGCGCCCGGTCGCGTCGGCGCCGCGTCGTCGTGGCGGGGCACCGGGGCGACGCCGCGCTGGCCCGCCGCAGCCTCGGGGATCCCGACCCTGCCGTGCAGGTGGCGGCGGTCGGCGCGCTGGCCCGCCTGGGCGAGCTGACGGCGGGCGACGTCGAGGCCGCGCTCGGGAACACTGACCCCGCCGTGCGCCGGCGCGCCGCCGAGGCGGCGCCGGCGGTGCGCGGCCGGGGGCGCGCTCGACCCTCCCCACCGCACTCGCCACCGCGCTCGGCGACGCCGACCCGCTCGTCGTCGTCGCCGCCGCCTGGTTCCTCGGCGAGCGACGGCACCGTCCCGCCGTCGCCGCGCTGGCCGCCACCGCGACGGGGCACGGCGACCTGCGCTGCCGCGAGGCGGCGGTGGCGGCCCTCGGCGCCATCGGCGATCCCGCCGGCCTGCCCGCCGTGCTGACCGCCCTGGGCGACAAGCCCACGGTGCGGCGGCGCGCCACGGTGGCACTCGCCGGCTTCGACGACCCGCGTGTCGACCCGGCGCTGCGCCAGGCCGCACTGGACCGCGACTGGCAGGTGCGCCAGGCCGCCGAGGAGCTCCTGGGCCTCCCGCCCGCTCCGGGAGCGGGAGAGAAAGCTCCTTAGTCGTCCTGGGTGAAGAGGCGCTTCAGGCGGTCGAAGGACTCCAGACAGACGCCGGCGCCCTGGACCACGCACTCGAGGGGCGTGTCGACCAGATGCACCGGCACGGCCGTGGCGTCGGCCAGGCGCTGGGTCATGCCGCGCAACAACGCGCCGCCGCCCGTCAGGTGGACGCCCTCGAAGATGATGTCCTGCGCCAGCTCGGGTGGGGCCTCGCCGAGGCAGTTGGCCGCCGCCTCGATGATCGTCGTCACGTTGTCCTCCAGGGCGCCGCGCACCTCGAGCGGAGAGAGGAGGACCGTCTTGGGTCGCCCGGTCGCGATCTCGCGCCCGCGGATCTCGGCCTGCTGCTCACCCTCGTAGGGGTGGGCCGACCCGATCGCCATCTTCACCGCCTCGGCCGTGCGCTCGCCGATGGCCACGCCGTACCGGCTGCGCACATGGCTCTGGATGGACGCGTCGAAGTCGAACCCGCCGCAGCGGAGCGCTTCGACCGCCACCACACCGCCGAGCGAGATCACCGCCATCTCCGCCGTCCCCCCGCCGACGTCGACGACCATGTTGCCGACCGGCTCGTGGATCTGGAGCCCCGCGCCGATGGCCGCCGCCATGGGCTGCTCGATGAGGAAGCTGGACGAGGCGCCGGCCCGGCGCGCCGCCTCCTGGACGGCGCGCCGCTCCACGGCCGTGATGGCCGAGGGCACGCAGATGAGCACCTTGGGCCGGTTGAGGCGGCTGACGCCCACCCGCCGCAACAACACGGCGAGCATCCGCTCGGTCACCTCGAAGTCGGTGATGGCGCCGCCGCGCAGCGGCCGCTCGGCCACGATGTACCCGGGCGTCCGCCCGATCATCTGCCAGGCGTCGGTGCCGATCGCCAGGACGTCTCGGCTACGGGAGTCGAGGGCCACCACCGTCGGCTCGTTGAGCACGACGCCCTTGCCCTTGGCGTAGACGAGGGTGTTGGCCGTGCCGAGATCGATGGCCAGGTCGCGGCGACATGGGGCCTCATGGTACGGCCGGGCCATCGCGCGACGGCATTTCGAGGGCCGTCCTCGGTATCGTCCCCCTGGTGAGCGACACGCCCGAGGAGCCCGAGGGAGGCGATCCGGGCCCGGACGAGGGCGGGGGGACAGGCCCGGACGGACCCGAGTCGTCCCAGCGCGGGTGGATCGACCCTGACGACCGGCTGTGGCGCCACCCGAGCGAGATGGCTCCGGGAGGGGACTCCCCGATGCTGTTGAACGCGCCGCCCCGCCACCCCTACCGCGGTGCCGTCATGGCCCTCGTCGGCGTCGGCGCGGTGGCCGCCGTGGTGGCCTTCGTCATCGTGCTGCTCTCCCCCGCCTCGCAGCGTCCGCTCCAGGGACCCGGCTCGACGGGCGACACGGTCGCCGGCGGCCCGATCACCACGCTGGCCGGGCCCGACAACACGGTGCCGGCCTCGGCGCAGGCGGCCGCCCGTTCCATGGTGGAACTGCAGGCCACCACCGTGCACGGGCCGGTGGCGCTGGTCGGCGTGGCGGTGGCCGAGGGGGGCCTGGTCGCCACCACCGCCGACCTCCTGGGCGGCGCCACCCACGTCGGCGTCGTCGGCCCGGGCGGCAAGCTGCAGTCCGCCTCGGTCGTGGCGACCGACGCCGACTCCGACGTCGCCCTGGTCGACGTGCCCGAGGATCTGCCCGTGGCGCCGTTCGCCGACGACGGCACGGTGAGTGGTGGCACCCCCGATCTCCTGCTCAGCTACGTGTCGGCGGGCGGCACGACGGTCGCGTTGCACTGCACCCCCGGCTCGGTGACGGCGGTCGGCGGTGCCATCGCGGCGGGGCCCGCCGCGGGCATGCCGTCCATCACCACCTCGGCGGCCGCGCCGTCGTCGGGCTCGGGGGGCGCCCTGCTGCTCACCGCCTCGGGGAGCGTGGTGGGGATCCTCTACGACCCGCCCGCCGGCGGCGCGCCCGACACGACGTTCCTGCCCAGCCAACTCGTGGTCGGGGTGGCCGGCGACCTGCGCTCGGGCAACCGCGTGGTGGCGGGGTGGCTGGGCATCGGGGGCACCAGCGCCCCCGGCAACGCAGGCGCCAAGGTCGAGACCGTCAGTGCGGGCAGCCCGGCGGCCGGCGGCAAGCTGCAACCGGGGCAGGTCGTGGTGGCCGTCGACTCTCTCCCCGTGCGCACGATGGCCGAGCTGCGGGCCCGCATCTACATCCTGCCCCCGGGCTCCGCCGTCACGCTCTCGCTGCAGCAGCCACCGGGGACGGCGACCAAGACCGTGGGCGTCACTCTCGGCCGGTCCTCATAGCATGCAGCAGTGAGCATCTTCGGTTCGGGCGACCCCGACAACCCGATGGGCGGGCTCCTGGGCGACCTGCTCAAGGTCATCGGGTCGGGCCCGGGCGCCGGCGACAACTGGTTCGAGGCGGCCCGCACGCTCGCGTACGGCGTCGCCACCGACGGCGGCGAGGAGGAGAGCCCCGACCCGCTGGTGCGTATCGCGTTCGAGGAGCTGGCCCGGGTGGCCGAACTGCACGTTGTCGATGCCACCGGCATCGCGCCGACCTCGGGCTCCGGCGGTGTCGCCTTCGAGACGATCGGGCCCGGGCAGTGGAGCTTCCGGGTGCTCGACGCCTACCGCCCCATCCTCAAGTCGATGGTCGACGCGCAGCAGCAGGGCGCGGCGGCCGTCCCGAGCACAACCGACCTGAGCGAGCTCGATCCGGACGGGGCCGCCGGTCTCGGCGGCCTGCTCGGGCAGTTCGCCCAGACGCTCGGGCCCGTCTTCCTCGGCATGCAATTCGGTTCGGCGGCCGGTCACCTGGCCCGGCGCGCCTTCGGCCAGTATGCGCTGCCGCTGCCCTGGCCCGAGTCCAACACGCTGCTCCTCGTGCCCGCCAACGTGGCCCGCTTCGCCGAGGACTGGAGCCTGCCGCTCCAGGAGGTGCAGCTGTGGGTGTGCCTCCGCGAGCTGACCATGCACGCGGTGCTGACCCGGCCCGGCGTGCGTTCCTCGCTGACCACGCTGCTCGCCGACGCCTCCGCCCACGCGGCGGCGGCGCAACGCTCCATCGTCGAGCGCCTCGGCGAGGGATTCGGCGACCCGGCGGCGCTCGAGGACGCGCTGGGTGATCCCGAGGCCCTGCTCTCCGACCTCATCAGCCCGGAGCAGCGCAGCATCTCGAGCACCCTCACCGCGCAGACCACGGCGATCGGCGCCTACGTGGACCACGTCACCGCCGGCATCGCGGCGACGCTGACCTCGTCGTCCGCCGCGCTGCGTGAGGCCTGGTATCGCTACCGGATCGAGGAGGGCAAGGGCGAGCAGGCCTTCGCCGGTCTGTTCGGGCTCGATGTGGGCCAGGACGAGGTGGACCGCGGCGCGCGCCTTCGTCAGCGGGGTGGTGGAGCGGGCCGGCGAGGAGGCGCTGGCGCGCCTGTGGCAGGACGAGCTCGATCTGCCGACGCCGGCCGAGGTGGACGCGCCCGGCCTCTGGCTGGCGCGCATCGGCCTCTTGGACTGACCGGCGGCCTCGGCCGCGACGTCACGGGCGGGCGCGTCAGACGAATTTCAGCGCGCGCCGTCAAGCGACGGCGTGACACGACGGCGTGACACGACGGCGTCAGGCGATGGCGTCAGGCGACGGCGACGGGTGCGGGCACGCGACGCGTGAGCTCGTGGCGCAGGCAGGCGGTGGTGACCTTCCCCGCCAGCAGCAGCGTCTCGATGGTGCCGTCCCAACCCGGTGCGATGGCGTAGACGTAGTCCGCCATCGCCTCGTCGCTTCGGATGGTGGTGAGCACGTCCACGAGATCGAACAGCTGGCTCACCATCGCTGTCGCCGGGAGGTCCGACGGCGTGAGCGTGCGCACCAACGCCGCCTCGTCCTCGGTCAGCTCGCCGACGAGCCCCCGCATCTCGTGAATCACCGGTGCATTCTCCATCGAGTACGTCTCCCCCACGGTGTTCTCCCCCCTCGTGCGGACTGCCGGTCCGCTGACCTACCGCCAACGAGAGGACATATTTCACGGCCGGGGTCTCGGACCAGTCGCCCGCGCGGTGCAAGTTGGGTGCGAATCACCGGGGCCCGACCAGGGCCCGGCCGGGGTCAGGGGCGGGCGCTCAGCCCTCGGCCTCGTCGCCCCAGTCGAGGACCCACTCCAGGGCGAGCTGCTCGCGCTCGGCGTCGCGCACGACCCGCTCGCTGTTGCGCCGGAACTGCGGGTCGTGCGGGGGCAGCAGCACCAGCCGGGCCAGCACGCGCTCGCGGAATTGGTCGATGACCTCGGGCGGGCCGTAGTCGGACTGGACCTCCCAGTGTGGGGCGACCGGTCCGAGGTACACGACGCGGACGTGCCCGATGGGCTCGATGGGCTCACCCTCTTCGACAACGGCTTCCTCGGCGTCGGGGGGCATGGCATCTCCTCGGATTGGCGATCGGCGCCAGCGTACTCCCGGCGCGCGGAACGTCGTTCTCCCTGGTAGAGCTCGAATCGGGCTCGGGATTCTTACGAACTTCCTATTCGCAAAGACTAGGAAGCCGAATGGCACCTCCCGTAGAATGATGCGTGAAAAGGGAGCTGAACAATGGATAGCGATTGGATGGCCCGGGGGAAGTGCAAAGAAGTTGCTCCCGACGTCTTCTTTCCGAGCGACGGGATGGGCGTGCTGGTCGCCCAGCGCATCTGCACCGAGTGTCCCGTCTCCGAGGCCTGTCTCGAGTACGCGCTCGAGCACCACATCGACCACGGGGTCTGGGGCGGTGCGTCCGAGCGTGAGCGCCGCCGCATCCTGCGCCGCCGCCGCCTCTCACACGCGGTCGTCGCCAAGTAGTCCCTGAGGCGCCCCCGGGGCGCCCGCAGCCCAGGCCCGCCGGTGGGGGCGGGTGTCGGGAACCGGTTCCATCCGACGCCAGGCGTGTCACGCTGGCGCGGTGCAGGCGGACGGGCTGGACCTCTCGTGATCGTCGAGTGCGTGGTCAACGTCAGCGAGGGATTGGACGACACCGTGCTGGTGGAGCTGGCCGATGCGGCCGGGCCCACCCTGCGCGACCTGCACCGCGACCCCGACCACCACCGCTCCGTCCTCACGCTCGCCGGCGAGGCCCCCGCCGTCTCGGCCGGGGCCCGCACCCTGGCCGCCGCCACCGTCGCCCGCCTCGACCTGCGCCGCCACGGCGGCGTGCACCCCCGCCTCGGCGTGCTCGACGTCGTGCCCTTCGTCCCTTACGCGCCCGGCGCGGCGCCCCCCACCGACCTCACCGGGGCGGTCGCCCTGCGCGACGACTTCGCCCGTTGGCTGGGTGACGAATTGGGTGTGCCGACCTTCCTCTACGGGCCGCTTCCCGGCGGGCGGACCCGGAGCCTGCCGGACATTCGCCGGCACGCCTTCGCCGCGGAGAGCGGCCTGGCCCCCGACCACGGGCCCGGCCGACCCGACCCCCGCACCGGCGCCACCGCGGTGGGGGCGCGGCAGGTGCTGGTGGCCTACAACGTCTGGGTCTCCTCGGTCGGCGTGGCCCGCGCGGTGGCGCCACTCGTGCGCCGGCCCGAAGTACGCGCGCTCGGCCTGGCCGTGGGGTCCCGGGCGCAGGTGTCGTGCAACCTGGTCGACCCGGTGCACTACGGCCCGGCCCGGCTCTACGACGCCGTGGCCGCCCGAGTGGCCGAGGCCGGCGGGGCGGTGGAGGGGGCCGAGCTGGTGGGGCTGGTCCCCGAGATCGTGCTGGCCGCCGTCCCTCCGGTACGCCGGGCCGAGCTCGGCCTTTCGGAGCGGGGGACCGTGGAGTCCCGGCTGGTGGCCGGGTGAGGCGGCGGCCCTACGAGGCGCTGGCCACGTCCCGGCGGGCGAGGGCGCGGGCCCGGCGCAGCCGACGGCGCTCCCGCTCGCTCATCCCTCCCCAGATCCCGAACTTCTCCCCGTTGGCCAGCGTGTACTCGAGGCAGTCCTCGCGCACGACGCAGCCGCGGCAGACCTCTTTCGCCTCCCTGGTCGACGCGCCCCGCTCCGGGAAGAACAGGTCGGGATCGACGCCCATGCAATTCGCCTGCAGCTGCCAGCTTCGTTCTTGGCGACCGTAGAGCGTGGTGACTATGTCCACTGGCACTTGGTTCGCCCCCCTTCTCAGAAACAGAGTGGCACCGTTGTAGTTACAACGATGTGATCAACATCTTTGACCACCGTTTCCGCCAACGCAAGGCCCAAATCTCGACCCTGGGCACGAAATGTGTGTTCGCCTCGGGCACGGTGGGTGTGGATAACTGCTTGAAACCCCAGTTCAAACGGGATTACAGCGCGAATGGTGCACCAGAGACACGTTTTTCGGGTGAGCTGGCCGTCCGACCGCCGGAACGGGCCCGTCCGGGGCGACGCGGCGGCGCCCGCAGGGCGGAGATCAGGGGACGGTCAGGCGGAGGGGCGGAGTACCCGGCGGTGCTGGAGGAAGTCGACCAGCACGTAGCCGCCCAGGGCGTCAGGGGTGGTGTAGAAGGTGCGCCCGCCGTTGACCCGGGCGATCTGCTCCACGAAGGGGTAGTGGGTGCGCTGGAGATCGAGGGCGAACGTGTTGATCACGATGCCGGCCCGGGTGCAGCGGATCACCTCGGCCATGGTGCGGCGCAGCGTCTCGGGGACGGGCGGGTAGTTGAAGAAGACCTCGCCGTAGTCGTCGACGTGGGCCGTCGGCTCGCCGTCGGTGACCACGATGATCTGCTTGGTGCCGTGCTGGTGGGCCAGCATGCGCCGCGACAGCGCGAGCGCGTGCTGCAGGTTGGTGCCGTAGACGTAGTCCCACATGGCGGTCGGGATCTCGTCGGGGCGGATCTCGCGGGCGACCTCGGAGAAGCCGACGATGCCGAGGAAGTCCCGGGGGAACTTCGACGAGATCAGCGTCTGGAGCGCCATGGCCATGCGCTTGGCCGGCACGAAGTTGTCCCGCATCGGCATGGACATGGACAGGTCCACGCAGAGCACCGTCGCGCTGCGTGAGAGCGCTTCGACCTCGACCACCTCGAAGTCCTCGGGGGTCAGGCGGACGGGCACGCCCGAGCCGCTCCGGCGCACCGCGTTGTGCACCGTGGTCGAAAGGTGCAAGTTCATCGGGTCGCCGTACTCGTAGGGCTTGGTCGTCTCCTCGCGATCGTGGCCCGACCCGGTGCGCTGCGCGGCGTGGTCGCCGATGCGGTCCTTGTTGATCTGCCCGAAGAGGTCGGCCAGCGCCTTCTGGCCCAGCCGGCGCACGCCCTGGGGCGTGAGCTCGATGCGCCCACCCTGCTGCTCGATCAGCCCGGCGTCGGCCAGCGACTTGGTGAGGTTGGCCAGGCGGTCGAGCGCCCGGGCGGCGTCCTCGCCCATGTGCCGCTTGACCTGATCGAGGTCGATCTCGCCGAGCTGGGCCGGCGTCGACGCGGACTGGAGCACCTCCTCCATGCGGTCGAGCTGACCCAGCTGCGAGGCCAGGTCGGTGGCGCGGTTCAACGGCATCGACCCCTCGCCGTTGAAGTCGTAACTCTCCTGCCAGCCGGCGTCTGGGAAGGCGCGCTGGAGGTTTCCGGCCAGGCGCTCCACCTGCCAGCGCAGGTCCATGTCCTCGAGGACGGCCTCCATGAGTTGGCTCAGCTGCGCCTGCTGCTCGGGGCTGAGCGAGTTCCACACCGCCTGCGCGGCGGCCATGCGCTGGGCCAGCTGCTCGAGCAGCTCGTCGAGGTTCTGCGGGTTGCCCGGGAACATGTCGCCAAACTGCTCCATGAACTCCTCGAAGCTGGGGTCGAGGTCCTCGCCGCGCTCGCGCTGCTCGAGCATCTTGTTGAGCGCGTCGTAGGCGTCGCGCATGCGGGCCATCTGCTCGGGGCTCATGTTGGACAGCGCGTCGGAGGCGCCTTCGAAGAAGGTGTCGGCCATTTCCCGGCGGAGCTCTTCGACGAGCTCCTCGAAGCGCTCCCGCGCCTCGGAGGAGACGAAGTCGTAGTGCTGCAGGCTGGAGATGCGGCCCGCCGGGTCGTCGGGCTGGAGGTCGAGGGCCATGCGGCGCTCGGTGGCGACGTCGTCGGTGACGTCGCTGCGCCGCTGGTCACCCGAGGCGTGCGCCTCGTCGACCAGGTCGTCGATGGCGGCGCGCTCGTCTTGCTCGATCTCGTCGAGCTGCTGGGTGAGCTCGGCCATGCGGCCGTCGGGATCGCCCTCGGCCAGCATCTCGGCGCGCCGGCGCCGCAGTTGCTCGAGCAGGTCGCGCAGGCCACCCACCTGCTCGCCGTCGGCCGTGCGGAAACCGCTGCGCAGGAGTCGGCGCAACGCGTCGTCGAGGTCTCCGCCCGCTAGCAGGTCCTCGGTCAACCCGGCCAGCAGGTCGTCGGGGTCGAGGTCGGCGAACTCCTGGGTGCCGTCCCACTCGAAGTAGTCGAAACGGACGCCGCTCACCTTTGGCGCACCCATGGCCCCGATCGCCTCACCGTCTGCCTCACCGGCCATCGTCCTTGCCCCCGTCCCCTCGCCTACTTGCGCCCGCGGTAGAGGGCGCGGGCGCCCGAGGCGTCCTTGTTCAACCGCTTGGTCAGGTGCAGCCCCTCGAGGAGGAACTCCATGGCGCTCGCCATCAGCGCGGGCGACTCGGACTCGGCCCCCTCGGGCCCGGCCAGCTTGCGCGTCGCCGGTTCGAGCTCGGGGACGTCGGCCAGCACGGCGAGGTAGTCGGCCGAGGGCAGGTCGTCGCCCACGTGCACGACGACCTGGTCGTGGAAGGCGGCGACGATGGACTGCGGGTCGTCGAGGGTCACGCGGCGGCGGAAGATCGACAGCGTGGCCGCCGCGACCAGCTGGGCCACCACCTCGTCCTCGTGGCCCTCCTCCATGGCCTCGACCTCGATCTTGCCCTGGGTGGAGGGCACCAGCGCGGAGAGGTCGCTGATCCGTGGCACCGCCACCGGCTCGCCGGTGCGCAGGGCCCGCCGGACGGCCGAGGCGACCAGGGTCTCGTAGTTGGCGATGGAGAGGCGGACCGAGACGCCGCTGCGCTGGTTGAGGTGCGTGCTGCGCCGCGCCAGCTGGCTGATCTCGGCGATGATCTCCTTCATGAAGCGCGGGACGCTCACCGGCACGCCCCCGGTGGGGAGGTCGGCCTCCGCCTCCATGATCCTGACCTCGGTCAGGGTCTCGTAGGGGTAGTGCGTGCGGATCTGCGCGCCGAAGCGGTCCTTCAGCGGCGTGATGATGCGGCCGCGGTTGGTGTAGTCCTCGGGGTTGGCGGTGGCGACCAGCATGATGTCGAGCGGGAGGCGGATCCGGTGGCCGCGGATCTGCACGTCGCGCTCCTCGAGGATGTTGAGCAGGCCGACCTGGATGCGCTCCGACAGGTCCGGCAGCTCGTTGATGGCGAAGATGCCGCGGTTGACCCGTGGGATGAGCCCGTAGTGCAGCGCCAGCTCGTCGCTGAGGTAGCGCCCCTCCGCGATCTTGATGGGGTCCACCTCGCCGATGAGGTCGGCGATGGAGGTGTCGGGGGTGGCCAGCTTCTCGCCGTAACGCTGCGAGCGGTGGGCCCAGTCGATCGGCGTCGCGTCGCCCAGCTCCTCGACGCGGTCGAGCGCGTAGCGCGACACCGGGGTGTAGGGGTCGTCGTTGATCTCGGAGCCGGCCACGATGGGCATCCACTCGTCGAGCAGCCCGACCATCGAGCGGATGACGCGCGTCTTGGCCTGGCCGCGCTCGCCCAGGAGGATCATGTCGTGCCCCGCCAGGATGGCGTTCTCCAGCTGCGGCACCACGGTGTCGTCGAAGCCGAGCACACCCGGCATGACCGAGGCGCCGGTGGCGATCGCCTTGGCGGTGTTGCGACGCATCTCCTCGGCCACCGACACCGACTCCCAGCCGGACGCGCGCGCAGGTCGGCGAGTGAACGGGGCAGATCGTCGGGAGGCTTGAGCCCGCCCGGAAGCGGGGTCGCAGAAGGATCGAAGTGGGAGGGGCCGTCCATGGGCGAAGCCTAAACCCCGATCCTCGGGGCCGGTGCGCCGACCGCGTCACGGGCCGGGGGAGCTGCGGGTGTCGACACGGGCGCACTCCTGGGCGTTGCGTGGCGTGCGAGCAGTTGGTCGGCCAGGGCGCGTGCGGGGCGGGCCAGGGCGCGGTCACCGCGCTGGGCCAACGCCACCGTGCGGCTCAGCGTGGGCCCAGTGAAGGGAATGGCCGCCAGGGAGGCGTCGTTCGGTAGCGCGATGGCCGGCACCACGGCGGCGCCGAGGCCGGCGGCCACGAAGGAGAGCACACCCGCCATCTCGCCCCCCTCGCTGACGAGGCGGGGCTCGACGCCGGCGTCGCGGCAGGCCGCCAGCGTCACGGCGCGCAGGTCGTAGCCCTCGCGGAACATCACCAGGTCGAGGCCGTCGAGGTCGCGCGACGCGGACGCGGCGCCGCGAGGCGAAGGGGTGGTCGGGCGCGGTGGCCAGCACCAGCGGGTCGTCGAAGAGCGGCGTGGTGACGACGAGCGGGTCGGTGACGGGCAGGACGACGAGGGCCAGGTCGACCTCGCCCGCCGCCACCTGGGGCACCAGCTGGTGCGAGCCGGCCTCGACGACGGCGAGGTCGATGCCGGGATGGCTGGCGTGGAAGGCCACGAGGGCCGGGGCGAGCGCGCTGGTGATGAGGCTCGGGGTGGCACCGACGGCCAGCCGTCCCCGCGCCATGCCCGAGAGGGCCCGCGCCTCGGCACCGGCGGCCTCGACGTCCGCCAGCACCCGCTGCATGAAGGGCAGCAGTGCGCTGCCGTCGGGGGTGAGGGTGACCGGCCCCTGGCCCGGGCCTCGGTTGAAGAGGACGACGCCGAGCTCCTGCTCGAGCAGGCGCACCTGGCGCGACAGCGAGGGCTGGGCCAGGTGCAGCCGGGCGGCGGCCCCGGTGAAGCTCTGCGCCTCGGCCACGGCGAGGGCGTAGGCGAGCTGGTGCAGCTGCATGCTTCAGAGCCTATCGCTCTCAACTTCATGCTCTTTATGTCTTTGACGTGCCTCCCGGCGGACCGTAGGGTACGACGCGCCGTGGCTGAGGGAAACCTGGGCCCGGCACCTGGACCAGCACTGCGAGGCAGCAACGGCAAGGCAGCAACTGCAAGGCAGCACTGCGATGTGGCACTGCGATGCAGCACTGAGGAGGTGCGAGTGACGACGACGGTCGAGAGCGCAACCGCGACGCCGGTGGCGATCGGGACCCGGGGCGGCCCGGACAGGCCGAGCCTCCGCAGCGACACCTGGTGGGTCGAGCCCGTCATCACGGTGGTCGTGCTCAGCGCCTTCGTCGTGTACTCGACCTGGGCCGCCTTCGTGGGCAAGGACTACTACGCCGGTGCCGCCCTGCACCGGAACTACATCTCGCCCTTCTACTCGCCCTGCCTCGCCAACAGCTGCGTGCCGGGCAGCCACCCCTTCGGGACGCTGCCCTTCTGGAATTTTTCCCCCGCCCTCCTGATCCTGATCTTCCCGCTGGGCTTCCGCCTCACCTGCTACTACTACCGAAAGGCGTACTACCGCTCCTTCTGGTGGTCCCCGCCGGCCTGTGCCGTGGCCGACGGCCACGGCAACTACAGCGGTGAGACGCGCTTCCCGCTGGTCCTGCAGAACATCCACCGCTACTTCTTCTGGCTGCTCCTCATCTTCAACTGCATCCTGACCTACGACGCCGTCGTCTCCTTCCAGCAGCCGGGCATCGGGATCGGCATCGGCGTGGGCACCGTCATCTTGTGCTTCAACGCCGCCTTCCTCTGGCTCTACAGCGTGTCGTGCCACGCCTGCCGGCACTTCTGCGGCGGCCAGGTGAGATCCTTCGCCAAGCACCCGGTCCGCTACAAGCTCTGGAAGTTCGTCACCCCGCTCAACGGCATGCACATGCGCTTCGCCTGGCTCAGCCTCTTCGTCGTCGCGCTGAGCGATGTGTACGTGCGGCTGGTGGCGAGCGGGACCATCCACGACCCGGCGTTCCACTTCTAGGACGCGTGGACGGGGACCGGGGACCGAGGACCGAGGACCGAGGACCAAGGAACGACATGGCCGACGACGAGACCCACGACTACGAGACCCACGACTACGACGTCATCATCATCGGGGCCGGCGGCTCCGGTTTGCGCGCCGCCATCGAGGCCAAGGAGCGCGGCCTGCGGGTGGCGATCGTCTGCAAGTCGCTCCTCGGCAAAGCGCACACTGTCATGGCCGAGGGCGGCATGGCCGCCGCCATGGGGAACGTCTGGACCGAGGACAACTGGCAGGTGCACTTCCGCGACACCATGCGCGGCGGCAAGATGCTGAACAACTGGCGCATGGCGCAGATCCACGCCATGGAGGCCCCCGACCGCGTCTACGAGTTGGAGCGCTGGGGCGCCCTCTTCGACCGCACCAAGGACGGCCGCATCACGCAGCGCGACTTCGGCGGCCACCGCTACGCCCGCCTGGCCCACGTGGGCGACCGTACCGGGCTTGAACTGATCCGCACCCTGCAGCAGAAGGTGGTCTCCATGGGGACCGACGTGTTCATGGAGTGCAAGATCCTGCGCCTGTTGCCCGACGCCGAGGGTCGCATGTCGGGCGCCGTGGGCTACATGCGCCCGACCGGGAACATGGTGCTCTTCACCGCCAAGGCCTTCGTGCTGGCGACGGGATCGATCGGCAAGGCGTGGAAGTACACCTCCAACTCGTGGGAATCGGTCGGCGACGGACACGCCATGGCCATCTGGGCCGGGGCCGACGTCATCGACATGGAGTGCGTGCAGTTCCACCCGACCGGCATGGTCTGGCCCCTGTCGGTGCGCGGCATCCTCGTCACCGAGGGCGTGCGCGGCGACGGCGGTGTGCTGCGCAACTCCGAGGGCACGCGCTTCATGTTCAACTACGTGGCCGACATGTTCCGGGCCGAGACGGCGGAGACCGAGGAGGAGGCCGACGCCTGGTACGACGACCACATCAACTACCGCCGCACCCCCGATCTCCTGCCGCGCGACGAGGTGGCCCGGGCCATCAACTCCGAGGTGAAGGCGGGCCGGGGCACCCCCCACGGCGGCGTCTACCTCGATATCGCGTCCCGGCGCACCCCCGAATACATCCGTCGCCGGCTGCCCTCGATGTACCACCAGTTCATGGAACTGGCGGGCGTGGACATCACGGCGGTGCCGATGGAAGTGGGCCCGACGCTGCACTACATGATGGGCGGGGTGCGGGTCGACGCCGAGACGCAGGCCGCCACCGTGCCGGGCCTCTTCGCCATCGGCGAGGTGTCGGGGGGCATGCACGGAGCCAACCGTCTCGGTGGCAACTCGCTCTCGGACCTCGTCGTCTTCGGCCGCCGGGCCGGCATCGGTGCGGCCGACTTCGCGGAGGGCCGCGCCGGCTCACCGAACGTCGACGCGGCGGAGGTCGACTCGGTGATCGACGATGCCTTCGCCCCCTTCGGGCGTGAGGACGGGTACAACCCCTACGACGTCCACGAAGAGCTCCAGGAGACGATGCAGACGCTGGTGGGCATCATCCGCACCGGACCCGAGCTCGAGGAGGCGCTGGCCAAGCTGGAGGACCTCAAGCAGCAAACGGCCAAGGTGCAGGTGAAGGGCGGGCGGGCCTACAACCCGGGCTGGAACCTGGCCACCGACCTCCCGTCCATGATCACCACCTCCATCGCCGTGGCGCAGGGTGCGCGCAACCGCAAGGAGTCGCGGGGCGGGCACACCCGGGAGGACTACCCACTCCCCGACCCCGAGATGGGCAAGGTCAACTTCGTGCAGCGCCAGACCGGCGAGCACGGGTACCTGGCACCGATCGCCATCGGGCCCGAGCCGTTACCGGTCATGCCGCCCGAGCTGCGCCAACTCTTCGAGGAAGGGAACTGAGCCATGGCCGACACCGAGATGGCCGGTACCGAGATCGCCGTCACCGAGGCGGGCGGGACCGAGGTGGGCGGGACCGAGGTGGGCGGGACCGAGGTGGGCGGGACCGAGGTGGGCGGGACCGAGATGGCCGGGTCCGAGCAGGCCGGCGCGGAGAAGGTCACGATGCGGGTGTGGCGGGGCGACGAGGCGGGTGGCGAGTTCACCGACTACGCGATGCCGGCGGTCGAGGGCGAGGTGGTGCTCGACGTCATCCACCGCATCCAGGCCTCCGAGGCGCCCGACCTCGCCTGCCGGTGGAACTGCAAGGCGGGCAAGTGCGGGTCGTGCTCGGCCGAGATCAACGGACTGCCCCGCCTGCTGTGCATGACCCGCATGGACACGCTGCCGGAGGGCGAGCCGGTGATGGTGGCGCCGATGAAGACGTTTCCGATCATCCGCGACCTCGTCACCGACGTCTCCTTCAACTACGAGGTGGCCAAGACGATCCCCGCCTTCGAGCCGGGCCCCGAGCCCGAGGGCGGCTACCGCATGCAGCAGATCGACGTGGAGCGGGGACAGGAGTTCCGCAAGTGCATCGAATGCTTCATGTGCCAGGACGTCTGTCACGTGATCCGTGACCACGAGGACAACAAGCCCAAGTACGCCGGGCCGCGCTTCTTCATCCGCTTCGCCGAGCTCGAGATGCACCCCCTCGACGTGAACGACCGCCGCGAGCTGGCCCACGACAAGGGGCTCGGCATGTGCAACATCACCAAGTGCTGCACCGAGGTCTGCCCCGAGCACATCAAGATCACCGACAACGGGATCATCCCGATGAAGGAGCGGGTGGTCGACGCCCGCTACGACCCGGTGGCGTGGCTCGGTCGCAAGATCACGGGCCGCAAGAAGAAGAGCGCCGAAGAGGCCGAAGAGGCCGCCGCCGGCTGAGCCCGGCCACGGCGACCGCGCCGTGCTGCGCCACACTGTTTGCCGCCATGCCCCGTTATCTCTCGCCGGAATGGGTGGAGTCCTTCGACGCCGCGCTGCCGCGCCCTCGACCTGCGCGAGGCGGTGGCGGCGGCCGGGGCGGGATCGTTGGCCGCGGCCGACGGCACCTTCAGCGTCGTCCAGGTGGTCACGGGAGTACCGCCCGCGGGCGGCGAGGTGCGTGTCGTCCTGGCGGTGACCGACGGGCGGGCCAGCCTCACGCGCGAACCAGCCGGCGCGCACTCGGGCACGGCGACGATCGTCCTCGGCTATCCCGACGCGCTGGCCATGGCGCAGCGGCGAGCTCGACCCGGCCGACGCGCTGGCGGCGGGAAGGGTGCGGGTGCGAGGCGACCTGGCGGCGCTCGTCGCCGGGCAGGACATCCTGGCCGCGGCGGCCGCGCAGATCGGCACCGACCTCGAGGGGTTGACCGACCCGCCGTCACCCCCGGGCGCCTGACCGGCGTGCCTGGCGCCCGCTTCTCGGCCTCGGCGCGCCCGCCCGACTTCGGGGGCCGCTACCGCGGGCAGGTGGCCGTGGTGACCGGCGCCTCGGCGGGCCTGGGCGCCCAGCTGTGCCGGGACTTGGCCCGGGCCGGGGCGACCGTGGTCGGGCTGGCCCGCAATACGGCGCGCCTCGACGCGCTGGCAGTCGAGTTGCGTCGCCACAGCCCGGAGTCGGCCACCCTCACCTGCGACGTCGCGGACACGGCGGCGCTCCGGCGGGCGCTCGACCAGGTGGCAGAGACCAGGGGGCCGATCGACCTGCTGGTCAACAACGCGGCGCAGGACCCGGGGGTGCGCCTGGTCGAGATCGAGGAACAGGACTTCCGCCACACCTTCGACGTGAATTTCTTCGCGCCGGTGGCGGCCACCCTGGCCGTGCTGCCGTCGATGGTCGAGCGCGGACGGGGCGTCATCGTGAACGTCTCCTCCGACGGCGGGCGGCTGCCGTCTCCCGGCCCCGGGGCCTACCCCTCCACCAAGGCGGCGCTGTCCGCCTTCACCGAGTCGACCTCGTTCCGTCTCGAGCCCAAAGGGGTCCGCCTCCACGTCGTCTACCCGGCCTTCATGGCCACCGAACTGGGCCTGAGCGCTCTCGGGCGCGGCCTGCGCAAGCCGCCCCGCCTGACCCGGCGCAGCGTGGGGGCGGTGTCGCGACGCATCCTGGCCCGGGCCGGCGGCCCCTCGTTGGACATCTCGGTGTCGGGCCTGATCGACGTGGCCATGGTCTTCCGCTTCGTCATGCCCCGGACCTACCACCGCCTGCGCCGGAACTGGTAGGAAGGCCGGTGTGACCGGGCGGAGCCGCCCCGGGACGGGTCCGGCGGAAGAACGGGGCATCGCCCCGACTGTGCTGCCCGTATTGCAGTGCTGTTGCAGTGCCGGTGACGCCTATGCGAACGGCGCGTGACGGCGGTATCGTTTGCGAACCGGCTCGCAGAGGTCGGACCGGGGGTAGGAGGGACGACGTGCATCAGCCGATCGACGACCACTTCCTGTTGAAGTACCGATGCCTGCTGGACGCCGAAGACGTGGCGTTCGATGAGCTCGAGCACGCGTGCGAGGAAGGCGATCGCACGCAGTTCGACAAGGACATGATCGATTGGCAGCACGCCCTCGAGCACAAGATGGCCTTTCTGGCGAGCGCCGGGATCGAGCTGAAGCTACCGGTCCTGGGCTGAGCCGACCTGGCGCGGCGCGGCGCGACGCGACCAGGATGGTGGGGTGGCCAAGTCGTCGGACAAGCATGCCGCCGCGTTCACGGACGGGGCGCCACAGGGCATAGGCAGCGCCGAGCCCCGGATCAGCGCCCCCTCGAGCCGGGTGAACATCGCGTTCCCGTTCTCCCAGATCAAGCTGGAGGAACCCAGTAGGGAACTGGCGGAGCTGGCGGCGCTCGTGGTCGACCTGTTGGTCGAGCTGAGCGAGTGGGTGCCGGAGGAGCGGCTCGGGGAGCTGCGGGAACGGGCCCAGCGCCTGCGGGACAGCTTGCGCTAGCTCGGCTCGGCGCGGTCGTTCCCATCGTTCCGATCGCTCGGGTGGGCGGTGCGGCCGCCCCCGCTAGGCGAGACCGATCGCGTCCGCGAGGTCGCGGGCCGTGGCGTCGAAGAACTCGCCCGGGTCGAGGATCGTTCTGCGCCAGTGCCCGAAGACCTCGAGGCTGACGAGGCCCACAACCGTCGTCCATGCCTGCACGGCGAGCACGACCTTCCCGGTCGGCATCCCTCCGGGGAACAGCCCCTCAGTCACCGGCGCGACCGCGGCGGCGAGCTCGGGGGGGATCGGGTCTGTGCCGTGGCCGGCGCCGAGGCGGCCCGCGGCCCGGGCCGCCACCACCGGTCGCACCAGTGCGGCGGCGACGCGCGCGTAGGGCTGGATCGTCGCCTCGGGCGCCTGGTAGCCCGGCACCGGGGTGCCGAAGACGAGGCCCCACTCGTGCGGGTTGGCGAGCGCCCATGCCCGCAGGGCGCGGGCCACCGCCACGAAGCGCTCGGCGTCGCAGGCGCCCGATCAGGCATCGGCGGCATCGGCGGCATCGGCGGCATCGGC
Organism: uncultured Acidimicrobiaceae bacterium; assembly: GCA_963756625.1. GTDB lineage: Bacteria > Actinomycetota > Acidimicrobiia > Acidimicrobiales > RAAP-2 > Bog-473. The sequence goes on from CAVWNQ010000007.1 coordinate 461,033, forward strand.
GGCCCGCTCCGCCTCGGCGGCCAGCGACTCGTAGGCGGCCAGGATCAGGGCACTGAGGAGGGCGTCGCGGCCGTCGAAGTAGCGGTACAGGGCCGAGGGGGCCATTTCGAGATCCCGGGCGACCGAGCGCAGGGAGAGGGCGGCAGCACCTTCCCTGGCCAGGTGGTCGCGGGCCACGGCCAGTATCTCGCTGGTCATCTCCTCCCGGACCCGCTCCCTGGCCGTACGTGGTGCCGACATGCGCCCCAGTGTGACCGTTTGGGAGTGAGAACACAAGTACTTGACAAGAACACTGCTCACGTTTAGTGTCGATGTTCATGGGAGAAGAGCGGAGCGAGAACCCCCGCGCCGACGAGACCGAGGAGGCCCCGATGAGCACGACCAACACCCCCGTTGACGACACGCCGGCCACGGCGACGCCGGAACCCCAGGGCGGTGCCCACTACCGGCGCCCCGACTGGTTCACTCGGAACGTCTTCAACAAGATGGTGAGCGGCCTGACGCGCGTGGGCGTCAGCGTCATGGGCTCGCGGGTGCTCGAGCACCGGGGCCGGACCTCCGGCAAGTTGTTCCACACCCCGGTCAACCTGCTCACGGTCGACGGGACCGAATACCTGGTGGCCCCACGGGGCGAGACGCAGTGGGTGCGCAACGTGCGCCACGCCGACGGCCATCTCGTGCTCATCCTCGGCCGGCACCGCCGCATCTGCACCGCCCGCGAGCTTCCCGTGGCCGACAGCGTGCCCGTCCTGCGGGAGTACCTGCGCCGGTGGAAGTTCGAGACCGGCATGTTCTTCGACGGCGTGACGCCCGACTCGAGCGACGCCGAGTGGGCGGCCGTCGCGGCCAAGCACCCGGTCTTCATCGTCGGCTGATCGTCTCGGCTCATCCCGGCGTCGAGACGGGCACGGACGGCTGTCTGGCTTCCCCTGGGATGGCGTCGGAGTCGTCGGAGTATGCGGATCTCCTGCATGACTATGCGCGGCCTGGACCCTCGAAGTGGTCAAGTCCGGGTGTATATGGCACGCATATAGACCCCGAATTGACCCGGCCCCGGAAGGAAGCGGTGCATGATCACGCATTCGGATGCATAGTGCCTCTTCACGCGAGTGGGCACAGCCCGCTCCCCCGCCGTGCTGGGGCATCATGACCCGGTGTCGCAATCCGAGACGGCCACGGGGGTCGGCCCGCCGAGCGAGTCGGAGCTCGCCCAGCGCAACCTGATCGCCTTCAACCGGGCGGCCACCCGGTGGGCCAGCCGAGGAGCGCTGGAGGAAGGCGGCGGCGCGGTGCTGTGCGCCGGCGGAACCTGGATCCCCGTGGTCGGCAACGGCGCCTTCCGTGACGACGACGCGCTGCCCGGCGCCGAGCTGATCGCCCGGGCCGACGCGTTCTTCGGCGGAATGGCCCGGGGCTATAGCGTCAAGGTGCGCGACAACGGGCAGGACGAGGACCTGCGCGAGGCGTGCAGGACGGCCGGGCTCGACGCATTCGGCGACGCGACGCCCGAGATGCTCTGCCGCTCCCCTCTCCCCGACCTGGCTCTGCCCGACGGTGTCGCGGTGCGCTGGGTCGGTGACGAGGTGGCCCTGCGCGACTTCCTCGCCGTGAACGCCGAGGCCTACGCCACCTATGGCATGCCGGGCGAGGTGATCGGTGACCTCTTCGATGCGTCGCGCGTCGTACTCGATGACGACGACGCGCACTTCGTCGTGGCCCGGCGCGGCCAGGAACCGCTCGCCGCCGCGATGGTGTACGAGAGCGACGGCGTCGCCAGCGTGCAGTGGGTCGGCACCGTGCCCGTCTCGCGCGGTACCGGGTTGGGCGCCTTCGTCACCACCCTCGTCACCAACCTCGGATTCGGGCGCGGTGCGTCCTCGGTGTCGCTGCAGGCCTCACCCATGGGGGCGCCGCTCTATCTCGCGCTCGGTTACGAGACGATCTGGCACTACGCCGAGTACGTGCGCTGGCCGAAGCCGCCGGAACAGTGAAGGCCGGGCGTACGGTTCGCGGTATTCGCACGCCGCTTGGACGAGTTGGGGGACTCAGAAGCCGAGCAGCCCCCGCACGTAGGCCGCCTGCCCGGCGTGCTGGAGGCAGTCGTCGGCGATGCTGACCAGGCGCACGCCCATGGTGACGGGCGGGTCCCAACGGCGGTCGACCACCTGGTCCAGGTCGTCGGGCCCGAGGCCCTCGAGCATTCCTCGCGTGCGAGCGTCCACCTCGGCCAGGTAGCCGAGCAGCACGTCGGGGCCGTCTGGCTGCACGCTCCGCACTCCCGCTGCGTCGTGGCCGTAGCCAGTGTTCGTCGGATCGGGCGCCAGCCCACAACGGCGAGCCCAGGCGCCGTCACGTCCGACCCAGATCTGGTCGGCGTGGAGGAGCTCCGCCACGTGGTGGTCCTGCACGCGAGTCAGGTGCCAGATGAGCCAGCCGATGGTGTTCTTCCCGGGTGCGGGCGACTGCCGGAGTTGTTCGGCGTCGAGCCCCTCCACGGCGTCGGCGGCCAGGGGCGGGATGCGGCCGTAGAACTCGAGCAGCAACTGGGCGGTGTCCATGGCCCGCACCTTATGGACCGGCGGCGTGGGCCGCCGCGTCGGGACGGGGCGGAGCCGGCGGCGTGGGCCGGGCAGGCCGGGGTGCCGGGAAGGGCCGGGCTCAGGTGCCCCCGGCGAGCTCGGCCCCGGGCGCCTGGATGTCGTAGCGGGCCACCGCCGTGTACGCCACGAGCACCACGACGAGGGAGGTGAACAACAGTGCCGTCTGCCAGTCGCCGAAGTCGAGACCGCTCACGTCGTGGCCCTTGCTCAGGTAGTCGGCGAACGACGCGCCTACCGGCCGGGTGATCACATAGGCGAACCAGAAGGAGAAAATGCCGTTCCAATTGCGGAACTTCCACCCCGCCCACGGGATCAGGATCACGACACAGAACAGAATGGCCGAAGCCAGATAGCCGAGGCCGAGGGTGCTGGCGGCGAAGTCGCCCAGCGCGGTGCCCAGCGCGAAGGTGGCGAAGACGACGCACCAGTAGAACTTCTCTCGCCGGCTGGTGGTGATGGAGTGGATGTCGAGCGTGTGTTCGCTCCGGTTCCACAGGAAGAAGACCGCGGCGAGGACGACGATCCAGAAGAGGGTGGTGACGGCATAGGGCATTCCGAGGACGAGGTGCATGGTGTCGGCGACGCCCGTCCCGGCTGTTGCGATGGCGAGTGCGAGGAACCAGTAGGGAATGGCCGAATAGCGGCGCGCCGCGAACTGCAGCACCAGCGCGACGACGAACATGGAGACCTCGACGACGAAGCCGAGCCTCTTGTTGTTGACGAACATGTCGGAGATCGCTTCGCCCGCTGCGGTGGTCGAGATCTTGATCACCCAGAACAGTGCCGTGACTTCGGGCACCTTTGCCGCCACCGGCTGCTGGGTGAACACTCGGAGCAGTGTGCGCACTACGGGTCTCGGCTCCTTTGGTGGTGCATCCGCGGGAAACGTCAGTCGGCACGGGAACCGACGCCGGCGCGGGCCATGGTACCCACGCACGCGGGAGGGTGATGAGGCGGGCGAGGCCGGTATCGAGCCTGCTGAAGGTACATTTCGTGCCCACCGATGCGACTTCAGGATGAGAGGGGCGCGCGCGAATTCATCCTTGCGAGTGATCGTCGCGAAGGCGCCCCTCAGCGCAACGCGATCGGGGCGCCTCCGGCCGCGGCGGAACGGTAGGCCGCGTCCACCAAACGGTGCGCCTCCAGCGCGACATCGAGTCCGGGCTCGGGTGCCCGCCCGGCCACCACGGCGTCGGCGAACCCGCGGTCGGCCTCGGCGTAGGCACGCACGGCCAGACCGATCTCGTCGTCGGCGAGCGGCAGTTCGTCGACCCATGCGGGCGACGGGCACACCAGCACCTCGGTTCCTTCGCTCGTCTGCAGATGCAGCGGGCCGCGGAACTCGTTGTCGAGCCAGACCATCCCCTCCCGGCAGAAGAGCTCGAAGCGGCGCGTCGACCCGCGGCTCATGATGTCGTGCCAGACGCTGGTGAGGTGAGCCTCGAGCCCCGATGCGAAGGTGAGGGACACGGAGGCCAGGTCCTCGATGCCCTCATGGCCGGCGTGATTCGCCGTCCGCGCCGCTAGCTCGTCCGCCTCGCCGAAACAGAAACGGAGGATGTCGACGTCGTGGATGGAGTGCTCGATCAGGCACCCGCCCCCGGCTTGCGCCACGTCCGCCCGCCATTGTGAGGCGTAGGTCCCACGGATGGGGAAGTACTGGTCGTCCCGGAACATGGCCGCCATGGGGGCGCCGAGCGATCCCCCGGCCACGAGGTCGCGCAGCGCCCGGAAGACCGGGGCGCTGCGCAGCACCAGGCCGCTCTGGCTCGGCACACCGGCCGCCGCCACCGCTTCGACCAGCCCCGTCGCGCTCGCCAGGTCCCGGTCCAGCGGCTTCTCGCAGAAAACCGGCAATCCCGCCGCCAGCGCCTCGTCCACCGCACCCCGGTGGGCCGATGTCGGGGTGCACACCCAGACGGCATCGGCGCGCCGAGCTACCTCGCCAGCGTCGGCCGCGACGCACGTCGTCGAGCCGCCCACGGTTGCGGCGAAGCTCCGGGCGCGCTTCTCGCGCTGATCGTGTACGGCGACGATCGACGCGTCGAGGACCCCACCGTCGATCATCGCCTTGAGACCGAGCGCATGCGCCCATGCGATCAGCCCCGTCCCGACGAACCCGATCCGCAGCATTCTCGGACACTAGGGGATGCGCGGCATCCGCCAGAGACCGGCTCACCTCGTCCGGGGCATGCAGCTCGGCTCAGCGGTAGATGCCGGCGCCGTCGCGTGCTCCGAGCGCATCGATGAAACGAGCCGCCACCATGACGAGGAGTGCGATCTCGTGCCGCTCGCGGCGCCGGATCGGCACACCACGCCCGCCGCACACGGTGAAGCCAGTCTCGGGCACCGGCTCCACGAAGACGCCGGAGCCCGTGGTGTCGTTGGCCGGGTCTCCACCGCTGCGCGCCCCCTCGGCGAAGGCGGCCACCCACTGCACCGGGGGCACGTCGCCGTGCACCTCGGCGAAACCATCGAGCCCCACGTCCGCCACGGCGAGCCAGGACAGGCCGAACAGCGCGATGAGGTGGCCGGTCAACGCGTTCAGGGCGGCGGTGGGCGTGGCGGCCTGGAGAATGCCGGCAGCGGCGCCCAACACGGTGTCCTCGCGGTCGACCGCCTCGGTCAGGAGCTCGGTGGCCTCCTCCACGCCGGCACCCGGGATGTTGCGCACGCCGCGGCAGACGGCCTCGACCACGCCGGGCTGGTCGGGCAGCTCGACCACGAGCTCGTCGATGGCCACCCCTGCCCCGCGTTCGAGAACCTCGAGACCGACGACGTTGCCCTTGGCCGCGCCGATCTCGCCGGCCACGGCCCCGAGCACTCCCGGCACGTCGGGCAGCCAGATGCGCAGGCGCGTCAGCACGGTGTCAGCGGCGCTCCGCGCCCTGTCGCGTGTCCACGCAGTCAGGGTGCCAGGCCTGTGTTTCGCCTCCGTTTCCTGGCCGCGAACGGCCGATGACAGATTGGCGGGCGCCAGTGGGTCACGTTCGCAGATGCCGCTGGTGGCGAGGTGGCGGTCCTACCCGAGCAGGCCCAGCGCCTGCACCTCGTCGCGCTCGGCCAGCAGCTCGTCGGTGGTGACGCCAATGCGCTCGGTGGCGAAGTCGTCGCGGGCGAAGTCCTCGACCACGGACCAGCCGCCCTTCCCGTCCGAGGCGAGCGGGAACCCGAATTGCAGGCCCTCGGGCGCCCCGTACTGGCCCTCGCTCGGGATGGCGGCCGAGAAGCAGTCGCCCTTGTCCGTCTTGGTGCGCAGCGATACGACAGTGTCGATGGCGGCCGCGGCAGCCGAGGCGGCAGAGGAGGAGCCGCGGGCGTCGATGATGGCCGCTCCGCGCTTCTGCACGGTGGTGATGAAGTCGCCCCGGAGCCAAGCCTCGTCGCTGATGACCTCCGGCACCGGCTTCCCGCCGATCTTGGCGTTGGCGAAGTCGGGGAACTGCGTCGCCGAGTGGTTGCCCCAGATGGCGACGTTGGTCACGTCACCGACCAGCACGCCGGCCTTGCGGGCCAGCTGCGCCTTGGCGCGGTTCTCGTCCAGCCGGGTCATGGCGAACCAGCGGTCGGCGGGCACCTCCGGCGCGTTGGAACGTGCGATCAGGCAGTTCGTGTTGCAGGGGTTGCCGACGACCAGGATCCGGACATCGGAGGCGGCGTTCTCCGCGATGGCCCGGCCCTGGGGCTTGAAGATGCCGCCGTTGACGTTCAACAGATCGCCGCGCTCCATGCCGGCCTTGCGGGGTACCGAACCGACCAGCAGCGCCCACGACGTCCCGTCAAAGGCCGTCTTGAGGTCCGACGTCGCCACAATGTCGTGCACCAGCGGGAAAGCCCCGTCGTCGATCTCCATGCACACGCCCTCGAGCACCTTCATAGCCGGCTCGATCTCGAGGAGCCGCAGCACGATGGGCTGGTCCTCGCCGAGGAGCTGGCCCGAGGCGATGCGAAAGAGGATCGAGTAGCCGATCTGGCCGCCGGCACCGGTGACGGTGATGTGGACGGGTGGCCTTGCCATGACTGGGTGCTCCTTTCCGACAGGATTTCCGACAGATATCGACTGGTCCGACTGGTCCGGCTGTCCGAGTGTGCCGACGGACCGGCGGTGCGGTGGGGCGGGCGGGCTAGAGGCGGTCGACGATGGCCGCGGCGAACTCCGAGGTCTTCACCTCGGTGGCCCCTTCCATGAGGCGGGCGAAGTCGTACGTGACCACCTTGTCGGCGATGGTGGCTTCGAGCGCGTGCACGATGTCGGACGCCGCGTTGTTCCAGCCGAGGTGCTCGTACATCAGTACCCCCGAGAGGAGGACCGAGCCGGGGTTCACCTTGTCCTGGCCGGCATACTTGGGCGCCGTGCCGTGGGTCGCCTCGAAAATGCCGTGGCCGGTCACGTAGTTGATGTTGGCCCCCGGGGCGATCCCGATGCCGCCGACCTGGGCGGCCAGCACGTCGGAGAGGTAATCGCCGTTGAGGTTGGTCGTGGCGATGACGTCGAAGTCCGTCGGGCGGGTCAGCACCTGCTGCAGGGTTATGTCGGCGATGGTGTCCTTCACCAGCAGCTTGTCACCCGGCTCGCCGTCGCAGTCCTCCCAGCCGACCGCCACGTCGGCGAACTCCTCGCGCACCAATTCGTAACCCCACTCTCGGAAGGCACCCTCGGTGAATTTCTGGATGTTGCCCTTGTGCACCAACGTCACCGACCGACGCTTGCGGTCGAGGGCGTACTGGATGGCGGCCCGGATGAGGCGCTTGGACCCCATGGGCGAGATGGGCTTGATGCCGATGCCCGACGCCTCGCGGATGGGCCAGCCCATCTCCTCGCGCAGGTAGGTGGCCAGCTTCTCCGCCTCCGGCGTGCCCGACTGCACCTCGTAGCCGGCGTACACGTCCTCGGTGTTCTCGCGGAAGATGACCATGTCGACCAGCTCGGGGTGGACGACCGGCGACGGGACGCCGGCGAACCAGCGCACCGGGCGCAGGCACACGTAGAGGTCGAGGATCTGGCGCAGGGCCACGTTGAGCGAGCGGATGCCGCCGCCCACCGGCGTGGTCAATGGGCCCTTGATCCCGATCAGGTGCGAGCGGAAGGTGTCGACCGTCTCGTCGGGTAGCCAGTTGCCGGTCTCGTCGAATGCTTTCTGGCCGGCCAGGACCTCCTTCCAGGCGACCTTGTGGCCGTGCTTGGCGGCGGCGGCGTCGAGGACCAGCTTGGCGGCGGGCCAGATGTCGACACCGGTCCCGTCGCCCTCGATGAAGGGGATGATGGGCTCTTCGGGGACGACCAGGTTGCCGTCATCGCCCATGCGGATGAGATCTGCCATGGACGGGATGCTACGGGCCGGGACCGTCCCGTCCCAATCGTGGCGCTCACGAGGGTCACGGGTCCATGGGAGCCGGCCGGGGGGCGCGGCGACTACGGGGGGCCGGGACCGAGGCCGAGTGCGGCGTAGATCTCGCGGGTCGCGCTCGAGGTGTTGAAGGTGTAGAAGTGCAGCCCCGGGACGCCGTCCTCGAGGAGGCGCGCACAAAGCTCGGTCGCCAGCTCCACGCCCTCCTTGCGCACTGCGTCTGCGCCGCCCCGCTCGTCGGCCGCTCGGAGGCGCTCCTGCATCCATTGCGGGGCGGCCGCGCCCATGGCGCCCAGGCGGCCCATGGTCGACAACGATGTGACCGGCAGGATGCCCGGGAGCACCGGGGTGTCGACCTCCCGCGCGCGCAGGTCGGCGATCAGACCCTCGTACTCGGCCGCCTCAAAGAAGAACTGCGTCACGCCGAAGTCGGCCAGTTCCAGCTTGGCGGCCAGGAAGTCGCGGTCGCTCGGCATGTCGGCCGAACGCGGGTGCCCAGCCGGGTGGGCCGCCACGCCGACGGAGAAGCCGCCGATGGCACGCGCCAGCTCCACCAGCTCCGCCGCGTAGGCCAGCTCGCCGGGCCCCGACAGGGGGTCGTCGGGCGGGTCGCCGCCGAGCGCCATCAGGTTCTCGATTCCGGCCTTGCGCAGCGCGACCAGGATGTCAGCCAGCTCGAGTCTGGTATGCGCCACGCAGATGAGGTGCGCCATGGGGTTGAGATTTGTCGTGTGCAGCATGCCGGACACGAGATCGAACGTGCGTTGGCGCGACTCGGCACCGCCCCGGTAGGTCACCGACACGAAGGACGGCTCGAGCGGCTGTAGCTCGGCGATCGTGCGGGCGAGGCGCTGCAGCTCCTTGTCGTTCTTGGGCGGGAAGAATTCGAAGGAATACGTCGGGCCGGCCGCCAGGAGCTCGGCGATGCGAGTCACGCTTCGACCCGGCCGTAGTCGTCCTCGAGGCGCACGATGTCGTCCTCGCCGAAGTACGTGCCGTGCTGCACCTCGATGAAGACGACGTCCGTGTCGCCTTCGTTGGCGATGCGGTGCGCGCCCTCCAGCGGGATGTCGATCGACTGCCCGGGACCGAGCACGGAATCGACGCCGTCGAGCGTGACCTTGGCCGTCCCCGAGACGACGAACCAATGCTCGGCGCGCTTGGCGTGGCGCTGGTAGCTGAGCCGCTTGCCGGGGTGCACGACTAAGCGCTTCACCTTGTGATCGGGAGCGTCGTCGTCGATGACCGTGTAGTGGCCCCACGGGCGCTCCGAGTATTCGCGATCGCTCACCTGCTGCGTGCCTCCCTGGCCGTGTCTCGCCACCGGTACGGGGAACGTGGGAGCGGGTCTGTGCTCACTTGCTCACGTACTCACTTCGCCGACATCTCCGTCGACATCTCCGCCGACCGCAGCGTGTTACGCAACAGCATGGCACGGGTCATGGGGCCCACCCCGCCGAGCCGCGGCGTGATCCATCCGGCCACCTCGCCCACGTCCTCGCGCACGTCGGGAATGAGCTTCCTCCCTTCCCAGCTCGTGCCCGCCGAGACCACCGCGGCACCCGGCTTCACCATGTCCGGCGTCACCAAGGCGGGGCGGCCTGCGGCGGCCACCACGATGTCCGCCGTGCGCACGAGCGCGGCGAGGTCGCGCTCGTCCACGCCCGTGTGCACCATCGTCACTGCGGCGTTGAGACCCGGACGCTTCAGCGACAGCAGCATGGCGAGCGGCCGCCCGATCGTCACACCACGTCCGATGACCACCACGTGACGTCCCTCGACCGGGACGTCGTAGGCGTGCAGAAGTTCGACGATGCCCGACGGCGTGCCGGGCAGTGGCCCCGGAGTGCCCAGGACGAGCCGGCCGAGGTTGACCGGGTGCAGGCCGTCGACGTCCTTGGCCGGGTCGACCGCGAGCAACGCGCGCTCCTCGTCCAACCCGGCCGGCAACGGGAGCTGGACCAAGAACACGCTGACCGCAGGGTCGGCGTTGAACCGCTCGATGACGTCCATCACCTCGCCCTGCGTGGCATCGGCGGGAAGGTGCTCGCCCACCGAGTACATGCCGACGGCCGCGCAGTCCTCGTGCTTCAGCGCGACATAGCGCTCGCTCGGCACGTCGTTCCCGACCAACACGGTGCCGAGACCGACATGGATGCCCTCGGTGTGTAGCCGCGCGACGCGGTCGGCGACCTCGGAGCGGATGCTGGCGGCGACCGCCTCGCCGTCAAGCAGGATGGCACCCACGTACCTCTCTCCTTTCGTCCGCAGTCTCAGTGCCGGAAGTGGCGCTCGCCCGTCACGACCATCGCCATCCCCGCCTCGTCGGCGGCGGCGATCACCTCGTCGTCTCGGACCGAGCCTCCGGGCTGGACGACGGCGGTCACCCCCGCGTCGGCCAGCACGAGCAAGCCGTCCGGGAAAGGGAAGAAGGCATCGCTCGCACCCGCTCCGCCCTTGGCCCGCTCACCCGCCTTTTGCACGGCAATCTCGGCCGCGACCACGCGCGACTGCTGCCCGGCGCCGACGCCCACTGCCTGGCCGGCGGTGACGACGGCAATGGCGTTTGAGGTGGTGCGCCCGCAGACACGCCAAGCCAGCACCAGGTCGCGCCATTCGTCCTCCGAGGGCTGGCGCCGCGTGACGACACGCCACTCCTGGCGCGGAGTGACGAAGCCGTCGGCGTCCTGGACGAGGACGCTTGCTCCGAGGCTGCGTAGCTGGCGTACCGCCTGCTCCGGTGCGGGACCCGAAAGGATGCGCGTCGACTTGCGCCGGCCGCGCAGCGTGGCCGACGCGTCGGGTGCGTAGGACGAGGCGATGATCACGTCGGCCTGAGGGCCGGCGGCGATGGCGTCTGCCACATCGGTGGTGACGTCGCCCCCGATGGCAACCACGCCCCCGAACACGCTGAGGGAGTCGCATTCGAGCGCCCGCTCGTAGGCGGCGACGAGGTCACCGGCCACGGCCGCGCCGCAGGGATTTGCGTGCTTGATGATGGCGACGGCCACCAGGCCGTCACCGGCGTCCGCCGCCAGCTCGTGGACGAGCCGCCAGGCTGCGTCGCCGTCGAAGATGTTGAGGTACGAGAGCGGACTGCCGCCGTGCTGGGCCATGCCGTCCCACCAGCTCGTCGTCCCGGCCACGCGGTAGCGCGCCCCACGCTGGTGCGGATTTTCGCCGTAGCGCAGCACCTCGGCACGCTCGAGCGTGAGGTGCAGCGTCGGCGGGAGGACGGCCGACAACTCGGCTGCCTCGGTGTCGCCGGCGGTGGCACCCTCCAGGGTCCCGACGGGCGTGGGTCCACCGGCGTCGAGCCACGCCACGATGGCCGCGTCGTATGCCGCGGTGTGGGCGAAGGCGGCGCGGGCCAGCCGCCGGCGGCTGGCGGCCGAGAGCGCCCCGGTGGCACGCAACTCCGCGAGCACCGCCGGGTAGTCGGCCGGCGAGGTGACGATGCCGACGTGCTCGTGGTTCTTGGCCGCGGCGCGCACCATCGTCGGGCCGCCGATGTCGATGAGCTCGACAGAGGGGTCCGAGGAGAACGGGTACAGGTTCGATACCACCAGGTCGATGGCGCCGATACCGTTCGACTCCAGGTCGGCCAGGTGCTCGGGGTTGGCGCGGTCGGCCAGGATGCCCCCGTGGATCTTCGGGTGCAGGGTTTTGACCCGTCCGCCCAGCATCTCGGGTGACCCGGTCAGCTCAGCCACCTCGCTGTGCGCGATCCCGGCCTCGGCGAGCCGGGCCGCGGTGTTGCCACTGGCCACCAGCTCCCACCCCAGGTCCGAGAGGCCCTGGGCCAGGTCCACCAGTCCCTCCTTGTCGTAGACGGACAGCAAGGCCCTCACGAGGTCATCTCCTCGTCTGCTCCTTCTCTCGTAGCGGCGCGACCACCGCCGGCGGTTCGATCTCCCGGCCCGCCTGCAGCTGGGACAGCGCCCAGGCCACCGTCGCCGGGTAGAGGGTGCGCTCGGCCACCTTGATCCGCTCGTGCAGCGTCTCCTCGGTGTCGCCTACCTCCACCGGCACGACTTGCTGGGCGAGGACCGGTCCGGCGTCCATTTCGAGCGTTGCCAGGTGGACCGTGCATCCCGTCTCGGCCACGCCGGCCGCCAGCGCGTCCCGCACGCCGTGCCAGCCCGGGAAGGCCGGGAGGAGTGCGGGGTGCGTGTTCAGGAGGCGGCGCGGGAAGGCGCTGTGGACGGCCTCGGTCAAGACCGTGCCGAAGCCGGCCATCGCCACCAGATCGACCTGGTGCGCGACGAGCGCCGCCGTCACCGTCGCGGTGAATCCGCTCCGGTCGAAGTCCGGCCCGAAGCCGCCGTAGAGCTTCCGGTCGACGAGTTCCGTTGCGGCGCCGTGTTCCTCGGCCAGCGAGAGGCCGGCGCAGGGCCGGTCGGAGAGCACAACCGTGACCGGGAGATCGGCCTCGAACATGGCCCGGAGTATCGTCCCGGAACCCGAGACAAGGACCGCGAGGCGCACGGGAGCCAATCTAGTGGCAACCTTCGGACTCTCCGTGAGGAGGCTGACGACCGCGCGGGGGCGCGCTGCTGCGGGGGCGCGCTGGTGCGTGGGCGACGCGGGAGTGGAGTGGGAGTGGAGTGGCTCGGTTCCCTGCGCTAGGCCCTCGGTGGACCGGCGATGCTCACGCCGCCGGCACCCGACCTGGTGGTGGCCGCTGGTTGCGTAGCCGGTTGTGGAACCCGCAGAGCAGGCGACCGTTCTCCTGTGTGGTCTCTCCGCCCTCGGCCCAGGGCGTGATGTGGTCCCCCTGGCAGACCTCGGCCGGCTCGTAGCAGTACGGATGGGTGCACATCCGGTCACGCAGCTCGATGGCCCGGCGGGTGCCCCCGGTGAAGAAGCGGGACCGCACGCTCACGTCGATCCGCGTGCCGAGCGAGAAGATGGCGCGCTCGAAGTACGCGGAGTCCATCCAGGCGTCGAGGGCGGACGGTGGCAACACCGTGCCGTTCTCGAGCTCACAGATGCGGCCGTGGATCGTCTCGTAACCCACGAACACGCTGAAGAGCGGGAAGGGCCGGATGCCGTCGGCCGGAGCCGTGCGGCTCCGTGCGGCCATCTCGACGAGGGCGTCCGCGCGGCGTTGGCCCGAGGTCCGGGAGAGCTCGTCGATGCGTGCCGCCCGACCCAGCCGCTCCCGGGCCTCTTCGCAGTCGGCCTCGAACAGCATCTGCTCCAACCGCTCCAGTTCACCCGAGATGATCGCCCCTGACACGGGGTCCAGGGTCATCTGACCGAGCCACATCCCGTCGATGCTCGCCTCGAGATAGACGTTCCGGGCCGCCTTCCGCTCCTCGTCCGCCGCGTCGGCGCCCTCGGGGTCAGCCAGCTGCTTCCAGTAGGAGAGCGCCCGGTAGAAGTCTTCGAACCCCATCTCGGCGGCCTGGCGGACGAGCGTCGCCTCGTCCCGCGCCATCGACGCCTCCGTGCGATGGCGGCGGGCGCCGGCGATGGCCCTGGCCTGGTCGGATCCGATCACGCCCTCCCGCCAGGCCTGGGCGCACTCGGGAAGATGGCGCAGCGTCCTCCCCAGGCGGACCCGCCGCCGGGAGGCGCTGCGGGGGAGACGGCACCGGGTGGCGATCCAGGCACCCGCCGTCTTCGCGCCGTCAGCCGCCCACTCTTCCCCCACCTCGAACGCGGCGGTCGCTTCGGTGACGAACGCCTCGAAGCGCGCCAGCTCGCGGTACAGCACCTCCATCGACGCACCGTCGCCATAGTTCGATGCTCCGGACTCCACCAGCGCATCGAGTGCAGCGGACAATTGGGTGAGCTCCATAACACGACGCGAACACACGGTTGTGACAGGACGAGACGACAGTACCGTCGCCGCACTGCGCCACATCTGATTGACTTTTGGGCTACTCGGCCGACCGTTCGTCGCCTTCGGCCGGGGACGAAACCGGTCCCGGCGGCACCGCAGAGACAGCGGCGGGCGACGGCGTGATCCGGCTGCGCGCCGCGTTGAAGAGCATGCGGACGACCGCGCCGATTATGGCGAGGTCGAGCAGCATCTGGGTCGACACGACGAGGCGCGCCGCGTCGGTCCGGGGTGTGATGTCGCCGAAACCCACCGTGGAGAACACGCTGATGGTGAAGTAGAGCGCTCTCGCGTGGTCGAGCGGTTGGGTGAACGTGGTGAAGGCCTCGTGGGACATGGAGAGATAGATGGACGAGAACAACACCAAGAAGATGATGATGACGATGCCCAGAGCCTCGACGGCGCGCAGCTCGGGGAGCTCGGCCCGCCCGATGCGCCGGATCTGCCAGGCGAACACGGCGGCGATCAGTGCGACGTCGGCCGCGAGCCGGATGAAGGCACGGACGCTCGACTCGTGTCCGATCGGCAGGACGTAGAAGGCGCCGAGGATCAGCACCCATGAGAGCGTGATCGTGGCGGCGCAGCGGAGGACGGCACGCCGCCGCTCCGGGACGTCGAGGTCAGCCAGGCGGAGAGGCTCAGCCGGCGAGCGGTCTACCCGCCGGCGGCGCCCCCACGAATGCGGGCTCTGCCCGCCGGGAGGGACCTCAGGCACCATCGGGAAGACGCTAACCAGGGCCTCCGGAAGCTCGGGGGATGCTCGTGCGCCCGCGCACAAGGGCTCGTGGGCGGGGGGCGGAACCGGACGCAGTGGGGGTGCTACTCCCCGCCACGGACGTCGGTGCTACCCCCCTTCCCAGAGCTCGTCCGTCGGTGCAAACTGGAGTGAGGAGCGTGCGAGCGAACGTCTCCAGGCGTCACGCTGGGCCACGTTCCCAAATGTCCGCAAGGGACAAAGGGAGGGACGGCAATGAAGGATTCGAGCCTGAACCGCTGGTTGTGGCTGATCGGCTTGGTGGCCGCAGCATTGTTCTTCGTCTCGTTCGGACCGCTCTCGAGCGGTTCGCCGGGCGAGAACGCGTCGGGCATCTCGGTGGCGCACTGGTACAACACCCACGTGAACCAGCAGTGGGCCACCATCTGGCTGGTCGGACTGGGCCTGTTCCTGATCCTCGTCTACGTGACCCAGCTCCGCACGGTGCTCCTCCAGGCCGGTGGGCAGCGGCTGTGGCCCAACATCGCCTTCGCCTCGGGGATCTTGCTCGTTGGGGGGATCATCGTCGCCGGCAGCTTCGAGGTAGCCCTCATCCTGGCCTCGCACAACCACCAGTTCGCGGTGGCGCACTTCATCAACTTCTACAGCACCAACAACGAACTGCTCCTGATCGCCGGCATGGTCTTCCTGACCCTCTCGACGGGCCTGGCCATCCTGCTCAACCGTGGCGTCGCGCCGTTGCCCAAGCTGCTCGGGTGGTACTCCCTGCTGGTGGCGCTGGTGGGCATCGCCGGGCCGCTCAGCTTCCTGGCCTTCCTCTTCGGACTGCCCATCTGGCTCCTCGCCACGGGGATCGTGATCGCCGTGAAGCAGAAGCGGGGCACGCTCGGGGGTGACCCGGGTGGCGCGGCGGCGGTCAACTCGAGTGCGGCGCCGGCGCCGGCGCCGGCGGTGGCCGTCTAGCCAAAGGTCAGCACGCCATCGTGCGGGTGGTTCAGCCGAGCCCCCGCACGATGGCCACCATCTTCTCGCCGCATTCGGTCGGGTTCTCGGCCACCTGGACGCCGGCGGCGGACAGCGCCTCCATCTTGGCCTGGGCCGTGCCCGAGGAGCCCGAAATGATGGCGCCGGCGTGGCCCATCTTGCGCCCGGGTGGCGCGGTGACCCCGGCGATGTAGGCCGCCACCGGCTTGGTCATGCCGGTGGCGATGAACTCGGCCGCGCGCTCCTCCTCGGAACCGCCGATCTCGCCGATCATCATGACGGCCTTCGTCTCGGGGTCGGCCTCGAACGCGGCGAGGCAGTCGATGAAGTTCGTGCCCGGGACGGGGTCGCCGCCGATGCCGACGCACGTCGTCTGCCCGATCCCCTGCTGGGACAGCTCGTGGAGCGCCTGGTAGGTCAGCGTGCCCGAGCGCGAGACGATCCCGACCGGTCCTCCCGGTAGCGCGATGTCGCCCGAGGTGATGCCGATGTTGCACTTCCCGGGGCTGATGATCCCCGGGCAGTTGGGTCCGAGCAGGCGGGTGCCGGGGAATTCCTCGACGAGCCGGTTGTAGACCACCGCCTCGTCCTGGGCCGGGATGCCCTCGGTGATGCAGACGATGAAGCCGATGCCGGCCTCGGCCGCCTCGATGATGGCGTCGGCCGCACCGCGTGGCGGCACCGAGATGAACGACGCCGTCGCGCCGGTCGCCTTCACGGCCTCGGCCACCGAGGCGTAGACCGCGATGCCCTCGATCTCCTCGCCGCCCCGCTTGGGGTTGGTGCCCCCGACGATCTTGGTGCCGTACGCCTTGTTGCGCAGCCCGTGAAAGAGGCCCTGGCTCGTCGGGCTGATGCCCTGGATCACGACTTTGGTCGTCTCGTCGACGAAGATGCTCACGTTGGTTCCTGTCCTCTTTCTCTCTGCGTTTCTCTCTGCGTCTCTGCGTCTCTGCGTCTCTGCGTCTCTGCGTCTCTGCGTTTCGTGGGATCGGGCGGGTCCGGCGCGCTCGGGCGCGCTCAGGCGTTGGCCAGTGCGACGGCTCGGCGGGCGGCCTCGAGCATGGTGGGCTCGGCGATCAGCGTGTCCGACAGGTGGTCGGCCAGCAGGGCGCGGCCCTGTTCGGCGTTCGTGCCGTCGAGGCGCATGACCACCGGCGAGCTCAGCCTGACCCGGCTCATGGCTTCGATGATCCCATTGGCCACGTCGTCCACACGCGTGATGCCGCCGAAGATGTTGACGAAGATGGCCTTTACCCCCGGGTCGGCGTTGATCACCTCCAGGGCGGCCGCCATGACGTCGGCGTTGGCCCCGCCGCCGATGTCGAGGAAGTTGGCCGCCTGGCCGCCGGCCTGGGTGACCACGTCGAGCGTCGACATGGCCAGGCCGGCACCGTTGGCGATGATGCCCACCGTGCCCGACAGGCCGATGTAGTTGAGGCCCCGCTCCTTGGCCATCTTCTCCCGGGGGTCGATGTCGGAGTCGTCCTCGAACTCCTCCCACTCGGGGTGGCGGAACGCCGCGTTCTCGTCGAGCGTCACCTTCGCATCGAGCGCGTGCACCTTGCCCTCGGGCGTGAGGATGAGCGGGTTGATCTCGGCCAGGTCGCAGTCACCCTCGACGTAGCAGTGGTACAGGCGCACCAGGAGCGTGGC
This sequence comes from uncultured Acidimicrobiaceae bacterium, assembly GCA_963756625.1. GTDB lineage: Bacteria > Actinomycetota > Acidimicrobiia > Acidimicrobiales > RAAP-2 > Bog-473. The sequence goes on from CAVWNQ010000007.1 coordinate 478,184, forward strand.
CGCCTGGTGGCGCGCCTCGGGATCGAGGTTGGCCCGGTCGACCCAGGCGCGCGCCTCCTCCTCGCTGAGCCCGGTGACCGGGTCGATGTGGATCCGCGCGATGGCGTCGGGGTTGGTCTCGGCCACCTCTTCGATCTCGACGCCGCCCTCGGCCGAGAGCATGCCGAGATGGAGCTTGGCCGGGCGGTCGAGCGTGAAGCTCGCGTAGTACTCCTTCGCGATGTCCGACGCGTGCTCGACCCACAGCCGCTTCACGACGTGTCCCTTGATGTCGAGCCCGAGGATGTTGCCGGCGTGCACACGGACCTCGTCGGCGTCGGCGGCGAGCTTCACGCCGCCCGCCTTGCCCCGGCCCCCGACCTTCACCTGCGCCTTGACCACCACGGGGTAGCCGGCGGCGTCGGCCTGCTCGACCGCCTCGTCCACGGTGTCCGCGACCCCACCTGGGGACGTGGGGATGCCGAAGCGGGCGAAGTACTGCTTGCCCTGGTACTCGTAGAGGTCCACTTGGGTCCTGTCTCCTTCGTCGGTCTCGGTCGTCGGTCTCGGTTTCGCTGTCGCTGTTGCTGTCGCTGTCGTCCGGTGTCGCTGTCGGTGTCGTCGGTCTGCGCAATGCGTTCGGCGGTCCCGCCGCCGCCGTCCCGTCGCGACGTCGGTCCACGGGGCGGTCCGGGTCGGGGCGGCGCCACGCGCCGCCAGGTGGGAAATCAGCCCTCGAGGGCCTCCTCGCGTGCATCGAGGGTCTCGGCCAGCCAGGTGCCGATGGAGTCGAGCGGCGCTCCCGGCGTGAAGACCTGGGCGACGCCCTGCTCGCGCAGCACTGGGATATCGGCCTCGGGAATGATGCCGCCCACGATGACGAGGACGTCCTCGCGGCCGGCGTCGGCGAGCAGCTTGACCACCTTGGGCACCAGCGTGAGGTGGGCGCCGGAGAGCAGGGAGAGCCCGACGGCGTCGGCGTCCTCCTGCACGACGGCCTGGACGACCTGCTCGGGCGTCTGGTGCAGGCCGGTGTAGACCACCTCGAACCCGCTGTCGCGCAGGGCCCGGGCGATGACCTTGGCCCCCCGGTCGTGCCCGTCGAGGCCGGGCTTGGCCACGACCACCCTGTAGGGACGTTTCATTGCGGACCCAAGGATACGGAGGCCCTGGTCCAGGCGCCAGACCGACGCGGCGCCGGCTCCGGCCGGGCGCGCGGCTCAGGGCCGCCGGAGCGGCGTGGCCGAGAGCAGGAGGTTCTTCTTCCCCACCGAGTCGAAGTCGACCGTGGCCTGGGCGCGGGACCCCTCGCCCTTGGCGGTGACCACCACTCCCCGACCCCAGTGGTCGTGCATGACCTCGTCGCCCGCGGCCAGACCCAGGTCCTCGGCCCCCGTGCTGCCCCGGGAGCCCCCGGCCCGGCCGGCGGCCGCCCCGCCACCGCCGCCGGACCCCTCCCGGGCGGCCCTCGCCCGCGCCGCCAGGGGCACCGCGGGCGCAAAAGTGGCGCCGGGCAGGTGCTCCTCGGCGGACAGCGAGTCGTAGCCGGTGCCCTGGCGGGGCGAGCCCAGGCCGACGTCGTCGATCAGGTGTGCGGGCACCTCGGTGACGAAGCGGCTCGGCATGGCCGGCTGCGTGCGCCCCCAGGTGGTGCGGGACCAGGCGTGCGAGATGGCCAGGTGCCGGCGGGCCCGCGTGATGCCGACGTAGAAGAGGCGCCGCTCCTCCTCGAGCTCGCTCGGCTCGGCCAGGGAGCGGAAGTGCGGGAAGATCCCCTCTTCCAGCCCGACGACGAAGACGGCCGGGTACTCGAGCCCCTTGGCCGTGTGCAGCGTCATCAAGGACACGCGGGTGCCGTCGCTGTCCAGCTCGTCGGAGTCCGCCACCAGTGCGACCGTCTCGAGAAAACCGACGACGTCGTCGAAGTCGCCCGCCTGGGTGGCCAGCTCGGCCAGGTTCTCGATGCGCCCGTCCGCCTCGTGCGTGTGCTCGGACACCAGCTCGGCCAGATAGCCGGTGCGGTCGGCCACCAGCTGGACGAAGTCGGCCGGGTTGACCGTCTGCACCAACGGGCGCAGTTCGCCCAACGTCTTCGACAGCTGCTCCGCTCCTCGCAACGCCTTGCCCGTGAGGCCGGCGTCCTCGCCGCGATCGATGGCCTCGCTGAACGGCACGCCGTTGACCTGCGCCCAGGCAGCGAGACGGGCCACCGAGGTGTCGCCGATGCCGCGCTTGGGGACGTTCACGATGCGCCGGGCCGACACCTCGTCGTCGGGGTTGGCCAGCACGCGGATGTAGGCCAGAACGTCCTTGATCTCGCGGCGGTCGTAGAACTTCGCCCCACCCACCACCTTGTAGGGGATGCCGCTGAACTTCATCGACGTCTCGAGCGGCAGGCTCTGCGCGTTGGTGCGGTAGAAGACGGCGAAGTCGCCCCACGTCAACCCCTCCGACGCGTGCAGGCGCAGGATCTCGCTCGAAACCCAGGCCGCCTCGTCGCGCTCGTCCTCGGCTCGGTAGCGCGTGACCGGCCCGCCGGTGTCGCCGACGGTGAAGAGCTCCTTGGGCTGGCGGCCGACGTTGTTGGCGATGACGGCGTTGGCCGCATCGAGGATGGTCTGGGTGGAGCGGAAGTTCTGCTCGAGCATGATGGTGGTGACGTTGGGGAAGGCCCGCTCGAACTCGAGGATGTTGCGGATGTCCGCGCCGCGCCAGCGGTAGACCGACTGGTCGGAGTCGCCGACGACGCAGACGTTGCCGTGTGCCTCGCCGAGCAGCTTCACGATCTCGTTCTGCGCGTGGTTGGTGTCCTGGAACTCGTCGACCAGGATGTGGCGGAAACGCTCCTGGTAGGTGGCGCGGACGTCGTCGCAGGCCTGCAGCAGGTTGGCCGTCACCATGAGCAGGTCGTCGAAGTCGAGTGCGTTCGCCGCCAGCAGGCGCTCCTGGTACTGCGTGTAGACGTCGGCGATGCGCTTGCGGAACGGGTCGGGCCCGCGGCGCGCCTCCTCCCGGAAGGTCTCGAAGTCGACCAGCTCCGACTTGGCCTGGCTGATGACGCCCTGCACCGCACGCGAGGGCAGGCGCTTCTGGTCGAAGCCGAGCTCGGCCGTGATCATCTCGATGAGGCGGCGCGAGTCGGTGTCGTCGTAGACCGTGAACCCCGAGCGGTAGCCGAGCCGGTCGGCGTTGGTGCGCAGGATGCGCAGGCACGCCGAGTGGAACGTCGAGACCCACATCTTCTCCGCGGCGGAGCCCACCAGCTCTTCCACCCGGGAACGCATCTCTTCGGCCGCCTTGTTGGTAAAGGTGATGGCCAGGATGCCCCACGGCGGCGCGTCGCCGGTCGCCATGAGGTGCGCGATGCGCCGGGTCAGCACGCGCGTCTTGCCCGAGCCCGCGCCGGCGATGATGAGCAGCGGGCCGCCGCGGTGCTCCACCGCGGCGCGCTGCGGCAGCGTCAGGTCGTCGAGCAGCGCGGCCGGGTTACCCGAGAAGGCGCCCGACTTGGTGGCCGACCGCCGCCGGCGGCGCCGCCCGTCATCGGCCCCGTCGCTCTCGCCGGCCCCGTCGCTCTCGCCGGCTCCGACGACCCCGTCGGCCCCGTCGACCGCACCGGCCGCTTCGGCTTCCTCCGCCGCAGCCGCCCCGACTTCCTCGTCCGTGGTATCGAACAGCTGCGCGTGCTCGCCGCTCCCCGGCGCCACGGTCACTCCCACTCGATGGTCCCGGGCGGCTTCGACGTGACGTCGAGCGCCACCCGGTTCACGCCCTCCACCTCGTTGATGATGCGCGAGGCGATGCGCTCGACCAGGTCGTACGGCAGCCGGGCCCAGTCCGCCGTCATGGCGTCGTCGCTCGTGACGGCGCGGATGACGATGGGGTAGGCATAGGTCCGCCCGTCGCCCATGACGCCGACGGTCCGCACGGCCGGCAGCACGGCGAAGCTCTGCCACAGCTCGCGGTACAGCCCGGCGCGGCGGATCTCCTCGACCACCACCGCGTCGGCGTTGCGCAGGATCTCGGCCCGTTCCGGCGTGACCTCGCCGATGATGCGCACGCCCAGGCCCGGGCCGGGGAAGGGCTGCCGCCACACGATCTCGTGGGGCAGCCCGAGCTCCTCGCCGACGGCACGGACCTCGTCCTTGAAGAGCAGGCGCAGCGGCTCGACCAGGTCGAAGTCGAGGTCCTCGGGCAGTCCCCCGACGTTGTGGTGCGACTTGATGTTGGCCGCAGTATCGCTCCCGGACTCGATGACGTCGGGGTACAGGGTGCCCTGGACCAGGAAGCGGGGCCCGTCACCGGACCCGGCCGCCACGCCGCCGCCGGACCCGGACTCGCCGGGCCCGGACCCGGACCCGGACCCGCCGGAGCCCGTCCCGGTCCCTCCCACGCCGAGGTCGCGCGCCACCTCCTCGAAGATGCGGATGAACAGCTCGCCGATGATCTTGCGCTTGCGCTCGGGGTCCGTCACGCCCTCGAGGGCGGCGAAGTAGCGGTCGGCCGCCTTCACGTGCACCAGGTCGACCTTGAATTGGCGGCGGAAGGTGTCCTCCACTTGGTCGGCCTCGCCCACGCGCATGAGGCCGGTGTCGACGAAGACACACGTCAGCTGGTCGCCGACCGCCTTGTGCACGAGGGCGGCCGCTACGGCCGAGTCCACCCCGCCGCTCAGTGCGCACAGCACCCGGTCCGAGCCGACCTGGGCCCGCACCGCCGCCACCTGCTGCTCGATGATCGACACGTGTGTCCACTCGCTCAGGCAGCCGCAGACGTCGATGAGGAAGTGGTCGAAGACCTCGCCGCCCCGGTCGGTGTGCACCACTTCGGGGTGGAACTGCAGCCCGAAGAGCCGCCGCTCCGGATCGTGCATGGCCGCCACCGGCGCCCCGGGCGACGTCGCCGTCGCCACGAACCCCGCCGGCACCTCGGTGATGGCGTCGCCGTGGCTCATCCACACCGATGACGTCGCCGGCCAGTCCGGGCAGAGCGGCGACGACGTCGTCTGCGTCAGCGACGTCCGCCCGTACTCGCCCTGGCCCGTGCGCGACACCGTGCCGCCGAGCTGGAGCGCCATGAGCTGCGCGCCGTAGCAGAGGCCGAGGATGGGGATCCCGAGCTCGTAGATCCCGGCATCGATGGTCGGCGCCGGTGACTCGTAGACCGACTTCGGACCGCCGCTGAAGATGATGCCCCTGGGCGCCCGCGCCCGGACCTCGTCGACCGAGATTGTCGCCGGGACGATCTCGGAGTAGACGTGCGCCTCGCGGACACGGCGGGCGATGAGCCGGGCGTACTGCGCCCCGAAGTCGACGACGAGGACGGTGTCGGTCACCGGGCGGCGCCTACGGCGCCCATGGAGCCCCGAGCGCCCATCGGGCTCAATGGCCCATCCCGACGCCCTGCGAGCGCTGCAGCTGCTTGCCCTCGGTCTGCAGCGACGGCGCCACCATGACCTCGGCCTTCTGGAACTCCTTGACCGTCTCGTACCCGCACGTCGCCATGGCCGTGCGCAGGGCCCCGAAGAGGTTCATGCGGCCGTCGTTCTCGTGGGCCGGGCCGAGCAGGATCTCGCGCAGCGAGCCCCGCACCGAGGTGCGCACCCGCGCGCCGCGCGGCAGCGTCGGGTGGAAGGTGGCCATGCCCCAGTGGAAGCCGCGGGCCGGCGCCTCGAAGGCGGAGGACAGGGGCGAGCCCAGCATGACGGCGTCGGCGCCGCAGGTGATGGCCTTGGCGACGTCGCCGCCCTTGGACATGCCACCGTCGGCGATGACGTGGACGTAGACGCCGGTCTCGTCCAGGTGCCGCATCCGGGCGCCCGCGACGTCGGCGATGGCGGTGGCCTGCGGCACGCCGAGGCCCAGGACGCCGCGCGTCGTGCAGGCGTTGCCGGGACCGACGCCGACGAGCACGCCCACGGCCCCGGTGCGCATCAGGTGCAGACCGGCCTGGTAGGAGGCGCATCCGCCGACGATCACCGGGATGTCGAACTCCCGGATGAAGCGCTTCAGGTTCAGGGGCTCCGTCGTCTTCGAGACGTGCTCGGCCGAGACGACCGTGCCCTGGATGACGAGCAGGTCCAACTCGGCGGCCAGGATCGACGGGGCCAGGGACTCGGTCCGCTGCGGGGTGACCGAGGCGGCCGTGGTGATGCCGGCCTCCCTCATCTGGCGGATGCGGGCCGTCACCAGCTCGGGCACGATCGGCTCCTGGTACATCTGCTGCATGCGGGCCGTCGCCTTCTCGTCGTCGAGCTCACGGATCTCGTCGAAGAGCGGGGTGGGGTCCTCGTAACGAGTCCACAGGCCCTCGAGGTTCAGCACGCCGAGCCCGCCCAGTCTGCCGAGTTCGATCGCGGTGGCCGGGCTCATGACCCCGTCCATGGCGGCGCCGAGCAGCGGCAGCTCGAAGCGGTAGGCGTCGATCTCCCAGGAGATGTCGACGTCCTCGGGGTCGCGGGTCCGGCGGCTCGGGACGATGGCGATGTCGTCGAACCCGTAGGCCCGGCGTCCCGACTTGAAGATGCCGATCTCGATGTCTGCCACTTGTTCGCCCTCCGGCATTCGTGGGGCCGGTACGGCTCACCAACCACACCGGCATGTCGTACGACTCAACTGCGAACGCCGGGCCGACACGCCGACGATCCTCCATACTACTCCGGTGGGCGCCGCTTCCCTGCTCTCCCGGGGCACGAAAACGGTCGATCCCGAGGGATCGGGACGGCCCGCCGCGCCTTTCCGCCGGACCCCTCTCGGCGGGCTCCGTCCCGCGGGCTCTTTCCAGCCGACGGTGCGAGACTGCCCTCGTGAGCGACGGCACCGACCAGAGCGACACGGGCGCGACGCGCGACGCCGCCGTCGCCCGCGGCATGCGGGCCCTGCTGGCGCGCCGCGTCGAGGCCGTGGCCAGAGGGGCGTCACCGGTTGGCTGGAAGATCGGCTTCAACACGCCCGCGATCCAACAGGTGTTCGGCCTCTCCGAGCCCGTCGTCGGCTACCTCCTCGATACCGGCGTGACCGCCGACGGGGCCACCGTGCCGGTCGGCGGCTGGACCGCGCCCGCCGTCGAGGTCGAGGTGGCGATCCGCGTCGGCGAGGACGGCGGCGTCGCCGGGCTGGCCCCTGCCCTCGAGCTGGTCGACCTCGACGTCGCGTTCGACGACATCGAGCCGGTGCTGGCCGGCAACATTTGCCAGCGCGGCGTGGTCTTCGGGGACGAGGTGCCCGGGGCCGACCCGTGGGCCATGGTGGCGCGGGTGACCAGGACGAGCCCGGCCGACCGCGCCGGGACCGTGCTGGCCGAGGGCCGCATCATCGAGGACCCGGCGGACACCCTCGCCTTCGTGTCCGCCTTCCTCGGGGCGCACGGCGCCGCGGCCGAGCCCGGCGACCGCGTTATCGCCGGCTCGGTCGTCGCGCCCCTGGCCGTCGCACCCGGGGACGGACTGCACGTCGACTTCGGGCCGCTGGGCGAGCTGCGGATCGCCTTCGCCTGATTCCGGCCGCCCGCCGCTGACACGGCCATTGTGCCACCCGTGTCATTCGACAACGCCCGGACAAATACGATTTGGGTGCGACATCCGAACTCAACGCACGGAACCCGCCGCCCGAGACCAGAGCATCACGCATTCGCGGACGGAACGATGGGGGATTCCGGGCTGACACGGAGTGCCTACTGGCTGAGTGATGAGGCGGACAGCTTGGATGGGTTGCGCACCGAACGTCGAGCCGACGTGAGTGGCCCGAGCAAGCGACGCTCGCGCGAATCCACAGTCAGGTAAGCCGGTACACGCCCGGGCGGGTCTCTCCCCCACACACCTTGGGGGATCGATGGACCGATTCGGTCGACAGGCAGGACAGCCGATCGCCGGCCGCAGACGTGGCGTCGTGCGCCACGCACTGTTCGCGGGCGTCGTCTCGCTCGGCATCGCCTTCGCCGGGGTGGTCCCAATTCTGGCCCATGCGGATTCCGCGGCGACCACCACTGCCGCAGCCGGGAGCGGCGCCGGGTCGGCGCCCGCCGACGCGGTGAGCAGCGCGGGGGCGAAGTGGTTCGGCATCGCCGCCACCCGGGATGGAGATGGGTATTGGGTCGTGTCGAACGGCGGCGCGGTGGCGCCCTACGGTGACGCCGTTTCGCACGGGGACATGTCGAAGACCGCCCTCAACCAGAGCATGGTCGGGATGGCTCCCACCCACGACGGCAAGGGCTACTGGCTCGTTGCCGGCGACGGTGGCATCTTCTCCTTCGGCGACGCCGCGTTCTTGGGCTCGACCGGCTCCCTGCACCTGAACAAGCCGGTCGTCGGGATGGCCCCCACCCACGACGGAGGCGGCTACTGGATGGTGGCCTCCGACGGCGGCATCTTCTCCTTCGGCGACGCCGCGTTCTTGGGCTCGACCGGCTCCCTGCACCTGAACAAGCCGGTCGTGGGGATGGCCCCCACCCACGACGGAGACGGCTACTGGATGGTGGCCTCCGACGGCGGCATCTTCTCCTACGGCGACGCGCCCTTCGAAGGGTCGCTCGGGGCGCACCCGCCCGCGTCTCCGATCGTCTACATGGCCCCGACACCGGACAACAACGGCTACTGGCTGCTGAGCGCGGACGGCACGGTCTACCCGTTCGGTGACGCCGGCAACGACGGGTCGTTGGCCGGAGCGTCCGCCCCCGCCACCGCACTGGCGGCTCCACCGTCAGGTGGCTACTGGATCCTGACCGCCGACGGTGCGGTGCATGCCTTCGGCCACGCGCAGAACTACGGCTCGCCGGCGACCGGTCCACAGGCCGCCTCGCCCACGGCGAACGCCGCGGCCACGACCCAATCGTCGGGCTCGAGCACCCCGCCGGGCGGCGCCACCTCTGCGGTGTCGATCAGGGCCGTCACCCCGTCGAACGGAACAGCCGGCGGGGGCGAGACCATCCAGATCTCGGGTGGGGGCTTCACCGGCGCCACCGCGGTCGACTTCGGGCCGAACGGATCGTCCGACTTCACCGTCACCTCGCCCACGACCATCACCGCCATCGCCCCGGTGGGGGCGGCCACGGTCGATGTCCGGGTCGTGACGGCGGCGGGTACGTCGAGCCTGGGCAGCGCCGACCGGTTCACCTACGTGCCCACCGGGCAGGCACCCATCACCGCACAGGGCCAGAGCCTCGAGATCGGTGGGGTGCCCACCGTGTTCACCGGAGTGAACGCGTACCAGTTGGCCACCGACTGGGGGATCAATGCCGGCTGTGGCGGCATGGCGTCCACGGCCCAGATGGACGCCTTCTTCGCCTCGCTCCCGCCTCGTTCCCTCGTGCGGTTCTGGGCGTTCCAGGGGTCGATGGCGACGAACGTCCACACGGGGCAGCTGGACTGGCGACCGCTCGACAACGTCTTCTACGCCGCGGCCAAGTACCACGTGTACCTGATCCCGGCCGTCAGCGGCCAGGGCTCGACGTGTGACGGGACTCACTGGCAGGATCCGGCCTGGTACTCGGGCGGCTTCATGAACGTGTACAACTCGGCCACTGACTCCGACGGACGCGGCCTGACGCCGCTCTCCTACTGGGCCTACATGAACGCCCTGGTCAGCCGCTATGCCGATTCACCGGCCCTCGGCATGTGGGAGCCGATGAGCGAGCCCGAGGCGTCGACGTGCGCAGCTGCCTTCGAGCCAACCAACTGCGCGGGACACCAAACCTGCCCCGACGAGCCGGCGGCGGCTGCCGCACTGCAATACTTCTTCACGACGGTGGGCGGGCGGATCCACCACCTCGACCCCGAACACCTCGTCGAGGCCGGCTTCATCGGTTCCGGGCAGTGCGGCACGACCTGGAACGACTACCAGGGTGTGGGTGGTTCCAGCGGGATCGACGTCTTGAGCGTGCACGATTACTACGGGTCGGTGCCCCTGGGTGGCGACCGGTGGAATGGCCTGGCGGAGCGTTTCGCCCAGGCCAAGGCCCTCGACAAACCGATCATCACCGGAGAGGTAGGTATCGTCGCGGGCGTCGGGCAGACGGGGTGTGAGAGCCTGCCGCAACGCGCCACCGAACTGTCGACCAAGATGGCCGCGCAGTTCGCCGCGGGCGACAGTGCCTTCCTGGTGTGGAGCTGGGTTCTCGATCCGCTGGGACCGTGCAGCTACAACACCGGCCCGGCCGACACCTCCCTCCTGGGCGCGCTGGCAGCATCTCCCTCAGGCGGCGTCTGAGGCACGCGCCGGCGGTCGATCAGATGGTGGCGGGAAGGAACGTCGTCAGCAAGCTGAACAGCAGGTAGAGACCGGCAGCCCAGACGGGCACGAGGATCACCCACTTGGCGCGTGACCCGAACCAGACGCCGATCCTCCGATGGGACATCCCGAGGAGCACGAGGAGACAGAGTGCGATGCCCACCGCCGGGAGCAGCGACCAATCCCAACTCGCAGTGCCCGGGTCGGCGATGTGGTAGGTGATGTGCTTGGCCGGCGGCGTGGGGGTTGCGCCGTGGCCCCGGAGCTCTCCGACGACGACGAGACGCTGCGCCGACGAATACTCCGGCGTGCAGGTCGTGAGGGTGATGCGGTTGTCCCCGAAGTAGTTGAGGACCGCGACGTCGTTCGGTGACACCGCCGTGGGGGTTCCGGACACGACGTAGGTGAGATGCTCACCCCAGGTCGTCGTCAGGATGATCTTGTCCCCCCGCGCCAGCTGGCCCAGACGGTTGAACGGGGCTCCATGTGTCGTGCGGTGGCCGGCGATGGCCACATTGCCCGCCTGTCCGGGCAGGGCCGTTCCCACGTAGTGGCCCGGACCCTTGGACAGATCAGTGGAGCTCGTTCCCGCGACGACGTACTGGTCCAGGTCGAGCTTCGGGATCTGCAACTGGGCCAGCACCGATCCATCCGCAGGCGAGCCGAAGTGCGTGCTGGCGGGAATCAAGGCTCCCTTGGCGGCCGCTGCGGGTGGGTGGTGCGCCTTGAGGGAAGCATCGAAGGCCGATTTGAGCTGATCCTGCGCCTGGTGCTGGGAGATCGCCGTCCCCCAGAGCTGCCAGGCCACGAACAAGATGATGATGGCGCCGATGTTCCGGATCCACGTGAAGGCGGTGACCCACCCGGCACGCATCCTGGCGGCGCGCGCGGCGGCGGCCGGACTCGGGGCGGTCTCCCCCACGGCGATGGGAGGGCCCGGCAACTCCTCTCCCTCGGTCGGGCGGATGGTCGCTCCCAGGTCTGGCCGATCCACAATGACCGATCCGCTGGGAGCGACCGCCAACAGGACCGGCGCCGTCACAGACACCTCGACCGCTGTCTCGGGCTCGGGCTCGGGCTCGGGCGGAGCGGACACCGGGTCGGGCGTGGCCACCAGTTCGGGTGGGCCGGCGACGGGCTTCACGAGGCCGGTGACCGGCTCCGACACCGCCCCGGGGGACGCCACGGGCACGAAAGGCGCGACGGGCGCCTCGAGCTCGTCGGGTACGGGCGGCCGATGCGTGCGGGCTCCGTCCACTGCGGGCTCGCCCTCTACTACGAGCTCGCCGCCGGCCCGTCCGGGGTTCGGACCCGAGGGTTGGACCGCTGTCCTCGGCACCGTTCCCGGGGCGATGCCTTGGGCGGCCTCCGAGGCGGCTCGAACGATCCGACCGATCGCCCGCTCATCGGAGGGGGCGCCGTCCCCGGCCCGCCAAATGTGCTCCAGGTCTATCTCGGGAACCGGATGACCGGGATTGTCTCGTTCGGCTGCTCTCCGAGCATCGGAGACGATCCGCTCGACGAACTCCGCGCACAGGGCCCATGCATCGATGCCGGCGTCAAGGCGGCTCGAAACATCTTCTGAAATGTCGCGAGGGACCGCCACGGACATGGTGGTATACGGGGCCGTCGGCCTACGCGGAGATGTGGTTGTCGATCAGCGTCGCACTCCGATTCGCCTGGTCACGGATCATCTCGCGAGCGTAGGCCACCAGGAAGTCTTGGTTCTGCAGGAGGACGAACTGCTGCGAGTTGTTGGAGCCGTGGACGCCGGCCTGGCGACTGATCCCTGCCTGCTCACCCTGGGTGGCCTCCGCAACGACGCCTCGATGATTCTGCACGTAAAGCACCACACGCTCGTAGACCGTCGTCGTGCCCCGCTTTACGGGGAGGATCCAGTACACGATCGACCAACTGCCGAATTGCTGAGAGGTGTACGCCAGCGCCTGGCCGGTGATACCCCCGGCCAAACTCACCTGTGAGACGTTCGTGAGCGAGTAGCCGTGGAATTGGTAGCACTGTTCGACACCGAAGGCAGCGAAGGACTGCAGATCCGGAGTGTCGATGACGTCGGCAACGATCTGGGTCCGGGCCTGCAAGTCGCCGCCGATGCCGGGATTCAGCTCGTAGCGGTTCCAGATCGAATTCTCGCCGAACAGTGGCGCTGCCCACGAGAACGTCGCTTCGTACCTACTCGTCCAGCCGGCCGGCGTGACAGGGTCGTCGATGAACGAGACGACTTTCGGTGATCCCGAGACGTCAGCCACCAGGTTGTAGGTCTGCAATCCGACGTTGCTAACCCCGACGATGATCGCGAACACCAGCACCAACAAGACGGCCAGATAGACATGGGGAACCGGCACGTTGTGCCGGCGCGCGCGTGGTTGACCCTCTGGTCGTGGCGTCGCCCCAACCGCGGTCCCGTCGGCGGCGGTCCTCACGTCCTCGTTCCCGATGCGAAGGCCCATGGGTCGGGTGCACAGGATCATGAGCGTGACGCCGAAGACGAAGGCGACGAGGCCGATGTAGGGATGGAGGACGTCGATGGCGAAGTGCTCGCCGAAGTGTTGGCCGGCCCAGAACACCAGGGTCAGGCGGCCCAGGTTCAATGCCCACAGGAGGAGCATCCCGCCGGCGAGCCACAGCACCTTGCGGACGATCGGTCCACGGATGATCGCGGCAAAAGCGGTCCCGACCAGGAGAAATCCAACGACACTGCTCACCCCTGAGCAGGCCGAAATCACACTGAGGTTGAAGGGGTGACCATCGTGGACGATCGTGAAGACGGCGTTGCTCGAGCCCCCGACCGGTGTGGCCACATGGACCACGTGGAGGATCTTCGTCATGGCGAACAACGTCGCGGAGGTGAACGCATTCAGCACACCCAGGAGCACCGAGGTGTAGGGGTACGGCCACGCCAAAAGGAGGAACGCCACCGCCACCTTTTGCCGCCACAGGACTCTGACCCCGAAGATGACAGCCACAGCACCCGCGACGAAGAACGGCAACGTGAGGAGGTCGATCCTCCAGACCCAGAACATGGCGGACAACTTGTTCGGGAGGAACAGGTTGACGCACAGAGCCGCTGCCATGAGCGGCACACCGATGATGTAATCCGTCTGACGGTCGTGGATGGACGGCTCCGGATGGCGCGGGCGGCTGTGGACACCCGCCAGGATCAAGGAGATGAGCGGAACGAGGCTCACGTAGGCCAACGGCGTGTTGAGGCCGGCCAACTGCAACAGGGTGATCAGTGAGTAGCTGTACGCAATGACGACAACGGCGATCAGCGCGCCCATCTGGACCGCCGTGCGGGTCCTCGGCGTCGCGTCGCTCCACACTGTCCTCGCCCTGTCGCGCAGACCCCGAACCATGGCTGACAGCCGTTGCGGCCGCGCCGTGACGGTGGGCAACGCCTGAGACGTCATCCGAACCTTCCGTGGACGTAGTCCGACGTGCGGGGGTCGATCGGGTTGTTGAAGACCTCCTGCGTGGGTCCCGCCTCGACGATGTGACCCGGTTCACCCTCGCCGTCCACCAGGAACAATGCGCAATTGTCCGAAACGCGATTCGCCTGTTGCATGTTGTGGGTGACGATGACGATCGTGACTTCGCCGTTGAGATCCCTGATCGTCCCCTCGATGACGCTCGTCGAGATCGGGTCGAGAGCAGAACAGGGCTCGTCCATCAGCAGCACCCGGGGCCGAACCGCCAATGATCGAGCGATACAGAGGCGCTGGAGCTGTCCTCCCGAGAGGGCGGCGCCGGACTCGTTCAGGCGATTGCGGGTCTCCTTCCACAGTCCGGCGCGCTCGAGACAATCCCGCACCAGCGCGTCCGGATTGGGCACCTTGATCCCCGAAAGCCGAAGTCCCGACAGAACGTTCTGGGCAATGGTCATGGACGGAAACGGATTCGGACGCTGGAAGACCATGCCGATCCGGAGACGGGTCTGCGTCACCGGCACCGACGGCGCGTAGATGTCCGTCCCGTCGAGCCGCACCGATCCTGAGAGCGCCGCGCTCGGGATGAGCTCGTGCATCCGGTTCAGGATCCGCAAGAAGGTCGACTTTCCACACCCCGACGGCCCGATGAGCGCGGTCACCTTGCGCGGCTCCATCTCGAGGCTCACCCGCTCGAGGACCTTGTTCTTTCCGAACCACGCGCTCACGTTCGTCGCTTGCAACAAGGCGGGCCCGCCGGCTGGAGCTCCGCCCGCGGGGGCGGCTTGCGCAGCTGCAGACGAGCCGATGTCGAGCGTCGTCATGGGAGCACCCCCATATGAAGGACGCCGCGCAGCATGATGCCCAGAACGAGGCACCACAGGCTCACGGCGAAGGCAGACTTCCACCGTCGATAGCCCTTGCGGCGACTGCGATCGGCAAAGAACACCCCGACGAGGCCGGATACCGGAACGATGATCGCCACGGCCGCGAAGAGCAGCGCCCAGTCGAAACTGGAACGTCCCGGTGCCGTCAGGTCGCCGAAGAACCGCCTGCCTTCAACGGTGTCGTGTGGATTCATGCCCTGGCCTTTCGTCGGCGCACAACCCGCCGTGCCAATTCACCGCAGACGAGGAAAACGACGCCCAGGCCGATGAGCGGTACGGGGTCATCGCCCGTCACCGCAAGAGCACCCGTCGATCCCGCCGTGGACACGGAGCCGGGGGTGGCGCCAGAGGTGCTGCCGGGGTCCGATGCTGACGCAGCAGTGGTCGTGGTGGTGGTGCTGGTGGTACTACTACTACTGCTGCTGGTGGTGGACGACGTCGATGTCGTGCTCGGTGCCGAGGCGGCCTCTGCGTCGAGCTGCTGCGCCACGGCGAGGTCGGCGGTCACCATCGCCGGCGTCGCCCCCGCCGCTCCGAGCGCCGCGATGTCCGCCTGCCCGGTACCCCCCACCGCGAAGCGGATGAGCTGGGCGAGGGCCAGCGCCTTGTCGGCGGGCAAGCCGTTCTTCGGCACCAGCAGGTAGCTCTCCAGCATCAGGTCGCTGTTGTAGGCGGCGGCGTCCCCGGCGCTGGCGTTGAACGTGACCAGGTTGTTGGTCGTCGGGTCCGATGTCGACGCGAAGGTGGCGTCTTTCTCCGCTGCCGCGGCCGCGGCGGCCGAAGGAACGACGAAGGCTCCGGCCGCATTCTCGACGGCAGCCGTCGGGAGGTCCCAGGTCACCCCCAGTGGGTCGCCGGTCCAGTCGTCTGCAATCGGCATGATGGTGCCGAGTTTGAGGTTCGCGACAACCGTGCTCGGCGCACCCGTCTGCGGGTCGAGACCGATGACCTTGCCCAAGGTGGACTCGTCACCTCCCGGCACGGTGGTGCCCGAATAGGGCCAGTGCTCGCTCGGCGTCGGGTCGGTGGTCGACGTCTGCCCGCCCGCATGGGCGGCGGTCAGGCCCGCTTGGAAGGCGGCTTGCGACGCCGTGGTGCTGTCGAGCAGCGTCATGAGCGCCTCGTTCTCCATCGTTGGATCCAGATTGGCCCAGAGCTGGAAGGACGCTGCGTCCGCCGGAGAGTCCGGTGGCGACGTGCAGCTCAGGTGGCTATCGCCCCAACCCGTGTACGCAGGAGCCCCGAAGATGCCGTCCAGCTGGTCGAGGCTGAGCGGGATGTGCTGGCAGAACTGCGCCGGCAGGATCGACTGGGAAGAGGTGTAGGTGGAATTGGGCACCAACGTCATGAGCGCGACGGGGGACGCCGCGAAGGGTACGTAGGCGAATGAACGGCCGTTGGCCGCCGCGGCGGCAGCCTCGGCGCTGGTCAGTTTGCGCTCGGTCACGGCGAAATCGTTGCCGAACGTATTGGCTGCCGTGCCGACGAAGTCGGCGATCCCCTGATCGAGGTCGACGTTGGTGTAAGAGCCGAAGTCGGGGGCCAGGCCGGCGGTGTCATCCTTGATCAGCTTCGACAAGATGGGGCCCACGGCGTCGCCGCCCTCACCCACGAGCGTGCCCTTCGTGGTGGCACCGGCCCCGCTCCCGCCCCCCGGTGTGGCCCAGACGGCCATTGCGAGCAGAGCGCCCATTCCGGCGAAAGCGGCGCGTCGAGCGAGGGTCGACTTCGTCATGGGGCATCACCAACTCTGCGCTTGAGGACGCGCCTCCGACCGACGATGCCGATCACAAAGAGGCACAGGCCGAGAATCGTGATGGGAACTGCATTGATCCCCGTGCCCGCCATGGTGGGCGCTCCCGTCAGCGCCACATTGGGGTCGGCGCCGCTCCCGCTCCCGCTCCCGCTGCCGCCCGCACCGTTTGTCCCGGACCCCGAGCTCCCGGTGCCGATGCTCTTGGACCCTGCCGCCACGGCCGCGCCCGTTGCCGTGCCGGAGTTGGCGGAGGCCGGGGCTGCCGTTGCGTTCACCACGCCACACGTGGCCGTGGTCTGCCCGGCGGCGACTTCGGAGGGAGTCAAGTCACCGCAGGCGTACGCCTGTTGTTCCGCCGCCGTGGGTGGGACCGCCCCGGGGACGTTGTGCTGGACTGCATTGACGCCGTATTGCTCGAGCGAGAGCCCCAGGCTGGCGTACCCGAACGTCGGTGCCTGCTGCTGTCCCAGCGTGAGGACGTAGTCGACGAACTGGCTCATGGTGTCGCCCTTCGACGCCGACCAGCCGGTCGTCGGTGTCAGCAGATAGCTGTACGTCGAGGGGTTGTAGACGTGCGGACCTGCCCCGTTGAAGTTGAGCTGGTGGGTGCCATTGGGCAATTGCGAGGCGTACGCCAAGGCCGAGGCGACGTCGACCGGAGACGGGGGTGTGTAGTCGCCGCTTGCGTTCTTGACGAGGGCGACATTCTTGGCCGGATTGGTCCCACCGAACCCAGAATCGTTGGCGTACTTCACCTGGACCGCGCCCATGGCTCCTCCGTTGTTGGCCACATCGCTCGCCACGGCCGTCGTGCTCTGGTCGTCCAGACCACCCTTGATGCCCGGCCAGTTCGAGTTGGGAGAGGTGGCAGAGATCGCCACGCCGTCCGTGGGCCCGCCCGACTGGGACTCCTGAGCCGACACGAACGCCTGCCACAACGCTGGCTGCTCGTCGATGCACCACTCCTCGAGCACGTAGTTCGTCCCGGCGGAGTCGCTCTCCGTCACGGGGATCACGGGCACGTTGGGGAGACTCACGCCGGGGTTGTCGGCGGCGATGTTCGGGTCGTTCCAGCTCTTGATGCCCCCGGTCAGGAGCCCGCACGCGGTCCGGCTGCTGAGCTGGAGTTGCTTGCTCACACCAGGGACGTTGTACATGAACGCGATGCCACCCGCAGTGATGGGAATGAAGTTGAACGCGAAACTGGGCGGCGTGGTGTCGGTATTCCCGACGTACCCGATGTCGCTCACCGCGAAGTCCGTCGTCTGGTTGGTGAATTCGTAGCGGCCTTGGCCCGAATTGGAAGGAGCCCAGTTGAGGGACAGGCTGTAAGGAGACTGTGCCACATCGTGGATCCAGCTCTCGATGGCCGGTGACGCGAAGGATGACCCCGTACCGCTGATCGGCGATGCAGTGGTGTTGGGCCGCTCCGCCAACGAGGATCGTTGCGCCGACCCGGAGCTCTTTTCCGTACCGGGTGGCTCCGTCGTACTTGTCGACGGCGCGATGCTGCTCTGCCCCGTCGTGCTGGTCGATTCGCTCGTTCCGGGCGATTGAATCGGGGCGGTCGGCTGCGTCGTACTGGTCGCCTGAGTCGTGCCGGCGGACTGATCTGCACCGGCCGCGGTGGCCATGACTGGCACCGAGATGACGGCGAGCAGAGCGATCCCCGTAGCGATTCTGGACAATGTGGGGACTCTCGTGAGCCGAGAGGCCCCCTTGGCACGCTGCACGATGCGCATCCTGGGCGACTCCTTGCATCTTCTCATTTGATGGACTTTGGCGTGTGTGATTCCTGTGGTCTCTCGCGTACGTTCGGTCATTGATCGATTTCCTCCGGAGAACGTCGGGTGCGCCATGGGACCGTGAAGCCGCTTGGCCCGGGCTTCTTGGCTCCAATGAGCCGCGCGATGACGAAAAGGGTCAGGACTACGAGGACCAGCACGAAGGCGACGCCCCACGCGACCCTCGTGATGTTGGGCCCCGACTGGAAGATGAGCTCGTAGATGCGCAGGGGAAGGTCGTCCTGCTTTCCGCTGAACGGATTCCAGTTGTAGTGGGAATTCCCTCCCGCCGTGAAAAGCACGGGAGCGGTCTCACCGGCCACCCGGGCGATGCCCAGGATCATGGCGGTGACCAGCCCCACACGAGCGGTCGGGAGGGTGACGCGGAGGACCGATCGCCATTGCGGGGATCCGAGCGCAAGTGCCGCTTCCTTGAGGGAGCCAGGAACGATGGCGATGACCTCCTGCGAGGCGCGGGTGACGATCGGCAGCATCATGACCGACAGGGACAGGGCGGCAGCAAAACCGGTCTGCCCGGCCTCCTTCTGAGGTACGACCCACAGGATGTACACGAAGAGACCGGCGATGATGGCCGGTGAGCCAGTCATGGCATCGACGACGTTGCTGACCACCCTGGCAAACGCGTTCTGGTTGTTCACCAGGTAGGTCGCGGTCATGACGCCAAGGGGCACCGTGAAGAGCGTGGCCAGCCCGACTTGCTCGAGGGTTCCGACGATGGCCGCTCCCGCCCCCACCGCGGTCACCGGCGAGTTGGCGGTCAGATTCGACATGTCCGCGACAAAGAAGTGCGGAAAATTCGCGAGGGCGACCGACGCGCCCTTGAGGATGACGTAGACGATCACCGCCACGAGAGGAATGAACGCGACGAGAGCGCCCGTCCAGATGGCGACCGTGGCCAAGCGGTCCTTCATGGCCAACACGCCATACAACTGCCAGCAGAGCAACGCGTAAATAGTGAGGAAGGTGGCGACGGCGCAGACGGCGAACCCCAGGGGGCCCGTGATCCCGGCGACGGTGAAGCACAGCCACACCAGGGCAACGGCGGCGAGCGCCGATCCGGCCATTTCGACGACCGTGGATCGGGGAACCCGACGTCGACGCCGAGGTCGGTCGACGATCTCCCCGGTCTGTGGCGCCGCTGTCGGGGGCGCTTCCAGCGTCTGGGTCACAGCGACACCTTGCTCGATCGCTGGACGACCGCTCGGGCAACGATGTTGATCACCAGCGTGGTGATGAACAGCACTAGCCCGAGCAGGACAAGACCGCTCTTGTAGATCGGAGAAGACGAGACGAACTTGTCGGTGATCTGTGCCGCAATCGACCCCAGCCCACCCGGGCCCATGAGCGCGATCGTCAAGTGGTCTGCTGACGAGAGGACGAGTGCCACGATCATGGTCTCCCCGAGTCCTCTGCCGATACCCAGCAGGACCGCGCCAAGGATGCCGTTGCGCGAGAAGGGCAGGATCACATCGGTCACCATCCCCCACCGGGTGCCACCGAGCCCGAGTGCCGCTTCGCACACGTCGCGCGGTGCCTGTGCCATCACCTCGCGACTGATCGACGTGATGATGGGGATGATCGTGACGGCACAGATCAAACTGCACGCAAAGATCGACTTGACGTATTCGCCGGTACTCGGCGTCCGGAAGATGGGGACGAAACTGGCGTGGGTCACCAGCCACCGGGCCGGTGCCGCCTGGAGGTTCGAAACGAGCAGCAGGCCCCAAAAGCCGTAGACGATGCTGGGCACGGTCGCCAGCATGTCGACGAAGGCGGTCAGCCAGGGCCTGAGTCGGCGCGGCGCGTATTCGTTGATCACGAGCGCCAGAGCGAGGGAGATGGGTGCGGCGATGGCCACGGATACGAGGGCGATGGCGACCGAACCCGCCAGGAGCGACATCATGCCGAAATGCCCGCTGTCGGGAGACCACTCCTGGTCGGTGACAAGTCCGAACCCGGCGTGCCGGAGGGCAGGGAAGCCGTACGACAGCAGGAACACCACGACCGCGACCAACAGCACGAGGACGATCGCACTGCTGCCGGCAAGCACTCCGTTGAACACCCGGTCGGCCCCGACGGGCTTCATATCCAGTTTGATCGGAACGTCGTCCTGACCGGCTCGGCCCGGTGTCGTCACACTGGGAGCCATTGTGGTCATCGCCGCGTCCGAAGGGTCAGCCGGCGACCCACCGCGCCGGTGAGGAGGAGGACCATCCCGGACGCCACGACCCACGCGAGATCGCCTGGTGGTCCGGTGTTCGCCAAGGCACCTGACGCGCTCGTGGCCGACGTCGCCAGACCGATGGCTGCACCGGTGCCGGCCGTCCCGGACGTCGTCGGCCCCGCCGTCGCACCGGTCGAGCTGGTCGAGCTGGTCGAGCTGGTCGCAGCCGTCGTTGTCGTGGTGGGCGCGCCCGAACTCGAGCTGATCAAGAAGGGGGCAGAGAACACCTTTGGAGCCGTGAAGTCATTCTGGTTCTGGCCGACGTACAACACACAGAAATTGGTCTGGTTGCACATCGGCTCGAAGTTCGATTGTTCGCCCAGCGTCGCGCTCGGCAGCAGGTAGACGGGGAACTGGGAATCCGAGAAGCTGCCGTCGGCACCGACGAGAATCGTGCTCCCCTGTATCGTGTTCCCGTCGCAGGCCGTGATGTCCTTGGGCAGATTGGCTGACGCTCCTCCAGGGTCGGAGCATTCGAGGATGTTCACCCGGGAATGCGGCGTGAAGTACCCGTTGGGGCCGACCGACACTGCAATCGACTGGCCGTCGGTGAAGTTGCCTTTCGGAGTGATGCTCAGCGCCGGGGGTGGAGAGCTGGCGCCAGCAACCTGCACGACAATCGCGGCGGACAACGAGACCGCGGATGCGGCGAAGACGATCCACAGGAATCGCCCGGTCACCGTGCCCGTCCCCCGTTTCACGAACGCCCACTCGACGTCGAGATCTTGAACGGAGCGGAGAACATCTTCGGCGCAGTGAACTTCTCCTGGTTCTGTCCGATGTAGAGCACACAGGCGTTCGTCTTGTTGCAAACAGGCCGTGTGTCAGATTGCTCTCCCAACTGTGAGCGGTTCGGAAGTGCGAACAGCTGGTAGCCGCGCTCCGAGAAGCTCCCGTTCGGGTGGACCAGGATGGTGTTCCCCTGAATCGTGTTCCCGTCACACGTGGCGACACTGACGGGCCGGTTCCTCGTCGTTCCACCCGGATCCGCGCACTCGATGATGTTGATCCGCGAATAGGGCGTAAAGAAGTGGTTCGCGCCCACGGACACCGAGATGGCCTGATCGTTGTGGTACGGGCCGGGGGTGATCGTCAGGGTCGGTGCGGCGACGGCTCCGGCACTGCTTGCCGCTCCAACGACCGCGGTCGCGGCCATCGCGCTCCCAACGATGCAGGACGCGACGCGCCTCCACAGCTGCTTCACGTCAGAGCCCATTTCGTTCCCCCTTGAACCGGCGCCGGCCGATCGTGCCGATGCCGACGAGCAGGCCACCGAGCCCCGTGAGCCAGACCAGGAGCGTCGACGAGCCGGTCACGGCCAGGGACGATCCGGTCCCCCCGGCACCGGTGTTCCCCGCGGTGCCTGCGGTTGACACTCCTGGTGACGTGACGCCCAAGCCCGTAGCCCCTGTCGTGGACGTCGTGCTCGAGGATGTCGTGGTCGTCGTCGAACTGGTGGTGGTGGTCGTGGTGGTGGTCGAAGCGGCCGCGGCCGCGGTGAAGGTGACCGTCACGGGAATGGCGCTGAGATCGAGACTGTCGGACGTGTCATCCGCCGTGTACTTGACCGATTCCGCCGTGGTATCGCTCACGGCGAAGCTCGCCATTCCCATGTTGTTGGTGGTTGCATTGGTCGCTGTCACTTTCGAGCCACCCCCAGATCCGGTCACCGTCACGGTCTTGCCGCTGACCGGATCGCCGTTGCCGTCGTACAGCAGGACGGAGACCGTGGCGGTCGTCGTTCCGTCCGCGGGGACGCTGGTCGGATTGGCGACGACCGAGCAGTCTGCGGCGACGGGCGGAGGGACGGGAGGTTTCCCGAACTTCACCACCGCATCAGCGGCGAGGACCGCATTTCCGTCCGTGACATCGGTTGCCTGGTACGTGACGATCTCTGCGGTCGAGTCGGTTGCGGTGAAGGTGGCCTGACCGGACGGATTGGTCACGCCACTCACCGTCGTGATGTTCGACTTCCCGTTCAATGCCGCGAGCGAGATGGTCTTTCCTGCGATCGGATTGGAAAAGTGGTCGGTCAATGTCACCGTGATGGTCGTCGGGGTGGAACCGTCGGACGGCGGATTGGTCGGAGATGCCGACACCGTGGTGCCTTGTGATGCGGTGTCAGGTGGTCCAGGCGTAAAGGTAACCGCGACCGTCTTGCTCACCACCAGGTTGTCGGTGGTGTCGGTGGCCGTGAAGGTGACGGTCTCGGCGTGACTGTCGCTCACATCGAACTCCGCCTCGCCGGAACTATCCGTTGTCGCGCTGTCGGCCGTGATCGGATGCAACTCGACGTTGCCACTGGGAGCACCTTGCAATGAGGTGGTCTTGCCCGACACGGGGGAGCCGAATTGATCGTTGAGCGTGACCGTGATCAGCGTCTGCGTTTCACCATCAGCCGGGGACGTCGTCGACGCGGCGGTCACGGAGGAGGTCGTCGCCGACGGTGAGCCCGTCGCGAAGGTCACGGTGGGCTTCGACGTCAGGGTCACGCCGTCGGTCATGTCGGTTGCCGTCAAGGTGACGGGTTCTGCAACGGAGTCGGTCACGGAGAACGACACCTGGCCGTTCGCTCCCGTCTCCGAAGGGGAGGACGTACCGATCACGGCCGTTGTCGAGCTCGAGGTGAGGCTGACGACCTTTCCGGCGACGGGACTGCTCGTGGGCGAGAGCAGCGTGACCACCGCCGTCGTACCCGCCGAACCGAGGGGGGCCGGCGTCGATGCCGTCACCGTGGACTGCGACGCCGAGACGCTGAGTGTCCCGAACGTCACCGACGCGGTGTTGGCGATCACGGTGCTCTCGGTGGTGTCCGTAGCCGTGAAGATCACGCCTTCGGCGGATGCGTCAGTAGCCGTGAAAGTGGCGACCCCAGAGGCGTTGGTGACGTTGGGGGTGGCGGCTGGCGTGATGACGGCGCTCCCGGTGCCGCTCAGCGTCACGGTCTGGCCCGCAACAGGTTGCGCGTTGGACGCCTCGTCGCGGAGCGTGACCGTGATCGTGGTCGGCGTGGAGCCGTCGGCGGGAGGGTTCGCGGGAGCGGCCGTCACCGACGAATGGTTGGCATCGACCTTGGGCGCTTGAAAGGTAATGGTCGGTTTCTGCGTGAGCGTGACCGAGTCGGCCGGGTCGGCAGCCGTGAGTGTCACGGACTCCGCGACCGTGTCGGTCACCGTGAAGGTCGTCTGCCCGTTGGCATCGGTCATGGCGGGTGACGGCCCCGTGACCTTCGCCGTCGACGACGGCGTCGTCAAGGTGACGGTGTCCCCCGCCACGGGAACACTGCTCGCCCCGAGAAGGGTCACGTTCACCGTCGCCAGGTCGACGCCGTCCGCCGTTACGGTCGTTGGAAACGCCACTGCGGTCGACAGACCCGGATCTGGCACGGTCGCCACCGCGGGCGGTGAGCCGTCGCCCGGGTTCGTCCCGAGATCCCCGGTATCGGGCGTGATGAAGAAGGGCTGTGACCAGAGGTGCGGCTGCGTGAAGTCGTTCTGGTTCTGCCCGACGTAGAGGATGCACTCCGTCGCCGCCGTCAGTCCACAGGCCGGACCGCCCGATCCCTCTGAGAGCGTGGTCAAGTCGGGAAGGGCGAACAGCTGGTAACTGTCGTAGGTGAAGGAGCCGTCGGCAGCGGGCAAGATCGTGTCGCCCTGGATCGTGTTGCCGTCACAGGCCGACGTGTTCGTGGGAGGGACGCCGTCAGGGGCCGAGCACTCGACGATGTTGATGCCGCTGTGGGAGCCGGCGAAGGCGGAGTTGGCCGGCATGGCGACGTGAATGGTCTGCCCGCTCGAAAACGGGGTCCCGGCCGTGAACGGGGTAACGGCCTGCGCCGAACCCGGCACGATGTCGCCGCTTGCCGGCAAGGCGGCGCCGGCAGTAACGATCAGGCCCAACGTGGCGATCGCACCAAGGAGCATCCCGATGCCCGAGAGCTGCAGAAGGGTCCAGAACCTTCCGTGATGAGGCCGTCCTCGGCGGGGGGACCCCGGCCCCATCGTTCTCGAAGCCTGCACTCGTCTCCTCAATTTCGCGTTTTGTAACAGATCCTTAGCAAGCCCAAAGCCCGGGGCCCCGCGATGTTCTCGCTGGACCCCGGGCCGGGCGTCTTCGACAGGTCGCCGGGTGCAAACCCAAACGACCTTGGTAGTGGTGTTGCTGCGTCTCCGTTAGCTCTGGCTGTTCGCCACCGCCGTGACTGCCGGCACCCCGGCAAATACCGTGGAAACACCGGTTCCCGTGGCCGTCGCGCTGCTCGACAGAGTCAGCGTGGACGTTCCCGCACCCGAGACCACCGTGGTGCCGGCCGCGAAGTTGGCATCGCTGACGCCGACGCTTCCACCACCGACCAAGCCACCGGCGTTGACGATGTCAGGCGGGAAGGTACCTGACGCCAGGGTGATCTGGTTCGACCCGGAAGTCGTGTTCACGGCCAGGCTCGCGGCGCAGCTGTTGTTCGGTGCCGCGATGTTGTCAGCCGGCGTTGCGATCGCCGGTGCCGCGGTCTCGTCCGTCAGGCGTGGGAACCCGAACACGGAAGCGACGGTGTTCCCCAACTCGGTGTCGAAGTTCTGGCCCGTCGAGTTGTCGAGCCCCTTCGAGAAGTTGGAGTTGGCGTCGCAAATCCAGTTGAGGAATCCACCGGTCGAGGCTCGCACCGTGTCCGACCGGTAGATGTTGAACAGGGTGCGCGCCGTTGGATACTGGTTCTGCAACAGGTTCGCCGTCGTGGTCGACTTCCCGTTCTCGCCCACCTTGGTGCCGGTGTAGGAAACGCCATTGATGGTCGAAGCCGCCGCGTAGGGGTTGGTGTTGTACACACCGTTCGACTCGATGTACAGCGACGTTGCCACCTCGATGGCCTGGTCGACGAAGTCCGGCGAAGGGAAGTCCCCGGCAGCGAACTGGTCCAGCTGGTCCGAGTTGTTCTCCAGCGCCACGTGCGGCGTCGCGTTGGTGCCCGTGTCGGTGACCGGGTTCGGGTCGCTGGCGTCATTGGTGTTCATGTTCGAGGAGCACCCACCACTGGCGACACCGGACTCGGCGTAGCTGGCGAAGGTGGCCTCGGTGCCCGACGCCGTGTTGACACCCAGGAGCCGAACCGGCACGCCGATGGGCGCGCCCTGACCGACGGCCAAGGTCCCGGACGTGGTGATCCGCACGTTCTCAGTGGCGGTGCCCGAAGCCGGGTTGGACAACGTGAGCGTGCCTCCAGAGACCGACGACACCGTGGTGCCCGAGGGAATGTTCGCCCCGGTGATTGCATCGCCCGAGCCGACCGTTGAGGGGAAGGTTCCCGTGATGGTGGCCGAGGTCGAACCGCTGGTCAGAGACACCCCTTGCACTTCGAGGTTCGGACCCAGGTTCGTCAGGGCACCCCAGTCGGTGATCCGGCTGGAGTTGGTCTGGCACCACAGGCGGTAGGCGGTGCTGCTGGCTCCCCCACCATTGTCAGCGTTGGAGATGTTCGACAACGGGGTTCCCGTGTACGGACCGCCACTCGGGTCGCCAGGCAGCCAACCCTGCGAAACCGGACCCACGACTCCGCCGTTGATCGCCGAGTACGGAGAGGTGGTCGACGTGCCGGAGCCGACCGTGGTCGGGTTCACCGGGTAGGCGAGGATCGGCACACCGTCCTTGGCGTAGCCGGTCTGGACCTCGGTCGAGCAGGCCCCGGTCGACGGCTTCGACGAGCGCGCGAAGTCGACCGTCAGGGGGGTGGAGGCCGCCGCGCAGAGCTGGTTCTGACCGGCGCCCGACCCGACATTGTCGACACCCTCGGTCACCTCTGTCCGGTCCCAGTTGTCGTTGACGTCGGTCGTAGAGACGTTCTTTCCCGACTGACAGAAGTACGACTCGTTGGATGTGGACGCGGCGGGGTCGGACGAGTTGTAGAGCGTCTCGCCCGCGCTGTCATTCAGGGTGCAGCCGTACAGGCCGCCCCCGGTGAACAGGTCGCCGATCCGCTGCATCATGAAGAACGTGGTGTCGGAGCCGGAGTCCCGGATCCCCTCCACGTTCCCGTTGTAGAAGTGCGGTGCGACTGGTGTCGCGCCGCCCGGCGGGTCGGCGGGTGCGGCCGAGGCCACCCCCGCTCCTACCCCAAGTATCAGCGTGGCGGAGAGGGCCGCGGCGCCGACGGCTGCCGCCCTCACCATGCCGGTGCGCAGCTTGTGCTTTTGCATGGTTGCAGATGCTCCTTGTCTGTTGAATGTGAAATGTTCGTTGAGAGATGTTCTCGGCGACGCGCGGTGGTGACGCACGTCAGCTCGCCCGTGCGCCGCGACGACGGTTGCGAACCAGGACGGTTCCACCGAGCAGTCCGAGTGCCGCGACCGGCAGGATGATCGCCATCGGGACCTCGGGCGTGCCGTCCCCGGGGTTCGCGCCCGCATCGTTCCCGTTGGCGTCAATGGAGAACGGCTGCGACCAGAGGTGCGGCTGGGTGAAGTCACCCTGGTTGTTCCCGATGTAGAGGATGCACTCGGTGGCGGCGGTGTTGCCACAAGCCGGTCCCGATGGTCCTTCACCGAACGTCACCGAGTCCGGCAAGGCGAACAGCTCGTAGTTGTCGTAGGTGAAGGAGCCGTCGGAGTTGGGCAAGATGGTGTCGCCTTGGATCGTGTTGCCGTCACAGGCCGATGTGTTCGTGGGAGGGGCGCCGTTCGGAGCCGAGCACTCGACGATGTTGATGCCGCTGTGGGAGCCGGCGAAGGCGGAGTTGCTCGGGATGACGACGTGGATGGTCTGCCCGCTGTCGAACGGTTGGCCGGCCGTGAACGGGGCAACGGCTTGCGCCGAACCCGGCACGATGTCGCCGCTCGCGGGAGGGGCGGCGCCTGCGGGCGACGTGAAGGCCAACAGGGCGAACGTTCCTACGGCCGCGGTAGCAGCAATAGAAACGGAGATTCGCCTGGCAACGCGTCGTACGGACATGTAGCGACTCCTTTGTCTGGGTGGAATTCGGTGGGATCCGACTGTGCGGTCTCTGGCCGCCATCTGCGTTCTGACACATCTCCGAGGCCGCCTCAAGCGAAAATGCCTGGTGACACGAACAAAACATCTTCAGGTCGCACACCCGTACCGAGCCCGTCACGAAGGGTTCACCTGAGTTGCTCGGAGCCCAGGAGCGTCCTAATGTCAATGACCCTTCAACGCAGTGAACGACCCTTCAACGCACGCGACCCTGACCTCCGGAACGGCCTTCGAAACGGGGAATTGACCGCTCGGGTGATCTGGTCACGACGAGAGGCGCGCTGGTGACCGACGTTTCGCCAAAAGGATTGCTCCCCCAGCTCACCGAGGTGCTGCATGCACTCACTGGGTCGCACGAGTTGCTGATGCGCAAGGTTCGGAGCACGCGACTCGAACAGACGAGCGCAGTTCCCATCGCAAGCGGGACTTCGAGACGCCATCGATTGCATGACTCGCCAACGCCGCATCCACCTCTGGTCACGCGTACGGAAGCTGTGACCACCGACGCGATTGAACCCTCGCGAACTATGTCAGGCCGGGCCGCGACACCACCTGAATGGCCTCGGACGAACGGCGACCCGACCGGCGCGGAGCCGGCCCCCGACGGCTACAACTTCTTCGACGAGCTCGATGCCAGGCTCGCTCGCATCGAGTGCTCGCAAGGAGAGTCCGGGGAACTCTGACCGGATTCCCAGGAGCGAGTGTGGGCCTGCGCATCGTGTCTCGACCGTCGACGATTGCCGTCGACCCCTGCTAGGACCCGGTTACTTTCACGGCCCACGTGCACCCCGCCGGAGCTTGCACGACCAACGTCTGCGCTCCAAGGCTGGACTGCGCCGTCACTGACTGCCCTGATGGTCCCGTCTCGCTGATAGCGGGCGTTCCGGTGGGGGAGGAACCAACGTTCGTCACGAACACCTGGAAAGACGGTCCCGCGGCCGGAGCCGGGGTACATCTGAATGCCCAGCCGATGTTCCAGCCGGCCGCGGTCGTCGTGAACGTCGGGCTGGTCCAGTTGCCCTGAAGCTGTGTCGGGCCCAAGAGGACGCCGGCGGGTCCGGCTGCGGCCGTCGATGGCGGAGAGGATGCACTGGACGAAGTGGTGGAGGTCGTGCTCGATCCACCCACCAGAGTCGTGGTGGTGGAAGCACCCGACTGGCCGGCACCCGACGCCGTCGTCGTGGTGGTGGACCCGGTCGAAGTGGGTAATTTGTACGCAGGAGCGTCGGATGCCGCCTGGGAGGAAGCGGGAGCCGTGTGGTAGTTGAGTGCCGCTCCGACAAGACCGGCTGCGATCATCCCGACGGCGAGCTGCCACGTCTTCCAGGATCGCCGCTCCTTGATGTGCAGGTCCCCGTGAGCCGGCGTGGCGTCGCCGCCGAGTGGCCCGAGTCCAACGGAACCCGAATCGCTCGCGGGCTCGTCGGGACTCGCCATGCGTAAACCGTGCCCGGGAATTTGATCAACGTCAAGACGGTTCCCGAGCGTTCGCACCCTCTGGGTGCCCCCGATCAGCACTCACGTGAAGCTGCGATGTCCAGACCGACACATGCCGCGCGCACGTGGAGGGTATTCAGTTCTGCACCTTGACCGCACTCACGTACCAGCCACCAGCCGCCTGCGAGACGTCGATCTCGTAGATCTGGTCAGTTGGTGATGCTCCCCCGGGGGGCCCGAATGTGCAGACGATCGGCATGAACGAGGTACTGCACCCCCGGTCCTCGGCGAGCCCCGAGCGATAGGGAACCCCGAAAAGCGTGTTCACTGCCGTCGGTGTCGCTACCGTGAGCGCTGCCGGCTTGTTTCCGGCAGCCCAGCTCGAAACGAGCGCGTTGGCGGCAGTGTCGGGGTTGGGCTTCAACACGCCGGGCGGGACCACCGTCGTGGTCGTAACGGCGGCCGAGGGTGTCGTCGTCGTTGCTCGCGCTGTACCCACGGCCTGTCCGGTCCCGGTGTGGTGGTAGTGGACGTACACCAGACCCAACACGCTCAGGAACAAGATGAAGAACACTATTCCGTAGGCGATCTTGAATGGTCTGGTCAGTGGCTCCGAGCTGCGCTGCTCGACCTCGGGGGTTGAGTGGTTCCCTGCGAGGTTGGGGTCGGATGTCTGCGTGGGGGCGGAGGTTCCCGCCCGATCCCAGTCGACCTTCGTCGGCGAACGAACCAGCGTGACGACGGGGGGAGGTGTGTCCCCCGCCTTTGCTGACTCGGACCCGTCTTCAGTGGGGTGAGCTTCTCTGACTTCGGGGTCGTATGTCCGGGTGACGGTGGGGGTCGCGACCGCACCTGTATCGACCATCTGCGGGGGCCGGGTGAGCATGACAACCGGAGGCGTGACGCCGGCCGGTGCTGACTCGGACTCGTCTCCTCGCGGTGGCATCGGAGCGACAGGACGGTCGGCGGCGGGAGGTCGATCGTAGGAGGTCTTCCCGCCATCCATGACGAGCAATGTCGGCTTGCCGTCGGCGGAGTGGAACCGGAGTTCGTGGACCCCGTAAGGATCAGGCAGCCAGCCGGCGGTTTGGCCCATCAGAGCTCAGTTCGCGCAGCACTCGCCCCACGGCTTGCGGGAGGTCTGGCTGCAACGGGTCGCATGGCGTGGCACAAGCGTTGCGCTTGCATGGCACGTGAATCAAGCTGCCCGCGCAACTCACTTTTCCTCCGTGACGTGGGCGTTTCCCGTCTTACGAGAGCATGAACGGGAGGCAAAACCTTCGTATTCCGGCTTGTCGCTGCGCGAACGAGCAACTAGGAAGGGTGGGTATGACGCCCACACCTGTCGATTCGGTGTCCGGTGCGCCTGAATACCCCTACGATCCCCACCAGGGTCCATCAATGTCAGAATTTGCCGAGCACCGCAACGTCACCGCGCCAGAACGAACCCAGGCGCCGGGGACGGAGGTCGAGCAAGTCAACTCCGAGCTGCTGACCATCGCCAGCACCATCGAAGAGCTCCAGGGCAGGCTCGAACAAGCCAATGCCCGGCTGGCCAGCGCCACCAACGTGGAGGCGACCGAGTATGAGATCGGTCGGCTCTTCGTCGAGGCACAGCGGTTCTCAGAAGCCTCGCTGTCCACACTCGAGGTCAAGGTCCATGAGATCCTCTGTGAAGCTGAAGCCAAGGCCAAGCAGATTCTCACCGAGGCAACGCAAGAAGCTCACGAGATCCGCCAGCAAGCGCAGGAGGCCGCGCTGACGTCGACCGCGAGCGTCCGAGAGCTTCAGTCTGCTATCGCTGGTTTCACGGCAGTGAATGCTGAGTTGCTCAAGGAGCTCGCTGCTTTGAATGCCACGTTGACTCCAGAGGGCCAACAAGGGAGGACCGAGATCGGATCCTCATCGGGCGCATACGAGAGCGACTGAGCGAGTCGTTCCGACGCTCGCGCTTGCGCCCGTTTCGACAGACGAACATTTCAGCAGGCACCGAAATCCGTGACGAGCGTTTTGGATACGCCATCGATTCTCTCGACGGGCGCTGGTGGTCCAGAGGGCCGTCCGTCGGCGTTGGCATCCGACGCTACCCATCGGGTCAGAATCGCGTCACAAGGGTCATCCGGTTCCGAACTTGGCTCAGCTGAATCCCGCACGTTTGAACTCGTGCGCACGTTCCTCGAGCACTTAGCGGCGAAGAGCGCGTCCTCCGGAGATCTCGAGTCGGCGTTCTGCAGCCGACCTGCGATCGATTGGGCCGCAGTCGAGGCAGCCATCGACGGCTCCCTGTCACTCGAGAAAGCCGTCGGCCACGCGGTTGTCGTTGCCGATCACATGCGTCGAAGCGAAAGAATTGGCACTCGCCTCGGCGAGGAGCCGTCGAAACGTACGATGGCTTTGCCACCCACGACAGAGAACCCCTTCTTTTCGTTCAGCGTGGCCGAACTCGTCCCGGACTTTGGAGATGAGAGCCGGTACCGGACGAAGGTCGCGAGACGAGTGGCCACGATTCTCCGCATCCGACGCCAGTCCGGCGATTGTGCACCTGCGCCCCTTGCGCTCGGAGCCGAGTCATAGGGTCATGACGGCGCCCCGAGGTCGGACCGGGTAATGGAGCACACCGCCACATCGACCTTAATTCGAGAGCACGAAGCCGAACCGGAAGTCGAGCGCCCAGCTGGACTTTCGGAGAGCCGTCAGCCACAGACGCACCCGGTCCTCCCGGATGCCGAGCGCCCGCCGCGCCGAAGGGTGATCCGCGAGGGCTTCGTCGTCTTCCTCCTTGCCTTCGGCGTCTACCTGGTCGTCGCCTGGCTCCTCGACATCACGTACCACACGTTCTCCCCGGACGCCGTCTCGCGAATGGCCAACGGCTTCTATGTCCTGTACTCCCGCGACCCGCATCTGGCTGCGATCGGGTTCGTCTGGGACCCGCTGCAGTCAGTAGCCGACCTCGTGTTCCTGCTTGGCAACCACCTCTGGCCGGCCCTTTCGCACAATGACATGGCCGGGAGCCTGGCCAGTGCCATCGGGATGGCAGGCGCCGTTTATCAGATGTGGGCCGCGTTGCGAGAGTGGGGCATCAGTCGCGTGCCTCGCCTCACTCTGACGGCCTTCTTCGCGTTGAACCCCATGATCGTCTTGTATGGCGGCAACGGAATGAGCGAAGGGATCTACCTCTTCACGCTGGTCGCGACCGCCCGCTACTTGTTGCGATGGCTGCACCGTGGCGATCTCCGGTCACTGGCCTATTCCGCGATCGCTCTCGCGTTTTGCTACTTGAGCCGCAACGAGGCAGTCGCTGCCACCTCGCTCGGAGCCGCAGTCGTGGCGGCGGTCAGCTACCGGCGCGCAGGCGGGCGACGGCCCGTCCGGATTAGGGCGGCCATCTCGGACGTCGTCATCTTCGCCGCTCCGCCCTTTTTCGCCGTGGCCGGATGGGCCATTGCAAGCTTCGTGATCACCGGTCAGTTCTTCCAGCAGTTCTCGTCCATTTACGGCAGCTCGGAACAGCTGTCCCTGCTCAAGCACGAGACCCTGCACAACCGGGTGCTCTACGAAGTCCACGCAATGGACGCACTCGTGCCCCTGCTTCCCGTGATTCTGGTCGTGGCGGGAGTGGTGGCGATCAGAAAGCGCGATCCCCGAGTGCTGGCTCCCATTGCCGTGCTCGGAGGCGCTCTGGGCTTCAACATGGTCGGGTATCTCGATAACGCCGTCCAGGGGTTCTTGCGGTATTGGATCGTTTCGATCCCACTTGGGGTCATGCTCGTCGGAAGCCTCGTGGCGGCGGTACAAGCCACTGGATCCGCTCCGGCCGAACGACCCGGGGAGACGCGATCCTCCCGACCACGCGGCACGTCTTCTGGGTGTGATCGTTGGTGTCGCCATCATCCTGGTCGCTATGGTCCCGGCCACGGTAACCACTGCTGCCGGCATGTTTAACCCAAACGTCGGCGTTCAAGAGACGCAGCAACTTGATTTCATTTTGCATTCCCATCCAAGCGTCACGGACCGTGTCTACGAAGACAACTACGGACACATCTTGGCCATGGACAGCTACTTCACCGGTCTGCATCTCCCAGATGGGGACATTGTCGTCGACAACTTCCCCGAGTGTGTGCCACCGATGCTCACGACCATCAATCAGCCCAAGCTCTTCGTAATCCCGAACGACCAGGACTTCGAGCGCATTCTGGCCGATCCCATTTCCTTCCATGCCCACTACATCTTGGAGGCCGACCCGGCCTCATTTCCGAACACCGCCATCAACATTGAGTATCCGGGTCTCTGGCGTACCGGGAGCGGCTTCACAAAGATGGTGCATAAGATCCCGTCGCAGTCGGCGTGCCCCGAATTCCGTTTGTTCCGCGTGCTTCATCACTCCAACGAGGTTGGCTAGCTGCGTGACCTCGACTGGATCCGAACACGGTGGCTCGCTAACCAGTCGACCTGTCAGCTGACCGGACGGGCCAAGCCCAGTCTCACCCATCTCGTTCGAGAGCGAACGCCTTCGGGTGCCTTACTCAGGCGGAGCTGGAACGCCTGACCCAGGCGGCATGCTGGCCACCGAACGGGATCCGTCTGAGATGCCGGTCGAGCGAGCAGCCCATCGCACCTCCGAGCGGGGAGAAGAGGTAGTAACGGAACTCAGGCTCAACGTCACCGGACTCCCTGAGGAGCCTGATGCTCTCGCGGGACGAGAGGAGGAGAGCCCCCTGCTCGAGCTCACACGAGTCAACGGCGCGACGGGTCAGCGGATTGTACGGATTGTGCTCGAAGATCGCCACGATGCCCTCAGGCCTCGTGACGCGCACCATCTCGCTGAGCACTTTGAATCGCATCGAGGGAGGGACATGGTGCAACACGCACATGGCCACGACGCAATCGAACGTCTCGTCGACGAAGGGAAGCTTCTCACCGTCGTACCAACTGAACTCGGCCGTGGGAACGTTGAGCTGGGCCTTGGACAACATCTCTTCGGAAATGTCGACTCCGTGGAGCCTCCGAACCCGTGGGGCGAGGAACTGGTCCGTGGTGCCTGTCCCGCAGCCCACGTCGAGGAGAGTGAGTCCCTGGAGGGAGCCGAGCGTCGGACGCACGATGTCCTCGAGGATTTCGACCTTGCGGCACGCGAAGAACGCCGAATCCCGTCCGGTGAACGCGACGGACTTGTCCATGGCATCCTTGTAGCACAACGCAAACGGGTCGAAGTCGACGCCTCGGCCCTCCTCTGGAGCAATTGGGGACACGCCGGCACCGTGAGAGACGATGTGACGATTGTTGCCTGGCTTGCTCCCCCCTCGTTTGCCATCCAGCCAAAGCCGCCACACTCCTTTGAGATCGTCGGTCGCGGTCTTGACGATCCGCACCCGCGAGTCGGTGTCCTCGACCCAGCGGACAGGTACCTCGTTGATACACAAGCCGGCCCGGTGCGCTTGCGCCAGGAGCTCGGTGTCGAAGAACCAGCCGTTGTCTTCGATCTTCGGGATGAGCTCCCGTGCGAAGCTGGCTCGGATTGCCTTGAAGCCACATTGGGCGTCGATGACTCCGTAGTGGAGGAACGACCGGACAATGATGTTATAGCTGCGCGAGATCAACTCGCGCTTCACGCTGCGAGCGATCTCTGCGCCTGGAAGTAGCCGTGAGCCGATCGAGACGTCGCAACGGCCTTCGAAGATGGGATCGATGAGCGAGGCCAGCGAGTCGAGGCCGGTGGAGAGGTCGACGTCCATGTAGGCGACCACGTCGGCCGTGCTCGTGGACCAGGCTCGCTTGAGCGCTCGCCCGCGGCCACGCTCCTCCAGACGGAGGACTCTGGTACGCGGGTTTGCTGCCGCGAAGGCGCTGGCGAGTTCGTAGGTACGGTCCGTGCTCCCGTTGTCGGCGACGGTGATGTGCCAGTCGTAGCAGCACTGGGTATCCAGGTAGGAATGCAGGGTCGTGAGAGTGCTCACGATCGCCTGCTCCTCGTTGAGGACGGGAATCGTGATGTCGACGCTCGAGCCGATGATCTGATCGGACCTCTTCGACGGTTGCGGACCCTCGAGGACCCCTCTAACGCCGACCACGCTCGTCCCCGGGATGGTGTTCAGTGTGGACACAAACGGACTCCCGATGGCGTCCAGTGATCGCCTGTCGACGTCCTGGATGCGCCCCGCCCGTGGGCTCAGCATCCCGGCTGACCGAAACCCGAGGCGATTCGCAGAAGCGATATTTCCATATCGACTCTTCTAACGAACCTCCATTGGAACGCTCAATACCTTTGAGATGAACCTTCCGTGCGCAACCGGGACTTCGGGTGAACTTTGGACGACAGATCACCCGGCCGCCAGCAAGATCACACCTTCTTCACCACACCCTGCGTCGAGCACCCGGAGTGTGGTGGGGCCGTCCTTGGAAAACAGCCGATTCAGTTTGCCGCGAGCGGGCTCACGACACGAGGCGCAGTCGTTGGGACTCCTCGTCGTGGGACCCGCGGGCGTCGCCGGCCGCCGTGTCCGCCTGGAGCCCGTGTGTCGTCTTCTCCCAGAAGGAGGGGGTCAGGAGGAGCTGCCACATCGCCTTGAGGGCGGCGACAGACATCATCACCCAGTAGACGGGAACGAGCACGGCGGCAAGCATCAGGCGATCCTGCTTCGTGCTGCGCGCCGTCAGTACGGTCAGGTACCACAACAGGAAGTTGCCGAAGGCCCACAGCACCAGACCGATGTAGTACACGGGCGCCGGGAAGATCTCCTTCACGAACTCGGGATGGGCAACGAACCACACGATCGTCATGACCCAGAACAGCGGGTTGAGCACCGCGAGAACAGGGGTACCACCCACGAAGGCGGCCATGTGCACCACACCTTTGACGCCAATCTCCCTGGTCAGCTCCAGAGGCGAACGGAGGTGGATCAGAAAGGTCTGCAGGTAGCCCTTGTACCAGCGGGACCGTTGCTTGACCCAGTTGACAAAATCGCTGTTGGCTTCCTCCAGGGTGACCGATTCCAGCACTTTGATCTGGTACTGCTCTCGGAACATCCGGATTCCGAGATCGCAATCCTCCGTGACGTTGTACGGATCCCACCCCCCGAGACTTCGCAGTGCGTCTCGACGGAAATGATTCGACGTCCCGCCGAGCGGAATGGGCGCGTGCAACGACGAAAGGCCAGGCAGGAACGAGGAGAACCACATGGCATATTCGACTGCGAACCACTTGGTGATGATGTTCTGCGTCGCGTTCCCGTACGACAGCTGTGCTTGCAGACAACCCACCTCAGGCCCGAACCGGCCGAGCGCGACTGCCGCACGACGCAGCTGGAGGATGTCGGGGGTGTCCTCGACGTCGTAGACCGCGACGATGTCCCCTCGGGCCAGGGTTAGGCCGAAATTCAAAGCCTTGGGCTTGGTCCGAGGTTCGGCAGGTGGCACCGCGACCAGCTTGAATTGTCCCGGGGCGTCAAAGGTGTGCAGCGCGCCCAACGTCTCCTCGTCGTCCCCCTCGACCAGGAGGAGCACCTCGAGCCGGTTCGCAGGATATTCCAGGCGAGCAAGGTTTTCGATCAGCTTGAGGATGACGGAGGCCTCCCTGTAGGCCGGGACCATCACCGTGTAGAAGGGCAATTCCGACTCCGGGACGCTGAGGGCTTCCTCGTCGGTCACCCGCTCGAGTGCATCGACCTTTGACGAGCGCGTAAAGAGGTACGCGCGGTAGATCACCGCGACCAGGTAGCTCAGAGTCGACCACGCAACGATCACGATGATCGTCATGTGCACATCGAGCACCAACCCGACGATGAAGAGAGTCAATAGCCCCAGGAGGAACTTCCGTTGCCCGCGTGACACCAGGCTGCGAGCGGACACCTGGGGCACCCGATCGGCCAGACCGGAGACACTGGCGCCCAGTCGTAGTTGGACCTCCGCTTCACTCATCGCCACGGGCCGCACCGACGTGGACTCTAACAATGCGCCGCGCAGGTGCTCCACACGGTCGAGCAAAAAATCCCTGTTCGTGGCATATGCAGTTCACTCACGTGCCTGATTCCGAGGAGATGGATGACATGCAAGTAACCCCCGTCCAAACTTCAGGTGACGCGAGGATTCGACCCTTGCCGCAGCCGCTACATTGACGCTGGTGGCCGCTTCAGACTGCAATCACGTGCCCAGCGAGAAGCACCGGTGAGCGACGAATTCGGGTCGGTCGAGGTCACGACGAACGGCAAACACGGCGTGACTGATCCGGATCCATGGAAGCCTGACGAAGAGTCGCCGCAGTCGATCCTGGCCGACTCGGTGGACGAACGCCTTGATGCGCT
Organism: uncultured Acidimicrobiaceae bacterium; assembly: GCA_963756625.1. GTDB lineage: Bacteria > Actinomycetota > Acidimicrobiia > Acidimicrobiales > RAAP-2 > Bog-473. The sequence goes on from CAVWNQ010000007.1 coordinate 515,213, forward strand.
GAGGCGGACGATTCGGACCTGGGACTGGCGAGCAGCGTCCGCCGAGACGTATCCACCCTCCCACGATGTTGCGACCTCGACAGTGCCCCCCGTCACGGCGGCCGCGTTTCGCGAGGCTCAGGCGGACCCCGAATACCCTCGCGGAGATGTCGCTCAGGTCCCGAGGAGCGTGGACCTGAGCCAGGATCCGATCACCGCGTCCCCGCCCGAAGCTCCAGAGAACCATGAGCCTGCCCAGGGGCCAACCACCGTGCACGCGCCGCCCGTGGTCGTCGAGCCGGCCACGACTTCCACCACGCTCATCGGTACGGCAACGATTGATGCGCCTGCGGATGACCACGACACCACCCATGACACGTCCACGTCGTGGTTCGAGACTGTGCCCGAGCAGCAGCCCGAGCCCGGACGTCACCCTCGGCGCTGGCCGCCGCGCGGCCGGATCAGGGTGGCGGCCCTGTGCGTGGCTGCCGTGGTCGTCGTCGTCGGGATCATTGGTGGGATCCGGCTCGCCAACAAGAACCCGAATTCGGGTGCCGTGACCACCACGACGGTGGCTCGGACCGCGACGACCACCGATCAGCAGCCCCCGAAGGTGGCACCGATCAGCGCCGCGCAGCTGACCCAATACGAGGGATATGCCGAGGGTCTGCAAAAGGCCAACAACACTGCAACCAGAGGCTTTGTCGGCGCAGGCAGCACGCCGACGGCGTCGCAGATCGCAGCTGTGGTCACTGCCTATCGAGCCGCGCTCAACCTCTACGACTTCCAGCTCCACTTCATTCAGTGGCCCGCCTCCATGCAGACCGCGATCGCAGTCGACCATGCGCAGTTTCAGGCGCTCATGGGTTTCCTCCAGTCCTACGCTGCCGTCAGCCCGGCTGGCATCAGTGCCTGGCTGTCCCAACTGCACAACCGGACCGGCACGACGGAGACGGCGGACAACCAGGTCCGCCTGGATTTGGGGTTGTCCCGCTCGACTTCGTTTCCCTGATCCGCCTGTGACCAGGTCCAGTTCACCATTCCGTCGCGGCTCCGTCGCGCAATCGAGCGGGCTTCGTTCAGCAACTCGTCACAGGCTTCGTTCAGCAACTCGTCACATTGGTCGCGTTGTGATTACGAGTGTCACGTTGCGTATGCCTCTTCGTTGACGCCGCGCATGGCCGAGCGCATACTGCCCTCGAAACACCCGTGGGTGCGGGTGCCGCTCGTTGCGCCCCCCTTCCGGAGAGCACGCGCGGCGCAGGTCGAACGAACCAACCGGGAGAATTGGAGCTCAGATGCCGACCCGGAGTCGAGTCGCGGACGAACACGCTGCAGCGCCGCGTCGTGTCCGCCCCGTCGCGCGGTGTCCACGGTGTCGCCGCCCGGCGGCGAATCGAGCGAGCCATGTGTGCCACCGGGTTGGCCGCCCTGGCCGGCGGTGTGGCGCTCGCCGCCGCACCTCCCGCGGGTGCCGCGTTCACGGGAACCAACGGGCCACTCGCCTTCGTCTCGACCCGGGCCAACGGCGACTCGTTCGGCGGCATCTTTCAGGTTGACAGCCAAGCATCCGGGCTCGGGACCGCGAGCGGCGACCAAGCCGCGACGTCTGGACTGACGAATGGCGGCTCGGGGAGCGGCATCGATGCCGAGCCGTTCTATGCGCCCGGCGGTGGCACGGTGTTCTTCTCGAGCAATCGCGAGGCAGCAGGGCACTGGGTCATCTACGACATCTCGACGGCGTCGCCGGAGCCCCCGGCATCGGCGCACGAGCTCTCGCAGGTATCGGGAAGCGAGACGGACGACGACTACGTTCCCTCGGTGGCCAACGACGGACGTACCGTCATGTTCAACCGGAACGACGTGAGCCTCGACACCCTCGACGCCGACGCGACGACCCCCTCGAGCACCGTGTGTGTGCTGTACACCCCTTCGGTCGGATTGGCCTCGGTCAACACCGATGGTGGATCCAGCCGCGCCATCTTCAACCCGGTCGATCCGACCCAGCTCCTGTACGTGGGCGGTGACAATCACCTGCACCTCGTGACCGGTTTGCCCGCTCCCTCGTCATCCTCACCGACCAACCCGTGTGGTGCCGTGGCCGGGCAACTTCGGCGTCACCGACACGGACCTCTCGGCCAAGGCCATCGACTCGCAGACCGACACGACCGACGCCACCGGTTCCTACCAGGACGAGAACCCCGACTGGAGCCCCGACGGCACCAAGATCGTCTTCGACTCGACCCGCGGCGGCACGAACCACACCCTGTGGCAGATGACCAACATCGCGTCGGGTACGACCACCGTCACGCCCCTCTGGCCGAGCCAGGTCGGGAACTCCGGGGGTTCGCTGAAGTCCTCGACGGAGCCGGTTTACTCGCCGGACGGCAATCTGGTCGCCTTCGTCGAGCCCGGTCAGGGGGTCAACGCCTGGACGGGCATGATCGCCGGCATGGGTCAAAGCCTCTCGAATGTGCAAGACGTCAGCCTGTCCACCCAGGGCAACGGGATCGTCAACGACCAGCCCGACTGGGGCCCCAGCCAACCGAGTACGGGTGCACCCGAAGTTCCCGTGCCGATCGTGCTGCCGGGAACGCTTCTCGTCCTTGGGGGCTTGGCCTTCGCCTACGAACGGAGGCGCCGGCCCGCGTCCTGATCGTGCGGCCACCAAGACGTCACGCAATCGTCGACAAGAGTTCACCCGGTTCACTCTTCCGTCGACGGGGGCTATCCCGTAACTTCTCACAGCGTGGGCGGAGCACGGGTTCTTGGCGAGCGGTCTGCCGTGCTCGCGTCAGCCTCTCGGTGGTGGACGGTGATCGCCGTCACGATCGTCATGATGGGTACCGGGACCAGCGTCTGGCTCGGCCTTGGCGAGAGTGCCGCGTCGGCGGCCTCGGGAAGAACCGACTACCAACCGACCGCCCCGACGCCCTCGACCGGGACGCACAGCCGTAGCGACCTTTCCTGCGCACTCGTGTTCTTGGGACGGCCGGTGGGGTCGCTCACGAAGACGACCTCGGCGGGGCCCACCGGGAGCACGGTCCTTCCCGGCCAGACGATCACGGTGACGCTCACGTGGAGTTCGAAGTCCTTCTCGGGGTACCGCACCGCCAAGAGCGAGGACTGCGTGAGGATCGGCTCCCGGGTCTCCACCCTCAGCCAGGTCCACCGGCCCCGCCCGGCGGGGGGGAGCGACACGTTCAGCTATCAGGTACCGGCAGGCGGTACCGACGGTCAGCAGATCTGTGACCGGGGCGCGGTGTGGGCCGGCGACGAGGACCCCTGGGGTTTGGCGCAGGGCGACCGCCAGGGAAGTGGACAGGGCCCCGGCAACGGCTGGGGCCGGGATGACCCAGACGGTGGCTTCGACGAGCACGTGCAAACGAGCGCCATCATCTGTTACACGATCCTGGGGGCAGCGGCGCCCGAGGCTCCGATGGCGGTCCTTCTGCCGGTCGCGGGCTTGCTCGCGGGTGGAGGCGGACTGTTGCTCGCCCGGCGTCGTCAACACCGCCGCGGCCTGCACCGTGAAACTGAGGTCAACGTTTCCGCCGAGTGACGGACTCGGCGGTACGCACTCGTCGCGTGGTCAGTGCCCCGTGCGCCCGGTGAGGACGACGGTCAGGAGTTCGTGGATCATGCGGGCCGTGGCGCCCCAGATCATCTCGCCCGAGACCTCGAAGAACCACACGGGAAACGAGTTGTCTCCCGACCCTTCGATCACACGCCCTGGGATCCGCCATCGCTCCTCATGGAACACGTCGAGATCGGCCAATTCGGCCAGGCGCACGTCGAACACGCGCTCGACCTCGGTCGGGTTGGGCTCGAGACTCGGGCGCGACGGCACCGTTGCGAGCACCGGGAGTATGCGCGAAGCGGACACCATCGTCATCACGGGGTGGAGCCAGCCGACCGTGGTCACCAGTGACGGGTCGAGTCCGACCTCCTCGTGCGCCTCGCGCAGGGCACCCGACGTCGGATCTTCCCCTACGTCGAGTCGGCCACCGGGGAAGCTGACCTCCCCCCGGTGCGTGCGCAGGGCGGTGGAGCGCCGAGTCAGGACGACCCGTGCGTTCTCGCCTTCCTCGTAGAGCACGGCCAGCACGGCCGAGTTGACGGGGCCCGGCGGCCCCGCCGCGCCCTCACCGACCACGACGGACGGATCGAGCGCCGCCTCGATCGAGAAGTCGGGCGGCGCGGGGCCGTCCTGGCCCACTGCCTTCAGCGCACCGATGACTCGGTCCAGGCCGATCCGGGCCCGCTGGGCCGCCGGGACATCCGCCCAGGGCGCGGGGCCGCCGGGCGACCAATCGGCTGGACGCGGAATCACCTGGGGCGGGATCGGACGCTGCACCGGGCCAAATTAGGTGGTGGCGCGGCTCGCTACGCTCTGGCCCCATGACCTCACCGGCAAATCCGACGGAATTGCAGGCGCAGGCCGACGCTTTCGGCTGGTACCACACCATCGACCTCGGCAACGGCGTGGTGACCAGGGGCATCAGCGTCCAGGAGACCGCGGCCGACGTCATCCCCGACGTCGCCGGGAAGAGCGTGCTCGACATCGGCGCCTGGGACGGCAAGTTCTCGTTCCTGTCCGAGCAGAAGGGGGCGAGCCGGGTCGTTGCCCTCGACCACTACGCCTGGGGCGTCGACTTCGTGGCCCGCGGCGCCTACTGGGAGGAGTGCATCCGCAACGGCACACTGCCCGACCAGTCGCGAGACGAGACCGACTTTTGGCGGCCCGACCTGCCGGGGCGCCGCGGCTTCGAGTTCGCCTCGGCTGCGCTCGGATCGAAGGTGGAGCCCGTGGTGGCCGACTTCCAGACGGTCGACCTGCAGTCGCTGGGCCAGTTCGACGTCGTGCTCTACCTGGGCGTGCTGTATCACATGAAGGAGCCCCTGACCTGCCTCGAGCGGCTGCGCGCGGTCACGAGAGAGGTCGCGGTGATCGAGACGGAGGCGGTGCACCTGCAGGGCCTCGACGACGAGGTGCTGCTGCAGTTCCACGCAGGCAGCTCCCTGCGCACGGACTTCGGCAACTGGTACGTGCCGACCATCGAGGCGCTGCACAACCTGTGCCGGGCGGCGGGCTTCTCCGAGATCCGCACCGTCGTCGGCCCCCCGCCCCCGCCGCCCGAGATGCCACCGGGACTGCGCCTTCAGGTGGCCAGGCGCCTCGGGGGCATGCCCGCGCCGAAGCCGTCCGCGCCGAGCCAGAACTACCGCGCGGTCGTGCACGCCTTCACGTAAGCACCACCCCTGCGGCATGCGCCGCGTGGGAGACCCGACGTCAGTCGTTCTCGACCGTGTAATCCCAGTCGCCGATGACGTGCTTGTGGTCGGGCGCCCATTGCATCATGCTCTCGCCCACCAGCTCGTAGGTACGGAGCTTGAACGTGAGGGTCTGGCCCGGGTGCAGGACCAGCGGCGGGGACTGCTCGCCGGGGACCAGACCCATGAGGAACACGGAGCCCAGGTGGTCGACGGAGTGGAAGTCCGCCACGGAGACGGGCACGTTCGGCGGTCGCATCTTTCATCTTCACGGTCCAGGTGCACGTGGTGGCGTCCGGCTGCTGCGGGAGGCCCTCGCCAGGGACGATCGGCCCGCTCACGGTGATCCGGACGTCGAACGCCTTGGTCCGCGCTTTCCGGACTCCGCTGGAGCTCGTGGCCGAGCGCCTGGCGGAACGCTCGTGAATTCTGAGCCACACGCCTCCCGGACGCGCTGCAGCCGGGTCCGAAGACCCGGCTGCGAAGCCCGACACTGTCCAAGACGTTACCGGAGCGCGTCCGCACGAAGCGCGCGGGGGAGTTACATCATCCCGCCCATGCCGCCCATGCCGCCCATGCCACCGCCCGCCATCGCGGCTGCCGCTGCCGCGGCGTCCACCTTCTCGGGCTTGTCGGCCACGAGGGCCTCGGTCGTGAGCAGCAGACCGGCGATGGAGGCCGCGTTCTGCAGGGCGGAGCGCGTCACCTTGGCCGGGTCGATGATGCCGGCCTTGACCAGGTCCTCCATCTCGCCCGTGGCCGCGTTCAGCCCGTGGTTGCCCTTGCCCGCCTCGACCTGGGAGACGAGAACGGCGCCCTCGAGCCCGGCGTTGAAGGCGATCCAGCGCAGCGGCTCCTCGAGCGAGCGGGCCACGATGCGTGCCCCGGTCGCCTCGTCGCCCTCGAGCGTGTCGGCCAGGTCGTTGACCGACTTGCGGGCCCGGATCAGGGCCGTGCCGCCGCCGGCGACGATGCCCTCCTCGACCGCCGCACGGGTGGCCGACAGCGCGTCCTCGATGCGGTGCTTCTTCTCCTTCAGCTCCACCTCGGTGGCCGCGCCGACCTTGACGACCGCCACGCCTCCGGCCAGCTTGGCCAGACGCTCCTGCAGCTTCTCGCGGTCCCAGTCGGAGTCGGTGTCGTCGATGGCCCGCTTGATCTGCGCCACGCGGCCCTTCACGTCCTCGGACGATCCGGCGCCCTCGACGATGGTCGTGTCGTCCTTGGTGACGATGACGCGGCGGGCGCTGCCCAGCAGGTCGATGGTGGCGTTCTCCAGCTTGAGGCCGATCTCCTCGCTGATGACCTGGGCGCCGGTGAGGACGGCCATGTCCTGGAGCATCTCCTTGCGGCGCTCGCCGAAGCCGGGGGCCTTGACGGCGACCGAGGTGAAGGTGCCGCGGATCTTGTTCACGACCAACGTCGCCAGGGCCTCGCCCTCGACGTCCTCGGCCACGATCAGCAGCGGCTTGCCGGTCTGCATGACCTTCTCGAGCACGGGCACGAGATCGTGCACGGCCGAGACCTTGGCGTTGTAGAACAGGATCACCGGCTCGTCGAGCACGGCCTCCTGGCGCTCGGGGTCGGTCACGAAATACGGCGACAGGAAGCCCTTGTCGAACTGCATGCCCTCGGTGAGCTCGAGCTCGATGCCGAAGGTGTTGGACTCCTCGACCGTGACCGTGCCGTCCTTGCCCACCTTGTCGATGGCGTCGGCGAGCACGTCGCCGATGGCGTTGTCGGCCGCCGAGATGGACGCGACCTGCGCGATCTCCATCTTGCCGCCCACTTCCTTGGACTGCTTCTCGATGCTGGCCACCGCGGCCTGGACACCCTTCTCGATGCCCTTCTTCAGCCCGGTCGGGCTGGCGCCGGCGGCCACGTTGCGCAGCCCCTCGGTGATCAGCGACTGCGCCAGGACCGTCGCCGTCGTGGTGCCGTCACCGGCCACGTCGTTGGTCTTGGTGGCGACCTCCTTGACCAGCTGGGCGCCCATGTTCTCGAACGGGTCGTCCAGCTCGACCTCGCGGGCGATGGACACGCCGTCGTTGGTGATGGTGGGGGCACCGAACTTCTTCTCGATCACGACGTTGCGGCCCTTGGGCCCCAGGGTGACCTTCACTGTGTCGGCCAGCTTGTTGACGCCGGCCTCGAGGCCGCGCCGGGCGGCCTCGTCGAACTTCAGGATCTTGGGCATAACTGTGGCGAACTCCTCTCGAGTTCTCGAATTTCAGGTGAACAAAGCGGTGGGCCGCCGCGCCGATCCGGAGTGCACCGGGGCGGCGGGCAGACCCGGAAATCAGGCCAGCTTGGCCAGGATGTCGCGGCTGGAGAGGATCAGCACGTCCTCCCCGTTGAGGATGTATTCGGTGCCGCCGTACTTGGAGTAGACGACGGTGTCGCCCACCTTGACGTCCATGGGGATGAGCTCGCCGGTGTCGTCGGAGCGACGCCCAGGCCCTGCGGCGATCACCTCGCCCTGCTGGGGCTTCTCCTTGGCCGTGTCGGGGATGACCAGCCCGGACAGGGTGGTCTCCTCGGACTCGCCGGGGCGGACGACGATCCGGTCATCGAGGGGGTGCAGCTTCATCTGGAGGGGCCTCCTTGGCACTTGTTAGCACTCTCGGGTTGTGAGTGCCAGCGTAGCGGGCGCCGCCGGGACAGGCAACCGCGCCGCGCAGCCCTCCGGCCCCCCGGCCTTCCCGGGCCGGAACCGGGCCGGGGATCCCGCCTCGTTTCACCTGGTCTGCAAGAAGTTTGGCCCGGCGCTCCGGTGCCCCGTAGGGCCGGGACGGCTGGCCGCCGTCACGCCCGTCAAGGTGGACAGCCCGGACTTCACCAGCTCCGACAAGGTCCTCGCCGTGGAGGACAGCGTGTCCATCTACCCGTCGGCCGCCGCGGCGCAAGCCGAGTACGCGGCCATGGCAAGCGCCAAGTCCACCGGGTGTCTGAACTCCGTGGCCGGACCCGCGCTGCAGTCGAACATGCAGCGGCGCGCCAGTGCGGGCACGACGGTGGGAACGGTGACGTTCACCTCCCTCCCGGCCGGCGCCGCCGCGCAACACGTGACGGGCTTCAACGTGGCCATCTCGCTCGCCCGGAGCGGCCGCGCGCTCGACCATCACCAGCACGGAGGTGGACTTCGTGCAGGGCGCGCAGCTGCAGCAAGTCACCTTCGACGGCAACGGCACCGCGTGCCCCGTCCAGCTCGAAGAGCAGCTGCTCGTGGCGGCCGAGGGCACCCACTGACCGACTCCCCGCCTCCACGGCGTCGCCTAGCGTGGCCTGCGTCCGCCAGCGCGGCGGGTGCATACGGCCGGGCGCGGCAGCGGCGGCCCGAGGAGGGGGTGCATCGAGTGCGGCAGCGCAGGACACCGATGGGTCTGGCGCCCGCGCTCGTGGCGGCCGGCCTGCTCGCCGCCGCCGTCCTGGCGGTTCCGGCCGGCTCCGGCGCATCGACCAACGCCCGCGAGCTGGCCCACGCGCACAAGGCCCTGCTCGTCCTCTCCGACATGCCGGCGGGCTGGAGGACGACCAAGAACACGAACACCGGCAACGACACCATCGGCACCACACAGCTCGCCCACTGCATCGGCGTGGCGACCGCACTGATCACCGAGAACCCGCCGTCGGTCAACAGCCCGCAGTTCCAGGACAAGCAGGGCCTGCTGATGGTCACCGACAACGTCACGGTCTTCCCCACCGCCGCCAACGCGGCGGCCGAATACGCCATCGCCTCCAACGCCAAGACGCCCGCCTGCATGACCCAGCTGGCGTCGGGCCCGCTCAAGACGCCGACTGTTCGGCAAGACGCCCAAGGGCGTCAGCATCGGGACCCCGCTCGTCTCGCCGGTGGCGCCCGCCGCCTTCGGTCCCGGCACCACCGGCTATTCGCTCAGCGTGCCCATCACCACCCACGGAGAGGTCGTCAACGTGACCGTCACCCAGCTCTTCTCCGTCAAGGGCCGCTTCGGGCAACAGGTCACGTGCACCGCCCTGGGCGAGCCCTTCTCACTCACCCTCGAGAAGCATCTCGTGACGGACGGGGCCGCCCGGCTCTGACGCTACGCTCCGCGGCGACCGGGACGAGCCGAAGGGACGTGGGATGACGCCGACAGGGCCAAAGAGCGATCCGGACCGCTGGTGGCACGGCGGCGTCTTCTACCAGATCTACCCGCGCTCGTACGCCGACGCCAACGGCGACGGCGTCGGCGACCTGCCGGGCATCACCGGCAAGCTCGACCATCTGGCCCGCCTCGGCATCACCGCCGTCTGGCTGTCCCCGGTGACGTGTTCGCCGAACCGCGACTGGGGCTACGACGTCTCGGACTACCGCGACATCGACCCCTCCTTCGGCACCCTCGACGACCTCGACACGCTGGTCGCGGCGGCAGACCGACGCGGCATCCGCATCCTCATGGACCTGGTGCCGAACCACACCAGCGACCAGCACGCGTGGTTCGTCGATGCGCGGCGAGGGCAAGGACGCAGCCCCATCGCGACTACTACGTGTGGGCGGATCCCAAGCCCGACGGGAGCCCGCCCAACAACTGGGTGAGCATCTTCGGTGGACCGGCGTGGGAGCTCGACGAGCCCAGCGGCCAGTACTACCTGCACAACTTCGAGGCCGGGCAACCGGACCTCAACTGGTGGAACGACGACGTCCGCAGGGAGTTCGACGAGATCCTGCGCTTCTGGTGGGACCGCGGCGTCGCCGGCTTCCGGATCGACGTGTGCAACATGATGATCAAGGACAAACTGCTGCGCGACAATCCGCCGGCGACGGAGGACGACCCCATCGAGCAGCAGTTCATGGGCGTGCGCTACGTCTACAACACCGACCGGCCGGAAGCGCACGACATCCTGCGCCACTGGCGCACGATCACGGAGACGTACGACCCCGAACGGCTCCTCATCGGTGAGACCAACGTCGAGACGCTCGAGCGACTGGTGCAGTTCTACGGCGACGGGCACAACGAGCTGCACGGCGGGTTCAACTTCCAGTTCATGCACGCGCCGTTCGAGGCGGCCGCCTTGCGGGACGTGGTCGAGGGCACCGAGGCGCTCCTGCCGGAGGGTGCGTGGCCCATCTGGCACGGCTCGAACCACGACTTCTCGCGTCTGGCCACCCGCTGGGGCGGCGGCGACCCGGCCCGGACCAAGACGGCCCTGCTGATGCTGCTCACGCTGCGCGGGACGCCCTTCCTCTATCAGGGCGACGAGATCGGCCAGGTCGACGGCGTCCTCGAGAAGGAGGAACTGCTCGACCCCGTGGGCGTCCGCTTCTGGCCCTATGCCGGCCGGGACCCCGAGCGCACACCCATGCCGTGGCACGGCGGGCCCGGGGGCGGCTTCACCGAACCTGGCGTACGGACATGGCTGCCCATGGCCGACCCGGCACAGGGCAACGTCGCCGACCAGGAGGGCGACCCCGGCTCGGTCCTGGAACTCTGTCGCCGCGCCATCGCGGCGCGCGCGGCCAGCGAGGACCTCGCCGTGGGGTCGTACCGGTCGCTCCCCTCGCCGGAGGGCACCTGGGCCTACGCCCGGGGCGAGGCCACCACAGTGGTGCTCAACCTCTCGGACGGCGCTGCCACCTTCGACGCGGTGCGCGGCCTGGTCCGCGTGGCCACCGACCACGGGCTCGAGGGGTCGAGCGTCGAGGGCGCGTTGACCCTTGCGCCGTGGAGCGCCGCCGTCGTCGCACCGTGAGGGGGGTGGGCGGCGGGCCCACCCCGTCGGCCGTCGCGGCGCCCCGGCGCTTCGTGCTCTGCACCACTCCGGCCCATGGCCATACCGCACCCCTGCTGGCGCTGGCGCGTCGCCTGGTGGCTGAGGGCCACGAGGTGGTGTTCTTCACCACGAGGCAATACCGCGACGCGGTCGAGGCGACGGGTGCGGCGTTCGTGCCGTTCGCCGACGACTACGACGCGCACGACCTGATGGTCGCCAACCCCGAGCGGGAGTGGTCGTCCAAGCGCGGGGTCCGGGGAGTGAAAGACGACCTGCGCCGCATCTTCATCGGGCCGCGCCAGGTCAGTACCGCGACCTACGCGGCATCCTCGACGGCTTCGAGGCCGACTGCCTCGTGGTGGATTCCATGTTCTTCGGTGCCCTCCCCTTGGCTCTCGGGCCACGGGGGGCCCGTCCGGCGTTGGCCTGCATCGGGGTCATGCCCTACCCCTCGTGCAGCCGCGACACCGCGCCCTTCGGCATGGGGTTCCAGCCGGGCCGCGGGCGGCTGCACCGCGTGCGCAACGTGACGATGAACTGGGCCACCGAGCACGTCGCGCTGACCGACATCCAGCGCTTCGCCCGTCGGCGTCTGGCCGAAACGGGGGCGACGCGGCTTCCCCGGGTACCTCGTCGACCTCCAACCGAAGGTGGTCGACGTGTATCTGCAGACCACGGTGGCCGGTTTCGAGTACCCGCGGCTCGGACCTCGCGCCGACGGTGCGCTTCGTCGGGCCCATCCTCACCCCGCCGTCGGTGCCCTTCGAGGAGCCCGACTGGTGGCCCGAGCTCGGCGAGGGCCGTCCCGTCGTCCACGTCACCCAGGGCACGCTCGACAACGCGGACCCTCGGCGCCTGCTCCTGCTGAGCGACGTCCGCCCTCGCCCGCCAGGACGTGCTCGTCGTGGCGACGACCGGTGGGCCGGACCCCGAACCCCTACGGGCCGGGCTGGCGCCCAACGTACGGCTGGCGCGCTTCGTGCCGCACGACCGCTTGCTCTCCCACACCGATGCGATGGTGACCAACGGCGGCTACGGCGGGGTCCAGCAGGCCCTGGCCCACGGGGTGCCGCTCGTGGTGGCCGGCGACAGCGAGGACAAGCCGGAGGTGGCGGCCCGCGTGGCGTGGTCCGGTGCCGGCATCGACCTGCGGACCGGCCGACCCTCCCAGGCGATGGTGGCGCGCGCCGGTGCGCCGGGTGCTCACCCGCCCCGCGTACCGCCGGCGGGCGGCGGCGCTGCAGGCCGAGATCGCGGCGAGCGATCCGCTCGGCTCGATCAGCCGCGCCCTGGGCGAGCTGTGCGCAGCGCCCGCGACGGCTAGCGGTTGAGTGGGGACATGTCCGCGTAGCGCGCCCCCCGGGCAGGCGCCACCGCGTCGAGCACCGCCAGGTCCTCCTCGGTGAGCTCGACGTCGAGGGCGGCCACGTTCTCCTCGAGATACCGCCGGCGCCTGGTACCGGGGATCGGGGCGACGTCGCGGCCGGCCGTGTGAACGAAGGCGAGCGCGATCTGCGCCGCGGTGCAGCCCTTGGCCGATGCCAGCTGGTCGATGACCTCCACGATGGCGATGTTCCCGGCGAGGTTGTCGCCCTGGAAGCGCGGCTGGTGGCGGCGGAAATCCGACTCGTCGAGGTCGTCCAGCGTGCGCAGGGTGCCGGTGAGGAAGCCGCGGCCGAGCGGGCTGTAGGGCACGAAGCCGATGCCGAGCTCGCGGAGGGTGGGAAGGATCTCGGCCTCGGGGTCGCGGGACCAGACCGAGTACTCGGTCTGCAGCGCGGCGATCGGGTGCACGGCGTGGGCGCGGCGGATGGTGGCGGGCGCCGCCTCGGAGAGGCCCAGATGGCGCACCTTCCCCTGCGTCACCAGCTCCGCCATGGCGCCGACCGTCTCCTCGATCGGGGTGTCGGGGTCGACCCGGTGCTGGTAGTAGAGATCGATGTGGTCGACCCCGAGGCGGGCGAGCGAGCCGTCGCACGCCTGGCGCACGTACTCGGGCCGGCCGTTGACGGAACGCCTGGTGGGCGAGTCCGGGTCGCGGACGATCCCGAACTTGGTGGCGATGACCGCCTCGTCCCGGCGTCCGGCCAGGGCCTGGCCGACGAGGCGCTCGTTGGTGTGCGGGCCGTACGCGTCCGAGGTGTCGAAGAAGGTCACGCCGAGGTCGAGCGCCCGGTGGATGGTGGCGATCGACTCGTCGTCGTCCGCGGGCCCGTAGAAGTCGGACATCCCCATGCAGCCCAGGCCCTGGCGTGAGACCGTCAGACCCTCGGAGCCCAGCGCGATCGTTTCCATCTGGAGCACTCCTCTCCGCGACCCGCTGCGGGTCGGATCTGCGTCGGAGACACCCTACCGAGGCGCTCCCGACCGCCATCAGGGCCGATGCCCGGCGCCGCCGACCCGACCACGCTGGTCGCCGGGGTGCCCGCGGCACCGTGTCGCGCGGCAGCGGGTGTTGCCGGCCGAGCCGGCCCTGCGCCCCGCCGCGCCGCGCCGTGCCGGACGGTCACATTCGGCGCCGCCGAGGAGTCCTCTCTGGTACGGGACGAAATACCCGACGACGAGAGGAGTGTCCCATGACCATCGAGGACGTTGCACACCGACCCCGCATCGACTTGCCCACCGGGCGGTACCGGCTGCACCCCGAGCTGACGACGGTGGCGTTCACGGCGAAGAAGTTCGGCGTGTTCACCATCCGGGGGACGATGGGGCTGTCGTCGGGAACCTTCACCGTGGCCGACCCCCTCGAACGCTCGACGCTGCACGCCGTGCTCGACGCCGCCAGCTTCACGACCCCCATGGCCGCGCGCGACGAGCACGTGAAGGGCCCGACACTCCTCGATGCGGCGACCTATCCCCATCTCGAGTTCGACTCCACGGCGGTCGTCCCCGTTGCCGACGGGTGGGAGATCGAGGGCCTGCTCGGCGTGCACGGTCACATGGCCCTGACGGTGCTGCGCGTCACGTCGGCGACACAGGAGGGCGGCCTCGTCCGCATCGCCGCCACCGCGACGGTCGATCGGCGGGCCCACGGCGTCACGGCGCGGCGCGCCGCCGCCTCGTCGCTGATCACGCTGGAGATCGAGGCGGTCGGCACACCGGTGCGGTAGTCGCGCGTCGCCGGCACGAGCTGCCGATGCTCTCTACGGGTGGTGGTTCTGCTCCACCGCGACGTGCACCGTCGCCGCCATCTCCTCGAGCCGCTCGGCGTACGCGTCCGAGTCGACGTCGTAGGCCCACATCACGAAAGCGTCCTCGCCGGTGACGGGGTAGTAATTCTTGCGGACGGCCACGGGCGCGAACCCGAAGCGGCGGTAGAGCGCCTGCGCCGGATGGTTGTTGGCCGCCACCTCCAGCGAGAGATTCTTGACGCCGTCGAGCACCAGGGCGCGCACTCCGTCGACGATGAGGGTGGTGGCGACGCCGGTGCGCTGATAGGCGGGCGCGGTGGCGATCGTCGTCATATGCCCCTCGTCGTTGGCGATCATGAACCCGATGTACCCCGCCATCTCGTCGTGGTCCCAGGCCGCCCGGTACAGCCGCCCCTTGCGCAGGGCGAGCTCGGAGTTGAAGACGGCGGGAGACCACGGCTCGGGGAAGACGGCGCTCTCGATGCGCAGCAGGACGCGCAGGTCACGCCGCCGGAGCTTCTCGATGCGCAGCGTCACGATGCCACCAGTCTCACACCCGCTCCGCTCGTGCGAAATTGCTCCGTGCGTCCGCCTCCCGCATGTACAGGGGAACGACGCAACCCGGCTCGACTGGCGATCCTCCCGCCCCGAGTCGTGCCAGCGCCAGGCGGAGGAGCGTTGCCGGAGGCGGGTAGGTCAATCCGGGCGAGACGATCTGGACGCCGGGCACCGCCCCCAGCACCTCGGCGTAACGGCGTGCACCATCGCCGACCGCGCACACCCGGGTGCCGCCGAGCCCACCCAGCGCGGTCACCAGGTCGGCGGGGCTGAACAGGGACGGGGGGATGCGATCCTCGACGGCGGTGCCCGTGGGGTCGAGCTCCCGTACCGCACCGAAGACCTCACCCCGGCGGGCGTCCACGCAGGCGAGCACGAGGCCGGTCTGGCCCACTTCGCCGGCAGCCGCCGTCAGGATGTCGAGGCTCGTCGCCTGGACCACGCCGATGCCCAGGGACTGGGCCAGGCCCTTGGCCGCGGCGACACCCACCCGGAGGCCGGTGAACAGCCCGGGCCCGACGTCGACGGCGACGAGACCGAGGTCGGCGGGGACGAGGCCGACCTGATCCAACAGGTGCTCGAGCGCGGGGGTCAGGGTTTCCACGTGGCGGCGTCGCCCCGTCAGCGCGAACGCCGCCTCCACTCCCGCCGGCGTGCGCACGGCGACCCCGACCGTCTCGGTCGCCGTCTCGATCGCCACCGTCGCCATCGTCGCCACCGTCGCCGCGTCGATCGACCCGCCGGACGGGTCGCCTGTCGGGCCGTCGGACGGCTCGGCCACGGGGCTCACGCCACCGACGTCCCGGCGACGGGCGCCCGCGCCGCTGCCACTTCGTCGGACCGGTCGGCCCAGCGCCCGCGCCCGACCACGGTGAGGACGCGGTGGTCCGGTGCGGCGAGCGGGTCGGGGGCGACCAGCGTGACCTCGAGGGTGCTCTCGCCCAACGCAGGCGCTGCGACGTCGCCCCACTCGACGAGCGCCACCGCGTCCTCCTCGACCAGCTCGGCCAGGGCGAGGTCGGTCACCTCGCCGACCGAGCCCGTGCGGTACACGTCGGCGTGGAGGAGGCCGGCCACCGGGCTACCCGGGCCACAGCGGTAGTGGCGCACGAGGGCGAAGGTCGGGCTGGTCACGGGGCCGGCCACGCCCAGCGCAGCGGCGAAGCCCTGGGCGAAGACCGTCTTGCCCGCCCCGAGGTCGCCGATCAGCAGCACGACGTCACCGGCTCGGCACAGCGGCGCCAGGCGGCCGGCAAGCGCCCGGGTGGCGTCGGGCGATCCGGTCGCCTGTTCGACCGGCCAGCTCACGCCCGGCCCGCCGAGATCAGCCGTTTCGCCCGCACCAAGTCGGCGCGCATCTCGGCCATGGCCTCGCCGCCGGCCCGCAGGACGTAGGCGGGGTGGTACGTCGGGACGAGCTGCGCCCGCCCTCGCTCGAAGACCTGCCCCGCAGCTCGCGGATGCCCCGCGTGCTCTCGAGGAGGAGCTTGGTGGCGAAGTTGCCCAGGGTGACGATCACCACCGGGTCGATCAGGGTGATCTGCTCGCTCAGATAGGGGCGGCACGCCTCGATCTCGTTGGGCGCCGGATCGCGGTTGTTGGGCGGCCGGCACTTGACCACGTTCGCGATGTAGCACTGGGCCCGGGTCTGGCCGATCTCCTCCCACATGAGCCGGTCGAGCAGCTTGCCGGAGCGGCCGACGAACGGCTCGCCGGCCAGGTCCTCCTCGCGGCCCGGCCCTTCGCCGACGAAGAGGAGGTCGGCCGCGGGGTTGCCCACTCCGAAGACGACCTGGGTCCGCCCCTCGGCCAGCGGGCACCGGGTGCACGTCGAGGCGGTGACGCGCAGCTGCTCGAGGACGTCGGCGTCAGACACCGGGTGCGTCGGGGCGGTTCACCAGGATGCGGGGCATGCGCGGGCCGACGCCGCACACCACCTCGTAGCTGATGGTCCCCAGGATCGCCGCCCAGTCGTCCGCCGTGATCACCTCGGTCCCCTGCCGTCCGAGGAGGACGACCTCGTCCCCGGGGCGCACGGTGTCGTCGTCACCGCAGTCGACGACGATCTGGTCCATGGTCACCATCCCCGCCAGCGGCCGGCGCACCCCACCGATGAGGACTTCGTAGCCACCGGTGAAGAGCGCGCGTGGCACCCCGTCGGCGTATCCGATGGGCACCGTGGCCACGAGCGAGCGGGCCGGCAGCGGGCGCAGCCGCCCGTAGGAGGGGCGCTCCCCGGCCTCGAGCCAGCGTACGGCGACGACCCGCGCCTTGAGTGCCATGGCGGGGTGCAGCGCCTCGCCCCCGGCCTGCGCCGCGAACGCCGCCCGCACGGCGCCGCCCGGGAGGTAGCCGTAGAGGCCGAGGCCGCAGCGCACCATGTCGTGCCGCGCGCGGGCGAAGGCCACGGCCGCGGCCGTGTTGGCGGCGTGCAGCGTCGGCGGGTTGATGCCGCCGGCGCGGAGCTCGCCGACCAGGTTCTCGAAGAGGTCGAGCTGCCCCTCCGTGTAGGCGCGGTCCTCCGCCTGCTCGCCGTCGGCGACGGGGAGATGCGTCCAGACACCGTCGAGCCGGAGGGCGGGTTCGCCTTCGACCGCCCGCGCGACGGCTCCGAGGTCCTCGGGCGCCGCGCCGACCCGGTGCATGCCGGTGTCCACCTTGACGTGCACACCCACCTGTCGGCCGGCCGCCCGCGCCGCCGCGGCGAAGGCCGCGACGGCGTCCGTCGAGTACAACGTCGGCGTGAGGCCGTAGGCCAGAGCGGTCTCGGCCGCCTCGAGGTCGCACTCGCTCAGGAGCAGGACCGGCGCGGTCACGCCGTGCTCGCGCAGCTCGACCCCCTCGTCGACCAACGCCACCGCCAGTTGCCGGGCGTTGCCGGCCAGGGCGGCGCGCGCCACCGCGGGACCGCCGTGGCCGTACCCGTGGGCCTTCACCACGGCGCACAGCTGGGCCGGTGCGACCAGGCGTGCCAGCAGGGCGGCGTTGTGTGCCACGGCGGCCAGGTCGATCTCCGCCCAGGCGGGGCGCGAGCGGCCCTGCGCCATGGTCACCGCCGCATCCTCGTCGGGGGGCACGGCGACGGGAGCGACCAGCCGCATCGGTGCCTCAGCCATGGCCCGTCTCCCCGGCGCCCGCTCGGGGACCGCCTTCGGCCCCGGTCGGCGGGTCGAGCGAGGACAGGAACCGCCCCACCAGTCCGGGCAGGTCGCCCGAGACCAGGCCCTCGGACGGTCCGAGCGCGGCGGCACGGCCGTGCACGTGGGCCGCCAGCGCGGCCGCGGTCGGTGCCGCCACCCCGCGGGCGCAGAAGGCGCCGATGATCCCCGAGAGCACGTCGCCGCTGCCGGCCGTGGCGAGGGACGGGCCGCCGGCGCCGGCGAGCAGCACGTCGGGCACGGCGGAGCCGTCCGGCGTCGCCACCGCGGTGAGCGGGCCCTTGAGCAGGACGACGGCGCCCGTCCCGGCGGCGAGGCGGCGCGCCGCGGCGAGGCGGTCCTTCCCCGGCGGTCCACCGGCGATGCGCGCGTACTCGCCGTCGTGCGGCGTCAGGATGCTCGGCGCGCTGCGTTTGTCGAGCAGTGCACGCGCCGCGTCGACGTCGCCCAGCGCGGTGAGCGCGTCGGCGTCGATCACGAGCGGGACGGCAGCGCCGGCGATCACGGCCCGGATCTGCTCGGCCACGGAATCCCCGGTGCCCAGCCCGGGCCCGATCACCAGGGAGCGGCACTTCGCCGTCGCGTCCAGGAAGGCGCCGGCCCAACCCTCGGCGGGCAGGCGCATGCGCACGGCCTCGGTGGGCCAGGCGGCCACGGGGTCACCCGGCGCGCCCAACCGGATCATGCCGGCCCCGGCGGCCATGGCGCCCCGGGTGCAGAGCACGGCCGCACCCTCCATCCCGGCCGAACCGGCGGCGACGCCCACGGCATTCGTCCACTTGTTCCCCTGGCGGTCGCGGCGTGGGACGAGCGCCACGTCGGCGTCCTCGACGAGGAGGGCCTGCGGCATGGGGAAGCCGATCCCGATGTCGGCCACCTCGACCGCACCGCTCAGTCGGGCGCCGTCGGCCTGCAGCAGGCCGGGCTTGAGGGCGGCGAAGGTCACGGTCCGCTCGGCGCGCACCGCGTCGCCCGATGCCTCGCCGGTGTCCGCGTCCACGCCCGACGGGATGTCGATGGCCAGCACCGCCGCGCCCGCCGGCACCCGGGCGCGTCGTAGGAGCCCCGGAACCCGGTGCCGTAGGCGGCGTCGAGCACGAGGTCACAGACCGGGAGGGCGGCGCCTCGCCCGAGCGCCGCGGCCTCCACGACCTCGACCCGCGCCCCGCGCCGGGCCAGCGCGGCCGCGGCGACGCGCCCGTCCGCGCCGTTGCTGCCCTTGCCGGCGACCACGACGACGCGCCGGCCGTAGCCGCCGCCGAGCAGGCGCAGGGCGGCGTGGGCCGCCGCCGTCCCGGCGCGGCGCACCAGCGTCTCGTGCGAGACCGCCGCCACGGCTGCCGCGTCAGCGGCGCGCATCTCTTCTCGGGTCAGGACGGCGCGCGACGGGGCGGACTGCTCGGCGACGACGAAGGCGATCGCCACGTGGTCGGTGTGGGAGAGCGAGAGGTGGAACGCGCCGGCGCCCCGGGTGCCCGCCAGTGCGGCCGCGCCGCCGTGCAGCACGACGTAGGGCGCGTTGCGGGTCGCGTCCGTCCCGGCGGTGCGGCGGACCTCGACGTCGGTCAGCGCGAAGCCCCCGATGCCGGTGCCGAGCGCCTTCATGACCGCCTCCTTGGCGGCGAAGCGGGCGGCCAGGGACTGTGCCGCGTCGCCCGAGCGGGAGGCGTCGGACTGCTCCACGTCGGTGAAGCAGCGCGCCGCGAAGCGGGGCCGGCGGTCGAGCAGACGGCGGAACCGCTCGACGTCGACCGCATCCACGCCCACACCCACGATGCCGCCGACGGCGGCGCTCACTCGACGGTCACCGTCTTGGCCAGGTTGCGCGGGCGGTCGGGGTCGTGCCCGTGCAGGCGGGCCAGCCGGTAGGCCAGCTGTTGCAGCGGGACCACGCCGACCACGGGTGCCAACAGCGGCGGCGTCGGCGGGACCCACAGCACGTGGTCGGCCGCCGAGGCCGACTCCTCGTCGCCGTCGTCGGCCAGCAGCACCACGGTGGCCCCGCGGCTGCGCACCTCGGCCACGTTCGAGAGCATCTTCTCCCACAGCGGGTTACGCGTCGCGATCCCCACGACGACGGTGCCGGGCTCGATGAGCGCGATCGGCCCGTGCTTGAGCTCGCCCGCCGGGTAGCCCTCCGCGCGCAGGTAGGCCAGTTCCTTCAGCTTCAGGGCCCCCTCGAGCGCCACCGGGTAGCCGACGTGACGGCCCAGGAAGAAGAAGTCCCGGGCGTCGGTCAGCTTGGCCGCCACGTCGTCGACGTCCCCCGCCCGCGCCAGCGCCGCGGTCACGAGGCCCGGCAGGGCCTCCATGGCGTTGAGGATCTCGTTGACCGACGCCGGCGGCAGCGCGCCCGTGACCTGGGCCAGGTAGAGGCCCAGCACCTCGAGCGCCACGATCTGGGCCAGGTGGCACTTGGTGGAGGCCACGCCGATCTCGGGCCCGGCCCGGGTGTAGAGGACGCCGTCGGCGGCGCGGGCCATGGAGGAGTCGACCACGTTGGAGACCACCAGGACCTTGGCCCCGAGGCGGGCCGCCTCGCGCATGGCCTCGGCGGTGTCGAGCGTCTCGCCGGACTGCGACACGCCCACGCACAACGTGCGGGCGTTGAGCACCGGGTCGCGGTAGCGGAACTCGCTGGCGATGTCGACCTCCACCGGGAGCTTGACCCAGTGCTCGATGGCGTACTTCGCCACCAGGGCGGCGTGATAGCTCGAGCCGCAGGCGACGATGAAGACCTTGTCGATGCCGCGCAGGTCGTCGGCGCTCAGGCGCATCTCGTCGAGGATCAGCTCGCCGCCGGCGCCCCGCCGGTCGAGCAGCGTGTCGGCCACGGCCGTCGGCTGCTCCTCGATCTCCTTGGACATGAAGTCCGCGTAGCCGCCCTTCTTGGCCGCCTCGAGGTCCCAGGTGATGGTGCGCTGCTCGGGTTCGACCGGGTCGCCGTCGAGCGTCGTGACCGACAACGCGCCCGGCGTGAGTACAGCCAGCTGGTCGTCGGCCAGCGTGAAGATACGCCGCGTGTACCCGATGAGTGCCGGGATGTCCGAGGCGAGCAGGGTCATGCCGTCGTGCAGCCCGAGGACGAGCGGCGTGAGCCGGCAGGCGGCGACGATGGTGTCGGGCTCGTCGGCCGAGATCACCGCGACGGAAAAGGAGCCCCGCAGCTGACGCAGCACGGCGCGGGTCGCCTCGGCCAGCGAGGCGCCGCCGGCCATCCCCTCCTCGATGAGGTGGGCCATCACCTCCGTGTCCGTCGCCGAGGTGAAGGTGTGTCCGGCCGCCTCCAGCCCGGCACGCAGCGCCGCGTGGTTCTCGATGATCCCGTTGTGGATGAGGGCCACCCGCCCGGTGCAGTCGGTGTGGGGGTGGGCGTTCTCCTCGGTCGGGCTGCCGTGCGTGGCCCAGCGGGTGTGCCCGATCGCCGCGGCGTGACCGGTGGGGGCGCCGGACGTCAGGCCGGCCAGCTTGGCGACCGAGTCCGTGCCGCCCGCCGCACGCGCCCGCCAGACGGCGTCGTCGACCACCATGGCGACGCCGGCCGAGTCGTAGCCCCGGTACTCCAGCTGGTGGAGCGCGCCGAGCAGCAGGGGGACGGCGTCGGCCTCGCCGGTGACCCCGATGATGCCGCACATGAGGACCCAGGCTACCTGGGGTTACCTGGGTCCCTGCGGCGTCGCAGCCCGGCGGGGCCTACGGCGCGGTCTGCCCGAGCGCGGCCGCCACGACGTCGGCCAGCTGGGCCGCCACGGCGTCGGCCTGCGCCGCCACGCGTGCCTCGACCATGACCCGGACGATCGGCTCGGTCCCGCTCGGCCGCAGGAGCACCCGACCCTCGTGGCCGAGCTCGGCCTCGGCCTTGACGACGGCGTCCCAGACCTCGGCGGCGTCGGCCAGCCGCTCGGGCTGGGGGATGGGCACGTTGACCAGGCGCTGGGGCACGCGCTCGACCAGGCCGGCGGAGAGGTCGGCCAGTGACCGGTCGGCCCGGCGCATGAGGTCGGCCAGCGCGATGCCGGTCAGGATGCCGTCGCCCGTGGTCGAGAGCGAGCGGAAGATGATGTGGCCGGATTGCTCGCCCCCGAGGCTCAGGCCGTCGGCGTCGAGCGCGGCCAACACGTGGCGGTCGCCCACGTCGGTCTCGCGCACGGCGATGCCCCGGTCCTCCATGGCGAGACGGAAGCCGAGGTTGGTCATGACGGTCACGGCGACGGTGTTGCCGCTGAGGCGCCCCCGCTCGGCCAGGTCGAGCGCGAACAGCGCCAGCAGCACGTCGCCGTCGACGACGGCACCGCTGTGGTCGACGGCGATGACGCGGTCGGCGTCCCCGTCGAAGGCCAGCCCGAGGTCGGCCGACCGGGCCACCACGGCGCGCGCCAGCTCGGCCGGGTCCGTGGAGCCGCACTTGTCGTTGATGTTCGAGCCGTCCGGCGACGCATGCAACGCGGTCACGTGCACGCCGAGGTCGGTCAGCACGCGCGGTGCGATCTCGCTCGCCGCACCGTTGGCGCAGTCGATCACGACGCGCAGGCCGTCGAGGCGCCGGCCCTCCATCGTCGCGACGAGATGCGCACCGTAGAGCAGCGCGGCGTCGCGGTCGACGGTGAGGACCCCCACGCCGTGTCCGGTGGGACGGCGGGGCGGCCGGTCCGGATCGGCCAGCACGACGTCGAGCTCGCGCTCGATCTCGCCCTCGACGTCGGTGGGCAGCTTGGTCCCCAGCAGGCTGAAGAGCTTGATGCCGTTGTCGCCGAACGGGTTGTGCGAGGCCGAGATGACGGCACCGGGCACCTTGCGGTGCTCGGCCACGGCGGCGACGCCGGGGGTGGGGATGACGCCCAGGTCGACCACGTCGGCCCCCTCGGCGGCCAACCCGGCCGAGAAGGCGGCCTGGAGCAGCGGGCCCGAACGGCGCGTGTCGCGGCCGACCACGAAGGTCGGGGCGGGGAGGACGCGGGCGGCGGCGCGCCCGAGGGCCAGCGCCAGCTCGGCGGTCAGCTCCTCGTTCGCAACCCCTCGCACGCCATCGGTGCCGAAGCGGGCCGGCGCCATTGCGTCGCGCGCTACCGCTTGGAGTACTGCGGTGCCTTGCGGGCCTTCTTCAGGCCGTACTTCTTCGACTCCTTCTCCCGCGCGTCGCGCGTGAGGAGGCCCGAGCGCTTGAGCGCGGCCCGGAACTCGGGGTCGACGTCGCACAGGCTGCGGGCGATGCCGAGGCGCATGGCGCCGGCCTGGCCCGAGATGCCGCCGCCGTCGATCGTCGCATCGATGTCGTAGGACTCCGCGGTGTTCGTCACCCGCAACGGCTCGGTCACCAGCATGCGGTGCGTGGCCGAGGTGAAGTACTTGTCGAAGGCGACCTTGTTGATGGTGATGGTGCCCTGGCCGGGGCGGAAGCGCACGCGGGCGACCGCCTGCTTGCGGCGCCCCGTGGTCTGGCTCAGTGGTACGGGCATGGGGTGTGTCGTGTCCTTCCTGGTGCGCGTCGCCGGCCGCTCAGCCGGCGCGGCGGGCGTCGGGCAGGTCGAGCGGCTCGGGCTTCTGGGCCGAGTGCGGGTGGTCGGGGCCGGCGTAGACCTGGAGCTTGCTCAGCTGCTGACGGCCCAGCGTGTTCTTGGGCAGCATGCCGCGGATGGAGCGCCGGATCAGCTCGGCCGGCTGGTCCTCGAGCAGCGTGGCGTAACTGGTGGCGCGCAGCCCGCCCGGGTAGCCGCTGTGACGATAGGCCATCTTGTCGTCGGCCTTGTTCGAGGTGAGCACGATCTTGTCGGCGTTGACCACGATCACGTGGTCGCCGGTGTCGACGTGGGGGGCGAAGTAGGGGCGGTGCTTGCCCCGCAGGATGGCCGCCACCGCCGAGGCCAGGCGCCCGAGCACGAGGCCGTCGGCGTCGACGACGTACCAGCTCCGCTGGATCTCGGTGACCTTCGGTGAAAATGTGCGCACAAGACCGATCTTTCGCATCCGCGTGGTGGACGAGCACACCCCGAGCCGGGGTTGCGCAGAGGCTCCGGGGGTGCCCCGAGCCGGCCTACCAGGATAGGGCCTCCGAGCAGGGGCGGCAAGCCGCCGCGTCGTCCCGCCGGGCCCGGTTCAGGCGGCCGGGCCACTCTCGGGGCCCGGGTCGTAGGCCACCGAGACCAGACAGAGCCCCTCGGGCGGTGCCGGGTCGGGCCCGGGCCGGCGGGCGGTGGCCCGCAGGCGCTCCAACAGGCCGGCGGCGGTCCCCCGGCCCCGGCCCACCTCGACCAGGCTGGCCACCAGGGAGCGCACCATCTGGTGGCAGAAGGAGCCGGCCGCGATGTCGAAGCGCAGCAGCCGGCCCTCCCCCGTCGCGGCAGCCGCCCCGGCCGCCTCGGGGCCCTCGTCGACGCTCCAGCGTGCCGCGGAGACCCGGCGCACGATCGGCTCGGCGGCGTCGGTGCCGGGCCGGCGACGGCAGAAGGAGCGAAAGTCGTGCCGGCCGAGGAGCACGTCGGACGCGGTGCGCATGGCGACCAGGTCGAGCGGATCGCGCACGTGCCAGGCGATGTGGGCGAACAGCGGGTCGGGCTCCGGCGCGTTCCACACCAGGTAGCGGTAGGCCCGGCCCGTGGCCGAGCGGCGGGCGTCGAAGTCCGGACCGACCTCCTCGGCCCGGCGCACCACCACCTCGGGGGCCAGCTGGCGGTTGAGGGCGCGGGCCAGACCCGCGCCGTCGTAGGGGATGGCGGGCAGGTCCACGTGGACCACCTGGCCCCGCGCGTGCACGCCGGCGTCGGTGCGACCGGCGCAGGTGAGCGCCGGCGGCTCGGGCAGGCGGGCCGTGCGCTCGAGGGCCCGGCGCAGCGCGCCCGCCACCGTCGGGACCTCGGGCTGGATGGCGAAGCCCCGGAAGGCCGCGCCGTCGTAGGCGATGAGGAGCCTCCAGCGCTGCGTCGCAGGGGCAGCGCCGGTGGGGCGCCCCACCCCTCGATCCACCCCTAGACGAACTCGATGCGCGCCATCGGCGCGTTGTCGCCCGGACGCGGGCCCAGCTTGAGGATGCGCGTGTAGCCGCCGGGCCGGTCGGCGTAGCGGGGCCCGATCTCCTCGAAGAGCTTGTGCGCCATGTCCTTGTCCCGGATGAGCGCGACCACGTTGCGGTGGTTGGCCAGGCCGCCCTTGCGCGCCGCGGTCACGCACTTCTCCGCCACCGGGCGGAGCGCCTTGGCCTTGGACTCGGTGGTGACGATGGACTCGGCCGCGATGAGCGAGGCGACCAGGTTGCCCACCATGGCCTTCTGGTGTGCGGCGGACCCGCCCATCCGGCGGCCGCGCTTGGGGGTTGCCTGCATGGCGGGTCAGTCCCTCGTGCGGAGCGACAGCCCGCGCTCGTCCAGGCGCTGTACCACCTCGTCGGCCGACTTCTGGCCGAAGTTGGTGATGGCGAGGAGGTCGTCCATGGTGCGCTCGACCAGCTCGCCGATCGTGTTGATCTGCGCCCGCTTGAGGCAGTTGCGGGGGCGCTCCGAGAGGTCCAGCTCCTCGATGCGCAGGTCCAGGTCGGGCGAGCCGGTCAGGGCGGTGCCGGTGTCGCCCAGCTCGAGGCCCTGCGGGGCCTCCTCGAGGTCGGCCACCAGCGAGACCAGGTTGCGCAGCGTGTCGCCGGCCGAGGCCAGGGCCTCACGGGGCGAGATGGTCCCGTCCGTCTCGATGTCGAGCACGAGGCGGTCGTAGTTGGTCGACTGCTCGACCCGCACGGGTTCGATGTCGAAGGTCACCCGGTGCACCGGCGAGAAGATCGAGTCGATCGGGATCACGCCGATGGTCGAGGACCGCTTGTTCTTGTCCGCCGAGGCGTAACCGCGCCCGCGCTCCACCGTCACGTCGACGGCCAGGCGGCCCTTGGCGTTGATGGACGCGATGTGCAGGTCGGGGTTGAGGATCTCGACGTCCGACGTCAGCTGCAGGTCGGCTGCGGTGGCGTCGGCGGGGCCGCGCACGTCGAGGCGGAGCGTGACGGCCTCATCCGACTGCACCCGGACCAGGAGGTCCTTGAGGTTCAGGATGATGTCGGTCACGTCCTCCTTGACGCCGGGGAGCGTGGTGAACTCGTGCAGCGCCTCGTCGAAGCGGAGCTGGGTCACCGCACCGCCGGGGATGGACGAGAGCAGGGTGCGCCGGAGCGAGTTGCCGAGGGTGGTGCCGAAGCCGGGGTCGAGCGGGCCGATGGCGAATCGCTGGCGATTGCTCTCTTCCTCGTCGACGACTTCGACGGTCGGCCGTTGGATGATCAGCATGGTGGGTACTCCTGTTGGGGGACGGGGGTTACTTCGAGTAGAGCTCGACGATGAGCTGCTCTTGGATGGGCTCGTCGATGTGCTCGCGCAGCGGCGGGTTGAGGACGGACACCGAGAAGCCGGCCTCGTTGGTCTCGAGCCAGGCCGGCGTCTGGCGCTCGAGGGTGTCCATGTTGCGGCGGACGAGGAAGTTGGCGCGGGTGGCCTCGCGCAGCGTGACGATGTCGCCCTTGCGCACCCGGTAGCTCGGGATGGTGACCCGCTTGCCGTTGACGCTCACGTGCCCGTGGCGCACGAACTGGCGGGCCTGGCGGCGGCTGGCCCCCCAGCCGGCGCGGAAGACCACGTTGTCGAGCCGGAGCTCGAGGTTGCGCAGCAGGTTCTCACCGGTGATGCCGCCCTGGCGGGTGGCCTCCTCGTACATGTTGCGGAACTGCTTCTCGAGGATCCCGTAGATGCGGCGCGCCTTCTGCTTCTCGCGCAGCTGGGCCAGGTACTCGGAGCCCTGGCGCATGCGGTCGCGGCCGTGCTCACCGGGCGGGTAGGCGCGGCTGTGCCGGTCGGTCACCGCCTCGGAGACCGGGCACTTGAGCGAGTAGCAGCGCTCGCCCTTCAAGAACAGCTTGGTCCGCTCGCGCCGGCAGAGGCGGCAGACGGGACCGGTGTATCGAGCCATGGGGTGTGGGTTCCTCTTCCTCTTCTTGGGCCTAGACCCGGCGCCGCTTCTTGGGACGGCAGCCGTTGTGCGGGATGGGGGTCACGTCCTTGATGCCGACGACCTCGATCCCGACCGCGGCCAGCGACCGGATCGCGGTCTCCCGGCCCGAGCCCGGGCCGCGTACGAGGACGTCGACCTTGCGCACGCCGTGCTCCATGGCCCGCTTGGCGCAGGCCTCGGCGGCCAGCTGGGCCGCGAAGGGCGTCGACTTGCGCGAGCCCTTGAAGCCGACGTTGCCGGCCGAGGCCCAGGCGAGGACGTTGCCCTCGGGGTCGGCGATGGAGACGATGGTGTTGTTGAACGAGCTCTTGATGTGGGCGACGCCGTAGGCGACGTTCTTCCGCTCCTTGCGGCGGGGACGCCGCTGACCGGGCTTGGCGGGCTTGGCCACTACTTCTTCACCTTCTTCTTCCCGGCCACCGTCTTCTTGGGGCCCTTGCGGGTGCGGGCGTTGGTGTGGGTGCGCTGGCCGTGGACCGGCAGGCCCTTGCGGTGGCGCACGCCCTGGTAGCAGTTGATCTCCATCTTGCGCTTGATGTCCTGCGAGACGTCACGGCGCAGGTCTCCCTCGACCCGGAAGCTCTGGTCGATGTAGGTGCGGAGCTTCGCCACCTCTTCGTCGGTCAGGTCGCGCACGCGCGTCGAGGGGCTGATGTCGACGGCCTCGGTGATCTGCTTCGACAGCGTCGGGCCGATGCCGTAGATGTAGGTCAGCGCGATCTCGAGCCGCTTCTCACGCGGGATGTCCACTCCGGAAATTCGGGCCATGTGCCTCGTCCTCTCCCTAGCCCTGCCGCTGCTTGTGGCGCGGGTTGTCGCAGATCACCCGGACGACGCCGCGGCGCCGGATGACCTTGCACTTCTCACAGATCGGCTTCACGCTCGGCCGAACCTTCACTTGACTCACGTCCTCTTCCTTGTTCGTTTTCGCTGTTCGTTCTTCTGTCGTTCTTCGTCTTCGGTACTGCTCGTGTGGTGCTGCTGGCGCCCGTGCTACTTGTACCGGTAGGTGATCCGGCCCCGGTTGAGGTCGTACGGAGTGATCTCCACCTGGACCTTGTCCCCCGGAAGGATGCGGATGCGGTGCATGCGCATCTTCCCCGAGCTGTGCGCCAGCACCTTGTGCCCGTTCTCGAGCTCGACACGGAACATGGCATTGGGCAACGGCTCGACCACCGTGCCTTCGAGCACGATGGCGTCTTCCTTGGGCTTGGGCAGGTGACTCTCTCCTGGATCGTTCTGTATTGCTCCCCGACCGCACCGGTGGCGCGAGGCCGGAACGGGGCGGAATCGGGCGTGGCCGCCGGCAACCCGTCCCCAGGGGGGCGGGCCGGGTCCGGAGCCAGCGAAATATTCTACCGCATCCGGAGCCGAAATCCACCCCGACGGTCGGTTCTGCCTGGTCCGACGCCGGTTCCCCCCTCGGGAGGCGGTCCGGCGGGTAAGGCGAGGCGGCCAGACCCTCGGGGCCTACGGGACGGTGAAGACCTGCGGACCCTCGTCGGTGACCGCGATGGTGTGCTCGAAGTGGGCCGACAGGCTCCCGTCGGCCGTGACGACGCTCCAGTTGTCGTCGAGCAGGACCGTCTCGGGGGAACCCGCGTTGACCATGGGCTCGATGGCGAAGACGTTGCCGGTCTTGAGGGTCGGCCCCCGGTTCCCGGGCCAGTAGTTGGGGACCTGGGGCTGCTCGTGCATGGCGGTCCCGATGGCGTGGCCGACGTACTCCCGGACCACCGAGAAGCCGGCGGTCTCGGCCACCTGCTGGACGGCCCGGCCCACCTCGTTGAGGGCGTGGCCCTTGACCAGCTGTTCGATACCGGCCCACAGGCTGCGCTCGGTCACCTCGAGCAGCTTCTGGGCCTCCTTGGAGACGTGCCCGATGCCCATGGTGAAGGCGGCGTCGCCGTGGTAGCCCTCGATGATGGCGCCGCAGTCGATGGAGAGGATGTCCCCCTCCTCGAGGACGTAGCCCCCCGGGATGCCGTGCACGATCATCGAGTTCGGCGAGGTGCAGATGACGGCCGGGAAGCCGTGGTAGCCGAGGAAGTTGGAGGTGGCGCCCCGGCGCTCGAGGACCTCGCGGGCGACCGTGTCGAGGTCGGCCGTGGTCACGCCCGGCTTGGCGGCGGCGCGGGTCGCCTCGTGCATCTCGGCCACCACCCGACCGGCCCGGCGCATCTTGGCCAGCTCCTCCTGGTTGCGCCTCACGGCGTTTCCACCTGCACCTTGCGCTTCTGGCGCTGGTCGTCGATGGCCCCCACGACGCGGCGGGTCACGGCGTCGGGCGAGCCGGTCCCGTTGATCTCGATCAGGAGGTCACGCTGCTTGTACCAGTCGAGCAGCGGCGCGGTCTCGACCTCGTAGAGATTGAGTCGCCGCTCGATGGCCTCCTCGGTGTCGTCCTCGCGCTGGATCACCTCGCCGCCGCACACGTCGCAGGTCCAGTTGGCCAGCGGCGGCGCCGCCGTGGAGTAGTTGGCGCCGCAGTCGACGCAGACCCGGCGCGAGGCCAGCCGCTTCATGACCAGGGTGGTCGACACCTGGAGGTCGATCACCAGGTCGAGGCCGAAGGGTTCGACGAGCTTCTCGAGCGATTCGGCCTGCCCCGTCGTGCGCGGGCAGCCGTCGAGCACGAAGCCGCGGCCGGTCGTGTCGCGCTCGGTCAGGCGTATCCCCACCATCTCCATGACCAGGTCGTCGGGGATGAGCTCACCCTGGTCCATGAGCGTGTGGGCGCGCTGACCGAGCTCCGAGCGCGACTTCACCTCGCTGCGCAGCATGTCCCCGGTGGAGACGTGCGGCACCACGTAGTGATGCGACAGGCGCACGCACTGCGTCCCCTTCCCAGCCCCCTGCTTGCCGAGGACGACCACTCTGACCCCCGGGATCACGGGCGCCTACTTGAGGAAGCCCTCGTAGTTGCGCATCATCAACTGGCTGTCGATCTGTCGCATGGTCTCGAGCGCGACACCCACCGAGATCAAGAGGGTGGTGCCGTAGAAGGGGAACCGGTTCAGATGCCACAGGGCCATGAGCAGCGACGGCACGACGGCCACCGAACCCAGGAACACGGCGCCGACCACCGTGATGCGGCTGAGGATGTGGGCGAAGTACCGCTCGGTCGGCGGCCCGGGCCGGATGCCCGGGACGAAGCCGCCCTGCTTGCGGATCAGGTCGGCCTGCTGGTGGGGGTCGAAGGCCACGTAGACGTAGAAGAACGTGAACATGACGATGAGGAGGAAGTAGGCCCCGATGTAGAAGAAGCTCGTCGGCGTGAGCGAGTTGCGGACGAAGTTCTGGAACCAGGCCGCGGGGATGACGTTGGAGAGCAGGACCGGGATGTAGAGCACCGAGCTGGCGAAGATGATCGGGATCACGCCGGACTGGTTGACCTTGAGCGGGATGTAGGTGGAGCTGCCCCCGTACATGCGCCGGCCCACGACTCTGCGGGCGAAGGTCACCGGGATGCGGCGCTGACCCTGGTCCATGAAGACGATGAAGACCAGCAATATCAGCGAGACGATGATGATGATCGTGAACTTACTGATACCACCCTCGTCGTAGATCGCCTTGAAGCCCGTGGGGATGGCGGCCACCACGTTGGCGAAGATGAGGATCGACATACCCTGGCCGATGCCGCGCTGGGTGATCAGCTCGGCCAGCCACATGACCATGGCGGTGCCCGCCGTGAGGATGAGCACCATGAAGAGGGCGAGCGGCCAGTTGAACGAGGGGATGAGGTCGATGCTCGTGCCGAGGAGCGCCGAGTCGTGGCCGTGGAAGGCGTACACCAGGCCCGAGGACTGCATGACGGCCAGCGCGACGGTGAGGTAGCGCGTGGTCTGGGTGATCTTCTTCTGCCCCACCGCGCCCTGGTCCCGCCACTCCTCGAGCTTGGGGATGACCGTCGAGAGCAGCTGGATGATGATGGAGCTCGTGATGTAGGGCATGACGCCCAGGCCGAAGACGGCCAGGCGCACCAGGGCCCCGCCGCTGAAGAGGTTGAGGAAACCGAGCACGCCCGACGACGACGCCGAGCTCTCCAGACTCTGCAGGCGCGACCAGTTGACGCCGGGCACCGGGATGTTGGCGCCGATCTGGTACAGGGCGATGACCGCGAGCGTGAAAATGACCTTGTTGCGAAGGTCGGGAACCCTGAAGATATTGGCGAGCCGGGAGAGCATGCCCTTCCTCTCAGTGCGTGCCCGGGGCGGTCGTCACTAGCGGTTCATCAAGGCATTGCCCGAGGCGGGTGGGCGCCCGTTGGCGTACGGCAGCGGCACCCGCTCGACGCTACCCCCCGCTGCGGTGATGGCCGCCTCGGCCGACCGGGAGAACGCGTGCGCCGCCACCTTGACGGGGCGGCCGATCGAGCCCTGGCCCAGGATCTTGACCAGGGCCTTGGGCCGGACCACCCCGGCGTCGACCAGGGTCTGCACCGTGACCTCGTCGGTCCCGAGCGCGTCGAGCGCGCCCAGGTTGACCGGGGTGTAGGCCACCCGGAAGGGGTTCTTGAACCCCTTCAACTTGGGGATGCGCTGCATCAGCGGGAGCTGGCCGCCCTCGAAGCCGGCCGGCACCGTGCCGCGGGCCTTCTGGCCCTTCATGCCCCGCCCCGCCGTCTTGTGGCCCTTGCCCCCGGTGCCGCGGCCGACCCGGCGCTTGGCCGTGGTGGCGCCCTTGGGCGGCGCCAGATCGTGGAGCTTCACTTCGCCACCTCCTCCACGCTGACCAGGTGGGGGACCCGGGCCAGCATGCCCCGGATCTCGGGGCGATCGGGCAGCTCGTTGGTCTGCCCGATGCCGCGCAGCCCGAGGGCGCGCAGCGTGCCGCGGTGCTTGGGCTTGGTGCCGATGGCCGAGCGCGTCTGGACGACACGCAGCCGGGCGCCCTCCGCGGCCTTCTTGGTCCTGGTCGGGCGGGCACGGGTGCCGGTGCCGGTGCCGGTCGCTGTCCCGGTCGCCATGGTCAGCGGGCCTCCGACTGGGCGTAGAGGTCCGTCTCGCGCTTGCGCTCTCGGTAGGCCCGGAGCACGCCGCCCGGCGTGACCTCGTCGGCCGCCTTGCCGCGCAGCGCCGCCACGTCGTCGGGCCGCCGCAGCGCCTTGAGACCGGCGATGGTCGCGTGGGCGACGTTGATCCCGTTCGACGAGCCCAGCGACTTGGCCAGGATGTCGCGGATGCCGGCCATCTCGAGGATGTGGCGCGCCGCGCCGCCCGCGATGACGCCGGTGCCCGGCGCGGCGGGCTTGAGCAGGACTCGCCCGGCGCCGCTCTCGCCGATGACGGGGTGGACGATGGTGCTGCCGGCCAGGGGCACCTCGAAGAGGTTCTTGCGCGCCTCCTCGATCCCCTTCTGCACGGCCAGCCCGGCCTCCTTCGCCTTGCCGTAGCCCAGGCCCACCTTGCCGTTGCCGTCACCGACCACCATCAGGGCGGCAAAGGAGAAACGCCGGCCGCCCTTGACGACCTTGGCCACGCGATTCACCTTGATGGTGCGCTCTTCGTACTGCGTGTCGACCATGCTCAGAACTCCAGTCCCTCGGCCCGTGCCGCGTCAGCCAGGACGGCGACACGGCCGTGGTACACGAAGCCTCCGCGATCGAAGACCACCTTGGTGATACCCGCCGCCTTGGCCCTGGTGCCGAGCAGGCGGCCGACCGATTCTGCGCCCGACACGTTACCGCCACCGGCCTTGCCCAACGACGCGCGCAGGTCCGGCTCGACGGACGAGGCCGAGGCCAGCGTGTGGCCGCTGGTGTCGTCGATGAGCTGGGCCGAGATGTGCCGGTTCGACCGGTGCACGGCCAGGCGGGGGCATTCGGGGGTGCCGTGCACCTTGGTGCGCACCCGGTCGTGGCGCCGCAGGCGCAGCCGGGTGCGGTCGCTCGTGCGTGCCATCTACTTCGCCGCCTTTCCAGCCTTGCGCAGCACTCGTTCGTTGGCGTAGCGCACCCCCTTGCCCTTGTAGGGCTCGGGCTTGCGCAGCTTGCGGATGTCGGCGGCCACCTGGCCCACCTTCTCCTTGTCGATCCCCTTGACGACGATCCGGGTCGGGGTCGGCACCTCGAAGGTGATGCCGTCGGGGGCGTCGACCGCCACCGGGTGGGAGAACCCGAGCGCCAGCTCCAGTGAGCCGGGACCCTTGGCGGTGGCGCGGTAGCCCACGCCGACGATCTCGAGCTCCTTGGTGAACCCCTCGGTGACGCCCGAGACCATGTTGGCCACCAGCGAGCGGGACAGGCCGTGCAGGGCACGGTGCCGGCGCTCGTCGTCGGGCCGGCTGACCAGGAGCGTGTCGCCGTCCTGGGCGACGGAGATGCCCTCGGGCAACTGCCGCTCGAGCGTGCCCTGGGGCCCCTTGACGTTGACCGTGGCGCCGCTGAGGGTCACCGTCACGCTGGAGGGGACGGTGATGGGGCTGCGCCCGACGCGCGACATCAGGCCTCCCCTCGCGCGGAACGCGTACCAGTGGCAGTGGCCGTGCCGGTGCGCCGACCAGGCATGGCGCTGGTGCGCCTACCAGACATGGCAGAGCACCTCCCCACCCAGGCGCTTGCGACGGGCCTCGCGGTCGGTCAAGAGACCCTGGCTGGTGGACACCACGGCGACGCCCATGCCCCCGAGCACGCGCGGCATGCCGTCGGCTCGGGCGTAGATGCGCAGGCCGGGCTTGGAAACGCGGGTGATCCCGGCGATGGTGCGGGTGCGGTCGCCCGAGTACTTCATGGTGATCTCGAGGGTCGTGCCCGGCTTGCCCTGGTTGGGCTCGACCTTGTAGCCCGCGATGAAGCCCTCGCGCTCGAGGATGGAGGCGAGCGACTCCTTGAGCTTCGAGCCGGGCATGCGCACCGTCTCGAACATGGCGGAATTGGCGTTGCGGATCCGCGTGAGCATGTCCGCGATGGGGTCGGTCATCGTCATGGCGGCCTACCAGCTGGCCTTCGTGACGCCGGGCACCTCACCCGCATGCACCATGACGCGCAAGCAGATGCGGCACAGCCCGAACTTGCGGTAGACGGCCTTCGGCCGCCCACAGCGCTGGCAGCGGGTGTAACCCCGGACCTTGAACTTGGGCGTGCGTTGCTGCTTCTCGATCAATGCCTTCTTTGCCATGGTGCTACCGGGTCTCCTGTCGGAAGGGAAAGCCGAACGCTGCCAGGAACGCCCGTCCTTCCTCGTTGGTGCGTGCGGTCGTGACGATGGTGATGTCCATGCCGCGGGTCGTGTCGATCTTGTCGTAGTCGATCTCGGGGAAGATCAGCTGCTCGGTGACGCCGAACGTGTAGTTGCCATGCCCGTCGAAGGAGCGGGGCGACAGGCCGCGGAAGTCGCGGATGCGGGGGATAGCCAGGGCGAGGAGACGGTCGAAGAACTCCCAGCCGCGGTCGCCCCGCAGTGTCGCCTTCACGCCGATCGTCTGGCCCTCGCGCAGCTTGAAACCGGCGATCGACTTCTTGGCCCGGGTGACGATCGGCTTCTGGCCGGTGATCACCTGGAGGTCGCGCTGAGCCCCCTCGATGAGCGAGGCCTGCTGCGTGGCGCGGCCGACGCCCATGTTGACGACGATCTTCTCCAGCCGGGGCACCTCCATGACGTTGCCCAGGCCGAGCTCTTCCTTGAGCCGGTCCCGTACCTCGGTGAGGTAGCGCTCCTTGAGGCGGGGGCGCACCGGCGCGCTCGTGGTCGTGCTCACAGATCCCCCCCGCACTTCTTGCAGACGCGCACCTTCTCGCCGTCGTCATCGATGCGGTAACCGACACGGGTCGGCTTGTCGCAGCTCTTGCAGATCAGCGCGACCGTCGAGATGTGGACCGGCATGAACTTGTCGATGACGCCGCCCTGCATGGTGGCACGCGTCGGCTTGGCATGGCGCTTGGCCACGTTGACGCCCTCGACCACGACGCGGTCGCGGTCCGGGATGGCGCGCATCACCTCGGCCTTCTTGCCCTTGTCCTTGCCCTGCAGGACGACGACGGTGTCTCCCTTGTGGATCTTCATGGCTAGAGCACCTCCGGGGCCAGCGACACGATGCGCATGAAGCGCTTGTCCCGCAGCTCGCGCCCGACGGGCCCGAAGATACGGGTGCCGCGGGGCTGCTGCTGGTCGTTGATGAGCACGGCCGCGTTCTCGTCGAAGCGGATGTAGCTCCCGTCGGGGCGACGCTTCTCCTTCTTGGTACGCACGACGACGCACTTGACGACGTCACCCTTCTTGACGGCGGCGCCGGGGATGGCGTCCTTGACCGTCGCGACGAAGACGTCCCCGATGCTGGCGTAGCGCCGGCGCGACCCACCGAGCACGCGGATGCAGAGCACCTCACGCGCGCCCGAGTTGTCGGCGACCCGCAGCCGGGATTCCTGCTGGATCATCGAGCCCGCTCCACCACTTCGGTCAGGCGCCAGCGCTTCAGCTTGGACAGCGGGCGCGTCTCCTGGACCCGCACCCGGTCCCCCACCTTGGCGGCGTTGTCGGCGTCGTGAACGTAGAGCTTCTTGGTGCGCTGCACCGTCTTGCCGTACTTGGGGTGGCGCACCCGCTCGACGACGGAGACGACGACGGTGGCGGTCATGGCGTCGGAGACGACCAAGCCCTCGCGCACCTTGCGGCGGTTGGGTCGCCCGCCGGGCTCGGCCGGCTCGACGTCGGTGGCGGGCAGCTCCGCGGCGGCCTCGGCCTCGACGGCCTCGAGTGCCTGCTCGGCGTCCGCGGCTGCCGCCTTGGCCTCGGCGGTGACCTCGTCGGTGGTGGGCAGCTCCGCGGCGGCCTCGGCCTCGACGGCCTCGAGTGCCTGCTCGGCGTCCGCGGCTGCCGCCTTGGCCCTCGCCGTGGCCGCAGCCTCCGCGTTCTCCGCGGCTTCTGTGTTCTCTGGGGTCTCGTCGGCCATCAGGCCTCATCCTCTTCTTCGTCGTCGTCCAGCTCGTCGTGCTCGAGCTCGTCCTCGTGTTCGTGGTCGTGTAGGTCTTCCGGGCCGGCCTCGGCCTCGGCGGCCGCCGCCTTCTCCTCGGTCTTGCGTTCGCGCTCGGCGTCCTCGGCGGCGAGGTTGGCCCGCGCAGCCTCGTGTTCGGCGGCGGTCGGTGCCACGTAGGCGCCCTCCGCCTCGAGGATCTCGCGGGCCCGGAGCACGGTCAGCATGCGCGCCACCTCGCGGCGCACCTGGCCGATGCGGGACGAGTTGTCCAGCTGCCCGGTGGCCAGCTGGAAGCGCAGGTTGAACAGCTCGCGACGCGACTCCCCCAGGCGGGAAGCCAGCTCGTCGCCGTCGAGCATCGCGAGGTCGTGCGCGGTCGCCATCTAGATCGCCACCTCGGGTTGGCCGTGGGTACCGGGCCGCACCACGAAGCGGGCCTTGAAGGGCAGCTTCTGGATGGCGCGCTCCATGGCGGCACGGGCCAGCGGCTCGTCGACGCCGGCCAGCTCGAAGAGGACGCGCCCGGGGTGCACCGGCGCCACCCACAGCTCGGGGTTGCCCTTGCCCGAGCCCATCCGGGTCTCGGCCGGCTTCTGGGTCACCGGCTTGTCCGGGAACACTCGGATCCACACCTTGCCGCCACGCTTCACGTGCCGGGTCATCGCGATACGGGCCGCCTCGATCTGGCGTGCCGTGAGCCATCCCGGCTCGGTGGCCTGGATGCCGAAGTCGCCGAACGTCACCGAGGTGCCGCCCTTGGCCGCGCCGGTCATGCGTCCCCGCTGGGTCTTGCGGTGCTTGACCTTCTTGGGCATCAACATGTCAGTCCGACTCCTTGCGGAAGTGCGGCGTCTCGTGATGCTGGTGGCGGTTCTGGCGCTCCATCTCCTCGTCCTGGTTGAGCTGACGCTCCAGCTCGTCCGGCTCGGTCGGCTGCGGCAGCAGGTCCGTCACCGGGGATTCGACCTCCTCCTCGGTCTCAGCCTCGGCCGGAGCCTCGGTCTCGGTTTCGACCACGGTGTCGGCCGGAGCCAGGGCCTCGACCTCTCCCTCGACCGGAGCCTCGGCCTCGGCCTCGGCCTCGACCTCCACCTCCACCTCGACCGGAGCCTCGGTCTCGGCCGCGTCGGCTTCGGGAGCCTCGCCGTTCATCGTGACCGCCTCCTGCTCGGCCTCGACGTCGTCCTCAGCCTCGTCGGCCGGGAAGCCCTCGGCGCGGCGGCGACCGCCACCGGCGGTGATCAGGCGACGCGGGCCGCTCTGGCCCGAGGTCTCGCCGACGGCCATGGCGGCCTCTCGGGTGATCTTGTCCTCGATGGAGACCTTGTAGGGGAGGATGTCGCCCTTGTAGATCCACACCTTGACGCCGACCCGACCCGAGGTCGTGCGGGCCTCGCGGAAGCCGTAGTCGATGTCGGCGCGCAGGGTGTGCAGCGGGACGCGGCCCTCGCGGTACTGCTCCTTGCGCGACATCTCGGAGCCGCCGAGGCGGCCCGAGCACTGCACCTTGATGCCCTGGGCCCCCGCCTTCTGGACTGTCTGGATGGCCCGCTTCATGGCGCGCCGGAAGGCGACACGCCGCACGAGCTGGTCGCAGATGCCCTGGGCGATGAGGGCGGCGTCGAGCTCGGGCTGCTTGATCTCCTGGATGTTCAGCTGGATCCGGTTCTGCAGCCCGGTGATCTCCTCGAGCTTCTTCTTGAGGCGGTCGGCCTCGGCGCCACGGCGGCCGATCACGATGCCCGGGCGGGCGGTGTGGATGTCGACGCGCAGGCGATCACGCGTGCGCTCCACCTCGATGCGGCT
Source organism: uncultured Acidimicrobiaceae bacterium (assembly GCA_963756625.1). GTDB lineage: Bacteria > Actinomycetota > Acidimicrobiia > Acidimicrobiales > RAAP-2 > Bog-473. The sequence continues at coordinate 552,744 of CAVWNQ010000007.1, forward strand.
GACCGCGGCCGCTTCGAGTTGGTTCATCAGGTAGTCGCGGATCTTCCAGTCCTCGACCACGAAGTCCCGGTAGTGGCGCTCCTCGAACCAGCGCGACTTCCAGTCGGTCGTGATGCCGAGGCGAAAGCCGTAGGGGTTGACCTTCTGACCCATCTACTCGTCCTCGCTCTTCTCGTCCTCTTCGGCTCCGGTGTCCCCGTCGCCTGTGTGTGCTGCTGCGTCCGTCACGTCGTCCTCCGCCGTGTCGTCGACGGTGTCCGCCTCCGTCGCCTCGCCCTCGCCCGGCGTCTGGTCGGTGACCTCGTCGATCTCGTCCTCTGCATCCTCGGCGGCGGCCTCTTCGGCCTCGGCCTCGGCCGCGGCGGCCTGGGTGGCCCGGCGCCGCGAGAGACGACCCGAGAGGTCGGCTCGGCGCCGCGAGGCGTCGACCCGGCGGGACCGGTTGGCGCTGACCGCCTCCATGCGCCGGCGGCGCAGCTCGAGCTGGTCGGCCGGGAGCCGGCTCACGATGATCGTGATGTGGCAGGTGCGCTTGCGGATCCTCGTCGCCCGGCCGCGGGCCCGGGGGCGCCAGCGCTTCATGGTGGAGCCCTCGTCGGCAAAGCAGGCCGAGACGTAGAGCTCCTCGGGATTCTGCTGGTCGTTGTGGGCGGCGTTGGCGACGGCGGAGGTGAGGACCTTGCCGATGACCTCGGCCGCCTCCCGCTCGGTGCCGGTCAGGATCTCGGCCGCACGCTGGACGTCCTCGCCCCGGATCAGGTCGAGCACCTGACGGGCCTTGGACGCCGACATGCCGCAGTAGCGGTGCACGGCCCGGGTGCCCGGGCGCTCGTTGGTCTTGGTGGCGGTCATCGCCGCGCCCCCCGTTCCTGGCCCGCGTGGTAGCGGAAGGTGCGCGTCGGGGCGAACTCGCCCAACTTGTGCCCGACCATCGACTCGGTCACGTAGACCGGGACGTGGCGGCGGCCGTCGTGGACGGCGATGGTGTGCCCGACCATGTCCGGGATGATGGTGGAGCGGCGGGACCAGGTCTTGATGACCTTCTTGTCCCCGCTCGAAATTGAGGACGTCCACCTTCTTGAGCAGGTGGTCGTCGACGAAGGGTCCCTTCTTCAGGCTACGCGGCATAGCTCCTCACCCCTCGCCTCAGCGCCGCGCGCCGCGGGTACGGCGCCGGCGCACGATCATGTCGTTGGACTTCTTGTTGCGGGACCGGGTGCGGCCCTCGGGCTTGCCCCACGGCGAGACCGGGTGGCGGCCACCGGACGACTTGCCCTCGCCGCCGCCCAGCGGGTGGTCGACCGGGTTCATGGCGACGCCACGCGTCTGCGGCCGCTTGCCCTTCCAGCGGGCGCGCCCGGCCTTGCCGATCTTGACCAGCTCGGCCTCGGCGTTGCCGACCACACCGAGCGTGCCGCGGCAGTCGATGGAGACCCGGCGCATCTCGGTGGAGGGGAGGCGGAGCGTGGCGAAGGCACCCTCCTTGGCCACGAGCTGGACGCTCATGCCGGCGCCGCGGGCCATCTTGCCGCCGCCGCCCGGACGCAGCTCGACGTTGTGGATGGTCGAGCCGACCGGGATGTAGCGCAGGGGCAGTGCGTTGCCGGCACGGATGTCGGCCCCCTGCCCACTCTGGAGCTTGTCGCCGACCTTCACACCGGCCGGGGCGAGGATGTACCGCTTCTCGCCGTCGGCGTAGTGCAGGAGGGCGATGCGGGCGTTGCGGTTGGGGTCGTACTCGATCGCCGCCACCTTGGCGGGGATCCCGTCCTTGTTGCGGCGGAAGTCGACCATCCGGTACTGCTGCTTGTGGCCGCCACCGCGGTGGCGCGACGTCTTGCGGCCATGGTTGTTGCGCCCGCCGCTCTGCGGCTTGGGGGCGAGCAGCGACTTCTCGGGGTGCGACCGGGTGATCTCGGAGAAGTCCGAGACGGTCTGGAAGCGCCTTCCGGGGCTGGTGGGCTTGCGTGAGCGAAGTGGCATGGTGCTTTCCTGATCAGCGCTCGAACAGGTCGATCGAGTCGTCGGGGTGCAGCGTCACGATGGCGCGCTTGGTGTCGGGGCGCTTCCCCCGCACGTTGGTGCGCCGGTTGCGCGTCGCCTTCCCCTTGCGGTTGAGCGTGTTGACCTTGGTCACCCGCACGCCGAAGGCCTGCTCGACGGCGTGGCGCACCTCGATCTTGGTGGCGCGGGGGTCGACGATGAAGACGTAGACGCTCCCCTCCATGAGGGAGTAGCTCTTCTCGGAGACCACGGGGCGGATCAGCACGGACATGGCGTCACGCATCGGTGCCGGCCTCCTCGTCCACGGTGTCATCGCCGGCGCCGGCGGCCTTCGTCGCCTTGGTGGCTTTCGTCGCCTTGGTCGCCTTGGTCGCCTTGGTCGCCTTGGCCGCCTTCGTCGCCTTGGCCGCCTTCGTAACCTTCTCGGCCTCGGCCGCCGCGTCGGCCTCTGCCTTCTCGGCCCGCTTCGCCCCCGGCTCCGGCGCCTCCACGGGCTCGTGTGTCCCGGAGAAGTCCGTGGCGGCCGAGGGCACGGTGCGGTCGGAGAAGAGCAGCCAGTCGGACCGGATGACGTCGTGCGCCGACAGCTCGGCGAACGTCGTGATGCTGGCCTGGGGCAGGTTGCGCAACGACAGCGCCACGTCGACCTCGTCCTGGGCCAGGACGACGAGGACCGAGCCGTCCAGCTTGAGCTTGCGCAGGATGGTGGCGGCGGCCTTGGTATCGGGCTCGTCGATCTGCCAGTCCTCCAGGACGGCGATGCGCCCGATCTCGGCCCGGTCGCTCAGCGCGGAGAGCAGGGCGAGGCGGACCATCTTCTTGGGCGTGTGCTGCGCGTAGCTGCGCGGCTTGGGTCCGAGGGCGACTCCGCCGCCGGTCATGGAGGGTGCCCGGCTCGATCCCTGGCGGGCCCGGCCCGTGCCCTTCTGGCGGAACGGCTTGGCACCGCCGCCGCGCACCTCGGCCCGCGTCAACGTGGACTGGGACCCTGACCGGACCGCGGCGAGCTGCGCCGTCACCACCTGATGCAGCACGGCCCGGTTAGGCGTCAGACCGAAGACCGTGGGCTCCAGGTCGATCGTGCCGAGGTCGTGCCCGGCCGCGTTGCGCCGGGGCGCCGTGCGCGCGACCGGGGCCGGCCGGTCTTTCTTTATCGTGTGCGTCAGCACCGTGCCGGTGCGCTCGGTCCCGGTGGCGGTGGCCGTCATCGCGACCTCCCGGCCTTGCTCGGGGTCTTGACCGAGTTGCGGAGGACCACGACGCTGCCCCGGGCCCCGGGCACCGCCCCTTTGACCAGGACCAGCTCGCGCTCGGCGTCGGCCGAGACGACCTCGAGGTTCAACGCGGTGATCTGCGTCCCGCCCATCTGGCCCGCCATGCGGGTGCCCTTGAAGACGCGGGACGGCGTGGCGCAGGCGCCGATGGCACCGGGCACGCGGTGGCTGCGGTGGTTGCCGTGCGACGCGCCCTGGCCGCTGAAGTTGTGGCGCTTCATGCCGCCGGCGAAGCCCTTCCCCTTGGAGACGGCGATGGCGTCGACGCGCTCACCCGCCTCCCACAGGTCGGCCGCCAGCTCCTGGCCGACCGCGTAGTCGGCGACGTCGTCGAGGCGCAGCTCGACGAGGCGCCGGCCGGGGTTCACGCCGGCCTTGGCGTAGTGGCCCGTCTCGGGCTTGTTCAGGGTCGAGTTGCGGCGGAAGCCCCACGTGACCTGCAGAGCCGAGTAGCCGTCGGTCTCGGGCGTCTTGACCTGGACGACGCGCACAGGCGCGACCTTCAGCACCGTCACCGGTACGGCGCGGTTCTGGTCGTCCCAGACCTGGGTCATGCCGACTTTCTCGCCGACGATGGCCTTGCTTGCCACGTGTCCTCTTCTTCCTGTGTTCCCTGTGTCCTGTGCTGGCGTGCCGACCGGCGCAGGTCTCCTTGCGCACGCCAACGCTCCGCCCGGGAATCCCGAGCGGAGCGCTCGAATGGTTCGGCGTGAGGTCCCGGCGGGGCCGGCGATCACGCACGTCTGTTGTCGTTCGCAGCACCGAAGTGCCGCTGCAAATCCACCCCTGAGCAGCCGGATTCGGCGGCTCGCGACGTTACACCATGGTCCGGCCCCCTGCCAGGCGTCCGGCGGGGAGACGGGGTGGCCCGCCGTCAGGCGGTCTAGGCGGTCTGGATCTTGATCTCGATGTCGACGCCCGCGGGCAGGTCGAGACGCTGGAGCGAGTCGACCGTCTTGGGCGTGTGCTCGACGATGTCGACCAGGCGCTTGTGGACCCGCATCTCGAAGTGCTCGCGGGAGTCCTTGTACTTGTGGGGCGAGCGGATCACCGTGTAGCGGTGCTTGTCCGTGGGCAGCGGGACCGGCCCGAGCACCTTGGCCTGCGTGCGGAGGACCGTCTGGACGATCTTCTCCGTGGACTGGTCCAGGATCTCGTGGTCGTAGGCCTTCAGCCTGATGCGGATCTTCTGCTTCGGGCCGTCGGCCATGGTCTCGTTGCCTGCTCTCGGTTCGCTCGCGCTCGGACTACTTGAGGATCTCGTCGACCACGCCGGACGCGACCGTGCGGCCGCCCTCCCGGATGGCGAAACGGAGGCCCTTGTCCATGGCGATGGGCTTGCCCAGCTCGACCGTCATCTTGGTGTTGTCGCTCGGCATGACCATCTCGGTTCCCTCGGGCAGCGTGATGGTGCCCGTCACGTCGGTGGTCCGGAAGTAGAACTGCGGGCGGTAGTTGGTGAAGAACGGCTTGTGGCGGCCGCCCTCCTCCTTGCTCAGCACGTAGACCTCGGCGGTGAACTGGGTGTGCGGGGTGATGGAACCGGGCTTGCACAGCACCTGGCCGCGCTCGACCTCTTCCTTCTTGGTGCCCCGCAGCAGGGCGCCGATGTTGTCGCCGGCCTGGCCCTCGTCGAGGAGCTTGCGGAACATCTCGACGCCGGTCACCGTGGTCTTCTGCGTGTCGCGCAGGCCGACGATCTCGACCTCCCCGCCCACCTTGATGATGCCCTGCTCCACCTTGCCGGTCACGACCGTGCCCCGGCCGGTGATGGACATGACGTCCTCGACCGGCATCAGGAACGGCTTGTCGACGTCGCGCTGGGGCTCGGGGATGTAGTCGTCGACGGAGTCCATGAGCTCGACGATCTTCTCGCTCCACTCGGGGTCGCCCTCGAGGGCCTTCAGGGCGCTGACCCGGACCACCGGCACCTCCTCGCCGGGGAAGCCGTAGGCGCTGAGGAGCTCACGTACCTCCATCTCGACCAGCTCGAGCAGCTCCTCGTCGTCGACCATGTCGGCCTTGTTGAGCGCCACCACGATGTAGGGCACGCCGACCTGGCGGGCCAGCAGCACGTGCTCACGGGTCTGGGGCATGGGGCCGTCGGCGGCCGAGACCACCAGGATGGCGCCGTCGATCTGGGCGGCGCCGGTGATCATGTTCTTGATGTAGTCGGCGTGGCCGGGCATGTCGACGTGCGCGTAGTGGCGCTTCTCGGTCTCGTACTCGACGTGGGCGATCGTGATCGTGATGCCGCGCTGCTTCTCCTCGGGCGCCTTGTCGATGTCGTCGAACTTGGTGAACGAGGTGTTGGGGTTGCGCTCGGACAGCACGCGCGTGATCGCCGCCGTGAGCGTCGTCTTGCCATGGTCGATGTGACCCATGGTCCCCACGTTCACGTGGGGCTTGTTGCGCTCGAACTTCTGCTTGGCCATCGCCTCGCTACTCCCTGCTCCTGGTCGGACCACGGTGGCCCGACGCTGGTTTTGTCTTTCCTCTTCCTGCGACCTGTGATTGGTGTGCGCTCTCGCTCGGGCGCCGGCGGCGCCGGCGCCGCCGGCGGGCTGCTACTCCCCGTGGGCCCGGGCGATGATCTCCTTGGAGATCGACTCCGGAACCTGGTTGTACGAATGGAACTGCATCGTGTACGTGGCGCGACCCTGCGTGCGCGAACGCAGGTCAGTAGAGTAGCCGAACATATCGGCGAGCGGGACAAGCGCCTTCACCACGTGGCTCGTACCCTGCTGGTCCATCCCCTCCATCCGCCCCCGGCGGGAGGCGAGGTCGCCGGTGACCGCGCCGAGGAAGTCGTCGGGCACCGTCACCGTCACCTCCATGACCGGCTCCAACAGCACCGGGCTGGCCGCTCGCAGCGCCTTCTTGATCGCCATCGAGCCGGCGATCTTGAAGGCCATCTCCGACGAGTCGACGTCGTGGTACGAGCCGTAGGTCAGCGTGACCCGGACGTCGACCGTCGGGTAGCCGGCGAGGATGCCCGCGGTGAGGGCCTCTTGGATCCCGGCGTCGACCGAGGGGATGTACTCCTTCGGGATGACCCCGCCGGAGATCTTGTCGATGAACTCGTAGCCGCCCCCGGGGCCCGTGGGCTCGGCACTGATGACGACGTGGCCGTACTGGCCCCGGCCACCGGTCTGACGGATGTAGCGCTCCTCGATCTTCTCCACCGGCTTGCGGATGGTCTCGCGGTAGGCCACCTGCGGCTTGCCGACATTGGCATCGACGCTGAACTCGCGCAGCATGCGGTCGACCAGCACCTCGAGGTGCAGCTCGCCCATGCCCGAAATCACGGTCTGGCCGGTCTCGTCGTCGGAGCGCACGCGGAAGGTCGGGTCCTCCTCGCTGAGGGCGTAGAGGGCGCGCGACAGCTTGTCCTGGTCCGCCTTGGTCTTGGGCTCGACGGCGACGTGGATGACCGGCTCGGGGAACTCGAGCGCCTCGAGCTGGATCGGGTGCCGCGGGTCGGACAGCGTGTCGCCCGTCGTGGTGTTCTTCAGGCCGACGACGGCCATGATGTCGCCGGCGAAGATGGCGTCCTTGTCCTCGCGGTGGTTGGCATGCATCTGGAGGATGCGCCCCACCCGCTCCTTCTTGTCCTTCGTCGTGTTGGTGATGGTCCCGCCCTTCTCGAGCGTGCCGGCATAGACCCGGATGTAGGTCAGCTTGCCGACGAAGGGGTCGGTCATGATCTTGAAGGCGAGCGCGGAGAAGGGCTCGGCGTCGTCCGCCTTGCGCTCCTCGACGTCCTCGGGGTGGCCGGGACGGTGCCCCTCGGTGGGGGGCAGGTCGAGCGGGCTGGGCAGGAAGTCGATGACGGCGTCGAGCATGGGCTGCACGCCCTTGTTCTTGAAGGCGGACCCGCACAGGACGGGCACCACGGCGGCGGCCAGGGTGGCCGTGCGCAGGGCGCGGCGCAGGTCGTCGGCGGTGATGGGCTCCTCGGCCAGGTACTTCTCCATGATGGTGTCGTCGAAATTGGAGACGACGTCGATGAGCTGCTGGCGGGCGTCGTCTGCCTCAGCCGCCATGGCGTCGGGGATGGCGAGGGTCTCCCACTCCTCCCCCATGTCGCTCGACCACACGAGCGCCTTCTCCTCGAGCAGGTCGACGACGCCCTTGAAATCGGACTCGACGCCGATGGGCAGCTGGATCACGGCGGGAAGGGCGTCGAGGCGGTCGCGGATCATCTGCACCGTGCGCTCGAAGTCGGCGCCGATGCGGTCCATCTTGTTGACGAAGCAGATGCGCGGGACGTTGTACTTGTTGGCCTGGCGCCACACCGTCTCGGTCTGGGGCTCCACGCCGGCCACGGCGTCGAACACGGCCACGGCGCCATCGAGGACGCGTAGCGACCGCTCCACCTCGACGGTGAAGTCGACGTGGCCGGGGGTGTCGATGATGTTGATCCAGTTGTCGCGCCAGCTGCAGGTAGTGGCGGCCGAGGTGATCGTGATGCCGCGCTCCTGCTCCTGGACCATCCAGTCCATGGTGGCGGCACCCTCGTGCACCTCGCCGATCTTGTAGTTGCGGCCCGTGTAATAGAGGATGCGCTCGGTCGTGGTGGTCTTGCCCGCGTCGATGTGGGCCATGATCCCGATGTTGCGGGTCTTGGCCAGCGGGAAGTCGCGTGTGGGGGTGGGGTCAGCCATGTTCGTACTCGTGCTCGTGCGTCGTGGTAGAGGTCGGATTCGGAGAGAAGGTCGGGTTCGGATCGGGGTCCGGAGTCGGGTTGGGGTGTCGGGTCGGGTGTCGACGGGCCCGGCCGATGGCGGCCGGTCCCACTACCAGCGGTAGTGGGCGAAGGCGCGGTTGGATTCCGCCATCTTGTGCATGTCCTCCCGGCGCTTCACCGAGGCACCGATGCTGTTGGAGGCGTCGAGGATCTCGCCGGCCAGGCGCTCGGCCATCGTCTTCTCGCGGCGCTGGCGCGAGTACGTGGTCAGCCACCGGATGGCGAGCGTGGTGGCCCGCCGGGGCCGTACCTCGACGGGCACTTGATACGTGGCACCACCCACACGCCGCGACTTCACCTCGACCTCGGGCCGGGTGTTCTCGACGGCGCGCTTGAGCGCGGCGACGGGGTCGCCGCCGGACTTCTCCTGCACCTGCTCGAGGGCGGTGTAGACGATGCGCTCGGCCAGCGTGCGCTTGCCGCGGGAGAGGATCTTGTTGACGACCTGGGTGACCAAGACCGAGCGGTAGACGGGGTCGGGAGCGAGCTCGCGGCGGGTGGCGGGTCCGTTGCGGGGCATGCCTAGGACTCCTTCTTGGCGCCGTAGCGGCTGCGGGCCTGGCTGCGCTCGCGCACGCCCGAGGTGTCGAGCGCGCCGCGCACGACCTTGTAGCGCACGCCGGGCAGGTCCTTCACCCGGCCGCCGCGGACGAGGACGATGGAGTGCTCCTGGAGGTTGTGGCCCACGCCGGGGATGTAGGCCGTGATCTCGACGCCCGAGCTCAGCCGCACACGGGCGACCTTGCGCAGGGCGGAGTTCGGCTTCTTGGGCGTCGTCGTGTAGACGCGGGTGCACACCCCCCGCCGCTGGGGCGCGCCCTTCAGGGCGGGGGTCTTGGTCTTGGTTACCTTGGCCTCCCGTCCCTTACGGACGAGCTGGGCGATTGTGGGCACACGCTCCCTCTCGATTGCGAAGAATGAACTCCACGTGACGCACTGTGTGGCGCACAGGGCGCTGGGCCGAAACCCGCACGTGGCAGACGTTCGATTATAGCGGTCGCCTGGGGGTTCGACAATCGCGCGGGGCCCTTCTGCGCCCTCCCGACCGCGCGATTCGGCCCGTTTCCGCCCGATTTTTCCCGCCGCCGCTCAATTCGGCTCGGTCCGGCTCGGTCGGCTCGGTCCGCCGCCCTCCGGGCGGGCGCCGCCCCGGCTCGAGCCGCCCTGGTTCCGGCGAGCGACTCGCCCTGCCCGCCGGCCCCCCAACGGCACGGCGGTGTCGCCGCGGACCGCGACCCCGCTCCACCAGCGGTGGAACCGCGCGTACCGAGGGGCAGCACGCCTCGGGGTAGAAGGCCAGCGCCACCGTCCCCGCCCCGATGAAGACGTCCTGGGCGTCGCCGGGCAGGAAGCCCAGGGCCAGGCCGCCGGCCAGGGCCCCCGAGCAGACCGATGCGCCGCCGATGGACCGGTGCCGTGTCCCGGGTCACCGGCCCCTCGCGTGACGGCATCGTGGCCACCCCGATGTCACCGGACACGAAGGCGCTGCCGGGAGGCCTGGTCAGCCCAGGTTTCTTCCGTCACGAATTAGAACGGCTTCCAATCTGGCGACTTACGGTCGCAATTTCGGGTCCCGCCGAGGGAGCGTTAGCCTCATCGGCATGGAACATTCGATGGCCGAACGCCTGGCCGACCTGGCCGAACGCAAGAACGAGGCCCTGCACGCCGGGAGCGCGCGTGCCGTCGAGCGCCAGCACGCCAAGGGCAAGCTGACGGCCCGGGAGCGCATCGAGTACCTGTTGGACGAGGGGTCGTTCCAGGAGCTCGACATGCTGGCCCGCCACCGGGCGCACGGCATGGGGCTGGACGAGAACCGGCCCTATACCGATGGCGTGGTCACCGGGTTCGGCACGATCGACGGTCGCCGTGTCTGCATTTTCAGCCAGGACTTCACCGTCTTTGGCGGCGCCCTCGGGGAGGTCTTCGCCGAGAAGATCCACAAGGTGATGGATCTGGCCTCGTCGACGGGTGTGCCGATGATCGGACTGAACGACGGCGCCGGCGCGCGCATCCAGGAGGGCGTGGTCTCGCTCCACTCCTACGGCGGCATCTTCCACCGCAACGTTGCGGCGTCCGGGGTGATCCCGCAGATCAGCGTGATCCTCGGGCCGTGCGCCGGTGGTGCCGTCTACTCGCCCGCGATGACCGACTTCATCTTCATGGTGCAAGGGACCTCGCACATGTTCATCACCGGACCCGACGTCGTGAAGACCGTCACCGGTGAGGACGTCACCTTGGAGGAACTGGGCGGTGCCATGAGCCACGCCACGAAGTCGGGCGTGGCCACGTTCGTCTCGCCCGACGAGAAGGCCTGCCTGGACGAGGTACGCCACCTCTTGTCGTTCCTCCCCGCCAACAACCTCGAGGAGCCGCCGATCGAGCCGACCGGCGACGAGCCCGATCGGCAGGTACCCGAGCTCATCGACTTCCTCCCGACCTCGCCCAACCAGCCCTATGACATGAAGCGCGTCATCACCGCGGTGGTCGACGACGGCGAGTACATGGAGGTGCACCGGCACTGGGCGATGTCGATCACCTGCGGCTTTGGCCGCATGAACGGGCGCGTCGTCGGCATCGTGGGCAACCAGCCGGCGGTCCTCGCCGGCGTCCTCGACATCGATTCGTCGGAGAAGGCCTCCCGCTTCGTGCGGACCTGCGACGCATTCAACATCCCACTGCTCACCTTCGTCGACGTGCCCGGCTTCATGCCCGGAACGGACCAGGAGTACGGCGGGATCATCCGCCACGGAGCGAAGCTCCTGTACGCCTACTGCGAGTCGACCGTGCCCCGAATTCAGATCATCACAAGGAAGGCGTACGGAGGCGCCTATGTGGTCATGAACTCGAAGTCCATCGGTGCGGACCTCGCTTTCGCCTGGCCATCGGCGGAGCTGGCGGTGATGGGCCCGAACGGCGCCGTGGAGATCGTCTACCGCCGCGAGTTGGCCGAGGCGGCGGACCCGGTGCAGCGGCGGGCCGAGCTGATCGACGAGTACACGGAGCGGTACGCGAACCCGTACATCGCAGCCGAGCGCGGCTACATCGACGACGTGATCTCGCCCGCCGACACCCGCGCCGTCATCTGCCGCAGCCTCGACATCCTGGCGTCGAAGCGCGAGGAGTTACCGAAGCGCAAGCACGGCAACGTGCCGCTGTGACGCTGCAGGTCGATCCGGACCAGCTGACGCTGCGGCCTCGGCCAAAGCCAGACGAGGCCGTGCTGGCCGTCATCGCGGCGGCGGTGCAACTTGCCTGGCCGCGCCCGGCACCCGCCGACGAGCACGATCCCGTACACGAGCCGTGGCGCTTCAGCGGACGTTGGTGGCACAAGCCCGTGCCCCTGCGCCGCGACCGGCCCTGGGCGCAGCGCTGACCGTCTACGTCGACGACTGGCGCCGAGCGCGCCACGGTGCGCATGCACGCCGATCGCTGGTCCCACCTGCTGGCCGACGACCCCGATGAGCTCCACGCCATGGCGGCCGCGCTGGGGATCCCGCCGCGGGGGTACCAGCGTCACCGGCGCTCGGCGGCGCTGAACCACTATGACGTGCCTGAGCGCCTCCGGCTCCGGGCGATCGAACTCGGGGCGGTGCCGGTGACCTGGCGGGAGATGGCCCGGCTCACGCGCGAGTGGCGGCGCGCTGGCGCTCGGCCAGCGCGACAAGATCCTCCATGATGCGGTCGAAGGAGTAGTCCTTCGGCGTGTAGACGGACGCGACGCCCTTGCCCAGCAGGATCTCGGCGTCGTCGGGCGGGATAATGCCCCCGACGACCACGGCGGCCGTGCTGCCCGCCTCGCGCAAGCGGTCCAACACCTCGGGCACCAGTTCGAGGTGAGAGCCCGAAAGGATGGAGAGGCCGACGATGTCGACGTCCTCGTCCCGGGCGGCAGCCACGATCTGGTCCGGGGTCAGTCGGATGCCTTGGTAGATCACCTCGAACCCCGCGTCGCGGGCGGCCACCGCGATCTGCTCGGCCCCGTTGGAGTGGCCATCGAGGCCCGGCTTGGCCACCAAGAGCCGGGGCGGGCCGCCGGTGCGCTCGGCGAGCGCCTTCGTCCGGAGGCGGACCGGCTCCAGCTCCCGGCCCCGGCGGCCGACACCGCCACTGACCCCGGTGGGGGCGCGGAACTCACCGAAGACCTCGCGCAACGCTCCCGCCCATTCCCCCGTGGTGCCGCCGGCGTGGGCCAGGGCGATGGTCGCCTCCATGATGTTCCCGCCGGGACCATCGTCAGCGGCGACCCGCCGTCAGCGCGTCGAGGCCGGAGCGCACGGCGGCCCCGTCACGCTGTTCCCGCCAACGCTCGACGTCGGCAATCTGCTCGGCCTCCACCCGGTGGTCAACCTTCAAGATGTTCTCGAATTCGCCGTCACCCAAGAGCGGTGACGGCGCCGTTTCGGTGAACCGGTTGACGCCCACCACCAATTGCTCACCGGTCTCGATCCGCCGCACCCGCTCGGCCTGGCTCCGGACGAGGCGGCGCTTGAGCTCGTCGATGGCCTGGAACGCGCCGCCGAGCGCCTCCACATCGGCCAACTCGGCCGATGCCGCTTCGATCAGTTCGGCGGTCTTGGCGGCGATCACGACCGAGCCCTCGAAGATGTCGTCGTACTCGAGCAGGTCGGACTCGAAGGCGAGCACCTGCTGCATGCGCAGCGACCACTGCTGGTCCCAGGGTCGGGGGAGGCCGAGTGCCTCGTTCCAGGCCGGCAGCTGCATGGCCCGCGCCCGGGCGTTCCGCGACAACGTGACGCCCAGGGTCTCGAGGACGATGCGCTGCACGTTGTTCTCCGGCTGTTGCTCGGTCAGCCCTAGGGAATTGACTTGTACTCCGTAACGGAAGCGACGCAGCTTCGGGTCCTCCACGCCGTACCGCTCATGGCAGATCCGGTCCCAGAGTTCGGTGAAGGCCCGCATCTTGCAGGTCTCCTCGACGAAGCGGACGCTCGAATTCACGAAGAAGCTGATGCGCCCCACCACGGCTGGCAGCTCGGCAGGATCGACCTTGCCCGAAGCAAGCACACCGTCGAGCACGCCTATGGCGGTGGCCAGCGCGTACGCGATCTCCTGCGTCGGGGTCGCGCCGGCCTCCTGGAGGTGATAGCTGCAGACGTTGATGGGGTTCCACTTGGGTGCGTGGTGCACCGTGTAGGCGATGGTGTCCACCGTGAGCCGGAGACTCGGACCAGGAGGAAAGATGTACGTGCCGCGGCTCAGGTACTCCTTGACGATGTCGTTCTGCGTCGTGCCAGCCAACCGGACCGGGTCGACCCGCATGTCCTGGGCGTGCGCAACGTAGAGCCCGAGCAACCACGCTGCCGTCGCGTTGATCGTCATGGAGGTGTTCGTCTCTGCCACGGGAATCTGGTCGAGCAACTCCTTCATGTGCCCGATGTGGGCGACAGGGACGCCGACCTTGCCGACCTCGCCTGCCGCCTCCGGTGCATCGGGGTCGTAGCCGGTCTGGGTCGGGAGGTCGAACGCGATCGACAGACCCGTCTGGCCCTTGGCGAGGTTGGTGCGGTAGAGCTCGTTGGAGGCGCGCGCAGTGGAATGGCCCGAATAGGTGCGCATCACCCACGGCGCGTCACGCTGCGGGTCGGTAGCCATGCCATTCACCTCCAGATGAGAGGAGCGCCTCACCATTCTGCCTGGGTTTGCCGTCCCCTCCGCGCCGGCTAGCCGCGGTAGTCGTAGAACCCGTTCTTGGTCTTGCGACCGAGCTGTCCCGAGGTGACGAGGCGGCGCAGCAGAGGGACGGCGGCGTAGTTGGGATCGCGGTACTCCTCGTAGAGTGCATCGAGGATTGCGAGCGACGTGTCGAGGCCAACGAGGTCGAGCAGCGCGAACGGTCCCATGGGGAATCCGCAGCCACCCTTCATCGCCGCGTCGATCCCCTCCTTCGACGCCACGCCCTGTTCGAACAGCCGTACCGCGTTGTTGAGATAGGGGAACAGGAGGGCGTTGACGATGAACCCGGCCTGGTCCTTGACCTCGACGGGGTCCTTGCCACACACGCTGGCGAAGGCGATGGCCGCCTCCACCGTGGCGTCGCTGGCGGTGATGGGCCGGACGACCTCGACCAACGCCATCGCGGGGGCCGGGTTGAAGAAGTGGACGCCGCAGACGAGGTCCGGTCGGCCGGTCGCCATGGCCATCTCGACGACCGGCAGGGTAGAGGTGTTCGTAGCCAGGATCGTCTCCGGCTTGCAGAGACTGTCGAGCTCGGCGAACAGGTTCTTCTTCAGCGAAAGGTCCTCGACGATGGACTCGATCACCAGGTCGACGTCGACCAGGTCGCCCAGGTGCGCCGTGGCGCGTACCCGGCCCTCGATCTCCTTCGCCTCCCCCTCGGTGCGCTTGCCCTTCTCGACCTGTTTGGCCAGTGACTTCGAAAGGCCCGCGCGCATGGCGTCAGCCCCGTCCCGACTCCGACTGCGGAGGATGACCTCGTGCCCCGTCGCCGCCGCCACTTCGGCGATGCCCGATCCCATGATCCCCGAACCAACGATTCCCACCCGTGTGATCGACATGGCTGGGCAGCTTACCGGTGGGTAACCATCAGCGTCGAAGCGAGTGGCCGTGCAAGAGTGGCGCATGGACCTGTCCGGCACACTGGCCCTGGTCGGGGGCGACGAATGGACCGATGGCTGCTCGTTCGATGCAACCCTCCTGGCCGACTCGCGCGGGACCGATGTGCTCGTGTTGCCGACCGCCGCCGCCTATCAACACCCCGAGCGGGTCGTCCTGCGGGCGGCAGAATGGTTCGGGCCGCTCGGAGCGCAGGTCGAGGGCCTCATGGTGGTGGATCGAGCGTCGGCCGAGGACCCCGGCATGGCGGCCACGATCGCCAAGGCCCGCTTCATCTACCTCGCCGGCGGCTCGCCCCTGCATCTCCGCGCCGTGCTGAAGAAGTCGGCGGTCTATGAGGGCATCAAGCAGGCCTTTTCCGCCGGCGCCGTGGTGGCGGGCGCAGGAGCGGGCGCCATGGTGCTGACCGACCCGATGGTGGACCCACGCGGGGGTGCGCTGACCCTCGGGCTGGGATTGGTCGACAAGCTGACCGTGGTCCCCCACTTCGGCGACGAGCACGACGACGCGCACGGCCAGAAGCTCGAGCGCACGGTGGCCATGGCGCCGGCCACCCTCCCCGTCGTCGCCCTCCCCGCCCGAACGGCCCTGATCAAGGAGGGGACCGGCGCCTGGCGCTACGAGGGGGTGGGCCAACCGGTGGTTTTCGTGGGCGGCGCGCCGACCGAGGGTCTCGGGGCACTGAGGGGTTGAGCCGCCGCTCGGAAGACATCTTTGTGTGCGCCCCTGTGCCGACGCCGCGATCTCTGTTCGCTAGTCGCCAATGCAGCGGCAGGGAAGTGCCCTGAACTGGCATGTACCGCTCGAACAGGGGTCCCCCGAGGCGGACCCGCCCGGACAGAAGGTGAGCTTGCGAGCAACCGGGGTCGCGACCCCGGTCCGGTGCCTCAGTCCTTCTCTTCGATGGTGACGCTCTCGATGACGACCCGCTCTGTCGGGGTACCCGACCGCGTGCCGACGGCGTCGATCGCCTCGATCACGTCGAGACCGGTGACCACCTCACCGAAGAGGGAGTACAGCGGCGGTAGGCGCACCCCGTCAGGGCCGCTGATCACGAAGAACTGGCTGCCGTTGGTGTTCGGCCCGGCGTTGGCCATGGCCAGCGAGCCCACCTGATAGCGCCCGCCGGAAGGAAGCTCGTCCTCGAAGCGGTAGCCAGGGCCGCCCGTGCCCGTCCCGGTCGGGTCGCCGCCCTGGAGGACAAAGCCGGGGATGATGCGGTGGAAGACGATGCCGTCGAAGTAGTGGTAGCGGGCTAAGAAGACGAAGCTGTTGACGGCCTTGGGGGCGGCCAACGGGTCCAGGTTGATGACCATGGTGCCGCGTGAGGTCGTCATCGTCGCCACGTAGCGCTTGTCGGTGTCGATGATCATGGGCGGCTCTTCGTCGAACTTCCGCTGCTGCGGGCTCGAGCCGTCCGGGGCGGGAGGGGTCGGGGTGGCCATGGTGGGGTGTCCTTACGATTCGCTGATGGTGATGGAGATGATGCGTTGCGTCACGTCGGGCGGGACGCCCTGCGCCGAACCCTGCTTGTTGATGGTGTCGACGACGTTCATACCCGACGTGACCGATCCGAACAGTGCGTACGACGGAGGCAGGCTCTCACCCTCCGGCCCGGCCACGATGAAGAACTGGCTCCCCCCAGAGTTGGGCTGGCCCGTGTTCGCCATGGCCACCGAGCCCAGCGGGTACTGATCGCTCGCGTTGCTCGCCTTCGCCGGGTTCTCGTCCGGGATGGTGTAGCCCGGACCGCCTTGACCGGTTCCCGTCGGGTCCCCGGTCTGATCCATGAAGTTCGGGATGACCCGGTGGAAGATCACGCAGTGGTAAAAGCCCTTTTGCGCCAGGAAGACGAAGTTGTTCACCGTTTGCGGGGCCGCCTTGGCGTCGAGCGCGATCTCAAACGTGCCGGTGGTCGTCTTGACGGTCGCGGTGTAGTTCTTGCTCGTGTCGATGGTCATCGGCGGGGCCGACGAGTACTTCTGGGTGTTCGCCACCGTCTTGGTGCTCGCCGGGCAGCCGGCCTTGACCGCGACCTCGTTGGCCTGCGCCTGGAGCTTGGCCTTGCCGGTCTTGGAGGCGGTGGTGGTGCTCGTCTGATTGGACTTCGACGGGGCGGTGTTGTTCCCATTCGAGACCAGGAAGACGATGCCGATGATGATCCCGGCGATGACCACCACGATGATCCCGTTCCGTATCTGCCGTCGGCGCTTCTTGCTCTTGGCCTCGGCGGCCAGGCGCGCCTCCCTCGCGGCGCGCTGGCGGGATCTCTTCTCGCTGGGCACGGCCCGAGACCCTACCCAATTGGGGAGGTGACCTCGGGTCGCCCGCAGACGTCCGGAAACGCCCCCGGAGGCGGGGAGCGGAACGGCAAAGGGCCAGTTCGGGATTCCGCCACGCCCGTAGTAGATAGCCTCGTCCGGATGCCACTGGTCGTCCAGAAGTTCGGGGGCACCTCGGTCGGCGACGCGGACAGGATCCGGGCAGTCGCCGACCACATCGCGGCACCCGTCGCCAGGGCGCCGACGTGGTGGCAGTTGTCAGTGCGATGGGGAAGACCACGGACGACCTGATCCATCTGGCCAACTCCGTGAGCACGACCCAGCCCCTCCGCGAGTACGACATGCTCGTCAGCACCGGAGAACGGATCTCTATGTCGCTCCTGGTCATGGCGTTGGCCGACCTGGGGGTCGCGGCAGCCTCTTTCACCGGGAGCCAGGTCGGCATCATCACCGACAACGACCACACCCGGGCCAAGATCAAAGAGGTCAAGGGGGATCGCCTGCGAACCGCGCTGGCCGAGGGCAAGGTGCCGGTCGTGGCCGGCTTCCAGGGTGTCTCGGCCGACCGTGAGATCACGACGCTCGGTCGGGGGGGCTCCGACGCCACCGCGGTCGCTCTGGCCGCGGTGCTGGACGCCGACGTGTGCGAGATCTACACCGACGTCACCGGCGTGTTCACCGCCGATCCCCGGATCGTGCCAGAGGCGCATCGCATCAACCGGATCTCATTCAACGAGATGCTCGAGATGGCGGCGACCGGTGGGCGGGTCCTGATGCTGCGCGCCGTCGAGTTCGCCCGCAACCACAACGTCCCGCTCCACGTGCGCAGCAGCTTCACCTGGGAGCCGGGCACCTGGGTGGTGGAGGAGGATGCAGACATGGAAGAGGCGGTCGTCACCGCGGTGACCCACGACACATCGGAGGCCAAGGTCACCGTGAGCGGCGTCCCGGACCATCCGGGGGTGGCCGCCCGCCTGTTCCGGGCCTTGGCGGACCAGTCGATCAACGTGGACATGATCGTGCAGAACTCCTCGGCGCACGGGACCACCGACATCTCCTTTACGGTGCCGTCCGCCGACCTGGTCGCGGCAGTGGAGACGTCGCAGTCGCATGCCGACGAACTGGGCGCCTCCGGCGTGACCGCGGATCCCGACGTGGCGCGGGTTTCGCTCGTCGGCGTCGGCATGAAGTCCCACCCGGGCATCGCCGCGACGATGTTCGAGACGCTCGCCAACGAGAAGATCAACATCGACATGATCTCCACCTCCACGATCCGGACGTCGTGCATCGTCGCTGAAGAGGACGTCGAGCGGGCCGTGCGAAGCCTGCATACGGCCTTCGCGCTGGGCTGATGCCAGCCCGGGCGCGGGGGCGCGCATCCTGTGGCTGTTGCGGCACGCCAAGACGGTCACGGATCCCCCGCCGGGCGGCAGCGATTTCGACCGGGTGCTCGCACCGCGAGGACGACGCGACGCCGCTGCCCTCGGACGACTGTTCGCGGACAAGGGCAAGGGACTCGGACCGGCGCTCGAGGGCGTGCCGCGGCCGACCGTCGCGCTCGTGTCGCCCGCCACGCGCACGGTGGCGACAGCCGAGCTGGTGCTCGACGGTATGGCGGCGCCCCCCAAGCGTCGCTTCGACGACGAGCTCTACGGCGCTGACCCGCAGGAGGTGGTAGAGCTCCTGCGGACGCTCCCCGATGACGTCCGCGCGGCCATGGTCGTCGGGCACAATCCGACCGCCCAGACGTTGTCGCAGGCGCTGGTGTCACCCCGCGACAAGAAAGGACTGTCGCTCGCCGCCCGCCAGGGCTTTCCCACATGTGCCCTCGCCGTGTACCGGTTCAGCGGTGCGCAAAGCTGGGCCGACGTCGACGCCGGCTCGGCCAAGCTGCTGGCCCTTTTGGTCCCGCCGTACTGAGCCACCGCGGGCGGGACGTATCGGCCGACTGTCCTCAGCCGAGCGCGCGCAGGATGGCGGCGTCGCCTTGCCCGCCACCGCCACACAACGCGACAGCAGCCGTCGTCGCGCTGCGACGGCGCAACTCGAGAAGCGCGGTCAGTGCAAGGCGGGTCCCCGACATGCCGACCGGGTGGCCCAGCGCAATGGCGCCGCCGTTGACATTGACCTTCTCCTCGTCGATCCCGAGGTCGTCGACCGAGGCGAGCCCGACGGCGGCGAACGCCTCGTTGATCTCGAACAGGTCGATCGAACCGAGGTCGATGCCGGCCTTGCCCGCCGCCTTGACGATGGCCCGGGACGGCTGCGTCATGAGCGAGTTGTCCGGGCCCGCCACCATGCCGTAGCCGACGATCTGTCCGAGCGGCGCGACGCCGAGTTCCTTCGCCTTGTCCGCCGACATCACCACCACGGCGCAGCCACCGTCCGAGATCTGCGACGAGTTCCCCGCCGTGATGGTCCCGTTCTTGTCGAAGGCAGGCTTCAACGCGCCCAGCGACTCGGCTGTCGTCCCGGGCCGAACGCCCTCGTCGGTGTCGACCAGGAGCGGGTCGCCCTTGCGCTGGGGAACCTCGACCGGGACGATCTCCTCGGCGAGGCGGCCCTCCTTCGCCGCCGCCGCGGCCTTCTCGTGGCTCGCCGCGGCGAAGGCGTCCTGACGCTCCCGGGTGATGCCGATCTTCTGGTTGTGCTGCTCGGTGGAGAGCCCCATGGCGATGTTGTCGAACGCGTCAGTCAGGCCGTCGTACATCATGGAGTCGACGAGCGTGGCGTCGCCCAATCGGAACCCGGCCCGCGCGCCGGGAAGTAGGTGCGGCGCCTGCGTCATCGACTCCATCCCCCCGGCAACGACGATCTCGGCGTCGCCGGCACGGATCATCTGATCCGCCAGATAGATGGTGTTCAGACCCGAAAGGCACACTTTGTTGATCGTGTTGGCGGGGACGGTCATGGGGACGCCGGCCTTGACGGCGGCCTGGCGGGCCGTGATCTGGCCCTGTCCGGCCTGGATGACCTGGCCCATCAACACGTAGTCGACCTGGTCAGGTGCGATACCGGCGCGACGAAGTGCTTCGGCGATGGCGAATCCACCCAGGTCCATGGCCGTGAAGCCGGCGAAGGCGCCTGAAAGCTTCCCGATGGGGGTACGAGCCCCTGCGACGATGACTGCCTCAGCCATTCCTTGCACCTCCGGCTTCCCGCCGGCCTGGTTACCGGTCGGAAACAACATCTTACGGGCCAACTATCGTCGGGTCACATGAGCGACATCCTCAGTGCAGTGTTGGCCGGCGCACCGGCCGATGAACTGGCAGGGCTCGAGATGCCGGACACCTACCGTGCGGCCCTGGTCAGGCGGAGCGAAACAGCGATGTTCGACGACATGGCGTCGGCGGACAAGGACCCCCGTCGGTCTCTCCACGTCGAGGAGGTACCGCTGCCCGAGTTGGCCCCCGACGAGGCCTACGTGGCGGTGATGGCATCGTCGATCAACTTCAACACAGTGTGGACGTCCATCTTCGAGCCGCTGCCGACTTTCGGCTTCCTCGACCGCCTCGGCAAGGAAGGCCCCTGGGCGGCCCGGCACGCCCTCGACTATGCCGTCGTCGGCTCCGACGCGGCGGGCGTCGTGCTCCGCACGGGATCGGCCGTGCGCAACTGGAAGGTCGGCGACAAGGTCACCGTCCAGTGCAACTACGTCGACGATCAGGATCCTTCGGCCCACGACGACTCGATGCTCGCGGCCAACCAACGCATCTGGGGCTTCGAGACGAACTTCGGTGGTCTGGCCGACATCACGTTGGTGAGGGCGAACCAGCTCATGCCCAAGCCGACGCACCTGAGCTGGGAGGAGGCGGCCATCAACGCGCTGTGCAACTCCACCGCGTACCGCATGCTCGTCTCGCCGAACGGGGCCCGGATGACCCAGGGCGACAAGATCCTGGTCTGGGGTGCGAGCGGCGGTCTCGGTAGCTACGCCGTGCAGCACGTGCTGAATGGGGGCGGCACGCCCATCGGGGTGGTCTCCTCGCCAGAAAAGGTGAAGCTGCTCAACGATCTCGGTGTGGAGGCGGTGATCGATCGCAAGGCGGCGAACTATCGCTTCTGGTCGGATGAGCACACCCAGGACGAGTCCGAATGGCGCCGCTTCGGGAAGGACATTCGGTCGCTCGTCGGTGGCGAGCCCGAGATCGTCTTCGAGCACCCCGGGCGGCAGACCATGGGTGCGTCGGTCTTCGCCTGCAAGCGAGGCGGGACGATCGTGACCTGTGCTGCGACATCTGGCTACATGATCGAGTACGACAACCGTCACCTGTGGATGAAGCTCAAGACGATCAAGGGCTCGCACTTCGCCAACTACCGCGAAGCGTGGGACGCCAATCAGCTGATCTGCGACGGCAAGGTGCTCCCGCCCCTCTCGGCGGTGTACCCGCTGAAGCAGGTGGGTGAGGCCGCCTACCAGGTGCACCACAATCTCCACGAGGGCAAGATCGGCGTCCTGTGCCTGGCCCCCGAAGAGGGCCTCGGCATCGACGATCCCGAGCTCCGGGCCAAAGTGGGCGAGGACCGCATCACCCTGTTCCGGCGACACGGCGCATGAGCGACCTCCTGCTGACCGAGATCGACCACGTGGCCATCGCGGTCAACGACCTGGAGGCGGCGATTGCGTGGTACGCCGACGTGTTCGGTGCCACGGTGGATCATCGCGAGCGGGTGGAGCGTGATGGTGTCGAAGAGGCCCTGCTCAAGGTGGCCGACTCCTACATCCAGCTGCTCACCCCCATCCGTGACGACTCGCCCGTCGCCAAATACCTCGAAAACAAGGGCGAGGGCCTGCACCATGTCGGATACCGCGTCGACGACTGCGCAGTGGCACTGCAGGCGGTCAAGGACAGCGGGGGTCGCGTGATCGACGAGGAACCCCGCCCTGGGAGCCGCGGGACGACCGTGGCGTTCGTGCACCCGAAGACCTCGTTCGGGACGCTGATCGAGCTTGTCCAGGAGTAAGACGACGACCGAGAGTTCGCCGGAGCGCGTCAGCCTGAAGCGATTCGACTGACCCAGGTGGCCCGGCCGGTCTGCTCCAGCCACGCGTCGTACTCGGCCGGGCGCCAGCGCGCATGCCAGGGATCCCCCTCTTGGAGCACCGTATCGAGTGGGTCCACTCCCCCGGGCGAAAGCGCGACGGCTGACTGCTTCCAATCCTCAAGGAGACGCGCGCCGGTCTGTACGAGATCGGGCCGGGCTTCCGAGAGGTCGTGCTGTTCGTGCGGATCGGTCGCGAGGTCGAACACCATGATGTCGGGGAATCCGTGATAGCTGTCGTGGAACGTCCGGATGAAGATCCAATCGTCGAAACGAACAGCGCGCTGGGCGGTCCACGCTCCCTGCGTCAGGATCAGGCATTCCCTACCCGCATATTCCGCCGAAGCGAGTGAGGACCGAAAGGACTCACCGTCCCATCGGGACGGAACACTGCCTCCGCTGAGCTCGAGCAGGGTCGCTGCGACATCAACTTGATAGTGCAGCGAATCATCGACGCCGTGGGTGACGCCGGGCCACCGGACGATCATCGGAACACGCGCCACATGGTGATCGGCCGTCTGATGATCACAGTAGATCCCAAGTTCACCCAAGGTCTCGCCGTGATCGGCAGAGATGATCACGGCGACCTCGTCATCGATCTCGAGCGCCGCCAGCCATCGCAGGATCAGGTCGATGTAGTGGTCCACGTAGCGGACGCCGGTGTCGTACCCGTCGAACATCCTTCGCACCTGGGCCATGTCGTCAGCCACCAACGGTTGGCGGGGGAAGGCATCCCATCGCGCGTGCGGACCGAAACCGGTGATCTCTTGAGCGGAGTGTGGTCCGGGAAGGCTCCAGTGGTGCGCCCGCACGTCCTCGTCCAACCAGCTCGGAGCGGGCATCCCAGCAAACGGGTCACCGAAGGATTCGGGCGTTCGATACGGCGTATGGGGATCCCACATGTGGACGTGCAGAAACCAGTCCTGACGGGTCGCGTTTCGACTGAGCCACTCCAGTGCCACACTCGCGACATCATCCGCCGTCTCGAGGCCACGCGTACCGAGGTTGTAGGACTCGTTGAAACCAGCCAGAAAGTGGTAGGCCGAGTGCCGCTCGGGAAAGGTGCTGATTGATGCGGTCCACACGCCGACTTCCTGCATCTGGCTCGCCCAGGTCTCTGCGGCATCCCTGCTTCGGAAGCCCCTCTCGCTCCCTTCGGGAAAAGGAGCGGCAGCGGTGCCGCCGTGTCCGGCCACCCCGTTGTGGATCCCGAACCGTCCGCTGCTCAGAGCCGTTCGGGACGGGAGGCAGGGCAAGTCTGACGCATACACATTGGTGAACCGGACGCCATCCGCGGCAACGGCGTCAATGGCCGGGCTCGTCGGTCGTTCATACCCGTAACAACCGAGATGGTCGGCTCGAAGCGTGTCGATGTCGAAATAGAGAATCCGCAATTGCCCGTCACATTCAATGCCTACGCGGCGGTGGCCGCCCAACACCCATTTCCAGGTCAGCGCTGCTCGACCGCTACCCGCTGGAGCAATCGTACTCGCTTGCCGTCTGTCCCCTTGGCACGGCAAGTGGTGATCTTGCAACGTCGAGGGCGACTGGCACTAGGCGTGATGCGCCGTCTCGGCCGCCAACTCCTCCTTGAGGTCGGCGAGCCTTCGAACGGCCGGCAGACCCGCCGCCACGACCTCGTCCATGGGATCGGGACGGTCATCGAGTTGCTCGCTCAGCCAGGAGGTGAGCATGGCGTCCAGTTGGAGCACGACGTCCGGCCTCTCCGCGGCGAGGTTGTTCTGCTCGGCAGGATCACGGTTGAGGTCGTAGACCTCAACCCCGTCTCTCGGGTACACGCCTGGATCCACGCATCGGATGAACTTCCAGTCGGGCGTACGGACGCCTCGTTTGGCTTGCCAGGTGCATTCGCTCAGGAACACGGCATCCCGATGGGAAGTGGTCTTGCCCTCCGTCAGCGGCCGGAGTGATCGTCCGTCGAGGCCTGGGACGGCGGGCATACCCAAGAAATCGAGAATCGTCGGCTTCACGTCCACCAGAGAGACCAGAGCAGTGACTTCCGATGCCGGCACGACGCCGGGAGCCCAGATGAGCAGCGGGACGTGCACGACGGAGTCGTAGAGCCCGGCATGGTCGAACCATGCGTCGTGCTCCGTCATGTTCTCGCCGTGATCACCAAAGAGCACGATCATGGTCTTGTCCAGTACTCCGACCTGGCGCAAGTAGTCGAAGAGTCGGCCGATCTCATAGTCCAGATACGCAACCTCCGCGTCGTACAGGTCGGCGATGTACTCCACGTTGGGGATGAGGTCGAGATGGTTGTACAGGTTCTGCGCGAAAAGTGGGTACGTTGGCCTACTCCGCAGCCTCTCTGCGACAAGAGGATCCCCACGGAGCGACGACGCACTCGTGTACCGGTGCTTGTACGGCTGGGGCGGGACGTAGGGGATGTGTGCGTCCCAGAAGTGCAAGAACAAGAAAAAATCTTCTTTGAGGTGTTCGTCCAGCCACTGCGTCCCGCTGTCGACAATCACCGATCCCGGCGACCGAGAGCGACCAGGCGGCGGCATGTAGTCGGCGTACCCCCGCATGAACCAGTCCTTCATGGCGAAGAGGTGATCGACCGCTCCGGTCGCGTAGTCCGAATTTTGGAAGAGACTCGGAAGCCATGACACGTTCGCGTCCAAGCGAGCAGCCGGGTGGAAGTGCGACACAATACTGGTATTGATCCCGAACTTCCCGGTGAAGATCGCCGTATGAGAGGGCTGCGTCGGGATGTCCGAGGCAAACGCGTTGGCGAAGACCGATCCCTCACTCGCGATGCGGTCGAGGTTTGGGGTGAGCCGTCGTTCGTGACCGAGGCACCCGAGACGATCTGCTCGCAGTGTGTCCATCGAAATAAAGATGACGTTCACGTGCACTCCTTATGCCTCGGCAGCCCCGATCCCGGGCGAGCGATCCAGCAGGTACAGTCCGCCATCGAATGCCCTTTATTGCGCAGAGTCATTGCTTCAATTGGAGGACGCTATTTCGGTACCGACCGAAGCACTTTTTTGGGGTCACGCTCGATTCTCATTCCCATTCCGATCTCCCTGACTTACTGACTGCGCCGAGTGCGGCGCCGACGAGCCGCCGGGGACCCCGCACACGAAAGAGGAGCCGGGTCCATCCCCTGCTCTGGGCGCCAAGAGCGCAAATGTGGAGCTCAGGCCCCGTATTTCTGACCCTCGAAACTCGCACCCGAACCACCCGAAATTTGCGAGAACGAACCATGCAGTCTCATCGTCACAACCCGGAACTCCGGGCCCGACTCGGCTGCCCGATGGATGTGGTGTCTCTCCCCTCTTCCCTTTCTCATGATACAGGATGAAGCCAGATTCTTCAAAGAAGTTGTCGCCGTTTTCCGGGGAATGATCCCTTTGAATTCAATCGGACTGACCAGCCATTGATCTGGTGGCTGCCATCACATTCAATACTTCCTGTGGTACAAATGAACGGTGCCGCAATTCATCACGAACGTGCGCAGTTCAACACGGAAACAACGATTGATGATTTTGCCCGCGACACTGGCGGGCGCCGGACTTCTGGCGCTTGGATGCTCGTCGGGCGGAGGCCCTTCGCCACCGAGTCACGCCCAAGGCGTTCCGTCGTCGACGCGGCCGACCTCGCCAAGTTCGACGAGCACGACGACTGTTCCACGCACAACGGTCACGACGGGCGCCCCCAATGCGCGCGGGGCTATCGGAGCTGGACAACCCCCTCCACCGGTACCCACGACGGGTGCCTATCTCGGCGCATGGGTCAATCCGAACCCGGGCCACTCCGAGATCTCGCAGCTCCCGGCCTTTGACGCGTCGGTTGGCAAAACACCCAAGATTCTGAGTCTCTATACGTCTTGGACCAAACCCGCGCCGATCGCGCACATGCAGAAGATTGTCGAGCACGGTGCAATTCCGCTGGTCTCCTGGGGATGTGCCCCCACCGCGGCCATCGACTCCGGCCAATTCGATCAACTGATCACCTCGTACGCAATGGCTTTGAAGTCCTTTGGACATCCCGTACTCCTCCGGTGGTTCTGGGAGATGAACCTGCGAGTCGCCAAGGACGTTGCCTGCATCGGTCCGAACGGACCGGCTGGATTTGTCTCCGCCTGGATCCATGTGTGGAACATCTTCCACGAGGTAGGGGCGACCAACGTTTCCTTCGTGTGGTGCCCTGGGGTTTCTGCGGGAGTTTCCGACACGACCCCTTATTTCCCGG
The DNA here is from genome assembly GCA_963756625.1 of uncultured Acidimicrobiaceae bacterium. Taxonomy (GTDB): domain Bacteria; phylum Actinomycetota; class Acidimicrobiia; order Acidimicrobiales; family RAAP-2; genus Bog-473. Next base: position 578,912 of record CAVWNQ010000007.1, read on the forward strand.
GCGCTGCCTATGTGGATTGGATCGGCGCTGATGGCTATGACCGCGCAGCAACCAAGGGTATCGGGGCGTTCGCCAATATCTTCGGAGCCTGGTACGCAGCGTTCGCCGGCTATGGCAAACCGATGATGATCGGTGAGACTGGTGCAATGGCGGGGGTTCAAGCCGCGTACCTCCAGGGCATCGGCGCCGAATTGCCATCCGAATTCCCCGACATCAAGGCACTGGTGATATTCGATGCACCAGGTCCCGCTGGAGAATGGGTCCTGACCTCGGAGGGGCTGCAGGCATACGCGCAACTCGCGAGCAATCCGTACTTCTCATCGTGAGCGTCACGCGCGCCAACGCGACGGTCCTGCTCCAGCTCAGGCATCGATTCGCTCCAGAGTGACGTTCGGTCGGGGCGATGGACGAAGCGCTTCCGCCATTCGCTCGGTGACGACCGGCCGCGGATTGAAACTCAGGAAGCACTCGAGACAGTAGTAGTGCTTCAGGAGCACGAAGGCATACCGGAGAGGCAACCACACCAACTGCTTGGCCTTGCCGTAGTAGATGGCCCAGCCGATCATCAGGGCGAGAGGGGGTACGGCCCTGAAGAGGAGGATGAACACGATCCGGGCAAGGTTGACATGGCTGGTCGGATCGAAGAGAGCCTCGGAAATGATGTACACGAAGATCGTGAGGTGCAGTGGCGCGAGGAAGCGACGAGCTGCCTGCCGGGTAGCGAAGAACCAAAACCGGGGACCGGCGAAACCCGTGACGACGGGGATGAAGCGGGAGTATGCCATCGTCCCACCGCGGTTCCAGCGGGTTCGCTGGGTTCGCAATTGCCGCTGCGTGTTCGGGACGTCCTCGTACGAGCGCACCCGCGTGTCGATCTGGACCCGGTATCCCAGACGGACGATGCTGTAGGTGAAGTCAACGTCTTCTCCGTACATTCCGTCGACAAATCCGCCAATCTCCATCGCAGGCGCACGGCGAAAGGCCGTGAAGGTGCCCGGCACGCAACCGACGCCATCGACGATGTCGCTGGCCGGCCGAACGAACCCGAAACCGATGATGAGCTCGAACAGCCGCATGCGGTCGATCCACGTTGTGTACGGCTCCTTGGGCAGGGTGAAGGCGCCGACCAGCCCTATCTTGGGATCGGCCAAGAAGTACGGAACCGAATAGAGGAAGCAGTCTTCGTGAACGATGCAATCCGCGTCGACTCGGTATACGTAGTCCGCCGTGCAATGGCTCAATGCTTTGTTGAGCGCGGCCGACTTGCCCAAGTGACCTCCATGAATGATCTCACCAGTTGCGTATTGGAACTCAGCGATCGCCTGCTGGGCCAACGCGACCGTGTCGTCGAGAGATCCGTCATCGCAGAGAATCATCTTGACCGGTCCCTGGTAACGCTTGGCTGCCGCATCGATGGACTGCAACAGCGCGACGATGCAAATCTCTTCGTTGAACGCCGGAGTAATGACTTCTACCGGAGGTCGCTCGTCTGTCGGCTGGACCGGACGGTGATGTATGAGTCGGACGATTCCCATGAACATCGTGATGAAGGCCAGGAGATATGGCCCACAGGCAAAGATGATTGCGCTTGCGATGAGAGGGCTGTGCCCGAACTTCGAAATTAAGAAGGTCGCCGTGAAACCCGTGACGGTCACCGCGGCGACCACACACGCGATGAGAATCCAGTCCGCGCGCCAATCGTGGCCTCTGCGTAACGGGAACGGTGTCTTCTTCGGCAATTGGAAGGAGGTAAACGACACGCGGAAGAGAACGATCCCGGCGATGAGATATTGGATGAGCAAGCTCACGACGGGAGTTGGGCCCAGGGGTAGCCCGGTCACGATGACCACGAGACCGAAGATCGCGTCGGCGACCGCCGAGATGACGAGGAACAAGAGGACGTTGAGCAGGATCAACATACGCCGGGCCGCAGAGGACCGGAAGGAGACTGCGAAGGCAACGCCGAACGCGATAACACTCACCTGGAATACCGAGAGGAGCGATCGTGCGAAGGGTTCGACGAGGCTCGGATTGTGAATTACCGACAGCATGAGTTGGCTCACGACATTGTGATAGGCGTCTGTCAGGTTGGGTGACTTCAGTCGGATGAGGACGACTGAGACGACGAAACTCACAGCCAGGAACAAGCCGCAGCGTGGATAGCTGGGTCGCAGAGGTGGCCGCATGATGACACGCGCCCCTTCGCCCTTGTCCGACTCGTCGTAGTTGCGTGTGAGCGGCTTGAGGACGACCACGGCGAGAACCAGTACGTCCAGGCAAAGGAGCGCAAGGCCTCGCAGATCGACGTTCGTGACTGCGTGCACCGGAGATCAGGCTCTCACCGTGGCGCTCATCCCGGGAAGCAGGCCCGGCACCGTGTGACTCAAGACGACGGTGACGTTGTAAGTGACCGCCGTGTTGTCGCGGGTAGGGCTCAGCCCAACCTGGGACACGACTCCGCTCTCCGTGCGATTCGAGCGCGGTGAAGTAGACGGTCACCGACTTCCCGACCGGCGTGTGCGAGATGGCATTCTCGGGCACCTGGGAGAGCACTTGCTGATGCCCGCCGATGATTTCAATGAGTGGCTCGCTTCCTCCGCTGGTGCTGTTGGAGCCTTGGGCCGCCGGCTGGGACGGAAAGAGCGAGAAACCCGGAGATTGTTTTGTCGGGAGTTCGGCGGGAGCCTGGTACTGCTGCACGCCGTTGGGCCCCACGACCTCGCCGGCCGCCCCGAACACCTCGGCGACGACTCCGGAGTCGGGGGCAGAGAGGGTCGCGTTGGTCACCTCCTGCTGAATCGTGGCTACCTGGGTTTGCGCCTGGTTCAGATTTGCTTGGGCTTCGGCCTGGTCCGAGATACTCCCGGGCGAGCTCTGCAGGCCCGACTGCGAATTCGCCAGGTTGAGGGCGGACTGGTCGCTGTTGACGGCCGCCTGCGCCGTATCGATCGATTGCTGGGACTGCGCCTCGACGACGGCAAGCTTCGACTGTGCTTGCGCAACGGCTGCTTGATCCTGCGAATCCGTCTGCTCCAACGTCTGGCAATGTACGTACGCTTGTTGCGCAGCTGACTGTCCCGCAGCCGTCGGTGGAACTGGCCCGTTGGGACAAGCCTGGGTGTACAGCGACAGATCGGAGGCCGCTTGGCTCTCTGCGGTTGTGACATCAGTCTGGGCGGCGGTGACATTGCTCGAGGCGGTGCTCTTCGTCGCGTTGAGATCTGCCTGGGCGTTGGTCAACGCGGTCTGGGCCTGTGCCGCCTGAAGCGTGTCTTGTTCCTGCTGCCCAGGAGTGAGCGACGGCGCATTCGCCTGCGCGAGCGCAGCCTTGTCAGCTTGCACGACTGCCTCCTCGTCGAACAGCTGAGCTACCAATATCGACGCGTCCTGAGTTGCCAGCACTTGTCCGGCCGTCACGGTCTGCCCAACGTGGACTTTGACCGATGTCACCTTTGCCGAGTCCGCAAAGTTCAGGTCATAGGTCTTGGAGGTTGACACGACAGCGGGAAAGGATGCCTCACCAGCGGTGATCGACTGCACGGTCAGGACGCTGGCGACAGCTGCCAAGAGGATCAGCGCCAGGCCAACCACGATCTGTCTCCGCGTGATGTGGATCCGAGCAGGATCGCGTTCACTCAACGGTCCGAGAGCACCGTTGCTCGAGGTCGAGAGGGAGGCATTCATCCCTCGGACCTTCTCCAACTTCTCCACCTTCTCGCTGGGATGATCTGTGATCACCTGGCATCCTTCCCGGACGTTGCGGAATTCCCGTCCGTCGCGCTCTCGTTCACCGTCATTGCGATCGTCTTCCTTCGACGCCGGCGCTGGTCCTGCGTCCATGTCCCAGCGATGTAGAGGCCGCAGAGAAGGAGGAGCCCAGTTCCAATGACGAGGGCATCGCCCCCGAACCCACGCTCGCCCAGAACCGCTCCTCCGAACAGCGAAAAGAGATCGAACTTCGTCCCAGCAGCGCTGGGCGGCGCTCTTGTTGGTTCCGAAAGCGGTTGTCCGGCGTTCGGCCACAATCCGAAGGAGAGAGCGCCGACCGGTGACAGATCCGAAGACCCCACGAATCCGGAAGTGTCGGGAAAGACCATGGGCACGATTGAGGCGCTGGCCGCACCCGCGTTCGACCCTGCGTTGTACGCGTCGCCGCTGTAGACCGCCGTGATGGTGTTTTGGCCCATTGCCAGGTCCGTAGAGGTACAACTCGACGAGACGTCGAGGGCAATCGATTGACATCCGGCGACAGGGGTTCCTTTGTCCAAGAAACTGATCGTCCCTCCGTTGTCAGTCGCTTGCACGTTCGCGGTCAAGGTGACCGTCTGCCCGGTCACGGCGGCGTTGGGAGTCGCTGCGACAAGTGTGCTGCTAGGAGTCCGGTTCGGTTGGAAGAAGGGGATTGCGGACAGCGACCGGAAGGATCGCATCCCTCCCACGTCGAGCGGATACCCCGGAAGATTCCCCAGGGCGTCGAAATAGAGAACCCCTTTGAGAAGCGGATACTGAGAAGGGACCTCGGACGCGATCTCGTTCAAGTATGCCTGCTGAGCACCCGAAAAGGCCGCCGTTTCGGAAATCATCAGCGGCTTGCCGAAACCGGCAAACGTCTGGTACCAGCGTGCGAACCGCTGAGTGAAGACGCCAGAGGTCGGGGCCGACGTTCGCACGTACCCGTCTGCGGCCATCCAGTCGACATAGCTCGGACCCGGGTAGTACTCCATCCAATCGTGGTCGGGCCCCGAGGCACCGATGGTCCATACGAACGCCACATTCGTTGCGCCCGCGGCCATGAAGAGGTCGTGGATGTGGCGGAACGCTTCGACGTATCCCTGCGGGCCGAGGTTCGAAATGCAGGAGGCATAGTTGGCCCCGTTGGGAAAATTCGGCTCCCAGTACCAGCGCAGAAAGAGTGGCTCGTTGAGCTGTGCCAGCCGACGGGCAAACCCTGAAATCAGCGCGTCGTCGGCACCGGAGATGACGTTTGCGTCGGTATCACCGCACGCCCAATCGATCATCGGAATGGCTCCCGAGGCGCGCACTTCCTGGATCTGCGCGTCGGGAATGGGCGTTGTCCAAGGTTGGTAAATGTGCACTACCGAGAGCGGCCGGCTCAGCGATGCGTTGAACGTTGGCAGGAGATGCACTTCCTGGCCCACCGGCGTGGTGCTAAAAGTGGAACTCTTGAGGGGATAGGGCCGGACATACGCCCCGAGGTAGGCCGAGTTCGGCCCCGGGATGGCGGGGGGTCCGGAGGCACGTACACCGGGTGTAACGGAAACGGACACCGGTGGTGAGGCGGCCGGCGCAAACTGTGCATCTCCGTCGTAGGACACCGAGATGAGGTCTTGGCCAAGGGGCAGGGACGAGGTCTCGCAACTGCTTGCTTGCAGAACCGGCACAGCACCACATCCGGGGATCGTGACGCCATTGGCCGTGAAGTTGAGGCTTCCGCCGAGATCGGTGGGCGCTAGCGAGGCCGTGATCTCGACAACCCCTGAGTCGTCGACCGCATTCGGGGTCGCGGTCACCGAGACGCTCGATTGTTGTCGAGTGGGTTGGAGGTTCGACAATTGGGACAAGGCGTCAAGACTCGAAGTCCCGTTGCTGTTCAACTCGTACTGGACGGCGTTCCCCCGGTCGGGAGCGTCGAAGTAGACCAGACCCTTGATGAGGGGGAACACGGTGGGCAGGTCGTTTGAGAGGTCCTGCAGATACTGGACCTGGGTGCCCCGGATCGCAGCGAAACTGCTGACGATCAATGGCTTGCCGCTATCCGAGTACTGGTTGTACCACTGCTGAAATGCAGACCGGAACGGGTCGTGCGCGGGGGTGGAGGGATTGTACGAATTGTCGGCGCCGATCCAATCGACGAAAGAGGCTCCCGGATAGTAGTCATCCCATGCCGCCGATCCCTGGTCTTGGGAGGTGTCAACCGACCACACGAAAGACACATTGCTCGCGCCCGCTGCGACGAACTCATCGTGAATGTGTGCATACGCAGCCTTGTAGACCGTCGCAGGATTACTCGACCTCGGCACGTTGAGAAGGCAACTTTGCGCGGATGCCGAGTGCAGGTCGTTGGGATCGGGATACCAGCGAAGGAAGATGGGAATGTGCGTCGCCGCCAACTTCTGGGCGACGGCGCTAATGAGCGCGTCGTCCTTTCCGGATGCCACGTTCGAGTCGGAGTCACCGCAATTCCACGTGATCATCGGTATGGCACCCAGCGCCCACACCTGGTCGATTTGCGTCACCAGCGCCGAGTTGGTCCAGTTGAGGTAGACCGAGGCGATGGACAACGGGCGGCCGAGGCCCGAGTTGAACGATGGCACATTGGCCAGCTCGATTGGAATGGAAAGCGCTCCTCCCGTCGGATTTGGCACGGACAGGGCCTGGCCCGTCGGGTCGACGAACGCTCCGAGATACGCCTGCCCCGAACCCGGAATCGGCGGCCCTTGGAGCTGAGCCTGCGCCTCGTTCGGACTCAAGTACGCAGAGGACGGTAGGACCCCTGGCTCGGAGCTGGATGGCGGCGGCGGCGTCATGGACTGATCGGTCGGTGTCCGGGTGGTTGGCGGGGTCGCGGTGACAAGCACGATCACCGGCGCCGAGCTCGAGGGGGAGAACGCACTGTCTCCGCTATAGGTCGCCACGATGGTCTGCGATCCACCAGCGAGCTGTGACGTCACGCACCGTGCCGGCGTCGTGATGGGAATGAAGACACACCCCGGGATGGGCGTTCCATTGTCCACAAAGCTGACGCTCCCGCTGTTGTCCGTCGCGTCGACCGAAGCGGTCAGCGTCAGGCGTGCTCCGATCGGGGCTGAGCTCTTTGACGACGTGAGGGTGGCGGCGGTTGGGGACCGGTTGGGATTGAAGTACGGAGAAGCAGCCAGTTGCCCGAAGGCGGCAGCACCAGCCGCATCCAACTGGTACTGATCGCCGCTCGCCGCCTCCGGCGCATCGAAGTACACCAAGGCCTTGATTTGCGGGTACTGGCCGGGGAGATCCGCGGGGATCTGTCCGAGGTACGGGGATTGCGATCCGGCATCCGCACCGGTCGACGACACCATCATCGGCTTGTCGGCGGTCGAGAAGGTCCCGTACCACGACCCGAACTCGGAGGAGAACGCAGAGGCCTGCGTGTCGCCGCTCGGCGTCGCGTTCCCGTCTGCGCCGAGCCAATCGACGACATCCCCGCCCGGGTAGTACGCGGAGACGTTCGGATCAGCCTCGGCGGAGGTGTCGACAGACCAGACGAACGCGACGTTGGTCGCGCCCGCCGCCTCGAACAGGCCGTGGATGTGCTGATAGGCCGCGATGTACCCGGACGGGCCGTTGGCACCGAGGCACGCACTCGCTGCCGGGTCGTCGGAGAGGTTCGGGTCGGGGAACCACCGGAAGAGAATCGGAACATTGGTTGCTGCCAGGCTCCGTGCCTCCGTCGTCACCATGGCGTCGTCCAACCCGTCCACCACGTTGGCGTCGGTGTCGCCACACTCCCAAGTGACCATCGGGATGGCGCCCGTGGCTGCGACACTGTCGAGCCCGGGCACCTCGAGGGGCTCACCCCAGTCCTGGAACGTCGAGAGGATCCAGGGTGGACGACCCACCTGCTGGTTGAAGGCCGGCAACGCGCTGAGCTCAGCCGGCAGACTCGCTGTGCCGCCGGTCGGATCGCTCGAGGTCAAGGCCGTGCCGTCCGGATCGACGAATGCGCCCAGGTAGGCGGTCCCTGCACCCGGGACGACGGGCTGTCGTGCCGTGGGCGCCACAGCACCAACGGACTCGGCGGAGACCGGTTTGTCGCCGGTCCCGATCAACCAGAACGATGTTGCCGTCGCCAACAGCGTGATGGTCAACGCGACCAGAGCGAGCCCGCGCCACCTTCGGGCTGACGGTGACCGGTGTGCCTCCTGCGGGACCGCGTGACGGAATGCCGCCCCGCGATGTCCGCCCAGCTTCGGTCGGCGCCGTGCGCGGCCTTCATGCCTCCTTCGACTCCCGGGTTCTGCCCACGCCGGGCAGCGTGTGGGAAGACACCCTGGGGTCTTTCACGGCAAGCCTCGACGCACGCACCGCAACAACCACACGCAGGTCTTCGCTCTCCGACGAGGAGAGAGACCGCCCTGTGGCAAGCGGGAGGGGGACCCGGCCGACACGGGTGTGACTTTAGTCACACTTAGGGTGCAAAATCATTGGTCTCTTGAACAACGAGAGCGCAATTCCAAGTGACGAGGGTGAGTGCGCGCGACCAAAAATGGTTTAGGGACGCGTGCGTCCAGAGGCTTCATTGGGATGAGGGCGTTTCGCCAGAACCAGATGAGAATGGACCGGCGACGCAACGCCGTGTGAGCGATCGGTCGCGTTCGCGCAGCACCGCCGCCTGTGCGCGGACTGCGGGCGCTCAGATCGGAAGTTCGGGCTGCTTTGCGTCGCTCAGCAGGCCGATCACCTGCAGGGCCTGGTCGAAGATGTCCCCGCAATCCGAGGCGAGCTCGAGATCGGGGTATTTCGGTACCTCGTAGACGGCGTCGATGCCGGTGAAACCGGGAAGCTCCCCCGTTCGGGCCTTGGCGTAGAGGCCCTTCGGGTCCCGCTGCTCACAGATCTCGAGCGGGGTGTTGACGTAGATCTCGAAAAAGGTCAGCCCGGCGTCGGCGTGGAGCTCGCGGAGTTTGCGGCGCTCCTCGGCGCACGGGCTGATCAGCGAGAGGAGGGCTACCGTTCCATCCTCGGCCAAGAGCCGTGCCACCTCTCCCGCGCGTCGGAGGTTCTCGGCACGGTCTTCGGGCGAGAACCCGAGATCGCTGCACAGGGAGTGTCGGAGGTTGTCCCCGTCGACCATGAACGCCGGCTGTCCCCGCTTCACCAGCAGCTCCTCGGCGGCAGCGGCCAGGGTCGACTTGCCCGAACCGGACAGGCCGGTGAAGAGCACGGTGGCGCCCCGCACGCCGAGGTGGCGGTAGCGCTCCTCGGCCGTCAGCTTGCCGGTGTGACGAACGACATTTGGACTGGGTGCGTGTTGGGCGGCGAACTTCACCGTTCCCGCGCCGACGGTGAGGTTGGTCTGCGGATTGATCAGGATGAAGCTCCCCGTTGCCCGGTTGAGTTGGTAGTCGTCGATCGCCAGCGGCTCGGTCGTGCGCAGCCGAACGCGCCCGATGTCGTTGAGGGCCAGCTCCGTCGCGGACTCGTCCCGGCGCAGGCCGTTGACGTCCATCTTGTAGTGCACGGCCTCGACGGTGGCCCGAACCAGCTTGGTGGTGTGCTTGACCAGAAGGTGCGTGCCCACGTCGAGCGTGTGCTGGGAGTCCATCCAGCTCACGGTGGCCTCGATCTCCTGCGCCAGGCTCGGCCGGTTGTTCGGGCGGCAGATCATGTCACCCCGCGTGACCCCGACGGAGTCGGCGAGGGTCATGGCGACGGCCATGGGAGGGAAAGCCTCCTCGACGGGGCCGTCCGCCGTCTCGATGGTCTGAATGGTGGTGGCCACCCCTGAAGGCATGATCACCACCGGGTCGCCCCGGCGGAATACCCCGCTTGCCACGGTCCCGGCGTAGCCACGGAAATCGACGGTCGCCGATCCGTGCGACCGGATCACGTACTGCACCGGGAACCGTGCGTCGATGAAGTTCTCGTCGCTCGCGATGTACACCGTTTCGAGGTGGCTGAGAAGTGGCGCGCCCTGGTACCACCAGGCGTTATCCGACGCATTCACCACGTTGTCGCCGTGCAGTGCCGACATGGGGATGAAGGCGACGTCCCGGACGTCGAGCCGGCTGGCGAACGCCATGAACTCGTCCTTGATCTCCTCGAACCGGTCACGATCCCAATCGACCAGGTCCATCTTGTTGACGCAGACGACCATGTGTGGGATCCCCAGCAGATGGGACAGGAACGCATGGCGACGGCTCTGCTCGACGATGCCGTTGCGGGCGTCGATGAGGATCATTGCGAGGTGCGCGTTCGAGGCACCGGTGACCATGTTGCGGGTGTACTCCGCGTGGCCAGGAGTGTCCGCGATGATGAACTTTCGGTTGGGAGTCGAGAAGTACCGGTAGGCGACGTCGATGGTGATGCCCTGCTCGCGCTCGGCTCTCAGGCCGTCGGTGAGAAGCGAGAGATCCGTCTCGGCGTTGCCTCGCCGCAGGCTGGTACGGCGGATGGCGTCGAGCTGGTCCTCGTAAATGGCCTTCGAGTCGTAGAGGAGTCGGCCAATCAAGGTGGACTTCCCGTCGTCGACTGAGCCCGCCGTGGCGAGACGCAGCAGTTCGGTCATTAGAAGTAGCCCTCCCGCTTGCGGTCTTCCATGCCACTGTCGGAGATCCGGTCGTCGGCCCGGGTGGCGCCACGCTCGGTGAGCCTGGTGACCGCAACCTCTTCGATGATGTCCTGGACCGTGCGGGCGGGCGATTCGACGCAGCCCGTGCAGTCGGCATCTCCCACCGTGCGGAAGCGAACCCGAGCCGAGAACTGCTCAGCGCCCGCATCGGCCTCGAGGTGCCGGTTGACCGACATCAGCATGCCGTCCCGGACGAAGACGGTGCGCTCGTGGGCGAAGTAGATGGAGGGCACATCGATCCGCTCGTCGGCGATGTACTGCCAGACATCGAGTTCCGTCCAATTCGAGAGCGGGAAGACCCGGATGTGCTCGCCCTTGTGATGACGCCCGTTGAACAGGTTCCAGAGCTCTGGGCGCTGGTTCTTGGGGTCCCACTGCCCGTATTGGTCCCGGAAGCTGTAGATCCGCTCTTTGGCGCGTGCCTTCTCCTCGTCCCGACGCGCTCCTCCGAAGAGGGCGTCGAACTCGTTTTCGCGGATCGTCCGCAGCAAGGTGGGCGTCTGCAGTTTGTTGCGCGTCGCTCGAAGACCCACCTCATCGGAAAAACGCCCCGCGTCGATGTCGTCTTGCACTTTGCCGACGACGAGCCGGAGACCGTGCATCCGTACCGTCCGGTCGCGAAACTCGAGGACCTCGGGAAAGTTGCGGCCTGTGTCGATGTGCAGAACAGGGAAGGGCGGCCGGGATGGAAAGAATGCCTTGCGCGCCAGGTGCAACATCACGATGGAGTCCTTGCCGCCCGAGAACAACAATGCGGGCCGCTCGAACTCGGCCGCGACTTCCCGGATGATGTAGATGGACTGGGCCTCCAACACCCGCAGATGGCTGAGCTTGTATGCGCCGGTAGCGTCGAGCTCTTCTTCGTGGCTCGCCAACGCCGCCGCCTGCGGGATGGACGGTTCTCGTGTTGCCATGGATCTGTCCATCAGCGCGCCTCCGACAAGTGTGCTTTGACAACTCCACGACAACAGAGTTATCGAGGCCCGCAGGGTGATCCGCGCTCCTCTTCCCGGGCGTCATGGTACGGCGTCGGGACGCAAATGTGAAGAGTCAACATCGCGAATGAAATCAGTTGGGTCCGAATTCAGGTTGCGCGCACATGTGCGTCGGCGAACGCGATGGGCAGGACACAGAAGACCTTTGCGCACGACTCGGGGCGATCACGAGAGTGACGGCAATTCGCCGCCGAAGTCCGCGCAATGACACGCACCAGTCGGAGACTCGCGGATTCGGGGCGTGGGCAGATCACTCCCTCGACGCTCCCGACGTTGCCGCTGCGTACGAGTGGTCGGAGGAGCGCCGCCTGCCACGGCCGGCGATCCTCCGACGCAACCGCGTTAGCGCAGTAACGCTTCCAGCAGTTCGAGCACCCTCGCCACCTGCTCCGACAGCACACCCGAGACGGGGCTGAGCACCAGGTCGGGCATGACAGGCACCTCGTAGTCGGAGTCGATGCCGGTGAACCCGGGCAGCTGCCCCGCCCGCGCCCGTGCGTACAAACCCTTGGGGTCCCGCCGCTCGCATTCCTCGAGGGATGTATCCATGAAAATCTCCGCGTAAGGCAGCTCGGCCTCCTCGTGCAGGCCACGGATGAGCCGGCGGTCCTCCTCGAAAGGACAGATCAGCGCGATCAGCGCCAACATCCCCGACTCGGCGAACATGCGGGCGACCTCGCCGGCTCGGCGTACGTTCTCGGTGCGGTCCCGGTCCGAGAAACCCAGGTCCCCGTTGAGTCCGTGCCGCAGGTTGTCGCCGTCGAGCAGGAAGGCGGGGCGGCCGCTGCGCACGTACGCTTCCTCCACGCCCGAGGCCACCGTCGACTTTCCCGCCCCCGACAGGCCCGTGAACAGGAGGGTTGCGCCTCCCTGCCCCAGCGCCGCAACTCGGTCGGCCCGGCTCAGTCGCCCACCGTGGCGCACCACGTTCGGACTGGCGTGGGTGGTGGCGATGACCCGGATCACGCCCGCGCCGGCCGTGGCGTTGGTGGCCGGGTCGATGATGATGAAGCTGCCCGTGGTGCGGTTCGTCGTGTAATCGTCCACCAGCAGCGGCTCGGTGCACCGGAACGAGACACGGCCGATCTCGTTCAGCTCGAGTGCGGACGCCGCCTCGTCGCGGTGCAGCCCGTTGATGTCCAGCCTGTACTGCAGTGTCTGCGCGGCGGCGCGCACCGTGCGCGTGCCGTGCTTGAGCAGGTAGATGCGGCCCTCGGCGAGCGACGACCGTTCGTCCATCCAGCACACCGTCGCCTCGATGTCGTGCGTCAGCGTCGGCCGGTTGTTCGGCCGGCACAGGATGTCACCTCGTGACACCGCCAGCTCGTCCTCCAGCGTCATCACCACCGCCATGGGCGGGAAGGCCTCGGGCACCGGACCGTCGGCCGTCCCGATGGAGGCGATCCGCGACGTGGTGCCGGTCGGCATCACGAGCATCTCGTCACCCGGCCGGAACACGCCGCTGGCCACGGTCCCGGCGTAGCCGCGGAAGTCCGGGGTATCTGGCGTCTGGCTGCGGATGACGTACTGCACGGGGAAGCGGGGGTCGATGAAGTTCTCGTCACTGCCGATGTAGACCGACTCGAGGTGGTTGAGCAGGGGCGATCCGCTGTACCACCACATGTTCTCGGAGCGTTGCACCACGTTGTCGCCCCGCAGCGCCGAGATGGGGATGAAGGTGACGTCGTGCACGTTGAGGCGGGCTGCGAACTCCATGAAGTCCGACACGATCTGCTCATAACGGCCCTGGTCCCAGTCGACCAGGTCCATCTTGTTGACGCAGACCACCATGTGCGGGACGCCCAGCATCGACGACAGGAAGGCATGCCGGCGGGTCTGTTCGATCACGCCCTTGCGGGCGTCGATCAGGATCAGCGAGACGTGGGCGTTCGAGGCTCCCGTCACCATGTTGCGCGTGTACTGGGCGTGGCCCGGCGTGTCGGCAATGATGAACTTGCGCTTCGGCGTCGCGAAGTACCGATAGGCCACGTCGATCGTGATGCCCTGTTCGCGCTCGGCTCGTAGGCCGTCGGTGAGCAGGGCCAGGTCGGTCTCCACCTGCCCCCGCTGCTCGCTGGTGCGCCGGATGGACTCCAGCTGGTCCTCGAAGATGCCCTTGGCGTCGTAGAGCAGGCGTCCGATCAGCGTCGATTTGCCGTCGTCGACCGATCCGGCGGTGGCCAGGCGCAGGAGCTCGGTCATCAGAAGTAACCCTCGCGCTTGCGGTCCTCCATGCCGGCCTCGGAGATCCGGTCGTCGGCCCTCGTGGCGCCGCGCTCGGTCAGGCGGGTGCCCGCGACCTCGTCGATGACCAGGTCGATGGTGTCGGCCATGGACTCGACGCAACCGGTGCAGTCGGCGTCTCCAACCGTGCGGAAGCGGACCATGTCCTCGAAGACCGGCTCCTCCTCCGTCGGATCGAGGTACCGGGTCACACCCATGAGCATCCCGTCACGCTGGAAGACCTGGCGCCGGTGGGCGAAGTAGATCGGCGGGACCTCGATTCCCTCCTCGCGGATGTAGTTCCAGACGTCGAGCTCGGTCCAGTTCGACAGCGGGAAGACCCGGATGTGCTCACCCTTGTTGTGCCGCCCGTTGTAGATGTTCCAGAGCTCCGGGCGCTGGTTCTTGGGGTCCCATTGGCCGAACTCGTCCCGGAAGCTGAAGATCCGTTCCTTGGCCCGGGCCTTTTCCTCGTCCCGCCGCGCGCCGCCGAAGACGGCGTCGTGGCGCCCCTCGGTGATGGCGCGCAGCAGCGTCGGCGTCTGCAGGCGGTTGCGCGTGGCTCCCGGGGACATGTCTTCGACCGTTCGCCCGGCGTCGATGTCGTCCTGCACGCGGGCGACCACGAGGCGCACACCCATGGCCTCGACGTGGCGGTCCCGGAACTCGAGGACCTCGTCGAAGTTGCGCCCCGTGTCGACGTGCAGCACCGGAAAGGGCACCGGCGCCGGCCAGAAGGCCTTGGCCGCCAGGTGCAGCATGACGATGGAGTCCTTGCCGCCCGAGAACATCAGGATCGGACGCTCGAACTCGGCCGCCACCTCCCGGAAGATGTGGATCGACTGCGCCTCGAGGGCGCCCAGATGGGACAAGCGGTAGTGGCCGCCGCTGACCGCGCCGGCGGCACCACCATCCTGACTACCTGAGCCGGCCACCCTCCGCTGTGTCGCCAACGGATCCTCCCGTGTGTCCTGCTTCCGTGAGCAGGGAGAAGTTTAGGCCCCGGCTTCCGCGGCCCCGGGACCGGCGTCGACCTCCCCGGGTTCGGCAGGCTCGCCCCCGGACGCGGCCGTGGACCCGGCCCCCGAAGACCCGTTGCCGTCGACGATCGGGTTGCCGTAGGCGTCCTCGGCCGTCGGCGTGGCGCCGAGCCAGCTGGCGTCGATGGAGGAGTCGAAGGGGTCCTCGCTGACCCCCTCGCCCATGTCACGCAGCCAGTTGGCCAGGTCCTCGGTGTCCGACTCGCCGGCACCGGTGGCCCAGAAGGGGAGCGCCTCGGCATCGGGCATCTCGAGCCGGATGTCCCGGTAGTGCTGCATGCCCGAACCGGCCGGGATGAGCTTGCCGATGATGATGTTCTCCTTCAGGCCGAAGAGCTGGTCGCTGCGGCCCTCGATGGCTGCCTCGGTCAGCACCCGCGTCGTCTCCTGGAAGGACGCCGCGGAGAGCCAGCTCTCGGTGGCCAGGGAGGCCTTGGTGATGCCCATCAGCTCGGGCCGCCCCTCGGCCGGCACATTGCCGTCCTCGACGAGCGTCCGGTTGACCTCGGCGTAGATCTGGTTGTCCACGCGCTCGCCGGGCAGGAACGGCGCGTCGCCGGGCTCGGCGACGAGCACGCGCCGCAGCATCTGGCGGACGATCAGCTCGATGTGCTTGTCGTGGATCGACACACCCTGGTCGCGGTACACCTTCTGCACCTCTTCGACGAGGTACTGCTGCGTCTCGCGGATGCCCTTGACCTCGAGCAGCTCCTTGGGGTCCTTGGGACCCTCGACGAGTGCGTCACCGGCCGAGACCTCGTCGCCGTCGGCGACCTCGAGGTGGGCCCGCGAGGCCACCAGCGCGGTGTCCTCGGTCCCGTCGTCGGCCACCACCGTGATGCGCCGGCCCGTCTCGTCGTCCTCCACCCGGACAGCGCCCGAGTGGTGCGCCAGCACGGCCGCCCCCTTCGGGGTGCGGGCCTCGAAGAGCTCGACGACACGCGGCAGGCCGTGGGTGATGTCCTCACCGACGACGCCACCGGTGTGGAACGTCCGCATGGTCAGCTGCGTGCCCGGCTCGCCGATCGACTGAGCGGCGATCACGCCGACCGCCTCGCCGAGCTCGATCATCGACCCCGTGGCCAGCGACAGGCCGTAGCAGGCCGCGCACACGCCCTGGGGCGACTCGCAGGTGAGGACGGAACGCACCCGCAGGCGCGTGACGGCCTCGTCGTCGCGCATGGCGGCGATGTTGTCGTCGACCAGCACCGTGCCCGCCGGGAACACCGTGCCGTCCGAGAGCTTGACCTCCTCGGCCAACAGTCGGCCGAAAGCACGCGTCTCGAGGTAGTTGCGGTGGCCGGGCCCGTCGGGAGCCACGCCCTCGATCCAGATGCCCCGGCTCGTCTCGCAGTCCTCAATCCGGACGATCAGCTCCTGTGCCACGTCCACCAGCCGCCGGGTCAGATAGCCCGAGTCGGCCGTGCGCAGCGCGGTGTCGGCCAGGCCCTTGCGGGCGCCGTGGGTGGAGATGAAGTACTCCAGGACCGACAGGCCCTCACGGAAGGAGGACTTGATCGGCCGGGGGATCATCTCGCCGCGCGGGTTGGACACGAGGCCCTTCATGCCGGCGATCTGGCGGATCTGCTGCGAGTTCCCTCGGGCACCCGAGTCCACCATCATGTCCAGCGGGTTGAAGGCGATCGTGGCCAGCTGGGACTCCATGGCCCGGCCCACCTCGGAGTTGGCCGAGGTCCAGATCTCGATCTCCTTCTGGCGCCGCTCGTCGTCGGTGATGATGCCGCGCTTGAACTGCGTTTCGGCCTTCTCGGCCTCCTTCTCGTAACGGTCGAGGATGGCCATCTTGTCCGGCGGCGTCTGCACGTCGTTGATGGAGATGGTCAGGCCCGACTGGGCAGCGAAGCGGAAGCCCAGCGCCTTGATGCGGTCCAGGCTCGAGGCCACCACGTTCTTCGGGTAGTTCGCCGAGAGCTCCTCGACGATCTGGCCGATCGGGGTGTTGCGCTTGCCCACCACGTCGTTGACGAAGGCGAAACCCTCCGGCAGCGCCTCGTTGAAGAAGACGCGGCCCGGCGTGGTCTCGAACGACAGCACGCCCTCTTCGTCCGCCGTCACGCCGGCGGCCGACAGGCGTGCCGCCAGCGACGAGCCCGGCAACGGCCGCAGCGTGATGGGCACCTGCAGCCCGACGTCGCCGGCGTCGAAGGCCGCCTCCAACTCGTGGAGGTGGCGGAAGGCGCGCCCTGCCCCCACGCCGTCCTCGACGCGCAGGGTGAGGTAATAGGCGCCGAAGACCATGTCCTGGGTGGGCACGGTGATGGGACGCCCGGTCGCCGGCGAGAGGATGTTGTTCGCCGAGAGCATCAACACCCGCGCCTCGGCCTGCGCCTCGGCCGACAGCGGCAGGTGAACCGCCATCTGGTCGCCGTCGAAGTCGGCGTTGAAGGCGGTGCACACCAAGGGGTGGACCTGAATGGCCTTGCCCTCGACCAGCACCGGCTCGAAGGCCTGGATCCCCAACCGGTGCAGCGTCGGCGCCCGGTTCAACAGCACCGGGTGCTCGCGGATGACGCCCTCGAGCACGTCCCACACCTGGGGCCGGCGCCGCTCGACCATGCGCTTGGCCGACTTGATGTTCTGGGCCAGCTCGGCGTCGACCAGCCGCTTCATGACGAAGGGCTTGAACAATTCCAACGCCATCAGCTTGGGCAGGCCGCACTGGTGCAGCTTCAGGTTCGGGCCGATGACGATGACCGAACGGCCCGAGTAGTCGACGCGCTTGCCCAGCAGGTTCTGGCGGAACCGCCCCTGCTTGCCCTTGAGCATGTCGGACAGCGACTTCAAGGGACGGTTCCCCGGCCCCGTCACCGGGCGCCCGCGGCGGCCGTTGTCGAACAGCGCGTCGACGGCCTCCTGGAGCATGCGCTTCTCGTTGTTGATGATGATCTCGGGCGCGCCCAGGTCCAGCAGCCGCTTCAGCCGGTTGTTCCGGTTGATGACGCGCCGGTAGAGGTCGTTCAGGTCCGACGTAGCGAAGCGCCCGCCGTCGAGCTGCACCATCGGGCGCAGGTCCGGCGGGATGACCGGCACGGCCTCGAGGATCATGGCCCGCGGGTCGTTGATCCGCCGGCCGTGGTCGTCCCGACGGTTGAAGGCGGTCACGATCTTCAGCCGCTTGATCGTCTTCTGGCGCCGCTGGGCCGACAGAGGCCGGCGCCCGTCCTTGGCGTCGATCATGTCGCGCAGCTTGATCTCTTCGGCGTCGAGGTCGATGCGGTCGATGAGCTTGAGGATGTACTCGGCACCCATGCCACCCTCGAAGTACTCGTCGTAGCGCAGCCGCAGCTCGCGCCAGAGCATCTCGTCCTCGATGATCTTGCGGCCGTGCAGGGAGCGGAACTCGTCCAGCGAGCGCTGGGCTATCTCGACGTCCTCCTGGGCCCGCTCGCGGGCCGACTGGATCTCCTTCTCGACGGCGCGCTCGGCGCGCCTTGATCTCCGCGTCGCGGGCGCCTTCCTTCTCGAGCTCCTTGAGCTCGTCCTCCAGCGCCTTGAAGCGACGGTCGATGTCGAGGTCGCGCTTCTTCTCGATGTCGGCGATCTCCTCCGCCATCTCGTTCTCGAGGGACGGCAGGTCCTGGTGGCGCTTCTCCTCGTCGACCCAGGTCACCAGGTTCGCGGCGAAGTAGATGACCTTCTCCAGCTGCTTGGCCTTGAGCTCCTCGCGGGGCTCGGTGCCCATCAGCAAGTAGGCGAGCCACGAACGGGTACCCCGCAGGTACCAGATGTGGACCACCGGGGCGGCCAGCTCGATGTGCCCCATGCGGTCGCGGCGGACCTTGGACCGCGTGACCTCGACGCCACAGCGCTCGCAGATGATGCCCTTGAAGCGCACGCGCTTGTACTTGCCGCAGTAGCACTCCCAGTCCTTGGTCGGACCGAAGATCTTCTCGCAGAAGAGGCCGTCCTTCTCCGGGCGCAGGGTGCGGTAGTTGATGGTCTCGGGCTTCTTCACCTCGCCGTTCGACCAGCCGCGGATGGAATCCCCGGTGGCCAGGCCGATGCGCAGCTGATCAAAGGTGTTCACGTCCAGAGCCATTAAGAGAAGCTCCTCTCTGCGGCGCGCCGCTCGTCTTCTTCGTCCGAGCCGCGCTCGTTGCGGCTGATGTCGATGCCCAGCTCCTCCGCCGTGCGGAAGACGTCCTCGTCCAGCTCGTGCATCTCGATCTCACGGCCGTCGACGGCCAGGACTTCGACGTCCAGGCACAGGGACTGCATCTCCTTGATCAAGACCTTGAAGCTCTCGGGGATACCGGGTTCGGGGATGTTCTCGCCCTTGACGATGGCCTCGTAGACCTTCACGCGGCCGAGCACGTCGTCGGACTTGATCGTGAGCAGCTCCTGCAAGGCGTAGGCCGCCCCGAAGGCCTCGAGTGCCCACACCTCCATCTCGCCGAAGCGCTGGCCGCCGAACTGTGCCTTGCCGCCCAGGGGCTGCTGGGTGATCATCGAGTACGGGCCGGTCGAGCGCGCATGGATCTTGTCGTCGACCAGGTGGGCCAGCTTCAGGATGTAGACGTAGCCGACCGAGATCGGGTTGTCGTAGGCCTCGCCGGTCCGCCCGTTGTAGAGCATGGCCTTGCCGTCGGTGTGGATCTGCACGTCGCCGTTGGCCGAGTCGGCGTTGAGCGTCCCGAAGACCTGCTTGATGGTCGGGTGCGCCCCGGCGTCCTCGACCTCGTCCCAGTGGGCGCCGTCGAACACGGGCGTGGACACCCACGCCGCCGGCTCCGTCCTGGGGCGGGTCTTGCGCGCCGCACCGTCACCCTTGGCCGAGCTGCCGACGCCGTCGTTGACCTCGACGCCCTCCCAGCCGTGGCGGGCGGCGTAGCCGAGGTGCGACTCGAGCACCTGACCCACGTTCATCCGGCTCGGCACGCCGAGCGGGTTGAGGATGATGTCGACCGGCGTCCCGTCGGCCAGGTACGGCATGTCCTCGACCGGCAGGATCTTGGAGATGACGCCCTTGTTGCCGTGGCGGCCGGCCAGCTTGTCGCCCTCGGAGATCTTGCGCTTCTGGGCCACGTAGACGCGCACCAGCTGGTTCACGCCCGGCGGCAGTTCGTGCGACTCCTCCCGGCTGAAGACGCGGACGTCGATCACCTTGCCGTACTCACCGTGCGGCACCTTCAACGACGTGTCCCGCACCTCGCGCGCCTTCTCGCCGAAGATGGCGCGCAGGAGGCGCTCCTCGGGCGTCTGCTCGGTCTCACCCTTGGGGGTGACCTTGCCGACCAGGACGTCGCCCGGCTCGACCTCAGCGCCGACGCGAATGATGCCGCGGTCGTCCAGGTCGGCCAGAATCTCCTCGGAGAGGTTCGGGATGTCCCGGGTGATCTCCTCGGCGCCCAGCTTGGTGTCGCGGGCGTCGACCTCGTGCTCCTCGATGTGGATCGAGGTCAGCACGTCGTCGCGGACCAGTCTCTCCGAGAGGATGATGGCGTCCTCGTAGTTGTAGCCCTCCCACGGCATGAAGGCGACGAGCAGGTTCTTGCCCAGCGCCAGCTCACCGTTGTGCGTCGAGGGCCCGTCGGCCAGCAGGTCGCCGGGCGCCACGCTCTGCCCCTCGGTCACCAGCGTGCGGTGGTTGATGCAGGTGTTCTGGTTGGAGCGGCGGAACTTCGAGAGGCGGTAGACCTTGCGGCCCAGCGCCGTCCCGAGCCGGTCCTTCTGGCCCGGGGCGTACTCGACCGTGATGGAGTCGCCGCTGATCTCGCCCACCGTGCCGTTGCCCTCGGCCACGAGCACGTCGCCGGCGTCGCGGGCGGCCCGGGCCTCGACGCCCGTGCCGATGTAGGGCGCCTCGGGCACAACCAACGGCACGGCCTGCTTCTGCATGTTGGCGCCCATCAGGGCCCGGTTGGCGTCGTCGTGCTCGACGAAGGGGATCAGCGCGGTCGAGACCGAGACGATCTGCTTCGGCGAGACGTCCATGAGGTCGACCTCCGACGGCGGGACGAAGTCGATCTCCGACGTCGTGCCGTAGGAGCCGGCCACCGCGCCCATGCGCACGCCCGTCCCTTGCGGGCCGCGGCGCACCAGGACGCGCTCCTCGGTGAAGCGGCCGTCGGCGTCGACCGAGGCGTTGGCCTGGGCGATGACGTGCTCCTCCTCCTCGTCGGCGGCCAGGTAGCTGACGTCGTCGGTCACCTTCCCGTCCACGACGGCCCGGTAGGGCGTCTCGATGAAGCCGTACTCGTTGACCCGGGCGTAGGTGGCGAGCGACCCGATCAGGCCGATGTTCGGGCCCTCGGGGGTCTCGATCGGGCACATGCGGCCGTAGTGCGAGGTGTGCACGTCACGCACTTCGAAGCCGGCGCGCTCACGCGACAGGCCGCCCGGCCCCAGGGCCGACAGACGGCGCTTGTGGGCCAGACCCGACAGCGGATTGTTCTGGTCCATGAACTGCGAAAGCTGCGAGGTGCCGAAGAACTCCTTCACCGCGGCCACGACCGGGCGGATGTTGATCAGCGTCTGCGGCGTGATGGCCTCGACGTCTTGGGTGGTCATGCGCTCGCGCACCACCCGCTCCATCCGGGACAGCCCGACCCGCACCTGGTTCTGGATCAGCTCGCCCACCGAGCGGATGCGACGGTTGGCGAAGTGGTCCTGGTCGTCGATGCGGTACGTCGAGTCGCCATCGGCCATGTGCAGGGCCAGGTGCAGCATGTAGGTGGCGGAGGCGAGGATCTCCGACGGCGAAAGCACCGACTGGTCCGGCGCCGGCTTCTCGATGTCGATCTTGAAGAGGTCCGACAGGCGGTCGATCTCGGGGCCGAGCTTGCGGTTCAGCTTGTAGCGGCCGACGCGGGTCAGGTCGTAACGCTTGGGGTTGAAGAAGGCGTTCTCGAAGTAGACGCGGGCGGCCTCGGCCGACAGCGGCTCGCCGGGGCGGGCCCGCTTGTAGATCTCGAGCAGCGCCTCCTCGCGCGACGGCGCCAGGTTGCGCTCCTTCTCCCACTGGCCCTCGAGGAAGTCGAAGTGGCGCACGAAGCGGTCCAGGAAGGCCTCGTCGCCGTAGCCCAAGGCGCGCAGCAGCACGAAGAGCGACAGACGGCGCTTGCGCGCCACACGGCACCCGGCCGTGACGTCCTTGCCCGGCTTGGCCTCGATGTCCAGTTCGATCCACTCACCCCGGTAGGGGTGGATGGTCCCGGTGAAGACGGTCTTGGCGTCGCGCCCGGGCTGGAAGATCACGCCGGGCGAGCGCACCAGCTGCGAGACGACGACACGCTCGGTGCCGTTGACGATGAAGGTGCCGCGATCGGTCATCATCGGGAAGTCCCCCATGAAGACCGTCTGCTCCTTGATCTCACCCGTCGTGGCGTTGAGGAAGCGGGCCCGCACGAAGACGGGCGCCGCGTAGGTCATGTCCTTCTCCTTGCACTCCTCCACCGAGAACTTCGGCGGTGGGCGCAGGTCGGCGTCGGTCGGGTCGAACTCGAGCTCCAGGCTCAACTGGCCCGTGAAGTCTTCGATGGGGCTGATGTCGCTGAATGCCTCGGCCAGGCCCTTGTCGAGGAACCACTGAAACGAGTCGCGCTGGATGGCGATCAGGTCAGGGAGCGGCAGGGCCTCGTTGATGTTGGCAAAGGAGACGCGTTCGGGGCTGCGGGACCGTGAGGACAACGGTCAACACCTCCAAGGTGAGAGAAGGCCGGGTGAGGGGCGGGACGACGGAAACTGCTGGTAGAGGACGGACGACGGGACGACGAGAGGGCGGATCAGGGCTGCCTGGGCGCGCGCGGAGACCGCGGAATTACGGACTCAAGCACACGGAGACGCACGGCAACCGTGCATCTTATCGTGGGACGTGCCTGGATACAACCCCTCGGCCGCGCGGCAGCCTGGCGGGCAGGGCGCCCGGGGTCCGTGACAGGCTACGAAAGCCCACTCCGCCAGTCAAGGATCCTGGTCGGGGAGCCGGGCGGGCGCACCCAGGCGCCCAGCCCAGCCCGCCTCCCGACCCGGACCTACTTGATGTCGACGCTGGCGCCGGCGCCCTCGAGGGCCTCCTTCGCCTTGTCGGCGTCCTCCTTGTTGACCTTCTCCAGGACAGGCTTCGGCGCCGCCTCGACCAGGTCCTTCGCCTCCTTGAGGCCGAGGCTGGTGAGGGCACGCACCTCCTTGATCACCTGGATCTTCTTGTCGCCCGCCGCGGTGAGGATGACGTCGAACTCCGACTGCTCCTCCTCGGCCGCGCCGGCGTCGGCCGCCGGGGCCGCCGCGGCCGCCACGGCAACGGGGGCCGCCGCCGTCACGCCGAAGCGCTCCTCGAAGTCCTTCAACAGCTCACTCAGCTGGATCACCGAGAGCTCGGCGATCCCGTCGAGGATCTCTTCCTTGGTCAGGGTTGGCATCCTGGCCTTCCTTTCTTTCCTTCGGTCTTGTGGTGTTCGGTCCGTGTGGTCTCTGCCGTGGGGTCCGCGGGCCCCATTGCCCTACTCGGCCGCCGCTTCGGGGCTGGCCACCGCCTCGGCTCCGCCTTCCGTCTCCCCGGCGGCGTCCGCTGGTTCCGCCGCGGCTTCCTCGGTCGCTGCCGCTTCCGGCTCCTCGGTCGCTGCCGCTTCCGGCTCCTCGGTCGCTGCCGCTTCCGGCTCCTCGGTCGCTGCCGCTTCCGTCTCCTCGGCTGGTGCCGCCTCGGCCTCCTCGGCTGCGGGCAAGGTCTCGCCGCCCGCCTCGCGCTGCTCGATCAGCGTGGAGAACCCGTAGGCGAGGTTGCGCGGCAGGGCCTGGAGCAGACCGGCCATCTGCTGCATCGGCGCGGCGAGGGCCCCGGCCAGGCGGGCCAGCAGCACGTCGCGGGGCGGCAGGTCGGCCAGCGCGGCGAGGTCGGCCGTTGAGAGCAGCGACCCGTCGGCCAGTCCGCCCTTGATCACGAGCAGCGGGTTGGTCCGGGCGAAGTCCCGGAGGGCCTTGGCCACGGCGCTGATGTCGCCCTCGACGAAGGTCAGTGCGCTCGGGCCGCTCAGGTACTCCGAGAGTAGCTGGTACTCGCCGCCGTCGATCGCCCGGCGCACCAGCGTGTTCTTGAAGATCTTGTAGTTGCCACCGGCGGCGGCGAGCGCCGAGCGCAGCTCGGCCAGCTCGGCCACGCTCAGGCCGCGGTACTCACTGACGATCGAGGCCGATGCCGCGCCCATGCGCGTCTTGACCTCGTCGACCACCTCGACCTTGTGTGTCCGTTGTGCGTTCTGCGATGCCATCGGTGTCCTCCACCGGGCTCGACGGCCCGGAAGCGGGCCGGAGACTCCGGCGTGCGACGGCGCAGGCCGGCGGGGCCGGCAGGCACGATGTCGCCTCGTCAGGCCGGCCCGGTGGGCCGCTTCGGCACCCTGGGGTGCACCGGAGATCTCTGGCGTACGGATTCAGTGCCCTCCGCCGGAGCGGCGGGCTGTGCGGGGAACTGTAGTACGGCCCGGGGACCCGGCTTACGCCGGGACGGCGAGCTCCTCGTCGATGAAGCGAGCCTTGACCGGGTCGATGCGGACCCCGGGGCCCATGGTCGTCGACACGGTGATCGAGCGGAAGTAGCGGCCCTTGGCCGCCGGGGGCTTGGCCCGCTGGAGCTCGTCGAGCACAGCCCGGATATTGGCGATCAGCTGCTCGTCGGTGAAGGAGGCCTTGCCGACCCGGATGTGGATGTTGCCCACCTTGTCGGTGCGGTACTCGACCCGGCCGCCCTTGAACTCCCCGACCGCCTTGCCGACGTCGGTGGTCACCGTGCCGGTCTTGGGGTTGGGCATGAGGCCTCGGGGGCCGAGCACTCGGCCGAGCGTCCCCACCTGACCCATGAGGTCCGGCGTGGCGATGGCGATGTCGAAGTCGAGGAAGCCGCCGTTGATCCTGGCCACGAGGTCGTCGGCTCCCACCTCGTCGGCGCCGGCCGCCCGGGCCTCGGCGGCCGCCTCGCCGGCGGCGAAGACGGCCACGCGGACGGTGGTGCCGGTGCCCGAGGGGAGCGACAGCGTGCCGCGGACGATCTGGTCTGCTTTGCGCGGGTCCACCCCGAGGCGGACGGCGAGCTCGACGGTCTCGTCGAACTTGGCGCTCGCCACCGACTTGGCCAGCTCGACCGCCTCGGCCACGCCGTGTTGCGTCTCGCGGTCGACCTTGCTCAGGCTCTCCTTGTACTTCTTGCCGTGGTGGGTCATTTCGTCTCTCCTCTTCGGCGCGCCTAGCCGGCGACCTTGATCCCCATGGACCGCGCCGTGCCGGCGACCTGCTTCTTGGCCGCCTCGATGTCGTCGGTGTTGAGGTCCTTGAGTTTGGCGTTGGCGATCTCGGCCAGTTGGGCGTCGGTGATCGTGCCGACCTGCTCGCGGCCCGCCGTCGCCGCGCCCTTGTCCAGCCCGGCCGCCTGGCGCAGGAGCACGGGCGTGGGCGAGGTCTTCAGCACGAAGGTGAAACTGCGGTCCTCGTAGATGGTGATGTCGACGGGCACGACCTGGCCGCGGATGTTCTCGGTGGCCTGGTTGTACTGCTTGCAGAACTCCATCGTCTGGACCCCGTACGGGCCCAGCGCCGTACCGACCGGCGGCGCGGGCGTGGCCGACCCCGCGTCGAGCTGGATCTTGACCACGGCGAGCACCTTCTTCTTCGGTGGCATCGTCTCTGACTCCTTCTTCGCTTTCTGCGATCTGTGCCCAGGCGCCTAGAGCTTGGCGACCTGGCTGAACTCGAGCTCGACCGGGGTCTCCCGGCCGAAGATGTTGACGAGCACCTTGAGCTTGAGCTGGTCCTCGTTGATCTCGGCGATCTGGCCGGAGAAGTCCGCGAACGGACCCTCCTTGACCCGCACCGTCTCGTCGAGCTCGTACTCGAGACGGGGCCGGCTGCGCTTGGTGGGCGCCTCGGCACCCTCGGCCTTGACCTGGAGGATGTTCTCGACCTCACGACGCGAGAGCGGCGTGGGCTTGGTGCCCGGACCGACGAAGCCGGTCACACCCGGCGTGTTGCGGATGGCGCCCCAGGTGTCGTCGTCGAGATCACAGCGCACGAGCAGGTAGCCCGGGAACACCTTCTTCTGCACGGTGACCTTCTTGCCGCCCTTGAACTCGACGACGTCCTCCATCGGGATGACGACCTCGAAGACGCGGTCCTCGATGCCGCGGGAGGCGACCACATTGCCCATGTTCGAACGGACCTTGTTCTCGTAGCCCGAGTAGGTGTGCACGACGTACCAGCGGCCCGGCCGGTCGTAGGGACTCTCGACCGGGACGATCTCCTCTTCCTCGTCGTCCCCGCCCCAGCCACCGAGTTCGCCCTCCGCCGCGGTCTTCTGGTCGTCGGTGGCGTCGAGCACCAGGTCGGGCTCGCCCGTCGGCGCCTGCACCACCTCGGCCACGATCTCCTCGGCACGCTCCTCGGCGACGGCTTCGTCGATCGCAGCGAGCGTTGCTTCCTCGACGACTTCTTCCACGATCTCCTCCGCCTCCGCCTCGGCCGGCTCCTCCGCGAGCACCTCCGTGACGGCCTCGTCGACCTCTTCCATGGCCTCGTCCTCGACGAGGGCGTCGAGCTCCGCCTCGTTCTCCGCCGCGATCTCGTCGATCACGTCCCCGGCGGACGACGTGTGCAGCGAGGCCTCCTCGGGCGCGGCCTCGACCTCCTCGCGCTCGGCCTCGACCGCCTCCGCGACGTCTTCCTCGTCGCCGGTCGCGAGTGCTTCTTCTGCCTGTGAATGCGTCATATCGGTCATACGAGTGCCTACTTCGTGAAGAGAAGGGTGATGAGCTTCCCGAACGCGAGGTTCAGCACGAAGATCAAGCTGATCATGATGATCAGCGTCGTCAGCACGACCGACGTGTAGTTGATGAGCTCTGCGCGTGACGGCCAGGCGACCTGGCGCATCTCGTCCCGCACCTCGCGAGCGAATTGTACCGGCGTGGCGCGCTTGCGGACCGGGGCGCCGCCTCTCTGTTGGCGCGTTGGTCTGCGTCCCCGCGGGCGCGCGCCGGGTGGACGGAGACCCGTCGGCCTCCATCTGCCCTTGGCGCTGCATCATGCGCTTGGTCTCGCGGTTCACGGCTCTCGCCTCACAAACTTCGTTCTCGGGTAACTACGTCCCGGGGCAGGGCAGGAGGGACTCGAACCCCCAACCGCCGGTTTTGGAGACCGGTGCTCTACCAGTTGAGCTACTGCCCTCGGTGGGGTGCCTTCGGTTGCCCTCAAGCAGGTGGTTCTTCCCCCTGACCTGGGGATCGGCCCGCCAGAGTAGCACCGGCAGGCGCGGAGTGGCTCAGCGGGTCTCCTTGTGCAGCGTGTGCTGGCGGTCCCAACGGCAGAACTTCTTCATCTCGATCCGCTCGCGGTCGTTGAGCTTGTTCTTGGTCGTGATGTAGTTCCGCCGCTTGCACACCTCACAGGCCAGGGTGACCTGGACCCGCTTCTCGTTCTTGGGCATGTGCCTTCCTTCCTGGTCGTTTACCGGGTTTTTCGGACCCGGTCCTGGTAGCGGCGGCGGGACTCGAACCCGCGACAACACGATTATGAGCCGTGTGCTCTGACCAACTGAGCTACGCCGCCATGGGCGAGCCCCCTGTCGGAATCGAACCGACGACACCAGCCTTACCATGGCTGTGCTCTGCCGACTGAGCTAAGGGGGCGCCGCGGCTACCTTCCGCGAGCCGTGAATGATAGCCAGAGCCCAGGACGCGCTGCCGCCGCTCCCCGGGTTTTCCCACGTCAACAGTACCATCGGCCGATGCGCATCCGACTCGCCGAGGTGGCCGACGCCGAGGCCATCCGGACCATCTACAACGTCGAGGTCCTCGAGAGCACCAACACCTTCGACATGGTGCCGCGCACCCGGGCCGAGCAGGAGGCCTGGATCCTCGAGCACAGCGGCGTCCACCCGGCCCTGGTGGCGATCGAGGAGCCGGGCTCGGGGGTGGCCGCCGGGGTCGGGGCCAACGGCGAGGTGGTGCTCGGCTTCGGCTCGCTGTCCCCCTTCCACGAGCGCTCGGGGTACTCGGCCACCGCCGAGAACTCCATCTACGTCGACCGGGCCCAGCGCGGCAGAGGAGTGGGCAGCGCCCTGCTGTCCGAGCTCTTGGTCCTGGCCTCGGCCCACGGCTTCCACTCGGTCATCGCCCGTATCGCCGGGCACAACGAGACCTCGATCGGGCTGCACCGGGCGGCCGGCTTCGAGCTCGTCGGCGTGGAACGCGAGGTGGGGCGCAAACACCGCCAGTGGCTGGACGTGGTCGAGCTGCAACGCCTGCTCTAGGGCGCGGGTGCTGGAGCGAAGGGTGGTGGCCGTGTCCGGAAGGCCCGGGCTCAGGACTCCAGGACGGCGCCCTGGCCGTGGGCGGCCGGCAGGTTGGGCAGCCGGGAACGGTCGAGCCGCCACGACGTCGTCCAGTTCCCGAGCGGGACGATGGCCACCGCCCAGAGCACCATCACCGCCAGCACCATGCTGGCCGGGTCGGTGTGCAACAGCTCGTTCAGCAGGTCGGTGCCGCCGGTGAGCCCGATGAAGGGGGCGACCATGGAGAGGCCGAGGACGGCGTAGAGCCAGCGGCCCGCCACCACCGGGGCGGCGAGGATGATCCCCCACGTCAGGTACCAGGGCTGGACCACCGGGCCGAGCAGCACGAAGGCCATCATCGTGATCCCGAGGGCGCCGAGCACCCCGAGCCGCTGGCGGTTGCGCAGGCACAGGACGGCGATGGCCGCCGCGGCGACCAGGCCGATGGCACGGGTGAACGTCAGCACCCCGCCCAGGCCGACCCCGATCCCGACCACGTGCGCCGTCCCACTGATGAGGAGGCCCACCGCGGTGGCCGGCGCCATCCACGAACGCACGGTGCCCGGCGTGCCGAGGTTGGCGATCCAGCCCCAGCCGAGCCCGGAGACCAGGGAGAGGAACCCCATGACGGCGATGGTGACCAGTCCGGCGCGCACGAACATACGCGCCCGGCGCCGCCAGTCGGCGAACGGTCCGGCCCAGTCCCACGCCACATAGACGATGCCGATGGCCGCCGGTACCTTGATCGAGGCGGCCAGCGCACACAGGGCGATGCCCCACACCGGATGGAACGAGCGTGCCGCGGTGATGCCGGCCAGGAGCAGCCCGACCATGATGGCGTCGTTGTGCGCGCCGCCGACGAGCGCCAGCAGGGTGAGGGGGTTGAGCACGGCCAGGACGAAGGCCGGACCGGGGTCGCGGCCGAAGGAGCGGGCGAGCTTGGGGATGCAGTAGGCGATGAGCGCGACGCCGGCGACGGACTGGAGCCGGAGCAGCACCACGGTGATGAGTGCGTGGTGGAGGCTGAGCGAGGCGGACCAGCCAGCGAGCAGCAAGAAGAGCGGCCCGTAGGGCGCCGCCGTGTTGAGCCACAGCGGATCGACCCCCGACACGTAGGGGCCCGAGCCGAGCGTACCCGGCCCGTAGTGGTACGGGTTGATGCTGTGGCTCATCATCTCGCCCTGGGCGGCGTAGGAGAACACGTCGCGGCTGAAGAGCGGCGCCACCGCCAGGAGCGGCACCAGCCAGAGCGCCAGCATGTAGGCCAACTGGCGGATCGGTACGCCCGGGCGGACGCGCAGGGTCTGGTAGAGGCCGAACCACACGCGCACGAAGAGGACCATGCCGCCGTAGACGGCGACGACCCCCGGCAGCATCAGGCTCGTCGTGGGCCACGTGGCCTCACCGAAGAACCACGTGCCACCCATCTCGAGCTTGAAGGGTGAGCTCGGCAGGGACGCGCCGACGCAGATGGAGACGACGGCGAGGAAACCCAGCAGCGCGGGTCGGCGCAGCCACGTCCAGTCGTCGGGGTCGCCCGCCTCCACCTCGACGCGCTGGGTCAGCGTGACGCCGGGCGTGACGCGCAGACGCAGGGCATCGGCCCGCATCGAGACGCGGCCGAGGCGCGTGCTCACACGGTCAAGGACCGTTGGTGAACTAGGCGTCGCGGTTTCGTCCACGGGGTTGTCAGTCTCGCTTGTCGTCACCGGGCGCAAAAGCCCGGGGGGAAGGGAGGGCCTGCCCGGGGAGCAGGTACCCGCAATCGATCTGCAACAGCATTGTAACGGCACTCCCGGGGGTGGCAAGGGGCACCCACGGGGCGCCGCCATGGGCAAATCCTGGCGTGGGCCGGGAAGGATTCGAACCTCCGTAGGTGTGAACCGGCAGGTTTACAGCCTGCTTCCTTTGGCCACTCGGACACCGACCCGCAGCGAGCGAGGTTAGTCCGGCCGGCCACCCTCAGCTGGATGTGGCGCCGGTACGCTGCTCCCATGCCCACGTTTGACATCGTCTCCGAAGTCGACATGCAAGAGGTCCGCAACGCCGTCGACCAGGCCAATCGGGAAGCGGCGACCCGCTTCGACTTCAAGAACACCGACTCGACAATCGAGCTGGGAGAAAAGGAGCTCGTGCTGCGCTCCTCGACCGAGGACCGCCTGCGCGCCCTCCACCAGGTGTTGGACGAGCGGCTGGTCAAGCGCCAGGTGTCCCTCAAGGCCTTCGAAGCCGGGAAGATCGAGGAGGCCCAGAAAGGCACGGCCCGCCAGCACGTGGCCATCCGCGCCGGCATCTCGGCCGACCACGCGAAGCGCCTCAACAAGTTCATCAAGGACCTGGGGCTCAAGGGCGTGTCCTCCCAGACCCAGGGGGAGCAGCTCCGGGTGTCGGGCAAGAAGCGCGACGACCTCCAGGAGGTCATCGCGAAGTGCAAGGCCGAGGACTTCGGGATCCCGCTGCAGTTCTCCAACTTCAGGGACTGAGGCCCAAAGGGCTGCAGCTTCGGCACGGGGTCCGCCCGCCAGGTGGCGGTCCGGCGGATCAGTGCGGCGCGGCCTCAGCCGCTTCTTCTTCCTTTTCTTCCTTTTCTTCGTGCGTGAGGTGCTCGTCGAATTCGTCGAGCTCCTGGTGGAACATCCGGTTGAACACGAACAGCTTGAGCACCCAGAAGACCGCAAACGACATCACGTTGGCGGCCAGCACGAGCACGGTCGTCTCGAAGTGATCCAGCTGGTACTTGATGGCGATGTGGCGCGCCAGGGCCGCCCAGAGGATGGAGAAGGCGATGCCCGCGGCCGCCATGACCCAGAACGGGACGACCTCTTTCCAGAGGTGCGAACGGCCGTGCTTGCCCCAGGCCCACTTCCGGTTGAGCCAGTAGGAGGGGAAGGTGGCCACGGCGTTGCCGAAGATCGTGCTCGGGATCTCGCTCCAGATGTGGAGGACGCCGTAGACGATGGCGATGGTGACGAGGGACACGGCCGTCGAGATGACGGAGACCATCGAGTAGCGGAAGATCTTGCGCCCCTCGTGCGTGTGCAGCCAGTCCGAGAGCTGTGGCAGCCGGGAGCGCACGGCCCAAACCCTAGCCCGGCCGCCAAATTCACACCCTGGCAGTCCCCTCGGTGCCCGCGGTGAAGACGCGGTTCGACCGGGCGACCTCGCCGAACCAGTGGGCGCTCGGTTTGGGCCGGCGCTCGAAGGTGCCCGGGGCGACGGCGACCAGCCCGAACTTGGGGCCGTAGCCGAGGTGCCACTCGAAGTTGTCGAGGAGGCTCCACACGAAGTAGCCCCGCAGGTCGATGCCC
Source organism: uncultured Acidimicrobiaceae bacterium (assembly GCA_963756625.1). Classification (GTDB taxonomy): domain Bacteria; phylum Actinomycetota; class Acidimicrobiia; order Acidimicrobiales; family RAAP-2; genus Bog-473. The sequence continues at coordinate 610,099 of CAVWNQ010000007.1, forward strand.
TCGTCGAGGCTGTGGTGGGCGCTGGTCAGGGCGTCGGTGAGGAAGGCGATGCGATCCGTGTCATCGGCCGTGGCGATCCCGTTCTCGGTGACCACGACGGGGCGCCCGCTCACGGCGGCCGCCCGGCGCACCGTGTGCTCGACGGCCTGGGGCCAGCGCTCGTCCCCCATCTGGGTCAGGGGCACGTCGGGGTCGTTGGGCGCCAGGCCCTGGGCGTCGAAGTGCATGCGCGTGTAGCACTGGACCCCCACGAAGTCGTCGCCGCCGGTGGCCCGCAGGAAGACGTTCTCGAGCATTTCCTCCGCGCCGTCCCGCAGGGCCTCGCCGCCCTCCTCGGCGGTGATCTCGGCCATGGACAGCGTCAGCCCGACGGGGAAGTCACCGGGCCCGGCCCGCAGCGCCTCGACGGCCAGGCGGTGCGCCCGCACCATGGCCTCGTTCACCGCGCCGTAGCGGACGAAGTCCTCCCTGACCCCGGGCGGGTACTCGCCCTGGAAGTAGCCCATCACCGACACCACGTTGGGCTCGTTGATCGTGCAGGCCCAGCCGATGAGGTCCCCGAGGTGTGCCGCGGCGCGGGTGACGAAGCGGGCGAAGCACTCCGGCGCGTCGGGCGCCTCCCAGCCGCCGCGTGCGGCCAGCCAGCGCGGCGAAGTGAAGTGGTGGAACGTGACCACGGGGAGGATGCCGTGACCGTGGCAGGCGGCGCACATGCGCCGGTAGTGCTCGAGCGCGGCAATGGAGAACTCGCCCTCCTCGGGCTCGATGCGGCTCCACTCGAGCGAGAAGCGGTAGGCGCCGAGGCCCATGTCCGCCACGAGCTGGATGTCCTCACGCCAGCGGTGGAACGAGTCGCAGGCGTCGCCGCTCGGTTCGAGCGTGCCCGAGTCGGGGTCGTGCTCCCAGGCCCACCAGTCGTTGTTGACGTTGCCGCCCTCGATCTGGTGGGCCGCCGTGGCGACGCCCCACGTGAACCCGGCGGGGAAGGTGAGCGCGCGTGGTGTGCTCGCTGCGGTCGGTGTCACGCCGCCGCAGGGTAGCGGGGGCGACGTCCTCGTGCTCCCACCACGTTGCGACGTGCCTTCCGGCGGGCTGCGAACATGGGGCGCATGAGTGCGGACTTGGACTTCCTGGTCGACCTGTTGGACCTCGAGCCGATCGAGGTCAACATCTTCCGGGGCATCCAGCCCAACGAGAACCGCCAACGCGTCTTCGGCGGTCAGGTGGCCGGCCAGGCGCTCATGGCGGCCGGGCGCACCGTGGCGCACGGCCACGTGCACTCGCTGCACTCCTACTTCCTGCGGCCCGGCGATCCGACCGTGCCCATCCTCTACGAGGTGGACCGCATCCGCGACGGCCGCTCGTTCACCACGCGCCGCGTCGTCGCCGTCCAGCACGGGCGGGCCATCTTCAACCTCGAGGCGTCCTTCGAGGACGAGGACACCGGCCTGGAGCACCAGTTCCCGATGCCCGACGTCCCCGCGCCCGAGACCCTGCCGACGCTGTTCGAGCGCCTGCAGCCGTGGAAGGACGCCGAGCTGGCCGACTGGTTCGAGCGTCCCCATCCGATCGACCAGCGCCACATCGGCGAGCTCTCCTGGCACCTGTCGACACCCGGGGACCCGGTGCAGCGGCTCTGGATCCGGGCCGACGGGACGCTGCCCGACGACCCGCTCCTCCACGCGTGCGTGGCGACCTACGCGTCGGACATGTCACTCATGGACACCATCCTCGCCCCGCACGAGGTGCGCTGGGGCGACGACGCCCTGATGAGCGCCAGCCTGGATCACTGCATGTGGTTCCACCGGCCCTTCCGGGCCGACGAGTGGCTCCTCTACGACACCGACGCCCCGATCGCCACCCACGGACGCGGCCTGGCCCGCGGCTTCCTCTTCGACCGCCAGGGACACCTGTGCGTCTCGGTCGCCCAGGAGGGACTCGTCCGCGTGCTGCACCGCAACGCGGACGCGCCGGTTCAGCGTGAGGCCATGGGGACGTAGTCGCGCTCGTCCGAGCCGATGTAGAGCTGGCGGGGTCGCGCGATCTTCGAGTCCTGATCGAGCATCTCCTGCCAGTGCGCCAGCCAGCCCGAGGTGCGAGGGATGGCGAAGAGCACCGGGAACATCTCGAGCGGGAAGCCCATGGCCTGGTAGATGAGGCCCGAGTAGAAGTCGACGTTGGGGTAGAGCCGGCGCGAGGTGAAGTACTCGTCGTTGAGTGCGATCTCCTCGAGCTTCAGCGCGATGTCGAGCAGCGGGTTCTTGCCGGTCACCTCGAAGACCTCGTCGGCCGTCCGCTTGATGATCTTGGCCCGCGGGTCGTAGCTCTTGTAGACGCGGTGCCCGAAGCCTTGCAGGCGCTGGCCGCCCGTGCCTGCCTTGACGGTGGCGATGAAGTCCGGCACGTTCTCGATGCTCCCGATATCGGTGAGCATCCGGATGACGGCCTCGTTGGCGCCGCCGTGGCGCGGCCCGTACAACGCGGCCGCCGCGGCCGCCGTGGCCGAGTAGGGGTCGGAGTGCGACGAGCCGACGACGCGCATGGCGGTCGTGGAGCAGTTCTGCTCGTGGTCGGCGTGGAGGATGAAGAGGACGTCGAGGGCCCGGGCCAGCACCGGGTCGGCCTCGAAGCGTGGCTCGGCGACCTTCCAGAGCATGGAGAGGAAGTTCGGGGCGAAGTCGAGGGAGTTGTCCGGGTAGACGAAGGGCATCCCGACGCTGAAGCGGTGGGCGGCCGCGGCGAGTGTGGGCATCTTGGCGATGAGCCGGATGATCTGCTTGTTGCGGGACTCGAGGTCGAAGATGTCCTTGGCATCGAGATAGAAGGTAGAGAGCGCGGCGACGGCCGAGACCAACATGCCCATGGGATGGGCGTCGTAGTGGAAGCCCTCGAGGAAGCGCTTGCGCACGTTCTCGTGGATGAACGTGTGGTACGTGACGTCGTGCTTCCAGGCGGTGAACTGCTCCTGGTCGGGCAGCTCGCCGTTCAACAGGAGGTAGGCCACCTCGAGATAGGTCGATTTTTCGGCCAGCTGCTCGATGGGATAGCCGCGATAGCGCAGGATCCCGGCGTCCCCGTCGAGGTAGGTGATGGAGCTCTCGCAGGCGGCCGTCGACATGAAGCCGGGATCGAAGAACCAGATCCCCGGGAGGAGCTTCGCCCACTCCTCGGCGGAGACACCGCCGTTGACGATCGGGATCTCCATGGACTCGCCTGTGCGATTGTCCGTGATGGTGATGCTCTCGGCCACGTGCGGCCCTCCAGTTCCTTCTTTTCGATGCCTTCCGATCCTATGACCAGCAGGCCAGGAGGGTCGACACACGAGGAAACTCCGAGGGGCGGCGCGCCGGGGTCTTAGGAGCCGGGAGCGATCTGCAGCGGCTGCTGGAGTGCGGTGCCCACGGTCAGGGTCTGACCGGCGGGCGGGACCACCTGGACCGTCAGGACGTAGGCGGTCCCGGGCTTCACCGCGAAGGTGGCGGGTGGCATCGTCGCCGACGCGTCCAATGCCAGCGCCGTGCGCTGGCTGCGTGTGACGGTGGCGCCCGTCGTCTGGTCGGCCAGCGAATCGCGGATCGTGACGTGCGCTTCGTCCACCGAACCCTGGTTGGCCACGACGACGGTCACCGCGAGCTGTTGCGTCGGGCTGAGGACCGACACGGTCGCGGACGCGCCGGGGGCCGTCGGCAGCGCCGGCGGGTTGAGACGCACGGTGCGCAACACCACGTCGTGGGTGGCGGCCAGTGTCGGCGAGGTGGCGATGAGGTCCACCTGGGCGGCCAGCGTGCCGAGGCGCCAGAGCTGCGGGCGGGTCACCCACACCGACGCGGGGAGCCGTCCGTGGCCGGCCCCGGTGGCCAGCGACCGGCGCACCGAACGGTAGAGCGCGTCGGAGTGCGCCAGGAGCGCCCCGGCGGCGGCGATGCGGTTGGTCGCCTGATTGGCCGAGAGCAGCGCGGGCGGCGCGGTGGGTGCCGGCCCGTCGGCCACCGTGCCGGAACTCGGTATCGGCTGCATGCCGAGGAAGCCGTCCACGGCGGTGCGCAGGTCGGTCATCGACTGGGCCCGCTCGGCGAAGACGTCGGCGAACTCGGTGGCCAGCGGGCCCAACGGCGTCGCGTTGCTGGCCAGGGTGGCCCGGGCCGACTGGTCCGCCGTCTGCTGCACCGCGTTGTCCAGCGCGACCTGGAGCCCCTGGCGGGTCTCGCTCGGCAGGTCGTTCATCAGCGTGCGCACCTGGGCCGACGTGGCGCTGGACTGGTCGGCCACGAGCGCGCCCTGGGCGGCCAGCGCCCGGGCGGAGTCGGCGTCGTAACCCTGCGACTGCCGCGACACCTGGGTCAGCCCACCCACGAGGAGTGCCAGGAGGATCACCACTGCGACGAGCAGGATGACCGGCCGGGCCGGTGATCGACGGCGCGCGCGGCGGCGTGGCCTGCGTGGCGACATCGCCACAGGAAACTACTTGGGCAGGAGGTGCGTTATACCGCGAGGAAGGACGCGCCCGGCGTCTCCCCCGTCGTGGTGAGGGTGCTGGCGCTCGAACGCCACTGCACCGTCGGGGCGATGGCCCGGACGTCGACCCGGTCCCGGTGGCGCTCGACTAGCTGGAGCATGCCGGCGATGACCTCGTCGGTCAGCAGGTGAGGGTGCAGACCCAAGTCCAGCAGCTTGGTGTTGGCCGCGTGGAAGTAGTGCTCCTCGTGCTCGACCCGCGGATTGGCCAGCCCCTCGGCGATGTCGACGCGGGTCGGACACACCCGCTTCACCATCTGCGCCATGTCGCGCACGGAGAACGACTCGGTGAACTGGTTGAAGACGCGGAACTCGCCGCGGTCGGCCGGTGTCTCGAGGGCCAGCGTGACGCAGGCCAGGGTGTCGCGGATGTTGAGCATGCCGCGGGTCTGGCCGCCAGCACCGTAGACGGTCAGGGGGTGACCCGTGACGGCCTGCACACAGAAGCGGTTGAGTACGGTGCCGAACACGCCGTCGTAGTCGAAGCGTGTCGACAGGACGGGGTCGAGGTCCGTCTCGTCGGTCGACTGCCCGTAGACGATGCCCTGGTTCAGGTCCGTGGCGCGGAGGCCCCAGATGCGGCAGCCGAACATGATGTTGTGGCTGTCGTGCACCTTGGACAGGTGGTAGAAGGAGCCTGGCTGCTTGGGATAGGGCAACACGTCGGTGCGACCTTTGTGGGTGATCTCGATGAAGCCCTCTTCGATGTCGATGTTGGGGTACCCGTACTCGCCCATCGTCCCGAGCTTCACGAGGTGGATGTCGGGATCGATCTCTTGGATCGCGTACATGACGTTGAGGTTGCCCACGACGTTGTTCACCTGTGTGTACACGGCGTGCTCGCGGTCGATCATGGAATAGGGGGCGGAACGCTGCTCGCCGAAGTGCACGATCGCGTCCGGCTTCGCCTCCGCGACGATGCCGTAGGTGAAGGCCGCGTCGGTCAGATTGCCGATCCGCACGTTGACCGAGTGCCCCGACAGCTGCTCCCAACGGGTCACGCGGTCCTGCAGCGCCGCGATGGGCACGAGGCTGTCGACGCCCATCTCGCGGTCGTACTCGCGCCGTACGAGGTTGTCGACGACGGTGACGTCATGCCCGCGGGCCGACAGGTGGAGTGCGGTAGGCCAACCGAGGTAGCCGTCTCCGCCGAGAACCAGAATCTTCATCCTCACCCTTTTTCGTCCACTGAGGCCCCGCAATTGTTACGGAGTCGTGTCAATCCACATCATGGGGCAGGACCCTGAATCCACGCTGTGTGGCGGCTGTTATTGGTGTGAGACCAGGGCTTTTCCGCTGAACGGGCAGCCTAAAGGGCGAGAAATCGCCGTTCGGGGATGGTCCGGCCGGGCCGGCGGCTGGACCGGCCGCGGGCCGGGAGCGTTCAGCCGGGCTCGCCCCACAGGGCGGCTCGCAGGCCGGAGGCGCGGGCGATGGGGCGTCGGACGGCGGCGCGGATCGCGTCCTCGGAGCCGACGACGATCAGGTGATTCCGGGCGCGGGTCACGGCGGTGTAGAGCAGCTCGCGGGTGAGCACGCGTGAGTCGATGCCGGGCAGCAAGAAGGCGACGTCGTCGAACTGGGAACCCTGGCTCTTGTGGACGGTCATCGCGTACACCGTGTCGACCGCAGCGAGGCGCGTCGGGCTGACATGGACGACGGTGTCGCCCCGCTCGAAGGCGGCGACGAGCCGACCACCCTCCGTCTCGACGACGACCCCAGTGTCGCCGTTGTAGAGGCGGAGCGCGTAGTCGTTCTCGGTGACGATCAGCGGACGACCGACAAACCACTCCGATCCGGCCACGAAGCCCTCGACCTCGGCGCGGAGCCAGTCCTCGACGTGGCGCATCCAGGTGGCCACTCCTTCGGGCCCCCGGCGGTGCGCGCAGAGGAGACGAAAGCCACCGAGCGCGGCAATGGCGTCGTGCGCCCGGCCTGCCCGCGCCGCCTCGATGACCCTGCGGCCGCTCGCCACCGCCCGGGCGCGGACTTCGCCGAGCTCCTCGGACGTGCGCTGCGCGGAGACGTCGGCCGCGATCCACTCCACATTGGAACCACCGGTTGCAAGGGCCTCGAGCGCGCCGTCGGCGTCACCGCGCTGCACGGCCTCGGCCATTGTGGCGATGGCTCCCCCGTAGCGGTGTACCCGCCGGAGGACGGTGATCCCCTCACCGATCACCGGACGGTCCGACGGTAGGGCCGCGCGGTCGGCGGCGGGCCCGACGATGTCGCCGAGCACCGCGCCCGCCTCGACTGAGGCGAGTTGTTCGGGGTCGCCGACGAGGACGAGCCGCGCCTCGGGCCGGACGGCCTCGGCCAGCCGGGCCATCATCGAGAGCGACACCATCGACGTCTCGTCGACCACGACGACGTCATGAGGCAGGTGGTTGCCGCGGTCGTGTCGGAAACGGGTCCGGTTGCCGGGGTTGAAACCGAGCAGGCGGTGGAGCGTCAGCCCCTCGAGGGCGCGGAGGCGGTCCCGGGTCGCCGCCGCTATATCGAGCTGTGTTGCCTCGCCGCGGACGGCCTCCTCGAGCCGGGCGGCCGCCTTGCCGGTGGGCGCGGCCAGGGCCACGAGAGGCGGTCGCTCACCGCGTGCCCCGGCTTGCTCATCGAGGAGCGCCAGGATGCGGGCCACGGTGGTGGTCTTCCCGGTTCCCGGGCCGCCGGCGATCACCGATAGCGTCAGCCGGACCGCGGTGGCGGCGGCGTCGCGCTGGAGGTCGGGCTCCTCCCCGGCGTGGAACATCCGGTTGAGCCCAGCCGCGAGCAAGGCCCCGTCCACGTCGCCGGCCGGCCGGCCGGCGCGATCGAGCAGCTGGGCGGCCACCAGGCTCTCGTCGGCCCAAAGCCGGTCGAGGTAGAGCGTGGACCCCGACAGTCTGAGCGGGAGGTCGACGCCCACCATCGGGCTGTCCGCCATCCGGCGCACCCATGCGCCGGGCTCTGGCCAGGGCAGCGCGGCGAGATCGGGCGCCGTCTCGGTATCGGTGCTGGCGGTGTGCCGGATCGTGGCGAGGTCGACGCAGACGTGCCCCAGGCGCGGTGCCCGAGCCGCCAGCGCCGCGCCGAAGCACACCGACTCATCGGTAATGCCGCTGAGGCGGGTGAGTCGTCGCGCCACGTGGATGTCGGAGGTGGACAGGATCCCGGCCAGGTTGAAGTCGGCCAGAAGGCCATCGGCGCACAGGGCCAGGGTGGCGTCGTAGGGATCGAGCCCCTCGACCACCGTCATGTGCCGGCCCCGGTATCGAACAGGTCGCTCAACGCTTCGACCAGGGCGGCGGGAGGCACCCACGACCACACGCCTGGCGTCGCGCCGTCCCCCACTGGCTCTGTCGCGCTCATCCCCCGGACGAAGAGATAGAGGACGCCACCGAGGTGCTCTTCCGCGTTGTAGCCCTCGAGGCGCCAGCGCAGATAGCGGTGCAGGGCCACCACGTAGAGCAGCGCCTGGAGCGGATAGTGGGCCGCCACCATCTCGTCGTCCAACGCGCCGGGGCGATAGTGCCAGGCCGTGAGCGTCTCGTCGGGCCCGCCCAGCCTGTTCGTCTTGTAGTCGGCGATGACGAATCGGCCGTCGGGCAGCCGGACGACGAGGTCGAGGCTTCCGGTCAGGTAGCCCCGGAGGAGGCCGCTCAGGGCGGGGTCGCGCAGCGCGGGGGCGTAGCGGGCCACGGGATCGCCGGGAGGGAGGTGCGCCTCGAGCAGGTCGGCCACCTGGGTGACGTGGGCCGTCCCGGTCGGGACGTCGCCGCCGACCAGCGGGATCTCGAAGCCGAGCTCGTCCAACCGGTTTCTCCGAGCGACGTCGCGCAGCCGGATGCCTCCGACCACGGCGCCGAGCGGGGCCTCGATGGCGGCACACAATCCCGCCACAACGGCGTCACGGGAGCCGAGCTCGACACTGCGCCAGCCGACCTCGCGGTCGAGGGCGGCGCCAACTCGGGCGGCGAGGTCGGGGGAGTCGAAGTCGACGCGCTCGAAGACGCTGTGCACGGCGGTGCCCACCAGCGCACCGCCGGGCATCGCCGCCAGGTGGAGGGCGGTCGCGCGCCACGCCTCGAACGTCGAGTCGGCAACGGAGGCAGACCGGACCGCCGGGACGAGAACCTCCTCGTCCGAGGTGAGGGTCCGCTCGGGCTCGCTGCCGATCGCCGGCTGCTCATGCAGGGCGCGCGTGATACCCGAGTACGAGACCCTGCGCCAGCCCACGTCGAGGAGGCGGTCGAACACGGCCACCTCGAGTCGGGGCGGTGCGGTCGGATCGCGCTGCCACCGCTCAGCCGCCGGGCGCCCGACCCGCTCAACGTGGACCCGCGGCCCGAGCGCGCGGAACGCAGCAGCCACGTCGGCGTCGCCATGGCGCTTGCGGGCGTAGGGACTGACGATGCCCTGTCCGTCACGGTCGAAGAGCAGCCGGGACAGGGGTGAGTTCTCGCTTTCGTACGCACCGACCCACCAGAGGATGGCCAAATGCTGGGCCCGGGTCAACGCCACGTAGAGCAGGCGCAGGTCCTCGCCGCGGGCCTCCACGATCTCCATCTTCTGATGGGTGTCGAAGTCGGCTCCCCGGTGCGCGACATCGATAGTTCGCTCGTTGCCGTTGTCCGGATCGTGAAATACCGGGACTTCGCTCTTCTTCGTGCTGCCATCCCACATAAAGGGGCAGAGGACGACGGGGAACTCGAGTCCCTTGCTCCGATGGATGGTGATCACCTGCACGGCATCGGAGTCCGACTCGAGACGACGAGACCGCTCTTCGTTCTCGCCGTCCTTGTCGGCATCGTGTATCCGCCTGCCGAGCCAGGTCGCCATGGCGGTGGGGCCGAGTCCCTGGGAGACGCCCGCCTCGTGCAGCAGCTGCGCGATGTGGCGCAGGTCCGTCATGAAGCGCTCACCCGACGGCCAGGCAAGCACCCGCGCCGGTACGCCGTGAGAGGCACTGACCGTCTCGTAGAGGGAGGCGATTCCCTGGTCGCGGAGCAACGCGGCCCAACGGTGCAGGGACCAGTGCAAGTTCTCCCACTCCGACTCGCCGGCGGTTGCCACCTCCGCGGCCGACCACCCAACGAAGCAGGTGAGTGCCGCCAACGAGGCTCGGTCGCGCGCCGTGGGCCGCTCCAGCGCCTCAAGCAGATGCAACCAGTCCATCGCCGGCTTCGTCGCAAACACCGAGCCGCTTCCGCCGATCACGGCCGGCACACCGACCGCATGGAGGGCGTCGCGCACCAGGGTGGCATGGCTGTTGATCCGGACGAGGACGGCGATGTGGCCAGGATCCAACCGCGTGCGAGAGAGTTCGCCGCCGTCCCTGGCGCGCGTCACGACCTCCGCCCCGACGGACAGCAGATCGACGACCTGGGCCGCGACGTCGCGAGCGATAAGTGCCCTCGCCCCTCCTACCTGCGGCAGCCCCTTGGCCTTGGTGGTGGCGACGAGGCCATCGTCGGTGTGGACGACCCGGACGCGCAGCGGCGTGGGTTCGGCGAGGTGTTCGAGCCTAGTTTCCCGGTTCGCCGCGGCTGCCCTGATGGCGCGATACGTGATCCCGGCGGAACCGAGCTGCGCGCCGGCGAACAGGGCGTCGTAGGCCTGGAGCAGCCCCTCGTCGCTCCGCCAGTTGACGTCGAGAGTCCACTCGGACTCCACGACGTCTCGTGCGTCGAGGTAGGCGTGGATGTCCGCACCCCGGAACGCGTAGATCGCCTGCTTCGGGTCCCCGATCAGCACCAAGGTCGTATCGCCTGCACCGAAGGCCCGGTGCATGATCTCCCACTGCACGGGGTCGGTGTCCTGGAACTCATCGACCAGCACGACGTCGTAGCGCTCGCGTAGCCGGGTGCAGGCGTGAGGTCCGCGCGCCTCGTCCCTCAGTGTGTCGCGCAGGCGGAGGAGGACATCGTCGTACGTGAGGACCTTGCGACCTCGCTTGCGGTGGTCCATCTCCGTGCGCACTCTGTCCGCGAAGCGCCGGCGGATGGACGGGGTGTCCATGGCCCCCGACCACGGCGGGACGAGCTCGGCATCGGGGTGATCCAACACACGTTTGGCGATGTTGCGGGCCTGGGTGCGGGTGAAACCGAGGGGGTTGGGACTCTCCGCGAACTTGCGGAGGTAGAGGTCGTCGACCACTTCGTCGCGCAGGTCCCGTACGTCCTCGACGAGGGTGACCTCGCGGTCGACGTCCCCCGCCGTGCCGAGGCCGTAGAGAACCTGGAGGCAAAACCCGTGCGTCGTCTCGATGGTCGCGCTGTCGAAGTCGGCAATCGCCTTGTTCAACCTGTCGCGCCGGGCCGCGACCTCGTCACGTGGTGCGGCGGCGAGCAGCTGTACGATCTCGTCGTCCTCGTATCCCGCACCGCCCTCGAGCACGCCGACCAGTCCGTCATGGGCGCTGACCAGGCGCTCGCGAACTCGCTCGCGTAGTTCTCCCGTCGCCATGCGGGTGAAGGTGATGACGAGAAGACGGTCGATCGGCAGAGCGGCCTCGGCGACGTAGCGCGTCGTCAGCGCGGCGATCGTGAAGGTCTTGCCCGTGCCGGCACTCGCCTGCAACAGGGTCATGCCGCGCGGCAACTTGGCGCACAGCTCGAATTCCTCCGGCTCGGGTCTGGCCCGGGGCTGCAGGGTGCCGGTCACGACTCGACCACCTGCTCGAGCGCCAGCAGGCCGTCCCACATCCGCCGCGCGTAGAGGCCGAACCGGGTCGCCTCGGCGGGCGCCCAGCCGGCCTCGTCGGGCCGCGGAGTTCCTGACAGCGCCAGGAGCGTCTCCGTCGAGACGTGTTGCCCCAGGACGAGCTCGTGCTCGGCGTCGGCGTCCTCCTTCGGATCGTCCCAGCCCGACTCCCAGCATCCAGCCGCGGTTCTCTTGGCCGCCGCGGTGTCCGCGCCGGCGGCGACGGCGGCGGCCCAGGCCGCCGACGTCTTGCAGTAGAGCGGGAGTGGCTCACACAGGCCACGCGCGAAGAGGTCAAGGAGCGGCACGAGGTGCTGCACGGCGATGGCCCGCCGGCTCGTCGCATCCTCACCGAGCGGTCCGATGGTGGCCACCGAGACGGTGCATCCCCGGCGATTGGCCCGGCCGATCGTCCGTGCCCGGAACTCGCGCTCCGGCCAGGTCGCGTTGAGGGCGAGCAGACGCAACCAGGCGATGAGCCGCGCTGCGGGACCGAGCCGTGAGTAGGTGACGCTGTGCACGGTGTCCCCGCGAACGCCGGGGACCGTGCCCACCAGGCTCGTCGAGCCGGGTACATCGACGTGGACGTCGATCGAGCGCGGCGGTGCGACGCTTCGTGCTGCCCGCACGAGATCGTCCAGAGGATCGCTGATCTTGGCCAGAGCGGGGTCGGCCAGCAGGCCGGGCGGCAGAGCGCCGCGAGCGAACTCGACCGCCTCGCACGACGCCTGGGTAGCACCGTCGAGACGAGCCGCCAGCATCCGATCGGCGATCTTCCAACGCTCGAGTGCATCGAGATCGATGGGGATGGCATCTTCGAAGTCGCGCGTCTTCTCACGCAACGAGATGGCCAGCCGTTGGCGTAGGAACGCGGGACGGGATGGCGCAGGAATCCCTCCACCTGATCGAGACCGACCGGGTCCGGCGTCGAGGGCGAAAGCGGGTAGGCGAGGAAAGGTGGGGGTTCTCGCCGCGTTCCGACCTTTGCCTTGGCGCCGGCGAGATGCAGGGCGTCGAAGCTCCAAGGACCACTCGGTACCAGCTCGGCTGCCAGGTAGTTCCGTTCGTCGAATGGCTGGAGGGGATGCGAGATCACGATGACCTCCCGCGCCCGCCCGTTCGGGGTCCTGACCGTGTGGTCCACGACATCGAGCAGCTCGCCGATCGGCACGGCGGGGGGACGCGAATGGTTGGAGCGTTCATCGCGGCCCGAGTAGGTCACGACGAGATAGTCGCGTGCAGCCAGCAGCGCGTCGAGAAGAAGCTGGCGATCCTCGCTCCGCACGTCGCGGTCGCCGACCCGCTGGTTGCGGGCCGCCAGATCATCCCCGTCACGCTCGACGTGACGGGGAAAGGTTCCGTCGTCCAGGCCCAGCAGGCAGACCACTCGATGCGGGATGGAGCGCATCGGCACGAGCGTGCACACGGTGAGTTGGCCGGTGCAGAAGTTGGCCCGCGTCGGCCGGCCCTTCAGGCGGTCCGCCAGGATCGACCGTATGTCGTCACAGCCGAGGGTGACGGTGCTGACTCCCGCCTCCGTACTGGCCTCGTCCACCAGGTCATCGAGTAACGACTTCAGCTGGGCGCGTTGCCAGGCGTCGCCCGGCGAGGTCGCCGTCAGCGAGTCGGAGACGTGGGAAAGGATGCCGGCCCACTCGTCGACGGTCCGGCTGGCGTCTAGCGCGTCCATCGCACTGCGGAGACGGTCCAGGAACTCGGCCATGCGCCCGGCCAAGTCGATGTCCGCGCCGTCGACATCGTCGAGTGGGAGGGTCTCGCAGAACAGGCGTTGGCGCTCCTCTGCCATGGCGACACCGAGGAGGATCCGGTCCACGCCGGCCTGCCACGTATTGTTCCCGATCCCTTCGAGGTCGAACGCGCCGCGGTGAGCGGCGTCGAAGCCCCATCGCACGCACGCCTTCTCCACCCACTCCTCCAGGCGGAAGAGGTCCTCGTCGCCGAAGCGGAAGCGGCGCCGGACGGGTTCGCGTCCGGCCAGGTCGAGGACCTCGGTGGCGGTGGTCCGCGCCGTGGCGAGCTCGAGGACCTCGGCCAGGGCGCTCATGACAGGGTTCGTCTGCCGGAGCGACCGGTCGGCCAGGCGAATCTCGAGTGCGCGGAGAGGGTCGTCGGATCCGTCGTTGCGGTCATGCCCACCGAACGTCGCCTGAATGAGCGGGGCGAAGTTCTCGATGTCGGGACACATGACGATGATGTCCCGCGGCTCGAGTGTCGGGTCGTCCTCGAGAAGGTGCAGAATCGCGTCGCGCAGGACTTCGACCTGCCGGCCGCGGCCGTGGCACGAGTGCACGCGAACGCTTTCGTCGCCCGGGTCGAGCAACGGGCGCTCGGAGTCGTTACCACCCGATCCCCGCGGTACCCGGTCGGCACGCACGTCGTCCTGGATCCGTCGTAGCAGCGTCAGCGTGGCCTCGGTGGGCTCCTCGGCCTCGACGTCGCCCGCCTCGGCGGCGCCGAGCACGAGCTGCATCTCACGCGAGTCGCGGCCCCAGGACGTCAAAAGGGGGTTGCGCGGCGCGCCCGCGGTCTCGTCCTCGGCGCGGCGGACGTAGCGTGACTTCGGTCCGACCGAGCCCGCCAGCCGATCCCACAATGCTGGTGAGGGGTGCAGGAGGAACAGATGCACGTCCCGTCCTGCGCCCATCGCCTCGAGCACGTCGAGGTAGCTGGCCGGCAGCCGGGTCAAGCCGAAGAGGGACAGCCGGGGTGGCTGATCCAGTAGGGCCGGCTCCTTCCGCAGCCGCGCGCACGCGTCCTGGAGTCGCTCTGCCGGACTGGGACGGCCAATGCGCTCCCGCAGCAACGACCACAGCTCGACCTGCCACGGGGCCTCGTCCAGCTGGGGCTGACCCTCGGCCCAGCGCTGCAACATGTCGGGTCGGTGGACGGCATAGCGATCGAAGAGGTCGGCCACGTGCCGGATGCTCGAGAATCGACGCGAACCGTCCACCGTCTTCGAATTGATGATGTGCTGCGCCAGGGGCGCGAGCCAGCCCTCGCCAAAGTGCTCCTCGACCACCTCGATCAGGGGCCACACGGAACGCTGTGGCAACCATGGGTCGGCGTCAGGGTCGGTGTCGGACGCCAGAGCCAGAGCTCGGCCGACCAGGGTCCCCGGGAACGGGAACTCGACGTTGGCGCAGACACCGTCGTGCCGGCCCGGGGTGACGCCAAGTCGGCCCGACAGCTGTTGCGTGAGCCAGCGCTCGATGCCACGCGTGGGAACGGAGACGACTTCGGGGACCATCGGGTCCTCGAGCGGCGCGGCCACCAGATCGGCCAGCATGGCCACGAGGACGTCGGCCCGTTCGGAGCGGTGGACGTGCAGCACCCGGGCAGAGTACGTCGGCGGTGTTCTGCTCCGTTCCAGCCGGCCATGCGGCCAGTTCGGGGCCGTACCGAGCCGTCGGGTGGCCGGATCAGGCGGGCGTGCCGGTGTTGGCGCCACCGTCGGGCAGCGTCAGGATCGTCGACTCGTCGCCGTCCTCGTCGCTCTCCAGCGCGAGCTGGAGGTGCCGCGGTGCCACCTCGATCGACGAGAGCTCGGCGATCTCGGCCGATTCGCCTCCCACGACGCCGAGGCCGGGGAACTTGCGCGCCGAGACGAGCACCCGCGACTCGAGCGAGCCGACGGCCCTGTTGTAGGCGTCGACACTCGACGTGAGGCTGCGCTGTAACGACTGCATGTGACCGGTCATGCTCCGCAGCCGGTCGTACAGCTCGGCCCCGAGCTGCTGGACCTGGCGGGCGTTCTCGGCCAGCGTCTCCTGCTGCCACGAGAGGGCGATCGTCCGCAGCAGCGCCACGAGGGTGTTCGGCGTCGCCACCACGATGCGCCGTCCCAACGCGTGGTCCTGCAGTGTCGGGTCGGCCTGCAGCGCCGCCGCCAGCAACGGCTCGCCGGGGATGAAGGCG
Source organism: uncultured Acidimicrobiaceae bacterium (assembly GCA_963756625.1). GTDB lineage: Bacteria > Actinomycetota > Acidimicrobiia > Acidimicrobiales > RAAP-2 > Bog-473. The sequence goes on from CAVWNQ010000007.1 coordinate 625,231, forward strand.
ACGACGAACTCGGGCGAGTGCCCGACCTGCTTCCAGTACTCCTTCTTGGCCAGCTGGTCGACGTGCGTCCGCAACTGGCGGGCGTGCTTGTCCAGCATGGCCTTGCGCGTGGGCTCGTCCTCGGCCTCGCTGAACTGCAGGAACGCATCAAGAGGGACCTTGGCGTCGATCACGACCGCTCCACCGCCGGGCAGGTGCACGATCATGTCCGGGCGCACGAGGCCGTCCGCCGTCGCCGTCGACTTCTGCTCCTCGAAGTCGCAGTGCTCGATCATGCCGGCGGCCTCGACGGCGTTGCGCAGCGTCATCTCGCCCCAACGGCCGCGCGTCTGCGGGGACCGCAGGGCCGTCACCAGGTTGCGCGTCTCCTTCTGCAGTTGCTCGTGTCCGAGATGCAGCGCGGCCACGCGTTCGGTCAGGCTGGCGTAGGCACCCTTGCGTTCGACCTCCATCTCGCGCAGCCCACGCTCGTAGCGCGCCAGCGTCTCGCTGAGCGGGTCCAGCAACCGCGCGATGGCCTGTTCGCGCTGTGTCAGGTCGCCCTCGACGGCGGTGCGCGCCTCGTTGAGCCTCGTGTCGGCGAGCGTCAGGAACTGCTCGTTGTTCTTCGCCAGGGCCTGGGCGGAGAGCTCGGCGAACGCGCCGACCAGTCGCTTGCGGTCTTCGTCGGCGCGACGCGCCACCTCCTCCTCGGCTCGGCGCGACACCTCGAGCTCGGAGACGGCGACGGCGCGCGCCGTCTCGGCCGCCGCGGCCACCGCGGTGGCCGACTTGAGCTCGGCCGCCTGTCGTGCGGCGACCGCCTGCGCGTCGGCAAGCCGGCTCTCGGCGAGGCGCGTCGAGGCGGCGACGCGTGCGCCGCGCACGAGGTGCCACGCAACGCCGATCGCCAGCCCGACGAGGACGCCGATGAGCGCTCCGACCACCATCAGGCCAAGGTAACGGTGGGCTGTGACAGCGGCGGGGATGGTGCGCGGCCTGGGAGAGCGCCCGGGGCCGGGGCGCACATTTGGGGGTCGTCAACGTGTGCGTGAGCCGGTAGCGTGACCAGGATGCCCTTCAAGCTCGGTGGCAGCACGAAGACCGCGCCGGAGCCGGTCGAGGTCGACGACGAGCCGGAACCGGTCGGTCCCCTCGCCATCGATCAGCCGCTGTGGCCGCGCACCATGCCCGAGCCGCACGAGATCGACCGGCTCTTCGCGCAGGTCTTCGCGCTGGTCGGCGAGGGCATCGCGGGAGCGACGCACGCGTTGCTGGCGGAGACCGCGATGCGGCCAAGGAGCTCGTGAAGCGCGACGAGGTCATCGACAAGCTGATCGGGCAGATGTCGACCACGGTGCAGCAGCGGCTCATCCACGGCGCGACCACCGCCGACGAGCGCCGCGAGTACGTGGCGATCCTGCGCATGCTGCCCGACATGGAGCGCAACGGGGACCTGGCCGAGCACATCGCACGGCGGGCCGCCCGTGGCCTGGGCGCCGAGATGTCGGCCCGGAGCCGGGGCCTCGTCGAGCGCATGGGCGAAGTGGCGACGACGATCTGGCGCGAGACGGCGGACGCGTTCGCCGAGCGCTCGGCGGAGGCGGCCACCTACATCGACGACCTCGACGACGAGCTCGACGATCTCCACGTCACGCTGACGGCCGAGCTGGTGGCGGGCACCATGCCCCTGCCCGTGGCCATCGAGCTGGCCATGGTGGCCCGTTTCTACGAGCGCTTCGGCGACCACGCGGTGAACCTGGCGCGCCGCATGGCCTCCTTGGTGATCGGCGGACCCGAACCGGTCTCCGCCGGCCCCGACTGAGCCGCCGGAACGCCGCCCGCTGCGCTCAGCTGCGCAGGGCCACCAGCTCTTCGGCGATCTGCACCACGTTGAGCGCGGCACCCTTGCGCAGGTTGTCGCCCGAGATGAAGAGGGCCAGGGCATTGGGTGCACCGTCCGCCCGCCGGATGCGGCCGACGTAGGAGACGTCGCGGCCGGCCGCCAGCAGCGGCGTGGGAAGGTCGGCCAGCTCGACGCCCGGCGCGGTGCGCAGCACCTCGATGGCCTGCTCGGGCGAGAGCGGGCGCTCGAACTCGCAGATGACGGCGGCGGAGTGACCGGTGAAGACCGGCACGCGCACACAGGTGGTGGTGACCGCCAGGTCGGGGATCCCGAGGATCTTGCGGGTCTCGTTGGTGTACTTCTGCTCCTCGTCCGTCTCGAGCGAGCCGTCGTCGACGATCGTGAACTGCAGCGGAATCACGTTGTGCGCGATCGGGACCGGGTAGACGCTGCGCGGCGGGTAGTCGACCGACGAGCCGTCGAAGGTGAGGTCCGGGGCCCGGTCCACCGTCTTGGCGAGCTGCTCGGCGAGCTCGCGCACCGCGTCCACGCCGCCACCCGAGACGGCCTGGTAGGTGGCGACGACGAGGCGGCGCAGGCCCGCCGCGTCGTGCAGAGGCTTGAACACCGGGATGGCCACCATGGTGGTGCAGTTAGGGTTGGCCACGATGCCTTTGGGGATGGCGCCCAGTGCCTCGGCATTGGCCTCGGGGACGACGAGCGGCACGTCGGGATCCATGCGCCAGGCCGAGGAGTTGTCGATGACGGTGGCCCCGGCGTCCACCAGCCGCGGCGCCAGCACGCGCGAGACGGCGGCCGGCGCCGAGCACAGGGCGAGGTCGATGCCCGAGAGGTCGGCCGTCTCGGCGTCCTCCACCACGACGTCGCTGTCGGCCCAGGGCAGCGTCGTGCCGGCCGAGCGGGCCGAGGCGAGATAGCGCATGGAGTCCACGGGGAAGTGGCGCTCGGCCAGGATTCTGCGCAGGACGACGCCCACCTGGCCCGTCGCTCCGACGATGGCGATCCGCATCGGACAATTGCAGGGGACGGCCGACGCGCCGGGTTCCCCGGCGGGCGGCCGGCGACCGGTGCTCAGACCTCGAGCGGCCGGCGTCCCTCGAGCGCGCGCCCGAGTGTGAGCTCGTCGGCGTACTCAAGGTCGCCGCCGACCGGCAGCCCGCTGGCCAGCCGGGAGACCGTGACGCCGAGGGGGATGAGTTCGCGGGCGACGAGCATTGCCGTCGCCTCGCCCTCGATGGTGGGGTTGGTGCAGACGATGGCCTCGCGGATGGCGCCCTGGGTGATCCGGTCGAGCAGCTCCTGCAGGCGCAGCTGCTCGCGCCCGATCCCGTCGAGCGGGCTGAGCGCGCCGCCCAGCACGTGATAGCGGCCCTTGAAGCCGGTGCGCTCCACGGCGACGATGTCGCGCGGGTCCTCGACGACGCAGATGACCTCGGGGTCGCGTCGGTCGTCGTCGCACACGGCGCACAGGGCGCCGCCCTCGGCCACGTTGAAACAGATCTCGCACAAGGTGGTGCGGTCCTTGACCGCCACGATGGCGTCCGCCAGACGGTGGGCGTCCTCGGGCGGCACCTTCAAGACGTGGAAGGCGATCCGCTGCGCCGACTTCGGCCCGATGCCCGGGAGGCGACCCAGCTCCTCGATCAGGGAGCGGAGGGAACCGGTGTACATCTAGCCGAGCACCTCGCTGGCGCCGGGGAAGGCCTCCAGCAGGCGCGCCTCGGCCGCCGAGGTCTCGCCCTCCGCGGCGCCGCCGGCGCCGCCGGCGTCGTCGGTGGCGAACTCGGCGGGGTCGACGACCTCCTCCTCGGCCCCGGGGGCGTCGGCAGCACCGGCCGCCGGCGCAGGGCCGCCCGTGGCGGGTGCCGGCGGGTCGGCGTCGTCGATGTCGAGCACGAGCGTCACCGGCGCGCCGAAGTGCGCGCCGAGCGCCGCCTCGACCGTCGGGGTGAGGTCGGCGCAGCGGTCGCGGTGGGCGGCGTTGGGCAGCGCGAAGTGCGCGCCCTGATCGTCCACGGCGACGAAGCGGCCGGCGCTGTAGAGCGCCTTGGCCCGCGCCGGCAACGCCTTGAGGATGCCGTCGCCCCAGGCCTCGGTCAGGCTGTCGCGGTCGATGGCGCGGCCGGGCCCCGGCGACGCTGCTCGCCCAGGCACCGCTGGTGCGGTCGGCGCCGGTCGGGACGGTCCGGACGATTCCGCCACCGGCTCGTCCGGCACGGTCGCTCCGGACGTCTCGGCGGCTGACGACGCCACGGCCTCGGCGGCGGCCTTCTGGCTGCGGCGCACCGCACCGATCGAGGGACGTCGACCCACCTCGGCGGCCGGCGGCGGCGCGGCGGGTTCGGGAGACTCGGACGGTGGTGCCACGGCCGGCGGCGCCTGGGCGGCCCGGGCGGGTGCCGCGGGACCGGGACGCGGAAAGGCGGGGGCGCCCGAGAAGGAACGCTCCAGCACGCTCACCCGCTCCGACAGCGCCTCCATGCCCGAGTCGAGGTCGGGGCGGACGGCGCGCACCGTCGCGATCTCGAGCACCACCTGCGCATCGGGGGCCTCGCGCATGTCGACCAGCGCGTGACCCAGGATCTCCATGCTCCGCACCACCCGCGCCAGGCCCATCGTCTCGGCCAGCGACGTGAAGCGCTGGAGCGACTGTCCCGACGCCGCACACAGCTCGGGCGCCGAGCGCGGCGAGGAAGACCTGGCGCAGGTCGTCGATGAGCTCGGTGGCCAGCTGCTGGGGTCCCCAGCCCCCCGCCAGCAGCGCGCTGAGGGCGACGAGGACCGGGCCGACGTCGCCGTCGGCGAGGGCGTCGACCACGGTGGCGAGCTCGGGCCGCGCCGCCTCCGCGGACCCCGACGCCACCACCTGGTCCAAGGCCGAGAGCGCGTCGCGGGCCGAACCTCTGCCCCGGCGGACGGCCGCCTCGAGGGCCGCCTCGTCGAGATCGAGACCGGCCTCGGCGTTCACGGATTCGAGCAAGCCGTGCAACGTCTCGGCCCCCAACAGACGGAATTCGAGGTGCTGCGTGCGGCTGCGGATGGTGGGCGGGACCTTCTGGGGATCGGTCGTGGCGAGGACGAACACCACGTGGCTGGGCGGCTCCTCGAGCGTCTTCAGCAGCGCGTTGGCCGCCGCCGTCGAGAGCATGTGCACCTCGTCCACGATGTAGACCTTCCAGCGCCCCGGCGTGCCCAGCCCCGCGTGGGCCACCAGGTCGCGCATGGCGTCGACGCCGTTGTTGGAGGCGGCGTCCAGCTCGTGGACGTTGAGCGAGCTCCCCTGGGTGATCTCGATGCAGGAGGTGCAGACCCCGCAGGGCTCGCCGTCGACGGGCGCCTCACAGTTGAGCGCCTTGGCCAGGATGCGCGCCGAAGACGTCTTGCCGGTGCCGCGCGGCCCGCTGAAGAGGTACGCGTGGGCCACGCGTTCGTCGCGCACCGCACTGCGCAGCGCGCGCACGACATGGTCCTGCCCTCGGAGTTCGTCGAATCGCCCCGGCCGGAAGCGGCGGTAGAGCGAGACAAAGGGGGCGTCGGCCATGAAGGCCGATGCTACCCAGGCGCTCGGACACACCGACCCGGTGCTCGGTACGGCGGCCAGGTTGGCTACGGCACCCGGCCAGACCCGCTGAGAGCTGCTGCCTTCCGACCCTGACTCGATTCACGAGCGGCCGTTGCGCAGGACCCGGCCGCCGCACCCAACAACGGGGCGATGTGCCCGCTCAGGCTAGTGCCTCGTCCGGGCATGAATCCCGACGCTCGAATAATTCCCCGTCGACCTCGCTGGGCTGACCGGCCCTTGCCTCGACAGCCGGTCGGCCATCCACGTCACATCCAGGAGGGGGACGGGGGCCCCTCGTCCGTCCGTCTTCTATACGACCAGGACAGCGCAATCGGCGCGGTCCATGACGGCCTTCGGCACGCTCGACAGCTGCCGGATGCCGTCCTCCGCATTGGATCCGAGCACGATCAGGTCGGCGCCCTGCTCGGCCGCCACGGCGGTAATCGCGTCGGCCGGATCCGACTGCAGCGGGTGGAGCTGGACCCGCACCGACTCGCGGGCTGCCATCTGCGTGAACACCCCGAGGAGCGCCTCGTCCCGGTCGAGACCACCGTTGCCGGCGCGCCGGTCCTCGGCCGCCCCGACGTGCCGCCGGCGCCGGACGGCCATGACGACGTGCAGCGTGCCACCGGAGACCCGGGTCACCTCGATGGCGCGCCTGACGGCTCGGGTCGCGCCCTCCGAATCCGCGGCTCCGACCACGACCTTGTCAAACACCGGTGAGTGTCCTCGCGGCATCGGGTACCGGCCCATCCGGCCCCGGACCAAGTGCGATCGCGGGCTCCGGCGCAACCGGGGCATCGCGGACCTGGCGGGCCAGGATCCGAGGCGCGACGAGCACGGGAATGCTGGTCGCCTCGTACAGCTGGTCGCGCAAGCTGCGGGAGAAACACCCTTGGTTCATGCGCTGGCGGTCGAAGCCCACCACGAGGACGTCCGCCCGGTGCGTGGCCGCGGCCTCCGCAATGGCGCTGACGACCTGACGAGTGCGCGCCCGCTGTGTGGCACCACTGACCGAAAACGTGTTGGCTACCCGCCGGCCCCTGTGCTTGACGTCCGTGGCGATGCTGCAGCGTCGCTGCTGCGACTCCTCCGCCAGCTGGATGAACCACACCTTCGCATCGAAACGCCGGGACCACTCCGAGACGAAAACGAACGCGCTCCGAGCAGCCTCCGAGCTGTCCATCGCCACAATAATTCGTCGGAACACCCCTGCCTCCGTGCATGATTCCAAGTTGATTTGTCCGTACGGAGCTACTTCGGCGCTCGTCTCCCGCCTCTTTAAGCAATGGAGTCGCAACTTCCAGGGGTTGCGACGCAGCAAACGACAGGCAGACGATGGGTGACGTCTCGCGGGAGGCCGGATCCATGGTCGCGCCGGCTCGCGTGTCCATGGCGGTCTGTCGAGGCCCGTTAGCCTGACCGGGCTGCAGTCCGGGAGGAGTGCGAGAGCGGCCGAATCGGCACGACTGGAAATCGTGTGTTGGGCAACCAACCGTGGGTTCAAATCCCACCTCCTCCGCCACGGACCTCGCTCAATCGGGGCCAGGGAACGGCCGATAGCAGAGCGTGGACCCAACGCTCGGCACGAGTGCCGGTGAGCCCGGACCCGGGTTCCAGGAAGACGGAGGCATCATCGCGCCCGCGTTCGCTCCCGGGCCGGGCATCGGTGGTGAGCTCGATCTCTCCGACGACTTGGCGTGGGACGAGTTCCTTCCGGACGAGGACGAGTCCGAGGACGAGCTGGACTACGAGGTCGAGTTCAGCGCCCTCGCCGCCGAGGACGCCGCACTGGCGGCCGAGGACCTCGAGCTGCGCTGGGACGCGTTCGCGGCGGACGACGAGTCAGAGGACGATGAGGAGTCGGCCCGGGTCGAGGCGGTCCTCGACCGCATGGAGCAGCGGGCAAAGACCTACGGGGACTCAGAGGACGCCGTCGACGACCATGTCGCGCCGGACGACACGGTGGTACCCGTCGACGAGGTGACACTCGACGATGCGGTCGTGGCGACCGACGGCGACCCCGGGTACGTCACGGTCGCTGCACCGGCCGCCGGCGTGTACGACGCGTACGACATCGACGACGCGGACGGCGAGGCCGAGGCCGTCGAGGTCCTCGCCGTCGCCGCCGTGCCCGACGTCGTCGCGGCCCACGTCACGAGCGAACCCGAAGAGCCGGTCGCCGTCGAGGACGTGGCGGGAGACGAAGAGCAGGACGAGGAAGAGGAGATCGACCTCCTGGCGATCCGCGCCGCCTGGGACGATTTCCGCGCCACGTGGGAAGACACCGGGATCGAGGACGATGCCGAAGTCGCGTCGTCCGCCTCGGCATCATCCCGAGAAGACGAGCGCGTCCTGGGAGGACTGGGACGACGACGATGATGACGAGGAGTACGAGCTCGTCGAAGTGGGCGCCGCTGGGGGCAGCACAGAGGAGCTGACGGAAGGGTCCCTCCGTTGGGTGGACGACGAGGAGGAGGTCGAGGTGGTCCTTCCGGTCCACCCGGCATTCGCACCGATCGCCGACGAGGCGGCCGAGGACGAGGCGGCCGAGGACGACCCGATCACCCTCCTCGAGCCGGAGCCGGCGGCCGACTCCGACGAACCCTCCTCCTGGTTGTCCGACGACCCGGTCGACGACGCGGTGGCCGTCGCGGTCGCGGCGCCGCTCGCAGCGGCAGACGAGCCCAGGAGCGAACAGTTCACGGCGGTAGCCGACGAGGCGGACGACCAGGACGACGAATCGGAGGGTCGACCATCCCACACGTCCGCCCGGGCGGCGCGTCGTGGCAGCGACACGCGCCGGCGGGTGCTCTTGGCGGCCCTGTTCGTCGCGGTGGTCGTCTCCGCGGTCGTCATCGTGCACTCGGGACGCGTCCGTACCGATGCGACGGCGCCGGCCGCGACCGCGAGCCCGGTCGTGGCCTCCGCGGCCCAGGTGTCGCACCTGGAATCGGCCATCGGCGACATCCAGTCGGCGTCGAGTGGGGCGCAGGCGGGGCTGAGCACCCTCAGCCAGTTCCCGACGCCGCCGCGGGTCGCCACCATCATCAATCCCTACGTCGACTCGCTGGAGCTCTACAAGACCCTCGCCGTCACCATCACCGTGCCGACGGTCGCCCGGGGCGACTTCGCGAGCGCGAACGGCCAGGTCGTCCAGGACATCACCTTCCTGCAGAGCGTCAACGGGCTGCCCCCGCTGCAGCTGGGGGCCTTCATCCAGGAGTTCTTCGCGCGCTCGACGCAGCTCCAGGCGACCCTGGACCGGCTCGAGCAGGACCTGCAAAGCCCCGCCGCGCTGAGCGGGGCGGCGGCACGCAGCGCGGCTCGACTTCCGCCGCGTCCACGGCAGCCCGCATACTGGGGCATCGCTCCGTCCGATCCTCCCGCCGCCGTCAGCGACGACGACGCCATGGCGCTGGCCCTGGCCGAGGCGCGCGCCGCCGCCGCGCTCGGCGAAGTGCCGGTCGGCGCCGTCACCGTTCTCGACGGCAAGGTGGTGGCGACTCGGCACAACGAGCGCGAGCGCACCGGCGACCCCACGGCCCATGCCGAGCTGCTGGCGTTGCGGGACACCGCAGCTGCCGTCGGGGGTTGGCGCCTGCACGACGTCGTGCTCGTGGCGACACTCGAGCCCTGCCCGATGTGCGCCGGCGCGCTGGTGGCCGCCCGGGTCGGCCGCCTGGTCTTCGGTGCCACCGATCCCCGGGCGGGTGCGTGCGGGACGCTCTACAACTTGTGTGCCGACCCGCGGCTGAACCACGAGCTGCCGGTCACCGGAGGCGTCCGGGCGGCCGAATGCGGCGAGCTCCTCTCGACCTTCTTCGCCGGCAAGCGGGGGGCGGAAGACTCTTCGCCGGCGGGGTCGCAACGGGCGTAAAGCCCCGTCGCCCGCCGGGGGAGGCCCGGACGGACGCGTTCCGGGGGCTGGAAGGCAAATCCCGAGGGCAGCCGCGACGTGGAGGTCATGCGGCACGACCCGGTCACGGCGGGACAGTGCATCCGTCCGCCGTCGGGGCACTCCCTTCCTGCACAGGGGCCTCGCTGGGCCTTCAGTAGACTCTGCGACGGAGCGGTGTCCGAGCGGCCGAAGGTGCAACTCTCGAAAAGTTGTGTGGTGCAAGCCACCGTGGGTTCAAATCCCACCCGCTCCGCTGCCCGGTAGACTGTTGAGGCCGCCGGAGCATCCCGTCTGGGGTGCGGCTGCCGGTGCGAGGACCCCGAAGGTCGGGGTCCTCAACGGGAAACCGCAGTTCATGGAGGGTAGGAACTACCCGGCACGAGGGAAGGCAACCCCTGTGCCACATGGGTACCGTAGGTGCAAATCCCACCTCCTCCGCTCGGGGCCCAAAGGCCCGCCGCATCGGGCGAATGCGGCAAGAACAGCGGCAGGGCGGAGACGTCCGGGCCGCCAGTAGCTGGTCGCCCCTCAGCGGCCGGAAAGGAGTGATCGTGGCACGCGCACGTTCGACATTCGGAAAACTGCAGCGCGACCAGGCCAAGAAGGACCGGGCCAAGGCGAAGGCCGACGACCGCCAGGCCCGGCGCGAGGACAAAGCGGCCGCGAGTGAGGACGCCGTGACGACTCCCTCGGCCGGCGAGGTCGACCAGACCCAGCTGCTCGAGCAGTTCGCCGCCCTCCACGAGGACCTGGCCGAGGGCCGCATCTCCCTGGACGACTTCGAGGTGCGACAAGAGGAGTTGCGGCAAAAGCTCGTCGTGTGAGCTCCGGGCCGACGCGGCCCGGCTCCGCAGGCGGCGGGGCTGCCCCCGCCGGGCGTTTCAGCCCGTCTTGGCCGCGTCGCGCCCCTCGAGCCAGCGCCGGAAGCCGGCTGCGTTGGAGTGGACGCCGTTCATGATGTCGAGTTTCTCCTTGTGGGCCGCATCGATGTCGCCGAGCAGCGGGTCGAACCGGGCGGACAGGGCGTCTGCGATGTCGCCGCCCCGCCGGTACGCCTGTTCGGCCGTCTCGGCCCAGAGGCGCAACGTCTCCCCTGCCTCGGCCAGGAGCTCTTCCGGCCGCTCGAGCAACCCGTAGTGGGCCAACGCGACGGCCGAGGGACGGCGCGCCGCGAACTTTGACAGCGACGTGAGCGCCTGGTCGAGGTCGAAGTCCGGCGGCGGCGTCGCGGGCCGCAACACCCCGCCGTCCGGCAGCTTGACCCCGACGGCGTCGCCCGCGAACAGCACGCCGCTCAAGGAGTCGTGCAGCGCGAGATGGTGCTTGGCGTGACCGGGTGAGTCCACCGCGACGAGCGTGCGCCCGCCGTCGACCTCGATCTCCTCACCGTCCCCCAGCACGTGCAGACGTTCTGTCGGGGTGGGGTCGATGCGCCCGTAGAGGGAGTCGAGAAGGGGTCCGTAGACCCGCGCCGCCGAGTCGACGAGCCGCGTGGGGTCGGCGAGGTGCCGCGCCCCCTTCTCGTGCACGTAGACGGTCGCGGACGGGAAGGCCCGGGCCACGTCGCCCACGCCGCCGGCGTGGTCGAGGTGGATGTGGGTGACGGCCACCCCGGCCAGCTCGGCCGGCCCGATCCCGATCTGGTCCAATGCGGCCAGGAGCACCGGCACCGATGTCTGGCTCCCGGTCTCGATCAGGACCGGTGCGGATCCCTCGATCAGGTAACCCGCCGTGACGCGCTCCCAACCGCCGAGCAGCGTGTCGATCTCGAGCACGCCGGTGGCGATGGCCCGCGGCGGCGGCACGGCCGGGCGCGACGTCGCCGCTCTCGGGGTCGTGCACATGGAGGCCCGCGTCGGCGTGGCGATGGGTGTGCCCGCCGTGCGAATGGGGGCCACTCACGGCGTGTCGACCTCGATCACGACCTTGACCCCGCCGGCATCGGCCGAGCCCTCAGCACGCGCCGCGCCGGCCCGCCGGCGCGCCGACGCCACGCGGCCGAGGCTCTTCATGCGCTGCATCGGGTTCGTCACGGACGACTTGTCGAGAAGCAGCGGCCTGGTGCGCTCGTCCGCCGGCGCCAACGGGTCGTTGCCGCTCAGGCGGAACGCCGAGTTGGTCAGCGACACGTGCGAGAAGGCCTGCGGGTAGTTGCCGACCATGCGCCCGGCCAGCGGGTCGTATTCCTCCGCCAGGAGGCCGAGGTCGTTGCGCAACGCCAAGAGCCGCTCGAACACCTCCACGGCCTGCTCCTCGCGCCCGATCATGTGCAGGCAGTCGACGAGCCAGAACGAACAGGCCAGGAATGCGCCCTCGCGGCCGGTCAGCCCGTCGACCGCGCCGTCGTCGGTGGTCTTGTAACGCAGGACGAAGCCGTGGTCCATGAGCTCGCGCTCGATCGCCTCGACCGTGCTCACGACACGCGGGTCCGTGGCCGGGAGGAAGCCGACCAGCGGGATCATCAGCACACTCGCATCGAGCTGGTCCGAGCCGTAGTACTGGGTGAAGGCGCCGACCTTCTCGTTGTATCCCTTCTCGCAGACCTCGTCGAAGATGGTGGTGCGCAGCTTGCGCCACTCCTTGAGCGGGCCTCTGAGCTCCGGCCACTCCTCGAGCGTCCGCACGGCGCGGTCCACGGCCACCCAGGCCATCACCTTGGAGTGGGTGAAGTGCCGGCGCGGCCCGCGCACCTCCCAGATGCCGTCGTCGGGCTCCGTCCAGCCCTTCTCGATGAATTTGATGAGTTGGATCTGGAGGGCCCAGGCGGCCTCGCTCTGCGTCCCCTCGGCGTGCGCAGAGGAGTACAGCGCCGACATCACCTCGCCGTAGACGTCGAGCTGGTACTGCTCCGAGGCGGCGTTGCCGATGCGCACCGGCGCCGAGTTCTCGTAGCCGGGCAGCCAGTCGGCCTCCCATTCGTCGAGCCGCCGCTCGCCGGCGGCCCCGTACATGATCTGCAGCTTGGTGACGTCGCCCGCCACGGCGCGGAGCAGCCAGTCCCGCCAGGCCATCGCCTCGTTGTAATACCCGCCCCGCATCAGCGCCTCCAGGGTCAGGGTGGCGTCGCGCAGCCAGCAGTACCGGTAGTCCCAGTTCCGGTTGCCGCCGAGCGCCTCGGGCAGCGACGTGGTCGCCGCGGCGATGATCCCGCCGGTCGGCTCGTAGGTGAGCGCCTTGAGCGTGATGAGTGAGCGCACCACGGCGTCGCGGTAGGGGCCCTCGTAGCAGCAGTTGGCCGCCCACTCCGTCCAGAATGCCTCGGTCAGGTGCACGGCGTAATAGCTGTCGAGGGGCGGGGGTGGCTCCTCGTGCGAGGGGTGCCAGACCAGCGTGAAGGGATAGCGCTGGTGCTCGGTGACGGTGAAGTCGGCGATGGTCCGCAGGTCCTGCCCCTTCGCATCGACGCGATGCCACAGCGCGACGGAGTCGGGCCCCGCCGTCAGCCGGGTCAGGCCGTCGTGCGAGGTGACCCAGGGCACGACCTGGCCGTAGTCGAAGCGCACCGCCAGCTCCATGCGCATGTCGACCGTGCCGCTGATGCCCTCGACCGCGCGGACCAGATGCGGATGGTTGTCCCGGACCGGCATGCAGTCGGTGATGCGTACCGTTCCGGTCGGGGTGTCGAACTCGGTCTCGAGCACCAGCGCGTCCGGCCGGTACCAGCGCCGCGTGGCGAGGATGGCGCTCTTGCCCCCCGCGGGCAGGAGTTGCCAGTAGCCGTTGGACTTGTCACCGAGGAGCCGGGCGAAGCAGGACGACGAGTCGAAGTGCGGCAGGCACAGCCAGTCGATCGACCCGTCGATGCCCACGAGGGCGGCGGTGTGCAGGTCGCCGATGATGGCGTAGTCCTCGATGCGCTGGCTCATGGGCTCATTCTTGCCGCTGCGGAGCCGCGATCTTGACGCCTCAGCCCGAAATGCAGGGACCGGTGCCCACGGCGGCGTGGTGTCGCTCCGCCTGCTGGACGCGCGCGAGGACGCCGGGGGAGGTGAGGGCGTACCCCACGTCCTGGTACACGGTCGAGCGGCTGAAGACCACGCCGATGACCTGTCCCCCCGGCCCCAGCAGGGGACCGCCGGAGTTGCCCGGGAGGACGTTGGCGTCGAGGGCGTAGACGCCCCGGGTCACCGTGCCGTTGTTGTAGATGTCCTTCCCGATGGCCGTGACCTCCTCGGTCACGCCCGCCGGGTCGATGGTCAGGCCCCCGTCCTCGGGGTAGCCCAACAACGCGGCCTGCGTCCCACGCGGGACCAAATTCGGGCTGATGTTGAGCGCGGGACCGAGCGGCACGTCGGTGCGCAGGACGGCAAGGTCGAAGGAGGGATCGAAGGACACGACGGTCGCGTCGTAGGTGTTGTTGCCCAGGACGATCTCGGTGTTGCCATTGCTCTCCCCTGCGACGACGTGCGCGTTGGTGGCCACGAGACCCGGTCCCACGACGAAGCCCGATCCCTCCTGTTCGTTGCTGCAGGCCGTGCCGAGCACCTTGACGGTCGAGAACACCGCGGGATCGGCCAGTGCGGTGGTCTCCGCGTTCGACGGTGTCGAGACGGATGGCGTCGACGGCGGCGTGAGCGACGAGAACACCTGGGGGAAGCCTTGGTTGTTCAAGAACGTTTGCAGGTCGTTGAAGATCGAGGGCGCCTGGGGGAGGATCGAGTCGATGGTGTGCAGGATGTCGGATCGGTTCACCGCGGCGCCGAGCGAGGTGAAGCGGCTGTTGGGCGAGGCGATGGCGGCCGCCACCAGCCAGACGGAGAGCAGCACGGCCAGGACCGCCACCCCCACGCCGAGGACGGCGTCGACGTTGCCGAGGTGGTGCCGGCGGACGGTGATGTTGCTCCAGGTCCCGAGGACGCGTCCGGCGTAGCCCGACGCACACGCGGTGAAGATCACCAGCCCCACCACCAGGATGGAACGGGTGACGTCGTCGTGGCCCGTCTTCAAGAGGGGAACCCAGACCAAGGTCCCCAGGAGCAAACCGAGGAAGAAGCCGCCGAAGGTGAAGATCTGGACGATCGCGCCGAGGCGCAGCCCGTGGACGGCGGCCAGCAGCATCAGCCCGATGATCAGCAGGTCGACCCAATCCACCGGTGCGAGGGTACCCAAAGGTGCACCAAGAAATACGCCCCCCACCGCTATTGTCGTCCCGCCGTGCTTCCGCGCTCCGTGTCTCGACACCGGCGTGCCTGGCGACCCGGTGGCGGCCTGTCTCTCCTCCTTCTTGCGGTGGTGGTCACGGCCTCGGGTTGCACGCTGAACGGGCACCCGGCCGCGCACCGGGTCGCGCGCGTCCTCGGGGAGCCCAGGGGCACCGCGCTGGCGGTCGGCCAGCCCGCCCCCAGCGGCACCGGCGAACTCGGCGCGGTCTCGTGCGCCAGCGCGCGTCGCTGCTGGGCCGTGGGCGTGGCGGGCCCCAACCCGGCGCCGGCGCCCGCCAGCCCGACGGTGATCGTCGCCACCACCAACGGCGGCCTCACGTGGAAGGCGCAGCACGTGACCGGCGGGTCGACGCCGCAGCTGAGTGGGATCTCATGCCCGAGCGCCACGGCCTGCATGGCGGTCGGCTCCAACGGGGCGTCGCTGCCCGGGAGCGGCGTGGTGGTCACGACGCAGGACGGCGGCAGCACGTGGGCGGCGACAGCCTCCCCGGCCGCCGCGCTCACCGTGTCGACCGTCAGCTGCGCCAGCACGGCCGACTGCACCGCCATCGTGAGCCAGGGCACGCAGCTGTGGTCGGCGCACAGCACGGACTTCGGGCAGACCTGGCAACAGGAGGGCGGCCTTCCCGCGTTCTTCGTGGCGGGCAACGACCTGAACTGTGTCCCCGGCGGCACGTGCCTCGTGGCGGGGTACGTCCCCACCAGCAACGGGCACGGCGAGGGTGCGGTCGCGCTGAGCGTCGACGGCGGGCAGACGTGGGCGCTGGCGTCGGTGCCGGCGGGCGTCGGCCTGCTCCAGAGCACGACCTGTCTGTCTTCGACGGAGTGCCTCGCCGCCGGGACCACCTCCACGACCGCGAGCGACGTCGTCCCGGCCAAGGGCGTGGTCCTGCACAGCGTGGACGGCGGGCACACGTGGACCCCGTCGAGCGGCACGCCACCGGTCGACGACGTCTACGGCGTCGTCTGCCCGGACGACCGGCAGTGCGCCATGGTGGGCACGGACTGGGTGGGCTTCCCGGCCGTCGGCACGGGCGCCGTGGCCCAGAGCGTCGACGGTGGCGTGACCTTCAAGACCTCGAAGGCCGCCTACGTCCCCCTGTCGCTCACGGCGCTGGCCTGCCCGACCGCGTCGGCCTGCGTCGCCGTCGGGGGGAACACCGTGGCCCGGCTCACGCTCCTGACGCCGCCCCGCCCATCCCCGTCGCCGACGCAACCGACGGCCTCGGCCCTCGAAACGGGCGTGCGACGGGACCGCACCGGGGCGTAACCCGGCCGCCGATCACCCGTCTATAGACGCAGCATCCCTAGTCAGAGGGGTCACACCCCCGTAGACTTCGCGGTGCGAGAAAGAAGTCATCGCGATGCGTGCGGGGGTGCGCAGGCTCCCTTCGCCTGAGCCTTGGAGGACCGTCATGTCGCAGACCTGCCCGCAGTGTCAGAGCGAAGTCGCAGACGACGCCAACAACTGCTCGAACTGCGGGTCGCCCCTCGGCGCCAGTTCGACGACCGCCCAGGCGGCACCCGCCATGGGCGCGGCGACTGCGGCCCCGGCTGCCGCCGGTCCGGCCACGGCCGGCACCGCTTCCGGGCCGCCGGTCCCGGCCTACAAATTCGACGCGGCCCGGTGGTCGCTGGCCGACCGGATCTCCGGCGTGGCGACGATCGTGCTCTTCATCTCGTTGTTCCTCTCCTGGTTCGGCATCACCGTGATCGGGGTCAGCGTCACCGCGAGCGGTGTGTCGGCCCACGGCTGGCTCTACATCGTGATGATCATCTGCATCCTGGAGATCGCGTACCTGGCCCTGCGCGCCGGGTGGGACCACCTGCCGGTGAGCATGAACTTCCCGCACCTCACCGTCATGCTGGTGGCGACCATCGTGAACCTGGTGCTCGTGTTCATCGCCTTCATCGACAAGCCGGGTGGATCGGGCGTCGGCTGGGAGTTCGGCGCCTTCCTCGGGCTCATCGCAGCGATCGTCGCCGCGGCGCCCTACGCCATCCCGCAGCTCCGCGCCAAGACGATGTAACCCGGCGGCGCTGACGCGCCGCCACGATCTACGGCCGCATGGCGGCCAGGAGCAGCCCGGGGATCTTGGCCGCCGACGGCTCGGCCTCGAAGGCGACGAAGCGGCGCATGACCTCGGAGGCGTCCGGTGCCGTCGCGAACCAGGGTGGCTTGGGCCGGGAGCGGAAGGGGCCGCGCACCACCGATTTCTGCGGGCGATCGAACATCAGTGCGTTCCCCACCACCCCGGTCCCCGACTGGATGTCGGTGCGCGGGTGCCCCGGGTAGGCGCCCCATGTCGTCGAGCCCAGGGCGAACGAGAGGCCGTGCCACACATTGACTCCGATGGAGCCGTAGCGCAGGTCCGCCACCGCACGCTCGACCGCGTCGGCCACCGCCTGGTCCCTGGTCGAGGACGGGCTGACGAGGAGGGTCGCCCCGAGCGTCCCCCACACGACGTCGTTGCAGAAGGCGGTGGCGGCGTCGATGAAGGCCGCCGGCGAGGCGGCGGGCAGGGCGGTCTCGGCCACCTGCCCGAAGAACGACTCCACGTTGAAGCAGATGTCGTCGACGTGACCAGGCGGCACGCCGGGAATGAAGGTCCAGGGCAGCGCGTCGTCGGGGCCCCGGCCGAGCTCCTCGGCCTCGGGGTGGGCGGCCAGGAAGGCCTCGCGTCGCGCCGCGGCGCCGGGGTAGTAGGCACGGCGGGTCGTGAGCTCCGCCAGCGTCTGGGCCAGCGCCCCGAGGAAGGAGTCGCGCTGGGCCCAGCCGGCGTGCGTCACGACGACGCGCGCCGAGATGCAGTTGAAGCCCGCGTTGTTCACCAGCATCGTCGCCACGTGCTCGGCCTGGTAGCGCAGCTCGGGGATCGACCACTTGCCCGGCACCACGATCACCGGTGAGACGTTGCCCAGCTCGGCGGTGACCGGCTTGTCGAGCACCGGCTCGTCGGCCGCCTTGCGCCGCGCCCCCTCCGGGCCGGAGCCGAAGACCACCGCGTCGTAGGTCTTGTCCGATCCGGTGATGTGCACCTCGTCGATGCGGGCGTGGCCGGTCAGGTAGCGGCCGGCCGCGGCGGCGCCCTCGACGATGCGCAGCACGCCGGCGTCGAGCAGCGCCGCCAACGCCTTGCTCCAGTGGGGCACGAGGTAGTCGTTCACCGGGTTGGCTTTCAGCACGACGGTCTTGCCCTCCACGAAGAGCTTCGAGAGCACGTCCCGCGGGCCGAGCGAGGCCACGTTGCCCGCCGCCAGCACGAGCGCGGTGCCGGCGTGGGCCTCGGGATCGGCGTAGGCGGCCGCCTGCCCCCGGACGATCGCGTCGCGGGTCACGCCCGGCTGCATCCAGACCTCGGCCGTCGTCTGGGGGAACGTGATGCGATCGAAGGCCCCCGCCGGGAAGACCTGGACGCGCAACCGCCCGTCGGCCGCCTCGCGGAACGGCCCGGGCAGCGCGGGCGTGCCGTCCTTGGCGATGTCGCGCAACGCGTCGCGCAGCAGGCGCGCCAGGCGCACGAACGTCCCCACCCCGGCGAACAGCTCCTCCCCCGCCTCGGTCGTGCCGGGCTCGAGGCCCTTGGCCGCGCACGCCGCGGCCAGCCAGCCGTCCTCGGCCGCCATGGTGTCGTCGATCACCTGCTGGAGCAGGTCGGCGCGCGCGACGGCGTCGGTCTTCGCCCAGCCGCTGGCGTGGTCCGCCACGAGGGTGACGGCCGCATCGAGGGCGGTCGTGTCCGGGGGTGTGAGCGCCGGGCCGCCGGCCCCGGCGGCGCCTGTCCCCGCCGGCTGGTCACTGGTCGGCACCGCCCCCCGGCTCGTGAGGCTCATCAGAGGCAAGCGTACCGAGGACGGTCCCCGGACCAACCGGGTGCAGCCCGGGTGGGTGTGGGCTGGGTGGGTGTGGGCTGGGTGTGAGGGGTGTGTGAGGGATTTGTCAACTCGGTTGACATCTTCGGCGCCGGTGCCCGATACTGCACGGCATGCCGTGGCGGCTCCCTCCTCGGCGCCGGCGCGGCGGCGCCCGGCGCGCCCTCGCCCTCGCCCCGGTGGGGGCCAGCGTGCTCGTGCTCGCCCTCACCCTCGGCGCGTGTAGCAGCGGGCCATCGCAACCCGCGGCCAAGCCCGAGGAGGTCCCGGGCGGGCCCACGGGGCACTACCTCGTGGCGGCGGGCATCCACAAGATCAAGCACATCATCGTCATCGAGCAGGAGAACCGCTCCTTCGACAGCTACTTCGGGACGTACCCGGGGGCGGACGGCATTCCGAGCACGAATGGCGTGCCGACGGTGTGCGTGCCCGTCCCCACAGGCGGTTGCCAAGCCCCCTACCACGACACGGCGGACGTCAACGGTGGCGGCCCACACAACGAAGGGAACGCGCGACGTCGACGTCAACGGGGGGAAGATGGACGGATTCATCACCCAGGCGGCCAAGGGCAAGAAGGGGTGCGGAGCGAACACGGTCGACAATCCGGCCTGCTCGAACTCGGCGACACCCGATGTGATGGGGTATCACACAGCGGCCGAGATCCCGAATTACTGGACCTACGCCAAGGACTTCACGCTCGACGACCACATGTTCGAGCCGGTCAAGTCGTGGTCGTTGCCGGACCACCTCTATCTCGTCTCCGGCTGGTCGGCCAAGTGCTCGAGCCCAGCTCCGTCGAGTTGCGTGAACGAGATCCAGGGCCCCTACACGCCGGCGCAGATGCAGAAGTACGTGGACCAGGCCATCGACACCGGTACGGCCGACGTCACGAACGCGTGGACCGACCTCACCTGGCTCCTCTACAACGAGCATGTTTCGTGGGCGTACTACGTCCAGACTGGCGACCAGCCGGACTGCGACGACGACGCGGCAGTCGCCTGCCCACCGGTGGCGCAGAGCTACGTGACCCCGGGCATCTGGAATCCGCTGCCCATCTTCGAGGACGTGCAGAAGGACCACCAGATCCGCAACATCCAGCCGCTGAACAACTACTTCTCCGCGGCCAAGAAGGGGACCCTGCCATCGGTCACCTGGGTCACGCCCTCACAGGCCGACAGTGAACACCCCCCGGCCAGCGTGCACCAGGGCCAGGCTTACGTCACCGCCATCGTCAACGCGGCCATGAAGAGCCCCGACTGGGACTCGACCGCCATCTTCTTGCAGTGGGACGACTGGGGCGGCTTCTACGACCACGTCGTGCCGCCGCCGGTCGACCAGAACGGCTACGGCCTCCGCGTCCCCGCCATGGTGATCTCGCCCTACGCCAAGCAGGGCTACGTCGACCACCAGGTCCTCAGCAGCGACGCCTACCTGAAGTTCATCGAGGACGACTTCCTCGGCGGGTCACGCCTGAACCCCAAGACCGACGAGCGGCCCGACCCGCGGCCCGACGTGCGCGAGAACGAGAAGATCCTCGGCAACATGGCCAACGACTTCGACTTCAGCCAGGCGCCCCGGGCGCCCGTGCTCCTGCCGACCAATCCGCCGACGGACTCGCCCTCCATCCCCGCCTACTTCGACGGGATGGGGCCGTGCGTGGGCTGCACGGCGACGCCGCCGAGCACGCACTGAGCGACGGCCGGGACTCGGGCGCTCCCCGCGCCAGGTGATCGGGCCGCCGGCGCAGGCGTGCGCTCAGGCGACCAGCGGCAGCACCTCGGCGGCCAGCAGGTCGAGATGCTCGAGGTCGTCGAGGTCGAGCACCTGGAGGTAGGCCGTCTGGGCGCCGATGGCGCTGAAGGCCTGCAGGCGGGCCACCACCTCGGCGGGGGTCCCGGCCGCGCCGTGCTCCCGCAGCTCGTCGGCCCGGCGGCCGATGTTGGCGGCACGCCGCTCGACCTCCTGCTCGTTGCGCCCGCAGCACACCACCTGCGCCGCCGACAGCCGCAGGGTGGCCGGGTCGCGCCCGCGGTCCTCGCACGCGGCGCGCACGCGGCCGAACTGCGCCGCGGTGACCTCGACCGACGAGAAGGCGAGGTTGAACTCGGCGGCGTAGGTGGCGGCCAGCCGCGGCGTGCGCGTGGGGCCGCCGCCGCCCACGATGAACGGCGGATGGGGCTGCTGCACGGGCTTGGGCAGCGCGGGGCTGTCCAACAGGTGGTAGTGGCGCCCGTCGTAGTCGAAGGTCTTCCCGATGGGGGTGGTCCAGAGCCCCGAGATGATGGCGAACTGCTCCTCGAGGCGCTCGAAGCGCTCGCCCGTGGGCGGGAAGGCGAAGCCGTAGGCGCTGTGCTCGGCGTCGTACCAGCCGGCGCCGAGGCCGAGCTCGACGCGGCCGCCGCTCATGGCGTCGACCTGGGCCACCTCGATGGCCAGCAGGCCCGGCGGCCGGAACGTCGACGCCGTGACGAGGGTGCCGAGCCGGATCCGCTCGGTCTCGCGCGCGATGCCGCCCAGGGTCAGCCAGGCGTCGGTCGGACCGGGCAGGCCGTCGCCGCCCATCGTGAGGAAGTGGTCGGAGCGGAAGAAGGCGTCGAAGCCAAGCGCCTCGGCCCGCTGCGCCACGGCGAGCAGCTGGTCGTAGGTCGCACCCTGCTGGGGCTCGACGAAGATGCGAAGGAGCATGGCGCTCAACCTACCGGGGCACGCGGCGCGGGCGCCGGGGGCGCCGGCGGGGCAGACTGCGGCCATGGACATCGGCGTGGTTTTCCCCCAGACCGAGGTGGGCTACGACCATGGCTCCGTGCGCGCCATCGGGCAGGCCGTCGACGACCTCGGCTACACCCACCTGGCGGCCTACGACCACGTGCTCGGTGGGGACACCGATGTGCACGGTGATCTCGGCGGGCCCTACACGATCCACCACCCCTTCCGCGAGCCGCTCACGATGTTCGCCTACCTGGCCGGCTGCACGAACCTGTCCTTCGCCACCTCGATCCTCATCGGCCCGCAGCGCCAGACCGCGCTGCTGGCCAAGCAGGCGGCCGAGTTGGACATCCTCTGCGGCGGGCGTTTCCGCCTGGGCCTCGGCATCGGCTGGAACAAGGTGGAGTACGACGCGCTGGGTGTGCCCTTCGCGCAGCGGGCCGCCATCCTGGAGGAGCAGGTCGCCGTGCTGCGTGCGTTGTGGACGCACGAGAGCGTGACGACCGAGGGGCGCTTCCACCACATCACCGCGGCGGGCATCGCGCCGCTGCCGGTGCAGCGCCCGATCCCCATCTGGATCGGTGCCTTCGCGCCCGCCGCGCTGCGCCGGGTGGGCCGGGTGGCCGACGGCTGGTTCCCCCACGTCCGCCCCGGTGGCGGGCTGGAGGAGGCGTTCGAGACCATCCGGGAGGGCGCGGCCGAGGCGGCCCGCGACCTGTCGGGGTTCCAGTTCGAAGGGCGGCTGGACTACGCGGCGCGCGACCACGAGAAGCTGGCCCGCTACGCGGCGCGCTGGCGCGAGGCGGGGGCGAGCCACCTCTCCCTCATCACGATGCACGCGGGGCTCGAGACGACCGACGCGCACATTGCCGCGCTCGAGGAGATGGCACCGGTCCTGTTGTGAAGTCTGCTCGACTGCCTTCGATTGGTTTCTCTCTCAGTCGTCCCTTTTTGCCTCACTGATTTGCCTCGGCGGAGATCACTCGCCTATCGGGCCAGTCAGACGCTTGCGTCGCACTGATCTCGTCGCCCGGCATCGCCCGTCCATCATGGCTGAGACGATGGGAGGATCTCCTCGAGGAGCGCTTCCACCCGCTCCCTCACAGCCTCTCGGATAGGCCGAATCTGCTCGAGCGATTGGTTGGTCGGGTCCTCGAGGTCCCAGTCCTCGTATCGTTTTCCCGGCACCAGTGGACATGCGTCGCCGCATCCCATCGTCACGACGACATCAGCCGCGCCCAAGAACTCGTCGGTCCAGGGCTTGGGGAACTCTTTGGAGATGTCGATCCCGACCTCTGCCATCGCCTTGACCACGTCTTGATTGATCTCGGATCCGGGCTCAGAGCCACCGGACCATGCAACCGCACGACCTGCGGCCAAGTGGTTGAACCAACCCAAGGCCATCTGCGAGCGCCCCGCGTTGTGAACACATAGGAAAAGCACCGCCGGAATCCGTTTCATCGAGTGGTCCCGGGTGTGGGCTAGGGCTTCAAGGCGCTGCAAAGCAAACTTCTCTGCTGTGACAGTTAGCCACTTGGTGACGGTGGCCCTCTTCGCGATCTCGTCATAGCTCTCGAACACGAACACCTCGATCGACTCGAGGTTGAAGATGCCGTGGAACTTGGTATGCAGGTGCTTGACAACGTGATTGAGTTGCACTCTCTGGTCTTTTGTCATTGGCTCGTGCCCAGTCATGTCCCTCCCCTTTTGGCTTGTGACATCCCGCCCGTCTCAATGGCGCGGTGACTCCGTACCGACTTCGACACTGCTCGATCCCTGGGCCCGCACCCAAGCCTGAGCTCCCATTTGGACCGCGTCCCACGGACTCCCGAAAGGCGGGGTGTACGACAGGTCGAGGTCGCTCATGGCATCCACGCTCATCTCGTTGAAGATGGCTGTCGCCGCAATGTCGATGCGTTTGGCCACCTCCGCGTGGCGGTGGCCGAAGAGTTGGACGCCGAGGAGCCGACCGGTCGTACGGTCGCCGGTGTAGCGCATGCGGATGCGGTGGCTCCCGGGGTAGTACGCCTTGTGGTCGTCCGCCTCGAACTCGACCGTCATCGGGTCGAAGCCGGCGGCAAGCGCCTCGTGATCGCGTAGCCCTGTGCGTGACACTGCCATGTCGAAGACCTTCACGACCTGGGTGCCGAGGCTCCCGGCGAACTCCCTGTTCTCGCCGATGGCGTTCTCACCGGCCACGCGGCCCTGCTTGTGGGCCGTGGTCCCGAGCGGGAGGTAGGTGAGGCCCATCAAGCGGTGATGCGTCACGACACAGTCCCCGGCGGCGAAGACATGCTCGAGGTTGGTACGCATCCCCCGGTCCACACTGATGGCCCCGCCGACACCCAACTCGGCCCCGGCCGACGCCGCCAGTGCGGTGTCGGGCCGCACGCCGACGACGACCAGCACCATGTCGGCATAGGCGATGAACTGGGACCCGGAAGACTCGATGGCGTCGATCTGGAAGCGGCCTGCCGAGCCCTTGGGTGCGCGGGCAATCCGCTTGACCGTCGTGTTGGTCCGCACGTCTATGCCGTGCCCCGTCAGCTCGGCCTTGACGAGCACACCCAGGCTCGGGTCGACGGTCGGGAGCACCTCTGGGAGTTGCTCGAATTGGGTGACGGCGAGGCCCCTCGTCTGAAGTCCTTCCGTCATCTCGAGGCCGATGTAGCCGGCGCCCACGATCACCGCACTTGCCGGCTCCGACTCCTCGATCGTGCGGACCAGCTCGAAGGTGTCGCCCATGGAGTGCAGCAGGTGGACCCCGTCGGCGGGTCCCAGCGCCCCGGGACCGACGAGGCCCTCGATAGGCGGACGGGCCGGGACGGCGCCGGTCCCCACTACGAGCTGGTCGTAGGCGATCTGATCCTGAACGCCTTCCTCGTCGACCACGTGAAGCCGGTGGCCTCCCACGTCGATCTTGGTCGCCAACGTGTTCAGGCGGACCTGCATCCCGGTGGCCTTGAGGTCGTCCAGCGTGCGATGGGCCAGGTTGCGCCAGTGGGTGACCTCACCCGAGACGTAGTACGGGATGCCGCAGATGGAGAAGTTGGGATAGGCGTCGGCGACCACCACCGTGACCTCTGTCGTCGGATCGAGTTCGCGCGATCGCAGCGCCGCACTGATGCCGGCGTCACTGCCGCCGATGGCTACGAGATGCATGGAGATCCTTTCCGAGAATGTGTCGAGAGTCCGAAATCAGCGGGTCTCGAGGTCGTTCTCGCCGCGCAGGTGCGGCTCGATGACGTCGGCTGCCTCGGCTTGGGTGATGCCCGGGTACAACCCCTTGATCAACGCGAACGCCACGACGCCGCCGACGATCTGCGCGGAGATGAAGTTCGGGGCCGAAGAGGGAGCGATGCCGGCGAACGTGTTGGAGAACATGCGTCCGACGGTGATGGCCGGGTTGGCGAAGCTGGTCGAGCTCGTGAAGAAGTAGGCGGCGCCGATGTAGGCACCAACGGCCGCCGGGGCGAGGTGGGAACGCCCGGAGCGCGCCAGAGCGAAGATCACGACCATCAGGCCAACGGTGGCGACAACCTCGGAGAGCCAGTGGGGTCCCGAGGCCCGGTGCTTGGTCGAGATGGAGATGGCGGCCTCGGAGAACATGACGTTGGCCAGGATCGCCCCGCAGATGCAGCCGACAGTCTGGAAGGGGAGATACGCCGCGGCGTCTTTCCACGTCAGACCGCCGAACCCGGCATCGACGAAGGAGACGATCGGATTGAAGTGACCGCCCGAGATGGGGCCGAACATCAAGATGATGGCGAAGAGGCCGGTCGCCGTGGCCGCTGCGTTCTCGAAGAGCTGGAGTCCAACATTGCCCGGCGACAGATTCTGCGCCGCGATGCCCGAACCTATGACGATGGCGGCCAGGAACGCGTGCTGCCTAAGAACTCGGCAAGCAGGCGGCGCCACAAGACGGTGTCTCTCACGGGTCCGTCGTTTCCCCCGGGTGCCGTTGTTCGATTAGCCGCAGGACGTTGAGCACGACTGTGGCGAACCTACAGTCACCGGAACGCCCTCGACGGCCTCAGCGACGCAGCACGACCCGTCGCCGGCGATGCCCGTCTCCGCCGGCGCGTCGGCGAGGACGGTGTAGACCTCCCAGGGCGCGCCGTCAGGATCGCTGACCCAGACCTTGTCCTGAACGGCGTAGCAACAGGTGGTTTGCTCCTCGACCGCGGTCTCGAGCCCCTTTTCGCTCAGGCGCCTGGTGGCGACCGTCACCTCGTCGGGGGTCTCGACCTCGACGCCGAGGTGGTTGAGTGCGCCGACTGTCCCATGACCTCGTGCGGTGTGGTCCTCCATCAGGACGAGCTTGAGAGGCGGGTCTGCGAGGACGAAATTGGCGTATCCCGGCTGGCGCTTGGCCGGCTCGGTCCCGAAGAGCTTCGAGTAGAACTCGACGGCTTCGTCGATGTCACTGACGTTCAGTGCGAGTTGGACCCTTGACATGTTGGCCTCCTGTACTATCGAGCCCGGTCGATGCATCGAGTATGTCTGATACATTGATATGTGTCAATATCTTCTGCAAGAGGTGGCCCGTGGGCAAGCCGGCTGCGACAAAGGTCAGATCGACGGAGTGCTGTGCGTCGGTGCTCGCCGCACCGCTCGACTCTGTCGATGCCGCCCAGCTGGCCAGCGGTTTCAACGCCCTCGCAGACCCGGTCAGGCTGCGGGTACTGAGCATTCTCGCTGCCTCTCCCGAGGGAGAGGTCTGCGTCTGCGACTTCGTCGAGCCTCTGGCCAAGAGCCAGCCTACGGTGTCGCACCACCTCAAGGTCCTGAGCGAGGCGGGCCTCGTTCAGGGCGACCGGCGTGGCAAGTGGGTTTGGTACTCACTCAACCGTGATCGTCTCGCTCAGCTCCGTTCGGCTATCGACAGCTGATCTGGACGCGCTCGATACCTGACAGTCCGCTCAACGCGGCGGCCCGGGCAGCGACGCGACGGCCTGAGCATGCCAACATGACGACATGCCGGACGAGCCGGTCCCGGACGCCCGGCCCGACGTCACGCTCGGCACCATCGCCCGGGAGTGGGGCCGCATCGGCTGCACCGGCTTCGGCGGCCCGCCCACCCACATCGCCATGCTGCGCCGGCTGGTCGAGCGCGAGGAGTGGCTGGACGAGACCGAGTTCGAGGACGCCATCGCGGCGACCAACCTGCTGCCGGGCCCGGCGTCGACCCAGCTGGCCATCTACTGCGCCTGGCGGCTGCGCGGCCTCCCGGGCGCGCTGGTGGGCGGCGCCTGCTTCATCTGCCCGGGGCTGGCGGCGATCATCGTGTTGGCCGCGGTCTTCCTGGCTTCCAACCCGCCGGGATGGATCAAGGGCGCGGCGCTGGGTGCCGGGGCGGCGGTCGCCGCCGTCGCGCTCAACGCGGCCCTCGGCCTGGTCCCGGCCAGCTGGCGCCGTGCCGGCCCGGCGAGGGCGCGGCGCGTGCGCTGGGTCCTCTACGCGCTGGCCGGCGGTGCGGCCGCGGCGACCATCGGCACCTTCCTCGTCCTCGTGCTGCTCGGGTGCGGCCTGGTGGAGGCCGCCGCCTCGGGGAGCCTCGGGCCGTCCCGGCGGCTCCACGCGTTCGCCGCCGCGCCGCTCGGGGTCGTCGTCACCGGCGGCCTCGGCGCGTTGGTCTGGGTCGCGCTGAAGGTGGGCGCGCTCTCCTTCGGCGGTGGCTTCGTCATCATCCCGCTGATGCAGGCGGACGCCGTGCACCACTACCACTGGATGACGAACACGCAGTTCCTCAACGCCGTGGCGCTGGGCCAGGTAACCCCGGGGCCGGTTGTGCAGACGGTCGCCGTCGTGGGCTACGCCGCCGCGGGTGTCGGCGGCGCCTTGCTGGCGGCGCTCGTCGCCTTCGCACCGTCGTTCGCGCTCATCGTCGCCGGGGCGCGCCACTTCGGTGCGTTGCGCACCAACCGCTTCGCGCAGGCCTTCCTGGGCGGCGCCGGCCCGGCCGCCATCGGCGCCATCGCCGGCGCCTCGATCCCCCTGGCGCTGGCCATCGCGCACGTGTGGCAGGTGGCGGTGCTGGCCGGCGCCCTGGTGTTGATCGTCGGGCTCCGGCGCAGCGTCGTGCTCACGCTCGTCGGTGCGGGGTTGCTCGGCGCGGTCGGTGCGTTGTTGGGGCTCCCCGTCGGGGGCTGACGGGCGCTCGCCCGCAGCCGGGCGCCCGGGAGTTCGGTCCCGCTAGCCCTTGCCCCTGCCGGTGCAGTTGCGCGTGGCGATGGCGAAGCCGACCGAGGACCCGCCCTGCAGCGGTGGACCGAGACGCGGCGCAACGATGGTGACGGGCGCACCGAAGTGGGCGAAGGTGAGCGTCGCGGTCGTCGTGGTGGGACCACGGGGGAAGGTCGCGAACCCCGGGAGGTCCCGTGCCGCCGGCGGGAGGTACCCGCTGGAGGACACGGTGAAGCGGGCCCGCACCAGGCGTCCCGCGTGGTCGACCCAGACGGTGGTCGGTCCCTGCGCCTCGGCGGAGGCCGGGATGCCGGTGTGACCGCAGGAGCGCAGCGGCGCGTCCGTCACGAGGTAGCGGGTGGTGGCCGCCCCGTGCACGCTCGCCGGGCCGAGTTTTCGCACGGAGGCCACCGGCTCGATCCCCTCGAGGCCGGCGAGGGCGACGGACGCGTTGGCGGCCAGCTCCAGGCCGAGCGCGACGTGCGGGTCACGGGGCAGCGGGAGCTTCATCCAGCGACCGCCCAGATCCTGGTACACCGCCTGGCCGATCGCGATCGTCTCCACCTCGTTTGTTGGTGGCGCCACGGCGCGGCGCGCCGGCGCAACGGTGTTCTGCGCGGGCGTCGTGTGCGGGAGCAGCAGGCCGGCGGTGCTGCTGACGCGCTGGCGCTCGACCTCGGCGACCTGCACCGCGCCGGTGGTGAAGTCGACGGCGCCGCTCCCGGCGACGGTGTTGCGCAGGACGGGGTTGGGACTGTCCGTCACATGCACGTACGAGAAGCGCGCCGAGCCGGCGCCGCGCCGTCGCGGCGAGCAGGGCACGCACCCACTGGGCCGGGGAGCGTGCGGGCGCGGCCGCCACGGTCGACGCGGTCGGCGCCGCGGCCTGCCCCAGCACGGCACCGACCGCGGCGCCGACGACGAGCAGCCCGAGCAGGGCCCAGGGGACGAGACGGCGCACGGGGCGAATTGTGCCGTGTCCAGCGCGGCGGGGCCGGGGCCGTCCTGCCTAGGCGCCGGCCAAGACCGCGGGCAGACCCTCGTGCCAGTCGGGGTACCGGGGCGACCAGCCGAGCTCGGAACGGGCGCGCCGGTTGGACACCGCGGGCTGGTCGCACATGAGGTAGGCCAGGAACTTGCCGGGGCCGACACGGGCGATCGCCTCGGGGATGTGGCGGGGCGGCCGGGCGCCCAGGAGCCCGGCCACCAGCGGCATCCACTCCGAGGTCGGGGCGGGCACGTCGTCGACGACGTTGAAGACGCCCGTCGGGCCCTCGAGCGCGGCGACCGTGGCCGCGACGGCGTCGTCGATGTGCACGAGCCCGAAGACGCCGTGGCCGTCGCCGGGGATGGGCAGGCGGCGCTTGGCGATCAGAGAGGCGTAGAGGCCACCGGGCGCGAAGTAGGTCCCGGGTCCGTAGAAGGACCCGTAGCGCAGGACCACACCCGACACGTCCGCGTCACCCAGCGTGGCCGACTCGAGCGTGGCGAGCGACCGCGTGAGCACGCCGATCTGTCCGCCGGCGTCGGTCCAGAGTGGGTCCGCCTCGGTGCGCACCCCGGGCCCCGGCCGGTAGGCGAAGGCGATGCTCTGCGCGACGACCCGGCGCGCGCCCGCGGCGCGGGCGGCGGCCACGAGCGTCCCCGCGACCTCGCGGCGCAGCCGGCTCGTGGTGTCGAAGCCGCGCTTGACGGCCAAGGGGTTGACCGACCGGGGCAGGTTGGTCAGCTGGTTGATGACGACGTCCGGCGTGGCGGCCTGCACCGCGCGGGTGAGCACGGCGGCGTCGAAGGCGTCCCCGACCGCCGGGACCACGTTCGGCCGGCCCAGGGCGGGGACCCGATCGACGTGGCGAGAGAAGACGACCACGTCGTGCCCCGCACCGGCGAGCGCGGCGACGAGCGGGCGGCCGATGGCCCCGGTCCCGCCCGCCACGAAGATCCGCATGGGGCGAGGCTAGGGCGAGGCAGTGCCCGGTGGGCGAGCCACGCACTGGCAGGATGGAGGGGTGAACGTGGAGAGCGGCTACCCGGGTGCGCCGCCGGGGTGGTACCCCGACCCGGCCGGTGGCCCCGGACAGCGCTGGTGGGACGGCTACACCTGGACGGAGGCCACGGTGCTCCCGCAACACCCGCCCCCCCCACCGTGGGTCACGGCGGGTCCGCCGCTGGGCCCCGCGACGGAGGTGGCGCCGTGGGCCGTCGCCGCCGGCCGGTTGTCCGCGCACTCGACGCGCGGTGCGGTCGAGCGCGAGCTCCGCATGACCGGTGCGGCACGCATCGCGGTGGCCGTGCCGGCCGCGTGCTCCATCGCTTCCTTCATCGTCTACCGGTTCCACGCCGACGCGTACCTGGCGCTCGGTCACCAGCTGCGCGTGGACTGGCACGACGCGCAGATCGACAAGACAGCGCCGGCGTACCACGGCCCGAGCGTGTCCACGACGGCCAACCTGGTGATCAACCTTGCCTTCGTGGTGGCGGCGGTCGTCGCGCTGATGTGGCAGCACCGCGCCGCGTCGGCCGGGCGCGCGCTCGGGATCCCGTCCCGGCGCTCGCCGGCCTGGGGCGTCGGCTCGTGGTTCGTGCCCGTCGTCTGGTGGTGGATCCCCTACACCGCCGTGCGCGACTGCCTCCCCCCGAACGACACCCACCGCGCCCGGGTCCTGCATTGGTGGCTCGCCTGGTTGTTCGCGCAGGTCGCCGGCTTCGCGGTGGGCGTCTGCGCGCTGTTCTCCTCGGGCACCGCGCTCGTGCTGGCCGTCCCGGTGCTGTTCGCCAACGTGGCGATCGTCTTCTGGGCGCCGGGCATCGTCTCGGCCATCGCGTCGTCGCACCGCGAGGCGGCCGACCGGCTGATCGAGTCGGAGGGGGCCCTGCAGGGCTGAGGGCGCCTGCCCGCGGTCGGCTCGCGGGCCGGTCGACGAGCTTGAAACAGGGGTAGCACCCGGGTGGTCCCAGGGTTACCAAAGGTTCTTCCGAACTGTTCACCCGGAGATTGCGCTCCTGTAGCCGGGCGTTCATTTGGCCTGGCTACGTTCCTGGTAGTGGCAGACGGAGAAACGACCGCAGCGCGTAACGATCCAGTTACGAGCACCGTGCAATCCGGTATCGACGAGGCCCTCAAGTCGCTCGACCCCGACGCAGCGCGCCCCGAGTGCGTGATGGAAGCGCTCAAGTTGTCGCTCGGGTTCTCGGGTCGCATGGTGCTGGCCGACATCAATGTGGCGCTGAAGCGCGGGTCGATCACCGCGCTCATCGGCCCGACCGGCTCGGGCAAGTCCACCTTCCTGCGCACGCTCAACCGGATGAACGACCGGGTGCCCGGCTTCAGCCGCCTGGGTGACGTCACCTTCGACGAGGAAAGCCTCTGGGGTCAGAACGTCGACCTGCTGGTGCTGCGGCGCCGGGTGGGGATGCTCTTCCAACGGCCCAACCCGTTCCCGATGTCGATCAAGGACAACGTGGTGTCCGGCGTCAAGGCCCACCGCATCGCCAAAGGCAAGCAGCTCGACGTGGTCTGCGAGCGGCGGCTGACCGAGGTCGGCCTGTGGGACATGGTGAAGGACCGCCTCAACGACTCGCCGTTCCGGCTCTCGGGCGGCCAGCAGCAGCTGCTGTGTCTCGCCCGCGCGCTCGCGGTCGGGCCCGAGGTGCTCCTGCTCGACGAGCCGACGTCCGCGCTCGACCCGGTGACGACGGAGTCGATCGAGGCGCTCCTCAAGACGCTCGCGCCGGCGCTCACCCTGATCGTCGTGACGCACAATCTCGGCCAGGCCATGCGCGTCTCGCACCAGACGATGTTCTTCTACCAGGGTGCCTTGGTGGAGTACGGCCACACCGACGACGTCTTCAACCATCCGGTCCACACCGACACGGAGCGCTACGTGACGGGGCGGATGGGCTAAGGCGCACCGGCCACCGCTGTCGGTGATGCCGCGCACCGGGCCGAGTCACCGCCGGCGACCAGATCAACAAGAGCAGTACCAACGCCAACCACACAAGGAGAAAAACCTGTGACCACACTGATGGGAGCGACGCGAGCAAAGCGCGCCGTCATCACCATTGCAGCGGCCGGGCTCGCTCTGAGCTCGCTCTTCCTGAGCACGGCCGCCTCGGCGAGCGTCAAGCTGCCCAGTAGCGGCGTCGAAACGCCGTCGGGCGGCACCGTGACGGAGACCGGGAGCACTCTGCTCTACCCGCTCTTCAACCTCTGGGCGGGCGGGTACAGCGAGAAGTACTCGAGCACCACGATCCAGACGGCCGGGACCGGCTCGGGCACCGGCATCTCGGAGGCCGAGAACGGCACGATCGACATCGGTGCGTCCGACGCCTACCTGTCGCCGAGCGTCTCGCAGGCCAACCCGGACCTGAAGAACATCCCGCTGGCGATCTCGGCACAGATCGTGGCCTACAACGTCCCGGGTGTGACGGCGCATCTGAAGCTGACCGGGAAGGTCCTCTCGCAGATCTACCAGGGGACGGTCACCACGTGGAACGCGTCGCAGATCGCGAGCCTGAACCCGGGAGTGACGCTGCCCAGCATCCCGATCGTCACGCTGCACCGTTCGGACAGCAGCGGCGACACCTTCCTGTTCACCACCTACCTGTCCAAGACCGATCCCTCGGGCTGGGGCACCAAGATCGGCTTCAACACCACGGTCCCCTGGCCGAACGCCCCGGGCGCACTCGGTGAGAACGGGAACTCGGGCATGGTGAGCGGCTGCAAGGCCACGCCGGGCTGCATCGCCTACGTCGGCATCAGCTACCTGCAGCAGGTGCTGCAGGGGGGCATGGGCTACGCCCAGCTCGCCAACGCCAAGGGCCAGTACGAGCTGCCCACCCAGGCGGCTATCGCGGCCGAGGCGGCCTACTTCGTGAAGAAGACGCCGGCCAACGGCACGATCTCGCTCATCTACGGGGCGGCCAACGGCGGGTACCCGATCATCAACTACGAGTACGCCATCGTCTCGACCAACCAGTCGAGCTCGAGCACCGGCAAGAACATCCGCTCGGTCCTCGAGTGGGCCATCAATCCGAAGCAGGGCTCCAACTCCTCGTACCTGGCGCAGGTCAACTTCCAACCCCTGCCCAGCAAGGTCGTGGCCCAGTCGGTGAAGCAAATCCTGAGCATCAAGTAATGGCCACCGTCGGCGGCGTGGCGGGGAGCGTCTCCGCCACGCCGCAGACCGGCTCACTGGGCAAGCCGCCGCTGCCACGGCGGATCGGCGACTTCGCCCGGCGCAACGAGGAGCACGCCTGGCGGGGCACGGCGTGGATCGCGGTCCTCCTCCCGCTCGCCGCCCTGGCCTTCGCGGTCACGGTCCTCGCGATCAAGGCATGGCCGGCCATCCGCGTCAACGGCTGGTACTTCCTCTACGGGCGGACCTGGACCGAGGGCAGCGGTTACGGCGCGGTCGTGCACACCGACGGCGTGGCGCACCCCATGGGCTCCCAGTACGGCGCCTGGGCCATCATCTGGGGCACCGTCGTGTCCTCCCTCATCGCGATCGTCATCGCGGTGCCGCTCTCGATCGGGGCGGCGTTCGCCCTGACCGAACGGATGCCCACGTGGATCTCCCGCCCGCTCGGCTTCACCATCGAGATCCTGGCCGGCATCCCGAGCGTCGTCATCGGGCTCTGGGGGATCCTGACCTTCGGGCCCTTCCTGGCCAAGCACGTCTTCCCCGTCATCGCCGACAACATGCCCGACGTGCCGGTCCTGCGCTACTTCCGCAACCCCGTCGGCACGGGCGAGGGCCTGCTCGCGGCGGGCATCGTCCTCGCGCTCATGATCGTGCCCATCATCGCCTCGACGACGCGTGACCTCTTCCAGTCGGTGCCGCCGCTGCCCAAGGAAGGCGCGTCGGCGCTCGGCATGACCGACTGGGAGGTGGCCAACAAGGTCACGCTGCCCTGGGTGCGCTCGGGCATCATCGGGGCGACCGTCCTCGGCCTGGGGCGGGCCCTCGGCGAGACGATCGCCATCGCCATGATCGGCGGCACGTCGCTCACCATCCCCCACACCATCTACCTGCCCTTCACGACGATCGCCGCCACCATCCTGAGCCAACTCGACGGCGCCTTCACCGACGGTACCGGCTTCGCCGTCGCCACGCTGGCCGAGCTGGCGCTCGTGCTGGCGGTCATCTCGGTCGTGGTCAACCTGGCGGCGCGGCTCATCATCCGGCGTACCGGCCGCGTCGGCGCGCCGGTCGGCGGCGCCTGATGACGTCGCTGTCGGGCGCACCCACGACGCGGCGCCGCCGGGTCTCGTCGACGGTCTGGCGCGTCCTGACCTACCTCGCGCTGGTGCTGATCATGGCGCCGGCGGCGTGGCTGCTCCTCGGCGTGCTTTCCCGTGCCTGGTCGCACTGGCAGTGGAGCGTGCTGTGGACGACGCTGACGCCGACCGGCGGCGGCCTGCGCGACCAGATCCTCGGCACACTCATCCTGATGGCGGGCGTGTTCATCATCGCGGGGACGATCGGCGTGCTCGCCGGGATCCACCTGGCCGAGCTGGCCAGCCCCAACCGCTTCACGGGCAAGATCAGCGGGCCGCTCCGCACCGCGTCGGACATCCTCTCGGGCTTCCCGTCCATCGTGCTCGGCTACGTGGGCTACGTGGCGTTGGTGGTGGGGCTGCACTGGGGCTTCTCCCTGGCCGCCGCGCTGATCATCCTCTCCATCATGGTGATCCCCTACATCGCCAAGACAACGGAGAACTCCCTGCGCCAGGTGCCGACGGGCTACCGCGAGGGGGCCGAGGCGCTCGGCATGTCTATGGGCTACGGCCTGCGCAAGGTGGTGCTCAAGAGCGCGCTGCCCGGCATCGTCACCGGCCTGCTGTTGGCCCTGGCGATCGCGTGCGGGGAGACGGCGCCCCTCATCTACACGGCCAACTTCTCGACCACCCTGCCCCACTCGCTCACGCACGCGTCGTTCCCGTACCTGACCTACGTCGTCTTCCAGTACTACAACGCGCCCGAGCAGCAGTACCACTACCTGGCGTACGACGCCGCGCTGATCCTGGTCATCATCGTGCTGATCCTGCTGGTGGCGAGCCGCCTCGTCGTCGCGCGCACCCAGCGCCACGCCGAGGGCGCCCGCGACGTGCCGCGCCGGCGCCCGTGGCAACGGGGACCGCAGGCGTCCGGGGCGGCCGCGCCGCCTGCGCAGCCGGACCTCGTCGTGCCCCCGCACTCAGCGCGCGCCGGCGCGGCGGACCTCCTAAGGTTGCCTCCGACCACGACCGGGAAGGAGTCGCCGCTGTGAGCGCAGGACCTGAGTGGGGGCCGCTGGCCCGCCTGGCGGGCATCTGGGAGGGCGAGCAGGGCGAGGACGTCGCCTACACCAACGAGACGGGGAAGATCGGCCTGACCCCCTACCGCGAGCACGTCGACTTCAAGCCCTTCGGACCCGTCGAGAACGGCAGCCAGGTGCTCTACGGCCTCGACTACCGCATGGCGGCGTGGCGGGGGACGGAGGAGAACCCCTTCCATACCGAGGTCGGGTACTGGATGTGGGACGCACGCGACAACGAGGTGGTCCGCTGCTTCCTCATCCCGCGGGGCTCGGCCGTCGTGGCCGGCGCGACGGTGGCGGCCGACGCCACCAACTACACCCTGACCGCGAACATCGGAAGCCAGACGTACGGGATCCTGGCCAACAACTGGCTGGACAAGAACGCCCAAGCCATCCGCTTCGAGGCGACCATCGACACGAGCATCGACGGCGAGTTCAGCTACACCGAGACCACGGTGATCAAGCACGCCCGGATGCCCGAGGAGAACGTCCACACCGACCGCAACACCCTCAAGCGGATCGCCGACGCCTAAGCCCGGCCGGTAGGGTCGGCGCGGCGACCCGGCGGGGACCGCCGAAGCCCAGGGAGGCATGCCATGTTCGAGTGGTCCGAGGAGCAGCTGGCGATCCGCGACGCCGTACGGCGCTTCGTCGACGAAGAGGTCAAGCCGAACGTCGAGGAGCTCGAGCACGGGGAGACGCCGCCCTACGAAGTGATGCGCAAGCTGTATCGGACCTTCGGTCTCGACGGCCTGGCCCGGGACTCGTTCAAGCGGGCGCTCGAGCGCACGACGTCGGGCACCCCGCCGCCCGAGCGCGCCCAGGGCGGCGGCGGCAACGCCGCCATGACCCTGATCCCCATCATCGAGCTCTGCCACTACTGCCCCGGCATCGTGACCGCGCTCGGCGTGAGCACGGGGCTCGCCGGCGGCACGATCATGAAGGGCGGGACCCCGGCCCAGATGGAGCGCTGGGGCCTCGACCTCATGACGCTGGACAAGATCGGCGCCTGGGCCATCACCGAGCCGGACTCGGGCTCCGACGCCCTGGGGGGCATGAAGTCGACCACGCGGCGCGACGGCGACGAGTACGTGCTCAACGGCAACAAGACGTTCATCACCAACGGGCCCTACGCCGACACCATCGTCTTCTACGCCAAGCTCGACGACGGCAGCGACACGCCGCTCCGCCAACGAACCGTCCTGACCTTCATCCTCGACTCGGGGATGCCGGGTCTCGAGCAGTCCAAACCCTTCCGCAAGATGGGGCTGCACTCCTCGCCGACCGGTGAGATCTTCCTGACCGACGTACGGGTGGGCGAGGACCGCC
This sequence comes from uncultured Acidimicrobiaceae bacterium, assembly GCA_963756625.1. Classification (GTDB taxonomy): domain Bacteria; phylum Actinomycetota; class Acidimicrobiia; order Acidimicrobiales; family RAAP-2; genus Bog-473. Next base: position 661,098 of record CAVWNQ010000007.1, read on the forward strand.
TGCTGGGGGAGTCCGAGGGCCAGCCGGGCGGCAACGAGGGTCGCGAGAGCGCCAAGGGCAACTTCGTCACGGAGCGCGCCGGGGTGGCCGCGATGTCGCTCGGCCTGATCGAGGAGTGCCTCAAGCTGTCGGTCCAGTACGCCAAGGACCGCATGCTCTGGGAACGGCCCATCTCGGAGTTCGAGTTGATCCAGCTGAAGCTCGCCCGCATGGAGATCGCCCGGCTCAACGTCGAGAACCTGGTGTTTCGCCACATCGAGATGTCGGCGGCGGGCAAGAGCTTGAGCCTGGCCGAGGCCTCGGCCATGAAGCTGTACTCCGCCCAGGCGGCGTCGGAGGTCGCCATGGAGGCGGTACAGCTGTTCGGCGGCAACGGCTACATGTCCGAGTTCCGCGTGGAGCAGCTGGCCCGGGACGCCAAGGTGTTCCAGATCTACGCCGGGACGGACGAGATCCAGGTGACCCACATCGCCCGTGACCTCCTGAGCCGCTGACCGTGCGCGACCTGTTCGGCCCGGCGCCCGCCGACCGGGTCTACGACGACATGGTCGACCGGCGGCGCCTGCTCCACCAACGGCCCGAGCTGTCGTTCGCTGAACACGAGACGACGGCGCTGATCCGCGACCACATGGCGTCGCTGGGCATCGAGGAGGCGCTGCGGACCACCGAGACCGGCGGCATCTTCGCCATGGAAGGCGGCCTGCCGGGGCGCAGCGTCGTGCTGCGGGGCGACATCGACGGGCTCCCGGTGCAGGAGGACGAGGCGCGCCAGGTCCACTCGGAGGTCGAGGGCGTCATGCACGCCTGCGGCCACGACGTGCACGTGGCCTCCCTGCTCGGCGCCGCGTCGCTACTGGCGGCACGGCGCGACGAGCTGCCGGGCCGCTACGTCTTCCTCTTCCAGCCGGCCGAGGAGGCGCTGAGCGGGGCCACGGCGATGCTCGAGGGCGGGGCGCTCACCGCCATGGAGGGGTCTCGACTGGTCGGGTTCCACGTCACCTCCCAGGCGCCCTCGGGCTTCGTGGGCCTGCGGTCGGGGATCGCCATGTCGGAGGCGAACTCGCTGCGCATCACCCTCGTCGGGCCCGGCGGCCACGGGGCCGTCCCCTCCGCCCAGGGTGACGTGATCCGGGCCACGGCCGAACTGGTGAGCCGCCTTGGCGACGTGGCCACGGGGCTGCACTACGAGGGGGCCGACTGCGTGTGCAGCGCGGGCACGATCCACGCGGGAACGGCCGTCAACGTGGTGCCCACGTCGGCCCGGGTGACCGGCACACTGCGCACCTTCACCGAAGCCCAGCACCAAGAGGCCCTGGCGCGCCTGCAGGGCTTGTGCGACAGCGTGGGCGACGACCAGGGGGTGCACGTCGAGCTGGAGCTGCCCGAGCACACCCGCGCCGTCGTGAACGACCCCGCCGCCACCGCACTCGTCGAGGCCGAGGCGGCGGTCGTGGTGGGACCCGACCAGGTCTTCCGCATGCCGCCCGTCGCGCCGAGCGACGACGTGAGCGAGTTCCTGCGCCACATCCCGGGCTGCTACTTCTTCGTCGGCGGCGGCACGGCAGACGGCTCGAGCGGCATGCACCACAGCCCGACCTTCCTCGTCGAAGACGACACGCTGCGCGTCGGCGCCAGCGTCCTGGTGCGCAGCGCGCTGGCATTGGCCGCGCCGTGACCGCGACGGGCACAATGGGCCGATGACCGCCTCGGACCTCTTCGACGTCGCCGGGAAGACGGCGCTGGTCACCGGCGGGAGCCGCGGCATCGGCAAGATGATCGCCGGGGGTTTCGTGGACGCCGGGGTGAAGGTCTACATCTCCTCGCGCAAGGCGGACGTCAGTGCCGAGGTGGCCGCCGAGCTGTCGCAGCGGGGAACGTGCATTGCCGTTCCCGCCGATCTCTCCACCGAGGCCGGGTGCCGCCGGCTGGCCGACGAGATGGCGGCACGGGAGGGCGCGCTCGATATCCTGGTCAACAACGCCGGCGCCACCTGGGGCGCGCCCTTGGCGGACTTCGACGAGGCCGCCTTCGAACGGGTGCTCGCCCTGAACGTGAAGGGTGTCTTCCACCTGACCAAGTTCCTGGTGCCGCTACTCGAGAAGGCGGGCACGGTGGAGGAGCCCGCCCGCGTCATCAACATCGGGTCCATCGACGGGATCCACGTGCCGGCGCTCGAGACGTACTCCTACTCCGCGTCGAAGGCGGCGGTGCACCAGTTGACCCGGCACCTGGCCAGACGCCTCGCCCCCGTCATCACCGTCAACGCCATCGCGCCGGGACCCTTCGAGTCCAAGATGATGGCGGCCACGCTGGAAGCCTTCGGGTCACAGATCGCCGCCAACGCGCCGCTGAAGCGGATCGGGCGGCCCGACGACATGGCCGGCGCCGCCATCTACCTTTCCTCACGCGCCGGCGCCTACTTGACCGGCGCGGTCATCCCGGTCGACGGGGGAATCGCCACCACTCGGTAGTCCGTCTCCACAGAGTCGTTCCGCTCACTCGCGGCAACCTCGCCACGAGGAAACCACAAAGGGGTACACACCGTGTTGTTACTGCACCAGGTCCACCGCGTGCACGGCGCCCAGGAGGACGCATTCGACGACGCCTTCCGCGACGAGTACATCCCGGCGCTGGCCAAGTCGGACGGCAGCAGGCTGCTCTGGTACCTGCGGCTGGCCCACGGCAGCGGACAGGCCTACACGGTGGTCTCCATCACCGGCTGCCGCGACGCGGCGGCGTGGGAGGAGCTGGCCGAGCGCGTGCGCGGGGGCGACCTCGCCGCGTGGTCGGCCGAGGTCGACGGCATGCGCCACTCCGGCGAAGCCAAGATCGTCCAGCCCGTGCCCTGGTCCCCGCTGCAGGAGATCGATCTCGCCCGCGTGCCGGTCGACGGGTCGACCCACAAGAACTCCCTCTTCATGGAGGACACCGCCTGGCCCTATGCGGGCGGGCTGCAGGCCTACCTCGACAAGGCGGGCACTCTCTACGACCACACACTGAGCAGCCAGAAGGAGGAGGGCACGGGCATGATCGAGCTCGAGGCCGCCTTCCAGCCCGTCTACGGGACGCACACGACGACCGAGGTGATCCTCTGGCAGCGCGTCGTCAACACGAAGGCCGTCATGTGGATGCTGGGCCACGACCTCCCAGCCGAGGCGTCGGCGCCGGGGACGTGGCTGCACGACGCCCTGGAGGTACGCGACCGCTGGGAGAGCCGGCTGCTGCGCAGCGCGGCCTGGTCACCGCTGTACTGAGCTGGTGCAGCCCCCGCCGCCCGACGACGCCGCGAGGTGTCGGGCGTGCGAGGATGAAAGCGGTGTCCGATCCGTTCGACCTCTCGCGTTCTTACGTGCACCTCGGGCTGGGCTCGCTCGCCACGATGCTGCCCGACTTCGAGTGGTCCGCGGCGTCGCTGCAGGCCTACCGCGCCCGCTTCGCCGCTGACGGAGACGAGGGCAGGCTCGTCTGCATCCTCCCGCAGGAGGTGTCGTGGGACACCTGGGAGCGGCACCCCGCCGGACAGGAGGTCGTCGTCCTGCTCTCCGGCCGAGTCGACCTGGTGCAGGAGCTCGACGGCGTGGCCCACGTCATACCGCTGCGACCCGGCGACACGGTCATCAACCCGGCGAACGTGTGGCACACCCGCGGGTGCACGAGCCGGGGTCCGCCCTGTTCATCACGCCCGGAGCGGGCACCGAGGTACGACCGACGGGGTAGCTACCGCCGCGGAGCCAGGTCGTGCGGACCCTGCGGGGGATAGCCGCCGGCGGCGCGGAGCGCCGCACCCCATGGGGTCAGGATCCCGACGAGCTCGTCGAACCGGTCGCCCAGCGCGTCCGTCATGAGCTCGCACTGGGCGTCGGTCGCCCGCTCGATCGCCTCGCGCACCACCCGGCCGTCGTCGGTGAGCGCCCCATCGGCCACCAGGCCCCGGTCGGCGAGCCGGGCCTCGGCGGCGTCGAGCTGCTCGTCCGACCAGGCCCGGGTGCGGACGTACGTGCGCGGGGGCAGTCCCCAGTAGAGCTCGGTCAACAGCCCGATCTCCGTGGCGTCGAAACCCGCCGACGTCCAGGCCGCGGTGTGCGCGTCTCCCCGGTACTCCCGCAGCAGGTCGGCCCCGCGCCACATGTCGCCCACGGGATCGCCCGGCAGTCCGAGGCTCAGGAGCCCGGCGAAGAGTGGTTTCCCCTCGGGCCGCAGCGCCGCGGCCGCCGCGCCGAGCAGCTCGGTGGCGCGGGCGAGACCCTCCGGCGCGGCGCCGAGCACGCGGACCAGCTGGGCCACGGCGCCCCGCGTCCCCGCGCCGCAGATGGTGGGGGCGTCGACCCTGCTCCACCCGAAGGACACCGAGGGCACCACCGCCTCGGGGTTGAACACCGCGAAGGCCGCCGCCACCACCTCGCCGGGGACCTGGCCCATGACCGATCCGCGGCTCGTGAAGTAGGCCGGCCCGTCGGGCCACTCGACCGGGCCACCGAAGCTGCCCGGACTGGGAGAGAACCCGAGCGCCGCGTAGGCGGCGTGGCACTCCGGCGAGAAGTAGACCTGTCCGGCCACCGGCTCGAGCACCATGGCCAGCCGTCGTGTCGGCGAGCCACGCAACGGCACCACGATTGCCACCCTAGGCGAGAGGCGCTCACCGTAACGTTGAGGGGATGCACGGAGCGGACGAAGACCCCTGGCTGCGCCCGTCGCCGGGATTGTGGCGGATGCGGCGGGCGGAGGTCACGGCGGTCACCGCGGTCATCGGCGTCTTCCTCGGCGTCCTGTTCCTGGCGGCGAAGGGGCCACTCGCCGGCTTGGTCGCGCTGGCGATCCCGGTGGCGCTCGGGCTGACTCTCTCGTGGTTCCTGCGCCGGCGCTTCCGGGCGTGGCGGTACCAGGAGCGGCACGAGGACCTGATCGTGGCCCGGGGCGTGATGGTGCAGCGCCTGTCGGTGGTGCCCTACGGCAGGATGCAGTTCGTCGAGGTGACGGCCGGGCCCGTCGAACGGCTCTTCCGCCTGTCGACGGTCAAGCTGCACACGGCGGCCGCCGCGAGCGACGCCCGGATCCCCGGACTCACGCGCGCCGAGGCAGCGCGCCTGCGTGACCGGCTGACCGAGCTCGGTGAGTCGATGGCCGCGGGCATGTGACGATGGAGGAACCGGGATCTCTTCCCGCTGAGGAGGGGTGGCAACGCCTGCATCCGCTGACGCCCGTGGCGCGCATCGGCCGCCTGCTGCCGGCCCTCGTCCTGTTGGCCTTCGTCTCCGTCGTCCACTCCAACGTGGAGAACCGTACGGCCGAGACGGACTATCTCGTCCTCTTGACGCTGGGCTCGGCCGTGTACGGGTACGTGCACTGGATGGTGACGCGCTGGCGCTTCGAGGGAGAGACGCTGCGGATCGATTCCGGCCTGATCCGGCGAGACTCGCGCCGACTTCCGCTGGCGCGCATCCAGGCCGTCGACATCGTCCGCCCGCTCCTGGCGCGCCTGCTCGGCGTGTCCGAGGTGCGCGTCCGCCTGGCGGGTTCGGGATCCACCGACGGCCGGCTCGCCTACCTTTCGGAGGCGCAGGCGGCCCAATTGCGAATGGTCCTGCTGGCCGCGCACCACGAGCCCGAGGTCCCGGCGTCGAGCAACACCGGACTGCCGATGGCCACCGTGACGACGGGCCGCCTGCTGGGCTCGGTCCTGCTCTCCCTGGTGAGCGTCATCCTCGTGGGCACCGTCGCCGCCTTGTCGACCCTCGATCAGTTCGCGCCGCGGGACGCCGCGGCCGCCACCGGGTTCCTGGCCGTCTACCTCCTGAGCGTCGCCGGCATCGTCTGGCGCAGGCTCTCGGGACAGTACGCCTTCGTGGCCGTCGAGGGGCCCGAGGGCGTCCGCATCAGTCGCGGCCTGCTCCAGACCATCTCCGAGACGGTCCCCTATCCGCGCATCCAGGCGGTGCGCCAGGTGGAGCCGCTCCTGTGGCGACCCTTCGGCTGGTGCCGCCTGGAGGTTGACGTGGCGGGCGCGACGGCGCGCAACCAGCGCGGCGAGGGCACGAGCGTGGTGCGCAAGGCGTTGCTCCCGGTCGGCTCCCAGCAGGACGCCTGGCACCTCCTGGCCCGCCTTCTCGGCGGCCCGAACCCGGTGCGGACACCTCCCCCCACCCGGGCGCGCCTCAAGGCGCCGTTGAGCTTCCACTTCCTCTCGGCCGGCCACGACGGCGCGCACGCCGTCTGCGTCACCGGGCGGATCAACCGGACGACGACGTGGGTCCCGCTGGAGAAGACGCAGAGCGTCCGGCGCGTCCAGGGGCCGTGGCAGCGCCCGCTCGGACTGGCGACCGTCCACGTGGACGTGGCCGGCAGGCGCACGAGGGCCGAGTTCCGGGATCGGGAGGTCGGACGAGGCGGACCGCCTGGTGGGGGAGCTGGTCGAACTGAGCCGGGCGGCCCGCCGGCGGCAATCGACGACGGTGCCGAGGGACCCCGACGGGGCCGCTGTCCCGTCAGGCTGGTATCCCGACCCGTCCGGGCGCCACGAGCGCCGCTACTGGCACGACGGCCGTTGGACCGAACACGTCGGTGACGGCGGCCGCCGGAGTGCCGACGCCGTTAGGCCGATGCCGTGAAGCGCATGGGGAAGTGGTCGATGGAGCGGATCCCCGGCGTGTAGACGAGCTCGTGGCCGGTCTCCACCTCGTAGTCGGGAATGCGCTTGTGCCACTCACGCAGGGCCACCCGCAGCTCGAGGCGGGCCAGGTGCGATCCGAGGCAACGGTGGATGCCGCCCCCGAACGCGATGTGCGGGTTGACGTCGCGGTCGAAGCGGACGACGTCCGCGTCGGGGAACTCGGCCTCGTCCGTGTTGGCCGAGCCGATCATGATCATGACCTGATCGCCGGCGTGGATGGGGCAGCCGTTCAGCTCCGTGTCCTCCACGGCCACCCACGCGATGCCCATGACCGGCGTCTCCCAACGCAACAGCTCCTCGATGGCGTTCGGAATGACCGACGGGTCCGCGACGAGCTGCTGTCGTTGCTCGGGGTGCTGGGACAGGAAGGCGAACATGCAGTCGAGCGTGGCGGTCACCGTGTCCAGCCCCGCGATGAGGAACAGGAAGCAGATGTCGAGGATGTCCTCGCGGCTGAGCCGATCGCCTTCGACCTCGGCGTCGAGGAAATGTGACAGCAGGTCGTCCTTGCGCTCCACCTCCCGCTGGTCCAGCACCTTGTTGAAGTAGTCGTAGACCGAGTCGGCGGTCTTCTGCTGGTAGGCCTTGACCTCCGGCGACCCGTAGAGCTTGCCGACCACGTGGTCGGGCCGGATGATGCCGTCCTTCATTCTGAGGAAGGTGTCGAGCTCCTCGAGGGGCAGGCCGAGGAGAGTCAAGAAGACCTCGGACGGGAAGGGAACGGAGAACTCCTTGGCGAAGTCCACCTCGCCGCGCTCGATGAAGCCGTCGATGAGGTTGTTGACCAGGGTCGAGACCTCGTCGTCCATGAGCGCCATCTTGCGCGGCGCGAAGATGGGGTCGAGGAGCTTCCGGAACTTCTTGTGATCGGGGGGGTCGATCTGCAGCGGGATCATCGGCCGCTTGTTCTGCAGATCCACGGCGTCCATGTTCGAGGAGAAGACCTCGGGGTGGCGCAGGGCCTCCATGATCTCCTCCTTGCGCGACAGGAGGATGCCCCGTCCCGAGGGCATGTCGTCGACCGCCATCACCGGCTCGTCCCGCATGAGCTTCCAGACGGGCTGCGGGTTGGCGGCCATCCCGGGGTCCATGCCGGCCAGCGGGTTGTCCCCGTAACCGACCTCGGCTTCCGCGGTCTTCGTGGTCTCTTCCATCGACTTACTCCGATCTGATCTGAAGGATGCGGCTGACTGACTGCACGAGCGACGCGTCGTCGGACTCGGGGATGATCCAGCTCGACGCGAAGAGACGGACGATGACGTCGGCCAACTCTTCTCGGGCCAGGTGGCCACCGGCCACCGCGGGCACGCTGTCCAGCGCGTCACCGAGGCGTACCGCGAGTTCGTCCCGGAGGGAGGGCAGATGGTCCAACAGGTAGCTCATGACGAATCCGGGCTCGGACTCGAAGAGCGGCCGGCAGGGATGGGTGCGGATGAAATCGAACGCGTAGGCCATGAAGGCACCGATCTGGTCCCGCGGCGCCAGCGGCGACGCGAGCACGTGGTCCAGACCGTCGGTGAACCGGCGCGCGTCGTACTCGGCCGCCGCGGCCAACACCTGGTCCTTGCTGGGGAAGTAGCGGTAGAGGGTGCCACGGGAGACGCCGGCCGCCTCGGCGATCTCGAGCATCCCGAGCCGCCGCACGCCGCGCCGCCCGATCAGGCCGAGCGCGGCCATGAGGATGCGTTCCTCGCTCGGCCCGAATGCCCGCTCGAATTCGACCCCGGCTGTCGCCGTCCCCTCGCCCTGCAGTGTCGTGGTCACTCCGAGACATGTTAGACACATTGTGTCTGTTCTGTTCAACGGCCGCCCTGGAACCCCACGCGACCAGGGACGATGCCGGAGCTAGCCGCGGTTGGCACTCCCGGTCCGCGCCGCACTCCGGCGGCGGAGCCACGGGACCACGAACAGCCAGACCAGCGCGACGAGGCCCACCGCGGAGGCCGCCTGCCCCAGATCGTCGGCGCTGGACCGCCCGTAGCTCAGCGTGACGTCGTGGCTCGTCGGCACCACGACCATGAGGTTCGGCGTCACACGCCAGGGGCCCTGGGCGCCATTCGCGTGCCAGTTCGGGAAGTAGGAGATCTTGACCAGCACCGGCGTGCCGAGCTGCGACACGTGAAAGCTGACCGAGGAATCGGTCTGGGCCACGTCTGTCACCGTGGTCGTCCCCGCGTGCTGCACCGGTGGGTCGGTGTCGTGCACCGACGTGCGGGGCCACGATGCCGGACCGCTCTGGGCCAGTTCGACGTCCCAACGGGCGGGATGGTCGTACCAGGAGACCGAGGGCTGCAACCAGCTCGAAGGCGCGGGCTCCACCCCTGAAAGGACCGCCGGCTCGTTGGCCAGCGGCGCCACCAGCGGGGAGTTCTTGACCAGGTAGACGTTCCAGGTGGTGTGGGAGACGGTGCCGCCGTAACCCGTGCTCCAGGGCCCTGTTTTGGCCACGAGCTGCAGGGCGGGATCGGCATCGGCTTGTTGCTCGACCTCGGGCGTCTCGGCCATGAAGTACTTCACGCCGAGCAGCTGGAGATGCTGGACCCCCAGCGTCACGTCGACGGGGCCGTACGGGAGTCCGACCTCGGGGTCCGACGGACTGGCCGAGAGCTCCGCCTGGTCGATGAAGTGGTAAGGGGTCGTCGTCGACGACTCGAACAGGAGCCCCTCCATCGAGTCGATGCAGCCGTCCGTCCAGTACGGCAGCAACATCAACGCCTCGGGCGTGCCGAAGCGGTTCTCGGTGTCGCTGTACTCCCACATCTCGCGACCGCAGCCGTAGCGCCGGCTGACCGATTCCATCGTCTCGATGATCGAGCGGTACTCGGGATAGGCGGCCTGACCTTCGTACCCTTCGTAGTTGTAATTGGACCAGTTCGTCACCTCGTTCGGTCCCGGGGTGACGGGCAGGGAGGACGCGGGGACGATGAAGGGTGGGACGACCACCGCCATGACGGCCAGCAAGCCGAGGACCGCGCCGCTCACGGCCGCCGGGCCCCAGCGGTAGGCCGGCGCGTACCCGGCGGTGCCGCGTCCCTGACGTCGGTGTTCGGCTCGTCGTGCCGGTCCGGCTCGTCCCACGGTCCCGCAGGTCCCCGCCCCTCGTCGATCGAGGCCCGTGCCGCCTGTACCTCGTCCCAGCGCCGCTGCCGGGACCGGCGCCAGACCCACGCAACGGCCGTGCAGATCACCCCGAAGGACCAGCCGGCCATGAGGTAGACGGAGATGAACCACAGCGGGAGGAGCCGGACGTTGTAGAGACTGCCCTGTGGATCGACGGCGGTGGCCACGGCCGAGGCGATCCCGAGGACGGTGACGGTGATGCCGAAGCGGCTGCGCACGAAGAAGCAGGCGACGACACCGATGCCGGCGATGACCAGAGCCCAGGCGTCGGCCTCGCGGAAGTACTGGGCCCATCCTTCGACGTTGGTGTACCCCATGGATGTCGTGTAGGCGTGCTCCAACCCGAACGGGACCAGCCACCAGCACGACAGCAGAAGCCCGATGCCCACCGTGGAACCGGCCCACCACAACGTGCGTGTCCGCGGGACGGGCACGGTCGTCGCATCGGCGGCCTCCGCCGCGGTGGCTCCGTCGCCGATGCCCCATCGAGCGGGCAGCAGTTCGATGACGGTCAGGATCAGGGCACCCCCGAGGGCGTACATGCCCGGGATGATGTGGGACAGCACGCACCCGGCCAGCACGACCGCCGCCCAGCCGCGGTGGCGCCCCTCCCGCACGGCGCAGGCGAACAGGCCCAGGAAGAGGATCGCCAGCGACAGACTGAACGAATAGGCGTACTCGCCCGCGAGCGTCGAGAAGAGGTTCCCGCCGTAGATGGTGAACGTGTAGTCGAAGAGGAAGGGGAGCGTCGCCGCGGCCAGCAGGGCGGGCAGGGGCGGACGCAGCCGGAAGAAACGGCCGCAAGCCCAGGCACAGACGGGCAACAAGACGGACCCGAGGATGGTGCCGAGCTTGAACGCCACGTCGTAGGGGATGACCCAGCCACCGGCGGCGACGAAGAAATCGGGGATCGTGAAGTAGAAGCTGTACAGGGGAAAGCCGTCGTACCAACCGGGATCCCACCCGGTCAGATGGCCGTGGCTGATCAGCGACTCGAGGTATTTGGGCATCGCGACGTGCGCGCCGGTGTCACCCCCGGTCGTCGTCGTGTTCGTGAACAGCATGCTGGGGTGCAGCTGCGAGAGGGTGACGACGATCACGCCGAGGATCGTGACCACCGTGATGGCGCCGGGGACCCACCACCAGGGGTCACGTCGCCGCGGTGCGGTCTCCTGCAGTGCCGCTTCGATCAGCGGAGGTTCCTGGACGCTCACCACCCCGGCGTCGGGCACGTCAGGCACGAGCCGAGTGCGAGCACGCGCGGCACGGGCATGCCCCACCGCGGTCGTTCGGCCACATCGGGAGTACGTTACCGGCCCGATCTCCGCCGAAGGGATCGGGTCAGGCCGGTTGCGGCCGCCCGGCGACCGAACGCAGACCGGCTGAGCAGGCCCGGAACTGGGTCGGGCTCGTGATCGTTGCTACGGCGTCGTCGCCACGGCCCGCTCCCGGTTGGCCGACGCCGTCGCCGGCCCGTCGGGTCGGAGGCCGCGCAACATCGGGGAGAAGGACGGCGGCGGGTCCCCGGCTTCGGGGGCCATCACGGAGTCGACGCTGCGTGCCGTGCGTTGCAGCAACTGGCGGAGCCACGTACGCCGCAGTGCGCCGTTCTCCGTGTCGAAGTAATAGGCCACTCCGAAGCCGAGGACGGAGGCCATGATCCTGCCGATGGACCTCCGCGCCCGCCGTATCCGCCTGTTCGCTGAACTCAAGAGTCCCTGCCGGTTGGTGAGCATTGCGCAGCCTCCCTCGAAGGTCGACTACCCGGGGTCCACCCTGGAGAAACACCCGTCTTTACGGGCAGCGCCGCACCACCCCCCAGATGCGGTACCCAGCCGAGGGTGTCAGCCAATTTCCCAACCCGGGTTGACGGATGCGATCGGGTTTCGCGGTGACGACTGTCACCAGGAATCGCCGTCGGCAATTACCCAATTAGGTAGTCAGCGGGACGCCGGGCGGCGCAGATCATGACGGCTCAGTTCACCTCTTCGAGTTCGCGCTCGATGTTGGTGAATTCCGCTTCGATCTTGTTCAGCTGCGCCTCGTCGCCCTGCGATTTCGGCCCCTTGAACCACTTGCGGGCACTGAGCAGCCAGTAACCGCCGGAGAACAGCAGCACGACACCGACCACGACGGGGGCGTAGTTGAAGTTGTCTCGGTTGATGGTGCTGAAGTTGACCTCGGGGAGCATGAACAAAACGGCGATGAAGGCGACCCAAATGATGCCGATCCACCCGATCAGCGGGCTCCATCGGCCGAGCGACCACCGGCCGCCCTCCCAGCTCTTCCCCTTGATACGGCGCAGCAGTGTCGGCAGCACGTAGGCGATATAGAGGCCGATGGTGGCGATCGAGGTCACCGCCGCGTAGGCCACGGTGCTCCAGAGCACCGGTACCGCGAGAAGGAAGGCGAAGACGACGCAGAACCAGATGGAGTTGGTGGGCGTCCACGTGCGCGGGTTGATCCGGTGCCAGAAGCGGTGGCCGGGAACGGCGCCGTCACGGGAGAACGCGAACAGCATCCTGGAATTTGCCGCCGTCGACGCCATGCCGCAGAAGAACTGCGCCACCACCGCGATCAGCAACAGGAGCTCAGCGCCGACCCTCGAGAGGGCGTTCTCCCAGATGAGCACGGGGGCCGCCTGCTGCGCTGCGACGGCCGCGTACACCTTGGGGTCGGTCGGGATCACGAACGTGATGGCGAGGATGAGGATCCAGCCGGCGATCAGGGAGATGATGATGGAGCTGACGATTCCCCTTGGCGCCGCGATGTCGGCGTTGTGGGTCTCCTCGGACATGTGGGCCGAGGCGTCGTAGCCGGTGAAGGTGTACTGCGCCATCAGGAGCCCGATCATGAAGACGAACCAGGGCACACCGAGTGTCGATTCGTTCTCGAACTTGGTGAAGACGAAAGACGCCGACGCGTGGTGGCTGGGGACGAAGAACAGGACGACGGCGATCGTCAGCACCCCCAGGATGTGCCACCAGGCGCTCACATCCGACAGGAAGGCCACGAGCCGCACCCCGAAGCTGTTGAGGAGCCCGTGCGCGACGAGCACGCAGCCGTACACGGTCAGAATCCAGCCGGTGGTGTCGGGGAAGTTCGTCGTGAGGTTCAAAAAGAGCGTGAAGAAGATGGCGAACCCGAAGTCGATGCCCGCCGTCACGGCCACCTGCCCCAGCAGGTTGAACCACCCGGTGAACCAGCTCCAGGCGGCGGAGTTGTTCTCGGCCAGCCTGGACGACCAGTAGTAGAGGCCGCCGGCTGTCGGGTAGGCCGACGCGATCTCGGCCATGCCGAGCCCGACGATCGTCGTGAAGAGGCCGACGATGATCCACCCCCAAACGATCACCACGGGGCCGCCGTACGTCATGCCGAAGTAGTAGAGGGTCAGGCAGCCGGACAGCACCGAGATGATGGTGAAGGAAACGGCGAAGTTGGAGAAGCCACCCATCCTCCTCCGGAGTTCCTCCGCGTACCCGAGCTTGTGCAGCTGGGCAACGTCGTCCCCGACGTAGGCCGAAGTGGCCATTGATCCCTCCCGTTCGGCTCGGCAGCCCGCCTCCCAGACCCCCGTGGTCCGGCCAAATCGGAGCAGGATTCAACCGGCATGTCAAGCATCTACGGCGGAACCCGATCGGGAAGCGAAGAACAGCCACGAATTCCGGCACGTCTGCCGCCTCGGGACGCGAAAAGCGGCACCCTGCAGGGTGCCGCTTTGTTCGCTGGATCCTGACCGTCAGGACATCTGGGCCAGGATCTTGGCCTTCTGGGCGTCGAACTCGGCCTCCGTCAGGATGCCCTGGTCCTTCAGGTTGGCGAGCTCCTTCAGCTTGTTGATGAGCTCGTCGGAGTCCGAGGCCGCCTCGGGCGCAGGCGCCACCGGCGGTGGCGCCGCTGCGGCCTCCGCAGCGCCCTCCTGGTTCGCGTACTTCTGCTGCTGGTGGTGGGCCACCCCTCCGGCCACGGCCGTTGCCGTGCCGGCGATGACCGCCGTCCGCCCCACCGTACGCAACACCGGACGTCGTCGCATCATTGGCATCGTCTCTTCCTCCTCTTCTCGTGCTCCGTGTCGTTCAGCTCTGGAGGGCGTCGGCCAGCTCGGCCAGTGCGGCCTCCACCAGCGGGGCCGGGACGCGGGCCGAGTCGACGACCACACCGCCCGAGGCACGGACGGCGTCGGCCAACGGCCGGGCCCAGACGTCCTCCCACACGATGATCAGCGCAGAATTGTTCTCCGGAAGCCGCGCCGCGACGTGATCGAGGTCCTCTATGTTCACCAGCCCACCGACCTCACCGTCGACGTCAGCGAACTGCGCCAACTCGTCCATTTGGTCGAACTCGAGACTGATGGTTTCGCCCTGCTCGTCCTTGGCCACGAACACCAGGTCGAGAATGCGCACCAGGCCGCTTTCCACCAGCCGCGCCACCTCGGGCGCGATGTTGCCGTTGAACTGGTTGCCCGGGAAGGCGACCACGGTATAGCTCACGGGTCCCAATGCCATTGCGGCTCCTCTCCTCCGTCGGTCCCGGCCGACCTCGACGCGATGACGGTCTCGTTCTCTAGGTGGACGCCAGGATCTTGGACTTCTGTGCCTCGAACTCAGCGTCGGTCAGCACACCTTGGGACTTCAGCTCGGCCAGCTTCGAGAGCTGGTCGGCGGTGCTGCCCCCACCGCCCGACCCCGCCGCCTGCTTGACGTAGGAGTCGAAGGCCTTCTGCTGCTGCGCCGCATCGGCGGCCGCCCGCTCCTGCATCTTGCCGCCCCGGGCGATCAGGTACACGAAGACCCCGAGGAAGGGGAGGACGATGATGAAGATCGCCCACAACGCCTTGACCCAACCCGACATGTCGTGGCTGCGGAAGATGTCGATGAAGACCGTGATGAGCAGCCAGATCCAGATGATGAAGAGGAAGAAGTACAGCATCGTCAGGAAGAAATCGAGGATCGGGTATTGGTACGTGGCCGCAAGCATGCAGACTCCTTAGTGGTCTCTCGGCCTGCCGTCGCGCTGGCCTTCCCTCATCATGCCGCGAAACCACCGTGTCGTCACATTGCAACGGCTGGGACCAAAGTCGTGATCGACCTTCGATTCGCCGAGGGTCCCTGTCCGGCGCGGCGGTTTGCCCTCGGCCACTCACGCCACGCACAGGTTCCGTGCCTCGGGCCCGATCGGGTCCGGTCCTACAGGCCCTCTTCGGCGTGCAGCCGTCCGCTCCGGCAGGCCGCCGCGAAGGCCTCGTAGTCCCTCTCGTTCTGGTCGGCGTACGCCTCGGCGAAGCGGGCCAGCGCCTTCTCGAAGGCGGCGTTGCTCCCGAGGTACGCACCGATGGCGATCCGGTCGCCCGAGCGGGCGTGCGCCCGGGCCAGGGTGTGGGCGCACAATTCCCCGTAGGCGGTCATCCCCTGGGGGATCGCGCTGTCGGGGTCCACCGATCCCTTCCAGTCCTGGAGCTGGCGGATGTAGTAGTCGCGGGTCACGCCGTCGATGCCGGCGGCGCGCTGCCAGCCCAGCATGATGTCGCTGCTGGCCTGCATCAGGCGCTGCCCCGCCACGACGCGGGCGCCGTGGTTGGCGTACTGGCTCTTACGGAGGAACCGCTCGAGGACCGAGGCCTCTGCCTCCTTGGCCTGGAGGAAGAGGACGTCGTCGGGCCGGGCCCCGCGCAGCAGGATGATCCAGGCCCGGGTGCCGACGCTGCCCACGCCCACCACCTTGCGCGCCATCTGGCTGAACTGGAATTGCTCGAGCAGATGGCGTCGGTCCGTCGGCAGACTCTGGCGGTACTGGCGGACGACGTCGCGGAAGAACTGCATCATCGCCTCGCTCTCCAGCTGGGGGAAGAGCTCTTCCACCGGCACGATCAGCGGTGGGTCGCTGACGATGCGGCGCTCGCCGTCGACCACGTCAGTCAACTTGTCGAGCGCCCGCATGGAGTCCTTGGTGTGCGCCTTGGCGGTCAGCTTGGTGGCGGTGGCAGCCATCCTCGTGTCGGCCTTGGAACCGCTGGCCGCCGCCTGGGCCTTCAGCAGCTCGACCACCCCTTCGGCCTCGACCCGGCTGTACCACACGTCGAGGTTGTCCATCGCCGCCATCTGGCGCATGGCGTCCCGGTACGTCCGTCCCAGGCCGAGGATGGCGTCCACCCGCATGTCCTTGTTGAAGCCGAGCTGTCGGGCCGCGATCACCACGCTCGCCGCCAGGCGCTTGACGTCCCACTCCCACGGACCGGGCAGCGTCTCGTCGAAGTCGTTGCAGTCGAACACGAGCTGCCGCTCGGGCG
The DNA here is from genome assembly GCA_963756625.1 of uncultured Acidimicrobiaceae bacterium. Taxonomy (GTDB): domain Bacteria; phylum Actinomycetota; class Acidimicrobiia; order Acidimicrobiales; family RAAP-2; genus Bog-473. The sequence goes on from CAVWNQ010000007.1 coordinate 677,171, forward strand.
AACCGAAGACGCCGAAGTTGGACAGGTGGGCGTCGCCGCAGATCTGGGACGACAGGCCCGAGCGCGGTGTGGTCGAGAGATCGGAGGCCATGACCAGCGCCGCCCCGCGAAAGAAGGTGAACGGGGACACGAGCATCCGGCCGTAGCGGATGGGTACGAGCTCGGGGACCCGCGTCCGGGCCTGCTCCTCGAGCAGCGAGACGGGATCCGGTCGATCGGCCGCCGGCTCGAACACCGCTTGCTGGTCCCGGGGAACCTTGGTCCGCGCCGCCTTCCCCTTCGCCCTGCTCTCCGCGTCCGTCACATGCGGCAACGCCGCCGCCAACTTCGAGTCCGCCAACTGGATCTTGTCGTCAACCGTCATCGCGGCAACCTCCCTCGACCGGTCATCTGGTCACCCCGCCGCGAGGCTACGCCCCGGGCGCTCCGAGGGAAATCGGCGCCGTCCGCCCCGACGCCGGCGTCTGGCATGGTGGCACCCGTGGCCCGTTCCCTTCCCTGCGAGCAGGGTGACGGTCACAATGACGAGGCGGCGGCGGGCGCCAGACCCGCCCGGGGGCCAGGGTGAGGGACGAGCGGTGACGGTGGAATCCGAGGACCGGGACGCGGCGGAGGGCATCGAGTCCGTCCCTCCTGCACCCAACGGCGCCACGCCCGTCGTCCGCGCCGGCTCCCGGCGCGAGCAGATCGGGGCGGCCCTCGGGCGGCTCGTCGATGCCATCCGCCGGGGCGACGACGCCGCGGTGGAGCGCGCCGTGCTCCAGCTCAGCCAGCGCCGCCGCTGGCTGGCCCCCCTGGGCATGATCGTCGGAGCCTTCCTCATGTTGTTCCAGGGCCTGAAGCTGCTCTTCACCAACTGGCGCCTCACCCTGGTGCAGATCATCCCGGCCATGTGGATCTGGGTCGCCATGCTCGACATCAAGATCCACGTGCTCCACGGGAAGCAGTTCCACGTCATCCGGGGCCCACTGCTGATCCCCTGCGTCCTCGGCGTGACCGCCCTCACCGCGGCCAGCTTCTATCTCAACGGGGTCTTCGCCTTCGCCATCTCCAAGCCCGGCCCGCCCCGGATCCGGCCCGCCTTCCGCGACGCCAACCACCACATGCGGACCATCCTGGCCTGGGGATGCGCCATCGGGCTCGCCCTCGCCTTCTCCGCCCTCATCGCCACCCGCTGGGGGCACTGGCCCTTCGTGATCAGCCAGAGCATCGTCGTCGGCGTCATGATGCTGTGCTACCTGGCCGTGCCGTCGCGCATCGTCGGCATCGACCGCAAGAGCCAGTCGCGCCGCGACAGCCTGGCCGCCACCTGCGTCGGCGGCGCGGTCGGCGCCGTCGTCTGCTCACCGCCCTACCTCCTCGGCCGGCTGGGCATCTTGATGCTGGGCTGGCAGTACCTGTTCTGGCCGGGCGTGCTCCTGATCGTCATCGGGGCCACGCTCCAGACGGGCGTGACCAGCGCGGTCAAGGCCGTCAAGTTCTCGGCCAAGCTAGTCGGGTCACCGGCGGCAGCGGCCGCGTCCGCGGCCGAGCCCGAGGCCGCCGCCTGACGGGACGGACAAGGAGGCCACCATCGTGCCGAGGACGACCTTGGAGTGGTACGGGACCGCGACGTTCCGCGTCCGCGACGCCGGTCTGGACCTCTTCTTCGACGCCTACCTCGACCGCCTGCCCGGCCTCGACCCCGTCGGGCTCTCCACGGCCGAGGTCGCAAAGGCCGACTTCGTCTTCGTCAGCCATGCCCACTTCGACCACCTCTACGGCGCCGACGCCATCGCGCGGGCGACGGGCGCCACCGTGGTCGCCTCCCCCGAGTCGGCCCGCTGCCTGCGGGCCAGCGGCGTCCCCGAGGAGCAGCTGCTCGTCGTGACCGGCGGCGAGACCGTCCACTGCGGGCCGGCGACGACGGTCCGCGTGCTCCCGGCCCTCCACTCCTGCCTGTTCGCCCACAGTGAGGCCGACCCGTCCATCGCCTGCCTGGGCGACCTGGACGTGAGCGCGCAGCAGCGGGCCGCGGCGGTGGCCGGCCTCTTCGGTGCCATGGACGCGGCGCCCGCACCGGCCGGGCCGGCGCTCGTGGCCATGAACGAGGTGTGCTCGCGCCACGACGGCGGGCAGCTGGCCTACCTGCTGACCACCGCCGGCGGTTCGCTGCTGGTCAGCGGGAGTGCCGGCTACTGGCGCGGCATCTTCGGCGGCCTGCGTCCCGACGTCGCGCTGCTCTCCCTGGGTGGCCGCCCGAACGTCGACGGCGAGCCGTACCAGGGGTCGTCTGTGGAGTACCTGCTCGAGCAGGTGCAACTTCTCCGCCCGGGCCGCGTCGCACTGTGCCACCACGACCCGCTGTTCCCGGGCCTCCCCGGGGTCGACATCGGGCCGGCGGCGGCCGCGTTCCGGGCCCCCGGTGCCCCCGCCGGCTACTTCGCGTTGGAGTACGCCACGCCGGTCTGCCTCTTCGGCTGAACGCGGCGGTCGCTCAGCGCAGCCCGAGCGAGCGCCGCCAGATCTCGACCAGCACCGCGACCGGTTCCTCGATGTCGTACGCGGCCGAGCCGGTCCGCCCGTAGATGTCGAGCAGGTAGCGGTCGACGAGGACCGACAGCGCCCGGATCGTCTCTGCCGGGCGCGCGCAGTCCGCCCGCCCGTCGACGATGAGCGCATGGAGGTGCACCACTCCCGGCTCGATCAGGCTGTCGAGCACCATCCGCCACGCCTCGTGGACGTCGGTGCCGGCCCCCGCGGCGTCGGAGAAGGCCTGCATGACGCGGCCGTGGTCGCGGTACACGCCAGCGATGCGGCGCCCCGAGGTGGTGAGGTGGGCGACCGGGTCGTCCGCCGAGAGCCAGTCGCTCGATGCGGCGTGCAGGTCCGCCGCGATCCCCGCCATGTGTCGCAGCACCACGCTCTCGAGGTCGTGGAAGTAGCGGTAGAAGGCGGTGCGGCCCAGGCCCGCCGCCTCCATCACGTCCTCGACCGTGAGATCCCGGAACGGCCGCGTCTCGAGAAGCTCCTCGGCGGCGTCGAGGATCGCCTGCTCGGTCGCCGCACGGCGCAACTGCGCCGCGGCACGGGCTCGGGTCCTGGTGCGGGTCGGCGTCAGACCCTCCCGAGCGGCTCGATGCTGTAGCCCGCTGCCGCCCACCGTTGCGCGTGCGGCAGCGCGTCGTCGAGCCAGAAGGCGTCGTCCTCGGTCACCACGAGCAGCTCCTCGAACTTCACGCCGACGCCGTCGCGGCCGATGTGCGGCTCGACGGCCCAGACGCCCGGGGCGGCCGGGAAGTTGGCGAACGGGCTGTCATTCCACACGGGGGAGCCCGTCCGCGCGTCGCGCGCCGCGTGCCCGGCGGCCAAGAGCCCCTCGGCCGCGGCGGTGCCGAAGCCGGGGAGGGGCGAAGGTCGGTCGGGTTCACCTTCGAGCGGGAAGACGAGGTGGCCGAGGGCCCGGTCGGGATAGTGCTGGTGGCAGTTCTGCCAGCCGCGCTGGGCCAGCAGAGCGTCGAGCTCGCGGGCGAGGTCCGCCAGCGTCTTGCCGGCGCGCACGCCCTCGAGAAGGAAGGTGCGGATGCGGGCCAGCCCCCGGTCGAGGTCGTCGAAGCGGGAGTTGGCGCCGACGCGGCACGCGTAGCCGATGTCCGAGGACACGCCGCGTATGACGGGCGCGAGGTCCAGGATCAACGACATGCCTTCGGCCAGCGTGGTCTCGGTCGGGAAGAAGGCGGAGACGCCGAGATCGGCACCCGAGGTCCGAGACCGCCGCACGGCCGCATCGGGGGCCCAATCGGCGCCGAGCAGCGTCCGGGTGCCGAACCAGGCGAAGGGATGGTGGAACACCTGGACGACGTCGTGCCGGGCCTGCGCCGACTCGATGAGGGTGCACGCCTCCACCTCGGTCATCCCGACCAAGAGCTGTGACTCGACGGTCTGGGCGATGTCGTAGGCCAGGCGCTGGACCTGGCGGAATTGGTCGAGTTCCGTGGCGGTGTACGGAAATGCGGTACTGCTGGACACGTCGATCTTCCCCTCGGTGATTCGATCAAATGGGGCCGCCCCGCCCCCGTCGTGTGGTGACACGGTGTCACTCAGGGTGTCACATCGAGAGATCCCCTCCAAGCCGGGACCGGATCCCCTGGCCGGCGGGTGGCCCCCTCGTCCCCCTATCCGGCGACGAGAGCGTCCGTCAGGGCGTCGATGGGGTGGAAGGCGGCGGCCAGTTCGGCGCGCAGCCCGTACCGGGCCGCCAGCGCGGCGGGCGCCGTATAGCTCACCAGCGTGCCGCGCTCGCCGTCCGCCCACACCACCACCTTGAGCGGCAGGTCCAACGCGGTCAGCGGGACGGCGTCCATGACCGGCGTGCCGGCGGCCGGGTTCCCGAAGACCACGACCGTGGTCTCGCGCAGGTCGAGGCCGACGGTCCGCGCCTCGGCGCGCTGGTCGATGACGGCGAAGACCTTGACGCCCTTGGAGCCGAGCAGCTCGACGAAGCGCGCGACCGTGTCGGCCACGGGGTGCGGGCTGACCTTGGTGACGACGTCGGCGGGGTCGGGCGTCACCGCCGCGAGCCCCACACGGCGAAGAGCCGGCCCTAGGAGGCCGCCGCGCGCACCGGCCGGGCGGCGTGGTTGTCACGCAGACGCTCGGCGGTCTCGCGGTCCTGCAACGGCATGCCGATCCCGATGGGCACGGCGGAGGTCAGGTCGTTGCGACACTGGACGCACTCGACCACCCACGTGCGGTCGGGCCGCTGGGCGATCTTGGGATGGTGGTTCTGCATCTTCCAACTCCTGCTGTTCTGCTGTTCCCCTGGGTTGAGCGTCTGCTGTCCAAGCGCGGCGCAACCATAGTGACGTTTCCGCTGGGGCGAAAATGAAATCTGCATGGCACGGGGTCACGTCCCGGCCACCAATCGGCGTTCGGCTTCGGAGCCTCCGGCGGTGCACCGCTAGGGTCGGATCCGGTGCCGCAGCTCGCCTCGCCCGCCGCCTACCTGGAGCGCATCGGCCTGGGCCAGCACGCCGATCCGAGCCTGCCCGAGGTCCACCGGGCCCACGCCACCACCATCCCCTTCGAGAATTTCGACCCGTTCTCGGGGCGGCCGGTCTCCCTCGAGGTGGCCGACCTCGAGGACAAGATGGTCGCCCGCCGCCGCGGCGGCTATTGCTTCGAGCACAATCTCCTGCTCGCCGCCGCGCTGGACGCCCTCGGCGGTCGCACCGTGGAGCTGTTGCTGGCCCGGGTCCGCCTCGGCCCCGAGGGCCAGCCCCGCCCGCTCGATCACCTCCTGCTGCGGGTGGCGGACCGGGACGGCTCGGCCTGGTTGGCCGACGTCGGCTTCGGCGGCGGCGGCCTGCTCGACCCCGTTCCCTTCGCAGCGGGCATCGAGACGGATCAGGCGGGCTGGCGGTACCGCCTCGCCGAGGACGGTCCCGAGCTGGTCCTCCAGGTCTTCCAGGACGGCGGGTGGACCGACATGTACGGCTTCGTCCCCGAGCCCGCCGCGTACATCGACGTCGTGGTGAGCAACTGGTACACCGCGACGCACCCCGAGTCGAGCTTCGTGACCGGTGTCATGGCGGGGTACCGTTCGCCCGACCGCTGCCTCAGCGTGTTCGTCTACGAGCAGGCCGTGGTGGTCGAGCGGCCCGTGGGCGGCGCGTCCTCCGTCACCGAGGTCCCACTGGCCGACGTGCCTGCCCTGCTCGCCGAGCGCTTCGCCGTACCGGACGTGGCCGTCGAGGGCGATCGCCTCGTCCTGCGCACCGCCGGCTGAGCGCGCTCAGGTTGCCAGCGTCGCGTCCGCTGGCCGGGCGATGATGTAGATCAGCGCGCCGAAGAACGGGACGAGCAGGATGAGGACTGTCCAGCCCGCCTTGGCCACGCCCCGGTGATCGCGCCGACGGAAGTTGTCGACGAAGCACCAGATGACGAAGAAGAGCAAGAGGAACAGGCCGGCGAACATGAGCATCGACCAGAACAGGCCCAGCAACGGCCACGTGTAAGCGAACATCGTGTGCACCTCCGCGACGAGAACCTACCGATGTGCCCACGTGTACCGGTGGCTCCCCGCGGGCAGTGTCAGCTGGCGCTCACCAACCCGCCGATGCTCTTGGCCACCAGGTAGAGACCGAGGCCCAGCGACAGGAAGACGATCGCCTGGTCGCGGTGTGCGGTGATCCACTCCATCAGTGCGTTGAGCGCGTGCTTCACCTTGGCCGGGCGCGCCGCCGCGTAGGTCTCCATCACCAGATAGCTGGCCGAACACCAGACGCAGAAGGCGAACACCCAGATGTACTCGGCTGCGTTGGACAGTTTCGCCTGCGTGATGGTCGCTACGCCGGCGGCCACCAGCACCCATGGCTGCAAGAGAAAGGCCAAGCCCGCCGCGCCGAGCGGGCTGATGTGGTCGATGCCGGCCATCCACTTCGGCTGGCGCCTGGTGCCGCTGTTCCAGCCATCCCGTCGGCCCCAGCGGCGGTAGGCGATGGCGACGAGGACGGCGCCGATGGCCAGCTTGACGACGAGCGCGGCGGTCGACGGCGCGCTCTGGGGGATCAGCGGCTGGCCGCCGGTCACGAGCACCGTGACCGCGACGATGGCGACCAGCGTCGCCAGCCAACCCAGCGTGTAGCCCAGCCCCTTCAGCAGCCCGCGCTCGGACGCCAGCAACAGGATCATCCCGGTGAGCGGGATGGGCTCGAGGGTGACCACGAGCCCGATCAGGAACAGATCGAGCAGCATCCGGACTCCCCCGGTCGGCTTTCCTCGGCCGAACGTAGCGCGCCGTCGCGACGCGGAGAGGGACAAGTGGCCGCCGGGGGCTCGGGACCCCGCTCCGTCAACGAGACGACGCTCCCCTCACGGATTCGTGCCGTATCTATTGAAGGCGAACTGCAGCGCCGGCGGCCGCTCGTCCTCCTCAGGATCATGCCCCGGCCGGAGCCGCACGGCTAGGGCCAATAGTCCCGTCGATCGTCGCGGCGCACGGGCTCGGTAACCTCCGGGATCGTGACCCCCCGACGATGCGCGACCGCCGCGCAACGACCCGAACCGGGTGCTCGACTTGATGCCGCTGACGCGCACGCTCGGCGCGTCGTTCTCCGGTTACACGAAGGACGAGGTCACGGCTCGGTTGGAGTGGGCCCCCGGGCTCTGCACGGGGGGCGGGCTGCTGCACGGGGGCGCCATCATGGCGCTGGCCGACAGCACCGGCGGCTGCGTGTGCCTTCCTCAACCTGCCCCCCCCGGATCGACCGGGACGACGACGGTCGAGTCGAAGACGAACTTCCTGCGCGGCGTGCGCGACGGGTACGCCGAGGCCGTCTCCCGCCCGTTGCACGTCGGGCGGACCGTGATCGTGGTCGAGACGGACGTGCGCGACGCCAGCGAGCGCCTGGTGGCCCGGGTCACGCAGACCCAGCTGGTGCTGACCGGCTGACCGTCCCCCCGCCGTACCCCGCGGATCCCGGCTCCGACGAGACGCCCCGGCCCACCCGCGCCCGCACCTCGGAGCCGAGGTCGAGCACCGTGACTGCGGTCAGCGGCAATTGCTCGGGCAGGGTCACCGTCAACGCGTCGCCCTCGACCGCCCACTCGAGTTGGAGGTTGGAGCCGACCAGGCGGACCCTCCGCACGTGCGAGCCGTCGATGGCCGGCAGGGTCAGTCGGCGCGCTGCCGGCATCCCCATCACCAGCGCATAGACGCCGTCGCCGCTCTTGGTGAAGCGCAGCGGCGTCCCCTCCGCGGTCTGGGACTCGCTGATCACCCAGGGCCGCGACCCGTAGATGGCCTCGCCGTTCAGCGACAGCCACGCTCCCAGCCCGCGCAGCGGAGCCTGTTGGAGTTCGGGGATCGTCCCGTCGGGCCGCGGCCCGACGCCGATCAGCATGTTCCCGTTCTTCGCCACGACGTCGCAGAACAGCTGGATGAGCTCCGTGTCGCTCACGATGTCCTGCGGCTCCTCGTGGCGGTTGGCCCCGAAGGAATGGCCGACACCACGCACCAGCTCCCACTTCCGTTGCGACACCGTGCGCAGGTTGTCGTACTCGGGCGTCCGGAAGTCGGAGTGCTTCGGCGTGGCAAACGTGAGGTGCTTGCGGCGCTCGGGGATGAACCGCCAGACCGCCTCCACCAGCGCGCCCATGCCGCGCACGAGGGCGTCGGTGACTTCGTTGCGAGCCAGGCCGGGCTCCCGCCAGCGGTCGTTGACGACCCCGTCTTCCACGCTGTTGTAGTAGTAGGCGAACAGGTCGGGCAGTTTGCCGTCGGCGGGCCAGCCGATGTCGTTCCACAGCACGGACGGCTGATAGCGGTCGATGAGCTCGCGCCAGTGCGCGGTGACGTACTGGACGTAGGGTCGGCCGTGCGGCACGGCGAGCACGGTATCGGCCGCCTTCGACAGCACAGCGCTGTTGTAGGGCCAGTCGTAGCCGCCCGAGTAGTAGAGGCCCATGCGCATGCGCTTGGCCCTCACGGCCTCGGCCAGATCACCGACGAGATCGCGCGAGGCGTGGTACTTCCCCTTGACCGGGTGCCGGACGGCCGAGGGCCACAGTGCGAATCCGTCGTGATGCTTAGTGGTGAGCACGACGTAGCGGGCTCCGGCCGCCTCGCACAGCTCGGCGATGCGTTCGAGGTCGGCGCCGGCTGACGCGTCGTTGAACGTCTTGACGAAGTTGTCGTAGGGGTAGTCGTCACCGTAGACGCGGGAGTGGTGATGCTGAGTCGGGCTGCCCTTGATCTGCATCGAGTTGAGGTACCACTCGGCGTAGGGGTTCTCCCGCAGCATGCGCTTGGGCCCGTACTCGACGAGCAGCCGCTGGATGTCGGGGACACGGGGCGCCCACCCCGGGACCGAGTAGAGGCCCCAGTGGAGGAAGACCCCGAGCTTGGCATCGTCGTACCAGACCGGCACCCGGTGGGTGCCGACCGATTCCCACGTCCCCTCATACATGGCGATCGCCTTTTCGCATGCTGTGCCACGCCCTTACACGGTGTCGGATCGAATCTAGCCACACGCCCGGGGGCCGACGCTCCCGAACTGCAGGAACGGCCGCTCCTCCGTTAGCCGGGCGCCAGCTCAGCGCCCCCGGTCCCCGACGGACCACTCCCCGCGCCCGGCGCGCCGTAGCGCAGCCGGAACGCGAGATAGGCGAACGGCCCCACCAAGATCGGCAACCAATACGAGATGATCCGGTAGGCCAGCGTGGCCACAACCGCGTCGGCGCCTGGCACGCCGGCCAGGATGAGCAGCGCGCTCGAGGCCAGCTTCGACGATGCCGAGGCCACCGGGCGTGATGGGGACCAACGCCAGCAGTCCGGCCACGGAATAGGCGAGCAGGACCAGCGACGGGTTCGGCTTCACTCCGGTGGCGCGGATCGTGGCGAGCAGCGTGCCGTAGTCGAAGGCGAGGCGCCCGCTGCTCAACAACATCGCCGCCTTCCACCGCTTCCCGAGCACATCGCGAATCCGGTCGCGCTCGAAGACCAGTCGCTGCGGCAGGCCGCTCAGGGGCGTGCGTTTGCGGAGCAGCCGGTTGCGGACCGCCTGGATGACGCCCCCCGCCCAGCGGAGCGGTCCGTCCAGGACGAGGACCGCAGCACCGAAGCCGGCAAAGAGCACGAAGGCCACGATGCCGAGCAGCGCGGCGTGCTCGAGACTGCTGTCGATCGGCGTGCCGGCGAGGATGGCGGGGAGCACGAAGATCGGCAGGGCCAGCAGTCCCCCGATTCCCAGCAGCGAGAAAGCGGTCAACCCGCCCACCGCCGTCGCCGCGTCGTTTCCGGACGCGGCGAGCATGCGGAACTGCGTCGCCGCGCCAAAGGCGGCGCCACCCGGCACGATCAGGCTGATCGCGTTGCCGGCTAGCTGCGACGTGGTCACCGAGAACCACGCCTTGGTGCGTAGGGCGATCCGCTGCAGTGCGATGGTGCAGGTGAAGTGCGCCACCTGCAGCACCAGGGCGAACGCGAACCAGATCGGGTCGAGCTCGGTCAGTTTCGGAAAGGAGGAGAAGACCGCGACCAGGCTCGGGAAGACGAGATAGATGGTGACGCCGGCCACCACGACCAACACCGACTTCTTGGCGATGGACCGCCACGGCAGCGGGGTCTCGACGTCCTTCTCGATGCGCGTGGCGAGCCGCTGCGACGGTGCGTCGCCGTCGAACCCACGCGGCCCCGTACCTGCGTCCCGGCCCGCGTTGCCGTCGGCGCCGTCTCTCGCCGCCTCCTCCGGGTCGTCTTGCGCCGCCACCGCCCCGCGGTCTCCGATGCCGGACGCAGCCCCGGCCTAGCTGGCCAGGATCTTCGCCTTCTGGTCCTCGAACTCGGCGTCGGTCAGCACGCCCTGGGATTTGAGGTCGGCCAGCTTGGAGAGCTGCGTCGCCGTGTCGTCCCCTCCGCCCGATCCGGCGGTCTGCCGCACGTAGGCATCGAAGGCCTTCTGTTGCTGTTGCGCTTCGTTGATCCTGCGCTCCTGCATCGAGCCGCCGCGGAAGATCAGATACACGAAGACCCCCAGGAAGGGAAGGACGATGATGAAGATCACCCACAGCGCCTTGGCCCAGCCCGACATGTCATGGCTACGGAAAATGTCGAAGAACACCATGATCAGCAACCAGATCCAGATGATGAAGAGGAAGAAGTACAGCATCGTCAGGAAGGCATCGAGCACCGGGTAGTTCGTTGCGAACATCGATCTGACTCCTTGTGATCCGTGGTCGGCGAGGGACTCTGACAGGCAATGTTTAGTCGGATCACTCGGACAGGTGCTGGGATAGGTCCACTCCTATGGTTGGCCTCCGATGAACCACGATCTCGACCTCGCCGCCCTGGCCGTCGTCTCGGCGTGCGTCCTCATCTGGGGCCTGGTCTCGGCCCGCCTCGAGCGTTGGGACGTCTCCGCCCCCATCGCCTTCGTGGCCCTCGGCCTGCTCGTCACCCACGGTCCCACGGCGATGGTCCACTTCAGCCTCCATTCGTCGGGCATCCGGTCGCTGGCCGAGTTCACCCTCGCCCTGGTGCTCTTCGCCGACGCCTCGCGGGTCAACGTGCGGGCGCTGCGGGCGGACGCCAACCTCCCGGCGCGGCTGCTGGGCGTCGGCCTGCCCCTCACCATCGGGGCCGGCACGCTCGTCGCCGGGGTCCTCTTCCGGGGCAGCGGGCTCTGGGTGGCGGCGGCGATCGGCGCCATCGTCGCCCCGACGGACGCCGCCCTGGGCGCGTCGATCATGCAGGACGAGCGCGTCCCGTCGGGCGTGCGCCGGCTCCTCAATGTCGAGAGCGGCCTGAACGACGGCATCGCCACCCCCTTCGTCAACCTGTTCATCGCGGGGGCCGTGACCTCGGAGGCCATCAGCGGAACCCACCTCACCACCGCCGTCGTGCAGCTCCTGGGCGGGGCCGCCCTCGGGGTCGGGATCGGTGTCCTCGGCGCCGTCCTGCTCGAGCTCTCCCGGCGCCGTGGCTGGAGCGCGCCAGCCGTGCGTCCCCTCGCCATCCTCGCGTTGGCCGTCCTCGCCTACGCCACCGCGGTCCTCGCCGGCACGAACGGGTTCATCGCCGCCTTCGTCGCGGGCATGGCGTTCGGGACAGCGCACCGCCACGAGCACGAGGGCGTGCTGCAGTTCACCGAGGAGCTGGGCACGCTGCTTTCGCTGCTCGTGTGGTTCGGCTTCGGCGCCGTCATGCTGGTCCCGGGCCTCGAGGACGTCAACTGGCGCGACGTCGTCTTCGCCCTCTTGGCGCTCACGCTGGTCCGCATGGTGCCGGTCGGGGTGGCGCTCGCCGGCTCCGGCCTCGACCGTACGACGGTGGCCTTCGTCGGCTGGTTCGGTCCCCGCGGACTGGCCTCCATCGTCTTCGGCCTCATCGCCGTGGACGCGTTGGCGCCCGCCCAGTCCAAGGTGGTGCTGGCTGCGGTGACGCTCACCGTCGCCTTGAGCGTGCTGTTCCACGGCATCACGGCCTCGCCGCTGGCCGCCCGTTATGGTGCCTTCGCACGCCGCCTCCATCCCGAGCGGCCCGAGCACACGAAGGCGGCGCCCATCGCCGCTCGCACGCTCCGGAACCTGCGCTCCCGCCTCGACCCTGGGCACCGCTCCACCGAGTGACCCGAGTCAGAGATCCGCGCGCAACCGCCCTGAGGACGGACCGAAGCTTGTCGAGCCAGATCTGGACCGGCACGCGCGTACGGGCGCATGGAAGTATTCATTGGCCGGTGCCCTTGGTCTGGTGGCTCGACCCCGCAAGCAGGCCCGACCCCGGGAGATGAAGCAAGTGAGCAGGCACAACTACTTCGCCTACGGATCGAACATGAACCCGACCCAGATGGGGGAACGGTGCCCCGCCGCCACTGCGCTCGGTGTGGGCACTCTCCTGGGTTGGGACATTGCCATCAACGAGCGTGGTGTCGCCACGATCCTCCGCGCCGACAACCGCGACGAGCCGGTTGCTCTGGAGGGCGTCTTGTGGTCAGTCACCGACAGCTGTCTGCGAACTCTCGACTGTTACGAGGGAGTGCATTCCGGCGTCTACCGACGAGAGCGGCTCCGTATCGTCACGGCCGATCAGGATGTTGCGGCCATCGCCTACGTCGCCTCGTCGAGCGGCCGCGGTGATCCTCGACCTGGCTACCTTGAGACACTCCTCGAGGGTGCCGATCACTTCAAGGTCTCACCGGCGTACCGCATTCGTCTCGAGCGACTCTCGAGTGTGGACTAGGCGATTGGGGAGGTCCACGCCTTGGCGAGCCGGCGGAAGGCGCGCTCAGTACTGCCAGGGGTAGGGCGACCAGTCGGGCGGCCGCTTTTCCAAGAAGGCGTCGCGTCCCTCCGTCGCCTCCGCCGAGCCATAGGCGAGGCGTGTGGCTTCGCCGGCGAAGAGCTGTTGGCCGACGAGGCCGTCGTCGACGAGGTTGAAGGCGAACTTCAGCATGCGGACGGCCGTCGGGCTCTTCTGGTTGATGACGGACCCCCACTCGAGCGCCACGTTCTCCAGCTCCGCGTGGGGCACGACCCGGTTGATTGCCCCCATCCGCAGAGCGTCCTCGGCGTCGTAGGTGTTCCCCAAGAAGAAAATCTCGCGGGCGAACTTCTGTCCGACCTGGCGGGCCAGGTAGGCCGAGCCGAATCCGCCGTCGAAGCTGGCCACGTCGGCGTCTGTCTGCTTGAACCGCGCGTGCTCGGCGCTCGCCAGCGCGAGGTCGCAGACGACGTAGAGGCTGTGCCCGCCGCCGGCGGCCCAGCCCGGCACCACGCAGATGACCACCTTGGGCATGAACCGGATCAGCCGCTGCGCCTCCAAGATGTGCAGGCGCCCCGTCCGCGCCCTGTCGGCGCCGGGGTCGTCTTCGTACTGGTACCCGTCGGCGCCCCGGATGCGCTGGTCTCCGCCTGAGCAGAAGGCCCACACGCCGTCGATCGGCGAGGGGCCATTCCCCGTCAACAGCACGCAGCCCACGTCGGGTGACTGGCGGGCGTGGTCCAGGGCGCGGATGAGCTCGTCGACGGTGTGCGGCCGGAAGGCGTTGCGCACCTCGGGCCGGTTGAAGGCGATCCGCACCGTTCCCTGCCCCACCGCCCGGTGGTACGTGATGTCGGTGAAAGCGAACCCGGACACCTCGGACCAGAGGGACTCGTCGAACAGGTCGGAGATCATCCGGCGAGCATATGAGGCCGCCCGATCACCAACCCCTTCCGGGATCCCGGGCCGTAACGGGCCTGCTCGCGAGGCGTGGGGGCCCGAACGGGCCCGAACACAGCCGATCAACCGCAGTTGTCCCCGTACCCGTCCGCAACCCAATGGCAACCAACCCACAGCCTCGATTTGCCGAGATAGAGACCGAACGTCGAAACGGCACAGATGGGGGGCGAGCATTGCTAGAGCGCGTTCGGCGCACCATTGGTGCAACGAGGACCAACCGCGAAGCTCCCCCAGCCGGCGGGGCTGAAACCGCCGCGCCGTCCGGTGTGCCCCCCGGCACGCCGTCGACCGACGAGGCACGTGCGATGGTCGAGGCGTTCGTGCAGCTCCCCGACGCCATCGTCCTCGTCGACGGCGCCGGCACCATCGTGTGGGGGAACCGGTCGGCCGAGCGCATCTTCGAGCGGGCACTGGCCGACTGGCAGGGACAGTCGGGCCTTGGCCTCGTGCACCCCGACGATCAGGAACTGGTTCTGCGCTCGCTGTCCTCCGTTCAGGGCAAGGAGGTCGGATCGCCCATCGAGATCCGGGTCCAGGCCGCCCGCGGCTGGCGCCTGGTGGAGATCGTCGGGACCACCGTGCGCTGGTTCGGCGAGAACGTGGTCCTGTTGTGCCTGCGCGACTTGACCGAGCGCCGTCGTTTCGAGGTGGCCAGTGGGCGCGAGACCCGCTTTCGCTCCCTCGTCCACAACGCGGGATCGATCATCATGCAGGTGTCACCGATCGGCACGGTGGAGTCGATGTCCGGAGCCATCACGCGGCTCCTCGGACACGACCCCGAGCTGCTCGAGCAGCGCCCGCTGCTCGACATCATCGCCCCACCGGACCGCCTCGAATTCGCCGGCGCCCTCCGCTCGGCGTCCCACGGGGCAACGACGGCCCATCCGGTCACCGTTCGGGTGCACCTCCTCCACCACGACGGCACGACGGCGATACCCTTCGAGCTGACCATCGTCGACCTGCTCGACGATCCGACCGTCGAGGGGTACGTCGTGTCGGCCCACGACGCCACGGCCCAGGAATCCGCCGAGCGCGAGCTCGGCAAGGCCCTCTCCCTCCTGACCGCCACGCTCGACTCGACGGCGGACGGCATCCTCGTGGTGGACAACGACGGCAAGATCACGGGCACCAACGGCCGGTTCTCCGAAATCTGGCAGATCCCGGACGACTTCGTCACGCCGCAGGACGAGGCGACCAAGCTCTCATTCGTCCTGGACCAGCTGACGAACACCGAGGCCTTCATGACCCGCTGGAAGGAGTTGCAGCAGTTCCCGGGAAACGAGTCCGTCGACACGCTCGAGTTCCGGGACGGCCGCGTCGTCGAGCTCTACTCGAAGCCGCAGCGCGTCGACGGCGACATCGTCGGCCGGGTGTGGAGCTTTCGCGACGCCACCGACCGCACACGGCTCGAGGACGAGCTGGCCTATCGCGCCTTCCACGATCCGCTGACGGGGCTGGCCAACAAAGCCCTCTACCAGGACCGTCTCGAGCACGCCCTGGCGCGTATCGAGGAGACCGGCTCCCACCTGGCCGTCCTGTTCATCGACCTCGACGACTTCAAGACGGTGAACGACAGCCTCGGCCACGGCGAAGGAGACCGCCTCCTCAAGCGGGTCGCCACCACTCTCGTCGAGTGCCTGCGCCCTCTGGACACGGCGGCGCGCCTCGGTGGTGACGAGTTCGCGATCTTGATCGAGGACGTGCAGTCGCGCGACGACATCACGGCGCTGGCCGGGCGAATCGTCGAATCGCTGCGGCCGCCCGTCCTGCTCGGGCCCAAGACCGTCAGCGCTGCCGGCAGCATCGGCATCGCCTTCGACGTGGAGGGCATCACGAGCGAACAGCTCCTTCGCAACGCCGACATCGCGATGTACAAGGCGAAGGAGCTCGGCAAGAACCGCTTCGAGGTCTACCGCGACGAGATGCACGCCCTGGTCCTCGCCCGGATCGAACTGGAGGACGAGCTGCGGTCGGCCATCTTCGACGGCGATCTCATCACGCACTATCAGCCGATCTTCGACCTGCAGAGCGGCGCGGTGGTCGGCTTCGAGGCCCTGGTGCGCTGGATGCACCCCCGGGGCGGCCTGGTCGATCCCCGCCTGTTCGTGTCCATCGCCGAGGAGATGGGCGTCATCAGTGAGATCGACTCGTTCGTGCTCTGCTCGGCCTGCCGTCAGGCGAAGGAATGGCGCGAGGGGAACCCCGACGGTCCCGCGCTGGTCATGAGCGTCAACCTCTCGGCCGGCCAGCTCGTCGAGCCGGGTCTGTCCCGCCGTGTCGCCGCCGAGATCGCCGCGTCGGGGTTCGAGCCGGCGTCGCTCGTCCTCGAGATCACCGAGAGCGAGATGCTCACCGACAACGAGGCCACCGTCCTGAACTTGGCCGAGCTCCGTTCGCTCGGCGTCCGGATCGCGTTGGACGACTTCGGCACCGGGTACTCCTCCCTGTCGCACCTCGACCGGCTGCAGGTCGACATCGTCAAGATCGACAAATCGTTCGTGCAGGCGCTCGGCACCAAGGACGACTCGCGCAGCATGGCGGCCGCGATGGTGCAGCTGGCCCGGACGCTCGGCTACGAGACCATCGCCGAGGGCGTCGAGACTCGGGCCCAGGAGGCGAGCCTGCGCGCGCTGGGCTGCAGCTTGGCCCAGGGCTACCAGCTCGGCCGCCCCCTCGACGCCGACGCCTCTCGGCAGCTGTTGACGTCGCTCGGCATGCTCGGCCAACGGCGCGAGGAGCCGTTGTCGCGCTGATCCACCGGCACAACCTCCCACGCCCCTGCCACGACACCGCCCGCGTCCGGGGTCATCATGGGCCGATGCCAAAGGTGTGCCTCGCTCTCGTGTTCGTGCTGGCGTCGACGGCCGCGGTGGTCCTGCCCCAGGCGGCCCAGGCGGCCCAGGCGGCCGGCCGCACCCCCACCTACTACGTGTCGCTGGGCGATTCCTACTCCGTCGGCTACCAGCCCGGCATCGGGGCTACGCCCGGCTACACGGTCTACGTGGCGAAACACACGGGCCTGACCCTGGTGAACTTCGGCTGTGGCGGCGCCACGACGACCTCCATCCTCGACTCGGTGGGCTGCCCGGACGTCCTGCCCCACACCGCAGGTGGGATGACCTACCCGACGACGACCCAGATCGCGGCAGCGGAGACCTTCCTCACCGCGCACCGTGGGCACGTCGGGCTCATCACCGTGTCCATCGGCGGCAACGACGTGACCGGCTGCGCCCTCCAGAGCAACCCGATCGGTTGCGTCGGCACCGCGGTGAAGAACATCACGACGAACGTCACGGCGCTCGCCCGCGACCTGCGCGCCGCGGCCGGGCCCAAGGTGCCGATCATCGGCCTGACCTATCCCGACGTCTTCCTGGGCGGCTACGTCCACCCGACGAACCCGCCCGCACCGGGCGTGCTGACCCTGGCCAAGCTCTCCGTGGTCGCGTTCAAGACCCTGATCAATCCCGCGCTGTCCAAGGCGTACGCGTCGGCATCGGGGTCTTTCGTCGACGTCACCAAGGCGACGGGCGCCTATACGCCACTGACCCGGACGGTGCAGACCACGCAGTACGGGGTCATCCCCGTCCCGGTGGCGACCGTGTGTGCGCTGACGTGGTTCTGCGCCCAGGGGAACATCCACGCCAAGACACCGGGCTACACCCTGGAAGGGAAATTGATCGTGGCCCGGTACCACCGGATGCGAGCGGCCTAGCCGCGGAGCTCCTTCCGCCACGGGCGCAGGTCGAGGCCCGGGTAGCGCTGCTGGGTGCGCTCGAGCAGTTCCTCGGTCCACACCGGGTGCCCCGGCGGCGGCCAACCAAAGAGCTCGAGCTCACGGGGCGTCGAGCCCTCGACGAAGACCGTCCACTCCATGCCGGTCGAGCGGGACTGCTGCGTGTCGTACCCGATCCACTCCACCCCGGCGTTCTTGAAGGCGATGGCCAGCACCATGCGCGCACCCGTGCCCGAGCCGAACGACGCGCCCCGGTGCCAGCAGTCCGAGCGGTAGGCCAGGTAGGAGCCCCGGACACCCGGTGCGGGCCGCTCGGCCTCGTAGACCCCCGCCTCCATGTTGGGCATCACCACGCCGTAGGGCGAGTCGATGTGGGCGGTGTCGGGCACGTTGACGAGACGGGTCGGGTTGTCCTCCGCGGTGACATCGGTCAGGTAGAGGAAGCCCTCCAGGTTCCACCAGGGAGACTCGGACCCGGCCGGCAGCCAGGAGTGGTTGCGGTCGACGTGCATCGGCTGCTCGTAGTTGGTGACGCCGGCGTACTTGGCGCTGGCCTGCGCCTGGTAGAGGCGGATGTCGGTGCT
Organism: uncultured Acidimicrobiaceae bacterium; assembly: GCA_963756625.1. Classification (GTDB taxonomy): domain Bacteria; phylum Actinomycetota; class Acidimicrobiia; order Acidimicrobiales; family RAAP-2; genus Bog-473. The sequence goes on from CAVWNQ010000007.1 coordinate 695,187, forward strand.
GGCGAGGGCGCGCTCGGCGAAGTCGACGATCGAGGGGTGGACCACGATCCGGTTCAAGGCGCCGGAGCCGGGATACGGGAAGATCGCCGCCCACCGCTGCTGGTCGGGACGGAAGCCCGGGCCCTCGTCGGGCCAGACGAAAACCTCCTTCGGCCGCACCGGTCGACCGAGCCGGCGTTCGGTCACGCCATCGGGGTCGGCCTGCAGTTCCGCCGCGCTCGGGAAGATCTCCCGGAGGTCCCCGGTCAGCGCGTCGATCTCGTCGGTGCCGATGAGGCCGTCCAACAACACCCAGCCGCCCGCACGCCACGTCGCGACCTCGGCGTCGGTGGCTCGTCGTGACGTCACCGGCCCTGCCTACCACGCGACCGTTCGACGGTGCCCGAGGCTCAGCTCTCCGCCGGCTGGTCCGGCTCGTGCTCTTCGAGCGCCCGCACCAACAGCCGCCGTAACTCCGCCCGCTCGCGCACACTCAGGCCCGCCAGGATCTCGTCCTCGATGCTCCCCTGCGCCATCTCGGCGCGCTCGAGTGCCTCGAGGCCGGCGTCGGTGATGTCGACGAGGTGACGGCGCCGGTCCGTCGGGTCGCGCCGCCGCTCCGCGTATTCGAGGTCCTCGAGGTCGTTGAGGATGAGCACGCCGGTGTTCGAGTCCATGGAGAGGTGCTCGGTCATGGCCTGCTGTGGTGTGCCGGGGTGGTCGCGGAGATACGCCAGCACCACCATGTTCCGCAGGTTCATGCCCACCAGGTCCACCGAGCTGCGGAGGAAGACGGCCCGCGCCAGGCGGGTGAGCAGCACGATCGTCCCGGTGGCAGGCCGGGCCGCCGCGCGCGGGCTCACCGGCCCCCACCCCCGTGCACGGCCGTATCAATCATGCCTCTAGGATAGTCCCGAACTCATGACTATCCGCGCACCGAGGACCGTCCCCCAGCTCGACGCCGGGGCGGCCACCGACGCCGCCGGCGCGGCCGACCGCCGGCGCTGGATCGCCCTGGTCGTCGTCTGCCTGGCCATGTTCATGAACGCACTGGACGGTTCGATCGTCAACGTGGCCCTCCCCGACATCCAGAAGAGCCTGCACTTCAGCCAATCCGGCCTGACCTGGGTGGTCGACGCCTACCTGATCTCCTTCGGCAGCTTCCTCCTCATGGCGGGACGCCTGGGCGACCTCATCGGCCGCAAGAAGGTGTTCCTCGCCGGCCTGGCGCTGTTCACGCTCGCCTCCATCGCCTGCGGCGCCGCCGACAGCCAGGGCCTCCTCATCGGCGCCCGCTTCGTGCAGGGCATCGGCGGCGCGTTTTCCTCCTCGGTCATCGTGGCCATCATCGTCACCGAGTTCCCCAGCGCGATGGAGCGGGCCAAGGCGATGAGCGCCTACGTGTTCGTGGCCGTCGGCGGCGGTTCGGTCGGTCTCCTCGCCGGCGGCATCCTCACGCAAGCCCTGTCCTGGCACTGGATCTTCTTCGTCAACGTGCCGATCGGCATCGCCACGATGATCGCCGGCTCCATCCTCCTGGTGGACAACGTCGGCCTCGGGATCAGACAAGGCGTCGACTGGGTCGGGTCCATCTTGGTGACGGCCTCGGTCATGGTGATGATCTACGCCATCGTGACGGCATCGACCTACGGCTGGGGCTCGTCGCACACCCTGGGGTTCATCGGCCTGGCCCTCGCGCTCATGGCCGCGTTCGCCGTGCTCGAGTCGCGCATCTCCAACCCGATCATGCCGTTACGCATCCTGAAATTGCGCACGCTGACCGGTTCGGGCGTGATCCGGGGCCTGCTGGTGATCGGGATGTTCTCCACGTTCTTCATCGGCGCGCTCTACTTCGAGCACGTCCAGGGCTACAGCCCGCTGAAGACCGGGCTGGCCTTCTTGCCCCAGGCGGTGTCCATGGCGGCCATGTCGACGGGCATCACGGCCTGGCTGGTCGGCCGGTTCGGGAACAAGCCGGTGATGTACCCGGCGATGGTGTCCGCCTTCGTCGGGCTGCTCCTTTTCGCCACGGCCGGGGCGCACGCGGCCTACTTCCCGCGCATCTTCTTCGCCTTCTTGTTGATGGGCCTCGGCGCCGGCGCGTCGTTCATGCCGCTGCTGCAGATCGGCATGTCCGAGATCCCCAACGAGGACGCCGGCTTGGGCTCAGGGATCGTGAACGTGTCCCAGCAGATGGCCGGGGCCATCGGGCTGGCCGCACTGGGTACGATCGCCGCCAACCAGAGCAAGTCGGCGCTCGCGGCGGGTCACGACATGCTCACCGCGCTGGCCGACGGCTACCGGGTGTCCCTCCTCATCGCGGCCGGCTGCGTCCTCCTCGGACTCGCGCTCACACCGATCCTGCTGCGCACCAAGGAGTCGCCCGAGGAACAGGCGACGCGCATCGCCGAGAACATGCAGAACCCCGAGGCCATGGAGCACCTCGTCCTGTAGGGCAACGGCCTCTTACGTCGCGGCGACGTCGGTCCAGCGCCCGTCCGCGCTGTCGGACGCCATGATCGCCTCGAGCACCGCCACCTGCGCCACCCCGTCGGCGAACGTCGCCGGCTGCGGGCCTTCGACGTCCCTCCCCGCGATGCGCTCGCCGAACGCGGCGGCGAGGCGCGTGTAGGGCCCGTACTCCACCCCGAAGGTGATCATCTGCTCGTAGGTCGTGGTGACCGCGCCCTTCGGCAAGGCCGGCGCCGGCTCGGCGCCGGTGCCCTCGGGGACCGGCAGCGTCGTGACCCCGTCCGGCCCGGCCAGCTTCACCGTCGCCCCCACGCCCTCGATCCACGCCGTCCCGCGCGACCCGGTGACCCGGGTCTCGACCACGATGCCGTGGTCGGCCGCGGTCGACTGCATGGTGCCGACGGTGCCGTTGCGCATACGGAAGTGCACGACGAACCCGTCGTCCGCGCGCATGGCGGGCCGGTCGATGACGTGGACCAGGTGGGCGCTGACGCCGGCGAACTCCCCGAGGGTGACGCGGATCTGGTCGATGAGCTGCGACCCGTGCGCCCACAGCCACCCACCCCGCCACGCCGCGTCGGCCCACCAGGCTGGCACCACCGCATCGGGGTCGGTGAGCACGGGAACGTGCATGAGCCACGTCGCCAGGCGGGGCTCGCCGACGTCGCCGCGCCGTACGGCCTGCGCCAGGCCGGCCTGGCCGGGGTCGAAGCGGAACTCGGTCCCGAGCAGGTGCACGACCCCGGCGGCTTCCGCCGCCGCCAGGAGCTGCCGACCCTCCGCCAGCGTCGCCGTGAGCGGCTTCTCACACAGGACGTGTCGCCCGGCGGCGATCGCTTCCAGCGCCAGCGCGGCGTGCGTCCCCGGCGGCGTCGCCACGGTGACACACTCGACACCGGGCAGGGCCAGCGCGTCGCCGAGCGAGAGCAGCGCGCGGGGCACCTCGAAGAGCCGCGCCCGTTCGGCCGTCTTGTCCGGATCCTGCCCCACGAGGGCGAGCACGTCGAACCCCACTGCACGCAGTGCGCGTACATGGGTGTAGCAACCGAACCCCGTCCCCACCACGGCGACCCCGGTCATGACACCGCCGCCTCGGCCAGCACCGCCCGGGTGGCGTCGGCAGCCAGCCGTGCCGCCGCCGCCGCTCCCCTCGCGTGCAGGTCGTCGGAGAAGACCTCGATGCCGATGGGCGCCCGCGCGCCAATCGTCCGGAGCGCCCGCAGGTAGCCGACGAGGTCGAAGGCACCCTCGCCCGGGAGGAGCCGGTCGTGCAGCGACGCGTCCATGAGATTCGCCTCGGCCTCCGCCGGACCGTCGTCCACCTGCACGGCCAGCACGAGTGCCCCGGGCACCCGCAGCAGGTCCTGGGTGCGGGTGCCCGTACGGGCGCAGTGCCACATGTCGATGGTGAGGCCGCCGTTGGGGCGGCCGGCCAGGGTCACCACCTCGAGCGCCGTCGCGAGGTCGGGGATGCGCGACCAGGCCAGCCATTCCAGGTGGACCAACAGCCCGTGCTCCGCCGCGCGGTCGCACAGGCCCGCGAAGGCGGTTGCCGCCCCGTCGACGCCCCAGTCGCCCCCCAGGACGTCGACGGCATTGAGTGACCGCGCGCCGATCGCCTCGGCGATCGCGAACAGCTCAGGCGCCGCGGAAGCGAAAGATGTCGACTGGGTCGAGCTCGGGTGGCAGGGAGAACGCGGCTGCGCCGGGGGGCCAGCACCAGACCGGGTCGATTTCGGCCACCGCCAGGCCGTTGTCGTCGAGCAGCGTGACCAGGTCCGCGTCACGCAGGCCCTCGTCACGCGCCGCCTGGTAGTCGCGTCCCCAGAGGGACACGGCGCCGAAGCCGGCCGCGGCCGCCGCCTCGATGCGGTCACGGAACGACGTGTCCCGGGCCAGGGTGCCGGAGCACAGCACGAGGTCGCCCGGTCCGATCGTCATCGATCCCTCACCGGGGGATGTTCTACAACCGGATGGGCGAGCGCCGCGCCAGGACGGTCGGGCTCAGCCCGCGGCGGCGATGGACGGCAGCTGTTGCGCCGGCCCGTCGAGCCAGGCGCGCAACGCGGCGGTAGCCCGGACGTCGTCCTCGTTGTACGCGAGGATCCAGTGCTCGGCCTCGTCACGAGATGCCGGATCGTCCGCGTCGACGGCCTGGTCGTACTTGACCATGGCCAGGGTGCCGCCGGCGTCGTCGTACCGCCAGGCGAAGCCCGCGAGCGGCGCCGTCTCCTTCAGGCCCATGCCGCGGCCCGTGACGAGATGCCGGCGCACGACCTCGAGCAGATCGACCCAATCGGGCGACGAGAGGAACTCGGCCACGGCGTCGTCCAGGCCGAGGCGAGCGGCGATCCGCTTCATCTCGCCTTCCTCCGCGCCGCGGCTGTAGCAGTAGGCCCGGAACGACGCGCCCGCCGCCGTGGCCCGGACGCGCTGGTCGGTGAGCCAGGACCAGAAGTCCTTGAACGCGACGAGCTCGCCCGCCGCCAGGTCGGGATCCCAGGTGGGGAACGAGACGTAGCGGGCCGCCGGCATCGAGCCACGACGATCCGTGACGAGCGCGCCCCAGAGGTAGCAGCCGTCGTTGGTGCTCTCCATGTCCACGTCGACCTCGACGTCGCCCCGGGGGACCTCGATCCGCTCGACGTCCCGTCGCCGGTAGGCGGGCGAGGAACCGACCCGGGCCCGGGCCAACTCGATGTGCGTGGCCAGGTTCGTCGCGCCGGCGGCGCACAGATCGCGGGTCCGAGCGTCGACGGCAGCGAGGTCGGCCGCCGTGGCGAAGCCGAGCGCGGCCAGGTCGTCGAGCTGCTTCTTCCGCTTCGGTATCACCGTGCCCAGTGCGGTGGACGACGGAAGACCGGTCAGCTTGGCGGACAGGTCCGCCAACTCGACTTTGCGGTGCACCAGTTCGGCCGTGGGCCAATCCAATGCGGCCAGGTCGTGGAGGTCCCCGATCCCGTGCGTCATGTAGAGGCGCCGGCGCCCGACGCCGACGCCGCCGAGCAGGCTCAGGTCGGCCGCCTCCTCGAGTCGGGAACCGCACCAGTCGCGCCAGCGGCACATCTCGCACTCGGCGCACACGATCGGCTCGGCCAGCAGCGGCACCGACCCGTCGCCCGCGTGTTCCTCCGCCGCGACATACACGTCCAGCCGGTGGGCGAACTCCACGTCGTAGCGCTCCATGACGCTGAGCTGCCCGGGCGCAGTGGAGGGGGCGTGCTCGGACGGTTCGAGCCGGCACGCATCGAGGTCGTACCAGACGACGACGCCCTCGGAACCGCAGATGCCGCCCACGTTGGGCCCGGAGCAGGCGTAACCGGCCCCCTCGAGCAGCCGGCGGTAATGGGCCAGCTGGAGCAGGTCGCCGACGTGCCGACGCGCCACGAGGTCTGCGTCGGTCACGGCTGTCTCGAAGAAGGGCTCGGTGAGCGGCGACACGAGCGCGGTGCCCTCGCCGCGCTTCTTGGCCGCATCCAGCGACTTGTGCGACTTCACGTCGACGGGCACGTAGCCGTCGCCGTGGCGCACGAGCAGATCGGGCTCGCCCACTCGATGCGCGTCGTGGTCCACCGGCAGCCGCCCGCCGGCGACGACCCGGGCTCCACCGGCCAGCGCCTGCATGGTGTGCCACTCCCGGGCGTCCGGGTCGTCGGCCTCCACCACCGTGGCGCCCTCGACGCCGGCGAACAGTGAGGCGACCGTCGCGTCCTCGTACTCGTCGCCCCGCCGCATGAGCTTGAGCAGGAACGGCGACTCGGGCAGCGGCTCGCAGGGCTGGAGCACGTCGAGCTGGACCCGCTGGGGGCAGGCCTTGGCGAAGGAAGCGGGCCGCGGTGCGATCTCGTCGGTCCTCGTCATGGCTCTCGGGGCGACATAGCTCTCAGGGCATTGTGCCGGGTGGGCGCGACACACGGAGGGATCGTGCCCTTTGCGTCCCTCCGCGACCGAGGGGCAGGAACGTCGAGCAGCCGTCGACGGCACCGTCGCCGCACGCACCACTCAGGCAGAACGCGCAACTTCTTGCACACCGAGGTGGTCGAGGAGCGGCACCAAATCCGTGTGGACCCACGGGAGGAGGCCGTGACCGGCGAGGCGGTCGGTGCGCCCGATGCCGGGTCGATCGGGCGAGATCACGCAGAGGCCCCGTGATCGAGCATCGCCGTCGGCTGGCCCGACATCGTGGCCGCTCACGAGCCCACCGTGGCAGCTCACCACGGGTGCCCCGTCCTCGTCCCCGTACACCGTGTAGCCGATGCGCCGTCCGTCGCGAAGTGTCAAGGCCTGATCACCGAGCACTTGGGTCATGCGAAGACGCGAGGTGGCTCTCCACGGCGGATCGGGTCCGCCCGCCGCCCCGGCCCGGGTGGACACCTCGCGGCGGTGTGCCAAACTCCTGCCGCTGCACAAGGACCGAGAGCCGACGGCGAAGCGAGGAGCGGCATGGCGCGAGTCCCCATCGAGGCGGGGTTCTTCCGGATCCCCGAGGACCCGGCCGAGCAGCCGCGGCTGCTCGGGAGCCGCTGCCCGGCCTGCGGCGAGGTGTTCTTCCCGCGGCGGCTGGTGTGCGCCAAGTGCCTGCACGAGGGCACCGAGGACACCGAGCTCTCGACGCAGGGGACCATATACACCTGGACCTACTGCCACGTGCCGCTGTTCGGCAAGAAGGACGCCGACGTGACCGGCTACGGCGTGGCGCAGGTCGACCTGCCCGAGGGGCCCCGGGTGCAGTCGATCCTCTCGGGCGGCCCCGACGACTTCGCCATCGGCATGACGGTGGAGATCGACCTCGAGACGCTGCGGCAGAACAAGGACGGGGACGACGTCGTGATCTACCGCTTCCGTCCCGCCCGTGACGCGGCGGCGGCCGCCGACGGCGCCGGCGCCGGGGCCGGCGGCAGTGGCGGCGGGGGTGGTGGGCCATGAAGCACGGCCTGCGCTTCGACGGCGTGGCGGTGGCCGGCGTCGGCATGGTGCGCTTCGGCATGTGCCGCGACATCCCGGGCGCCCACCTGGCGCGCGACGCCGGGCTGCTGGCGCTGCACGACGCCGGCCTGACGCTGGCCGACGTCGACGAGGCGTTCGTGGGCTACATCCAGCCGGCCTCGATGCTGGGTATCAAAGCCATGAAGGAGCTCGGGCTGACCGGGTTGCCCGTGACCCATATCGAGGACGCGTCCGCCACCGGGCTCGTCGCCTTCCGAGATGCGGCGTGGGCCGTCTCCTCCGGCCGGGCCGACGTGGCCATGGCGCTGTGCTTCGACAAGTTCACGGACATGACCGGCACCGGCGGGCGCGGGGCGGGGCGGGACCAGATCGACGCGCCGATCCTGCCCGCGGCCTACTTCGCGCTGTGGGCGCAGCGCCGCATGCACGACCGCGGCACCACGCCCGAGCACTTCGCCACCATCGCGGCGAAGAACTGGAACTACGGCGCGGCATGCCCGTTCGCCCACCGGCGCTCCGACCACGTCGTGACGGCCGAGGAGGTGCTGGCGGCTCGGATCGTGGCCGAGCCCCTCACCACCATGATGTGCTGCCCGGCGGACGACGGCGCCGCGTGCATCATCGTGGCGCGCGAGGACCTGGTGCGGTCCCGCCAGCCGGGGCGGCCCCTGGTCCGTGCCCTGGCCTCGGCCCTGACGTCCGAGACGTACTCCCCGGGGCACACCTTCGTCGGGCCCGTCGTCGGCCCCGCGACCATGACGCGGGCGACGGCGCTCGAGTGCTACGAGGCGGCGGGGCTCGGCCCGGAGGACGTGAGCGTGGCCTACTGCCACGACGCCTTCGTGAACGAGGAGCTCGAGTACTACGAGTTGCTGGGGTTCTGCGCCGAGGGCGAGGGCGAGAAGCTCGTCGTCGAGGGCGAGACGGGGCCGGGCGGGCGCATCCCGTTCAACACCGACGGTGGGCTGCTGGCGCGGGGGCACCCGGGCGGGCCCACGGGCGTGGCCCAACTGCACGAGGCGGTGCTCCAGCTGCGCGGCGAGGCGGAGGGCCGCCAGGTCGAGGACGCGCGCGTGGCGCTGGCGCATCTCGTGGGCGGGGGGAGCATCGCCACCGTCAATTTGTTGGGTGTGGAGAGGAGCGGAGCATGACGAGCAGTGACGAGCGCCGGGCGGCCGGCCGGGAGATCCAGATCGAGCTGTGGCCGGCCATGCTGAAGGGGCCGACGGGACAGTTCCCGGCGGCCAAACTGGCGCCGGACTACTTCGACCACGTGCAGCAGAGCGCGTTCGGCGACATCTGGTCGCGCCCGGGGCTCCCGGTGCGCGACCGCTCGATGATCACCGTCGCGCTGCTGGCGGCGCTGGGGCACCCCGAGGAGCTGCGGTCGCATCTGGCGGGCGCGTTGAACGTGGGGATCTCACGCGAGGAGATCGTCGAGATCCTCATGCACGTCTCGATCTACGCCGGCGTGCCGGCGGCGGGCTCGGCCCTGCGGGTGGCGGCCGACGTGCTCGGCACGGACTGATCCCGGCGGGCGGACTCGGTCCGCCGGACGAGCGGCTCGACGCGCCGCCGGCGCCGCACCGCTGACCGCTCGGGTCGCCGTCGTCTACGACGGATCCGCCTTCCAACGCAACGCCACGCCCGCCTGTTGCTCGGCCACGGCGACGAGCTCGCTCCAGTCGGCCCCGCCCAACCCGGCCGCGACGGCGCCGTCGAGCACGCCCTTCACGGCGTGGGCCACGGGGGTGGGGGCACCAAGCATGTGGCCCCAGTCGACGATGAGGCCGGCGTCCTTGGCGGCCAGCTCCAGCGCGAACTGGGTGGGCCGGCCCCGCCCGTCGATCGTCTCGACCTGGCGGTCGATGAAGAAGTTCGACGCGCCCGCCGTGCGCAGGATCTCCACCGCCTTCTGCACCTCGATGCCCGCCTTGGTGGCCATGGCCAGGCCCTCGAGGCTGACCCACGTGGTGGTGAAGGCGACGAGGCTGTTGAGCAGCTTCATGGTGTTGCCCAGGCCCAACCGGCCGACGTGGAAGGTGGCGCGCCCGAGCGGCTCGAGCACGGGGAGGACCCGGGCCACCGGCTGGTCGTCGCCGCCGACCATGAACACGAGCATGCGCTTCTCGGCCCCGATGGCCCCGCCCGTGAGCGGCGCCTCGACGAGATGATGGCCCGACACCAGCAGGCGTTCGCCGAGCTTGCGCACCATGTCGGGGCTGTTGGTGGACAAGTCGACGAGGATGGAGCCGGGCGGGGCCGCTTTGGCCCACGCCGCGGCGACGTCGGTCACGGCGTCGGGTGTCGGCAACGACAGCAACGTGATGTCGGCCTGGCGGGCCACCGACGCGACGTCCGGCGCCGCCGTCGCGCCGTGTATCGCCTCCATGGCGGCGGCATCGACGTCGTACACCACCACGTCCTTGCCGTCCGCCACGAGGTTGACCGCGATGGCCCCACCGATGTTCCCCAACCCGATCACGCCTGTCGCCATCGATCCTCCCCGAGTCCCGAAACGCCCTGGCCGCGGCCCCTGAGAGCTCGCTGGACGAGAGCGTATAGTGGAAACTGACTCGAGCGTCAGGGACCCGGGGGTTCGACATTCATGGGGCTACGCGAGCACGTCATCTGTGACAGTGACCTCCACGTGATGGAGCCGCCCGACCTCTGGGAGCGCTACATCGACCCGGCCTACGCCCACGCCGCCCCGCGTGGGCTCTCCGAGATCACGCGTGACATGCGGGTGCGGGTCAAGAACCACGTGATGCTCCGGATGGGCGCCACCCGCCCGATGCGCGTGGAGGGCCGCAAGACGGGGTGGCAGAAGGAGCACGACACCGTCTACGCGGCGTCCGAGGCCCGGGGCTGGGACGCCGCGTCGCAGATCGACGCCATGGACGCCGAGGGTCTCGATCTGGCGGTGTTGTTCCCCTCGCGCGGGCTGTTCGTGCTCGGGCTGGACTCGTCCGAGCAGATCGGCGCCGACGGCCTGGAGCCCGAGTTCGCCACGGCCATCGCCCGCGCCTACAACGACTGGCTCAAGGACTTCTGCGACCACGCGCCGGACCGCATGTTCGGGGCGGGGATGGTGGCCGCGCACGACGTGGCCGGCGCCGTCGAGGAGGCGCGGCGCTGCGTGGAGGAGCTGGGCTTCAAGGCGATCTTCCTCCCGCCGGGTGCGGTCAACCGGCGGGCCTGGTACCACCGCTCCTACGACCCACTGTGGGCGGAGATCCAGCGCCTCGGCGTGCCGCTGGCCTTCCACGGCGGCGGTCAGACCTATTTGACGCCCGACTTCGGGCTGGAGGTGCTGGACCGGCTCATGCTGTGGCACACCTTCAGCCAGCCGCTCGGGATCCAGTTCGTGACGGCCTGCCTGTGCGGCGGCGGCGTGCTCGAGCGCTTCCCCGACCTCAAGGTGGCGCTGCTCGAGGGCAACTGCTCGTGGGCGCCGTGGTTCCTGTACCGCCTCGACGAGCACTGGGAGTGGACGGGTTGGTACGAGGCGCCCGAGCTCACCATGCCGCCGTCGGAGTACTTCAAACGCAACTGCTGGGTCGCGGTCGAGGCCGACGAGGTCACGGTGCCCCACTTCGTTGAGACATTCGGCGACGAGCGCCTGATCTTCTCGACGGACTACCCCCACGGCGATTCCAAGTACCCGCACGCGGTGGACACCTTCGACAAGCTCCCGCTCAGCGACGAGAGCAAGGCCCGGATCGTCGGCGCCAACTGGTCGGCGCTCTACGACATCCCGCTGGGCAAGAAGACCTGATTCCGGCGCGCCCGACCCGGAAACCTGACTATCCGCTGCCTCTCTGCTCTGCGCTCTCAACCGGCGCGAGGTCTTCCGCCGACGCACCACGCGTTTGCCGGCACCCCTTGACATGGATTGGGCAGCGTCGGAAGGTTCGCCGGCACCGAGGTCATGATCGGAGGCGTGGTCGGGGTCGGATAGGTGATCCCGGTGCACGAGACGCCCAAGCTGGACGCGAATCCGGTGGCGCACGCCACCTGGGTGAAGAGCGCACCACCGGTGTTCGACGAGGTGGTCGTCACACCGCACGATCCGGCTGGCTGGGTCTGCTCGAGGTCGGAGGGGGTCGACCCGTCCGGAGCGGTGTTGCCGCCGTAGCAGTTCTGTGGCTCTCCGCCGAAGAAGGTGATCTGCCCGAAGTCACCGTTCGTCGGATTGCCGTAGCCGCCGTTGCCGGCGTACGTGTTGTGCAGCAGCGCGTCGCCCTTGGGGTCGTAGATGCAGAAGCCTGCCGCCAGCTGCCCACCCGAGCCCGCGCACACGCCGGTCGGGCCCGGATCGCTGTCGGGATAGGGCACGAACAACGTGCCCCAGGCGTCGTTGTCGGCAAACGTGTTGTCCATGACCGTGTCGTTGGTGGCACCCGACACGGTCATTCCCGTCCCTGGCGGCTCGCCGGACAACCCGGCGCCGGGAGCCCGTACGTTGTTATTGTCGTGGGAGAAGTTGTCCATGAAGACCCAGCACGACTGGGTGCCGCTGAAGCCGCTGACGCCGCCGTGCGGACAGGCCCCGTTCTGCGGCGGCGGCGGGTCACCGGAGCTCTGTGTATTGGTGTCGAGCCCGTCCATGTTGTTGTCGAACTGCGAGTGTTCGATCACCAGCGTGCCGCCCGAGTTGGTGCCCGAATAGCCGAGGGCGTTGTTCTCCAGCCACGAGTTGTCGACCCACGCGTCGCAGAGCTGCTGGCAGGCGCCGATGTACATGCCCGAGTCGGCGAAGTTGTTGGCGTACGTCTGGTTCCACACTCCGGGTCCTTGGGAACCCGACGAGAAGATGCCGTAGTTGCCGAAGGCCGTGCCGCCGGTGACGGCGCCGTTGAAGGTGTCGGTCGTCGTCAGGTAGCTGCCCTGGTAGCCCTGCAGTCCGATCTTGCCGGTGCCGTCACCACCGTCCCACCAGATCTCGTTCCCACCGTCTCCCGCCTGGTTCCCACCGCCGTCTTCGGAGAGTTGGAAGTTGCACACGGTGAGGTTGTCGACCGAGACGCCGTTGGCCCAGATGTCGATCCCGTTCCGTCCGAGCGGGACACCATCCGAGTTCGATGGCCCGAGATCCTGATCAGCGGCGTTGCCGCTGCATTGCGGCGCACCGGGCTTCGTGCCGTCCACCACGACCGAACTCCGGTTCATGCCGCGCAGATGGATGTCGTTGGTATGGATCTCGACGCCGCCGTACCAGCCGAGGGCCACATCGGCCGCGGACGGTGGGTCCAGGTGGTCGGCCTGCTCGTGGTAATCGCCCGGTGCGATGAGGATCCAGTCGCCGGGCTGCGCGGCGTTCACGGCATCCTGGATGGTTTGATATTGCCCCGGAATCCCATCGAACGTCCCGACCAACAGGGCGCGGCCCCCGATCGCCGGACCGACCGTCGCCATGGCGACGATAGGTCGGTTGAGCTGCACCGAGCCGAGCGATCCGCTGAAGGGGGCCGTCCCGAAGTTGAATATTCCCCCGTCGGCCCCCACCAGCCAGTAGCCGTTGCCGTCCCCGGTGGCGGCCATGCCCACGACCGGCTTGTTCAGCGGTGTGCCGCCCATCGATCCTTCGAAGGCGGCCGACCCGAAGTCGAAGACGCCGCCGTCGGATGCGACGAGCCGGTAGCCATCTCCGGCCGGTGTGCCGCTCATCCCCACGACGGGCTTGTTCAGCGGCGTGCCACCCATCGAGCCCTGAAACGTCGCGTCCCCAAAATTGAAGACGCCACCGTCGGATGCGACGAGCCAATAACCGTTGCCCGTCGGTGAGGCAGTCATGCCCACGACAGGGGCATTGAGCGGTTTGCCGCCCATCGAGCCCCGAAACGTCGCGTCCCCGAAACTGAAGACCCCGCCGTCCGCCGCGACGAGCCAGTAGCCGTTGCCGGTGGGTGACGCAGCCATCCCCACGATCGGCGCGTTGAGGTGCACACCGCCCATGGACCCGAAGAAGGAGGCGTCCCCGAAACTGAAGACCCCGCCGTCAGACCCGACGAGCCAGTACCCAGTGCTCGAGGGGGTGACGGCCATCCCCACGACTGGGGCATTGAGCGGTTTGCCACCCATCGAGCCTTCGAACGGCGCGGCGCCCTCGGCGAACACGCCGCCGTCCGCGGCCGCCATCCAGTAGCCCGCGGGTGCATTCGACGCGTGCGCCCCATCGGGCGACGCTGCCCAGGTGGTCGCAACTGGGCGCAACGCCATCAATCCGACGAGTGAGCCGAGTACGAGAGCCATCGTCGCAACCGGGCGCGCCGTCAGAGACAGGTCGCGATGTCTCATGTGCTCTCTCTCGACCGCATCGCTTGCGACTCCTCCGACAGCTGATGGGCTTACTACTCATCGGTGGCCTCGTCAATCAGCTCCTCGAACCGATTCGATCGCGTCCATTCGGGACGCCGGAGGAGGCCCGCGTCGCGTTCTTGCGCCTGTCGGTCATGCTCCCCCTTTTGGTCAGAGGGTTCGACGACAAATTCGATCAGCTGCCGCGGTCGGATGTGAGCAAGGCCCGGATCGTCAGCACCAACTCGTCTGCGCTCGACGACATCCAGCTGGTCGAGAAGGCCTGGCGGACCGCTCGTCGGCGGAGCCCGCTCCGACTCAGTCGGAAGACCCAGATTCCCCCTCGGCCCAGTGCGCACGCAGATCGGCCAACCACGCGGGAAACTCGAGCGGTGGGTCGGGCAACGGTTCGGCGCCTTGGGCGGCGAGGGCCGCCTCGAAGGCGTCGGGATCGTCGCCCCAGCTGCGGGGGTCTCCCATCATCACCTCGAACATCACGGCACCCTCGGGCCCAGCGACGATCGGACCGAACGCAGCGCCGAGCGGAAGTTCGATGTGGGTCCCCGCCGGGCAGCGCCGCCCACCGATGGCGACCTCGCCCTCGAGCACGAAGACGACGTGGGGCGAGAAGTGGCCATGACGGCGCACCACCATCCCAGGGTCGTACCGGGCGTAAATGGTCAGGTACTGAGGATCGGGCGAAAAGGCCAGCCACTTCTCCCAGACATGGGCGACCGCGCCGTCAGCGTTGCGCTGTGCCTTGATGGCTTGCCAGGGGACGTCGGGCTCGTCGAGATGGCGAAAAGTGGGCGCAAGATCCTCACGCTTGGGTGAGGGCAGGGTGGGCTCGGGCATCCTGTCAGGTTAGGGCTGGCCCTCGGGACGCGGCGTTGCCCGCATGGGTCACCGGGACAACGTCACTCGCCCCTTCTTGGCGTTGTAGGTGATGGTGAAGTCGTAGAACGCCTGCACGCCACTGTTGAAGAACGGGCCCCGGTCGCTGATGACTCGCACGAGGTCGGCGGACTTCTCGGTGCCAGCCGTGAACGACCAGAATGGCGGCTGGCCACTCGAGGCCACTGCGAACGGCGTTCCGGCGACGACGTCACTGGTCCCCAGTACCGTTGGGACCTGGTTGAGCGGCCGGCCGGAGATCTGCGCAGCGGGCGTTCCCGAGTCGAAGAGTGTGGGTACGCACGCCTGCACCGACCCAGCCGACAGGCACGTCGGGATCTGACTGTCCGCCCACAACGGGTGGCCATCGGACGTTCCATCGGCCTGGAGCTGGAACCTGACGACGGGCTCGCCACTGCCGATGACGCGGGCGCCCAGCACGAGCTGTCCCGAGCTGCCGTCGAGATGCAGGCTCCATTTCCGGCCCAACCGCCCGGCCATGCCGAGGATGGGACTGATCACGTCCCCCGCGCTGCTCTGCATTCCGATGCCGAGGATGCCGTCGATCCCCCGGTCCGCCTCGAACCCCTGGATCCCGCCGGCGGCGGGGCACGCCGGCTTCGAGGGGATGCACGAGGTACTTTGGACAAGCGCGAAGGAGACGGGCCCGCTCGTAGTCGCTCCTCCGAGCCCAATGACGGCGGACGCGACCACCCCATCGAATCGGTAGCCGCCGGAATAGGTGATGTTGGACGTCTCGTTTGTCACGGTCACCCCGGAGCCAGCGTTCACCGCGCCAGCGAACACGTGGAGACCGGAGGACCCCGTGTCGAGGGCGACGCGTATAGGACCCCATCCCCCGACCGTGATCTGCACCGTGGGCGACGCGCCGCCAGACTGGCCCTGCCCTCCCAGCACAGAGACCGGGACCGAAACTGAGCGCGGAGACGCCGGACTCGCCGGGGTTGTCCCAGTGATTGGGACTACCGCGAAACCGATGCCGAGTAGGACGCTCATGACCGCGACCGTCCCCGGCACCACTTTCCTCTTGGCTCCCCAGGTCTGGTTGTTCTCTCCCCCGGTCCGGCGATTTCGAGCCTTCACGGTGACATCGTGCCATTCACACGTTATGAAACGGTGAACAACGTGAGTCAGGCGACACTCAGACTGACCCACGTGCAACACAAGCCGCGATCTCGCTGAGATCTATTCGAAAGATCGGCGCGCTGGGAGGTGTGTGGATTCAGGACATGGGAGACATCCCAGGTCGGGGATGTGTCAAGACATAGGAGACACCGACGTGGAGGTCTCCGATGGACTTGGGCCCGTTTCTGATCGAGACGCACCTACGGACTGGTCGTCCGATCGCCGAGCTGGCCAGAACCCACGACGTGCACCGCCGCTGGCTCTACAAGCTGCTCAAGCGCTACCGCTTGGAAGGCCCCGCTGGCCTCGAGGCCCGCTCTCGGCGGCCGGTGCGCTCCCCCACACGGACGCGGGACCGCTACGAGGACGAGATCGTCAGCTTGCGAAAGGAACTTTTGGATCTCGGGGTCGACGCCGGAGCCGAGACGATCAGGTACCACCTCCAGAAGCGCCACGCCGAGGTCGTGGCGTCGACCTCGACAATCTGGCGGGTGCTCAAAGCCAGGGGCTTCGTTATCCCCCAGCCCCAGAAGAGACCGAAGAGCTCTCTCAAGCGCTTCTGCGCGGACGTTCCCAACGAGACCTGGCAGGCCGACGTGACCCATGTCGAGGTCGCCGAGGGCGTCGTCTTCGAGGTGCTCAACATCATCGACGACCACTCGAGGCTCTGTGTGGCCAGCCACGCCTTCGTCACCACCCGATCCTCTGACGTGGTGCGCACCTTCTACAAAGCCGCCGAAAGACTGGGCTTTCCCCAGTCTTTCCTCACTGACAACGGCCTCATCTTCACCACGCACGCCCGGCACGGGTTCGCCGGTGCCTTCGAGATGGAGCTCGCCGGCTTAGGCATCCACTCCAAGCACTCTCGTCCCTATCACCCGGCGGTTTCAAGGGGTCCACGCAATTCCTCGGTGAGCTCAGAAGGCTCTGATCAACCGAGGAGGTTGCGAAATGGGAAAGCCACACCTGACTGCAGAGCAGCGGGCGCTGGTGTTGCGGCTGCGGGCAAGAGGCTTGTCGCTCAGGGAGATCGGGGAGGAGGTCGGCTGCTCTGGGCAGAACGTTTGGTTCATTCTCCAGAAGCCGGTGGTGCGCACAGTGCGGCACGACCCATGGACTCCTGGCCCGGGCCGACTGACGCTCGCCGAACGGGAGGAGATCAGCCTGGGGCTGCGCCGAGGTGACTCGTTGAGCGCGATCGCCGCCGAGCTCGAACGGTCCGTCTCCACGGTGTCTCGGGAGGTGGCGGCGAACGGCGGACGAGGCGACTATCGAGCGTGGCGAGCACACGACCGGGCCCACCAGTGCTCCCGCCGGCCGAAGATCACCAAACTGGCCCATCCTCAGCTGGCCACGCAGGTCGGCCGGTGGCTGATCAAGTGGTGGTCGCCCCAAGAGATTGCCCGGCGGTTGCGGCTCGAGTACCCAGACGATCCGATGATGTGGGTGAGCCACGAAACCATCTACAAGACCTTGTTCGTCCAGGGCAGAGGCGAGCTTCGCAGAGAGCTGAGCCGATGCCTGCGCACCGGGCGGGCAAAAAGACGTCCCCAGGGCCGCATCGAGACCCGAGGACGGATCCCCGGCATGGTGATGATCAGTGAGCGACCCGCGGACGTTCATGACCGAGCCGTCCCTGGGCATTGGGAGGGCGACCTCATCATCGGAAAGAACGCCAAGTCTGCTGTGGGCACCCTCGTCGAGCGCTCAACCCGCTACGTGATGCTCCTTCACCTCCCTGACGGTCGCCTCCCTGCTCAGGTGGATGCCGCTATGCGCCGAGCCATCCACAAACTGCCCAAGGAGCTGTTCCGGACCATCACCTGGGACCAAGGCAAGGAGATGCACCGCCACGTCGATTTCACCGTCGACACCGGTGTCCAGATCTACTTCTGTGACCCCCACAGTCCCTGGCAGCGCGGTTCGAACGAGAACACGAACGGCCTCTTGCGCCAATACATGCCGAAGGGCACCGACCTGTCGATCCTGAGCGCCCGGGACCTCGCCCGCATCGCCACAAGCCTCAACGACCGACCCCGCGCCACCCTTGGATTCATGAAACCATCGGAGAAGCTCGCCGAGCTTCTTGCGCACACCCCTTGAAACCGCCCCCTCAGACCTGCGGCAAGGTGGAGCGCTTTCACCAGACGCTCAAGAAGTTCATCAAAGAGCAGGACGACGTCGCGACCAAGAAGCAACTCCAGGCCCAGCTCGATCGCTTCGGCAGCTACTACAACGAGGTCCGACCACACCGCGCCATCGGCCGCAAGACCCCGGCCGAGGTCTATGCGGCGAGGGAGAAGGCCAGTCCCTCCTCAGAGCCGCTCGATCTCAGCGGTGGCCGCAAGCTGCGCCACGACAAGCTCGACCAAAAGGGAACGGTGACACTGCGGATCAACCACCAGATGCACCACATCCCCTGCGGCCGCCAGTTCGCGGGTCTCCGTGTGCGGGTCCTCGTCGAGGGTCTTGACATCAGGGTCATCGGTGTCGACGGCCAGCCCGTGCGGCACCTCACCTTGGACCCGAGCCGGAACTACCAACCGCTCGGGCGGCTCTGACTCAGAGTGTCTACGATGTCTCGCGAACATCCTGTCTTCGATGTCTCGCGACATCACACGGCGCGGTCGGAGGGATTCGAACCCCCAACCTTCTGATCCGTAGTCAGATGCTCTAGTCCGTTGAGCTACGAGCGCTGGGTTGAGACGGTCCACTCTACTGGACCCCGGAGAGCTATTCGCTGGCGGGAAATAGCTGGTCAGACAATGCGCCACCCGGGGCTCACGGCGGAAAGGGACGCCGCGGCAGGGGTGGGCCTAATGTCGCGGTCGTCGAACGAGAGGAGTGGCCGATGCGCTTCAACCACATGGAGCTCACGCTGCCGAGAGGCACACTCACCAAGGAATTCCGCGAGGAGGTCGATGCCTTCTACGGAGCGGTCTTCGGGTGGACCGCCCTCGACACCGAGGTCGTCGGTCAGCTCTGCCACCTCCTGCTGCCTGATCCGGACCAGTTCATCCTCTTGGCGGAGAGCGACAAGCCGATGTCATCGCCCGGCTACGACCACCTCGGGCTGCTCCAGGACTCCCGCGAAGAGGTCGACCGACTCCTCTACGAGTGCGAGCGCTACGAGGAGAAGGACGATCGGATCAAGATCATCCGCTACGAGGACCTCGAGTATCCCGGTCTCACCGTGCACGCCTTCTACGTGAAGTACCTGCTGCCCGTCTACTTCGACGTCCAGAGCATGGAGAAGGCAGCCGCCTGAGCGGCGCACAGAGCCTGCCCGTTCAGACCGAGATCGGCAGCTCGGAGTAGCCGCGCACCGTCGAGGTGTAGAGCGGCACTGCCTCGTCCCGCTGCACCGACCACTCGGGGAACCGCTTGAACGTCTCCTCCAACGCGATACGTCCCTCCGTCCGCGCCAGCGCGGCGCCGAGACAGAAGTGGATGCCGTAGCCGAAGGACAGGTGGTGGTCGAACACGCGGTGGATGTCGAAGCGGTCGGCGTCGGGGTAGGCCCGCTCGTCGCGGCCGGCCGAGCCGGTGATCATCACGACCTTCGAGCGGGCGGGCAGCGTCTGCCCGTGCACGTCGACGTCAGCCGTGCACCAGCGGCTCTGCACAGGTGATGGCGCCTCGTAGCGCAGGAGTTCCTCCACGCAGTTGGGGATGAGGGTGGCGTCGGCGGCCAGCTCGGCGCGCTGGTCCGGGTTGTCGTCGAGGGTGAGCGCCGCCCAGCCGAGCAGCCGGGCCACCGTCTCCGTCCCCGCGCTGCCGATGAGGAGCGCGAAGTTGACCGCCTGCTCCACTGTGAGCTTGCGCAGTTCGCCGTCCTCGTTGATCTCGCCGTTCAGGAGGTCGGTGAACATGTCGTCGCGCGGATGCTTCGCCCGGTCCGCCAACGTCTCGGCCACATACGCCTGGAGCTTGCCCATCGCCTCCATGGACTGCTCGTTGTACATGCCCTTCTCGGGGTCGTGATGGAACGTGTCGTCGATAAAGCCCCGGACCAGGTCGCGGTCCGCCGGTGGCACGCCCAACAGCGACGCGATCACGTAGGCCGGCACCCGCGCCCCGAAGTCCTGCACGTAGTCGAACGAGCTCCGGCCGACGAAGCCGTCGAGGATGCTCGCACAGAGCGTGCGGATGTCGTCCTCGAGGAGCATCATGCGCCGCGGCGTGAAAGCCTTCGACACCAGCCGGCGGTAGCGGGTGTGCTCGGGCGGGTCCATGAAGATCATGATCTCCATCTCGGCCGGCTCCGCCGTGATCATCTCCATCACGGTGCCGTGGGAGGAGCAGAACGTCTTGGGGTCGCGACTGAAGGCGTCGACCTCGGCGAACCGGCTTACCGCGTAGAAGTCGTGCTGTTCGTTGTAGTAGAGCGGCTGCTCGTCGCGCAGGCGCTTCCAGATCGGGTGCGGGTCCACCTTGTACTTCTCGTCCAGTGGGTCCCAAGCCAGGGGCTCGGTGTCGAGCGCGGTCACTCGTCGGGACTCCGTAGGCCGACGTGGTTCTCTTCCCAGAGCTTGATGCCACCGAGGATGCCGGCACTGTTGGGCACGACCGTGATGCGCTCGAGCACGTCACCCAGGTCGTCGCGGTTGATGCGCGGCGCGTTGCCGCCACCGATGTAGAGATGGTCGAACTCGGTCAGCTCATCGAGGTAGGCGATGGCCTCCCGCACCCGCTTGTCCCACTTCTTGTCGCCGATCTTCTTGCGGACCGGCTCCCCCAACTGCTGGTTGAACGTCTCCCCCTTGCGGAACTCCACGTGCGAGAACTCCATGTGCGGCAGCAGGCGGCCGTCCATGAAGAATCCCGTGCCGAACCCTGTCCCGAGCGTGATGACGGCCTCGAACCCCTTACCCTTCACGACGGCCGAGCCCTGGACGTCGGCGTCGTTGGCCACGCGGCACGGCTTGCCGATCGCCTTCTTCAGCTCGTGGGCCAGCGGGAAGTGGGACCAGGCCTCCTGGAGCTTGAGGTCGATCTCCGTGCCCGGGCCCTTCTTCGTAATGAAGTGCGGCGCGGTCAGCACGTGACCACGGCGGATCATGCCCGGGAAGCCGGCCGAGATGCGGTCCGCCTCCGGCAGCTTCTTGGCCAGGCCGGTCAGCTTCTCGACGAGCAGCTTCGGCGGCATCGGATACGTCGTCGCGACGCGGACCCGATCGGCCACCAGCTCGCCCTTGGGGTCGAGCACGTTGGCCTTGAGGCCTGTGCCGCCGATGTCGAAGGACAGCGTGTAGGGGTGCTCGTGCCCTGAGGTTGCGGTTGCGCCGGTCGAGGCATCCGTCATCATGGGAACTGTAACCAGATCAGATGGCAGAAGGCCCGGCGGAACCGGGTCCGTCATCCGAAGAGGACGTTGCGGATGATGGCGCGGAGCTGGCTGCCCAATTCCTCGTCCGCCTCCGAGTCGAAGGCCTCGCCGGAGAGGAAGATGCCCGAGAAGATCACGCCCACGGAGGCCGCCATCTTCACCCGGTCGCCCAGCGCGAGCCGGTCGTCGGCCAGCACCCGGCGCAGCTGGTTCTGGAAGTCCTCGTGCTCGGCGTCGTGCTCCTCTCGGTGCAGCTTCTCGAGGACGGCCTGGTTCCGCTCGTGCATGAGGAAGATCTTGCGCTGGCCCAGCATCAGCCCGACGAGCTCATCGAGGAGCTCGCCCCACAGTTCGAGCGTGACCGGCTCGTCGACCATACGCATGAGGGCGTCCCGGCCGAACTCGTGCAGGCGCAGGTGCAGCGCCATGAGGATGTCGTCCTTGGATTCGAAGTGGTAGTAGAGGGCCGCCTTGGTGACGCCCAGCTGCTCGGCGATCTGCCGCAGGCTGGTGCCGTCGAAGCCCTGCTCGATGAAGAGGTCGAGCGCCACATCGAGGATGCGCTGGCGGGTGTCGACGTGGGTGGCCTCGGCCGGGGTTGTGGGGGCGTCGGCGATGTCGGCGGGGGGTTCGGGGGCGGCGACGGCCTCGGCGAGGCGCTGCTCGTCGTTCTCTTCGCCGTGACCTGGGACTGCGGTTGTCTGTGCCATGTTCTGCTCTCGAACCTACTTGACGGCCGGTTAGTAATCGTTTTACTCTAGCGTCTGGTCGAAGAGTCTACTAACCGACAGGTAAGGACGTCCATGGCTGACGAGCTGATGATTCAAGCCGACGGGCTCACGAAGCGCTACGGCGAGACCGAGGCTCTGGCCGGGGTGTCGTTCGGCGTGCCCGCGGGGACGATCCTCGGGCTACTGGGCCCGAACGGGGCCGGCAAGACGACGGCGGTGCGGATCCTCACGACGCTGGCCCGGCCGGACGCCGGGTCCGCCACGGTGGCCGGGATCGACGTGATCTCGCACCCCGGCGAGGTCCGGCGCCACATCGGCGTGGCCGCCCAGGACGCGACGTTGGACCCGCTGTTGACGGGGCGACAGAACCTCGTGCTGGTGGGCGAGCTCTCCGACATGGGCCGGGCGGCGTCCCGGGCCCGGGCGGCCGAGTTGCTGGAGCAGTTCGAGCTGACCTTCGCCGCCGACCGGGTGGTCAAGGGCTACTCGGGCGGCATGCGACGGCGGCTGGACCTGGGCGCCGCGATGATGACCCGGCCGCCGGTCCTGTTCCTCGACGAGCCGACGACGGGGCTGGACCCGACGAGCCGGCAGCGGGTGTGGGACGCCATCCGGGAGCTGATCGGTGAGGGCGTGACCGTGCTGCTGACGACGCAGTATCTCGAGGAGGCCGACGAGTTGGCGCACCGCATCGTGGTGGTGAACCACGGACTGGTGATCGCCAACGGGACGCCGCTGGAGCTAAAGGAGGCCAGCCGGAGTGCGCGCCTGGAGGTGACGCTGTCGGCTCCGCACGACGGGGCGGTGGCGGCCATGTCGCCGCTGGTGGCGGGAACGGTGCACCTGTCCGAGGACGGGCGTCGCTTGAGTGCCGGCGTCGACGGATCCTCGGGGATGGCGACGGCGGTCGTCCGTGCGTTGGACGCCGCCGGAGTGCTGGTGGACAACATCGAGGTGCGGCAGCCGTCGCTGGACGACGTCTTCTTCACGTTGACCGGTGCGCACGTCGAAGAGGATGACGAGGTGCCTTCGGACGCGGGCCTGGACGAGGGTGGCGCGGCCGGTGGCGCCGAGGGTGCGGTGGAGTCGTCATTTGACGGAACGGTGCCGCACGAGTTGGAAGGAGCGCGACGATGACGACCACCACCTTGACGCCGACAACGGTCGGCGTGCGGGGCCCACGAACCACCGGGGTCTTCGCCGGCCGGCTTTCCGACGTGTGGGCCATGACGCGTCGGAGCCTCGTGCACATCTCGCGTGAGCCGATGCAGCTGTCGGACGTGACGCTGCAACCGCTCCTGTTCACGGTCCTGTTCGTCTACATCTTCGGTGGGGCCATTCCGATCCCCGGTGGCGGGAGCGACGTCGACTACCTCCTGGCGGGGCTGTTGTCGTTGAACCTGGTCACGTCGACCATGGGCACCGCGGTCGGGCTGAGCACGGATCTGCACGAGGGCATGATCGACCGCTTCCGCGCGCTCCCGATGTGGCGGTCCGCCATGTTGGTGGGACGCTCGATGGCCGACCTGCTGACCTCGTTCCTGTGCGCCCTGATCGTCGGCCTCACCGGGCTGGCCGTGGGCTGGCGGCCGGGGTCCAACTTCGTCTCCATCTTGGGTGGCTTCGCCTTGGTGCTGTTCTTCGCCTATGCGCTGACGTGGGTCTGCGTGTGCGTGGGGATGAACTCGAAGAGTCCCGAGTCCGCCGCATCGTTCGGGTTCATCGTGCTGTTTCCGCTGGCGTTCGTCTCGAACGCCATGGTGCCGACGCAGCACATGCCCGGCTGGCTCCAGGCCATCGCCGACTGGAACCCCGTCAGCGCGGTGACGAGCGGGGCGCGCGTGCTGTGGGACAACCCCAACCCCTCCGGAATGATCAATGCCTGGCCCATGCAACATCCCGTCGAGGCGTCGTTGATCTGGAGTGTGGTGATCCTGGCCGTGGCCGCGCCGCTGGCGGCGTTCTTCTTCAAGCGCCGGACGACGGAGTAGCCCTCCGGTGCCCGGTGGTGGGTGGGCCCCGTTGGGGCCTCCACCGAGGGTTCGGTAGCCTGCCTCATCGTGACGGGAGAACCATGGTTGGGAGACGCGTGCTCGCTGGTCGACGCGTTCCGGTCGGGGACCCTGTCGCCGACGGAGGCGCTGGAAGGATCCCTGGCCGCCATCGAATCGTCGTCACTGAACGCGGTGTGCTTCGTCGACGAGGAGCAGGCCCGGGACGCCGCGGCGGCAGCCGACGTGCAGCTGCCCTTCGGCGGCGTGCCGATGGGCATCAAGGAGCTCGATCCGGTCAAGGGCTGGCCCCTGACCGAGGCGTCGCTCGTCTTCAAGGACCGGGTGTCCGACTATGACGGCACGATGACGTCCCGACTGCGGGACGCCGGAGCCGTGCTCGTCGCGGCAGACCACGGCGTCGGAGTTCGGGGGCATCAACTGCACCTTCACGCGCCTGCACGGCGCGACGTCCAACCCCTACGACCTCGAGCGCACGCCGGGTGGCTCCTCGGGTGGCTCGGCGGCGTCGGTGGCCGGCGGCGTCTTCCCTATCTGCACCGGCGGTGACGGGGGTGGGTCCATCCGCATCCCGGCCGGGTTCACGGGCCTGTTCGGGTTGAAGGCGACGTTCGGCCGGATCCCCAAGGGGCCGCACACCGAGATCGAGCCGCTGACCGCGGTCGTCGGGTGCCTGTCGCGGTCGGTCCGCGACACGGCGCGGTGGTTCGACGTCTGCAACGGCGCCGACGAGTACGACCCCTTCTCGCTCCCCCGGGTCGACGGATGGGAGGCCGGGCTCGGCCGGCAGGACCTGCGTGGACGGCGCGTCGCCGTCTCGGTCGACCTCGGCGCCGCCATCGTGGCCTCGGCGGTGTGGGAGAAGGTGGAGGACGCCGCGGAGCTGTTGATCAAGGACGCCGGGCTCGAGCGGGTCGACCTGCCGATCGCGCTGCCCCGGGGCGGCCTGGAGTGGGCGCTGGCCGGGACGGCGAGCCTGCTCGTCGGGCTGGGCGACCTGTACCCCGGCTGTGAGTCGGAGCTCACGCCCGAGATCATGCTGGCGGCCAACATCGCCACCAACCACTTCAACATCGACACGGCGAAGAACATCGAGGCCTTCCGGCGCGACGTCATCGTGCAGATGGCGCAGATCTTCGAACGCGTTGACTTCATCGTCTGTGCAACGAACCCCGACGTCGCGTTCGGCGCGCGGGGCCCGATGCCGACGACGATCGACGGCGTCGATCTCATCGCCGAGCACGGGTTCGAGACGGCCGTGGGGAACAACGGCGCGCTGACCATCCCGGCCAACACGACCGGCCACCCGGCGGTGGCGATTCCGATCGGATTGGTCGACGGGCTACCCGTCTCGATGCAGGTGATCGGTCGACGCCATGCCGAGCAGTTGTTGCTCGACCTGGCGCGGCGCGTCGAGCTCGAGCGGCCGTGGCCGTTGGTGGCGCCGGGCGCACCCGTCTGAACTGCCGTTCCGACGTCGGAACCATCGACGTCGAGCGTCTCGGAGACGGCGGGCACCCGACGAGACCCCCGCGCTCGCCCCGTCTCGGTGGGGCGCCGAGCCAGGAGTCCGTCGAAGACCGTCGTGCGGACGTACCGGGCGTGACCGTCTGCAGAGGCCGCGTGGATCACGCGACGGGGACAGGGCCGACCGTTCATGGCGCGTCCCGCGACGCGGTCGCACAGGGACCGTGCGCGTCGGGTCGCAACCGTTTTGCAACCGCTCTGCGCCGCGATGACGCGGCCGACGGACCGCCGTCGGTGCCGATCACAACGAACCGACAAAGCACCCGGTCACAGCGCGAAATATTGAGTGCCCATTGCGCGTCTCTGTGACTTTTGACACCTGCGGGTGAACAAGTGTTTGCCGTACCCTGACACACAGCAAATGGCGGACGAGATGCTGTTCACAGTTGCCGGATCGGTAGCGATGCCGGCTCAGGTCATCTCGCTCGAAGAAGCGGGGCTCGAGGAACGCGCCGATCTGCAGGAGTGGGTCCTCTCGAACCCCGCCATCCTGGGGCCCGCCGTCAAGGTGATCACCTTCGAATTCGACGGCCTGCCGACGGGCGGCGCAGGACGGGACCGCATCTCGGTCCTCGGCCTGGGTGGCGACGGCCGCCTGGTCGTGGCCGAGCTCAAGAGCAGCCGGACGCCCGACACCGAACTCCCGGTGACCAAATACGCCGCCATGGCCAGCCGCATGCTCCCCGAGTCGCTGGCCGACCACTACGCCCGCTTCCAGAACCGGCGCCAGGTCCCGATGACGCCCGACGAGGCGCTGGCCGACCTGCAGGCGCACGCACCCGACCTGTCGCAGGAGACGCTCAGAAAGCCACGCATCGTGCTCCTGGCGCCGGGCTTCTCCCCCACCGCGACGGCGAGCGTCGTGTGGCTGAGCGAGATGGGGCTCGATATCACCCTGGTCCAGATCAGCGCCTTCCGGTCGTACGTGTACGTGCGCGGCGGCACCGGCAGCGGCAGCGTGCCGATGATCTCCGTGAGCCCGATCTACCCGATACGCGAGGTCGAGGAGTTCACCATCAGCCCCGAGCGCCAGCTGGCCAAGCAGATGGCGGAGTCGAAGCGACGCGTCCAAGATGCCAGCACGGTGCGCCGCCTCGTCACCGCCGAGCTCGTGGCCGACGGGACGATCTTCACCCTCAGCCCGCGCAGCGACGTCGGCTTCGACATGCGCACGCAGCTCGATGAGTGGTTGCACGAAGATCCCGCCCGCCGTACCGCGCACTGGCAGAACAATCTCATCGCGCCGCTGGTGTGGGACGTGGACAAGGCTGGGTACACGCCCGCCGGCCTCGTCCGCCACATCGTCGAGCAGGCGACGGGCGTCACGCAGGACTTCTTCGGCACGCAGTGGTGGCGCGACCCGGCCGGATGGACGATGGTCGAGCTCGCCGGCCCGATCAGCGGCGGTCGCGGTGCCCTGTACCGCGACTACTGGTCGCGTTGGCTCGAGAAGGTCCGCATCGATCACCCCAACTGGACGCAGATGTCGACGCTGCCGGCGCAGAACTTCATCACGATGCCCTCCCAGGTGCGTGGAACCCACTACGGGCTGAGCTTCGCCGCCGGTGGACGCCTGCGGTCGGACTTCTACATCGACCTCGGCTCCAACGAGGCGAGCATCGCGGAATTCGAGATGATCCAGTCCCAGCAGGATCTGTTCGAGTCGATCTACGGACGCCAGCTCTCCTGGGAACGCCTGCCCGATCGCAACGCCTACCGCATCTCCGACTACACCGAGGGCGAGATCACCAAGACCGAGGACTACGCGTTCTACATCGACTGGATGATCGACGCCCAGGAGCGGCTGCGTTCGGCCCTCACCGGCGTCCTGCGCGAGGACGAGCCGCCCGAGGACGACTTCGACCGGCGCTGACGCCGGCCCGCCGTTAGGACTTCTTCAGCTTCCAGGCGGCGATCGGCGCGAACACCACGATGAGCCCCACCGTCCAGAGGAGTGACGGCACCAGGTAGTAGGAGACCGGGTGGCCGAGGAGCTGCTGTGCCGCCGGACCGCCCGTCAGCAGACGGACCGTGTTGACCATCTGGGTCATGGGCTGGTTGTTGGCGAACCCTTGCATCCAGCCGGGCATCGTCGACACCGGCACGTAGGCCGACGAGACGAAGCTCAGCGGGAAGACGAGGAACGACAGCCCCTGGGCCGCCTGGGGGCTGCCCGCCATGAGGCCCAGGGCGATGAACATCCAGACGAAGGCGAAACCGAAGAGGATGGTCAGACCCAGGGCGGCCAACGCGTCGAGGGTGGATCCACTGATGCGGAAGCCGACGGCGAAGCCCACGGCCGTCATCACGACCACACCCCACGCCACGAGCGTCGAGTCCGCGCTCGACGCGGCCCGTGATGATGGCGATGAGCCGGATGGGCAGACTGCGCAGGCGGTCGAAGAGCCCGCCCGCCTGGTCGTCCGCCACGCCGCTGGCCGCACTCATGCCCTGGAAGAGCACGCCGGTCACGACGAAGCCGGGGACGAGGAAGTCCACGTAGTTGAGCGACCCGGTGTGGGCCACCGCGCCGCCGAAGACGTAGCGGAAGATGAGCAGGAACAGGATGCCCTGCGCGGTGCCGGCGATGAGCAGAGCGGGCGTGCGCCAGAACTTCTTGAGCGTCCGCGTCGCCACCTGGCTGGAGGCGGTGAGGTAGCTCGCCCCCTGGTTGGTGACGGCGGTGATCGGGGGTCGAGGGTGGTGAGGTCCATGGTCATGCGGCGTCCTCCTTCGGACTGATCGGGTCGGTCGTGTGGCCGGTCAGGGCCAGGAACACCTCGTCGAGCGTGGGCCGGCGCAACGCGATGTCCTCGACCGGGACCTCGGCGTCGTCGAGCGCGCGCACGACGATCGGCAGGAGCTTCGAACCGGCCGGCGCCGCGATGGAGCAGCAGCGGGTGGCGGGGTCGGTGGCCGGCTCGGCCAGGCCGAGCGCGCCGAGGACCTCGGCGGCACGCTGCATCGTCGGGACGTCAATGGTGTGGAGTTCGACCATGTCGGCACCGAAACGCGACTTGAGCTCGTTCGGAGTTCCTTGGGCGATGACGCGGCCACCGTCGATGATGACGACGTAGGTGGCGAGGTGGTCGGCCTCATCGAGGTACTGCGTGGTGAGCAGGATGTCGGTGCCGGCGCGGCTCATGGCGTGCACGGAGTCCCAGACCTCGTTTCGACTGCCGGGGTCGAGCCCGGTCGTCGGCTCGTCGAGCAGGAGCAGGCGGGGCGAGCCGACGAGGCTCGCTCCGAGGTCGAGCCGACGACGCATGCCGCCGGAATAGGTCCGGACGTAGCGGTCGGCGGCCTCCACCAGATCCATCTGTTCGAGGATGCGCTGAGCACTCGCCTTGGCCGCCTTGGCGGACTGCCCGTAGAGGCGCGCCACCATGACGAGGTTCTCGCGCCCCGTCATCATCTCCTCGACCGCGGCCGACTGGCCGGCGAGACCGATGAGGCGGCGCACCGCCATCGGGTCGCGCACGACATCGTGGCCGTCGACGGCGAGCGTGCCGCGGTCGGGCTCGATGAGCGTGGCCACCATGCGGATGAACGTCGTCTTCCCCGCGCCGTTGGGCCCGAGGATAGCCACCGGTTCGCCCGGGGGCAGGGTGAGCGTCAGCTCGGCGAGGGCCTGGACCTTCCCGAACCGCTTGGCGAGGCCGTCGGCCTCGATGAGGGCGTGCATGGGCGCGCCTCCTTTCGTACGTGGTTGTCGTGGCAGAGCCCGTACCGGTGGAGGTGGCCTACGCTTCGGAGTTGCTGCCTCGGGCGATGGTCCCTCGTGGGCTGGGCTCGTGGTTGTGTGGGCCCGGGGCCGCGTGTCTCCGCACGCGGCTCCGGGTCATTCCGTGCTTCTTTGGGTCATTCCTTGGTCATTTCCTTCGGGAGCTCGAAGGAGAAGTGCACCTCCTCGGGGTCGAACTCGTCCGACTGGAACAGCCGCCACATGTCGAGCCCCTCGAGGGTGCCGTTCTGCATCTCGTCGGCGAGGGCGGTGACGAACTTCAACTCGGCGACGAGCTGGCCCTCCTCGTACTCCGCTTCGAGCCCGAAGATGCGGGGAAGTCCGGCGTCGCGGGCCGCCCGCTCGACGCCGCGCAGAGAGACGAGCTTGACGGTGAGCGTCTCGGCACGGCGTTGGAGCGCCGCCAGCGTGTCGTCGGGGTCGAGGGCCGGCATGAAGGACAGGCCGGCCATGAAGGCGGGGTACTCCTTGGCGGGGGTGCCGATGAGCTCGGTGAGCCAGTCGGTCATCTCGGTCGCACCGGCGTCGGTGATCTCGTAGACGGTGCGCTGGGGGCGCTTGCCCTCCTGGACCGTGCCGGTGGCCTTGACGAAGCCCTTCTTCTCGAGGGATTCGACGACGGCGTAGAGGGACCCGTAATTGAGGCGGACGCTCTCCTGCTTGGCCCGCTGCCTGAGCGTCTGCGCCACCTCGTAGGGGTGCATCGGCTTCTCGTACAGGCAGACCAGGACCGCCAGGGCGAGGGGGTTGGACCGGGACCATCTGGGCATACGAGGCAAAGTACTCTGTTCAGAGTAATCTGTCAAGAGTGCTCTGGACGGGCTCCTGGTGGACGGCGGGAGCCGGTGTATCGCCCGGGCCAGGGGCTATGCCCCTCACGCGCCAGGGGCTATGCCTCCTGGGCCAGGGGCCTATGCCTCCAAGGGCGGCAGGCCCAACATCTCCCGGAATTCCGCCGTCGTGTTGGTGACCGGGAAGGGTGCGTCCGGGATCGGCAGCCCGAGCCGCTCGCAGATGGGGTCCCAACCGTCGGCGGTCGTCCACTCGAGCAGGCGCTTCTTCGGGACGCCTTCGCGGACGGCCTCGTTGTGCCGTTCGAAAGCGGCCACCATGGCGTCGCGGTCGTCGACCCGGTCGTCGAAACGCTCGGCGAAGAGACGAAGCATGGCGGCCATCCACGCGTCGCCCTGCTCCAACATCTGCCGCATGCCCCCGAAGATGGTGTTGGTGCAGCTGGTGAACCAGGCGTCGGGGTCGCGCACCGACAGGATCACCAGCGCGTCGGGGTTGGCCGCCGAGAGCTCGGGCCAGAAGCTGGCCCCGGGCCAGTCCACTTGCGCCTTGTAGTCCTGCATCAACGTGTCCCAGTCGACCGGCCGGCCGTCGATGGCATCGATCCAGACCGACACCTCCTCGGGATGTCCGAACACCTCCACCATGTGGTGGCAGGTGCCACCCAGGAGCTGCTCGAGCGCCAGCTTCAGCGAGTGGCTTCCCGTACGACCCACGCCCGCCCCTACGACTCTCAGCACCTGATGCCCTCCCCGTTCGCCGGTGGCCCACGGACTCTATCTATGGGCCAGACGTCCTGCACCGGGTGTGTCGGCCGGGCGGTCCTTCCTCAGAAGGGCGTGGGGATCTCCCGCAGCAGGGGCGCGGCCGAGTGATCGTCTTTGTCGGACTTCTTCTGCCGCTTCGGCAGCGTGACGTCGCGGTGCTCCAACGGCTTGTAGGGCACCTGGCTGAGTAGGTGCATGATGATGTTCAGCCGACCCCGCTTCTTGTCGTCGGTGTGGGCGACGAACCAGGGAGCCCAGGCGGTGTCCGTCGCCCGGAACATGTCGTCACGGGCCCGCTCGTAGTCCCACCATCGGCTGTACGACTTGAGGTCCATGTCCGAGAGTTTCCACACCTTGCGCGGATCGTTGATGCGGCTCTCCAGCCGGCGCGTCTGCTCCTGGGCGCTCACCTCGAGCCAGTACTTGAGGAGAATGATTCCCGACTCGACCATGGTCCGCTCGACGAGGGGTGCGCCGTCGAGGAACCTCCGCACCTCGTCCTCGCTGCAAAAGCCCATGACCCGCTCGATACCGGCGCGGTTGTACCAACTGCGGTCGAAGATCACGACCTCACCACCAGCAGGGAGGTACGGGACATAGCGCTGGAAGAACATCTGGGACTGTTGCCGCTCGTCCGGGGCGGGCAGGGCGACGACCCGGAAGACCCGGGGACTCACACGCTCCGTAATGGCCTTGATCGTGCCGCCCTTCCCTGCCGTGTCGCGCCCCTCGAAGACGACGCACACCTTGGCGCCCGTCGCCTTGACCCACTCCTGCATCGAGACCAACTCGGTGTGCAGGCGACGCAGCTCGCGCTCGTAGGCCTTGCGCTTCAGACGAGGGACGGCGTCGTTGTCATTGTCGTTGTCGTTGTGCGGTCTGATGTCGGTCGTCATGCGGCCTCCTGGACCCGTGCACCGGTGACGGCGAGCGGGACGCTCAATTCGGTCGGTGGGGGCAGCCGGCGCCGGCGGATCCACTTGCTGCCCTCCACCACGACGGGCAGCAGCAGCGCCAGGCCGAGGCAGGCCAGCCACTCGCGGCCGCTGAGCGACTGGGTGAGCAGCCCGCTTTGGAGGGACGGCAGCTGCGTGGCCAGGACGAGCATGACCAGCGGCACCAGCGAGATGGCGATGGCCTTGAAGACCGGCGCATCGAGTCCGCTGGCCGGGTCACGCCGGTTGGTCAGCGCGTTGAAGACGGTGCCCAGGCCCATGACGACGAAGGTCATGGTCAAGGACGCGCTGGGCCTCGTCGGGTGCGGCGTGTCCGGCCCCGCCACCAGCGGGATGAGCGCGGCTACGAAGAGGACGGCGGCGTAGACCACCCAGGAGATGATGGCAGTCCGGTTGGTGATGGGCACGGCCGGGTCGCGGGGCGGGCGGTGCATGACGTCGGGGTCGCCGGGATCGACCGCGATCACGACGACTCCCGCGACGGTGACGAAGAAGAGAAGGTAGAGCACCATCGACGGCGTGAGCGCGACGCCGCTGTTGATGTTGAACGCCGACGTCACCACGAAGAGCAAGACCAGCGCGAGCAGCTGTGTCATCTGGAAGCGGACGTAGGAGACGATCTTCTCGTAGACCCGGCGGCCGATCTCGACGGCGTGCACCAGGGTGCCGAAGTTGTCGTCGGTGAGGATCATGCGCGCCGCCTGCTTGGTGACCTCGCTGCCGCTTCCCATGGCCACGCCGATGTCGGCCTGCTTCAGCGCTGCGGCGTCGTTCACCGCGTCGCCGGTCATGGCCACGATGAGCCCCTCCTGCTGCATCGCACGGGCCAGGCGGAGCTTGTCCTCGGGGGAGACCCGCCCGAACACGTGCAGCTCGGGCAGTCGCCGGACCAGCTCGTCGTCCGACAGCGCCTGGAGCTCTCCGCCGCTGATCGATCCGGGTCCGAGCCCGAGCTTCTCGCCGATGGCCCGGGCCGTCACGGCGTGGTCCCCGGTGATCATGCGCACGTCGATGCCGGCGCCGAGCGCCGTGTGCACCGCGTCCGTGGCCTCCGCCCGCAGGGGGTCGATGATGCCGACCATGCCGACGAAGGACAGCTCCCAGGTGAGGACCATTGGATCGGAGAACATGGCCGCCCGGTCGTCGTCGCTCAGGACGCGTGCCGCGAAGGCGAGCACACGCAAGCCCTGCTCGCCCATGCGCGCGTTGGCGGCGCTGATGTCGTCGCGGGCCACGACGATCGGCACCTGTGAGTCGCCGAGCGGACCACCCGATTGGCTGCAGCGGGCCAGGACCACGTCGGGGGCGCCCTTCACCAGCTCGATGAGGTGCGTCGTCCCGTCCACCGTCGCCTCGTGAAAGGTCGCCATGAACTTGTACTCGGAGTCGAACGGCACCTCGGCCAGGCGCGGATAGGCCCGGCGCGTCTCGTCCGCGTCGACCCCCAGCTTGGCGGCCACGACGACGAGGGCGGCCTCGGTCGGGTCCCCCACGACAGCGCCCTCGTCGCTGACGGTGGCGTCGCTGTCGAGGCACAGTCCCAGGGCGAGGCGGGTGAAGTCGGGCACCGGTGCGCCGGCCACGGCCCGGATGGCGCCGGCCTTGTCGTAGCCCTCGCCCTCGACGGTGAACCAGGAGTCGCCGACGTAGAGGTCGGACACCATCATCTGGTTCATCGTCAGCGTGCCGGTCTTGTCCGAGTTGATGGCGCTCGTCGCCCCCAGGGTCTCGACGTCGGTCAGGTTCTTCACCACGGCCTTGGACTCGGCCAACTGCTTCGCCCCCATGGACAGGAGACCCGAGACGAAGGCGGGCATGCCGGTCGGGATCGCTGCGATGGCCATGGCGGTCCCCAGCACGAGCAGCTGCTTGGCCGGCTCGCCCCGGGCGAGCCCCACCACGAAGATGAACGCCACGGCCGACCAGGCGATGACGGCCAGGACCTTGGTCAGGGAGCCGAGCTCCTTCTGCAGCGGCGAACGCGTCCGGGTGACCGAGCTCAGCATCGTGGCGATCTGGCCCATCTGCGTCTGCATGCCGGTGGCTGTGATCACCATCGTCGCCGTGCCCCGCGTCACCGAGGTGTTCTGGAAGGCCATGTTGGTCCGGTCGCCCAGCGCCACGTCCGCACCGGGCAACGTCGACGCGTCCTTCGAGACCGGCGCGCTCTCGCCGGTGAGCGCCGCCTCTTGCGTCTCGAGCGTGGCCGCCCTGACGATGCGGCCGTCGGCCGGGACGATGTCGCCCGCTTCGAGCTGCACCACGTCGCCCGGGACGAGGTCGACGGCCGGCACGAGGGCCAGTTCGCCGTCGCGCAGGACCTTGGCGTGCGGCACCTGCAGCTTGGAGAGGGCGTCCACGCTGGCACGGGCCTTGAGCTCCTGGCGCGAGCCGAGCACCACGTTGAGGAGGACGAGGAACGCCACGATGACCGCCGTCGAAAACTGGCTGATGGCGAGGCTCACCGCGGTGACCGCGATCAGCATGATGTTCATCGGGTCGCGGACCTGGCCCAGCGCGACGGCCCAGACCGACGGTGGCGCCTCGCGGGCGATCTCGTTCGGCCCGAAGCGCCCGAGGCGGCTCTGGGCGTCGCCGGAGGTGAGACCCCGCTCGAGGTCGCTGCCCAGCGCGGCCACGACGGCGTCGACGTCGAGGGCGAACCACGAGGCGGCCCCGGGCGAGGTGGCGGTGGCCGTGGCGGTCGTCGCCGTCGCCGTCGTCGTCGTCGTCACAGGGGCGTTGGGCGCGGTGGCCATAACGCCATCATGCCCCTCGCGGGCTGGGGCGTACCTGGGTACAGGCGGGCGACCCCGGACGATCGCGGCCTAACCTCCCAGTTCGTGAGCCCCACCGTCCTCCACGTGGCCCCCCACCCCGACGACGAGGCCGTGGGCTGCCCCGGTTCGCTGCTCCACCTGCTCGACCGGCGCTGGACGGTGGTGAGCGTGATCGCCAGCCTCGGATTCGAGGGCCAGTGGGAGCGCCGGCGTGCCGAGGCCGAGGAGGCGGCGTCCCGGGCCGGCTTCGTCCCCGTCTTCCTGGACCCCCCGCTCACGCTCGACCTCGACGCGGACCTCGCCGCCGCCACCCGCCGGCTGGGCGCCGAGCTCCCGGCCATCGTCAAGGAGCACGACGCCACCATCGTCGTGTCGCCGTCGCCCCACGACGTGCACCACGGCCACGAGGCGGTCGGGCGGGGGGTGCAGCGCGCGCTCGCCGCGCTGCCGCCGACGGTGCGCTGGTGGATGTGGGGCGTGTGGGGCGAGCTCCCCGCGCCCAACCTCTTCTACGGCTTCGACCAGGCCGTGCACGACCGTGCCCTGCACATCCTCGACGCGTACGCCGGCGAGCTCGAGCGCAACGACTACCGGCCCTTCCTGACGGGCCGGGCCATGGCCAACGCCGTGACGGGCTCCGAACGCGTCTTCGGCTTCGGCGCCCCGGCCGCGACGTCGCTGCCCTACGCCGAGGTGGTCACCGAGGTGCGGTTGCTCGATGGCCGCTTCATGGCCTCCGAGCCTCACTTCCTCGACCAGGGCCCCGAGCCGCGCGCCGAGTACCACGTCGACCTCACCCCGTGGCTCGACTCCCCGAGCGTGCGCGAGATGGTCGGCTACATCCGGGAGGTGCGGGAGGACCCGCCACGGTGACGACCGCCGCAACGCTGACGCCGCAGTTGGTCGAGGACTTCCGGCGTGACGGCTTCGTCGTGGTCCCGGACCTGCTCTCGGCCGACGAGGTCCGCCGGTACGGGTCGTCGGTGGACGAGGCGGTGGCCCAGCGAAGCAGTCACGACACCCGCAGGCTGACGGAGAAGTCGCGCTACGAGCAGAGCTTCATCCAGTGCCAGAACCTCTGGGAGGACTGCGCCGATGTCCGGCCGCTGACGTTCCACCCGCTGATCGCGGGGACGGCGGCCCGCCTGCTCGGTGTCGACGCCGTCCGGATCTGGCACGACCAGGCCCTCTACAAGGAGCCCGGGGGACGCGAGACGGACCCGCACCAGGACCAGCCCTACTGGCCGATCGTCGAGACCGACACGATCACGGCGTGGATCCCCCTCGATGACTCCACCCTGGCCAACGGCGCCATGGGCTACCTGCCCGGGAGCCACCGGCTCGGCCTGCGAGAGTTCGTCGACATCTTCACCGGCTCCGGCGAGGACCCGCTGGCCCGGCGCGAGCTCGAGGACATCGCGCCCGTGTGGGTCGAGGTGCCGGCCGGGTCGGTGGCCTTCCACCACGGCCTCACGTTCCACTTGGCGAAGCCCAACACGACCGGTACCGTCCGGCGCGTGCACACGGCCATCTACTTCGCGGACGGGTCGACACGGGGCGAGGGCCGCTTCCCGCACCCCTCCGTCGAGCGGGCGGGCATCGCCATGGGAGCCGTCATCGCCAGCGACGTGACGCCGATCGCCTGGCCACGCGCCGACGGCGACCTCCCCGACCCGCCGGCGGAGCCGATCGCGTGAGCGACAGCGACAGTGGCAGCGACCGCGGCAGCGGCAGCGGCAGCGGCGTCGGCGTTCCGACCGACGGGCAGCGCACGTCGTGGACCGAGCGCGGCTTCTTCCGGGTGGAGGGATTCGCCACGGCGCAGACCTGTAGGGCGATGCTCGACCGCGTCACCGACGTGTGTCGCGATCCCGCCCTGGCCGGCGACCTCGGCGTGAAGGTGGTGCCCGAGAGCAACAAGGCCGGCGCGGCGGTGGCCCAGCCCGAGGATGGCGTGTCCAAGGTGTTCAAGCTGCACCGCGACCCGGTGTTCGCCGACTTCGCCCACTCGGCGGCCGTGGTCGACGTGGTGGCCGAGCTCGTCGCGCCCGACATCGACGTCTTCCTCTCCCAGTTCATCTTCAAGACGGCCGGTGCGTGGGGCCAGCCCTGGCACCAGGACTCGTTCTACTTCCCCTTCGAACCGGCCCGGCCGGTCGTGGGCGTCTGGCTCGCCGTCACCGAGGCGACCCTGGCCAACGGCTGCCTGCACGTCCTGCCCGGGTCCCAGACCGAGCCGGTGCACACGCACGTCCCGGACCGCCGGCCGGGCGCCAACTACGGCTACTTCGAGATCGTCGACCACGACATGGGCGGAGCGGAGTCCGTGCTGATGGACCCCGGCGACCTGCTCGTCTTCGACAGCCATCTCATGCACTGCTCGACGGACAACGAGACCGAAGGCATCCGCGCCGCCATGGTGTACCACTACGCGGCGGCGGGGACGGTCGACCACACCGACGAGTACTTCCCGAGCATCAACGACTGGGTGCCGGCCCGTCGGGACGGCCTCCCGACGAAGCCGCGGGCGGCGTAGTGGCCCTGCGGTTCGACGCCATGCTGCCGGCGCAGCCGCTGCGCACGGCGGGCGAACTCGGCCGCCGAGCCGAAGCGGCCGGCCTGTCGGGGCTCGTCGTCACCGAGGCGGGGCGGACGGCGTACCTCACCTGCGGCGCGTTGGCGGTGGCAGCCGACATCGACATCCTGACGGGCATCGCCGTCGCGTTCCCGCGCAGCCCGATGGTCACCGCGGTGACGGCGTGGGAGTTGGCCGAGGCCAGCAACGGGCGCTTCCGCCTCGGGCTCGGCGCCCAGGTGCGGGCGCACATCCAGCGCCGCTACGGGTCCGAGTTCGACCCGCCCGGCCCGAGGCTGCGCGAGTACGTCCTCGCGGTCAAGCAGATCTTCGCGTCGTTCCGCACCGGCGTCCCGCTGGCGGTGGACGGCGAGTACTACGCGCTGTCCCTGCTCCCGCCGACCTGGTCCCCCGGTGCGATCGACTGTGCGGACCCGCCCGTCGACGTCGCCGCCGTCAACCCCTGGATGCTCCGCATGGCCGGGGAGGTGGCCGACGGTGTCCACGTCCATCCGCTCAACACACCGACCTACCTGCGCGAGACCGTGCTGCCCGAGCTGGGCGCCGGCGCGGCGCGGTCCGGCCGCAGCGTGGACGACCTCGAGGTCATCGTGCCCGCCTTCCTCTGCGTCGGCGACACCGAGGAGGAGCGGCGCAACTGGCGCGAGCGGGCCCGGGCGCAGATCTCGTTCTACGGCTCGACGCCGAACTACGCCTTCATCTTCGAGCAGCTCGACCGGGAGGGGACGACCGAACGCATCCGTGAGCGCCAGCGCGCCGGCGACATCCCCGGCATGGCGGCCGTCATCGACGACGACCTGCTCGAGCAGTTCACGACGACGGGGACGTGGGACGACATCGCCGACAAGATCGTGGCCAAGTACGGGGGCGTCGCCACTCGCGTCGTCAGCTACTTCACCGGCTCCGACGTCGTGCGGGACCCGGCGGCCTTCGAGCGCTGGGGGCAGCTGGCCACGCGCGTCGTGGGCGACTCGTGACGGCTGCCCGCGGGCGGCGGTGAGGCGCCGTCAAGAACGGCGGCGGAACAGGCCCTTCCGGCCGGACTCGGGTACACGTTCGGGCTCCTCGGTGGCCAACGCGGCATCCAGCTCGGCAAAGTCGCCGTCGTCGTCCCCGTCATCGAGCTCGGCGTGGGCCGGCTCGTCGTCGACGGCCGGCTCGTCGTCCGGGGCCACCTCGTCGGCCAGTCCCAAGTCCAGCGCCTCGTCGCGATCGTCCTCCGGGGGCCGCACCACGCGGGTCGCCGCCCCATCACCCGCCCCACTCGTCGCCGGCGACGCCCGACCGTCCGTCCGGTCAAAGAGGTCGGACAGGTGGTCCTCCACCGCGTCGATGTCGGCCGTCGCCGCCGCCAGCGCCCGCTGCAGCTCGGGGACGTGCTCGGGCAGGTGCAGGCTCCGGGCCCGACCGGCCGGCCGGACTCGATCCGTCCACCCCGTCCCGTTCCAGTAGCGCTCCTGCCCCGCGTGCTCCGGCCCAGGGTCGGGATCGGGCAGCCATCCCGGCGCGTGGTCGTCCATCGACATCCTCTCCGATCCGCTCATAGAGCCGTCGCGGATCCCCCGCGGGCAGTCTCGCACGCCTCGGGTGTGCGGGAAGTGCCGGCCCGGCGGCAGAATGGGAGGCCGCCGCTCCGGGCGTAGGAGGAACGGGGCGGCCGGCGACCCAACGGACCGACAATGTCGAGAGAAAGAGGATGCGGTGGCACTCCAACTGAAGGCAGGGCTCCGGCTGCGCAGCGCGACGGACGCCTGCGAGGTCGTGGTGGTCAAGGCGCCGGCCGACCCCGTCGACCTGCGGTGCGGGGGGCACCCATTCCTGCCGCTCGACGCGGAGGTCACGCCGCAGCCCGTCGAGGCGGGATTCGACGGGGGCACGCAGCTGGGCAAGCGTTACAGCGACGACGAGATCGGCCTCGAGCTGCTCTGCACCAAGGCGGGCGAGGGCTCGATCTCGGTGGGCGAGAAGCTGCTCGAGGTCAAGGGCGCCAAGCCGCTGCCCGCCTCGGACTAGCGGAGTACCGTCCCTGTGAACATCGCCATGTTGCTCGAGATGGCGGCCGAGGGTGATCCCGACCGCATCGTCCTCGGCTCGCATTCGGGAGGGGCCACCGCCTCGGATCTCCTCGAGCGGTCCCGGCGGGCGGCGGTCTACTTCGAGAAGACCGGCGCCGACTCGGTCGGCTACTTCGGGCTGAACTCCGATGTGCTGCCGGTCGCCCTGTTCGGCGCGGCGCTGGCGGGGGTGCCGTTCGCGCCGATCAACTATCGAGCACCCGACGACCAGTTGAAGGGGATCCTGGCCCGGGTGGCGGGCGGCCTGATGATCGCGGACGACGACGAGGTGCTGCGGCTCGGTGCGTGTGGTGCCACGCACGTGGTCACCAAGGGCGAGTTCGGCGCGGCCGTCGCCGACGGTGCCGCCACCGGCGTCGCGCTCCCCTTCGTCGACCCCGAGGAGGTCGGCGTGCTGCTCTTCACCAGCGGCACGACCTCGGAACCAAAGGCCGCGGTGCTGCGCCACCGGCACCTGGTCTCCTACATCATCTCGTCGGTCGAGTTCCTCGGGTGCGCGCCCGACGAGGCGCAGCTGATCTGCGTGCCGCCGTACCACATCGCCGGGATCGCGGCGGTGTTGAGCTCGCTCTACGCGGGGCGCCGCATCATGTACCTGCCGACCTTCGACGCCGACGAGTGGGTCCGCCTCGCCGCCGAGGAGCACATCACCCACGCCATGGTGGTGCCGACGATGCTGGGGCGGATCCTGGCCGCGGTCGAGTCGTCGGGCGTGGAGCCGCCGGCGTTACGCCACCTCTCCTACGGGGGCGGGCGCATGCCCTTGGAGCTCGTCGAGCGCACGCTGCGGGACATGCCCCACGTCGACCTGGTGAACGCCTACGGCCTGACCGAGACGTCGTCGACGATCGCCATGTTGACGCCGGACGAGCACCGCGAGGCGTTCGCCTCCTCCGATCCGGCCGTGCGCGGCCGCCTCGGCTCCGTCGGACGGCCCTTGCCTTCTTTGGAGGTGGAGGTGCGCGGCGAGGACGACGCCGTCCTGCCGGCGGGCGAGAAGGGGGAGATCTGGGTGCGCGGCGAGCAGGTCGCCGGCGAGTACGTGGGCAACAGCGTGCTGACCGACGACGGGTGGTTCCGCACGCGCGACGCCGGCTGGTTCGACGCCGACGGGTTCCTCTACGTCGACGGCCGGCTGGACGACGTCATCGTGCGGGGGGCGGAGAACATCTCGCCCGGCGAGATCGAAGAGGTGTTGATGCTGCATCCCGCGGTGGCCGAGGCGGCCGTGATCGGCATCCCCGACCCCGAGTGGGGTGAGGCGGTGGCGTCGGTGGTGGTGCTCCACGCCGGGCAGTCGGCCGACGAGGGCGAGCTGCAGGTGTGGGTGCGCGAGCGGCTGCGCTCGACCAAGATGCCGACGGTCGTCGACTTCCGCGACGAGCTGCCCTACTCGGCGACCGGGAAGCTGCTGCGGCGGGTGCTGCGCCAGGAGCTCTCCGAGCCGGGTGCGGGGAACGGGGCCGGACCGAGGTAGCTCTGGGCTGAAAAAGGCCAGGTCGGTGGGTGCCTCGGACCCGTCGCTACGATGCGCGGATCGTGCCGGCCGGCCCGTGCGTGGGTCGTCATATTTGAGTATCCTCAATACGTGCGATTTCTCCGGGGGGAGGCCCGTGGCGCGAGGAGGCCCGACCCGACGCGCACCCTGATCCTGCTCCGACCCTGGCAGGAATGGGCTCCATGAGCACCTACGTCGAGTTCCTCCTCCTGGGCCTGGGCAACGGCGGAGTCTTCGCCGCGCTGGCCATGGCCCTCGTCGTCACCTACCGGTCCTCGGGCGTGCTGAACTTCGCCACCGGCGCCCAGGCGCTCTACGCGGCGTACACGTACTCGCTGCTCCGCAACGGTCAGCTCCTCATCCCGATACCGGGGCTCGGCCCGACGGTGAACGTCGGCTCTGCCTGGGGATTCTGGCCGGCGCTGATCGTGACGTTGCTCATCCAGGCGGTGCTCGGCGCACTGGCGTACCTGCTGGTGTTCCGCCCCCTGCGCAACCACCGGCCCGTCGCCAAGGCCGTGGCGTCCATCGGGTTGATGGGCCTGTTGACCGCGATCGTGACCTACCAGGTCGGCACGGCCGTCGTGCTGGTCAACCCGATCTTCCCCCAGAACCACGTCAACTTCCTCGGCATCGACATCTCGACGGACCGACTCTGGCTGGCCGCCACGATCATCGGGCTGGGGATCGTCCTGACCGTGCTGTTTCGCTTCACCCGTTTCGGCCTGGCCACACGGGCCTCGGCCGAGACGGAGGTCGGCGCGCTGGTGAGCGGCCTCTCGCCGGACCGCATCGCGCTCGTCAACTGGATGATCAGCTTCGTCGTGTGTGGCATCGCCGGCGTCCTCATCGCACCACTGGTGCCGCTCCAGCCGGGCACCTACACCCTCTTCATCGTGCCGGCGCTCGCCGCGGCGGTCGTCGGACGTTTCCACTCCCTTGGCTGGGCCATCACGGCCGGCCTGGGTATCGGCGCCCTGGAGTCGCTCTCGGTCTACCTCAACGGCGTCCACCCCGGGTTCCCCGCCGGCGCCGGACAGCTCGTGCCCCTGATCCTCGTACTGGCCGTGCTCGCCTTCCGCGGGCAGGTGATGCCGAGCCGGGGGACGCTGACGCAGGTGACCCTGGGGAGGGCGCCCCGGCCGCATTGGCGCATCCCGACGGCGATCGTCGGATTCGGGCTGGGACTGCTGGCCATTTATGTGCTCACGAGCAACGATCGGGCCGGGCTCTACACGAGCTTCATCACCGGGATCATCACACTGTCGCTCGTCGTCGTCACCGGCTACACGGGGCAGATCTCGCTCGCCCAGCTCACGTTTGCCGGCGTCTCGGCCTACATCCTGAGCACCTTCGCGTACTCGTGGGGCATCCCCTTCCCGATCGCGCCGATCTTGTCCGCTCTTGTCGCCGCCGCGGCCGGTGTCCTGATCGGATTGCCTGCGTTGCGGGTCCGCGGTCTCATGCTCGGCGTGGTAACCCTGACCTTCGCGGCCGGCGTCGAGGCGATCTGGTTCAACAACAACTCCATCGACGGCGGCGCCAGTGGTCTGAGCATCCCCACGCCAAAGTTGTTCGGGATGGACCTCGGCATCGGTTCGGGCCACGACTTTCCGCGTCCGGCCTTCGGGATCATGTGCCTCGTCGTGCTCACGCTGGTCGCGTTGGGCATCAGCTGGCTGCGCACCAGTCGGTTGGGCTCGTCCATGCTGGCAGTGCGGGCCGACGAACGATCCGCCGCCGCGGCCGGGATCAACGTGGTGCGCGTCAAGCTGATCGCCTTCGCCATCGCAGCGTTCATTGCGGGACTGGGTGGGTCGCTGCTGGCGTACCAACTGGGCAACGTGACCTTCCAGGATTTCGACGCCTTCCTGGGCTTGGTCCTGTTCTCGACGATCGTCGTGGCCGGCATCACGTCGGTGAGCGGCGGCATCCTGGCCGGCATCATCACCTCGGGGGGATCCTGGTGGTGGCGATCTCGTCGAATGTCGGCCAGGGTGGTGTCGACAACTGGTACGGGGTCGTCGCCGGCATCGGCGTCATCCTCACCGTGATCTTCAATCCGGAGGGGCTCGTGGGCCCGATCCACCTCGCCCTCGAGCAGCGCCGGGTGCGCGGGGTGCTCGCCCGACCCGAGGGCGCGCTCGTGCCGTCGCTGCTGGGCGGCACCACCGCCGAGACGCACGTGAGCGAACCGACGCCGGTGCTGGCACCGGTCGCGGCAGAGGCGGGCAAACTCGTCGGTACCGGTGCCGGAGTCGCCACGAACGGCCACACCATGACACCAGCCGGCGCCCGCACAGGAACGCTGCTCGAAGTACGGGACCTCACGGTCCGCTACGGCGGCGTGGTCGCCGTGGACCAGGTCAGCTTCTGCGTCGAGGAGGGGCAGATCGTCGGGTTGATCGGGCCGAACGGGGCGGGCAAGACCACCACGATCGAGGCGTTGTGTGGATTCAGCGGCTGTTCCGGATCGGTCCTGTTCAACGGCCGGGACGTCGAGGGACTGGCACCCCACCGCCGGGCGACGCTTGGTCTGGCCCGCACGTTCCAGCTCGCCGGCGTGTCCGACGACCTGACCGTGGAAGAGAACGTCCAGGTGGGGCAGCACCGGGCCACGGCACACGACTCACAGGCGCTGAACCGGATCCTCGACGATCTTGGCCTGACCGAGATGCGCGACCTGC
The DNA here is from genome assembly GCA_963756625.1 of uncultured Acidimicrobiaceae bacterium. Classification (GTDB taxonomy): domain Bacteria; phylum Actinomycetota; class Acidimicrobiia; order Acidimicrobiales; family RAAP-2; genus Bog-473. The sequence continues at coordinate 738,420 of CAVWNQ010000007.1, forward strand.
AAGTCTCCATGCTGTCCCAGGGGCAGCGTCAGCTCGTCTCGGTGGCGCGGGCACTGGCGGGTGGGCCGCGTCTGCTGCTGCTGGACGAACCGGCCGCCGGCCTCGACAGCACCGAGAGCCTGTGGCTGGCCGACCGACTGCGTGACGTGCGTGACACCGGGGTGACGATCCTGCTGGTCGACCACGACATGAGCCTGGTGCTGAATCTGTGCGACTCGATCAAGGTCCTCGACTTCGGCGCACTGATCGCCACGGGAACGCCCGACGAGATCCGGACCAACGAACAGGTGTCGACCGCGTATCTCGGTGTCACGCACCAACGGCTGGTGGCGACGTGAGCGACCTGGCCGTGACGGCCCCGCCGGTCGGCCCGCCGAACGTCGACGGACCAGTGCTCGAGTGCCACAATCTCGACGTCGGCTACGGCAAGCTGACAGTGGCCCGCGACATCTCGTTCTCGCTCCCACCGAGGACCGTCCTCACCATCCTCGGGCCGAACGGTGCCGGCAAAACCACCCTGCTCATGACGCTGGCCGGGTTCCTCCCACCGCGAGCGGGGTCGATCACCCTCCACGGGCAGCCGGTGAAGGGCTCCTCTCCTCGTCGTATGAACCGAGCCGGCCTGGTGCTCATCCCGGACTTCCGCGCGCTGTTCACCGAGTTGACACCCATCCAAAACCTGAAGCTGGCGGCGGCGCGTGGCGTTGACATCGACTCCGTGCTGGAACTCTTCCCCGCCCTGCAGCGGCGCGAGAAACTCAGGGTGGCCGACCTCTCTGGAGGCGAGCAGCAGATGCTGGCCATCGCCCGTGCGCTGGTCCAGTCGCCGAAGCTGCTGCTCATCGACGAGATGTCCATGGGGTTGGCTCCCATAGCGGTGGAGTCCCTCATGCCCGTCATCCGGCGGGTGGCGGACGAACACGGTGCGTCGGTGATCATGGTGGAGCAGCACATCCAGCTCGCGCTCGAGGTGGCGGACGAGGCCATGGTGCTGGTACACGGCAGCATCGTGCTGTCCGGGTCAGCGGAGAAGTTCCGCACCGATACCAGCGCGGTGGAGGCGGCGTACCTGAGCGGGTCGATCTCGACGACCTGACGCGCTGGTCTCTCAGGGCGGATCGGGACTCCGGGTCCAAGTCGACCGGGTCCCCTCGTTCAGCGCGAGACGGCAGTCTCGGTCGCCGACCACCCCGCGATGTGCTGGACGTCGAAGACGATGACGTCGGCGAACTCCGCGTCTTGGTACTGGTGATACTTGTCCCGGAGCGCCTGCGCACACTCGTCGAACAGGCGATTGGACACGTCGTGACCCGGGCGGCGAAGGAGGTGGACCCGAACCCACCAGAGCCGCGACCAATCGTCCCGGTCCCAGCGCTCGCACAACAGGGTCGCGGCCGCGTCGAGATCGAGGTTCTTGATCCGGCCGAGGTCCGTGGTGGCCTTCGCTTTGACCAGGTCGATGGGCGAGGCGACCACCTTCCGCACGGTGGCGAAGCAGACCGGAACGGCATCGATCGTGCGCTTGGCGTTCGCCGTGCACAGAACGGCGTGGTCGGCATCGCGCAGGTGCTCCCAGCACTGCTCGGCGGTCAACTGCACGTGGCGAGTATCGCAGCCGACGGTCCGGCTACTCCTCGGGCGCCAACCGTTCCCAGGCCGACTGACGCGTGGTGCCGAGGGCGTCGCCGACCTGGGCCCATGGCGCGCCGAGCGCGCATGCCCGTCGCACCCCCGAGAGGTTCTCCTCGACCTGGGCCCGGGCGCGGGCCACGTTCGGCAGATTTGCCAGCGCGGCCTCAAGCGAGTCGGTCTCCTGCCAGGGCAGGAGCCGCGGTGCGGCACCTTCGACGTCAGGCCTGACCTGACAAGGGCGTCAGCTGGTGCCTTCGAGCCGCTCCTTCAGCTTCTGGCAGCTGAGCGGCACTTCCTTACGGGCCTGGCTCACGACCAAGGGGGCCAGGAGCTTGCCCAGGGCATGGCCGTGGAAATCGAGGGCGATCGTGACCCTGCTGCGCTGCCCGGAGTCCAGCGGCTCAACCGATACTCGCACGTCGGCGCGGATCGGCCCGTCGATGCCGTGGATCGCCCACCTCGCCGGGGCCTCGTACTCGGTGATCTCAGAGGTCGAGCTGCGGTCGGCCCCGCCGATCTTGCGCGTCATGGTACAGATCGATCCCACCCCCGGCGTGCCCTCGACGTGGCCGCTCACCACACCCTTCTGCCACTCGCCGAAGTGAGCGGGATCCGTCGCGTACGGGAACACCATTTCGGGTGGGCGGTCAATCTCCACGGTCGAGGCGATGGGCGCCACGCCACCCATCTTGCCGCAGAACGCGTCACGGGGGCGGCCCTCGGTTGAGGTGCCGCCCCCGTGACAGGTGAGTGGTAGCCGGCGGGGCCGGCTCCCACAGCCCTCCCGGCTCTAGAACAGCGGCGTCGGGTTGTACACCGTGATGTGTGTGATCTTGCCGGTCTTGCCCGACTGGATCACCCCGATGGCGGCGGCCGAGGAACAGACGTTCTTCAGCAATGGGATGGCCTGGCCATTACAGGTGAACTTGAGGCCGCCCGAGAGCGGGATCGTCACATTGCTCGCCGTCTGGATCTGCTGCTTGATACCCGCCGCCGTGACCGGCTGCGTCGAGCCCTTCATGATCGCCGCCAGCGTCAGCACCGGCGACACTCCGGAGGCCTGGTTGCTGCTGACGTTCGGGTTCGGGCTGGCCTTCGGGTCGAACTTCTTGATGATCGCGGCGTACTCGGCGTTGTCGGCCTTGGACGACTTCGTCGTGGTGGTGATGTAGGAGCCGGCGAGTGCCTTGTCGAGGGAGGCGGAGTCGAGGATGCTCGGATCCTGGCAGGTCGACAGGACGTACTTGGGCAGCTTCAGCCCGAGCGTGTTGTACGCCTGCAGGAACGAGGTGCACAGCGTGACGTCGCCGACCATGCCGATGGCTTGCGCGCCGCCGGAGACCGCCGATTGCATCTGCGGGGTGATGTCCGCCGTGCCGGTGTTCACCGGGATGACGGTGTAGCCCACGCCGGCCGCCTTGTAGACGATGCCCCCGAGGGCCTGGGCGCCCTGGATGGCCGCGGGCACATTGTCCACCAAGAGGGCGACCTTCTTGAAGCCGTGTTGCTTCGCACTGAGCGCCATGGCGCCCAGGTAGGCGGGAAAACCGCCTTCGATGTCGTAGGCGCCGGGCGACGACAGCTCGGCGGTCGACGCGCCCGAGATCGTGACGTACGGGATGCCCGCGCCGACGATCGTCGGTACCTCAGTCTGGCCCTGGCCGGTGAACGGCTCGACCACGGCCACGACACCGTGCTGCACCATGTCGTTGGCGCACGTCTGGCCGCCGGCCGGCGTGTTCTGGTTCTCGCAGATATAGAGGTTGACCTTGTGGCCGGCGAGGCCGCCGAGGTCTGCGTTGACGTACGCGGTGGCCGCTTTGGCGCCCTGCTCGACGAGCGGGCCGGTGGCGATGCCGCCGGCGCCGCCGGCATCCGCGATGAGACCGATGGTGACGGGCGAACCGGTCGCCTTGCCGGAACCGCTCGTGCCGGTGCCGCTGTTGCCGCTACTCGCGCCGGCGACGCCGACCGTGGTCGTCACAATCGCAGCCGTGACGACGCCAACGGTGAGCATGCCGGACAACACGACTCTCCCCACCCGCTTTTTCCCGGACCGCCGCATCGCACCTGTAGTGAGCACTGTTTCCTCCTCGTGGATCAGGGGCGGCATATGTGCTCGATCCGACCGCAGCAGGCCCCCCGGATTCCATGGCCGAAAAGAGTGTACCGTTTGACCGTTCCTATCGTCAACATAACGCAACATTTCGCGAAATGGCTGGCAGGGGTATCCAGGCTGTCCGGGACCTCCGCGGCGCTCGGGTCGGCATAGAGGTCCCTGATTTCTCGTCGGCGCTTGCTTGGCTATGTGGGAGGCGACGCAGGAGCGGCCCTCCCCCCGTGGAGGGCCGCTCCTTGCGCCGTCCGGGGCGGCTGACCCGTCCCCATTTCAGCCCCCCTTTTTGCTCACCCCTTGAAGGAACCCCCCGGTGAGCATTGTGGGATGAGGTGGTCATCCCGTCGGCAAGGTATCGCAACAATTCCGCAATAAATCGTCGCCCCGGAAGTGCTGGATTTTGACGGCTCCGGGGCCTTCAAAAAGGGCCCTTGACGACGTCACGGCGGTGCCACAGAGACTCGCCGCAGGGGTCGCCGCGCTACTCGGCGCCCAAGGCATCCCTCAGCGTTCGGGCCAGGTTCCTCTGCGCGCGAAGGTGCGCGTCGAGACCCGAGTGCGCGGTGACCAGATCGCGCTTCGATCCGGTGCGGAACAGGTGGCCGCCCGTGCGAGATGACATGCACGCCCCCAGCGCGAAGAACACCCGGTAGAACGTGACCGCCCTCTCGTCGGCCGCGTCAGGAGGACCCCCGGCGGCGAGGTAGGTGTCGACGAACGCGTCCCAATCCATCAGCGCCGTGGCGGCGGGCCAGGCGGCCGCGAGCTCGCGCGCCGGGGGACCGATGGTGGCAGCCTCCCAGTCGACGAGAGCCGTGAGGCGGTCGCCATCGATCAGCATGTTGTGGAGCCCGACATCGCCCTGCAACAGACACATCGTGTCGCACGGAACGACCTCGTCCACGTGTTCGAGCAGCCATTGACGCGCTTCGGGGACGGCCACAATCGGTGGACCGCTCAGCTCCCCGATACGTGCGGCCATCCCTTCGACCGATGCCCTGACAGTGTCCTCCGAGACCTGGGCGGTCATGTCGAGATTGGTGTCCGCAAGCTCGTCGAGTTCGACCGTGTGCAGGTGCGCCAGGGCGGTCGCGAACTGTGCGCCGATGGCTTCACGGTGCTGGGCCGGCGCGGCCAGCTCCGGGAAGTACTCGCCCGCCTTCTGCCCCGGGACACGTGCCATGACGACGAACGTGCCCTCGCCCTCACCGAGCCCGTTCGTGATGTCGTCGCACAGGAAGGGTTCGGCCACCGGTACGCCGCCCCTGGTGTGCACGGCTCGCAGGACCGCGAACTCGTCGGCTGCCCGTGTCTGCAGCACTCCAATCGGACGGTCCTTGCGGACGATGACCTCGGCCGGGAGCTGCGTGGTCCCGCTCAGGCGCACGACCAGCGTTTCCTTGGAGCGTCCTCCGGGGACGACCTCAATGTTGGTCACCACGAGATTCGGCGAGCGTGGGAACCGCCGTCGGAGGTAGTCGGTCAGCTGATCGGCCGACACGGACGACCCTGCGAGCTCGGGTCCCGCGTCGCTGTCGATCGATTCCGCGAAGAGGGCACGGCGCAGCTCGTCGACGCGCTCGAGGAAGCGGTGCTCGACCTCGACCAACTGGCGACAGAGCTTTCGGTCCGCCGGGCTCTCGCTGGCGGCCTTCGCCGCGACGACCTCCATGCCTCGTTGGCGGAGTTCGCGGAACTGCTCGGGGGTCACCGTCGCGTCTGGCTCTGAGACGTCGGGCGCTCCGGTGCGGAGCAGTCGCGCCAGCTGCGAGCCGAACTCCTGGCTGAGTTCGACAGCCCATTCCTCTTCGACGACGAATTCCGCCAGGATCCGATCGACCAGACCTGCCGCGTCGATGGCGAGCGCGCTGTGCAGTTCGGGCAGGAAGACGTTGGCAACCGTCGCCCGGAGTTGCCGGTAGTAGAGCGCCCGGTCGTCGGGGGGCTGCCTCACGACTCTGGACAGCGTGATGCCGTTCGTCAATGCGTCGGCGAGCACGAAGGCCGGTGGGGTTGTGCCGTTGCGTGCGTTCAGCGTCGTCTCGAGGAAGCCCCAGCCACCCGGCACCCCATCCAGGCTGACGTCGCCCACCGACTCCCAGCCGTAGCGCTGCGCCGTCACACCGACCATGCCACCGACGGTGTCGATGTGGACCAATGTGGTCCCGCCGGACTCCAACGCGTACCTGACCTCGGCCGACGGACAGCTCACCGAGTCGTCACCGACGTGGACCAGCATCTCCGCACCGATCACCGGCACGGGCGACCCCCCGCGTGCCAACGAGCCATGACGGAAGAAGCTCCCGTTGACGCCGACCATGGAGGCGAAACGAAACTGGAGGTCGCCGTGCGCGCCGCCGAAGCTCCGGCTCGAAACGAAGCTGTCCCATCGTCGCGCCCCCCAGGAGTGGTCCCGCCAACCGGGAGCGTCGATCTCGGAACGCCCGCCGTCCAGCTCGACGGTGCCGCGAACCCGGCACGCCACGTGGAAGTTGTTCGAGAAGATCGTGCCCGCCGTCCCGGCGGTGCCGCTGAAGGTCTGCGCGTTGGCGAAGGAGCGTTCGCCTTCGTCCGCGATCTCGAGCACGACGTGGCAGCCGTCACCGTCGAGAACGAAGCGCATGCTCTCACCGTCGTGGAACAGTCGCTGTGGGCCCGCGCAGAGTCCGGGCTCGTCCGGTCGGAGGAGCTCGAGGCCCTCGCCATTGCAACGGAAGCGGAGGCCGGAGTCGTGGTACACGCCGCACCACAAATTGGCCGTCCCGCGGTTGAGCTCGTTGCCGATGCGGTGGTTCCCTCCCAAACCGCTCGCTGCGTCACGCCAGGCCAGATAGACACTCTCCTGCCAATCCGGGCCTTCACCGGCAGGGTGCAGGCCTTCGTCAGTCGGGTCCACGGGCATGGGTGCTCAGGATGGAGAGCCGTCCTGGCGACGGCTCACTGGTCCGAGACCTTTTCCGTTCCCTCGGCGGCCGGGATGTCCGGGTTGCAGATGTAGCGCACGTTGGCGATGGTCATGTCGCAGGCGGCATAGCTTGCCGAAACCGGGAGGTCTGGTTCCAGTCGTGGATCACCCCACGCCGCCGGATCGAACGACGCCAGCGCCGGCTGGCCCCGGTCGGCCCGCCGGAACTCGTACTCGGAGTCGACCTGTACGATTCGCGGGACGAGCAGGCCGTCGCGTCTCACGCGGGCCAGGTGCATGCCCGGCGGGTATTGCACGTCGTGCCCGGTGACGGGCACCGGGTCGATGAGGGACACCTCCAGGATCGACTGTCCCCCCTCGTCGCGCACCGCACAGTCGATCCGGTCGTGGAACCGCTGCAGGCTGATCGCACCCGGGGCGACGCGGAATCCCCACGTGCCCGCCAGCACTTCGGACAGCGCGGCGTTGTCGCAGCGGGACGAGATGAGATAGGCCCGAGGCCGCACTCCCGAGCGGGCGGTCAGTCGCAATTGGGCGAGCGCGAACGGCCCAAACGGGCTGTCCTTCGCCCGATACACGAGGAAGCTGATGACGGGCGGAATGGTGGGGTTGAGGGCCGGAGGCACGAGCGACTCCCGATCGTCGACGCGTACTTCGTAGAGGACCTGGAGGATGTCGACGTCGTCAACCTTGAGCTCCCGATACTCCAGGACGACCTCGGGAGCGGTCTCCAGGAGGGGGCGGATGTCGAGCGAACCGGCGAGAGGCATCAGGCCACCCCCGCACCGACGACCGGTCGCGCCCCCGTGGCGCCGGTCCCGATGCCGGTCTTGAACCTGGGCATGACCTCCTCGGCGAAGAGCCGCATCGAATCGAGCACGTACTGCTGCGGCACCACCTCCATGAACTGGTGGATGAAGTTGATGCCGTCGAAGCCGACGTTCTCCCATGCCGCGATGGCCTCAGCGAGATCGTCCGGTGTACCCATGGTCACGCCCTTGAAGGCCTTGGCCGCGTCGCCAGGGCTGCCCGACTCGCGCCGCAGCGCCGGCAGCAGGCCTTCCGACGGATACGAATGGGTTGGCAGGACTTCCTTGGCGGAGAGGAGTTGTGCCGCCATGTACGAGAACATCGACGCGATCTTCAACCCGTTGCTCCTCCCCTGGTCGCCATCCTCGCAGCACGAGAGGAAGTTGACGGTCAGGACCTTGTCGTTGACGAAGGCGCCGACGGGATCGCACGCGGCGATCCGCTTCCGGTAGTTCGTCACCTTCTTCTCTGAATCCGCGAACCCACCCGGGGACAAGCCCAGACATCCGAGTCCCCGGTCCGCCGCATCGATCTCGGTGCCGGGCGACGTCACGGCAACCCACATGGGCGGGTGCGGCTTCTGAATCGGCTTGGGAAGGATTGCTCGCTCGGGCATGGAGAACATCCGGCCGTCCCAGGCGAAGCGCTCCTGCGTCCACATCTTCGGGATGACGCGGACGAATTCGTCCCAGGTCTTCTTGGTCTCGTCGGGGTTGGCACCGAAGCCACTGAGCTCGGGCCACGTCGCCGACCGACCCGTCCCCAACTCCAGGCGGCCGCCCGAGATGATGTCGAGCACCGCCGCCCGTTCCGCCACCCTGATCGGGCTCTGGTACTGCGGCACGCAGGCCACGACGCCGTGGCCGATCCGGATGCGCTTGGTCATGGTTGCCGCGGCCGAGAGAAAGATGTCCGGTCCGGAGCAGTGCGAGTACTCCTCCAAGAAGTGGTGCTCGACCGCCCACACGTAGTCGAAACCGAGCTCGTCGGCGAGACGGACCTGCTCCAAGGCGTTCTCGTACACCTGCCGTTCCGAGTCGGGCGTCCAGGGTCGGGGCACCGACAGCTCCATGAACAAGCCGAACTCCACGTCGTCCTCCCTGGACCGCCTCTTGCAGATTTTGTTAATCCTCGTTAACATCTAAGCATGGGGCTAGCTCTGAGTCAACGCTCAGGAGCCCCCATTTGTGATGGATGGCTAACATCCGGTCGCGATGACTCCTGACGGCGGCCCAGCGGCGACGCCTCGGCCCACGAAGGGCGAGCGGACCCGCCAGGCGATCATCACGGCCGCCACCGAGCTCTTCCGGGAACGGGGATTCCGGGAGACGAGTCTGGGTGACATCGGCGCGGCCGCCGGCGTCAGCGGCCCCGCCATCTACCGGTATTTCTCGAGCAAAGGGGAGCTCCTCTCCGTGCTCATCGAGGAAGCGGCAATCACGTGGCGAGAAACGGTCGACCATGTCCTGAACGAGGACACACCGCCGACGGTGACGCTCGAGCGGCTCATCGACGCCGCCATCGTGCTGCAGCTCCGGAACGGCAACCTGCGCGACGTCTTCGTGAAGGAGTACCGCTCGCTCGATGACGATGCTCGGCGGCGTGTGGCCCGGATCGAACGGGTGCGGATGGCCGAATGGGTACACCTGCTCTGCGAGGTACGACCCGGGCTGACCGAAGAGGAGGCGAGAGCCGCCGTGACCATGGTGGACGGGATGCTGCGCTCCATCACCGCGCTGACCGGCATGGACCAAGAAAGGTTGGCCGAGGTCATGAAGGACATGGTGCTCGGAGGGCTGATGTCCGTCGGCCTTCCCCGTGCCGCGGCGGCGGTGCCCGCATGAGCGACCGGGAGGACGCGCTGGCCGACGAAGAGGCTTTCCGCGGGCAGGTGGTCGGCTTTCTCGAGGCCACACTCGTGTCCAAGGAGCGGGACGGGGCGCCATCGGAGGGTGGAGGGCCCTTCGCCGGCGGTTCGGGACTGGCACGGGCCGTGGCTTATCAGCGCGCGCTGGCCGATGCCGGACTCGCGGGCATCACATGGCCCGTCGAATACGGCGGTCGTGGCCTCCCTCGGCGTTACCAGCGGATTTACGACGACGAGGCCAGGGCGTTCCAGGTCCCGCCGCGCTCACTCGAGATCGGCCTGGGCATGTGTGGCCCGACGCTCCTCGTGCACGCCACCGACGAGCAGAAGCGCGCCTTCATCCCTCCGCTGTTGCGCGGTGAGCACGTGTGGTGCGAGTTGTTCAGCGAGCCGGGTGCCGGCTCCGACCTGTCCAGCGTGCAGACGAGGGCGCGGCTCGACGGCGACGAGTTCGTGCTGCAGGGGCAGAAGCTGTGGACGTCCGGCGCCCAACACAGCGACTTCGCCGCCTGCCTCGTACGCACCGATCCCGACCGCCCGAAGCGCGAGGGCATCACCATGCTCATCGTCGACATGCATGCCGCCGGCATCACGGTGCAGCCACTGCGCCAGCTGACCGGCGAGGCGCAGTTCAACGAGGTCTTTCTCGACGGGGTCCGGGTGCCCGTGCGCAATGTGGTCGGGGGCCTCAACGAGGGCTGGCGCGTTGCCCGCACCATGCTCGCGTTCGAGCGGCAGACACTCAGCACCATGGGCTCGGGCGGTGGCAGCCGGGGTGGTTTCGCCGCGTTGGTAGCCGAGGCGGAGCGACGCAACCTGTCGAACCGTCCCGGGCTACGCGACCGCCTGGTCCAACTGCGCATCCGCCAGATGCTGTTGCGCCACCTCACGGCGTATCTGGGGGCGAAGGCGAAGTCCGGCGGGGGCGATGCTGCCGCGGCCTCGGTGCTCAAGCTGGCCATGGCGCAGCTGGTGCAGGAGTCGGGCCTGGTGGCCGTCGAGGTCGCGGGGATGGACGCCACCGCGTGGCGGCCCGACGACCCGGGCGGCGGGCGCTGGTCGAACCAGCTGCTCAGCTCCTTGTCCGCATCGATCGGCGGTGGCACCAACGAGATCGTGCGCAACGTCATCGCCGAGCGCGCCCTCGGTCTGCCCCACGACCAGGAAGGAGACCTGATGCCCGGCGATCTTGGCGACGCCCGGAGCGAGTTCTCCGGCGGGTGCGGGCAATGGGCACTGACCGCGTCCTCCAGGGCCTCCGTGTCGTCGAGATCGGCCAGTACGTCGCGGCGCCGCTGGCCGCGACGATCTTCGCCGACCTGGGCGCCGACGTGGTGAAGGTCGAGCGGCCGGGCGGCGATCCCCTGCGCGTCGACGCGGCGCGCTTCGCCGCGTGGAACCGGGGCAAGCAGACGGTCGAACTGGACCTCGGTTCCCGTGAGGGACGGGACGAGGTCCTGTCGCTGATCGACGGGGCCGATCTGCTGGTGGAGAACCTGCGGCCTGGTGCCCTCGAGCGTCTCGGGCTCGGGACGGTCGCGCTGCGGGACGGGCGACCTCGCCTGGTCACGTGCTCGATCTCTGCGTGGGGTTCGGGGGGACCCGCTCGTGACGAGCCCGGCTGGGAACCACTCGTCCACGCGCGCGGTGGTGCGCAACAAGGGCTCTTCACCGGAGACGAGCCCATCTGGATGCCGTTCCCGGCGGCGAGCGTCGCCGCGGCATTGTTGGCGGTGCTCGGCGCGGGTGCGGCGCTGGTCAAGCGCGAGTCGACGGGTTACGGGCAGCACGTGGAGACGTCCCTGCTCGACGGGTTGCTCTTCCTCAACGCCGCGCCCATCTTCCACCGCGAGGGGCGCCCGCCCCGGATCGTGCGGCAGAGGAACTCGGTCATCCTGCGGATCTACGACACGGCCGACGGGCGCGGGGTCATGGTGAACCTCAGCGGCACGGAGCGTTGGCGCGAGCTCTGTCGATTGGTGGGCGCCGACGACGGCGGCCTCGACTACGGCACGCCCGAGGGGATGTCGCGCCTGTCCGACAAGGAATGGAACCGGGCCAAGCTGGCCGAGTTCACCGAGCGCTTTGCCAGCAAGACCGCGGACGAGTGGGAGAAGATCCTCCTCGACACGCCGGCCGCCGTCGCCAAGTGCAACACCGTGGCCGAGTGGATCAGCCACGAGCAGGCGCAGGCCAACGAGATCTTCATCGAGTCCGACGACCCGGCGCTCGGATCGGCGCCGGTGGTGGGTCCGCCCGTGCGGATCGGTGTGGACGCGGTGTCGGGCGCGCGGCGGTCCGCCCGCCGGCACGGTGGGGAGCAGGGTGCGCTCGGTGGGCACCGCATCGTCGACCTGTCGAACTTCTGGGCCGGTCCGCTGGCGTCGCGGCTGTTGGCCGAGCTCGGCGCCGAGGTGGTGAAGGTGGAGCCGCCGGGCGGCGAGGGCGGGTTCCAGATGATGCCGGTCTTGCCCAACATCTACGTCGACGGCAACCGGTCGAAGCGGGGGCTCGTCCTCGACCTCAAGACGCCCGAGGACCGGGCGCGGCTGTTCGACCTCGTGGCGGCGTCCGACGTCGTCGTGGAGAACGCCATGGCGGGTGCGTGGGAGCGGCTCGGGCTCGAGGAGGCGGCGCTGCGGGCGGTGAACCCCGGGCTGGTGTACGCCCGGGCGAAGGGGTTCGGCGTGACCGGGCCGCTGGCGACGCGGCCGACGTTCGACTACGTGGTGCAGGCGGCGACCGGGATGGAGATGACGCAGGGCGGCGGCGAGCGGCCGGCGCCGGGGAACGTCGTGGTGAACGACTACGGGACCGGCTTGCTGCTGGCGGCCGGGATCGTGTGCGCGTTGCTGGGGCGGGCCCGGGGGGTGCCGGTGACGACGGTGGACGCATCGCTGGCGCTGACGGCATCGCTGTACCAATCCGAAGACGTGGCGGTGCTGGGTGCGCGGGGCTCGGTGGGGGACCTGGTCGGGTCGGACGGGCGGGGTCCGTCGGTGGGACGTCATGTGTATCGAGCCAAGGACGGGTGGGTGGCGATGTGCTGCGTGACGGGGGCGCACCTCGAGGGTCTGGGGCGGGTGTTCGACTCGACCTCATGGACGACGTCAGCGGTGGCTGGGTCGGTGGGTGAATTGACGACGGACGAGGTGCTTGGGCGGCTGCGGTCCGCCGGCGTCCCCGCGACGGTGAGTGTGCACCCCTCCGCGGTGCCTGAGGACCCGCAGGTCGTGGCGCGCGGGTTGTTGCGGCAGTACCGGCACCCGGCGGCCGGCCGCTTCGTGCAGGTCGGCATCCCGTTGACGCTGTCGGTGGACACGCCGGCGGTGAAGGGACCCGCGCCGACGCCGGCGCCCGTGCGGCGGCGGACGCGGTCGCGGTCGCGGTCGCGGTGAAGATCGACAGCGGTCTCGGCGCGGAGCTGCCCAAGGTGGCCGAGCGGGTGGCCACGGCCGAAGCGGCCGGGCTGGACTGTCTGTGGGCGGCCGAGACGACGAACGATCCGTTCCTGTCCATGACGCTGGCAGCGGAGCACTCCTCGAGGGTGTCTTTGGGGACCGGCGTGGCGATCGCCTTCGCCCGGAACCCGATGAGCCTGGCGTACACGACGAATCAGCTGCAGGAGTACTCGGGCGGGCGCGTCGTGTTGGGGCTGGGGTCGCAGGTGCGGCGGCATATCGAGCAGCGCTTCAGCATGCCGTGGTCGCACCCCGCCGCCCGCATGCGCGAGTACGTGTTGGCGTTGCGTGCGATCTGGTCCTCGTGGAACGAGGGAGGGCCCAGCGGCTTCGAGGGACGCTTCTACACCCACACGCTGATGACCCCGGTCTTCGCGCCCCGGTCGCATTCGTTCGGCGCGCCGCGGATCTTCCTGGCGGCGGTCGGGCCGCGCATGAATGAGGTCGCGGGCGAGGTGGCCGACGGCGTGCTCACGCACGGAATCTGCTCCGGTCGGTACTTGCGGGAGGTGGCGCTGCCCGGCGGTCGCGCGGGGACTGGCCGCGTCGGGCCGGACGAGGGACGGGTTCGAAGTGACGTGCCCGGGGTTCATCTCGGTGGTCGAGGACGAGGCGAACCGGGACAAGGCCCGCGACGCCATGCGCCGGCACGTGGGCTACTACGCGTCGACACCGGCGTACCGCCCGGTGCTGGAGCTCCACGGCTGGGGTGACCTGCAGACCGAGCTGTACGAGTGTTCGAAGAAGGGCCGTTGGGATGTCATGGGTGGCCTCGTCGACGACGAGGTGCTCGACACCCTCACGATCGTGTGCGCGCCGGACGAGCTGGCCGGGCGGGTGGGCGAGCGGTACGGCGGGCTGGTCGACCGGATCAACGTCTCGTGGTGGCGCAAGGGGTGGTGGCCGGACGTCGAGCGGGAGCTGCGCGCGCTGTGAGCGGGACCGGGGGTTTCACCGCGCCAGGCTTCGAGCGGGTCGCCGAGACGCTGGGACAGGGAGCGACCGTCGTCGTGGGCGAACGGACGCGACGAGCGGGGCTGGGGGACGGTGGCGGTGCGTTCTGTGCCTACGTGGACGGCGAGTGCGTGGTCGACGTGTGGACCGGCTTCCGTGGAGTGGGCGGCGAACCGTGGGAAGAGGGGACGCGCGCCGTGATCATGTCGTCGACGAAGGGTCTGACGACGTTGTGCGCCCACGTGCTCGAGGACCGAGGCGAGCTCGATGTCGACGCCGTAGTGACGACGTACTGGCCGGAGTTCGGGTGCGCCGGCAAGGGAGCGACGACCGTCCGCCAGCTGCTGAGCCACCAGTCGGGGGCCATCGGCGTGCCCGGGTCGGACGACCTCCTGGCCTGGGACGGCACGGGGTGGAGCGACACGGTCGCCATCGCGGCGGCCTTGGCCGGCGGCGAACCGGCGTGGGAGCCGGGGACCCGGCACGGCTACCACGGCGTCACGTTCGGCTGGTTGGTGGGTGAGCTCGTGCGGCGGATCGGCGGGGTGAGCCTGGGCACCTTCTTCGCCGACGAGGTGGCCGGACCGCTGGGGGTGGCGGACGCGTGCGCCATCGGGACGCCGCGGTCGGCGCTGGCGGACGTCGCGACGGTCATGGAGTTCCCGGTGAAGCCCGGGAAGGAGGGCGCGCTGCACACCATCGACCCGGCGTCGAAGTCGGGGCGGTCGGTGCTGGCCGGTCGGCACGGCAGCCTCTTCGCCGACGAGCATGGCCGTCCGCGGTTCGCCGACTTCATGAACACGCCCAGCGTGTTGGAGGCCGAGATCGGCGCGCTGGGAGCGACGGCCACGGCACGGGGGCTCGCACGGGTGTATGCCGCGCTGGCCGGGGAGGAGGAGCTGGTGTCACGGGGGTCGATCGAGCGCTTCCGGACCGAGCAGGTGTGTGGGCGCGACGCCGTGATGGGAGTGCCGACGCGGTGGGCCATGGGGTACTCGCTCGAACCGCCGGCGATGATCCCCGGGGTGCCGCCCCTGCACGGCCCGAGCGAGGGCGCGTTCGGGCACATGGGCGCCGGGGGCCAGATCGGCTTCGCCGACCCGAGCCGCCGGGTGGCGTGCGGCTTCGTGCGCAACCACCTGGAGAACCAGGCGCTGCCGCTCATGGGCGCCTGCCTGGTCGACGTGCTGTACTCGTGCCTGGACCAAGGGGACGGTGGTGTACGCGGCTGAACAGGCGAAGGAGCACCCGAACGAGCCGGCCGTGATCATGGCGCCGTCGGGTCGGGTGGTGACCTGGGCCGAGTACGAGGCGGGGGCGAACCAGATGGCGCACGTCTTGCGCGACTCGGGCCTGCGCAAGGGCGACCACATGGCGCTCTTCATGGACAACGATCCCACCGTGCTGCTGACGGAGGCGGGCGCCGAACGGACCGGCCTCTACTACACGCCGGTCAACTCGTATCTCGCGGCCGAGGAGGTGGCGTACGTCGTCAACGACTCGCAGGCGCGCGTCGTGGTGACGTCGGCGGCGAAGGCCGAGGTAGCCGAGCAGCTCCCCGCGCTGTGCCCGAAGGTGGAGCGCTGGATCATGGTGGCGGAAGGGGGTCCGCCCGCCGGTCCGTTCGAGTCGTGGGACGAGGCGGTGGGCACAGCCGCGACGGACCACGTCGCGGACGAGCAGCTGGGTGCGCCGATGATGTACTCGTCGGGGACGACGGGACGGCCCAAGGGGATCCTCCGGCCGATGTACGACATCCACCCGGCGGAGACGAGCATCGCCGTGGCCGGTATCGCCGCGCTGTGGAGCCTGCGCGAGGGGATGGTGTACCTCTCGCCGGCGCCGCTGTACCACACGGCGCCGCAGGTGAGCTGCGCCATCGCCTTGCGGATGAAGTCGACCGTCGTCGTCCTGGAGCATTTCGATCCGGCGCTCTACCTGGAATCGGTCGGGCGCTACCGGGTGACGCATTCGCAGGTCGTGCCCACGATGTTCTCCCGCATGCTCAAGCTGCCCGACGAGGTGCGGGCGGCGGCCGACGTGTCGTCTTTGGAGGTGGTGATCCACGCGGCGGCGCCGTGCCCGGTGCCGGTGAAGGAACAGATGATCGAGTGGTTCGGGCCGATCCTCCTGGAGTACTACGCGGCGACGGAGGGCAACGGGGCGACGTTCATCACGTCGGAGGACTGGCTGGCGCATCGAGGGAGCGTGGGACGGCCGGTGTTGAGCAAGATCCTGATCCTCGACGACGACGGAATCGAGTGCCCGGTGGGGACGCCGGGGACGGTGTGGTTCGCCGGTGCGACGGACTTCGAGTACTTCAACGACCCCGCGAAGACGGCCAGCACCCGGCGTGACGACGGGAAGACGAGCACGGTGGGCGACGTGGGGTACGTCGACGAGGACGGCTACCTCTTCTTGACCGACCGGAAGGCGCACATGATCATCTCGGGTGGGGTGAACATCTACCCGCAGGAGACCGAGAACCTCTTGGTCACCCATCCCAAGGTGCTCGACGCGGCCGTGATCGGCGTGCCCAACGAGGACCTCGGTGAGGAGGTCAAGGCGGTCGTGCAGCCGATGGACGGTGTGGCCGGCGACGAGGAGCTCGAGCGTGAGCTGATCGCGTTCTGCCGGGACCACTTGGCCCACTTCAAGTGTCCCCGTACGGTCGACTTCGTTGACGAGCTCCCACGTCTGCCCACGGGGAAGCTCTACAAGGGCGTGCTGCGGGAGAAGTACTGGGCCGACCACAACACGAGGATCGTGTGAGGGACGGTATGGCGCACGGCCACGCCGCCCGTCAGCTGATGGACCGGTGAGCCCGGAGGTCGCGCTGCCCGACGATCTCGTCACGTGGGTCGAAGACGTGGGGGGTGGCAGCCTTCTCCTCGCCGACCGCAAGCCAGGCGGCGCACGCAAGGAGGCGTGGTTCATCGATCTGGCTCGGCCGGACGGGTCCACCGTCGAATGCTTCCTGCGCTACGACCGCTCGGACCCAGCTCGTACAAAGGATCCGTGGACCTTGCATCGGGAGGCAACGGTGTATGTCGCTCTGCAGGACAGTCTGGTGCCCGTGCCACGGGTGCTCGGGGTCCACCCGGTGCACCAGGCGATGTTGTCCGAGCGGCTCTCGGGTGAGAACTGGTTCTCGCGTATCCGCGATCCGGAGGAGCAGGAGGCGACGGCGCGGGACTTCATGGCCAAGCTGGCGGCGCTCCACGGGCTCGACGCGGCCCGGCTCAATCTCCCTGCTTTTCCGGCCGTGGCATCAGTCGCAGAGGCGGTCGGTGCAGAGCTCGACGAGTGGGAGCGCGTGTTGTCGGAACGTGGCGGAGCACCGGATCCTGCTCTGAGGTTCTCGCTCCGGTGGTTGCGCCGGAATGTACCCGACTACGACGGGGCGCCGGTTCTCGTGCAGGGCGACACCGGTCCGGGCAACTTCATGTACGCCGGCGGACGGGTCGTTGCGGTGGTGGACTGGGAGTTGGCGCATCTCGGCGACCCGATGGACGACATCGCCTGGCTGTCGTTGCGGGCCACCCAGGAGCCGTTCACCGACTTCCCCACCCGGCTGCGCGAGTACGAGGTGCTGTCCGGCAACGGCATCGACGAGGAGCGGGTGCACTACTACCAGGTCATGGCCGAGACCAAGCTCCAGGTAATGAGCCATCGACCCGATCGTGGGGCGGGGGACGGGAGCGTTGCCGACGGTGGTGGCGGTGACGTCGGGAACGGCTTCATCTACGGGATGCTGCATCGCCGGCTCTGGTTGGAAGCCCTCGCCACGGCGACCGGCTTGGAGCTGACGTCCGCGGAGGAACCACAGGGCCGAGAGCGACGCGACCACGATTGGATGTACGACGCCGTGCTCGGCCAATTGCGCGACGTCATCGTGCCCCGCACGTCCGATCCCCTGGCGCAGGCGCGCAGTAAGGGCATCGCCCGCATCGTGAAGTACCTGGCGCGCGTCGATGCCTACGGCGCCTTCTACGACGCCTGCGAGCTGAACGACCTCGAGGAGTTGCTCGGGCACCGAGAGGATTCGGTGGCGTCTGGTCGGGCCGCGGCGGCCGCGGCGGTCGAATCGGGGACCGTCACTGACGAGGCGTACCTCTGCACGCTATGGCGCCGGGTGAGCCGTGACACGGCGTTGGCCCGGCCGGCCATGGGGGTCCTGGCGGACCGACACTGGCCGGAGCTCACGTGAGCGACGAATTCGGGGCCGATCTCGACCGTCTGAGGGGGGAGCGCACGTACCGCGTCATGGTCCCAGACGACGACGATTTCCACGACGCCGAGATGACCGACCGCTGGTGGGAAACGGAGACGAATTGGTTCTCGTGGAACGTGCCCGAACGCAAGCTCGGGGGCTGGACATACTGCCAGGCCCGTCCCAACGCCAACCTGTGCAACGGCGGGGCGTGGGTCTGGGACGACGGCGCATCGCTGCCGTGGGAGCTCCCGTACCGCTGCCGAGTACTCGGGCCTGCAGCTGGCTCCCCGGAGCGAGCGGGACATGCGCGACTTCGAGTGGCCGAACGGCGTGCGTGTGCGGATGGTCGAGCCCCTGACGCGCTACGCCGTGTCGTATTCGGACCCGGGTGCACTCGAGCTGGATCTCGAGTTCGAGGCGATCATGGCTCCCAATCCGCACCCGACGGGTGTCGTCCCGTTCTTCAAGGGCTCGCACTTCGACCAGGCTGGCCACGTCACCGGGACGATGGTGTTGCGGGACGAGGTCGTCTCCATCGACTGCTACTCCGTGCGGGACCGCTCGTGGGGACCACGACCTCAGGGACGGCCGAAGCCCAAGGAGGGCCAGCGCCGGTCGCAGGTGGGGACCTTCGGTGGCGTCGGCTACTCGTTCTGCGCGGCCGGGCCCGGTGAGGCGTGGCTCGTGTACGCCATGCCCGGTCCGGAGGTCGAGCCCGTGGCGTGCGGTTTCCTGCTTCGTGGTGGCGAGTACGGCCACATCCTGGCCGGCGAGCGGCGGCTGGCTTTCGACCCGACGACGGGATGGCCGCTGACGTTCGAGATCGAAGCGGTGGACGAGTTCGATCGCCGCCTCGCCGTGCGTGGCGACGCGCTGAGCCGGCACTGGCGCGGCCATGGGGGCGACTCCCTCGTGCATTGGCACTGGGACGGCGGGCTCGAGGGATGGGGTGAGGACCAGAGCTACTTCAGCCGGGGCCAGTGGGAGGCGAACCGGCGCCGGGCCGCGGGGGGCTGACCCTCAGGCCGTCCAGAGTGGCGACGGCCGCGAGGTCATGACGCGGCCGCTCGGACCCACGAAGGACAATTCCTCGTTGGCGTTCCCTTCCACGGACCATTGCCGGCTGTGCACCCGGTGATGGTGGTGCTCGCAGAGGAGCACGAGATTCGGGAGATCGGTGGAGCCACCCGGCTTCCAGGGCGCGACGTGGTGCGCGTTCGTGAAGGTCACGTTCGTGCAGCCGGGAAACCGGCAGTGTCGATCCCGGCGCATGATCTCCCGACGCTGGGTGTCGGTCGGCACGCGATGCGTTCGGCCCTCGTACATCGTGTGGCCGACGTCGTCGTCGACGGCGAGGACGATCGTGGCGTCGCACGCGAGCCGGCGCACCGTGTCGGCACTGATCAACCCGTCACGCTCGAGCTCGGCGGCCACGGCTGACGTGTCGTCCAGGAGGGTGTCCAGGGGGACGTGGGCGACGACCGTGTGGGGCGCCGGGTGCTCCGGCGTGCGGGTGGTCGAGGAGCGCACGGTGACGAGGAAGGCGTCGCAGAGCCGCTGGTCCCAGCGGGTCTCGCCATCGGAGGGGAGCTGGCGGGCCCGGGCCTCGAGCGTGGACCGGACCTCGGCGTAGGACTCGGGCGGTAGTTGAGCCGTCACCGTCCGGAACGTGTCGTTGAAACGGACCGAACGGCCTTCGTAGTCGGCCCGCGCCGCGGCTTCAGGGGCGCCCTTCGCCGTGCGGGTGAGCTCTACCAGCTGGCGCACTGAGCAGTCCATGGCCTGCTCGCGGAGGTGCTGGTCCGTCTCGGGCGTCGCGGTGTCGACGACGGCGCGGACCTTGTCGAAGCTCAGCTCCCCCTCCGCGAGGCCGGCGGCCAGTTGCGGTAGGTCGAAGAGCCGCTCACCCACGTGGGACCAGGCCCGGGCGGTCGGGACGGAGACGCCGCAGCGCTCGACTATCCAGGCCTCGAGCGAGGTGGCGCCCTCGGCCCGCCAGCCCTCGCGACGGTCGAATTCGGCGGTGAGCAGAACGATGAGGCCCGCCAGGGAGGCCATGTGGCGGGAGGTCTCGGCGGCCAGCTCCATGATCTGGTCGGTGGTGAGGCCGGCGATGTCGGCGGTCCCCATCGGAGCGGTGTCCATCGACGGAGAAACGGTCGGCCCGTCGTGGGCGGGCGGCGTCGTTTATTGCAGGGTGAGCGGCAGGCTCCGGAAGCCCCGCAGGGCTTGGACAGGTTTGTAGTCGAGAGAGTCCCGCGGGACGGCGAGGCGCATGTGGGGGAAGCGGCGCACGAGCTCGCCGACGGCGATCTGGCCCTCGAGGCGGGCCAGCTGGTTACCCAGGCAGAAGTGCTTGCCGAAGGCGAACGTGATGTGGCGGTTGGGGTCCCGGGCCAGATCGAGGTCGTCGGGGTGTTCGAAGACCTCTTCGTCCCGGTTGGCGGAGATGATCATGCCGAGGACCTTGCTGCCCTTCGGGAGCGTGGTGTCGGCGATCTCGACGTCCTCGAGGAGGGTGCGGGCGGCGCCGCAGGGGACGGGGGTCGTGAAGCGGAGAAGCTCTTCGACCGCGGTGGGGAGGAGCGCCGGATCGTGGCGGAGGCGTTCGGCCTGCTCGGGATGCTCGATCAGCGCGAGGACCGAGCTGCCGATGAGGTTCGCCGTCGTATCGTGGCCGGCCAGCATCAAGAGGAAGATCATGGCCATGACCTCGTCATCACTGAGGGAGTCGCCGTCCTCGCTCGCCGACAGGAGCCCGGAGATCAGCCCGTCGTCGGGGGCGGCCCGGCGCTGTGCGGCCAGGCGCTCGAGGACGCGGTAGAGCTTGCGGGCCGTCGGGACGGCCCGCAGCGCGTCGGCGGCCGACCCGCTGCCGAGGCGCGCGACGAACCGTTCCATCAGCACGTGGAACTCGTCACGGTCCTCGTCACCGACGCCGAGCATGGTGGAGATCACGGACAGGGGCAGGGGGACGGCGACGTCATTGACGAGGTCGACCGTCTCGCTCCCCCGCTGCTCGACCTCGTCGACGAGGTCGCCGACGATGCGCTCGATGTCTTCTTGCAGCTGTTGCACCGTCCGGGGCGTGAAGGCCTTGTTGACGAGTCGACGGAGGCGGGCGTGGTCGGGGTCGTCCTTGTAGACCATGGAGCTGGTGAGGAGGCGGAACATCTTGGGCAGATGGCGCATCAGGAAGGACGAGCCCTGGCTCGTGGGGTCGCTCGAGAAGCGCACGTCGTTGTGCAGCAACAGGACGTGCTCGTGGCGTGTGAGCATGTAGCCGGCACCGCCAAGCATCTGGCGGGAGTAGGCCCGGGACACCGGCGCGTGGTGCAACGCCGCATACCGTGGGTACGGGTCCGTGAACATGACGGCGTCGGCGAGGTCGGTCGTCTCCGGCAGGCCCGCCAATGCGGCGGTGTCCGTCACCTGCTCGACCTGGGCTTCCGGCTTCCTGGTACCCAAATGAGTATAACCTATTTCCTGATGACAACCCCTTCATCAATCGCCTCGACGGCGGTCCTCGCACCAGTCACGGACGCTGTCCACGGAGTCGAAGCTGGCGGCGAGCGTCGCCCGCCGCATCCTGGCCGACGTCGTGGACCGCGGGCTGGCCGGTGGGTGAGGTGCTTGGGTCACAGGCCGAGTTGATCGCCCGCTACGGGGTCAGCCGGGCGGTGTTCCGGGAAGCGGTCCGCCTCGTCGAAAACCAACAGGTCGCCGTCGATGCGACGCGGTCCCGGGGGCGGTCTGGTCGTGACCGAGCCGACCGTGGACGCGATCATCGATGCCGCGGTGCTGTACCTGCACCGGGCCAACACCCGATTGGACGAGGTCTTCGAGGCACGCATGGTGCTGGAGGAGATCGCGGCCGAGCTGGCGACTGGACGTCTTACCGACGCGGACGCCGCGGTCCTCCGGTCCCTGGCGGCCGACGAACTGAACGGAACCGTCACGGACCATCGTGCGCTCCACGGGCGGTTGGCCGCGATCACTCGCAACGCCGGCCATCGAGCTCTTCGTCGACATCCTCAACCGAGTCGCGTACCTGTACTTCCGCGGCGGACCATCGTTGGCGGAGGGAACGATCAGCGCATCCCAACAGGCCCATGCCCGCATCGTCGACGCAGTGTTGGAGGGCGACGCCCCCAAGCCCGCCGCCGGATGCGCCGGCACCTCGAGGCCGAGTCGACCTACCTGCAGAACCGACATGTGTCGCGCCAGTTCATGCCGCGCAGCGTGGCTTTGGGCGGCGGCGTGAGCAACAAGCGGGCCGAGGACGTGGCCCGCGCCGTCCTCCAGGACGTCGTGGCCGACGACCTGGAGCCCGGGACGTTCCTCGGTTCGCAGACGGAGCTCATCGAGCGGTATGGCGCCAGCCGCGCCGTTTTCCGCGAGGCTCTCCGCCTGCTCGAGCATCACCAGATCGCAACGATGCGCCGAGGGCCTGGCGGGGGCCTCTTCGTCGCAGTGCCGAGCGTCCGCGGCGTGAGCGAGGTCGTCGCCGTCTACCTGACTAAGCCGGGGCATCTCCATGGCCGACCTCGTGGAACTGCGCATCCGGGTCGAGCTCGCGGTCGGTCGATCTGGCAATCGATCGGGCTGACCTGGACGGCGAGGCCGACCTGCAGGTGGCGCTGCGGTCACGAGGAAGCGATGTCCATGGCGGATTTCGCCGACGGCGGTCACAACCTCCACGCCGTGATCGCCAGCCTGGCTGGCAACCGCGCCCTCGAACTGGTCGCGCTGGTCCTCATCCGGCTCATGCGGCTCCATCAGGTTGAGGCGGTCACGGACGAGGACCGTCGTCCGCGCTGCCGCCGCCGTCTCGCGTGCCCACGGCGCCATCTCCGAGGCGATCGTCAGCGGCGACGGTGACAGCGGCGCGCCGCCGCATGCGCCGCCACTTGGAAGCGGTCGGGACGTACCTGCGCTGACGGCGCACGTCGCGGTAGGGCTTGCGGTCAGGTCGTCGAGAACACCTTGCGTGAGTAGTACCAGACGGCCAACGCGCTGAGCACGACCGCGAAGACGAGGAGTGCTCCGATCTCCGGCAAGGTGTCGGCGAACGATGCGTGATCCGAGATCAGCTTGACGAACGCGTCCATCGCCCATGCCTGCGGCACGGCGTGCCCCACATGGTTCACGGTCGGGCTGACGGCGTTGAGCTGGTAGACACAACCCCCGAGCATGCCCGGCGATGATCGCGACGATGACCGCGGTGGCAATGGCCTGCTCCTGCGAGCGCGACCACGTGCCGATGATGACGGCCAGTGCGGCGACGCTGATGCCGAGCAGCGCGACCACGAGGAAGACGCTGAGCGGGTTTCCCCAGTGCACATTGAAGAGGACGATCCCCACGAAGATGAGTCCGATGGCCATGGCGATGGCCGTGACCATCATGCTGGCCATCTGGCCGAACACGATCGACCGTTTGTGCACCGGCGCGGCGGACAGGCGCTGGAGGACGCCAAGGCGACGGGTCTCGACCATGCCCGCCGACAGGACGAGCACGGCGATGCCCATGAAGAGGACGAGGTTGGCCGGCGCCACGTACCAGAAGGGGCTCAGCGGCGCCTCGGTCTGGGTCGCCTTCAGCGTCGTGTCGGTGAACTTGGTGTCCGTCCCCTCCGCGGCCATGAGGTCCATCAACGCGACGGCGTCGGTGCGGGCCTGCACGGCATCGGTGGTCGCGGATTCGATCACGAAATCGGCCCGGACCGAGTCGCTCGTCGAAGGCATCTGGACGAGCCCGGCGACCACCCTTCCCCGCAGGATGTCGTCGGTCAGGTCCGTCCGGTTGGGCTCGACCCGGACCTTGATCCCGTCGGTGGTCTCGGCCAGATGCAGCAGGCGCGCCGACGGGTGCAACAAACCGATCGGCTCCTTGGGGCTGCCCTCGAGCAGACCGGTGATGAGGATGATGACCACGGGAACGAGCGTGCTGATGATGAGCAGCCGTCGATCGCCCATGGCGCGGCGCAGGTTCACCCAGATGACGGCGATCACGACGTCACGGCTCCACCATCTTGCGCACCCTGGTCATGGCGAGCCCACCCGCCACGGCGGCGATGGCCAGGAGGACCAAGAAGGGGCCGATGACACTGCTCGCCGGCTCGCCCAGCTGGTCCAACCGCCCGAAGCCGACCAGCGCCCACCCGTTGGGCGTCCCGAGTGCCAGTACCTGGAAGACGTCGGGGAGCGAGCCCGACGGCAGGAGGTTTCCCCCGAGCAGGGCGAGGAAGAGGCCGACCAGCAGCGTAATCCCGAAGGCCTGTTGCTCCGTCTTGGCCAGTGACGTCAGGAAGACGCCGATGCCGCACATGGCGACCGTGGCGCCCACGCACATCAGCAGGACGCCGAGAGGGTCTCCCCAGTCGGCTCCGAAAGCGAAGGTCGTCGACCCCCCAGATGACGAAGATCGTGACCAGCCCGGTGACGAAGATGGCCAGCAGCTTGCCGGGCACGATCTGGGTCGGACGCAGCGGTGCCGCCGTCACCCGGGCCAGCGTGCCTGCGGCCCGCTCCATGAGCAGGATCGCATGCCGAGGCCGCTGCCGATGAAGAGGAACACCACCGCGATGTTCGGTGCGAAGAAGTTGAGGTTGACCTTGCCGCCGTGTCCGACGTTCTGCGTCGTGATGGCGACGGCGGCGGGGCGGTGGTCCGGCTGCTCGTCACGTCTGCCGTCGCCGTGGCCGTGGCCGTGGCCGGGCCGTCGCCGTCGTCCCGTGCGGCACCCGTCGCCGCGTACAAGCACGCTCGAGAAGCCGGCGGCAACCGACTCGGCGTACTCCTCCCCCAGCTGCGACGTCCCCCGCGTCACGACGTCGAAGCCCGGTGTGTGCGTCGCGCCCGGGTCGACGATCGGGACCAGCAGGCTGTGAGGTGCAGCTGACCAGGCAAGACGGCGACCCCGCCGTCGAGCCGCCCGTCCGCCACCGCGGTCTTGACAGACCTGGTCGTCGGCATCGGCGACGACCGTGACGCCGGCCGGCAGCTGGCTGGCCCGGACGGCAGCGGCCATGAGCTGGGGCGAGGCGCCCGACACCCCGATGTGCACCGATGTCGCTGCGGCCCCGCCGGCGAAGGACAGCCCGAGCACCGCCGACATCAGGAGTGGCGCCGCCAGACACCCGATGAGGACGGAGCGATCGCGAAGCCGGCGGCGGAGCTCGTTCAGCGCGATGACGCGGATCAATCCCGTAGCTCTTTCCCCGTGAGGCTCAGGAAGACGTCTTCGAGGTTGGGCGATCGCACCTCGACGCCGGTCAGGTCGATCCCGTGTCGGGCCGCCACCGCCACGACCGCCGGGAGCACGGCCGGGCCGTGGTCGGTGGTCAGCTCGAGATGGCCGTCTACCTCGTTCACGTCATGGATGTCCTCGAGCGCGCGGCAGGCCGCCGCCAGCTCGTCGAGATCTGCGCCCTCGCAGGAGAGGTGCACCTTGTCCACGTCCGCCGTACGTGGCGATGAGCGAGTCCGGCGGTCGCCTTCGGCGATCAGGTGTCCGTCGTCGATGATCCCGATGCGGTCACACAGCTTGGCCGCCTCCTCCATGTAATGCGTCGTGTAGAGCACGGCGATGCCCAGCTCTCCGACCGTCTCCAGGATGGCGTTGCGGCTCTGCGGGTCGACACCGACGGTCGGCTCGTCCAGGACCAGGAGCTTGGGCCGGTGCAAGCAGGCCGGCGGCCATGTTGGCCCGCCGCTTCATACCGCCCGAATAGGTGCCGATGCGGTCCTTCCCACGGTCCGCCAGACCGACCAGCTGCGAGCGTCTCGCGGATCCGGCCCTCCAGCTCCTTGCCCGAGAGGCCGTAGAGCTGGCCGAAGAACGTCAGGTTCTCGACGGCCGTCAGATCGGGATAGAGCGCCAGGTCCTGGGGGACGTACCCGATGGCCGCCTTCGCCTCGAGCGTTCCACCCTCGAACCCGTCAACCGAGACGTTTCCCTCGTCACGGAGGGTGAGCCCGCACAGCATGGAGATGGTCGTGGTCTTCCCTGCACCGTTCGGGCCGAGGAGGCCATAGCACTCACGCTCGGCGATGGAGAAGGAGACGCCGTCGACGGCCAGCCGCTCGCCATAGCGCTTGCGGAGGCCCTCGCAGAACAGCATCGGCGGCGGTCCGAGCTCTACCGTCGACGCGACCGACCGCTTCCTGCATTGCACCCTCCCAGAAGAGAAAAGAGGACCCTCTATTTGCAGACTAGCAGAACGGGTATCGACGGACCGGTCAGAGCCTGGAGCATCAGCTAGCAGGATGAATTGACGCCGTGACAGATCCGGAGCAGCTAGGACACAGAGAAAAGAGTATGATGAATTATGGCTAGGCGACAGGCGCCATCGGCTAGGCCTCGGCGAGCCGCAGCGGGAACGAGGCCGCCGCGACCTGGAGGATCTCGGGACGGTCGCCCTCCAGCAGGAACCCCGCCGCGATCGTGGCGTCGAGCGATGCGGCGAAGCGCTCCATGAACTCATCCCGGCCCCCTGGATAGAGGGATGCCAGCGCGTCCTCGTCGAAGGGCTGGGTCTGACCGAACAGGAATGCGAAGGAGTCGCCACTCTGGCCCAGTCCCGATAGCAGGGCAGTGGGAGCGTCAACCCAAGGCGTACGGATACCGCCGCGAGCGATCCCGTTCTCGTCGAGCTCGAACCCCGTCCGTGCATCGTCCAGCGCGAGACGATCCGCGGAGGGCGGCGCAGCGCCTCCACGCGCCCAGTGCACGAGGTGCGCCAAAGCGGCCTGCGCCACATAGTGCTGCTGCGGACCCGAGTTGATCGGCTTCTCGGTGTTGCCGATGATCAGGCTCCTGGTCGGACGCATCAGCTCCGCCAGCTGCTCGCCGCTCAAGCTCCCGTCGTCCCGACGACCTGCACTGACCGTGTAGGTGTCGGCATGCGCCGCGCCGGCCATCTCCCAGACCCGGATGCGCTCGGAGTCGGGCTGCTCGGCGCGCCAACCGCCGAGCACGATGGCATCGGTTTCGCTCTGTAACACGAGGACCGGGACCCGCGCGTCCTCCCGAATGCGCTCGCCCTTCTGCGAGATCGCCTCCCTCGTCGCCTCGATGTTCTCTCCTCTTGCCGAGGGGATGAACACCCCATCGATCGAGACGCCCACACCTGGCCGGCCGTGCACGAAGAAGCCGTCGAACAGTCGTGCGTGCGGGTCGACCGCGTTGATGTACGTCACCAGGCACGCGGCGGACTGGGACTCACCTGCCGCCAGGAGTTGCGTCGCCACCAGTCCGCCGAGAGGACTCTCTGTGCCCGGCTCCCGGAGCAGGTTGCCCACCTGGGTGAACATGTCGAAGGACCAGGCGTCTCCGGGATGCTCGAGGTCGGCATACCGGTCTGGCGCCAGCAGCTTCAGATGGATGCCCTCGACGAACCCGCCGCCGTCGATGCCCACCTTCTGGGCCGACACTCCGACCCAGGCGTGGCCCGCAGCCGCAATGTACCGGTGGAAGAAGCCCCAGTCCGGTGCGGCGTCGATGCCCGCAGAGACGTTGTGCCATTCGACGACCACCGTGCCGCTGAATCGTTCAGCCTCCACCGGCCGGCGTACCACGAAGCGGGTCCGAAAGGGCGCGTTCGCGCCCGCGTGCACCTCCCAGCGACCGTCAAAACCGCGCTCGTTCACCAATTCGTACGAGACCGCGGAGCCCTCGACGCTGTACTCGGTCTCCTGGTAGCCGAGCGCGCCCAGGTCATAGTCCCGCATGATGTCTGGAGCCGATCCCGGGATCGCCTGGAACGACAGGGCACGAGTGCTTGTCATCATCCTCCTCCTCCGTGGTCCGATGCCGACGGCGCGTCGCCCGACTCGCTCAAGCCGGCATATAAGGATACTCTTTAGACCGGCCGGAACGGCCCGAAAGCGACGAGGATCGAGGATACGACGTGAGCGAAGCATGGATCATTGACGCGTGCCGCACGCCACGTGGCATTGGCAAAGCCGGCAAGGGCGCCCTCACCGGCCTGCACCCCCAGGTCCTGGGTGCCACCGTGCTGCGCGCCCTGGTCGAGCGCAACGAGCTCGATACCGCCGACGTGGATGACATCGTCTGGGGCACGTCCATGCAGGTGGGGACCCAGGGCGGCGACCTCGGGCGCATGGCAGCGCTCGATGCGGGCTACGCCACCACCGCCAGCGGCGTCACCCTCGACCGCTTCTGTGGCTCCGGCATCTCGTCGGTCAACTTCGCCGCCGCCTCCGTCATGGCCGGAATGGAGGACGTCGTCATCGCGGGAGGCACTGAGATGATGTCGTCGTACGCGGCAAACGTCGCAACGACGCGCTCCCCCTTCCTCGACAGCGGCAACGACCATCTGCGCGCCATCCACCCCCAGACCAACCAGGGTGTCGCCGCCGACGCCATCGCGACCCTCGAGAAGATCGACCGTCGGGCGGTCGACGAGCTCGCGGCGGAGTCGCAGCGCCG
The DNA here is from genome assembly GCA_963756625.1 of uncultured Acidimicrobiaceae bacterium. GTDB lineage: Bacteria > Actinomycetota > Acidimicrobiia > Acidimicrobiales > RAAP-2 > Bog-473. Next base: position 766,855 of record CAVWNQ010000007.1, read on the forward strand.
AGCCGAAGTGGCCATCAAAGAGGGTCGCTTCGACAAGTCCCTCGTCTCGGTGCACGACCTCGACGGGACGGTGGTGCTCGACAGGGATGAATACCCCCGCCCAGGCACCACCGCCGATGCACTGGCCAGCCTGCCCTCTTCTTTCGAGGCGCTGGCCGACGTTCCCCTCGACGAGAAGGGCACGACCTACCGCGCCCTCGTCCTCCAGAAGTTCCCCGGGCTCGAGATCGACCACGTCCACCACGCCGGCAACTCGTCGGGCGTCGTCGACGGGGCGGCCGCCCTGCTCCTGACGACGCCCGACTACGCACGGGCGCACGGGATGCGGCCCAGAGCCCGCATCGTCGCCACGGCCAACATCGGCGACGATCCCACCCTGATGCTGAACGCCCCGGTCCCCGCGACCCGGAAGGTCCTCGCCAAGGCCGGGATGTCCCTCGATGACATCGACCTCTTCGAGGTCAACGAGGCCTTTGCCGTCGTGCCCGAGAAGTTCATCAGAGACCTCGGCATCGATCGCGACACGATCAACGTCAACGGAGGCGCCATCGCTCTGGGCCACCCCATCGGTGCGACGGGTTCCCTCCTGGTGGGCACGGCGCTCGATGAGCTCGAGCGACGCGACGAACAGGTCGCGCTCATCACGATGTGCGCCGGAGGCGGCATGGCGCCCGCGGTCATCATCGAGCGCGTCTAGGGCGATGACCCGCCCGGTGTCCCAACGCCCAATCGCTCCGACAGGCCGGCCGCCGTGGTGACCTCGCTGCGGGACACGCTGGACTCGGACGACTACGACGAGTTCGGCCTGCTCCACGAGAACGCAGCTGAATGGGACATTCCCTTCGACCAGTCTCCCGTGGTGCGCCGCGACGCTTTCGTGCTCCCCGGAGGTCAGACCCTCTCGTACCTGCGCTGGGGCAGCGACGATCCCGAGCTCGTCTTCCTACACGGCGGCGCCCAGAACGCGCACACGTGGGACACCGTCTTGCTCGCCCTCGGCCTCCCCGCCGTCGCCGTCGACCTGCCCGGTCACGGACACTCGGACCGGCGCCCCGACCGTGACTACGGCCCGTGGCAGAACGCGGACACCGTCGCGGCGCTGATGGGCTCGGTAGCGCCCGCCGCCCGATGCGTCATCGGCATGTCTCTCGGCGGGGCCACGACGATCCGCCTGGCCGCGCAGCGGCCCGACCTGTGCCGCCGCGCCGTTTTCGTCGACGTGACACCGCAGATCAACGATCCGTCGCGCCAGCTGACGACGGCCGAGCGCGGCACGGTCTCGCTGATCGCGGGACCGCCGGTCTACGACAGCTTCGACGAGATGGCCGACGCCGCGGTGGCGCTGAGCCCGTACCGGGACGCCGCGGGGGTGCGGCGGGGGGTACGCCACAACGCCCGCCGGCTGGACGATGGGGGTTGGACCTGGCGCTACGACCTCTTCGGCCGACCGGACGGGTCAGCCGAGGGTGACGCGAGCCGCTGGGTCGACTTCACCTCGCTGTGGGACGACGTCGGTGCGATCTCGGTTCCCGCGCTGTTGGTGCGCGGTGGCCTCTCACCGTTCGTACACGACGACGACGTCGCAGAGATGCTGCGCCGTCTTCCGTCGCTTGAGGTCGTCGTCGTCGAGGGCGCCGGTCATGCCGTGCAGAGCGACCGCCCGCTGGTGCTGGCCGACCACATCCGCCGTTTCGCCCTCTGACCGAGTCCACGGCACGCCACGCCTAGCGATACTGCGTCTCCCTTTTCTCGCCGGCGATGCGTACCTCGCCCGGCGCGGGGTTGCCGATCTGCGTGTAGGAGAGCCCGTTGTGGATGGCTATCGGGCGTGGCATGTCGAGCGATTCCCAGATGGCCCGCACCGTGCCCTGGATCGCCTTGGGGTTGCGCCGCGCGATCGAGACCGCGATCTCCCGGGCCCGGTCGCGGAGTCGCTCGCGCGGCAGGACCTCGGACACAAGGCCGATGCGCAAGGCCGTCTCCGCCGTGATGCGTTCCTCGTTGCCCATGAGCGCCCACCGGAGGACCTCTCCGAGTGGGATGCCACGGTGCAGCATCCCGATCGGCTCCAGCGCGCTGACGATGCCCACGCTCGCGTGAGGGTCGAAGAACACGGCGTCCTCTGAGCAGATGATGATGTCGGACTCGTTGAGGAAGTACTGCGCCCCCCCGGCGGCCATCCCGTGCACCGCCGTGACCAACGGCTTCCAGACCCGGTGCTTGAACTTGGGGGCCAGTGCCATGCCCGGGTCGAAGCTGTTCCAGACGTTGTCCAGGGTGAACCAGGCACCGCCGGCCTTGATATCGATCCCGGTGGAAAAGGCGCGCTCGCCGTTGGCCTGCAGGACCACGCAATGGATGTCGTCGGTGTCACGCACGGTCTCCCAGGCCCACGTCATGTCCTTGGCCATGGCCTCGTTGAAGGCGTTCAGGCTGTCCGGCCGGTTCAACGTGATGGTGGCGACATTGTCCGCCACGTCGAACAGGATCGTCTCGCGTTCCATGCTTCCTCCCTGTAGGCCCGGCGGCCTGAGCGCAGAAATAGTACACTCTTTATCCTGGGTTGCGGCCAGGCACACGGGCCAGCCAGCATCACACACGACCGCAGAACGGACAGACAGGACAGAGAGGAAACACCCAGTGGAGATCAAGGGGAAGAAGGCCGTCATCGTGGGTGGCGCGTCGGGCATGGCCAAGGCATCGGCCGAGCTGCTGCGCCAGAAGGGCGCCGACATCGCCATCCTCGACCTGCCGACGTCGGCCGGCGCCAAGGTGGCAAAGGAGTTGGACGGCACGTTCCACGAGGTGAACGTGCTCGACGACGCCCAGGTCGAGACCGCGCTGGCCGACGCCGTGGGCGCACTGGGCGGCTTGCACATCGCCGTCAACACCGCCGGTGGCGGTACCGCCAAGCGAACGCTCACGAAGGAGGGCCCGCACCCGATCGAGGATTTCCGGCGCATGATCGAGCTCAACCTGATCGGTACCTTCAACCTCAACCGATTGCAGGCCTTCCACATGTCGACCAACGATCCGGAGGACGGCGAACGCGGCGTCATCATCGACACCGCCTCCATCGCCGCGTTCGAGGGGCAGATCGGCCAGGTGGCGTACACCGCGGCCAAGGCCGGGATCGCCGGCATGACCCTGACCATGGCCCGCGACCTCGGGAGCCTGGGCATCAGGGTCCTGGCTATCGCGCCAAGCCTCTTCAGCACCGGTATCACCAAGGGCATCCCGGACGAGTTCGCCAACGAACTGACGAAGGACGCCGCCTTCCCCAAGCGCATGGGGAGGCCGGAGGAGTACGGCAAGCTGGCCGTCGCCATGGTGGAGAACCCAATGCTCAACGGCTGCTGCATCCGCTTGGACGCCGGCCAGCGCTTCGCCCCCAAGTAGACCGCGGTGTCAGCGGTGCATGCGATTGACCTGCAGGTCGACGTCACCGCCGCGGCCGGCCTGGGTGAGCCCGCGCACGTGGCGCTCACCGTGACTGTGCCCGATGCGCTACCCGATGATCCGATCGTCTGCTTCGGCAAGCCCGGTGGCGGCTACGCGCGGGGCTACTACACGGAGGACCTGCCGGGGCCGGCGTCAGGCGCGCAAGCGGATTGGCATGCCGCACGCGGCTGGATCTTTGTGTCGGTCGACCACCTGGGCGTGGGCTCGAGCTCCCAGCACGACTCGGAGCAGTTGTCGTACACACCTGTGGCGGCGGCGAGTCAGGCCGCCGAGGCCGACGTGTTGCAGAAGTTGGCGGCGGGCACCCTGATCGACGGACTCGACCAGGTCGAGGACCCGGTGACGATCGGCATCGGGCAGTCGATGGGCGGGTGCCTCACCATCGTGCAGCAGGGCCGGTACCACTGCTACGACGGGATCGGAGTGCTGGGCTACAGCGCGCTGCACACGCACCCGCCCACCGCGCCGGGGACTCCGCCGATCGTCAGCCCGTGGGTCCCCCGTGATGCCTTGCCGTCCGACGGAATCTTCACCAACGGGCCCGCACTGAGCGAAATCGCGCCGGGCGAGGTCGTGCGCACCGACGCGATGGCGTGGGGCTTCCACTTCGACGACGTCGACGCCGCCATCGTCACGCGGGACCTCGACGACTTTCCCGCCCGGCACGGGGACGTCCCGCCGTGGGGCTCGGCCACCGTCCCGATGACCGTGGCACTGTGGTGCCTGGCGCCGGGCGCTGTACTGCCCGAGGCAGCGGCCATCCGATGCCCCGTGCTCGTCGCCATGGGCGAACGTGACGTACTGGTCGACCCGAGGGGCGAGCCGCGGGCATACGAGTCCGCGCACAGTGTGGACCTCTTCGTCTGCCCGAGGATGGGACACATGCACAATTTCGCGGGCACCAGGGAGCTGTTCTGGCGGCGGCTCGAGACGTGGGCCGAGTGGGTCCGCGCCGTACGGGACGCAGAGTCGGGATGACAGAGTTCGAGCCAGCCACGGACCTGGCCGCGCTGCTGACGCTGGAGCGTGTCGACCGTGACCTCTTCCGTGGCCGCAACGCGTACGCCGGACCGCGCCAGAGCCTGTACGGCGGGCAGGTGGCGGCGCAGTGCCTCATGGCCGCCGGGGCCACGGTTGGGCCGGATCGTCTGCCGCACTCGTTCCACGGGTACTTCCTCAGGGCGGGGCGGAGCGACTTGCCGGTGATCCTCGAGGTGGACAGGGATCGTGACGGGCGCTCGTTCTCCGCCCGCCATGTCGTCGCCCTACAGGAGGGCGAGGTGATCTTCTCCATGGTCACGTCCTTCCACACCGAGAGCGAGGGCGGTGACGTCTTCGACGCGGCCCCCCGGCGGGACGTGCCCGAACCGGACGCGACGCCACGGGGCGGCTGGAACCCGCTGCTCGAAGTCCGGCAGGTCACACCGACCGACTTCTTGAAGGGTGTGTTCTCCGACTGCGTGTGGGCCCGCTCGGCGACGCCTCTGGACGACGACCCGATGGTGCACCGGGCCGCCCTCACCTATCTGTCGGACATCGGGACGGGCTTCGGCCAACAGGATCCGGCGCTGATCGGACGCGGTGGGCCGTCCATCGACCATGCACTGTGGTTTCAGGAGAACATCCGAGCCGACGACTGGGTCCTCCTCGACCTGCGTCCCGTGAAGGCGCGCAGCGCGCGGGGCTGCTACCAGGGGTCGATGCGCGACCGTCAAGGGTTGTTGGGCGCAACGCTCTATCAGGAACAGCTCCTGCTGCCAGGGTCCATGAGCGATCTCGTCGAAGATGCGCTGCGCGCGGAGGAGGTGGCGGCAGCCTCGGAAGGACGGGCGCCCCGCGGCTGGGACGAGCTGCGCCGTGCCCGAGTGGAGAATCGAACGGGGGGCTCCTAGGTGTACACCTAGGAGCTGGCGGGCCGCCGGGCGGACCCGGTCTCGAGGTCGCTGATTAGAAAGCAGTCGATGCGGGATCCCGCCTCCAGTCCAGCAGCTCGGACGCCGGTCATGCGGAAGTCCGCGCGAGCGAGCGGCAGCTCGGGTCGTTGATGGACTCGCTCATCGCACGGTGAATCCGGCGTCGACCGGCAACGCCACTCCCGTGATCCACTTGGCCTGGTCCGAGACGAGGAAGACGACAGCGTCGGAAATGTCCGCCGGCTCGAGGATATCGACGGGCATCGCGTTCGTCATGGCCGAGATGGAGTTCTGCCCGCCTTCCGCGGCCTACATGGCCAGCATCACCATCGTCTCGTTCATGGTCATTCCGGACTTGACTCGTGTCGGGTGCACGCTGTTGACCCGGATGGACTCGGGGGCGAGCGTGACAGCCAGCTGTCTCATCAGACCAATCAGACCAGTCTTTGCCGTTGTGTAGGCGATGGGGCCGATGCCCAGACTCGGGCTTGCTCGCAGACCGGCCGAGGAGCTGATGATCACGATGCAGCCGCCGGGTCCGCCCGCTCGCAGCGTGGGCAGCGTCACCTGCACGGTGTTCCACGCTCCCGTCAGGTTGGTGTCGATGATGTCGCCCCAGACAGCGGCGGGGTCACCCCCATCGCCGAGGCGTACGATCCCGGCGTTTGCGATCACGATGTCGCAACGGCCGAGGGAAGCCATGCCCTCGTCGAACGCCTTCTGTAGCCCTGCCAGGTCCCGCACATCGGCCGTGAGCGCGACGACCTTGCGGCCTTCGGCCTCGACCAGCTGCGCCGTCTCGTCAAGCTCGGCACGGGTGGCGTTGGGATAGTCCATTGACGAGATGTCACTGCAGATGTCCACGGCAAGGATGTCAACGCCCTCGCGGGCGAGCCGGACGGCGTGCGCGCGGCCCTGACCGCGCGCGGCACCTGTGATGAACGCGACCTTGCCTTCGAGACCGGTCATGTGGATCACTTCTCCTTCCATGGTCGATGGATGCAGGGCGTACGAGTACGAGTTCAGGCGATTCCCACGGCCTTGATCCGGCAGAACTCCTCCACGCCAAGGCGCCCTCCCTCCTTGCCCATGCCCGAGATGCCGATTCCTCCGAAAGGACGCTGCACCCGCAGGTTCGCAGCCCCGTTGATCAGCACCTCGCCGGTGTCCAGCTCTTCGGCAACCCTGAGTCCGCGTGAAAGGTCGGCGGTCTGGACATAGCCCGAGAGTCCGTACCGCGTGTTGTTGGCGATGCGCACCGCGTCCTCGTCGGTGTCGAACGGCGTGATCGCGAGCACTGGGCCGAACACCTCGTTTTGGGCCAATTCGGACTCGGGGTCGACGTCGGCGAAGACCGTCGGCTCGATGAAGTACCCGCCGGCGAGGTCGCCGCCGATGCGCGATCCTCCCGTGACCAGTCGGGCCCCTTCTCGCACCGCCCGCTCGATCACGCCGAGGATCCGCTCGAGCGCCGCTTCATTGATCACGGGCCCGGCCAACACGGCCGGGTCCCAAGGATCACCCACCGGGATGCCCTTCGCGAGGGTGGACACGCGATCGATGACCTCGTCGTAGACGGGGCGCTGCGCGAGCATGCGCGTGGGAAATGCACAGCCCTGGCCCGAGAGGACGCCGACGCTCATCATGGTGCCGAGTCCACATGCAGCATCGAGGTTCGCATCCTCGAAGACGATGTTCGCCGACTTGCCACCCAGCTCGAGCGTGGCGGGCTTCATGGTGTCGGCGCAGGCGTGAAGGATCTTGCTCGCCGTCGCCGGCCCGCCGGTGAAGGACACCTTGCGCACCTTGGGGTGGACAACCAGCGCCTCGCCCGCCGCCGGGTCGCCCGGCAAGATGCTGCAGACGCCCATCGGAAAACCGGCCTCCTCGACCAGCTGTTGGAAGAGCTCTGCCGAGAATGGCGTCAGTTCCGAGGGTTTGCACACCACCGTGGATCCCGCGGCCAACGCCGCCGGGATCTTCATGGCGAGCGAGATGAGCGGACCGTTCCAGGTGATGATGATCCCCACGGCGCCGAAGGGCTCCAGCACCGTGTAATTGAGCTCGCTCACGCCGGAGCCGAACCCGCTGCAAAGTTCGCCGGCGATCTTGTCGGCCCAACCGGCGTAATAGCGAGTCCACTCTACCGCGGAGCCCGTCATTCCTCCGACGACCGAGGTGGGCGTGCCGTTGTCCATGGTGCCCCGCCGCCCGAATTCCTCCCCGTTCGCCTCGATCAAATCGGCCAGCCGCATCAGCAACCGTCGTCTCTCTCCTGGCGGCGTGCGTCGCCATCCCTGGAAGGCGGCGTCCGCCGCATTGACCGCTCGATCCACTTCACTCGGCCCGGCCAGCGGGATTTCCGCATCGACCCGGCCGGTGCTTGGGTCGATGTGCTCGTGGATCCCCCCGCTGCCGGTGGCGAGTCGTTCCCCATCGACGTGTAGGTGGACGGCGGGACGCTCAGTCATGGAACCTCCTTTGCCAACGCAGACCTAAAGCCAGCCCGCGATCGTTCCGACGTCTCGCAGCCCGTTGGGCCCCACCGGCTGCACATTCAAGACGGTGACCCCTGCATCCCGGTAGGCGGCGACGCGGTCCTTGACGAAGCCGGCGTCGCCGACGAGGGACATGCCCGCGATGAGCTCGTCGGGCACGAGCGCGGCGGCGCCCTTGCGGTCACCCTCGAGGTAGAGGTCCTGGATCCGCTGGGCCTCCTTCTCGTAGCCGTAGCGCTTGAGGACTTCGTTGTAGAAATTCTTGTCCTTGGCGCCCATGCCGCCGAAGTACAGGGTCAGCATGGGGCGGTCTCGCTCACGGAGGCCTTCGACCTCGTCGCCAATCGCGAGTGACCCGCCGGCCACGATCTCGAGCGGCGGCAGGTCGGCCTGGCGCTTGGCCTTGCCCGCCTCGAGCGAGGGTCCCCACAGTTGGTCGGCGCGCTCTGGCCAGTAGTGCAGCGGGAGCCAGCCTTCGGCGAGCTCGGCCGTCATCTCGACGTTCTTGGGCCCGAGCGATGCCACATAGATGGGGATCCGCTCGCGCACGGGGTGGTCCATGATCTTGAGCGCCTTGCCAAACCCGGTGCCCTGACCCTCGGGCAACGGCATGTGATAGCTGGCGCCGTCGTGGACCAGGCGGTCGCGCCGCCAGACCATACGGCAGACCTCGATGATCTCTCTCGTGCGCCCGAGGGGCGCGTCGTAGGCAACCCCGTGGAACCCCTCGATGACCTGGGGGCCGGACGCGCCGAGGCCCAGGATGCAGCGCCCCCCCGACAGCTTGTCGAGACCGACGGCCGTCATAGCCAGGAGCGTCGGGGTACGCGAATAGAGCGGCAGGATGCTCGAGCCGATCTGCGCCTTTCTCGTCACGGCGGCGAGGAATCCCATCGTCGAGACCGCGTCGGCCGAGTAGGCCTCGCCGGTCCAGAGGTAGTCGACGCCCGCGTCCTCCAAACGCCTGGCCTGGGCGGCGAACGCATCGGGGTCGTCGCGCATCCCCACCATCGCGCCCAGCTTCATTGCGGCTCCTCTCGATGTGTGATGCCCCGGCACCGCCCACTACGGTGCCGGCACGCGGGCCGGCGGCCAGCTTGGTTCGCCCGAAAAATAGAGGGTACTATTTAGGCATGCCGATCGCAATCACCGAAGACCATCGAGCCCTGGCGCAGACAGCCTCGGACTTCCTGGCCAAGCACGACGCTCGCGGGGCCGCCCGGGCCCTGCTCGAGGCCGAAACGGAGCCGCTGCCGACGTTCTGGGGCGACCTGGCGTCGCTCGGATGGCTGGGGCTCCACCTCCCCGAGGACAAGGGCGGCTCGGGCTTCGGGCTGCCCGAGCTCGTCGTGGTGGTCGAGGAGCTCGGGCGCAACGTGGCGCCGGGCCCGTTCGTCCCGACGGTCATCGCCAGCGCGGTCATCAATCAGGCGGGATCCGATGAGCTCAAGGCGCGCCTCCTGCCCGGCCTGGCCGACGGGACGGTGTGTGGGGGCATCGCGCTGACTTCGGAGATCACGGTGTCAGGGGGGAAGGCCGCCGGGACGGCTCCGGCGGTCCTGGGCGGTGGCCTCGCCCACGTCCTGGTGCTGCCGGCGGGCGACGACGCCATCGTGGTCGACACGTCGGCGGACGGGGTGACCGTCGAGGTCCCGGGCAACCTCGACCCGACGCGGCGCACCGCCGCGTCACGCTCGACGACGCGCCGGCCGAAGTGATCGCCGGCGGGCGGCGGGCCCTGGTGGACCTGGCGCGGCTCATCGTCGCGGCCGAGGCGGCCGGGGTGGCGACGCAGTGCACCGCGCAGGCGGCTGCCTACGCCAAGATGCGCGTGCAGTTCGGGCGGCCCATCGCCACCTTTCAGGCGGTCAAGCACCACTGTGCCAACATGCTCGTCGCATCGGAGCTGGCCATCGCCACGGTGTGGGACGCGGCGCGGGCGGCGGAAGACGGGGGCGACCAACAGTCGCTCACGGCCGCCGAGGCTGCGGCGCTCGCGCTGGCGGCGGGCGACGAATGCGCGCAGCTGAATATTCAGGTGCACGGGGGCATCGGGTTCACCTGGGAGCACGACGCGCACCTCTACCTGCGGCGGGCGAGCGCGTTGGAGGCGGTCGTGGACGCGGAATCGGCGGCGCGCGACGTGGTGGACCTTCGGCGCGCCGGGGCGCGGCGGACGCGCACCATCGACCTGCCGCCCGAGGCGGAACCGATGCGCGACGAGGCGCGGTCCTTCGCCGAACGGATCTCAGGGTTGGACAAGGCGGGACAGCGGGCGGAGATGATCGAGACGGGCTACGTCATGCCGCACTGGCCCAAGCCGTGGGGACGCGACGCGGGGGCGGTGGAGCAGCTGGTGATCGAGCAGGAGTTCGCCGCGGCCGGCGTGGCACGCCCCCAGTACGGCATCACGGGCTGGGTGATCCTGACGCTCATCGAGCACGCAACCGAGGACCAGGTCGCCCGCTGGGTGATGCCCGCGCTGCGGCAGGACGTGGTCTGGTGCCAGCTCTTCAGTGAGCCCGAGGCCGGGAGCGACGCGGCGGGCGTCCGGACGCGGGGGACCCGGGTCGACGGCGGCTGGCTCGTCAACGGGCAGAAGGTGTGGACGAGCGGCGCGCGAGTACGCGTCATTGGGCCTGGCCACGATCCGGACCGACCCCGACGCGCCCAAGCACGAGGGCATCACGACGATGGTCATCGACATGCACGGTGAGGGCGTCGAGGTGCGGCCCTTGAAGCAGTGCACGGGGCACTCGGACTTCAACGAGGTCTTCTTCAACGACGTCTTCGTGCCCGACGACGACGTCGTCGGGCCCGTCAACGGTGGCTGGACGGTGGCCCGGGCCACGCTCGGCAACGAGAGCGTGTCGATCGGCGGCGGCGCCGGTGGCGGCGGGTCCATGTCGGGCGACATGGTGCTCGGCCCGTTGGACGCCCACCCGGAGCGCCTGCCGGGCGGGGCGGGGCGCGTCGGCCGGCATCTGGCGCGAACCGAGGCCATGGCCGTCCTCAACATGCGGGCGGCGCACCGGGCCGTCGTCGGTGGCGGACCGGGGCCGGAGGGCAACGTGACCAAGCTCGTGCTGAGCGAGATCGGTCACGAGGCGGCGGCGATCGTGGCCGCGCTGACCGGACCCGAGACGGCCTACACGGACGGTGCGGGGGCGATGGCCTCGATGATGGTGCTGATGCATCGAGCCCTGTCCATCGCCGGCGGGACGTCGGAGATCAAGCGCAACCAGATCGGTGAGCGCATCCTCGGCCTGCCCCGGGACCCGCTCATCAACTGACGCAGGGTTCGCCCGCTGGACACGTTGGCCCCGCTGCCCTGGGGCTCTACGCCCCGTCGGGCGCGCCCGCCCCGAAGATGGAGTCAGGGGCGCGCCAGTCCGTCGAGACGAACCGCTGCGCGATCAGCCAGCGGTCGCCCACCGGGACGAAGCGGTCCCGGTAGCGGCCCATGTGATCGAGGCCAATCTGGGTGATCACGGTGAAGTAGCTGGCCACGTTCGCCTCGTCGCGGGAGACCGACTCGAAACGGATGTTGGTGACGTTGTGGCGCACGATCCTCCTGACCGACCCCGGTGACTGGGCGGCCGCCTTGGCCGTCTGCCGGGCCGCCAGCGCAGCCGTGCCGCCGCCGAAGCGCTCCATGATCGCCGTGCGGCCGGTGATCGGTGCGCTGCCGCGGATCTCGAGCACGCCGTCCTCGCAGAACGCGCCGGCAAATTCCTCGAGGAGGTACCGGTCGCCGGAATGGGTGTATTGCGCCAGCGTGTCGCGGCACGACTCGCGCGCGACGAGCTCCCACATTTCCATGGCGTCAGGGTAGATCCGTCCAGCAGTCATCACCCGACCAGGGCGGCCGGCCGTAAAGTGCCCGCCATGGCCGAGGCGCACCCCGAGAGAGGCGGCTCGTTCTGGAATCTCCTCGTCGGGCCGCCCCTTTCCTCCCGGGGCACCGGAAAGGAGCACATCACGCCGATCGAGGGCCTTTCCGCCCTCTCGCTCGACGCGCTGACGTCGGTCGCCTACGGGCCCGAGGCGATCATCATCGTCCTCGCCGTGGCGGGAGCGGGCGCGCTGCACCTTGTGCTGCCGATCACCATCGCCATCGTCGCTCTATTGGCGATCCTTGTCTTCTCGTACCGCCAGGTCATCGACGCCTACCCCGCCGGCGGGGGTGCCTACGCGGTCTCCCGGGCCAACCTGGGTGCGCACGCCAGCCTCGTCGCCGCGGCCGCGCTGGTTGTCGACTACACCCTCACCGTGGCCGTCTCGATCGCCGCGGGGGTGGCGTCGCTGCAGTCGGCCTTCCCATCATTGGACTCCGCCACCATCCCCCTGGGTCTCGGAATTCTGGCCTTCATCACGCTCCTCAACCTGCGGGGTCTCGGCGAGACGGCCCGCGCCTTCCTGCTGCCGACCATGGTGTTCATCGTCGGGCTGCTCGCCATCATCGCCGTGGGCCTTATCCACCCGCTCGGGCTCGACGAGAAGCAGCTCGGCACCTCACAGCTGCCGACCGTCGGGCTGAAGACGGTGACGTTCCTGCTCATCCTCAAGGCCTTCTCCGCCGGCTGCAGCGCGCTGACGGGAGTCGAGGCGATCGCCAACGGCGTGCCCTTGTTCCGCGAGCCCCGGGCCATCCGGGCCAAGCGCACCGAGGTGCTCCTCGGCGTCCTCCTCGGCGTGATGCTGCTCGGTCTCGCCGTGTTGGCCAAGCGCTGGCACATCGGACCCCGGACGGGCCAGACAGTGTTGAGCCAGATCATGGCCATGGCGGTCGGTCGCGGCTGGGCCTACTACATCGTGTCCATCAGCATCACTGTCGCGCTCGCTCTCGCCGCGAACACCTCGTTCGGTGGGCTTCCTATCCTGGCCAGCCTCGTCGCGCGTGATAACTACCTCCCCCACCTCTTTACCCTGCGCGGCGACCGCCAGGTCTATGCCAACGGCATCGGGGTATTGGCTCTGCTGGCCGGGATCCTCCTCGTCGTGGTCGGGGGCAACACGAACACGCTGATCCCCCTGTTCGCGATCGGCGTGTTCATCGGCTTCACGCTTTCCCAGACAGGTCTCGTCGTGCACTGGCGACGGATACGGCCCCCCGGCTGGCGCCGTCGCGCCCTCATCAACGGCGTCGGCGCACTGATCACGGCAGTGGCGACCGTCGTCTTCCTCATCTCCAAGTTCACCGAGGGCGCCTGGGTGGTCGTCATCGCCATCCCCCTCTTCATCGTGCTCTTCCTGCGTATCCACGCCTACTACGAGCGGACGCGCAAGGACCTCCGCATCGACGAGACGCCGATGAAACCTGAGCCCAAACGCACGATCGTGATCGTCCCGGTGAACCGCGTCTCACGGTTGACCGAGCATGCCCTCTGCGAGGCCGAGTCGCTCGGCCAGGAGGTGATCGCGGTCACCGTGGTCCTGCGCACCGGTGACGAAGCCACCCGCGAGGAGGACAGCGTCCGGCAGCACTGGCAGAAGTGGGATCCCGGCGTGCCGCTCGAGGTCCTCCACACGGACTACGCGTCGATCGTCCAGCCGATCGTCGGTTTCATCGACGAGACGCGGGCGGCGCACCCCAACGAGCAGATCGTCGTGCTTATCCCGGTGATACGCCCGGACAAATGGCGGTACCGGGTCCTCCACGACCAGGTCGACCTCGTGCTGTCTCGGGCGCTCCGGGGACGCGACGACATCGTCGTGGCGCGGGTGTCGGTGCCGCTTGAGCCGCCGCCCGCTCCGGAACCCGCATCGGCTCCGGAGTCGCCACCGGCTGCGGAGCCCGCCAGCGAGTCGGGCCCGCCGTCGACCTGAGGGCGACGCCCTGGGTCAGCGCCCTTTCCATACCGGGTCGCGCTTCTCTATGAAGGCCGTCGCGCCCTCCTTGGCGTCCTCGCTCCCGAACACCTTCGGCTGCCACTCGGCCGCCAGGGCGCGGGCACGCTCGAGGTCGGTCGAGGCCGTCCGCACCAGTTCCTTCGTCGCCTGCAACGCCAAGGGTCCGTTGCGGGCGATCCGCTCCGCGAGCGCAATGGCCGCATCGAGCACCTCGGCCGGGGCGGCGACCTCGTTGATCAATCCGAGGGACTGCGCCCGCCCGGCGTCGATCAGGTCACCGGTCAACGTGAGCTCCAGCGCGACGGCCAACGGGATGCGCGTGCTGATGAACACGCCGCCGCCCGCCGCGAACAGGCCGCGCTTGACTTCGGGCAGCCCGAACTTGGCCGCCTCGGACGCGACGACGACGTCGCAGCCCAGCAACAGCTCGAAGCCGCCGGCGACCGCCGTCGCGTTGGCAGCACCGACGATGGGGACCCCGATCTCGCCCTGGGTGAAGCGGCGGAAGCCCTGCATGCCCTCGGCGCTGCCCCCGACCGTGCCGCCTTCCGCGAAGGCCCGTAGGTCCATGCCGGCGCAGAACGCCTTGTCGCCCGTTCCCGTCAGGACGACCGCACGGACGTCGGGATCGCTCTCCGCCTCCACCATGGCGAGGCCGATCGCGTTCAGCAGTTCCGGGTTGAGTGAGTTCCTGGCTTCCGGCCGGTTGAGCCGCAGCACCACGACGGCACCCCGCCGGTCCGTCACCAACACGGGCTCGGTCTCCACGTCCGTCATCAGGCGACGACCTTTCTCTCTCGCAGTTCGGCGATCCGCCCGGGCGAATAGCCCAGCTCCGTCAATATCGCATCGGTGTGCTGTCCCGCCAGTGAGCCGGGCTCGGCGACCGTCGCGCTCCGGGAGAAGGCGATGTACGGCTTGAGTCGCACGTGCTCGCCGAAGGTCGGATGCTCCACCTCGACCAGCATGTCCGCAGCGCCGGCGAACTCGGCCGATTGGAGCACGGTCTCGGGGGGCTCGCGGTGCGCCACGACGCATCCCACGTCGGCCGCGAGGAGGTCGTCTTCCCAGTCCTGAGCGCTCCGGCCGGCGAACACGTCGGCGAGTACCTCGGCCAGCGCGTCGTCGCTGGCCCTCCGGGCCGCCGCATCACCGAACCGCGTGTCGCCCGCCAGATCGACCACGTCGGCGAGCGCTGCGCACAACGCATCCCAGTCCCGAGGGGAGGGCGCAGCGAGATAGACCCATTCGTCCGCGGAGCGGTACAGGCGGTAGAGCGCCGAGTAGCCGAGCAATTCGCCGTCGGCCGTCGCGGTCGGCGGCCGGTTCTCGTACTCCACCATGTCGTCGGCCAGTGCGTGTGCGGTCGAGGTCAGCATCGTCGTGAGCATCTCCTGTGGCGTGTCCGCTCGGTCCCGAACGAGCAGGCCGAGGGTCATCGCCGAGGCGGCGGTGAGCGCCGAGATCCCGTCCGCTTGTGCGTACTCGGTCGTCCCCGCGCCGCTCAACCGCATGGCCTCGGCCCGGATCTGCCGCACCGAGAGCCCCGGTCGCTCCTCGATCGCACTGCCGATGTTGCGCATGACAAGTCCACTGCCCGCGCCGATGGTCGGGGCGTAGGCCGGCCGGTCACCACAGGGCCCGTCCATTCCATAGCCCGGCGAGTTGAGATAGACGAGATCCGGGTTGAGGGCACGCAGGGTGTCGGCGTCGACGCCCTGGCGCTTCGCCACGCCGGCCCGGAACGACTGCAGGACGACGTCGGACCGGCGGGCCAACGCGTGCACGATCTCGCGGCCCTCGTCGGTGGAGAGGTCCACGCAGATGGACTCCTTTCCCTGCATGCACTTCGCCGCGCCCACCTCGGGGAAGGGAAGCAAGCCCCGCATCGGCTCGCCGCCCATCGGCTCGACCTTGATCACCCGCGCGCCGACCTCACGGAGCACCGTGCCCGCGAACGGGGCGGCGAAGAACGTCCCGAGCTCGAGCAAGGTGACGTCCTGGAGCGCCGTCTCGCCCGGCACCGAACCTGCGCCGGCCACGACGTTGGCCCCACCGACCGCCTTCCACGGGCCACCACGCAGCGCGGCGCCGTCGGCATCGAGCGCCGGCGCCCCTCGTCCGAGCACCGCCGGCGTGTCGAACATCCGGACGATCGCGCCCGGCTGGCGGACCCTGCCGTGCGCGGGGTCGTCGATCTCGACCACCGCGCCGAGATGCTGCATCTGCGGATGGTCCAGCAGCTCGCTCCCGCGGCGCATGGTCTCGGCCCAGACGTCGTGGTTCTCCTCGAAGACCCGGTTCCACTCGCGCAGCGGCCTCGACTGCACGACCTCGTACAACCGGTCCCAATATTCCCCGGTCTTGGGCGTGTCGCCCGCCCACACGGCATCCTTCCACTCGGGATCTTCGACCATCCACGCGAGGCCGAATTCCTTGAGCATCGCCATGTAGAGGTGGAGCTGCACCTGGGAGAACTGGAGCCAGCGCCCGTCTTTCGAGAGGGCGATCATCAGCATGAACACCATCGGCGACAACGGCAGGCCGTGCTGGCCGAACGGGGAGGACGGGGTGAACGCTTCGGGGTACTTCGAGGTCACGACGTTGAGGTACCAGTTCCAGGTGCCGAGCGACGCGAGCCCGTTGACCAGCGTCGCCTCCACGTGCTGCCCCTCGCCACTCCGCGTGCGCTCGTGCAGCGCGGCGCAGATCCCGGTGAGCAGCTGTTGGCTGGCGCCGTAGCTGCAATAGGGCATGGAGACGTGCGCCGGCCCCTCACGGCTGACCATGTGCTGGGAGGCCCACAGCGCGCCGAGGCGCGCCATGACGAGCCCCTCGTAGCCCTGGGTGCCGGCATACGGTCCTGTGCGCCCGAACGCCGTCACCGAGCCGTAGACAAGCCGCGGGTTCGTCTTGACCAGGTCGTCGTACCCGAGCCCCAGCCGCTCCATGACCCCGGGGCGGAAGGTCTCGATCAGCACATCGGCGCCGCCCGCCATGGCGCGGGCGACCTCGAGGTCGTCCGCCGTGTGCAGATCGAGCACCATTGACTTCTTGCCCCGGGCGATGAGTGGGAACATCGGCAATCCACGCAAGCCGCTTCCGCCCGGCGGTTCGATCTGCACCACCTCTGCGCCGAAGTCCGCCAGCGTCTGGCTTGCCTGCGCGCCAGCGGGACTGTTCGAGAGGTCGAGGACGCGCAGACCTGCCAGTGGGCCCGTGTCGGCTGTGGTGGTGGTCGGATCGTCAGGCATCAGGTGCATACCCCCAGGTCCGGGCCGTCGTGCGGCAGGCGCGTCCACATCGATCCAACCCGACTTTGAGTATACTGAATAGGTCCGAGTCAGACCAGCGAGGAGACTGTGGCAGCAGTGGCCGAACCCCCCGCCCCCGGTGCCGACGATGCCGAGCCCGTGATCCTGACCGACGTGGTCGACCGGGTCGGGACGATCGTCCTGAACCGCCCGTCGCGGCGCAACGCGCTGAACGGCGAGCTCATCGGTGCCCTCGATGACGCGGTGCGTCGGATGGCGGAGGACGTCGACGCCAAGGTGATCGTTCTCACCGGCGCGGCGCCCGAGGGCGGCCACGGCGGCTTCTGCTCGGGCGGCGACGTGAAGGGTGGCGGGCGGGGAGCACCAGGGTCCGAGAGGGGCGTTCCGCACGATGCGCTGTCGGGCGACCTCTCGCGGCACGACCTCCATGCGGCGATGCTCCTCCACCTGATGCCGAAGCCCACCATCGCCATGGTCGGCGGGCCCGCTATCGGCGCCGGCTGCAGCCTCGCCGCCGCGTGCGACCTCCGCTTCGCCTCCGAGGACGCCGTCTTCGCCGCCAACTTCTCTCCCAATGGCCTGTCGGGTGACTACGGAGGTTCCTTCTTCTGGACCAGGATCGGCGGGACCGCGCTGGCCCGACGGCTGTACCTGCTCAACGAGAAGCTCCCGGCGCCACGGGCGCTCGAGCTCGGGATGGTGCACGCCGTGCTCCCGCCCCGGGAGCTGCGGCCCTACACCTACGAGATCGCCGCCTCGCTCGTGCGTACGCCGGCCACTTTGCTCGCCTTGATGAAGGAGAACCTGAACCAGGCCGAGGACGAGGTCGAGCGCCGGCGCTGGCTCTTCGCCAACGAGGCCGAGAATCAGGGGCGGGCGGCCACGGCGATGTACGAGCGCATGCAGCAGCGACAGAACCAATCGGGACCGCCGGCCGGATCCTGATCGGCACGACTGTGGCCGGGACCCGGCACCTCGCCGACGGCGGTCCTCAGCGGTTCGCGTCGCGCGAGACGTCGTCGAGGTCGCCTGCGCCGGTGCGCTGGTGTGCAACGACGCCGACGCGGACTCCAGGGGTCCGCTCCAGACGGTGACCGTAGCGGCAATCGCGCACAGCAGGCCGACGGCGATGGCCCGCCCGGAGTGCTTCCTCATGGGGTCGAGTCTCGGACACGAATATGTGGAGGCGACCAGGGGAGCCTAAGAAAATCCGAAGAAATCAGGAGGAAGCGGGCCGGGCCTGCGTCCCCACTTGCAGGTCGCGGTAGGGGACATCCTTGTCGATGGAGGGTTCCCGGGGCAGGCCGAGAGCCCGCTCACCGAGGACATTGAGCTGGATTTCGTCGGTCCCCCCGCCCAACCGATTCCCCGGGCTGGCCAGGTTGACCATCTGCAGATCACCCTCGAGCGGCGACGGCCTCCCAGTCAACATCCCAAACGCGCCCACGATCCGATAGGAGAGGTCGCGGGATTGCTGACAGATACGGGCGGTCGTGAGCTTGGCGATGGAGCCGTCTGCACCGGTGAGCCGCCCGCCGGCCACCGCGCTCCGCCGCATCGTCCAGCCGTTGACGCGGACCTGCGACACGTAGCGGGCCAGCTCTTGGCGGACGACGGCGTCCCTTGCCACGCCGTGCTGCAGGGCCAGCTCGATCATCGCCTTGGCCGGTACCGCGCCCGCCCGGATCGGGCTCCGCCGCTCGCTGGCCGCGTCGTGGGCCCGATCGAGCACCTCGCTCACCTTGCGGTCGAGGTCGCCCCCGGACCCCGAGCGTGCCGGAACCAGTCCCGTGAGGCCCCCGCCAGCCAGAGAGTTGCGCTCGTGCCGCAGCGTCGTCTGGGCCACGCGCCAACCGCCGTCGACTTCGCCGATCACACGGTCGGACGGGACCCGGGCCTCGGTGATGAAGACCTCGCAGAAGTTGGCCGCACCGTTCATCTGTTTGAGCGGACGCGCCTCGATGCCCGGCTGCTGCATGTCGATGGCGAAGTAGGTGATACCGGCGTGCTTGGGCACGTCGATGTCGGTGCGGGCGAGGAGCATGCCGAAGTCGGCCGAGTCCGCCGCCGAGTTCCAGACCTTCTGGCCCGTGACGACCCACTCGTCACCGTCGCGCACAGCCCGCGTCCCCACGCTCGCGAGGTCCGAACCCGCCCCGGGCTCGCTGAAGAGCTGACACCAGGCCGCTTCGCCGGTGGCGATGGGCCGCACGAGCGCAGCCTTCTGCGCGGCGGTGGCGTGCTCGAGCAGCGTCGGGGCCGCCAGGGTCGCCGCCATGGCGCCGACAGGTGGTCCGATGACCCCGTTGGTGGCCAGCACGCCGGCGACCACCGCGGCGTCGCGTCGCGACAACCCCAGCCCACCCAGTCCCGCCGGCCAGGCCGGGTAGGCATACCCCGCGTCGGCCAGCCGCTGCCACCACTCGCGCACGGTCGAGCGCGGGGTCCCAGTTGGCGTCGACCCAGTCCTGGACCGCGGCGGCCAGGTCCTCGCCCGGGCCCGCCTCGGGCCCTCGCTTCACCCCTCGCCCTTGGCCTTGCGCTCGGCGACGATCTCGTGGTGGCGCTCGAGCATCCGTACAGCCTCGGCCGCCAGGTCGGCCGGCGGCTCGGGCAGTCGGACGGGCCCGTGGTCACGGCTCGGCAACGCGACGGTGGCCTTGGCCGGGCAGGTCACCACGTCGCGCTGGTTGGTCCCCCGCATCTCGATGTCGACCACGCAGCGACCTTCCTCCTGGCGCTTGTCGACCACCTCGCCGGTGAGGATGTGGGTGTCGCCCATGTAGTTGAACTTGCGGATCTCCGAGGACTGCGAGACGAGCCAACCGTCGTCACCCATCCAGTCGGTCATGTAGTGCGACAGCCAGCAGTCGCGCATCACGCCGTAGTCGTAGGCCATCGGATTGCCGATGGCCTGTGCCCAGGCCGAGTCCCAGTGCACGCGCTGGGCGACGTCCGGCACCCCGTACTCGTTCTTGACGTAGAAGGGGGCGATCCGCTGGCGGTTCTTGTAGGCGATGCGGTTGGCGCACGGCTCGTAGGGGACGAACCCGTAGCCACCGGCGTGGAAGACGATCATGTCGGTGGTGGTCAGCGGTCCCTTGGCCATCGGCCGCAGCACGTCACCGACGTGCACGTCCTCCCAGAACCGGGGCACCGCGCCCTGCATCTCCTCGGCCGCGTAGACGGCGTCGATCTGTTCGATGTCCTCTTCGGTGTAGGTGGCCGGCTCAATCGAGGAGTATTTCCCCTTCTCGCGCGCGGTCCTGCGCTCCGTGTGGATGGCCAGCGTGCGCGAGATGGCCACGATCTCGGCGCGCTGGTTCATCTTCACGCTGGCGTACGTGACGAGAATCGAGCGCTCGGCGAACTCGGACTTCTTCTCGACCACCGACTCGGTGCCACCGAAGCTGTAGAGCGAATCACCTTCGAGCAGCGGACGGAACCATTGCCAGCTGGACCCGGAGACGAACACGTGGATGCCGCGGAACGACGGTCGCTTGATCCGCTCCTTGGGCGGGTCGGCGTAGAGCGGCCGGTTCAGCGCGATGGGGATCATGGGCGCGGCGACCTGACTGCCCCAGCGTGTGGTGGTGCCGTAGTCCGCGGAGGTGAACAGCGGATTGTCGTCGCCGTAGCTGCGGGCGAAGTTGCGCATGGCGTCGGGCGTGGCCGTCGTCAGGAACTCCCGGGCCCCCGAGGGTGCCCACCGGCCGACCAGGGACTTGGCCCGCTCGATGTCCTCTTCCTTGAACTGGTAGTCGGTCGCCTTCTCGAACTCTTCGGACGTGGTGGTCGCCATTGGTTCCCCTTCGGTCGCGGCCAAGCCGGGCTTCTCGGTCCCGCTAAAGAGTATCCTAAAAGGCCGCCGCCCCGCCTCGCGCTGAGCCGGTCCGGCGGACGGACCTGACACCGCCAGGCGGTGCGGTCACCTCAGTCTTCGGGCGGCGGAGGGATGCTCGGGAAGAGCTCTTGGAACGCGCCGATGCGGATACGCCGGCTCACCGTCTCGTCCACCCCGTCGAAGAGCTCGTGCAGCGTCTTCTGCGTGTGACCGAACGTCCCTTCGAAGTGTGGATAGTCGCTCCCCCACGTGACGTTCTGCCACCCCATGGCCCAGTTGGCGGCGATGGCCGAGACGTCATGTTGGAACGACGCGTACACCTGGTCGTAGAGGTAGCGGCTCGGCAACTTCGACAGTGCCGGCCGCACCGCTGCGCCGTGCTGTCGGTAGCCCTCGTCCATGCGGTCGGCGATGAAGGGTCCCCACGTCGCGCCACCCTCGGACACGAGCACCTTCAGCTCGGGGTGCCGGTCGAGGGCGCCGCAGGCGATCAGCTGGGTGACCGCCCGCTGGCCGCCGTAGGTGGTCTCGACGTAGTTGAGCACGGCGCCACCGCGGCCGCGGTAGTACACGCCGGTGCGCTGGGTGGGGTCGTGCGGCTCGGTCCCGATGTGGAACCCGATGACCATTCCGGTCTCGGCAAACGCGTCCCACAACGGGTCCCACTCTTCGTCGTTCCAGTCGGGCCGCCCGATCGGGGGCTTGGTGGGCAGGAAGCCGCAGAGGAAGCCACTGGCGCTGGCGCGCCGCACCTCGGCGACGGCGTCACCGATATCGATGAGCGGGATGGAAGCAACACAGACGAAACGGGGAGAGTGGGACTGGAAGGCGATGGCCCAGTCGTTCATGGCGCGGCAGCCCTCCTTGACCACCTTGGGGGTGCGCACGTTGAAGGTCCAGATGCCGAGCGAGGGATACATCACCTCGCCCCAGATCCCCTCGTTGTCGAGGTCCTTGATCCGCCCGACCGGGTCGTTGCCCCCGATGGCGCGGTTGATGAAGTCCTCTTCCTGCGTGTCGACCGGCCGCGCGTTGATCCCCAGCCCTTTGCGGGGCGGGTTCCCCTTGGGCAGGTCACGGCGGAAGTCCTGCCCGTCGATGTAGATCGTCTCGAAGTCCCCGCTGGGGTCCTTGACGCTGCGGGGCAGGCGCTCCTTGACGTCGTCGGGCAGTGACGCGAAAAGGTCGGGCGGCTCAATCAGGTGGGAGTCACCCGAGTTGGCCCACAGCTTCTTCTCTCCCAGGTCGCTCATACGTCCTCCCCGTTCGGCGCAGGTTCGCGGTGCCGGTCCAATATGCAAATGATGTTCTCATATCAGGAGACCTGTCAAGGCCACGGGCGAAACGAGAGCGCTGGGGTCGGATGGGCCGGTCGAGGCGGGGCGGGGGACCTGCGGCCGAGCGGGTCAGCGCATGAGGGCGCCGAGCGCCTCGAGGTGCCGGCGCATCCGGTGCCGGGCCAGGTCCTCGTCGCCTGCCTCGACGGCGGCGGCGATGCCCTTGTGGGTGCGGAGCACCTCGGCCCTGATCTGCTTCTGCGCCTTTGGCGCCAGCCGTTCAATCTGGTGCAGCCTGCTCAGCCGGATGAGCACCAGCGCCACGAGCTGCAGCACCCGGTTGTGCGCCGCCGCCGCGACCGCGGCGTGCAGGTCGTGCACAGCCTCGACCCGCTCCGCTTCCGTTGCGTGCTCTTCGTGGGCGAGGGCCTCGTCCAGGCCCGTCGCCCCTTCGTCGTCGATGCGCTGCGCCGCGAGGCCGGCGATGGCGACCTCGACGCCAGTGCGCATCTCGGCCAGCTCGGGCAATTGCATCCCCCGACGGGCGAGATAGATGGCCGCCACCTCGGTGACGGCGTTGGTATTGGGTGCCACCACGAAGAGGCCGCCACCCGGCCCGCGCCGCATACGAGCAATCTGGTGGTGCTCGAGCAGTCGGACCGCCTCACGCAACAGCGCCCGGCTGACGCCCTCGCGCTCGATGAGCTCGGGCTCGGTGCCCACCAGCTCACCCGGCTGGAGCCCTTCCGTCACGATGGTCTGGGTGATGTCACGCGCCACGGCCTCGGCCCCCTTGCGCTGGGCCGAAGCGGCCAACACGACGGAGTCGGGGAGCAGCTGCCGGGTCGAGCGGCGCCGGCGGAAGAAGTCCGCCTCGGCTTGCAGATGCTTGCGCATGCGGTTGCTCGCCAACGCCGCGTCGCCGGCCAAGATCGCCTGCGCGATCATGGCATGGGCGTGCACGGTCTCCTTGCCGATGGCCGTGCCGAGACGTTGCCAATCCGGAGAGTAGAGCTGCGCCACGCGGTTGAACACCTCGACGAAGAGCTCGAGGCCTGCATTCCCGCTGAGAGCTGCGACCAGTGCGTGCAGCTCGCGGTGGGTCGCTCTCGGGATCGATCGGCGCGCTCCGCGCGAACGCTTCGAGCTCGGCGAGGTCGCGTTCGCCGGCGCGAACGGCGGCTAGCTGGCACGCGAGCTCTTCGAGCACGATGCGAGCTTCGAAGATCTCGTCGAGTGGCGCGTCCACCCGGTGCAGATAGAGGACCACCGCGTCGATCACCGCGCCCACCGTCGGCTCCGTGACGACGAGGCCGCCTCCGGGCCCGCGCCGTGTGTGCGCCACCTGTTGGTGCTCGACCAGCCGCACGGCCTCCCGGAAGACGGCGCGGCTGACCTGATAGCGCTCCAGCAGCTCCGCCTCCGACCCCAGGACGTCGCCGACCGGCCAACGCAGAGCCATCACGTCCTCGACAATGAGGTCGGCCACCTTCGCCGCCCGTTTGGCGTTCGAATCGGCGCCCGGACGCGCCAGGTCGCGGGTGGCCGGCGTCGGCGTCATCAGCGAGAGGTTACCCCGTCGTGTACCGGACTCATACCTTTTGACCAGGGTCTTCGGCAAAAGAGTATGCGAAAAGAGGACTGGTGAATGTGCCGGAACTAGCATGAAAACATGGTTTGCGAAATGGCGGTCTGGTGACGTCGCTGGTCCTCCCGCCCTCCGACCCCGTACCGGCACCACCGGCACGGCGCCCGGGCTCGGTCCGCCGGACTTCGACGGTGCAGATGTCCTGGCCGGGCGGCCTGGGTACTCCCGAGCTGTACCTCCAGGGTCGGGCCCGCGACCTGTTCACGCCCACGCAGGGCGCTCCCCACGTCCTGACGGCGACAGACCTCGACGTGGTCACCGGGCGCGAGCGCGACATCCAGAGCATCGACGCCGATCCGCCCGTCGCGGGATTGCAGCGCCTCGTCGGCGTCCGTGCCGGCTCGGGCCTGCGCGGCGCCATCGCACAAGAGCTACCCGAGGAGGTCGAGGACGGGACGCCCCTGTACCTCCTCCTCGACGACCTGGGCGGCGCGACCCTGATCGCCGGGTACACCTACTTCCGCTGGGCTGACGTCTACCCCGAGATGCGCGACCGCATCGCGAACGGGCCGCAGCGCGTCATGCAGGGCACCTGCTCCGGGTTCCGCGAGGGGTCGATCGCGCTCAAGGCCGATGGGACGCTGTCGCACGTCCGCCAGAACACGGCACGTACCGCGTCGCTGGTGGATCCGTCTGATCCGCTCGGGTGGCACGAATTGCACGAGCACCCGGTGGTCGGCATGCGCCGCGCCCGGCGCATCGACGTCTGGGCGAACGAAGGGCTCATCGAGATCGACGCTTGGTTCCGTGACAGCGTCTGGGTGCCTGAAGGGCACGAGGAGGCCATCCACGAGTACCAGATCCTGGGCTCAGCCGATTCGACAGGGACACTCGTGTCGGTACGCGCCGTGCCGCGGGTGTTGCCCTACGCCGAATGCCCCGGGGCGGCACCGAACGCGGCACGGATGGCCGGAACAGACCTGCGCTCCATGCGCGCCGCGGTGCTCCAACAGATCCGAGCCACCGACTGCTGCACACACCTGAACGACGGGCTGCGCTCACTGGCCGAGGTGCCGATCCTCGCAGCCGCGTTGCCCAACTGAGTCGGCCCTGGCCGAACCACCCGAAAACGCAGAGAAGGAAGGCGATGCCCGAGACGCTCAAGGACAAGACGGCGATCGTCGGCATCGGCGCCACCGAGTACTACCGGCGTGGCGAGTCGCTGCCGCAGACCGAGCTCGAGCTGGCGTGCAAGGCGATCCTCGCTGCGCTCGCTGACGCCGGTCTGACGGTGGATGAACTCGACGGCTTCACCATCTACTCGAGCTCGTGCGACCCGGCGCAGGTGGCCTCGGTCCTCGGTGTGCCCGAAGTCCGGTTCGCCGCCTCACTGACGTCCGGCGGCGGCGGCTCGGCCGGCTCCCTGGGACTGGCCGCCTCGGCGATCGTGTCGGGGCAAGCAGAGGTGTGCGTCACCTTGATGACGCTGCAGCAGGCCAAGCGGCGGCTCGGCGGCTCGGCGGTCGGGGAAGGTGGCCCGGGGCTCGGCGGTGGCGGCAGCCCGTATGGAGGCGGCGGCGTGCCCAGTTGGGCCGCCTTCATCAGCGGGGCCGGCCTGATGGCGCCCGGACACAGCTTCTCGCTGCTGACCCGGCGCCACATGGAGCTCTACGGAACCAAACGGGAGCATCTGGCCGAGGTGTGCATCTCGCAGCGGGAGAACGCGATCAAGCGACCGACCGCGCTGCGCAGGGATCCTTTGACGCTCGACGAATACTTCGCGGCGCGCATGATCAGCGACCCGCTGTGCCTCCTCGACTACACGATGGAGACCGACGGGGCCGTGGCCGCCGTCGTCACGTCGGCCGAACGAGCGAAGGACCTGCGGCAGAAGCCCGTCTACATCGGTGGCGCCGCGCACGGCGGCGCAGGGCGATGGGGCTCGGCGATCTTCACCTACTTCCAGATGCCCGACGAGTATTTCGCCTCCTCGGGCAATCGCCCGGTGGCCCGCCGCATGTACGACATGGCCGGCCTGGGCCCCGACGACGTCGACGTGGCGCTCTTCTACGACCATTTTTCGCCCATGGTGATCATGCAGCTCGAGGACTACGGGTTCTGCCCCATCGGTGAAGGCGGTCCCTTCGTGGCAGACGGCAACATTCGCTTCGACGGCGGGTCCATTCCGGTGAACACACACGGCGGCCACCTGTCCGAGGCCTACATCATCGGCATGACGCACATCCGCGAAGCGGTAGAGCAATTGCGCGGCGTCGCCGTGAACCAGGTCCCCGACGCCGAGGTGGCCGTGGTGACGGGAGGCCCGTCCGGCCTGCCCATCAGCGGCACGCTGCTGCACACGTAGCCCGAGCGCGCGACGACCAGAGAGGACCCGAGAACCATGCCGAAGCTCACCCAGGGCACCTTCCCCGCCATGATGAAGGACCCCTTCGCCGACGAGCTGACCCAACCGTTCTGGGACGCCGCGGCCGAGGGCCGACTCGTGGCGCCCCGCTGCACGACCTGCGGCACGGTGGTGCTGCCACCGCAGCCCTTCTGCTTCACCTGCCGCGACCAGGCGTTCGAGTGGATCGAGTTGCCCGGCTCCGGCACGATCTACACCTTCACCGTGGTGCGTCATCCCCTGGCGCCACACCTCGCCGAGGTGGTGCCCTATGTGTCGGGGGTGATCGAACTCGATGGGACGCAGGGGGCGGGCGCGCGGTTGCTCCTCAACATCACCGATGCCGAACCCGAGACGGTCGCCATCGGGGACAAGGTGGAGATCTGGTTCGACCAGGTGTCCGAGACGTTCCACCTCCCCCGGGCCCGGATGGCCTGAGCGTCCCGATGGACCGCACGGCAGATCCCAAGGTGGCGCCGGCGGGGCGGGCGGGGCGACCCCGGCGCTTCGAGGCCGAGGAGGAGTTGCGCATCCTCCTCGATGCCGCGCTCGTGGTCATGGAGCGCAACGGCTACCAGGAGGCGGCCGTGGCGGACATCCTCGCCGAAGCCAACCTGTCGACGCGCTCGTTCTACCGGCACTTCGAGTCCAAGGACCAGCTGCTGTGCGCGCTGTTCCGCCGCGAGACGGAGGGTGCCGTCGCCCGGCTCAACGCGAAGGTGGACGCCGCGGACGACCCGCGCGCCGCCCTCGACGCCTGGATCGACGAGATTCTCAGCTTCGGCCACCACCGCGTGAAGGCGTCACGGGTGAGCGTGCTCGGCTCGCCTGCCGCCATGAAGGCCGAGGGCTATGCGGAGGAGATGCGCCACGCATCGAGGCTGTTGCTCGCGCCACTCGAGACGTTGCTGGCGGACGGTGTCGCCGACGGCTCGTTCCCGCTGGCCGATCCGGGGGCGGACGCGCCGCTGATTCAGTCCGTGGTGTGGGCCGCTGCGGGCCTCAACCCCGCCCGCGACACACCGACGTCGCGCACGGCTCGCGTCCCGGCAGGTGCGCTCGTTCTGCGAGCGCGCATTGGGGGCGAGCCTGGGCGGCTGACGTCACCGGAGCACGGTTTTGGGTGGCGGCGGTCAGCCGGCGCGGCGCTCCGCGAGGGACCAGAGGGCGGGCTCGCCGTCCTCCACCTGCACCACGCCGTCGATCTCGAGGGCCCGCAGGTGCGACGCGGCCTCGCCCACCGCGGCGCGGCGCATGAAGCCCGCGATGTCGTCCCAGGAGCGTGACCATGTCATGTGCGCCGCGATGTCCCACGCGCTGCGCGGGCCCTCGCGCAGGATGACGGCGATCTCGGCGAATCGGTCGCGGTGGTGCTGGCGCAGTTCCTCCAAGCGCCGGCCCAGGTCGGGAAAGCGGTACTCGTGCGCCGGGAGCACGTCCCCGACCTCGTAGGGCTCGAGCTTGTCCAGCGAGGCGAGGTAGTCGCCCAGCGGGTTCGCCCCGGCCTGGGGGTGGAAGGGGATGTTCGGCGTGATGCGCGGCAGCACGTGGTCCCCGGAGAGCATGAGCTGGCGCTCCGCCTCGTAGAAGCACAGATGTCCGGGCGAGTGCCCCGGGGTCCAGATGGCCGTCAGGTCCCAGCCCGGCACCTCGGGCTTGGCGCCGTCCTCGAGCAGCACGTCGGGGCGGACGGGGTCGACGAGCGGGAGGATGGGCATGGCGGCGTTCTGCAGCCCCGCCAGTTCCTCGGCCGGTGCGCCCATCCGGCGCAGCGCCGCCGCCACCCGCTGCAATAGGTCGTCGGGCTCGTCGTAGCGGTCGTGGATCAGGTCGGCGTCGGCCGGGTGGAGCGAGATCCAGGCCCCCGACGCCTCGCGGATGCGGCCGGCCAGCCCGTAGTGGTCAGGATGAATGTGGGTGACCATGACACCCTGGACGTCGGCGATCTCGTATCCGGCGACGGTCATCCCACCCTGCAGCGCGCCGAATGCGTCGTCGGTGTTCCATCCGGCGTCCACGAGGTACGGGCCGCGGTCGGTCTCGAAGAGGTAGACGAGGACGTAGCGCAGGGAGTTGTTCGGCAGCGGGACCGGGATGCTCCACAGGCCCGGCCGGACCTTCTCGACCCCTGGGAACGGGTCGTTCGCCGCCGCCGCCCCGCGGGCGTGCCCGTTGTTCGGGTGGGCGTGCTGATCGGTGGGACGCGAGGTCGACGTCACCGCTCTCCTTTCGGCTCCCGGGGCAGCCCCAGTCCGCGCTCGGCGATCATGTTCCGCATGATCTCGTTCGATCCTCCTGCGATGGTGTACGCACGAGCGTAAAGGAAGGCGTCCTGCCAGCGCCCATCGTCCTCGCTGAGCTCGTCTCCCTCGCTGGCCATGGAGCGGGTGCCCTGCAGGGCGAGTGCAGTCTCCACCATGTCCAGGTTCAGCTCGCTCCACCAGATCTTGGCGATCGGCGCGTCGGCCGCCGAGATCTGCTTCCTGGCCCCCTTGGTCGCCATGCGCTGGCCCAGGTGGCGCTGGATGCGCGACCGCGCCGCGAGGTCACCCAGGTGTTGCCGCACGGCCCCGTCCTCGATGGCGGGTGCGCCGCCACGGCGGGACCGCCGGGCCACCTGCACCAGGGCATGTACGGGATCCGCACCACCGCCTGCGCCCACACCGCCCCGCTCTTCGACCAGACTGGCACCGGCGACCTTCCACCCGTCGCCGGGGGTGCCGATGATGTTGGCGGCCGGGACGCGCACCTCGTCGAAGAAGACCTCGTTGAAATCGGTCGTACCCGTCATCTCGCGCAGCGGGCGCACATCCACCCCCGGGCTGTGCATGTCGAGGATGAACGCGGTGATACCGCCGGCACCGCCGAGCGGCTCGGTGCGGGCCAGCAGGTAGCCGTAGTCGGACCACTGGGCCCAGGTGCTCCACACCTTCTGTCCGACGATCACGTAGTCGTCCCCGTCACGCGTCCCGCGGGTTTTCAGCCCGGTCAGGTCGCTGCCGGCGTCCGGCTCACTGAAGAGTTGCGTCCAGATGTGATCGCCCCGCGCCATGGGCGGGAAGTACGTGGCGCGTTGTTCGTCCGTGCCGAAGTGCTTGAGCGCTCCGGCCACGAGGGGGTTGCCCATGACGGGCCGGAACGCGACCGCGCCCAGCTCCTGTTCCAGGATGCGCTGCTCGAAAGGGTCACCACGCTCGAGACGGAAACGGTCCGACACATAGCCTGCGTCGTAGAGGGCGCGGGCGTAGGCGCGCAGGCGCTCGACGTCCTCGGCGTGCTCGGGAACGCGCATCCCGGTGCGCTGCTTCGATTCGAGCTCCGGCTTGTGCCGCTCGATGAAGGCACGCAGGGTGGCGCGGTACCCGTCGTAGCTGTCCGGGATGGCAGGGACCACGACATCCATCGCTCAGACTCCCGCCAGGGTGTCGACGGCGCCCTCCGCGAGGCGGACGAGGCGTTCACGGTGCCAGGCACCGTCGCCGTAGAGGACCTGGTTCACCTTGGCCCGCCGCACGAACAGGTGGACGTCGTGCTCCCAGGTGAAGCCGATCCCACCGTGCAGCTGGAGCGCCTCACCGCAGACATGGGCGAACATGTCGTCGACGTAGGCGCCCGCGGTCGCGACCGCCTCGGGGGCGTCCGCCATGTCGTCGGCGAGCGCGAGCGCCGCGTACTCCGCCGCCACCCGCATGCCCTCCACCGCGACCTGCAGGTTGGCCAGGCGGTGCTTGATGGCCTGGAAGCTGCCGATGGTCCGGCCGAACTGGACGCGCCGCTTGGCGTAGTCGACCGTCGCCTCGAGCAGCCTGTCGGCCGCGCCCACGGACTCGCCGGCCTGGAGTACGGCGGCCACCGCCAGGCACCGTTCCACGACGTCCCATCCACCCGCCAGCTCGTCTGCCCCGGAGACGCGCACTCCGTGAAAGCTGACCACACCGAAGCGGCGCGTCAGGTCGAGCCCGGTCAGCGTCCGCACCGACAGTCCGGTCAACTCCGCTGGGACCAGGAAGTTGTGGGCGTCGCCCCCGGGCCCCGTCGCGACGACCAACAGGAGGCTTGCCTTCGGCGCCTCGTGCACGTATCCGGCCACACCGTCGAGCCGCCACCCGTCCCCGTCGGGGCTCGCACGGACCGCCACCGAGCCGACCTCCGGTGCGCCGTCTTCACTCAGGCACCAGCCGGCCGTGACGTCGCCGCGGGCGAGGCCGGGCAGGTGCTGCCCCGCCTTTGCCTCGGTGCCGAAGCGCGCGATGGCGTCGGCCACGACGTTGCACGGCACGAACGGACCGGGATTGAGGGTGCGTCCCAACTCCTCCGCCAGCACGATCAGGTCGACCAGGGGCTGCTCGGTCACGCTCCCGCCGCTGTACGCGGCCGGGACGAGCATGGCGGTCCATCCCAGGTCGGCCCCCTGGCGCCAGATCGAAGGATCGAAGACGTCGGGACCCTCCATCCGTGCGCGCACTGCGGCCACGGGCTGGTGCTCGGCGAGGAAGCGACGCGTCGTGTCGCGCAGCAGCTCCTGCTCCTCACCGAACCCGAAGTCCATCGCGTGACGCCTCCTATCCCGGTTCCTGCTCAGACGTTGCGCTCGGCGCGGGCCCAGTACTCGTCGCGCAACAGGCGCTTGTAGATCTTGCCCGAATCGGTCCTGGCCAGATGTTCGCGGAACTCCACGCTGCGTGGACACTTGTAGCGCCCCATCCGTTCTCGACACAGCGCGATGAGCTCGGTGGAAAGCTCGTCGCTCGGTTCGGCGCCGTCGATCAACTCGACGATGGCCTTGACCTGCTCACCCCACTCGGGGTCGGGGACCCCGATCACAGCCACGTCGCCAACCATCGGGTGTGCCGAGAGCACGCCCTCGACCTCGGCTGGATAGATGTTGACGCCGCCGCTGATGATCATGTCCTTCGCCCGGTCGCGGATGAACAGGTAACCGTCCTCGTCGAGATAGCCGATGTCACCCAGCGTGAAGGCGCTGCCGCGTTTGACGGAGTCGGTCAGTGTCGGGTCGTCCTTGTAGACGAAGCTTTCCCCGCCCTGGTCGGGTTCGAGGTAGACCTCGCCCAATTCGTTGGGCGGCAACTCGTTCCCGTTCTCGTCGAGGATCTTGACGCGCATACCCTTCACCGTACGGCCGACCGTGCCCGGCTTCTCGAGCCATCGGTGCGGCTTGGCGATGGTGGCCGCGCCCTCCATGCCCCCGTAGGTCTCCCAGATCACGGGGCCCCACCAGGTCATCATCTGCTGCTTGACCTCTGGCGGGCAGGGAGCCGCCGAGTGGACGATCACCTCGAGGCTCGAGACGTCGTAGCGATCCTTGACGTCCTGGGGCAGGCGGAGAAGACGGACGAACTGGGTCGGCACCATGTAGCCCGTCGTGACTTTGTACTCGTCGATGGCAGCCAGGGTCTGCTCGGGGTCGAACTTTCCGAGGATGGCCAATGCCTGACCGACGTTCAACGCACCCAAGTAGAAGCCCTGACACCCGCCGTGGTGCATCCCGGCCGAGGCGAGATGGACGCCCTCGAGCGGCGTGAACTGGAAGGCATGGCCGAAGAGCTTGGCAGCGTCAGCGGCCACGGTGGGGTCGATCCGATGCGACGAACGGGACCGCACGACGGCTTTGGGCTGCCCGGTCGTGCCCGAGGAATACGAAATGGGGAGACCGAGATCACGGTCGGGCGGTTCGGTGCTGGGCTGGCCTTCTACGAGCGTGTCGACGGGCATCCAGCCCGGGATGTCACCGCCAACGGAGACCCGCAGCTTGATCGATCCCCTGCCCGACATGTGCTCCACGCGCTCGGCATAGTCGGCGTGCAGGACGATGCCTGCCGCGTCCGAGTGGTCGACGATCCCCTGGATCTCCCTCCCGGAGAGAGCCGGGTTGAGCGCGATGGACTGGTAGCCACCCTCGTTCGCCGCCAACTGCCAAACGACGATGTCGACGTCGTTGGGCAGCGCGTAGGCAAAGATGTCACCGGCGACGAGCCCTTGGGCTCGCAGGCCGTGCACAACCTGGTGGGCGCGCCCGGCCAGCTCGGAAAATGTGAGCGTGACGCCCGATGGGGAGGCGACGACAGCAGGCTGATCAGGATGTTCGTTGGCAAGGTGCCACACACCGAGCGGCCGATCCCAGGGGTGTTTCATGGCGAATAGAGTATACCAATAATGAATTTCGATCTGAGCAACCGGGGGCGCCGCCCGCAGGTGGTGGCACGACTCGACGAGGTGTGTTGGGTCTTCGACGTCGACGGCTGCCTGGTCGACTCGCTGACCGGTTCCTCGCTCCGTCCCGGCGCCCGCGACCTCCTGAGGTTGCTCGACGCCAAGGCGCGCGTTCTGCTCTGGAGCGCCGGTGGCGGCGACTACGCGCGGAGTCGTGCCGTGCAGTTCGGCATCGCCGAGTTCATCGACGGGTTCTACCCAAAGGACGGGCGCGATCACGGGGGCCACTACTCGACGTCGCACCTGCCGACCGGTCCTGGCCGGGTCGTCTTCGTCGACGACCGGCCCGAGGACCTCGCCGACGACCTCGAGGTGCTGACCGTCTCGCCGTACCTGGCGGACGACCCCTACGACCGCGCCTTGCAAGATGTGTCGCGGGTGGGCGAGCGGTATTGACGCTTTTCTGTGTCGTCAGGCCGCGCCCGGACCCGTCCTCGTTTCGCCGCGACGCGTCCTGGCGCGACCGGGCCGGCGTGCACTAGGGAATACGTGATCCAAGCTGAGATAGAGCAGATCGGGGGAAATATGGCCGGGCCGTTGAACGGAGTGCGCGTGGTGGAGGTCGCCAACTGGACCTTCGTGCCGGCGGCCGGCGCAGTGCTGGCCGACCTCGGCGCGGACGTGATCAAGATCGAGCCGCCCAACGGCGACCCGCAGCGCGTGCTGCTCAACATGTTGAATCTGAGTGGTGGGGGGCCGAACCCGTTCATCGAGATCCCCAACCGCGGCAAGCGGAGCGTCACCTGCGACCTGTCGACGGACGACGGGCGGCGGGCCTTCGCCGCCATCGTGGCCACGGCAGACGTCTTCGTCACGTCGAACCTCGCGCCGGTCCGTGCGAAGCTGCGCATCGACGTCGACGACGTGCGCGGCATGAATCCCGACATCATCTACGTGCGGGGCACGGGGTGGGGCAACGAGGGCCCGATGGCGGAGGTCGGCGGCTATGACATGGCCTGCGGTTGGGCCAGCAGCGGCATGGCCTTCAAGATGACGAAGGGCGGCATCGAGCCGCTGCCACAGCCGCCGGCGTTCTTCGACCTGCAGGGCGCCAACACCATCGCCGGCGCCATCGGCTTCGCCCTGTTCAAGCGCGCCAACACCGGCGAGACGTCGGTGGTCGACGTGTCCCTCATGCACGTCGGCATGTGGGCGCTCAGCCCGGACATCGTCGGCGCCCCCTACACGGGCGACGTCGCCAACTACGGCGACCGCCGGCAGGCCCCCAACCCGTTGGTCAACGGCTACGCCACCAAGGACGAACGCTGGGTGTACTTCGTCTGCCTGCAGCCCGACCGCTTCTGGTCCGAGTTCTGCACGCTGCTGGGGCGGGGCGACCTGCTCGAGGACCCGCGGTACGCCGACTCGAGCGGCCGCGCTGAACACCGGACGGAACTGGTGGACGAACTCGACACGATGTTCAACAACCTGACGCTCGACGAGATCACGGAGAAACTCGCCGGCTTCAGCGGGGTGTGGGCCCCAGTGCTGCGCCCATCCGAGCTGCACACCCACCCCCAGGTCGACGTGAACGGCTACCTCCCGACCGTGACGGCGCACGATGGATCCGAATACCGGATCGTCGCCGCCCCGGTGCACTTCTCGGGCCACACCACGGCGCCGCTCGGGCCCGCGCCGGAGCTGGGCCAGCACACCGAGGAGGTACTTCTCGAGGCGGGCCTGGACTGGGACGCCATCGGCGCGCTGCGCGACGGCGCGAGCGGGCTGGGCCTGCGGCATCAGCTGCACCGACGTATGGCCGTGGGCTGGCAGCCACCGGTCAGCAATCCGAGGGCCCGGCGCCGGCGGCTCGGTAGGGCACGATCTCGTCCACGAGCCCCCACTCGCGCGCCGTCGCGGCGTCGATGGTGCTGCCCGAGAACGCCAGCCACGCCGTGCGCAGGCGACCGATGCGCCGCGGCAGGCTGACCGTCCCGCCCGCGCCCGGCACGAGACCGAGGCCGATCTCGGGCAGCGCGATCTGGGTGTCGCGCCCGGCCACGACCGTGCCGCAGAACGCGGCGAGCTCGATGCCGGAGCCCATCGTCGCCCCGTGGATGTAGCAGACGGTGGGCTTGGTCGAGGCGCGCCAGGCTTCGTCCCGCGCTGCGCTCGAGCCGAATCAGGTGCGCCGACGCCGGGTCGGCGCGCGAACCGAACTCGTCGAGGTCGCCCCCGGCACAGAAGGCCCGGCCCTCCCCGTAGAGCTCCACCCGCGTGATGCCCGGGTCCGCCGCCGCCAAGGTCAGGGCCTCGACCAGCTCGTCGCGCATCCGTGCGTCGAGGGCGTTGAGGCGCTGGGGCCTGGTCAACGTGATCGACAGGGTGCCGCCCTGGCGATGCGTCTGCACCCGGGCGCCGGGGTCGCGATCGGACCGAGGTGGGTTGGCCGCCCGCCAGGCGGCGAACTCGGGTCCGGACTGGAGCACCGAGTAGGCGGCGGACTCCGCCACCAGGCCGTCGCCAACCGAGAGCTCAGCCTGGTTGCGAAGCAGGAGTGCCAGCGTGGTGCCCGTGATCGGATGCGCCACCAGGTTCTCCTCCACCCGCCCGAGGACGGGGTCCCCCTCCGCCACGACCACGTCGCACAGGGCCGCCCAGCCGGGCGCCACCGGTCCGCGCGCCACACCGACGACAACGAACGGCAGGCTCGACCGTCGCGCCGCGGCGATACCCACCGGATCCGGCAGGCCTGCCTCGAGGTCGACCCGGACAGCGTCGCTGCGTTCTGGAGTGAGGTCGCTGCGCAACTCGGCGAGGAGCGCGTCGGCGCTGAGGAGGTCGAGGATCGCCAGACGTTACCCTGCCCCAAGTGGAGGATCCCCGGGTGACGCGTTGGGCCGCCAGCGGCGCCATGGCGCTCACCGGGAACGTCGACCAGCCCTCCGGGCCGCCCGCACGCCTGGTCGAGGCGGTGGAGCGTCTCGGCCACGCCGTCGGCGGCTCGAGCCTGGACGCGCTGGCGCTCCTGGGCGAACGCGCCGCGCTCATGGGGTTGTGGCGCCGTGGCGCCACCAGCTGCGGCGGCAGCTGCCGCCTGCTCCCGACGGCGCACGGCCACGTCGCGGTGTCGTTACCCCGGCGCGAGGACCTCGAGACGGTGCCGGCCTGGCTCGAGCTCGACGAGGTGCCGGCGACGACCCCGGCGATCTGGTCTTCCGTGGCGACGCACCTGGCCGGCCGTGATCCCGAACCTCTGGTGGAACGGGCGCAGCTGTTCGGTCTACCCGTGGCCCGGGTCGGCGAGGTGGCGAGTGACGGGAGCAGCCAGGACGAAGACGCGGGCGGGATCGTGCGGCACGCCCTGGGGCCCGCCGCGCCCCGAGCCGTCGCCGGCCTCCGGGTCGTCGACCTGTCCGCGCTCTGGGCCGGTCCGTTGTGCGGCGACCTCCTTGCCGGTGCGGGCGCCACCATCGTGAAGGTGGAGTCGACCACGCGTCCCGACGGTGCACGGCGCGGCCCGGCGGCGTTCTTCGACCTGCTCAACGCGCGCAAGCGGTCCGGTCGCGTTGGACTTCACGCGTGCCGAGGGCAGACGCACCCTCCGGGGCCTCGTGGAGCGGGCCGACGTGGTGATCGAGGCGAGCCGGCCCCGGGCCCTCGAGCAGCTGGGCATCGTCGCGGCCGACGTCGTGCGCGCCGGCGGGCCCCGTGTGTGGGTCTCCATCACCGGGTACGGACGTCACGACACCGCAACCGGTCGCGTGGCCTTCGGCGACGACGCCGCGGCGGCCGGCGGGCTGGTCGTGTGGGCCGACGACTCTCCGCTCTTCTGCGCCGATGCCGTCGCCGACCCACTCACCGGGTTGACCGCGGCCCACGCCTGCCTGGAGGCCCTGGCCGAGGGCGGCCGCTGGCTGCTCGACGTCTCGATGGCCGGCGTGGCATCCGGAATGGCCGGGCCGACCGTGCCGACCACGCCGGGGGAGGTGGTGGCCGAGCCCCGGGCCCGGCGTGCCGGCCGGGCGTGCGCCCGCGATGGGGGCAGACACCGCTGCGGTCCTGGCCGAAGTCGGACTGGCGGGTGAGCCGCCAACCCAGCGGACGCACGGGTTGGACAGCGTCACTCCCGCCCAACGAAGCTGCGTCGGTCAGCGCGACAGGCAGGGGAGGGATCCACGTTGGCAGACATCATGGAAGGCGTTCGCATCCTCGAGGTGGCCGAACACACCTTCGTTCCGGCTGCCTCGGCGATCCTGGCCGACTGGGGTGCGGAGGTGATCAAGATCGAGCACCCCGAGCGCGGCGACGCCATGCGTGGCCTCGCCTCCAGCGGGGTCATGCCCTCCATGGGCAACGTGCACGTGCTCCTCGAGCACTCCAACCGGGGCAAGAAGAGCATCGGCATCGACGTCAGCCACCGAGCAGGGCCTCGACCTGATCTACCGATTGGCCGCGACGTCGGACGTCTTTTTGACCAACAAGCTCCCGGCGGTGCGCAAGAAGCTGCGCATCGAGCTCGAGGACATCAAGAAGCACAACCCCAACATCATCTACGTGGCCGGGACGGGCGGCGGCGAGCGCGGGCCGGAGGCGGACCGCGGCGGCTACGACTTCTTGAGCTACTGGTGCCGGGCCGGCAGCGCCATGGGGACGACGCCGACCGACGTCGACTACCTGGCCGGCCAGCCCGGGCCGGGCTACGGCGACTCCATCGGCGGGATGACCATCGCCGGCGGGATCATGGGCGCGCTGTTCCACCGCGAGCGCACCGGCGAGGCGATCCCGCTCGACGTCTCGCTCCTCGGCGTCGGCATGTGGGCCATGAGCCCGGCGGTGGCCCTGTCGCTGCAGCTGAACATGCCTTGGCGCCCCGGTCCGAGCCGCGGCGGTGGCGCGGGGCCGGCCAACCCGCTCGTCGGCACCTACCGCACGCAGGACGGGCGGTTCCTCGCCTTCTCGTGCCTGCAGGGCTTCCGGTACTGGCCCAGCGCCTGCCGGTCGATCGGTCGTGAGGAGCTCATCGGGGACGAGCGATTCAACTCGCACGAGCAGCTGGCGGCGAACGCCGGAGCGGCGCGCGAGATCCTCAAGGAGATCTTCGCCTCGGCGCCGCTCAGTGAGTGGAAGATGCGGCTCGACTCCTTCGAGGGCCAGTGGTCCGTCGCGCAGGACAGCCTCGAGCTGACGACGGATCCCCAGGTGTTGGCGAACGGCCTGCTCGGCGAGACGGCCACCGCCGACGGCACGCCGTTCCGCTCGTCACGACACCCGTGCAGTTCGCCGGCGTGCCGGCGCCGCCGAGGCGGGCGCCCGAGTTCAACGAGCACTGCGACGAGATCCTCGCCAGCATCGACGTGGGCGACGACGAGATGATGGAGCTCAAGATGGCGGGGGTCGTCGCCTGAGCGCGCCCCGCGAGACGGCGCTGCTCTTCGTGGAGTGCCAGCGCGGCGTCATCGGCGACCTGTCGGTGCTCCCCGCACTGGCGGAGGCCGCCCAACCTGCGCTCGTTGCCATGGGGCGCCTGGCGGCCGGAGCCCGGAGAACCGGCGTGCAGGTGGTGCACCTGACGTACCTGCCCCTGGCCGAGGGCCGCTCGACGAGCCGGCGTGCCGCTCGATGCGGTCGACGTCGTCGACGGCGAACTGGCGCGAGTCCGACCCAGCACTCGAGGTCGTGCCCGAGATCGGCGTCGGGCCCGACGACCTCGTGCTGCCGCGCCACCAGGGCATCTCGCCGGTGCACCGCACCGAGGTCCTCGCCATCCTGCGCAACATGGGCATGGACGAGCTCGTCGTGGCCGGCGTCTCGACGAACCTGGCCATCCTGCTCACCGCGGTCGGCGCCGCCGACGAGGGATTCGCCGTCACCGTCCTGACCGAGCCACCAGTCGGCACCCCGCCCGAGCACCACGAGTCCATGCTGCGGCACAGCCTCGCCTTCGTGGCCCGCCTCGCCGGCACCGACGAGCTGGTGGCCGAATGGTCGACCTGAGTCGCGGAGGTCGGGGCCTCACGTGCCGGCTGCGGCCGGCTCGGTCAGGCCGGCCAGGCGATGGCCTTGGTCTCGAGGTACTGCTCGAGACCCTCGATGCCGCACTGGCGGCCGATCCCGCTGTCCTTGTAGCCGCCGTAGGGCGAGTCCGCGCCGTACCAGAGGCCCGCCGTTGACGCTGATGGAGCCGGTGCGGATGCGCCGGGCGATGGCGGTGGCCCGCTCCTCCGACGCCGAGACCACACCGCCGGACAGCCCGTAGTTGCTCTCGTTGGCGATGCGCACCGCGTCGTCGTCGTCCTCGTAGGGGATCACGCAGAGGACCGGCCCGAAGATCTCCTCCTGAGCGATGGTCATGGAGTTGTCGACGTCGACGAAGAGCGTCGGCTCCACGAAGTAGCCCTTGGGGAGCTGATCCGGGCGGCCACCGCCGAAGACCAGCTTGGCGCCTTCCTCTTGTCCCTTCTCGATGTAGCCGAGCACCCGGTCGCGCTGCTTGGCGCTGACCACCGGTCCCATGACCACGGCGTCGCTCGACGGGTCGCCGTAGGGCACCGCCGCCATGCCGGCGGTGATGAGCTCGACGCCCTCGTCGTAGCGGGAGCGGGGCAGCAGGAGCCTCGTCTGCATGGCGCAGCCCTGGCCGCGCGTGCACGCACACCATGGAGGCCATGGGGACGCTGGAGGGGAAGTCGGCGTCGTCGCACACGATCATGGCCGACTTGCCGCCCAGCTCCAGGAAGACACGCTTCAGCGTGGCCGCGCCCTTCTCCATGATGCGCTTGCCGGTGGCGGTCGATCCCGTGAACGAGATCAGGTCGACCTTGGGCGACAATGTCAGCTCCTCGCCGACGAGGTGGTCGGAGGAGGTCACCACGTTGACCACGCCGGCCGGGATGTCCGTCTTCTCGGCGATGAGGCGGCCGAGCCGGGTGGCGTTCCAGGGCGTGTCGGGCGCGGGTTTGATGATCGTCGTGTTGCCGGTGGCCAGGATCGGGCCCAGCTTGTTGAGCGTGACCTCTAGCGGGTAGTTCCACGGGATGATGGAGCCGATCACGCCCATCGGCTCCTTGATGACGCCGCGCCGGCTGTTCATCCCCATCATCTCGGAGTTGGGGAGCGACCGCTCCCACTCGAACTCGTCGATCATCTTGGTGGGCCACCCCAAGGCCTCGTCGATCGGCCAGTCGACCTGCGCCGCGAAGGTCATCATCCGCGGCGAGCCAACCTCGGCGATGATCTCCTCGCGGTAGGCCTCCCGCTCAGCCTCCAGTGCGGCTTGCAGCTGCTCGAGGCAGCGCTTGCGCAGCGCATGGTTGGTCGACCAGTCGGTCTCGTCGAAGGCACGTCGGGCGGCATCGATGGCCCGGCGCATGTCCTCCGCCGACGCGTCGGCGACCTGCCCGAGCACCTCCTCGGTGGCCGGGTTGACGTTGTCGAAGCGCTTGCCCGACGCGGCTTCGACGAGCTCGCCGTCGATGAGCATGCGGACTTCACCGCTCCGACCTGGCTGGACATGCGTCGACCCCTTTCGGATCTTCACGGATCATTGCGACTCCCGCGCGGCGAGGCTACGTTTCGCCGGCGCGACCGGTCAAGACGACCGCGGGTGCGATCGCTCGCAGAAACTCCCCGCCACGTGTCGATTCCGCGCGTTCCCCGTTCGACGCTCTGTCAGAGTGAGGCGAGAGCCGCTTCGCACGGACAGAAAGGGAACAACACCATGCGATTCCTGGGCTACACCCTTGGGCAACGAGGCCGAGCTGCCGGCCGAGCCGCCGTCCCCCGATGTGTACGAGAAGATGGGCGCCTTCGTCGAGGAGGCGACCAAGGCGGGCGTGGTCGTGGCCACGGGGGGCATCGCCCCGACCTCGGAGGGCGCACGCATCTCCCTGCACGACGGTGCGTACACCGTGGTCGACGGGCCTTTCACCGAGGCCAAGGAGCTGGTCGGGGGCTGGGCGCTCCTCGAGTGCCGCGACCTCGCGGAGGCCGTCGAGTGGTCCAAGCGGTTTCTCGGCGTGCTGGGCGAGGGGGAGGTGCGCGTCCGTCCCGTCTACCAGTGAGCCCGGCGGCCCGGCGGCCCGGCGCCGACCCGGTGGTTGAATCGGTGGCGTGCCGGCCACCGATTCGACCGCCGCGATCGAGGCCGTCTTCCGAGTGGAATTCCCCCGGGTCGTCGCCGTGCTGGCCGCGTTCACCGGTGACATCGGCCTGGCGGAGGAGTTGGCCCAGGACGCGCTCGTCGACGCGCTGCGCCAGTGGCCCGCGGAAGGTACGCCCGGCCGCCCCGGTGCCTGGCTTACCGCGGTCGGCAAACGCAAGGCCGTCGACCGCTTCCGCCGCGACCGCACGCTCGCCGTCAAGTACGCGCAGCTGGGCCGCGCTCTGGAGCGGGACGCCATGGCGGGGCAGTCCGTCGACGACACAGTTCCGGCCGAGGAGATCGACGACGACCGCCTCCGGCTGATCTTCGTGGCCTGCCACCCTGTCCTGTCCGTCCCCGCCCGCGTGGCCCTGACCCTCCGCCTCGTGGGCGGCCTCACCGTGCCCGAAATTGCACGCGCCTACGTCGTGCCCGAGGCGACGATCGGGCAGCGCATCGTTCGGGCCAAGCGAACGATCGCCCGGGCCGGCGTCCCCTTCGAAGTGCCCGTGGAGGCCGACCGCGCCGCGCGCCTCGATGGCGTGCTCGAGGTCATCTACCTCATCTACAACGAGGGCTACTCGGCTACCGCGGGCGGCGACTGGATGCGGCCCGAACTCTGCGGCGAGGCCCTCCGTCTCGGCCGCGTCCTCGCCGGGCTGGCCGCGGGCGAGCCGGAGGTACACGGCCTGGTTGCCCTCATGGAGTTCCAGTCCTCGCGCCTCCACGCGCGGTCGAGGACCGTCCGGAATGCCCGTGCTCCTCCTCGACCAGGACCGCCGCACCTGGGACCGTCTCCTCATCGGACGCGGCGACGCATCCCTGGCCCGGGCCGCCGCGTTGAACCCGACCCCTGGGCCCTACGCGCTGCAGGCGGCCATCGCCGCCTGCCATGCGCATGCCTTCGGCGCGGAGGAGACGGATTGGGAGGAGGTCGTCGTGCTCTATACGGCGCTGGCCAAGGCGACGCCATCACCGATTGTCGAGCTCAACCGCGCCGTCGCCGTTTCCATGGCCTCGGGACCGGCCGACGGACTGGCCCTGGTCGACCTCCTCGTCGCGTCGGGCACGCTCGAGCGCTATCACCTGCTCTCCAGCGTCCGGGGCGATCTCTTGGACCGGCTGGGCCGCCACGCCGAGGCCGCAGCCGAGTTCACGCGCGCTGCATCACTGGCCACGAACGAGCGCGAGCGTGCGCTCCTCACCGAACGTGCCCGCGCCTGTGGTGATGCCGCACGCCGCGAACCCTCCGCCGTGACGAGGCGAGGCGCCGGCTGAGGCGGTCCCCGGTGCCCCACCCCGGGCGCAACGTGATGTGGGCCGGCGGCAGGCTCCCGTAGACGAGGACCGCCCGTCCCCGCGGGAGGCAGCGCAGGTCCTCGGGCGGCAACAGGCGACGCGGACCCGGGGTCGCTGTGGTGGAGCGCCGCCCCGACGGGTCGCGGGTGACAGACGGATGGACCACTTCCTCGTCGCCGACCAGTCGGCTGGCGTAGTCGAGCGTGTCGGGATCGGCGATGCCGGGGAGGAAGAGCTTGGCGCGGTGGTTGTTCAGCACGGTGGGCGCCCGCGCGCCGTAGCGCCCCCGCACCTGCGCCAGGTCCTGCCAGACCGTGACGATCTGGATGCCGTGCGACGCGCAGGTGGCGGCCAGGCCGTCGAGCTCGGGCAGCGGGGCGATGTGGGCCGCCTCGTCGAGCACCACCAGCAGCGGTGGGTGGAGCCGGCGGCCCGTCCGGGTGGCGGTCGTGAAAGCGTGCGCCAGGACCTGCTGCGTGAGCGCCGTGAAGTAGCCGCGCAGCCTCCGCTGGTCGTGGGCCGGCGCGCACAGGTACAGCGTGTGTGCGCCGCCGAAGAGCTGGTCCGGCTCGAAGGGCGGGCCCGCACCGCGCCGATTTGCGCCGCGCTCATGAACGAACGGCGCCAGCACTGTCTCCGCAGTCGTGTAGACGGAGCTGCGCGTGCGCTCGTCGCGGCACCAGGTGGCGCGGGCGGCTTCCAGCGCGTCGGATGGCGCGGCACGCTCGAGGATGCCGGCGACCTCGCCGATCTCCTGCGTATCGACCCAGCGGACGACGTCGGCCATACCGCGTCCATCCAACGCCGCGGCCAGGAACAGCGGCGCCAGCAACTTGGCCGCCGTGGCGTACCAGAACTCCCCGTCCGCCGTCATGCCGTCCGCCTTGGCCGTGTCGCAGAGGTCCGACGCCGCCCGGCGAGCCTCGGACCAGTCGACGCAACGCGTCAGGGGCGACCAGGTGCTGGCCGGAGCGCTGGTGCAGCCAGTCGGATCGATGCACCACACGCGCCCGCGCCGCGTGCACGTCCCCAGGGTGTGGTGCAACAGGTCGCTCTTGACGCTGGCCGCGACGACCGGGCCGCGCCACCCCAAGATGGCGGGGACGGCCAAGCACGTCGTCTTCCCGCTCTGCGTCGGGCCCACGACGACCAGCGACTGCGCGGTCTCGCCCGCGACGCCGACGGCGCGGACCATTCCGGGACGCACGCCGAAGAGCAGGCGGCCGGGTGGTGGGTCGTCCGCACGGACGAGCAGCGGGCGCAGATCGCGTCGCCGACCCCACCGGGCGCCGCGACCACGGCCCTGGCGCGTCGGACCCGGGCGCCGCACGCCCAGCCCGCCGGCGTGCGACAGGCCCGCGATCAGAGCGCCCCCGAGGGCCAGCGGCAGAACGGCGTCCACGAGTCCACTCACCGCCCCACGCCGCCGGCCGTCATGGCGGCGTCGGTGTCCACGATGCGCCGCTCCGTCCCACTGAGGCGGTGCTGCACGAGGAAGGAACGCTGGCCAACCTTCCACAGCGCCACGCCGCGGCGCAGCTGTGGCAGCAGGTCCGACTCCGTGTCCGACAGGGAGAGGAGCTCGGTCGCCGCCTCGAGCTCGCCCGGCGACTGCGCGTAGACGACCCTGGTCTCGGAGTCGGCCAGAAGCCCCTGGGCCAGCGCCACCTGCTCGGAGTCCGACGCCCCGACGGAGCGCAGGTCCGACACGCGGTGCAGGACGGCGACGTTCGAGACGCCGAAGGCACGGGAGAGCTTCCACGAGGACTGCAGCCACCGCGCC
Source organism: uncultured Acidimicrobiaceae bacterium (assembly GCA_963756625.1). Lineage (GTDB taxonomy): Bacteria > Actinomycetota > Acidimicrobiia > Acidimicrobiales > RAAP-2 > Bog-473. Next base: position 810,365 of record CAVWNQ010000007.1, read on the forward strand.
ACGCCCAGGTTGGACAGGATCGCCCACGCCTCGTCGACGACGAGGAAGAAGCGCCCACGCGCTGACGCGGACGCCGGAGTCGCCCCTGCGCCGCCGGCCGCCGCGGTCCGGGCCAGGGCCGCCTGCAGCCACGCGGTGGCACAGGCCATCAGCACACCCAGTGCCGCCGAGGAGTACAGCGCGGAGAGGTCGAGCACCACCAGCGGCGCCGAGAGGTCGAGACCCGGCGTCGTGGGGCCGTCGAACATCCCCCGGAGGTCGCCGTGCACCAGGCGGCGCAACTCCAGCGCGACGTCGCGCCCGTCCTCGAGGAGGTCACGGAGTTCGGTCCGGAGGGCCTGCGCCGCCGCGGCACTGGGCGAGAGCAGCGCGTCGACGACCATCGGCACCGTCGGCGCGGCCGCCCCGCGGGCAACGTCCTCGAGGGCGGCCCCCAGCGCGGCCCGCTCGCGGGGAAGAGGTCCCGCCCCAGGCACGCGCTGGCCAGCGACGACAGCAGTCCCGTGCGCCGCCGCTCCGTGGCGTCGGTGAGGGACGCATCGTCGGCAGCGGCCATTACGGCACCGTCCTCGGGACCCGGATCGAGGGGATTGAGGCGGATCGCTCCGCCCGGGCGCAACGCCACTGGGCGCACGCCCCACGCGTCGGCCAAGTCGCCGTACTCCCCCTTGGGGTCGACCACCCAGGCCCGGCGACCGAAGACGGCCTGGCGCCACAGGAACGTCTTGACGAACGCGCTCTTGCCCCGTCCGATCTGGCCGAACACGACCATGTTCGGGTTGGACACCACGCCGGCGGCGTAGAGCTCGAAGGGGTCGAAGACGAACGAGCCGCCGAGCAGGTCGTCACCGATCACCACGCCACGCCGGCCGAGACCCGCCTCGGCGATGAACGGGTAGGCCGCGCCCAGGTTGCGCGTCGTCACCTGATGGGCCGGCACATGGGGCATGCGCTCCCTCACGGCCGGTGAACGGTCGCCGCCAGGGTCACTGAACCCCGGCGGATTCTCTTGTTCTCAGATCTCGTCGGGACTCAGGGGCACGCCCCGAACGGGTCGATGGCGGCGTAGGACACGCCGTACTTCTGCTGCTCGATCGCGAGCTGACCCGTCAGGTTCCACGAATTGGCGGACTCGTTCATGTAGGCCTGCGGGCACGCATCATTGATGTCGATCGTTGGTCCGTTCGGGCACGCGTCCGGGAATTGCGGCGTGTCGTGGACGCACGTCATGGCCTCGTGACCTTCGGCGTCGCCGGGGCAGTCGAAGGCGAAGCCCGGGGCCGCATAGGCCTGCAGGTACGCCAGTGCAGCCGAGCAACCCCACGCGGTGGCCTGACCGAAGGCCGGGACCGCGGAAGGCGCCGCGACGGGAGCCGCGGCCGCGGCCGGCGCCGGGGCCGGTGCCGGTGCCGGGGCGGCTGCCGGTGCCTGGGCGGGGGCCGCGGTCGGGGCCGGAGCTGGTGACGGCGCGGGAGGAGACGGCGCCGTCGTGGTGGTCGTCGTTGTCGGGGCAACCGACGTCACCGTCGAGGGCCGTGCGGGAGTCGGCACCGTGGCGCGCGAGCAGGCGCGCGGCGGAGTGGAGGTGCGGCGCGTAGTCGGGCGCGGACACCGCGGCCTGGGCGCCGAAGACGCCGCCAATGGTGATGATGGAGACGGAGACGAGGCCGACGATCCACGTCCGCCGACGTGAATGGGGACGCGCCGGGCGATGCTCGTTCGCCGAGCTCGGCCCCATCGGGCGGGTGCCGATTTGCAGCACACCGTGATCGCCGCCAAGGACGCTGCAACCTGCCCGCGAGCCTCCCGAGGCAGAACCCCGATCGCATCGAGGTTGTGCAACGGCGGGGTGAGGCCCGGCGGTGCGATGCCGGTACGGCGGGTGCTCGACGAGGGGCACTAGTGACTTTCGACCTAGGTCAGGGTGACCTTGAGCCGTACCGACGAATGGGCCGCTCGAGTGGACGGACGCGCAGCCACGGTGCGTGTCGACGAGCCTTAATGCGCAGGGTTTCAAGCTGCTACGCCCATGACAACGGCTGACACGAAGGGTGGCAGCCGTTGTCAGTCCGTGGTCATCAACCCCCGGTCAGTCCCGCCGTTCTCAATTACGTTGTCCCTGGCCGTGGCCGCCCCGTGCCGCGGGGAAGGTGGAGACAGCCGTGAGCGACCCGAGTCATCCCTCCCAGTCCCTCGTGGTGTCGCTGGCCGGGCTCACCGTCGTGAGCGGCTTCCTCGACTCGGTCAGCTATCTCGGCCTCGGCCACGTCTTCACGGCCAACATGACGGGCAACGTGGCCCTGCTGGGGTTCGCCGTGGCCGGTGCGGCCGGGTTCTCCGTGGGGGCGAGCCTGTGCGCGCTCGGTGCGTTCCTCGTCGGAGCGATCATCGGGGGCCGCATCGCGCAGCGGGTGCGCCGGCACCGGCGGCTCATGATGATCGTGATGACGATGGAAGTGATGCTGACGATCGTCGCCGCGCTCATCGCCACCGCCGTGTCCGCCTCCGGACTGGAATCGGGCTGGCCGCGCTACACCGTGATCGCCCTACTCGCCGTCAGTATGGGTGCCCGCAACTCGGCGGTCCGCCGCCTCGGGGTCCCGGACCTGACGACGACCGTCCTCACCACCACCCTGACCGGGCTCGCCTCGGAGTCGTCGCTGGCCGGAGGCACCAACCCGAACGCGGCACACCGCCTCACTTCGGTGCTCTCCATGTTCGCCGGCGCCATCGTGGGCGCCACGCTCACCCTGCACGTCCACCCCGCGTTGGCCCTCGGTGTGGCCGCGGTGATCGTCGCGTCGACAGCGGTCTTCTTCTCCCGCGAGTCCGGCGCCCGCCTCGGGCTGGCCTGATCCTGACGCCTACCGGCGCGCCTCAGACCGGCCGACCGTCCTCCAGGTAGACGCAGGCGCCAGCGGGGCGCCCCAACGCGGCGCTGACCCTACGGCGCAGCGGCCCACTCAAGAGCTCGAGGGCCTCGGGCCGGCCGACCATGCGGTGCTCCGACAGCTCCTCCTCTTGGAGGACGATGGCGGCAATCGCATCCGGCGCCAACACCCCGCAGTCGAAGAGGAAGCGCATGCCGCCCGGCTTGCCCGGCCTAGGCCGCAGGAAGTCGACTACAACGAGATGCCCCGAGGTCACCTCGAGCCCGACCTCCTCGCGCACCTCGCGTCGGCACGCCTCCCACGGCGTCTCGCCGTCGGCCTCCATGATCCCGCCCGGAATCGTCCAGTGCGCCTTGTAGGTGGGGTTGACGACGAGGAGCCGTCCACCTTCGTCGAAGAGCAGCGCGCCGGCCGACGCCGGGATCCGCGGCAGGACGAAGGCTGACGGACCCCCACCATCGACCGTGCCACCGGCGCCACGGGCGCCACCGCCACCGCCACCGCCACCGTCATCGTCGCCCCCGCCCACCGTCACGCGATGCCCAAGCGCGCCAGTTGCTCCTCTGGCGCCTCCAGTGCCCGCAGCGCTACCCGCAGCAACTCGATCATGTCCGCCTCCTCCGTACCGCCCGAGCCCGCCCGGTTCGCGTCCTCCTCCGGGTCGTTGTCCAGGTCGAAGAGGAAGTGGGCATCGACGGCGTTGGCACCGATCCAGAACGGCAGCCGGTCCCCCGGCTCGAAGGGCTGGCGGATGACGGGCACGTCCGAGCCCGGCATGAAGTCGAGCCAGGCCCGCCGGTCGGGCGGGAGCAGGCGCACCAGGTCCTCGAGGCCGTGGATCGGCATGGTCGACCACCGGTTGGACCACATCGAGATGGGGAAGTTGCTCCCCGCCGCGCCGCGGGCGTACTTGCGCCGGCCGTCGGTCACCTGCACCCAGTTGCCGAAGACACCGCCGAGCGCCCACTCCCGCGCCGCCGTCGCCGCATCCGGCGTCCCCGTCACCAGCGGCACGAGCGACGTCCCGTGTGCCGTCCCGCGCGGCGCCACGCCGAACACGTCAGCGATGGTGGCGTGGATGTCGACGTTGGTCGTCAGCGCATCGCACTCGCCGCCACCGACCACACCGGGCCACGACACGAGCAGTGGGGTGTGGCCGAGCGGCTCGTACTGCATGACGCCCGGCTTCCCCCAGATGTCCTTCTCGCCGAGATAGTGGCCGTGGTCGGTGCACACGATCACTGCGGTCGACTCCCACAGGCTCCGCTCCTCCAATGCGGCGAAGACCTCGCCGGCCCAGTGGTCGATCATGGTGAGCTTGGCGCCGTAGTTCGCCCGGATCTGGCGCCCCTCACGCTCGCTCAGGCGCCCCTCTGCCACCGCGCCGACGTCGTAGGGAGGCCAGATCAGCAGCTCGCCCTCCCACTCGGGGTCGTAGCGGCCGAGATACGGCGCGGGCGTGTCGAACGGCTCGTGCGGGTCGAACTCGTCGACGAACAACAAGAAGGGAGCGTCGGTCGGCGCGCCACGCCGCACCCAGTCGGCCGCCGTCCGCATCGTGCGCGGACCGGGGAAGTCCTCCTCGGAGCGGAAGAAGGTGCGCGAGCGGTCGTAGCCGCGATCGCCCGAGTCGAAGCCGAGGCGCTCCCGCCAGTACCAGCCGCCGCTGCGCGCCGGCAGCGCCGGAGACCCGATGTAGGTCGGGTCGCTGTAGGTGCGCCACGGGTCGCCCTCGTGGCCGCGCACGTAGTCCCACGCGCTGAAGTCCGTGTGGTAGTTCTCGCCGCCCGTCTCGAACAGGTGCGGATGGTCCGAGACCAGCATGGTCGTGACGCCGGCCCGCCGCAGCTGCTGCGTCACCGGCTCCTCCCAGATCTCGATCGACCCCCACGGACGCCACAGGAAGTCCAGCGCGCCGCACAGGATGTCGTGGCGCGCCGGCATGCACGGCAGCGAACCGGTGACGTGCGACGTGAAACGGACCGCTCGCTCGCGGGCGAAGCGGTCGAGGTTCGGCGTGTCGAACTCCCTGCCGCCGTAGCACCCGAGCATGTGGCGGTTCAAGCTGTCGAGCAGCAGCACGACGAGGTTGCGCGGCCCGCCGCGCCCGTCCGCCGGGCCCGGCACGGCGGGTCTCTCGTCGGCGGCGCCGGGCATGGCGTCATGGTAGGGCCGTACCAGGTCGCCCTCGCCCTCGCTCTCTCCCTCCCCTCACCGGAGCCCGCGACACAGCGGCAGTGTGCAGGTGTAGGCCGAGGCCTGGTCGCCGTAGAGGCGGCGCAGTGCGAGTCGGCTCTGGCCGGCCGCGTGCTGGACGGCGTCGCAGGCCGTCACCAACTCCTCTTCGTTCGGGGCCGAGACCGTGACGTAGCCCGAGTAGCGGAACGAGGCGTGGCCCTCCGCGAGCTCGGCCTCACGCCGGGCCAGCACCTCGGACTCACGGCGGTGACGCGCCGTCGACACGAACCCGCCGCGCCGCCGGAGCTCCGCGTCGGCCAGGTCCGCCGTGCGGGACGCCTCCACCTTGCGCACCGCCACGTCGGGGCCGAGGGGCTCCATCACCACCGCGAACGCCGAGCGCGCCGACCCGAGGAGGAGCGGCGCCAAGAAGTCGCTGCGGACCTCGATGCGCGGCCACTCCGCCACCCAGAACGTCGCGTGCACCATGCCGTCGACCCGGACCGTCGACCAGCTCTCCTCCATCGCCATCGGCCACGGGTTTCCCTGCGGGGACGATCCCGCGAACGCCGGTGCTACGGTCGGCTCGTAGGTGCGCAGCAACTGGTGGGCCAGATCGTCGACGGTCAGCACCGAGTCGACCTCGAGGTCGGCGTCACCGAGCAAGCGGACCAGCGACCCCACCTCGCGGGCCAGGTTGGCGCACCCCACCTCGACGGACTTGGTCAGCCGAATCTGTACGGCCAGCGCCACTTCGTGCGCGCACGTGTGCGAGTCCATGTCGGTCAGCAGCGCCTCGTACGACGATGCGCACGCGGACGCGACGTCCGCGACGCCGTCCGTCGCGCGGTAGGACCGCACGCCCTGTCCGTCGTCGGGGAAGGACGCGGCGACCCACTGCAGCCGGTGGACGGGGGAGCCCTCCCGCGCCAGCGACGCGAGGACCGAGCTCCACGCGCCGACGCGGCGGTCCTGGTCGTCGGGCCCGAGCAGCGCGAAGCTGCCGCCACGTAGTGCCAGGGCGGCCGTGAGCGTGCGTGCCGCCCGGTCGTGCACGACGCCCATGTCGTGCCAATCGGCCCGCAGCAGTCGGAGGCCGCGCAACGTCCCCATGCGGTGTACACCCCCCGCCGCACCCCGCCGGGAGGCCCAGCACACCGCGACCGGCAGCCACTCGTCGCCGGTGCGGCCCGCCACGGGCACCGTCGCCAGCGCACCGTAGAGGACGAGGATGCCGACCGCCGCCGCCACCCCGGCAGCGTTGGGTTCCCAGCGCAGCACCAGGACGCAAAAGACCAGGCCCACCGCCACCGTCATGATCTGCCCGGCGCGCCACCCCGCCAGTGCACCCCCACGCTCGCGTGGACCGAAGCGGTAGCGCGCGCCGCTGCCGCTCATCCGTCGCCAGCCTCACCGGACTGGCCGTGGGGCCACGCGGCCGGCAGCCACGTGACGCGGGGGCCGTGCCCGTCGTCACCCATGTAGGCGCGCTGCTTCCCGGGCTCGACCGGGCCGATCAGACTGCATCCGGCCGGGACGCCTTCCCACTTCCAAGCGTCCTCGGGCCGCTCCGGTCCCATGGGCGCGTTCCCCCATCGGTTGAAGGCGGGCGGACGCGGCGGCGCGTTGTCCGGCGCGTCGCCTTCCTCCGCCTCGGTCGCACTGTCGGTCGCGGCATCCCACCCGACCACCGGCTTGGGTCCCTTGGGCCCGGGCACCTCTCCTCGGGCGACGCTCTCCTGGTAGGCCCGCGCCGACTCGGGGTCCCCCTCACCCAGCTCGATCGCTCCAGCTTCGGTACCGGCACCGTCACCACCATCGCCCCCGGCCCCCGCGGTGCGGGCGAGGAGGCGGGCGTCGCCGAGGGCGCCCAGCCCCTCGTGGAGGGCGTGGCTGGCCGCGCTGCGGGGGAGCCGTGTCATGGCCGCGGTGCCCCGCTCGCGCAGCCCGTCGAGATGCGACACGGCGCCCGCCTCGACGACCGGGATCATGCGCAGGATGGCGAAGGGAACGAAGGTGGCCATGACGAGCAGTGCGCCACCGGCCAGGACGGCCGAGAACCCCGCGCCGTGCGACCCCGTCGCGGAGGTGCCCGAGGAGACGGCGCCGGCGGCCAGGCTCAGGGTGGCCACGATGACGAACTTCGAGAGGATGAGCGCCGCCAGCGTCTCGACCAGCCTGCGGCACCAGTGCGACACGGCCGGCCACACCAGCGTGGCCAGCGCCAGCGGAAGGAAGAGCACCGCGACGTAGACGGCGGCGGCGCGGATGAGCAGTTCGAGCCAGAGCACGAACGCGGCCACGGCGATCAGCAGCGCGATCAGGAGGAGCACGAAGCTGGCGATGGTCGGATCGGCCGCTGCCGTCACCAACCCGGTCGTGACGCCCGACAGCAGGGACGTCACGTCGGCACCGGTGCCGCCCGCGACGGCGTCGCTCATCGCGTCGGTGGCCGAGAGGCTCAGGATCACGATCTGAATCGCCACCACGCCCAGTAGGAGGGCGAGTGGAAGCTGGACGAGAAAGGTGCGCACCAGCTGCCCCGGGTTCTGGCGCAGTACCGCCTGCAGGGTCGACACGAGCAGCATCGGGAGGATCACCACACCGGCCAGCGCGGTCATGTCCTCGTAGTGGGTGCGGAACCAGGTGGCACCCACGTCCACCGTCGTGGTGGAGACGAGCACATCGCCGATCTGAGCCAGGAGCCACTCGGCGCCGCTCGCCACCCACTGGCTGATCCCACTGAGGACGGACTCGAACCCGGAGGCGGCGATGGAGCCTCCCAGGCTCCCGACCTGGCAGATCGGGTTGAGCGCGTCGAGTCCGGTGCAGCCGGCGGCCAGCATGAGAACGGCGTGCCCGCTGCGTCAGTGCAGGTTGGTGCCGGTGTGGAAGAAGAAGTTGATGATCGGTGGCGCGGCCCCGATGAGCAGCGCCGCCAGACCCGAGACGAGGACGGCGCGCCGGCCGATGAGCGACTGCTGGAAGTTCTGGGAGTGCACCCCGAGCGCCCAGGCCGCCGCACCGACGAGCAGTCCGGCCAGGGCGGCGATGAGCGCCCACGCCCCGAGGCCGTTGGTCAGTTCCTGCAGGGTCCCACCTCCCGGCAGCGCGTTCACGCTCGGGTTCAGCGAGACGTCGGCCAGATGCCACACGACCATGGATGCCTCCGTCGAGACTGCGGGCACCGGACGCTCCGGCGCCGCCTTTCGGACGGAGAATGGTTGGTCGTGTGGCGCTGATGAACTGACATCCGGCACCTTGACGCACAGGTTTCCGCCCTCCGGGCATCCCGGAGTTGCAGAAATGCACTTCAGAGGCGGCGGCGGCGCCCCGGCCGCGGCTCAGGCGCCACGAACCGGCGCCCCGCGACGGCCGCCGGACGTTCGCCCCGCACGCTCCAGCCCTGTCATATTGGGGGCGTGCCGCTGAGTGGACCGGGGGAAGTCAATCTGAGTCAGACCCAGGACATCCTCTTCATCGCGATCGCGATCGTCGTCTGCGTGCTCGTCGGCGTCGTAGCGGGGCTGCTGGGGCGGCGATCGGGGCGGCGGGCCATCTCCCAGCGCCTCGCCTCCCTCGGCACTCGGCTCGGCCTCGATCCGCCCGAGGACGAGTACAACGTCGAGACCTCCCTCGCCTACCTGGAGCAGGTGACCGGCGGCGCCGCCCAGGCCGTGACCGAGTCGAGTTCCGATGCCATCCGCCTCCGGCGTTCGCTCGACACCCTGACCCAGGGCGTGGTGCTCTGCGACGAGAACGGCACGGTGATCTACCGCAACGGGCGGGCCAACGCCTTGATGGTCAGCCGCCACGGTGATGCCCTCGCCGCTCAGGCGGTGACCGAGGTTCTGGAAGACGCGTGGCACGACGGGTCGGCCGAGCGCACCCTCGACCTCTACGGGCCGCCTCGCCGCACGCTGCAGGTGCGGGCGCACCAGATCGACGACGGCAGGCGGCCACTCGGGGTCATCGCCCTCATCGAGGACGTCTCGGAGCGCCGCCGGCTCGAGGAGATCCGGCGCGACTTCGTGGCCAACGTCAGCCACGAGCTCAAGACGCCCATGGGGGCACTCGGTCTGTTGGCCGAGACACTGATCTCCGAGCCGGATCCCGACGTGGCCCAACGCCTGGCCGGTCGCATCCACAACGAAGCCTTCCGCGTGAGCCGCATCATCGATGATCTGCTCGACCTGTCCCGGATCGAGTCCGAGGAGGCACCGCCGCGCGAGCCGGTGCTGGTCAACCTGGTGATGGCCGATGCCATCGAACGCGTCCACGCGACAGCCGACCAGCGTGGCATCGAGATCCTGCTGCACGAGCCATCGCCACCGGTGGCGGTGATGGGTGACCGGCGGCAGCTCGTCTCGGCCATGCACGCCCTGCTCGAGAACGCAATCACCTATTCCTACGACAACTCGAAGGTGGTCGTGACCGGCACGGTCCAACGCGTCAACCACAGCCTCCCCCATCTCGGCGGGGCCGGAGCCGAAGGCGCCGACGGTCCGCGGACCGGGGAGGTCCCGGTCATCACCGGCGATGTCACCGCCATCTCGGCCGAGCGCGCGGCGGATGCGCAACCCGAAGCGGCGGACGCACGGAGTGGGGGCACGGTGGAGCCGGTCTTCCTCCCCGAAATCCTCGACCAGTACTCGCCGCCCGCCGACGGCCCGGGCTTCGGCTCGGCGGCCACCGGCACGACTGCGCCGGCCCCGCTCACCGCCGTCGAGGGCGACCTCGCCGGTCCCGGCACCCCGGAGACGACGGCCGTCGTGTCGCCCAACTGGCGCATCGAGGAGCGCGACAACGTCCGGCTGTCGGTGCAGGATCACGGCGTCGGCATCCCGGCCCGGGACCTCGACCGCATCTTTGAGCGCTTCTACCGGGTCGACCACGGTCGCAGTCGCGACACCGGTGGGACCGGTCTCGGGCTGTCCATCGTCCGGCACGTCGCCAACAACCACCAGGGTTGGGTCGACGTCGAGTCCCGCGAGGGTGAGGGTTCGACCTTCACGCTCGTGCTCCCGGTACAGGCGGAGCGGGTGGCGTGAGCAAGACGGCGTCGAACAAGTCCGACAAGAAGAATGGGCGCGCCACCGCCGGCGAGGGCCCGGTCAAGGTGCTCCTGGCCGAGGACGAGGAGTCCTTCATCGATGCCTTGGTGATCGGGCTGTCCAACGAAGGCTTCCGCGTCACCGTTGCCCGGGACGGCAACGAGGCGCTGCAGCTCTACGACGAGACCAACCCCGATATCCTGCTGCTCGACCTCATGCTGCCCAAGCTGTCGGGCATCGACGTGTGCCGGAACATTCGCACGCGCTCCCAAGTCCCCATCATCATGGTGACAGCCAAAGGCACCGAGATCGACACCGTCGTGGCGCTCGAGGTCGGAGCGGACGACTACGTCACCAAGCCCTACCGACTCCGCGAGCTGGTCGCCCGGATGCGGGCCGTCCTGCGGCGCGCCCCTGGCGGGCCTGAGGCGACCGACCTCGCCGGCACGATCGAGTTCGGCAGCGACGGCATCTGGGAGTCCAACGGGATCAAGGTGGACTTCGACCAGCGCAGGGTGTTCGTCCGCGGGGAAGAGGTGCACCTCCGTCGCAAGGAATTCGAGCTCCTGCGGCTGCTCGTGGAGAACTCGGGTCGCGTGCTCACCCGTGACGTGCTCATCGACCGCGTCTGGGGCACCGATTACATCGGCGACACCAAGACGCTCGACGTCCACATCAAGCGCCTGCGGTCCAGGATCGAGGCGGACCCGTCCGCCCCGGTGCTGATCACCACGGTGCGAGGCGTCGGCTACCGGTTCGCCGCCGCGGCGTCGTAGCCACCGCCCCCTCGCCGCGGCGACGGCTCAGAAGGTGAGCCGGTCGAAGTCGTCAGGGACGGTCACGCCGGGCATGGAGGCGGTGTCCACCTGCTCGCCCAGGTGGGTCAGCACGAGATGCACGTCGGGGTGGGCGGACCGCAGCACGCGGATCGCGTCCTCGTCCATGTGGACGGGGGCCACCCCCGGCGGCGTGTGCCTGCCGTTGCACTCCACGACAAGCACGTCGGCCCCCCACGCCAGCTCGGTGAGCCCGTCGCACGGCGTCGTGTCGCCCGAATAGCCGATGATCCGGTCGCCACGGTCGAAGAGGTAGCCAAAGCAGCGCAGATAGGGAACGTGTACCACCTCCACCGCCCGGAAGCGCAGGGTCCCTGCCTCTTGCCAGCTCCCGTCCACCTCGACGAACCGCAGGTCGAGTTGCGCGTACGCGAATGCGGTCACCGAGCCAACCGCCCCCGCTTGGTTCATGTTGGCCAGATGCGCCTCGATCCCCGGCGGGCCGACCACGAACACGGTGCGTCCGCTCCCGCCCTCGGCCGCCGCCTCGAGGAGGAAGGGCCACCCGAAGCAATGGTCGGCGTGAAAGTGTGACACCACCACCACCTCGACACCGTCGACCGCGAACCCGCAGCGCCGCAGGTGCGGCAGGGCGGTGGGGGACGGCTCCACCAGCACCGACGAGTCCAGGACGAAACTGTTCCAGTAGCGGCCGGGCGGGGCGAGGAAGTTGCCGGTCCCGAGGAAGGTGAGTTCGGTCACGAAGTGTCAGCCAGGGAGAGGAGCGCCGCCATCAGCACCGGGTCGCCGTCCACCTCCGTGTCGGGCACCGGGAGACGGCGGTAGAGCATCAGCACGAGGTCCGACGCCGAGGCCCGCAGCTCGGACGTGCGGCCGCTGTCCGCGGCACCCTCGCCCGCGACCTTCCAACGTGCCCCGGTGTCGACGGCGGTCAGCGTGACGGCGCCCGGCAAGGATGCGAGGTCGGCGCCGACCATGATCTCCATGAATTCGGGCACGCCGTCGTCGGCCAGGCCGGCGTCGAGGGGACCCGAGGAACCCGGCTCCAGGGCACCCTCCGCATCCCACCGGTGGACGGCAACCTCCTGGGCCTGGTGCCGGCCCACGGCACCCGAGGTCCGCGGCTCGGGCCACCAGGCCCAGCACGGGGCGTCGGGGCCGGCCTCGCGCAACGTGCCCAGCAGCGTGTAGGTGCACCATCCGAGCCAGGCGAGCAGGTCGCTGTCCTCCGGGAAGGCGGTCAGGTCGCCGCCGGAGCGCTCCTCGGGGTTCTTCGCGTGCACGTTCTGGCCCCAGTACCACTGCACCTCCCCGATGTGGTGGGCCAGGTCGCGCACCGTCCACGCGGGACACGACGGGACGCGCACGTCCAGGTCCGAGCGGGCCACGGCTTCCGCCATCCGATGGCTCTCGGTCGCGATGGCCTCGAGCATCCGGTCGAAGCCGAACTGGCCGGTGTCTCCCTCCACACCTCCCGGGGACGGGCCGCCCACGCCGCTCACGGTGCCTTGATCAGCAACTCGCCCCCGAGATAGGGCGCCAGCGCCTCCGGGAGGAGCACCGAGCCGTCCTGCTGGCGGCCGTTCTCCACCAAAGCGGCCCAGATGCGCGGCCAGGCGAGCGCCGAGCCGTTGACCGTGTGCACGAGCTGGGGCCCGCCGCCCCCCACCGGCCGGTAGCGCACGGATGCCCTCCGAGCCTGGTAATCGCGGTACCAACTGACCGAGCTCACCTCCAGCCACCGGTCGACGCCGGACGCGTAGACCTCCAGGTCGAACGTCCTGGCTGACGGACCACCCAGGTCACCGCAGCAGAGGTCGAGGACACGATAGGGCAGCTCCAGTTCCTGGAGCATGGTTTCGGCCCGCCCCAGGATGTCCGCCTGCGCGTCGAGGGCGCCTTCGGGCGTGGCGTAGGAGAAGAGCTCCACCTTGTCGAACTCGTGCACGCGGAGCAGCCCGCGCGTGTCGCGTCCGGCCGAGCCGGCTTCGCGCCGGTAGCACGGGGTCGACGCGGTGAAACGAAGAGGCAGTTCTGCCTCCTCCAGGATCTCGCCGCGGTGCATCGAGGTCAGCGGGACCTCTGCCGTCGGGATGAGCCACAGGTCGTCGCGTTCGACGTGGTAGGCGTCGTCGGCGAACTTGGGCAGATGCCCGGTCGAGGTCATGGTCTCCGTGAGCACGACCGTCGGCGGCCGGATCTCCTCGTAGGCGGGCGAGTGCCGATCGATCGCGAAGGCGGTCAGCGCGCGGCAGCAGCCGCGCGCCGGGACCCCGGTACAGCGGGAACATCGATCCGGCCAGCTTCGCCCCCCGCTCCATGTCGAGGATCTGGAGCGCCTCGCCGATCTCCCAGTGCGGCACCTGTTGGTGTGCGAGCCGTTGGGGCTCCGGCCGCCCGAGATCCTGCCCCGGCCACCACCGGCGGACTTCCACGTTGTCGTCTTCGCCCGCCCCGTCCGGCGCGTCCTCCGCCGGGATGTTGGGGAGGTAGAGCAGGCCGGTGCGGACCGTCTCCCAGAGCGCGTCAACCTCGGCCGCCGTTGCCCGCTCCTCCTCGCCGAGCGAGCGGCTCCGGGCGCTGAGGTCCTCCGCCAGCGCCTCGTCACCCGCCTTCTTCGCCTCCGCGACCTGTCGGGAGAGCTCCTTCACGTCACGGCGCAACGAGTCGGCGACGTTGGTCTTGGCCCGCCAGGCCACGTCGGCCGCGATCACCGCGTCCACTTCCGCCGCCTCGACGCCGCGCCGGGCCAGCGCGGCCTTGACCGCGTCGGGATCGTCGCGCAACGCCTTGATATCGATCACTCCTGCTCAAAGTAGCCTGCGACGCCGTGCCAGCCGTCCAGGTCACCGGCCTCACCGTGCGCTACGGCCCGGCCGGCACGCCACCGGCGGTCGACGACGTGGACCTGGCGGCCGACGCCGGCGAGGTGCTCGTGGTGCTCGGCCCGAACGGAGCGGGCAAGACGTCCACGGTTGAGACGCTCGAGGGCTATCGCCGCCCGTCCGGTGGCGCTGCGCGGGTTCTCGGGCTCGACCCGCTGGCCGACCACGCGGCGCTGACCGGTCGCATCGGCGTCATGCTCCAGCGCGGCGGGGTGTACCCGATGCTGAGCCCGCGCCGGGTTCTTGACCTGTTCGCCGGGTACTACCCGGAGCCAATGCCGACGGCGGACCTGCTCGAGCTGGTCGGGCTGCGCGGCGTGGCCGCCACCCCGTACCGCCACCTCTCCGGCGGCGAACAGCAACGCCTCTCCTTGGCACTGGCCCTGATCGGCCGCCCCGAGGTCGCGTTCCTCGACGAGCCGACGAGCGGGGTCGATCCCGAGGGTCGTGTCGCCATCCGCGCTGTCGTCGCCGCGCTCAAGGACAGGGGCGTCTGTGTCCTGTTGACCACGCACGAGCTCGCCGAGGCCGAGCGGATGGCGGACCGGATCGTGATCCTGTCGTCGGGCCGTGTGGTGCTGGAGGGGGCGCCGCAGGAGCTGACGGCCGGGACGGGCGACGGGGAGTCGACGACCGTCACGTTCGGCGCGCCGGCAGGCCTCGACACCGCCGCCCTGGCCGCGGCCATCGGCGACACGGGGATCCTCGTCACCGAGTCGGCACCGGGCCGCTACCGCGTCGAGGCGGACGCCCCGACGCCGGCCGTCACGGCCGCCATCGCCACCTACCTGGCCGAGCGCGGCGCCGCCCTCACCGAGCTCGTCGTGGGCCGCCGCCTCGAGGACGTCTACTTCGACGCCGTGGGCGCCGCGGTCGACGAGCCGACGCCTGAAATCGTGGAGGACGGGGTCGGGTCGCGCCGCCGCCGTGCCGGGAGGCGCATGCGGTGAGCGGGGTCACGACCACCCGCAATGACCGCAGTCCCGGCGCCCTGCGTCCCCTCACGGCGCAGACCGCCGCCGAGGTCTACATGACCCTCCGCCGGGGCGAGACGCTCCTGCTCACCCTCGGCATCCCCGTCGTCTTCCTGCTTTTCTTCTCGAAGGTCTCGGTCGTCTCGACCCCGACCTCCAACCCGGCCGACTTCTTCGTCCCGGGCATCCTCTCGCTGGCGGTCATGTCGACGGCCATGGTCTCGCTCGGCATCGCCACCGGCTTCGAACGCGGGTACGGGGTGCTGAAGCGCCTCGGCAGCACGCCCCTGGGCCGCCCGCGCCTGCTCGGCGCCAAGATCATCACGATCGTGGCCGTCGAGCTGCTGCAGGCGGCCGTGCTCCTGCCGGTCGGGCTCGCTCTGGGTTGGAGCCCCGGCGGGGCGGGCGCGTCCGCGTCCGCCGCCGTTCCCGGCGCGATCGCCGCCATCCTGCTGGGCTCGGCCGCCTTCGCCGGCATCGGCCTCTTCATGGCGGGCACGCTGCGCCCGGAGGTGAACCTCGCCGCCGCCAACGGCCTCTACCTCGTCCTCCTGCTACTCGGCGGCATGATCGTGCCGATCAGCAAGTTCCCCGGCGGTCTGCAGGCATTCACCAAGCTGCTCCCGGCGGAGGCGCTGTCCGCCGCATTGCATGCGACGCTCGGCGCGGGCGCCCCCGTACCCGCCGAGTCCTGGGTCGTGTTGGCGATCTGGGCGGTGGCGGCACCGACGGCCGCCGCCCTCACGTTCCGCTGGGAATGAGCTCCCGCTCGTCCGCGGTGAACGACGACGGGGTGAGCCCCGCGCCGCGCACGATCTTGGCGATCGTCCCGTCGCCGCGCACGAACACCGCGTAGGGGTCCCCGTCGAAATAGAAAAGCCCGCTCGTCACGGTGACGTCGGGGTCGTAGGCCACCGGGAAGGACACCCCGGCGCTCTGGATGAACGACTTCGCGCTCGACACGGAGTCTTCGCTGTCGACGCCGATCACTCGCACCCGAGACAGCGCGCCGCCCGCCTTGTCCTGCGCGCGCACCGCCGCCGCCAATGGCGGCAGCTCCTGGTGGCAGCTCGGGCACCAGTTCCCGAAGAACAGCAGCACCGCCGGCGTCCCGTGGCTGCCGCCTTCTGCCGGCACGGCCACCTGGCGGCCGCCCGTCGGGCCCACGTTCTGGCGCTCGAACTTGGGCACCGCCCCGCCCTCTTGCGGCGCCCCGGTCGTACCCTGGCTCGTCCCGAGCCCCGTGAAGAGGAAGATCCCGAGCACCACGGCCAGGACAACACCGACCAGCAGGAAGAGCTTGCGCGGCTTTCGTGGTGGCCGCAGTATGTCGGCCGCGGCCGCGGCCGCGGCGGGCCTTGGGTCAGTCATGGAGGGAGTCCGTCAGTGGATGTGGACGTGGTTGGAGATGAGGACGTCGCCCGCCATGGCGACGAACAGCACGGTGAGGTACGTGATGGAGTAGCCGAAGACCTTCATGGCGTCGCGCCCGCTCACCTCTCCGTTCTGGGCCAGGCCCCACAGCCGGGTGACCACGAACAGGAACCCCGCCCCCAAGAGGGCCGCCGTGATCATGTAGACCCAGCCCAGGTGAGCCACCGGTCCGAGGAGGAACGACACGGCGACCAGCGCCACCGTGTAGTAGACGATCTCGGTCGTCGTCCGCTTCATGGAGGCGACCACCGGCAGCATCGGCACGTCCGCCGCCGCGTAGTCCTCCTTGTAGCGCACGGCCAGCGACCAGAAGTGCGGCGGCGTCCAGATGAAGATGATGGCGAACAGCACCACGGGCGCCCACGCCAGCGAGTTCGTCACCGCCGCCCACCCGACGAGTACCGGGACCGCGCCCGCCGCTCCCCCGATCACGATGTTCTGTGAGGAGCGGCGCTTCAGCCACACCGTGTAGACGAAGACATAGAACAAGGTGGCCGAGATTGCGAGCACCGCCGACAAGAGGTTCACGGCCAGCCACAGCTCGACGAACGCTGCCACCTCGAGCGACAAGGCGAACACCAGCGCCGCTGTCGGCGTGACGGCCCCCGTGACCAGGGGCCGGTTCTTGGTCCGCTTCATCAGTCGGTCGATGTCGCGGTCGACGTACATGTTGATGGCGTTGGCCCCGCCGGCCGCCAGGGCGCCACCCGCCAACGTCGCCGCCATCAACCACACCGGGGGCAGGCCGCGCTGGGCCACCACCATGGTGGGCAGCGTCGTGACCAACAGGAGCTCGATGATCCGTGGCTTGGTCAAGGCGACATAAGCCCCAATCGTCTGCCACGACCACCGCGCTCGCCGGCCGTGGAGGGCGGGCGCGTCAATGGACATGTGGCCTCAGCCTATGCACAGGGCTCGCACCGGGACCAGGCAACGGACCCCGGTACGCTTGGCTCGCGTGTCGCGGCGCCGCCTCCCCACCGTCTCGCCCGAACTGAGCCGCCGGCTCAACGTGCTGGCCTTGGTCCTGACGGCCCTGATCGTGGTCACCGGGGGGGCGGTCCGACTCACCGGGTCCGGGCTGGGCTGCAGCAACTGGCCCGAGTGCTCCGCCGGCCATCTCACCCCGGCGTTGCAATTTCACGGGTGGGTCGAGTTCGGTAACCGGCTGGTCACGATCGTGCTGGTCGTCGCGGTCGCCGCCGCCTTCCTCGGTGCGGTCTTCCGGGCCCCGCGCCGACGCGACCTGATGTGGCTGAGCGGCGGCCTCGTCGCCGGTGTCCTGGCCCAGGCCGTCCTGGGCGGAATCGTCGTCTACACGAAGCTCAACCCGTACGTCGTCATGGTGCACTTCTACGCCACCATGCTCCTGTTGGTCGACGCGATCGTCCTCGTCCACCGGTCCACCCGCGACTACTCGCCGGGGGCGGCCCGCCTCCTGGTGCCGCGCCTCCTCGTCCGCCTCTACTACGGGCTCCTGGCGCTCCTCAGCCTCGTCATCGCCGCCGGGACCGCGACCTCGGGCGCCGGGCCGCACGCCGGAGACAGCTCTGGCCAACAGGTGGCCAAGCGGATCCCGATCGCGTTACGCGACATGGCGGAGCTGCACTCGAGCCTGGCCCTGCTGCTCATCGGCGTCACCATCGGCCTCGTCGTCGCGGTGCACACGGTCGCCGTGCCCGAGCGAGTGCGCCGCTCGGCCCGCATCCTCATGGCCGTGATGGTCGCCCAAGCCGCCGTCGGCTACACCCAGTACTTCACGCACCTGCCGGCGCTGCTCGTGGAGGTCCATCTCATCGGTGCGACCGTGCTCGTCATCGGGGCCGTGCAGACCTTCCTCGTCTGCACGTACCACGGTCCCGAGATCGTGGCCGCTCCGGCTGGCTCCCGACGCCTCGGCGGCCGGGGTCCCGGTCGGTGCCCACTAAGCTCAATCCTCCTGTCGGACCCGCCCCCATCGTCTAGCGGCCTAGGACACCGCCCTTTCACGGCGGCAGCACGGGTTCGAATCCCGTTGGGGGTGCTCTTTGTGGCCTGAATCCCGCTTGGGAGGCCACCATCATGAGAGTGTGGCGTCCGAGGGGTGAGGGTCCTCATTTCGAACTCGCGACCAGCGAGGGAATCGTCAGACCTTGAGCGAGGCGGCTGGTCTCATCTCACTCATTTTCTGGCGTTGCGAACCTTCAGGCGAGCTTCTGTCTTTCCTCACTTCAGCTCGCCGACGTCCGTATCGAGTGCCCAGTGCCAATTGGAATGCCAATCCTCGACCCCGAGAACCCGGAGTTCTCGCTTTGCGATGCGCCAGCCTTCCGAGCTTCGAGTGACCGAGTCGTGGTAGTAACCCCACAGCCGTGGCGTAGCTCCATCATTCCGCTTGTGCCAGGCATACACCGAGGTGACCACCTTGGCATTGTCGTCGTCGCCAAACGTCACGAGAACATTGGCATTGTGATGGCTGGTGGCGTTGAACCGACCTTCGGGATGTCCGAACAACTGTCGAAGAGCATCTCGGGAACGAACAGGCGGGCCATTGCCGTGCCCGTAGTCGACGATGCAGTCTTCTGTAAATAACTCCATGACGTCGTCGTAGAGTCGGTGATCGACGCAGTAAGAATAACGATGGACGAGGTCGACAATCTTGTCCTTGTCCACCAGTCTCCGAAGCGCAATCAGCTCGTCCGCGGTCATCGATCCTCCGAAATTCCTGACGTCGCACCGATCTGGCGGAGCGACCAAGTCCATCGTCTGCTGCTCACTGAACTCTACAAGTGCTCGATACTCCGAGTGCCCAGACGGTCCTTCAGGTGTGACGGTCCGTCTCAAGGTTGATGGAGCGCTGGGCAATCACTTCGCGTGTCCACTGAACTGTTGAACGAATTGAGGATGGCAGCGACAACGCGGTCACTCTGAACCGCATCGGTCCTTACTTTTTCGTGAGCATGACCGACGCGATGAACGCGAGCTGGCCGATTCGGAAGAGCCACCTTTTCTAAGGTTCGAACCGCGTCCCGTTGGGGTGCTGTGTGACTTACATCCTCTTTGGTGGATCGGTCTTGCCCTCAATCCCAGGTGAGAACGAGGTCCTTCACGTGGCGGAGCCCCGGCGGGTACACGAGGTCTTCGTGCCCTGGTTTGATCCGGTAGTCCGGGATCCGCCGGTGCCACTCCCCGAGGGTGACCCGGAGCTCTCGCCGGGCCAGATGGCTACCCAGACAGCGGTGCACGCCGCCGCCGAACGCGATGTGCCGGTTCTCCCCGCGGTCGAAGCGGACCGCCGTGCTGTCCGGGAACGCTCCGGGGTCGATGTTCGCCGCGCCGTAGCTCACGACGATGGCCGTCCCCTTGGCCACCTTCTGGCCGTTGGGCAATTCGGTGTCCTCGGTGGCCACGCGGGGCACGCCGGCGGGGACCGGCGACTCCCATCGCAGCAGCTCCTCAACGGCAGAGGGAATGACCGCAGGGTCGTTGGCGATCATGCGTCGGTGCTCGGGGTTCTGCGCCAGGAAGGCGTAGAAGCAGGTCAACGAGTCGCTGACCGTGTCGAGACCGGCGATGAGGAACAGGAAGAGGATGTCGAGCACCTCGTCGGTGCTGAGCCGGTCGCCGTCGATCTCGGCAGCCAGGAACCCTGAGATCACGTCGTCACGGGGCACCCGCTGGCGGTCCGCGATCACCGCACCGAAGTACTCGTAGATCTCCTGGCCGGTGGCCGCCTGCACGGCCCGCCGGCGATCGGGATCGAGCTGGGCATCAGGGTCGATCTTGTCCGGGTGCAGGATGCCGTCCCGCAGATGGATGAACATGTGGAGCTGATCCTCGGGAAGGCCCATCAACCCGAGGAACACCGATGACGGCAGGATCTCGGCGAACTCTTCGGTGAAGTTGCACTCCCCGCGCTCGATGAATGCATCGATGAAGCCGCTGACGCGTCGGGTGATGTCCTCCTCTTGGGCGTCCATGCGCCGGGGCGCAAAGAGCGGATCGAGCAGCTTGCGGTATTTCGCGTGCAGGGGCGGGTCGACGTTGAGGGGGATCAGCGGCCGGACGTTGCCGAGGCCCATCTCGACCCGTGACGAGAAGAGGGCGTGGTTGCGCAAGACATGGTCGGTGGTGGCACGGTCAAAGCTGAGTGCCATCCCTTCCATCATCTCGACATAGCCGCCTCTCTCGATCATGTCGAGGTAGCGAGGCTGGGGCTCCCGCATGTCAGTCAACGAGGACATGGCGGACTCGGCGTAGTCGCCGGAGCTCCCTGCAACCTTCGCCACGTCGTGGGTGGAGGTTCTGTCGGCCACCTGGCCCCCTTCATCTCGATCCTCAATGATGAGCCTAGAGACCCCGGGGCCACGCGCGCCCACGGGAGCGGATCGGGCCGCGGGATGGCGCACGTCAGCTTGACGGGCAGGCCCCGGCGGTGACGGTGACGTAGATCTGAAGTGGCCGGCCCTTGGTCGCCACCGTGAGGTGCTCGGCGCCCGGCCTGGACGTGATGTGCCCACCCTTCACCGCAGCACACCACCCGCTTGGATAGTGCTGTTGTGCCGCAACGGCGATAACCGTCTGGCCCCGGGCCGACAGGCTGGGTGTATAGATCATGCCCCACGCCCCCGTGAAGGGGTTGAACAAGATGGAACTCGCGATACCCGCCACCTCCTGGGGATACGTCCGCGAGAGCTCGGTCACGATCGGCGAATAGCCCCCCGTCGGCAGCACCAGACCTTCGGCCGAGGAGCCCGTGGGGTCGTTGTAGTACTTCCAGGCCCAGTAGGCCCAGCCGACTTCCTCTAAACCCGCCCACTCCGTGTCGAATCCCGCCAGCGCCGGACTGGTCGTGGCGCCGAACTCGCTCATGAAGATGGCCGGACCGTTCGACTGGTAGCGCGAGCTCATGGAGAGGCGCGTGACGTCCTGTTCTGACGCCGCCGTCTCCTCGGACTGGAGACATCGCAACAAATTGGTCGGATTCCCGGTGACCGGGCTGCGATCACCGCAGTACACGTGGAAGTTGAAGACGACGCGCTGGAACGGCATCGGGCCGAGCTGCGACGGGATGTTTCCTCCGGGCACCCAGTAGATGTCCGGCTCCACGAAGATCAGATGGTTGTGATCGACGGACTGGATCTCCGGGACCACGCCGTCAGAGGGGTCTTCCGCCGGGCAGTTCAGCGGCGAGGTCCCGTTGGCGAGAAAGCCGACGTGCTCTCGGCCGGTGTAGAAGCACTCCAACTGCCCCGTGAACGTCGACTCCGAAGCGACCTGCGTCTCCGTGGAGAAGGGCTCGTTGTAGGGGTCGTAGCCGACCACCCAGGGATCGTTCTTGAAATAGTCAGCCACCGTCTTCCAGACCAGGTCGAACTGACCCTGGAGGTCACCCACCACGTCGTTCGACCAGAAGTGCCCGACGGCCGTGTCGAGTTGGGGGTTCGAGTAATTGTTCGACCACCGTCCTCCCAGGGGCACGATGGGCACGTTGTTCGTGCAGACGGCCCAGTTGGGCGCGCCTTCCCCACGGAACAGCTTGTTGTAGACATCCTGGTGCATGTCGAGGAGCGTGTAGATGCCGTAACGGCTGAGCAGCTTCACGGTCGCCGCGACGTGCTTGAGGTAGGTGGTCGCGATTGCGCTGTTGAATTCGTGGGGATCGCCCGGCGTGCCTGGCGTGCAGACATTGGTCTGGTTCGGTCCGCCGGATCCGGGTTCGAGCCCCTGCCACTCGATCCCGAGCCGGACAATGTTGAAGCCGAGCTTCTGCATGCGGCCCGCATCACTGGCACTGAAGTTCCACGGCTCTCCCGGATCAGGGTACGCAATGAACGGAGCGTGCTTATACACGACGTTGGTCCCATGCATGAGCACCATGCGTCCGTTGGCGTCGTAGATGTACGGTCCTCCGGGCGAACTCATGAAGCTCGGGGCGCCCCCCACCGAGCCCACCGAGGTCTGGCCGCTGCTGTATTGGTATTCGACACCTGGACCGCTGAGCGCCTCGACGTGCGGGGAAAGCGCATCGAGGTTCGGCTGGTTGGTGACGTGCTGGGGCTTCGAAACTGTGGTCGTCGTGGTCACCGGCTTGGGCAACGCTGGAACGACCGTGGTGGCCGGTGCGGGCGGTGTGATGACCGTGGTGCTCACCGACTTGGTCGTTGTGGCGGTCACCGGCTTGGTCGTCGTCGTGGTCGGACGACTGGTGGTGGTCGTGGTCGATGGATGCGGTGACAGCGTGGTGCTCGTCGACGGCTCGGTCGGACCCGTGGCGCCGGATGCGAAGGTGACGCCCACGCTGAGGAAGAGGGTGCCGCACGCTGCAACCGCCGCGACGATCCCGACGCAGCGACATGCTGTGGCCCAGCCGAGGCGTGTCCGCTGCCCGTGTTGCCGAGCCCTCAGCGATGCCAAGGGGACGTGCACCCGCTCCCTGGCCCGAACGCCTCCAACGTCGAGAGCCTCGTGTCCCGCCCGCACCCACCAATGCCGCCCCGAACTCACGAGCACCGACCCTTCTCCCGTATTTCCGCCGCCGAGTGGCCACTGTATCTACGACGGACTTGGTCGGTCCGGGATGTCCGCTCGCCGACCGACGCTCCGTAGGCCGCCCGTCCGCGCCACTTTGGCCGTAGCTGATGACCCAGCAGGCGGCGAGGAGTCAGGTCAGCACGCTCAGGCCCTTGTGGCGGATCAACAGGTCGGCGGAAGCCAAGAGATCTGCCTGCATCGTCGACTGATTCTCGAGGAGCTCGTCCGCCCACAGCATCTGCAGGATCGTCGGCACCCGATCGTCCCGCTGTTGCGTGCGTAGGTCGTCGAGCGCGGTCTGCATGGTGCGGTGTAGGACATCACTGCGCGGTGGCAAGGCATCGACGGTCTGGCGCCGGTCCATGAGCAAGTCGGCGAACTCCTGATACCACCGGTGACTCGACTCGTAAGAGTCGCGGAGCACGGCCTCCGCCACCGCAACCGATTCGACCTCGGGTTGGCCCGGGTCCGGTGGCCGCACGGGCAGCGATGCGAGCGTGTACCCCGCCAACCGCAGACGGTTCGAGCCCATGAAGAGCCGCCGCGATCGTCTCGACGGAGACGACCTTTGCGCCACGCTCGGCGACGAATTGGCGAAAGGCGTCGTCGAGCAGCAGGTAGGCCCGGTAGGCGGCCAGCGCGCCCGGCTGGGTGTCGACGGCACGTGAAGTCGTCGTCAGCCGGTCCACCGCGTCGCCCAGGTAGGCGGAACTGGCAACGAAGGCCGCGGCCATAGCCCGTCCCAACGCCGCCGTGGCGCCCCGGGGCCACAAGAGCAGACCCACGACGACGCTCACAGCACACCCGATCGCGACGTCTTCGATCCTGGTCAGTCCGACCCTCCAGCCCACCGGGGCGATGATGTTGAACAGGGTGATCACCGTCAGGGTGAACGCCGCCTGCCCGGCCGCGAAGCCGATCATCGAAGGTGCAATGCCGGCGATGAAGACCGCCAGGGGGAGCAGCACCCAGAGGAGGACCGCGTGGTCAGCGACGCCAACCATGATGGCGGAGCCGATGATGACCCCGAGGGCCGTGCCCCCCACGGCGCGCAAGGCGGTCGCACCGGTGCCCAGAGCATTGGATCGCAGGACCGACAGCGTGGCCAGGACGACCCAGAACCCCTGCTGGACGTCCGTGACCTCGACGACCGCGACGGCCAGGGCGAGACCGATGGCACCCCGCACGGCGTTGCGGAACCAGACCGAGCGGAACGACACGTGGGAAAAGATCCGGTGCAGGTGGGTAGGGGACGTTTGGCCGAGCATGTCCATACGCTGATCGAGCAGGCCTTCAGACCCTGCCGCTTCAAGCGCCGCGTCGGCCACCATCTCGGCCGCGATGCCAAGCGCCCGGGCATGGAAACCGGGATCCGGTGTCCATGCGACACTGTCGTCCACCGCCGCTGAGCGGTCTCCCGGCGCTGGCGGGGCGTCCGGAACCGGCTGCGAACTCTTGGAGATGTCGTCGTCGAGTTCAGCGCCAATCAACTGTTCGAGGCGTCGGTTCGACGCCTGCAAGGCGCGGATGCGAGCCGGGTCTTCGACCGGATGAGCGTTCTCGTCACTGATGAGCGACGCCGCCTGATGCAGCGTCTCTGCCACCTGGCGCGTCACGGCCTGCGCAGCGGATGGTTCGGCTGTCCAGTGCTGGGTTCCGAGCATCGCCGTGTTGTCCGCCACGAATTCCACTCTTCCCACCAGCTTCGACACCGCGACCGCACCTGACGCTCCTCCTGTCGGTGGATACGGCGTCGCCGAGAACTGGGCCCGCAGCTGTGTCAGCTCGGATTCGACGGCCTCGGAGGCAGCGGGATCGTTCTTGCCGAGCGCGCGGTCTTCGGCCAGCCGGGCCACGGACGACACCGCTAGCGACAGTCTCCGGCGGAGGTTGTCGTGCCACGGTGGCGGCCAGACCACCAGGCAGGCCGGGATGCAGAACGCGGCCGCCAGCGTCCAGCCCACCAACCGGGGTCCGACCTGCGATGCCGGCTCCGCCACGGCAACGGGCAGCACGAACGTCAAGAGCGCGGCCGTTGTCGCCGTCGCCGCCGCCGGCGAGAAGATACCGGCGTAGAGGACCGCGAAACCCACGAGCGCCATGGCGAGCACCGCCGCCACTTCGTGGGTCGACGCAACAGTGGCCAGCGCGATGAAACCGCTACTGACCACGTACAGGCCGATGTAGCAGGCCGCCCGCTCCCGGAGAGGGCCTGTGAACTCGACCAGGAGCAGGAGGGCGAACGAGCCGAAGGCCGCGAAAAGGCCGACCTGACCATTCGACCACAGCACGTGGGCGACGGCGAAGGCGCTGGGCATGACCACGGCGGCTCGCACGGAACGTTTCGTCACCAGGAGGTCCGTATCCCTCGACGTCAGCCAACGGATCGCCGCCGGAGAAGGGGCCGGAGCAGGCACCGCGGGTGCGACAGCGTCGGTCATAGCGCTAGCGCTCATCTTCTCGGAGCACGCACACGCAGGCAAGCGCCCGGAACAGGCAAGGGATGCGGGACGCGGCCTCTAGTCCCGTGCTGGGCATGGGCCGTTCCCTGCAGACGGGCAGCTCGCTGATCGTCTCGACCTTTCGCACGGCCCTCTTCCACCAGCTCCTGATCATTCTGCTGGTCGTCGTCCCTCTGCGCGATCTGGTTCAACATCGTGCGGACCGTCAAGTACCGCCGCCTCAAGTAACAAGGACCGAGTACCTTTCGGACGCCGCCCCGGCCGCCACGACGCCCGAGCCCCTGGCGCGGCGTGTCATCCCGCATCGGCTTTAGGTGCCTCTGGATCCTCGACCGCCTTCTCCAGGTGCAGTCGTCCATGCCCCTGGATCTCCGTCAGGGGTCGTCGGCGGCATCCTCATCGCACTCCCGAAGCGCGCCTGGTTCACACGACGTCTCGTACGGGCGATCATCACCCTCGGGGGGAGGCCTTCACGCGAAACGGGTAGGAGGGGATGATCTGTAGCCAGAAGAGCGTCCCCCACGCGGGTGTGGCGCCCGTCACGGGAGGCGCACCGGTGGTGGCATCCGGCTCCTTCTCGCGCGAGTCCTACTCGGTGCCCACCAACCACGGATCCGGTTCGCCAGGTCCTCGACGCCGCCAGAACCGCCAGCGCAGAACGGGGGCCTGACGCGCCTTCGGGCGCCGGAGCTTCAGTCCAGCTCGGCCAGCAACTCCCGGCAGCGGGCGGCGTCGCCTGCCAGCTCGGCGCGGAAGGCGTCCATGCGGGCCAGCTTGTCAGCCAGCTGCTTGGCCAGCGACTCGTTCAGCTCGAGCGCCTCCTGCAGCGTCGCCTTCTGGGCGGCACGCGCCTTGTTGCTGGTGGCACCCTTCGTCGCCCGGTAGGTCGCACGCAGCTCGTCGAGCCGCTCCTCGAACGAGAGGAACTCGCGGATCTCGTCGAGGTTCATCCCCAGCACCTCGCGCAGTTCCAAGATGCGCTCGAGGTGCGCCAGGTCGTCGAGCGTGTACCGCCGTTCGCCTCCCGCCGTGTACAGCGACGGCGTCAGCAGCCCGAGCTCCTCGTAGTAGCGCAGCGTCCGGGCCGACACGCCGGCGCGGGTGGCGGCGTCGCTGATGCGGATCCCTGCGTCGGCGACGGTGTCCGGAGCGGCCGCAGTGACGGCCACCGGCTCGTCGGCGTCGTCACCCGATCCGGGTGTCCGGGGCGGAGTCGAGACCGGCATCTCAGTCCACCAGCAATGCTTCGGTCTCGGCCACCGCCTCCTGTGCGGGCACCCGGTCCTCCACCTCGCCCACTCCGACCTTCGCCGACAGCCGCCCGCCCTCCTCCACGTAGTGGTACTTGCCGCCCCGCAGCAGCGAGGCGAACGCGCCGAGAATGCAGACAGCGGCCGCGAACGAGAAGGCCTCGGTCAGGCCCTGCGAAAAGGCCGGCGAGATCAGGTGGGGGAAGAACTCGCGGCTGGTTATGTGCTGCACCGTGGCGGGCGACAAGTGGTGCAGCGCAGCGGGGCCCAGGAGGGTCTGCATCGGGTTGTACCCGAGGAAGGCGGCGAACAGGCTCCCTACCGGGGGCAGGTGGGAGACCCGGGTGGCCAGGGCCGGGCTCACGCCCTGCGCGGTGAGGCCGTGGAACAACGCGGACGGCAGAGTCGCCGCCAGGCCGAGGATCATCAGCGTGAAGAAGATGCCGATGGAGAGCACCTGGGCCGACGAGTTGAACGTGCCCGCCATGCCCGCACCCGCGCCGCGCTGGCTGGCCGGGAGGCTGTTCATGATCCCGGTCTGGTTCGGCGCGATGAACATCCCCATGCCGATGGAGTTGAAGAAGATCAGCGCGGCAAAGGCGATGTAGGAGAAGTCGACCGGCAGCATGATGAGCGCGATGAACGTCAGGGCCACCAGCACGAGGCCTCCGGTGGCGAAAGGCCGGGCGCCGTAGCGGTCGGCCAGCACCCCGCTGACGGGTCCCGCAAGCAGCAGGCCGACGGTCAGCGGGATCATGTAGATGCCCGCCCAGAGCGGCGTCTGCTCGAAGCTGTAGCCGTGCAGCGGGAGCCAGATCCCCTGCAGCCAGATGACGAGCATGAACATCAGCCCACCCCGGCTGAGCGAGGCCAGGAAGCTGGCGACGTTGCCCGCACTGAAGGCGCGGATGCGGAACAGCGAGAGATGGAACATCGGCTGGGCGACCTTCGTCTCGATGACCCCGAAGGCCACCAGGATGGCGATCCCCCCGAAGATCGCGGCCAGCACCAGCGGGCTGGTCCAGCCCATGGTGTGGCCACCGTAGGGAAGGAGGCCGTAGGTGATGCCGACGAGGACGAGGATCAAGCCGGCGGCGAACGTGCCGTTGCCGAGCCAGTCGATCTTGGCCGGCGTTCGGATGCCGCGCTCCTCGAGCTTCACGTAGGCCCACAGCGTCCCGATTATCCCGAAGGGAACCGAGATGAGGAAGACCAGATGCCACTGCACGGGGGCGAGCAGGCCGCCGAGCACCAGCCCGACGAAGGAGCCGGCGACCGCGGCGACGTTGTTGATGCCCGAGCCCCAGCCCCCGCTTGTCAGCCGGAAAGGCATCCGTGATGATGGCCGAGGAGTTGGCGAAGAGCATGGCGCCGCCGACGCCCTGGCCCACGCGCATGGTGATCAGCCAGATGGCGGCCGACGTTCCGGTGAACCACGTGACGGCGAGCAGGATCGAGAAGGTCGTGAAGACGGCGAAGCCGAGGTTGAAGATCCTCACCCGGCCGAACATGTCGCCGACGCGGCCGAGCGTCACCACGAGCACGGCGAGGACGACCATGAAGCCCATCAGCATCCAGAGCAGGTAGCCGGTGTTGCCCGGCGTGAGCGGGTTGAGGTCGATGCCGCGGAAGATGGCCGGGAGGGAGATCAGGACGATCGACTGGTTGATGAAGACCATCAACGTCCCGAGCGTCACCGTGATGAGCGCGACCCAGCGGTAATTCGAGTGGTCGGCGCGTACCGGCTTGCAGGCCGGTCCCGAGGGCGTGGCCGTTCGTCGTGGGGGAGGGGCTGCGCTGCGCATTTCGAAAAAGTCTAACGTTAACGTCAGGGTTATGAATCGGTCGGGGCGGAAACAGCCCTGACCTCGGGCGACGGGCCGGCGGCCGGGCGAGGCGGCTACCCGGAGGGTGGAGGAGCGGTGAGCGCGGCCTCGAAGACCGCCGCGACCTCGTGCGAGTAGGCGACGGCGGCTTGGCTGCCCAGCTGGGTCACCGACATCAGGACCGCCAACATGAGGGCGATGATCCCGCGGCCCGACGACGGCGGGGTCGATGTCGGGGCGCACCGTGCCGGCGGCCTGGCCGGCGCGGAGGAGCTCGGTGCAGGCCTTGCGCAGCTCGGTGAGGGCCGGGATCTCGAGGACCCGCATGGTGAAGTCGGGCTCGAGGCCGGCGAGGAGACGGCGGGCCAGGGGGTGGCGCTCCACGGCGTCGACCAGGGTGAAGATCAAGGTGTCGTGCCAGCGCCGGATGTCGGGCCGCATCGAGGACGGTGGCCAGACCCTCGTGGATGACGGCGGCGGCGTCGTCGTCCACCGCGGCGAGGAAGAGGGCCTCCTTGTTCGGGAAGTAGGCGTAGGCGACGGTGCCGCCCACGCCGGCGTCGCGGGCGATGTCGGCCACCGAGGCGGCCCGGTAGCCGTCCCGCCCGAAGCGCGCGATGGCGGCGCCGAGGATGGCCCGACGGGTCTGCGCCCCCTTCGTCTCGGGCGGCTGGAGAGCCTCGCCGCTCCTGGTCAACCGCCATGTCAGCTCGGGGCTCGCTCTTCGCTGAATATGAGGATTTGAGGAAATCTCTCAAATAATCTAGCATGGAAGGCGTCAGCCGAGCGGGAGACGATGGAGACATGACCCAGACAGCAGTGCAACGGGCGGCGGTCGTCGGCCAGACCAGCGACACCCGGGCGCAAGGTCCCGACGCGGCGAATGTCCTTCGAGGAGTCGATGCGGGACGTGCCGCGAGCACTTCGCCGAGGACGGCGACCTGATCTCGGGGCACGTCATCGTGGCGCTGTCGCTCGGTCTTCCCCGACGGCGAGGACTACTTCGTCCGCTCGGTGCGGCACTTCCGGGACCAGATCACCGACCCCGCCCTCAAGCGCCAGGTGGCCGGCTTCATCGGGCAGGAGGCGGTGCACGGCCGCGAGCACCGGGTCTTCAACGACCGGCTCGCCGAGCTCGGCTACCCGACCAAGCAGTACGAGCGGTTGACGCAGTGCGGGCCTGCGCCTCCGCGAGCGCATCCTGCACGCCGACGTCGAACCTGGCCGCCACCGCCGCGCTCGAGCATTTCACGGCCACCCTGGCCGAGCTCGTCCTCACCAACGAGGAGATCCGGGCCCAGTTCGGCGCCGAGCCGTGCGCGACCTCTTCGTCTGGCACACCCTCGAGGAGTCCGAGCACAAGGCGGTGGCCTTCGACGTCTACAGGGCGGTGGGCGGTAGCGAGCGACTGCGGGTGTGGACGATGAACTTCTTCCGCTTCGGCTTCGTCATCGGCATGGTGCTGGCCGTGGTCATCTCGCTGCTCGGCGACCGCGCCACCTACCGGCCCGGCAACCTGCGCAAGAGCTGGCGGCAGGTCGCGACGCTCGCCCCTCATGGACCCGGCCATCTGGGCCCAGCTGAAGGACTACAACCGCCCCGATTTCCACCCCGACGACAGCGACACCACCGAATTGGTGGAAACGTGGCGGGCCGAGCTCTTCGGAGAACACGGCACCCTGAACGACAAGCTGATCGAGCGGCAGCCTGATGGACGGGATCCGAGACGCGACGCACCTCGACGTCCTCGTCGTCGGCGCCGGACTCTCCGGCATCGGCGCCGGCGCCTACCTGCAGGCGCGAGTGCCCCTGGGCGACCTACGCCATCTTCGAGGCGCGCGACGCCATCGGCGGGACGTGGGACCTCTTCCGCTACCCCGGCATCCGCTCCGACTCCGACATGCACACCCTGGGCTACTCCTTCCGCCCCTGGGACGGCGAGAAGTCCATCGCCGACGGCGACTCCATCCTGCAGTACATCAAGGACACCGCTCGCGAGACCGGCGTCGACGCCCACATCCGCTTCGGCCACCGCGTCATCGCGGCCGACTGGTCGAGCGCCGACGCCGCGCTGGCACGTCACCGCGGTGCGCAGCGATACCCGGAGCAGCGTCGAGGAGACGGTGCAGGTCACGGCGGCTTCCTCTTCGCCTGCAGCGGCTACTACCGCTACGACCACGGCTACCTGCCCGACTTCGCCGGCATGGACGACTTCGGCGGCACGATCGTGCACCCGCAGGACTGGCCCCGAGAACCTCGACTACGCCGGCAAGCGGGTCGTCGTCATCGGCAGCGGCGCCACCGCCGTGACGCTCGTCCCCGCCCTGGCGCGCTCGGCCGCCCACGTCACGATGCTGCAGCGCTCGCCGACCTACATCGCCTCGCTGCCCGAGAAGAGCCCGGTCGTGCATCTGCTGCGCAAGCTCCTGCCGCCAGCCCAGGCGGGCACGGCGGCCAAGTGGTTCAACGCGCTGCTGACGCAGGTCTTCTACCAGGTGAGCCGGCGCTATCCCGGCGCCGTCAAGCGCATGCTGCGCAAGGGCCTCGAGCGCCAGCTCCCGCCCGGCTACGACATCGACACCCACTTCACGCCGCGCTACGACCCGTGGGACCAGCGCTTCTGCGCCGTGCCCGACGGCGACCTGTTCAAGGCGATCGCGGCCGGCAGCGTGTCGGTGGTCACCGACACACATCGAGCGCTTCACCGAGAAGGGCCTGCTGCTCACCTCGGGCACCGAGCTCGAGGCGGACATCATCGTCACCGCCACCGGGCTCGAGCTGCTCTTCCTCGGGGGCATGAGGTGCGCGTGGACGGCGAGGAGGTGGTGCCGTCGATCGCGCCTCACCTACAAGGGGATGATGCTCGAAGGCGTGCCCAACCTGGCCGTCGCCACCGGCTACATCAACGCATCGTGGACGCTCAAGTGCGACCTCACCTGTGACTACGTGTGCCGGCTGCTCAACCACCTGCGCGCCAACGGGTTGACGACGTGCGTGCCCGCGCAACGACGGGTCGGCCTCGGCCCTCGAGGTCCCCCTGCTCGCACTGACCTCGGGGTACATCCAGCGCTCGGCCCACCTCCTCCCCAAGCAGGGTGATCGTCACCCCTGGCAGGTGCACCAGAGCTACCTGCGCGACTACCGGGCGCTGAAGCTGGGCAGCGTCGACGACGCGGTCATGGTGTTCTCCGGGCCGCCGGCACGCGAACGGGGGCAGTGGCGGTGGTGGCCGCATCCTGAGCCAGCCGGCAGGAGCGAAGGGAGCGTGGCGATGAAGGACTTCAGCGGCCGGGTCGCCGCCGTCACCGGCGCCGGCTCGGGCATCGGGCGGGCCCTGGCCGTCCGAGCTGGCCCGAGCAGGGGCGCACCTCGCGCTGTCCGACATCGACGAGGCCGGGCTGGCCGAGACGGTGACGCTCTGCGAGGGCCGCGGTGGTCAAGGTCACCTCCGCAGCAGGCTCGACGTGGCCGACCGCGACGCCGTCTACGCCTGGGCCGAGCAGGTGGTCGCACGACCACGGCAGGGTGAACCTGATCGTCAACAACGCCGGCGTGGCCCTCGGCGCCACCGTCGAGTCCATGTCCTACGAGGACTTCGAGTGGCTGATGAACATCAACTTCTGGGGCGTGGTCTACGGCACCAAGGCGTTCCTCCCCCACCTGAAGGCGTCCGGCGAGGGTCACGTGGTGAACGTCTCGAGCGTCTTCGGGCTGATCAGCGTCCCCTCGCAGGCGGCTTACAACGCGGCCAAGTTCGCCGTCCGCGGCTTCACCGACAGCCTGCGCATGGAACTCGAGATCGAGGGCGCCCACGTGTCGGTGACCACGGTCCACCCGGGTGGGATCAAGACGAACATCGTGCGCAACGCCCGCATGGACCCGAGCGTGACCGAGCTGGCCGGCGACCTCGAGCAGGCCAGGTCGGACTTCGAGCGGGCCTTCATCACCACGCCGGAGAAGGCGGCCCGCCAGATCCTCACGGCCGTCGGCCGGGACCGACGGCGCGCGCTCATCGGGCCCGACGCCAAGGTGATCGACCTCGTCTCCCGGCTACCCGCCGGGCTCTACCAGAAGGTGCTCATCCGGGGCGCCGCCGCGCTCGGCGCTGAGGGCCGCCGGCGACGCGGGTGTTCAGCCCGCCGCGCCGAATCCGTTGAGCAACGTGCCCACGCCGAGACGCCAGCGCCGCTCCACCGACTCGGTCGAGGTCCCGAGCCGGCCCGCCGCCTCGGCGAAGGCCAGGCCCTGGATCAGCGCCACGAGGACGTGCGCCACGTCGGTCTCGTCGCCGCGCAGCCGTCCGGCGTCGATGCAGCGGCGCACCCGGCCCACGATGCAGGATGCGGACCGAGCTGGTGGCCTCCAGCTCCTCGGGCCCCGGGGAGAAATCGGTGAAGGGCCGGGCGAACATGACCTCGGCCAGGGGGCGGTGGGACCGGACGAAGCGGCGGTAGGCCGCCGCCAGCGTCCACAGGTCGCTCAGGGGGTCGGCCGTCTCGGGCAGGGCCGTCAGCTCGTCCGAGAGCCGGCGGAAGCCCTCGAAGTACAGCTGGCGCACCACGCCGGACTTGTCACCGAAGAGCTCGTAGAGGGCGGGCGCCGAGGTCCCGGCTCGGGCGGCCAGGGAGCGGGCCGTCAGCCCGGCGGCGGCCGGACTCGGCCAGGAGGTCCACGGCCTCGGTCAGGAGCGCGGTCCCGCAGCTCCGGGGTCCGCTGCTTGGTGCGGGGCATCAGCCCGGGGGGATCCCTTGCGGGAGTGCCGGCATTTGACGAGTCCGGTCGCGATATTGAAACGATGTTCCGGAACATTGTTTCAAGGATACCCCGTCGAGACCGGAGGAGGGACAATGCCCGACACGTCAGCTACCGCCGCCGCGGCCAGATCAGCACCATCACCATGGACGACGGCAAGGTCAACGTCTTCTCGCCCGGCATGCTGCAGGGGCTGCACGAGGCCTTCGACATGGCCGAGCGGGACGAGACGGTGGTCGTGCTGACCGGCCGGCCCGGCGCGTTCTCGGCCGGCTTCGACCTGCGGGTCCTGGCCGGGCCGCGGGCGGATGCCCTCGCCCTGCTCCGGCTGGGGGCGACGCTGGCCGGTCGCATCCTGGCTTTCCCGGCGCCGGTCGCGGCGTCCTGTTCCGGCCACGCCTTTCCGGCGGGCGCCTTCCTGCTCATGGCGGCCGACGTACGCCTCGGCGCGGACGGGCCGTTCCAGCTCGGCCTCAACGAGGTCCGCCTCGGGCTGACGTTGCCATTGTTCGCCGCCGTGCTGGCCCGGCACCGCCTGACCCCGGCCGCCTTCGACCGCGCCGCGGTGACCGGGAGCCTGCTCGACCCGCACGGCGGCCCGCGACGCCGGGCTGCTCGATGCGGTGGTTGCGCCCGACCAACTCGCTGCGGCCGCGCTGGCGCGCCGCGCACGACCTGGCCTCTCTGGATCGGCGGGCCCACGCCGCCACGAAGCGGCGCGTCCGGCGGCCGGTGATCGACGAGCTCCGCGCC
The DNA here is from genome assembly GCA_963756625.1 of uncultured Acidimicrobiaceae bacterium. Taxonomy (GTDB): domain Bacteria; phylum Actinomycetota; class Acidimicrobiia; order Acidimicrobiales; family RAAP-2; genus Bog-473. The sequence continues at coordinate 844,134 of CAVWNQ010000007.1, forward strand.
GCCATCGACGCCGAGCTGGTGTGACGGAATCGGGGCCAGGCCGGCAACTGGACACCCGGGGTCATCCGGCCCATGATCAGGTCGTGGAGAATCCGTCGTTGTTCGAGGCGATGGTCCGCTTCCCCTCTGCGGTCATCCGCCTCCCCAGCTCGGCCGTGGCGGCGCTCGACGCCATGAACGAGACGGCGGAACGGCTGGACCGCCTCATGACGCTGCTCGAGCGCATGGAGGGCGGCGTCAACCGGGCGGGCAGCGGCCTCGACCTGGCGGCCGTGGGCATCTCGGCCGCCGTCTCGGGCCTCGAGCACGCCGTCGGCACGCTGGACGGGTCGCTGCCGTCGCTGTCGGAATCCGCCACCGCGCTGCGCGGGCTGACCGAGCGGCTGAGCGGCGTCGCCCTCGAGCTGGCCAACGAACTGCCGAAGGTCGACGCGATCCCTGCAGGAGGTGTCCCCGGAGCTGGCCAGCGTGGTCGGCCTGCTCGACGACCGCTTCACACACCTCGACACCGTCGTCACCGAGCTGGACGCGCCTGATGGAGGCGGTCGTCGGGACCATCCCGGGGATGCGCCGCGTCCTGCGCGTCTCGTCCACCCCGTTCGAACCCACCTGACCCGCAGCCGAGCCGCGCCGACGGCGCGGAGGAGGAGCCCATGGCCGACCCCGACCACGAGACAGCGCTCGCCACGGTGCGGGCGACTTCGGTCCCGATCCACGACATCGGCACCGCGATCTACCTCAGCCAGGACGTGTTCGGCTGGGCGGCCGAGTGGGGGTACGCCAACCCCTTCGCCTTCTACTTCGGGGGTCGAGGCGGCATGCTCGGCGACGTCGGTGCGGACGTGGTCGTCTCGGCGCTCGGGTGGTTCGAGCCCGGCGCCGTACGCGCCATGTACACCGAGGGCGCGGGCGTGGCCGGGGCGAAGGAAGCGGCGGCGCGCATGGCGGAGGCGCATGCCAAGTGGGGTGAGAAGCACTTCGGCGAGCGTGACGGGCATCGACGACATCGTCGCCGTCACCGAGGAGATGGTCGACGGCCTCGAGGGCTCGGCCATCCCGCTCTTCGTCGGGTGGCGGGATGCCGCGCCGGCTGCGATTCGGCGGCCGGCCGCGCCGCCCAGCTGATGCAGATCCTGCGCGAGTGGCGCGGCGGCCTGCACCTGGTGGCAACGACCGCCGCCGGGCTGAGCCCGCTCGAGGCGATCCTGTCCAACGAGGGGGAGGGCCAGGCGAAGTTCTTCGGTTGGTCGGCGCCCTTCCCGGACGCGGCGATCCTGAGGGCGCAAGCACGACGCGGCGGAGGAGATGACCGACGCGCTCTGCGCGGCGGCCTGGCCCAGGCCCTCGACGCGGGAAGCTACGCCGCTTTCGAGGTACGGCGTCACGACGCTACGCGCCGCCACGCCGTAGCCTGCGGGCCGGCCCTGCCGGCGGTGTCCCGGGGTGGGTCGAAACCTCGGACCGGCTAGTGTGAGGGGCTGCTCAACGGGAGGCCAAACCCATCCGGAGAGCACGACGGCCATCGCCGCCACGGACCTGTGGTGCAGCTCGGAGTGCACGCCGCCCTGTCAAGGCGGAGGTCGCGGGTTCAAATCCCGTCAGGTCCGCCGCCAGGTCGTCGCTCGCCTTCGGGCGGTGGCACCCGGTTACCCGGTCGGGTAGCTCAGTTGGTAGAGCGCGCGCCTGAAAAGCGTGAGGTCCGCGGATCGATGCCGCGCCCGACCACCGCGAAGTGCCCGGGCGAGGACGTATGTCATTCGGAGGGGCTTATTCGTGGAGTGATGACGTCTCGGCCTCCAAGCGCGGGGTCATGGCGCGACTCCGCTCCCGATCGCATTGGTGGTCAGAGTGGGCGCACATCAGGAAGGCACAGACTCCGTGACCACAACGTGCCCACACGGTTCAAGGACGGATTGCGGGCTCGGACCTGTGGGCCTCAGGAACCGGGGTCGTCCCGATCTCTCAGCAGTCAGAACTGGTGAGCGTCTGTGGTGCGCTCTTCACGAGAGTGGATCTTCGCTGCACGTCGCCCGCCGAGGACCAGCCCACGACAGGTACTGCTGCCATTCCTGTGCGCTGAGGTTGCGACCGGCCAGGCTGCACGCCACCTCCCGGAGGTGGGCTCCCCTGAGGTCCCATACCTCGCCGCCACCAACAAGGGCTTGGGTGTACACGGTGCCGTTGGCTCCCATCACTGGGAGCGAAGGATCCTGATCGGGGATCCACGGCCCGACTGCTTGCTGGGCCAGCAGGTCGACCAATCGCCAGCCTTCCGTGGTGTTGACCACTGCGGCGCTGCCGTCAGGAGAGTTGCTCACCGCGAAGATGCTCGATCCGGGAACGGAGATGGTCCGCGTCACAGGAATACCCGTTTCGGCGTCGAACACCCGGAGCACGCTGGGATATGCGACCACGAGCCGCCGGCCGTCGTCGTAGCCGGAGATAGCTGATGCTCCCGGAAAGTCAACCTCGATCCGAGGTGTACCGCCGAGGTCGCTCACGCGGTAGACACCGTTCGAGCCAAACGTGGACCCGCCGATCCAGAGTGTCTTGGAGTCCGGGCTGAACACGACGCCCGTGATGGTCACCTGTTCGGGGACGGGGAGGTTCGACGTCACAGCTTTCCGCGAGACGTCGTACAGCGCCACGGACGCGCTGCCTGTCGGGGAGAAGTTACCGATGGCGATCTCTCGTCCGTTTGGTGACCAGGCACAGTCAATCGGAGCGACGACGGCTGCAGCCACTCTCGGCTCATTGCTCAGGATTGCAAATGGCGGAGAACTGGCACGCACGCTGATATCACCTGTCGCACCGGACACGGTCGCGAATCGATGGTCGCGGGAATCCGCGCACACCACGGGCGCGAGGCTCTGCGCAACCTGTTCTGGGAGCGGGGCGTTCTGCTCATCGTCGCCTATGACGAAGGGCGCCCCGAGCGGCTGGTTGTCACGACCGAGGACCGTCTCGGATACGGTGCCGTCTGCGGACGAGAAGCCGTCGACGACACCCGGCTTTGCCGCCGGGAAGACGCCCAGATTGAATTGTGCTGGGGGCCGGGTGGCGAGAACAGACGTGCCGGAGAGGTTCCAGACGCTCATGGGGCCACGTACGAAGGTTGCGGTCAGCACCTGGTCGGAACCGAGGAACACGAACGGTCCGGAATAATTGTTGGTCGGAAAAACCGGCACATTGCTGAGCGGGGTCATCGTGGCCGCGTCAAGGACCTCCGCTCCGTCGTCGCTATTGATCCCGAGCATCGTGAACTTGGCGTTGTACGTCGCCCAGGCCTGGCCACCTTGGTTGCCGGAGCCAATGGTGATCTCGTGCGCGGGGGGATTCGGCTCGTTGAAGGAGTACCAGGCGGCATCGCCGGGGGTCCCGGGCAGCTGGGAAAGGACGACGCGGTCTCGAGACCAATCAACGACCATCCCGGTGATCGTCGGAGCTCCAAACTGGTGGAGCGCGGTGCCGGTGCGAACGTCGCTGATGGCGACCTCTGTTCCGGTCGCAGTTGATGTCGCCGTCGCAATCAGGCTCCCATCGGGACTGAGCGCCATGCTTTCGGAAGCGCCTCTGCCGGGCGGAGGATCCGGCACCCACAGGCCGCCGAACCGGGAGAAAACCACGACAGCGTCACCTGCGAACGGCCCGGTCGTCGCCGTCGAGATGCGGTCGACAGCGAGGGTCTGACCATCCGCACTGAGGGTCAGCGTCGCGACCGCACCTCCGATGGGGGTGACGGGAAGCCTACCCAACTCGCTCGAGAACGGCCGCCCTTCGGGTTCGAGGGAACGCCCGGAATACAACTGGATCATGCCGTCGCTCGAGAGGACGGCCAGAAGTGAGCCATCGGCGGTCGACGCGACGTCGAGCGGCCCGCTGGTCGCATCGCCCAGCGGAGCATTCGGCCACGGTTGACGCCGGCCTGTCTGCCAGTTCCAGACTTGCACGACGTTTCGATTGAGGGTACGGCCGCCGCGGTACGCACCGACGTCAGAGTTCACGATTGCGATTCGCTTGTCGTCGAGGACGGCCGCATCCCCGGCGTCGCTCCCGAATCTTCGCTGCAGGTTGGGCTCGGCAAGGATCTCGCTCAGCAAAGCATTGCGAGTGGTGGTGCTCGGCGCCCTTCGATCGGCTTCGACCGCCAGTAGCGTTGCAAGCTCGGGATTCGAGGTGATCTGCGTCTGCGACTCCGAGACGAGCAACTCCTGATGGGCGGCGGCGGTGGCCGCCCGGGCAGTGTTGCGTTGCGCGATCGCGAACACGCTCACGAGCGTGGCAACGACAACAAGGAGCCCAAGGGCAGCGACCGCGCTGCGTGCGAGCCGGCGCGCACGCCGGTGCTGGCGGATGTCCTCCCCTTCGAGTTCGTCTTTGGGCACTCCGTGCATCGGCGCGGCCAAATCTGCCACCGCGCTTCGGAAGCGGCTGTTCCTCAGATCGAGATCGGTGGCTGTCCGAGCCCAGCGCAGATCGAGGTGACGAGGCTCATCGGACACCACTCCTCGCAACGCTGCCGGTACAGCGGAGGAGTCTGCGGTGAAGTCGCTCGCTGCGGGGTCCCAGAGCCAACTCCCGTCGGTGACGACCGGCAGGATGTGGTCCACCGACTTGGTTCTCGTCCAGCGTGCGATCTCTTTGTTCACCCACTCCGACTGGGCCGACGCGGGCGAGGCGAGGAGGACGAACCATTCGCTGTCGTCGAGCGCTGCCTCGATGGCCGACCACAGGTCCGGGTTGGTTGACAACCCCGTCTCGTCCCGAAAGACGCGCAGCGCCCGACGAGTGTTCCAAGGCTTCGCGAGGAGCTGGAGTCCACGCTGGAGGGCGGGCGCGAGCCTGCCGTCGGCCGCATGGCTATACGAAATGAATCCGTCGTAGGCCAAATCCCGTCAACCTCGAGCGTTGCCCTGCCAAGTCTGCCAGGGTCCGACCACCGTTTCAGAGGAATCGAACCCGAGCTTCGCCAGATCTTCTCCCTCGGTGCCTTCGTCCTGCTGGAAGCTCGGGTGTGCCCTGTCGGAACCGCGGACCCGTTCGCTCCTTTAACCGCCAGGTTTCCGTTGATTGTTGTCTTGTGTGCGTCTGGACCAGATCCGGTACATGCGCAGTCGCCCGTACTCCTTGGCCGTCGGCAAATGCCCGACGTAGTCGCAGCCGAGATCGCCACAGTTTGACGCCTCGAGGGCCGCTGCGAAGGCCTCTGTCACGTAGACGGCTCCGGGTGGCGTGACCGGCTCGATCCTGGCGGCACGGGTTACGTGGGTGCCCACGAACGATTGCTCATCGAGCACCGGATCTCGGAGCAGGAATGTCGGACCAACGTGTCCCGACACACGCAAGGCAAGAGAAGGAGGTAGCCCAGCGGCGTCCAGCGCGAGATCGCTCATTGCTTCCTGTAGCTCCAGGGCGCAACGTGCCGCTGGCAGCACCCCGGACATCACCACGAAGACCGCGTCCCCCCATGTGTTTCGATACTCGACATCGCCGGCATACCGATCGAGGACGTCGGCAAAGGCTCCCATGACAACGCCCCAAAACGCGGGCAGCTGTTCATCGTGCAGCTTGGAGAAGCCCTGAATGTCGCCCACCAACATGGCTCTGACCACCCGTCGGGGACGACCCGGATCGGCCTCATGCCGAATGGCCCGCGTGGTCGTCTCTTCACTACCGATACCGGCTGGCGAGACGACGATCACCTCGTGGCCTGTCTTTCGCCAGAACGCGACGTCGTTCGCCGTTCCGGAGACCCCTGTCGGAGATTTTCCATCCCACAGTGCAAACTGGAGAACCTCGGCATCGAGGTAGCGAGCCCGAAGGAGTGCAAGCCCCATCGCCAGCTCCGCGCAGTAGTTGTAGAGGATGTCGTCTCCAAGATAGGCATCGGTGGTGGCATAGGTGACCGTGGTAGCCGCCTTGAGACACCGTTCCAATCTCTCCACCCAGTAGGCCCCGGACACGGACACCGACGTGGCAACGAACTCGTCGAGGGCGAATGGCAGGACCACGTGGAGCTCGCAGCCTGCTCCCAGCAGGGACTCGGCCCACATAATGTCCCCTCCGCTGGCGAGCGAGCCGTAGGCGAAGCCGACCGGTCGGTTCTGCACTGCCTCGTCCACACGGGCCGCAGTCTCTTCTTCCTGATCGCTGCGGATGCGACCGGTTTTGCCTGGACCTGCAATCACGTGCCCGCAGAAATGCGCAACGGCGGGACCCGCCAAAGGAGACAATACTGATAGATCGGTCCCAGTTGCGAGGCAGACGAGCCGCAGCTGCCGGCGGGTCGTCGACATTGCTCCGTAGTCCTCGCCGTGCAACATGGCCGCCCGTTCGAGCGCGGTCTTGGCTTCGATCTCGTTGCCCAGGATGAGCTGGGCCTCGGCCTCGGTCGCCATTGCGAAATAACGCCCATCACCTGAGCCACGAACCAGATCCAGGGCATCAGAGGCGAGCGTGTGTGCCAGCGGGAGGTTGTCCGCCAGAAGTGACAAGGTCGCCGCGTTGATTGCTGGGAAGTACCCCTTCGTCCGGTCGCTGATTTCGCGATAGGTGGCCGCAGCGCGAGCAGCGAGGTGACGCCTCTCATCCCCCGACGCATTGAGGGCGATGTCCTTTTCAATGCGGGCTCCGAGGGCAGCCACGTCCTCTGAGGCGACGGACCCGAGACCAAATTGTGCGAACCGGCGCCTCGCTTCATTGGTCGAACCGGCCCGGGCCAACTCCAAGACGGCCCGGTAGCGAAGGTCCACATCTCCGGGATGCTCGTCAAGGCCTCGGTCCGCGAGGTCGAAGGCCAAGAGCAACTCACCGCGTCTTTCGGCCTCGCGCACATCGGCCAGCCAGGCCTCGGCGCTCTGGGACGGCTCCCCGCTCGCCCGTTCATCGTCCGGATTGGCCATGGTCAAAGCGTAGGTATCGGCCGGGTACGGACGCCGACTCGTATCAGCAACCTCGGAGTGGAGGGCGGGCGGGCGGCTACATCGATGCTTCGGATTGCTCAGTTTCGTGCCCACAGCGTGCCCACACGAGCGCGCAACACGGCCCACCACCGTGCTTCACCGACGACGAACGAGCCATCCTGTTCATGGTCTTGAACAGGATTTTTGCGCAATTGTCGCCCTGGTGCAGCAAGTCACGGGGAGGATGCGACGATCCGATCTGAAAAGCGTGAGGTCACCGGATCGACGCCGGTCCCGACCACCGGAGAGCGGCGTCAGGCGAGTCGAGGGCGCAAGCGATGGCCGGCGCTCACGCATCGTCCTCAGCCCGAAACGGCTGACGCCCGCTCGTGCCACCGATGGCGGCCCGGTCTCGCCGCAGCCCAGCTTGGGCATCCTCGGCGTGTCCATCGCCGGCCCGAGGCGGCAAGGCAAAACCGGTATAGGCGACGCGTCGCTCCCGGCTCGTCGGGTGCGTCGAACGGTGGAGGGTGCAGGACATGTGCACCGAAACATCGCCGCGCCCGGCGCGCAGGGTCACGGCCGGCAGATCGAGCGTCTGGTCGATCTGCGCTCGGGCGATATTGGCCCGGTGTGATCCTGCCATGACGTCGAGACCGCCGTGGTCTTCGTCGATGGGCGTGAGGCAGATTCCCATCGTGAGTCCCGAACAGAACATGGAGTGCCCGCCTCGGTCGCAGTCCTTGTGCCAGGGGAGACAGACCAGACCTTCGACGGAATCGACGCGCTTCAAGAGTCCTTCGGCCGTCACGTCGGCGAAGTGCTCGCCAAAGGGATCGCCCGGCCGGTGACCGTCGCCCAGCAGGTCGCCGATGGAGGTGTAACGCTCGTCAGCAATCAGCGCGCGGAGGGCAGGCGACTTCTCTGCAAAGTCGAGAATCCGACACGGATACGCCTCCCCGTTGCGGGTTTTCGCCCACCACGACGTGCCGTCGTCGGTTCGGGCCGCCTCGACCGCAGACCTCAGATCGGCATCGACCGCATCCATCTCTGCTTCCGTGAACACGTCTTGCAAGAGGAGGAACCCGGCTTCCGCGAGGAAATGGGCGGCTTCTGTCGGCGTCTGGCCGAGACGGAACCGCTGATCGAGATCGAGCGGCGATCCGTCCGTTTTCTGCAGCGAGACGTCGCCCGGTCGGTACACGGCTCTCCCGTCGAGAAGTGCGCGCAGGACCGGATCCCAGGCGCAGAACGCGTCGTTCGAGGCAGGGTCGCCCTCGACCCGCCCGCCGATGACCAGACCGAGCGCTGTCCGCCGCTCACAAAAGAGGTCCGCGAAGGCGGTTGCATCGAGGGCAACGCGCAAGGTGGCGCCGGCGCCACCTGGGACGACGTCGATGCCCTTGGTGCCGGGCTGGAGTGTCCACCGCGCATCGTCCACCTGAACGGTGATTGGGGGGAGGCCCAGCCGTGCCGCGTCCTCGGCCGCCCGCACGCCGTAGTGGGCGACGGCCTCGCACCACTCTCCTTCGAAGAACGACGCAGGATCGCCAGGCCCCGTTCCGTTGATGGGCCGCGTGCGCGTGTCGACGCTCATTCAGATCCTCCCTTCGCCGTCCCCAGGGCGAGCAGGCCCTTTTCGGCCAATCCCACGACTGAGTCCGGCAGCTCCACCTGCCGCCGCCTGGCAACGTCCGCGATCAGGTTCACGTCCTTTCGAAGCAACGGTCCAGCGACCCGGCCGAGACCTCTGATGTCGAAGCCCGATGCGGAAAGGATCGTGGCCGCTCGGCTCGCACCGCTCCCACGCTCGAAGACCTGAGCCATGGCCGCTCCGTCCAGACCGAGCTCGTCCAAGAACGCGAACGTCTCGAGAGAGAGTGCGACCTGTGCCGTGAAGACCAGATTGTTCACCAACTTCGCCGTCTGTCCCGCACCGACGTCTCCCAGGTGGAGTATCGGTTCGCCGAAAGTCGCCAGCACCGGGCGAACGCGGTCCAGGACGGCGGCTTCGCCTCCGACCATCACGAGCAACGTTCCCTGTTGGGCCGCTGGACCACCACCGCTCACGGGCGCGTCCAGCAAGCTGACGCCCTTCTCGGCGGCCTGCCCACGAAGACGGATGCATGTCTCGGGGTGCACGGTCGAGTGAACGACCACAGTCCCGCCGGAGGCCATGCCCGCCAGCACTCCATCGGCGCCCAGCGCGACCTCCTTCACGTCCTCGTCCCTGGTCACGCAGATGCACACGATCGACGAAGCCTCGGCCACGGCCGCCGGGGTGGGTGCCGTGTTCGCCGCGGTGTCACCGAAGGGCTCGAGGCTCTCTTGACGCCGTGCCCAAAGTGTCAGCGGGAAGCCGCCCTCGATGATCCGATGCGCCATCGGCGCGCCCTGACTCCCAAGCCCGATGAAGCCCACGCTGACAGGACGAGAGGTCACCATCACACGAGGAAAGGCGGACCAGGGGCCTCGGTCGGGTACCCGCCAATGGATGCAAGGGCGACGCTCGAGACCGGCGCCTGCAGGAATCCGGCCAATCCATCGAACAGATCGGCGACGTGCACGGCGAATGGGAGCACCTCGAACCTTTGTGCCTTCGCACGCTCGCGAGCGCTCGCGGCATGGACGCTGAAGCGAACAACTTGGAGGATCCGATGCGAACGCAGCGGTTCGGGCACTTCGGTCGTCAAGGCTCCCACCTCGTCGAGGAAGCGCTGGGTCCTGGCCCGGAATCGTTCGGGGAGGTGTTCGAAGATGCCAACCTGGTGCTCGACGGCGGCGATGAAGCTCATGTAGTGACTCCCGTCCATCTCGCCCTGTTCGAGCAAGGGAAGGACGTAGCACTCGATCCACGACCGGATGTCGTGCGGCTCGAGTTGCGCGATCAGGATGGAACGGCGGATATCGATGTCGTTGAGCCGGTTCTCGAAGATGGCGACTACGAGCTGTTCCTTCGAACCGAAGTGGTATTGGACGGCCGAGTTGTTTCCGCTCCCCGCCGCAGCGCCGATCTCGCGGAGCGAGACGCCTTCGTAGCCGCGTTCGGCGAAAAGCCGCTCGGCGGCGAGGACGATCTGCGCTTTGGTCGAGAGAGGGATCGTCACCGTCGAGATCATCTGGCCACCTGACGCATGAGACCACTCTTTACAGTGCAAGTCAAGTGACTTAGAGTGCAGACGCTTCGCTCAGGCAGGGCATTCGCCGACAGGGCAGAGCGGGTGACCACCGACGTGGAGGATGCACCGTGCGCGTCACTGTCATCACAGGCGCTGGCGGCGGAATCGTCGTCCCCTGAAGCGTCGACGGGGGTCTGGTTGCCGCGCGCAAGACGAGGAACCGGAGTAAAGAGCCCGACGAGGATCGGCCAATGCCTCTACTGACCCTTGAGAAAGGACAATATGGACATCTGGGCAGATCGAGACGAACGGCAAGCAGCTGCTCGGTCCGAATACGAGCACATCATGACCACGCCCAGTCCAGATCCCACCTCGGCGTACATCGACGTGGGGGTCATTGGCTTCGTCTTTGGGGAAATGTGGCGCCGAGGGGTGCTGACCCCGCGTGACCGTCGCTGGATCACTTTGTCTTGCCTGGGGTCGACGGGCTCGAGCTATCCCATCGAGACCCACGTCTGGGCCGCCCTCAACAGCGGTGACATCAACCTCGAAGAATTCGACGAATTCGTTCTGCACTTCGCAACACAGCTGGGCTGGCCGAAGGCGTCCGTCCTCAGCATGCACGGTGCACTTGCGATGACCAAGCTCGCTGAGCAGCGGGGGGAGGAGATCCCATCGATCACGTTCGTGCCGTGGGCCGATCCCGTGGCGGTCGAGGAGCGCCACGCCCGAGGCGATGCGGCATACGGTGCCGTGCATGGCCAACCACCGCCCCCGCCCACGACACCGTTCCGTCGAAGCGCCTACCTCGACTACCTCTATGGGGAGATCTGGGCCAGGGAAGAGCACCTGACGAGACGGGACCGGAGGATCATCAGCATCTGTTGCTGCGCCGCCGTCGGGGTTGCATCTGAGACCCGGGCTCACCTTGAGGCAGCACTGCGGAACGGCGAACTCACCCTCGAGCAACTACAGGAGCTCGTCGTGCACTTCGCTGTCTATGTCGGTTGGGCGCTCGGCCGCCAACTCGACGACCTTCTCATCGAGGTCGGGCAACAACCCTGAGCAGTGATGCCGAGTCCGTGACGTGTCGCGCCTCGTGCCTCTCCAGCGGCGCAAGAGCGCCCATGAGTGTGTTGCTTCTGACAGCGGTCGACGGACAACGCCGGTTTCACGCGTGAAACGCGTGAGGTCATGGGATCGACGCCGGACCCGACCACTGGCGAGGTCCTGACCTCCGCCTGCAGCACACCCGCCGGCAGCTTTCAGGCGAGGTCGTAGAGCGTCGCAGCGTTGTCGTGCAAGACCCTGGCGACGATGTCATCCGCGAGACCGTCGAGGGCCTTGGTCGCATACTCGCCGGGGTGCGCTCCGATGCTGGCTGGCCCGGGGTGCTGGCACGTCGGATGCGGGAAGTCCGTCTCGAAAAGCACGTTGTCTGGGAACCGCTCGATGGCGACACGGGCGGCGGCTTCCTCGAACCAGAAGCAGCCGTAGATCTGACGGCGGAAGTACTCCGATGGCAGCAGGTCGTACTCTGGATGCGCCTCACGGATCGCGCTGTTGCCCCACTGCCAGTCGAAGGTCTCGAGCACACCGGGTAGCCAGCCGATGCCCGACTCCACCGAGACGAAGCGCAGCTTCGGGAAGCGATGACACACGCCGCCGAAGACGAGATCGGCGAGCGTCTCGATGTTGTCCATGATCATGAGCGCAGAGACCTTGGGGAACTTCGCCTGAAAGCTGAGATGCGGATCCTTGGAGAACGGCGCGGTGATGTCGCCGCCACCGATGTGGAAGCTGATCGGGAGCTCCGCGTTCTGCGCGGCAGCCCAAAGACGGTCCCAGTGCGGGTCCGAGAGCGGTGGCTCGCCGTGCGAGTCGGGGTGGTTGCAGAAGTTCACCGCCTTGTGACCGTTCTCGACGCAGCGCTCGAGCTCCGCGACCGCAAAGTCCAGATCCCAGAAGGGAGTGGACATCACCGGGATGAGGCGCGATGAGTCGGCCGAGGCCCACTCGACGAGGAAGTCGTTGTAGGCCCGCACGCACGCCGTCACCAGTGCACGATCCCCCAGCTTCAGGAAGTACGCCGATCCGAATCCAGCGACGTTCGGGTAGAGCACCTGCGCGTAGATACCCTCGTCGTCCATGTGCGCGAGGCGAGCGCTGGCGTCGTAGGCCGACGGCGGGATCTCGTCGTAGGTTCTCGGGCCGTCGGGCACGTAGCCCTGCCAGCCCGCGATCGCCGTGTTGCCCGGTGTGTTGAGGAAGTTGCCGGCAGCTACCCAGAGGTCAGTTCCACGCATGTTCTCGACGTGGGGCACGGCCTCTCCCCATTTCGACGACACCCGTGACGTCCACAAGTCGGGCGGCTCGGTCAGGTGCGTGTCGACGTCGATAACGCGATGGCGCTGGAACAACTCCGCAGGCATGGTTTCGCCTCCAGTCTTTCCGCTCTCAAGGGTACTGCGCGTGACGTTGGTTCCGCTGCCGAACCGTCAGGCCGACGTTCTCGCTGGTTGCATCTCGTCGCCGTTGCGCGTGATTTCGATCCCGGCGCCCCCGTCCGATGGATCGTCCAAGCATCGTCGGTTTCTGCGGTCGCAGCCCGTGTCGCCGAGAGCGAGGTGGCGCTGCCTCACACGGAACTGGTCTTCGGCGCAGGGCACATACCGCGTCCTTGAGGTCGATCCCAGCGGAGGTTGCCTCAGGGAACGTCAGTCCGTCTTCACATCGGGGAGGAGCAATCATCGCTCGTGAAGGCCGAGCGTGCTCATTGGGCCGTGCCTACCAGGCACCGTCTGGCGCAGTTGGATGGATAGGATTGCCCCGATCCAGTTGTATGCGACGGGTCCTGGCGAAGGGTCCTTCCGACCCCCAAGTCGACCAACGTGGTGTAGCTCCCGGCAGCCAATGAGGTGTGTGCCGGTCCGAGGCGAGCCAGCACCTGTAGGGCAAAGCGATTTTCCTCAAGCACGTCCGCTCGTAGGAAGTGCGATCCGCGTTCGCGAAGTCGACGCACAAGCGCGAGCAACAGCGCAGTGCCTACGCCTTGCCGTTGCCAGTCGTCCTCGACCAGCACGCCAATATCAGCCGTGCCGTCGCGGACGTGGAGGTTGCCGAGACCCACGCACTTCCCACCAATCCATGCAACGCAGGAATCACGATCGCCGGCGGCCGCCAATACCCGACGTGCATAGAAGGTGCCATCAGTGACGCCGTGAAACCGGCGATAGAGCGCCGTGGGCGAGCAGCGCCCGAGCATGCCGAGCAAAGCCTCGGAATCGGCATCCTCGAGCGTCGCCACCCGAATTGGGTGGCACGTCATGGTTCAGTCATTCTCGTCGGAGTCATCGCCGCTCTCCCTCTGGTCGGCCACACCTCGCATCGAGGTGCCGGTGGTCCCGACGCTAAGAGCGTGCCGTTCGCTCACCGTTCGCTCCACGAATCGCCGACGGCATCGAAAAGCAACCGCTCCTGCGTACCGCATCGGCCTCAATGAGCTCGGCGTCACGCGAAACGGTGCAAACCGGCGCAGAACGGCGAAGGTCGTAGAGTCTCGGACGCTGAACAGGGCGACGCACCGTTACAGTCCTGGCCCGTCGACAGAGCTCACGCGTGGCTTCGCCGGGCCCGAGGTCACCGGATCGAGGCCGGTCCCGATCGCTGCAGTCGCCCACTGGACGAGTCGTTCCCTTCTCGTCGCGGGCGAGGCTCGGGCGGAGAACGCATCGCTCAGACAAATCCAAGGTGGATCTCCTAAGCTGGAGAACCGGCGGGAGAAAGCGCGGCACCGGCCATGCTGGAGGTCCACCTCCTCAGCGAACAGCGAATCAGCGGCGGTCCCCGTGCCGAGGACCATTCCCTCTCCTCACGATCGCTCGACCTCTTGGCCTACCTCGTGCTGCACGCCGGCAAGCCCCAAACCCGGCAACACCTCGCGTTCGTCTTCTGGCCGGACTCCAATGAGGCCCAGGCCCGCACGAATCTGCGACGCGAGCTGCATCACCTCCGAGGCGTGCTCGGTGACGAGCCGTCCCTCGTGGTGGAGTCACATGCCTTGACCTGGTACGACTGCGCAACCTGCCGTGTGGACGTCCGCGTGTTCGAACAAGAGTGTCAAAGGGCCTCGAGGTCGAAGGCCGCCGGAGACGGCGAGGCATTCCTCCGCCATGCGCGCGCAGCACTGGCGGAATATCGCGGCGATCTCATGCCGGGCTCCTACGACGATTGGGTGCTTGAGCATCGAGGACCGCTCCTGCGCAAATGCGTCGAACTCTGCGACGACCTCGTGACACTTCTCGACAAGTCGGGACAACAGTCATCGGCCCTCGACTTCGCGTACCGCCGAGTGGAGCTCCAGCCCTTGGAGGAGGTGGGCTACCGCGCGCTCATGGCGCTCCAGTTCGCCCGGGGAGACCGGGCCGCCGCAGTGAGCACGTTCCACCGCTGCGCCGATGTGTTGGAGCGGGAGCTCGGCGTCTACCCCGGTCGCGAAACAACGGAGCTCGTCGACAAGCTGCTCGACCGGCCCGGCGATACAGCACATCGTCGCGGCGCAACGACAGAGACCATGAAGCATTCGATCGCCTGGTCCGGGCTGGTGGCGCGGGGCAAAGAACTCGATGTGCTCGTCGAGCGATGGCATGCGGCAATCGGTGGACAGCCCGGAATCACGCTGGTCTCAGGAGAGCCCGGTGTAGGGAAGAGCCGCCTCCTCGTTGAGCTCGCCACGATCGCCGCGTCCGAGGGCGCAGCCGTGGCGACCACCCGCTGTTTCAATCAATCCGGGCGGCTGGCATTCGCCCCAGTGGCCGACTGGCTGCGGAATTCCGATTTCCGGTCCGCCGTCGAGGGACTGGACCCCTTGTGGCGAGAGGAGGTTGCTCGCCTAGTCCCGATCGTTGTTCCGTCGGAACCCGGGCAACCGCACGTGCGGACCGAGTCTCCCGACGTACGGCCCTCGCTCGATGCGTGGCGGCGATACCGGTTCTTCGAAGGCCTTGCCCGAGCGGTGCTCTCACCAGGACGCCCGATCCTGCTCGTTCTTGACGACGTGCACTGGTGCGACCAGGAGACGATGGACTGGCTCGTCTTCCTGCTCGGATTCGCCAAAGATGCACGCCTCCTCGTGGCCGGCAGCACTCGACTCGACGAACTCGAGCGCAATCGCGAGGTCGTCGCGGCCCTACGCGGGCTGCGGTCGGCCGGGTTGGCCGCCTCTGTCGAGCTCGCGCCCTTGGACGTCACCGGCACCGGTGAGCTGGCTGCTGCCCTTCTTGGCCGAGAGCTCAGCGCCGAAGAGGAGGAGGTCGTGCAGGCCGCGACGGGTGGCTATCCGCTGTTCGTGCTCGAAGCGACGCGTTCCTTGACCGATCCTGCCACTTCGCCGGCACCGCTCCAGGCGTCCGACCTCGACACGATTCTGCGACGGCGGCTCGAGGGGGCCTCGCCCGCCGCACAGGAGGTGGCGGGGATCGCCGCGGCAGTAGGGAGGAATTTCGAGTCTCGAGCTGCTGAGCGAGGCGGCAGAACTCGACACGGGCGCCCTCGTGCAGGCCGTCGACGAGCTCTGGCGCCTGCGGATCGTGCGCGAGTCGACCAACGGCTACGACTTCTCCCACGACCTTATGCGTGACGCGGCGTACGTCACAGTGTCCCCGGCCCGCCGCTGGCTCTTGCACCGCAACGTGGCGGAGGCGCTCGAGGTCATCCACGCCGACCACCTGGACACGGTGGCAGCGGCGCTCGCCGAGCAGTACGACCGGGGCGGGCGGCCCGATCGGGCCCTCATGTACCTGCACAAGGCCGCCGAAGCAGCGACTTCGCTGTTCGCGAACGCCGAGGCCCTCCGGCTCTACCGACGGTGTCTCGAGCTCGTCGACGCGGCGCCCGAAGGTCGCGATCGTGACGCCCGGGAACTCGAGATCCTCCAGTCCATGTCGGCGCCCTCGAACGCCCTCTTCGGCTACGCCTCGCCGGTCACCCAAACGACCCTCGAGAAAACCGTGCTTCTCGCCGAGCGACTGGGACGGACACCGATCCTCGTGCGAAGCCTGGTCGCGCTCTTCGGGACGCGCTTCGTTCAAGGAAACATCGAGCAGTCCTACGAGGTCGCCGACCGGGCCCTCGCGCTCGCGGGGACCGATGCCGAGCTCGCCGCCCAGGCCCATTTCGCCTGCGCAGGCTCCGTCTTGTCCCTGGGGCATCCGGCCGCTGCCGCGGAGCACTTCGACCTGGCCATCGAGCTCTCGCCCACGACCATCTCCCTCCTTGTCGGGACCCGCCTTGACGTGCACAGCCAGGGGTGGTCGGCGCACGCCCACTGGCTCCTCGGAGACGAGGAGGGCGCAGCGGCGCGTGCCGCCGATGCCCTCTGCCGCGCCCGGTCCGCTCACCACCCCTACAGCATTGCCGTGGCCCTCGCGTATGCGGCCATCACGGCGCAGCTGTGCGGTGACCCGGATGCCGTCGCGGCCGCCGTCATCGAGCTCGATGCTCTGTGTCGGCGCTACGAGTTCGCCTACTACGGGGAATGGGCGAGCATCCTCGGCGGCTGGACCGTTGGTGGCGATGCGGGCGTCACGCAGGTGCGCGACGGCATGAGCCGTCTACGGACTCTCGGCTCGCTCGCCAGGATGCCCTACTGGCTGTACCTCCTTTCGTCGACCCTCGAGGGTGTCGGGAGGCGCGAGGAGGCGGCGGCCGTCCTCGACGGGGCCATCGTCGATGCAGAACAGCGCCACGACCACTGGTGGTTGCCCGAGGTGCTGCGGCGGCGCGCCGCACTCGCAGAGGGGCCCGCTGCCGACACCCTCCTGCGGCGGGCCAGCGCAGTCGCCCGGGAACAAGGGAGCCAGGCGGTCGAGTTGCGGTGCCAGGCCGATCTCAAGGCAATGGAGCGTTCCCGACCCCCCGAGAGCGCCAATCCCTGAGCCGAACGCTCGGCGAACGCTCGCTTCGTAGCGTCCTGAGCAAGGAGCCGCCCACCCGCAGACGGCCAGACGAGAGGAGGCCACTGTGGCCCAGACGAGCACGACCACCGGCAATCGGCGCGACGCCGCCCCCCCGTACGACAAGCTCTCAGCGATCCTGGAACGGCCGCTCGTGACCCCCAAGGACCCTGGGTACGACGAGGCCCGAGCCGTCTACAACGCAATGATTGACCGCCGGCCTGGCGCCCTGGCGCTTTGCCAGAGTCCGAGCGACGTGGTCGCCTGCGTCCGCTTCGCCGCCGAGCACGGGGTCGAACTGGCCATCCGTGGCGGCGGCCACAGCGCCGGCGGGCTCGGCGTCTGGGACGACGCCCTCGTCGTGGATCTGTCCCCGATGCGCGCGGTGACGGTCGACCCCACGGCCCGCACGGTACAGGTGGCCAGCGGGTGCACGTGGAACGACGTCGATCGGGCGACCGGGGAGCACGGCATGGCAACACCGTGCGGCTTCCTCTCATCAACAGGAGTTGGTGGCCTCACGCTTGGCGGCGGGATTGGCTACCTCACGCGTCGCTTCGGCCTCACGGTCGACAACCTTCGCTCAGCCGATGTCGTCCTCGCCGACAGTCAGCTTGTGACCGCCAGCGCGGACTTGCACCCCGATCTGTACTGGGCGCTCCGCGGCGGTGGCGGGAACTTCGGTGTCGTCACGTCCTTCACCTTTGACTGTCATCCCATCGGGGAGCACGGCACTGTCATCGGCGGGCCGATCCTCTATGACCTCGAGGACACTCCGACCGTAATGCGCTGGTATCGAGAGATCCTGCCTGCGCTCCCCGAGGAACTGAGCGGCTGGATCGGGCTGATCACGATCCCTCCCGCACCGCCCTTCCCCGAGGAGCTGTGGGGTCGCAAGGCTTGCGCCATCGTGTGGTGCTACACCGGAAACCACGACAGGGCCGACGACGTGCTCGCACCAATCCGTGCATTCGGCTCACCGCTGCTCATCGGCCTGGGCGAGATGCCGTTTCCTGCCCTCCAGAGCGCATTCGACGCCCTTTACCCGGCGGGCCTCCAGTGGTATTGGCGGGCGGACTTCTTCCGCACGATCAGCGACGAGGCGATCGAGGTGCACCTCAAGTACGGGAGGATGCTCCCGACCGGACACTCGACGATGCACATGTATCCCATCGACGGCGCGGCCACCCGGGTCGCCGAGGACACCACCGCTTTCGCCTACCGCGACGGAGGGTGGGCCGGCGTCATCGTCGGCGTCGATCCCGATCCTCGGAACGCAGGACTGATCACCGACTGGGCCAAGCGGTACTGGGAGGAACTCCACCCGACGTCCGCCGGTGGTGCGTACATCAACTTCATGATGGACGAGGGTACCGACCGCGTTCGGGCGTCGTACCTCGGCAACTACGACCGGCTGGCACGAGTAAAGCAGCGCTACGACCCCACCAACTTGTTCCACATCAACCAAAACATCGTGCCCGCCGGGGGTTGATGCTGCAGCGTCACGGAGATCGACGTAGTGGTCACAGTCACCGGATCCGACCTGAATAGCGTGAGGTCACGGCATCGACGCCGTTCCTGACTACTGGAAAGTGCGCGGGTCAGGGCAGACGAGGACCCGTCGGCGCTTCGCCGTGTCAGTCCTCGGGCTCCTCGGGTAATCCGACCTCAGCTCGCTCGATCTCGGTACGGCGTTCCAATTCATCGTCATCGGGCCTCGGATCCGCTTTGGCGTGCTCACGCCGATTGGGATGTGGCTGCTCGAGGGTGTCCATGACCTCGTCGAGGTCGGGTGCGTCGTCAGCATTCGTCATGGGATCTCATCCAATCTCGTCCAGAGGACGTCTTCCGAAGAGTGAAGCGGGCACTCCTTGTTGTGTCGATGCCCGCCATCGGGAGGTCCAAACAGCATCCGGCGCAGGCTCCGGCGCAAGGGTGCCAGTCTTCGTGGCTACCAATCGTCCGGACATGCCTCGCGAGTGCGCTGCAAACTGGCCCTCTGGGCGACCGTGTCCGACGGACAGGGAGATCTGGGCACCTGGCCCGCTCGGGTTCACTCGTTGCTCGTTCTCCGCGCTGACGGTAGTGGCGGGTCCAGTGGGTCGAAATCCGCCTCGGGCGTGAACTCGACCTCGATCTCGACCTCGTCCCGCCGGACCTCCATTTCTGCCAGGCGCTCAAAGACAGCCCTGTCCGCTGCGGTGAGCGGTGGTTGGGTCATGGACCGGGGCCAGAGCCGATAGCGCTGGACCACGTTGATTTCGGCAGCAAGAAGGAAGAACTGAGCCCCGAGGTAGATCCAGGCCAGCAGGACGATGACGATGCCGAAGAAGCCATAGACCTCCGTCGCGTGTCGGAGCTCGCGAGCCACGTACCAGCTCCCGACGAGTTGCAGTGCCTGCCAGAACACCGTGGCCAACACAACACCGAGGACAAGGTCACGCCACCTGAACTTCACTGCCAGCATCACCATGAAGGCGATGAGAATGAGTGCGAAGTTCAAGGCGAGAGATCCGACGAGCAAGAGCCCGGTAGAGACCTCTCCGTGTGAAGTCTGGGTCGCGAACCCCGTGAGGAACGTCGATCCAATTGTCGAGAAGGCAAGCAGGACGAGAACGGCAAAACCTCGGAGATAACGCAGAGGCAGGGAAGGCCAACGAACATAGGGGATGTTCCACACCCTGTTCATCGCGCTCTGAGTGGCCAGTCCAAGGCCGATGGCACCGTACAACAGGAGCAAGCTGCCGATGACGACGGCGAGGGCGCTCCCTGCCAGAGTGTGGACGTGCGATTGCAATTGCGGACCGATGATCGGGAATGTCCCGAGAGCGCTATCGACGAGATCCTTGCGGAGTGTCTCGTTGTTGTGCAGGACGTAGCCGAGGACAGTCGTGAAAAGCATCAGGAGCGGGAATAACGCGAAGAGGCCGTAGTACGCGATCAGCGCGGCCTTGCTGCCGGCTTGGTCGTTGCCGAACTTCTGGAGGACCGCGAAGGGAAACCCGAGCACATCGTGTCGTTGCTGGAATTTGTCGAGCCTGCGGACGAGTACCTCCAGACGTCCGGGTCGACTCCTCGCGCTCCCGGCCGTGGCGGGGTCGGGGCGCCTCGGTTCTCGGGAACGATCCGGTGGAGCTGCCGGGGTCACGGAACCTCACGATACGTCTGCACCATGCACACACGAACCATGGCGCTGTGACGCCGACAGACAGAACGTAGAAGAATCGCCGTCGGCAGTTTCGTCTGGGCGGGCGAAGTCCGTGGTGCCTTCTGTGGCCGACTCACAGTTGATAGGGCTCTTCGAGCAGGGAGGTGCTGTCCTGAAGTGCGGCCACCGCGAATCCCGCGGTCCGTCGATATCCCTCGGTGACCCGAGCGATCTCAGCGGGACTAATCACGTCGCCGATCTCGGAGAATCCCTCCGGGGCGCGCTCGTGGACGAGCTTCATCGGAAGCTCCGGTCCCAATCCGCGATTGGCCGACACCACCGCGGCCGTCGCCGGGCGACGCGTCGCCTCGTACCGTGCCGAGCGCGACGTCGGGGTTCAGAGGGTGTCGACGGAGGCACCCGGCGAGCACTCGTGCGTCAAGGATGGCTTGCGAGGCACCGTTGGACCCGATCGGATACATCGGATGGGCGGCATCCCCGAGGAGCGTCGTGCGGCCACATGTCCAGAGAGGCAGCGGATCACGGTCGACCATCGGGAAGAGGAACGTCTCGTGGGCCGAGCAGATGATGGAGGGGACGTCCAGCCAACCGAAATCCCAGGCTCGGAAGTCAGGAAGGAAGTCGTCCAGTTCTCCTCGCCGGTTCCAGTCCTCTGCCTTGGCGAGGGTCGATTCCGGTCTCCGCATCTCGGCGATGAAATTGAAGACCTGCTTGCCGTCGGTTTCGTCGGCAATCGGATAGCCGACGAACTTCTGCTCCGGATGACCGGCCCAGACCATGGTGCGCCCGTCGAGGACCGGAGCGATTTCGGCAACCCCACGCCACATCAGCGATCCGTTCCACAACGGCGAGCCCTCGCCGGGCCGGAGTTGTGCGCGCACGACGCTGTGGATGCCATCGGCGGCTACCACGACATCGGCTTCGATCTCAAGATCGCGGAACATCGCAACCGGCAGTTGCGCGGTACCGCCAACCCGTTGGAGCTGTTGCCCAAGATGCAGGTGATCCGGTCCGAGGCGGTCGATGAGGGCGTCGTGAAGGACCTGCTGAAGCCAGCCACGATGCGTAGAGAGCTGCGGGCACGGGTATCCAGCCACCATCCCCCGCGGCTCTCGCCAGATCTCCTGACCCAGATCGGTGCAGTAGACGAGCAGTTCGGGTGCGACAGACCTGGTGCGGAGCTGGTCGAGCAGCCCGAGCGCTCCCAGTTCGCGTACTGCGTGGGGAAGTAGATTGATTCCAACTCCGAGGGGCCGAATCTCATCGGCGCTCTCGAATACTTCAACGTCCGCGCCGATTTGGTGCAGGCTGAGAGCCGTGGTCAGACCACCGATACCTGCCCCGATGACAACGATTCGGAGAGGATCAGCAGCCACGTTCAGAGGACTTCGTGCACGTCGACATGCACGATGTCCTCGTCCCGACGGCCGGTCGAAACAGCGAGCAGATCGTTCAGCCAGACGAGGCCCGCCGAGAAGGCCGTCAGGCGGACGTGTGTCCTGAAGTAATACGTATCAGGGTCGACGTTCTCACCACGCATGATGCGCGCAACGATGTCGGGCTCCGCTCGACGCAGTCCAGTCGATCGAACTTCTATCGAATCCCCGGCGTCGCTGACGAGTACGTAGTGTGCATCGATCTCGAGTACGCCATCAGGTCGAACGCGTTGCCAGTCAACACCTCCCGCACACACGCGTCCGGCCAGATCGTCCCGACCGGAGAATCTGCCGCCGGAGAACGACACGTATCTTCTCCCTTCTCCCAGATCGACCGCGGGATGCACGGCGACTTCGATCGCGATGCGCTCGCGAAGCTCGATCCTCCTCATCCCGCACCCCTTCCCTCCATACCCCTTGGGCAGACCACCCAAGATTCCCACGCGTTCCCTAGCCGAGGAGAAGTTCGGGGCCGCCAGCAACCTAGCCAGCACCGTCACCCCGAGCCTCAGGGAGGCGGCGTATCCATGGTTGAGACCGACAATCCTTCCGGGTCCCGATGAGCTCGTTCGAAGAGAGCGGGCTCCTTCGGGCCTTCGTCCTGCTGACAGGCCGCGACATCCGACGGGACAGGTCCCAGCCTCCGGAGGGATTGCGGTCAGACCTCCGGAATGACGCTCAGCGACCGACGGCGCGTTCGAGCTGTGCCTTCGTCATCTTCGAGCGGCCCTTGACGCCCTTGCGCCTGGCTTCCTGGTAGAGCTGCTCTTTGGTACGTCCCCCCGATCCTCGGTGGGATCGCAGCCCGCCTCTCCGACCCGAGGAGATGTCTCGGGTCGAAGTCTTGCTGGAACGCCTGGCCTCACCCGATCGGGCGCGCTCCTTGTTGACCGTCCGAGCGGCGATCTCTTCCGCCAGATTCTCGGAGTCACCGTGCCGCTTCAATCCAGCCTTGATGTGCTTGTACTGCCGCTCGCGTTTCGCACTCCATGCCCCCTGTGGCATACACGTCCTCCCCTCATCACCTTCGAACCAACTCAGTCCAGCGAATACCCGAACACTGGTAGGAGAAACGGGGCCGAACCGGTCTGGTACGGAATCGCCTGGCTGTCGCAGCGCGTCCCTCACTAACTCCGACTCACGGGAAGACCGAAGGCGCACGAACCTCGTCCACGACTCCGGAAGACGCGGGAACTGGAGACTCAGGACTACGGCGCACACCGTGTCGAAGGGCCGCGTTCGCCATTCGTCGAGTGCCTGGTTTCGGCTGTCATTCGATCGATGACAGGAACAACGAACCACAACACGGCGAAGCTGCCTGTCACGAGTGCCGCCAGTAGCCCGACCCACCAGGTCAGTCCGACGACCGTCAACACCAGCCACACCGCGCAACACACGGCGAGGGCGACCATGGCCAGACCCAAGAGAGCCTGCACGTTCGCGAGCCGGAGCAGTCTGCCCTTTTCGTGCTGCCGGAACATCCATCGGTGGTAGGCGACGGGGCTTACCAGAAGGGCCGTCGACAGGGCGGCAAAAAGCAAGCTGACGCGATAGAGGTCCTTTTGCCCTTCGTCGAGGCGGGCAAACCGCACCGTGAAAGGGAGGGAGAGCAAGAAGCCGAAGAGCACCTGCACGCCCAGGCCCGCCACCCGGAGTTCCTGAAGCAGGTCGGCCAGGTTGCGATTGTTGCGCTCAGCCTCGGACTCTCCTCCCAGCGGCTCCTGATCTCGAGAACGAATTCCGGAACTCAAGCGAACCAGCTTCGAGCCTTCGACTTCGAAACATCTTCGAACACAGTTCGCCAGTGGTGCCGTAATTTTCGTTGCCGGCGATGGCAGTCGGCGGACAGACGGCCGGCCTCGAATGCTGTGCGTGGGGACACCACGGTCGAGGCAGCCGGCGACGTGGGTTCGCCGCCGTATTGCCGAAGCCAGGCCTCCGCTGCCACTGCATCATGATGCTCTCCCAGGACGGTCTGGAGGTTTTCCGCCGCAGCAGCCGTTCGTCGCGCGCGCGGGCCGATCACTGGTGCTGCTGCTTCGGACGCGTACCGGAGCTGCTTCGCCTTGATCCTGATCCTGTGCAGCTGTTCGTCGGACGGGTGCGATCCTCCCTTTTTCACTTGACGCCGCAGCGTGTGCCACCGACGGCGGACGAACGCGGGAAGCACCTCCCGAGCCGCATCAGCCGGTTCGATTACGTGGTCCTCAGTCAGAAACGGCGGTTCTCGACTCGCGGCGTGGAGACGATCGAGCAAGGCGAGATAGCGGTCGCTTGCGAGCACCGAGGCGACGCCTTGGCCGGCCAGCGTCCGCTGGCTGGCCAACCGATCGCGCCACTCGCCGGGACCTCCCTCGACGAGATGGGCCAGCACATCGAGATCGCGCATCTCCCCCAGCGCCGTACCCAACCACTTCAGATCGCGCCGTACGTGCCGCACCCAGACGGGATCGAGGACGACATCGAAGGTCTTGAGGTCGGAGCGCAATCGCCGCGTGGCCACTCGTGCCTGGTGTACATCCTCCGAGGTGGCGTCGGGCAAGGTCAGGCGGAGCCGCCAGTCGTGGTCCAAAAGTCGGTCCAGTCCACTTGCGATGACGGAGCGGACCACAGCCGAGAGGCGTGAAGATTTCCCGAGGTCGGTGGCGCGTCCACGCGCGGCGCCGAGTCCGGTCGCCTTCGCGAACTTTTGTGCATCTCCAACCTCACCTCCCGTGCGCTCGAGCCGGTCGGTGACGATGGTGGCGATTTCTTGTGAATCGCCGTGAAGCTCGAGCTCGACTTGGCGAAATCGGTACCCATCTCGTGGTCCGC
Source organism: uncultured Acidimicrobiaceae bacterium (assembly GCA_963756625.1). Classification (GTDB taxonomy): domain Bacteria; phylum Actinomycetota; class Acidimicrobiia; order Acidimicrobiales; family RAAP-2; genus Bog-473. The sequence goes on from CAVWNQ010000007.1 coordinate 868,527, forward strand.
CCCGGACGACAACGGTGTCATCGTCAATCTCGGCCACGACCGTGTCTTGACTATCGTGCAGTGCGAGACGCTGGCGGGTCGTCTCGAGCTCGACCAGTTCGCGGATGGGTTCGCGGCGGACAAGCCCACGGAGGATTGACCTCGCGTCGACGGGGACCTCGTCCCGGTCGCCAGACCAGGAAACCTCCGTCCTTTCCAACGTAGACCCGGCGGTGCCCCCTGGGAGCTTGAGCGTCCAGGTCGGACCGGGTCCAACTTCAGCGGTGCGGTGGCGCAGGGTGAGGCCCCGGTCCCACAGTCGCTCGTCCGCCGTGTCGAAGTAGGCGGTACGGAGCCGCTGCTGGGGAAGGCGCTCCGTGCGCCCGACCAACCCTCGGAGGTCTGGCAGAGCCTGGCCCATCGGGACCTTGAATTTGATCTCCCGTTCGAGCTCTTGGTTCTGGGTCTCTCTCACACGTGAGGGTTACCCGCTTCACGAAGGAGTATGCGGATCCTTTGGCCGGGTGGGACCTGAGCACTCGGTCTTGATGCCCGGAAACGAATGATCGCGAGCGCCTGAAGCGGAACCTGGGTCTCAGCTGATTTCGTGCTCTGCTGGTCTCACCTCGGGAAAGCACGTGCGTTCAATGCTGGCGTCGCGCCTCGCGTACAGCGTGACTGTCCACGAACCAGCAGGCCCACGCGATGCAGGAGATCCACGGTCGTGTTGCAACGACTTCGCGACTGTGGCCAGTCCAAGTTTGCGTCGAACCTACGTTGGTGAGGCTCGTGTCATGACGCTCGTACTGATATTGGTTCTCGTCCTGATCTTGTTCGGCGCAGGATTCGCCCTGCACCTCCTCTGGATCGCCGCTGTCCTCCTGGCCGTATTCTGGCTTGTGGGGTTTGCGATCGGTCGTGGTGAAGGAGCGGGTCGACACAGCTTTTATCGGTGGTAGGCGCTGGCGCCGTACCCGAAAAATGGGCGCAGCGCAAAATGCGCACACGCCGCGTCGCGGCCGACGGAGGGTGCGACGGACATCAGCCGACGCGATCGGACGCGAGATGCGCCTCGGTCACCCTTCCACCCTCGACGTCGACGGTCGCCACCGGTCCACCGGCGTGGTCGCGTACGCGCACGTCGTAGCGACCACGACCGAGGCCGGGAAACAGGGCGGCGTACAGCACACCGCCGGGGACTCGCCGTTCTCGAACCGCCACATGGGTGCCGTCCCACTGCGTGCCTTGGCGCCGTATCTCTAATTCGGACCCGCCCAGCGTCGCCGGCGCATGCACGACGGCAGCGCCGATGTCTCCACCGATGTCGAGCACGACGGCCCCTTCTTCGCTGGGACCGAGGAGATGGTTGTGCTCCATGACTACGACGGCACCGAGACGGGCGTGACGGACGGGTTCCGGTAGCCGCTGTACGGCGTGCCGAGGTACGGGAACGTCGGCAGGTAGGCCTCGGTGCCCTTGGCCGAGAGGTCGGTACCCCCGGTCGTGAGCCCGAAGTTGACCGCACCGGCCGTGGCGTCTGCGGTGAATTTGGCCACGTAGCCCAGCGTCGCCCCCGCCACGGCGCGCAGCGCGATGGTCGCCACGTCGTCGAACACCCTGCGGCCGTTGGGCCACCCGGCCACGTCGAGGCCGAGGAGCCCCAGGCTGTTGGGGCTGGACGACGGAGGGATCGCCGTGTTGAGCCTCAGCATCTCCGCCTTGATGCCGGTCCCGTTGAAGTTGGTGAAGGTCGGGGCCTGGGTGATGACCCCGGCGGGGATCCCCGTCAGGAAGATCGCCTCAATGTCGGGCCGCGTGTTCGACGACACACCGTTGTACGCAAGGAGGTTGGTGAATTGGCCCGGGTAGAGGCTCGGCAACAGCTGCGCCAGCAGCGGTTTGGCGAAGTAACTCAGGAACTCCGTGCCGTCCGTCGTCGGCGGCTGCGTGTTCCAGACGTCCTTGGCGCCGATGCCGATGAGGAGCTCGTTGACGAGTGGATTGCCGAGTCGCGACACCTGGGTCCACGGGCCGCTCCGCAGGTCGCCCCCGTTGAACCAATTGCCCCAGACCCGGACGCGCTGGCGGCTGGCCGTGGTCCACACGCCGATGACCGCGGCGGAGTCACCCTGACCCGTCGGCACGGCACGCGTGAGCTGGTTGGCCGGAATCTGGAGCGCCAGCGTGTGGACGTTGACGTCGGCCGTCGAGTTCACGCCGGGCATGCCGCTCATGAGGCCGGCGGCCGGCCCGCCGGCGTGGGCACCGGCGAAGGGACGCAGGTCCCCGAGGTCGAACACAGCGCCCAGGTCGACGTAGAAGCCCTCGGCCCGCTGCCCGGCGAACACCTGGGCCGAGAACGGCCCCGCCCCGACAGCATGGATGGCGGAGGCGGCCAAGGCCGGGTAGTTCGGCGTCGACAACGGCCCGATGTTGCACGGCGGACAGAGGAGTCCCGACCCCAACACGACCGACGAACCACCCCAGCGATTGGCGTGATGGTCGACGCGCGCGAGCGTGTACGTCTGCTGTCGGTTCCAGTTGGACGACGGCGACGGTGGTGTCAACGTCGTGATCGGACCGTCGTTGTACAGGAAAGACGCCGGGATGTTGTTGAAGGTGGCGAACCGGAACTGATAGCTGATGTCAGGATTGCCGTCCCCGCTGTTGTCGATGTGGATCTCGTAGAGGACGTCGTCGGCAAATTCGTAGAAGTTCGGGCCGCCGTCGGGAGCCTCGAGCGGGATGTAGTTGGCGATCAGCGTGACCGTGCCCGCCTTGTCTGGGCTCATGAAAGCGTAGACATCGGTGCTGTCGGCAACCGGATCCTTGGAGATCTCGGGCGCTTCGCGGTGTGACGACATGATTCCTCCTGTGGTGGTGATTCGGTTTTGGGTATGGATTGGGCTACTTGCGGGCGGCGGACAGCAGACTCCGAGCGAGCGCTGGTGAACGGACGACGACTTCGCGCTCCCCCTGGAACAGGCTGATCTCGCCGGTTCTGGCGTCCTTGACTTGCGCGACCAGCGGCTCGGACAGGGCACCGCTCTCGTCCTCTGCGTCGCTGACGCCGGTGTCGACAGCCGGTGCCTCGGATTCGGTGGAGGCGAGGAGGCCCGAGAGGCCCGGGACACTGCTGACGGCGGCAACGGTTGCGGCGGTGAACGTGCCGCGGCGCAGGAAGGTGCGCCGACTCAGGCTGCTGCGCCAACCCTCCGCCTCGGGTGAGCTCTCGTCACGCGGTTCGGGAACCATGCTCGACCTCCGTTCTCCAACTCGTGTCCGGAGCCGCGGTGTGCCACGGATGTGGCGAATCTCGAAGTTCTCCTTTTCGGAGCCGGACGAATCGAAGAATGCGATGCGGTGACGCGGAGACGGCGAACTTTCGTGCGCGCGTCGTACGTGGTGCGCCGCGGACGGGGGTGAACCCGCCGGAGAACGCGGCGCGGTCTCGCTCTGGGCCGGAGCCTGGACGAAACTTGACAATTCCTATCTGATTTCAGCAGCGTGCTCGAGCGCTTCGAGAAGGGCACCTGGGAGGGACGCGACGTCCCGGACCTCGAGCCGGTGGTCCACCCTGTCGTGCGGACGCACCCCGAGACGGGTGCCAGAGCGCTCTTCGTCAATCCCGGCTTCACGTCGCACATCGTCGAGCTCAGCCGCCCCGAGAGCGACGCCCTCCTCTCGTTCCTCTACACCCACTCGGTCCGGCCCGAATTCGTCGTCCGTTACCACTGGGCCGCCGGCGATCTCGGCTTCTGGGACAACCGCGCCACACAGCACTCGGTAGTCGGGGACTTCGGCGACGAGCACCGGGTGATCCAGCGGGTCACGATCAAGGGGGACGAGCCGGTCTGACGGGGTCGTACGCCCTGCGTTGCCCGTCGGGGCTCGCTCAACCCAGGAATTCCGCCTTGGGTTCGAAGACGGCACGCCGGGAAGCGCGCCGGAGCGCCGCCAGCACCGGACGGCCGAGGACAAGGATCAGGACCGCGCAGGTCACGGCCCGGGTGAGGTCGAAGCCCATCGACGTCGTCAGGTCGAACAGGAGGAACCGGTGCAGGTTGGCCACCACACCAGCACCGGGGACGAACGCGTAGGTCGTGCCGGTCCCGACGAAGGGCCAGAACCAGAAGTTCGTCAGCATGCCGTAGACGAGCGCGGCCACGACGCCATAGCCAGCGAGCAGCGTTCGCTCGGCCCGCCCGTGTGCCTCTGGCAACGATCCAGCCCCCAAACCGATCCACGCCGCGGCGATCATCTGGAAGGGGAGCCAGGGGCCCACCCCGCCGGTGACCAGCGCAGACGCGAAGAGAGCCACCGCCCCCAGGACGAAGCCGAAGCCGCGACCGAACACCCGCGCCGCGAGGATCAGCAGGAACCATTCCGGTTCGAACCCGTCGATGCCGGGACTGGCGATGCGCAGGGCGGAGAAACAGGCGGCCAAGATGCCGAGCAGGGCGATGGCCTTGGCGTCGATGCCTCCCTCGGACAGCTCGGCCATCACGATGGCGATGAGCAGCGGAACGAGCGCGACGAAGATCCACGGCGCATCACTGCCGTGCGCCGTGTTGGCCCCGGCGTGTTCGTGGATGCAGCAGCGGCCAACAAAACGCTGCGATCCCGAACGCGCTGGTCAGCGTGATGAGCGCCGTTGATCGCCGCCCCAGCCGGATGGCGGGCGGCTGCCGGGAGGGAGACGCGCCCATCGCCGCGGGGACCGTCACGCCGGGACCGCCTCGAGCGCCGCCCGGACCTCGTCGAGCGTCAACCACTCGTCGGGAGCCAAGACCTTGGCGATCTGGGGGGCGAACACGGGCGAGTGGCACACGACCTCGCGTGCCGGCCCGTCGGCGATGACCTCGCCATCGGCCAGCACGACGGCCCGGTTCGCCACTCGCGCCGCCAGCTCGACGTCGTGGGTGGCCAGCACGACCGCATGGCCTGACGCCGCCAGCTCATGCAGCACGGTGATCAGCCGGTCCTTGCTCGGGTAGTCGAGACCACGGGTCGGCTCGTCGAGCAGGAGCAGCGTGGGGGCCGGGGCGAGCACGATGGCCAGAGCGAGCGCGAGGCGCTGGCCCTCCGAGAGGTCCCTCGGGTGGCGGTCCATCGGTAGCCCGGGCAGCACGCGCTCGAGCGTCGCCCGCGTCGCCCCGTCGTCGAGCGCGGCGGCCCGGTCGGCCATGCGGCACTCGTCCTCCACCGACTCGCCGTAGAGCAGCAGGCCGGGGTCCTGAGGGACCAGGCCGACGGCGCGGATCAGCTCGCTGGCGGGCAGTCGGTGTGGATCACGGCCTCCCACGCTGACCGAGCCGCGCGTCGGGCTCCGTTCGCCCGCCAGGGCGTTCAGAAGCGATGACTTGCCCGAGCCGTTGCGGCCCATGAGCACGGTGAACTCGCCGGCGTGCAGGTCGAGATCCACCGACTGCAACGCCGCGACCGGCCCGTAGTGCAGCGCCGAGCTGCCGCACCGATGCGCCGGCGTCGTCGCGGTTCCCGGTCCCGCCGGCGACCCCTGCCCGGCGCTGCTGCGCAATGCGCTCCCGCAAGCCGTCGGCCTGGCGGCGGGCGTCCCGCACGGTGAGCGGGAGTGGCTCCCACGCCATGTACCGGCCGAGCTGCACCAGGGGCGGTGCCACCGTCGCGGTGCGCATGATCTCGGCGGGCAGCCCGACCGCGAGCGGCGCGCCGGCGCCCGGCACCAGCACGATCCGGTCGGCGAAGGGCAGGACGCGCTCGAGTCGGTGCTCGGCGATGAGCACCGTCAGGCCGAGGTCGTGGACGAGGCGAGCCAGCGCGTTGAGGACTTCCTCGGCCGCGGCCGGATCGAGGGCGGACGTCGGCTCGTCGAGAACCAGCACACGGGGCAACGCCGTCAGTACGGCACCGATCGCCACCCGCTGCTGCTGTCCCCCGGAGAGCCCGCGCAGCGATCGGTACCGCAGCTCGTGGAGGCCGAGAAGGTCGACCGTGTCCTCGACGCGCCGGCGCATGGCCTCTGGTGCGACACCGAGGTTCTCCATGGTGTACGCCAGTTCGTCCTCGACGCGCTCGGTGACGAAGCTGGCCAGCGGATTCTGGCCGACATAGCCCACGACATCGGCCAGCTCGCGCGGCCGGTACTGCCGGGTTGACCTCCCGTCGACGGTCACGGTGCCACCGAAGCGTGCCGCCGCTGAAATGGGGCACGAGCCCGTTGACGCTGCGCAACAGCGTCGACTTTCCGGTACCGGTCTCGCCGACGACCACGCAAAACTCTCCCTCGGGTATCTCGAGGCTGACGCGGTCGAGCGTGGGGTGCCCCGCACCCGTCGTAACGGAAGGAGACCTCGTCGAGGCGGATCATGCGACAGCCGGTCCGAGCTCGGGACGGGCCGGCGCCACGACGGCGCGGCGGACCGGCGCGATGAAGGCCGGCACCGCCGCCACGAGGATCCCGACCACGGGCAGCAACGGGAGCGGCGGGACGGCCAGCGGGACGAAGGAGACTGTCACACCGGGCACCGCGAGGGCGTTGGCGAGGGCCATCGACCCGACCGCGGCCAGACCGGAGCCGAGGATCGCCCACTCCTGCGCACCCCACCGGTCCGGTCGATAGCGCGACCGTTGCATGCGGCGGCCACCGACCGTGAGGCCCACCGCGCAGAGCACGACGGCGACCGCGACGATCGGCAGACCCAACCCGAAGAGCGAGCCCGCGTCGATCACGCCGTAGACCCCGATGGCCGCCAACAGGAGCCCCGACCCCGATGGCGCCGGCGGCCAGCGCGTGCGCCGCGCCCGACGTCTCGTTCCGTCGCCCGTAACCCCGGGCATCCATCGACGTCGCCAGCTGGAGCGACCGGTCCAGCGCGCCCTCCAACACTGGCACGGCGACGCCGCGGAGGCCACGGAGCCCGGTGGTCGGGATGCCGCGCAGGCGCCGGGCCTGACGGACCGCGGCGATGGTCTCGATCAGCTCGGGGGTGAACGACAGCGCCACGGTGACCGCCACCCCGGCCTCGTACAGGATGGCCGGGAGGCAGCGCAGCAGGCGGTATGGGCTGACGAGCGAGTTGGCGGAGCCGAAGCACACGAGGATCACCGCGAGCTGCAAGCCCAACACGAACGCGGTGATGATCGACTCCAGCGTGACCGCACCGCCGATGCTGACGGCAGCCGCCCATGACGGGAGCGGCGCGTGCGGCAGCGTGACAAGCACGTGGCCCGGCACGCCGCGCTGGCCGAAGACGATCTCGATGGCCACCCGGATCACGATGACGACCAGCCCGATCCGGAGGAACAGGCCCAGTGATCGCGACCACGGCCCGTCGCCGTGGCAGCTCGCCACGACGAAGCAGGCGACCGCGCCGACGAGCAGGAGAAGGAAGGGATTGGGATCGGTCGTCTGCATGGCGGTGACGGCGAGGGCGGCTGCCCAGGCCCACCAGGCCAGAGGATGCACCGGTCGGCGCGGGCGGGCGCCGCTCACGCTTCGCCCGGCCGCCGCCGCCACCGGAACCAGGCTGCCGCGCCGAGCAGCGCGACCAGAATCACCACCACGACGACCGGCAGCAGCGGATCTCCCCCGGACGCGTTGTGTGCCGTCCCGCTGGTCAGGGCGAGCTTTGCCGCCGGCCGCTTCGACGCCGGTTGCGTCGGCCCGGCACCCGCGGTCGTCGTGGTGGACGTCGAGCCGGTGCTTGCGCTCGGCGGGCTCGGTCCGGATGCACCCCGGGATGGGGTCTTCGCGGACGACACCGGCCCCCCCGACGCGGGCGCTACCGCGCCCGATGGCAGACCCGTCACTGCGGTGGGAGACGTCGTAGGGGCGGATGTCGTGGTGACCGCGCTGCCCGATCCGCCCCCGCTCGCGACGGCACCGCCACCCCCACCGGCGCCTCCGCCGCCCGACTGCGCTACCGGCGTCACCCCCGGGCACGCTTGGGTGAACGCGGCGGCGGGCGTCACCGAGGGCTTCGGCGCGCTCGGGACCGTCCGGGCCGGGGTCCTGGTAGCGCCAGCCCTCGACGTAGGTCTGCCCCGTCGCGACCGTGTGCTCGCGCCGGTCCGGCCTCAGCGTAGGTCCACGTATCTGGTGGCGGGATTCCCCTGCCAGTAGGACCAGTAGTAGTAGAGGCCGCCCGACGGTGTTCAGACAGTTCTGCAGGGCGTTGGCCGGATAGCCGTCGATGGCGCAGACCAGCCCGGAATTGTTCTGTGTCGCCTCGTCGCCGACCGCGCCGAGCGCGTCGAGGTCGCTCGACCCGGGCGCCACCTGGGCCGCTGTGGGCGGTGGGCGCGACGCCGGCGCCGTCATCGACCACGACTCCCTCGCACACCTGCCCGCTCGCCACCACGGGACCGACTGCCACGGCGCCGGCGACCAGACTCCCGGCCACGAGACCCGCGGCGGCGAGCAGAGCGGTGCGCAGACGGTGCCGCATGGTCAGGTCGCGCTGGTCGACATGCTGACGACGGGCGCGTTGAGCGGCGTGCCGCCCGTCGAACCCGAGTAGATCGCGTCGCCGAAGGTGAACACCCCGCCGTCGGACGCCACCAGCCAGTAGCCCCCGCCGTCCGGCGTGGACGCAATCCCCACGATCGGCTTGTTGAGCGGCTTGCCGCCCATGGAACCGAAGAAGCCGGCGTCGCCGAAGTCGAAGATGCCGCCGTCGGACGCCACCAGCCAGTAGCCCCCGCCGTCCGGCGTGGACGCGATCCCCACGATCGGCTGGTTGAGCGGCTTGCCGCCCATGGAACCGAAGAAGCCGGCGTCGCCGAAGTCGAAGATGCCGCCGTCGGACGCCACCAGCCAGTAGCCGCCGCCGTCCGGCGTGGACGGCGATCCCCACGATCGGCTGGTTGAGCGGCTTGGCCGCCCATGGAACCGAAGAAGCCGGCCCCGCCGAAGGTGAACACGCCGCCGTCGGAGGCGACGAGCCAGTACCCGCCGCCTTCTGCCGCGGCGGCCATCCCCACGACCGGCTTGTTGAGCGGCTTGCCGCCCATGGAACCGAAGAACCCGGCGCTGCCGAAGCTGAAGACCCCGCCGTCGGAGGCGACGAGCCAGTACGCCTGGCCGGCCAGCGTCGCCGCGCTGCCGACGATCGGCTTGTTGAGCGTGAGGCTCCCGAGCGATCCGTGGAACGGGGCGCCACCGAACCCGAAGACCCCGCCGTCGGATGCCGCCAGCCAGTACGACGCGCCCGAGGGCCCGAACGGGAAGCGCAACGCCATCAGCGCCGGCGCCGGCCTGGAAGCTGGCGAACAGGTCGCCGGTGGTCGGGCTGCCGAACGGGCTGAAGAACGCCCCGGAGTCCGGACCGGAAGTCACCCGGAAGGAGAGCAGCGTCGACGCCGGCACGTGACCACCAACGTCGAACTGCGCCGCATCGGGCGACAGGCCGAGGGCGAGCAGCGCCTGGATCACCAGCGAGGTCGAGTCGGGGTCGCTCGTCTGCTGGTTGTCGGGGGCGTTCGGGTCGTAGGCCCAGCCGCCGTCCGCGTTCTGTGCCTTCTCCAGGAACGTCAGCTGCGCCAGAGGTGACCGACGGGCGTCAAGCCACCCTGCGCGGCGAGACCCTGGAGCGCGAGTGCGGTCGTGTTGGTATCGGGTCCGTCGCCCGCGGCGGGATCAGCCGTTGCACGGGTTGGTGACCGGATCCGGTGCCGCCCAGCCTCCGTCCGGGCACTGCGCCGCGTCAACCAGCCGATCGAGGCGGCCGGCGCGGCCATCCCGACCGCGCGCAGGGCGCCGCCAGGGCCAGTCCCTGGTCGTAGGGCCCGGAGTTGAAGTCGGGGACCTGGGCGTCGGTGCCGAAGCGGCCCACGTTCGGCCCGGTCGTCTGCTCGGTCGCCAGCAGTCGGGTGACCAGGTTCGTGCGACCGAAGTTCGTCGGGTCGGCCCCCAGGACGTGTGCGCCATGCAGGATGAGCAGGGAGAGCTGACCCGGGGCCGTCGCTGCCCTCCGCCGCGATGTACCCCTCGGCGTTCGTCTCCATGTAGGCCAGCCCGGTCCGGGCCAGCGGCAGGTCGACGTTCGCCGCGGCCAGCGCCAGCAGCGTGTTGACCGTCTCTGAGTAGTCGGCCGTGCCGGGCGTACTGCCGGGGACGTAGCCACCCGAGGTCAGCTGCGAGGCCAACCACGTGGCGGCCCCGACGGCGGCGGGAACCTGCGGCAGCGTCGTGGCCGACGCCGGTCGTTGCCCCGGCGTTCACGCTCGGGCCCGTCGGTCGCCGCGACCAACAGCCAGAACGGCGGTCGATGCCGCCGCGACGACGGCCCGCCAAGTGCGGTGGACGGTGTGCATGTGTGCTCGCTTCCCGGACTTCAGCCCGGAAACTCCGATTCGCACGGGGCTACACCGAGCCCCAGTCCTATGTGTCTCGACAGATGGGAACTCATCTGCCCTTGCGGTACCCCGGCTTCACGGTTCGCCCTGATCGGGCGACCGCACACGGTTGCGGACCAGCGCCGGCATCTCACCGGCTTCCCCGCGCGGGCAGTCACTGCATGCCTTTCGGCGTCGGCCACCGTAACACGGGGTGAGCGGCTCGGCCCAGCGGATGCCGGACCGGGTCCACGGTGCCATGCGTGGCGCAGAATGGGTCGCCGTGCGGATCGTGTCGCTTGCTGCCTTCGGCCACCGAGATCGTCTACGCGCTGGGTGCCGGCGACCAGCTCGCCGGGGTCAGCTTCGAGTGCGACTACCCGCCCGAGGCCCGGACCGTTGCGGTGGTCTCGGGCACCGCGCTCGACACCGGTTCGACGCGCCAGCGCGTCCGAGGTCGACGCGGAGGTCAGCGCCCGCGTGGCCGCGGGCGAGTCGATCTACACCCTCGATGACGCAGCGATCAGGGCCATCGACCCCGACCTCATCCTGGCCCAGGACCTCTGCCAGGTCTGTGCCGTGCCGTCGGGCGCGGTCGAAGAGGCGCTCGGGGTCATCGGCTGCTCGGCCGAGGTCGTCTCGCTCGATCCGGCCAACCTCGAGGAGGTCATCGAGTGCATCGGCACCGTCGGGCGGGCGACGGGCACGCTGCCGACCGCCGAGGCGCTCATGGCGGACCTGCGCGACGCGCCTGGACGTCGTGCGGGAGCGAGTCGGAATGCGCGCCGCGTCCCCGCCCGCGCGTCTTCGTGCTCGAATGGCCGGACCCCCCGTTCAACGCCGGCCACTGGGTGCCCGACATGGTCGACACGGCGGGAGGCGAGCCCGTCTTGGCCGTCACGGGCGAGCGGTCGTGCCGGCTCTCCTGGGACGAGATCGCGGCGGAGGCGATCGACGTCACCGTCTTCAGCCCGTGTGGTTTCGACCTCGACGGCGCGGTCGCCCAGTCGGCCTCGTTCCTCGACCGGCCGGAGGCGACGCACCTGGGCCGGGTCGTCGCCGTCGACGCCAACGCCTTCTTCTCGCGTCCCGGACCACGCGTCGTGGACGGCGTGGAGTTGCTGGCCGAGCTGCTGCACCCCGAGCAGGCTGGGTCGCTGCCCGCAGGAGCCCGCCTCCTGCGATGACGCGGCGCGCCTCTGCCACGTCCATGTGGGAAGACACCGTGGCCGCCGCGCCGCCGCGCCGCCGTGGTCGCCGCGCGCGCCGCGGGCAATGATGGTCGCATGAGCCCCCTGACCCGGCGGGTCGCCGCAGGAGCCGTCGTCGTCGTGGCCGCGTCTGCCGTTGCCACCTGTGGTGGGTCGCCAAGCGAGCGCCGGAAGGAGGCCGTCGGGAATCCCACGACGACCTCGACCAGCACCACGTCGTCCACCAGCACCACGACGACAACGGCGAGCCAACCCGGGGCGGCCGTTCCGGACGTGGTGGACACAAAGATCGCCGCGGCCCACGAGGCGCTCTGCGCCGCCAAGCTCGCCGCAGTGAGCCTGAACGCGCCCTGCAACAAGGGCACGTTGGCCAGCCAGAGCGTCGTCGATTCGCTCTCGCTCGCCGGTACGCCGCCCGACGTCGCGGTCGGCGCCGTCCCGGTGGCGCCAGGCTCGATCGTGCCGCCGGACACCCGCGTCGGCATCACCTGGTCCGGGTGCTTCGGCGACGGCGCCGCGGTGCCCTCCATCGTGGGACCGACCTTCTCCACCGCCCGCAGAGCCCTGCACGCCGCAGGCCTCACCTGGGCCTGTTACTCGCTCGGCCGGGAGGCCACGACGACGTCCACCACGACGACGTCGGTCACGACCGCCTCGACCACCACCACCACCACCACGACCAGCCTCCCGGTGACGACCACCACGCACAGGCCACCGCAGACCGTGCGCACCCAGAACCCTGCTGGGGGCGCGGTGGTGAAACCCGGCAGCACCGTCAAGCTCACGATTCACGCCTGCCGCAGTGACGCCCTCGGGGGAAACGGGGACCGCGGCGGCCGCCGACGAGAGCCTGGCCCTGCGCACCGCGCGGGGACGCTGGGTCCTCGTCGCCACCGTCCTCGGCTCGGGGATCGCCTTCCTCGATGCGACCGTCGTCGGCATCGCGCTGCCCTCCATCAACCGCACCTTTCACGGTTCCATCGGCACGCTGCAGTGGGTCGTCACCGGCTACTCGCTCACCCTGGCCGCCTTCCTCCTCGTCGGCGGCTCGCTGGGCGACCGCTTCGGGCGCAAGCGCATCTTCTCGGTCGGCGTCGCCTGGTTCGCCGTGGCCTCCGCGGCCTGCGGACTGGCGCCGACCTCGACGTTCCTCATCGGCGCCCGGGTCGTGCAAGGTGTCGGGGGGGCGCTGCTCACGCCCGGCAGCCTCGCCATCATCCAGGCGTCGTTCCGCCCCGACGACCGCTCCAAGGCGATCGGCGCCTGGTCCGGCCTGGGCGGCGTCGCTGGAGCCGCCGGCCCGCTGATCGGCGGCTACCTCATCTCCGCCGCGTCCTGGCGATGGGTCTTCTTCATCAACGTCCCGGTAGCCGCCTTCGTGCTGGTGATCACGGCGCGGCACGTGCCCGAGACCAGCGACCCGACACGCACCGGCCGGATCGACGTGGCGGGGGCCGCGCTGGCCGTCGTCTTCCTCGCCGGTGTGACCGCTGCGCTCATCGAGGGTCCCGCCCGCGGCTGGATGAGCCCGATCGTGTTGGCCAGCCTCGTCGTCGCCGTCGTCGCTGGACCCACCTTCCTCGTCGTCGAGCATCGCGAGCGCAGCCCCATGCTCCCGCTCGAGCTGTTCCGGTCACGCCAGTTCAGCGGCGCCAACGCCGTCACCTTCGCGATATACGGCGCGCTGGGCGGCGCGCTCTTCTTGGTTCCCGTCGAGCTGCAGGTCGTCGAGCACTACAGCCCGCTCGCCTCGGGCCTGGCCCTCCTACCGGTGACGCTGATCATGCTGTTGTTCTCCGCACAGTCCGGGCAGCTGTCGGCCCGCATCGGCCCGCGCCTGCAGATGACGCTCGGCCCCCTCCTCGTCGGTGCCGGCCTCGCCCTCCTCGCCCGCGCCACCGACCCCGGGGGCTACTGGACCCAGGTGCTGCCGGCCGTCGTCGTTTTCGGCGCCGGCCTGGCCGTGTGCGTCGCGCCCCTCACCGCCACCGCCATGGGAGCGGCCCCGGCCGAGCACTCCGGCATCGCCTCGGCCGTCAACAACACGGTGGCCCGCGCCGCCGGCCTCTTCGCGGTGGCCGTCCTGCCGCTGCTGGCCGGCCTCACGGGGCCCGAGGCCCTGAGCGCGTCCGATCTGGCGGGCGGCTTCCGCACGGCGATGTACATCTCCGGCGCCATCGCGGCCGCCGGGGGCCTGCTGGCCGCCTTCCTCATCCGCAACCCGGCGACCACACCGGCCGCCCCGGCCGCATCCGTGCCGGCGGCGTTCCATTGCACGCTCAGCGCGCCGCCACTGCGACCCGGTCCCGTCCCGGCCGCGGCCGGGGCCGCCGTCGAGTGAGGCCAACGGGCGCGCCGGATGCCCGTGCGCCAAGGTAGGCCGATGCCCCGCACCACGCGACCGACGGCGCCCGAGGTCTTCGCGCCGGCGCCGCTCGGTTCGCTGACCCTGCGCAACCGCATCATCAAGGCGGCCACCTTCGAGGGCGTCACCCCCGGCGGCCGGGTCAGCGACCAGCTCGTCGCGTTCCACCGACGCGTGGCGGCGGGCGGCGCGGCCATGTCGACGGTCGCCTACCTCGCGGTCGCTCCGGAGGGCCGGACGGACCGCCACTGCCTGCTCCTCGACGACGACACCGTCCCGGGCCTCCGGCGCCTGACCGACGCCGTCCACGCCGAGGGTGCGGCCGCTGCGGCACAGATCGGCCACGCCGGGCCCGTGGCCAACGCGCGCTCCAACCGCGCTCGGGCGCTCTCGCCGTCGGGCGGGTTCACCCCGATGGGCTCGCGCCTGCGCGCCGTGGACGCCGCCGCCATCGAGCGCATCACCGAGGACTACCGCAACGCCGCCCGGCGCGCCGTCGAGGCCGGCTTCGACAGCATCGAGGTGCACGTCGGCCACAACTACCTCCTCAGCGCGTTCCTGAGCCCCAAGCTCAACCGCCGCGACGACCAGTTCGGCGGCTCGGTGGAGAACCGGGCCCGCTTCGCCCGCGCCGTCCTCCGCACCGTGCGCGACGCGGCGGGGCCCCGGACGGCCGTCACGGCGAAGCTCAACATGGCCGACGGCGTTGACGGCGGCCTCTGGCTCGACGAGAGCGTCGAGATCGCCCGGCTCTTCGAGTCCGACGGCTCCCTCGATGCGCTCGAGCTCACCGGGGGTAGCTCGCTCGCCAACCCGATGTACCTCTTCCGCGGCGACGCGCCGCTGCGGGAGTTCGGCGCCACGTTGCCGCTGCCGGTGCGCCTCGGCTTCCGCGTGCTGGGGAAGCGTTTCCTGCGCACCTACCCCTACGAGGAGGCGTTCTTCCTCCCCTACGCGCGCCAGTTCCAGCGGACGCTCACCACGCCGGTCATTCTGCTCGGCGGCATCACGGAACTGGCCACGATCGAGTCCGCCCTGGCCGAGGGCTTCGCCTTCGTGGCCATGGCCCGCGCCCTGCTGCGCGAGCCGGACCTGCCCAACCGCATGCGCGAGGGCACCGCGTCCTCGTCGCTGTGCATCCATTGCAACAAGTGCATGCCCACCATCTATTCGGGCACGCGCTGCGTGCTGGTGACGGGTCCTCCGGGATAGGCGACCGCCCGGTTCCGCCTACGCCGAGACCGGCGGGCGGCGCGCCGACCACGGGGCCGCCCCCTCGAGCTCACCGGCCAGACCGAGCAGGGTCTCCTCGTCGCCTAGGCGCCCGACGAACTGGACGCCGATCGGCAGCCCGACCTCGTTCCAGTGCAGCGGGAGGGAGATGGCCGGCTGGCCCGTCACGTTGAAGGGTGGCGTGAAGGGCACGTAGGCGGCGGCCCGGAAAAGTCCCGCCAGGGGCTCGCCCGGCGGGGAGTCGAAGGTCCCGAGCGGGGCCGGCGGCTCCGCCAGCGTCGGGGTCAGCAGGAGATCGAAGGACTCGAAGGCCGCGGCGATCCGGCGCGACGCCTTCTGGAGCCCCTGCACCGCGGTGAGGTGCTGCGGCGCGGTCAGCGACCGGCCGAGCTCGACGAGTGCCCAGGTGAGCGGCTCGAACTCCGGCTCCGTCGCCGCCCGTCCCAGACGGGCCTCCCAGTCCGCGACCGCCCACGCGTTGCCCGCGGCCCAGGCGTTGACGAAGTCGGCGACGAAGGCGTCGCCGTCGACGTCGAGGGCGGCCTCGTCCATGTGGTGCCCCAACGACTCGCACAGGACGGCCGCGGCACGGGTCGCGGCCACGCAGTCCGGGTGCACGTCGCTCCCGGTCGGCGAGGCCACGAGCACGGCGATGCGCAACCGGTGCGTCGGCACCTCGGCCGCGGCGGCGAATGACGCCCCGCGGCGCGGCGGCGCCCAGTAGGGGTCGCCGGGCACCGGACCGGACGTCGTGTCGAGGATGGCGGCGGAGTCGCGCACCGAGCGCGAGACGACGTGCTCGCACACGAGGCCGCCCATCACGTCGCCGTACTGGGGGGCCAGTGAGTTGCGCCCGCGGGTCGGCTTCAGCCCGACCAGGCCGCAACACGACGCGGGGATGCGGATGGAGCCGCCACCGTCGTTGGCGTGGGCGACCGGCACCATGCCCGAGGCCACCGCCGCGGCCGAGCCGCCCGAGGAGCCACCGGTGGAGTGCGCCGTGTCCCATGGGTTGCGCGAGGCGCCGAAGCGCCGTGGTTCGGTCGTGGGGAGGATGCCGAGCTCGGGCGCGTTCGTCTTGCCGCAGATGACGAAGCCCGCGTCGAGATAGCGCTGGGTCAGCGTCTGGGTCACGGTCGAGCGGTAGTCGCCGGCGAAGTCCATGCCCTCCGAGAAGGGCGTGCCGGCCAGCTCGGCCATGAGGTCCTTCAAGAGGAACGGCACGCCGCGGAACGGGCCGTCGGGCAACAGGCCGGCGGCGGCCGTGCGAGCCTGGTCGAAGAGTTCGTGGATGACGGCATTGAGTTGGGGGTTCAGCTTCTCGATGCGCGTGATCGCCGCACCCACGAGCTCGGACGCCGAGACCTCGTTGCGGCGGACCAGCTCCGCCTGCGCCGTCGCGTCCAGCCATGTCGTGTCGTCGCTCATGCGGCCACGGTAGCGACGCGCGCCCGCCCGCGCCCCGGCGACCGCCGCGTCAGGCCGTGACCGGCTGGCCCTGGACGACCACCCCGGGCTTGCGTGCCCCCGTGCGGACGGCGACCGCTTCCGTCACCGTCACGTCCGCGCCGCACGCCGTGCAACGCCGGCGGTCGTCGAGCTCCCCGCCGCACCCGCGGTGCTGCAACAGCATCGGCCGCTCGCCCTCGAGCCCGTAGCGGTCCCCCCACTGCAGCAGGGCGACGAGCACCGGCCACAGGTCGGCGCCCTTCTCGGTGAGGCGGTACTCACAACGCAGCGGGCGTTCCTGGTACGGCCGCTTGACCAGAATCCCCTCCTCGACGAGGCGCTCGAGGCGCGCCTGCAGCACGTTGCGCGCCACGCCCAGGTCGCGCTGGAGGTCGTCGAAGCGCCGGATACCCAAGAAGACGTCCCTGATGACCAGGAGGGTCCACCTCTCGCCCACGACCTCGAGCGTCGCGGCGACCGGGCAGTACTGGGTGGGGTAGTCCCGATTGAGCATTACCCCAGAATAGCGCATATTTCATCGAATGCGTTGCGTTATGCAACTATCCTCGCTAGATTGCGTCCTATGACAGAACGGACCGTGCCGATCTCGGCCGTCTCCTCGTCCCGGCGGACCCGGCCCACCGTGACCGCCCTGATCGTCTTGACCGGGGTGTTCCTGTCGTCGCTCGACCTGTTCATCGTCAACATCGCCTTCCCCAGCATCTCCGCGGACTTCCATGGCGAGAGCCTGAGCTCGCTGTCGTGGGTGCTGAGCGCCTACACGATCGTCTTCGCGGCGGCCCTGGTGCCGGCCGGGCGCTGGGCGGATCGGGCCGGGCGCAAGCGCGCCTTCCTGCTCGGGCTGGCCGTCTTCACCGCGTCGTCGGCGCTCTGCGCCGTGGCACCCTCACTGGACTTCCTCGTCGGGGCGCGGGTCTTGCAGGCCTTCGGGGGCGCCCTCATGCTCCCGACCTCCCTCGGACTCCTCCTTCCCGCCTTCGGCCCGGACCGCAAGGGGGCGGCCATCGGGCTCTGGTCCGCCGTCGGTGGCGCCGCCGCCGCCTTCGGCCCACCGATCGGGGGCCTCCTGGTCCAGGTGAGCTGGCGCTGGGTGTTCCTGGTGAACCTGCCCTTCAGCCTCCTGGCGCTCGTGTTCGGCGTGCGCCTGCTGGACGAGGTGCGCGACCCAGTCGCACACAAGGCCGACCTGCTGGGCGCCGGGTTGCTGTCGGTGTCCGTGGCCAGCCTGGTGGCGGGCGTCGTCGAGGGCGCCGACTGGGGATGGGCCAGTCCGCGGATCGTGGGCGCCTTCACCGTCGCCGCCGTCTCGGCCGCCTGGCTCGTCGTGCGCTCGTTCCGCCACCCCAACCCAGTCATCGAGCCGGCGGTGGTCCGGCACCGCGCCGTCGCGCTGGCCGACGTCAGCTCGCTCGCTTTCTTCAGCGGCTTCGGCGCCCTCGTCCTCGGTGGCGTGCTGTTCTTGACCGGCGTCTGGCACGAGTCGGTCCTGCGGGCCGGGTTCATGATCGCCCCGGGCCCGCTGCTCGCCGGGCTCACCGCCTTCCCCGGCGGCGTGCTGGGCGCCCGTCTCGGCCACCGCATCGTCGGCACCGCGGGCTCGCTCTGCTTCGCGGCCGGCGGTCTGTGGTTGGCGGCACGGGCGGGCGCCACCCCGGACTGGGTGGGCGCCTACCTCCCCGGCAGCCTGTTGGGCGGCTTCGGCGTCGGCCTCATGCTGCCGTCGCTCGGCGGCGCCGCCACGGCGCCCCTGCCGCCGCAGCGCTTCGCCACGGGGTCCGCCCTTTACGCCATGACCCGCCAGATCGGTGTCGCGCTCGGTGTCGCCTGCCTGGTCGCCATCCTCGGCACCGCCACCGGACCCGCAGCCGTGGACGCGTTCCACCACGCCTGGATCTTCATGGCTGGCTGCGGCCTCCTCGCCGGTGCGATCCTCCAGGGCATCGGGCCGCGAGCCCGGGAGACGGCCGACGCCACGACGTCGTCCACGGAGGAACTGGCTGAGATCGCCACGGAGCCGATCCCCGCGCCGGTGCCGGCCTAGGCCATCACCCCCGGGCAGCGAGAAAACGGGGACATCCGGAGGGCCCGTCGCGAGACGGCGTCGGTAGAGTCCACGCAGTGGCACGCTCAGAGTGGGTCGAGGTGACCTGCTGTTTCACTGACATCCAGGGGTCGACACAGCTGCTGCGGGACCTCGGACCAGTCCGGTATCAGCGCGTGGTCAACGAGCACTTCCAGGTCTTGCGAGAAGCCCTCAGCCGCCATGGCGGCGCCGAGCTCGGCACGAGTGGCGACGGGATGTTCATGTCGTTCCCCGACCCGACCCGAGCGCTCGCCGCGTGCCTTGACACGCAACGCGCCTTCTCTCGCTTGGATGTCGGTGACGGGAGGGTGCTCCGCGTGCGGATGGGTGTGCACACGGGCCGCGCCGTGCCCGATCCCGAGGAGGGATTCGTGGGCCTCACCGTGCACGAAGCGGCGCGCATCATGGCGGCCGCGCACGGCGGTCAGGTGCTGCTCTCCGCCGGCACCGCGTCGCTCGTACCCGGCGTGAGCACGTGGAGTCTCGGAGCCTTTCTCCTCAAGGACATCGAGGGCCCCGTCGAGCTGCACCAGCTCCGCCACGACGACCTCCAGGCCAACTTCCCACCCGTCCGGGCGCGCGCAGCGGGGGGAGGGCGTTCCCCGATGAGCTCTCTGCGGACGTCTTCGTCGGCCGAGCGCTCGAGCTGCAGTCCCTGCGGGAGGCGTGGCACGAAGCCCGGTCAGGGCTCCTGGGCGCAGTCCTCGTCGGTGGCGAGGCGGGCATCGGCAAGACCAGCCTGGTGAGCCGACTGGCGGCCGAGGCCCACGCCGACGGAGCCACCGTCCTCTACGGACGCTGTCGCAAGGGCCTGGCCGTTCCGTATCAGTCCTTTAGCGATGCGCTCTCGCGCTGGACGGCGAACGCGTCGGACGAGGAACTTGCCCCGCTGGCGGAACAGTGGGGCGGGCATCTCTCCGGGCTCCTCCCGGAACTCGCCACCCGCGACGGCGTCGAGGCAACCCCCCCTTCGTCCGAAACTGCGCTGCTTCGTCTCCACCAGCTGCAAGGCCTGTCGGAACTCCTTGCTTCCGTCGCCACGAGCGCACCGGTGCTTCTCGTGCTCGACGACATGCAGTGGGCCGACGCCTCGAGCGTCCATCTGCTCAACGAGCTCACACATCGGGGCGGCGCGCTACCGGCGCTGCTCGTGGTGACCTACCGCGACACCGATGTGCAACCGGACACCCCGTTCGAGGCCGCCCTCGCCGCGCTCGGACTGACGTCGCACGTCCGGAGCATCAAGCTGACTGGCCTGCATGCGCACGAGGTGGCGCAACTCGCCTCCGGGAGCGGTGAAGACGGGCAGACGCTGCATCGACTGACCGGCGGCAATCCGTTTCTGCTGCGGCAGATGCTGACCACCGACGGTCTGGCCGATCATACGCTACCGGTCGCCGACCTGGTTGCGACCCGGTCGGCGTCGCTCGGCGGTCCAGCCAAGACCGTGCTCACGGTCGCCGCGGTCGTGGGATCCGAATTCGGGCTCGACGTGCTGACGCACGTGACGGGTCTTACGATCGCGGAGCTCCTGGAGGCCGTCGAGGACTGCACGCGTGCGCAGCTCGTTGATGAGATCGGCCCGGGGCGTTTCCGCTTCCGGCACGACCTCGTGTGGGAGGCGCTCTACGCGGATCTGAGCGCCAGCCGTGCCGCGCACTACCACGGTCTCATAGCTGACGGCCTCGAACGTGAACCTGCCATGGAGTTGCCCGCACCAGAGCTGGCGTACCACTTCACGCGCGCCCTCGATCCCGAACGTAAGTCCAAGGGCGTCGACTATGCGATCGCGGCCGGCACTCGAGCCTGGCAGCGCCTTGCCTTCGAGGCGGCCATCGAGGCGTTCGACCTCGGACTGGAGACACTGGATGGTCTGACGCGGGACGATCCCTCACGCCGTATGGACCTGCTGTTCGAGCGAGGCCGGGCCTCTCTGGCGGCTGGCGGAGAGTATTGGGAACCGGGCCGAGCCGATCTCCTGCGCGTCGTCGACCTCGCCGAGGCGAAGGACGACACCCTGCGGGCGGCACGCGCGGTCATCGAGCTCTCGGAGAACACGTTGGCCGCGGGTGCCGACGCTCGCCTCTCAGAGCAGCAACTGCGATGCCTCGCCCGTCTTGAGGGCTCCCCCGCGGATCCGGCTGCGGGCGCACAGCGCGCGCTCCTCCTCGCGGCGCGTGGACGCTACCTCGCGCACTCGGAGGGGCGCGGCGTCGACGGTCGGGCACTGACCGGTGAGGCGGTGCAACTGGCCCGGCGCCTCGACAGCCCGGTCGTGCTGCGGCACGCTCTCAGTGCACACCTCGGATCGTGCATCGGCGAGCCGATCGCAGATCGCGCGACGTGGCTCGCGGAGTTGGAGGAGGTGGCCGGATCCACCGGATCTGAATGGGACAAACGGATCGCCCGCCACCATCGAGCGCTGCTCGCAGCGGAACACGCGGACGCAGCGTCACTACGCGACGCCGTCGCACAATGCGGTGAACTGCGATTCGAGGCGTTCGAAGCGCTCGCGTTCGAGCACCTCGACACGGCCGAGAACACCGTCCTCAAGGGGATCGAGGAAGCGAGGCACGGAGAGCCCGTGGGGCAACTCGGCATCGTGCTGTGGTGGAAGGACCGGGTCGAGGTGAGCATCTCTTCCTACGAGACCCTCCTCCTGCTGCAGCCCGACCTCGAGGCGTCCCGAGCCGGGCTCGCCCTGGTGCTCTCGGCCTCCGGGCACCGGGCGCGTTCGCTGTCTGCGCTCGAGCCCCTGACTCCGGACGGCACCCTCCGGCTCAGGGACGACGCCTACGCACACGGCGTCTTGGCACTCATCACCGAATCGGCCCACACGCTGGACCACGCTGTGCTGGCGACGCAGCTCAGTGCCGGGTTGGCCCCACTCTCGGGACGCCTCGTGACCCTGCGCTACGTCGCCGTGCTCGGTGCGGCCGACCGCTATCTGGCCATGTGCCACGCGCTGCTCGGTGAGTTCGACGACGCCTTCGCAGCCTTCGAGCAGGGCCTCGAGTTGGAGCGCCGATTCGGGTCGGCGACGCTGGCGTCGCAGTCCCATCTGGCCTACGCCTACGCGCTCGACACGGGCCGGTCGAACGCGGGCTGCCCGCCGCCAGTGCGAAGCGGCCCAGCGCGCCGGGGATGCGACGGGCGTCGCGTTCGTCGTCCGACGCGCCTCCGAGCTCCTGTCGACGCTCGGTTGATCCGATTCACTCGCTTTGGCTGCGCGATGCACCGCGCAGGTAGGACGGATTGGCCACCAGCAGCTGGTCGTGGGCCGACGCGGCGAGGGAGGCCGCCACCTCGTCCCACCGGTCTTCGTAGGCCCCCGCCCGGATGGCCGCGGCCAGCGCGGCGTCGTCCGCCGCCCCGAGCCCTCGCAGCCGGTCCGCGTGGGCCGCCGTGACGGCGGGGCGGAGCGCCAGCTCGCGCTCGACGATGGCCAACGCGTTGCGCGCGACGCGCGCCTCGAAGCGAGCGCTCCCCTCGTTGCGCTCCATGACCGCCGCCTCGACGTACTCACGCACCGCCTCCACCAGCTCGGCCGCGGTCGGCCGTCCGAACGGCGCCTGTGGCCCACCGGCCGCCGCCGGCGCCTCCACCGCACCCACCGGCGCCACCCCGAGGAGCACGAAGAGGTCCCACTCGCTCTCGCAGACGCGGCGGCCGATCGCCGCCAGTTCGACCGAGCGCGTCACCCCGCTCAGATGGGACGCGGCCTGGAGCGCGCAGATGGTCGCCCACTTGACCGTGGCGTAGACCTGCCACCAGTACACGCGCGCGCGGGTCATCGTCGCACCGCCGCCGGCCGCGTACGCCGCCAGCAGCTCGTCGAGGGAGCCGAAGCCGCCGACGACACCGGGGCCGCCGAAGCGCCAGGCCGGTGCGCACAGCCACCCGACGTCCTCGGCGGGGTCACCCGCATGGGCCAGCTCCCAGTCGAGCACGCCGCGCAACCCCTCCGGCCCGACCAGCAGGTTGCCGCAGCGGAAGTCCCCGTGCACAGTCACCCGCCGCCCCTCCTCGGGACGGTGGGCCCCGAGCCAGCGCACCCCGAGCTCGAGCGCGGGGCGCACCTCACCGAGAGCGTCGAGGAAGGGCAGCGGCTCGCCGAGCGGGTCACGTGGCGGCAGGCCCGCGACCGCGGCGGGATCGATGGCGTGGATGGCGGCCAGGGCCCGCCCGCACTGCGCGGTGAGCGCGCGCCGGGCCTCCGCCCACGCCGCGTCGCGCAGGATCTTGCGCGGGATGGTCTCGCCCTCGAGGCGTTCGACGACGAGCCAGCCCGCGCCGAGGCCGTCCCCCGCGCCGTCGCCCCCCGCCACGACCACCGGCACCGGCACCCCCGCCGCGGCCGCGGCGTCGAGCAGCGCGCGCTCCACCGGCATGCGGGCTCCCTGGGTCCCGTCCCCGCGGTCCATCTGGAGGATCAGGGGACGCGACGGGCCGCCCGACCCCGGCACAAACTCGAAGGCGCTCGTGACACGCGACGCGCCGCCCGAGAGGCGGCGGAGCTCGCGGACGGTGCCACCCAGCCGGGAACCGAGCGCGGCGGCGAGGTGGTCGCTGCCCGGTTGTGTCCGCATCCGGCGCCTACTCGACGGGGACGACAGGCCTCCCGCCGTCGTCGAGCTGGTGCAGGTACTCGCAGATGCCGTGGCCCGTACGGGCGCCGCCCGCCGCGTCCTGGTAGGTCCAGCGGGCCAGGCCCTCGTTGACCACGGTGCCCCCGGCCTGACCGATGTCGGCCACCCGGAGCACGTCGCCGCGCAGCGGGAAGGTGCGCCCCTGCTTGTCGAGGACCTCGAGGTGGACCACCCGGTGGGTCAGCCCGTCGTCGGCCAGTTCGGTGCGCACCCGCCATTCTGCGACGGACGTGGCGCGGCCGTCGTCCCAGACCCACCCTCGGTGGAGGTCACCGGCGCCGGTGCCGAGCCGGATGCCGCCGAAGTGCATGTTCTCGCCGACGTTGATGGAGAACCAGCGCCACATCGTCGGGCCGCCCCAGCGCCGG
Source organism: uncultured Acidimicrobiaceae bacterium (assembly GCA_963756625.1). Taxonomy (GTDB): domain Bacteria; phylum Actinomycetota; class Acidimicrobiia; order Acidimicrobiales; family RAAP-2; genus Bog-473. The sequence continues at coordinate 892,202 of CAVWNQ010000007.1, forward strand.
GGACCCCAGGAGCGATCGCGGTTCCCGTGGGCACCCCGCCACTCGTGCCGCACGCCGTCGACGGTGACCGCCCCGGTCCAGCGGCCCGCCTGCTCGAGATGCCCCTTGCCCACCGTTCCGGCCGCCGCGGCGGCCTCGGCCGACTTGGGGCCGCTCGGCTGCCCGTCCGTGCCGACCGCGGGAGTGATGGCGTCGAAGCGGACGTCGAGCGCCACGGCCACCTGGTGCGTGTCCGTCTCGCCCCGGACGCAGGGGCGGGCCCGCACCTCGCCCTCCATCGTGAGCCGCCACGACTGCAGCGCCTCGAGCATCTCGTAGCGGACGTCGCCCACCTCGAGCACCCGGTCCACCATCTCGCGCTGCGCTTTCACGGAGCGGTACTCGCCCAAGTCGCCGCCCGGGAGCCACAGCGAGAGGCCGACGTCCATGGTCCCCTCGTTGGGCCGGATGCCGATGCGGCTGAACAGTCCCGAGTCCGTCTCGGGGTCGTAGGCGTTGAAGTAGTACGACTCGCTCCAGGCGGTGTCGCCTTCGACGGGGTGGGCCAGGTCGTGTCGCGCCTCGAGGATCGGCATGGCTACACCATTGTCTGTCCGGCGCTCACGTTCAACGCCTCACCGGTCACGCCGGCCGCGGACTCGGAGAGCAGCCAGCAGATGGCGCTAGCGATCTCGTCCGCGTTCTGCAGACGGCCGAGCGGGATCTCCCTGGCGATGAAGGCCGCCAGGCCGTCGGGACCCCCCATGAGCGTCTCGAACATGGCGTCCTTGTTGATGAGGTCGGTGTCGACGGTCCCGGGGCACACCGCGTTGACGGCGATGCCCTGCGGTCCGAGCTCGGTGGCCATGGTCTGGGTCAGCAGGATGATGGCCGCCTTGGCGGCACAGTACGCGCCGAGGAACGGGAAGGCCCGCTTGCCCGCCTGGCTCGAAACGTTGCAGATGCGGCCGCCCACACCGTCCGCCACCATCCGGGTGGCACAGGCCTTCGAGACGAGCCACGTGCCGATTACGTTGACGTCGAGCACGCGCCGGAACTCCGCCACGGGGAGGCCGATCAGGGGGCCGAGCCCGAACCCGGGCCCGCTCCCGCCCGCCACGTTGCCCACGAGCGTGATCGTGCCGAGCGTGTCGGATGCCTGGGCCACCGCCGCCTCGACCGCGGCCTCGTCGCACACGTCGGCCATGACGGTCGCGGCGCGACCCCCCTGCGCGCGGATCTCGTCGGCCAGGTTCTCGAGGTCGACGCTCGTCGCGGTCCCGTGGGCGGGTGCGTCTGGGTAGGGCCGGGCGATGTCGAGGCAGGCCACGTCGGCGCCGCTCCGGGCCAGCGCCAACGCGGTGGCCCGGCCGATGCCCCGCGGCCGCGCCGCGCCCGTCACCAGCGCGACCTGCCCTGTAAAGGGGCGGCCTGCGGGCCCGTGTGTGAGACTCACCGGGCAAACGTAGCCACGAACGAGGGCGGTGCGCCGTCCGAGGGGGTGCCTCATGCGGGCGGCGGTGACGAGGGGTGGACGGCTGGTCGTCGGCGAGGTGGCCGACCCGGTGCCGTCCTCCGGTCACGTCGTCGTGCGCTCGCTCGCCGCCGGCATCTGCGGGTCCGACCTGCACGCCCTGGCCGACTTCTCGCACTTCACCGGCCTCATGGACTCGGTCGGCGTGCCTGCGCTCGACCCGGCCGACGACTGCGTGTTCGGCCACGAGTTCTGCGCCGAGATCGTCGAGCACGGACCCGACACCGCCGGGACCCTGGCGGTCGGTACGCGGGTGTGCTCGGTCCCGATCATCGTGGGTCCCGGTGGCATCGAGCAGATCGGGTACTCCAACACGTACCCCGGCGCGTTGGCCGAGCACATGCTGCTCCAGGAGCTGCTGTGCCTCCCGGTGCCCGACGGGCTCGCCACCGGACTGGCCGCGCTGACCGAACCGCTGGCCGTCGGCGAGCACGCCGTCGGCCTCGCCCAGCTGCACGAGGGCCAACCCTGCCTCGTCGTGGGCTGCGGCCCGGTCGGCCTCGCGGTCGTCGCCGCGCTCAAGGCGCGGGGCCACGGGCCGGTGCTGGCCGCCGACTTCTCACCGACGCGGCGCCGCCTGGCCGAGGCGTTCGGGGCCGACGAGGTCCTGGACCCGGCCGAGGGGTCGCCACACGACCGCTGGCCTGCGTTCGGCATCGCTCGCACGGTCATGGAGCGCGTCGGCAACGACATGCTGGGAGGTACGGTGACCGACCCGGTGATCTTCGAGGCGGTCGGCGTCCCCGGCATGCTCCAGTCGCTGCTCGCCGAGGCACCGCCACACAGCCGGATCGTGGTCGTCGGCGTGTGCATGCAGACCGACACCATCGAGCCCTTCGTCGCGGTCACCAAGGAGATGGAGCTGCGCTTCTCCTTCGGCTACACACCCGACGAGTTCGCCGCCACGCTCCAGCGCCTGGCCGACGGGGTCCCCGGCGCCGAGCTCCTGGTCACTTCCGCGGTCGACCTGGCCGGCGCGCCGGGCGCCTTCGAGACACTGCGGGCGCCCGGCGAGCACGGCAAGATCCTGGTCACGCCGTCGGCCGCAGGCACCCGCGGACGCGCAGGCACCGACAGAGATGGAGACCCATGACCACCATTGACGCCGACGGGAGACTGAAGTTCGGGATCTTCCTGGCCCCCTTCCACCCGGTGGGACAGAACCCCACCCTGGCGCTCGAGCGCGACCTGCAGCTGATCGAGCACCTCGACGCGCTCGGCTTCGACGAGGCGTGGTTCGGCGAGCACCACTCGGCCGGCTACGAGATCATCGCCTCGCCCGAGGTCTTCATCGCCGCCGCCGCGCCGCGCACCCGCCACATCAGACTCGGCACTGGCGTCTCCTCGCTCCCGTACCACCACCCGTTCATGCTGGCGGACCGCATGGTCCTCCTCGATCACCTCACCGCGTGGCCGCGTCATGATCGGCGTCGGCCCCGGTGCGCTGCCCTCCGACGCGTTCATGATGGGCATCGATCCCGCCAAGCAGCGCGACATGATGGAGGAGTCGCTCGGGGCCATCCTCCAGCTGCTCGCCGGCGAGACCGTCTCCATGGAAACGGACTGGTTCAAGCTGGTCAAGGCGCGGCTGCAGATGCTGCCCTATCAGCGCCCCTTCCCCGAGGTGGCGGTGGCGGCACAGGTCTCGCCCGCGGGCCCGCGGGCCGCCGGGCGCTTCGGCACCAGCCTGCTTTCCATCGGCGCCACCTCCGCCGGCGGCTTCGACGTGCTCGGTATCCACTGGGACGTCATGGAGGAGCGCGCCTTGGAGTTCTCGACCGTCGTCGACCGCAACAAGTGGCGCCTGGTGGGGCCCATGCACATCGCCGACACCAAGGAGCAGGCGGTGGCCGACGTCGCGTTCGGGCTCGAGGAGTGGGTCGACTACTTCCAGCGGGTGGCCGCCCTGCCGCTCGCCCCGAACACCGAGAACTTCGAGTCGCTCGTCGACGCGCTCAACGCCTCGGGCTTCGCCGTCATCGGCACTCCCGACGACGCCATCGCGCAGGTCGAGCGGCTCCAGACCCAGTCGGGTGGCTTCGGCACCTTCCTCCTGATGGGGCACGAGTGGGCCGACACCGCGGCGACCCGCCACTCCTACGAGCTCATCGCGCGCTATGTGGCGCCGCGCTTCCAGGATTCGTCGCGGACGTTGACGTCGAGCAGGGACTGGGCCGCCGAGAACCGGCCGGAGTTCATCGGCGCGGCGGGCAACGCGGTCATGTCGGCCATCCAGAAACACCACGAGGAGAAGGCCGGGAAGGCCCAGCAGGGGCAGCAGACCGAGAAGGCGACGCCCCGTGGCTGAGGTCGCCCACGAACAGGTCGCCACCAACGGCATCGAGCTGCACGTGGCGGTGGCCGGCCCGGGGGACGGCCCGCCGGTCGTGCTCTGTCACGGCTTCCCTGAGCTGTGGTACTCGTGGCGGCACCAGCTCGGCGCGCTCGGCGACGCCGGCTACCGGGTGTTCGCCCCCGACCTGCGCGGCTACGGGGCGAGCTCGGTGCCCGCAGAAGTCGCCGACTACGGCTCGGACAAACTGACCGGCGACCTCTGCGGGCTGCTCGACCACTACGGCTTCGACCGGGCGGCCTTCTCGGGACACGACTGGGGCGCGATGGTCGTCTGGGAGATGGGACGGCTGCACCCCGGTCGCGTGTCGTCCATCTACAACATGAGCGTGCCGTACTCGCAGGCGTCCGGCCGGCCCACCGAGATCTTCGAGCACATCTTCGGGGACAAGTTCTTCTACATGCTCTACTTCCAGGACGTCGGCCCGCCCGAGGCGGAGTTCGAGGCCGACCCCCGCCGCTTCGTCCGCACGATGCTGTATTCCGCCGGCGGGGAGGGGATGGCCCACCCGGACCCGCCGGTGGCCGACGCCCCGCGCGGGGGGACCCGCTTCCTCGACATCCTCACGCCCCCGCCCGACCAGCTGCCGGCCTGGCTCACCGAACACGACGTGGACGTCTACACCGAGGGGCTCTCCCGGAGCGGCCTGTTCGGCCCAGTGAGCTTCTACCGCAACCTCGATGCCAACTGGGAGCGCTCGAAGGACCTGCCGGCCACCCTGTACTCGATGCCGACCGGCTTCCTCACGGGGTCGCTCGACCCCGTGAACTTCATGATGCCGGGGGCCATCGAGGCGATGGCCGGGGCCCTCCCCGACTTCCGCGGCGCCACCGTCGTCGACGGTGCCGGCCACTGGGTCCAACAGGAGCGCCCGGCCGAGACGAACGCGGCGCTGCTGTCCTTCCTGGCCTCGGTATGAGCGGGCTGGTCGCCCTCCCGGCGCAGCCGGCAGGGTTGCCCTGGCCGACCGAGGAGTGGCCCGACGGCACGCTCCCGCCCGGCGTCGACCTTGCACCGTTGCTCGACGAGGTCTTCGACGACGAAGGCCCACTGGCGGTCACCTTCGCGGTGCTCGTGGTCCACCAGGGCCGGGTCGTGGCCGAGCGCTACCACGGCGCGCTCGAGCACTTCGACCGCGACCCCACCCCGGTGACGGAGGACACGCCGCTGCTCAGCTGGTCCATGGCCAAGTCCATGCTGCACGCGGTGGTCGGGCTCCTGGTCGGCGACCGCCGCCGCCTGGACCTCGACGCACCGGCGGACGTGCCCGAATGGGCCGACCCCGGCGACCCGAGGCACGCCATCACGTTGCGCCAGCTGCTCGCCATGCGCGACGGCCTCGATTTCGTCGAGGACTACGAGGACGACCGCGTCTCCGACGTGATCCAAATGCTCTTCGGGGAGGGCCAGCCGGACATGGCGCACTTCGCCGCCGACCGCCCGCTCGCCGCGTCACCGGGAACGCGCTTCAACTACTCGTCTGGCACCTCGAACATCATCTCGGGCATCGTGGCGCGCACCGTCGGCCCTGGGGAGCCCTACGCGCGCTTCCTGCACAGCCGCCTCTTCGGCCCGCTCGGCATGAGGAGTGCCGACCCCGAGTTCGACGAAGCCGGCACCTGGGCGGCCTCGTCCTACGTCCGGGCCACCGCGCGCGACTACGCCCGCTTCGGACTGCTCTATCTGCGCGACGGCGTATGGGAGGGCGTCCGCCTCCTGCCACCCGGCTGGGTGGACTACGGGCGCACCTGGGTCTCGGAGGACCCCGACGACGCCAGCCCCTACGGTGCGCACTGGTGGGGCGTGGCCGGCGACACCCTCGGCACCTTCCGCGCCTCGGGCTACGAGGGGCAATCCATCACCGTCTGTCCGCCGCTCGACCTCGTGGTGGTGCGCTTGGGCAAGACACCACTCGAGCGCGAAGAGAACCTCGGGCCCTGGCGCGCCGCCATGGTCGACGCCTTCGCGGCCGCCCGCTGACCCGCACGCGGCCGCCAACCTGCCGACGGGAGCTCAGGCCCTGGGAGTGGCGACGAAGACCGGGATCTGCCGTGTCGTGTTCTCCTGGTATTCGGCGTAGGGCGGATAGGCGGCGACGGCGCGCTCCCACCAGGCCGGCCTCTCGTCGCCGCTGATCTCGCGCACGGTCACCGCGAAGGGCTCGGGGCCATCCTGAATCACGACCTCGTCGGGATGCGCCTCCAGGTTGTAGAACCACTCAGGGTTCTCCGGCGCGCCACCCTTGGAGGCGACGAGGGCATACTCGCCGCCGTGCTCGACCCGCATGAGCGGGGTCTTGCGAACCTTGCCGGACTTGGCGCCGCGGGTGGTCACCACGATGATGGGCATCCCGGTGTCGAGCAGCGTGTTGGCCCGTTGGCCCCCCGACGCCTCGTACTCGGCCACCTGGTCGCGGACCCATGCCGCGGGGCTGGGCTGGTAGTCACCGCTGAGTGTGGTCATGGGGTCGATAGTACGGGGGCTACGACCAGGACGAGGACGACAGCAGACCGGGGCCGTGACCGGCTGGTCTGCCCGCCCAGGCCCCATGAGGGACCCCACGCAAGAATCAGGGTGACGAACCACTCGTCGTGAACGGACCACCTCCTCCGACTAGTGAACCCGTGGCCTGCGGTGCTGGAGCCGAGGTCACGCTGCTGGTGGGTATGCCGGTCGCGTCGGCAGGAAACAGCAAGTGCATTCCGGGATAGATCAGGTTGGGGTCGACCAGGGTGTGCCCGTCGGCTTGGGAGACTCCCCTGTTCAGCGCGAACAGCTCCTGATAGCGGAGGGGGTTGCCCAGATACTTGGCGGAAAGAGCCCAGAGGGTGTCACCGCTTTGGACCACGTAGACGTGGGTCGTGGCGGGCTGCGTCGTTGGCGGCGGCTGCACGACCGGACTCGGCGGAGGAGTAGTCGAGAGAGGTGGCGGGCTGGGTTGGACGGTCGGCGACGTCGGTCCTGTCGTCGCGGCGACGGCGGGTGCGCGCGGCTGAGTCATGAGACGCGACACCAGCGCCTGCCCTTGGACGAATACCGCCCCGGCCAGCACGACGACGAGCGCGGCGGTGAGCAGCCGATGGGTCGGCCACCACTTCCGTACCGCCCCGGCGAATCGTCGGAGCATCAAGCCACCGAAGACGAAGAGCACCACCGGCAGCAAGAACAGGGGTTGAAGGGCCGCGGTGGCCGTCCGATGGAAGCGAGCTGGGATGACCTTGGTCCGATAGCGCAGGGCCAGCAGGGGCTTCGAACGGGAGAGAGCCTCGTCTCCGACCTCAGCCGAAGAAGCGAGCAGCCCGAGGGGCCTGAGCCTGTTCTCGACCAGAAAGCCGACGTTGTCGGCGACGACGGTGCGACCGAGCACTTTGCTCACGCACACAGCCACGCCCTCGAGGTCCCGCTTGCCGTTGTGTGCCAGCAGGACCAGGTAGAGCAAGTGGGACAAGTGGATGACCTGGCCATCGCCACGACGGACCAGGTAGTGAGGCTCTTGGTCGGCCGAGCCCTCGAACGGCCCCAACAGTTCGGTGCCCTCGGCCAACCGCAGAGGGCTGCCCGTCGTGGCCGCAGAAGCGGCCTCGACACCTGCTGATCTGGGCTCAACAAAGAGGGCCATACGAACTCTCCACTCCTTGCTACGAAGTGAGGGGGGTGACCCGAAGATCACCCCCCTCACTCTTGGCGAAGAGTGGTTCTTCTCCTTCTACTCGTTTCTGAGGCTTGTTCCTCAGAAGACGAAGCCACCGGTTTTTCTATTTAAATCGGTAGCTCCGACGCGTGACCTTTACCGATTTTCTTCGAGATGTAAACCCCCTTTTTAAAGAAAATAGGTCGACCCAATTTTGGGCGCGACAAAGCGCAAGCGGTTGGGCTGATCCCAACTGCCCTCGTCTCAAAACTGGGGCTTGATAAGGGAGTTTGTTAGAGAGATCTCCGATGAGATTTGGACGGACGAATGGTGGACAACCCAGCAGAGTCCGCAATTAGTTGCCGACAGATCACAGCCACGTTCTGTATATATGGCCCAATAATGCGGGACATATATCTAAAAAGAGGCTGGATCGTGAGAGCCAGGATCGGCCGTTGACGCTGAACCGAACGTCGCCCCGTTTGCGCGCCGGTTTCAGACGCCGTAGACGGACCCAAAGCCGGGCCAGGGAAACAGAGCCGACGCTCAGCCAGAGGAGTCAGTGAGCAGGCTCCTGGTCACCTTGTCAGCCGCCTCTTCCCGGTGATGGAGAGAGGGGTGCCGGTCGACAGGGCAGGCGGGCGTCGGCCCTAGTCCGCGACCCAGCGGAGCGGGTCGGGTGTTAGCCCGGGCGCTCGAGGATCGCGAGGAATCCGCTCGGCAGCGAACCCGCAGGGTCGAGCCGCGACAGCTCGCGAGATTGTGCCTCCAGCAGGCACGTGGCGGGGATCACGCCGAAGATCAGGACCGAGGTCGAGCTGGTCGATCCCTCAGACGATGAAGACGAAGACGACGATGACGCTGTAGGGAGCGGAGGGAAGCGAAGAGGACCTCTCGGGGTGCTGGGCGCCTGCCCGCCCAGCAACGATGCCGTCGCCGGAGCCGGAGAAGTGACTGCCGTCCAACATTCCGCCTTAGGAGCGCCTCGGCCACCCCATCCTCCCGACACTGATTGGGTGGCACTCGCGGCCCTCGCTACAGGGATGGGCGGTGAAGCCACCGAAACCGTGTTCCCTGCTGCGCTCACCGGCCTAGGAGCAGTCGGCGAGACGGGAGCGACTAGTTGCACTGGCGGACCGACGCGTCCACCACCACCCACCGGAGCGGCGACCTTGGACACAGGGGCGAGGACTGGGGCGGCGAGGTTGGTCAGCGCCTGGGTCACCGGTGCGGCCGCCACCGCCAGCGTCTGGGACACCGGGGCGGCCACCGCCGCCAGCGTTTGGATCACGGGCGCGGCCGTCTGGGTCACGGGCGCCGCCACCGCCGCCAGCGTCTGGGTTCCGGGCGCGGCCGTCTGGGTCACCGGTGCGGCCACCGCCACCAGCGTCTGGGTTCCGGGCGCGGCCGTCTGGGTCACCGGTGCGGCCACCGCCGCCAGCGTCTGGGTTACGGGCGCGGCCGTCTGGGTCACCGGTGCGGCCACCGCCGCCAGCGTCTGGGTTCCGGGCGCGGCCGTCTGGGTCACCGGTGCGGCC
>CAVWNQ010000008.1:0-210042 GCA_963756625.1 uncultured Acidimicrobiaceae bacterium
GATCGTCGGTCAACCTTCGTCCGGACGCTGTCGCTCGGGCTGGTCGTTATCTTGGTTGCGGGGGCTGCGGGAGCAACCGTTCGCCTGGTCATCGATCTCGTCAGAGGTGGAACCGAGACGAACTCGCCGAGCGGGCTACTGAGGATAGGAGGGGTGGTATGGGTCTACGTCATCATCACCTTCACTTTTCTTTACTGGGAGCTCGACGGAGGAGGTCCAGAGGCTCGCGCTCGTTCGACGCCAGAGTTCCCGGACTTGGCGTTTCCCCAACACCTCAACCCCCGCGTGGCGTGGCCTGGGTGGCGTCCCGAGTTCTTCGACTACCTGTACCTCGGCTTCACGAACTCGACCGCCTTCAGTCCCACCGATGTGATGCCTCTTGCCCGTTGGGCCAAACTCGCCATGGCGATCCAGGCGACCGCTTCACTGGTCATCTTGGGATTGGTGATCGCGCGGGCAGTCAATATCTTTCGGTAGCGGAGAGCCGCCTGCGCTCCGCCATGGGCCCGATGTCGCCTTCCTTCCGGCGAAGCTCCTATCAATGTCAAGCCCCTTCTGGGACTCCGGGGTCAAGACAGCGGACACAACAATGATGAGCCACTCGAGGGATCGAGGGCATGCTCTTATGAAGTCACGCGTCTCGTAGATCTGTGAGCCCGAGTCGTGGGTCGGCGGTTCGCTGGATAGTCAGCCCGAGGGCGACAGTTAGGGGGAGAGCCAGACCCACGGCTCGGGGAATCAGCCGCGAGGCAACTAGCGATAGACCTCGCGGGCGACATAGCGCTTCAAGATCCGGATGACGTCGCGCTTGGTGCGTCCTTCCTTCACTCGTCGCTCGAAATAGTGGGTGGTCTCGGGATCATGTGCGATGCGGACCATGACGATGCGCCACAGCGCGCTGTTGGCTTGGCGGTCCCCGCCTTGGTGATGACGAAGGTGACGCGCACTCTTGCCCGAGTCGGCCGGAATGGGCGACACGCCGCACAGGTGGGCCCAGGCCGCTTCTGAGTGCAGTCGTTCGGGGTTGTCCCCGGCGGCCACCAAGAGCGCGGCCGCGGTGTCGGGTCCGACCCCGAAGCGCTCAAGGAGCTCGGGGACGGTGGCCACGAGCAACGACTCGATCTTGTCGTCGAGGTCGGCCAGCTCGAGGTCGAGGGATTGGACGCGATGGGCCAACGACGAGAGCGACGCCTTAGTGGATCGACTGAGCGCGGAGGTCGCAGCGCCGCGGATTCGGCGACCAGGGCGGTCACGGTCATGCCCTTGAGGCGGCAATGGAGCTGCTCGGGGGCGGTGAAGCCGAGGTGGCGCATCTGGGTGATGGCCTTGACCCGGGCCTGACGGGCCGAGCGCTTGGCGATCACGAGGACCCGGATGGCCTCGACCGTCTTTGGACTTGGCCGAACCGCTGGCCCGACCACTGATGGCCGCCCGAGCGGCCTCGATGGCGTCGAGCGGATCGGACTTGCCCTGGTTGCGACGGGACTGGCGATTCTGTCGATTCACCTCGACCACCGCGACGCCCTTGCAGCGTCGGAGGAATCGAACCAGCCCGGTGCCGTAGGAGCTGGTGCCCTCGATGCCGACCTTGGTCACCTCGCCGAAACCCTCGAGCCAGGTGAACAGCGCCTTGTAGCCGGTGGCATCGGCACCGAAGGACTCGGTGCCGACGAGGCGACCGAGTGGGTCGAGTGCGGCAGCGACGTGAGTGTCGAGGTGCGTATCGACACCACCGGTGATCCCGGGCGCGGCTTCTACGATGGTCATTGCCATCCCTTTCTTCCTTCACAGTTGGGGGGATGGCACGGCCGTCTCGGATCGGAGCGACGGGCGGTTCGGGCTGCTGGCAGCAACCCGGGCCAATCACCCACCTCAGAGACGGGGCGTGCCGTGTTCGTTGTGCGGCTGGAAGAGTTCGGTCGACGACGTCCGAAGACGCCTCATGACTCCAAGTCAGGCCGAATCTTCCAGTACTCCCGAAGCTATTTGGGACCAGCAGTGAAGCGGTGGACCCTACAGAGCAGTGTCATTGATAGGGGGCACCCTGGCGGGATTCACATCGTCAGGTAGGCGGTGATCGCGTCGGTAAGGCCACGCCGAGCTTCTCCGACCTCAGTGAGCGTGCTGATCTCCCCTTGCATCTGGATCCCATGCATCGTCGCCGGGAGGAGTTGTTCGACGCGATGGAGCTTTGTCTTCGAGCCCACCAACCTCTCCAACATGGCGCTAATGAGTGTCGTCCAAGCCCTATCCACGTATTCAATGGCGGCGGCTGTGTGCGCGACCGCTAACGGGCAGCTCTTCCCCAACAGCAACGAAGTCTTTCTGGCCAAGCTAACGCGGCGACTGCTCCAGTGGCTCCGAATGGGGGCACGACTTCGGGGCACGACACTGATGAGGCGATGGCTGAAATAGTCCCGCTGCGACGGGACCGGGAAATGATTGTGGGGCTAGCTGGAATCGAACCAGCGACCTCAGCATTATCAGTGCTGCGCTCTAACCGACTGAGCTATAGCCCCGGAGCGGAAACTCCTGTATAAACCTAGTGTCCACTCGGTGGTCCCGACGAGTCGGTCGCTGGCGTGGACTCTACGTGCGACGGGGGACTCCGAGATGGCGCCGGTCCGGCCGCGTCGGCCCCCTATGTGAATCGAGGCGACGCCCGCCCGCTCGGTTCTCCACGGTGCCCACGGCTTCCTCGCAGGTTCCCGCGACAGGAGTGGTCAGGCTGTCGAGGGCAGCTGGTTGAGCGCGTCGACCATGACGCGCGTGGCTTCTGGGATGCGGGACGGGCACTGGTATTGCGCGGCCAAGATGATTGCGAGGTAGGCCTCGTATGTCGTCAGATTCCGTTCCTTGAGGGCGCCGACGATCCGGCCGTAAGACCTCTTGCGCGGCAAGGTCAGTGCAGGCGGCAGTTGCCGATGAGACCAGGAGCGTGTCAGTCGCAGCCTTCGACACTCCCGCCAAGTGCAGCACCGCGAGGTAGGCGGACCGGGGGTCTTTCGGCAGGGACGGATCCTGGTAGTAGACCTCGGCCGCGGCCAGTGCCGCGGCCGGCTCTCGGGCCGCGAGATGCGGGAGCCTTCCGGGTGGGAAGGCGACGAGATCGACGTAGAGCCGGCGTTGGGCCGCGTTGCCGGTCTCGCCTGGCGCCAGGCCGTGGTGCACCATCCAGACGATGGAACCGGTCTGGTAGAACTCCTCGCCGCCCGGTCCCTGATCGCTCACCCCGTCGGCATGAGAGGAAACCCACGCATGGTCGAGTGGCTTGGTGCAGGGACCGACCACGGAAGCGCAACGCGCGATACCGATCCCGTACGTCTTGTGACCCCACAGGCTGCCCGAATAGAAGAGCCACAAGTGGTCATGGTCTTGGACCATCGTGGGTGCCTCGACGAGATGGTCTTCCCACGGCTGCGTGGCCCCCAGGAGCCGGTGGGCCGGCCCGACGGTCGAGAGTCCGTCGCTCGACAATTGCTGCGAGTAGATAGAGGTCGGCTTGTCGCAGCAGTCGCCGTCGCTCTTCCACAGGAGCCACGGCGTCCCGTTCGACCCGACGAACACGCTCGGATCGATGGCTCCTCCCTCGTCGGTGGGGCAGATGAACGCCGAGGTCGAGTTGTCGACGAACGGGCCGGTTGGGTCTGCCGCGGTGGCGCGAGAGACGCACTCCGCGTTGGTCCAACCCTGAGTGGACTTGACGCAGCCGCTGGACGGTGGGGTGGCGAGACATCCCAACGGCACGGTGGCCGGGGTGGAGTAATAGAGGACGAAGGTTCCGTCTGGGCGAGCCCACACGTCGGGACCCCACTGGTACCCGGGCACCGACCAGCTGGGCACCTTGGGCAACGAGTCGCCGACGAACCGTCCCGAGAAGCCGTCCCCCGCGACAACGCCACCACGGGCAAGTTCGCACCATGGTCGTACTTGGACGACGAACTGCTCGACGCATAGAAGTACAACGTGTTCGCCACCGCGAGGGCGGATGGGTCTGCGAAGTCCCCGTCATAGATCGGCTCATCGAGGCGCAGCCCCGCGAGAATGTTCAAGGGGAGACCGTGCGCCAGCGACGGGTTCGCCCCGATCGGACCCTTGGTGGCAGATCGACCCCGCGGAACGTAGACCTGCCCAGTTCGGACCGGCGAGGGTTTGAGGACACGCCCGATGTCAGGCGCCGTGGACCGGCGCGTACCCGGGCTGCTGGGCGACTGGCTGCAACCGGCGACGAAGACGGCCGCCAACAGCGCGGAGCCGATCACCCATGTGCGTCGTTGTGCTCGTAGTCGACGTGGACGCACAGCCGGAGCGTAGGACAGATTGAAACAGACGTGTCAGCTGGGAGAGGAACGGGTCAACCCACGGAGACGAATGGACCAGTTCGATGACAAGGTTCTCGTCACGAGACCTCCGCCTCGGCGTCACCCCTTCGCGAGCGTCGTGGCCACCAGCGAGGCCAGCGCATCGGCGCCGGGCCCGTCGACGGCCAGGTGAGTCCCGTCGGCCCCGAACCACTGCGGATTCTGTGCGGCCAGTGTTGCCCAATCGGCCACGACCACGTTTTTGTAGCGCGTCGCACCCAGCGCCAGCACTGCATTGTTCGAGTCCTGCCACGGACGGTCGACGTGCACGTTGACGAACACGACGCGGGACACCCCTTGGAGGACCGACATCATGGTATCGAAATCGGTGTCGCTGATCGGACCGTTGGTGCCCAGCCCGACGACGACCTCGCTCCCGAGCCGCCCCTCGGTCTTGATGCTCTGCAAGATGGATTCACCCTCGCCCACTGGCGGCCCACCGCCGCGTCGACGTTGACGCCGGGGATGTCTGCCTTGAGGGGGTCCTGATAGTCGACCATGAGGGAGTCCCCGACCGCGGTCACCTGCGGCATTGGCGTCGGGGCGAAGACGGGCGTTCCGTAGAAGCCCGAGGCTCCGTAAGTGAACACTCCACCGTCTGCACCGACGAAGCGGTATCCGTGCCCGCTTGCCGTGGCTTCGATACCAACGATCGGAGCGTTCAGGGCCATGCTGCCGGTTGATCCGAAGAAGGTGGCGTTGTAGGCAAAGATCCCGCCGTCGGTTGCGACGAGCCAGTAACCGCCCGACGCTTTATCCGAGGCCATACCAACGACAGGGTTGTTGAGGTGGATCGAGCCGGTCGATCCCCAAAATGGAACGCCATAGGCAAAGATCCCGCCATCGGTGGCCACCAGCCAATAGCCGCTGCCATCGCTCGCAGCCGCCATGCCGACGACCGGCTTGTTGAGACTCATGGATCCGGTGGATCCCAAGAATGGAGCCTTGTAGGCAAAGATCCCGCCGTCCGTGGCGACCAGCCAGTAGCCACCCGTCACCGGATCGACCGCCATGCCCACTACCGGCTCGTTGAGGTGGATGGATCCTGTCGAGCCTTGAAACTGCGCATCACCAAAGGTGAATATTCCGCCATCGGAAGCGACCAGGTAATAGCCACCCCCGTCCGGTGAAGGGGCGATACCCACGATTGGAGCGTTCAGCGTCGTTTGCTCGCCGAGGTACGGGGCGTCACCGCAGGCGGCGACGTATCCGTCATCGGTGACGATCCAATAGCCGTCACCGTCCCATGTCGCCGCAATACCGACGACTGCGCTGCTATGGGGAAACTGGGTGGTCTGCGCGCAAGTGCCACTCACGCGCGGTGTGGATGTTGCCGCTTCACCTGGAGTTGTTGACAGAACAAACGAAGAGGCGGTGGCAAGCACGAAAACCGCAAGAGCTATTCCGCCCGTCGCCATGCTGCGCAGTGAGGAGGCCGCAGGTTCCTGAGTTTCGTGCGACATCCGCGCGACAGCGAATGGTGAAGGGGGGTCAGTCCCGGTCATGGTTGCCAACGAAAATGAACAACTGCCTAGGCTTTCTCCGATTCACCCGGGTCTTCTCGACTGCCGAAGGGCACTATGAGTGCTGCGGTCTAACCGACTGGGCGAGAGCCCCTCGTCCTGAACGTGAGAAGGGATCGAGGCTACACCACAGTCCGGCGTGACCTTCTCGACCACGTCGCCCGGTTACCCATTCGTCAGCGTCGAGGCGACCAGGGATGCCAGTGCGCCCGTGCCCGGCCCATCGATCGCCAGGTGCGTGCCGTCCGCACCAAACCACTGCGGGTTCTGCGCGGCCAACGTGGCCCAATCCGCGATGACGACGTTGGGGTACCTCGTCGCCCCTTGCGCCAACACGGTGTTGTTCGGATCCTGCCAGGGACGGTCCACATGGACGTTGACGAAGACGACCCGCTTGGCTCCGCCGAGGATCGACATCATGGCGTCGAATTCGGAGTCACTGATCGGTCCGTTTGTCCCCAGGCCAACGATCACGTCTGCGCCCAGCTGCCCCGCAGCCTTCATGCTCTGCAGGATCGACTCGCCGTCGGACCACTGCCGGCTGACCGAGGCGTCCACGTTGATGCCGGGAATAGCCGCCTTGAGCGGGTCGAGGTAGTCGAGCATCACGGAATCACCGACCGCAGTGACCTGCCCTGCGTTGAATCCCGGCCCAGCCGTGCCGGGTACGTCCGCCGTGGTGGTTGTGGTCGTCGGGGCTGTTGTCGGGGCGGTCGCCGGACCTGTCGTGGTCCGCGTGGGCGCGGTCGCGGTGGAGCGATGCGCTCCTGCACTGTGTGCCGGCGGCGCGGTGCTCCCGAGCGTGATGAAGGCGGTCACGGCAGCGATCACGACGATCCCGGCCCCGAGCCCAACGAGAGTATTGCGAGACGGGCGGCGCCACCAGCTGCGGGTGCTCGCGTCTCGTGCCATCCATCCAGTTTCGCCGCTCGATGCGGCGTACGGTCATCGTGCCTGGTTAGTTCGGCAGGACGTCGTCGTCAGGCCACAACCGCACGCTGATCGACTGGCTCGCCGTGGCGAGGAGTTCGCCGGTTTCGCTCCATAGGAAGGCGATTCCCTGGGCGTAGCCCCCGACCAGCGCGTGCATCCGGATGTCGCAGAGCACCCACTCGGTCGGCCGCACCTGGACCATGCGCAGGGTGTTGTCCAGGCTTCGCCCCATGGCGCGTCGGCCCAACGGCTGGGAGACCGCGCCCGAGACGTAGTCGCCCACGATGGCCAAGGCGGCGGGCGATGGCGTGAGATGGCCTGGGATGCGGGCCCACATCGCCGAGTCCGGCGCGCCGGGCGTCCCGTCCATCTCCTCGAAGGTTCGGCCCCGAGCCTGACGAACCTCGATGCTGTCCATGATCGTGTTGCGGAAGAACTCGGGGAGGAAACGGGGTGGGCACTCGTCGGGTGAAGGAACGTCCGGTGGGCTGACCCAGACCCCCCCGACCGCGAGGTCGTCCTTGCCGAGAGCGGCATTCACCGTGAGGATCTCGCGGCCGTCGACACGTCCCACCGCTCGTCCCTGGGTGACGTGCCCACCCGCCGCGGCGAGGGTCACCTCCCAGCTCATCTCGGCGCCGGTCAGCGCATAGGAGAGGTACTGGCCCGTTGCCCACACCGTCGGTCGTCCTGCGGCCGCTTCGAGGGCCACGAGGGCGGCCCCGAGTCCGCACCCCCCGAAGAGAAAGTTCCCGGGAGTGGTCAGCTGGGGGGTCACGAGCATCCGCCAGTGCAGATCGTCACCGTCGGACTTCATGCCGAGAAAGGTCCGTGCGTCCACGGGGGCGCACCCTACCGGGAGCGTTGCCTGCCCCGAAAACGGGACCGCCCTGGGCGCGTCGGCCGGTCAGCCGCTGCTCGGGGGCAGAGGGAAGCCCGCGGCACCTGCCCACTGCGGATCCACCACGTAGTTGCGGGCGCTGTTGACGTCGAGGATCACGACCGTGCTCTGGACGCGGTTGCCCGTTGCCGGCGCGATGCTGATCGGTCCCGTGATCCCCGCGTACGCCGAGGTGTGGTCCAAGGCGGTGGCGACGGCCTTCTGGTGCCAACCCGCGTGCGTGATCGCGTCCGCCAGGATCTCGACCGAGTCATAGGTGAACGTGCCCCATGTACCAGGAGAGGTGTGGAAGGTCGACTGATACTCGCCGACGTACTGGCTCGCGCCAGTGAACTGCTGCGCGCTGGGCACGCCGCTTGAGAGGCAGGACGACGCCACGGACGGGGTCGCCGCACGCACGAAGTCGGGTCCTTGCGCGGCGAGGTCGACGAAACAACGCCCGGTGCCCATGGTCGCCGCCTCCTTGGCGATCATTCCGGCTTCCGTTCCGTATGCGGAGATGTAGAGCAATCCCGGGTGTGTCTGGGCGATGGACTTCAGCGCCGAAGTGAAGTTCGACTGGGTGCTCTTGATTGAGACGAAGGACACGACCGGGTCCCCGGCCTTGGCCAGTCCGGCCTTGACCTGGTTCGCGATGCCGGACGTGTAGGTCGAGGTGTCGTAGACGATGGCCGGGCGTGTTGCGTGCAGCACCTGTGTGATCTCCTGGATCTCGATGGGCGCGACTTGCGAGTCCATGGGTTGTGTCGTGACGCCGAACCCCTCGGTCTTCACGCTCGAGGTGAGTCGTACGATGGGCAGCCCGGCCTTCTTGTACACCGGAAGATTGGCGATGCCGACGGACGAATTGAACGGTCCCACCACGGCAAAGGCATGCGACGAGATTGCCTTGTGCGCTGCGGCGAGTCCGCCGGCGGCGGTGGCCTTGTCGTTGACCTTCAGGAGCGTGAGTTTGACGCCGTCGACACCCCCGGCCGCGTTGATTTGGTCCACGGCCAGCTGCGCACCATTGGCCATGTCGATGCCCGTCGAGGCCTGTTCGCCGGTCATCGGCCCCTCGATGGCGATCAGGCCGGACTTGGGCGTCGACGCGTCGGCGCGGGCGCTCGCGGCCGCGCCCGGAACGACGAGGAGTGCCATCACGGCTCCCAGACCACCCACGCAGAACCGAGCCGCAATTCGCCCATTGCTTCGCCGCATGGGACCGCCTTTCGTTTCCCCGGGTCGCGTGCAGGGGTTGCAAGTCTTCGAAACTCTAGGGGTACCGATCGTGTCGCACCGTCACGTTCACGCATGCGTCTCGCGGGTCTTGGAATCGACCCGCCTGGTCCTCGAGACTGGTTCCGGACGGCATTGGGCGGGACGAGCGTCCCCAAAAGACGCTTGTGACCAGCTACTTCAGGGGGTACGGCGCCGAGGGCTCGGCGAGCCGTACTCAGCCTCGCCTCCACGGCCCGGGACGTCGTGGCTTGAGGCGTTCGGCAGTGGCAGTCCAATATCGGTGGGTCGTGAGCAGCGAGTCCCCGCTTCCCTTCGAACCTCCGCGCTATCGGGCCGTGCCACAAGGCTCGGCTCGAGTGCATACGTCCATTCAGAACGTGAGCTGGTTGGAGCTCTTTTACGACCTGGTCATGGTCGCCGCGATCATCGTCTTCTCGCATGGCGTCGCCGTCGAACCCACCTGGAACACCGTCCTCAAGACCGTGGCCATCTTCTCGGTCCTGTGGTGGGTGTGGCTCATCACGACACTTCTCGTCAACATCGATCCGACGATGAACACGGTGCGTCGGGGCCTGTTGTTCGCGCAGATGTTGACCATGGTGTTGTTGATCATCGTGGGCAGCCATACCGAGACGCAGTGGCGGGACCCGCTGGCCGCCATGATCGGGGTCTTGCTTGCGCTCGTGGCGGTTCTGCACGAGGTGACGCGGCGCACCCGCCCCGAACTGGCTGCCTTCGCCGTCCCGCGGCGCAATGCCTTCTTGCTGGCCGCGGTCCTGGCGGTCGTGTCGGGTTCGCTACCCGACGCACTGGCGGCGGGCGTCTGGATCGTGATCGCGGTGCTCATGGTGGTGCCCGTCCTGGTGGACCGGTTCGACCAGGGAATCGATCGCCCCGCCAGCAACCTCGAACATCTGGCGGACCGGCTCGCCGCCTTGACGACGATCGTCCTCGGGGAGTCCTTTATCCGTGTTGCGTTGACGGGGTCGGGGCGTCATCTGTACGAGATCAACTTCATCGTCGTCTGCCTCGAGTTCTTCGTGGTCTGCAGCATGTGGATCGCCTACTTCGACGACGTTGCCGTGGCGGGCATGCCGCCCGGCCGCCGCAGGCAACGATGGTGGTTGGTTGGGCACTTGCCCCTGCACGTCGGCATCATCGGGACCGCCATCGGGCTCGGGGCCTTCGCCACGCTTCGACAGAGCAACGACCTCACCGACGCCGACATCCGCCTTCTCACCGCACCGCTCGTGCTCGCCTTCATTGCGCTGGGCTTGGTCGGCCTGTGTTCGGCCCGGAACCCCAAGGTGCCGTTGTTGGCGGTCCGGATGGCGACCGGAGCACTGATCGTGGCGGTGGCCTGGGTGACGTGGTATCTGCCCCAGGTGACGATCCAGGAGGGCGTGGCCCTCTTCGGTCTGGTCGCCGTCGGGTACGTGGTCATCTCGCACGAGCTCCTGCGTCGCACGACGCTGCCCGTGGGCGCAGCGTGAAGCGGCCAATGGACGACAGCCTCGGCGGTCCCGTAACCGTGGAGGCGGTGCCTACGATGGCCCTGCCGGTGAGCAGGCGGAGGGGAGAGCCCTCCGGATGGGCGGTGCTCTCGGGGGTGTAGCTCAGTTGGAAGAGCAACGGCTTTGCAAGCCGTAGGCCGAGGGTTCGAGTCCCTTCACCTCCACTGACGGTCGGCGAACGCGCTAGATGACGCCCTCCGTAGAAAGCATGCCGATCTCCTCCCACGAGTACCCGACCTCGAGGAGGACTTCCTCGGTGTGTTGGCCCAGTTCTGGAATGAATCCCTGCACAGGGGCCGCGCCGTCGGAAAAGCGGACGGGGACTCGCACGACCGTGTGGTCCGCGTCGGTGTCGGCGCCCTCAGCCGGCCCGAGGTAGTCGTTGGCCAGGACCCCCGGATCTCTCGCCACGTCCGCGTGGTTCCTGACCGGGGCGAAGCGCAACCCGGCCGCTCCGAGCCGCTCGCACCACTCGGCCGTCGTCTTGGTCGCGAAGACCTCGTCGAGGATCGGGAACAGTTCGGCCTTGTCATCCTCGAAGTACAACATGTGAGGGAAGCGCTCGATCAGGTCCGGACGGCCCACGGTCTCATAGAAACGGTCGCGGAGGGCGCCCGCGACCCCGACGATGGCGATCCACCCGTCTGCCGTGCGGAACATGCCGTAGATGCCGGGGACCATCGAGTGACCCCGGTTGCTCGGCCCCGTCGTCGAGCCCGACATGAGGTACTTGGTGATCTCCCCGGCCTGGGCCCAGACCTGACCGCCGAGGAGGGAGGTCTCGACGAGCTGCCCCCGGCTCGTGCGTTCCACCGCGTAGAGCGCGGCCAGGATCCCGGCAAGCAGGTTCTGACCCGAGACGTGGTCGGCGATCGTCGCGCCGATCGGACTGGGGTCGGTGCCGCCGCCGCCGGTCGTGCTGATGATGCCACCGGCGGCCTGACCGGCCAGGTCCGCGCCCTCCCGTCGGGCGTCCGGGCCCTCTGTTCCGAACGACGAGCCCATGGCGTAGATGATTCGCTCGTTGCGCAGGACGGCGTCGTCGTAGCCAAGACCCCATTCCTCCATGGTCCCGGGCTTGAAGTTCGTGATGACCACGTCCGCGTGCTCGAGCAGTCGCAGGAAGACCTCTCGGCCCAGGGGGACTCTGAGGTCCACGGTCGCACTCCGTTTGCCGCGGTTGTAGGCCGTGAACCATGCCGATCGCCGATCCTCCCTGCTGATGGGAAGCCATCGGGCCTGGTCACCGAAGCCCGGCATCTCGACCTTGATGACCTCGGCCCCCCACTCGAGCATGGTCAATGACGCCTGGGGACCCTGGACCAGAAGTCCCGCCTCTATGACGCGGATGCCGTCGAGAGCCCCCATGTCGTCAGTGGTGAGGCGCCGGTGCTGAATGGCTGTGCATACGCACCAGACTGGCATGGAGACCGCCCTGGGCGCTCGTAGTCGGTCACCAAACGCGGCCGCACGGCATGACCCGTCGACGCCGGCCCGACGGACCGAGTTGTCTTAGCGCCAGCCGACGCGGCGCAGCACGTGGGAGCGGCACCGGGCTCGCGGACTGCATTCGTGCGGCGATTCGGGTTCCGTCCCGCATCCGCATCCGATCGCTTGCCCGCGACAGGCCGGGCACCGTTCCATGCAGCAGCCCGGGTGGTGGACCCCACCGAGGGGAGTGCCACAGTCGCGGCACTCCTCAGGCTCGTAGCGGTGCCGCGGCCGCGGTTCCTGGCCCCAGCGGATCGGGGGGTAGGCCTTGCCGCCGATGATCACGGGATCGGTGAGGCAACTGATCCCGTCGGTCATCTCGCCCCCGCAGTGCGAACAAATGGCCATGACCCTCCTTTGCTCAGCGCTGCCGCCGATCATCCCAGCCCCCTGTGACGGCGGCGCGGATGGCCCCCCGACGGCGTCGCCTTCCTGCCCTACGCTCCCCCCATGGTGCGTCCTGAAAGCTGGACCAGGCCAGTGGGTGCAAGTCCCACCCGGGTAAAGGCCGGAAAGCCCGGTAGCAGGCCCCGGTTCGTCGCCGAGAGGCGACGGGCTGAGCGGGGCGTCAAGAGCCTCTTCGGAGGGAGCAAGTGCGCGGGCCGTAGTGCCGAAAGGCGCGAGTCCTGCAGCCTCGTCACATGTTACAACGAGGGAGCCGAGCCGCTCATGTCACGGCGAAGGCAGTATTCGACCGACTGGCGTTCCGGACATGCCCATGGTCGAGTCCCTCCGGGGTATGGGGAGCGGCACGTGCACACGGTCGGGTTCGGAACAGGAGAGGCCCGTCTTCCCAGCCTTGTCAGCAAAGACCGCTCGTATAAGCCAGTGGTGAAAGCGAACGGAGGGAAGCGGGAGTCCGACGGGGTCGTAGTACTGCCGATCGCTGGGAGGAACCCAGCAGGAGGGAAGGGCCCCGACTTTGGACACGCCGGAGACAGAGGAACGAGTGAGGGCATGGCCGGGACCGCTCGGCCCATCTCCCCCCTGGGACCACCGTCGCAGGAGAAAGTTCGACGCCTCCAGAACCGGCTATGGGCTGCGGCCAAGCAGTCGAAGGGTCGGCGCTTCCACGCCCTCTATGACCGCATCTACAGGGACGACATTCTCTGGGAGGCGTGGGAGCGGGTCCGAGCCAATCGTGGAGCAGCGGGGGTCGATGCACTGACCATCGCTGCGGTGGAGGACGACTACGGGGTAGAGCAGATGCTCAGCGAACTCCAGGCCGACCTCCGTGCAGGCAACTACCACCCCGCCCCAGTGCGCCGGGTGGAGATTCCAAAGCCCGACGGCAAGTTCCGTCCGTTGGGCATCCCGACTGTCAAGGACCGTGTGTGCCAGCAGGCGACCAAGATCGTCCTCGAGCCCATCTTCGAGGCCGATTTCCTCGCCATGCTCGTTTGGGTTCCGGCCCAAGCGCTCGGCCACCGACGCCATGGAGAGGCTCCGGGTCGGCTTCATCGAAGGCAACACCTTCGTCTTCGAGGCCGACATCGAGAACTTCTTCGGCTCCATCGACCACGAGCGACTCCTCGCTCTGGTCGGCGAGCGGGTGTCGGACCGGCGGGTGCTCAAGTTGGTCAGACAGTGGCTGCGAGCAGGGGTGCTGGACGATGGTGTGCTCTCCGAGTCGGTCACGGGGACACCCCAGGGCGGGGTGATCTCACCCCTTTTGGCCAACATCTACCTGCACGCTTTCGATCGGGCCTGGGAAGAGCGCGGCACCGGTGAAATCGTCCGCTATGCCGACGACTTCGTGGTGCTGTGCTCGATCCCAAGAACAGGCCGAAGAAGCCCGTCGGTGCGCAACCGCCATCTTGGGTGACCTCGGTCTGCGCCTTCACCCAGACAAGACCAGGACGGTCGATCTCCGAGAAGGCAACGAGGGCTTCGACTTCCTCGGGTGCCACTTCCATGCCCACATGTCAGGCAAGCTCTGGGAGCAGAAGCGGGTCATCCGCTACTACCTCCACCGCTGGCCCTCGGTGCGCTCCATGAAGCGTGCCCGAGTCAGGATCAAGGCCCTCACGGCTCGAAGCCAGGTCGGACAGCAGTTAGAAGACGTCATTCGACGTCTCAACCTCGTTCCTTTGGGGATGGGGCAACTACTTCCGCTCCGGGAATGCGGCCAAGAAGTTCAGCCAGCTTGACGAATACGTGGCGTGGCGGCTGCGGCGCTTGCTCATAAAGAAGCGCGGCCGCAATCTGCGCCCCGGCCAAGCTGGCGCCTGGACCCGCACCTGGTTCCACGACCAGGGCCTGCACCAGCTCATGGGAACCATCCGCTACCCGAAAGCTGCGTAACCATGACCAGAAGTCCATCGGAAAGCCGTGTGCGGGAAAACCGCACGCACGGATTGAAAGGGGGATGGGGAACCGGGCCGGCAACGGCACCGCGCCCCTGACTACCAATGACGACTGCAGCGAGCGACATGCGGGGTGCCGGAGCCGGCCTGTTGGCGGGCAAGGTCTGTGTGGTGTCCGGCGTCGGTCCGGGCCTGGGCCGGCAGGCGGCCCGGGCGCTGGCGGCCCACGGCGCGGATCTGGTGCTGGCGGCGCGGCGCCAATCGAGTCTCGACGAGATGCTGGCAGAGGTCACCGGCCTCGGGGCACGGGCCATCGCAGTGTCCACCAACATCGTCGACGTCGACGCCTGCGCTCGACTCATGGCTGCTGGAGCTGAGGCGTTCGGGGGGATCGACGTGGTGGTCAACAACGCGTTCCGGCCAGACGTCTTCCAGAGCTTCGAGGACGTCGACCTCACCGTCTGGCGGAAGATCATCGACGTCAATGTGTTCGGGTCGCTGCAGATGACTCGGGCCGCGCTCCCCTTCATGCGTCGTCGCGGTGGCGGCTCAGTCGTCATGGTCGCCTCCATGGTGGCCCGTCAGCCGCAGCCGGGGCAGGGTGGCTATGCGATCTCGAAGGGAGCGCTGTTGACGGCGACCCGGGTATTGGCCGACGAGCTCGGTCCCTCGAACGTGAGGGTGAACGCCGTCGTCCCGGGTTGGATGGCCGGGCCCTCGGTCGACATCTACATCGAGATGACGTCGACCGGACGCGGCGTGCCGGCCCAGACGGTGATCGACGAGCTCAATGCGCGCGTCCCGCTCGGCCGAATCCCGAGCGACGAGGACGTGGCGGGAGCCATCGTGTACCTGGCTTCGGATCTGTCCCGTGCCATGACCGGCCAGGCGCTGGACACCAACGGCGGAGAAATCTTCGCCTGAGCCCCACCCTCGGGTTCAGGTCCCTTCGCCCCCGCTCGGCGTGCACGAGCGCGGATCCCACGGCGCCAACGTCTGCACGGTGGGCGTGGGCGCCTGGAACGCGCCTGAGTTGCCCGTGTTCCCCACGCTGGCCGGCGTCGTGCTCGACGTCGTGGTCGAGGAGGCCGCCGCCCCGGCGCCCGCCGGTGCTGCGGGTGCCGCGGGTGCCGCGGGCGTGTGCACGATGAAGTTCGTGCCGGTCACCACGGTCACCTCGGAGCCGGGCCTCACCTGCGTCGGGTCCATGGCCATGATCACCGCCCCCGACATCGAGTTGGCCACGGTCTGCGCCGCCGCCAGGTCGGCCGGGGTCTTCGCCGCGTAGTAGACGACTGTCTCGGCCTCGCGGCCGACCGGCGGGCTGTCGCCGACGGCCCCGATGTGGAATCCCAACGCTTGCAGGCTCTGGGCGGTGTCCGACGCCTGGTTGGAGGCGCCTGAGCCGTTCAGGACCGAGACCGTGACGCTCGACGCCGGCGGCAGCGTGCCCCCGGAATACGTGTCCTCGTTGCTCGACTTGAGGCCGAGGAATTCGTCGACTGCGTTGTGATCCTGCGGCTCGGCCGGGAACTCGATGTCCCCGTAGCTTCCACCTTGGTAGGTGTAGCTGCCGAACTGGTCTACCGCGACGGGCAGGGTCAGCTGCGGCGCGCTGTTCACGTCGACGTTGTGGTAGCCGAGGACGAGGTTGATCATCTGGCCGGCCGAGAAGCCCTGGTCGACGGTGAGCTGCCCGACAACCCCCGCAACCAGCTGCTGATCGGTGATCGGGTTGCTCAGCCCCTTGGCCTTGACGGCGGATGCCAGCACGCGGAGGAACTCGTGGTCGCGACGGATCCGCGCAATGTCGCTTTGCGTCTCCTGGGGCCAGTAGTTGGGCTCGCTCGAGGTGACGCCGGGACCTTTGTACTGCA
This sequence comes from uncultured Acidimicrobiaceae bacterium, assembly GCA_963756625.1. Lineage (GTDB taxonomy): Bacteria > Actinomycetota > Acidimicrobiia > Acidimicrobiales > RAAP-2 > Bog-473. The sequence continues at coordinate 16,128 of CAVWNQ010000008.1, forward strand.
CGTGGCGGGCCCGCACCACCTGGAGTGCTTGGGTGCCGTTCAGCGACAGGCAGCCGGTCGTCTGGATGTTCAGACCCGAGTAGGCGTCGTAGACCGGCTCGGGAAAGTACATCTTGATGCCGCCGAGCGCGTTGACGACGTTGATGAAGCTGTCGAAGTTGAGTTCGACGAAATGCTGGATGGAGATGCCGTAGTCCTCTTCGATCGCCGCGATCAGTTGATCCGGTCCCTGGTACAGCGCAGCGTCGATCTTGTTGGCGCCGTCGGAGCGCGCGTTCGGCACGAAGAGGTCGCGCGGAATGGAAAGGATCGAGAGCGTACTGGTCGCCGGGTTGAGGTGCAGGATCATGACGACGTCGCTGTTGACGCCGTTGACGCCCTGCGAGCAGAGGCCGTAGGCGGGATTCTGCACCTTGAGGGCACAGCGCGACGTCGAGCCGATCATGAGGATGTTCTCCGTCCCGGCGTCGTCGCCCTTCGCCGGAGCCGACGTCAGGTTCTTGAGGTCGATCCGATGGATCTCATGGTTGAGGTACCAGGCGTAGCCGGCAGTGGCACCGGCGATGAGGACGACCACGAGCGCCAACGTCCCGCCGATCCAGGCCAATGTCCGGCGGCGTGATCGCTTTTTCGGCGCGGCGTGCGCAGGTCGGCCGCGGTGTGCCGCATCGGGGTGGGTCTTCCTGCGACGACTCCCGCGGTTCGCATCCTCGATCTCGAGGCCCAGCTGATGCAGCCCGCGTTCGACCGGATTGTCGGCCGGATCGTCGGGGCCGAGGGTGCTGGCGGGTTGGGCCGCCTCGGCGAGCTCGGGCGAATCGGGCGCATTGGGCGGTGGATCAGGACGTGGTCCCCCCGCCGCCGTTGCTTCGATCTGGCGCGCCGAGCGCGTGGAGGCCCCTGTGGACGGGGTCGTTCTCGGGTTCGGAAGGACTCATGGCGCAGTGGTGTGATTGACGTGCGGCCGGGGCTCCCGGCCGACGCCCATGCCCCCGAGATGGCTCCGGATAGGGCGGCCGGAACGACAGACCAGCCTAGCGACGGCCGTCCGGAGGGTGTGGGCACGTCGCGCGCCCATACGCCGGTCGGATTGCAACGTGGGCTGCACGAGCAGAGGCTGGACGGGAGGGCGTGGTGACCCGGACACTCGGTCCGGGCGGATGCGATGATGAAACCGTCCATGGCCGCACGCAGTGCTGGGCTGTTGCAGTACCGCATCTCCGACGAGGGGGTGCTCGAGGTGCTGCTCGTGCACCCGGGCGGACCGTTCTGGGCCCGCAAGGACGACGGCGCCTGGTCCGTGCCGAAGGGGGAGTACCAGGAGGGGGAGGATCCTCGCGCGGCCGCCTGGCGCGAGTTCCAGGAGGAGACCGGCCTCCGCCCGGCGGCCGTGGAAGGACTTGCGCTGGGCGAGGTACGGCAGCCGGGGGGCAAGCACGTTGTCGTCTGGGCGGTGGAGGGCGACCTGGACGTCACCGTCGCGTCGAGCAACACGTTCGAGCTCGAGTGGCCACGCGGTTCGGGGAGTTTCCGATCATTTCCCGAGGTCGACCGGGTCGAGTGGATGTCCGTCCGTCTTGCGCGGGCCAAGCTGCTCCGGGGCCAGTTGCCGTTCCTCGACCGCCTCCTGGCGGCGGCCGGGGCGGGCCGCAGTACTCCCGTCACAGAAGGCCCGGACGAGGAGCCACGACCCTGAAAGAACATCTTTTTCAGGAAAAATAGGCGAAGGGCTGGCCGAGACGTCCGGCTGCATCTACCGTTCAAGAGAGGAATTAGTACTTTCGGCTCTATAAGGAGGAGGCGGGTGGCGGCCCGAAGTACGGAAGTGAGGTACTCGGACCGAGCCCGACCGGGGGACGGCGCCATGCACGACGACCAGGAGCGGGAACGAGCGCGCCGGCAGCGGCGCGGTTTTCTCGTGCGCGCCGGCATCTTCGTGGGCCTGGCCGCGGTGGCCCAGGCGAGCGCGGCACTCCCACCCGGGCCGAACGAGGTCGCCGCCTACTGGGCCAGCCTGGCCATCTTCGTTGCGTGTGCGTGCTCCATGCTGTTGCCCTGGCCGCGCTTTCCGCGCTGGGCGGTTCTCATTCCGACGCTGGCCTATCTCGTCTCGGTCACCCTCCTGCTGATCTCCGGCGGTACCAACCCGGCGACGCAGAGCACCGCCGGCGGGCTGTCCGCACTCGTCCTCCTCCCGGTGCTGGGCATGGCGCTGTACTACCCGCCGTGGTACTCGGTGGTCGTGGTGGCCGCCGCAACGGTGAGCCTCGCCGTCGTCGGCGTGGTCGTGCAGAGCAGCGGCGCCACTGACCTCCGTCGCGTGCTCCTGTGGACCGCCGTCTCCGTCGTCGTCTCCGTGACCATCCACCACCTGCGAGAGAGCCTCGAGGGCAAGGTGCGGGACTCCGAGGAGCTGGCCCGCCTGGGCCGCCTCATGAACGGTGCGACCCAGTCACTGACCTCGCTGCGCGACTCGAAGGACGTCATCGCCGAGGGCACGCTCGTGTTGGCGGAGCTCGCCGGAGCGGGGTGCACCCGCGCCGCCTACCTCCGCGTGCGGGACGGGGTGGTGACCGAGGAGGTCGTCGTAGACGAGCGTGGTGCCGCGCCGATCAGCTACCTGCTGCGCGACGACCCCTACGTGGGCGAGGTGGTCGACTCGGGCCACCCGCTGCTCGCTGACCTCGACCGGACAGCCATGGGCCCCACCCTGCGCTACGTCACCGACGATTCCGGTGTGACGCATGCCGCCTTCATTCCGGTGACGCTCGGCGAGGAGCTGGATGGCATCTTGCGCGTGGACGGGCGTGCCACGCCCATCTCTGAGGAGGTGTTCGCGCGCTGTCGTGCGCTGGGCAACGTCGTCGAGCTCGCGCTCGGCAACGCCATCGCCCACGAGGAGCTCGAGCTGCAGGCCAACTCCGATCCGCTCACCGGGTTGGCCAATCGGCGCGGCCTCGCGCTGTACCTCGACGGCGACCGTCGCCCCGAGGTGCTGAGCATCCTGGTCTTGGACATCGACGGGCTCAAATCCATCAACGACGCGCACGGTCACGACGTCGGGGATCGGATCCTGGTTGCCGTGGCGCGCGCGGCTCGGCGGCACCCTGCGCGGGGGTGACCTGTTGGCTCGCACGGGTGGCGACGAGTTCGTCGCCGTCGTGACCAACGCGGACGAGTCCGACGCCCGCCGGGTGGCCGAGCGCATCACGGCCGCCGTCTCCCAGGTCAAGGTGCGGGGCGTCGGCACATCCGTGAGCGTCGGGCACGCCAGCTGCGGGAAGAACGGTGACCCAGATCACGTCCTGCAGATGGCCGACGAGGCGATGTACGAGTCCAAGCGGGTGGCCCGCCGCGCGCACGGCCGTCATCCGAGGAGGCCGGGCGACCTCGTCGCGCCGAATCCCTGACGGCCGTCAACCAAACGGTGCGGGCCCACGTGGAGCGGTCGTTGACCCCGACGGTGGCTCCCCTTCTTGCGTGCCCTGTCCAGGTACGGGGCGGGGACTCTCAGGCCCCTTTGGACGTGTCGGCGCCGAGGGGCCGGACGGGGGAGTTCCACGGCGAGCTGGCGGACCCAAGCCATAGACCGCCTCAGGACACGACGTCGCGGTGGGCTAGCTAGCGCTTGGCCTTGGACGTGTTCAGGGTGACGGCGGCGCGCACGAGGGCCTTCAACGCCCTCTCGTTGATCTTCTCCCCCTCGTGGACGTCGATGGCACGCCGTGTGTTCCCCTCGAGGCTGGAGTTGAAGAGGCCCGAGGGATCCTTCAGCGACGCCCCTTTGGCGAAGGTCAGCTTCACGACGGCCTTGTACGTCTCACCGGTGCAGATGATGCCGTCGTGCTCCCACACGGGAACCCCCCGCCATTTCCACTCCTCGACGACGTCGGGGTCGGCTTCCCTTATCAAGGTACGGAGCCGGCCGAGCATCTCGCCCCGCCAGTCGCCGAGCTCCTTGATTCTGGCGTCGATCAGCTGCGAAGGAGACCTGGTGTTCTGCGGCCCGGTCTTGGTCATGCCCGTTTCTCTTTTCTTGGCCCCGAAGCTCTACGCGATGGTGGTCAGCCGTCCCGCCTGACCAGTTCCGAAGGAGTCGGGCTGCCCGGATTTGAACCGGGGACCTCTGCGTCCCGAACGCAGCGCGCTAACCAAGCTGCGCCACAGCCCGTCCGCCCCCCGAGGGGAGCAGCCCGCCACCCTACCGCGGTGTCAGCGCGCCGCCTCCCCGCTCCCGTTGGCCGACGGGTCGCTGGCGTGGTCGCTGTCGTGCGGCACCGCGCCGGCCGGGCTGCGAGGGCCGGTGTCGACACCCGGCCCGTCGAAAGTGGCCACGACCTGTGCGACGCGGCGCTTGTCCATCTCGACGATGCGGAGGTCCCAGTCGCCGACGCGGACCTCCTCGCCCTCGGTCGGGATGTGCCCGAACCGCTCGAAGAGCAGGCCGCCCAACGTGACGTACTCCCCCTCCGGGATCTCGATGCCGAGGCGATCGCGTACGTCGTCGACGTTGGTCTGGCCGTCGATGAGCCAGCGGGTGTTGTCGACCCGGACGATGTGGGCCTCTTCCTCCTCGTCGAACTCGTCGTGCAGGTCGCCCACGAGCGGTTCGAGCAGGTCTTTGATCGTCAGGAGCCCCGCCACGCCGCCGTACTCGTCGACGACAATGGCGACCGCTCGCCGGTGCTTCCGCATGTCCGCCAGCGCCTCGAGGATCCCGAGCGATTCGGGCAGCAGGTAGGGCTGGCGCACCTTGCGCGAGATCTCCAGCGGGCTGGGGTCGGTGGCGTCGCGGTCCTTGGTGTCCCCGCTCTCGGCCCCGCTCTCGGTTCCGCCGCGGGCGCGTCCCCCCGGCGAGCCTCCGGTGCGGAAGATGTCGTTGACGAAGAGGATGCCGACGAGGTCGTCGAGGTCGTCGTGCACGACCGGGAAGCAGCTGTGCCCGGAGGTGCGGACGGCCCGCGCGATGTCCTCGGCGTGCACCGGGATGGTCAGGTATGTGACGTCGACCCGTGGCGTCATGACCTCGCGTACGTCCCTGTCGCGCAGGTCGGCCAACGCCTCGGTGATGAAGCGCTCTTGTTCGGACGCCTCCGCCTCGAGCGACTGACCCCGTCCACCCGGCCCGTCGCGTGCGTCGGCTCCCGGTGAGCGGCGCCAACGTCGCGACCGCCTTCCGGGCTCAGGTGCGGGAGACTCCTTGCGGCGCGCCACGGAGGGCCGGGTCAGGGGGTGGGCCCGGGTCCCGCCTGCAGCTGGGGATCGGCGCCCACCAGCACCGGCACGGGCGTGAACGAGTCGTCGGCGAAGGTGCCATCGTCCAGGAGGGCGGTCACGGCACGGCGCAACCGGAGCGGGTCGATCGGCTTGACCAGCCAGCCCTCGGCTCCCGAGCGGCGGGCCAGGAAGACGTCGGGCCGGCGGTCGAGCAGCATCAGCACGGCGATGTGGTCGATCGCGTCATAAGACTCCTGCAGCCGCAATTCGAGGGTGACCGCCATGCCGCCCATGTTGCCCATCTGCATGTCGACGATGACGAGATCGGGCGACTCCTCGGCGACGAAGGCCACCACCTCGGGTCCCGACGTCACGGCGCGCACCTCGATGTCGGGCCCGCTGATCACGGCCTCGACCTCCTTGCGGAGGGTGGGCGCATCGCTAGCGACCAGGATGGTCTGCACCGACCGGACACTATCTGAACGGCCCGCGCCGTCGTGACCGGACCGATCGGCGCGGCTAGGCGAAGAGGTGGTCCGCCGCTCGTTGCAGCCCGACCAGCTCGTGGACGTCCTGCCCGAAGAGCGGGATTCGCCCGACGGGTGCGGGGGACACTTGGGCCGCCAGTCCCGAGAAGGAGGTCTCTTCGCGGGCCGCCAACGCGTTGAGCGCCGCCAGGTTGCTCTCGAGCGGCTCGAGCGGCTCGAGCGCCGGGGCGGCAGCGGGGACATCCCCGTTCCCGAACGACGGCGCGATCCGGTTGACCACGAGCGCGGCCACTGCGACGTCCCGCTCACCGAGCTTCTCCGCGAAGAAGGCCGCCTCGTTGACGGCGTCCTGCCGCGCCGAGGTCACCAGCACGTATGCCGTGTCCGGGTCGGCCAGGAGCTCGTGGACGGCGCTGGCCCGGCTGCGGAAGCCGTCCTCCATCCCCTCGAAGGCCTGGAAGAAGGCGACGGCGTCCTGCACGATCTCGGCGCCGGCCACGCGGGCGATCGTCTTGAGCAGGGCCTGGGTGGCCACGCTGACCGCCCTGAGCCCGACCCGGGTCGGCACCATGAGGGCGCGGAAGAGGCGGTTCTCGAGGAACCGGGTCAGGCGCCTCGGCGCATCGAGGAGGTCGAGCGCGTTGCGGGTGGGCGGCGTGTCGACGACGACGATGTCGAACTCACCGGAGTGGACCAGCTCGTAGAGCTTCTCCATCGCCATGTACTCCTGCGTCCCGGACAGTGCGCCGGCGAGATTCTGGTAGAGCCGGTTGGCCAGGATGGCCTCGGCCTGCTCGGGGGTGCGGGCGTAGCGCTGGACCAGGTCGTCGAAGGTGCCCTTGGCGTCGAGCATGAGCGCGGAGAGGTGACCGGGCCAGTCGCCCGCCACCTCGGAAGGGGTATTGGGCAGCGACTCGACGCCCAGCGCGTCGGCCAGCCGACGCGCCGGGTCGACGGTGACGACGCAGGCGCGCCGCCCCGCCCGCGCCGCCGCCAGGGCGAAGGTGGCCGACACGGTCGTCTTGCCGACGCCCCCGGAGCCACAGCACACCACCACCCCCCGCTCGGCGACCAGGTCTCGCAGCGTTCCCGCGCCCACCATCGGCCCCTCCGCCGTGCTCACGTTGCGCCCTCGGCCACCAGCCCGCTCACCGCCCCGGCCAGCGCCTCGGCCAGCCGGTCGGTCTCGGTCGGTCCGATCGAGGCCGTGTCGAGCGCCGGCACCAGCAGGTGGGGCAGCGGAAGCTCCCGGCGCAGCCGCTCGACCTGCTCGGCCGAGACGGCGTGGCGGGCCAGACGGAAACAGCGCGCCTCCTCCAACGCCGCCAGGTGCGCTGGATCCACCCGCACCCCGTTGTCCGCCGCCACCTCTGCGGCGGGGCGGTCGAGCCCGACCGGGTCAGGGTCGCAGGCGTTGACGATGACCGGCCCCAGCTGGACGCCGGCCTTGTCCTCGAGGGTGTAGGCCGACTCGATCGTCTCCGAGACCGGCAGCTCCTCGGGCAGGGTGACGAGGAGGACCCGGCACCGGGCCGGGTCGCTGAGCAGGTCGACCACGTCTTGGGCCTGGGTGCGCAGCGGTCCGCCCCGGGCCGCCCCGACCAGGCCGCTGGCCGAGGTGAGGAACGTGATGGCGTGGCCGGTCGCCGGCGCGTCCACCACGATCAGGTCGGCCACCCCCTCGCGCTCGAGCTGCTTCACCTTGCCGAGGACCAGGACGTCGCGGATCCCGGGAATGGCGGTGGCCACCACGTCCAGCACGCCCGAGCGGGCCAGGCGCTTGGACACCCGCCGCAGGCCGTGGTCCTCGAGATATTCGATCAGGGCGTCGTCGGGCGTGATCCGCCGGGCCCGCACAGACCCGGCGCCGGCCCCGGGGGCGGCGGGGGAGAGGACGGCCTCCTCGTAGCCCAGGTCCTGGGGACGGCCGAAGGCGGCGGCGATGCCCGATTTGCCCTCGAGCTCGATGACGAGGACCGACATGCCGGCCGCCGCGGCCATCTTGGCCAGCGCCGCGCTCATCGTGGTCTTGCCCACGCCACCCTTCCCGGCGACGACGAGGACGTGGCTCTGTGCGCAGAAGGTTGCCACGTCCATGTTGGGCCGAGCGTAGTTCCGGAGTTCGCGTGGCCGATCGATCGCCGGGTAAAAAGGCTGCTCACGACCCTTGAAAGCGGATACCCCCGACGGTAGCTTGGCTCCGTGCGGGGTTGAGTGACGGGCCCTATCGGGGGGTTTGATGCGCCAGGGAACAGAGACATGGCAGTTGAAGGCAGCGTGTCGGGGGCCGCAGGCTGCGGTGTTCTTCCCGCCGTCGCACGCCGAACGCAAGGAAGAGAAGGCCTCCCGCGAGATACGGGCCAAGGCGATCTGCGACCAGTGCCGTGTGCGCTGTGAGTGCCTGGACTACGCCATCCGGATCCGCGAGCCGCACGGCATCTGGGGTGGCATGAACGAGGTCGAGCGCAAGCTGCTGCTCGACCGGCGCGCCAGCTAGCCCCGATCCTCTGGGCCGACCGGGCCTCGGGCACCCGGCGCCGGGCGCTAGGACCGGGGCGTGATCTTCATGGCGTCGTCCGCCGCCTCGACGCCCTTGCTCGCGCACACGGCACCTGGCCGTTCGCCGTCGACCGAGCAGATGGCCGCCGTGATCTCGTTGGCCGCCGCCAACACGGCCTGGGTCAGCGGCGCCGTCTTGGCGTTGAGGTCGCCCGCGATCTGGTCCTGCGTGAGCCCGGCCAGGACGGTCGGGGAGAAGGCGGCGCCGTTGAGGACGTAGCGGTTGGCGACGTCGACCAGGGCGAAGGTCTTCGGGCTCGAGGCGTAGCTGGCGATCGCCGCGGACTGGCGCGCGTCGGGGGTCTCGAGGCTGAGATACCGCGCCCCCGTCGGGTTCAGACCGCTGTAGCGCTCGACCGACTCGAGCTTCACGTCCTCGCTCTCGTAGGAGACGTTCCAGAAGGTGAACGTCGACAGGTTGGCGAATGCGGTCGTGGCGCTCGACTGCATCAGCCCGAGTTGGTGGAACGTGCCGAAGCGCGAGAGGGCGAGCACGAGCGGCCAGCGCTCGGCGGCGGCGTAGGGCGCGAACTCGGCGCCGTAGAAGAACACCACCGGCTCGGGCGGTCCGTTGTCGATGGTGGTCTGCCACAGCGGGGTCCGGCCGTCGCCGGCCGGCTGCAACGGCGCCACCGGGTTGGCGGGCGAGGCGATCCCGACCGCGTCGTACGCCGACGCCGGTACCGTCGCCAGGGTCGAGATGAGCGACGACGGCGCCGCGGTGAACGTCTCGACCGTCGATGTGCTGCTCGGCCCCGAGTTGTCCCGCACGATGACGAGCGCGCCGAGCAGGACGATGGCCACGATGATGAGGCCGAGAGCGAGATAGCGGCGCGGGATCTGGCGCGCGTGCGGCGCCGCCACGGGCTCGGGCGCGGACGTGCTCATGAGTTGGGTCAGGTTAGCCAAGGGGTGCCCCCGTTCCGGGGGCGCCGCCTCTTCCTGCCGGTACCCTGCAGGCGTGCCTCCATCGGCTGCCCCGCCACCCCCTTCCCCCGGTGCGGGGTCCGTCGAGATCCGCCCTGCCGCCACCGTCATGCTCGTACGTGACACCCCGGACCCCGCCGCCGCCGGCACCGTGCTCGAGGTGCTCATGGTCCGGCGCAACCTGCGCTCGGACTTCGTGGGCGGCGCGTACGTGTTCCCCGGCGGCGCGGTGGATCTTCTCGATGGCGGCACCGAGGCAGAGGCCGTGTGCAGCGGGCGCAGCGACGCCGGGGCCAGTGCGCTGCTCGGCTTCCCCTCCGGCGGGCTGGCCTATTGGGTGGCCGTCGTCCGTGAGACCTTCGAGGAGGCCGGTCTGCTGCTCGCCCACCGCCCCGACGGCCCCGCGTTGCTGGCCGGCGACGCCGGGGAGGAGGCCCGCTTCGCCGCCGAGCGGGCCGCCGTCAACGCGGGGACGCGCCGCTTCCTCGACCTGTGCCGGGACGAGCGCCTCCTCCTCAACGTCGGCGACATCCACTACTTCGCCCACTGGGTCACCCCGCGCGGCGCTCCGCGCCGCTACGACACCCGCTTCTTCGTGGCCGCGGCGCCCGCCGGGCAGATCGCTGCGCACGACGCCGGCGAGACCATCGCCGAGGTGTGGATCACACCCGACGACGCCCTGGCCCGCCATCGCTCCGGCGACATCGAGATCATCTTCCCGACGATCCGCAACCTCCAGGCGATCGGCCGCTTCGCCACCAGTGCCCAGCTGATCGACGCGGCCGAGCGTGCCTCGAGCGCCGTGCCGGCCATCGAGCCGCGCGTGGTCCCCGACGGCAACGGCATGCGGATCGTGCTGCCGGGCGATCCGGCCTACGAACGGGCCCCCGTGCCCGACCCCGGCCGGGGCGAGCCGATGGGCGACTTCAACGAGGCGGTACGCGCCGTGTCCATGCAGGCCAACGTCGAGGGCCCCGACGCCGCACCCGGCCCACGTCCCACGTCGTGACCTCGCCGGTGAACACGTCGAGCGCGCGGCGTTGACCGCGTGGTGATCCCCGCGGTGCCGGACTTCGGCCTCGGTCCCGCACCGGAGCCGGGGCGCGTCGACGAGGTGGCACCGGGCGTCGTGCGGCTCACCGCCCCCAACCCCGGGCTCATGACGGGGCCGGGCACCAACACCTACCTGGTGGGGACCACCGACCTCGTCGTGGTGGACCCGGGCCCGGCCGACGAGTCGCACACCGCGGCCATCGTGGCCGCGGCGGCACCGCTCGGGTCGGTGCGCACCATCGTGGTCACCCACACGCACATCGACCACGCCCCCGGCGCCGCCCCACTGGCGGCCGCCACCGGCGCTCGCGTGGTTGGCTACGGACCGGCCGAGGACTTCGCCCCGGACGAGTGCGTGGGCGAGGGATGGTCGCTGCGATGCCCCGGGCCGGGGGGCGGCACGCTGACCCTGCGCGCGTTCTCCACGCCCGGCCACGCCTCGGACCATCTTTGCTGGCTGGTCACCGAGCAGGCGCTCTTGTTCACGGGTGACCACGTGATGCACGGTTCGACGGTGGTGATCCGTCCGCCGGATGGTGACCTGCACCAGTACCTGGCCAGCCTCGCCCGGCTGCACGACGCCGACCCGCCCATCCGCACCCTCGCACCGGGCCACGGACGGCTCATGGACCACGTGCCCGCGGTGGCCGACGCGCTCGTGGCGCACCGGCTCGGGCGGCACCAGCGGGTTGCCGAAGTGCTCGGGACCCTCGGCGAGGGGACGGTCGACGACCTGTTGCCCATCGTCTACGGCGACGTGACCGAGCGCCAGCTGCCCGTCGCCCGCTTCTCGCTGTGGGCCCACCTGCGCGCCCTCCGGAGCGAGCGCAGGGCGACCCTGCTGGAACCGGGCGGAGGTGAGGACACCATCGAGAGCCGTTGGGCCGTCGTCTGAGGATCCCGCCGCGCCCGGTCGGGTCCCCGCGGGCGTCCTCAGTCGGCGCCGGTCTCGGCCTGCGCCACGGCCGCCTCGACCCGTTCCATGAGCCGCGCCGAACAGCCCTGCGCGTCGATCACCGGTGCCACGTCCTCCGCGATGACGCGCGCCAACTCCGTGAACACGGGCTCCAGCTCGCTGCCCCCGCCGGCCAGGGCCACCGGCACGCCGGCGTCGCCCGCGGCCGCGAGGTCGGGGTGCAGGGGGATCGACCCCACCAGCGGTACGCCGAGGCTGCGGGCCAGGCGTTCCCCGCCCCCCGAGCCGAAGAGCGCGTAGGTCGTTCCGTGCTCGCACGTGAAGTCGCTCATGTTCTCGATCACACCGGCCACGCGGCAGATAGCCCCGGCGCGCCATGTCGGCGGCCCGGGACGCCACCTTCTGTGCCGCCACCGGCGGAGTGGTGACGACCAGCATTTCGGTCCGTGGCAGCAGGCGTGCGAGACCCATCTGGATGTCACCTGTCCCGGGCGGGAGGTCGATCAGGAGGTAGTCCAGGTCCCCCCAGTGCGCGTCCTGCAGGAACTGCTGGACCGCCCGGTTCAGCACCAGGCCGCGCCACATGATGGCCTGCTCCTCGTCGGCCAGGAATCCCATCGACAGGACGCGCAGCGTGCCTGTCCCGACGCGGCGTTCGAGCGGGATCATCTTGCCCTGGCGTGCCTCGACGTCGCCGTCCATCCCGAGCAGGCGTGGCACCGAGAAGCCCCAGATGTCCGCGTCGAGGATCCCGACCACCAGTCCGCGTGCCGCCAGCGCCACCGCCAGGTTCACGGTGACGGACGACTTGCCCACGCCGCCCTTCCCCGAGGCGATGGCGAGCACCCGCGTCGACGCCGCCACCGCCGTCTCGGGGGCGTCCTCGCGCGCCTTCCAGCGGGCCCGGGCCATGACGGTCGCCCGTTCCTCTGCGTCCATGGCGGCCACCTCGACCTCGACGGAGCGCACCCACTCCAGCGACTGTGCGTGCCCGATGACGTCCCGTTCGATCTGGTTCCGCAGGGGGCAGGCCGCAATCGTCAGGGCCACCTCGACCGTGACGTGCCCGTCCTCTACCCGGATGCCCCGGACCATCCCGAGGTCGACGATCGTGTCGCCCAGTTCGGGATCGACGACCGCCCGCAGGCGATCGAGGACCTCCGCCTCGCGCCCGGGGCGCGACCCGTCGCCCGAGGGCGTTGTCGCTTCGGTGGGACCGGGGGACATGACTTGGGATTCTACCTGCGTGACGGCGTTTTCCGGCTCTTCTCCCCGCCGGTGCCGGCGCACGCACGGCACCGGTAACATGGCACTGTCCGCGGGGCATGGTGTCCCGCCGAGCCGGTCGCCCGGGTGAGCGGCACCACAGGGAGGAACCAGTGACCACCATCTCGACTTCGGTGAACATCGGGAAGAAGCCGGCACCGGTCACCCTGAGCGACGACGCCGCCTCGAAGGTGGCCGAGCTCCTGGCCCAGGAGGACGGCGATGACCTGGCGTTGCGCGTCGCGGTGAAGCCGGGTGGCTGCTCTGGCTACAGCTACGAGATGTTCTTCGACACCGAGGTGATGGCGGACGATGTCGTCCGCGAATTCGGCACGGTCAAGGTCGTCGTCGACGCCGCCAGCGCCGAGTTGTTGACGGGGTCGTCACTCGACTACAGCGACGGGCTGCAGGGCGCGGGCTTCCACATCACCAACCCCAACGCGACCCGTACCTGCGGCTGCGGCTCCTCCTTCAGCTGAGCCGGGTCCCGATCGGGCACCCCTCCTCCTGAGCGGCACCGGGAACACCTCTCTTTCTTCTCGTGGCGCGTCCGCGCCCGACCCGGGCGGCGCCGTCACCTTCACCCTCAACGGGCAGGTGGTGTCCGTGGCCGACGGGATCTCGCTCCTCGACGCGCTCCGCGAGGAGCTCGGCTGCCGCTCGGCCAAGGATGGCTGCAGCCCCCAGGGCCAGTGCGGCTGCTGCACCGTGTGGGTCGACGGCGCGCCGCGCGTCGCCTGCGTCACTCCGATCCGCCGCATCGCCGGCCGCCACGTCACCACCATCGAGGGTCTGGCTCCACCCGATCGGGCGCGTTGGGCCGAGGCCTTCGTCGCCTGCGGCGCCAGTCAGTGTGGCTTCTGCACGCCGGGCATCGTGATGCGCCTGGCGGCGCTCGAGGCGTCCGTGTCCGACCGGGCACGGGCGCGTGACGACATCGAGGCGAGCCTGCGCGCGCACCTCTGTCGCTGCACCGGGTGGCAGTCGATCGTGGAAGCGGGGTGCCGCGCGCTCGGCATCGAGGAGGCGGGCGATGCGCTGGATCCCCGTCCCCCGCGCCGCGACCCGCTGCTGGCCAGCTGGCGCTCCCAGGTCGAAGGCCCGGCGTTCCAGAGCTCCGGCGTCGATGTCGTGCTCGGGGGCGGCGGCTTCGCCGACGACGGCGCCCCACCCGACGCGCACGTGCAACTGGGTGCGGAGGCGTCGCTGGCGCAGGATTTCCGGAGCGCCCGGGCGGGCATCGGGCGGGTCCAGGGGCGCAACAGCACGGTGGCGCTGTCGCATCCCGTGAGATTGCCCGAGGGCGAGTGGGCGCTGACGCTGCAGACGAGCTGGGTCGAGCCCGCCTACGTCGAGCCGGACGCGAGCTGGAGCCGGCCCGGCGGGATGCCCGCGTCACCGCTCGCCAACGGCGGCGCCTTCGGCGGCAAGCGCCACAGTCCCGCCCCGGCGCGCGCCAGGGCGCTGGCCGACGAGACCGGGAAGCCGGTGCGCGTGTTGTGGCGCCGCGAGGACGTGGTGCGCCGCGGACCGAAGCGTCCGCCGTTGGCCGTGGCCCTGCGCGACGACGGGACCGGCATCGTGCGGGTCGGCCGTACCGAGGGCTCGGCCGACCTGGCGCCGCTCGCCGCCGCCGTGCACGCGGTCTGCCCGGGCGTCGAGGTCGAAGAGGTGGACCTCAGCGGGCCACCCGTCGCTCCCGATCTCCGCGGGGCGGGGTGGGCCGAGGCACTGGCGGCGCGCCACGTCCTCGCCGCGCCCCGGGGTCCGGTCGGTCGCGGCCAGGCCGAGATAACGCTGCCCGCTGGCGGCCGGGCCCGCGTCGCGCTCGATCTCGCGGGCACGCCGCGTGGACGCGTGGACGTCGACGTCTGGGCGGGCGCACTGCTCTGCCCGGTGACGCTCCGGTCGTACGCGCTCGGCGCAGTGCACCAGGCGCTGGGGCTCGTGTGGAGCGAGGGCATCGCGGTCGACGACACCGGTGTGCCGGTCGACTTGACCATCCGCTCCTTTGGCATTCTTGCCGCCCGCGACATGCCCGACATCACCGTCCGGCTGCACGATCAGGACGGGTGGCCCGTGAACGGCTCCGACGCCGTCTTCGTCGCCACGCTGGCCGCGGCCTGGATCGCCGAGGACCGTCCAGGGCAATGGCCCACGCGACGCGGCGCCGTGCGTGCGCCACTCCGGGACGTGGCACCATCGGGCGGTCGAGAGGAGTAGGCATGAGCCCCGCCGCTGGTCCGTATTCTCCCGTGCGCCGCGTCGGTGACTGGGTCATCACCTCGGGTCAGGTCGGCCTGGTCAACGGAACCGACGGTGCGCCGGCGCTGGCACCGGGAGGCACCGTTCCCGAGTTGCGGCAGGCCCTGCAGAACGTGGCCGAGGTGTTGGCCGTCGAAGGGGCGACGCTGCCGGACGTCGTCAAGACGACCCTCTATCTCCTCGACATGGGTGACTTCGCCGTGGTCAACGAGGTCTGGGTCGAGTACTTCACGGAGAACCGACCGACCCGGTCCGCCGTGGCGGTCGCAGCGTTGCCGATCGGCGCCCGCGTCGAGGTCGAAGCCTGGGCCTACGCCCCGGTCGTCTGAGCACTGGGCGTGTCCGCCGGCGCCGGTGAGGAGGGAGGGGTCGACGTACCGTGGCGCGGTGTCGCGCCCGGGTGCCACGCCACCTGGCCGAACCGGTAGCCGACGGAGCGGACGGTCTGGATCAAGTGCGCGTGCTCTTCACCGAGCTTCGCGCGCAGCCGTCGGATATGGACGTCCACGGTGCGCGCACCGCCGTAGTACTCGTAGCCCCACACCCGGCTGAGGAGGGTCTCGCGGGTGAAGACCTTTGCGGGGTGGCCGGCCAGGAAACGAAGCAGCTCGTATTCCATGTAGGTCAGGTCAAGGACGCGGCCAGCGACCGCCGCCTGGTACGTCTCGAGGTTGAGCATCAAAGGGCCGTACTCGATGATGTCCGGCCGCATGCTCTGCCCGGTGCGCCAGAACAGGTGCTGGAGGCGGGCGACCAGCTCCTCGGGCTGGGCCGGCAGGACGCAGAAGTCGTCGAAGAGGTCGTCGCGCAAGAGGAGCTCGCCCACCTGGTCGGGCCCGATGGCGAGAAGCAGGGGTGACATCGGCACCTCGCGCAGGCGGAGGTGTCGGCAGAAGGCGATGGCCGCCGTCATGTCGCTGTCGGCGACGACGAGCGCCCCGGCGAAGCCCGGCGCGCGCCCGTCGGGGCCGGGCGTAGTGACGTCGTCGGGTCCGTCCACGCCGTGATGGCCGAGGCCCGCGCCATGCAGCGCGAGGTTCACCTCGGCGGGGAGGGCGGCGGGGAAGCAGAGCAGGGGATCCATCGCGCTGGCGGCGTCAGAGGAGGGGCAGGTAGCGGTCCAGCTCGAATTGGGTGACCTGGGCCTGGTAGGCGTCCCACTCCTCGCGCTTGTTGCGGATGAACCACTCGAACACGTGGTCGCCGAGTGTGTCGGCCAGCAACTCCGACCCCTCCATCTCGTTGACTGCGTCGTGCAGGCTCGAGGGCAACCGCTCGATTCCCTTCTTGGCCAACTCCTTGGGCGTCAGGGTGAACAGGTTGTCGTCCGCCTCGGGCGGCAGCGGGTAGTCCTCCTCGATACCGCGCAACCCGGCGGCGAGGATCACCGAGAAGGTGAGGTAGGGGTTGCAGGCGCTGTCTGGTGCCCGGTACTCGAGGCGGGTCGACTCGGTCTTCCCCATCTTGACCACGGGCACCCGCACCAGTGCCGAACGATTGTTCCGGGCCCAGCTGACGTGCACCGGCGCCTCGTACCCGCCGATGAGCCGCTTGTAGGAATTGACCCACTGGTTGGTCACGGCCGTGATCTCGCGGGCGTGGTGCAGGAGACCCGCGATGAAACGCCGCGCCACCTCCGAGAGGCCGTAGCGGTCATCCTCGTCGACGAAGGCGTTGCGCTCGCCCTCCCACAAGGAGATGTGGGTGTGCATACCCGAACCCTGTACACCGGCCAGCGGCTTGGGCATGAAGGAGGCGAATGCGCCCTCCTGGCGCGCCATCTCTTTGATGACCATGCGGGTCGTCATGACGGTGTCGGCCATGGTCAGCGCGTCGGTGTAGCGCAGGTCGATCTCGTGCTGGCTGCGTGCGTCCTCGTGCTGGGTGTGCTCGACGGGGATGCCCATCTCCTCGAGCATGAGTACGGAACGCCGGCGCAGGTCGCTCGTCAGGTCGGCCACCGTGAGATCGAAGTAGGAGCCGGAATCGAGGATCATCGGTCCCCGCTCCGGGTCGGCGTCGGCGAAGTAGAAGAACTCGACCTCGGGCGAGGCGAAGAACGTGAATCCCGCGGCGCGGGCACGTTCGAGCGTCCGCCGCAGCGCGTGCCGCGGGTCACCCTCGAAGGGGGTGCCGTCGAGGTTGGCGATGTCGCAGAAGACCCTGGCCACCTGCGCGTCGTCGTGGTGCCAGGGCAGGAGCTGGAAGGTCTTCGGGTCCGGTCGGGCCAGGACATCGGCTTCTTGCACCCGGCTGAACCCGTCGATGGCGGAGCCGTCGAAGGTCATGCCCTCGTCGAGCGCGTTCTCGAGCTCTGTCGAGGTGATGTTGAACCCCTTGGGCGTCCCCAACACGTCGGTGAACCACAGCTGGACGAAGCGGATGCCCCGCTCCTCCACGGTCCGGAGCACGTAGTCCCGCTGGCTTTGCACCGCACCAGCTTCGCATGCCCCGGCATCCCGTCCGTCCGACGCCGTTTCCGGCGGACCCCATCGGAACGGGCGACCCCGCCGGTAATCTGGGACTATGCCGCACCTGCGCCTGGCCGTCGCGCAACTCAACACCGTCGTCGGCGACCTCTCGGGCAACGTCGAGCGGGTGCTGCGCGCCCTGGCGGCGGCCGAGACGGCCGGTGCGGACATCTGTGTTGCCCCGGAGCTGGCCATCCCGGGCTACCCGCCCGAGGACCTGCTGCTGAAGCCGGGCTTCGTGGCCGACAACGTTGCCGCGCTGGAGAAGGTCGCGGCGGCCACGGGGCACTGTGCCGTGGTGGTCGGCTTCGTGGGCGCCGCCCCCGAGGGGCAGGGTCTGGCCAACGCGGCAGCGGTGTGCGCCGGCGGTCGCGTCGTGGGTATCTACCGGAAACGGTGCCTGCCCAACTACGGCGTCTTCGACGAACAGCGGTGGTTCGTGCCCGGCGACGAGCCGCCCACCCTCTTCGGCATCGCGGGCGCATGGGTGGGGGTGTCCATCTGCGAGGACGTCTGGTTCGACGACGGCCCGGTGGCCCACGCCGGGCGCGCCGGCGCCGACGTCGTCGTCAACCTCAATGCGTCGCCCTACAACCGCGGCCGCCACGACGAGCGTCTCGCCATGCTTCGAGGCCGGGTGGCGGAAGCGGGCTGCGCCATCGCCTACGTCAACCAGGTCGGCGGCCAGGACGAGCTCGTCTTCGACGGCGATTCGCTCGTGGTGGCACGTGACGGCACGCTGCTCACCTCTGGCGTCCAGTTCGCCGAGGACCTGGTCCTGGTCGACCTCCCGGTCGGTCCGCACCGGGCCGGTGCCGTCACCGAGCTGCTGCCGCGAGTGGTGGTGACCGAGGCGCGTCCGGGCGACCGACCGGCGCTTGCGCCGCCGTCACCGCGGCCCGTGCTGGGTGACTACGCAGAGGTGTACTCGGCGCTCGTGCTCGGCACCCGCGATTACCTGGGCAAGAACGGGTTCACCGAGGCGGTCATCGGTCTGTCGGGCGGGATCGACTCGTCACTGGTCGCGACGGTCGCGGTGGACGCGCTGGGCCCGGCGCGCGTCCACGGCATGGCCATGCCGTCTCGGTACTCGAGCGAGGGCTCGCTCGCCGATGCGGCCGTGCTGGCCGAGCGGCTGGGCATCGACCTGAAGGTGGTCCCGATCGAGGAGGCGCACATCGCCTTCGCCTCGATGCTGGCGCCGGTGCTCGGCCGCGAGCCCTTCGGGCTGACCGACGAGAACCTGCAGTCACGCCTCCGCGGCGTCCTGCTCATGGCGATCTCGAACGCCAAGGGCTGGATCGTCCTCACCACGGGGAACAAGAGTGAGATGGCGACCGGTTACTCCACGCTCTACGGGGACTCCGCCGGTGGATTCGCGGTGATCAAGGACGTCCCCAAGACACTCGTCTACGACCTGTGTCGCTACCGCAACACGCAGGCAGTGCTCGAAGGCCTTCTCGGGCCGATCCCCGACAGCGTGCTCGACAAACCACCCTCGGCCGAGCTGCGTCCGGAGCAACGCGACGACCAGTCACTGCCGCCGTACGAAGAGCTCGACCCGGTGTTGCAGGGCTACGTCGAGCGCGACCGGACGGCGGCCGACCTCGTGGCAGAGGGTTTCGATCCGGCGATCGTCGACCGGGTCGTGCGGCTGGTCGACGGCGCCGAGTACAAGCGCCGGCAGATGCCGCCGGGCGTCCGCATCACGACCAAGGCCTTCGGCAAGGACCGGCGCATGCCCATCACCAACCGCTACCGCTCCTCGGCCGTCGAGGAGTCGGGGGGTGGCTGAGCCGTCCACCGGCGGGGAGGCAGAGACCTGGCGCGCCATCGACGCACTGGCGGCGCTCGTCGGCGCCTACTGCTGGATGGAGCGACGCCTCTTCGCCGTGACCGGAGAGTGGGCCAGCGGTCCGGCTGCGGCCGAGGGTCAGGGACCGACGCCCGAGGCGCGGGTCTGGTGCGCGGCCGCGTCGAGCCGCCACGCCGATCGGGCGGGACGCTGGGCCGAGCGCCTCCCGGTGCGGGCCGGGGTGGACGCCGCCGCCTTGGTCGAGGCGCCGTCCGGACCGCTGGGGTCGGCCTTCGACGCGCTGGCGGCGGAGCCGGACCCGCAGATGGGTCTGGCGGCGCTGGTCGAGGCCGTCCTGCCCGGGATCGACGCGGTCTACGCGGCCCATCTCGCGGTGGCTTCGCCGGTGCGTGAGGGCTCGGTGATGGAGGTCCTGACGGGAGCCCACCGGGAGGTCAGGGCGGAGATCCGGAGTGGCCGCACCCTGATCGAGGCGTTTCCCCATGGTCCCGAGGCGAGAGACAATTTCAGGAAAATTTTCGAACAGGCGTTTAACGAGATGCGCGTTCTCCCTGCTGTACGCACATCTTGACAGCGCCATTACACTGATGTGAGCAGCCTACGAACGCCAGGAACGGGCGTCGGCTGCGTTCATCGAAAGCCCGGCCAGGCCACCCTGCCGAGGCACTGGGACGGAAGGTTTGGCGAGGATCTTGGCGAAGGAACGAATCGAACGCGACGACGAGGACCTCGTCCGGCTCTACCTGACCGATATCGGTCAGTACCCCTTGCTGACCAAGGACGACGAGGTCCGGCTGGCCCAGGCCATCGAGGCCGGGCGCGCCGCCGAGGCCGACGTCGCCAAGGCACCCAAGGGGCTCACCACGGCGAAGAAGCGTGAGCTCCGCCGCGCCGTGATGGAGGGCGAGCAGGCCCAGCAGACGTTCGTGCAGTCGAACCTCCGGCTGGTCGTGTCGATCGCCAAGAAGTATCAGGCCTCGGGCCTGCCGCTGCTGGACCTGATCCAGGAGGGCAACCTCGGCCTGATGCACGCGGTCGAGAAGTTCGACTGGCGCAAGGGCTTCAAGTTCTCCACCTACGCCACGTGGTGGATCCGTCAGGCCATCACCCGCGGCATCGCCAACACCGGTCGGACCATCCGCCTCCCGGTGCACGCCGGGGACACGCTGGCGCGGGTGCAGAAGGCGCAGGCGCGTCTCGAGTTGAAGCTTGGACGGCCCGCCACCCTGGCCGAGCTCGGTATCGAGGTCGAGATGCCCGAGGACAAGCTCGTCGAGGCGCTGCGCTTCCGGGCCGAGCCGCTGTCGCTGTCCGAGCCGCTGCGTGAGGACGGGGACGCCGAGCTGGGCGACGTGGTCGAGGACCGCTCGGCCGAGTCACCCTTCGAGGTCGCCGCCGTTTCGCTGCTGCCCGACGAGATCGGACGCCTGCTCTCGCCCCTCGACGAGCGCGAGCGCGAGATCCTCCGCCTGCGCTTCGGGCTGGACCGGGGTGAGCCCCGCACCCTCGAAGAGGTGGGCGAGCACTTCAACCTGACCCGTGAGCGCATCCGCCAGATCGAGGCCCGGGCCATGTCGAAGCTGCGCCACCCCTCCTCGGACACCGGGGCCCGGGACCTGCTGACCGTCTAGGTCGGATCCACCCGCCCGTACACGGCCTCGAACCGCCCGCACGGGCGCGGCGGGGCCCCGCGACCAGACCGGACGACCCTCAGGCACCCTGCGCTGCCGGCCGCAGCGGTCGATCGTGACGATCTGGGCAGGCGCCCACCGATCCAGCTCTCCGCCCCTCTCGTGCTGCGGCGGGCGGATCGGGCTGCGCCTAGGCTGTCCGACCATGAAGAAGCTCCTGATCCTCGCCCTGCTGGTCGCCATCGGCTTCGTCGCCGCACGCCGTCTCCGCGACGCCTGAGTCGGTCCCCGCGACCGCTGTCGCGGTGCGCCCCCTGAGGGAAGCGCGCTAGGCGGCGCGTCGGCCCGATGGACCCGCGGCCGCGTGGCGGGCACGGTGGCCCCGGCGCCAGAGAATGAGCGCCGCGCCGGCGACGGCGAGGCTCGTCGTCACCACGGGCGTCGTCCGTCCGACCCGGTCCCGCAGGCGGATCGGCTTGGTGAAGTTGCGGATCTCCCAACCGCGCTCGCGTGCCACCTTGGCCAGGGCGCGGTCGGGGTTGACCGCCACGGGGCGACCGACCGCCTCGAGCATCGGGAGGTCGGTGGCCGAGTCCGAATAGGCGCTGCTGGACCCGAGGTCCAGGCCGGTGCGCTCTGCCAGGTCGCGCATCGCGGTCGCCTTCGATTCGCCGTAGGCGTAGAAGGCCATCCGGCCGGTGTAGCGACCCTGTTCGTCCACTTCTCCGCGGGAGCAGATGGCGCCGTCGACGCCGAGGAGGTCGGCGAGGGGCAACACGATCTCCTCCGGCGAGGCCGAGACAAGGTAGACGCGGTGGCCCGCTGCTCGGTGCAGTTCCATGAGCTCGAGGGCCTCGGCGTACATGATCGGCTCCATCGTCTGGAGCATCGTCTCGCGCACGATCTGGCGCACCTGGGCACGGTCCCAGCCCTTCGTCACGGCCAGCATCGACTCGCGGACGCGCACCAAGCGTTCCTCGTCGGCGCCGAAGTAGAGGTAGATCAGCTGTGAGATCGCCGCCCGCGCCACGAGGCGCCGGTTGATCAGCCCGCCCTTCATGAAGGGCCGTCCGAACGCGGCGATGGAGGCTCGGTCGATCACGGTCTTGTCCAGGTCGAAGAAGGCCGCCTCCATATCTCTAATGGTACGGGCGCTGGGGCCTGCGTCTTGAGCAACTGTGACGGGAAGAGGACGCAGCCGTGAACGTTGTGTGGCCGTGAACAGGGCCGTCGCGGGGGTTGCGGTCAGGTTGCGGTCAATCGCCGTTGTCAGCGATGAACAGCGCGTGCACCTTGTCTTCGGCCTCGGCGTGCACCAGCACGAGCACCTCGTCGCCCGACTGCAGTGTCGTGTCGCCACGGGGCACGATGAGGCGGTCAGCCCGCACGACGGCCACCACCACGCCGTCGCGGGGGAAGTCGAGGTCGGCGATGGCGGTGTCGTTGGCCGGCGAGTCCTCTGCCAGCGTGATCTCCACGAGGTGGGCCGCGCCGCCCTGGAATTGGAGCAGCCGCACGAGCGCGCCCACCGAGACGGCCTCTTCGACGAGCGCGGTGAGCAGCTGGGGCGTCGAGACCGACACGTCCACGCCCCAGCTCTCGTTGAAGAGCCACTGGTTCTTGGGATGGTTGACCCTGGCCACCACGCGTGGCACGGCGAACTCCTGCTTGGCCAGGAGCGAGATGACGAGGTTGTCCTCGTCATCGCCCGTCGTCGCGACGACGACGTCGACGGTGGCGAGCCCGGCCGCGTCGAGCGAAGAAACCTCGCAGGCGTCTGCCGCGACCCAGGTGACGTCGAGTGTGGGGCGCAACCGCTCGACGAGCTCGGGATCCTGCTCGAAGACCAGCACCTCGTGTCCGTTCGCGTGCAGGTCCGACGCGATGGCCGTGCCGACGCTGCCCGCCCCGGCAATGGCGACCTTCACGAGCCGCCTTCTCGGGCCGCGCTCTCGCTGCGCGCCAACGTCTCGTCGAGCTCGCGGAGTGCGTTGTCGATGATGGCGAGGTGCAACACGTCGCCTTCCTGGCCGACGAGCTCGCGGGCGTCCAGCCGCGGCACGCCGGCGCGGGTCACCGCCACGATGTTGAGCCGCCCGGGCATCTCGAGGTCGGTGAGTGGGCGGCCCGCCCACGCGTCCGGGAGGGAACGGTCGACCAGCGTCAGCCGCCCGGTGGCGTCGGACCAGTCGAGCACGTCGGCATCGGGCAGCAGCCGGCGTCGCACCTGGTCGATGGTCCACGTCACGGTGGCCACCGTGGGGATGCCGAGGCGCTGGTAGATCTCGGCCCGCCGCGGGTCGTAGATCCGGGCCACCACATTGGGGATCTTGTAGGTCTCCCGCGCGATTCGCACGGTCAAGATGTTGGTGTTGTCGCCGCTCGTGACGGCGGCGAGCGCGTCGGCGTGCAGGGCACCGGCCTTCTCGAGATCATCGCGGTCGAAGCCGGAACCGACCAGGCAAGGCCCGTCCCAGTTCTTGAGGCGACGGAAGGCGCGGGCCGACTTGTCCAGGACGGCCACCGAGTGGCCCTCGGCGCTGAGCGAGAGGGCGAGGCCGGACCCCACGCGGCCACACCCCACGACGATCACGTGCACGCCACAGTGCAACACGCCAGGTCGGGGTGTGCAAAAACGGTCGCGCGGCCCGGGACCCGAGGCGATTCCTTCTACTGTGTGCCCGTGGCGACGCCGACGATCAGCCGGGCCCCCGTGCCCCTGCCCGGCGTCGCGGGGGAGGAGATCCCCGAGACCCGCCGCTACCGGCTCAAGAACAGGCTCCTTGGGCCGCCGCTCGTCACCGAGCAACTCGCCACGGAGCGCCTGAGCAAGCCCATCGCACTGGGCGTGTTGGCGCCCGACTGCATCTCGTCCTCGGCCTACGGGACCGAGGAGATGTTGACGCAGCTGGTGCCCTATGTCGGCCTGGCCGCCTTCGCTCTGGTCGTCCCCATCACCATCGCCATCCTCGCCGTCCTCTTCTTCGTCACTCTCTCCTACCTGGAGGTCATTCAGCTCTACACCAAGGCCGGCGGTTCCTATGTGGTGGCCCGGGACAACTTCGGGCCGCGCGTGGCGCAGATCGCGGCCGTGGCGTTGCTCATCGACTACACGGTCACCGTGGCGGTCCAGACGTCGGCCGGCACGGCGGCGCTGACGAGCGCGGTGCCCAGCCTGGCGAACACCACCGACACGGTCGCCATCACGGTGGCGGTGGTCCTCCTCCTCCTCTACGGCAACCTGCGCGGCATCCGCGAGGCCGGGAGTTACTTCGCCATCCCCACGTATTTCTTCATCTTGTCGCTGGCGAGCGTGATTGTGCTCGGGTTCATCAAGGAGGCGCTCGGCACCCTGCACTACATCCCGCTGCCACCGGCGGACCAGCTCTACGGCGGGAAGATCGGCACGCCCGGCAACGGCTGGCTCATGGGGCTGGCCTTCATCTTCTTGCTGCGTTCGTTCGCCAACGGCGGATCGTCGCTCACTGGACTCGAGGCGATCTCCAACGGGGTGAGCAGCTTCCGGAAGCCCGAGGCCCGCCATGCCCGACAGGTACTCGTCGCCATGAGCTCGACGCTGGCGTTCCTGGTGCTCGGCGTCACCCTGCTCGCCCGGTGGACGCACGCCGTCCCGTACCAGATTGGGTCGCCCACCGTGGTGTCCCAGGAGGCCCGGGCCGTCTTCGGGACCACCCCGCTCGGGCACCTCGCCTTCTACGTCGTGCAGCTGGCGACGATGCTGATCCTCTACACGGGCGGCAACACGAGCTTCAACGGCTTCCCGTACCTGGCGAGCTTCGTGGCCGGCGATCGCTTCCTGCCGCGCCAATTGACGCGGCGCGGCCATCGGCTCGCCTTCTCCAACGGGATCCTCGTTCTGGCGGGCGTGGCCTTGGCCCTCGTGCTCGTGTACAAGGCACAGGTCAACGGGCTGGTGGCGCTCTATGCCATCGGCGTGTTCACCGGCTTCACCATGGCCGGTTCGGGCATGGTGAAGCACCATCTCACGGCGCGGGAGGGCCACTGGAAGCGCGGCGTCCTGATCAACGGGTTCTCAGCCTTCCTCTCGTTCACCGTCGTACTCATCTTCGCCGTCGCGAAGTTCAAGGAGGGCGCCTGGCTGATCTTCGTGGTCGGGCCGCTCCTCTATATCGGGCTGATCCGCCTTCACCACCAGTACGTGGAGGAGGCCGAGATGCTCGAGACGGGGGTGGCCGAGGCGACGGAGGCCCCGGTGCTCCGGCGCCACGTGGTGGTCGTGTTCGTCGACCGCCTCGACATGGCGACGGTGCGCGCCCTGCAGTACGCGCGCACGCTGGCGCCCGACGACCTGCGGGCGGTGCATTTCGACATCGACACCAAGGTGGCCCGCGAGCTCGAGGCCGAGTGGGGCCGGCAGGGGCTCCGCCTGCCGCTCGACATCATCGAGGTTCCCGACCGACGCCTGGGTCGGGCGGCTATTGAGCTCGTGGCCGACGCCACGCTCGACGGCGACACCGAGTGCACCGTGCTGCTGCCGCGGCGCAGTTACGCACGGGTCTGGCAGCGCGTCCTGCACGACCGCACCGCCGACAAGATTGCCGCCGTCCTGGGTCAGGTGCCGCACGTGAGCGCCACCATCGTCCCCTTCGCCGTGGGCGGCCAATTCGGCGAGCGGGTCCGCTCCTACGGCCGCTCGGTGCAGCAGGCCCGTCTCGGCGGCGCCCCCGGCGACGGATCGCCGCCGGTCGATGCCGATGCGCGCACCGGTGTCGACCGGATGGGGCGGCGGGACGGGCCCAAGCGCCCGGTGGCGGTGCTGGCGGCGGACCAGACGCTGGCCCAGCGCGCCGGGGCGACGACGCCCATCGCGTCCGTCGTGCCCCGTCAGCGGACCCGCGTGGCCGGCCGGGTCAAGTCGGTCCGGGTCCAGCCGCGCGCCGGGACCTCGAACCTCGAGTGCGTGCTCAGTGACGGTACCGGCGGCCTGCTCCTCGTGTTCCAGGGACGGCCCAAGATCGCCGGGATCGAGCCCGGTGCCCGCCTGGTTGCCGAGGGCATGGTCGGGACCTGGGGCCGCCGGCCGGCCATGTTGAACCCCTCGTTCGAGCTCGTGCAGGGCGCACCGACCGATCCCGCCGAAGGCTGAAGCGTCCGCCCTGGTCATCACCCATGTCGCGTCCACCGAAATTGCCCGCCCCCGTGGCAGTCGCTAACGTGCCCGACTGCCCAGCGTCGGGTGCGTCCTCTCCGGCGCCCCTACCGAACTGGCTGACGACATCGACCGCCGCGGTGCCGGATACTGCCGCACCCTACGGGCGAGGGCGCCGCCGCCCCCTCCCCACGAGACCTACAGGAACAGAAAGGGCACACCGGGAATGATCAACTTCCTCGCAGCCGAGGGCGGCTACCAGGCCTTCCATCTCGGCGGGGTGGACAAGACGTGGCTCTACATCTGCCTGGTGGCGGGCATCGTCGGCATCGCCGCCGGTCTGCTGCTCGCCCGGAACGTGCTGTCGTTCGATCAGGGCACGGCGAAGATGAAGGAGATCGCCCAGGCGGTCCAAGAGGGTGCGCAGGCCTTCCTGGGTCGCCAGTTCAGGGCGATCGCGCTGATCATCGTCCCGTTGGCCATCCTCATCTTCTTCACCGCCACCAAGGTGGTGAAGCCTGACGGCGGGATCGCCTTGACGTTCCAACAGGACGGCCTCTACCGGGTCATCTGCTTCCTCTTCGGCGCCGCCTTCTCCGGCCTGACCGGCTTCATCGGGATGAGCATCGCTGTGCGGGGCAACGTCCGCACGGCCGCCGCGGCCTCGAAGGGAGGCGGTATGGCCGCGGCCCTCCGGGTGGCCTTCCGCACCGGTGCGGTGACCGGGATGCTCTGCGTGGGTCTCGGTCTCGTCGGTGCCACCACGATCGTGCTCATCTTCCAGAACTCGGCCACGGCGGTCCTCATCGGCTTTGCCTTCGGCGCCTCGCTCATCGCCCTGTTCATGCGTGTCGGCGGCGGTATCTTCACCAAGGCGGCGGACGTCGGTGCCGACCTGGTGGGCAAGGTAGAGGCCGGCATCCCCGAGGACGACCCCCGGAACGCAGCAACCATCGCCGACAACGTGGGCGACAACGTCGGTGACTGCGCCGGCATGGCGGCCGACCTCTTCGAGTCCTACGAGATCACGATCATCTCCTCGCTTATCCTGGGGTACTCGGCCTTCGCCTCCATTCACAAGAACCCGACCCCGGCCGTACTCTTCCCCCTCATCGTCCCGGCCATCGGGATCTTCGCCTCGGTCATCGGCGTGCTCGTGGTGAAGGCCCGCAAGGCTGATCGCAACGCGCTGGCGCCGATCAACCGCGGCTTCTGGCTGGCCGCACTGCTGACGGTGGTGGGTGCCTTCTTAGTGGCGCAGTACTACGTGCACGACCTCAAGGTGTTCTGGGCGGTGCTCACCGGCGTCATCCTCTCGTTGGTGGCGAGCCAGATCACCGAGGAGTTCACATCGACAGAGCGCGGGCCGGTCAAGGAGATTGCGGCGTCGGCCCGCACCGGTCCGGCCACCACGGTGCTCTCCGGCTTCTCCATCGGCCTGGAGTCGTCGGTGTGGGCCATCATCGCCATCGCGATCGCCATTGGTGTCGCCATCGGACTCGGCGACGGCAACATCGAGCTCACCTTCTATCTGATCGCGCTCATCGGCATCGGCCTGCTGGCCACGGCGGGTATGGTCGTGTCCGAGGACAGCTTCGGCCCGGTGTCGGACAACGCAGCCGGCATCGCCGAGATGTCGGGGGAGTTCACCGGCGAGGCGGAGCGGGTCATGGTGAGCCTCGACGCCGTGGGCAACACGACCAAGGCCATCACGAAGGGTGTGGCCATCGGCTCGGCCGTGATCGCTTCCGTGGCGCTCTTCTCGTCCTTCATCGAGACGATCAACTCCCAGCTGAACCTGCACTTGCGGGCCAACCAGCTGCTCGTCTCGCCGTTTACCCAGATCAACGTGTCCAATCCGAAGACCTTCATCGGGTTGCTCATCGGCGGGTCGATCGGCTTCCTCTTCTCGTCGCTCGCCATCCGGGCCGTAGGCCGCTCGGCCGGCACGGTGGTCCTCGAGGTGCGCCGCCAGTTTCGTGAGCACCCGGGGATCATGGACTACACCGAGAAGCCCGAATACGGCCGCGTCATCAGCATCTGCACCGCGGCCGCTCAGCGCGAGCTGGCCACGCCCGCGCTGCTCGCCATCCTGTCCCCGGTCATCGTGGGCTTCGGCATCAACTACTTCGCGCTGGGCGCCTTCCTGGCCGGCACGATCTTGACGGGGCAGCTGTTGGCCAACACGCTGTCGAACTCGGGTGGGGCATGGGACAACGCCAAGAAGTACATCGAGGACGGCCACGAAGGCGGAAAGGGATCGGAGGCGCACAAGGCGGCCGTCATCGGCGACACCGTGGGGGACCCCTTCAAGGACACGGCCGGCCCGGCGCTCAATCCGATGATCAAGGTGATGAACCTGGTCTCGCTGCTCATCCTGCCGGCGGTGATCGCGCTGCGGAACGACACCGGCGCCCGCCTGGGTATCGCCGGCGCTTCCCTGGTGGTCCTTCTCGCCGCGCTGGCCTTCTCCAAGCGGGGGACCGAGGCGATGGACGCCGAGGACACGGCCGACGAGACCCCGGCGCAGCCGGCCGTGGCCGCGGCCGATTGACCAGCTCAGCCGGCGAGGGGACGGTCTGGCGAAGACCCCGGTGAAGGACACCGCCCTTGACAGGCAGGGCAGCCGCCCCGCACTCTGAGTGACCATGCCCTCCGCACAATCAGTCCGAACGATGCCCCGCGGGGTGCGCCGTGGGTAAGGCGCTCGTCATCGTCGAATCGCCGGCCAAGGCGCGCACCATCAGCGGCATGCTGGGACCCGACTTCATCGTGGAGTCGTCGGTGGGCCACATCCGCGACCTGCCGCGCGGCGCTGACGAGGTGCCAGCGGCGTACAAAGGCGAGTCGTGGGCGCGCCTGGGAGTCGACGTGGACAACGGCTTCAAGCCGCTGTACGTGGTCTCATCGCCGAAGAAGTCGGTCGTGGCCAATCTGAAGAAGCTCCTCAAGAACGCCGACGAGCTGTACCTCGCGACGGACGAGGACCGCGAGGGCGAGTCGATCGCGTGGCACCTCTCCGAGGTCCTGTCACCGACCGTGCCGGTCAAGCGCATGGTCTTCCACGAGATCACGCCGGCGGCCATCGCCCGCGCCGTCGACGAATGGCGTGAGCTCGACCGACGCCTCGTCGATGCCCAGGAGGCCCGGCGCATCCTCGACCGCCTCTACGGCTACGAAGTCTCGCCGGTGCTCTGGCGAAAGGTGATGCCGCGGCTCTCGGCCGGCCGGGTCCAGAGCGTCGCCACCCGCATGGTGGTCGAGCGCGAGCGGGCACGCATGCGCTTCCGCTCAGCCACGTGGTGGGGCGTCGAGGGCACGTTCGCCAATGCGGCCGCGCCCAACGGCTTCGGTGCGACCCTGGTGACCCTCGGCGGCACAGCGGTCGCTACCGGCAAGGACTTCGACGAGCACGGGGAGCAGACCGGCAAGGCCGCCGTCCGCGTGTTGGGCGAGGACGAGGCGACCTCGGTCGCATCGGCCCTGGCCGGCCAGGCGTTCACGGTGCGCTCGGTGACCGAGCGCCCCTTCCGCCGTTCGCCCGCCGCGCCTTTCATGACGTCAACGTTGCAGCAGGAGGCGGGCCGCAAGCTCCGTTTCAGCGCTCAGCGCGCCATGCAGGTGGCCCAGCGGCTCTACGAACAGGGCTACATCACCTACATGCGGACCGACTCGACCACGCTCTCGGACGAGGCGCTGACGGCAGCCCGCAGCCAGGCGCGCGAGATGTTCGGCGCCGACTACGTCCCTGGCGCACCGCGGCGCTACGAGCGCAAGGTGAAGAACGCGCAGGAGGCGCACGAGGCCATCCGCCCGGCGGGCGAGAGCTTCCGGACACCCGAGCAGGTGGGACGCCAGCTGTCGGGGGACGAGCTCCGCCTGTACGAGCTGATCTGGATGCGCACGGTGGCCTCCCAGATGAACGACGCCACCGGCACCAGCGCCCAGCTGCGGCTGGTGGCCGACGTGCCGAGCGGCCCGGCAGGGGGCCAGGAGGCCGAATTCTCGGCCAGCGGCCGGGTCATCACCTTCTCGGGCTTCCTCCGCGCCTACCAGGAGGGCCGCGACGAGGACGATCCGGACACCGAGAGCGCGGAGGAGAGGGTGCTGCCGGCTCTGGCCGAGGGCGACCGGGTCGAGGGCACGGCGTTCGAGGCGGGCTCGCACACGACGCAGCCGCCCGCCCGCTACACCGAGGCCTCGCTCGTCAAGGCCATGGAGGAGCTCGGCGTGGGCCGCCCGTCGACCTACGCCAGCGTCATCGCGACCATCCTCGACCGCGGGTACGTGTGGAAGAAGGGCACGGCACTCGTCCCGAGCTTCACCGCCTTCGCGGTCGTGGGCCTGCTCGAGCGTTACTTCGGGAACCTGGTCGATTACGGCTTCACGGCGTCGATGGAGGACGACCTCGACGAGATCGCGTCAGGGACGGAGGAGGCGCTGCCGTGGCTGACGCGCTTCTACTTCGGCAGCGACGTGCCCGGTGCGATGGCGAGCGACGGCACCGAGGTCGACACCCTCGGGCTGAAGGCGACGGTGTCGGCGCACCTGGCCGAGATCGACGCCCGCGAGATCAACTCCATCCCGCTCGGCGAGGGGAGTGACGGCGAGCAGATCGTGGCGCGGGTCGGACGGTACGGCCCTTATCTGCAGCGGGGAGAGGACCGGGCCTCGATCCCCGACGATCTGGCGCCCGACGAACTGACCATCGCGCGGGCGGAGGAGATCCTGGCCGCCCCTTCGAACGATCGCGTGCTCGGCACCCATCCCGACAGTGGGCTCGACGTCCAGGTCAAGGCCGGCCGCTTCGGACCCTACGTCCAGGTGGGTGACGTCACCGACGGCGGCGAGAAGCCACGCACGGCGTCCCTGTTCGGCACCATGGATCCGGCCACACTCACGTTCGAGCAGGCGCTCGAGCTCCTGCGCATCCCGCGGACCATCGGCACGGATCCCGATACGGGTGAGGACGTCGTGGCCCACAACGGCCGCTTCGGTCCCTACCTCAAGCGCGGAACCGACACGCGCAGCCTGACCAGCGAGGAACAGCTCCTGACCGTGACGCTCGACGAGGCGCGGGCGCTCTTCGCCCAGCCCAAGCAGCGCCGGGGCCGGGGCGCCGCAGCCCCGCTGCGCGAACTCGGTTCCGACCCTTCCACCAACCTGCCCGTCGTCGTGAAGGAAGGACGATTCGGGCCCTACGTGACCGACGGCACCACCAACGCCAGCCTGCGGAAGGGCGACTCGGTGGAGTCCATCGACATGGACCGGGCCGCGGAGCTCCTGGCCGAGCGCCGGGCGGCCGGGCCGTCGACACGCAAGAAGAAGGTGACGAAAAAGGCCGCACCAGCCAAGAAGAAGGCGTCGGCGAAGAAGGCCGGAGCCAAGGCGAGTGGCGCGAAGAAGGCCGCCGCCAAGAAGGCGCCGGCCAAGAAGGCGGCGCGCCGGCCGATCCGGCGATGAAGGCAGCGCCGAGCGAACCGTTCTGACATGACGGCCCGGGGTCGCCTCATCGCGCTCGAGGGCATCGACGGATCGGGCAAGACCACGCAGGCGCGTGCGCTGGCCGACGCGCTGGGCGGGCGCCTGACCCACGAGCCGGGGGCGACCCCGGTGGGCGCGCTGCTCCGCGGACTCCTGCTCAGCCCGGACGCGCCGGTCCCTTCGGCCCGGGCGGAGGCGCTGCTCATGGCGGCGGACCGGGCCGAACACGTGGCACTGGTGATCGAGCCCGCGCTGGCCGCGGGCCAATGGGTGGTGAGCGACCGCTACGCCGGGTCGACCATCGCGTACCAGGGTTACGGACGGGGCCTCGAACCCGCCGCGCTCAGGGACCTGATCGCCTGGGCGACCGCCGGGGTGGCCGCCGACCTCTCCGTCCTCGTCGACGTGCCCGTTGACGTGGCGGTGGCCCGACTGGCCGCGGCACGGGGGCGTCCGGAGGGTCCCGATCGCATGGAGCGCCTCGGTCCTTCCTTCGCCGCGCGCGTGCGCGACGGCTTCCTGGCGCAGGCGGCGGCCGACCCGGGCCACTGGGTCGTCGTCGACGGGTGTCTGGAGGTGCCGGCGTTGACGGCGCATATCGTGGCGACCGTGCACGAACGGCTCGGTGACGCGCCTTCCATTCCCAGGTGAGCGCCCAAGGCCCGGCGCCGGCGCTCTTCGCGGGCGTCGTCGCGCAGGAGGACGCGGTGGCCGCTCTGCGGGCCGCCGCCGCCAACCCGGTCCACGCCTACCTGTTCCAGGGCCCGACCGGCAACGGCGGCCTGGCGGCGGCGCTCGGTTTCGCGGCCGCCCTGCTCTGCCCGGACGGCGGCTGCGGCGAGTGCGCCACCTGTCGGGCGGCGCTGGCCGGCACCGATCCCGATCTGCATCTCGTGCGGCGGAGCGGCGCGTCGGTCTCCATCGGGGAGATCCGCCAAGTCGTCGCCCTGGCGCAACGGCGGCCGCTGCACGCCGGCGCGCCAGGTGATCGTGGTCCTCGACGTCCACCTGGCGGCGCTGCGCGCGCCCGCGCTGCTGAAGACGCTCGAAGAGCCGCCCGGCGACACCGTCTTCATCCTCTTGGCCGACCAGATCGTCCCCGAGCTGGTCACGGTGGCCAGCCGGTGCGCCGTGGTCCCCTTTCCACCCGTCCCCCGCACCGAGCTCGTGCGCTGGCTCACCGACTCGGGCGTGCCGGCGGACATCGCGGCCGCGGTGGCCGACAACAGCAGCGGGAACCCCGAGCGCGCCCGCGTGATGGTGGACGATCCCGAAGTCGCGGCACGGGTCGCATTGTGGGCCTCGTTGCCCGACGCACTGCAGGGCGCCGGCACGACCGCCGCCGGCCTCACGCGGCGGGTGCTCGATTCGGCCGACCGCGCCGTCGATCCTCTGCGCGCCGCCCACGCCCGCGAGATCGAATCGCTGACGTCCGCAGCCAAAGAGATGGGCGAACGGGGCCTGCCGGGGCGCAAGGAGATCGTCGAGCAGCATCGAGCGCGAGGAGCGGCGCTACCGGACGGACGCCCTCAGGGCCGGCCTGGGCGTGCTGGCCCGGACATACGGCGGCCGGGTGTCCGGTGCGGTGACCGCCGGCACCGTGGCGGTGGGTGACCAGGACGTGCGCAGCTCGGCGGCGGCGGTGGGGTTGATCACGGACACGGCCGAGGCGCTGCAGCGCAACCCGAACGAGTCGCTGCTGCTGCAGTCCCTCTTCGTGCGGCTGGCGACGCTGGCGGCCTGAAGGCCCGTCAGCTCCGTTGACGGGCTCCGTCCGGACGGCGCCGATGCAGGTAGCCGGGCGCGTGCGGCCAGCCGGACGTTAGAGTTTCGCCACGTTCTCCCGCGGGGCGATAGGGGGTGGAGGCATGCCGGCGGTCACGTTCGCAGACGTGTGCTCCCGAGCCCTGGCCGTTCGACATCGCCAGGTTGCGGGGGGTATCCCCGCGCGCGGGGGGACACGGCAAGGAACGGGGCGGCATGGCGGGCAGTGACGTGGAGCAAAACCGTGGTTCCCATCCGAACGAGCACCGGCTGGAGATTCGGGTCCTCGGGCCGGTCGAGGTCGCCTGGAACGGGCGCACGGTCGAGATCGGCGGCGTCAAGGTGCGGGCGCTCGTCGCGCGCCTGCTCATCGACCGCAAGCTCACGGTGTCCGTCGACCAGTTGGTCGACTCGTTGTGGGGCGACCACGACGGCGAGGGCGCCGAGATCGCCTTGCGCTCCACCATCTCCCGCCTGCGCAAGCGGCTCCGCGACGCCGGCGCGCCCGACGACCTCATCGTGACCCGGGCCCCGGGGTACGCGCTCGACGTCGCCGCCGAGGTGACCGACGTCTCCCGCTTCGAAGAGCTGGTCGCGGAGGGGCGGCAACAGCTGGCCTGGCGCAGGCCGAGCGAGGCCACCCGTCTGCTGATCGAGGCGCAGGAGCTCTGGCGGGGGCCCGCCTACAGCGAGGTGCGCGACGAGCCATTCGCCCGTGCCGAGGCGCGTCGGCTCGAGGAGTTGCTGCTCACCGCGGTCGAGACGCGTATGGATGCCGGCCTGACGTTGGGGCGGCACCAGGCCCTGGCCGGCGAGCTGGAGACGCTGACGAGCGCCAATCCGATGCGTGAGCGTTTGTGGTCGCAACGCATGCTCGCGCTCTACCGATCCGGCCGGCAGGCCGAGGCGCTGCGCGTGTTCCAGGACCTGCGCACGATCCTGGTGGCCGAGCTGGGCGTCGAGCCGGGGCACGACGTCACCTGGATGGAACACGCCATCCTCACCCAGGACCCGACGCTCGACTTTCCCGTGCCTCCCGAGCGCGACGCCGAGGAGCCACTCGGCCCCGCATCGGCTGGGTCGGCGTCGTCCACTTATCGTGTCCGGGTTCCCGGCACACAGCACGAGGGCCGCCTCGTCGGCCGCGAGAGCGAGGCCGCCCTGCTCGGCGAGTGGTGGTCGTCGGTGCGGGACGGCGGTGGCCGGCTCCTGCTGGTCGACGGCGATCCCGGCATCGGGAAGACACGGCTCGTGGCAGACCTGGTGCGCTCGGTCGAGGGTGAGGGTGCCATCGTGCTGTGGGGTCGTTGTGACGAGGACCCCGTCGCGCCCTTCCAGCCCGTCGCCGAAGCGCTCGGGCGCTACTTCCAGTCGGTCTCAGCGGACGTGATCTCCCGGATGCCGGATTGGCAGCTCAGCCAGCTCTCCCGCCTCGTCGTGCGCCTGCGCGAGTACGCACCGGCACCAGAGGAGGACCGCGGCGATCCTGAGAGCGACCGGTTCCGCTTCTTCGAGGCGGTCACGGCGACGTGCAACGAGCTGTCGGGCAACGGCTCCATGCTTTTGGTGATCGACGACCTGCACTGGGCCGACCAGCCCTCGCTGCTTTTGCTCCGCCATCTCCTGCGCAGCGCCGACGATGGGAAGCTCGGCGTCATCGGCCTGTACATCGACACGGAGGTGTTCTCCGCGCACCCGCTGCGTTCCATGCTGGCCGACCTCCGATCGATCCATCCGGTCGAGACGGTGCACCTACGCGGACTCAGCCCCGGCGCGGTCGAGGAACTGGCGCAAGCGTGGCTCGACACCCCGTCGGACCTCGTCCCCGAGCTGTGCCGGCTGACCGACGGGAACCCTCTCTTCCTCGACGAGCTGCTGCACCAGATCCACTACCGCCAGGACGAGCGGGGGAGTGAGAGGGAGGCACCGGTCCCGCCCAACCTGAACCCAACCGAGGCCATCCGCGAGCTCGTGGCCCGGCGCGTCTCGCGTCTGCCCGAAGACGTGATCTACCTCCTGCAGGCGGCGGCGGTGGCCGGCACCGAGTGGGAGGCGGCGATCGTGGCCGAGGCGGCGGAGCTCACACCGGACCGGCGTCTCGACGCCATCGACCGGGCAGAGGAATCCCGCCTGTTGCGACGCGTGGGCGGAGACGTCCAGGACCGCTACACATTCAGCCACACGCTGGTGCGCGACGCCATCTACGGGGAGCTGTTGCGCGGCCGCCGGGTGCGCTACCACCACAAGATCGCCGTGGCCACAGAACGGGCCCACGAGGACGCGCTGGACACGTACGTCAACGAGCTGGCCCACCACTTCTACATGGGTGCCGCACTGGCAGACGCGGACAAGGCGATGCGGTACTGCCTGGCGGCCGGAGAACAGGCCCAGCGCCTGCTCGCGTTCGAAGAGGCGGTGGGTCACCTCACCCGGGCACTCGAAGTGGCCGAGCAATACGGTGCACACGACCAGGGGGCCCGCTGCGACGTGCTGTTGGCGCTGGCGGAGGCGCAGAACCGCGCCGGCGACACGCTGCAGTCGGATGCCAACTTCGGAGCGGCTGCCGCGCTGGCGCGCCGCATGGGCGATTCTGAGCGACTGGCTACGGCGGCGCTGCGGGCGGGACCACTGAGCTACCTCGGCATCGTGGAGGCCAGTGACGTCCAGGTGCAGCTGCTCGAGGAAGCGCAGGATGTCCTGCCCGAGAAGGACTCTCACCTACGCACAATGGTGTTGGCGCGCCTCGGTCTGGTCAGCATCTACAGCACCGACCTCGTGGGATCCCGAGTGCAGCAACGGTCACTGGCCCTCAACAGCCAGGCGGTTGCGATGGCGCGGCGTCTCGGGGACCGCCACGCATTGGGCTATGCACTCAACGCGCGGATGCACGCGCTCTGGGGCATCGGATCGTCACCGGAACGGATGGCCATCGGGACCGAGCTCGGGGAGATCGCGGACGACATCGGCGACGAGCTCCTGGCCCTGCACGGGCACATGTGGCGCGTCCGTGAGCTGCTGGTCCAGGGTGATGTCGAAGCGGTGCGACAGGAGATGGCACGCTTCGAGGCGCGGGAGACCGGTCCGGTCCACCCCCTCGAGGTGGCGTTCGGCTTCAACGTCGGCGCCATGATGGCGCTGCTGGCCGGCGATTTCGGGACGGCGGAGCGGCTCGGGCAGACGGCGATGGAGGCCTCCGTCGGCTTCAACGATTACGCCGTCGCCCACTACGCCGCCTTGATGCTCTGGACATGGTGGCAACGGGACGAGCTGGTCGCGCTCCAGAACCAGCTCCGGGACGCGATCGACCAGGCCTCGGCGGCATACCCCGGTGTCACCGCGGCGCTCGCACTGGCCCATGCCGAGGCCGACGAGATCGAGGCGGCACTGCGCAACCTGGACACGCTGCGCGAGATCGGCTGGGGCGCCACGGCGGACCAGAGCGAAGGGGTGACCCTGGCCATGGGTGCGGCGGCCTGCAGCTCGATCGGTCCGCCGGCCCGCCGCTTCGCCCCCCTGATCTACGAAGCCATGCGGCCCTATGCCGGCACGGCCATGGTGATCCGTGCGCCCGCAGCGGCCTGTCTCGGTCCGGCCGACTATTACCTCGGCCTGCTCGCGGGCGGTACGGGCGACCTCGCGCTCGCGGAGGTCCACTTCGAGTCCGCCCTGCGCCTGGCGAGCCGCATGGAGTCCCCACCGTTCGTGGCGGCGGCCGAGGCACAGCTGGCGCGGACGTTGCGGCAGCGTGGTCGGGAGGGTGAAGAGGAGCGCATCGCGGTACTGCTGCGCAGTGCCGAGGAGTCGGCAGTGCGCATGGGGCTGCACCGGGTGGCGCGCCTCGCCGCCGAGCCCGGCTGACGAACGCGGTCGGGTCCGACCTAGGAAACGCCGTCCACCGGCGTGCTGCTGTCTTCGACCTGGTCGTCGTGGGACGCCAGCTTGTCATCGGCGGCGCGGATGCGGCGGCTCATACCGCTGAGCAGCGCGTTACGGAAGCCGGGGATATCCATAATCGTCTCGAACTCGCGCGGCCCGACGATGAGCACGTCCAGGTCCGTGGTGGCCGTCACCGTGGCACTCCGCGGTGACGCCTCGATGGCCGACAACTCGCCGAAGTAATCGCCCGCATGGAGGATGTTCACGACGCGTCCCGCGCGCGTCACGGTGGCCACGCCCTGCAGGATGACGAAGAGCTCACGGCCGAGCCGTCCCTCGCGCAATATCACCTCACCGGCCTGGACCCGGAGGCGCTCGGCGATGCGAGCCACCTGGTCGAGCTGCTCCTCCGTGCAGTCGGCGAACCACGGCACGCCGTGCAAGCCGGAATCGGTCGGCTCGCCTCCGTCGGTTTCCGCGCGCATCCTCACCCCCATCGACACCACGGTCGTCTCCGCAGGGCCAGGGTACGCCTTCGCGGAGGACCGCGGCGCGCTTTCGGCGGCGGACTCGCCCAATGCGCCGAACATCAGGGTCGCGTCGCTTCGGGGCCGGCGGGGTCGGGTGGTTCGCTGTCTTCCAGCGTGGCGGCCAAGCGGTCGTCAACGCTTCGGAGGCGGCGCGCCATGCTCCTGAACAGCGCATCGCGGAAACCCGGGATGTCAGCCATGGCGGAGAACTCGCGCGGCCCGATGATGAGCACGTCCAATTCGGACAGCGCGGTGACCGTGGCGTTGCGTGGGCCCGGGTTCAGGGCCGCCAGCTCGCCGAAGAAGTCGCCTGGGCCCAGGGTGTTGACCCGGCAGTCCTGCTGGGTCACCGCCACCGTCCCGGAGAGAATGAGGAAGAACTCCCGGCCGATGCGCCCCTCGCGGGCCAGGACCTCGCCTTCGCCGACCTGGACCCGTTCGGCCAGGTGCGCCACCCTTCCCAGCTGATCCTCACTGCACTCGTGCAGGTCGTCGACGGCCTTGAGGCGTTCGACCATGGCCTGTCTTCCCAGGGCCATTCTCACCCCGATGCGTCCCTCTTGCAATCCCGATCCGGGCGCGCCGACTGTCCCAGCCACCTGGATGGGCCCACTGTGCGCCCCGCTCCTTGCAACGGCGTTGCACCGTCGTTGCATTGGCGGCGCCGGGGATCGCGCCTCCGCGGTGACGCCGCGGAAAAATGCCTCTGAACTGCAGAAACGAAGTTGTCTCGGCTGCTGCGAAGGTCACGTCCTCCTTCGAGGAGTGAGCGCGAGGCAGTGGACGTTTCAGGACCCTCAGGCGCAGGATTCGGTCGTGCGGATGAGCCTTGCCTGCGGACCGAGCGGCGCCGGGCCGGTCCCGGGCGGACGCAGGGCGGTCCCGGGCGAAGGACCGGGACCACACATGGGCTCGCGTACACTGACTCACCGTCGCCAGGCCTGGCGCGTCGCACGTTGCGCCGGCGCAGGGGACGGCCACGGTTGCCTGGGTAGCTCAGTCGGTAGAGCAGCGCACTCGTAATGCGCAGGTCGTCGGTTCGAGTCCGACCTCAGGCTCGGAGTCAGTCCGTTTCCTGCGGCTTCATCCCTTGAAAGCACTGGCCAAAAGGGGTGGTCTCGATCGGCTGAACGAGTCCTCCCGGTACAACTGTCGGTGTGAGCAGTTCCCCGTGCGCAGCAGCCGTCGCCTGGCAGCCGTCGCTGTGGGCAGACCAAAGCACCGTCGTCGACGTCTCCTTCCGTGGCCTCGAGCGAACCCAGCTCGACGGAGACTCCTGGGTGGACCACGGCCCGGGCTGGATGTCGGGCTCCGACCGGGCCTTCGAGGAGCTGCTCCGTGACGTCCCCTGGAGCCAGAGGCGTCGTTGGATGTACGACCGGGAGGTCGACGAACCACGGCTCACGTCGTGGCAGAAGATCGACGAGCAGACCGCCGTCGCGTACCAGTGGCTCGAGGACGCGCGTACGTCGTTGTCCGCGCACTACGAAGTCCGGTTCGACTCGGTGGGCCTCAATCTCTACCGCGACGGCGCCGATAGCGTCGCGTGGCACCGCGACCGCATACCGCCCGAGATCGTGGATCCCGTCGTGGCCCTCGTGTCGCTCGGGGAGCCTCGCACGTTCCTGCTGCGCCCGCAGGGAGGTGGGAGGTCGCGCGCGTTCAGGTTGGGCCGTGGCGACCTTCTCGTCACCGGTGGTCGGACCCAGCGCCGCTTCGAGCACAGCATCCCGAAGGTCAAGGCGTCGGGCCCCCGGATGAGCATCGCGTTCAGACACGGCGTCGGTTGACCAAGGCCCCCCGCCGGGGTTGATCACCGCCCCCGTGTTCGACGAACGCGGTTCTTGTCGGGCGCCGGTTTTCGAGGCGGGAACGCCGTGAGCGCCGGTTGCGTCCGCAATGCCCGGTCGGACCTCAGCCGCCACGCACCAGCCCGCGGGCCGAGGCGGCGATGTGGTCGGCGTCTATGCCGGCCCACGCCATGAGCTCCGCGCCGGTGCCCGAGCCGGGCATGCCCCTGACCGCCAGGTGTGCGATGTGGAGGCTCGTCCGCCCGTTCGACAACAGACAGTCGGTCACGGCCGATCCCAGCCCGCCCTCGGGATGGTGGTCCTCCGCCACGACGATCCGTCCGGACGTGGCGGCCGCAGCTTCGGCGACGGTAGGAGCGTCGATCGGTTTGACCGAGTAGCAGTCGACGACCCGAGCCTGGATTCCCTCGCCTCCGAGCACTTGCGCCGCCTTCAAGCACTCGTGGAGCGTGACGCCGGCGCCGACGAGCGTGACGTCGTCGTGCTCAGAGGAGCGCACGACCTTCGAACCGCCGATTGCGAACGCCTCCCGCGCCTCGTAGATCACGGGATACGCGCCGCGGGTGGTACGGATGTAGCTGATCCCCGGGTTGCGCGCCATCGCCGCGACGAGCGCGGCCGTGCTCGTCGCATCGCTCGGGTACAAGACGGTGGATCCGTGAACCGACCGCATCATCGCGAGGTCCTCGAGACCCATCTGCGAGGGCCCGTCCGCGCCGATCTCCACCCCGCAATGCGATCCCGACAGGCGCAGCTCGACACCCGAGATGGCGCCCATTCGCACGAAGTCGAACGCCCGGGTGAAGAAGGCAGCGAACGTAGAAGCGAACGTCTTGTAGCCGCGCACGTTCAAACCCGTCGCGGCGGCGACCAGCTGCTGCTCGGAGATGAACATTTCGAAGTAGCGATCTGGGAACGTCTCCTTGAACTCGTCGGCGAAGGTCGAGTTGCTCACCTCTGCGTCCAACACGACGACGCGCGGGTCGGCGGCGCCGATGGCGACCAACGCGTCACCGTAGGCTTTGCGGGTGGCGACCGAGTCGCCGACGTCGTACCGGGGGAGAGCGGCCGTGGCCGCGGTCGTGGCGGACGACTCGGGAGGATCCGCGACCTTCTCGGGGAGGGGGCCACGGACGACCATGTGCCGCTCGCCCCCGAGCTCCTCGATGGCGCCGCGCGGCCATGTCGGGCGGGAATGGCTTGCCGTGCCAGCCTTCTTTGTTTTCGACCTCCGAGAAGCCCTTGCCCTTGATGGTCTTCGCCAGTATCACCGTGGGCCGGTCCCCACGCATGTCCTTCGCCTCGGTAAACGCGCCGTCGATCTCTGAAAGGTCGTGACCATCGATCACGACCACGCGGGCGCCGAAGGATTCGACGCGCCGTTCGTAGGCGTCGAGATTCCACCCCAGCTCGGTCGGCCCGCGCTGCCCGAGCCGATTGATGTCCGCCATCACCACGAGGTTGGACAATTTGTAATAGGACGCCTTGTCAATGGCTTCCCAGATCGAGCCCTCGGCGAGCTCGCTGTCGCCGCAGAGTACCCAGACCCGGAACGGAAGTTGCTCGAGGTACCTGCCGGAGAGCGCGATGCCCACGCCGTCGGGCAGGCCCTGACCGAGAGAGCCGGTCGCCACGTCCACCCAGGGCAGCACGGGGGTCGGATGTCCTTCGAGGCGCTGCCCGAAACGGCGGTATCCGGTCATCAGCTCCTCGTCGCTCACCACCCCGGCGGCCTTGAACAACGAGTAGAGCAGGGGCGAGGCGTGACCCTTGGAGAAGACGAGATGGTCGTTGGCGCCGGCGTGTGGGTCGTCCCAGTCGTAGCGCAGGTGACGCGACGCGAGCACCGCGATCAGGTCAGCCGCCGACATGCTCGAGGTGGGATGACCGGAGCCGGCGCTGGTCGAGGACCGGATCGAGTCGACCCGGAGTTGCGCCGCCAGCTCTGCGATGGTGTCGAGGCGGGTCATCTCGGTCACGGTTTCGGTCGTCACGGCGGCTCCTTGGGGCTCTCTCTTTGCTCTCTCCGCTCTCTCCTACCCCAAAATGGCCCTGCCTTGTGCCGTTCCGAGCTGCCGCCCAAGTCAGCCTCGGGCTCCAACGATCCCGATGACCCGTGGTGGCAAAAACCAGGGGGACCGTCCATGGACGCGCTGCACCTATTCACCCATCCGGATCCGGGCCCGCAGCCCGCTCATGGCCAGGCCCATGCCGAGGGCGGCGAGACCGGCCAGCGCCGCAAGTCCCTCGAGGAGCGGCCGCACCTGCCAGCCCCCGTCGATGAGCGACCGGAGGGCGCCGAGGAGGTACGTCACGGGGTTGTACGTGGCGATGGTCGAGAACCACCCCGTGAGCAGGGCCTTGGGGACGACGGCGTCGGTGAGGAAGAACAGCGGGAAGAAGACGACGAAGCACACGTTCACGGCCGCTGGGTTGCCGGTCCGAAGGGCGACGGCGTATGGGAAACCCGTGAACGCCAGACCCCACAGCGCCGAGAACCCCACGAACGTGAGCATGCCCGGCAGCCCCGTGCCGAAGCGGACCCCGACGCCGTAGCCGATGGCCAACACGGGAAGACAGAGGATCATGATGACGGTCACGTCGGCAACCATCAGACCGAGGAGCAGCGCGCTGCGGCGTACCGGGGTGAGACAGAGCCGGTCGAAGTAGCCGCCCTGGATGTCGGTCACGAGGGCCGGCGCACGCGACATGCCCGTCACGGCGAAGGCCACCGCCATCGGCAACAGGAACGCCTTGTAGTCGAGCGAGGTCCCCGCCAGGCGCTCGAGCGCGCCGAGGTTCACCGTGTAGAAGAAGGCTGGGACGAAGACCGCCGGGATGACCGCGGCGGGTTCGCGCCGGACTTGACGCAGGGCGCGACCCGCCACCAGTCCCAACTCGCGAAGGAATCCCGCTCGGGGATTCGCCGCGGCTGTCGGACGTGGTCGTGTCATGCGGCGCCCTCCTGGACCTCGAGACGAGATCCCGTCACGTCGAAGAAGACGTCGTCGAGGGTGGGCGTCCGGAGGGTCAAGCCTCGGACCGTCAGCGCGGTCTGCCCCAAGAGCTGGGCGATCGGCGCGATGGCCGCGGGGCCGTCGGACGTGCTGATGGTGACCTGTCCGTTGTCGGCGTGGACGCCGTCGACCACGGAGAGCGCGGTCAGTCGGCTGACCGCGGCGGGATCGTGACCTTCGACCTCGACGACCACGAGATCCTGACCGCGCGAACGCTTGAGCTCCGCCGGTGATCCCTGGGCGACGAGGCGGCCGTCAGCGAGGATGCCGACCCGATCCGCCAGTTCGTCGGCCTCTTCGAGGTACTGCGTCGTGAGGAAGATGGTCATCGTCAGTTCGGCGTTGAGGTGACGGACCTCGGACCACACGGTGAACCTGCTGTGCGGGTCGAGCCCGGTCGTGGGTTCGTCGAGGAACAGCACCTCGGGGCCATGGACCAAGGAAGCCGCAAGGTCCAGACGGCGCTTCATCCCGCCCGAGTAGGTCTTGATCCGACGATCGATGGCGTCCCCGATGGCCACGAGATCGAGCACCTCGTCGAGCCGGCCCCGGACCTCCCGCATCGACAAACCGTAGAGACGGCCCTGCAGGGTGAGGAGCTCACGGCCCGTCTGGCCCTCGTCCAACGCAGCGTCCTGTAGTGCGACGCCGATGCGGCGCCGCACCTCCACCGGGTCCGACGTGACATCGAGCCCCGCCACCCGCGCCGTGCCCCCGCTCGGCCGCAACAGCGTGCACAGCATCCGCACGGCGGTCGACTTGCCGGCACCGTTCGGCCCCAAGAACCCGTAGATCTCGCCCCGCCCGACGCACAGGTCCAGATGGTCCACCGCCAGCCGGTCGTCGTAGGAGCGGGTCAGCCCGGCCGCCTCGATCGCGACGGCGGTGTCCTCTGATGGCTCCGGTCATCTCATGCCCTCTAGTATGGTAGATACCAATAAGTATGCAATATTCTAGGTGGTAGCGCAACCATGACCATGGAGCCCCTGACCCAGGACCGGCGGCGGCAGCTGACCCGGGAGCACCTGTTGGCTGCCGCGGCCCAGGTCTTCGCCGAACGAGGTTTCCACGGCGCCACCCTGGACGAGGTGGCCCGTGTCGCGGGGTTCACCAAGGGCGCGGTCTATTCGAACTTCGAGAGCAAGGACGACCTCTTCCTGGCGCTCTTCAAAGCGAACTACGAACGAGAGATGGAGGCATTGCGCTCGACCCTCGGCTCGTCGCTCGTACCACCGGGGGACCGCCTCGCCGACTTCGTCGCCCTGATCCAAGACGAGAGCCGCCAGGCCTCCACCACCTCGCTCCTGTATCAGGAGTTCTGGCTCTATGCCGCTCGGAACCCCGAGGCACGGGCGCGGCTGGTGGCGATCGACGAAGAGGCGGTGCGGGCCCTGGCCGAGCTCCTGCGCCAGCAACGCGCGCAGGAGGGGTTGCGTCCGCTCGACGATCCCGAGCGCACGGCACGCGTCATCGAGGTGCTGTTCCGGGGCATCGGGCTCCTCCGGGTCATGCAGCCCGATGTCGTGGACGACGAGTTCCTCGAGGTCGCCATCGAGTTCGTGGCCGGTGGTCTGGGCGCAGGTGGGGGGAGTCCCGGCCCCCACCCCTGAGGCCGCGGGAGTCCCCGAGTCAGCCGTCACCGGTGTGCCCGCGCTCGCCCCGCAACGCCGACCGACTCAAGTTCCCGGCGGTTCCGCCCCCTCACTCGAGCGTGCGGCTACCGTGCACCCGCGCCGCGGGTCGACGCTCGAGCGCGAAACGAGGTGGTGATGAGAGCGAGACTCCGTGTAGCCGCAACCGCCGCGGGTTCCGTGGCGCTCGTGGTTGCCGCGACGCTGGCCGTCCCGCTGAGTGGCGCCGTCTCGGTGCCGCGCGGCGTGGCCGTCGCACCCAGCCCGTCGCCGGCGTTCGTACCCCCGCCTTGCGGTGTCACGGGCACCCCCGCGTACAACTCCGAGGGCAGCGGAGACGCCGCGGATCCTCAGGTCGTCTATTCGGACGGCACCTATTACGCCTTCTCGACGGGGAACGCACTCGGTAACCACATCGCCGCTCTCGTCTCGAGCTCGCCCAATTCCGGCTACGGCCCCTACACCCACAACTGCGACGGGTCGACCGCGCTGCCGAGCCCCTCTCCCTGGGAGCAGGCGAACACGCAGACGTCACCCGGCGTCTTCCAGTACGCCGGGCACTGGGTCATGTTCTACGATGCCGCGCCGGCCGGCCACGGCACCGACACCGGCTTCGACTGTCTCGCCGTGGCGACGGCGCCGTCCATCTCGCCGACCGACGTGCAGTTCAGCGACGTGGCGAATGGTCCGCTGGAGTGCCAACCGACGGGGTCCATCGACCCGGAGCCCTATGTGGATCCGAGCTCCGGGGTGGCCTACCTCGTCTGGAAACAGAACGATGGC
Organism: uncultured Acidimicrobiaceae bacterium; assembly: GCA_963756625.1. Lineage (GTDB taxonomy): Bacteria > Actinomycetota > Acidimicrobiia > Acidimicrobiales > RAAP-2 > Bog-473. The sequence goes on from CAVWNQ010000008.1 coordinate 60,764, forward strand.
GGCTCGTCCGCGCCGGCCTACATCTGGGCGCAACGGTTGGACGCGTCCGGTACCGGGTTTGCGCCGGGCTCGTCCCCCGCGTTCCTCCTCTTCAACAACACGGTGTCCTATCCGTGGGAGACGACAGTCGAAGATCCCTCCGTGGAGGCGGCGGACGGCGGCTTCTACCTGGCGTTCTCCGCCGGCGTCTACACGAGCAGCGGCTATTCCGAGGGGATCGCCACCTGCTCGGGGCCGCTCGGACCGTGTGGTCCCCAGAGTCAGATCCTCGGGTCGTACGGATCCGTGCTCGGGCCGGGTGGCGGCGCCCTCTTCTCGGATGCGAACGGCGCGTGGTGGCTCGACTACGCGGCGTGGCGAGGCGGCTTGCCCGGGTGCACCAGCTACGCGTGCGGCGCCGCCCGCCAGCTCTTCGTCGCGCCGATCTCGCTGCCCAACGTGAACGGCCAGGTGCCCTGCAACGCGCCGACGGGTCCGTTCGGCTATGACATGGTCGCCAGCGACGGCGGCATCTTCGACTACGGGAACCTGCCCTTCTGCGGTTCAGAGGGGGGCAACCCGCTGAACAAGCCGGTCGTCGGGATGGCCGCCACACGTGACGGCGGCGGGTACTGGCTCGTGGCGAGCGACGGTGGCATCTTCAGTTACGGCGACGCCGGTTTCTACGGCTCGACGGGCGGCATGGTTCTGAACAAGCCGATCGTCGGCATGGCCGCCACCCCGGACGGCCGGGGCTACTGGCTGGTGGCCAGCGACGGCGGCGTCTTCGCCTACGGCGACGCCGGCTTCTTCGGCTCGACAGGCGGGCTTCCACTCAACAAGCCGATCGTGGGGATGGCCCGGACGTCGGACGGCAGCGGCTACTGGCTGGTGGCGAGCGACGGCGGCATCTTCAGCTACGGCGACGCCGTCGTTCCACGGCTCGACAGGCGGACTTCCGCTCAACAGGCCTGTCGTGGGGATGGCCCCGACGTCCGACGGTGGCGGCTACTGGCTGGTGGCGAGCGACGGCGGCGTCTTCAGCTACGGCGACGCGTCGTTCCACGGCTCGGCGGGTTCCCTACCGCTGAACAGGCCGGTGGTGGGCATGGCCCCGACGTCCGACGGCGGCGGCTATTGGCTGGTGGCGAGCGACGGCGGCATCTTCGACTACGGCGATGCCGGCTTCTTCGGCTCGACCGGGTCGATCGTGCTCAACCAGCCGGTCGTCGGTATGGCCACCGCCTGACGCGGCGGCGGGCTCAGATGGACGCGGGCTCCGGGACCAGGTCGGCCGGGAGCAGCGCCTCGGCGTCCTGACGCGCCGGGGCCTTGCCGCCGCGCGTCCACGAGGCCGCGGCACCCAACAGGCAACTGACGATGCCGAAGTCGAAGGCCGTGTGCAGACCGTTGCGGAAGGCGTCGGTGAGCAGGGTCGGGAAGAACCGCTCACCGGTGACCGTGGCCCGTTGGCCCGGCGTGAGCTGGGACAGCACGTGCGGTCCGAGGAGATGGGCGGCCGGGTTGTAGCCGAGGAACGCGGCGAAGAGGGTCGAGACCGGGGGCAGGTGCGAGATCGAGATCGCCGTGTCCGCCGGCACTCCCTGCCCGGTCAGTCCCCTGACCAACGCCGCGGGCAACGTTTCGGTGAGACCCAGGATGATCAACGTGAAGAAGATCCCGATGGACAGGACCTGCGCCGAGTTCTGGAAGGTGGTGTTCATGCCCGAGCCGGCACCGCGGTCCCGCGCCGGCAGGCTGTTCATGACCCCAGTGCGGTTCGACGAGCCGAAGGAGGACATGCACAGGCCCGTCACGAAGAGCAGCAACCCGAACTCGGGGTACGAGAAGTCGACCGGCACCAGCTCGAAGAGTGCGAAGCACACGGCCGTGCCGAGCATCCCGAAGGTGGCGAACGGTCGGGAGCCGAAGCGGTCCGACAGGATGCCCGAAAGGGGGCCGGCGATGAGGAACCCGGAGGTCAGCGGGATGATGTAGATACCCGCCCATAGGGGGGTCACGGCGAAGGCGTAGCCGTGGCGGGGGAGCCAGATGCCCTGCAGCCAGATGATCAGCATGAACATCAGGCCGCCGCGTCCGAGGGCGCCCAGGAAGCTGGCGAAGACCCCGGCCGAGAACGCGCGGATCTTGAAGAGCTGGAGCCGGAACATCGGTTCCTCGGTGTGGACCTCGATCCAGCAGAAGAGCACCAGGAAGGCGACGCCGACGCCGAGCTCGAGCAGCACGACGGGGTTGGTCCAGCCCATCGGGTGGTGCCCGTAGGGCTCGATCCCGTAGGTGATGCCGACCATCACCAGGATGAGCCCGATGGCGAACGTGATGTTCCCCTTCCAGTCGATGCGCGCCCGCGAGCCCGGTGCGACCTCGTGCAGCGCGAAGTAGCCCCAGACAGTGGCGAACAGCCCGATCGGTACCGACACCAGGAAGATCAGGCGCCAATTGATCGGGGCCAGGAGCCCGCCGAGGAGCAGTCCGATGAAGCTCCCGCTGATGGCGGCCGCCTGGTTGATCCCGAGGGCGAACCCGCGCCGGTCGGGCGGGAAGGCGTCGGTCAGGATGGCCGCCGAGTTGGCCATGAGCATCGCGGCACCGACGCCCTGGAAGATGCGCATGACGATGAGCCAGATCCCCGCCGCCGTCCCGGTCATCCAGGTGATGCTGAGCAGGAGCGAGAAGAAGGTGAAGACGGCGAAGCCGAGGTTGTACATCCGGACCCGGCCGTAGATGTCGCCGAGCCGGCCCAGGCTCACCACCAGGACGCTGGTGACGATGAGGAACCCGAGGATCATCCAGAGCAGGAAGAACGTGTTGGAGGGTAGGAGCGGATCGAGGTGAATGCCGCGGAAGATGGCCGGGAGCGCGATCAGGACGATCGACGCGTCGATCGTGGCCATGAGCATGCCGAGCGTCGTGATGAACAGGGCGATCCACTTGTGCCGCTCGTTGGCAGCGACGGGCCCTCTCATCACGTCGGTCATACGCGCGCTTCCTTCTCCGCTCATCTCGGGGTCCCGCACCCGGCGCCCGGACGGGGGAACGGTGATGCCGCTTTTGCTAGCCTAACCGGAACTCCAGATTCCGTCTCTGGGTTCCCTTTCATGGCGAACACGCGCACCCCTTATGCGGTCACCTTTCTCGTGCTGGCCACCGCCGCGCTCGCGTTCAGCCTTCTCCAGTCGCTGATCATCCCAGCCATCCCCCAGCTGGAGCACACGCTGCACACGTCCGAGGACGGGGCGAGCTGGCTGCTCACCGGCTACCTGCTGAGCGCAGCCATCGCGACGCCCATTTTGGGACGGGTGGGCGACGCGACCGGCAAGGGGAAGATGATCGTCATCGTGCTGGTGACGCTGAGCGTCGGCACGCTGATCAGCGCCCTGGCCACGAGCCTGACCGTCATGGTGGTGGGACGCATCATCCAGGGCGCAGGTGGCGCGGTGTTCCCGCTCGCCTTCGGCATCATCCGCGACGAGTTCCCGCGCGAGCGGGTCGCCGGCGCCATCGGGGTGTTATCGGCCATCCTCGGCGGCGGCGCGGGTGCCGGCATCCTCTTGGCCGGACCGATCCTGGTGCACCTGTCGTACCACTGGCTGTTCTGGGTGCCACTCGTCATGGCAGTGTCCGCCACCGTTGCGACGTTCTTCTTCGTGCCCGAGTCGCCCGTCCGGGCCAGAGGCGGGATCAATTGGCTGGGAGCCGTGCTCATGTCCGGTTGGCTGGTCACCGGACTGCTCGCGGTCTCCTACGGGCCGACCTGGGGCTGGGCGAGCTCCGGCGAGATCGCCCTCTACGGCGCCACCGTGGTGCTCATCGGCGCATGGATCTTCTCGGAGTCACGGGCACGTTCTCCGTTGGTGGACATGCAGATGATGCGCATCCCGGCCGTGTGGGGCACGAACCTGGCGGCGCTGTTGTTCGGGTTCGGCATGTTCGCCATGTTCGTGACCGTCCCGCAATTCGCCCAGACCCCGAGCTCGGCGGGCTACGGGTTCGGGGCGTCGGTGACCCAGTCGGGGTTGTATCTCCTGCCCTTCGCCGTCGCCATGGTGATCGTGGCCCCCCTGACCGGGCGCCTGTCGGCGTGGGTGGGCGCCAAGTTCGTGCTCTTCGCCGGCTCCCTGTTCGCCGCGGCCTGCTACCTGCTCCTGACGATCACGCACAGCGAGCCGTGGAGCCTCTATGTGGCGGCGGGCCTGCTGGGCGTCGGGATCGCCATGGGGTTCGCGTCCATGGCCAATCTCATCATCGACGCCGTTCCGGCCGACCAGACCGGCGTCGCGACCGGGATGAATACCAACATCCGCAACATCGGGGCGGCACTCGGGAGCGGTATCGCCACCAGTCTCGTGATCGCCCGGACCCAGCCCGACGGCTATCCGAAGGAGATCGGGTACGTGCTGGCGTTCGCAGTGAGCGGCGTCGCTCTGATCGTGGCGGCAGGCGCGGCGCTGACCATCCCGCGGCGCCAGGGCGCGTCGATCGTCACGCGGGAGGCGCACCCGGCGCTGACGGCCGAGGCGGAGGTAATCGTCGGCGCCATCGCGTTCGTTCCGGAGGAGCCGGTATGAGGGAGCGCGGACCGACGCTCGCGGCCAGTGGCGTCGAGCCGCGCCCGCTCCGGCGCGATGCCGAACTCAACCTCGGCCGCATCCTCTCGGCGGCCCGTGACGTGTTCGCCGACGAGGGATACGAAGCCTCGATGGAGTCCATCGCGGCGCGGGCGGAAGTCGGGGTGGGGACCCTGTACCGCCGATTTCCCACCAAGGCCGACCTCCTCGACGCCGTCGTGCGGGTGGCCGTGGAGCGTAACCGCGGGATCGCCGAGGAGGTGTTGGCGGAGGTCGCGCCCGGGGACGCCGTCTTCGAATTCGTGCGGCGCTGCGTCGCCGTTCCCAGTTGCTGGCGCGCGGTCATCACCGCTCCTCCGTGGCGCTCCAGCGGCACCGGGCTGGACAAGATCGCGCCGCTGCTCGCGCGAGATCCTCGACCGCAGCCAGCGAGCCGGGACGGTACGGGCGGACCTCGACGTGGCGGACATCGTGGTGGCGCTGATGTCCGTGCGCGCGATCGCCGATGTCTGCGACACGAAGTCGTCACGGCCCTCGTCGCGCTTCTTGGAACTCGTGCTCGACGGGTTCCGCCCGGGGCACCCGGAGGTGGCGCGCGACCCGCTGACCGTCGCCCAGCTCGACCGCATCCTGCGCAAGCGCTGAGCGTCAGTCCCGCGGCTCGAGCGCGGCCAGGGCGGCCCGCAGCTCATCGCGCAGGCGCCCCGGTGGGCTCTCGCGGTAGAGGGGTCCCGCGCCGTCGGCCAGGAGGTTGCGGATGCGGGCCACGCCCCGCACGTCCACCGGTCCCGCGGCCAGACGGTCCACGACCGCGGCGAGCTCGCGGCAAGCGCCAGCCACGGCGGTGCGCGAGACGGGTGTCCGCCGGCGCTGCGCCTCCGCGGCGCTCGGGCTCGCGCCGACGCGCCTGAGGCTGCACGCGAGCAGCCGCCGCTGTGCCGGTCCACACAGGTGTCCAGCATGGATGGCCAGCGCGACGCTCGACTCGGGAGCCAACCCCTCGGCCAGCTGGCGGTCGAGCACCGACACACGGAGCCGCGCCGCCACCCGGTCGCGCAGGCGTACCCGTCGGAGGCGGAGGTCGGGGCCGTGCTCGACGACAACGATCATCGTTCCTCCCATACCCATGCCCACGTGACCATCAAACTTAGTATGGTCGTCACGACAAGACCAGTCAAGAGATTTTATGGGTCACTTACGGCTACCATTGGGTCGTGCCGCTTCCGGCCTGGGTCCCCGACGTCGAAACCAAGCCGGCGCCCATGCCGTTGCTCGTGGTCCAATCCCTGGTCAACACCTGGGAGGGTGACACCGGCGTGGATCTTCTCGCCGACCCGGCCGCCGCCGGGGCGTGGCTGCGCGCCGCCGGCCTGCTCGCGGGAACCGACCTGGACGACGCCGAGCTCGAGGCCGTGCGCCAGGCCCGCGAGGCCCTGCGCGGCCTCCTGATCGGCCACGAGGACGCCGTAGCGGGAGACGGGTCGGAGCTGGCGGCGCTGCGCGCTCTGGCCGCCCCGTGCCGCGTATGTCTCGCGCTGGGCGACGAGGGGCAGGTCGAGCTCGAACCCGACCCCGTGCGGAGCTGGCTGACGTCGCTTCTCCTCATCATCCGCGACGCGCAACGAGACGGAACCTGGCCCCGCCTCAAGGCGTGCCGGAATCCGGCATGCCGCTGGGCCTTCTACGACCGCTCGCATGCCATCCGGGGGGCGTGGTGTGACATGGCTGTCTGTGGCAACCGGATCAAGAACCGGAACCTACGGTCACGCCGCTCGGCCGGCACGCAGGCCGACGCCGCCCGCCCCGCATGGCGCCCCCCGCCTCGCCCGCCGGCGTGACGTCGCGAGTCGTTCGCGCAACGTTCACCGTCGCCAGGCCCGTCGCGCCGGACCTCCTCTAGGGTCTTCTCCTCGACGACCGGGGGAGGTGGCCGCGTGGCGCAATCGGCACGGAAGCAGGCTCGCTGATGTCGCGGCAGATCCGTCGCCTCGGCGGATCGCTGGCGGGCGGCGAGGCCGTTGTCTGGCCCTCGGTGGTTGCCGCGCTGATCGTGGGCGGGGTCTCCTATGCCGTGACGGACCGCGGCGACATCCGAGTGGACGTGGCCCTGGCCAGCATGGCCACCTTCCTCTTCGGCGTGCTGCTCGCGTTCGGCATCGTCCGCACCGCGAGCGACTCGCGCTCGTCCAGGACCTGGTCGCGAAGGGGAACTCGTCGCTGTTCTCGATCCACCAGATGGTCGCGGTCTTCGACGAGGTGGACCGCGAGCGGACAGCGCGACCTCGTCGACACCCATCTGACCGAGCAGATCGACTACCGCCTCGTGGACTACCACCTGGCCAACGGTTCGTTCCTCGAGCTCACCGACGCCGTCTATGCCCTCTTCCCCGGAACGCGCAGCAGGAGGCCGTCTACAAGGAACTGATCGTGCTCTGCATCGCCATGGGCGGTGACCGCTCCCTCATCGAGGCGGCGACCGGACAGGCCCTCTCGCCGATCGAGTGGACTGGTCTGCTCCTGCTGTTGATTCTCCTGGTGGGGTTGATCGCCGTGCTGCCCGGTGGCACCATCCTCGGAGCCGTCGTGGCGGGGGTGCTGGCCGGCATCCTCGTCACCTTCATGGTCCTCCTGCGCAAGCTGGACCGGCTCCGTTGGCACGAGCGGTCCTCCATCTGGGAGCCGACGGCCCGCCTCTTCCGAAGCATGGGCCGCGACCCCTACGTGCCGCGTGAGGTGATCGAGAGCGGACGCTTCGTCCCCACTGGTCGCGTACCGCGTCGTGGACTACCCCGACCCGTACCCGGTTCGGGGCAGCAAGGTGGTCAAGGTCGAGATCCTCGAAGGGGATCGGGACGCCATGGCGCTCCCCATCTGAAACCGGCCGGTCAGCGCACGAGCGCGGCCAGTCCCAGGCCGAACGGGGCGAGCAGCCATCCCCAACGCACCGCCGCCACCACGACCTCGGAGCGATAGCCGTAGAGCACGGCCAGCTGGACCGGCTGGAAGGACGGCGCGCTCAGCCCGCTGAGCACGGCCACCACGGCCAACGGCGCCGAGGACGCCAACCCGGCCGCGACGGCCACCACCAGGTAGAAGGCCACGCGGACCACGCTGAGCCAGGTCCAGCGTCGCAGCGCGTCCTGGGAGCGGGCCACGCCCAAGTTGTGCGGGTGGACGACCGACCCCGTGAAGAGGGCGGCGCCCGAGAACGCCAGCAGGGGGCCGGCCAGTGTCAGCACGTCGGCCGTCCATCCCGGCGCCGGGCCGATCACGTGGAGCGCCAGCCCGAACACCGAGGCCAGGATGGGTGACTGATCGACCCAGGTGGTCGAGCGCCGCTGGCGGATGGGCGCGTCGCGGCGCATCAGATGGACGCACGCGGCCGACCAGGCAGTCGTGATGACGTTGGCCAGGACGGCGATCATGGTGCCCGCGGGACCGGCGAAGGCCGCGGCCGCGGGGACCACCCAGAATGCGCTGTTGGGGCTCACCGCCCACGCCTCGAGCGACCCCTCCCCGACACTGCGCCGGCCACGCGTCGCCAGGGTCGCACCGAGCATGACCCAGAGCCCGGCGGCCAGGGCGAGGGGACCCAGGAGCTCCCCGATCGAGGTGAGCCGCCACGCCGCGGCGAACGAGAGCGTGGCGGAGGTCACCAGGATCTCCGCGCGCAGCACCACCGGCCACACCCGCTGCACCCGCGTGCCGCCCTGCGCCGCACCCCAGCCCAAAAACCCGCCCACCAGGAAGCAGACCAGGCTGAGCACGCCCAGATTGTGCCCCGTGTGACCCGCCGTCCTGACCGAGGTGGCTTCCGGTGCCAGAGGATAAGGTGCCGCAATGCACACTCAAAGGATCCATGAGGTGCTTGCGGAGGCGATTGTCGGGCGTCACTTGCTTGCGCACCCCTTTTATCGTCGGTGGGAAGCCGGCAGCCTCTCCGAAGGTGAGCTGGCGGCCTACGCGGAGCAGTATCGGCACATCGAGCGCGCGTTGCCGGTGACGCTCTCCACCATCGCTGCGGCGTTGCCCGAGGGACGCGCGCGCGCGCTCGTCGAGGCGAATCTCGCCGACGAGCTCGGCGCACCCGAGCCACACGCCGAGCTCTTCGAGGGCTTCGCGGATGCCGCGGGGGCCGCCCCGGACGTCCGCGCCACCCCGTCGACGGCCGCATTGTTGGCTGTGGTCCGTACGACTGCAGCACACGATCCCGCGGCCGCGCTCGCCATGGTGGCGGCGTACGAGATCCAGGCGGCCGACATCGCCGCCTCGAAGTCCGATGGCCTGCGCACCCATTACGGGTTCGACGCGGAGGGCACCCGCTTCTGGGACGTCCACACCACGCAGGAGACGGAGCACGCCGGATGGTCGATGGAGGCGCTCGCGGAACTCGGGACCGACCCCGACGTGGTGCAGGCCGCCGCCATCGTGTCGGCCGACTCGTGGTGGCTCTTCCTCAGTGAGCGCGAGGAGCTCGCGCCCGCTGGCGCCCACTGCTGAGCGCGCTCAGCTGAGGGTCCCGCACCGCGCCGCCGCCTCGGCGAAGGCGGTGGCCCGCCCACGGTAGTCGCCGAAGCGCCCGAAGCTGGGGGCCGCCGGAGAGAGCAGCACGACGCTCCCCGGCTTCGCCCACGCATACGCGGCCTCGACCGCGTCGTCCAGGCTGGGCGCGTCAGTGACCTCGACGCCGTGGGCGGCCGCGCGGACGGCCGCGCCGATACGCGGCCCGTTGTCGGGCATTGTGACCACCAGTGTCGGTGCCGTGCGGGCGGCGACACTCTCACCCAGAGGTTCGTAGTCCACGCCGCGGTCGTGCCCGCCCACGAGCAACGCGACGGGGCGGTCGGCGAACGCGCGCAGCGCTGCCTGGGCCGGCAGCACGTTGGTCGAGAGGCTGTCGTCGACGAACTCGACGTTCCCCACCGACCCGAGCGAGCGGCATCGGCTGGGCAGCCCGCTGAAGCCCTCGGCCGCCGCGGCCAGCAGCTCGGAATCCGAGTTGGCGGTGACCCCGAGTCCGGCCAGGACGGCGCGGGCGACGGAGGCGTTGCGCGCGTTGTGTGGTCCGGGCAGCCCGAGTCCGGCAGACCAGGAGGCGTCGCCCGCCACGTCCGCGTCGGTGACCCAGCGGAGGTGCGGCCCGAGTCGCGTGGCCTGGGCGCGCAGTTCCGCGTCGGAGCCGTCAGCGACCGCCAGGGTCACACCGGGCTTGGTGCACAGTGCGAGCTTGTCGGCGTAGTAGCGCTCCACGCTGCCGTGCCAGTCGAGGTGGTCCGGGAACAGGGAGGTGACCGCGACGACGCCGGGCGCCCTGGTCAGGTCCGGGACCTGGAAGCTGGACGTCTCGACGATCCAGTAGTCAGGTGCCGGCTCGGGGGAGGGGTCCCACGGCGGGCGGCCGATGTTGCCGCCCACGCGTGCCCGATAGCCGAGCCGGTCGAGCAGATGCACCGCCAGCGCCGTGGTCGTGCTCTTGCCCTTCGTGCCGGTGATGCACACGACGCGGTCCGGATCGGCCTCCTCCATGAACAATCCGAGACCGCCGCATACCGCCACCCCGCCCGCCTCGAGCTGCGTCACCTCGGGCCGGTAGCGACTGATGCCGGGGCTCTTCACCACGACGTCGCAGCGGAGCAGGGCGTCGAGCCCACCAGTCGCGGTGCCGAGGACCTCGAGCCCGTCGGTGGACGGCGCGTCCGGTGAGTCGTCGACGAGCACGGGCACGCGATCCATGGCCCGCAGGCGACGGAGGCTGGCCCGTCCCTCGACGCCCAGGCCCCAGACGCCGACGGACGCGTCAGCGAGCGCGGACCAGGAGATCGGCGGGGGCATAGCGATCCGGGATGCGGTCGGGGCCACGCGGCGCGAGCAGCGCGCCGGTGTCGGGCTCGGCTTCCGGCGCGTCGGCCGCCACCGCGGCGGCGAGGCGACCGAGGAGCGCGGCGCCGGCGCGGTCGGCGCGACGCGCCGCGAGCTGCACAGCGGCTCGGCATTCGTCGACGTCGCCGACGCACTCGAAGGGCTTCGCGTCGGCGCTCAGCCCGAGCAGCACGCGGAACCGCGCCTCGTTGTCCGGGTCCTCCAGCGGCTCGGCCCCGGCGAACACGGCGGCGAGATCATCGCGACGCATGAACGGGGCGAGCACGAGGTCGATGAAGCAGCACTTGTCGCAGCGGCCGCACCAGTGGTCGAGGCGCTGCACCGCGTCCTGGGAGAAGGCCCGGTTGCAGCTGCGGAAGACACCGTGGTAGCGGGTCAGCCCGGCGAACCGCGCGGCGACCCACAGTTCGGTGCGCGGCCGCAGATAGGAGAAGACGGACAGTCCCGGCCCCAACGCGGCCCGGACCACCTCGCCGAAGCCCTGCTCGAATGCCTCGCCCTTGGACCACTGGTGGTTCACCGGGTGCCCGTCGGCAATCAGGGTGGGCGCGGACGCCGACCACTCGTTGGAGAGCACGACGGCGTCGCGCCCGCCGAGTACCGCGGCCACGACGGCGGCCGCGGTGACGATGGCGGTGACGGGCACGTGCCCGTTCAGGAACCCCATCTCGGCCGAGCGGCGCACCAGCGGGTCGATGGCGCGGTCGACGCGCGTCACCGGCAGGCCCGAGACGGCCGCGGCCTCCTCGATGGCCGCGAAGCGGTCGCCGTGCGGATGGACGATGCAGAGCGCCGCGCCCGGATGGTGGCCGCCGAGCGCCTCGACCGTGACGATGGAGTCGATGCCGCCCCCGAAGGGGATCAGGGGACGTCCGGGCGCTGGGTCATAGGGGGCAGCGGGACGGGCGCCGGCGTCGGGCCCGTCCACTTCGAGGCCGCGCAACTCGAGCCCGTTGCGGTAGGCGAACTCGGCGAGGCCGTTGACGTAGTAGTCGGCGAGGAAGGCTCGCTCACCCGCCGTCGTGGCGAGATCCCCGAGGTCGATACGGGGTGGAGCGGCGGTCTTGTAATACGACACGCCCGCCACCAGGTAGAGGAGGCGGACGGCGGCGCCGACCGAGGGGTCGTCCCAGTCCCCCCCGGCCTCGAAGGTGAACCGCTCGGTGAAGACGTGGCCGCCCGCCGCATAGCGGCAGGTGACCGTCGAGGTGGCGGGGTCGACGGCATAGCCGTCGTACTGGAAGGTGGCGTGTTCGGACATTGCAGGTGGAGGGGTGGGTGGTCCCGTCCGGGACGCACCCATGCTACGGCGCGGCCTGGAGAGGGCCGGTCAGTCGAGCAGCCGGGCGAGCAGGGCGAAGCGGCCGCAGGGACGTTGGGCGCGGTCGCTGAAGAACGCGTCGTGGGCGGTGGTGACGCCGCTGTCGTCGACGTGCGCCTGGCCGACGCCGGCGGCACGGAGCTGCTGGCGGTTGGCGGCCACGAGGTCGACGAGCCAGTGCCCCGGCCCATCAGTCCGCGCCACGCCGGTGTCGAGCACGCCGGGGCGTGCCGCGTTGCGCAGCGCCGTCAACACCTCTTCATTTACCTGGTAGCGGTCCGGCGCGACGCACGGGCCGAGGAAGGCGCGCACCCGCTCGGCCCGTGCCCCGTGCGCTTCCATCGTGCGCAGCGCGGCGTGCACCGCACCCGCGGCGGTGCCGCGCCAGCCGGCATGCACGGTGGCGAGGACGTGGGCTGCCGGGTCGACGAGGGCGAGGGGGACGCAGTCGGCCACCAAGATGGCCAGGGTGAGGCCGGGCGAGGTCGTCACGAGGATGTCGGTGTCGGGCAGTGCGTCGTCCTCGCTGCGGGTGCCGCGCCCGGCATCGTCCGGGCCGACGAGCGCGGCCGCCGCGCCGTGGACCTGGCGCGCGAAGACCACCGCGTCAAGCCCGACGCCGAAGGCGGCCGCGGCGCGCGCCCGGTTGGTGACGACGGTCTCGGGGACGTCGCCCACGTGGAGGCCGAGATTGAGCGTGTCGTACGGGGCCGCCGACGCGCCGCCCTGCCGGGTGGTCACCGCCACCGCCACGCCGGCCTCGGCCGCCCGCGGCCAGGGCACGAGGGGGACCGCCGGCGCGTCGGGCACGGCTCACGACCATATCGAGCGGGCGAGCGGGCGAGTGGGCGAGCGGCGCCAGCACGGCCCGTCTGGTACGGGTGGGACTACGACGCCTCGCTCTGGTTCCACACCGTGGTCGGCACCACCGCGAGCAGCGGCCGCCGCCGCCCTCGGGCCGCGGCGGCGGGGCGCTGGAGGTCCGCGAAGCCGTAGAGCTCCGCCGTGTCCGTGTCCGTGCCGGCGCCGGGCTCCGGCCGGACGCCCGCCGGCGACGGATCGTGCACACCGAGAACGGCGGCGAGGGAGTGTCCCGCATCGAGGCCGTCGAAGAGGAGACGCAGCGACTCCAGCGAGAAACCGCGGTCCTGGAGACGCAGGACGGCCCGCAGGCGCTCGAGGTGGGCTGGCCCGTAGAGACCGGTGCGGCCCCGCAGTTCGGGGTGGGCCATGAGCCCGAGCGTCTGGAACGATCGGATGCGCCGGCTGGTGGTCCCAGCGGCGGCGGCCAGCTCGTCGATGGTCATGGTCGTGTCGCCGTGGCGGTCCGTCTCCACTTGACAACTCTAACAGTTATCTATGTAACATGAAATACTGTTGTCCAAATGGGGCGCCTGGGCACCGCAGCCGGCCCGGGACACGAACATGTAGTGACGGCAGACAAAAGGAAAAGCAGAGGCAAGAGAAAGAGGTACGCCGATGGCACTCAACCCCGACGCAGTGGGCTCGACCTCCGACGCGGTGGAGCGCTCGTGGACCAGCAAGGACGCCCTGCTCTACGCGCTCGGCGTGGGCGCCGGCGCGCTCGACCCCACCGGGTTCGAGCTCGAGTTCACCACCGAGAACTCCGACGGCGTCACCCAGCGGGTGCTGCCCACCTTCACGACGATCGTCGGGCAGGGCGGCGGGAGGAGCTCGATCGGCGAGTACGACCCGGCCATGCTCGTCCACGGCGAGCAGGCCATCACCCTGCACGGCGAGATCCCGCCGGCGGGGACCGTGTCCATCGTCACGAAGGTGGCCGGCATGTACGACAAGGGGTCGGCTGGTCTCGTCGTGCTCGAGAGCGAGTCGCGTCACGCGGACAGCGGCGAGCTCGCCTTCACCAACCGCACCGCACTCTTCATCCGCGGTGCGGGGGGTTTCGGCGGGCCGCGCAACCCCGAGGGCGACGAGGAATCCGCGCTGGCGGCCGAGCCACTGCCGGCGCGGGAGCCCGACGAGGTGGCGTCGTACGCGACGCGCGACGACCAGGCACTGCTGTACCGCCTCAGCGGGGACCGCAACCCGCTCCATTCGGACCCGACCTTCGCCAAGCGGGCGGGTTTCGACCGGCCCATCCTGCACGGGCTGTGCACCTACGGCTTCACCGGGCGCGCCCTGCTCCACACGGCGTGCGGCTCGGACCCGGCGCGCTTCGGCGCCATGCGGGCCCGCTTCTCCAAGCCGACCCTGCCCGGTGACACGCTGACCGTCTCCGTCTGGGACATCGGGGCGCACGCGGCCGGGTTCTACCGCTTCCGCACCGAGACCCAGCGGGGGGACACGGTGATTGACGCCGGGTTGTTCCAGCTGGCCGTGTAACTCGTCGGGCGGGTCGGGCGGGTCGGGCCGGTCGCGGCAGCCCGCGCACGCCGGCCGTCTCGGTGATGGAGGGCATTCCTCATGCGCCCACCAGCGTCAGCCCAGTTCAGGCCCAGGCAACGGGCGTAGTCTGAAACGCCTGAGTGCAAGGGGGCCGCCATGCCTTTCGTGCAACTGATCGAGTTCGAGACGGAGCGGATCGAAGAGTTCGACGCCGCCCTGGACGAGTGGCTGCGGGGATCGAAGGGCTGGCGAACACCCACCCGCGCGCTCCAGACGCAGGACCGCGACAGGTCGAACACCTTCGTGCAGATCGTCGAGTTCCCCTCCTACGAGAAGGCGATGGAGAACTCGGGCCGGCCCGAGACGGCCGCGCTGGCCGAGCGCCTGGTCGCCCTGTGCACCGGGCCGCCCACCTTCCGCAACCTCGACGTCCGGCGCGAGGAACACATGTAGCGACGAGTGCCGGGCGCGGGTGGCGGCGTGGCCGCCGACGAGCGGCGTCAGCCGCCGAACAACCGAGCGGCGTCAGCCGCCGAACAACAGGGAGTAGTCGGCGCCCCGACGCAGGTGGTGACCGCCGTCCACGCCGAGGACCTCGCCCGTCACGAACGACGACCCGGGCCCCAGGAGGTACCGGACGGCCGCCGCGACCTCCTCGACGGTGCCGACGCGGCCGAGCGGCATCTGGACCAGGTAGTCGTCGAGCAGCGGGCCGCCCGCCGTGATGAACGACATCAGCTCGTCGTCGATGATGCCGGGCGCCACCGCGTTGACCCGGATGCCGAGCGGGCCGAGTTCCTCGGCCGCGGTCTCGGTCAGGAAGGAGATGCCGGCCTTGGCGACGCCGTAGGCCCAGAGGTGCGGGTGCGGGAACCGGCCGGCGCCCGAGGACATGAGGACGATCGAGCCCGGCCCGCCCTGGGCCTGCATGGCCGTCCCGCCCTGCTTGACGCAGATGACCGAGCCCATCACGTTGAGGTCGATCGTGCCGCGCACCGCCGCCACGTCGGCCGTCAGCACCGACCCGAGATGGGTGGCACCACCGGCGCAGGCGAAGAGCCCGTCGATGCGACCGGTCGCCTGCGCCGTCGCGGCCACCGCCGCTTGCACCTGCTCCTCCACGGTGACGTCGGCCACGACGTAGCGCGCCGTCGCGCCGCCGGTGGCCGCCGCCGAGATGCGGGCGGTGGCGTCGGCCAGCTTCTGCTCGGTGCGCCCGCAGACCGTCACGTGGGCCCCGTCGGCCGCCAGCCGCTCGGCCGTGGCGAGGCCGATGCCGCTGCCGCCGCCCGTCACGAGGACGGACCAGCCCGCGATGCCCGCCGAGCCGGGTCCGGCGGGGCCAGCGGGGCCGCCCCCCTCGTCCTCGGGCATCAGACGGGCCCGATGCCCAGCGGGGGCGTCGGCGTGAACGCCACGGGCATGGCCTCGATGCCCGAGATGAAGTTGGCCTCTCGGCGGGCCAGCACGTCGCGCGAGACGGCCAGGCGGAGGTCGGGCATCCGGGCCAGCACGCGCTCGACCATGACGCGCAGCTCCAGCCGGGCCAGCTGGTTGCCCAGGCAGAAGTGCGCGCCGAAGCCGAAGGCCAGGTGCGGGTTGGGGCTGCGCGTGATGTCGAACGTGTCGGGGTCCTGGAACACCGTCTCGTCCCGGTTGGCTGACGGGTACAGCAGCAGCAGCTCCTGGCCCTCCTTGATGTGGGCCCCGTCCAGCTCGACGTCGCGGGTCGCCGTCCGGGCCATGTTCTTGATGGGGGAGACCCAGCGGAGCATCTCCTCCACCGCGCCCGGCATCAGCCCGGCCGGGTCCGCCGCCAGGCGGGTCACCTGGTCGGGGTGGGCCAGCAGCTCCTCGACCCCGCCGCTGATGACGTGGCGCGTCGTCTCGTCGCCGCCGATCAGGATCAGCAGCGTCTCGTGGACGAGCGAGTCGTCGTCGAGCGAGTCCCCGTCGATCTCGGCGTGGCACAGCACGCCGACGAGGTCCTCGGTGTCATCGGTGGCGCGGCGGTCCTCCAAGACGGGGTGGATGTACTCCGAGTACCCGGTGAACGCGTCGCCGGCGCGCACCATCGCGTCGGGATCGGGTGAGCCCTGGCCCTTGAGCATGTCGTCGGACCAGCGCAACAGGTCGTCGCGGTCGGCGGGGGCCACGCCGAGCATGTCGCCGATCATGATGATGGGGAGCGGCGCCGCGATGTCCTTGACAAAGTCGCAGCTGCCCTCCTCGCAGACCTGGTCGATGATGGCGTCGCAGACGAGGCGGAGCTGGTCCTCCATGGCGCGTACTCGCTTGGGCGTGAACCCCTCGGAGACCAGGCGCCGGCGCCGGACGTGTTCGGGCGCGTCGAAGTCGATCATCATCGGCAGGGGTGGGAACTTGGGTCGGATGCCGCCGGCGTTGGAGAACGAGTCGGTGTCGACGGAGGCCTGCTTGACGGCGGCGTAGCTGGCCGCCGCCCACAGGTCGTTGGCCTCGTCGTAGTAGACGGGGGCGTTGGCCCGCATCCAGGCGAAAGCGTCGTGGGGCTCCCGCCCGAAGAAGGCACCGCTCATCAGGTCGACGCCGAGGGCGGCAGGGGGAGAAGGGGTCACGGCGGAGACGATATCCCCGGGTGGGTAGGGTTGGTCCATGGCAGATCAGGCGACCTTCACCGACGTCGCCATGGAGTACATGCCGGGGCTGTACTCGGCCGCGATGCGCATGACGCGCAACCGCGCCGACGCCGAGGACCTCGTGCAGGAGACCTACCTCAAGGCCTACCGCTCGTTCGGGTCGTTCACCGAGGGCACCAACCTGCGCGCCTGGCTCTACCGCATTCTCACCAACACCTACATCAACAACTACCGGGCCGCGCAGCGCCGGCCCGAGACGACCGACGTCGAGGACGTCGAGGACCTCTATCTCTACAAGCGCCTGGCCGGCGCCGGCGGGAGTGATCCCGGCCGGTCGGCCGAGGACGAGGCCCTCGAGCGCTTCACCGACGACGACGTGAAGGCGGCCCTCGAGGCCCTGCCCGAGGCTTTCCGGATGGCGGTATTGCTGGCCGACGTGGAGGGGTTCAGTTACAAGGAGATCTCCGAGATCACGGACGTGCCGATCGGGACGGTCATGAGCCGGATCCACCGGGGAAGAAGGGCGCTCCAGAAGGCGTTGCACGATGTAGCGGAGGCGCGAGGCCTTGTCGGGAGCATGCCCGGGGGGTCGAGAGAATGAGCGACGACGGGACCATGGGCGAGAAGACAGACACCGAAGGGGGCAGGGCCATGGAGGCGGCCGACCTTTTCGGTGTCTCGGTCGACTGCCAGGAGGCGGTGCACTCGCTGTACCACTATCTCGACGGTGAGCTCACCGAGGTGCGCCGGGAGGAGATCCGGGTGCACCTCGACTGGTGCGGTCCCTGCAGCGGGGCGGCCGAGTTCGAGGTGGAGCTGCGCCGCATCATCGCCAACCGGTGCAAAGACCGCGTGCCCCAGACCCTGATCGATCGGATCGCTGCCGCCATCGACGAAGAAAGCCGCCAGCACCACGGCGAGCACTGACCTCTCGCCCGCGGTCCCGGAACTGCCGCTGGGCGCTCCGGCCATGGTCGACTGGGCCCTGGCCCAGCGCGTGGCTGCGGGCGCCCTCATCCTCAAACCCTCGCCGGCCTCTTACCGCTCCGCCGCGCTGCAGGGACAGTTCGACGAGCTGACGGCGCGGGCCGAGGAGCTCGTGAGCGAGGCGACGGGCCTGCGCTCGGCGCACGGGTCGGCGCGGGCCAAGGTCACCGACCGTCCCGGCTGGGCCGCGGCCAACGTGCGATCCATCGAGCGCCTCGTCAGCCCTCCGCTCTGGGAGCTGCAACGCAAGCGCGGCGCCAAGCTGGCGGGGCCGTCGTTGGTGGTCGGCCGCGCGGTGGCCGGCACGCAGCTCGGCCTGATGCTCGCCTACATGGCGACGCGGGTGCTGGGCCAGTACGACCTCCTCATCAACGACGAGGATCCCGAGGACCAGGATCTCGTCTCCTACGTGGGCCCGAACATCGTCGCCGTCGAAGACCAGTACGGCTTCGCCAGGAGCGAGTTCCGGCTCTGGCTGGCCCTGCACGAGGTGACGCACCGCCTCCAGTTCACCGCGGTGCCGTGGTTGCGCGACCACTTCGTCGGGCTCGTCTCCGAGCTGCTCGGCCCGCTCTCGGGCGATCCCGCCGGGTTCGTCGAGGTGGTCAAGCGCGCCACCAACGAAGTGCGCAACGGGCGGAACCCCGCCCGCGAGGCCGGGGTGGTGGGCATGCTGGCCACGCCCGAGCAGCAGCAAGCCTTGTCCAGGATCTCGGGGATGATGAGCCTGCTCGAGGGGCACGGTGACGTCACCATGAACCGGGCCGGCGCCGGCGAGGTGCCGGGTGCCGCCCACTTCGCCCAGGTCCTGCACGAGCGGCGCACCCAAGCGCGCGGGCTGACCCGGCTGGTGTCGAAGCTGCTCGGCCTCGACGCCAAGATGCGCCAGTACGCCGAGGGCGAGCGCTTCGTCGAGTCCGTCGAGGCCACCGGCGGCCCGGCGCTGCTGGCCCGGGTGTGGGAGGGCCCCGACTGGCTGCCCACGCTCGAGGAGATCCGCGACCCGGAAGTCTGGGTGGCGCGGGCCGGTGGCGACGGTGGGGCCGGTGGGTGAGGACCGTTCGGCTGACCCTCCTGCGTCCCTGGTCGCCGACCTCCTGACGCGCTGCACCTTTCCCCAGGCGGGGACCCCGTTGGCCTGCGCGGTGTCGGGCGGCGCCGACTCGCTCGCCCTCCTCGTCCTGGCGGCGGCGGCCGGGTGCGACGTCACGGCCGTCCACGTCGACCACGGGCTGCGCCCCGGCTCGGCCGGCGAGGCCGAGGTGGTGGCGGCCGTGGCGGCGCGGGTCGGCGCCCGCGTCGAGCGCCGCCGCGCCGCCGTGACCCCGGGGCCCAACCTCGAGGCCCGGGCCCGCGAGGCCCGCTTCGCCCTGCTGCCCGCGGGGGTGGCGACGGGGCACACCATGGACGACCAGGCCGAGACCATTCTCGTCAACCTGCTGCGCGGCGCCGGTTCGGACGGCCTGGCCGGGATGGCGCCCGGGGCTCGGCACCCGCTGCTCGGCCTGCGCCGGAGCGAGACCCACGCTCTCTGCGCTGCCGCGGGTCTGGCGCCCGTCCGCGACCCCACCAACGACGACCCCGCCTTCGTGCGCAACCGGGTCCGCCACGAGCTGCTGCCGCTGTGCGCCGCGGTGGCCGGACGGGACCCCGTCCCGCTGCTGGCCCGCCAGGCCGGGGTGCTGCGCGACGAGGCGGCCCTCATGGACTCCCTGGCCCTCGACGCACTCCCTGATCCGGCCGACGCCCGGGCGGTGGCGCGCACCAGCCGCCCGCTCGCCCGCCGCGCCCTGCGCCGCTGGTTGCGCGCCAGTGCCGCGGACGGCGGTGGGCACCCGCCCTCGTTGGCCGAGGTCGACCGCGTCCTCGACGTCGCGGCCGGGGGCGCCGTCGGGACCGAGCTGTCGGGCGGGCGACGGGTGCGTCGCACGGACGGGCGGCTCCGGGTGGAGGCGCCGGAGCGCTCCACTAGTGTCACGCCGGTGGACGAGGCCGGAGCGGGGGTGCCGACCTGGGCCGAGCCCGACGTCGGCCCATTGCTGGTCTCGGCCGAGCAGCTGGCCGTCCGGGTGGCCGAGCTGGGAGCTCAGATCACGGCCGACTACGCCGACGAGCCGCCGCTCCTCGTGGCCGTGCTCAAGGGGGCGATGCTCTTCATGAGCGACCTGTGCCGCTGCATCGCCCTCCCCGTCGACGTCGACTTCATGGCCGTCTCCTCCTACGGCAGCGCGACCAAGACCTCGGGCGTGGTGCGCATCGTCAAGGACCTCGACTCCGAGCTCGACAACCGCCACGTCCTCGTCGTCGAGGACATCATCGACAGCGGTCTGACCCTCAACTATCTGCGTCGCTATCTGCACGCGCGGTCACCCAAGAGTGTCGAGATCTGCGCGCTCCTGGTGAAGGAGGGCGAGCAGCGGGTCGCCCTCGACCTGCGCTACATCGGCTTCACCATCCCGCCCGACTTCGTCGTCGGCTACGGCCTCGACGTCGCCGAGCGCTACCGCAACCTGCGCGGCGTCCACCGCTACAAGGGAGAGGACCAGTGAGCGTCGACGTCGAACGGGTGCGCATGGCGGTGAGCGAGCTGCTCATCGCCATCGGCGAGGACCCGGCGCGCGACGGCCTCGTCGCCACGCCGCAGCGGGTGGCCTCCATGTACGAGGAGCTCTTCTCGGGCCTGCACGACGACCCGGCCCGCCACCTCGAGGTCACCTTCGCCGCCGAGCACGACGAGATGGTCATGGTGCGCGACATCCCCTTCGCCTCGCTGTGCGAGCACCACCTGGTGCCCTTCCTGGGCAAGGCGCACGTCGCCTACATCCCCGCCGAGGACGGGCGCATCACCGGCCTGTCCAAACTGGCCCGCCTCGTCGACGGGTACGCGCGGCGCCTGCAGGTGCAGGAGCGCATGACGACGCAGATCGCCGACGCCATCGCGGAGGTGCTCTCACCCCGCGGCGTGCTGGTCGTGCTCGAGGCCGAGCACCTCTGCATGTCGATGCGCGGGGTGAAGAAGCCGGGCACCCTCACCATCACCTCGTCGGTGCGCGGCCTCTTCCGCTCCGACGTGGCCACCCGCGCCGAGGCCATGCAATTCATCCGGGGTCGCTGACGGCGGTGCCGCCGGGACCCGGTCATCCGGGGGGGCGCCCGCTCGTGATGGGCGTCCTCAACGTGACGCCCGACTCGTTCTCCGACGGCGGCCTCTACGGCACGTTCGACGCGGCGGTGGCCCGGGGGCTCGCCATCATGGACGAGGGTGCCGACGTCGTCGACGTCGGCGGGGAGTCGACGCGGCCGGGCGCCGAGCCCGTCCCCGTCGACGTGGAGCTGGCCCGCGTCGTCCCCGTCGTCGAGGCCCTGGCCGCGCCGGCACGAGCCCGTGGCGTCCGTCTCTCGGTCGACACGGTCAAGGCCGAGGTGGCCCAGGCGGCGCTGAGCGCCGGGGCCAGTCTCCTTAATGACGTCTCCGCCTCGCTGTGGGAGGTGGCGGCGGCGAGTGGGGCCGGCTGGGTGGCCATGCACATGCGGGGTGAGCCGCCCACGATGCAGGACGACCCTCGCTACGGCGACGTGGTGGCCGAGGTGCGGGACTTCGTGCTCGAGCGTGCGGCCCGGGCCCGCGCCGCCGGCGTGGCCGAGGTCTGGGTCGACCCCGGGATCGGCTTCGGCAAGACGGCGGCGCACAACCTCTCCCTGTTGCGCCACCTCCCCGAGCTGGTGGCCGCCGCGGCCGGGGCGGGGTGCGCCGGGGTGCTCGTCGGGACGAGCCGCAAGCGCTTCCTCGGACTGCTGGCCGTCGGCGCACCCGGCCCGTCGTCGGCCGCCGGCGGGTCCACCGGCTGGTCCGTCACCGCCCCGGTCGCCGCCCCCGTCCCGGCTCCTGCCCCGGTGACCGACCGGCTCGAGGGCTCGCTGGCCACGGCGGCGGCGGCGCTGGTGGCGGGGGTCGCCATGGTGCGGGTCCACGACGTGGCGGCGACGGTGCAGGTGGTGCGGCTGTATGGTCCTGCCGCATGAAGGGCAAGTGGGCCAATGGCATCCCACCCCGCAACTTCACCTGGATCATCACCGACCATCTCGCCGCCAGCGAGCGACCGGGTGGGTTCTCGGTGAACCACCGCCGGGTGCGGCGTCAGGAGGAGATCATCTGGCTGCGCGTCCAGGGCTTCGGCCGGGTCGTCTCGCTGTTGCCGTCGCCCCACAACTTGGCCGCCTACGACGACGAGGGCCTGGCCTGGGCGCATTACCCCCTGGAGCGCTCGGGCGACCCGCGGCCCGTCCTGGCGGCCTGCTACAAGGACGTCGACGACTCACTGGCCTCCGGTCTGCGCATCCTCGTGCACCAGGACGAGCTGGGCGACCGCGTCATGGGCGTCCTCGCCGGCTACCTGGTGTGGTCTGAGCGCATCGGCAACCAGCCGCAGGCGGTCGCCCTCATCGAGCACGTGGTCGGGCACGCCATGGGCGAGCCGGGTCGTGAGCTGCTGTCCGAGCTGGAAGGCATGCCGAGCCGCGGCCAGGCGCGGTGAGCGACCGCATCGAGATCCGTGACCTCCGGGTCACCGGCGTCCACGGCGTGCTGCCCGAGGAGCGGGACCGGGCGCAGCCCTTCGCCGTCGACGTCGTGGCCTGGGTCGACATGACCGCCGCCCAGGAGAGCGACGACCTGGCCGACACGGTCGACTACGGCGTCCTCGCCCAGACGGCGGCCGAGGTCGTGGGCGGGCGCTCCTACCGCCTCCTCGAGGCTCTGGCCGGCAGGTTGGCCGAGCGCGTTGTTGATCACCGACGCCCGCCTGGAGGCGGTCGAGGTCACGGTGCGCAAGCTCCGCCCGCCGCTGGCCCTCGACGTGGGTTCGACCGGAGTCAGGGTGCGGCGCGCGCGCTGATGGTGCCTGCGCCGACCCGGCGCGCCTTCGTCGGGCTGGGCTCCAACCTGGGGGACCGCCGGGCCACGCTCCGGAAGGCCGTGGAAGGGCTGCGGGCCGGCGGCGACGTCGTCGCCGTGTCGCCGCTCTACGAGACCGAGCCGATCGGTGGCCCCGCGCAGGGTCCCTACCTCAACGTGGTGGTCGAGCTGGCGACACGCGACGACCCGCGGCGGCTCCTGCAGCGCTGCCAGGCCCTGGAGGAGGAGGCGGGACGGGTGCGCACGGTGCGCTGGGGACCGCGCACCCTCGATGCGGACGTCCTCTGGGTGGAGGGGTGCACGGTCGACGAGCCCGGCCTGACGGTGCCGCACCTCCGCCTGTGGGAACGGCGGTTCGTCGTGCAGCCCCTGGCCGACCTGGCCCCCGAACTGGTCACGGCCGAGCAGCTCGCAGCGGCTGGTGGCGACGTCACCCGTGTGGGTAGTCTGTAGGTGACGTTTTCAGATCGTCTGTAGGCGAACGGCACCCGCCAGGGGCCGGAACGCCGAAGGAGGTCAGATGCACTCCATCCGGATCATCGGTCCCGGCCGTGCCGGCACGTCCCTCGCCGCGGCGCTCTCGGCCCGCG
Organism: uncultured Acidimicrobiaceae bacterium; assembly: GCA_963756625.1. Classification (GTDB taxonomy): domain Bacteria; phylum Actinomycetota; class Acidimicrobiia; order Acidimicrobiales; family RAAP-2; genus Bog-473. Next base: position 84,010 of record CAVWNQ010000008.1, read on the forward strand.
GCTGGGCATTCGCCGGCTTCCTCGGGCGCCACGACGACCTGTCCGGCGCGGCGCGCGGCGTCGACGTGCTCGTCGTCGCCACCCCCGACGACGCCATCGCCGAGGTGGCGGCGATCGTCGACCCCGTGGACACCACGACGGTGGTCCACCTCTCGGGCTCGCTCGGGCTCGATGCCCTGGCGCCCCACCCGCGCCGCGCCGCCGTCCACCCGCTGGTGCCGCTCCCCAACGGCGAGGTCGGCGCGGCCCGCCTGGCCTCGGGCGTGAGCTTCGCGGTGGCCGGTGCGCCCGTCGCTCGCGAGATGGTCGACTGCCTCGGTGGGCGCACGGTCGAGGTGGCCGACGAGGATCGCGCCGCCTACCACGCCACCGCCTGCATGGCCGCCAACCACGTCGTCGCCCTCCTGGGACAGGTGGAGCGGGTGGCCGCGTCCGTCGGGCTGGACCTCGAGTCGTTCCTGCCGCTCACCCGGGCCGCCGTCGACGACGTGGCCGCGCTCGGGGCGAGCGCCGCCCTGACGGGGCCGGCGCGGCGGGGCGACTGGGCCACCCTCAGCCGCCACCTCGACGCGCTGCCCGAGTCCGAGCGCGCCGGCTACCAGGCCGGCGCCGCCCTGGCCACGCGCCTGGCCCAGGCCGGGGAGCCCGCCACGCCGCACACGGACCGCGCGGAACGCAACCTCGAACACCCCGACGACGCCCGCGTCGGCCACGACGGCCCGCGCCGGTGCGCCGGTCGCCGGTCGTGCCGGCGGCCGTCTAGGACCGGCGGAAGCAGGAAGAGGCCGCCGCCGTGGATGTCGTCGAGTCTGCAGCCGCCTGCGGCGCGCTCCTCGATGCGGCCCGCGCCGCCAACGAGACCGTCGGGCTCGTGCCGACCATGGGCGCGCTCCACGCCGGCCACCTGTCTCTGCTCGAGCGGGCCCGTACCGAGTGCGGGGTCGTCGCCGTGAGCATCTTCGTGAACCCGCTGCAGTTCGGCGACCCCGAGGACATCGAGCGGTACCCGCGCACGCTCGAACACGACCTCGCCGAGTGCCGCGCCGCGGGCGCCGACGTCGTGTTCGTGCCGCCGGTGCGCGAGATGTACCCGAGCTGGCCAGCCGCCCCGGCCACCACCGTGTCGGTGCGCGGCGTCAGCGACACCTGGGAGGGCGCCTCGCGCCCGGGTCACTTCGACGGCGTGGCCACCGTCGTCGCCAAGCTGTTCTCCATCGCCGGCGCCTGCCGCGCCTACTTCGGGTTGAAGGACTTCCAGCAGCTGGCCGTGGTGCGCCGCCTGGTGCTCGACCTGTCGCTGCCCGTCGAGATCGTGGGCTGCCCCATCGTGCGGGAGGCCGACGGGCTGGCGCTCTCGAGTCGCAACGTCCGTCTGTCGTCCGCCGAGCGCCAGGCGGCGACCGTGCTGTCCCGCGCGCTCGAGGCGGCCCGCACCGCCGCCGCCGCCGGTGAGCGCTCGGGTGCCGCCCTGGCCCGGATCATGGAGGCCACGGTGGCCACCGAGCCGCTGGTCCAGCTCGACTACGCCGTCGCCGTCGACACCGCCACACTCGAAGCGCTCGACGCCGTCGCCGACCCCGGCGCCGTGCGCCTCCTCGTGGCCGCGCTGGTCGGCCCCGTCCGCCTCATCGACAACAGCGCCGTGCTCGCCGGCGCCGACGACCCAGAAGACGTCCGCCCCTCCCCGACGCGACCGTCCAGGTCCGCAAGCTCGAAAGGATCGGTTGAGCCGATGCGCCGCCGCATGATGAAGTCCAAGATCCACCGGGCCACCGTCACCGGGGCCAACCTGCACTACGTGGGCTCGGTGTCCATCGACACCGAGCTGATGGCGCTGGCCGACATCCTGCCCTACGAGCAGGTGGCGGTTCTCGACCTCGACAACGGCGCCCGCTTCGAGACCTACGCCATCGAAGGAGAGCGCGGTCAGATCTGCCTCAACGGTGCGGCCGCCCGACTCGTCGCCCCCGGCGACAAGGTCATCATCATCACCTACGCCGACTATGAGCGCGCCGAGCTCGACACCTACCTCCCGCGCGTCGTGCACGTCGACGGGCGCAACCGGGTGATCGACGAGGCATCGGCTCGCCTCGACGCCGAGCTCACGCTGACCGAACCGGCGTGACCACCGGGGCCCGGCCGGGACCCTTCGACGTCTTGGTCCTGGGCAGTGGCGTCGCCGGGCTGTCCGCCGCCGTCCGGCTCGCCGGACCTGTCCCGGCGGGCAGACCGTCGCTGTCCCTGGGCGTCCTGACCAAGGGCGCGCTGTCGCAGTCGGCGACGCGGTGGGCGCAAGGCGGTGTGGCGGCCGTGCTCGGCGGCGACGAGGACTCGACCGATCTGCACCTGGCCGACACCCTCGCCGCCGGCGCCGGTCTGTGCGACGAGGAGGCGGTGCGCATCCTCGTCGACGAGGGCCCGGGACGTGTGCACGAGCTGATCACGCTTGGCGTGGAGTTCGACCGCGAGGCCACCGGGACGCTTTCGCTCGCCCGCGAGGGCGGCCACCGCGCCCCGCGTGGTGCACGCCGGTGGGGCGGCCACCGGCGCCGAGGTGGAGCGCGCCCTCGTCGACGCCACCTACCGCTCCGCCAGCGCCGTGCTCGAGGGCTGGTTCGCCCTCGACCTGCTCGTCGAGGGTGGCCGCTGCGTGGGCGTCGTGGCCCTGCCACCGGGGGCGGCGGAAGGTCCCGTCGAGGTGCGCGCCGGCCACGTCGTGCTGGCGACCGGCGGTGCGGGCCAGCTCTTCTCCGTCACCACGAACCCGCCCGAGTCGACGGGCGACGGCGTGGCCATGGCGCTGCGTGCCGGCGTCCCCACGGCCGACGTCGAGTTCGTCCAGTTCCACCCCACCGCGCTGCACCATCCCGCCATGCCGCGCCCCTTGCTTTCCGAGGCGCTGCGCGGGCACGGCGCCCTCCTGCGCGACCGGGACGGCAAGCGCTTCGTCGACGAACTGGCGTCCCGCGACGTGGTGAGCCGGGCGATGGCCGCCCGCATGGCCGAGCAGGGTGTGGACCATCTCTGGCTCGATGCGACGGGGCTCGAGCGGTTCTCCCAGCGCTTCCCGACCATCGCCGCCTCGCTCGCGTCCATCGGGCTCGATCCCCAGTCCGACTGGCTTCCCATTGCGCCTGCGGCACACCACCTCTCCGGCGGTGTCGTGACCGACCTGTGGGGCGCGACCGCGCTGCCGGGGCTATGGGCGGTGGGCGAGGTGGCCAGCACCGGCGTGCACGGGGCGAACCGTCTCGCCTCCAACTCACTGCTCGAGGGCATGGTGTTCGGCGCGCGGCTGGCCGAACGCATCGCCGCCGGTGTCTGCGGCCCGGAGGTGAACGGCGCGCTGCGGGCCGTGCTCGGTCACGACCCCATCGACGGCATCGCCTGCACCTTCGTGACCCGCGACGTGGTGCCGGTCCGTTGGGGCGCCGAGTCCGACGGGCTGGCCGGAGCGGACGTGACGAAGCTGCGCGACACTCTCCAGCGCGCCATGACGCGTGGCGCAGGCGTCGTGCGGAGCGCCGAGTCGTTGGCGGTCGCCCGGTCCGTCGTGGAGGACACGGCGACCGCTCTGTACAGCGCCGGCGCATCGGTGGGTGCCGGCGAGCTGGCGAACCTGGTCCAGACGGCCGACGCCCTCCTGGTGTCGGCGCTGGCGCGCACCGAGAGCCGCGGCGCACACGCCGCGCCGCGAGTTCCCCGAGTCCGTCCCCGCCTGGCGCCGGCGGCTCGTGCATGGGCCGGTGCCGCGGCCCGAGAAGGACGGGTCGTGAGCGGTGCCGAGGCCGGATCCGACGCCGGGTACGCGCGGGCCGTCACCGAGGCGGTCGACCGCGCGTTGGCCGAGGACCTCGGTCCCGAAGGCGACCTGACGGCGGCGCTGGTGCCGCCGGGCATCACGGCTGCGTTCGCCTTGCGGGCCCGCCGTGACGGCGTGCTGGCGGGCCGGGACTGCGCCACCGAGGCCTTCGCGCGCGTCGGCGCCGGCGCGCTGGACCTCACCTGGCACGCAGCCGACGGTGCCGAGATCAAGGCCGGTGACACGCTCCTGGAGGTGAGCGGGCCGCTGCGCCCCATCCTCACCGCCGAGCGGACGGCGCTCAATTTCCTCGGCCGGCTTTCCGGCATCGCCACGCTGACGGCGCACTTCGTCGCCGCTACGCACGAGCGGAACCCGGCTGTGGCCGTTCTCGACACGCGCAAGACGACGCCGGGACTGCGCACGCTCGAGAAGGCGGCGGTGCGAGCCGGGGGCGGAACGAGTCATCGCGCCGGCCTCTCCGACGCCGTGCTGGTCAAGGACAACCATCTGGCCGGAATCGACATCACCGAGGCCGTCCGTCGGGCCCGCGCACAGTGGCCCGGCCGATTGGTCGAGATCGAGTGCGACGCCCTCGACCAGGTGGCCGAGGCCGCGCGCGCCGGTGCCGACGCCGTCCTGCTCGACAACATGGACCCGACGACCGTGCGCGCGGCCATCGACGTCGCCCACCGCGACGCGCCGGGCCCCATTCTCACCGAGGTCTCGGGGGGCGTGACGTTGGAGACCATCGGCGCCTACGCGGCCGCAGGTCCGGACCGGATCTCCGTCGGCGCGCTGACCCATTCGGCGCCAGCGCTCGACCTCGGCCTCGACCTGCTCTGGACGGAGACGGGTTGACACCCGACACGAAGGAAGGAGAGGCCTGAGCAGTGCTCTTGGTCATTGACGTCGGCAACACCGAAACGGTGATCGGTCTCTACACCGCGACGACACCGAGACCGTGCCCGTGATCGAGGATGGCGTGGGCGTCGGCATCGGGACCGAACAGGATCCCACCGCCCCGCGCGACCTGACCCACCACTGGCGGCTCTCGACGGTCCCCACCCGCACGCCGGACGAGCACGCTGTCTTGCTCACCCAGCTGCTCGACCTTGAGGGACTCGACATCGCGACCTCCGTCAGCGGGATCGCCGTGAGCTCGTCGGTGCCGCAGGTCACGGGCGAGCTCCGCCAGATGGCCAGTCGCTGGTTCAACGATGTGCCGTGCGTGGTGCTCGGTCCGGGCACCAAGAGCGGAATGCCGATCCTCTACGACAACCCCAAGGAAGTGGGTGCAGACCGCATTGCCGACGCGGTGGGTGCCTTCGACCTCTACGGCGGGCCGTGCATCGTGGTCGACATGGGCACGGCGACCACGGTGGAGGCCATCAGCGACAAGGGGGAATACCTCGGCGGGGCCATTACCCCCGGCGTGGCCATCAGCCTCGAGGCTCTGTACCAGCACGCGGCCGCGCTGCGCCGCGTCGAACTGGTGGAGCCGCGCAGCGTCATCGGGCGTTCGACGGTGGAGTCGATCGAGGCGGGCACCCTCTACGGTTTCGCCGGGCTGGTCGACGGGCTGGCCCGGCACTTCATGGACGAGTTGGGTCCGTCCACGGTGGTGGCCACCGGCGGGTTCAGTCCACTCATCGCTCCGTACTCGGACACCATCGACCACGTGGAGCCCTGGCTCACCCTGCACGGCCTCCGCATCGTCTACGAGCGCAACGTCGGCCCCTGAACCGTTTCATGCCCGAGCCCACGATGGACGTCCCCTACCGCTTCGACCGCACCCACGCCGCGGCCGCGGTCGTCGAGGCCTGGTCGTCGCTGGAGGCCGGCGAGGAGTCGGGCGTGACCGTCAGCGTCGCCGGCCGCATCATGTTGGCCCGGCCGCAGGGCAAGCTCGCGTTTGCCGAGCTGCGCGACACGTCGGGTTCGGTGCAGCTGTTCGCGCTGGCGTCCCTCACCGAACGCTTCGACGAGTTCGTCAAGCTCAATTTGGGTGACTGGATCGGTGCACGTGGCGAGGTGGTCCGGACCAAGCGGGGCGAGCTCTCGGTGAAAGTGGCCGAGTGGCAACTTCTCGCGGCCGCCCGCCGGAATTTCGGTGACAAGTGGCACGGCGTCAGTGACGTCGAGACGCGGTATCGCCAGCGCGAGGTCGACCTGTGGGCGAACGAGCGCAGCCGCCAGCTGCTGCAGCTGCGCAGCGACGTCGTGCGCCGCATGCGGGAGCGCCTCTGGGAACAGGGTTTCGTCGAGGTCGAGACGCCGCTCCTGCATCCCATCGCCGGGGGTGCGACGGCGCGCCCGTTCGTCACGCATCACAACACGCTCGACACGGATCTGTTCCTCCGGGTCGCGCCGGAGCTCTACCTGAAGCGGCTCGTGGTCGGAGGTTTCGACAAGGTGTTCGAGATCGGCCGGAGTTTCCGCAACGAGGGCATCTCGCCGCGTCACAACCCGGAGTTCACCACGCTCGAGCTGTATCAGGCCTACGCCGACTACACCGACACGATGGCCGTGTTGGAGAACCTCGTGGCGGGCGTCGCGTTCGATGTCCTCGGCACGACGCAGCTCAGCTACGGGGGACGCGATCTTGACCTCACCACTCCGTGGCGGCGCGCCACCATGACCGAGCTCATCGCCGAGGCCACCGGCTTCGCGTTGGACGTGCGTCTGCCCCGCGCCGAGTTGGTCAGGGTGGCCGAAGAAGTCGGGGTCGCCGTCGAGGCCGGGTGGGGTCCCGGCAAGCTGCTGCTCGAGATCTACGAGAAGACCACCGAAGCCGGGCTGTGGGGTCCGGTCTTCGTCGTCGACTACCCGGCCGAGGTGTCGCCGCTGGCGCGGCGCCATCGCGACGGTCCCGAACTGGTCGAGCGGTACGAGCCCGTGGTGGCCGGGAGGGAGCTCGGCAACGGATTCACCGAGCTCACCGACCCCGATGACCAACGTGGTCGCTTCGAGGAGCAGGCGGCCAAGGCCCGGGCCGGCGACCAGGAGGAGTCGGCCGTCGTGGACGAGGACTACCTCCGTGCCCTGGAATACGGGTTGCCTCCTACCTCGGGTTTCGGTCTCGGGGTAGACCGGCTCCTCATGCTCCTGGGCGACGTGCCCAACATCCGCGAGGTCATTGCGTTCCCGACCCTGCGGCCCGACCGGGGCTGAACTCGGCTCAGCGCCCCGACCCCCCCGTTTTTGGGGACGTCCGTTTTGCCTGTATAGGGCGCCGCGGCCCCGTTGCCCCTGCCTGTATATGCGCCCCCTCCAGAAGGCATATGCGGGCGACGGGAAGTCTGCGGAGATGGCGTATACCGCCGCACACCGACATCGCGGAGCTGGCATAAATCGCCGCAGGCCGATCTCGCGGGACTGGCTACACAGCCGCGCCGCGACAACCCTCGGAGCCGAATACTTCAGCGCTTCTTAAGCAAGGGGGGGTTTCTTCAAACCCTCCTCACGGATTGCTCATATCTGGCACTCAGGGTGGGATCTGTCGCCCGAGAGCGGCGCAAAGTGCAAAGCGCACTGACGTCCATAGGAGGTCCGAAATGCTACGCAAGATCATCGCTGGAACCGCAGTGGCCGGTGTCCTCACCTTTGGCGTGGTGGGCATCGCCGGTGCGTCGACTCCCGCGAGCGGCACGACGAACACGGCAGCCAAGTGCGCCAAGCTCCCGGCCGTTCAGGCCCGGGTGCAGAAACTCGAGAGCAAGTTCGGGGCCGCGCTGCCCAAGGCCCAGGCTCGTGAGGCCAAGCTGCGGTCGGAGGGCAAGACGAATAAGGCCGACGCCATCGCCAACCGGATCACGAAGATCCAGAACCGCGACTCCAAGGTCAACGCCCGGCTGGCCAAGGCGCAGGCGGCCTGCGGCGGTACCACCAGCAACAGCTGATCCAGCCAGATCAGACTGGGAAGAGGCGGTCATCGTCCGGGTATGCCCTGCGGTGGCCGCCTTTCCAATTTCTTTCTTTCTTTCTTTCTTTCCGCCTTCGGCTTCTTTACAACTTCCTCACATCTGTCCGGCAAAGTCAGCAGCGGCGCCCGGGCAGCAGGGGACGTCTGGGCGCATGATGGTCCAGGGGAGGATGATCCGATGTTTCGCAAGCTCATGGCGGGAACCGCCGTCGTCGGGGCACTGACACTCGGGACGGCCGGACTGGCGGGCGCGGCGACCACCGCGCCGAGCGGCGGGACGGGAAGCCGGGCGGCCACGCTGTGCGCGCTGCTGCCCAAGGCGGAGGCCCGCATCGCGAAGTTCGAGAGCACGGTGGCGGCCCGGCTTCCCAAGGCTGAGACCCGGGAGGCCAAGGCCAAGTCTTCGGGTCACACGAAGCTGGCCACGGCCATCGCCAACCGCATCGCGCGGGTGCAAAAGCGTGAGAGCGGGCTCAATACCCGGCTGGCCAAGGCGAAGACGAAGTGCGCGTCCGTGGGGTCGACCGGTGCCACCGGCGCTACCGGGGCCTCCGGCAACACCGACTCGGCCGGCGCCTGAGCGGACTCAGTCCGGGAGGTCGCTGAGCAGTTCGGCGACCAGACGTTTCAGTCCGTCCCGCAGATCCCGCTGTTCTATCCCCGTGGCGACCTCCTGCGCTTCGGCGACGAACGCACGGGCCTGGTCGACCGAGTCGGTGATGCCTCGAGAGGCCATGACGATGGCGCGTGCCTTGTCTCGTTCGGGCTGCGCGAGGGGTTGTCCGAGCAACGCCCGCAGGTCCGGTCCGCCGTCCGGATCGGCGAGAGCGACCAGGGCGGGCAGCGTGTACACGCCCTCGGCCAGGTCCTGGCCGGCAGGCTTTTGGAGCTGGCCGTCCGTCGCGGTGATATCGAGGATGTCGTCACGGATCTGGAACACCATGCCGAAGCAACGACCGAACTCGGTGCACACGTCGACCTCGGCGGACGGCAGGCCGCCTGTGAGCGCGCCGATGCGGCACGACGTTGCGGTGAGCGCCGCGGTCTTGCCGCCAATTGACGTGAAGTAGTCCTCGCGGCTGCGTCCGATCTGGAAGGCGGATCGGACTTCGGTTACCTGTCCCTGGCACAGGCGGCCCAGCGTGTCGGCGAGCAGGGCGGCGATCTCCGTACCGAGGCTTGCTGCGATGGCGGCGCTGCGGGCGAGCAAGTAGTCGCCGGCGACGATGGCCACCAGATTGCCGAATCGGCTGTTGACGCTCTCGACATTGCGCCGGATGGTTGCCTCGTCAATGACGTCGTCGTGGTAGAGCGACGCGAGGTGGACGAGCTCCACCGCGACGGCTCCCATCAGGTCGTCTTCGGTTGCGTCCCGGTTGCCACCCGTCGCCGTCGCCAGCGCGAGCAGCGGCCGCAAGCGCTTCCCTCCGGCCGCGATCAGGTGGGTCGTCACCTCGTCCAAAAACCCGTCGCCCGTGATGACAGAGGCGCTGAGCAGGGGCTCGAGGAGCCGCAGTCCCTCTTGCAGGCGGGGGAGGCCGAGTGCCTCGGTGGGATTCACTCCCGAAACGTTAGGTCACAGCTGCGGAAAGACGACAACCGCCTGGTAGCAGGGGGCATGGGAAATCGGGCACACGCGGGGTTTTCCCCTCAAGTCCACGGCCGGCCGGCTGCGGCGTGTTCAACTAAGGCCCCAGGTACACTGGGCCGACAAGCAAGAGGGAACAAGGAGAGGCGGTCAGGGTGTTCGAACGTTTCACCGACCGGGCACGGAGGGTGTTGGTGCTGGCGCAGGAAGAGGCGCGCCTGCTGAACCACAGTTTCATCGGCACCGAGCACATCCTCCTGGGGCTGATTCACGAGGGAGAAGGCGTCGCCGCGAAGGCGCTCGAGTCTCTTGGGATCTCGCTCGAAGCCGTGCGCGAGAAGGTCGAAGAGACGATCGGCATGGCGGGCACCGCGCCGAGCGGGTCGCCCCCATTCACCCCGAGGGCGAAGAAGGTCCTCGAACTGTCGCTGCGTGAGGCGCTGCAGCTCGGCCACAGCTACATCGGTACCGAGCACATGCTCTTGGGCCTCGTGCGTGAGGGCGAGGGCGTTGCCGCCACCGTCTTGGTCAGCCTCGGTGCCGACCTCGGTCGCGTGCGCCAGCAGGTCATCCAACTCATGTCGGGCAACCAGGGCAAGGAGTCGGTTGGCGCGAGCCAGGGTGCGAGCTCGGGCGACAGCCCGTCGGGCTCACCGGTGCTCGACCAATTCGGCCGTAACCTGACCCAGCTCGCCCGGGACGGCAAGCTCGATCCGGTCATCGGACGTGCAAAAGAGATCGAGCGTGTCATGCAGGTCCTGTCGCGCCGCACGAAGAACAACCCCGTCCTCATCGGTGAGCCGGGCGTCGGCAAGACGGCCATCGTCGAGGGCCTGGCCCAGCGCATCGTCGCCAACGAAGTGCCCGAGACCCTGACGGGCAAGCAGCTCTACACGCTCGACCTCGGTGCGCTCGTCGCGGGCAGCCGCTACCGCGGTGATTTCGAGGAGCGGCTGAAGAAGGTCCTCAAGGAGATCCGCACGCGCGGGGACATCGTCCTTTTCATCGACGAGATCCACACTCTGGTGGGGGCCGGCGCGGCCGAGGGAGCCATCGACGCCGCGTCCATTCTCAAGCCGATGCTGGCGCGGGGCGAACTGCAGACCGTTGGTGCGACCACCATCGACGAGTACCGGAAGCACCTCGAGAAGGACGCCGCGCTCGAGCGCCGCTTCCAGCCTGTGAAGGTCGACCAGCCGAGCGTCGCGCTGACGATCGACATCCTCAAGGGTCTGCGCGACCGCTACGAGTCGCACCACGCCGTCAGCATCACCGATCAAGCACTCGTTGCGGCCGCGAACCTGGCCGACCGCTACCTGGCCGACCGCTATCTGCCGGACAAGGCGATCGACCTCATCGACGAGGCGGGCAGTCGACTGCGCATCCGCCGCATGAGCACCCCGCCGAACGCCAAGAAACTCGACGAGGAGATCGCGCGCCTGCGTTCCGACAAGGAAGCCGCCATCGAGAAGGGCGCCTTCGAGCAGGCCAAGAAGCTGGCCGAGCAGGAGAAGGAGCGCCTCGATCGCAAGGAGTCACAGGAGGCGGAACTGCGCGCCGAGGGCGTGGACCTCTTCGACGTCGTGGACGAGGAGGTCATCGCCGAGGTCCTGGCCGCCTGGACCGGCATCCCCGTGTACCGCCTCACCGAAGAGGAGACGGCCAAGCTCCTGCGTATGGAGGAGGAGTTGCACAAGCGGATCGTCGGGCAAGAGGAGGCCCTCAAGGCGCTCTCCCGTGCGATTCGTCGCACCCGGGCCGGCCTGAAGGACCCCAAGCGGCCGAGCGGTTCGTTCATCTTCCTCGGGCCGACCGGCACGGGGAAGACCGAGCTCGCCAAGACGCTGGCGGAGTTCCTGTTCGACGACGAGGACGCGCTGATCCAGCTCGACATGTCCGAGTACATGGAGAAGCACACGGTCAGCCGCCTGGTTGGTTCGCCTCCGGGCTACGTGGGCTACGAAGAGGGCGGTCAGCTCACCGAGGCCGTGCGCCGCAAGCCCTTCTCCGTCGTGCTCTTCGACGAGGTCGAGAAGGCGCACCCCGACGTGTTCAACACGCTGTTGCAGATCCTCGAGGACGGGCGCCTGACCGACGCGCAGGGCCGCTCGGTCGACTTCAAGAACACCGTGCTGATCATGACCTCGAACCTCGGCACCGCCGACCTGCGCAAGTCCAACATGGGCTTCGCCAAGACGTCGGAGGCCGTGACCTACGAGCGGATGAAGGCCAAGGTGGACGAGGCGCTCAAGGCACACTTCCGTCCCGAATTCCTCAACCGCATCGACGAGGTGATCGTCTTCCACGAGCTCTCGCGGGCCGAGGTGGTCGAGATCGTCGACATGCTCATGGCGCGCACGGTCAAGCAGCTCTCGGACCAGGGCATCGGTCTCGAGCTCACGCCGGCGGCCCGTACGCTCCTGGCCGAGAAGGGCTACGACCCCCAGCTTGGGGCGCGGCCGCTGCGCCGGGCCATCCAGCAGATGGTCGAGGACCCGCTCTCCGAGCGCATCCTCTGGAAGGAGTTCAGGGTCGGCGAGACCGTCGTCGTGGACGTGGAGGAATCGCCGATCGAAGGCGAAGAGCCGCAGCTGACGTTCCGGGCGATCGAGGGCCTCGAACCTCCTCCGCTGGAGCTGGCCGGCGCGGGCGCCGATCCCGAGTAATCAGGTTCTCGGCCGCTCCCAGCAGTAGCTGAATTCGCCGCGTCCGACGGGCGCGTCGCCCTTGAGCACGCGCGCTTGGAAGTGCGGGTTGTCCGCCCCGGCTGGCGCGTAGTGGATGCCGACGCTCGCGGCCGGCACGAAACCGAACCGCGCGTAGAACGCCGGCTCGCCCAACAGGACGAGGAGGGGCCAGCCCCGGGCCTCGGCCTCGCTGACGAGGGCGCGCACCAAGGCTGAGCCGATGCCGCGGCCCTGGTGGGCGGGGGCCACGCATACCGGGGCGACGCCGGCGACCGCGGTGACCGCGCCGTCGAGGCGGCCCGGCGCGGCGAGCGCGTGCGCCACCACGGTGCCGTCGTCGTCGGCCACGACCTCGATGAGCTCAGTCGCATCGCACGCAGCCCAGGTGCCGCGCACGATGTCGAGCTCCTCGCGGGCATCTCGCGTGTCGTCGGCGAACGCTTCGGCGACCACCGCGAGGACGCGTCGCTGGTCGTTCGGCCGCACGGCAGCGCGGAGAACGGTCATGGGAGCCGGACGCCCACCGTGACCATGTCGTGGTCCGAAAGTCCGCCTGCAGCGACGACGGCCGGCCGGCGCGCCATCAGGCCGCGCACCAAGAGCCAGTCCAGCCTGAGCGGGACGTGGTCGGGCAGCCCGCCTCCGTCGTGTGCTGTCGTCGGTGCCGCCACGTTGGCGTCCGTCCACGCGAAGCCGCGCGCCCGCGCCACCTCGAAGAGTGGCTCGTGGGCGACAGGCCAGGTGAAGCGCCAGGGTTCTGCTGCACGCAGGTCGCGCACTAAGGCCCGGTCGAAGAGTTCGGTATACCGAGCACCCAACGTGTTGAAGTCGCCACCGACGATGGCCGGACCACCGCCCGCCCGCTCGTCGACGGCCTCCAGAAGCACCTCCAACTGTTCGGCCCTGTGCTCGGCGTCGGTGCGGTTCTCGAGGTGCGTGGAGGCGACGTGGACAGGGACGCCGTCGACGGTGACCGTGGTCACGAGCGCCATACGGGCACCGACCCGTGGCTGCGGCGACCGGGCGGCGAACCAGCCCGCGCCCACGTCGGGCAGCCGAATCACCGCAGGCTCCCGGAGAGGCGCGGCCGTCACGATGGCATTGCCGTGCAAGCCGAGCTCGTTGGTGGCTCCAGCGGCATCGCGCTGTTCCGCCTCCTCACCGAGGCCGAACTCGACGAACTCGATCCCGAAGGCGTGGCCCGCGCGGAGCTCGCCGGAGATGGTGCGGGCGGTGTCGACATTGTGGGTGCGCGCCATGCCGACATCGACCTCGGAGAGCAGGCACAGGTGGGCACCCGACGCCCGCAGCGCTGCCGCCAAGGCGGCTGGTCGCCGACCGCGCTGGACGTTCCACGCCGCCACCCGGACCCAGCCCGCCAGTTGTGCCGGCGCGGGAGCCGGACTCACGTCGACCTGCTGGAGGCAGGGGATCGTCCTCAGCAGTCGCTGATACGCCGCGGCGTCTCCGAGCTGACGAGCCCAGTCCTGGCGTTCTCGTTGGCTCGGCGAGTCCACGCCGAGAGCCTGTCATCCCCCAGATGTTGCCCGCGCCTGCGGGCGCGGACAGACCGGCTGTGACACCCGTTCCGTAGCGTGCCGCCATGGCCTCGACGTCGATTGTCCAACCACGCGCCCGGAGGGACATCTCCTACGTCTGCAGTGCCTGTGGGACGACCGCGCTGCGGTGGGCCGGTCGCTGCGGGGGTTGTGGGGAATGGAACACGCTGGGACCGCAGGCCGCGCGAGCGCACCCGCGCGGCGGCGTCGGCATCGCCGGTCCGGCTCGTCTCGGTCTGAGGTCCGCCGTCGCGCTTGCGGACGTGTCCACCGACGCGGCACATCCTCTCCCGACCGGAGTCACCGAGCTCGACCGCGTCCTGGGCGGCGGCGTGGTGGGCGGCTCGGTCACTCTCCTCTTCGGGCCACCGGGCATCGGCAAGTCGACGCTCCTGTTCCAGGTGCTTGCTTCCGTCGCGGACGGCGGCCTCGACGTGGTCCTCGCCTCTGCCGAGGAATCGTTGGCCCAGGTGCGAGGCCGGGCCGTCCGGTTGGGCCCGCTGCCCCGGCACCTCCTGGCGCTCGAAGGTTCCGACGTGGTTGCCATCGAGGACGCAGTCGAGTGCAACCGCCCCGCCCTCGTCGTGGTGGACTCGCTGCAGTCGGTGGCCGACCCCGGGTTGGGGCAGCCGGCGGGGAGCTTGGCCCAGGTCCGGGCGGTCGTGGAGCGGCTCACCCGTCTGGCCAAGGCGAGCGGCGTCCCGATCTTGCTGGTGGGACACGTGACCAAGGACGGGGATCTGGCCGGACCCCGGGCGGTCGAGCACCTCGTCGACACCGTGCTCTCCTTCGACGGCGACCGTCACCACGCCCTGCGTGTCCTGACGGCGGTCAAGCACCGGTTCGGACCGGCCGGTGAGGTCGGCATCTTCGAGATGCGAGACGACGGCCTGCGGGCGGTGCCCGATCCGGGCCCGCTCATGCTCGGCGATCGCATGACCGGCATACCCGGCAGCGTGGTCGTGCCGGTCCTGCAAGGCCGGCGTCCACTCCTGGTCGAGGTCCAGGCGCTGTTTGGCCCCGGCGCCATCGGCGGCCCGGCAAGTACCACCGTGGCGCGGCCGCAGGCGCTCGGCCTCGACGCCGCCCGGGCCCACCTGCTCATGGCCGTGCTCGCCTGCCGCAGCGGGCTGGACATGCCGTCGACCGGAGCATGCTTCGTCGCAGCGGTCGGCGGCATCACGGTCAGCGAGCCGGCGTCCGACCTGGCCGTCGCACTCGCGCTGGCATCGGTCGTGACCGGCCGGGCTGTGCCCGCCGATCTCGTTGCCTTCGGCGAGCTCGGTCTGGCGGGAGAGGTGCGTATCGTCGCGGGTGCAGACCGTCGCCTGGCCGAAGCACGACGCGCCGGCTTCACGAGGGCACTGGTGCCGGTGTCCGCTGCGAGCGAGGGGCCGGAGGGCATGCGCGTCCACGGCGTGCGCACATTGGCTGACGCGCTGGCCCTCGCGCTGCCGCACTCACCGAACGGTTCGGAGGCGGGCACGCAGGGCGGGCCGGGTACCATGCTCGGGTGGCCGAGGGAGCCGGCGGCATCCAGCCTCTGAACGATGCGCTGGCGATGATCGCGCCGGGCACCAAGCTCCGTGAGGGGCTGGACCGCATCCTGCAGGCGAAACACGGGGCGCTGATCATCGTGGGCGACGACCCCGCCGTACTGTCGATCTGCACCGGTGGTTTCCTACTCGACGCCGAGTACTCGCCCCAGCGCCTCTCCGAGCTGGCCAAGATGGACGGCGCCATCATCTTGGCCTCCGATGCATCCCGCATCGCCCGGGCCAACGTGCACCTCGTGCCCAAGGCGACCATCCCGACGTCCGAGACGGGCACGCGGCACCGGACGGCCGAGCGAGTCGCCCGCTCCATCGACGTGCCGGTCATCGCCGTCTCCGAGGCTATGGCCACGATCGCCGTCTACCGCAACGACCGCAAGCACACGACCCAGTCGGCGGGCTGGCTGATCGACCGTTCGAGCCAGGCGCTCTCCACCTTGCAGCGCTTCCGCGTGCGCTACGACGACGCGCTCTCGACGCTGACCCGACTCGAGATGGAAGACACGGTGTCGGTGCGCGATGTTGTCGCCGTCCTGCAGCCAGGGGAGATGGTGCGACGCATCGCCGAAGAGATCGAGGGCCACCTCGTCGAGCTGGGTTCCGACGGCCGGCTCATCTACCTCCAGACAGAAGAACTCAGTGCCGGCGTGGAGGAGAGCCTCACCCAGGTCTTGCGCGATTACACCGACGACGCCGGCATCGCACACCTGTTTTCGCTCTCACCCGACGCGCTGATGGACCTGCCCAAGGTGGTGGCGGCCCTCAACCTGCCGGCCTCGAACGACCAACTGCAGGCCGAGCTGGCGCCCCGCGGGTACCGGCTGCTGCATCGCCTGCCCCAGCAGCTCTCCGAGACGCTGATCGAGCGCCTGATCCAGCGGTTCGGCTCGCTGCCCGAGATCCTCTCCGCATCTGCCGCGGAGCTCGAATCGGTGGACGGCATCGGGGCGGCCACGGCCCGGCACATCCGCGACGGACTGGCGCGCCTCGTCGAGGCCAGCATCTTCGAGCGATACGAATGATCGACGGGTCTGGTCTGGTAAAATAGAACGCCATCGTCGGACGGTCCGGGCCCGTTTCGACAGTCCCTCACAGCATCGCCCGCACGTCCGTGTGCCCGTGCGGGCGCACCCGAAACACTCAAGGGAGTCCTAGTCCTGTGTCTTTCAAGGTCGGAGACAAAGTTGTCTACCCCCACCACGGTGCCGCCGTCATCGAGAAGCGGGAGACCAAGGTCGCATTCGGCGAGAAGCGCGAGTACCTGGTGCTCCGCCTGGCCTATGGCGACCTGATCCTCAACGTCCCGGCCGACAACACCGAAGGTGTGGGCCTGCGCGAGGTCATCAACGACGAAGAGGTGGAGGAGGTGTTCGCGGTGCTGCGCAAGAAGGAGGCGCGCATGCCGACGAACTGGTCCCGCCGTTACAAGAATCACTCCGAGAAGCTGCGTTCGGGTGACATTTATCAAGTCGCAGAGGTCGTGCGGAACCTCTCCATCCGTGACAAGGACAAGGGCCTGTCGGCCGGCGAGAAGCGCATGCTGCAGCGAGCCCGCCAGATCCTCGTCTCCGAACTGACGTTCGCCCTCAACGTAGACGAGGAGACCGCCGAAGAGCGTCTGAACGACGCGCTGACCTGAGCAGCCGGCACGGTCCCACCGTGGCCACGGTGTGGTCGATCGTGGTCGCGGGTGGCTCCGGGCGTCGCTTCGGTCGGCACAAACAGTTCGTCTCGCTGGGCGGACGCCCGGTTCTCGAGTGGGCGATCGAGGCCTGTCGGCCATCCTCGGCCGGCGTGGTGCTGGTGCTCCCGATCGAGCTGGAGCACCTCGATCCCTACGGCGCTGACATCGTCGTGCGCGGGGGTGCCACCCGGGCCGAGTCGGTCCGCAGCGGGCTGGCGGCCGTCCCCGACGCCGCGGAGGTGATCGTGGTCCACGACGCGGCACGCCCGCTGGCCACACGGCAACTCTTCGACGCCGTCATCGATGCCGTCATCGACACCGTGGATGCCGATGCCGATGCCTACGCAGGTGCCCGTGCCGGCGCCGTCGACGGAGCCGTACCGGGCCTTCCCCTGCGTGACACGATCAAGGCCGTGGACGGGGCCGGGGACGTTACGCACACGCTGGACCGGCGCACCCTGGTGGCCGTTCAGACGCCGCAGGCTTTCCGCGCCGGCGTCTTGCGCCGGGCGCACGCGCAGGCGGGACCCGACGCCACCGACGACGCCGTGTTGGTCGAGGCGATCGGAGGCCGCGTGCGCGTGGTCACCGGCGAGCCGGACAACCTCAAGATCACCGAGCAGGAGGACCTCGATGCCGCCGAGCGGTTGCTCGTCGCACGGCCGGTGGACGTCGACGGGCAGCGGGACGGTTGATCGTGCGCATCGGCCAGGGGCTCGACATACACCGATTCTCCGAAGACCCCCACCGCCCGCTGGTACTGGGCGGCGTGGTGATCGAAGGCGCCCGCGGTCTCAGCGGGCACAGCGACGCCGACGCAGTGGCGCATGCGCTGGCCGACGCGGTCCTCGGTGCCGTCGGTCTGGGCGACCTCGGCCTGCACTTCCCCGATACCGATCCGGTCTGGGAGGGCGCTGACAGTCTCGCCCTGCTCAGCGAAGTGGTGCGGATGGCGGCGGCGCAGGGATACGCCTGCGCCAACGCGGACTGCACGATCGTCGCTGATACCCCCCGCCTGGCCCCGCACACGGCAACCATGGCGGAGCGCCTGGGTGCGGTGCTCGACGCGCCGGTGTCCGTCAAGGCGACCCGCGCCGAGGGGATCGGCGCCCTCGGGCGGGCCGAGGGCATCCTGTGCGTCGCCGTCGTCCTCATGGGGACGGCGTGACCCGGCGCCCCGCACGCCCCGCACGCCCCGCACGTCCCGGGGCCGGCCAGGGCCGGCGTCCGCGGCCCCAGGCGCTGAGCGAGCTGGGAGGGGATCAGGTCGAGGGTCGCCGGGCGGTGCTCGAGCTTCTATCGGTCGGCCGCCGTACTGTGCGCCGCATCCTGCTGGCCGAAGAGCAGGACCCGTCGCCGCAACTGGACCGCATCGAGGAGTTGGCGGCGCGCCTGCGGGTGCCGGTCGAGACCGTCCCCCGGGCGCGCCTCGACGCGCAGGCCCGGACCGAGGCGCCCCAGGGTGTCCTCGCGTTGGCGCGCCCACTCGAGCCCGTCCCCCTCGAGGACCTGTGCCGTCCGGATCGGCACGGTACGGCGCCGTTCCTCCTGGTGGCGGCCGGTATCACCGATCCCCGCAACCTGGGCGCGCTGCTGCGGAGCGCCGAGTGCGCCGGCGTGACAGGAGTCGTCCTGCCCCGCCACCGCTCGGCCCGGCTGTCGCCGACCGTCACCAAGACCGCCGCCGGCGCCATCGAGCACCTCCCCTTTGCCGTCGTCGGAGGAGTCCCGGCCGCGCTGAGCCGGCTGCAGGAACTCGGGGTGTGGTCGATCGGTCTGGCCGGCGAAGCCGAGCAGTCCCTCTACGAGCTGCCGCTCGGAGAGGGTCCCGTCGCCCTCGTGGTCGGAAGCGAGGAGAAGGGGCTCGCGCCACTGGTACGCCGGCGCTGCGACGCGGTGGTGGCCATTCCCCAACACGGCGCGCTGCCGTCGTTGAACGTAGGGGTCGCCGGGGCGGTGGCCTGTTTCGAGGTGGCTCGCCAACGGGCCGGCCCGACCAGCGCGGCCCCAAAGGGTCGCGCGGGCCGCAGGGGGAGCGCGATGGCAGACTGAAGCTCCGATCGGCGGGTCGGCGCGGAAGGGGTGCGCGATGCCCGAGGAGAGCAGCACGGCCGGACGGGACCTGGGAGCGGTCTTCGACGCCCACGTGGCCTACGAGTTCGAGACGAAGGACCTCGACGCCACCATGGGGACGATGACTGACACGCCGCGCGTGACCCACCTACCCACCCTGGCGGGGGGCGTCGGGGTGGAGGACGTGCGCGCCTTCTACGGTGCCCACTTCATCGGGCACTGGCCCGACGACACCCGGATCACGCACGTGGCGCGGACGGTCGGGCCCGATCGGGTCGTCGACGAGATGGTCATGCACTTCACCCACGACATCGTCATGGACACCTTCCTCCCCGGAGTTGCCCCGACCGACCGGGCCGTCGAGCTGCCGGTGGTCGTCGTCGCCGGCTTCGAGGCGGGCAAGGTGGCCTTCGAACGCATCTACTGGGACCAGGCGTCCTTGCTCGTCCAGGTCGGCCTGTTGGATGCGTCACGCCTGCCGGTGTGCGGCGTCGAGCAGGCGGCCAAGGTGCTCGACGAGGACCGCCCCTGCAACGCGCTGATCGACCGGGCGGCATCGTCGTGAGCCGACCGACGTCCCTCGCCCGAGCGCCATGGGCGCGATAGGTCCCTTCTCCCGGCGCCTGCGCGACCGGCAGGAAGAGGGGCCGTTGCCATTGCCCGCCGGGCCCGTCTCCAACGGTGAATTCGTCCCGGCAGCGGCGACGGGCCACGATCGGGCCGTCAACGCTCTCATCCGACGGTCGCTCGACGACGCCGCCCGCGCTGTTGGCATGGACCGCCGGCGCTTCCTGCAGGGCGCCGGTGCCGTGGCGGTGTCGCTCACGGCGTTCGAGTTCGCCGGTTGTTCGACCACGGCGCCGCAGAGCGGCCAGGGGACGGGGCGCGGCGGGACGTTTACGGTGCCGCACCCGCACGATGCCGCCGCCTGCGAGCACGCGCTGCAGGGGTCGGAGTTCGTCCTCGACGTCCACACGCATCACGTGATCCCGAGCGGGCCCTGGGTGCAGAACTCCCCCGAGAGCCAGTCGCAGGTGCTCGCCATGCTCCCGGCGGACTGCACGGACACGTCGCAACTCGACTGCGTCGACCGGGCCAACTACCTCCACGACCTCTTTCTGGCCAGCGAGACCACCGTCGCCGTGCTCACGGACCTCCCCAACACGGGCCCGTCGAACGCTCCGATCCCGTTCCCCGAAGCTCTCCGCACGCAGCAGATCACGAACGGGCTGACCGGCGGGGGCTCCAACCGCGTCCTGGTGGAGAACATCATCGCCCCCAACGTGGGTGCGCTGCAGACGACGCTGGACGAGATGTCCAACGCAGCGGAGACCGGCCCGCCGGTCGCCTTCAAGGTGTACACGGCGTGGAGCCCGAGCGGTCAGGGCTATTCCCTCGAGGATCCGACGATCGGGCTACCTACTCTCCAGCACGCGCACGACCTCGGGGTCAAGGTCTTCGTGGCCCACAAGGGACTGCCGCTGGTCAATTTCGATCCCGCCTTCAACCATCCCGACGACGTCGTGGCCGTCTCGCGCCAGTTCCCCGACATGCAGTTCGTCGTCTACCACGCCGCGTGGGATCCCTCGCACGTCGAGGGCCCCTACGACCCTGCGGCGACGATCGGCATCGACACCCTGCTCGCCGCCCTCGATCGACACGCGGTGCCCACCAACGACAACGTCTGGGTCGATGTCGCCACGTTGTGGCGCCAGCTGTTGACGCAGCCGACGCAGGCGGCCCACGCGGTGGGGAAGCTGCTGAAGCGGGTGGGTACGCAGCGGGTGCTGTGGGGCACCGACGCCATCTGGTACGGCAGCCCCGAACCGCAGATCATGGCCATGCGGGCCTTCGAGATCACGCCCGAGTTCCAGGACGTCTACGGGTATCCGGCGCTCACCGACGACACCAAGGCAGGTCTCTTCGGGCTCAATGCCGCCGCGCTCTTCGGCATCGATCCTGAAGCCACGCGCTGCGGCCTCACCGCGGATCCGCTCTCCAGCAACGTCGACGAGACGGCGCAGCTGCGCGCCGACGGTGTGCTTCCCTCACCGTGGACGCCACACGGACCGACGACACGACGCCAGGTTCTGGACTGGCTGGCCTCGTCGGCGACGCGCTGGGTCCCCTCCTGACGGCGCGCGCCGCGCCGGCCCGCGCCAGGCGACGGGCGTCCGGCACGGTGCACCGCGACTAGGCCGCCGCCCCCACCTCCGAGGTGCAGAACGCGCAACGGCGCGCCGCCACCGGGATCTCGCTCAGGCATTCAGGGCAGTCTCGCGTTTCGGGCTTGGCTTCCTCCGTGGGCAGCAGATTGAGGCGCCGCATGAGCGCGGTCAGCGGGACCACGACGGCGAAGAAGACGACGGTCGCCACGATGAGGAACGAGAGCAGCGCATTGAGGAACGATCCGTACTTGAAGGTCGAATTGTGCAGCCTGAAGGTGAGGTTGCCGAAGTTGGGCTTGCCGAAGATCGCGGCGATCAACGGCGTGATCAGATCGGCCACGAACGCGGTGATCATGGCGGTGAATGCCACGCCGACCACGACCGCAACGGCCAGGTCGACGACGTTGCCCCGCAGGACGAACTTCTTGAAATCGGACAGCATCCAGGCCTCCCTGCTCGTGGTTCGCTGATGGCCCGCCACCGCCCTCCATACCCGCGGCCCTTCGCCACCGCACCCCACGCCGGCGACACGGGAAGGGAGCCCGAGGCAGGAATCGAACCCGCGACGTCTTCATTACAAGTGAAGTGCTCTACCAACTGAGCTACTCGGGCGCACCGCTCAGACTACAGGTCAGGCCCGCCAAACTCCGGACCAGCGGAAAGGCTTGCTTCGGGTCGGGGCGCACGGCAGGCTGGACCTCTCATGGACGACGAACAGCCGAATACGCCGATCACGGGGGCGTCCGGCTCGTCGCCAGGGACGCCCGGCACGTCGTCCTCGTCGGACTCGACCTCGAGCCCTCCCCCCGCCTCGCTCTCCATCGTGCGGGCCGCCGTCGTGCTCGTCGTCTTCGTCGTCGCGGTGGCGGTGCTGGTCGCCGTCGGGACGCGTCCGAGCGTGTCGAGTACGGCGAATTCGACTTCGACCTCGACCACGGCAGCCGCAGCGGGTTCCTCGACGACCTCGACCACCGCGACGGCCGGCGGCGGGTCGGCCTCGTCGACCACGACGACCACGGCGAAGCACGGGGGGGCGCACGGCACGACGACCACCACCGCGCCGCACAGCGCGACGAGCGTGGTGGTGGCCAACGCGACGAGCACGAACGGACTGGCGGCTCACTACTCGACGATCATCGGGGCCGGCGGTTGGACGATGCAGACACCCATCGATGCCTCCACCACCGAGGCGACCTCTGCCGTCTACTACGCCGCAGGGCAACAGCAGGCGGCGGCCTCCATCGCCACCACCATCGGCGTGAAGCCGACACAGGTGCTCCCGCTCACCACCGCGACGCCGGTCACCGGCGCCACCGGCACCGACGTCGTCGTGGTCATCGGCCAGGACCTGGCGGCCACGTCGACGTCGACGACCGCAAGCTCCTGACGCTGTCCGGTCCGGGGGACGCCGCGCACCTGCCCGCACCACTGCAGCCGCTGGCGGCCGAGCCCGATCGCAGCGCGCTGTTCCTCGACTTCGACGGGACGCTCGCCGGCATCGTGGCCGACCGCGTGAGGCGCGGCCGCTCCCCGGGGTCCCCGCGTTGCTCGAGGACCTCGCCCGTCGCTTCGCACTGGTGGCGGTGATCTCGGGGCGCCCGACGGCCTTCCTCGCCGACGTGCTGGGGACACCGCACGGAGTGGTCTTGGCCGGTCTCTACGGCCTCGAGCGCGCGCTGCGGGGTCCGGCGCACGATGCGTGGGCGGGCGTCATCGATGCCGTCGTCGCCGAGGCGCTGGCCGAGGCGCCTCCGGGTGTCTACGTCGAACCGAAGGGCCTGACGGTCACCCTGCACTGGCGGCAGGCGCCCGAGCAGAAGGACTGGGTCCTCGCATTCGCCGAGCGCCAGCACGCCGAGCGTGACCTCCTCGCCCACGAGGGCCGGCACGAACGCGAGCTGCGCCCGCCGCTCGACGTGGACAAGGGAACGGTGGTGCGGTCGCTGGTGGCCGAGCACGACGCCGGCGACGGCGCGGGATCGCGGTCGCTCAGGCACGTGGCGGCGTTCGGCGACGATATCGGGGATCTCCCCGCCTTCGCCGCGGTGGGCGAACTGGTCGGGCCCGACGGTCGCCGCCTCGATGCGGTCCGCGTCGCCGCTGTCGACACCGAGAGTCCCGCCGCCGTGGCGGCCCGGGCCGACCTGACCGTGCGCGGTGCCTCCGGCGCGGTCGCGTTGTTGCGGACGCTGGCCGACGCCGGCGGCCCTCAGTCCTGAAGTGCCGCGGCCTCGAGTTGGTCCGCCCACCAGTCGGCCGACGTCCGGCCGCGCACACTCGCCGCGTAGCGCCGCTGCCCGCTCGGCGCGCTCAGCCTCCGGCAGGGTGAGCGCGGCGTGCAGCGCGTCGGCCGTCCCCGCCACATCGAAGGGATTGACGCCGAGCGCGCCCCGGCCGCCCAACGCGAGCTCCTCCCAGGCCCCGGCCTCGTGGGACAGCACGAGCACGCCGTCGACGCCGTTGAGCAGCGGTCCCTCCTTGGCCACGAGATTGAGGCCGTCGCGTACCGGGTTGACCAGCAGGACGTCGGACATGGTCAGCGCGGCCAGCGAGCGGACCCGGTCGTCCTGCACGGACAACAGGATCGGCGTCCACCCGGCCGCACCCGAACCCGAACCCGAACCGAAGGCGTGATTGATCCGCTCGGCCGTGTGCACCACGTCGGCCGAGTAGGCGAGATACTCCGCCAGTCCCTGCCGGGAGGGGTAGGCGAACGCCACGTGCACCACATCGCCGCGCCACTCGGGGCGGGCGAGCAGGAGCTCCTCGAAGGCGAGCATCCCGCGCACGATGTTCTTCGAGGGCTCCATGCGGTCGACCCGCGCCACGATGCGGCGCTCGCCGACCTCGGTGCGCAGCGTCTCGGCCGCCGCCGCCACAGCCGCCGTCGCCGCCTCCTCCTCGAGCTCACCGGCGTCGGGCCCGAGCGGCGCCACGAAGGTCGAGGGCGCCTGCCGTCCCGCCGTGGCGTAACACGACACGAAGGCCGCCTCCCACCTGTGGCAGTGGAAGCCGCAGGCGCCGTAGCCGGCCATGCCGTCGAGCACCGCCGCCGCCACGTCGTCGGGGAGCACGCCGAGCATGGCGGGGTCGGCGAAGGGCGTGTGCAAGAAGTGCACCGAGCGCAGGTCGGGCCGGCGCTCGGCCAGCATCCGGCCCAGCAACGAGAAGTGGTAGTCCTGCACGAGCACCGTGGCGCCCTCGGCCGCCCGTTCCACGACCACGTCGGCCATGGCCCGGTTGTAGGTCTGGTAGCCGTCCCAGGCCGCCCGCCAGTAGCGGTCGAACCGGGGCCGATGCGGCAGGTCGAAAAGATGGTGGTGCACGTACCACAGCGTGGTGTTGGCGACGACGTCGTAGGCCTGGCGGTAGGTGTCGTCGTCCACCACGACCGGCACGAGGTCGAGGCCGTCCTCGTGCATGAGGCCCCGGGCGACCGCCTCGCGGTCCGCCGCTCCCATCGTCACCGAGGCCCACGTCGTGCCGCTGCCGGCGAGCAGGCGGTGCAGCGACGAGGCGAGACCGCCGCCGGCGGGGACCGGCTCCAGGGCGCCGTCGGGTCCGGCTCGGAAGGTGAGCGGGCCACGGTTGGAGACGACGATCGTCGAGCTCACCGGGTCGGCCCCGCGGCGCGCACGCCCGCCGCGCTGCACGCCCGGCGCGGGTAGGAGGACGGCGGGACGCGCTCGAGCGCGGCACGCAGCACGTCGAGTGCCTGCGGTCGCAGCTCGTCGAGCGGGCGGTTGCGGTGGATGCGCTCGCCGAGGTCGACCTGGGCCAGCCGGTGGGCGCCGAGCGTCTGCGCCACGTCGATCAGCAGCCCGAGCTCGACCCCGTAACCCCGGGCGAAGCCGAGCTTTTCGAAGACCCAGCGGTGCGCCGCCGTCTCGCCGGCCAGCGGCTGACGCACCCAGGCCAGTTCGGGGAAGAACAACTCGATGACGGGCCGGGCCATCAGCTCCGTGACCCTCCCCCCGCCCGTGGGGTCGCCGTGCAGCGGCCGCATGTAGAAGCCCTTGACCAGCGCGACGTGCTGCGTCGTCAGCAGCGGCCCGAGGAGGCCGGTCACGAAGGCCGGGCTGGTGTTGGCCACGTCCGCGTCGAGGAAGGCCACGACGTCACCGGACGCCACGGCGAGCGCCGCCGCCATCGCCCCGCCCTTGCCGCCGCTGCCCCCCGGGCCCGGCTCGACCCGCGCCCCGGCCCCGCGGGCCTGGTCCGCCGTGTCGTCGTGCGAGCCGTCGTCGATCACGATCACCTCGTCGACCAGACCGTTCCCCCCGTGCCCGGCCAGGAAGGGCTGGACGACCGCCCGCACCACCGAGCCCACCGTCGAGCCCTCGTCCCGGGCCGGGATGCACACCGAGACGGTCCGGCCCGACCCCGCCTTGGCGGCGAGGACCAGTTCGGCTGGGAAGTCCCCGTGATGAGAGGTCTGCGGCACGACCCAGATTCAAGCAGCCCCGATGCGTTGAGCAGGCCGGCCCATCCGGGCTACCATGGTGGCCATCATCCAGAGCGACTGAGGGACGGGCCCGTTGACGTCGCGGCAACCAGTGCCCCTGTGACAGGGGGCACCTGGTGCCAATGCCCGACCGATGAGGAGGACCGATGGTCGATTTCGTCACTGGGCTGCGTTGTCGTGAATGTCAGCGTGCCTTCCCCGCCGAGGCGCTCCATGTCTGCGACTACTGCTTCGGGCCACTCGAGGTGGCCTACGACTACGAACGGATCGCGGCGACGGTCACCCGGGAGCGCATCGAGGCCGGGCCCCGGACCATCTGGCGCTACCGGGACCTGCTGCCCGTCGATGACGAGCGCCCCGTCGACCTGGGCGCCGGCTTCACCCCCCTGGTGCGGGCGGACCGCCTGGCGGCCGAGCTCGGGCTGGGCGAGCTGTGGATCAAGGACGACACCGCCAACCCGACGGGTTCGTTCAAGGATCGCGTCGTCTCGGTCGCGCTGACCAAGGCGCGCCAGCTCGGGTTCAAGGTGGCCGCCTGCGCCTCCACGGGCAACCTGGCCAACTCGGTCGCCGCCCACACGGCGCGCGCCGGGATGGACTCGGTCGTCCTCATCCCCCACGACCTCGAGGAGGCCAAGGTCACGATGACCTCCGTCTACGGCGGGACGGTCATCGCCATCGAGGGGACCTACGACGACGTGAACCGACTCTGCGCCGAGCTCACCAGCGAGCGCCCGAGTTGGGCCTTCGTCAACGTGAACGTGCGCACTTACTACGCCGAGGGCTCCAAGACGCTCGCCTTCGAGATCGCCGAGCAGCTGGGCTGGCAGGCCCCCGACCACGTCGTGGTCCCCATCGGATCGGGCAGCCAGTTGACCAAGGTGGCCAAGGGGTTCGCCGAGCTGGGCAAGGTCGGGCTGCTGCCCGAGGAGCCCGCCGTGCGCGTCTCGGGCGCCCAGGCCGAGGGGTGCTCACCCGTGGCCACGGCGTTCCTCCAGGGCACCGACGCCATCCGGCCGGTCAAGCCCAAGACGATCGCCAAGTCGCTCGCCATCGGCAACCCCGCCGACGGCTGGTACGCGCTCGAGGTGATGCGGCGCACCGGCGGGTCGTGCGCGGCGGTCACCGACGGCGAGGTCATCGAGGCCATCGGGCTGCTGGCCCGGACCGAGGGGATCTTCGCCGAGACGGCCGGCGGCGTGACCATCGCCACGCTGTGCAAGCTCGCCGCCTCGGGCGCCATCCGCCCCGACGAGCGGGTGGTGGCGCTCGTGACCGGCCACGGCCTCAAGACCGTGGAGGCCCTGAGCGGCACCGCCGGGAGCGGGCCCAGCGCGACGATCCCTGCCACGCTGGCCGCCTTCGAGGCCGCACTGGACGCCGAAGCCGCCACCGAGACCGACGCGACCGACGCGACCGACGCGACCGACGACAACGAGGAGTCCCCCCGATGAGCCTGACCGTCCGCATCCCTACGCAGCTGCGCACCC
This sequence comes from uncultured Acidimicrobiaceae bacterium, assembly GCA_963756625.1. Classification (GTDB taxonomy): domain Bacteria; phylum Actinomycetota; class Acidimicrobiia; order Acidimicrobiales; family RAAP-2; genus Bog-473. The sequence continues at coordinate 111,004 of CAVWNQ010000008.1, forward strand.
TGACCGGCGGTGCCGGCGAGGTCGCCGTCGAGGGGGCCTCGGTCGGGGAAGCCCTCAAGGCCCTCGACGCCGCCCACCCCGGCTTCGCCGAGCGCCTCTTCGACGAGTCGGGCAACCTGCGCCGCTTCGTCAACGTCTTCCTGGCCGACGAGGACGTCCGCTTCCTCGACGGCCTGGCCACGCCGGTGGCCGACGGCCAGACCCTTTCCATCGTCCCCGCCGTCGCCGGCGGCTGACCGCCGCGCGGCGCACGGCCTTGCGCCGCCGCCTCTAAGGTGGTTGTATTAGCACTCACATGACGAGAGTGCTAATGGAGGAATTGAGCTGATGGCCAAGATCATCGCCTTCGACTCGGAGGCCCGCCGTGGCCTCGAGAGCGGGATGAACAAGCTGGCGGACGCCGTCCGCGTCACCCTGGGCCCCAAGGGCCGCAACGTGGTGCTCGACAAGAAGTGGGGCGCGCCCACCATCACCAACGACGGCGTGTCGATCGCCAAGGAGATCGAGCTCGAGGACCCCTTCGAGAAGATCGGGGCCGAGCTGGTCAAGGAGGTCGCCAAGAAGACCGACGACGTGGCCGGTGACGGTACGACGACGGCGACGGTCCTGGCCTGGGCCATGGTCCACGAGGGCCTGCGCAACGTGGCCGCCGGCGCCAACCCGATGTCGCTCAAGCGGGGCATCGAGGCGGCCGTCGAGACGGCGGTGGGCTCCATCCACGGCATCGCCAAGGAGACCGAGTCCAAGGCGCAGATCGCCCAGGTGGCCTCCATCTCGGCCGCTGACACAGAGATCGGCGAGATGATCTCCGAGGCCATCGACAAGGTGGGCCGCGACGGCGTCATCACCGTCGAGGAGTCCCAGACCTTCGGCATGGACATGGACCTCGTCGAGGGCATGCGCTTCGACAAGGGCTACATCGCCCCCTACTTCGTGACCGACCCCGAGCGCATGGAGGCCGTCCTCGAGGACGCGTCCATCCTCCTCGTCGGCTCCAAGATCACCGCCGTACGCGACCTGCTGCCCGTGCTCGAGAAGGTCATCCAGAGCGGCAAGCCGCTGCTGATCGTGGCCGAGGACGTCGAGGGCGAGGCCCTGGCCACCCTTGTGGTGAACAAGATCCGGGGCACCTTCCGCTCGGTGGCCGTCAAGGCTCCGGGCTTCGGCGAGCGTCGCAAGGCCATGCTCCAGGACATCGCCATCCTCACCGGCGGCCAGGTCGTCACCGAAGAGGTCGGCCTGAAGCTCGAGAACGTGACGCTCGACCTGCTCGGCACCGCCCGCAAGGTCGTGATCACCAAGGACGAGACGACCATCGTCGAGGGCGGCGGGTCCGAAAGCGACATCAAGGGCCGCATCAACCAGATCAAGACCGAGATCGAGAACACCGACTCGGACTACGACCGGGAGAAGCTCCAGGAGCGCCTGGCCAAGCTGTCCGGCGGCGTCGCCGTCATCAAGGTCGGCGCGGCCACCGAGGTCGAGCTCAAGGAGAAGAAGCACCGTATCGAGGACGCGGTCTCGACGACGAAGGCCGCCATCGAGGAAGGGGTCGTGCCCGGGGGCGGCGTCGCCCTCCTGCGGTCCCAGACCGCCATCCTCGAGACCGCCGAGAAGCTCGAGAGCGACGAGGCCACCGGGGCCCGCATCGTGGCCAAGGCGGTCGAGGAGCCGCTCAAGCAGATCGCCGTCAACGCCGGCCTCGAGGGCGGCGTCATCGTCGAGAAGGTCCGCGGCCTCAAGGGCGCCCACGGGCTCAACGCGGCCACCGGCGAGTACACCGACCTCTTCAAGGACGGCGTGATCGACGCGGCCAAGGTGACCCGCTCGGCGCTGCAGAACGCGGCGTCCATCGCGGCGCTGTTCCTCACCACCGAGGCGGTCATCGTGGACAAGCCCGAGGACGACGGTCCCGCCATGCCCGGCGGTGGCATGGACGACTTCTAGAGACCGGTTCTCGAGCCGGCTCGAGCGGCCGCCGGGTCCCGCTGACCAGGTGTCACGCGGATGCCACGGTGCTGCAACAGGGCGGGGTGACACTACAAGTCGCCTCACCCCCAACCGAGGCTGAACAGTGCGCCCGGCCGAAAGGCCGGGCGCACTGTGCGTCATACACTGAGGCGTGCCACTGACCCCGACCACCGGCTGGGGGGTCCTCCATCTCTTCTGCCGGCTCGCGCCCGACTTCGACGCGAACGCCCTGCGCAAGGCCGTCAGTGCCGCCGAGGCCGACGGTTACCAGGTGATCACCGCGGCCTTGCTCGGGCACAGGGGGGACCTCGGGTTGATGGCGCTCGGCCCCGACGTCTGGCGGCTGCGCCGTCTCCAGACCGACGCCGTCGGCGCCGGTCTCGTCGTCACCGGTTCCTACGTGTCGCTGACCGAGGTCTCCGAGTACGCCGCCGGCATCCCCGACGAGCTGCGCCAGGCCCGCCTGTTCCCGCAGCTGCCGCCGGAGGGCAAGACGGCCTTCTGCTTCTACCCGATGTCGAAGCGGCGCGGCGAGGCGCACAACTGGTACGCGCTCGACTACGACGCCCGCAAGGAGCTCATGCTCGGCCACGGCAGGGTGGGCCGCACCTTCCACGGCCGCGTGCTCCAGGTCATCACCGGCTCGACCGGCCTCGACGACTACGAGTGGGGCGTCACGCTCTTCGGCGTCCACCCCGACGACCTGAAGGACTGCGTCTACGAGATGCGCTTCGACGAGGCGTCGGCCCGCTACGCCGAGTTCGGACCCTTCTACACCGGCATGGTGGGCACGCTCGACGACGTGCTCACTGTGCTCGGCGCGTGAGCGGCCGCGGTCCGGGCGCGCCCGCATGACCACCACCGCAACCCTCGACGATCTCCGCGCCCATCTGCGCGGGCTCGGGCGCGTCGTCGTCGCGTTCAGCGGTGGGGCGGACTCCTCGTTGCTGGCCAAGGTGGCGCACGACACCCTGGGCCGCCCGGCCGTGCTCTGCGCCACCGCGCTGTCCCCGTCGTTGGCCGGCGCCGAGGAGGCGGAGTGCCGCGCCCTCGCCGCCGAGTGGGACCTGCGCTGGGTCGGAGTCCCCACCACCGAGATGGACGACGCCGCCTACGTCGCCAACGGCCCCGATCGCTGCGCACGCTGTAAGACGGCGCTCATGGACGCGCTCGGCCCCCTGGCCGCGGCCGAGGAGGCCACCGTGGTCCTCGGCGTGAACGTGAGCGACCTGGGCGACCATCGGCCCGGGCAGACCGCCGCCGCCGCCGCGGGCGCCACCTTCCCGCTGGTCGACGCCGGTTTCACCAAGGAGGACATCCGTCACTGGTCGCGCCGGCTGGGGCTGCGCACCTGGGACAAGCCGGCTGCGGCCTGCCTGGCCTCGCGACTGCCCTACGGCACGCCCGTCACGCTCGGCCGCCTGGCCGAGGTGGAGGCGGCCGAGGCGGCGTTGCATGCGCTCGGGTTCGGGCAGTTGCGGGTGCGCCACCACGGCGACGCGGCGCGCCTGGAGGTCGAGCCGCACGCGCTGGCCGCGGTGCTGGCGCGGCGCACCGAGGTGGTGGCGGCCGTGCGCGGCGCCGGCTTCCGCTTCGTGGCGCTGGACCTGGAGGGCTTCCGTTCCGGCGGCCTCAACCGCGCCCTCGAGGGGACAGCCCTCGAGGGGACAGGGGTGCCGGAGGAGGCGCGATGAGCGAGGTACGCGTCAAGGTGAAGCTGACCTTCCCCGAGTCCGAGGTGCGCCGGGCGGTGCTCGCCGCTCTGGTGCGGCGCTTCGACGTGGAGCCGAACATCCGCCGGGCCGACGTGGAGGAGCACCGCGGCTGGATCGTCTGCGAGATCGACGGCGAGGCCGGCCAGGTCGAGGCCGCGTTGGAGTGGCTGCGCAACGAGGGGATCACCGTCGACCTCCTGGGCGACGTGCTCGAGGGCTGAGGCCGCCCCGTCCGCCGGAGCGTGGACGCTCAGGGCTCCTCGGGGTTCCGGGGCACGTGCCAGCCGGCCGAGGACACCCGCCGCGGCTCGTAGAAGACGCAGCCCTCGGGGCAGCCGAAGGGCAACGGCTCGTTGGCGTCGACCTTGCAGCGCTCGAGGCGGTCGCCGCGGGGCGTCGTTCGCATCACGTAATGACGGCAATCCTCGTTGACGGCCACACCCCATTCTGGCGTACGGGGCGGGCCGCGGTAGCGTCACCGGCCGTGGACCCGCGCGACGACCGAAGCGTCCCCCTCAAGACCCTGCTGCGCTGGAGCGAGACCCTGGCGGGCATCGCGCGCACAGGGCTCGGCTTCACCGAGAGCCTCTACGAGCAGGAGCGCTTCGAGGAGATCCTCAAGGTGGCGGCCGACATCAGGGCCGAGTCCGACGGGCAGGCCGAGGACCCCGACTTCGCCGGTGGCCTGGTGCAGGAGTGGATGGACACCGTGGGCACGGGCGTGCCCGGCTACGTCACGCCCAAGGTCGCGGTCGGCGCCGCCGTCGGCAACGACAAGGGTGAGCTGCTGCTGATCCAGCGGGCGGACTCGGGCATCTGGCTCTACCCGACGGGGTGGTGCGACGTCGGCTACTCGGCGGCCGAGGTGGTGGTGAAGGAGGTCGAGGAGGAGACCGGCATCGAGGTCGAGCCGATCCGGCTCATCGCGGTGCTCGACGGCCTGCGCCTCGGCTTCACCCGCGTCCCACTCTACTCGCTGCTCTTCTACTGCCGCGCCATCGGGGGCGAGCTGGCCCCGCATCCGCTCGAGACCCGAGACGTCGGCTGGTTCACCCGCGAGACGCTGCCGCATCCGCTGGTGGGCTCGGAGCGCTGGGGTGACCATGTCTTCGCCGCCATCAATGGCGAGCGCCGCGACGTGCTCTACGACAGCGTGCGCCAGCCGATGTGGCGGGGCGACGCGTCGAAGACGTGATCGCGGTCCGGGTCGCCGCGTCGGTCGACCCCGACTTCGTGGCGGCGGTGACCGCGCTCGCTGCCCCAGCTCTCCCGTTCGGCACCGCCGCCGACCCGCGAGCAGCTCGCCCGCATCCTGGCCGACCCGGCCATCACGCTCTTCGTGGCCGAGGACGACGGGCGGATCGTCGGCACGCTGACCCTCGTTGCGTTCGAGATCCCGACGGGGCGCCGGGCCTGGATCGAGGACGTCGTCACCGACGCCGCCGCACGCGGCAAGGGCGTCGCCAGCGCGTTGGTCAACGCCGCGCTGGCGCATGCCGCCGCGCTCGGTGTCCGCACCGTGGACCTCACCTCGCGCCCCGACCGCGCCGACGCCAACCGCCTGTACCTCGCCCTCGGCTTCGAGCAGCGCACCACGAACGTGTACCGCCACACCCTGGACGCGCACGTGTAGCCGGCCCGCCGCGCCCTCACTCGTCTATCGGTCGGGTGGGAAGGCGGCGGGCAACAGGCCCATCAGTGTCATGAACATCGCGGTGAACCGGCCCTCGCCCCAGGGAAGGTCCGGCTCGTTGGCGAAGGCCTGGCTGAGCACTCCGACGATGAGCGTCGAGACGAGGTAGATCGCACCCTCTTCGTTGGCCGCTGGGCCGAGTTGTCCCTTGGCCACCGCGTCGGCGAGGGCGGCGCGCTCGGAGTTCCACCATCTCCATGCTGACGGCAAACGCCGCCGGCGAGGGGTGGAAGCTCGGGACCGGACGCCAGAAGAGCAGCTCGGCCACGGCGCGGTTGGCCAGACACCACCGCCCGCTCGCTTCGAGGCCGGCGACGAGCGCGTCGAGCCCGGGCTCGGCCCCTTGCATGCCGGCGCGCATCGCTTCGAGGTTCGCGCGCTGCCCCTCGAAGAACAGCGCGTCGTAGATCGCCATGAGCGACGGGAAGTACTTGTAGAGCGACGGTGGCTGGACCCCCAGACGTCGCGCCACCTCCGCCAGGCTGAGGCCGTTCACCCCTTCCTCGGTCATGACGTCACGGGCGATGCCGAGGATCTCGCGGAGCGTCTCCTGCCGACGACGGGCCCGTCGGTCCGGCCGCGCGCGGACCTTCCGCGGCCGCTCCCGTGTGTGTCGCCTCGTCTGTCCGGGTCATTGATAACGACTATAGCTTAAATAGGGCTTGACAGCCATAGCTAATATCATTAGCTTTACTGGGCAGAACGGAGGTACCGAGATGATGGAAACGGAGATCAGCGAGGACATGACCGCGCACCCAAGTTCGAAACGGAGCAGCCGATGGTGGCTGCGCGGGGACTCGCAGACCATGGTGATCGAGGCGCAGGCGGAGCAGATCTACGCACTGGTGGCGGACCTGCCCCGCATGGGGGACTGGAGCCCCGAGTGCCGCCAGGTGGAGTGGCTCGACGGGTCGACGGGACCGACCGAGGGCGCCACGTTCATCGGCCACAACCAGGGCGGCCCCGGCGGCCTCATGAAGTGGTCGCGCCGGGGTCGCGTGCTCACCGCCGACCCCAGCCAGGAGTTCGCCTTCGTGACCGAAGAGGGCGGGCGGGAGTCGACCGAATGGCGGTACCGCCTGGAGCCCCTGGAGGGGCGCACCCGGGTCACCGAGTCCTACGCGGTCCGGTGGATACCGACGTGGGCCCGCATCGTCGACGTCCCGACCAACCGCGCCCGTGAGTTGCGTCGGGCCATGCAGCACACGCTCGAGCAGCTGAAGGGCGCCGCAGAGACGACGCCGTCGGCCCACTAGGCGCGCATCGTTCTTTTCCGTATCCGTTCGAGACCTGAGGAGTTCTGATCATGCACACCTACGAGGCGGCGCCCGACGTCGACGTCGTGACGTCGACCAACGCCGTCAGCGGCTTCGGCAACCTCGCCATCAACGCCTTCGTGATCCACGCCGCCGAGCCGGTGCTCGTCGACACCGGTTCGGTGGTGCAGAGCGACGAGTTCATGGCCGCCTTGCGGTCGGTGATCGATCCGGCCGACCTCCGCTGGGTCTGGCTGACGCACACCGACTTCGACCACATCGGCTCGCTGCATCGCCTGCTCGACGAGAACGAACGACTCCGGGTTGTCACCAGCTTCCTCGGGGTCGGGATCATGGGCCTGGGCGCTCCCCTGCCCATGGACCGCGTGTACCTGATCAATCCGGGGCAGACGGTCGACGTCGGCGACCGGACCCTGACCGCAGTGCGACCACCGGCGTTCGACAACCCCATCACCACGGGCCTGCGGGACGAGCGGTCCGGCATCTTCTTCAGCTCGGACTGCTTCGGGGCCCTGTTGGACGAGGTACCGGATCGCGCCGAGGACTTGGGCGATGCGGAGCTGCGGCGGGGCCAGGTCTTCTGGGCGACTGTGGACTCCTCGTGGCTGCACACGGTGGACCGGGCGATGTTCGCCTCGGAGCTGGACCGCATCCGCGCGCTGGAACCCACCATGGTCCTGAGCAGCCATCTGCCGGCCGCGCAAGGTTCGTCGGTGGACCGGCTGTTGGGTGCGCTCGCAGAGGTCCCTGACGCTCCCGCGTTCGTCGGGCCCGACCAGGCCGCGCTGGAGCAGATACTCGCGGGGATGACCGGCGCGGAACCGGTGCGGACCTGACCCTCCCGACGACTGTCGCCACGCGCACCGACGTCTCGGGAGCCCCGACTCCGGGCCGGCCCTGACGTTAGGGTTTGCGCAGGAGCAGTGGGAGGGCGACGGTGAGCGAGAGCGGGATGCAGGGGCGGAATTGGGTACTGGCCGCGATGATCTTCGCGGTCGCGATGACGTTCATCGACCAGACGATCGTCTCCATCGCGGTGCCCAACATCCAGCGCGAGCTCAGCCTCTCGTCGACCGGCGTCCAGTGGGTGATCAACGGCTACCTGATCGCCCTGGCGGCATTGTTCGCACTCGGTGGGCGGCTCTCGGACATCTTCGGGCATACGAAGATGTGCGTCATCGGCGTCATCATCTTCGTTGGCGCGTCCACCCTGTGCGGGCTGACGCCGACGGGATCGGCGGCCGAGGCGTGGATCATCACCTTCCGCGTGGTCCAGGGTGCGGGCGGAGCGCTTATGTTTCCGGCCGCGCTGGCCATCGTGGTCAACACCTTCCCGCTCCAGGAACGCGGGAAGGCCCTGGCCCTGTTCTTCGGCATCGCGGGAGGGTTGACCGCGGTGGGGCCGATCCTGGGCGGCTACCTGACGCAGTGGACCTGGCGAGCGATCTTCTGGGTCAACATCCCGGTGGCCCTCATCGCGCTGGTGCTGATCGCGGTGTCCAAGCCCAAGACACAGTACCGCCGGGCGCCGATCGACTACCTGGGTGCGGTGCTCATCGCGGCGGGCATCGGCCTCAGCATCTTCGGGCTGCAGCAGTCCGCGCTCTGGAGCTGGCACAACCCTGGGACCTGGATCTGCATCGTTGGCGGGCTGCTCATCATCGGGCTGTTCGTGCTCGTCGAGCTGCGGACCGAATCGCCGCTCATCAAGGTGTCGATCTTCCGCGTCCGCCCCTTCGCCGTGGAGAACCTCGTGTTGTTGATCGCCATGATGGCGTTCATCCCGGTGTTCTTCTTCGCCAGCGAGTACGCGCAGATTGCCCTGCACAAGACCGCATCCCAGGCCGGCCTGTTCCTCCTCTTCTTCTTCCTCGGGTTCGTGGTCGCGGCGCAGATCGGCGGCCGGATGCTCGACCGCGAGGGAGCCAAGCGGGCCGTCGTCCTCGGCTGCGCCCTCGCTGCGGTCGGGTTCGGCCTGTGGGCGTCGAAGGCCGACACGCTGAGCTTCTCGAAGCAGCAGTGGTACGTGGTCCTCGCCGGTGCCGGCATGGGAATGATGCTCGGCCCGGCCAACACCGACGCGGTGAACCGGGCGTCGAACCTCTCCTACGGCGAGGCGACGGGGATCACGCAGACCATCCGGAACTTCGGCGCCAGCCTGGGCCTGGCCGCGCTCGGCACGATCCTCCTCTTCGACTACCGGTCGCACCTGACGACGTCGTTGCAGGCGCAGGGCGTCCCTAACGCCGCAGCGGAGGCCAACCGCATCACTCAGTCGCAGGCCGGCCATGGTTCGGTGGCCTCCATCCCGCACTTCGTCTCATTGGACTTCGCGAACGCGACCCAGGTGGTGCTCTACGTCATGTGCGGCATCATGGCCTTCGCCGGCCTGGTGGCCCTGTTCGGCCTCCAGCGTGGTCGACAGGAGGTGGCACCCATCGACCCGGCCTCGGTGCCGACCTCGTCCAGCGCGCACTGACGCCCGCCGCGGCAGCCGGGTCCGCGCCCAATGACGAGTCGACACGTAACCTCACAGGGCCTGCGCCGTCTGACGACCGAACGTCCCTCACCGAGGAGGCCGCCGTGCCACACCACGCCCGTCGCATCACGCTCTGGGTGGCCGTCCTCAGCGCCGTCGGGCTCCTCGCCACCGGGTGCTCGGTCGTGAACAAGGTGAAGCAGGACGTGCACAACGTCGAGGGCAACAGGGCCACGGTCGACTCGTTCACGCAGAACCTCCAGTCGAACCAGAGCACGCCCTTCGAGGCGACGTACACCACGACCGGGAGCGCACCCGCCACGGTCGTCTACGCCGTCGACCCGTCCAGTGGGGGGCTCGCCTTCCACGCCACGCAGACCGGGGCGAGCGCCTCCAACGTCCAGGTGATCGTCAACTCGTCGGGCGAGTACAGCTGCACCCAGGCCGGATCGGGCGGGGCCTGGTCGTGTCAGAAGCTGGGCAAGGCCGACTCGGCGTCGGAGAACAAGCTCATCGACATCTACACGCCGTCGCACTGGATCTCCTTCCTCAAGGGTGTGTCGTTGGTGGCCGGGTTGGCCGGCGACACGGTCACCTCTTCGACGATGTCACTCAACGGCTTCGACATGAACTGCGTCGACCTCGTTGCCAAGGGGGTGCCGGGCACGAGCACTATCTGCAGCACGGCGCAGGGGATCCTCGGTTTCGTCAGGGTGGCCCAGAGCGTCACGAGCTTCCAGATCACGAACTACTCGTCGTCGCCTGCCGCGTCGCTCTTCCAGCTGCCGCCGGGCGCCACCCTCACGACGACGACCACGTGAGCGCCACCCGGATCGGGCTCGAGACCGGCTCGACCTGGGTCTTCGCGTCGGCGGCGGAGTGGCCCGGCTGGTGCCGGCGCGGCAGGGGCGAGGACGAAGCCATCGCCACCCTCATGGCCTACGCGCCCCGCTATCGGCGTGTCGGGGGATCGCGCTTCCGCACGGGTACCCCGGAGGTCATCGGGCGCGTCCGGGGCAACGCCACGACGGACTTCGGCGCCCCGGGGACCAAGGGGCCCTGGGACGACGAGCCGCTCGACGCGCGGGAGCTCGCACGGCAGGTGCGCCTCCTGCGGTCCTGCTGGGACGCCTTCGACCGGGCCGTGGCCGGTGCGCCGGCGGTGTTGCCCAAGGGTCCCCGAGGCGGCGGGCGCGACCGGGACGGGATTTGCGAGCACGTCCGCGAGGCCGAGCGGAGCTATGCGCGCAGGATCGGGGTGCGAGTGCCGCCCCGCACCCCGTGGAGCGAGCAGCGCACGGAGATCGCCGACGCACTGCTCGCGCGCGACACGGCGAGGGCCACGGTGTGGCCCGTCCGTTACCTGATCCGACGCACGGCATGGCACGTGCTCGACCACGCCTGGGAGCTCGAGGACAAGAGCCGATGACTACGTTCATCACCCGCTACGACACCTCGGGGCCCGGCGTCCGCCTGGCCGTCAAGGACCTGATCGACATGGCGGGCGAGCCCACCACAGCGGGCTGCCGCGCCGTCGCGGCGCGGGCCGTGCCGGCGGCCCGAGACGCCCTCTGCCTCGACGGCGCCCGGGCCGCCAGCGCGCGCATCGTCGGCCGGACGAACCTGCACGAGCTGGCCCTCGGCGTGACGGGTGTGAACCCGTGGTACGGCACGCCCGTCAATCCGCTCGATCCCACCCGCGTCCCCGGTGGGTCGTCGAGCGGCTCGGCCGTCGCCGTCGCCACCGGCGAGGCGGACGTGGCCTACGGCAGCGACACCGGTGGCTCGGTCCGCATCCCGTCCGCGTGCTGCGGCACCGCGGGTCTCAAGACGACCTGGGGCCGCGTCCCCCTCGAGGGCGTGTGGCCCCTATCGCCGAGCTTCGACACGGTGGGTCCGATGGCCCGCGACGTGGCCGGGCTCGTCACGGGGATGCAACTCCTGGAGCCCGGGTTCGGCGTCGGCGCCGCCGGCAGCGACCTGCGGGTGGCCCGGCTGCGCGTCGAGGCCGAGCCGGTGATCAGCGCCGCCATCGAGGCCGCGCTCCGACTGACGGGCTGGACGTGCACCGAGGTCGCGGTGCCCGGCTGGGACGCCGCGACGGCCCAGGCCGGCCTCCTCCTCGTGGTCGAGGCCTGGCATTCCGATCGCGACCTGGTGGCACAGGACCCCGAGGGCATCGGTGCCGACGTACGGGGCCGGCTCGAGTTCGGGTCGGCCTTCGACGACGCGGTCGTCCGGGCGGCGTGGCTGGTCCAGCGGGAGTGGCAGGCCACGCTCGAGCGCATGTTCGACGCGTACGACCTCGTGGTCACGCCGACGTTGTCGATCTTCCCGCCCCGCCTCGACGAGGGCGACGACCTCCTCGTGTCCCGCTGCACGCTGCCCGTCAACCTGGCGGGTGTCCCCGCGCTCTCGCTCCCCGTGCCGGCGGCGGGGCCGTTGCCCGCCAGCATCCAGCTCATCGGGCCACGGGGGAGTGAGGAGCGGCTGCTGGCCGCCGGCGCGTGGTTGGAGGCGTCGGTCGCTGGCGGGTGAGGCCGGTCGCGTGGGCGCGCCCGAGACCGCGCCCGATCTCCGCCCCGTAGGATGCGGGCGGCATGGAGATCGAGATGTGGTCGGACTTCGCCTGTCCGTGGTGCGCGCTGGGGCACTTCCGCCTGGACGCGGCGCGTCGTGTCTTCGAGCACGGCGATGCGGTCGAGGTCCGGGACCGGTCTTTCGAGCTGCGCCCACGGGCCCCCGCCCGGCTCGAGGGGACCTATGCGGATGCCGTGGGTGCGAAGTACGGCATGCCCGTCGAGCGCGTGCGGGCCGGGCACGAGCAGCTGACCCGACTCGGCGCCGAGGTCGGCCTGGTCTTCGACTTCGACCGGGTGCGCCTCGGCAGCACGTTCGACGCCCACCGCCTTTCGCAGGCGGCCCGGGGCGGGCCGCACGAGGACACCCTCGTCACGGGCCTGTTCGTGGCGCACTTCAGCCAGGGCAGGCAGCTCTCCGACCCTGCCGTGTTGCGCGACGTCGCCGGCGCAGCGGGAATGGACGACGGCGTCGTGGACGAGGTCCTCGGCAGCGACCTCTACGGCACCGACGTCCGGGAGGACGAGGCCGCGGCCGCCGAGATGGGCGTGACCGGCGTCCCCTACTTCCTCATCGGCGGCGCCTGGCCGGTCCCCGGCGCGCAGGACGTCGAGACCATGGTGACCCTGATGCGCCGGGCCTGGTCACGGCTCGGCCATTGAGCCGAGAATCTCGTCGACCATCGCCACCGTGGTGTCGGGGTGGAGGAACGCGAAGCGGGCCACGGTTTCACCCTCCCACGTCGTGGGGGTGACCAAACCGATCTGGTCGTGCAGGATGCGGGCCGACCACGCGTCGTAGTCAGCCTTGTCCCACCCGAGCCGGCGGAAGAGCACGATGGAGAGGCCGGGCTCGCGGACCAGCTCGAGGTGCGGGGCCGCAGTCACCCGTTCGGCCGCCCGCTGGGCGATGGCCAGGCCGGCCTCCACCGCGTCACGGTAGGCGTCGAGGCCGTTGACGGCCAGCGAGAACCACAGGGGCAGGCCGCGCGCCCTCCGGGTCAGGTGGAAGGCGTAGTCGCTCGGGTTCCACTCCTCGGGATTCGCGCTGTGGAGCACCTCGAGGTACTGGGCGTCCTGGGTGTGGACGGCCTTGGCCAGATTGGGCCGGCGATAGATCAGGGCCGCGCAGTCGAACGGCGCGAAGAGCCACTTGTGGGGATCGACGATGAACGAGTCCGCCCGCTCGAAGCCGGCGAATTGGGATCGGACGGAGGGGGCGAACAACGCCGCCGCGCCGCCGTAGGCCCCGTCGATGTGGAACCACAACGCGTGGTCGGCGGCGACGTCGGCGACGCCGTCGAGGTCGTCGACGAGGCCGGCGTTGGTGGTGCCCGCCGTCGCAACGACGCCGATGACGTCGGCGCCCCGTGGGTCGACCTCCAGCGCGGCCCGCAGCGCCGGCCCGGTCAGGCGGTGGTCCTCGGTCGCCACGGTGAGCGTGCCCACCCCGAGCACGTGTAGCGCCTTACCCACCGACGAGTGCGCGTCCTCGCTGATGGCCACGAGCGGGTTCGGCGGTGCGGTGCCGCGCCGATAGGCCGCCGTGTCGCGGGCGACCATGAGCGCGGACATGTTGCCGGCCGACCCTCCGGCCACGAAGCAGCCGCCTGCCTCCTCGGGCAGGCCGCCCTGCGCGGCCAGTACCGCCAGCGCCTGGTTCTCCGCCACGACGACGCCGGCCGCCTCGAGCCACGAGGTGCCGTGCAGTGACGAGCACGACACGAACATGTCGAAGAGCAGGGACGCCTTGGTCGGGGCAGCAGGGATGAACGACAAGAACCGAGGGCTGTCGACCGACACCACGGCAGTCGACAACTTGTCGATGAAGAGCTTGAGCACCTGGGCCGCGTCGTTGCCCTCGGGGCGCATCAGGCCGGCGAGCTCCGCATCGAGCGAGGCCACGAGGCCCCCGAAGTCGAGCGGGACCGGGTCCATCGAGAGGCGGCCGCGGCACGCCGCCACGATGAGGTCGGTCATCGCCTCGTCGTACCGGAACATGGGGCTCCGCATCAGGCCGGCGACCCGTCGGGGTCGGGCGTCGGGCGACGCGCCGCCCGCCAGGCCTCCTCGGCTCGGCTCGAGACTTCGTGGAGCGACGCACCGGACTTGGCCGCGGCCACGGCCACGTCGTCGAACTCCGCCTTGACCCGTCCCCGCGTGACCTTCATCCGGATCGCCATGCCGTCGACGACGACCTGCTCCAGTTGGCGCGCCACCGGCCACCGCTCGACGCCCGTGGCACGCACTCCCATGGTGCCGGTGATCCGCTCGATCTCGTGGCGCAGCGCATCGACCCGGGTGGGCTCCGTCAGGACGTGTAGGACGTGTCCAGGCCGCCCCTTTTTCATGGTGACCGGGCTCACCCATGCATCGAAGGCGCCGGCGTCGAGGACGGCGGCGACGGCGTGGCCGAGCTGCTCACCGGTGACATCGTCGAGGTTCGTCTCGAGGACCAGTGCCGGCTGGCCCGGGCCGGCGATGGCTTGCGCCTCCTGGCGCCCGATTACGACCTGGGTGCAGTTGGGCAGGTTGTCCATCTCCCCGGCTCCCCCCCCGAAGCCCGACGCGGTGATGGTCATGGCGGGCAGGGGCCCGAAGCCCGAGCAGAGGGCGGCGAGCAGCGCCGCGCCCGTCGGCGTGGTGAGCTCGACGGAGACCTCACGCCCGTAGGTCGGGACTCCCTCGAGCAGGCGGACGGTCGCCGGCGCAGGATTGGGGAGCGCGCCGTGCGCGCTGCGCACCATGCCGGTCCCCGTCGCCACCGCCGAGGCGCGCACGTCGTCGACGCCGAGCACCTCGAGCGCGGCCACGGTTCCGACGACGTCGACGATGGCATCGTGCCCCCCGACCTCGTGGAAGTGCACCTGGTCGAGCGGGCGCCGGTGCAGCCCACCCTCCACCGTGGCCAAGGCGCGGAAGACCGCGAGCGCCCGTGCCGTCACCCGGGGCGGAAGCGAGGCCTCCCGAATGAGGGCCGCGATGGCGCCGTGCGTGCGGACCACGGTGTCGTCGCCGCCGACCAAGGCGCGGGTACAGGCGACGCCCCCCCGCATGCCTTCCTCGAAGCGCAGCTCCCAGCCGGGGAGAGCAAGGCGCACGAGCAGGGCGCGGATCTCGTCGGCGTCCGCGCCTGCGTCGACCAAGGAGCCCAGCGCCATGTCGCCCGCGATGCCTGCGAAGCAGTGGAACCACGCCACCGTGGTGGCGTCCGCGGCGGCGGCGCTCACGGCAGGAGGCGGCCCACTGCGCAGGCCGCGCCGTACCCGTTGTCGATGCCCACCACGGTGATGCCCGATGCGCATGCGGCCAGCATCGTGAGCAACGCCGTGATGCCCTCGAGCGCGGCGCCGTAGCCGGTGCTGGTCGGCACCGCCACCACGGGTGCGGGAGTGAGGCCGCCCACGACGCTGGCCAACGCGCCCTCCATCCCGGCGATCACGACGACGACGTCGGCCATGGCGATGGTGTCCACCTCGGCCAGCAGCCGGTGCAGACCCGCCACACCGCAGTCGGCCAGGAGGGTGGGGGTGAAACCGAGCGCGCCGAGCACGGCGATGCACTCGGTGGCCACCGGCAGGTCCGCTGTCCCGGCCGTCACCACGACGACTGCGCCCCGCCGCGCCGGCGCAGGGCGGAAGACCACGGTCGCGTGGTCACCGCTCTCGGACACCGCGCCGGGCCCGAATCCGTGCGACGTGGCGGCCGCGGCTGCGGCCTTCACCTGTGCCTCGGTCGCGCGCGTGAGCAGGACGGGACCGTCGGTGTGGGCCAGGAGCTCGCGCACGACGGCGGCACAGTGCTCGGGTGTCTTCCCCGGGCCGTAGATCGCCTCGGGCATCCCGAGGCGCAGGTCGCGGTGATGGTCGACGCGGGCGAACCCGAGGTCGGAATAGGGCAGGCGGCGCAGCTGCCGCACGGCGTCGTCGGGCGCGCACTGGCCCGCAGCGACCTGTTCGATGAGCGCGCGAAGCGAGGAAGCGTCCATGACCTGCTCTATCCTGCCCAACTGTGAACCCCCCTGCGACCAGCGTCGCGTACTTCGGTCCTCCGGCCACCTTCACCCAGGAGGCCCTCCTCACCCAGCCGGACCTGGCCGCGGCCCCCCTCACCCCCTACGGGTCCATCACCGCCGTCCTCGATGCCGTCGCGGCGGGGCAGGTGGACTACGGGTTCGTCCCCTTGGAGAACGCCATCGAAGGCACGGTCAGCGCGACGATCGACGGCTTGATCCACGACGTCGACCTCCACATCCAGCGGGAGGTCGTGATGGACATCCACCTGCACCTGATGGCCGCCCCGGGCGTCACGCTCGCCGACGTGGGCCACGTGTGCTCGTATCCCCATGCGCTGGCCCAGTGCCAGAAGTACCTCGCCCGCATGCTGCCGGGAGCCGAGCAGCGGGCCGCCAACTCCACGGCGGACGCCGCCCGCCTGCTCGGGGAGTCGGGCGATCCCGCCGGTGCGGCCATCGCGCCCCGCCTGGCCGCCGAGCGCTACGGCCTCGCCGTCCTGGCCGAGGACGTGGAGGATCATCCCGACAATCAGACGCGCTTCGTGCTGGTCGCGGCGCACCCGGGTGCCGCGGCCGACCGGGCACGACAAGACCAGCATCGTGTGCTTTCAGCGGGCTGACCACCCGGGCAGCCTGCACGGCATCGTGGGGCAATTCGCGGCGCGCAACATCAACCTGACCAAGCTCGAGTCGCTGTCCGACGAAACAGGGTCTCGGCGACTACTGCTTCGTGATCGACCTCTCGGGCCACGTGGGGGACGCGGTGGTGGCGGACTGCCTGCGTGACCTCCACGCGGGCCTCGCCGGCGTGAAGTTCCTCGGCTCGTATCCCGCCGCGGGGGAGCACGGGCCCGAGCAGCGACGCCAGGCCGATGCCGCCTGGCAGGCGGCCGATGACTGGCTGCGGGTCCTGCGGGAGTCCATCGACTAGCGAACGGCCCGTGCGGGAGAATCCGGTCAGGAAGGCGAGCGATCGGTAACCGCTGGTACTGTGCGCCCCGGGAGGGAACCCATGGGGTTGCAGACCATCGACGTCGACCAGCACCTGTTCGAGTCCCGGACGACCTGGTCCGAGCACATCGACCCGGCCCGCCGGCCCGATGCGCTCTCCATCACCGACGACGAGAGCGGCTGGCCGTGGCTGACCTGGCAGGAGCGGCGGCTGACGCCGCTCGAGGTGCCCATCCCCGAGCGCTCGTCGCTCATCGGGGACGACCGCCTCCGCCGGCTCCGGGGGGAGCGTGCGCCTGCGCCCTTCGAAGAGCTGGTGCCCGATGCCTACCGGCTCGCCGGCGCGCGCCTCGCCTCCCTCGATGCGTTCGGCATCGATGCCGCCGTGCTCTTCCCGAACTACGGGCTTTTGTGGGAGCAGCGACTGGCGTCGGACCGTGACGCGCAACGGGCCAACGCGCGCGCCTACAACCGGTTCATGGCCGGCCGGTGCCAGGAGGGCGGCGACCGTCTCTTCGGCGTCGCCCACGTCCTCCTGCACGACCCTGCCTGGGCGGTCGAGGAGATCACGCGGGTCCGTGCCCAAGGTGTCCGGCTGGCCATGATCGCCCCGGCGCCGGTGGACGGGAAGCCTCTGGCGCACCCGGATTTCGACCCGGTGTGGGCGGCCTGCAGCGATCAGGGTGTCGCCCCGGTGTTCCACGTGTCGGAATTCGAGAGCCCGATCCATCCGGCCTGGCGCCAGGGCGAGCACGAGGACGGCGAGCAGCTCTTCGACTCCATCTTCTTGTACATGGCGCCGGCCATCGCCTTGGCCAACCTCATCCTCAACGGGGTGCTCGAGCGCTTTCCGCGCCTGCGCATCGGCGTGGTCGAGTTGACCGCCAGCTGGGTCCCGCACTTCCTGCTGCACATCGACGGCGCGTCCGACTTCTACACGCTGCGGCACGGCGAGCCCTTCCGCAAGTTGGCCGAGCGGCCGTCGACCTACTTCATGCGGCAGGTACGCGTGGCGGCGCTCCCGTATGAGATGCCCAACCGCCTCGTGCCGCGGGTCGGCGACGACACGTTCATGATCGGGAGCGACTGGCCCCATGCCGAGGGCGTGGCCGACCCCAGGGCGGCGGCGGAACGGGCCGTGGCCGGACTGGCCGGGGCTGCCCGCGAGAACATCCTCGGGGCCAACGCCGCCTGGCTCCTCGGCCTGTGACCATCGATCTGGAGCAGGCGGCTGTCGAGCGGGACCGGCTGCGCGCCGCCTATCTGCGCGAGCCCGTCCGCCGCCCCTCCTCGACCGCCCGCGGTGTGCATCACGTGGCCCTCATCTGCTCCGACGTGGAGCGAACGATCCGCTTCTACCAGGAGCTCTTGGGGTTCCCCCTGGTTGAGCTCTTCGAGAACCGCGACTACAAAGGCTCGACGCACCTGTTCTTCGACCTGGGCCACGACAACACGCTGGCCTTCTTCGACTTCCCCGACCTGGGGCTCGGCCCCTACCGCGAGGTGCTGGGCGGCTTCCACCACCTGGCCATCTCGGTCGACCGGGCCCAGTGGGACGCGGCGCGGGCCCGCCTCGAGGTGGCGGGCATCCCGACGCAGATCGAGAGCGAGATCTCGCTCTACTTCTCCGATCCCGACGGCGTGCGGCTCGAGCTCATCGCGGAGGACCTCGGCTCGCTCTACGGCACGCCGCTGCACTGAGTGGCCGTCACCGGTCTCGCCAACCTGGCCGTCAAGGTGGCCGATCTCGAGGCGGCCTGCGCTTGGTACGAGGCGGCCGGCGCCAAGGTGACCGAGCCGGTCGCCTGGGAGAACGGCCGCCGTGCCGACGTGCAGCTCGGCGTGCTGTCATTGACCTTGTTCACCCGGGCCATCTACGAGGACGCCTGCACGTTGCCCGACGAGGGATTCCTGCACCCCGCCCTCTTCGTCGACGACCTCGACGCCGAGCTGGCGCGCCACGACGTGCTGTGGGGACCGCGAACGGTCAGCGGCACGTTCGGCACGCGTCGCATCGCATTCGTGGAGGCTCCGGGAGGGATCCGGCTGGAGTTCATGGAGCAACTGGAGCCCCCGCAGGGCTGACCACCGCGCTGGTGCGGTCTTCACGACGCCGTCACGGTCATTCTCGACGCCATCAACGGCAAGGCCGCCACGAGCGGCACGCCGACCTGACCCGAAGCTCACGTACCCTCGAGTGCACCCTCCAGCTCGAGCGCGCGCGGTTCGGCGATCCGGGTCACCTCGGTGGGCTGGACCAGCTGACGCCGCGACGGGAGCGTGACTCGAGCGACGACGACGGTCACGGCCAGGATGATGGCGGCCACGGTGAAGGCGAGGGCGTAGCCATCGGTCAACGCCGCCGCCGTGTGCGCAGGCGTTGCCGCGGTCCCGGCCAGCGCGCCGGACGTGCGGTTCGCCGCCAGGGTGGCCAACGCCGCCAGGCCGATCGATGCGCCGACGGTCCGGGACGTGTTGAGCAGGCCCGAAGCAAGTCCCGCCTCCGCGCGGGCCACACCGGCCGTTCCCGCCACGGCGATGGGCGTCACGGCCAGGCCCATGCCGAGCCCGATCAGGATGAAGGGCCCCAGCAGGTCGGCGGCGAACGTGCTGTGCGCCGAGATCTGCGACAACCAGGCCAAGCCCGCGCCGGCCACCAGGGTGCCGAGGAGGATGAGGGGTCGTGGCCCGAACCGTGGCACCAGTCGCGAGGTCACCTGCACGCCGGCCGCGATCAGCACCGTCTGGGGGAGGAAGGCGAGGCCGGCCTGGAGCGGGCTGTAGCCCAGGACGTGCTGCATGTAGAGCGTCTCGAAGTACCACGAGCCGAACAGGGCCCCGAACAGGAGCAGCATCACCGCGTTGCCGCCGGCGACCGAGCGCGAACGGAAGATTCGCAGCGGGACGAGCGGCGCCTTGGAGACGCGGGCCTGAAGAAAGAGGAACACGGCGATGAGCACCACTGCCAGCGCCAGAGGGACAAGGACTTGCGCCGATCCCCACGCGTAGGTTTCCGTGCGCACGAGTGCGAACACGAGGGCGACGAGGCCCGCCGTCACGGTGATCGCGCCCCAGGTCGAGGTGCCGGTGTGCCATCTCCGCCCTCGACTCGGGGAGTTGGCGGCGCGCGACCAGGAGCGCGACCACCCCCACCGGCACGTTGACGAAGAGGATCCAGCGCCAGCTGAGGAAGTCGGTGAGGATGCCGCCCAGCAACGCACCCGCGGACGCACCGGCCGAGGACACCGCGCTCCAGGCGCCGAGAGCCCAGGCCCGGGCCGGGCCTTCGGGATACGTCGCCGTCAAGATGGTGAGGGTGGCGGGTGCCAGGATGGCCGCACCCAGCCCCTGGAGGGCGCGGGCGCCGATCAACAAGGCCTGGTCCTGGGCCAGGCCGCCGAGCAGACTCGAGAGGGTGAACACCGTCAGGCCGACGAGGAAGATCTTGCGCCGCCCGTAGAGGTCGGCCGCCCGGCCGCCGAGCAGCAGGAAACCGGCGAAGGTCAGGGTGTACGCATTGACGATCCATTGCAGGTTCGAATTGCTGAAGTGCAGGTCGTGTTGTATCGACGGCAACGCGACGTTCACGATGGACGCGTCGAGCACGACCATGAACTGCCCCACGCACACGATGGCGAGGACGAGCCAGGACGGTACGGTCCGGCCCGACTCGAGTGCGATGAGGTGGTCTTCCCTGGGGTTGTGGTCCGACATGCGTCGTCTCCCTGTGCACCAGTATTCGGATCCGTCGGCCCCCAACCCACTGACAACGCCGCTCGGCGACCTGCGATTCCCACCCTATGGTTGCGGCTCGAGGATCGCTGGCGGGGATCGGACGTGGTTCTCTGCTGATCGGAGGGACCCGGTCTAGCGGCCGGTTGTGACGGCCGGGTCGCCGATTCGAACAAATGCCGTCCGAAGAAATATCGGAAAAATGTCGGGGACCCGTCGAATTCGCCCGGTGCCACTCGTGTAGTGGGCGAGCCCGGTGCTGGACCGGGTCGCCGAGAGCAGGGAGGCAGGTCATGGGAAGGGTCGTGGTGTCCGAGTTCGTTTCGCTCGACGGGGTCATGGAGGATCCGGGGGGAGCCGAGGGCACACGTCACGCGGGTTGGACGTTCCGCTTCGACCGGGGTCCCGAGGGTGACCGGTTCAAGCTCGACGAGGTGTTGGGGGCCGAGGCTCTGCTCCTCGGCCGGGTGACCTACCAGGGGTTCGCCGCCGCCTGGCCGACCATCGAGGACCAGGTCGGCTTCGCCGCCAAGATGAACGCGATGCCCAAGTACGTCGTCTCGAGCACGCTCAGCGACGCCGACGCCACGTGGCACAACACCACGGTCGTCCGTGGCGATGCCGGGGTGGAGCTGCGACGGCTCAAGGAATCGGTCGCGGGTGACCTCCTCGTCAATGGGAGCGCCGCGCTGGTGCGGCTGCTCGTCGAACACGGCCTGGTCGACGAGTACCGGCTCATGGTGTTCCCCATCGTTCTCGGCAGCGGCAAGCGGCTCTTCGGCGAGATGGCGGAGTCCCCCGTGCTGGACCTCGACGAGGTGACACTGGTCGGCGGCGGCATCGTGGTGCTCACGTACCACCCGGCCCTGACCACCAGCGGTACCGCAGCGGCCTCGCGCCGGCCGTCCGCCCCCGAACCGAAGAGAGAAGGAAGGAGAAAGTGATGACGCAGTACCTACTGAGCGTTCCCATGATCGACGGGGCCCCGCCCCGGTCCCCCGAGGAGACGCAGAAGGCTTACGCGCAGACCGCGGCGGTCAACACCGAGCTGCAGGAGGCGGGCGCCTGGGTCTTCGGCGGCGGGCTCCTCCCGGCGTCGTCGGCCACCGTCGTGCGGGTCGAGGGCGGTCAGATCCTCATGACCGACGGCCCCTTCACGGAGGCCAAGGAGCACATCGGCGGCTTCTGGGTCATCGAGGCAGCCGACTTGGACTCGGCGTTGGCTTGGGCCGCCAAGGCGACCGTGGCCTGCGGAGATCCGGTCGAGGTCCGGCCGTTCCAGGACAGCCCGCCGGTCTGACGCCGGCCGATGGAGGCAGCTCCCGATGTCGCACGCGTGTTCCGTGAGGAGTACGGCCACGCGGTGTCCGTGCTGGTCCGGGTCTTCGGCGACCTCGACCTGGCCGAGGACGGGGTGCAGGAGGCGTTCACCGTGGCCGCGCAGCGATGGCCCGAGGACGGCCTGCCGCCCAGCCCGGCCGGGTGGATCATCACCACGGCGCGGCGCCGCGTGCTCGACCGGCTGCGGAGGGAGGCGGCACGCGAGGATCGCCAGGCCCAGGCAGCGCTGCTCCAGCAACGGGACGTGCCCGACGCGGGGCTCACGGTGGACGACGACCGGCTCCGCCTGATCTTCACCTGTTGCCATCCGGCGCTCGCACCGGCGGCACAGGTCGCTCTGACCCTCCGTCTGCTCGGAGGTCTCACCACGCCGGAGATCGCGCGGGCCTTCATGGTGCCCGAGCCGACCATGGCGCAGCGCATCGTTCGCGCCAAGGGGAAGATCCGGGACGCCCGCATCCCCTACCGCGTCCCGGCGCGCGCCGAACTGCCCGACCGGCTGCGCGCCGTGCTCACCGTCGTCTATCTGGTGTTCAACGAGGGGTACACCGCCACGTCGGGCGAGCACCTCGTCCGTGAGGACCTCTGCGCGGAGGCGATCCGTCTCGGCCGCATCCTGGCCGCGCTCCTACCGGACGAGCCCGAGATCAAGGGCCTGCTCGCGCTGATGCTGCTGATCGCCGCCCGTGGGTCGGCCCGGACCGACGCCACGGGCGCGCTCGTCCCCCTCCACGCCCAGGACCGCGCCCGGTGGGACGGGACATTGATCGCCGAAGGACAGGACCTGGTGCGGGACTGCTTGCGGCGCAACACCCCGGGCCCGTATCAGATCCAGGCCGCGATCAACGCCGTCCACAGCGACGCGCGCCGCGCCGCGGAGACCGACTGGGGACAGATACTCACGCTCTACGACCAGCTGGCGGCGGTGGACCCCTCACCCGTGGTCGCCCTGAACCGGGCCGTCGCCCTGGCTGAGGTCAAGGGCCCGGAGGCCGGGCTGGTCGCGCTCGAGGGTCTTCCGCTCGACGGGTACTACCTGTTCCACGCCGTGCGGGCCGACCTGTTGCGCCGGATGGGTCGCAACGGTGACGCCGCGCGGGCGTACGAGGCCGCAGTGGCCCGCACCGAAAACGCGGCGGAGCGCGCCTACCTCGCGCGTGCCCGCGCCGAGACCGGCACCCGGCCAGTGGGGTGAAGGCATCGCCCGCGCTTCACGAGGCGCGCTCGATCATGAACGGCACGAGGCGCGCCATGAAGCGGCGGGCGGGCGAGTCGTCGAGATCGGCAAATGCCGCATCCATCGAGGTGAGCGCCGAGCGGGCCACGCCGGTGGCGAACTCACCGGCGAAGGCGATGCTGCCGTAGGACTGCATGAGCTCGAGGACCTTGACGACGTCCTCGTTTCGCCGCCCCGCCGGCTCACGGGCGAGGTAGGCCTCGAGCCAGCGGCGATCGGCCGGAGAGGCGACCGCTAGGAGGTGGATGAGCATCAAGGTCCGCTTCCCTTCCTGCAGATCGCCCAGGGCCTCTTTGCCGTAGACGTCTGGGTCGCCGACCAGGTTGAGGATGTCGTCGCGGATCTGAAAGGCCGCGCCGAGATGGAACCCGAATTCGATCATCGGATCGAGGTCGGCCGTTCCCCGCGAGCCGACCAGCGCGCCCACTCGGAGCGGGAGCACCGTGGTGTACCAGCAGGTCTTCTTCATGATGAGGTCGAGGTAGTCGTCGGGCACCAGGTCCGTGCGGTTGTCCCGGCACCAGCCGAGCTCGAGCGCCTGTCCCGCGACCGTCTGCCGGCTCATGAAGTCGAACTCCATCATGATGCGATCAGCCAGCCGGGGGCCCAGCAGATCGATGTTCTCCCGCAGCGTGCCCATCGCCTGCAGGGCGAGGCCGTCGCCGGCGTTGAGCGCGAGCGGCATGCCGTATCGGCGGTGGAGCGTGGGCTCTCCCCGCCGCAGCAGGCTCGCGTCTTGGATGTCGTCGTGCACCAGGAACGCGTTGTGGAGCAGCTCGATCGCCAGCGCCGACGGCAGGGCATCGTCGAGCGGGCCACCATAGGCCTCGCAGGTCGCGAGACAGACACTGGGGCGCAGGGCTTTCCCCGGCCGGCTCGGGTAGTCGCCCATGGGCGCCGCCAGGTAGGGGTCGTGCACCGCGGTGCCCAGTCGCTGGCGCAGGCCGTCGGCGACGATGGCGCCGTAGCGGACGAGGCTGGCCGCGGGTTCCGGGTCCGTCACCAAGGGTCGGCGGGGAGCACTCCGACTCGAAGCGGGAACACGACGTCGGGCAGACCGTCGACCAGGAGCTGTCCGTGGTAGGTGCCCGGGGATGCGTCCTGCCCGACGTGCACGGTGACGAGGAGTTCACAGCTCGCATCCGGTCCCAACCGATCGATGCGTCCGGGCGCGCACGTCACCGCTGTGGCCGGCAGTGCGGCACCCTTGTGGTCCGCCAAGCCAGGACACCACGGCCGCAGGTCGACCGCTGGGGATGCGGTCGTGTTGTGCAGCCACACCCGAGCGCTGCTGCGGCCGCCCGGTGCGACCCGCGGCAGTCGTAGTTCGTCGTGGTCGGGCTCGGAGAACCCCCACGACCGGCTCGCGTCGAGGTAGCGCAGCCCGACCTCGCTGAGTTGGCGGAACATCGCCATGTACGCGTCGGCCGCCCGTTGCATGTCGGACTGCATGCTCCGCATCGACTGGACGGATCCCACGAGGCGGAACGGCGACTCCGCCGTGCCGTCGGGGCGCGTTCGGCCGGCACCGCCGGCACCGCCGGCACCGCCGTTCGCCCCTGCGAATTGGGCGAACATCTCGACGAAGCGCGTGACGATGGTCTGGGCGGCGTCGAACCCGAGGTCTTGCACCTCGCGCGCCAGGCGCGCCGCCTCGGCGGCGCCGAACGAGAAGGGCTCGTTCGCGCTGCTCACGCGTCGTCCCCCGGCTGCGCCCCTGCGAATTGCGCGCCGACCGCCTGGGCCGCCAGCTGTCCGGATCGTGTGGCGCTCTCCACGCATCCGGCGTTCAGGCCGTTGTCCGTCCAGTCGCCGGCCACGGCCAGGTTGGTGAATCCGGTGCGACCCGGATGCAGCCGGTGCTGGTCGGAGCCGGGCAGCGATTGCACGTAGCGGTCGGACGGGTCGAGGTTCGCCCGGCAGTACTGCGCGTCGAGACGCCCGGGTCCCGCCGCGGTGGCGGACTCGCCGTCGCAGAGCAGGGACCAGCGGAACCCACCTTCGTCGACCGCGGCCGGCCACAGCGTTGCCACGTCGCGGTCCAGGAAGGCGCGTGCGCGTGCGCGCACCGCTTCCATCTCGCCCTCGATGTCGGGCGTCTCGGCCTTCGGCGTGGCCAGCACGCTGCAGAAGTAGGCGATCGTCCGTGGTCGCTCCGCGTCGGGCCAGCTCTCCGCCGGCAGGAGGTGCGGCATCGACGCCCAGGTGTCGAAGGGTGTGACGAATCCGCTCACGGTCACCCCGGGCGGGCCGGCCCAACCCAGTGCCGCCTCGTCCTCGGACAGCCAGAGCTGCACCGATTGCGTGGCCACCGTGGCGACATGTTCGACCATCGACCTCCAGGCGGAAGACGCCGCCACGAGTTCACCGCAGACGTGCGGCACCATGCCGAGGGAGATGGCGAACACGACCGCGTCGAAGTCCTTTCCTGCTTCGAGCGTGCAGCGGTTGACGTCACGGCGGGGGGACCAGAACGACTCGAGGTCCACGCCGTCGAGGAGTTCGGGCCGCCGCAACTGCGACCGGATGGGCGCGTCGGGCCAACACGGCAGGCCCTTCACGCGGATCAGGGGGTCGTACGCGTCGACGCCGTCGGCCGGCTCCGCCTGCACACCGATGTCGATGGCGGCGATCGACCGCCCGTCGTCGGCGAGGCGGAGCCCGTCGACCCGGTGGAAGAAGCGGAACGTCACCCCGCGGTCGCGCAGGGCCTCGTAGAGAGGGGCGAAGAGCACCTCACCCATTCCCGCCTGCATCCTCCAGAACAACGCGCCCGAATAGCCGAGGAGCATCTTGGTCGCGAGTTGCAGCCCGAGGCCCGCGCTGAAGCGTGGCCGGGCCGGATCACCGGCCTCGTAACCGAAGACGAGGTCGTACATGCCGCGCAAGATCGGAGACTCGAGTGCCCCGGGATCGATCCCGTGTCGGAGCAGCCACTCGCGGTAGTCGAAGTCGTCGATTGCCCCGAAGCCCTCGGGGCGTGTGAGCAGCCCGTCGGCCATGATGCCGAAGAGGTTTGCCGTCACCAGCTCCACCAGGTCGTAGCTGCGACGGGCGGCGGTCTGCGTGCGGAGCGCGGCGCGGAGTCCGAGCCGGATCGGTTCGACTATGGACGGCAGCGCACCCGCGAGGTCGCGGCCGCCGGTCCACGACATGGCCTGCCGCACCGCCCGCTCGGCCCAGCTGAGCGGCAGGGTCAAACCGACCAGGGCCGCACCCCGCACGACAGCGGCCACGGACGCCACCGGGGTGGCGGGGTCGACCGGGGCGGTCGACGTGGTGCTGAAGCGGACGGAGCCACTGTCGCGTGGGACCGGGACCGGGACCGGGAGCGACGCGAAGAAGTCGGTCAGGAGGCGGAGCGAGCGGACCACGAGCTCCGCCACGGCCAGCGGTGCCGACCCCACCGGCCCGTCTGCGCGCTGACCGGGCGGGCCGCCGACCGGGCTGAAGTTCGCCACCCACGGCTCCCACGCGCCGTCCTGCCGGTCCACCACGCCAACCAGGTTCGACGGAGCGACGGCGTTCTCCCACGTCCGGATCGGACACGACGGGTCTGATCCACCGCGGTCGAGGGCGGCATAGCACCGGCGCATGACGTCGAATGTGTGGTCGTAGTAGCCGAGGAGCACGTGGAGCCCGTGCTCCTCGATGCGGCCGTGGGGTCCCCGGCTGCTTGCACCCTTGCCACCGAGGCGCCATCCGCGCTGGTAGACGGTGATGCGGTCGAACCGGTCTTTCCAGTCACCCTCGGTGAGCTCGAACGCCGTGGCCAACGCGCCCATGCCACCGCCCAGGATGGCCACCGAGCCTCGGGAGCTCCCCACCTCAGGCCCCGAGAAGGTCCAGCGCGTCGGCGAGTTCGGGGCTCGAGGAATTCGGGGGAAACGCTCGAGCACGGAGCGGACACGGCCGCTCCATTCCGACGGGCGGACGTCGTCGGGGAGCCGGGCCAGGTCGTTGGCGGCCCGCAGAGCGAGGACGAGGGACCCCTGGGCCAGACCGATCTCCACGGCGGCGGCGAGGTCCGCGACCACCTCGTCCATCCGGTCCGGGTGGGTGGCGGCGGTAATCTCGGCGCGCACGCGCAGGAGGTCCGGCTGGTGGACCAGCTCCCCTGACACCTGGGTCCGCTCCATGGCCTCTTCGAGCGAGGCGAGCGCCAGGTCGGCATCGCCGAGATAGTGATGGTTCCGGGCGACGATGCCGAGGTACGTGGCCCGGAACGCCCCGTGGCCGGTGGCATCCATCCCCAGTCCATACATCTCGAGCTCGTCGACACCGCACGGCCGGCCGGGCTCGGGCACCAGCTTGTACTGCCCGCCGAGCCACTGGAAGTAATCGAACCGGCAGCGTTCTCCGATCTCGATGGTGCGGTGCCCGAATTCGCCGCGCCTCCTCCAGTTTGCCCGTGATCATCCTGATCCAGGCCAGGTAGACCGTGACGAAGGCCGAGCTGAACGGTCCGGACGGGAAGGGGAGCTCCTCCGCCTTCTCGATGGCGCGGCGTTCCCACGTCATGCTCTCTGCGTTGTGGCCCTGGAGCGCGGCGACACAGGCGAGCGCGACCGCCGTGACCGGTACGGGATCGTTCGGGAGCGGCCAGAACGGGGACGACGCCGCGTCGACCGATCGCAAGTGGTAACCCTCCCAGGCTTCGACGAGCCAACGGTACGCGTCGTCGAGCCTGCCCTCGTAGAAGGCGTTGTAGCCCATGCACGACTTGATCTCGGGCGCGAACCAGGCCGTTGCGGGCTCGTCAACCACGACGATCAGGGGCTCGAGCACGAGGCTGGCAGCTGCTGCAGATCCACGAACCAGCAAGTAGCTCCAGATGCCTACTTGCGCCGGCATGATCTCGGGGCGGTCGGTGAGCCGGCGGCAGATCTCTTCGGAGACCGTGAAGTCCTCGTAGACATCGGGATATCCGTAGCCGAAGAGGGAGCTGGTGCTGACGGTACGTTGCATCCGGATCATGAGGTCAGTGAGGTCGCGCTCGTCGGATTGGGGCATCGTCGCCGCCAGCTCCAGCGCTCGGTCGAGCAGTCGGCGGGCCTCGGTGTGGCTGGCCACCGACTGCGCCGCCTGCGCCGCCGCGATGTAGGCCGGGAGTGACTGCGCCACGTCCCCGGCGAGGTCGTAGTGGTGGGCGACGATGGCGAGATCGCCGGGCGAGGACGGAGCGGAGCCGAGCACCTCGGCGATCTTGCGATGGGTCGCCTGGCGGGACGACAACACCTGCGTCTCGTAGGCGGCATCGCGCAGGAGGCCGTGCTGGAAGCGGAACCGTCCCAGCCGGACCTCGGCGACGGGTTCGATGATCGCGGCGTCCTCCAGGCGGGCCAGTGCCTCGTCGACGGGTCGTCCGGCGAGCTGGCGGAGCAGCACCTCGTCGAATTCTCCGCCGAGCGCCGCCGCCAGCTGCGCCACGCGCAGGTCGATGCCCGGTGCCCGGAGCCGAGCGGTCAGGATCTCGTGGATCCGCGGTGGGAGCACCTCACCGCGGTGGGCGGTGAGGGTGCCGCGGGTCAGTTCACGGAGGAAGAGCGGGATGCCGGCGCCGCGCTCGACGATGAGCCGGCGCTGCGTTGCGTCCAGGCCGTCGGTCAGTGAGGTGACCAGTCCGCCGGCCTCCTTCGCCCCGAGCGGTTCCAGCTCGATGTCGACGACCGACGGCGCCCACGGCGCGTCGAGCGGGAGCCGGCTGGTGATCACGATCATCGTGCCGGGGATTCTCTCGGTCGCCAGCAGCCCCAACAGGTCGACGGTGGACGGGTCGGCCCAGTGGAGGTCCTCGACCAACACCAAGGTCGGTGTCGACGCAGTGGTGTGGGCGAGCCAGGCGACCAGTGTCCGCAGGGTCTCTTGGCGGAGCGCCAGCGCGTCCACCTCAGGGCGCGACCACCGTGCGTCCGTTTCCAGCCCCAGCACCGGGGCCAACAGGGGCAGCGCGTCGCTCCCGAGACCGGCGTCGGCCAGGCGGGCCTCCACCTCGGCCACCCGCTCCCCTGGTGTCTGGCCCGGGTAGAAGCCGAGCAGTTGCTCGAGCATGCGCGCGACAGGCCACAGCGCGACGTTGCCGTGATACGGCGAGCAGTTGGCCTCGAGCACGGCACCGCCCTCGAGGTGCACGTGGGTCGCCAGCTCTGCGGCCAACGCCGACTTGCCGATGCCGGCCACCCCGCGGACCACGACCAAGGCCTCTTCGGGCTCCGTCGCCTCGCCGGTGCCGTGGGCGACGCGTTTCCAGCTGAAGCGGAGCAGGCGACTCTGACCCTCGCGGCCGACCAGGGCCACGGACTCGGGTAGCCCGCGCGCAGCGCGGGGGACGGTCAGGTTCGAGCCGACGACGAGGTACAGCTCCATTGGTCGGGTGATCCCCTTGAGGGAGGGCGTCCCGACGGATGTCAGTTCGAAATGTGGTTCGACGACCTGCCTCGTGGTGTCGCTGATGACGACGGTGCCTGGCGCGGCCTCGCCTTGCAGACGCGCCGCCACGTTGGGCGCGGACCCCATGATGGCGGAGCCGTCGAGGACCCCCTGGGCCAGCCCGGCGACCACGACGGTGCCCGAATGCACGCCGACCCGGATGGCGGGCTCGATCCCGTGGCGCCGCTGCAGTTCGGTGGAGGCGCCCGCCATCCGCTCGACGAGCCGCAGGCCGGCCAGCACGGCGCGCCGCGCGTCGTCCTCGTGCGCCGTGGGGTAGCCGAAGCACGCCACGACGCCGTCGCCTTGGAACTGGAGCACGCGACCGCCCAGCTCCTCGATGGTCTCGGCCGCCACCCGCCGGTAAAGGGCGAACACCTCCAGGACGACCTCCGGCTCGGCCACCTCGGCCATGTCGGTCGACTGGACGATGTCCGCGAAGATCAGGCTCACGAAGGCCCGTTGGTCCTCGGGCACGGAGCGTTCGAGCGTCGCTTGCTCGATCATCGACTTGGCGCGCTGGTTCGGCGGATCGACGGCGAGTACGTCGTTGGCGAGCTCCACCACGCGGTCCCAGCTGCCCTGTGTCGCGGCGGCGTCCATCGAACCCAGGAGCCGATCGATCAGGAGCGACAGGCGGTCCTCCGCCGACACCACGTACTGCTCAGGGGCCGACGTCACCTTGTCCGCCACCTCACGACTCCACTGATTGGGCGTGACTGACGAAGAAGAGCGCGGGAGATTCCCTGCCCCCGGCACCGGCCACGAGCGCGCCCTCGTAGAGACCACTTGGCACCTTGGTGGTGTCGGCCTGGATGGTGACGTAGGCAGGTCCGGCCTCGTCGATCACGGGTGGGGTGATCGTGACGTCCGACGCCTTGATGGTCGCCGGCGTGCGACCGATCCGTGTCAGGTCCGAGATGCTCACTCGCGCCTTGTCCGCCCGCGCCCAGACCATGAGCGTCGTGTGTTCGACGGTGCGGCCGCTGCGCCCCGGGTCTGCACCGGCGGTGGGCCGTACGGTCGCCTCGGACCAGTTCTGAACGCTCTCCATGCCCGCTTGCCAGGCGCGTGACCAGTCCCGGGCGAGGCGTTGGAAGAGGCGACTGGTGTCGTTCGCCGCGTCCACCCTCGAGTACCGTCCCGACCAGACCCGCTCGGTGACGTCGGCCGTGTACGGGGCGTAGAACTCCACCATGTCGGTCACCGTGTCGATCCACTGTTCGGCCATGCCGCCGGTGAACGTCGCCACGTCCTCATCGGACGAGGACACCGTCGGGTTTGCATCGCCCACGGAGCCCGGCGTCGGGTCCACCCCACCGACGGTCTTGGTCGCCTCGACCTTCACGGCACGCTGGACCCAGATACTCCACTCGGGACAGACCTGCGTCGCCGCGGTGTTGAGGAGGGTGTTGGTGAACCCGACGACCTTCAGGGCCTTGACGTGACGCCGCCCACCCACGTTGGCCGCCATGAGGTACCCGCGGTCGACCTGGAGCATGTCCCCGATGCTGCGGTCGAGGTCGTAGCTCATCGCCGCCCAGTCCTTGGCCGACTTCAACTCGCAGCGCAGCTCGGTCTCCAGCCGGTGACCGCCGATCTCGACGACCTCGAGATATTTGGCGTGGGTCTGCTGCAAACCACCGGGCGTCGGTCGCAGGTCGACGGGACCGATCGGCCGCATCTCCTTGAACATCTCGCCGCCCCAATCCGGCCAATGGTCCGGAACCAGCCAGTCGCGCAGGGACTTGAGCGACTCGCCGGTCTCGAACTCGGTGAAGATCCAGACCGCCTGCTTGCCTTCGACGTCTACGGGCGCGGCAGTGCAGCGCACCTGGGAGGTGTTGTGCGAATCCCCCTCGTCGACACCGTTCGCCATGGCGCCTCCTGAGCCGGGCGGCCTCCCCCGAAATCCCCTGAACCAGGGAGGATAGCCCAGATCGAACTCCGAAACCCCGGTGAGTTCCGGTCGGCTCCGCGGGGGCCTCCGAGCCGGGGCGTCGGTCGGCTCTCCGCATGAGAACCAGGCGGTTTCGGCGCCCAGAGATGCGAAAAACCCCCGGTGTGGAAATCTCTCGGCATGAAGGTCCACCTCGTCGACGGCACCTACGAGCTGTTCCGGCATTTCTACGGGGCACCGCCCCACCGCAACGCCGCCGGAGAAGAGGTGGCCGCGGTGCGAGGTGTCGTCGGTTCGGTGCTGCAGTTGCTCGAGGAGGGTGCGACGCACGTCGGCGTGGCCACCGACCACGTCATCGAGTCGTTCCGCAACGACCTCTGGCCCGGCTACAAGACGGGTGAGGGTGTCGATCCCGATCTGTGGTCACAGGCCTGGCCCCTCGAGGAGGCCCTGTCCGCGTTGGGCGTCCGGGTGTGGGCGATGGTGGAGCTGGAGGCGGACGACGCCCTCGCCAGCGGAGCCGCGGTCGCCGATGACGACGGCACGGTGGAGCAGGTGATCATCTGCACGCCGGACAAGGATCTCGGCCAGTGTGTGCGGGGGACGAGGGTCGTCCAACTGGACCGACGCAAGGAGCTGCTCATCGACGAGGCGGGGGTCGCGGCGAAGTTCGGGGTCGGTCCGGCCTCCATCGCCGACTATCTCGCGCTCGTGGGCGACAGCGCCGACGGGTTCCCCGGGTTGGTGGGATGGGGCGCGAAGTCCGCCGCCACCGTCCTGGCTCGCTGGATCCACATCGAGAACATCCCCGCCGACGTCGCCGACTGGGACGTCTCGGTGCGCGGCGCAGCCAAGCTGGCCGCCACGCTGCGAGAGAACGCGGACGACGCGCGCCTGTTCAAGGATCTCGCCACGTTGCGAGTCGATCGCTCGCTGCTCGGCGGCGTCGACGAGCTGCGCTGGCGCGGGCCGACCGACGACTTCGCGCGCGTGTGCGCCGGGCTCGACGGTCCGGGCCTGGAGCGGCGGGCGGAGAAGCTGGCGGCGACTCGTTGACCGCGCCGGCCCGGCGTCGCCCTCGTTCAGCCTGTCGGCCCCGCAGCCCGCGGAACCGTGCTTCAGACCGGAAGACGTGCCGCCACCGCGCCATTGTCCCGGCTCGTGTGCGGCCGCACCATGACACCCTGACGGTCGCCCACAGGTATCGCGGTATGGTCCCCGGGCCGCACCACAGTCGAAGGAGGACCAGGAGGCGATGTCGGGTCATCAGGAGTTCCGGGCACTCACCGCCGACCAGGTCCGCGTCGCGGCCGGCCACATCGCGGAGATGGAGAAGTGGGCGCGGGAGGCGTACCTCGGCACGCGTCACCTCGAAGAGGTGCGCTCGCTCTGGGATCGCTATTTCGAGGCCGAGCACGAACTGCACTGGATCATCCCGCCGGCCACCGAGCCCGAGTCGGAGGAGTAGCCGAGCAAACCCGAAGCGGAGTCCCGATTCGGAACCGCGGCGACTCCGCCCTGCTGGGGCAGAGAGAACTACGGGAGTCCGGGCAGCGCGGCGAGACGAATGTGCGGAGCCAACTAGGCTACATTCGGGCACTTTTTCGTAACCAGAGATGGTTCGGACAATGCCATGCCCACAGAACTCTTCCGGACGCTCCTGAGGGACCGTGCACGCAGAGTCAAGGACGGCTGTGGTGGTCGCCGCACCAGCGCCCGGCGCCTTTTTCATGACGTGGGTGTGCAGAAGGACCACATTGGCGGAGGGAGTGGGATTCGAACCCACGGAGGCTTGCACCTCGCAGCTTTTCAAGAGCTGTGCATTCGTCCGCTCTGCCATCCCTCCCGGCCGCTCATGCTACGTGAGGGGCCCGGTCACGACCCCCGTGCCGCCTGCTCGCGGGCGTCGCGGGCGCGGCTGCGCAGCCGGCCACGGGTCGCCTGCTCGAGGATGGCCTTGCGCAGCCGAACCGCCTTCGGCGTCACCTCGACGCACTCGTCCTCGGTGATGAACTCCAGCGCGTGCTCCGAAGAGAAGGTCATGGCTGGCGTGAGGCGCTCGAACTCCTCGGCCGTCGAGGAGCGGATGTTCGTCAGCTTCTTCTCCTTGGTCGGGTTGACGTCCATCTCCTCGGCCCGGGCGTTCTCCCCGACGATCATGCCTTCGTAGACCTCCTCGGCGGGGCCGACGATCAGTGTCCCGCGCTCCTGGAGGTTCATCAGCGCGAAGGTCGTCGTGATGCCGCGGCGGTCGGCCACCATGGAGCCGTTGCGCCGGGTGCGCAAATCGCCGTGCCAGGGCTCCCACCCGTCGAAGACGTGGTGCAGGATGCCGGTCCCGCGCGTCTCGGTCAAGAACTCGGTGCGGAAGCCGATCAGCCCTCGCGCCGGCACCCGGTAGTCGAGCCGTACCCAGCCCGTCCCGTGGTTCACCATCTCGAGCATGGCGCCCTTGCGCAGCGCGAGGAGCTGCGTGACGACGCCGAGATACTCGTCCGGGACGTCCACCGACACCCGCTCCACCGGTTCGTGCACGCGGCCGTCGATCTCGCGCGTCACCACTTGCGGCTTGCCCACCGTCAGCTCGAAGCCCTCGCGCCGCATGGTCTCGACCAACACCGCCAGCTGGAGCTCGCCTCGTCCGAGGACCTCCCACATGTCGGGCCGGTCGGTGGGCGCCACCCGGATGGCGACGTTGCCCACCAGTTCGGCGTCGAGGCGCGCCTTGAGGAGCCGCGCCGTCATCTTGGTCCCGTCCTGGCCCGAGAGCGGGGAGGTGTTGATGCCGATCGTCATGGCCAGGCTGGGCTCGTCGACCGTGATGGCGGGCAGCGCGATGGGGTCGTCCGGATCGGCCAGCGTCTCGCCGATCGTGACCTCGGCCAGCCCGGCCACGGAAACGATCTCCCCGGGGCCGGCCGACTCCGCCGGCACTTGGTCGAGCGCCTCGGTCACGTACAGCTCAGTGATCCTCGCCTTCTCGACCGTACCGTCGAGTCGGCACCAGCCCACGGTCTCGCCCTTGACCAGGGTGCCGTTGTACACGCGGCACACAGCGAGCCGGCCCACGTAGGGCGAAGCCGAGAGGTTGCACACGAGCGCCTGGGTGGGCATCCCTTCCTCGAAGGACGGCGCCGGGACGTGCTCGATGATGGTGCGGAACAGCGGCTCGACGTTCTCCCCCTCGACGCCCGGCTCGGTGCTGACCCAACCCGCCCTGGCGTTGGCGTAGAGGATCGGGAAGTCGATCTGGTCCTCGTCGGCGTCGAGGTCGAGGAACAGCTCTTCTACCTGGTGGACCACCTCGGCGATGCGGGCGTCGGCGCGGTCCACCTTGTTGACGACGAGCACCACGGGGAGGCGAGCCTCGAGCGCCTTGCGCAGCACGAAGCGGGTCTGGGGCAGCGGACCCTCCGACGCGTCGACGAGGAGCAGGACACCGTCGACCATGGTCAGCCCGCGCTCGACCTCGCCGCCGAAGTCGGCGTGCCCCGGCGTGTCGACGATGTTCAGCTTCACGCCGCCCCAGCGCACGGCGGTGTTCTTGGCCAGGATCGTGATGCCCTTCTCCCGCTCGAGGTCGCCCGAGTCCATGACGCGGTCAGTCAGCTCCTGGTGGGCCCCGAACGCGCCGGTCTGGCGCAGCAGGGCGTCGACCAGGGTGGTCTTGCCGTGGTCGACGTGCGCCACGATGGCCACGTTCCTGATGTCGTCGCGTGTGCCCATGGGGGCGCCAACGATAGAGGATGGCGCCGCGGGTTCAGGCGGCGACCGAGCGCATCGGGGTGCCCAC
Source organism: uncultured Acidimicrobiaceae bacterium (assembly GCA_963756625.1). GTDB lineage: Bacteria > Actinomycetota > Acidimicrobiia > Acidimicrobiales > RAAP-2 > Bog-473. The sequence goes on from CAVWNQ010000008.1 coordinate 146,116, forward strand.
ACCGGTGAGGACGACCGCGACCGCCTCGGCACCCAGGGTGAGCACCGCCGGCTCCGGCTCGACCCGCACCAGGTGGCCCGAGTCGGGCCACCACCCGACGACGCGCCCCGGTGGGGCTGCTCCTCGGCCCCGCAGCGCCTCCACCAGCGTCACCAGGGCGAGTTCGGCCCGCGCCGACTCGCGGCGCGGGCCCGAGAGTACGACGAGATGGGCCTGGCCGGTGCGCACGTCGGCTCGGCCCCGCAGCGCCAGCAGCGCCGAGTGCGGGCTGTCCCACCAGCGGTCGCGGCCGATCACGGGCGCCGACGGCAGGGCGGTCCAGTCGAGGGCGCACCACAGGCGGGTGGCCCAGGTGACGGCGTCGGCGGTGACGGCGGCCCGACCGGCCGGGGAGAGCCCGGCCACCCAGCGGTCGAGCTGGGAGACCCACGGACTGCCGTCGTCCACCCACGCACACGACTCGGCCACCCGGGTCCGCACGGCGTCGACGGGGAGCGCGCGCCACCGTCGACCAGCCGGCGCACCGCCGCCAGGCCGAGGGTGCGCCGGGCCGTGCGGGTGGACCAGGCGAACGGCTCGGCCTCCTCCGTCCAGATGGATCCGTCGACACCGGCCAGCGCCACCCGCACCTCGTGGTCGGTGACACGGAACGGGCCACCCCCGGCGCGGCGGACGGCGAGGCCGGCCAGGAGTGACGTGGCGTCGTCGAGTGCGGCGCGCCAGGACGCAGCGTCGAAGACCGGCAGGGGCGCCAGGAGAGCGGTGGTCAGGCCCTCAGCCACGTGCGGGGACGGGTGTGTCGGAGCCGGCTGCGCCGACGGCGTCGCCCGCGCCGGCGAGTACGGCGGCCAGATGCGAGGCGAGCGCGGCGGAGGTGCTCCTCGCGCACGTCCTCGACCCCGTAGCGGCCGCTGGCCGACTCGAGCAGGGCCAGACGGAACGGCGGTGTGCCGCTGCGGAGGGTCTCGAGCAGCGCGAGATAGTGCAACGAGCGGCGCGCCCGCACCCACGCCCCACCGGTCGACAGCGCCAGTGCGCACAGCGAGGCCCGGTCCGGCTGGGGGATCCCGACCAGGAGATCGAAGACGCCGTGCAGCACGACCCGTCCACCGGCGAGCGGGATGGCCACGCGGTCGTCGGTCCGGGGCAGCCAGCCCGGGGCGAAGGGCGGCACCACGGCGCGCAGGTTGGCGGCGTGGCGAGCCAGCGTGTCCGCCAGCGCGGTGCGCGCCGCCGGCGCAGCCGCCTCGATCTGCGCCACCGTCTCCGCACCGCCGCCGACCCGCAGCGCGTCGAGCGCGTCGTCCAAGGGGTCGCCGAGCGCGCCGGTGTGCACCAGCTGACGGAACAGTGCGCGCACGAGGCGGGCGAGCACCACCTCGTCCGAAGTCGTTTCGGACCCAGGTGCGAACCCGCCGAGCGCCTGGCGCGGGCCGAGCACGAGTGGGGGCGCGTGTTCGCCCCGCCGGGCCACTACGTCGTAGGCCGCGTCCTCGAGCCAGGCCCGGAGCCCGCCGCCCAATGCCGGATCGAAGCGCGGCCGCGCCGCGGTGTCGCCGCGCAACTGCGCCAACACCTCCCGGCCCGTCCCACCCTCCATCGGCACCGGGCCCGGTGGTGCCGGCCGGACCGGGCGAAGGGGGGCGACGAGGACCATCGGCGCAGTGTGCCGAGGGGCTGTGACACCGCGTACCCTTGATCGTGTGGCTGTTGTCCCGCTCCTTTTGACGACGTCGCCGGCCACCACCGCCTTCTACGTCGTGTTCGCGGTCTTCGTCGTCGCCCTACTCGCGCTCGTGGTGATCGTCATCGTGTGGGCGGTGCGCCACGACGTGGCGGGACGCGACGCCTGGCGGGCGCGCCAGGAGGCGCGCCTCCGTGGGGAGCCGCCACCGCCGCGGGAGTCGCCGTGACCGACACCGCCTCCGGCGCCGGTCCCGCGCCGCCGTCGTGGCGGGAGCGCCTCCGGGGGCGCTGGGCACGCCGGCCGCGCCGGGACCACGGGTCCGGGCGGAACGGTGGGAGCCCGCCGCGCACCGCCTTCGTGCTGGCGGGCGGCGGTAGCCGCGGCGCCGTGCAGGTCGGCATGCTCGAGGCCCTCATCCGCCGGGGCATCCGGGCCGACCGGGTCTTCGGCGCGTCGGTCGGCGCCATCAACGGCGCGGCGTACGCGGGCGACCCGACGCTCGAGGGGAGCGCACGCATGGCCGCCATCTGGCGCGACGTGAAGGGGACCGACATCTTCCCCCGCGGCACCTTCGACGGCCCGTGGGCCTTCCTGCAGAAGCGCCCGGCGGTGCACGCCAACACGGGGTTGCGCGCCATCATCGAGGCCGGTATCGACTACGAGAACCTCGAGGAGGCGACGATCCCGCTCGAGGTGGTGACCACGTCGTTGACCGACGGGCGCGAGCGCTGGATCACCCACGGCCCCGCGGTGGAGGCCATCCTCGCCTCGTCGGCCATCCCCTCGATCTTCCCGCCCGTCACCATCGACGGCGACGTCCTCGTCGACGGCGGCGTGGTGGACAACGTGCCGATCAGCCGGGCGTTGGCTGCGGGTTGCGATCGCATCTACGTGCTGCTGTGCGGACCGCTGCACTACCACCCGCCGCCGCCGAAGCGCCCGGCCGAGGCTGCGCTCACCGCCTTCTTCGTGGCCGTGCACGCGCGCTTCGTGCGCGAGCTGGCCGCCCTGCCGCTCGGGGTGGAGGTCATCGTCTTCAGTGGCGGCGGCGAGCCCTCCGGGCAATACCGGGACTTCTCGATGACGGCCCAGCTCATCGAGGAGGGTCGGGCCGAGGTCGCCGACGTGCTGGACCGCTACGCCGGGACCTCGCAGGACCTGGGCGCCGCGCCGCCCGCGCCGCCCGCGCCGCCCCCGTCCGCGCCGCCCGCGCCCGCCGCACCGACCGCGCCGCCCCAGTCGGCCGGGCGGACCGGGCCACCACCACCCTCGCCTGCTCCCGCGCCCACCGCCGCGCCGTCGGGATCGCCGTGAGCGCGGACCGCTACCTCCTCGCCAACGACGCCCCCGAGGCGATGGACCGCTTCACGGCCTTCGCCGCGCTCTTCGACCCCTCGACGTTCCGCCATCTCGATCGCCTCGGGCTGGGACCGGGCTGGCGCTGCTGGGAGGTGGGCGCCGGGGGGACCTCGGTGGTGCGCCACCTGGCCGAGCGGGTCGGGCCGGCCGGGCACGTGCTGGCCACCGACATCGACGTCGCGTGGGCGGGCGCCGCCGTCGGCCCCAACGTCGGGGTCCTCGAGCACGACGTCGCCTCGGGCCCGCCGCCCGGGGGTCCCTTCGACCTCGTCCACGCCCGCCTGGTGCTGGTGCACGTGCCCGAACGCGATGCCGCCCTGGCCATCATGGCCGAGTCCCTCCGTCCCGGAGGCGTGCTGCTCGTCGAGGACGCCGACCCCGCCCTCCAGCCGCGCAGCTGCCTGGAGGAGACGGGCCCCGAGCAGGTCCTGGCCAACCGCCTCCGCAGCGGCTTCCGCACCCTGCTGGCCGAGCGCGGCGTCGACCTCGCCTACGGCCGTTCGCTGCCCCGCCGCCTCCGCGCCGCCGGGCTGGTCGAGGTGGCGGCCGACGCCGCCTTCCCCGTGAGCGACCCGGCCTGCGACGCCCTCGAGGTGGCCACCATCACCCTGGTGGGCGATCAGCTGCTGGCCCACGGCATCGCCACCGAGGCGGAGATCGAGCGGCACCTGGCCAGCGTGCGTGCCGGGGCGCTCGACCTGGCCCAGCCGCCGATGATCTCCTGTTGGGGCCGCCGCCCGCCGCCCGCCTGAGCCGACGCGGCGGCCCACGGTGTCGCCGCCGTCGCAGCGGGCTGGTGGAATAGGAGGATGCCCGAGGCCTCGCCCGATCCCCTCTTCCACCCGGCCGTGGCGAGCTGGTTCGCCCAGCGCTTCCCGGCGGGCCCCACGCCGCCCCAGACCGCGGCCTGGCCCCACATCGCCGCGGGCAGCGACGTGCTCGTCGCCTCGCCGACCGGCTCGGGCAAGACCCTGACCGGCTTCCTCGTGGCCATCGACGCCGCCTACCGGGCCGCCGAGGCCGGGGCGCGCACGGGGGGCGTCCCGGAGGTCCTCTACATCTCACCGCTGCCGCGCCCTCGCCGTCGACGTGCACGAGAACCTCCACGTGCCCCTGTCGGAGATCCGCGAGGAGGCGGCGCGCCTCGGCTATCCGGACCCGGGCCTGCGCGTCGCCGTGCGCACCGGCGACACCCCACCGGCGGAGCGCGCTGCCATGAAGAAGCAGTCACCCGACCTGCTCGTCACCACGCCGGAGTCCCTCTATCTGCTCCTCACGGCGCCGTCGTCGCGCGCGCTGCTGCGCGGGGTGCGCACGGTGATCGTCGACGAGGTGCACACGCTCGCCCGGGACAAGCGGGGTAGCCACCTTGCGCTGTCCCTGGAGCGCCTCGACGCGCTGGTCACCGAGAGCGGCGGCCACGTCCAGCGCATCGGGCTCTCGGCCACGCAGCGGCCGCTCGACCTGGTGGCCAGGCTCCTCTCGGGCGTGCACGACGACCGGCCGCCCACCGTCATCGTCGACTGCGGCCACGCCCGCGACCTCGAGGTGGCCATCGAGCTCCCCTCGACCGAGCTCGAGGCCGTGATGAGCGGCGGCCAGATGTCCGACATCCTCGACCGCATCGCGGAGCACACCCGGCACCACCGCACCACGCTCGTCTTCGTCAACACGCGCAAGATGGCCGAGCGCGTCGCCCATCAGCTGGCCGAGCGCCTGGGCGCCGACGAGCCCGGCCACGGCGGCGCCGACGTCGATGCGTCGCTGCTGGTCGCCGCGCACCACGGCAGTCTCTCGGCGGCACGCCGCCGCATCGTGGAGACACGGCTGCGGGCCGGCGACCTGCACGCGCTGGTGGCCACCGCCTCGCTCGAGCTCGGGATCGACGTCGGCCCGGTCGAGCTGGTCTGTCAGATCGGCTCGCCGCGCGCCATCGGCACCTTCCTCCAGCGCGTGGCCGGGCCAACCACCACCGCGACGGGACGCCGGCCGGCCGCCTCTACCCGACGACCCGCGACGAGCTGGTGGAGTGCACCGCACTGCTGGCGGCGGTGCGCGCCGGTCGCCTCGATCTGCTCGAGCCGCCCGTGGCCCCGCTCGACGTGCTGACCCAGCAGCTGGTGGCCGAGGTGGCCGCCACCGACGAGCGCGACGTCGAGGCGCTGTGGGCCATGACGCGCGCCGCCGCGCCCTACGCCGCGCTGTCCCGCGACGACTTCGACGAGGTGGTGGCGCTGGCCAGCTGGGGGATCGAGACCGGGCGCGGGCGTCGCGGCGCCCACCTGCACCACGACGCCGTGAACGGCCGCCTCCGGGCCCGCCGCGGCGCGCGCCTCGCCGCGCTGACCGGCGGCGGCGCCATCCCCGAGACGGGCGACTACCGGGTCGTCCTCGACCCCGACGGGGTCACCGTGGGCTCGGTGCACGAGGACTTCGCCGTCGAGGCGACGGCCGGGGACATCTTCCTCCTCGGCACGCACTCGTGGCGGGTGGCCAAGGTCGAGGTGGGCACCGTGCGCGTGCACGACGCCGGCGACCTGCCGCCGACCATCCCCTTCTGGCTGGGCGAGGCGCCGGCCCGCACCGCCGAGCTGTCCGAGGCGGTCAGCGACCTGCGTGCCGCGCTCGAGCCGCTGCTGCGCGCCGGCGACGGCGACGGGGCGCGCCGGCTCGTGCGCGCCGAGGCCGGGGTCTCGGCCGAGGTGGCCCAGCAGGTGGTCGCCTACTGCGCCGCCGGCCTGGCGGCGCTCGGGCACCTGCCCACGCGCGAGCGCATCGTGGTGGAGCGCTGCTTCGACGAGAGCGAGGGCTCGCAGCTCATCATCCACGCGCCGTTCGGCGGACGCATCAACCGGGCCCTCGGGCTGGCCCTGCGCAAGCGCTTCTGCGTCTCGTTCGACTTCGAGCTGCAGGCGGCGGCCGACGACGACACGGTCGTGCTCTCGCTCGGGCCCCAGCACAGCTTCCCGCTCACCCGCGTGCAGTCGATGCTCTCGAGCGCCGCCGTCCCACAGGTGCTGACCCAGGCCGTCCTGCCCCACCCGATGCTCGGGGCGCGTTGGCGCTGGAACCTCACCCGCGCCCTCGTGCTGCCGCGCATGAACGGGGGCAAGCGCCGGCCCATCCACCTGCAGCGCATGGAGTCCGACGACCTGCTCGCCGCGGTGTGGCCGGGCCTGGCCGCCTGCCAGGAGAACGCACCGGTGGGACCGGTCACCGTCCCCGACCACGTGCTGGCGCGCCAGACCATCCACGACTGCCTGCACGAGGGGCTCTCGGTGGAGGGCCTGGCCGACCTGTGGGCACAGGTCGAGTCGGGGGCGATCGCCGTCCACACGGTCGACTCGTCGGAACCCTCGCCCTTCTCGCACGCCATCTTGAGCGGACGGCCGTACACCTATCTCGACGACGCCCCGCTCGAGGAGCGCCGGACACGCGCCCTCTCGCTGCGGCGCGGACTGGGCGAGCTCGGCCCCGACGGGCTGCCCGTGCCGGCCCACGAGCTGACCGCGCTCGACCCCGCCGCGGTCGCGGTCGTGCTCGAGCAGGTGTGCCCGCGCCCGCGCGACGCCGACGAGCTGCACGACCTGCTGCTCACGCTGGTGACCGCCCGTCCCGTCCCCGCCTGGGCGGACTGGTACGCCGCGCTGGCGGCCGAGGGGCGGGTGCGCCTGCTCGACGGCAGCTGGGTGGCGACCGAACGCGCCGGCGTGGCCGCGGCGTTGGCCACCGACGACGACGCGGCGGCCGCCTGCGTCGGGGGGCACCTGCAGGTGGCCGGCCCGGTCACGGTCGAGGAGCTCGTGGCCGACGCGCCGCTGCCCCCCGGTGCACCGCTGGGCGCACCGCTCACGGCGGCCCGGGCGCGCACCGCGCTGGCCCGGCTCGAGCACACGGGCGCGGCCATCGAACTGCCCGACGGGCGCTGGTGCGCCCGCCACCTCCTGGTGCGACTGCACCGGGCCAGCCGCAGCCGGCGCCGCGGCCTGGTCGACGCGGTGCCGATCGCCGACTACGTGCGCTTCCTCACCCACTGGCAGCACGCCACGCCCGACAGCCGGCTGGAGGGCCGGGCCGGGCTGCTCGAGGTGCTCGAGCAGCTGGCGGGGATCGAGGCGCCCGCCTCGGAGTGGGAGGCCCAGATCCTCCCCGCCCGCGTCGAGGGCTACGACCCGCGCTGGCTCGACGAGCTGTGCCTCTCCGGGGAGGTGGTCTGGGGGCGGCTGACCCCGCGGGCGGAGCCCACCGGGCGCAGCGGCACGCCGTCGCCGGCCACGCCGCTGGCGTTCGCCTTACGCGACGACCTGGTCACCCTGTTGCGCGCCGTGCGGGCCGGTGCCGCCACGCCCGAGCCCGAGACGGGTGCCGCCGCCGACGTGCTGGCCGCGCTGGGCACGCGGGGTGCGTGCTTCCGCCCCGAGCTGGCGCCGCTGACCGGGCGGCTGCCGGCGGAGGTCGACGAGGGCCTCTGGGACCTGGTCGCCCGCGGGCTGGTGACCGCCGACGCCTTCTCCGCCGTGCGCGCGTTGCTGTCGGCCCGCGACCGCTGGCGGACGCGCACCGTGCGGCGTCCGTCGGGACGGCTCGCCCGCCGCCGTGCCCCGGCCGGCTCGGGCATCGGCGAAGGGCGGTGGTCGCTCCTGCCCGGACCCGAGGTGCTCGGCCAGCCGGCGGTCGACGACGGCGTACTCACCCCGGGCAACGAGGAGCTGGCCGAGGCGGTGGCCCACCAGCTGCTGCTGCGCTGGGGCGTGGTGGCCTGGGAGCTCTGGAGCCGCGAGTCCTTCAAGGTGCCCTGGCGCGAGGTCGTCTGGGCCCTGCGCCGCCTCGAGGCACGCGGCCTCGTCCTCGGCGGGCGCTTCGTCGCCGGGCTCTCGGGGGAGCAGTACGCGCTGGCCGAGGCGGCCGAGGCGTTGCAAGCGGTGCACCGGCACCGCGGCGCTGGCGAAGAGGTGGTGGTCGCCGGCGCGGACCCGCTCAACATGACGGGCTCCGTCCTCGGCGGCACCCGCGTGCCGACGCGGCGCCACCAGCGCGTGGTCTATCGCGACGGCGTCGTTGTGGAACGCCTCGAAGCGGGGTAGGGGCGGCGCGCCGGTGTCACCGAACCGAACGATCGATCTCAACGCGGACGTCGGGGAGGCGTACGATCCGGAGGGGATCGAGGTGGAACGGGCGCTCCTCGGCCTCGTCACCTCGGCGCACGTCGCCTGTGGCGGCCACGCCGGCGACGACGCGTCGATGACCGCCACCGTGGCCGCCGCGCTCGGCCCACGCGGTCCGGGTGGGCGCGCACCCGTCGTACCCCGACCGCGAGGGCTTCGGCCGCCGGCCCATGGTGATGGCGCGCGAGGAGCTGCGGCTCGCGCTGCGCACACAGCTGGACGCGCTCGGCGCGTCTGCCGCGACGCCGGCACGACCATCGGGTCGGTCAAGCCGCACGGGGCGCTCTACGACGAGGTGGCCAAGGGTGGCGCCGTCTACGAGGCCTTCCGCGATGCCGTGCGCGACAGCTGCGGCGACGACGCCACGCTGGTGCTGCCGTCGGGCTGCCGCGCCATGGCGATGGTGCTGCGCGACGGCATGACCGCGGACGAGGAGGGCTTCTGCGACCGGGCCTACCGGGCCGACGGAGGGTTGGTGGACAGGACCCGGCCCGGCGCGGTCCTCGACGACCCGGCCGCGGCGGCGGCCCAGGCGCTCAGCCTGGCCCGGGGTGCCGCGGTGGCCGACGACGGCAGCGTCCTCACCCTGTGGGTGGACACGCTGTGCACCCACGGCGACTCGCCCGGCGCGGTGGCCATCGTGCAGGCGGTGCGCCAGGCGCTGGCCGGCGCCGGTATCGACGTGGCCGTCCCGGCACGTGCATGACGCGCTCGGTCCCCGTCGGGGAGGTGCGGCCCCTCGGTGACCGTGCCTTTCTGATCGGCGTCGCCGACGCGGCGGCGGCACGTGCGCTCGCCGGCGCGCTCACGGAAGAGCTCGGAGACCCGTCGACCGTCGAGGTGGTGTGCGGCTTCGCCACGGTGGCGGTGGTCGCACCGGACGACGCCACGCCCGACGTAGCCGACGTCGCTGCCGTGGCCCGCGCCCTGGGCACGGCTGCGCCCGCGCCGGATCCGGGGACGACCGGGCGCGAGGGAGGGCTCGGGCGGCTGGTGACGATCCCGTGCGCCTTCGACGGTCCGGACCTGGCCGACGTCGCTGCCGTGGCCGGGTGCGGCACCGGCCAGGTGGTGGCCGCGCTCACCGCGTCCCCGTTGACCGTCGCCGTATTGGGGTTCTCGCCGGGGTTCGCCTACCTCGAGGGGCTGCCGGCGGCGCTGCGGGCGGTGCCGCGCCGCGACCGCCCGCGCCCGGCCGTCCCGGCCGGGTCGGTGGCCCTGGCCGCCGGCCGGGCCGCCGTATATCCCACGGCCTCACCCGGGGGCTGGCAGCTGGTGGGGCGTACCGGCGTGGCACTCTTCACGCTGGACGCGCCCCCTACGCGCTCCTGGGGCCGGGGGACCGCGTGCAATTCAGCGTGGCGGACGCGGCCGATGCGCGCGAGCCGCCACCACTGCGGCTACCGCCCTGGCGGCCGCCGGCCGGCGCCCGGCTCGTGCTCGAGGTCGTCGTGCCCGGCCTGCGCGCGGCCCTCCAGGACGGCGGGCGCCGCGGCGTCGCGGGCGCAGGTGTCCCGGGGGCCGGTCCGGCCGACCCGGTCTCGTTCGCGTTGGCCAACCGTCTCGTCGGGAACGTGCCCGGCGCCGGCACGGTGGAGATCACCGGCGGTGGGACCCGGCTGCGGGGCGTCGGGCCGTGCCATGTGGCCGTGGTCGGGGCGGCGCCCGCGCCGCGCGTCGACGGCACGCCGGTGCGCGCCGGCCAGGTGCTGCCGCTCGACGCCGGCCGCGTGCTCGAGGTCGGCCCGCTCCGCCGCGGCTGCCGCACCTATCTGGCGGTGGCGGGCGGGTTCCTCGGTCCGGCGGCCTTCGCCAGCACGGCCAGCGACGAGCTGAGCGGGCTCGGTGCCGGCCCGCTCGCCGCCGGCGCGTCCCTCCATGCGGGACCGTGGGCACCACCGCTCGGTGACCACCTGGCCCCTGACGCCGCCGGCCCACCCGCCGAGAGCGACGAGCCGGTCGCGCTGCGCGTGGTGGCCGGACCGCACGCCGAGCGGTTCGCGCCCGACGCACTGGACCAGTTGGCCGGCGTGGTCTTCCGCGTCGGGCGTGACAGCAACCGGGTGGGTGTCCGCCTGCGCGCCGACGACGGCGCGGCGCCGCGCTGGCTTCCCCGCGCCGGGGGCGAGCTCGACTCGCAGGGCGTCGTGACCGGCGCGGTGCAGGTGCCGCCGGGCGGTGACCCGGTGATCCTGTTGCCGGACCACGCCACGCTCGGGGGCTATCCGGTGCTGGCCGTGGTCGCCACCGCCGATCACGGCCTGCTCGGGCAGTGCGCTCCCGGCACCCGCGTGCGCCTCGTGCCGACCGACCTCGGCGAGGCGCGACGGGCCGCGGTGGCGGCGCGGCGCGCCCTGGCCGGCGCGGTCCTCGGGCGCTACCCGCTCGCCGCCGGTTGAGCGGGCTCAGACCAGCAACTTCACCGCCGTTCCGACCCCGATCACCACCACCACGACCCGCAGGGCGGGCGCAGGAAGGGCCAGGGCCAGCCGCGCCCCGGCGTAGCCGCCGACGAGGCTCCCGGCGGCCAACAGGCCGACCGCTTCCCAGGCCAGGCCGCCGTGGATCAGGAAGACGACGGCTGCGATGCCGTTGACGATCATGGACAGCACGGCGCGCAGGCCGCTCGTGTGGGCGAGCGAGAGCGGCAGCGCGAGGCCGAGGACGGCGAGGAACATGACGCCCATGGCGGCACCGAAGTAGCCGCCGTAGACCGAGGCCGCGAACACCCCGATCACGAGCAGGACGGGCCGCGTGCGCGGGTGGGCCGTGCCGCGGTCCAGCGCCCGCCGTAGGACGGGTTGGGCGGCGAAGAGGGCAGCGGCGCCCAGCACGAGCCAGGGCACGACGTCGTCGAAGGTGGCCGGCGAGGTGGTGAGGAGCAGCAGCGCGCCGGCGACGCCGCCGGCCAGGGCGACCGGGGTGAGGCGGACCAGGCGCCGCGCCTGGTCGCCGATCTCGCGCCGGAAGCCGGCCGCCGAGGCGACGTAGCCGGGCCAGATCCCGATGGTGTTGGTGATGTTGGCGGTGAGTGCGGGATAGCCGAGCGCCAGCAGCACCGGGAACGAGATCAGGCTGCCGCCGCCGGCCACGCCGTTGAAGATGCCGGCACCGACCCCCGCCAAAAGGATCCACACGACGTGGGAGGCGGGCACGGCGCGCCACAGTACGGGACCACCGGCGTTGGCCCCGTCGCCCTCGCGGCGCACGTGCACGGCACGTGCGTTTCACCCTGGACGCAAGGACAATTCTTTCGCAGCGGCGGCGCAAGTTTCGGTGCATTTCGCCGTTTCACCGGTGTAGAGGAGGGTCCCGTCACGCTTCGGGCGGGGCCGGTCAAGGAGTAGTGATGCGAGGTCGGGGTCGGATCCGAATCGCCGCCGTGGGCCTCGTCGCCCTGGCGGTCACGGGCGCCCATGTCCTCGGTCGCTGGTGCGCAGGGAGCCAGCCAGTGGAACGTGCAAGGAAACGGGGGGTTCGTGTCGCTGTCCCTCCTCAATACCATCCAGGTCGCCGGCGGTGGCTCGGAGGCCGACGCCTCGAACGCGCCCGTGGCCGAGGCCTCGGGCACCGGGGCCTGCCTGTCGACCGCGGCCACGTCGAACCCCTGCCCGACGAGCGCGACGTCGTCGCTTGCGGGCGACGCGCTCGACAGTACCCAGGACGCCGTGGCGAAGGGCGACGGCACCAGCGCCACCTCGACCGGTCCCAACAGCTGTCCGATCCCCATCGACACCGGCCTGCTCGACGTGGACGTCGTCTGCGGCACCGCCTCGGCGTCCGAGGACGGCGGCGGAAACCCGACCGCCTCGGGCAGCGGCGCCATCGCCACCGCGTCGCTCAGCCTCAGCTTGACCGACGTCCTCCAGGCGATCCTCGGCGGCCCACTGCCCTCGGCGTCCTCCCTGTGCGCCGACGCCCCCGCGGCGTCCGCGACGCCCGGTTCGGACACGAGCCAGCTGTCGGCGCCGGTGCAGTCGGTGCTGCGAACGGTCAACGGCATCCTGCCCGCCGTCAACCAGATCCTCGCGACGTTGGGCGGCGCGGGTGGCGCGCTCTCGGGTGCCGTGACGGCATTGCTGACCGACCTGGTGAGCTACAACCCCTCGGGCAACCTGCTCTCCTGCGACAGCTCGCCGCCGGGCACCACGGCCAGCGCCAAGGTGGGCGTCCTCAACCTCGGGCTGCTGAGCGGCCTCATGGGCGGCATCGGGCTCAACGTCGGCGACGTGAGCGTCACCGGCAGCTCGACCGTGGCCAGTCCCGCCGTCGCCACCGCGTCGGCCGCAGCCACCCCGGCCACGCCCGTCGCGGTCCCCGCCGCCGTGCCCAACGTCACCAGCGTCCACACCGGCGAGTACTGGGCCGGCATCCTGCCCGTCATTCTCCTGGCCGGGTTGGGCGGGGCCGGGATCGCGCTGATCGCCCGCCCGCGCATCGCCTCGTGCGCTCGCTCACTCCACCCAATCACCCGCCGCAGGGGCAGCCGATGAGGCGCCCCAACCGACCAACCCTTCCGCGTCGGGCGGCGGGCCGCCACCGGGCCCGGCCTTCGGGACCTCCTCCGTTCCCCCTCCGGTCTCGGGGGCCGGCCCGGCGGCAGCCAGGGGAGGCGCACCCATCGCATAGGCACACGACGGGTCGGGGTGTTCCGCCACTCCGGCCGGCGGAGGTACCAACAGAGATCTTCGGAGGATCTGGAGGGAGCAGCAGATGCAGCGGGAACCGGTGCTGTGGACTGCCCGGAGCGGGATGGCGGAATCCCGTTCCGGGCAGGAGCAGCCGGCCCTGGTGGAGACAGGCCGGTGAGGTCGCGGCGCGACGGGCGACGGATCGGCATCACGCTGGCCGGCGTCGCGCTCCTCTTCGGCGCCGACCCGCTCCGCCACGACTACCAGGACGACAACGACAACGACAACGACCGCGCCGACGACGGGCAGCGCCACCACTCCGATCACCGTGCCGCTCCCGGCGGTGCCTGTGCCGGTGACCTCGCCGCCCGTGACCGTCGGCGGCGTCACCGTCGGCGTCAGCTCGAGCGGGGGCTCGGGCGGCCTCACGCTCTCGCTGCCGTAGTCGAACCGCCGGAGGGCGCCTAGGGTGCACGCCGGCCGGCGTCGCCAGCTGCTGCCGGCCACCGGAGGAGGTCCCATGGTCCGGCTCACTTGCCTACTGCGCCGCAAGGACGGGCTCACCCCCGCTGAGTTCCACGCGCATTGGCGCGAGGTGCACGGCCCGCTGATCACGGCCAGCCAGAGCGGTCGCCATGTCGTGCGCTACGAGCAGCACCCGCGGTCGCTCGAGGACTACGCGGGTGACGACGACCCTGGCTTCGACGGCGTGACCGTGCAGTGGTTCGAAGACATGGACGCCTACCGGGCCCACATGGGGGAGCCGGACTTCCCCGACATCTGGGCCGACATCGAGCGCTTCCTCGACACCGAGCGGTTGCACTTCATCCTCACCGAGCACCCGCGCCTCGTGATGGGCGACGCCGCCGCGTTCCCGCTCGCCTAGGGAGGCCGCTCAGCCGTCGCGGCCGAACTCGTGCGGCCCCGGCTCGGGCTCCCGTGGTGTCGTCGGCGTGGGTGACGACAGCGCCATCAACCCGGGCGGCGCGGACGCATGGCCCGGTGCCTCCGCCTCGGCGGCGGGTCCGCCTGATCCGGCGGAGGGACGTGGCAGCGCCCGCAGGGCGCTGCGCACCGGTGGCCGGGCGGCTTCGGCCGCGGCGCGGCGGCGCTCCATGTGATGGGCCAGGTCGCGCCACTCCCTCCCGCCCACCCGGGCGAGCTCCTTGGGGAGGCGCTTCAGGAGCCGATCGACCTCGCGCCGGCGCCGTTCCGCCACGCCGCCCATCACGAAGACCGTGGCGGCCGTGAGCCCGGCCTCCCCCGTGGCCAGGTCGGCCAACCGCAGTGAGGCCACCTCGGCGTCCTGCATCAAGCCGAGCTCGTCCTGCAGTGCGGTGAGCTGGCGGACGTAGCGCGCCGTGCGGCCGCCGTAGATCTCGGAGCTGAACTCGAGCGTGTAGCGAAGCCGCTTGCAGCGGATGCGCAGACGGTGGAAGTCCGAGACCACGCCCGACCGCTTTGCGCGCTTGGCCGCCTTGGCAACCGCGGTGTGCCGCTCCTCGATCAGCTCGGGCATCGTGATCACGGCGAGGGCCCGCGTGGCCAGGGAACGGCGGGCGGGCCCCTGCTGCACCATGGCAGCCAGGCCCTTGGCCAGGCGCTCCCAGCGGACCGAGTCGAGGCCGGCCAACATGACCGCGCGTGCCGCGTCCCGTTCGCGGCGAGCAGCACCGAGAGCTCGGCCAGGGCGTCGTGACCGCCCGGGCCCGGTCCGGCGCTCCACTCGGCGGCGCTCGTACCGGCCATCTCCTTCAAGCCCTCCTGCTGCACGTCGAGGTCGCGTACCTCGCCCAGGAGACGGCCCAACCAGCCGAGCTCCTCGCGGTACGTCTGGGCCCGGACCGGCAACACGACGGCGAACAGCGCGAGCGCCGCGCGCAGGCGGCGCGTCGCCACCCGCATGTCGTGCAGCTCCTCGGGGTCCTCACCGAGACGGGTGCCGGGCTCCTTGTCACGTAGGACGGCAAGCTGCCGGCGCACCACAGCGAAGGCGAGATCACCCATGGTCGAGGACTCGGAGATGGTCGTGGGCCCGAGGTCGGGCGAGCCGGGAACCTCCTGGCCCAGGGCGAGCAGGCCCGCCTCGAATTTCGACAGGTGCGCCGGCTGCAGCCCGCACGACGTGCGCAGCTGTTCGACCAAGGGTTCGAGGGCATCGAGCCACCCCGGCCGCACCTCCACCTCGACGCGGCGCAACTGCATCGGCCGCTGTCCGCTCCCTACGACGATCACCGTGTCGTCGAGCGCGACCTCAGCCGCGTCGACGCCGCCCACGCGCAAGGCGAAGGGCCGGCGTCGCGTCCGGACCTGGAGCACCTCGCGCAGGCCTCGGGACCCGACTATGGCGAGCAGGCGGCGACCGACCGGACCGTCGGGACCCAGGCCCGCCACGCCGGAGGACGGCAGGATCTCGGTGACCTCCAGGCGCTGGCGCAGCCCGTCGCCCTCGGCCGGACGCGTGTCCTTGAGCGTGATCTCGTCCTGCCGGCCACGCCGGCGCGTGCGCACCACGAAGCCGGCGCGCGCGATACGCCAGTCGTCGGTGTCGAGATAGGAGTCGACGAGCCGGCGCGGTGTGCGGGCCAGTGCGGTCACCGTCCCACCGTCATCCGTCTCGACCGCGAGCGTGGGCAGGCCCGCCAGCCAACGCTCGACCGGGCGCAGATCGAGCGCGTCGAACTGCCACTCGATCTCGACCGGATCGTCCTGCGGACCCGGTTCGTCTCCCGTGGAATCGGCCACCGCGCTCAGGCTACAGGGGGTCTCCGTGGCGCTACCGGGGCGGTGATTGCCACGATCCGCCGCGAGGGCGGCGGTAGTGTGCCAGTGCAGTGGCGCGACGAACGATGACCGTGGAGCTCCCTTCACCGATACACATCGTCCAGGCGGCGGGCGGGTTGGTCGTCCGGCGCCACGAGCGGGTCCTCGAGATCGTTGTCGTACACCGGCCGCTGCACCGTGACTGGTCGTTCCCCAAGGGAAAGCTCGAGGTGGGCGAGACGTCCGAGCTGGCGGCCTTGCGCGAGGTGCGGGAGGAGACCGGCATGACGTGCCGACTCGTGCGCTTCATCGGGCACACCGAATACGTCGATCGCAAGGGCCGGCCCAAGGCGGTTGCCTACTGGGTGATGGCGGCCGAAGGGGGGTTCTTCACCCCCAATGAGGAGGTTGACGAGCTGCGCTGGCTCAGCCTGGATAACGCGAGCCGTTTGTTGAGCTACCCCCGCGATCGCGAGTTGGTGGCCGTGCTTCAGGCCGCTGACCAGGTAGAACCCCTCATCTAAACCCTGGCAAAATTTCCCGATTTTCTGTGTTTATGCGGTGCAGGATCGGGAATAATGGGCCGTAGCGATCTACCGCCTGATCGCACTGCCGGCGTGTGTGCCCCAGTCGAGAGCTCCAGGACCTATCGCCAAGGGCCCTGTGACAGCGTTTCGACGTCAATCGGCTGGGGCACCGTCGGCGCTTGTCTCTTCGGGTGTTTTCCCTGGTCAAAGGCCCTGCCAGCGCACGTGAGCACGCACGGCACGCGGCGCCGTCGGAGGCACCCACCCCTCAGGTGGGTCGCCCCGGGAGCCGCACGGATTGGGGGTGCGCCCTATGGGACCAGGACCGCAGCACCATTGATCCGGTCGTGGGCCAGGTCGCGGCAGGGCGGCGTCGGCCCGGTCCATCGGGTAGAGCGTCGTCGACACGCGTATCCCGATGCGGGCCGCCTCGGCCAAGAATTCCTCGCCGTCGTGGCGGGTGTTGGCCGTCACGCTCCGCAGCGTCCGCTCCTCGAAGAGGTGCGTCTCGTAGTCGAGCGGCGGGACCGTGCTGAGGTAGATGCCGGCGATGGCGAGGGTGCCACCCCGGTCCAGCGCAGCCAGGGCGGGCGGCACGAGCGTGCCCACCGGGGCGAAGAGGATGGCGGAGTCCAGCGGCTCGGGTGGTGGCGCATCCGCGCCGACCGCGCTGGTGGCCCCGAGCTCGAGGGCCAGCTCCCGGGCGGCGGCCGAACGGGTCATGACGTGCACGCGGGCGCCTCGGGCCAGGGCGATCTGCGCCGTCAGGTGGGCCGAGCCGCCGTACCCGTAGATCCCCAGCCGCCCGCCGGCGGGGAGTTCGGCCCGCTTGAGGGCCCGGTAGCCGATGATGCCGGCGCACAGGAGCGGGGCGACGGTCACGTCGTCGAAGGACGGGGGCAGCGCGTAGGCGTAGGCCTCGTCCGCCAGGGCGTACTCGGCGTAGCCGCCGTCGATGTCCCAGCCCGTAAAGCGCGGGTCCGTACACAGGTTCTCGCGACCCGAGGAGCAGAACCGGCACACCCCATCGGTGTGCGCCAGCCAAGGTATGCCGATCCGGTCGCCGAGCCGCCAGCGGGTGGCTCCGTCGCCGATCCGGTCGACCTCGCCCACGATCTCGTGCCCAGGCGTCACACGGGCGCGGTGCGGGGCGAGGTCGCCCTCGGCCAGGTGGAGATCGGTGCGGCAGACGCCGCAGGCGCGCACCCGCACCCGGACCTGTCCGGGCCCGGGCTCGGGTCGGTCCCGCTCGGTCCGCGCGAGCGGCCCGCCGTCGACGGGACCAGGGGTCTCGACCACCCATGCCTGCATGCGGCCCGGCATCGAAACCAGCGTAGGTCCCTTCGTCGGGAGCCGCTCCAGCGGGTCCCCGCCGGAGCGGGGGCCGGCGCAGCAAGGGTGGCAGGATGGGTACGTGTGACGACGCTGATCCTGGCCGGCCCGTCCGGCCTGACCGAGCACGACGGCGGCCCGCGGCACCCCGAGCAGTCGTCGCGACTCCTGGCGGTGATGGACGGCCTGCACGCGCTGGGGATCGACGACGAGGTGGTGACGGCGGCCCGACGCGAGGCCACGGTCGAGGAGCTGTCACGGGTCCACGCAGGGGACTACCTGGCCGAGCTCGAGGCCTTCTGCGCCGGAGGCGGCGGGAACCTCGACCCCGACACCTACGCCCGGACGGACTCGTGGACGGCGGCCCGGCACGCGGCCGGAGCCGGCCTGGCTGCCCTGGCGGAGCTCGAACAGCGGGGTGAGGGCGTCGCCTTCGTCGCGGTCCGCCCGCCCGGCCACCACGCGACGGCGCAGCGCGCCATGGGCTTCTGCCTCCTCAACAACGTGGCCGTTGCGGCGGCTTCGCGCACGGCGCTGGGGGAGCGTGTGCTGATAGTGGACTGGGACGTGCACCACGGCAACGGGACCCAGGACATCTTCTGGGACGATCCGGACGTCTTGTACGTGTCGACGCACCAGCACCCGCTCTATCCGGGAACGGGCCGGCCCGACGAGGTCGGCGGTCCCGGCGCACCCGGGCTCACCGTCAACCTGCCGGTGCCCCCCGGAGCGACGGGCGACGTGGTGCGCGCCGCCCTCGACGAGGTGGCTCGCGAGGTCATGGAGGCCTTCCGCCCGGACTGGGTGCTCGTGTCCAGCGGCTTCGATGCGCACCAGGCGGACCCCCTGAGCAACCTCGCGCTGTCGAGCGGAGACTTCGCCGAGCTGGCGCACCTGGTCAGCGAGTTCGTGCCGCGTCCAGGTCGCCTCGCCCTGTTCCTCGAAGGCGGGTACAACCCGGTATCCCTCGCCTCTTCGGTCGAGGCGACCCTCGGCGCCCTGTTGGGTCGGCGTGGCGAGACGGCGGCTCCAACCTCCGGTGGGCCGGGGCTCTCGCAACTGTGGGCCGACCGCTCGACGCGCGAGCGCGCGCTCGAGCGAACAGGGATCTGATCGCCGAGGGCGCGGATCGGTGCGCCGCGCTACGGCGTGGTGCGGTGGATGAGCACCGGACACTGCGCGTTGGCGACGCAGTGCTCGCTCACCGAGCCGAGCAGCATCCCGACGAACTCGCCGTGGCCGCGGCTCCCCACCACGAGCAGGTCGGCGCCCTTGGACGCCTCGACCAGGATCGGCGCCGGGTGTCCGTTCACGGCTCGGGCGTCGATGTGCAGGCCGGGCTGCTCGGTGCGGACTTCGGTGAGCGCCGTCTCGAGTGTGGCGCGCACGTCAGCCTCGGGGTCGTAATCGTCGGGCACGGCGACGGCCCAGCCGAGGCTGGTCGGCCATTCCCAGGTCATGACGACCTCGAGCAACGAACCGGTCAAGGTGGCCTGGCGCGCCGCCCAGGCGAGGGCCTCGAGGGACGAGGGTGATCCGTCGATACCGACGACGATCCTCCCGGTGTTCTCCGACTCCCGCGCAGTCATGTCACATCCCTCCCGTCGTCGGCTCCGGCGGGCACACCGGTCGCGGTCTCTTGTCGTTGAAGTTGTAATGCAACTGCCTGCCCGACACGTTCCTCCCGTGCGCGTGCTCGAACGTCCGGAAGCACGGACGCGCCGAGCCTATCGACCGGCCCGGCAAATCACCGCGGCGGCGAGTAGCAGCATTCCGGGCCGGATGGGAAGATGTGTGCCGTGGTTTTGGGCGTGTTCCTCCTCGACGACCACGAGGTCGTCCGGACCGGCCTGCGGGCGCTGCTCGAGGCGAGCGACGACATCGTGATCGTCGGCGAGGCGGGCACCGTCGCGGACGCGTTGGCGCGCATCCCTCCGACGAAACCGGATGTCGCCATTCTCGACGTGCGGCTGCCCGACGGGAGCGGGGTAGAGGTCTGCCGGGAGATCCGGTCGAGCGCGCCGGAGATCGCACGCGTCATGCTCACCTCTTCGCCGACGACGAGGCGCTCATCGCGTCGATCATGGCGGGCGCGGCGGGGTACGTCCTCAAGCAGGTGGGCAGCCTCGACCTGATCGACGCCATCGGCCGTGGCGGTGCCGGGCAGTCCCTACTCGACCCCACGTTGAGAGAGCGAGTGCTCGAGCGTCTACGCGAGGGCCCCAAGGTCGACCCGCGGCTGGCCAGCCTCACGACCCAGGAGCGACGGATCCTCGACCTCATCGCCGAGGGATGCACGGACCGCCAGATCGCGGACACGTTGTTCTTGGCGGAGAAGACCGTGAAGAACTACGTTTCCAACCTGCTGGGGAAGCTCGGGATGGAGCGGCGGACGCAAGCCGCCGCCTTCGCCGCGCGGTTGCACGAACGGACGGCTCAAGAGGCCAAGGCGGACGCCACCGGCACCTGAGGTCCCGTCAGGTTGCGGTGACCGCCGGCCCTGTGTCCGCGGACCCCTCGAGGTCGACGCCGAGGTCGCGGCGTGCCTGCTCGAGGCGCGCCCGCTCCTGCCGGGGTTGGGAAAAGCGGCTCGGATCGGACTCGATGCCCAGCAACCTGGCCAGCTGGAGCAGCGCGACGTCATAGCCGATCTCGCGCGCGAGGACCATCGGGACGATGTCGTCGTCGGCACCGGCGGGCTCGCCGGCGATCTCGTCGCGGCAGCGGCGTGCCACCTGCACCGCGGACACCTCGGAGGCGCGCCGATCGCCAGGCGCGAGATCGCCGAGGGCCTCATCGAGCATTTGGGTGTACATCGACATCGGCGACTCCTGCAAGGCCGCATCGCCCGTTCCCCGGGGTATCGACGCGTCCGGTCCAGCAGTGCGCGGCTGCGGCGAGCCACCCGTCGTGGTGCAACGCGCGCCGACCGCGGCATCAAGAGCATGCACCCGACGTGCGTCACCGAGGGCGGTGGTGCGCCGCGTGACAGAGCCCGGAATTGGAAAATGGCGACCGAGGGGGGTGGCCGCCATTCTCCAAGCACCACTTCTGGGAAGAGGAGGGTGTGCAAACATTTTGGGGGTGCGCTCCCTGGGTGGATAGAGCCGAAAGTCATGGATTCGGTGGGCCGGTACACCCCCTCCGCACCGGCTTTGGCCAGGGAGAATGGCGCGGTGCGAAAGTGTGTCCATGCCCACTACGTGCAGCGTCGAGGAGGCCGTCGCCCTGATCCGACCGGTCGACACCATCGGGTTCGGGCTCGGGCCCGCCAATCCCGACACCTTCCTCACGGCTCTCGGAGCCCGTGAAGCGTGGCAGGACCTCCAGTTGGGCGGCGCGCTCTGCCTCAACCTCTACGACGTCTTCACCCGACCGGGCGTGAGCTACCGCTGCGGCTTCTTTGGCCCGGCGGAGCGGCTGTTGCACACCGCGGGCCACCGAGTGGAGTTGGTGCCGGGCGGGTTCCGCCAGTTCGCACCCATCCTGGCCAAGTTCGCGCCGCGCGTCATGGTGGCGCAGGCGGCTCCCCCCGACGGCGAGGGGCGAGTGAACCTGTCGCTCCACGTCGGGGCGACGCGACCCGAGCTCATCCGGGCCGGCGAGGACCCCGAGCGGCTCCTGATCGTGGAGGTGAACCCCAACCTGCCGCGGACGGGGAGCCTCCCCCCGCCTTCGACAACACCCTTCCCCTCGAGCTGATCGACGTGCTGGTGGAGACGAACGCGACCCCCTTCGCACTCGACGAGCCGCCGGCCGAGGAGGTGGACGAGGCCATCGCCCGGCATGCCCTGGCCTTCGTCACGGAGGGCTCGACGTTGCAGACCGGTATCGGGGCCATCCCGAACGTGGTCGCTTCGGAGTTGGCCAAGGGCCCTCTGGGAGGCTTCGGTGTCCACTCCGAGATGTTCACGACCGGCCTGATGCACCTGCACCAGGCGGGCAAGGTCACGAACGCGGCCAAGGGCATCTTCGATGGGGTGTCGGTGACGACCTTCGCGTTGGGCACGTCCGAGCTGTACGGGTGGCTGGACCAGAACCCCGAGGTGGCGTTCCTCCCGGTCGAGGTGGTGAACGATCCCACCGTGATCGCGAAGAACGCACGCCTTGTCACCATCAACGGCGCGCTGTCCGTCGACCTCTACGGCCAGGTCGCGGCCGACAACATCGACGGCCGGCAGATCTCCGGCGTGGGCGGACACGAAGACTTCGTGGCAGGAGCGGAGTTCCACCTCGACAGCCACTCCCTCATCTGCCTCCGCTCGACGGCGCGCCGGGACGGCGAGGTCGTGTCGCGGATCGCGGGGCTGCTGCCGGAGGGCTCGGTCGTCTCGACACCGCGCCACCACACGGGCGTCGTCATCACCGAGTACGGCGCGGCGGAGCTGACCGGTCTCACGGTGCGCGAGCGCGCCCACCTGCTGGTGGACATCGCTCACCCCGATTTCCGGGCGGGCCTGCGCACGGTGGCTGACGGACTCGGCCGGCGCTGAGGGAGCGTCAGCCGGCGGCCACGGGGGCCGGCTTGTTGGGCCAGTCGCGGAAGGTGCGGTGGTGGCGGGCGATCTCGGCGAGGATGGCGTCGATGTACACGAGCTTGCGGATCATGTACGAGCGCGTCTCTTTGGGATCGAGATAGAGGTTGTAGAGGCGCCCGTAGCCGTAGCGCTGCACGACCCCGGTGAAGCCCCCAGGGTTGTGGACGTCCGTGTCGTCGTCGGAGATGGACGCGCTCAGGTACTTGTACTCGCCGACCCGCAGGGCCGAGTAGGTGGCTGTCAGCCAGTAGTGCTGGTACTTGCGGTTCGACACGCCCTCGTCGTCGCCGGCCAAGAAGAAGGACAGCTGGTCGACCGCGTCGATGTAGCGGTCGTCCGGGATGCGCGTGCTCGCGCCGGCCATGGAAAGGCAGGTGGCAAACAGGTCCAGGAGGTGGACGAGGCCGTCACTGCTGCGTCCCGGCCCGATCATCCCGGGCCAGGAGACCACCGCCGGTACCCGCACGCCACCCTCCCAGGTCGAACCCTTGGCGCAGCGGAAGGGCGTGAAGGCGGAGTCTGGCCAGCTCTCCATCTCGGGCCCGTTGTCGGAGGAGATGACGACCATGGTGGACTCCAGCTGGCCACTGCGCTCGAGAGCGGCGACCAGCCGTCCACAGATGTCGTCGAGCTCGACGACGGCGTCCTTGTACGGGTGGCGGGCGGGGGAGCGACCCAGGAAGTCGGGGTGGGGGTAGTTGTCGAAGTGCGCCCCGCGGGTGCAGTGGTAGAGGAACCACGGGTCCGGCGACGCGCCCATGCGTTCGATGAACCGCTCGGAGTAGGTGCACCACCTGTCGTCGAGGAGGGACAGCACCGGGATGGTGACCTCCTCGACCTCCTCGAGCGGCCCGTTGCGTGCCGCGTGGACGAAGCACTTGTTGAACGGGATGTTCTGCACCCACTCGGTACGGGCATCGCTGTACACCACTTCGGGAAAGAAGTAGGGGTCGCGCCATTCGGTGTACATGTCCGACACGGAGAGAAACCCGTAGAAGTCGTCGAAGCCGACGTTCTGGGGCTGGCTCGCCTCGTTCTCGCCCATGTGCCATTTCCCCACGGCCTGGGTCACGTAGCCCGCCTCGGAGAGGAGTTGGGGGACCGTCACCTCCCCGCTGAGCCCGCCGGGCATGCCGTACATGGGGGGCACGAGGAGGCCGTGGCGCATGGGCAGGCGGCCCGTCATGATGGAGGCCCGGGTCGGCGTGCAGGACGGCTCGCTGTAACACGACGTCAACAGCAGGCCCTCACGGGCCAGGCGGTCCACGTTCGGCGTCGGTGCACCCACCGCGACGCCTCCGCCGTAACACCCGAAGTCACCCCAACCGACGTCGTCCATCAAGATGACGAGCACGTTGGGTCGCCGACCGGTCCGCTCGGCGAAGGCGTCCAGCTTGGCGGTGGCCGCCTCGGCGCGGCCCGGGACCACGAAGGCGGGCTCCCGGTTCTCCGCCGGCGGGGAGGCCGCCCCCGTGACGGGGTCTACGCCCTCGGCGGGCCGTGTGTCGCTCATCGCTTCTCCTCGTGACGGGGGCGCCCTGTGGTGACCCATGCTGCACGGCGCGCCGGCATGGCGCCATCGTTGCCCGTTCCGCGCTGTCGGACCGTCGCCGCGCGTCAGCTGGTCGTGCAGGCCTGCGTGTAGATGTCGCTCGGCACCAGGTGGTTCGAGCACACGTTGGCCCGGTCGGCCACCGACCACGACGAGCCCTGCACCTGGAGCACGATGACCGCGTCGTAGGAACCCGAGCCGCTCCCCACCGTGACGTTGGCGTAGGCCCACGTACCCGAGCAGCCGAAGCCGACGACGGCGTCCACGGGTCCGAGGCTGGTGTCGTTCGTGGCGGCGGCGGCCAGCGCGCTGTGGGTGCACGCAGCGCCTGCGGCGGACGACGTGGTCGACGTCGTGCCGGCGGCCATCGTCGACGTGGTCGAGCCGGCCGACGGGGTGCCGGGACTGTTCGAGCACGCGGCAAGGACGGCTCCACCGATCAGCAGGCCGAGCAGCACGCCACCGCGTCTGCTCGCTCTCGCCATGCGTCCCTCCCGTCGCCCGTCTCCGGACCCTAGCCCCCGTCGGCGGCTTCCACCCCCGTCGGCGGCTTCCAGGACGAACGCAGCGATCACGCGTCAGTCGGGCAGCGGCTCCAGCCCGGGCTTGCGACGCAGGGAACCCATCCGCAGGGCGGGGGCGTCGACCACGATCTCGTGGATGAATCGCCGCACCCGCCGGAACACGTCGCGGCTGTCGTCGGCCCAGGGCATCAGGATCTGGAACACGTGGAACATCCCCTCGTACTCCTTGGCATCTACGTTGCACCCCTCCGCACGCAAGCGCTCGACGTAGCGGCGGATCGGGTCGCGGAACATCTCGTCCCCACCCCAGGACACGCAGGAGGGCGGGAACCCTCTGAGGTCCGCGGTCAGGGGGGAGACCGATGCGCTCGTCGCGTCGAACCCGTGGAGGTAGGAGGCGGTCGGGATGTTCCAGGGCAAGATGTCGTGATCCGCGTTCTCGGTGATCGACTCCTCGTCGAGACGGAGATCGACCTCGGGGGAGAACAACACGAGACCGGCTGGGCGGACGGGCTTGATCCGCTCGGGATCGGCCAGCAGCAGAGTGTTGGCGAGCCCACCACCGCCCGAGTCTCCGGCGAGAAAGATCCGGTTGGGCATGATGTCGAGCGCGACCAGGTCGTGATAGACGGCGGAGGCGTCCTCGGCGCCGGCCGGGAAGGGGAACTCCGGGGCGAGGCGGTAATCGGCGACGAAAACGGCGCATCCGGTCTCGCGGCAGACCCGGGCCGTGAAGAAGGCGTACATCGTCGGAGAGGTACCGATGTACCCGCCGCCATGGAGGTACACGATCACGCCGATCGGTCGGTCCCCGGCCGGCACGTAGAGGATCCCGGGGACACCACCGAACTCTGTCTCGTGCATCTCCACGTCGAGCGAATGGACGAAGGGCGGCATGATGACCTTGCAGACGTCGTCCATCACGAGCTCGAGGGAGCGGAACTCCGGAATGCGCAGGGACGAGCAATAGCCCATGAAGGAGCGGATGACCTCACGCGTGACCGACATGCCGAGGTTGGACAGGAGCGACGAGGGTCCCTCGAAGGGCCGCCGGAAGGGGACCCGGGCCAGCGCGACGGCGAGCTGCTGCGCCATCAGGGTGACGTCGAGCGCGACGACCGGCGCCGGCGCCGTCGCCACTTCCGGTCGGTTGCCCATGGCCATCGTTGCGTCTCCCTCAGGCTGGCGCGGCCAGCCCGCGCTCGATGTCCCCGAGGTGATGATGCACCTCCGGGGCCGTGTGCACCAGCACCGAGGGCAGGTCGACCCGGGTCGACGCGACGA
Source organism: uncultured Acidimicrobiaceae bacterium (assembly GCA_963756625.1). GTDB lineage: Bacteria > Actinomycetota > Acidimicrobiia > Acidimicrobiales > RAAP-2 > Bog-473. Next base: position 171,478 of record CAVWNQ010000008.1, read on the forward strand.
GCGCCAGGATCAGGCGTTCCCGCTCGGCGAGGACGACGTCGCGCGGCTGACCGCCGTATCCGAGGGGCGACCACACCGGCGGTTCGGGGCGCGCTGCCGTCGGGCCTCGGCACGGACCAGTTTCCCCGCCGCACCGAGGAGGCCGACCACCTGACGGACGAGCGGGGCGAGGGTCTCGGCGGCACGGCCCGCGCCGCACGCCACGTCGAGGACGATCATCTCTCGATGGAGCGGCTCGATCCAGGCGTCGGTTCCCGAGCGGCGGGCGAACGGGGAGTCGGATCCCGCAAAGAGCGAAGCCTGCCGCTCGAACGAGCGGCGGGTGACGGTGTCGTGGGTCGGATCGCTCACCCGGCTGGCTGGCGTCTCGGGGGCTCGGTCATCCGATCAGTCTTGCCTCCGGAACGGGCGTGGTCGCGACCCAATTGAGCTCTGGACGTCGCTGAGACCGACGTTGCACGGTCCCGGTGCGAAGTCGACTAGATATGGAGGCACAAGAACTTCGAATCCACCGATATCCGACCTCGAGACCCGAAGGACGTCCGACGATGCCAACCAGGATGCTCGGCTTCCCCGTTTTCGACGTGGATAACCACATGTACGAGCCGAAAGAGGCCTTCACGCGGTATCTACCGGAGCGGTACCAGTCGCTCATCCGGTATGTCGAGATCGACGGCCGGACCAAGATCGTCGTCAACGGCCGATTGAGCGAGTACATCCCCAACCCGACCTTCACCGTGGTGGCCGCGCCGGGCGCCCAGGAGGACTACTTCCGGGCCAAGAACGTGGACTCGATGTACGAGAAGGCGGACAAGGCGCCATCGATCACGCCGGAGAAGGACACGTCGGGCCGTGTGAAGCCGATCCGTTCGATACCCGCCTTCTTCGAACCCGAGCCCCGGCTGGTCCTCATGGACGAGCTCGGGATCGACCGCTCCATGATGTGGCCGACGCTGGCGAGCCTGCTCGAGGAACGCCTGTCGACGGAGCTGGAGGCGACCCACGAAGTCATCCATGCGCTCAACCGCTGGATGCACGAGACCTGGACCTTCGACTACGAGGGCCGCATCTTCGCCACCCCGATAATCACCCTCCCGTTGGTCGATCGGGCCGTGGCTGAGCTCGACTGGGTGCTCGAGCGGGGCGCGCGGGCGATTCTGGTGCGGCCGGCCCCGGTTCCCGGGTACAACGGCCTCAAGCGCTCCTTCGCGTTACCCGAGTTCGACCCGTTCTGGAGGCGCGTAGAGGAGGCGGACGTCATGGTCGGTATGCATTCGTCCGACAGCGGCTACCAGAAGTACACCAATGAGTGGGAGGGGCTCCCGCCCGACCGCGAGATGCTGCCGTTCGAGCGCAACCCGAACCAGTTCGCCTTCGCCGCGCTCCGCGAGGGCCCGTCGCCGGTCGTCGACGCGGTCGCGTCGATCATCGGGCACCAGCTGGCCCACCGGTTCCCCCGTCTCAAGTTCGCCCCCGTCGAGAACGGCAGTAGCTGGGTGCGCCCGCTCCTCGAGCGCATGGCCAAGGCGTACGAGCGGCAGCCCGACCTCTATCCCGAGGACCCGGTCGCGGTGTTCAAGCGGAACGTCTTCGTCCACCCCTTCCACGAAGAGGACCCCGTCGGCCTGGTGCATCTGCTCGGTGAGGACAATGTGCTGTTCGGGTCGGACTACCCCCACCCGGAGGGAATGGCCGATCCCATCACCTTCGTCGACCAGCTCGAAGGTCTCCCCGAGCCGGCCATCGCCAAGGTGATGGGGGGCAACCTGGCCCGGCTCATGAACGTCGCCGCCTGATCGTCCGGCTCAGCTCACGTCGGGCGTCGACGAGCGCTCGAGCATGCCCACGGCGGTCTCGCCGTCCCAGCTATAGCGGACGAGGGCCTGCTGGAGCTGCATGCCGCCGCCGACCTCGGGCGGCATGATCATGAAGGTCGAGGCCGCGGTCCGGCCCACGATCCGTGCCGACCCCGCGGCCGTCTCGAGGACGCAGGACACGTCGTCACCGCTGGGGTGTAGCGCGGTGAGCCAGTGCGCTTTCGTCACCCGGGCGGGGATGAGCGCGCCGTCACCGTCGAAGACGTAGCCCTCGTTGTAGGTCTCCTTGCCGTCGGTGCGCCGCGGATAGGCGATGTAACCGAACCCGCGACCACTGGGGAAGAGGGCGGCCTGCCAAGCGTGGCCCCGGAATTTGGCCAGGCGACGGATGCTCTGCCGGCGGATCCGGTTGGCACCGCCGTCGATGGTGAAGGTCTCGTCGCCGACGCGGAGTGACCCGGTGGCCCGGCAGAGCTGTTCGAAGCGCCACGGATGACCCATCAAGTCGCCTTCTTCTTGGGTGTCGAGCACCCGCTTCGCATCCTCGAGCAGCGCACCGTTCATCCATGGCGGGACGGCCGGGCGGAGATCGATGTCGGCCTCGATCGGTACACGGTCGTCGCCCTGCAGGGCTCCGTCGATCTGGGCTGCGACCGTGGTAGCTGCCGCCTCACCGCGGGCTCGCAGCCGCAGATGACGGTAGGGCTCCACCATTTCGAACGACAGCGGCCCCGCGCCCAACACACGTGGGCGCCCGTCGATCGAGTTCGGCTCATGGACGGCCCCCGGTCCGTAGATGTTGTAGACCCGGCCGTCGGCGAGGGCCACGTTGACCTGTATGTCGTGGGTGGACCACTGGTCGCCGACAGCTTCGACCCCGATGCGGGGCAGGCCGACCTGCCCGCTCTGATCCCAGATCCACACGTTCACGGACTCTCGCATCTCGTGATCGTCCGGTTGTCCAGCGAACACGTACTCGAGTTCGTCGCCCAAGCCACCCGTGAGATCGATCCCCACGTTCACCGTCCTCCCCGCTCGCGACCGTTCGTCTGCGCTTCGACGAAGGTTACGCTTCCCTGTTGTACTCGTCGTCGGTGACGTGGTCCCCCCAGTGGTCCGGGCGCTCCGGGTCGTTCTCGGTCATGGATAGGTGCGTCATGAACCGGCGAGGGGCCGCGCCGTGCCAATGCTCCTCTCCCGAAGGCGTGTGGATCACGTCGCCGGTGCGTATCTCGTGCATCTCCTCACCTCGGCTCTGAATCCAACCGGATCCCTCGGTCACGAACAGGGTCTGTCCGAGCCCATGTGAGTGCCAGGCCGTACGAGCGCCCGGTGTGAAGTGCACCACAGCGACCTGGATTCGTGACGGAAGTTCCCGCGCCACGAGGTCGATGTACACATCGCCGGTGAACCAGTCGGCCGGGCCCTTGACGGACGGTTGTGCGGGAACGAACTGCACCGGTGCCCTCCTCTGTCGTCTCGGTACCCACTCTTGCACCAGTCGATCTCCCGATGAGTCTGGCTGCATGGAGCTGGGACTCGTCATCGAGGCGATAACCGGAGACCCGATCGATCCGTGCGGGGGCGAGAAGACCGAGCTCGTCGTCGTGGCGCAGCGCCTTGGCCGACAGCTGCGACCAGCGGGCGAACTCGCCGACGGTCGTCTCACCCGCCTCGTGACTCCTTCGCCGAACGTGCGGGTTCCCGCACGACCATCGTGCGGCTTCCCTCTGGGTGAAGGTCAAGCCCGGAACAGAACGTCCCGGGCCAGGCTCAGCACGAGCGGACGCGTGACGTCTGCAGGGGTTCGATACTGTGCGTAGTCGGCGAAGGAGCCGGGGGAGGTGACGTGGAAGTCGACCAGCTGGTCGCCACGGCACGAGAGCGTGCTGGAAGCGACGACTTCGGCGGGGAATCGTGGCGTGAGGGGCTCGAGGTCCTCGTGCACGCGTGGAACACCGAGGCGGCGCTCAGCGAGCTGGGTGTCGCAGCGATGACCGACCAGACCGTGGGCTACCTGGTCAACCGGCTCAAGGTGGAGCAGTGCTACCGCGAGCACCCAGAAATCGACGAACAGCAGATCGTGGCCCCGCTGTTCGGTCTCGGCCTTCCCCGCACGGGGTCCACCGCGTTGAGCTTCCTGTTGGCCCAGGACCCGGCGCGTCGATCTTTGCGTGCGTGGGAAGCGAGCGATCCGTACCCGCCACCGGAGACGGCGACCGAGCACAGCGACCCGCGCATCGCGACGACCCAGGCCGGCATCGACTTCACTAACGAGATGTTCCCCGGGATGACCGAGATGCTCCCCACGGCAGCGGACGGTCCGCAAGAATGCCTGCTCCTCATGGCCATGGAATTCCGCTCGATCGTCTTCGAGGGCATGTCGCACGTTCCGAGCTATACCACGTGGCTGCTGCACTGCGACATGGAACCGTCCTACCGGTACCACCAACGGGTGCTGAAGTTGCTGCAATGGCATTGCCCGCCCGAGCGGTGGTGGCTGAAGACGCCGGCCCACATGCTGTCCATCGACGCCCTCAACGCCGTGTACCCCGACGCTCGGTTCGTCATGACCCACCGAGACGTGGGCAAGGTGCTCCCCTCGGTGTGCGCGCTCTACAGCACACTGTCGACCGTGCTGACCGATCGGCCGGATCCGCTGGCCATCGGCACCGACAACAGCGCACTGTGGCAGACCGCGCTCGAACGTCTCATCGAATTTCGTGACCGGGGGAACGAGAGCCGCTTTCACGATCTCCTGTTCGACGCCGTCCAGCGCGACCCGATCGGCCAGGTGGACCAGCTCTACGCCGAGCTGGGCGACGTCCTGAGTGACGAGGCGCGCCAACGCATGCAGGACTGGTGGACCGAGAGCTCCAAGCGCCGTTCGGGCCCGGGCTCGTATGCGGCGGAGACCTATGGGCTCGATCCGTCGACGATCGCCCGTCAGTTCGCCTTCTACCACGATCGCTTCGGCGTTCCTACGGCGTCGACGGCGGTGTGATCACCCTTCGGCGCGCGGCCAAACGTCGCCAGGTCTCCGCAGACGGTCGCGCGTTCCGGCCGAGGAGATCAGGCTTCGAGCAGACCCCGCAGACGTTCCATCTGCGCTGGGACGATCCGCCACCACGTCCAGCGTCCGCGTCGCTCGCCCTCGATGAGGCCGGCTTCGGCGAGCACCTTGGTGTGATGGGAGACGGTGGGCTGGCTCCTGCCGAGGGGGTCTTCGAGGTTGCAGCTGCAGACCTCGCCCTCACTGGCCACGATCGAGAACAGCCTGAGGCGAACCGGGTCGCCCAGCGCGTTGAAGATATCGGCGAGGTCCGATGCGTCTCGCTCGTTCAGGGCGCCAGCGGTGAGCGCGGCGCAGCAGTCCGCGGCACGGGCCTGCGAAGGGCTGGAACCTGTCCGAGTGGCCACCACGATCTCCTATTGACAGTTATCAATGTATCATGCACACTGCGACATATCGACGTCAATCTATGTAGCTGGGGTGCCCGATGTCACGTGTCCAACTTGCGCTGAACGTTTCTGATCTCGACGAGGCGATCGACTTCTACTCGAAGCTCTTCGCCACACCCCCCGCCAAGGTCCGGCCTGGCTACGCCAACTTCGCCATCGCGGATCCGCCGCTCAAGCTGGTGCTCATCGAACACGCAGCGGCGCCGAGGAGTGGCGTGGGCGGAGCCCTCAACCACCTGGGCGTCGAGGTGATGAGCGCCCAGGAGGTGAGTGAGACCAGCAGGAGGCTCTCCGGAGAGGGCCTCGCGACACTCGACCAGGAACACACCACCTGTTGTTTCGCCGTGCAGGACAAGGTCTGGGTGGAGGACCCTGATGGCGCCGCATGGGAGGTCTACGCCGTCCTTTCCGACGCCGCCCTCGAGTCGGGCCTCGCCGGCGATGGGACCTGCTGCAACGACCCCTCTGCATGATCGCTCTGGCGCTCTGGCGCCGGCTGATCGCCGAGTTCCTCGGCAGCGCCTTCCTCGCGGCGGTCGTGATCGGTTCGGGGATTGCCGCCCAGCAGCTCTCGCCCGGGAACACCGGGCAGCAGCTGTTCGAGAACGCGGCGGCGACCGGGGCCGGCCTCTTCGCCATCATCTTGATGTTCGGCCCGGTTTCGGGGGGGCACTTCAACCCGGTGGTGTCGTTCGTTGACGCCGCATTCGGCGGCGTGTCCTGGCGCGACGCCGCTGCCTATCTCCCGGCCCAGGTGGCAGGATGCGTCTTCGGCGCCATCGTCGCCAACGTGATGTTCTCCCGAGCGGCGCTCGAGATCTCGACCAAGCACCGGGCGTCCCCTGCACACTTCCTCTCCGAGGTCGTGGCGACCTTCGGGCTTCTCCTCGTGATCTTCGCCCTGGCCCGGACCGGGCGGTCGCGGACCGCGCCGGCGGCCGTCGGTGCCTACATCGGTGCCGCCTACTTCTTCACGAGCTCCACCAGCTTCGCCAACCCGGCGATCACGATCGGCCGGATGTTCTCCAACAGCTTTGCCGGGATCGCACCGGCTTCCACACCCAGTTTCGTCGCCGCCCAGGTCGCCGGCGGGCTCCTCGGCGTCGGCATCATCCTGCTGCTGTACCCGAAGATCACCTCTGCGCAGGCGGGCAAGATCCTCGTCCCCGACCGGATCGGGGTGGAGCCGTGAGCATCCCTCGCCCAGAGGTGCTCTTCCTCTGCGTGCACAACGCCGGTCGCTCCCAGATGGCTGCTGCGTTGCTCTCGAGGCGAGCCGGGGACCGGGTCGTCGTGCACTCCGCTGGCTCGGCGCCCGGAGACGTCCTGAACCCGGCCGTCGTCGTCGCCATGGCCGAGGTGGGCATCGACATCTCCACGCAGAAGCCGAAGCCGCTGACCGACGAGATGGCGCTACGCGCCGATGTCATCGTGACGATGGGGTGCGGTGATGCCTGCCCGGTGTACTCAGGAAAACGCTACGAGGACTGGGAGTTGCCGGACCCCGCCGGCCGACCGATCGAGGAGGTGCGCCGCATCCGGGACGAGATCGCGAATCGGGTCGATGAACTCGTTGCCGGGCTGGTGTGCAGCCCCTGAGGAGCGAAGGCTGACCGGCTCCCGATACCCTCCATTTCGGTGAGTGACGCCGACAACTCCATTCCGATCTTTGATGCCGCAGAGCTTGCCCTCCTTGAGCCGTTGGGCAAGCGCCAACAGGTCGAGGCGGGCCGCTACCTGTACCGGGCGGGGGACGCGGGTTACGACTTCTATGTCGTGCTCTCGGGCAGAGTGGAGATCCTGCTCGATGCCGACAGCGAAGAGCGTGTCATCACCACCCATGGTCCTGGGCGGTTCCTCGGTGAGCTGAACCTGTTGACCGGGCTCCGGGTGTTCCTGAGCGCCCGCATGGCGGAGTCGGGCGAGGTGCTGGCGGTGCCCGTCGAGACCCTCCGCAGGATCATTGCAACCGAACCCCAGCTGAGCGACAAGATCCTGGCTACCTTCATGGCCCGGCGAGCCGACCTCATTACTGGTGCGGCCGCTGCGACTCGGGTGATCGGTTCGCGGTATTCACCCGAGACCCTCCAGATCCGCGAGTTCCTGGCCCGAACCCGCCTGCCCTACCAGTGGCTCGACCCCGATACCGATCCCCAGGTGGAGTCCCTGCTCGAGCACTTCCAGATCGAACCGACCGACCTGCCGGTGGTGATCTCCTCCGGCGAGGTCCTGCGCCGGACCACCCCGGGCGCACTCTCCGAGTACCTCGGGCTCACCGTTGGCAACGTGCCGGAGCGGTGCGTGGACCTCGTCATCGTGGGCGGGGGGCCCGCCGGCCTCGCCGCCGCCGTCTACGGGGCATCGGAAGGGTTGCGCACGATCGGGGTCGACATGCTCGCCCCAGGTGGTCAGGCGGGCACGAGCTCACGTATCGAGAATTACTTCGGCTTCCCCACCGGCATCTCCGGGAGCGACCTCACCCAGCGTGGGCTCGTGCAGGCCGAGAAGTTCGGCGCCTTCCTGACCGCTCCGTGCGCAGTGGTGGCCCTGCGGGAACAAGCGGGCCATCTCGTGACCGAGCTGGCTGACGGCACGGAACTGGCGGCCCGGGCCGTCATCGCGGCCAGCGGTGCGCGCTACAGGCGACTGGAGGTGGAACGGCTTTCCGAGTTCGAGTCCAGCGGTGTGTACTACGCCGCCACGGACCTCGAGGCGCGCCAGTGTTCCGGCGACCCCGTCATGGTCGTCGGAGGCGGTAACTCGGCCGGACAGGCGGCGGTGTTCCTGGCAGAACAGGGGAGCCAGGTGACGGTGGTGATCCGGGGACCGGACCTGAACGCGGGGATGTCTCGCTACCTCGTCGACCGGCTCGAGAGCCATCAGCGCATCGAGGTGCTCACCCAAACCCAGGTCGTGGGTCTGGAGGGGGAGGAGTCCCTGCGTGCCGTGCGCCTCGCCGGGCCGGAGCAGGAGAGATCAGTGCGGGTCGCCGGGCTGTTCTCCTTCATCGGTGCGGAGCCGTCCTCCGGCTGGCTTTCCGGATGTGCCGCCCTCGACGACCGCGGCTTCGTCCTGACCGACCGAGCGCTTCTCGAGAGCCAGCTCGACGGCCGGTGGAGTGATCTGGGCCGAAGTCCACTCGCCTTCGAGACCAGCCACCCCGGGCTGTTCGCGGTGGGTGATCTTCGCTCGGGATCCACCAAGCGGGTCGCCGCCGCCGTTGGCGAAGGGTCTGCCGCCGTACGGTCCGTCCACGACTACCTGGCGTTCGCCGGCCACTGAATCCGCGGGTCCCCAGCCGGCGTCAGCAATCGGCGGGGCGGCGACCCCCCAGGTGGCGGGACCTCGATGCCGCGATGCTCGGAGCCGAGATCCTCGCCCTGTCGACGACGTTGCTCGGTCTTTGACCGCAAGGACGGCCACGCCGCCGTCGGCGCCCACCCAGCGGCCGCCCGCTCTGCCGGCGTGCCGTGATTGTCACCTAGGCTTTGGACTGGTCGGACCAGTAGCGTCGGCGCACGACCAGGAAAACGCATTTCCTCGTATGAGATGAGTGGGGTGGAATTATGACTGTGGCGAACGAGACTGTTCCGTCTCTGCGACATGCAGAGCAGCTGTTCATTGGTGGCTCATGGGTGGACCCATCCTCCAGGGACACCATCAAGGTCACCGATTCGACCAACGAGAGGGTCTTTCTCACCGTCGCCGAGGCGAAGGATGCGGATATCGCGAACGCCGTCGCGGCTGCCCGGAGCGCCTTTGATGAAGGCCTGTGGCCACGGATGTCGCACCTCGAACGCGCCGGGTACCTGCGCGCCTTGGCGGACGGGCTGCGCGAGCGTGCCGCCGACCTTGGCCTTCTGTGGCCCCGAGAATCCGGTGTCGTGCACTCGGTCGCGGAGTACGCCGCCGTCGGAGGCGCGGCTACCTTCGAGTACTACGCCGGACTGGCCGACACCTTCCCCTTCGAGGAGCGGGTGACCCCATCGATGGGCGAATTCGGGCTCTTGGTCCGCGAGCCCGTCGGCGTCGTCGGTGCCATCATCCCCTGGAACGCGCCGCTGGGTCTCATCAGTTACAAGGTGGCTCCCGCCTTGATCGCCGGATGCACCGTGGTCTTGAAGTCGTCGCCTGAGGCGCCGGCGGAGGGGTACATACTGGCGGAGATTGCCGAAGCAATCGGGCTGCCACCCGGTGTCATCAACGTGGTCACCGCCGACCGGGAGGTCTCGGAGTTACTGGTGCGAGATCCACACGTCGACAAGATCACCTTCACCGGATCCACCGCCGCTGGACGACGGATCGCCGCAATCTGCGGCGAGCGGATCGCCCGGTGCACCCTCGAGCTGGGCGGGAAGTCTGCTGCCGTGATCCTCGACGACATGGACATCTCAATGGCTGCGGCCACCTTGGCGCGGGCGGAGTGCATGCTCACGGGTCAGGTCTGCTCCTCGCTCACCCGGATCGTCGTCACCGACCGCCGACACGACGAGATGGTCGAGGCGTTGGCCGACGCCTTCTCCCAGGTGCAGGTCGGGGACCCGTTCGAAGCGAGTACCCAGATGGGTCCGCTCGTGGCGGAACGGCAACGGGACCGGGTCGAAGGATACATCGGCAAGGGAAAGGCGGAAGGGGCCACGCTGGCGAGCGGTGGTGGCCGACCGAGCCACCTCGAGAAGGGCTACTACATCGAGCCGACTGTCTTCGGCAATGTCGACAACTCCTCGACGATTGCTCAAGAGGAGATATTCGGCCCCGTCTTGAGTGTGATCCCGGCACGAGATGAGGAGCAGGCCGTCGACATCGCGAATGCGACGATCTATGGGCTCAACGCCTCGGTGTTCACGAACGACCTCGATCGTGCCCGCCAGGTTGCAGGCCGGCTGCGATCCGGCACGGTTGGCCACAACGCGTTCCGTACCGACTTCGGGATCGCCTTCGGGGGCTTCAAACAGTCGGGAATCGGCCGCGAGGGTGGCACCGAGGGCCTGCTTCCGTTCCTCGAAACCAAGACCGTCATCTTGGAGGGCAGGCCTACCGGCTACGAGGCTTGAGTGCGGTCGACCCCGAGGTCGGGAGGGCCTACTTCGGAGATCGATTCCTGATCGGGGCGTTCTCGAGCACCCACGACGATCCGGAGCTATCCCTGTTCGATGCGAATGCGGTTTCCCGCGGGGTCACGCACGGCGGCGTCGCGGACGCCCCAGGGCTGGTCGGCCGGCTCCTGCAGCACCTCGACGCCGGGCACGGTGGCGACCTTGTCGAAGGTCGCGTCGAGGTTCTCCGTGCGAAGATGGACCGGGTACATCTCGCCTTTGGCGAGCATGGCGGCGAGGGCGTCCCCGTCCTCCTCGGACCTCCCGGCCTGCGGCTGTGACAGCACGATCCCGATCTCGGGTTGGCTGTCGGTGACGAGGGTGATCCACTTGAAGCCCCCGTTCGCGACTTCGTTGGTCACGGTCAGGCCAAGGGCGTCGCGGTAGAAGCCGAGAGCGGCGTCGGGGTCGTCGACGAGGATGTGCACGGTACTGAGTGAAACGGTCATGCCACAGACGCTACGCGGGTGTGAGGGCCGGTGCTTCTCTGAAACTGCTCTCTTCGGCTGCCTGGCCTCCACGCTTGCGGGGCCGGGTCAGGACCATTGTCAGGCAAGTGGGAATGACACGGAGCTCGTCGTGGTTGCGGGCGCGGTACGTGGACGGTGTCTCGCCAACGAGCTCGGTGAACCGGGCGGAGAAGGAGCCGAGGCTGTTCCAGCCGACTGCGAAGCAGACATCCGTCACGCTCAGGTCGCCGCGGCGTAGCAGCGCCATCGCCCGCTCGATGCGCCGGGTCATGAGGTACGAGTACGGCGATTCGGCGTACGCCTCGCGGAAGCGCCGGCTGAAGTGCGCCGTTGACATCAGCGCCGTTCGGGCGAGCGCCGGGACGTCGAGTGGCCGCGCGTACTCGCGGTCCATCTGGTCGCGGGCCCGGCGTAGTCTGCGCAGCTCGTCGATGTCAGGGCTCACCCGCCCATTCTGCAGGGTTTCGGACACCGTCATGAAGTCGGCTCGCGCGAATTGAGCGGGCTGATAGTTACCCGCCGGCTGCCGGGTGATGAGATTCATCCGGTTGTAGGTGTTGATCAGGGCGATTAGGGCCACGAGTGCGGCGAGCTGGTCCTGGTCGTAGTGCTTGACGGCGTTCTCCCACGCTTCGTCGGTGACACCTCCGGCGGCGTCGGCGATCCTCGTGCCCTGCTCTGTGAGCTCGAGCGCGGCCCGCTCGGCTTCGGTGAAGACGGTGGCGTCCCGCCATGCTGCCACCAGGTTGAGGCGAATCGAGGTCTCCCCATTCTGCGCGGCGTCCTTGCTGTGCATGTCGGTGCAGAAGCCACAGCCGTTGATCTGGCTGGCCCTGAGCTTCACCAATTCCTGTGTCGCGACCGGCACGTCCGAGTTGCTCACGAAGGCGCTCGCCGAGTTGATGTGCTTCACGAACTTCATGATGAGCGGGTTGTCGTAGGCGTTGAGCCGGGGTTCCATGGTCTCTCCTTGTGATCGGTTTTCACTCAGGTAGACACCGGAGAAGGAAGGGATGTGACATTGCACGCGTGCCTTACGAGCACGAAGTCGTACGAGCGACCAGAAAGAGGAGGCAAATGCAGTTCGAACCTCAGAGTTCCCAGCCTCCACAACCGTGCCCCGACGTCGTCTCTGCATCTAATATCCGGATCCACCACCGACTGGTCCCCAGGACGTCACGACGTCGGGGGAATGCTTTCTCCCGGCTTCTCCCAACCGTCGTACAGATTCATCGGCACTCTGACCAGGGGCACGTGCCTCGATAAATTTCCACGCGACGTGGCGTGGCCGAGAAAGGACATGCGCGATGTCCCACGGCAGCTCCCGATCCGAGAGGTGTTACGTGGACGCCGGATCAGTTGGGTCGACGTCGTTGTCGGGGCGGGGATCATCGCCCTGCTCTACATCGTGGTCCGGCTGGGCCAGTCCTTGTCGGTCAATTTCACCCCTGGCCGAACGCCCGTTGTCATCTCGACGGACATCTCCAACGTCCCTTACTACGCGGCTCGGTCGCTGTTGCGGATGTTCATTGCCCTCAGCCTCTCGACCGTCTTCACTCTCCTCTACGGCACCGCGGCAGCTCGCCTTCGGCGCGCCGAGAAGGTGCTCGTCCCGATCCTTGACGTGCTGCAGTCGATTCCCATCCTGGTCTTTCTGCCCATTGCCCTGACCTTCTTCATCAAAGTATTTCCGAACAACCTGCTCGGGCTCGAGTTTGCCTCGATCTTCGTCATCTTCACGTCCCAGGCGTGGAACATGACGTTCAGCTTCTACCACTCCCTCATTTCGCAACCGACGGAACTCGACGAGGCGGCTCGGATGTACCGGCTGACAAAATGGCAGAGGTTCTGGAAGCTCGACGTGCCGAGCTCCATGATCGGCTTGGTCTGGAACATGATGATGTCGATGGGGGGTGGTTGGTTCTTCCTGACGGCGTCGGAGGCGGTGACCGTCTTCATCAAGGGCAAGGGGATCTCGGAGAGCCTGCCGGGCATGGGGAGCTACATGGCGGCGGCCGTGGCTCACGGCTCGTACGTCCAAGTGACGATCGCCATCGTGGTCATGGTGTTCCTGGTGGTCGGCACGAACTTCTTTTTGTTCCGGCCGCTCGTCGCCTGGTCGGACAAGTTCCGCCTTGAGAGCTCGGAGGGAACGGACAAGCCGAAGAGCTATGTGCTGGGCTTCTTGCAGCGGTCGTCGATCCCCAAGCTGGCAGGCCGCGTCAGCCGTCCTGTGGGCCGTGCACTGGACAAGATCACACGGCCGTTCGGACTGGCCGAGTACCCGCTCCGGACTGATCCCCGCAAGCGGCAAGTCGGAGACGTCATCTTCTGGGCGGTGGTCTTCACCGCCTCAGCGGTGGTGGCCGTCATCGGGATCATCTACCTCAATGCGCACCTGGGCTTCGCTCGCTTTCCGAGCCTTATCGGCTTCGGGTTGGCGACCTTTGCCAGGGTGGTCGTGCTGCTGAGCATCTCCACGCTCATCTGGGTGCCCATAGGCGTGAAGATCGGCATGAGTCCGAAACTGTCCCGATTCGCTCAGCCGCTGGTGCAAGTGCTGGCCAGCTTCCCGGCCATCCTTCTCTTTCCGTTTGCCACGCTCATCTTCATCGACCTCGGGATCCCTCTCGACTACGGGGCCATCGTGCTCATGATGCTCGGCGCGCAGTGGTACATCCTTTTCAATGTCATTGCCGGGGCAAGTGCGATTCCCAATGACCTTCGCGAAATGATGGTGACGATGCGCCTGACCAGAACGCAACGATGGCGCCGGGTCATTCTGCCTTCCATCTTCCCGGCCTACGTCACGGGCGGAATCACCGCGGCCGGCGGTGCGTGGAATGCGTCGATCGTGGCCGAGCTCGTGAGTTGGCACCACAACACTCTCCACGCCTACGGACTTGGCAACTACATCGCCACTGCCTCGATCCAGGGGAAGTTCGCCCTCTTGATCGCGGGCGGCATCGTAATGAGCGCCTTCGTCGTGCTGGTGAACAGGCTTGTCTGGCGGCGTCTCTACACCCTGGCCGAGCGTCGGTTCACGTTGTGATCACGTTGGCGTTGCACTGGGCCGTTGTGATACGGGAGGGTTGTTGATTGTGACGACGACGACACAACTGAGGGCGGGTGGCGCCGGGGCTGACTCCACGACCATCATCGAGGTGTCGCACGTCACGAAGACCTTCGTTTCGCCGGACGGTAGCCCGCTCCCGGTGCTCGACGACGTCTCGCTCGATCTCCGCGAAGGGGAGATCGTGGCCCTCCTCGGACGGTCCGGATCGGGAAAGAGCACGCTGCTGCGCTGCATCGCGGGACTGATCGCCCCGACGAGCGGGACCGTCAGCTATCGGGGCCAGCCCCTCAACGGTGCCAATCCCGGCGTGGCCATGGTGTTCCAGAGCTTCGCACTGTTGCCCTGGCTGACGGTTCGCCAGAACGTCGAGCTGGGGCTCGAGGCTCTGGGGACCGAACTGCACGAGCGGCGCGAGCGCGCCGAGCGGGCGATCGACACCATCGGCCTGGACGGCTTCGAGTCCGCTTACCCCAAGGAGCTCTCGGGCGGGATGCGGCAGCGGGTGGGTTTTGCCCGGGCCCTGGTCGTCGAGCCAGACGCCCTGTTGATGGACGAGCCGTTCTCGGCGCTCGACGTCCTCACGGCACAGAACCTGCGTGCAGAGTTGCTTCGGCTCTGGCAGGAGAAGGACTTCCCGACCAAGGCCATGCTGATCGTCACGCACAACATCGAAGAAGGCGGTGATCCTGGCCGACCGGATCTTCGTGCTCGGGGCCAATCCCGGACGGATCCGCACCGAGATCTCGTGTCAGTTCCCCCAACCTCGCAACCGCCACGATGAGAGCTTCGGAGCCCTTGTCGACCAGATCTACGGTCTCATGACCGGCCGGGACACGCGTCCCCCCGCTCACATCTGGACCCAGGCTGCACCGGGGGAGGGATCTCCCGTCGACACTCCCCTGCCCCAGGCGACCGTGGGCGGCATGTCGGGTCTTCTCGAGATCCTCGTCGCCCACGGAGGACGCGAGGATCTGCCGAAACTCGCCCATGAACTGACCTTCGAGGTCGACGACCTGCTCCCGCTCGTCGACGCCGCGCAAGTGCTCGGGTTGGCCGACGTGGACGACGCCGATCTCCTGGTCACCGACGATGGTCGGACCTTCGTGGCCGCAGACATCCTCGAGTCCAAGCAGATCTTCGCCCGCCGGGCACGTGAACGGGCACCGCTCGTCCGGGCGATCTGCAACGCCCTCGAGACGACCGAGGACGGGAACCTTGGAGAGGGCTTCTTCCTCGATCTGCTGCGGCGCGGATTCTCCGAGGACGAGGCTCGACAGCAACTCAAAATCGCCATCGACTGGGGCCGCTACGGCGAGCTCTTCGACTTCGATGCGAACAGCGGACAGCTCGCACTCGACCACACATGGACGCAGGTAGGCAACTGACAGCCGCTTGACCTGGGCCTCGACAGGGCAGCCGGCACGTTGACGTTCTCTTAATTGCAAGCCGGAGATTATTCACACTCTATTTCTGCCTGACCGCACAAAATTGCACCGGCAATGGAGGTGCGCACGTGTGGGACCGACTCCTGTGTGCAATTGATCAGTTCGAATCCGGCCAGATCGCCTTGGACTTTGTCGCAGACGTGGCCTCGACGAACGCAGCCAGCGTCAGGCTGCTGCACATTCGTGAGGTCCCGAGAATGGCTCGCGCCCTGCCGCTCGAGTCTCCGGCCGAGGCCGAGGAATTGGTGCGCGACGCCGTTCAATCACTGGGGATGCGAGGCGTCGCAGCGGAGGGTCGGTTCTCTTCCGCGCTGCAGGAGCATGTCGCGCGGCGAATTGTGGACGAGGCGCTGCGCTGGGACAGTCAGGCGATCGTCCTCGGATCCCGACGGCTGCGTGGGATCGCCAGGCTGTCCGGTCGCGGCGTGAGGGAGCGGATTCTCAGGCTGTCGTCTCTGCCGGTGCTCGTCGCACCCGCTGCCCAGAGCAACGGGATCTTCTGGCCTCCAAGGTTCCGGTCTGACGGGGAACACTCGGCAACCGTCCCTGGCAGGTACTCCCGGAATGGTACGGACTACCACACTCTTCGTGGAGTCGGACCAACGATGAATTCGGCAGCGGTCGGGACC
Source organism: uncultured Acidimicrobiaceae bacterium (assembly GCA_963756625.1). GTDB lineage: Bacteria > Actinomycetota > Acidimicrobiia > Acidimicrobiales > RAAP-2 > Bog-473. Next base: position 187,473 of record CAVWNQ010000008.1, read on the forward strand.
AACGTCGCGACGCTCGTCATCTACGGCGCCTCACTGTACTGGTTCTGTGGTGCATTGTCGACGCGACGAGAAGACCAGCGGATGAGCTGGCACGTGGCAAGAAGGCAGCGTGGGTGATCGCTTCGCTGGTCGGCTGGCTGGTCTTTGGAATCGTCGGTGCTGCCATCGCCGCTCTCTACCTCATCGGTCCACGCCGGAAGATGAATGCTCATGGGTGGTAAACGACGACGGACCGTTTCGAGTGATCCGCTGAGTCCTTCCCAGACACGAGTACACGCGATCGCGGCAACCACTGGCCACGGTTCACGTGGACCTTCTGAGTGGAGCCAGTCGGTGCTTGTGGCTGAAGTGTGGAAGTTGGCCATGGTCACCAGAGGGAACTCCGGTTGGAAAGGTGCGAGAGCGGACGAATTGGACGCTGAGTCCACGCTGTGCTCGACCACAACAGGTCTGGTGGAGGGCCTTGGAACTTTCCGCCCCATCGAGCTTCGACGGGCTGCACCAAACGCATTGCCTTCTCAGCCCGCGCGGCAGCATAATTCTCTTGAGCTCAACCGTTAGTGCCGCTTTGGCTGACCATCCATGCACGGAGATCGAGGTCGTGGGACCTACGGAAATTCGGGTCGATGGGGTCATCGAACAGTGACCGTGTCCAGCGCTCCAGGCGCCACACGAAGAGCCCCTGGGGCAACGGCAGCCGCGCCATCCGTCCAGCACCCGTGGCCGTATGTCCTCAGTGGGAATTGTAGTGAGGCACGTGACGGGCCAGTAGCTCGTCGTCCCGAAGGTCGCTTTACCATAGAGGAGGAGCAACATGGAACAGGAGCAGGATCGGGGATCGTCTCGATCGGTCAGGGTCGGTCGCTGGGCGGCAGTTTTCCTGGCGGCAGGCGCCGCGTCGGCCTCGGCGCTCGCTGTCGGCGGCGCGGCGGCAGCTTCTACGCAAGGTGCCAAAGTGACGGTCGTGAGTACGAGCAAAGGCAAGGTGCTCGCCGCCGGCAACACCGTCTACACGCTCAAGGCCAGTTCGACGCCATGCACCGCAGCGTGCCTGAAGGTCTGGCCGGCAGTGGTCGTGCCCAATGGCGCCAAGCACGCGGCGGCGGGTACGGGCGTGACCAAGTCGAAGCTCGGGACCGTGAAGGTGTCCGGAGTCGGTGTCCAGGTGACGTACGGAGGCAAGCGGCTGTACCGCTTCGCTGGTGATACGGGACCAGGTCAGGTCAACGGCAATATAACTGACTTGTGGGGTAAGTGGACTGCCGTTGTCCTCTCCAAGTCGGCGAAATCCGGGTCAGGATCGTCGGGCAACTCGGGATCCTCGAGCGCTGGCAGCGGTGGGACGTCCTTCTAGGGGCGACTCCCACTCGATCCTGTTGCGCGACGGCCAGTGGTAAGCGTCTCCTTCCAACCGACGGCGGTTCCCCGAGCCGCGCGGTCGACGAAAGTCTTCCGCGCGCTCTGGCGGGCCGTGGCGACACGGATCTACCTTCCGGCGTGCGCCGTTGCTGTCCTCGCGGCAGCGCTGATCGGGATCGGCTGGATCACCGGATGGGGTGACGCAGACTTCTCCGGTTCGTTCGACGCGCTCCATCTGGTCGTCGTGGGGCCGGCGAGTCTGACCATCCTCGGCCTCATCCTCGTGGTGGAGCGGATTCGACCGGCGCAACGCCGTCCTCTCGTGGCTCGGGGTCACCGCCAGGATGTGCTCTATACGCTGCTGCACTGCACTCTGGGGGTGCTCCTGATCACCGCGCTCACCCTGTCATTTCAAGAGGTAGTCCGGCATGTCCTTCCCTGGGTTGTCCTGCCACGGATGGGCCTTGTACCGCGTGGCACGGCGATCGCGGTGATCTTCGTGGCCATGGACGCCTGCAACTGGTCCGTGCACCTGGCAAACCACCGGTCACGCGTGCTTTGGCGATTCCACGAGCTACACCATTCGCAAGAGGACATGAACGTCATGACGGTGTTCCGTACGCATCCGCTCATCCATGTCTCCTACCTCTTGGCCCTGGTGCCGGGTATCGTCCTCCTTGCCAACGGGGTGGTGTCCATCACGCTCCTGGTCGTCTACGGCGGTATCGTCGCATTTGCGCACTCCAACACCAATCTGGGATTCGGGCCGCTCGGAAGGGTTCTGGTGAGTCCCAACTACCACCGGATCCACCATCGAGTCGAGGGGGCACAAGACGTAAACCTCGGCTTCGCCCTGACGATCTGGGATCAGCTCAGCCGGCGGGCCGTATTTCCGACGGCGGAGACGATACGAATGGACACCGGCATCCCGGGCCGGCCGTTGCGAGTGGAGCAAGAAGGACACCGCCCCCGGCATTTGGCCACCTTTGGTGCTCAGCTCCTCGGCCCGTTCCGCCCCATGCCCCAGCCCGTGGATCTGCCCTCGGTCCGCGGTCAGCACCGCGTGGCCGAGGTTCCGACGCCCTCGCAGTAATGGCGTCGGTCAGGCCTTCGAGCGCCGGCGGGCGTGGAGAAGAAGCGTTGCGACTTGTGTTCACGATCCGTTCAGCACCGCTGGCCGCCGATCTCGCGCTGGCAGCGGCGCGGGTCGCACTCGCTTGGATCTTCATCTACTACGGGGCTGGAAAGCTGTTCGGCGCATTCAATGGGGGAGGCATCCACGGGACATCGCTGTATTTCTCCAACGTCGCCCATCTCCACCCGGGGGGATTCTTCGCGGTGCTGGGCGGCCTGATCGAGTTTGGCGGAGGCATTGCCATGGCAGTGGGCTTCTGCGCTCGCCTGGCCGGACTCGCGCTCTTCGGGGACATGGTGATGGCCATGATCACCGTGACCTGGTCCACCGGCATCGCGTCGGTCTCCTCGCCTCCTGGCTACCAAGTCAATCTCGCGCTGGCGGTGCTTGCGCTGATCATCGTGCTTCTCGGCGCCGGGCGGTTCAGCGTCGACGCTCTTATCGCGCGAAGGCTCGGCCTTGCCGACGCAGTCGCTCGCTGACGGCTGGAGCATCAGATTGGGCGCGGTCCGTGCGATGCAGCGAGGAGAGCGACGGGCGCCGGCACCGGCGACCGTGTCGACTCGTGCGCAACAGCTCCTGAGAATCTCCGCAAACCTTGTCGGGGCAGCCGGCGCCGCCTATTTCGCTGCCATCACGCTGGAGGTGTACCTCCGGACACACCGCGTGCTCGGCGCCGGCTTCTTCGTCGAGCAAATGGTCGTGGTCGCGGTCTATCTGTTGCGGCGTCCAGCCCGGGAGGTGACGCGACGTGCCAGAGACTGGGTTCTCGCCTTCGGAGGAACTTTCACGCCGGTGCTGCTCCGGCCAGACGGGGCACATCCACAACTTGGGGTAGAACTCGGGACAGCGTTCCAGGTACTCGGCCTGGCGATTTGCCTGTGGTCATTCTTTGCCCTGGGACGATCCTTTGGCTTTGCTGCCGCCGACCGTGGGCTCGTACGACGGGGGCCCTACGCCGTCGTCCGACATCCAATTTACGCCTCTTACCTCCTGTTGCAGTGCGGATACGTCCTCCAGAGCGTGTCGCCGCGCAATGTGATCGTCCTTTTGGTCGCGTCGGGCTTCAACGTCGGGCGAGCGCTGGTCGAAGAGGAGCTGCTCGCGGGGAATCCCGCTCACGCGTCCTACCGTGCGAAGGTTCGCTGGCGACTTATACCTGGCGTCTGGTAGCTCGAAGAGCGCGCGAGGGGATGGCGGCAGCAACGGTGCCCGGTTGCCGGACACCACGAGATCTCTTTTGAACGGACAAGGTCATACCGGGGCCGGGCGGCCCGCACGCTGTCAATCAGGTGGAGTGCGGTTGCAGCGCGTCGTTCGACTGTCCCATATCCGTTGGACGCCGCAGAGAGGTGCGCGTTGGTGAGGAGGTCCCGGGCCTTCAGGACGTCCCCCCGGGGCTCGTCGGTCGGCCAGCATCATCCCCCACAACAACGGGAGCGGTCTGGAGATCCCGCCGTCCGCTTCTCCCAGTAGCTCATCTCGATTGGTGCAGTCGGTGGCGAGATCTAGGAGGTTCGGCTACCACACTTCGCAAGTGCCTTTTGGTCGAGTGTGGCTAGCGTGACGGCCCCCGCCGGTGTCGGGTGAATGAGAATCGGCTCGGCCCGGAGATACGTCCTCTGCTTGCTGACGTGGCGACTCAAGAAACCGCTCCAATCGGCCACTTTGTACTTTTTGGGGTCTCGGGCCGCGAGAGCCCTTATGGCCGCGTTGATTCTCGTTGCGACCGGTCTGTGGCTGAGAGCGTCCGCGGCGGGGTTGATGGTTGTTAAGACAACACATGGCGTGGTTCTTGTGATGCGAATCAGCTTGTCCCAACTCGATACCCAGTCGGGGTTCGCGCCACCTTGCAGCGCATCGTTGGTCCCCAGATTCTCGACCACGGCGTAAGGACGAGACCTCAACGCCGATTCAAGAGCTGGCAAGCTCTGGTTGATGCGAATGCCGATTACAGCCAGAAGATCAACGTCGTAACTCGGATCGAGAAGTTGATGTATCGCGGGACTGGCGAGCACCGTGATCGAGTCCCCGTCGAACACCACGATCGGCTTGCTCGCACCCGGGCTGCCGCCCGCCAAGACGATCATCGCGAAAGCGAGCAACCATCTCACAAGGTGGGAAGCGTAATCCCGGAGTGACCCCATGCCGACCCCTCCCAACAGGTAGGGGAGTCGGGCTGGTCCTGGTGAAGATCCGGGTGCTTGGTCCAGAAGCGCCCAACGATCCGTGAGAACTCATGGAGATGTCATCCTGGACACCGGACAGCCCTGTCGTCTTGTCATTAGGGGGAACATTTGAATGCGGACGCCGAACTCGTGCGTCGAATGCAAGTCTTCGCTCCATGTGGCTGGCGTCGCTCGTCCGTCTTTTCCCTGCGACGCATCTGTATCGGGGTTCTCGTACCAGCGGGTTCCCCCAGGTGATTGGGTGCCCGGTCCCCCTCGTCGCATGCCCCGTAACACGCCCTTAGTACCGACTCAACCCAATCGAACACAGCGTCATCGCGCCCATTTCTTTTGCCACCTCTTCCAACGGTCAATCTTTGCCCGCGCCTCGGCATCGCCTGCCTTCGCGGCTTCCCCGTTTCGGCGAGTGGACAGCCAATGGAAAAGGTCGCCCAACAGGATGACGAACAGCCCACCGAGGAACCCAACGGCCCAATCGGTGAGGGCGAGAGCGAGCATCGCGAGCGGCGCGCACACGACGAGTCCGACAACGACAACGTCGAAGAAGAACTGTCCGGACCCCCCCGTGCCGCCAGTGGAATCGCGATGCCAGAAGACCAGGCCAGTCATCAAGCCAAGAGCTAGCCCTCCTCCCACGATTATGCGGGTGGCATGCATGTCCCAAAAGCGAGAAAGGCGGTGAGAGGGCACCGGCGGTGGGAGGTCGGACGAATCTGGTCGTCGCGGCGTCGGATCATCCGGTGGGGCAGGTAGCCAGTTGCTGATCTCCGAACGCTAGATGCGCGGTCAAGTTCTTGCCAGCGGCTCTCGACCGGACCGTGCCACGCCCGACCCCCAGTGATCCTCTGGTCGCCGTCCAACCCGACCTCTTTGGCACCCCCCGCCAGCACGCAACGTCATGAGCGATGCGGCAATCAGGCCGTGGTTCCGAGCTGTCCCACCGTCCGGCCGTTACTGGGAGCGGTCAGAGACGGACAAGACGATCAGACGTAGAGCTGGCCGATGTGACGAACTCGCCCCCCACTGAGAGGTCCACGCACTCACGAAAAATTGGCCCACGCAACCGCATGGAGGCGCGCGACAACCGCCCCATTTCGACCTACTCATATCCCATTGACTCAAGCTGAAACCTCCGTTAAACCAGCAAATGCGTTCTGGAGCCTTCGAGTTTCGTAGACGGGGGAACCCAATGGACAAGGTCTACCAAAGCAGCGCGCGGCAACCCATTTCGTCGGGCAACCGAGGGTTCTCTCGGCGGTCAGTTCCTTGCCGCCTCAGCGGGTGTCGCAGCATTGAGCGCCTTCGAATGGACGCCTGTCTTCCAGGTCCCGGCAGCGAGCGCCCAAAGTACGCTGACTCCGCCACCGAACTTTCCCTCGTCCATGCAGGTCTACCAGCAAGCCTTCCAAAACTGGTCAGGTGAGATCGCGCTCGAGAACGCCTGGACGTGTGCACCGACCACGGCGGCCGACGTCGTCACGCTGACGAACTGGGCGTTCCCGGTGGGATACGAAATCAGGGCACGGGGGATGATGCACAATTGGTCGCCTCTGGTCATTCCAGTGGATTCCAGCGGTGCCAACCTCGTTCTTGCTGACACGACGCAGCACCTCACTGGTGTCACCATCGACTCCTCCGGTTCCCCTCGCCATGTCACGGCCCAGACCGGGGTAACCATGGATGTACTCCTCCAGGATTTGGAGAATGTCGGTCTTGGATTGACCGCACATCCAGCACCGGGGGACATAACGATAGGAGGTGCCCTCGCCATCGATGGTCACGGTACGGCGGTCCCCGCCGAAGGTGAAACGATCATCCCCGGCCATACCTATGGCTCGGTCAGCAATCTCATCCTTTCTCTCACCGCCGTTGTGTGGAGCGCGTCTCAGGGCCAGTACGTGCTTCAAACTTTCGAGCGTTCGGACCCAGCGATCCAGCCTCTGTTAGCCCATCTCGGGAGGACGTTTGTCACAGAGGTGACACTCCAGGTGGGTGCCAATACCCGGCTGCGGTGCCAGAGCTTCGTCAATGTTCCGGCGAGCGCGCTCTTCGGTGCACCGGGTTCGAGCTCGCAGACCTTCGATTCGTACGTGGAGAAGTCCGGCCGGGTGGAGACGATCTGGTTCCCCTTCACGACCGAGCCTTGGTTGAAGGTCTGGACGGTCGCACCTCAGAAGCCCCTGTTGTCGCGCGAGGTCGAGGCGCCCTACAACTACGTGTTTGCAGATGTCATCCCTGAGACGCTCTCGGGGCTCATCAAAGACATCCTGGAAGGTGATGTCAGCGTCACACCGACATTCGGCCAAGCCGAGCTCGCCATCGTTGCCGCCGGGCTCCTCGGGACCCTTACCTCCGATATCTGGGGTTGGGCCAAGGATCTACTCCTGTATGTCAAACCGAGCACGCTCAGAGTAACGGCCAATGGATATGCCGTCCTGACGAGTCGAGCCAGCATCCAGCAGGTGATCTACGACTTCATTACCTTCTACGAGAACCAGGTCGCCGCCTATCAGGCGGAGGGGAACTATCCCATGAATGGCCCGGTTGAGATCCGGGTGACCGGTCTCGACGTGTCCGGGGATGTGATGATCACATCTGCAACGGAGCCTCAGCTGTCGGCGTTGCGTCCGCGGCCGGATCAACCCGACTGGAATGTGGCCGTGTGGTTCGACATCCTCACCATGCCCGGGACGCCCTACTCGGACCAGTTCTACCGGAGCATCGAGCAGTGGATGTTCACTCACTACGTCGGCACCTACGCTGCGGCCCGTCCCGAATGGTCCAAGGGATGGGCGTATACCAACACGGCGGCTTGGTCTGATGCCACCATGCTGAACGGCACGATTCCCAATGCGATTAACGCGGGGCAACACGTAGGGGACGACTGGAGCTCAGCCCTTGCCGCGCTCGACGTCTATGATCCGCACAAGGTATTCAGTAACGCGTTTCTCAACTCCTTCATGACCTGAGGTACCTCTTGAGGACTGAGGCCGCCCTGCGCTGAATGAACAAGAGCGCGCCGCTCGCCATATCAGTTCTGGAGGCTTTTTTGTAACGCACCCGGCAGGTTCGCCTTGTAGCACGGGAGCAGAGACGCGGACGGTTTCGTATTACGCGGAACCAAGGGCACTCTCTCTTGGCCACAGATTGCAGGCTCTCTGGTGCTGGGCGTCTGTTGACGATGTCCCGGTGGACGCGATTGGTGAGTCACCGCGCCCCCCGAGGGCCCTGTGGTATTTGATCCGGTCGGTGGTCCACCAAGGAAGTGACCGCCTCCGGCGGAGACAAAAACTGTGACCGCAAGGGCGACGACTCCACAAACGATCAACCCGCCGAGAAGCATTCGACGCCGCCGTCGGTGACGAGCCTCGGGGAAGAGAAGCTGAACATTGGTCCCCAAGGGCTGCGCCTGCTGGCCATCGGGAGCGGTCATCCCTGGGGCTAGCAATCCGACCGGCACAGAACTACTATGACTAGTACCATGATTTCTGTCAACGTGGATCGCTCTGACCCTTTGGCCTTGCACGACCAAGTGGCAGCTGAGATCCGTCGAGCTATCGCCGATGGCGAGGCAGGACCAGGAGACCGCCTCCCTCTGGTGAAGGACATCGCCGCCGTCCTCGGCGTCAACAAGAACACGGTGTTGCGAGCGATGCACATCCTCCGTGACGAGGGGCTGTTGGAGTTCACCCGAGGGCGCGGCATCACGGTCTCGGGTACACCACAGAAGGGTGCGGTGCTCGGACGGGTTCGCGAGCTGGTCGAGTTCGCGCGCCATCAGGGGTACCGGCGCGAAGACGTTATTGACATGATCGCGTCCCTCCCGTGACGGTTCAGGGTTCACCGTACAGATAGCCGGAACCCGAACCGAACCGATCCTGGGCATTCGGGCCACACGAAATGTCCGCTATCGGTCAAAGGACCTCGTAGAGGCCCCCCTGCATTAGCACAGCCGACGCCATGCCTTGCTGGAGCGGATCGCAGTGGCACCACCGAGCAGAAGACCGGAGGTACCCGTGTGCGGGCCTCACATTCTGCAGCGTTCCCTCGATGTGGTCGAGCTACGCCTCGCGCTCGGTCGCTCGCGCCGTCGCCGCTACATAGAAGCAATTACTGGCTCACCCAATATCTGTCTGTTTCTTCCATTCTGCACAAGGCACCAGTTCAGTACGCGAGGTCATACCTTCTCACCGAGACGGATGACAACGACCTGACGTACTTTGTCATCTATCAGCTGCAAGGCATAGAGCGTGCGATCCAGAGCTTGCATGTCTACTTGTCCCGGAAGATGGCAGAAACGCGAGAAGTCGAACGGTACTTTCACGGATCAGCCCGGCTGAATCATCGCCAGCTTCTCATCATGCAGGATGCTTTACGGGATCCCGACGAGACCTTCACTATTGCTGCACAGTCACGCCGGAACAGAGTTACCTATGAGACTGCCCGTACTGATCTATCGGAGTTGGAGGTCGTGGGGTTGTTAACAAAGATAAAGCAGGGAAAAAGAGTTCGTGTTCAAATCCCCCTCCGACCTGTCAAGGCGATTGCGGACTCTAGGGAACTAGCGCTGGGGCTTACGACGTAGTCGGCCGGTCTTCAGGGCGTTGGAACCGCCATCGCTCGGTCCGTGAGGCTGCGGTGAATCTGCAGTCGGATCAAGTGGAACGCTTGGGGATGTGGCGACGCACGCGGACGAGCATCCGTACCAATTCCTCGCCGATCTCCGCGGGATCTGCCCGAGGATTGTTGTAGATCACGTACTCCTTGGCGACGAGCGTCGACAGGTAGTCGAGCAGCAACGGTTCCGAGTCCTTGACCAAGAGATAGTCGGGATGGGAGTCGTTAAAGAAGACGACTCCGACATCTGGATCGAAGCGGCTCCTCGCGTCCCCCGGATCTGGGTCCGGCAGGACGGTCGGAAGCCGGCTACTGCCCGAATGGTTCGACCGGTCGAGGTTAGAGTCGGGACCGGGCGGCACCGGGTCGTTCGCTGGAGGCAGGAGCTGCCCGAGATCAGGTTGAGTGGGCTCATTCCATTCGGGAGCGCTTGCTCCGTTGGTGTCGGGGGCCCGAGGCTCGGGACCCTCGCCGGGACCCGGCGCGGTCCCGCCAACTGACCGCATCGGATTGTCGAGGTCCTCGAGCTCCTTGAGCACGCGACCGAAGATCCGTCGGATCACGTCCGAAAGTCGGTCCGCCGTCTCGGCGTCCACCTCTCGAGCGATTCTTTCGATGGTTTGTGCGACGGCAGGCTCGATCGCCTTGACCGACTGCACGAACAGTGGAAATGCCCCGCGGTCTCGCAGGATCGCCCGGCGTCCCGCGGTCTGCTGGAGGGACTCGAGGACAACGCGGCCGGAAACCTGGTCGCTGTCCCACGGCAGTCCGGAGAACTCTTCCAACTCAGAAAGGTCGTCGAGGATACTGGTGCCGGCTCGCCCGACCACAGAAACCCGGCGGCGGCGCCCGTCGGAGGGAGCGACATAGAGCACGAACTCGATCCGGCCCCACAAGGTGTGGCGCGGTGGAATCGACAACTTGACGCCGTCAGGCTTCTCGGGCAGCACGAGCTCCGAGGAGCGGCCATCGACCACCTCGATCTCGTAGTCGCCGTTGGTCAGCGCTGCCCCGCGGCGGGAACGCAGGTAGTCGACCACGCGGCGCTGCGTGAGTACCCGGAGGACCTCCGGATCGAGGTCGCTCAAGTACACCGTCGTCCCTGAGTCCTGGCGGGCTCGGCGCTTCTCCCGCTCCAGGGTCGCGGTGGCCTTGCCTCGTTCGAGGTGGAGCACCCAGCTATCGGGGCTCGAATCGCTGCGGGACACGACGTCGCATTTCCCGCAGAGCTGCTGAAAGGCCAGGATTCCGATGGCCTTTTCACCCAGTGTCCGGTTGTCACCGGCCTTGGAGGACTCGAAGAGGTTGCGCGCCACCTCACGGAGCCGATCTGCGCTCATACCACGCCCTCTATCGTCCACTGCGATGACCGGGTAACGGCCCTTGCGTCGCAGGACGACCCGGATGCGCTCGCCGCGCCTACCGGCCTCGACGTACTCGTCGGCCGCATTCGAGACGAATTCGTTGAGGGCGTCCTTAGGGTCCTGATATGCCTGGCCGCTGACGAGGACTGCCTTGGCCAAGTTTCCGATGCGAAGTCGGACCCGTTCGGCAGGCACGCCGAAGATCGTAGAGGCCGGACGGCTCGCTGCCGCATCTGAGTTCCGAAATGTCCAGGAGGTAGGGCGGCGATCCCGGCCGTCAGAGCGGTAGGAGAACCGTGACCTCGTGAACCGCACAACATCGACTCGGGGTTCACGTAGGCTTGCCCGGCGCAGGATTTCGCGGGCGAATTATGGACAGCGGTCCGGACGTCGCTCGCGAAAGCCCTGGGAGAGGTGCGAGAGCGGCCGAATCGGACTCACTGCTAATCCGAGGTTTGGCGGACTCAGGCACGAATCTCCCGACACGCGAATCATCTACCAGGCACGATTCGTGGGCTCCGGAGAGCGGCGGCACCGAAAATATAGGTCAACTTATAGACCACGCCTTTTCAAGCCCATCGGACTCACTCACGCGAAACGGACCGCGTCTTCACACCAACCGGCCTCGTCATGCGGGGCGCCCGATCCAATCGGTGGTATGGTGAATGGTATGGCGACGAAGAAAGTCACGATCACCCTCGAGTCGGCACAGCTCGATCGGATCCGCGAACTCGTCGAGGCCGGGAAGGCATCCAGCGTCTCGGGATTCGTGCAACACGCTGTCGGCGTATCCCTCGACGACATCGCAGGCTGGGGCGCATTACTCGCTCAGGCTCTCCGCGACACTGGGGGTCCGCTCTCTGAAGATGAGACGAAGTGGGCAGACGAAATGCTCGGGACCCAAAAGCGCCGCCGACGTTCCGCAGCTTGATGCCGGGTCTTACATTCGACGCGGGTGGACTCATCGCTCTCGACCGCAATGATCGTCGAATCGTGGTCCTCTTGGCTCGAGCCGCTCAAACCAGCGCGCCGATAACCGTGCCCGCCACGGCCCTGGCCCAAGCCGTCCGCCAGCCTGAAAGACAGGCGCGACTTGCACGATTGATCAGGCAGCCGACAACGAGTGTCGTCCCACTCGATCGGGTGGACGCAACAAGCGTGGGAAGGCTGCTCGCGGCAAGCAGAACATCTGACATCGTGGACGCCCATGTGGTGATCTGTGGGCGGCGCAGTGGCCAACGGGTTGTCACTTCAGATCCCGGCGATATTCGTCGGCTCGATTCCGAGATCGAGCTGATCGAGATCTGAATTTCGGTCGTGCCACCAGGCCGGCGTTCTGGGACGGTCTAGGTCCTGACGACCTTGGGTGACCACCCGGCTCAGGCCGATACTTGGAGGGTGTGCACGGGTGGCCAGATCGGTCCCACGGATCGCTGTGATTGGCTAGGCGCGAGCTTCCAGAATCAGGTTGAGTGGCGTCTCGGCGGCGCGGCGGAAATGGGTGTAGCCGGCTTCTTCGAAGACTTGCCGTAGCCTGGCCTCACCTGCCTGGGCTCCCAGCCCCAATCCCACTTCTTGCGACAAGGAGTTCGGAGTGCAGATCGCGGAGGATACCGAATACAGCATTGCGGCCATGGGGTTGTTCGCCAAGTTGGTTGGTCGTCCGTCGAGCGCAAACGGCTCAACGAGAAGGACGGTTCCACCCGGTTCGAGGTGTTCCCGTGCGTGGCGGGCGATGCCCAGCGGGTCTCCCATGTCATGAAGGCAGTCGAAGAAGCAGATCAGGTCGAACTTTCCCTCATATGACTTGGCGGTCGCGACCTCGAATTCAGTTCGCTCAGCAACGCCAGCATCGGCAGCTCGCTTCTTGGAGACAGCGATGGACGGCTCATGGAAGTCAAAGCCGTAGAAACTCGAATTCGGGTAGGCCTCGGCCATGACCACGACCGAGGCACCATGCCCGCAACCCACATCTGCGACCTTGGCGCCTGCTTTGAGCTTGGCGTCCACTCCTTCGAGCGCGGGGATCCATTGCGAGGCCAACATCGCCCGGTACCCGGTTCGGAAGAACCACTCTGTGCCTTTGAACAAACAAGCGTCATGATCACCCCAGCTCAGTGCTCCATCACCCCTGAATGCTGTCGCGATTTTCGGCATGTCAATGAAAACCGACGCGATCGCGTTCATGGCGCGGGCAACGAACGCAGGTGATCCGTCGTCGGCGAGCGCCATCGCGGCTTCCTCACTCAGTTCGTAAGTATCGCTTTCGGCGTCATACTCGATCAGGCCGCCAGCGGCCTGCCCGTCCAACCATTCGCGTACCAGGCGCGGGTTGCACTCAGACTTCAACGCCACCGTTTCTGCGTTCATTGCACCCGCGCCCGCCATTGCTCGGTAGAGACCCAACTCATCGCCGAGCCCTACGGCAAAACACAATGCCGAACCGGTCATGTAGCCGACCATCATTCCCATGAACTGTTCGAGCTTCGCTTCATCCACAACAACCACCCCTTTGTTCTTCAAACGCTAACGCTGCAACGTCTGTTCGTATAGGGAGTATTCGCAAAAGCGATCGACCCTGCGTTAGCCCTGAGATTCATGTGAGCAATGACAGAGCCGACGCTGAAATCAACCTGAGAATGTGCGATGTAGATCCGTGCAGTCTGGAGCGCGTTCACCCCAGTCTCAGGGAATTTGATATTGGCAGCGCGAAGGTAGTCACCGAGCGCAGACCAGAGGCGCCTTCAATCCCAAGGATCTGCTCGCCGCAGCAGCTTCGGAACGTTCAACGTCCCGGTAAAGGGGCTGAATGGCCACCGGTCTTACCGGTTAGAGCATTGTCGGCCCTCGTTTGGGGCATAAGAGAGACGACACCTACGTCAGTCACGACATGGTGTCATCCAGCCGAGTGTCTGTCGAGGGCGCCGGTTGAGTGAACGTGCTCTCCGAGGGCTTCGGCGTGAACCAAGTGAGCACTGTCGTGTCTGTGAATCCCCAGTCGCGGACGATTCGGTACGCGTACGGAGCAAAGGAGCCGGTCAGCCACAAGTACAAATGTGCGTTGGCGGCGGGCGTCAACTCACGGAGGAGACAGCGACAGCACGGGGGGCATCACGGGCAACATCCTGGACGCTGCATTGGGCGTTCGATGGTTCGACGCCGACCTGCTTGCAGGGCCCGAGGGGCGTTCGGTGATCGAGCAGCTCGCAGGTGATCTTTACGACCCTTTCATCGACGACTCCGTGCTGGCGTTGACCGGCAGGTCGAACAGGAGCGCGCCGTCGCCACGCTCGAGCATGCCGGGCAGTACCTGGCTACGTCGGCGAAGCGAGAAACGAGGCGGGAATACCCTACTCACTTCCCCAGAGCAACATCGACTCGACGCACGCTCGACGGTCAAGGATGGTTGTGGACACGTTCTGCGGCCCTGGCATCGTGGTGGATCTCGGACAACGCCAAGTCGACTGTCTCTAACACGCTGACGATCTGGTCGAACCCTGCGTCGTCGAGCACCTTTTGGACCCTCCCCGGAGGGACGATTGCGCAGCTCCGAGGTAATACACTCGTTACACACATCAGGGGGAAAGGTACAGATGGGGACCTCGCCGCCGTTGCGTCTGGGCGCTCAGCCGATCGCAGGCCACGTAGGGGCTGTAATCAGCGGCATCGATCTGCACGAGCCACTCGGCGCCGAAGAGGTCGAGCAACTGCACTGGCTGCTCGCAGAGCGCGGGGTCGTCATTTTCACCGACCAGAAGCTGGACCCGGCGGGGCACCGGAAGTTCGCTCTGCAACTGGGGACCATCCGCACGCCCCCCGACTATTTCCCGACGCTCCGCGACGAGGGTTATCCCGAGATCGGCATCTTGGACTCGAAACCCGGTGGGCCCCGCGCACCCTACTGGCACGCGGACGTGACATGGGCTGCGCAGCCGCCGCGCTATTCCGTGCTGCACATGCGTGTGAACCCCGACGCGGGTGGTGACACGATGTGGGCGAGCCTCATCGAGGGCTACGAGCAGCTCAGCGTGCCACTGCGTCGTTTCATCGAGCCGTTCACCGCCGAGCATGCGCTTGGGGAGCGATCCACCTTGCATCCGGTGGTCCAGCGGCATCCGGTCACGGGGCGTCTGGCGCTTTCGGTCAACCCGCTTTGGACGCAGCACATCCGGGAACTCGACCAAAAGGAGAGCCAGGCGGTGCTGAGCCTCTTGTACGACAAGATCCTCCAACCCGAATCCATCTGCCGCTGGCGCTGGCACGTCGGAGACATCGGGATCTGGGACAACCACTTCGTATTGCACTACGCCATCGATGACTACGACGATGCGCCTCGCGTCATCCATCGAATCGAGATCGAGGGTGAAGCTCTGATCCCTGCTGCCCACGGCAACGCACAGGACAGTGGGTTCACCTGATGAAGAAGCTGCCGGGCAAACGTGCGATCTGGACGAAGGCACGAGCGGAGGCGCTTGCTCTCTTGGTGGTCCTACCGATCGTGATGGCCGGTCTCCTCCAGACCGTGCCCTTTGGTGTCGCTGCCGCCACTACGAGCCAATCTCCCCAGGGGGTGACGCCAACCACGATCAAAGTCGGTATCACGTATCCCGACGTCGCCGCCGTCAAGAGCATCGTCAACGTCGACCCGGGCAACTACCAAAAGGCGTACCAGGCTCTGATCGACAAGATCAACGCCCAAGGCGGGATCAACGGGCGCAAGATCGTGCCCGTGTTCGCCGCGATCAATCCGCTGGGAACCGCACCGGCGGCCACCGCCTGCACCGAGCTCACCGAGGACGACAGGGTGTTCGTCGTTATGGGCTTCTTCCAGACTCCTGACCCCGCGTGTTACGTGCAGACCCACGACACCGCGCTGATCGGCGCTTCGTTGACCGGCGCTCAGGCTTCGCAGGCCCGAGCTCCATGGTTCAACTTCGAGCTTTCCGACAGCGATCTCATCCCCAAGGAGGTGTCCGTCTTCAAGCACGAAGGGGTCTTCGCAGGCAAGAAGGTCGCGGTGGTGGGTGAGGCGGCCGACCAGACCGACGTGAATCTTGTGATCCCCGCGCTCCACAAGCTCGGGGTCGACGTCGTCGCGAGCGCCATCAACGACGTCCCGACCACCGACAGCGCCGCTTCCAGCTCCCAGTACAGCCTCATCGCGCAGAAGTTCCAGTCGTCGGGGGCCAACGTGGTCGTAGCCGTGGGCAGTGCAAGCGAGGGATGGCCGGCGGCGCTCCAGAGCAATCAGAGCACGTACCTCCCGCGGCTCGTCGCCACTAATGAGACCGATCTTTCGGCCTTGGCGACCAATGCTGGAAACTCGCCGGCCGTCCTGAGGGACGCGCTGACGGCGGCCAACCTCCCGCCCGCGTCGGTGTGGTGGAACGACCCGGCGATCAAGCGTTGCATTGCGACCATCCAGGCGGCCGAGCCCACCGCGACAATCTACGACCCCGTCACTGGTACAACCTCAACGCCACACACCTGGAGGGCGCCGCTGACCGCGTGCCAGGAGGTCGCCCTGTTCGAAGACGTCGTGAAGGCCGCCGGACGGACACTGGACTACGGCACGTTTGTTCGAGGCGGTCAATCGCTCACGCATATCACCATTCCTGGCGGAGGCGGGATCTATGACTTCGGACCGGGCCACCACGACGGCGACGGTCCGGTGTTCGTCTACGAGTGGAGCTCCATTTCGCACACCCTGGAGCTGAAGGCGACCGCTGGTTAACCGCGGAAAGGACCGTCTCCGACTCCGTCGCGTCTTGGATGCATATGAAGCCCCAGACCCAGACATGGGCGGTGGACACCAGCGGGACACAAAAGGCCTCGAACGTAGGTTTCATGCGGAACCGAGCGTCAGGGTCTGTCAAGTGAGATTTGGCAGAGCTGCAGGGGATGCCGTCACTTACCATTTCTGTCCGACCTGCGGCTCAACGCTGTACTGGATCCGCGAAGGTCAGCCATCGCTTCTCGGAATGGCTGTTGGCAACTTCATTGACCCGAGGTTCCCAGCCCCCACGATGGAGATTCACGTGGAGATGCGACACACTTGGGTTCTCCCAGTTCCCGGTGCGGAACAGCTGGGAGACGTGCACGGCGCATAACCAATAGGTGTCAGGTGCCCACAGTCATCTACGGCGGTAAGGGGGACCAGAAGGAGGGGTTCCTTTTCGCAACAAGGTTCGTCATCCGCTGCCGAGCTATGCGACTGCTTCATGACCCGGCGTGAATCTACTCAGTTAAGCCGGTGGCGTTCGGCGACTCTCCAGGCTGACTGAGAGAGGGGCGGACCTTCTGTTCCCTGCTTCCCGGTGTGTGTGTCAATCCTTCACGGAAAAAAGCCGCCAAGTGCCGGGCACACCCTTGAGTCGGTGATCGCCTCGGTCTTCAAAGCTGATTCCTGAGCCCGTCACCAGCATCGGAACGGCGGCAGACACCATCAACTCGCTAACGTCAGCTTTCTCCATGACGCGAGCGGCGACGTGTACGGCTACTCCGCCGATGTCATTGTCTCGAAGCTCGATTTCGCCGGTGTGCAGCCCGGAGCGAATGTCGATTCCCACCGCTCGGAGTGCGTCGCGCAAGCTGAGCGTTGCGCGGATCGCCCGGCCCGGCCCGTCGAAGGTTGCCAACACGCCGTCGCCCGTCGTTTTGATCACGCGTCCGCGGCACTGCTCGATAATGCTTCTCGCCAGAGTGTCGTGACTCTCCAACACGTCTCGCCAACGCCGATCCCCGACGCTGGCGGCTCGTTCGGTTGAGCCAACAATGTCGGTGAACAACACGGAAGCGAGGGCGCGGTCGAAGCCAGCCGTCGAAGGAGCGCCCGTCAAGAACTACTCGATCTGCTCGAGCATCTCGTCAGTTGGGCCGGCGTAAATGGTGATGGAGGACCCAGGAATGGGACTGAACTTTGCGTCGGGGATGTGCTCGGCCAGGTAGCGGCCCTGATCGAAGGTGATCCAGCTGAGTTCTCTGCGATGCAGCACGAGCGTCGGGATGCGGATGGAGGGTAAGGCATGCCGGACATCGGTGTGCTCGACGAGCTTCATGTAGGCGCCAGCCTCGAGGGAACTGCAAGACACGCGCTGGAGTTTGGCGAACCACCGGTGAAATGCCGGATCGTCGCCCATGCCCAGGTTGGCGAGCTGGCTGAGGGCTTCCGTCCCCCACATGTCTGCGAAGGACGAGGCGACAGTGTCCAGTTCGTCCTTTGGCAATCCCCACGGATAGTCCTCATCGGACAGAAAGCGAGCGGTGGTGTTCGCAAGGATCAACGCATGGGCGCGCTCGGGGTGTGCCGCGGCAAACAGGATCGCTGTGGGGCCCGCGTCGGTGGCGCCGAAGATGGCGGCCCGCTCGGATCCAGTTGCGTCAAGCACCGCACAAGCATCGTCAGCGAACTCCTCCCAGTTCGGCAGCCGTTCGAGCGGAACGGGATCTGAGGCGCCGCAGCCTCGTCGATCGAAGGTGATAAGTCGGCTGAAGGAAGCCAGCCGACGTAAAAAGCTGGCGCTCACGGGCGAGTCCCACTGGCAATCGACACTGGTGGCCATCGCTGGTACGTACAGCAAATCGATGGGGCCTTCGCCTGCGACCTGGTATGCGACCCTGGCCTGCCCCAGACGGGCGAAACGGGTCTCGGGCAACTCCACTGCCCTCAGCCTGTGGGATGGGGCCCACTCCGTCAACCCCGATAGCACCATGATCAAGCGCAAACCGGGCAGTTTCTCCACAGACAACACGCCCCGCTCTTGGTTTGGGGTTCTGAAGGGCCGCGTTCAGATCGAGCGTCGATTCAACATCGTCAGGCAGTTATCTTTTCTCCAGTGCCAGCCCGGACCTTTCTGGCTCGCCTGCACGAGAACGAACGCCTCGCTCTCGAAGCGGCGGGTCGCCGTCGCAGCTTCAGCGCCGGTCAGGTGCTGTTCTCCGAAGGAGACGACGGTCGCGACGTCTTCATCGTGCTCGACGGTGTGGTGAAGCTGGTCACGACGGCTGCCTCGGGGCAGCAGGTCATCCTCGACCTCGAAACCGCTGGTTCGCTACTGGGCGAGCTCTCGGCCATCGACGGCCAACCTCGTTCCGCGTCAGCGGAGGCGGTGACGCCAATCGACGTCCTAGTGCTTCGTATCGAGGATTTTCGCCACTTCCTTGAGAGCCAACCCCGAGCGGCGACCGAGCTTCTCGGGGTGGTTGCCGCTCGGCTTCGGGGAGCTTCACAGCGACAGCTGGAGTTCGGCTCGAGTGATGCGTTGACCCGTCTCTGCCGCTGTCTGTTGGTCATGATCGACCGTTTCGGAGATCAAAACGACGGTTCCTCCGTTCACCTTCCCATTGCGCAACACGACTTGGCCAAGCTGACCGGGCTCTCCCGAGAGGCCGTCGTCAAGGGACTGCGGCGACTGAGAGATCTTGGATGGGTCGAGACGAGCGGTCGCACTTTTGTCATCCACGACCTCCAAGCGGTGCGGGACCGGGCCCGATCCTGATCAGGCCCGGGGGGCCCGTGCGGCTCACCACTGCACCAACTTGAGGACCTCAAACCCCTTGTCGATCGTCGAGGTCGTCGTGGTCGCTGTGGACACCACGGTCACCGGCGCCGGTGGGGTTGGCGTCGCGGTATGCGACGGCGTGACGGTCGTCGCCGTGCCCGAGGTCGAAGAACCGGGGCTGAGGGAGACAACGGCCCCAGAAGCCGCCGGAACGCCAACGGCCCCGGCGATCCCGAGAGCTCCGACTGTGCTGATTGCGCCGGCGAAAATGATGCTCCGGAGGTTCTTCATCGTTCTTGTGCCTTCCCGAAATAACGTGGCCTTGGTGATACTCACCATTGAGCCCCGAAAATCGGAAGGGCGCAGCGTCCGGGGACCCAGCCCGAGTGGGTATTCGTACCCAAACCCTGCATGAGGGACGGAGAGCGCCTGGATTCCCGAGGTGTTGACATCGGCACCGCTGACGGACCAGCCCATAAGCACAGCAGGATGGCACCCCGTCCCGGCAGCGAGGCGGTCTGATCGACGAGGATGAGACCGTGAAGAACGTACTTCTCACGGGATCTCACGGAGGGGTTGGCACCGCTGTCAGACCCATGCTCGAGTCGGCTGGTTGGAGTGTCCAACCCTTCGACCTCTCCGATGGCCAGAACCTCCTCGACGAGGAATCGGTGCTCAGAGCTGCTGAGGGCTGTATCCCGACGATCGTGCTCCGACCGGTGATGATCGTCAACGATGACACCCTCGCGTCCCTTCCGGACTCCGAGCTAAGTGCATTCGTTCATGTCGAAGACGTTGCCGAGGCTACCCTCAAGGCACTCACGGTCAACATCGAAGGTCATCACCGGCTGGCCGTCTGTGGGCCTGGAGACTTCGATACCTCAGCCGCCTTCGAGACGCTCGGCTGGCGAGCCCGCAGAGGTCGGCTGACATAGCGCCCCGGCCCGGCAGCGAGGATTGAGGTGGTCGCTGAGTGATCCACCACTTCGGTGAATGGATTGGTCAGCGTGTGGGTGGGTGCCCAGGCCAGGTCTGACTCCAACAACCCGGCTGACGTCCTTTGAGACTGTCTTTAGTTCGATCCGTCGGCCTGGCCCGGTCACCCACTCGACACGCATCGGTCGGACGGAGTGACCTAATAGGAGCCTGCCTGAAACAGGCCCGTCGCTGTCTTGTCCGTCGTCCCGCTGGTGCGGTGTCACCCCAACCCAATCCAACGAAGGGATGACAGTGACTAATTTGGCACGGAGCATCACCGGCGGCGTCGATACACACCTCGACGTCCATGTAGCTGCGGCTTTGGACGAACGAGGGGCCCTCCTCGGCGTCGATAGCTTCGCCACCACGGCTGAGGGCTACAAGTTGCCGTTGGGGTGGCTGAGCGACTTCGGTCCTGTCGAGCTGGTCGGTGTCGAAGGGACCGGGTCCTATGGCGCCGGGCTGACTCGGCATCTCCACGCCGAGCAGGTCCGCGTCGTCGAGGTCGACCGGCCCAACCGCCAGCGCCGCCGGCGCAAGGGCAAGTCCGACCCCCAAGACGCCATCTCCGCTGCCCGGGCCGCCCTCTCGGGCGATGCCGCCGGTGAAGCCAAGACGAGGGACGGAAACGTCGAATCCATGGGGGTTTTACGTGTCGCTCGGTTCTCGGCGCGCAAAGGCCGGACCCAGGCGCTCAACCAGATGCGCAACCTGGTCTCGACCGCCCCCGAGTCCATCAGAGCCGAGCTCCGGGGCCTCAACGTCTTCCATCTCCTCGAGCGGGCGTCGACCTATCGACCCGGGACCAAGCGCGACATCGCGTCCCTCACCAAGTTCACCCTGCGAATGTTGGCCCGGCGCGCCATCACGCTTCAAGAGGAGATCGACGAGATCGACGCCATCCTCAAGCCCTTGGTCATCGAGACGGCACCTCGACTCGTCGGCGCCTTGGGTGTGGGCACCGACGCCGCCTCGGCACTGCTGGTCACCGCCGGCGACAATCCGGAACGCCTGCGCGACGAAGCCGCCTTCGCCCATCTCTGCGGTGCCTCTCCGATCGAAGCCAGCAGCGGCAAGAACGAGCGACACCGGCTCAACCGCAGCGGTGATCGCCAGGCCAACTCTGCCCTCTGGCACGTCGTGATCACTCGGATTGTCTATGACCCGCGGACCACCGAGTACATCGATCGACGGACCAAGGAAGGTCTCACCAAGAAGGAGGCCGTGCGATGCCTCAAGCGCTACGTCGCCCGCGAGGTCTACGGACTCCTGCCTCGCGAAAATTTAGGACTTGACAGCCCATAGGAGCATCAGCGAGAAGCTCGGAAATGTGAGTATGGCGAATATCGTGGAACCGGACCGCAGCCACGCCGTCACTCGCCTTCCGCACGACACGCCAACGATGCGAGATCGTGGAAGGGGGCAGCGGGTTATGCCCTCGTGGCTCGTCGGTGACGAAGTACGGGTCGGCCACCAGTTCCACGCCCACCAGCTCGGCATAGTCCTCCTGGTCGGCCCGCAGCCCGCAGGAGGTCCACCATCACCGGATCGATAGTCAGCAAGCGGCAGTCGCCAGTCTTCGTGTCCTTCACGTACATGGAACCGTCGCCTCGCCTATCGCCCGCACCACTCGAAGTGTGCCGTTACCGAGGTCCACATCTGACCATCGGAGAGCGGCAATCTCGCCCTCTCGGGCGCCGGTCAAGTACGCCAGCCAGACGGCGGGCACCATTCTGGGCGCAGGACGATCTTCTCTGCGGCGATACGAACGGCGGACCGAATGTCCTCTGCGGTGACGATGACGTGCTCCCGCTTGGGGCACCTTCGGTAGCGTCACGGCTGTAATCGGAGACACGCCGATCCACCGCCACTTCTCCCCCTGTGTGAGGGCTGCCGAGATGGTGCGGCAGTAGATGACCACTGAGGCGGGCGACAGCCCAGCGTCCAGCCAATCACCGACGGCCCGGTCGATGTGCTCTGCGGTCAGGTCATTGACGGGTACCGAGCCGAGCTTCTCCTTGATGCCTCCCGCCCGGTTCACACGCTGCTGGGTGTCGTGGACGTACTTGGGGGAGCGGCCTCGGCCGGGCAGGATCGCAACCCATGCGTCCATGAGGTCGCTGAGCGTCCGACCCGTCTCGGCCGCCTTATCGCCGGCGATGGCGTCCAGGACGTCGCCGACGGACTGGGCGTTACGAAGCCGCTTTGTGGCGGCTGTCTTCGTGCCCTTAAACGTCTCCTCGACCTGGCGGCTGTTCCGCATGTAGCGGAGCCGCACACCTGGTGCCCGCTCCTTCATGCTGCCGATGCCGTAGGTCCTTGCCATCGCCCTCTCTTGCGCTGCCGTAGGCTGTCTACCTGGTCAGATCCTCTCGGGATTAGGGAAAAGATTGGGGAAGCGGACCTTCCAAAGTACGTTTGACCTGT
>CAVWNQ010000009.1:0-188534 GCA_963756625.1 uncultured Acidimicrobiaceae bacterium
TTTCTCGGCATGAAGTCCGACGGTGACGATCTGCACTGGCGGATGCTCGTGACCCCCCAGCTGACCACTCCCGGGAACTTTCTCTTCGGGGGGTGCGGACTCGGGGCCGCCCTCGTGGCCCTCGAAGCGGCCGCAGGACGACCGACGGTGTGGGCAACGGGCCAGTACCTCTCCTATGCGCTGACCGGCGCCGAGATGAGCTGGGAGGTGACCCTCGCCGGGCGGGTGGGCACGTCACCCAGGGACGAGCGGTGGGACGTGTCGACGGCCGCGAGATCCTCACGGTGAATGCCGCTCTCGGCAAGGACGACCTCGGGTCGGGGGGGTCTGGGTCAGCCCACCGGACGTTCCTTCACCCGACGAGTGCCCACCCCGTTTCCTCCCCGAGTTCTTCCGCAACACGATCATGGACAGCATCGAGGTTCGTCAGGCTCGGGGCCGAACCTTCGAGGAGATGGACGGGACACCCGGCGCGCCGGACTCGGCGATGTGGGCCCGCATCCCAGGCCATCTCACGCCATCGCCCGCCGCCTTGGCCATCGTGGGCGACTACGTCTCGGGCGCGGTCTCCCAGCCGTTGGGCCGACACGCCATGGGGCGAAGCCTGGACAACACCCTGCGCATGGTCCAGGTGCGGCCGACCGAGTGGGTGCTCTGCGACATCCGGATGCACGCGCTGGTCGGGGGCTACGCCCAGGGAATCGCCTTCCTATGGAGCGAAACCGGCGAACTCCTCGCCACGGCGAGCCAGTCGATCGCGTGCGGTTGTGGCCTGACGACGACGTCCTGCCGAACTAACCAGGCACGATGACCGTACGCCGCATCGAGCGGCGAAACTGGATGGATGGCACGACCGCGAGCACCCGCAGCTGGTGGCGCCGCCCGTCTCGCAATACTCTCGTTGGGCTCGGGGCCGGGATCGTCGTGATCGCTGCCGTGACCGCCTTCATCACGCTCGGGAGCACCGCGCCGCCGGCACACAGTGCAGGAGCGCATCGCTCCACCGCGACCGCGCCCGCGCGGACCACGACAGGTCCGGCGACCGCCCCGACAACAGCCCCGACGACCACAACCACCACGGCGGACGTACCCGGCACGGCTGGGCCGGGATTCAACGCAGGGCAGGTCACTGCGGTCGGTGATTCCGTGATGCTCGACTACCTCGACCCGCTCAAGGCGGCTATTCCCGGCATCAACGTGGACGCCTCGGTCAGCCGGCAGTGGTTCATCGGCGAGTCGATCCTGCAGAGCATGAAGGCTGCGGGGCAGCTGGGCGCAGACGTGATCGCTGGCCTGGGGACAAACGGACCGATCAGTGACTCCGAATTCGACGCCATGATGTCGATCCTCGGCGGATCGAAGCGGGTCGTCTTCGTCAACGTCCATGTGGACCGTCCCTGGCAGGATCCGAACAACACCGTGTTGGCGCAAGGGGCGACGAGGTACCCCAACGTCGTCATCGCGGATCGGGCAGCGTCGGCCCGTAGAACCCGCAGTGGTTTGGTGCGGACGGCACGCACCTGGCGATCGATGGGCCGGGCACGGGCGCACTGGGATCCCTGGTCGCCTCGACGCTGACGAATGGGTAACCGGGCGACGTGGTCGAGAAGGTCACGCCGGACTGTGGTGTAGCCTCGATCCCTTCTCACGTTCAGGACGAGGGGCTCTCGCCCAGTCGGTTAGACCGCAGCACTCATAGTGCCCTTCGGCAGTCGAGAAGACCCGGGTGAATCGGAGAAAGCCAGGCAGTTGTTCATTTTCGTTGGCAACCATGACCGGGACTGACCCCCCTTCACCATTCGCTGTCGCGCGGATGTCGCACGAAACTCAGGAACCTGCGGCCTCCTCACTGCGCAGCATGGCGACGGGCGGAATAGTCTTGCGGTTTTCGTGCTTGCCACCGCCTCTTCGTTTGTTCTGTCAACAACTCCAGGTGAAGCGGCAACATCCACACCGCGCGTGAGTGGCACTTGCGCGGACCACCCAGTTTCCCCATAGCAGCGCAGTCGTCGGTATTGCGGCGACATGGGACGGTGACGGCTATTGGATCGTCACCGATGACGGATACGTCGCCGCCTGCGGTGACGCCCCGTACCTCGGCGAGCAAACGACGCTGAACGCTCCAATCGTGGGTATCGCCCCTTCACCGGACGGGGGTGGCTATTACCTGGTCGCTTCCGATGGCGGAATATTCACCTTTGGTGATGCGCAGTTTCAAGGCTCGACAGGATCCATCCACCTCAACGAGCCGGTAGTGGGCATGGCGGTCGATCCGGTGACGGGTGGCTACTGGCTGGTCGCCACGGACGGCGGGATCTTTGCCTACAAGGCTCCATTCTTGGGATCCACCGGATCCATGAGTCTCAACAAGCCGGTCGTCGGCATGGCGGCTGCGAGCGATGCCAGCGGCTATTGGCTGGTGGCCACCGATGGCGGGATCTTTGCCTATGGCGTTCCATTTGGGGATCGACCGGCTCGATCCACCTCAACAACCCTGTCGTTGGTATGGCCTCGGATAAAGCGTCGGGCGGTTACTGGCTCGTCGCAACCGACGGCGGGATCTTTGCCTACAACGCCACCTTCTTCGGATCAACCGGCAGCATGGCCCTGAACGCTCCGATCGTTGGTATCGAAGCCACGGCAAGCGGGCACGGATACCGCTTCGTCGGTGCAGACGGTGGAGTGTTCACTTACGGAGCCTCGGGCTTCTACGGAACGCCCGTCTTCGCCCCGACGCCAATGCCGCAGGTGACCGCGGTCGGGGACTCCCTCATGGTCGACTATCAGGACCCCCTCAAGGCAGACATCCCCGGCGTCAACGTCGACGCGGCGGTGGGCCGCCAGTGGGCGGAGGGTGAATCCATCTTGCAGAGCATCAAGACCGAGGGGCGGCTCGGGAGCGAGGTCGTCGTCGGGCTGGGCACCAACGGTCCGATCAGCGACACCGATTTCGATACCATGATGTCGGTCCTCCAAGGGGTGTCCCGCGTCGTGTTCGTCAACGTGCACGTCGACCGTCCGTGGCAGGACTCGAACAATGCAGTGCTGGCGCTGGGTGCGACGCGCTACAAAAACGTGGTCGTGGCCGATTGGGCAACACTGGCCGCACAGAATCCGCAGTGGTTCGGGGCCGACGGGACTCACCTGGCCGTCGACGGGCCCGGCGCCGATGCGCTGGCCTCGCTGGTGGCCACGACGCTCGCGAAGGGGTGACGCCGAGGCGGAGGTCTCGTGACGAGAACCTTGTCATCGAACTGGTCCATTCGTCTCCGTGGGTTGACCCGTTCCTCTCCCAGCTGACACGTCTGTTTCAATCTGTCCTACGCTCCGGCTGTGCGTCCACGTCGACTACGAGCACAACGACGCACATGGGTGATCGGCTCCGCGCGTTGGCGGCCGTCTTCGTCGCCGGTTGCAGCCAGTCGCCCAGCAGCCCGGGTACGCGCCGGTCCACGGCGCCTGACATCGGGCGTGTCCTCAAACCCTCGCCGGTCCGAACTGGGCAGGTCTACGTTCCGCGGGGTCGATCTGCCACCAAGGGTCCGATCGGGTCGAACCCGTCGCTGGCGCACGGTCTCCCCTTGAACATTCTCGCGGGGCTGCGCCTCGATGAGCCGATCTATGACGGGGACTTCGCAGACCCATCCGCCCTCGCGGTGGCGAACACGTTGTACTTCTATGCGTCGAGCAGTTCGTCGTCCAAGTACGACCATGGTGCGAACTTGCCCGTGGTGGCGTTGTCGCGCGGGGACGGCTTCTCGGGACGGTTCGTCGGCGACTCGTTGCCCAAGGTGCCCAGCTGGTCGGTGCCCGGGTACCAGTGGGGTCCCGACGTGTGGGCTCGCCCAGACGGAACCTTCGTCCTCTATTACTCCACCCCGGCCACCGTGCCGTTGGGATGTCTCGCCACCCCACCGTCCAGCGGCTGCGTCAAGTCCACTCAGGGTGGACCAACGCGGAGTGCATCTCTCGCGCCACCGCGGCAGACCCAACCGGCCCGTTCGTCGACAACTCGACCTCGGCGTTCATCTGCCCCACCGACGAGGGAGGAGCCATCGATCCGAGCGTGTTCGTCGGGTCGAACGGGACGCCGTGGCTCCTGTGGAAGAGCGACGGCGACTGCTGCGACAAGCCGACCTCTATCTACTCGCAGCAATTGTCGAGCGACGGACTCTCGACCGTCGGGCCGGCCCACCGGCTCCTGGGGGCCACGCAGCCGTGGGAAGACCATCTCGTCGAGGCACCCACGATGGTCCAAGACCATGACCACTTGTGGCTCTTCTATTCGGGCAGCCTGTGGGGTCACAAGACGTACGGGATCGGTATCGCGCGTTGCGCTTCCGTGGTCGGTCCCTGCACCAAGCCACTCGACCATGCGTGGGTTTCCTCTCATGCCGACGGGGTGAGCGATCAGGGACCGGGCGGCGAGGAGTTCTACCAGACCGGTTCCATCGTCTGGATGGTGCACCACGGCCTGGCGCCAGGCGAGACCGGCAACGCGGCCCAACGCCGGCTCTACGTCGATCTCGTCGCCTTCCCACCCGGAAGGCTCCCGCATCTCGCGGCCCGGAGCCGGCCGCGGCACTGGCCGCGGCCGAGGTCTACTACCAGGATCCGTCCCTGCCGAAAGACCCCCGGTCCGCCTACCTCGCGGTGCTGCACTTGGCGGGAGTGTCGAAGGCTGCGACTGACACGCTCCTGGTCTCATCGGCAACTGCCGCCTGCACTGACCTTGCCCGCAAGAGGTCTTACGGCCGATCGTCGGCGCCCTCAAGGAACGGGATCTGACGACATACGAGGCCTACCTCGCAATCATCTTGGCCGCGCAATACCAGTGCCCGTCCCGCATCCCAGAAGCCACGCGCGTCATGGTCGACGCGCTCAACCAGCTGCCCTCGACAGCCTGACCACTCCTGTCGCGGGAACCTGCGAGGAAGCCGTGGGCACCGTGGAGACCGAGCGGGCGGGCGTCGCCTCGATTCACATAGGGGGGACGCGGCCGGACCGGCGCCATCTCGGAGTCCCCCGTCGCACGTAGAGTCCACGCCAGCGACCGACTCGTCGGGACCACCGAGTGGACACTAGGTTTATACAGGAGTTTCCGCTCCGGGGCTATAGCTCAGTCGGTTAGAGCGCAGCACTGATAATGCTGAGGTCGCTGGTTCGATTCCAGCTAGCCCCACAATCATTTCCCCGGTCCCGTCGCAGCGGGACTATTTCAGCCATCGCCTCATTAGTGTCGTGCCCCGAAGTCGTGCCCCCATTCGGAGCCACTGGAGCAGTCGCCGCGTTCAGCTTGGCCAGAAAGACTTCGTTGCTGTTGGGGAAGAGCTGCCCGTTAGCGGTCGCGCACACAGCCGCCGCCATTGAATACGTGGATAGGGCTTGGACGACACTCATTAGCGCCATGTTGGAGGGGTTGGTGGGCTCGAAGACAAAGCTCCATCGCGTCGAACAACTCCTCCCGGCGGCGATGCATGGGATCCAGATGCAAGGGGAGATCAGCACGCTCGCTGAGGTCGGAGAAGCTCGGCGTGGCCTTACCGACGCGATCACCGCCTACCTGACGATGTGAATCCCGCCAGGGTGCCCCCTATCAATGACACTGCTCTGTAGGGTCCACCGCTTCACTGCTGGTCCCAAATAGCTTCGGGAGTACTGGAAGATTCGGCCTGACTTGGAGTCATGAGGCGTCTTCGGACGTCGTCGACCGAACTCTTCCAGCCGCACAACGAACACGGCACGCCCCGTCTCTGAGGTGGGTGATTGGCCCGGGTTGCTGCCAACAGCCCGAACCGCCCGTCGCTCCGATCCGAGACGGCCGTGCCATCCCCCCAACTGTGAAGGAAGAAAGGGATGGCAATGACCATCGTAGAAGCCGCGCCCGGGATCACCGGTGGTGTCGATACGCACCTCGACACTCACGTCGCTGCCGCACTCGACCCCCTCGGTCGCCTCGTCGGCACCGAGTCCTTCGGTGCCGATGCCACCGGCTACAAGGCGCTGTTCACCTGGCTCGAGGGTTTCGGCGAGGTGACCAAGGTCGGCATCGAGGGGACCAGCTCCTACGGCACCGGGCTGGCCGATTCCTCCGACGCAAGGGCGTCGCGGTGGTCGAGGTGAATCGACAGAATCGCCAGTCCCGTCGCAACCAGGGCAAGTCCGATCCGCTCGACGCCATCGAGGCCGCTCGGGCGGCCATCAGTGGTCGGGCCAGCGGTTCGGCCAAGTCCAAAGAGGCGGTCGAGGCCATCCGGGTCCTCGTGATCGCCAAGCGCTCGGCCCGTCAGGCCCGGGTCAAGGCCATCACCCAGATGCGCCACCTCGGCTTCATCGCCCCCGAGCAGCTCCATTGCCGCCTCAAGGGCATGACCGTGACCGCCCTGGTCGCCGAGTGCGCGGCGCTGCGACCTGGGCGATCAGGCGATCCGGTAGGACTAAGGCGTCGCTGTCGTCGTTGGCCCATCGCGTCCAATCCCTCGACCTCGAGCTGGCCGACCTCGACGACAAGATCGAGTCGTTGCTCGTGGCCACCGTCCCCGAGCTCCTCGAGCGCTTCGGGGTCGGACCCGACACCGCGGCCGCGCTCTTGGTGGCCGCCGGGGACAACCCCGAACGACTGCACTCAGAAGCGGCCTGGGCCCACCTGTGCGGCGTGTCGCCCATCCCGGCCGACTCGGGCAAGAGCGCGTCACCTTCGTCATCACCAAGGCGGGGACCGCCAGGCCAACAGCGCGCTGTGGCGCATCGTCATGGTCCGCATCGCACATGATCCCGAGACCACCCACTACTTCGAGCGACGAGTGAAGGAAGGACGCACCAAGCGCGACGTCATCCGGATCTTGAAGCGCTACGTCGCCCGCGAGGTCTATCGCTAGTTGCCTCGCGGCTGATTCCCCGAGCCGTGGGTCTGGCTCTCCCCCTAACTGTCGCCCTCGGGCTGACTTTCCAGCGAACCGCCGACCCACGACTCGGGCTCACAGATCTACGAGACGCGTGACTTCATAAGAGCATGCCCTCGATCCCTCGAGTGGCTCATCATTGTTGTGTCCGCTGTCTTGACCCCGGAGCCCCAGAAGGGGCTTGACATTGATAGGAGCTTCGCCGGAAGGAAGGCGACATCGGGCCCATGGCGGAGCGCAGGCGGCTCTCCGCTACCGAAAGATATTGACTGCCCGCCGCGATCACCAATCCCAAGATGACCAGTGAAGCGGTCGCCTGGATCGCCATGGCGAGTTTGGCCCAACGGGCAAGAGGCATCACATCGGTGGGACTGAAGGCGGTCGAGTTCGTGAAGCCGAGGTACAGGTAGTCGAAGAACTCGGGACGCCACCCAGGGCCACGCCACGCGGGGGTTGAGGTGTTGGGGAAACGCCAAGTCCGGGAACTCTGGCGTCGAACGAGCGCGAGCCTCTGGACCTCCTCCGTCGAGCTCCCAGTAAAGAAAAGTGAAGGTGATGATGACGTAGACCCATACCACCCCTCCTATCCTCAGTAGCCCGCTCGGCGAGTTCGTCTCGGTTCCACCTCTGACGAGATCGATGACCAGGCGAACGGTTGCTCCCGCAGCCCCCGCAACCAAGATAACGACCAGCCCGAGCGACAGCGTCCGGACGAAGGTTGACCGACGATCGATTCGACCTGGATCGGCAACTATGAGCGCCACCAGAAACAGCGCTTCGATCGCGGGGATGATCCATCTCGGAGCGATGCTGTATTGCGGAGGGAGAAGAAAGGGTAGCGCCATTGCAACAAGCAGCGTGACCGCCATCGGCCAGCGCTTCTCCCCTTTAACATCGGCGCTCCAAGCGTCCATAGCCGAACTCATGTCGTTATAGGCCAGATGATGCTGGATCTCGTGTCGTTGGGCTCGTCCAATGTAGACAGAGTCAGCGACGGCATACCACGTACCGTCGTTGGATTTACAGGCTGCCCCAGTACGCCGGTTATACAGGTGATCCACCTCCTGGGATAGGCATCCGGGGGAACCTCCTCGGGTGCAAACCCGACCAGGAGGTGTGCGGTGGAGTGGAGCCCGTCATTCGAGTGTCACGTCCGTCCCGACGGTGAACACGTCTACAGAATCGGCCACCAGCTGATCGACGAGTTCTTGGAGTTCGTCGTCGGGCGGGCCCGTCCGAACACGGTCCGGGCCTATGCCCATGACCTGAGCGTCTTCTTCACGGTGGTGAAGAAGGACCCCGCCGAGGTGAGGCCCAAGGACGTGATGACCTTCGTCACCGTGCAGCGGCGTCCGAAGCCCGGTGCCGAGAACGTGGTGCGCATCGCCGATGGCTCAGCCGGTCTCTCGGCGGCGACGATCAAGCGCCGGTTGGCGGCGGTCTCCAGCTTCTATGGCTACCTGATCACCCGCGACGACGTCGATGTGACCGACAATCCGGTGCCCCGGGGCATCGCCACACGGCAGAGTCGATCTCGCAACGGTCGTGGCCTGCCCCTGGTGCGCGGTGTGCGGCGGCTGCCCAGGATCCTCGACCCCGAGGAGATCGACGCGCTCATGGGAGCGCTGCGCACCGAGCGGGACCGAGCCATGACCCAGGCCATGGTGCTCGGGGGTCTCCGGCGTTGCGAGGTGCTCGGTCTTCGTCTCGGCGACCTGCGTCTCGGCGAGCGTCGGGTCCTGATCCGAGAAGGCAAGGGCGGACACGAGCGTCTGGTGCCGCTGTCTCCCACCTTCTTCGCCACTGTGGCCCGCTACATGGACTGCGAGCGACCAGTTGAGGCGACGAGCGATTCGCTCTTCGTCGCGCTCAAAGGAGCGTGTCGTGGCCAGCCGCTCTCGGTGCCCGGTCTCGACCAGATCATCCGCGCCGCCCGGCTGCGTGCCGGCCTCAGCCACGGCACCTGCCACGAACTTCGGCACACCTGCTTCACCCGCCTTCGCGAGGCGGGGATGGCCATCGAAGCCATCCAGGCCCAGGCCGGGCACCGCTCCATCACCTCGACCCGGGTCTATCTGCACCTCAGCGTCGACTGGCTGGCCGACGAATACCGACGGGCCGTCGAAGCCATCGAGGCCCAGGCGCTTGTGGGGGTTGCCCAATGAACGCACTCGCACGAGAGCTGCCTTTAGAGCCGCGGCGCCTGGGCGGCGGGACGCCCGAGGTGACGTGGGCCGAGATCGCTGTCAGGGCCCCCGTCATGGTGGCCACCTTGGCCTCCTACCTGGATCAACTCGAAGTCTCGGCCCGACCGAGCACCGTCGCAGCCACCGAGATGACGCTCCGGCTCTTCGCCCATCGGGTGACCCAAGCCGATCCGAGATGCACGTCGGTGGCGCGCATCGGACGGTCCCACATCGAGGACTTCAAGTGCTGGCTGGCGGCACGTCGAGGGAGGACCGGGAAAGCCTTGGCCACCATGACCATCCGACACCGGCTCAGCACGGTGCGCACCTTCTTCGAGCGCATCATGGAGTGGGACTACGACGACGCCCCGGCCCGCCTGTTCATCTACATGAGCGACTTCCCGGCCCTCGACGAACCGCTGCCCAGGTTCTTAGATGACCCGACCGCCGCCAAGTTCATGGCCGCCCTGGCCCAGGATCCCAACCAGCGCCGTCGTCTCATGGTCGAGCTCTTGGCCCGCACCGGTATACGCGTCGGGGAACTCGCCGGACTCGAAGACGACGCCATGGTGCGCAAGGGTGACGGTCACCGCCTCCGCATCCCCATCGGCAAATTGCACAACGACCGCTACGTGCCCCTGCTCCCGCTGCTGGTCGATCTCATCATCGACTACAAGGCCGTGCGCGGGCGCTCACAATCGGGCCACCTCCTCGAGCGCGACGACGGCCGGCCCTTCGACCGGCGGACCATTCAGCGCTACGTAGCGACGGTGGCCAAGCGAGCCGGGGTCGGTCACGTCCATCCCCACCAGCTGCGCCATACACTCGCCACCCAGTCCATCAACCGGGGCATGAGCCTCGAGGCGATCGCCGCCCTGCTCGGACACCGCTCCATGGACATGACGCTGATCTACGCCCGCATCTCCGATCGAGACCGTCGCCGATGCGTACTTCAAGGTGACTGAAGCCGTCGAGGCTCAGTACTACGGACGTCTCGGGCCCAGCCCTGGCGATCACCTCAACCCAGAGCTCCGAGCGGCCGGCCAGCGACCATCGCCGGCTCCTCGCCAACGGTCACTGCACCCGACCGGCACTACTCGACTGTGCCTTCGAGAGCGTCTGTGAGCGCTGTGGGTTCTTCGAGACCGGTCCCACGTCCCTCACCATCTTGAAGCGCCAACGCAATCACGCCCAAGACCGCGAGTCAGAGCGACCGCCAACAGCTCTTCGACGGCCTCATCGAGGGAGTCGCCGATGCCCAGTGAGTGTGCTTCCATAGAAGAGACCCCAGGACCTACGGATCACCTGTATAACGCCGGATATGTCACCAGCCAAGTCCTCACCTTTGATCGTGTCCCGCACTAGCTGCGCGTACGCTTAGGTCCGAGCGCAAGCGACCTTTGCGCGGAACTGGATGGAGTCTCTGTGGCAGATCTTTCCGTGTTCAGCGACCTCGTACCTCTCGACCACGGGCTGTGTGTCCTCAGCTCCATCCGTAGAGATGGCAGCGTGCCAGCCTCGGTCGTCAACGCCGGGGTCTTGCAGCACCCGGTTACTGACGTGCCCGTGGTGGGCCTCGTCGCCCGCGGCCTTCGCAAGCTGGACAACCTGCGCAACGATCCCCGGGCCACGATTGTCGCTCGGGTCGGCTGGCGATGGGCGGCCGTCGAAGGAGAAGCCCAACTCATCGGACCAGACGACCCCCATCCGGACGTGGATGGCGAAAGGCTGCGCCTACTGCTTCGGGAGGTCTTCGTAGCCGCTGGGGGAACTCATGAGGATTGGCCCGAATACGACCGAGTGATGTTCGAAGAGCGCAGCGCTGCCGTGCTTATCGTCCCTCGGCGAACGTACGGGAACCCTGGCTGACGCCAACTCGGACCTGGGGCAATCTCGCCAACCAAACCTGGCGGCCGCGCCGATATGGAGTGACTTCAGCGTGAGCCGGGAGTAGCCCAGTACGCTGCCGGGACTGGGAGCGTTCTAATTCGTTGCGGCAATCGTCCCGAACGTCTCAATCGGGAGCTGATGCGGCGATGTCACCACCATGAGAGGGGGTAATGCCGCCTGTCATCTGGGGAGAGATTGTTGATGAGCAGCGCGACGACAAGCAAGATGAGGGCTCCGATT
The DNA here is from genome assembly GCA_963756625.1 of uncultured Acidimicrobiaceae bacterium. GTDB lineage: Bacteria > Actinomycetota > Acidimicrobiia > Acidimicrobiales > RAAP-2 > Bog-473. The sequence continues at coordinate 11,219 of CAVWNQ010000009.1, forward strand.
ATCACCGGACTAAAGACGTATTGATATCCGAGGGCATGGACCTTTGCTGGGCCAAGCACGGCAATGAGTGCAGTGGCTCCCGCCGGTGGATGCAACGAGCCCGTGAGAAACATGAGGGCAAGGGTGCTAGCCACCGCAAGGCCTGCGGCGACCCCAAGGCCATTACCGACCAGCTTGAAGGCCGAGACTCCGCAGACGGCCGCAATGAGCTGACCCAAGATCAAACTCCTCGGCTGTGCCACCGGAGACTGTGGTGCACCAAATAGGAGTACAGCGGTAGCTCCGAAGGATCCGATCAGGAAGATCTTGCTTGAAATCGGGAGGTCGTCCACCGCTGGAAGTGCAAGCACATAGATGCCGACGAAGGCTCCAAGGGAGGCCGTCACCACCGTGAAGGCGCTGGGTCTCGGATGGACGGTCGCGCCAGGGGTTCCTCGCATTCTCCGGACGTAGCGCTCAAGTGGCGATCGCCCAAACGATGTGTCTCGCCCCTCGTACCTTGCTCGCTCTCCATCAAGCTCCCCCGGCGTGCGTGTTGAGTTCCCCGATTTCAGCGCAACGACCAAGTCACAGGTGTGCTCGAGATTCCGGAACCCAGCGCTTTGATTCCGGCCCGGGGTCGCGACGAGATTGATCTCAAATCCCGCCTAACCAGCAAATACAACCGCAACGGCTGCATAGCTACCCCTCCCGTCCCCGGTGCACGTCAAGGATGCCATGCGATGACGATTGATGCTCGTCGAGGCACCGCCTCAGCCGGTTATGCGGTCCCGCAAGACTGTCCCCGAACGCCAATGATGTTGTGAAGCTCCCGTGAGGGTCCACCGCTGCAAGGTTGGTCGTCAGTAATTTCGGGAGCACCGGAGTCACCGGTCTGACTTGAGATCAGGTGGACACGTCATCGTGTCCGCACCCCGTCGACCGGAGCTCCGGGCAAACAGCAGACGAGGCGCGGCGCGCCCCGTTCCAGAGGGGTGATGGGCCGGTCTGTTCACACCAGATCGACCTCCACCGTCACTCCTTCTCGGGACGGCCGTGCCACCCCTCAACCGACTTAAAGGAAAGGAAGGGATGGCATGACCATCGTAGAAGCAACGCGCACCGTCACCGGTGGCATCGACACCCACGGCGAGGTCCATGTGGCCGCCGCCCTGGACGAGGTCGGAGGCCTGCTCGGCACCGAATCATTCCGGGCCGACCCCGACGGCTAGCGGATCTGCTGGCCTGGCTGGGCGCCTTCGGGGAGGTCACCAAGGTCGGGGTGGAAGGCACGGGGTCCTATGGGGCCGGCATCGCCCGTCATCCTCGCCCGAGCCGGGGTCCAGGTCGTCGAAGTGGACCGCCAGAACCGCCAGGCCCGCCGGCAGAGCCGGCAAGTCCGATCCCCTCGACGCCGTCGAGGCCGCCCGGGCCGCTCTGTCGGGCAGGGCCCATGGAAAGGCCAAGAGCAGAGACGGTTCGGTCGAGGCCATCCGGGTCCTCGTCGTGGCCAAGCGCTCGGCCCGAGGGGCGCGGATCAAGGCGCTCACCCAGATGCGCCAGCTGACCTTCAGCGCCCCTGACCAGCTCCAGAGCCGCCTCAAGGGCCTCCCCATCGCCGCAGTTCGTCGCCGCCGCCCAGGGACTGCGTCCGACCCGCTCACCCGACCCGGTGACCGCGGCCACCAAGGCCTCGCTCGTCCTCGCTGGCCCACCGCGTGGCCGATCTCGAAGAGGAGATCGCCGACCTCGACGCCAGGATCACCCCGCTGCTCGAGGACACCGCACCCGAGCTGCTCGGCGTCTATGGCGTCGGCATCGACACCGCGGCCGCGCTGCTCGTCGCCGCCGGCGACAATCCCGAGCGTCTGCGTTCAGAAGCCGCCTGGGCCCACCTGTGCGGGGTCTCACCCCTCGAGGCCTCCTCGGGCAAGGTGACGCGCCACCGGCTCAACCGCGGTGGGGACCGCCAGGCCAACCGCGCGCTGTGGCACATCGTGATCACCCGGCTGGCCTCTGATCCGAGGACCCAGGCCTACATGGAGCGCCGGGTCAAAGACGGCCGCTCCAAGCGCGAGGCCATCCGCATGCTCAAGCGCTACGTCGCCCGCGAGGTCTACCGCTACCTGCCTCGCGCCGAGATCCCCGGACCATGGACCTGGCTCACCAAACGCCTGTCGTCGATCGGGACTGACTTCGTCCCGATTTGCCGGTCCATGGTCCGGGCTCACCGACTCTCGAAGACGCGTGACCTGATAAGAGCTTGCCCTCTCCAACGAGTGGCCCATCATTGGTCTGTCCGCTGTCCTCACTCCCGAAAATCCCTCGAAAGGGGTTGACATCATCCATAGGAGCATCGGGTCGGTGAGCACTCTATGGGGCAGGTGGTCGATCAGGTTCCAAGTCGTCTTCCGAGTGCTCTGCGCACCGGTTGCCGGCCTTGTCTGGAAGGAGGACGCATCGACAAGGCATCACAGCTCAGCGTTGTGGACGGCGAAGGCGAGAGATCCGCTTAGCGATCGGACTCCAATCGGCGAGGCTCAGAACGACGTTTGGTGATGAAGCGGTGGATGGCCTCGTTGGCGTGGTCCTGAAAGGTTGGGTTGGCCAAGTCGGGGAAGATGTGCGTTTGGTCGACCAAGGGTCCCTTCAACTTGTTGGCCGCGCTGGCGTAGAACACGCCGCTCGACAGGGTCGGGTCGGTGACGCCGTCGACCAGTCGCTTCGCGCCCACGTCAAGTTTGTGGGCGAGACCCAGGGTGGGCATGACGTATTTGGCCGCTATACGCATCGGCAATGGGAGGTCACTGGCTGCTTGGGTGCCGGTGGTGTTGCCGGGGCTCACGGTGATAAAGCGGCGGTCGGGGTGTTGGCGGGCCAGGTAGGCCATCCATAGGGCGCCAATGTACTTGGCCTGCCCGAAAGCTAGGTTGAAGTCAGATTTTCTGCTGGCGAAGTAGCTGCCGTCGATGACAGTGGCGAGCTCGTCGGCTGAGGTTGAGACGAACGATGGCCCCTTCATCCGCAACTTCGGGACCCCCCTGACTGCTTCACTTCCGGCCAAGACCGCAACCTCGCCAAGCCGGTCATCGGCCAGGAGCCCTTCGAGGAGGACGACGTGGCCAAGGACGTTCGTCGCAAACACGGTGGTGACCCCGTCAGCGGTCAAGCCCATCGACTGCGGGCCAATGACACCAGCGTTCATGACCACCGCGTCGACCGATCCGTTGATGGCGTCAAGGCCGGCGCGGACCGAACCCAGATCGGCGACGTCCATGAGAATGATGTCAAAGATGTGCCGGCCGGTCTCCGCTTCGAGGTCGGCCTTTGCCGCAATCGCCCGGTCTCGGTTCCGGCACGCCAGGTAGATGCGGGCGATCTCGGGACGTAGCGCCAGTTGCCGGGCCACGTCCTTGCCGATCCCGGCGTTGGCGCCCGTGATCAGCACGGTCTTTCCTGGGCGTGTGCTCATTGGTATTTCCTCTCGTTTTGGGCCTGGTCAGGCAGGACAGCTCTTGCCGGGTTGCGTCCACCGGTTCTCCGGGGTTGCCATAGACCCGTAGCGGGTCGACGAGCACGTGGGCACCGGGTGGGATCTGCAGTTATGTCGCGACCCGGCCTCCGTCGACCGCAAGAGTGACGCCGTGGACGAAACTGGCATCATCACTGGCGAGGAAGACGATCGCCGCAGCAAGTTCCTCGGGCTGAGCTACGCGACCTGCTGGTGCCAGTGCTGCGAGCTGATTCACCATCTCGTCGGGGACTGCTTCCATCATGCGGGTGCGCGTCGGGCCGGGGGCAACGGCGTTGACCCGAACACCCCTCGGGCCGTATTCGGCGGCCCAGGTCTTCGTCAACAGTTCGAGGGCTGCTCGGCTGGCGCCATACAGAGCCATGCCGGCCTGTCCGAAGCTGGCGACCATCGTGGAGATGTTGACGATCGAACCCCATCCGCGTTCGGCCATGGCTGGCGCCAGGGACGCGACGAGGAAGAACGGAACCTTGACGTTCAGTGCAAAGGTCTCGTCGAACTCTGCTTCGCTGGCTGCGTTGCTTGGTCCGAGCAAGGCGACGCCAGCATTGTTGATGAGGATGTCGACGTGACCGTCGCCTGCCTCAGTGGCCCACTCGACCAGGTCCTGGGCCGATTCCAGATCGCTCAACGTAGTGAGCCGGAACGTTGCGCTACCGCCGCTTTCTTCGATCTCGGCGACCACGTCTTGGGCTCGTTGTTCGTTGCGTCCCACTACCAGTACGTGAGCGCCGCGGGCGGCCAAGGCGACGGCCGTGGCCTGGCCGATCCCGCTCGTCGAGCCCGTCACCAGAGCTGTCTTGCCTTTTAGGTCAGTCATGCGATGTGTTGTCCTCTCGCTCCAAACTGGGTCGTGTGACTCACTCTGACACCTCGGAACTGGGTTGTCAAACTCAGAATCCTGTTACCATTGGTGCATGGTCAACGAGACGAGTGACCGGCCGAGGCTCACCCCCAAGGGAGCACACGTCCGGGGACGAATCGTGGAGGAGGCCGCCGCCCTGATCCATGAGCGCGGGGTGGCGGGCACCACCTTGGAAGACGTCAAGGTGGCGGCGGAAGTCAGCGGCTCTCAGATGTACCACTACTTCCCCGACAAGAACGAACTCGTGCAGGCGGTCATCGACTACCAAGCCGACACCATCGTCAATCACCAGCGGCACACGCTCGGTAGTGCGAACGGAGTCGAAGCCTGGCGGAACATGGTGATCACCGCAGCGAAGCGCACCAAAGCAAAAGGGGGCTGCCCACTTGGCTCGCTCGTTGGTCAACTCGCCGAGAGTGACCCCGAGGCCCGAGCGCTCATCGCGGCAGGGTTCGATCAGTGGGCAGCCGCCATCGGCGACGGACTCAGATCCCTTCATGCCGACGGGAAACTCCCGGCCGACATCGACCCGGACGACCTCGCTATTACTCTGCTCGCCACGCTCGAAGGAGGACTTCTACTCTCCCAGGTACTTCGGAGTTCCCGTCCGTTCGAGACTGCGGTCGATACCCTCCTCGCCCTTGCCATCGGCAGATGAGCCCAAGCCGGGCTCGTTCACAGCCATCGCCGAGGTCGGCACACGGCACTTGGACGACGCACGCGCACCTGCACGATGCGCTTGCGGACCCGCTGCCGTTCGTGATGCGGGACACCTCGTCGCTCCCAGTGGGTTGCCCAGGTCGGGCTCTCTGTGAGCTCGTTCAGCCGACCCTGACTGCTCGTGCCTCTTGGACGTGGACCGGCCTCGTCAAGATGGACGGAAATCGATGACAGCTCCTCACGTGGGGGAGACGTTCCAGCTCGACCTCGACGGGACGGCATTTGCCGGCCGCTACATCGAAGTCGATCCCCAGCACCGCATGCTGATTAGATGGGACCGTCGAGGAACCGACACAGCGACGCCGACACCTACATTCATAGAGATCACGCTCACCCCGACGGGTGACGGCACAAATGTGAGGGTGCAATTCTCCGGCCTCAGTGGGGAGGATGCCGCTTTCTATCCGCAACTCTGGGCGCGTCACCTTGACCGGATCGCAGCTGCCTTGGCTGGCCCCGAACCCGCGCACGGCAGCTGAGTCGGGAACCGCCTGCTCTGACTCGGATCCCCAAGTCCACCACTGGAGTCGTGGCGGGACGGAGCACGGCACCGAGAGCCCCGATAGCAAAAGAACGTACCACACGCACCAATCAAAACCTCGGTGATCACGGCCACCGTTAGCAGCAGATTCCAAGCCACCAGGAGTGCCGCAATTGCGGTCCGCCGAGCCCGAGCGGCCGAAGACCCTCCCGGCATAGTCGTCCATTGCAGTGGATCGCAGGGGCGGCGGCACAGGTCTGAAGGACCCATTTGTAGGGTGCCCTATAATCGCTGCCGGGACGGGGTGGTGGCAAAGCCCAGCCAAGTGTCCCACGGGACTACCAACTCACAACCGTGAATCGTGACCCGGTTGCATAGTGTCCGGGAATGACTGCGAGACGCCCGGGGTGTCTAACCATTTAGTCTTTAGGGTCAGACGTTTAGGGCTTGCTGGTCTTCCGCGTTCGTGACCGGACGCTGATAATGCTGAGGTCGCTGGTTCGATTCCAGCTAGCCCCACCCACAACGCCGCTGGTCATCGGCTCTTGTTGCGGATCAAGGAACGTCGTCTCAAATCCGCCAGGCCGCGGGGAGACCGCGGCATCCGCATCTTCCGGCTCGATGCGAGGCACGAGAGCCCGGCCTTGGGAGCTGACCGAAGATCACGCTGATGTGGTCAAGCGCGTCATGGAGATGGCGGCATAGCCAGTTCTTCAAGAAGATCCTGTTCAGACGTAGGACAAAGTGTGGGTAACAAACCCTAGTTTCTTTGATAGGAGGAGCAACAACCCCTCAAGCCGCCGAAGAACCAACACCTTGTCCGACAGTTGACCCGGCACTTCACCGAGCCGCATGGGAACAAAGCGGAGCCACTCGTCGCCGCCAGGGGACATGGTCAGTAGCCCTGCCCCCGATCGGCAATTTCGGGCTAGGGCACAGGGGTGGCAATCCCTAGTGAAGACAGCAAATGCTCTTTAGGTGACTGTCACCCATGTCGTCATCTACACCGATGACTGGAACAGGCTCAACGACGCCGGGCAAAACAATACTCAGCCTCGGCGGCAGCGCATGGAATCGCATTGACACTTGGGCCTAGCGCATCAATCAACTCAGACCAGCTCGTGACAATCAGTAATGGTGGCTTTCACAGCCCTCGCTGCTCCGTACTACCTCGGTCCCGTGCGGTGTAGCCGGGCGCGTTGGGAGCACAATTTGCGGGAATTGCTTGACATGGACGATCCCTGCTTTCCGAACCCTTTCCGCGATCAACCCGGGTCGATCCGATCCCTCTAACGCATCGGACTGCCCCCGTTCGGACTGAGGTCATGGTGAACTGGCGGTCACCTCGATCGGGACTTCGCTGCTCCAAGCCTCTCGCGAGATCTGTGCGCCATATTCGGGAGCCGACAGAATGGACAGCATGGAATGGGTCCCGCCGAAGTCTCGACTGCAAGGTGGTGGTGTAGCTATCCGTCCGTTCCGGGCGAGCGATGCTGCCGCAGTCGCCTCAGCATGTCGGGACCCGGACATCCTCCGTTTCACGTTCATGAAGGATGGCCTCACTGAGGGAGAGGCTGGCGAGTGGATTGACACCGGCAACGAGCGGTGGCCGATCGGCCATCCTCGTTTCGCCGTCGTCGATGCACACGACGATCATCTCCTGGGGGAGGTGGGACTGAACTTCAATCCTCGACACGTGAGCGCCGAGGCGCACTACTGGGTTGTTGCCTCAGAGCGCGGCCGAGGCGTTGCTTCTCGAGCACTCAGCCTCGTCATTGACTGGGGGTTCTCCAAAGGCATTGAGCGCGTCTTCCTGGTAATCCACCCCGAGAACAGAGCATCGAACCGGCTGGCGGAAAGGCTGGGGTTCACGCGAGAAGGGATATTGCGGTCCTATGAACCGATCAAGGGTGACCGTCCAGACCTCGTGTCGTGGTCGCTTCTTCCGAATGACCCGCGCCCTTGGAGGTAGGCCGAGCCAGTGCCTCCCACAGAGCGGAATGTGCCGACATCGAGCCCACTCCACCCGTAGTTAGCGGTACCACAGAACGCCGGCTCCGGGTGTGGCCGAGCGGCATCCCTGGGGCAGTCTCAACGGTCGTTCCTCGGCCCTTGGGAGGGTCAGATCGCCAAACGCTGTCTGACAGCGCCGTCGCTCGACCTATGAGCTGACGTACGCGCCGGTCTGTTGGATGGCTCGGGCAGCGATCGTCATGGCTCGAGCACTTAGAACGCTGGATCGTGGCGACGAAGCCTCGCCGAGGAACAGATTCAGCCTTGCGCTGGATCGCGGGTCAGACTGCATGTCTCATGAACCGCCCGGACACCAAGTACGTTGCCGTCGGGGATGCTGACGTTGCCTACCAGGTCCTCGGAGAGGGACCCTCTGACCTTCTCTTCTTCAACGGGCTCGGCAACCACGTCGAGATGGCGTGGGAGAACCCCGACATTGCCGACTTCCTCAGTCACCTGGCGTCGCTGCGCCGCTTGATCGTTCTCGATCGACGAGGCACAGGGGCATCTGACGGTGTGCCTCGTCACGCCATCCCAACTTGGGAGGAGTGGACGGAGGACATCGAGAGTGTGCTCAATGAGGTCGGGTCCAAGCAGTCATCCATTCTCGCGGCTGTCGATGGCGGCCCGATCGCGGTCCTGTACGCCGCCACCCATCCCGAACGGGTCGATTCCCTGGTGCTTTGCAATACCAGTGCCCGCTATCTCGTCGCTGACGACTATCCGATCGGTTTCACACCTGAGGCGCTCGATTTCGTCGTCGAATTCATCCGAACCCACTGGGGTACGCCGGAGTTCCTCTCGGTTGCTGGTGCAGCCGGTGCGGAAGATGCCGCTCGTCGCGATGCCCTTGCTCCGCTGTTCCGGGCGTCGGTCACCCCGAGAACCGCGGCGGCACAGTACGACTACCTGCTTCGGAACCTCGATGTTCGACAGGTGCTCCCGCTGATCAGTGTGCCCACGCTTGTCCTGAGCGCCGACAATCCGAGCTTCTTGCCCATCGCCATGGGGCGTTACGTCTCCGAGCACATTGAGGGATCCAAGTTCATCGTGCTACCCGGCCAGGACATGTTGATCTTCGGCCAGCGGAAGGTCGTGTTCGACGAAGTGGCCGAATTCTTGACGGGCACGAGACCGGTGACCAATATCGACCGGGTGCTGGTCTCTGTTCTCTTCACCGACATCGTCGAATCAACCGAACGTGCGGCCTCGCTAGGTGATCAACGATGGCGGTCACTGTTGGATCGCCACGATCAAATCGTCCGAGAACAACTGCGGATCTTCCGAGGTCGGGAAATCAATACAACTGGGGATGGGTTCGTCGCTTCATTCGACGGTCCGGCTCGAGCCATCCGCTGTGGCCAAGCGATCATCGATGCCACCCGAGCTCTCGGCATCGAGCTCCGGGTGGGTCTCCACACAGGTGAGTGCGAGGTGAGAGGCAACGATCTCGGCGGACTCGCCGTGCACATCGCCGCTCGACTCGGTTCGCTGGCGGTGCCGGGTGAAGTGCTCGTCTCGAGCACCGTGAAGGATCTCGTGGTTGGCTCGGGCATTGAGTTTCAGGACCGCGGCGAACACGAGCTGAAAGGTGTCCCCGGGCGTTGGCGCCTCTTCCGCGTCGAGAGCTGACTTGATCGCTATCGCAAGTGACGCGGCGCCGGGTCTGTACCGCTTCTGTCAGGAGCTGCCTCCATCCCGATGACTGGGCTATTGAGGCTTAGGTTGCCAGGCTTAGGTTGCCAGCACTGCCGTGGAACCGCGCATTCAACGAGAGGGTACCGCCGTCCAATGGCAGGAGGCAGTAACCACCGGTTACCTGATCCACGGCCGTCCCGACGATGGGTGCATCGAGGTGCTCGCCCCCCACAGAAGGGTAGAACAGTACGTCGCCGTGGGCGAAGAAGCCGCCGTCGCTGGCCACGAGGCTATAGCCACGTCCGTCTAGTGTCGCCGCCATAGCAACGATTGGAGTGTTGACTCGTAGGCCGCCGGTAGACCATAGAACTGCGTGTCAACAAGCCTCAACCCGCCCTCAGTCGCGTCCGAGGAACTGGTACCCGTCACCGTCCACTGTTGGCGCGATACTGCCTATGACAGCGTTGAGTGGGAGACCGACCGCCGACGTGCTGGGTTAGCACTAGAGCACCTTCTGATTCTGCCAGCCGAAGTTGGGGCGAGCGGATGTCGCAGGAGAAGAGACGATGAACCGTCTCGGTGCCGCAGCGATACTTCGGCACGATGCCGCTCAGCGCTTGACACGGTGTTCACGTAACGGTCACACCTTGTTCGCGAACAGTTGTGGGCCGATGGTCGTTCACGAGGGTGATGTTTGGATCGGGACTGAATGGCTAAAGCAGTAAAGCGTCCGCAAGGAGAACATGGCTGAGAACATTGGACGGATCGAGGTCTTGAACGGCTGTCGCTGGATGGGCGATCCCTGGCTCGCACGTCTCCATGTCTACGTGGATGGGGTCAAGATCGGTGTGGCTCCGGTCTTCCGTTGCTTGCAGTCGAGGGTCTCGCCCGGACCGCATTCGGTACACATACGACTCTGGTGGATGAAGAGCAAGCCGGTGACTGTCGAGGTGAATCCAGGAGGCTCGGTGCGTCTGGAGGGAAGCGCTTCCGTCCGTGGATCTCGTCTGAGTGACGCCTTTCGTCGCGGAGTTGCGTTGCGGCCTGCCTGACGCCGGGCCTGCTCTCCGGCACCCTGCGAAGACCTACCAGTCTTCCGGATTGGGCCAACACATCTCCGCGTCAGGGGTGCGCTCACGTTTCCGTTGCCAGGACTGAGTCACCCACCCTGTGGTGGCTGCCCGAATCGGAGGACCTCTGTTGGGAGCGTCCCTGCGAAAACCATCATGGTCGACCGAAAGTGGTCATACAGCGTGCGACCCGCTCTTCACCGAGATCGGCTTTGGCGCCGGCGGCTACCTCGACCCAGTCGATGTCTCCGGGCGCCACAAGGCAGTCAGTGACTCGCCTTAGTCGGTGCAGCTCGGGTCTTCCAGCGAGCCCGCATGCGCCGGACGCCCGCCTTCGCTTGGCCATCTTCCTTGCTCGCGAGCTCTGCGGACGGACTATCGAACTCGATGCCGACCCGGACGGTCGTCCTCAGAGTCAGCCTGGCGTTGGTGACCGTACCTTCAAGTCGGATGCTGGCCGAGTCACCCGCCGCGGGAACATCGATAGAGATGTGACGGCCCACGAGCGCGTGCGGCGAGGGGTGATCGGTTGTGATGCCGGCGCCGAACATCGAGATGTCGACGACCCGGCACCTTGCGGCGAACTCGCCCTCAATCTGGCAGACCCCATCCCAACCGGCAGGTCGACGTGGTACTCGACGACGGAAGTGCATGTGTTGGATCCTCCTTCTCCCAAAAGCGTCTTTGGAAGCCAGCATCTGCACAACCGCTGGAGCATTCGCGAATCGCCTCGACACGCTGGTCGAAGACCTCGCTACGGTCCCGAGTTGAGCCACCATAGGGAGAGCACAACTCGTCCCCGCCCTACGCCAAATATCGGCCAGAAGTCGAGAGTCTTGAGGGCATCGTGGTCCGGTGAAGCCTCACCGCCGTTGCAGCGCTGAACGGACCGCGCAACAGCTGGATGACGTGGGCAGTTCTGAGTACGAAGGAGTGCCACCGAAGTGCCGTTTGAGGCGGGTTAGTCGCAGCAAAACCCTTCCTGAGATCGTCTCCAGATCAAGCGAGTCGACGCATCCCGGGGCCGTCCACTAAGTGCGTCTCGTCGGGCACGGGCGTCGCCGGCAACCTTCGCACGAACTGAACGTGTTGTGACGGTGTTGTGTTGGAGATTGCGCCGTAACGGCCGTTCGGGCGCGGAACCCGGAGTGTCGGGATCACTCTGGGAGCGGACGTCTCTCGGGGCCGACTACCGACTTGAGGAGGGCGTCGTTCGCGTTCCTTGGCAGCTCACGAAGCGGCTCCTCCAATTCCTCCACGGTGGGACCGAACTTGGCCGCCAACGGGGCGAGCTTCGCCAAGTCGAATCCATATAGGTTGGCGCAGTTCTCCGCCAGGATCCGCTGCTTCTCGCCTGGCCCGAGTCCGAGCATCACCTGCCGCAGCGTCTCACGGGTGAAGGGGTACGTTCCCTCGTCGTGGGGGTAGTCACTGCCCCACATGAACCGGTCGGCGCCAATTTGCGCCCGCACCGCAACGTCTGCGGGTCGAGGCTGGCTCACCCCCATCCACACGTTCTGGGCGAAGTACTCGCTGGCCAGATGGTCGAGCTTGTGCTCGTCGCCGTAGCGGATCTCGCCGGTCTGGCCGGTTTTGCGGATCCGGTCGATGGTGGCGTCGAGATCGTTGAGCAACTTGGGCACCCAGGAGCACTGCGTCTCGGTGATGGCAAACTTCAGCCGCGGAAAGCGTTCGAAGACGCCTCCGAGGACGAAATGGACGAACGGTCGCTGGGAGTAAAACATGGCCTCGTTGATGTAAAAGAGCATCGCAAACGGGTAGTCGCCGTAATCAGGCACCCCCGTGCCGCCATGGACGTTGATCGGCATTTCGAGATCCTCGATGACCTCCCACAGTCGGTCGTAGCCAGGATCGTAAAGCGGTCGCACCCACTTGACGTCGGGTGGGACGTTGGGCAGAAGGATGCCGCCCCGGAGGCCGTGCTCTTTGATCCATTGGACGTCCGCGATGGCGTCGTCGATGTCGTTGAGGAAGATCTGACCGATGCCAGCCCGCCGATCGGGAAACTCGGCGCAGAAGTCGACCAGCCAACGGTTATGGGCCCGAATACCAGCCAGGCGATGCTCGTAATCCTCGGGGCGGGGAGGTGCAGCGAAGAGAACGAAGTTCGGGAAGAAGGGTGGGATCGTGTTCGGAAAGATGACCTCTCCGACGATGCCATCAGCCTCCTGCTGACTATTGCGCATCTCGGTGTCCCAGTTACGGAGGCGCCTCTTGTCGCCGAGATCCCGGTACGGGTTCTTGTACTGGCCGCGCCAAGCGTCGAATTCCTCGAGGAACGCGGGGATCGAGGTATTCCCGGTACGCCGCGTGGCTGCCGCCGGCATGGCTGTCGGCGGTGACGATCGTGTAGTGACCATTGGCCCTGTCAAGCGTCTCGTTGCCAGTCTTCATGCCCTACCTTCAGTCCCTTTGCCAGCGTAGGCCTTTGACCCACGAAGATGCGTGGCGCCGGATCCCCGGCTGCCCCCACTCTCCAGTGGATACGCGGACCCCCTGTGGCGACCTCTGTCCCAACTTTGTCCCAACAATGACCTCCCGCTCTGCCCCACGGGGGTCCCCCGGATTCTCGGAGTGATCACCGGGCCACGATCTGACCAGGACACTGTGGGACAGGAGGCACCTCCCGGGACGCCTTCGGATCGTCAGACACTGTCCGAAAAGTCTGAGGTCGCTGGTTCGTTTCCCGCCGTCCCCACCACCCCAACCACGCCGTCGACGTCGATTCGTGGTCGAGGGCGCGGGTGCTCCTCTCGGGTCCCCCGGAAACCAATCGTCCATGGCTTTTCAGCGCGACCTTCGCGACAATTGGGCTACTGGATCACACGGAGGTGGCAGAAATCGCATGCCCAAGTACTTGTTCCAATCGCGTCACACCCCTGAGGGAGCACGAGGACTCATCAAAGAGGGCGGCACGAGCCGGCGAGCGGCTACCGAGCGCGCACTGGCAAGCGTCGGCGGCCGATTGGAGTCCTTCTACTACGCATTTGGTGGAACCGACGTGTTCATCATCGCCGACCTCCCGGACAACGCGTCCGCCGCATCGCTCAACCTCGTCGTCAGCGCCACGGAGACGATGCACAGCGAAACCATCGTGTTGCTCACCCCAGAGGAACTCGACGAAGCGGCACAGAGACAGCCCGACTACCGAGCTCCCGGCAGGGACTAGCTCCGACCAATCGCTCGGATCTCTTCCGTCCATGAGCGTGCTGCGACGGCCGGGCGGCCCTCAGGCGCCTGGGCCGTAGGGTCTCCGACGATGGAGTTCAGCAAGGAGCTCTACGACGACATCGCGGCCCGGGACATCACGGTCTCGTTCCGGCTGTGGCGGCGACCACACGCGAAGGTCGGCGGCCGGTACCGCGTGGGCCGGGTCGAGATCGAGGTCGATCGTATCGAGCTTGTGCCGTTCGCGGCCATCGCGGCACGCGACGTGCGTCGGGCGGGCGAGGAGAGTCGCGAGGCGCTGCGCGGCTCGTGCGGCACACGCCGGCCCCATCGAGAAGGACACGTTGTTGTACCGGATCGAGTTCCACAGGGTCGATTGACTGCCGCGGTGCTCGGATCGGAACCGCCCGTGCGCTCCCGGCACCGTCGCCGGTAACGTCCACGGGAAGGCTTCGCGGAGATGCGGCGAACGGACCCGCTCCCACCCGACGAGGAGGACCACATGCAGCAACGTCCAATCGGCAATCGGACGGTCAGCGCCATCGGCCTCGGCGAGATGCCGCTCTCCATCGAGGGACGCCCCGACCGTCGTCAAGCCATCGCCACCATCCATGCATCCCTGGATGCCGGGGTCACCATCATCGACACGGCCGACGCCTACTCGCTGAACACGCGCGAGCACGGCCACGGTGAAGTGCTCGTCGCCGAAGCGCTGGCCGCTTACGGCGGCCCGACCGACGACGTCCTGGTGGCGACCAAGGGTGGGCATCGCCGCCCCGGGCGATGGGAGCTGGACCGTGCACGGCGACCCGGCCTACATCAAGGAGGCCTGCGAGGCCTCGCTCGAAGAGCGCTGGGGGTCGACGCGATCGGGCTGTACCAGTATCACCGGCCGGATCCCAAGGTCCCCTGGGCCGAGTCGGTGGGCGCGCTCGCCGACCTGCTCGACGAGGGCAAGATCCTGATGGCCGGGCGTCTCCAACGCGACCGTCGCCCAGATCGACGAGGCCCAACAGGTCCTGGGCGGCCGGCTGGCCAGCGTGCAGAACCAGTTCTCGCCACGCTTCCGCTCCTCCGAGGGTGAGCTCGACCACTGCGAGAAGCTCGGAAATCGTGTTCATCCCGTGGAGCCCCATGGGTGGCATCGGCCGGGCCGACGCCATCGAGGAGAAGTTCCCGGCCTTCGCCGCGGTGGCGTCCGAGGTGGGGGCCAGCCCGCAGCAGGTCACGCTGGCCTGGATGCTGGCCAAGGGGTCGCGGGTGATCCCGATCCCCGGCAGCAGCCGGCCCGAGACTGCCATCGCGTCCGCGGCCGCGGCAGACGTCACCCTCACGCCCGAGCAGGTTGCCCGGCTCGACGCCTCCTGACCTGGCCAGCCGGACGGACGGTCGGGCGTCCGGTCGGTCGGAACAGAACCGCACCGCTGCCGTGTTGTACGAGTGTCGTGGCGGCACAGCGTTACCGCCGAAGACGGCAGATCGCGACAGAGAGTGAGGCCACCATGCCTGCAGTGACCGTCCCCGACAACTCGGTGCTCCCGCGCATTGCGGTACCGTCCGAGCCCACGACGATCCGCCCGGTCAAGAGCGTCACCGACGCGCCCTCGGGCTTCGAGGGCGAGGGCTTCCCGGTACGGCGTGCCTTCGCCGGCGTACCGCTGGCCGACCTGGACCCGTTCATCCACATGGACCAGATGGGCGAGGTCGAGTACGCGCCCGGCGAGCCCAAGGGCACGCCCTGGCACCCGCACCGGGGCTTCGAGACGGTGACCTACATGATCGACGGCACCTTCCAGCACCAGGACTCCATCGGCGGCGGCGGCCTCATCACCAACGGGTCCACCCAGTGGATGACGGCCGGCTCGGGCATCTTGCACATCGAGCGGCCGCCCGAGCAGCTGATCGCCAGCGGCGGCCTGTTCCACGGGATACAGCTCTGGGTGAACCTCCCGGCGGCCGACAAGTGGCTCGATCCGCGCTACCAGGGGATCGAGGCGGACCAGGTCCTGCTGCTGACGACGCCCGACGGCGGCGCGCTCGTCCGGGTCATCGCGGGTGACGTCGGGCGGCCACCGCGGGCCGGGCTCCACCCATACCCCCATCTCGCTCGCGCACGCCACGGTGGAGCCGGGCGCCGAACTCGTGCTGCCCTGGCCGCGCCGAGTTCAACGCGCTGGTCTACGCGCTCTCCGGGAGCGGGAGCGCTGGGCACCGACGATCGGCCCTTCCACAGCGGCCAGCTCGCGGTGTTCGGGCCCCGGGGACGCGCTCGTCGCTGCGCGCCGACGCAGCCCAGGAGTCGCGGCACCCCGCGCTCGACGTGCTCGTGCTGGGCGGCCGGCCCATCGGGGAGCCGGTGTACGCCCACGGGCCCTTCGTCATGAACACGCGGGCCGAGATCGTCCAGGCCTTCGAGGACTTCGAGGCCGGCAAGCTCGGCACCGTCCCGGCCGACCACATCGGCAACGCGTGAAGCCGCATTCCGGGTGGCGAAGCCACCCACGCCACCACCTGGAGTGCGGACGACATCGGTGACCTCACTGGTCGCGTCGCGTTGGTCACCGGCGCCAACAGCGGCATCGGCTACGAGACGGCTGGCGCGCTCGCCCGGAACGGCGCGCACGTGATCATGGCGTGCCGCAACGAGGAGAAGGCGCGCCGGGCCCGCGACAAGCTCGAGAGCGAGCTCGAGCGCGTCCTCCCTCGAACTGCTGCCCCTCGACCTGGCGGACCTCGTCTCGGTCCGCCGGGCGGCCGAAGCCGTGTTAGCGCCGCCACGCCCGCCTCGACATCCTCGTGAACAACGCCGGCGTCATGGGCACGCCCTACCGTCAAACGGCCGACGGGCTGGAGCTCCAGATGGCCACCAACCACTTCGGCCACTTCGCGCTCACGGGCCTGCTGCTCGATCGTCTCGTCACGACCGAGCGCTCGCGCATCGTGACCGTCAGCTCGCAGATGCACCGCGCCGGCCGGCTCTGACTCCCGACGACCTCGGCGGCGAGGCGCCACGCAACACCTGGGTCGCCTACGGCACCTCGAAGCTGGCCAACCTGCTCTTCACCGCGGAGCTCAGCCGGCGGCTCGCCGGGGCGGGCCTGCCGACGGCGGCCCTCGCCGCCCATCCCGGTTGGACCCGCAGCAACCTGGCCGGGAGTGGCGCCGCGCTGGGTACCAGCCGGTTCCGGCGTCGCCTGGCGAGGGCCGCCGGGACGACGCTCGGGCAGTCGGCGGCGGCCGGTGCCCTCCCCGTCCTGTGCGCCGCGACGTCATCGTCCGTGCACTCGGGCGAGTACGTGGGACCGGCGCATCTCTTCCAGCTCTACGGGCCGCCACGCCTCGCCCGTCCCTCGCGACGGGCCCGTGACGAGAGCGCCGCATGCGGCACTGTGGCGCGCCTCGGAGGAGCTGACCGGCGTGCGCTACTCGGTCGGGCGCCGCCGTCTGAAGGCAGCGGCAGCACGGCCCGCCGCCCTCGACGGCGTGTCCGGGCCGGGCGAACGCCGGAGTTGGCCCGCAGGAAGACGGCGTGTCGCGGTCCGAGCGGTCCGGGCGTAGGACGCGGCCGAGCGCCACGATCACGACCGCTGTCCGCGCCCCCGGCCCGCAGCGCGGCCGCCGCACTCTGGGCCCGGGCACCGCTGACGTAGGTGTCGTCGAGCAGCAGGACGCGCCGGCCTACGCAGCGACGGGACGGCGTGCGACGGCACCGCTGTAGGCGTCGGGGTGGGGCCGCATATGGCCGACTGGGGCGCGGACCCCGCCCGAGCAGGCCCGGGCAGCCAGCGCGCCTCGGTCAGGGACGCCCACCGCGCCGCCCGAGTCCGTCCACGGCCTCGAGGGGCGATCCGGATGGTCGCAGCCGACGACGGCACCGCGCAGACGAGGTCGAACGTCCCCCCGCGCCGCCGACGCGAGACAGGCGGCGTGCCCGCCCACGAAGCAGACCGCGATCTGCGCGCACCATCGGCGCGAAGCGGCCGCGCGCCTCGGAGACCGGCGACTCCTTGTAGCCGAGCAGCACGGTGTAGAGGGGACTCGGCAGCGGGCACAGGCGCACCGGGAAGACGGGCGCGAGCGGCAGGCCGAGGCGGCGTCCGACCCAGCGCACAGGCGAAGCACATCGCGCCGTCGGGCGGGGCCGGACCGCAGCAGACGCGGCAGACACCCCGGACCGGGCGGCGGGACCCGGTAGGGATCAGGCGGGGGAGGCGGCGCCCTCGTCGGGGTCGGGTCGATGCAGGAGAAAGGTCCCCGTGGCCCGGCTCACCAGCGCGCCGTCGGCGAGCCCGCACCGTCGCCTCTCCGTAGGCCACCTGCTTGGCCATGCGGACGACCTCGCCGCGCAGCGGGTAGCGTCGCCCTTCAGGGCCGGGCGCATGCACTCGGTCTTCATTTCGAGCGTGCCCCGGGTGCGCGCCTTGCCCGGCAGGGCGGCGTTGATGGCGAAGTTCATGGCCGCGTCGAGCAGGAGCGAGTGGATGCCGGCCTGGGTGATCCCGTGGGGGTTGCAGGCCATGTCGGTCGGCGTGAACGTCCCCACGACCCAGCCGAGGTCTTCGCCGTCGACCCCGTAGGCGGTGAAGGCACCGCCCACGACGCCGATGATCGGCATCCCGCCGTCGCCCAGCCAGCGTTCCATGTCCTTGCCCGTGCGGCCCACCGGGGCGCAGACCCTACCGGGGCGCCCGCGCGCCGTTCCCGGAGAGCCGGGCGCCCAGATGGCCCCGGCGGGCGGGCCCGGGTAGGATGTCGGCCGATCTGGCCGGCAGGGCGTCCGATGCCCGCCGGCTTGGGAGGAGACACCATGACCACCGCAGTCATCGTCGATGCCGTTCGCACCGCAGGCGGGAAGCGCAACGGGAAGCTGCGCAACTGGCACGCCGTCGATCTCGCCTCGGAGGCGCTCAAGGCGGTGGCCGAGCGCAACAAGCTGGACCCGGCCGAGGTCGACGACGTGATCATGGGCTGCGTCATGCAGGTGTCCGAGCAATCGCTCAACGTCGGCCGCAACGCGGTGCTCGCCGCAGGCTGGCCGGAGTCCGTGCCCGCCACGACCATCGACCGCCAGTGCGGCTCCTCCCAGCAGTCGCTGCACTTCGCCGCCCAGGGGGTGATGGCCGGGGCCTACGACATCGCCGTCGCCGCCGGCATCGAGTCCATGACCCACACCCCCATGGGCGCGTCGGTCGTGCGCGAATACGGCTTCCCCTTCGGCCCGCGCATGATGGCCCGCTACACGGACGAGCGAGGGGCACAGCCGGCTGAAGGGTCAGGGCATCGGGGCCGAGATGATCGCCGACCAGTGGGGCATCTCGCGCGAGGAGCTCGACGCCTACTCGGTGCGGAGCCACCAGCGGGCCGCCACGGCCACCGCCGAGGGCCGCTTCGAGAACGAGATCGTGCCGGTGCCGGTGCACGACGACGAGGGCAAGGACACCGACGAGATCTTCGCCGCCGACGAGGGCATCCGGCCCGACTCCACCGTCGAGGCGCTGGCCAACCTCAAGCCCGCCTTCAAGGAGGACGGCAAGGTGACGGCGGGGAACTCCTCGCAGATCACCGACGGCGCCTCCGCCGTGCTCGTGATGAGCGAGGAGAAGGCCAACGCACTGGGCCTGCGGCCGCGGGCACGCTTCCACGCCTTCGCCCTGGCCGGCGTCGATCCGATCACCATGCTCACCGGTCCGATCCCCGCCACGACCAGCGTGCTCGAGCGGGCGAAGCTGACGCTCGACGACATCGACGCCGTCGAGATCAACGAGGCGTTCGCATCGGTGGTGCTGGCGTGGGAGAAGGAGCACCACCCCAACATGGATCTCGTGAACCCGAACGGTGGCGCCATCGCATTGGGCCATCCGCTCGGTGCGTCGGGCTGCAAGCTCATGGCCACTTTGCTCAACGAGCTCGAGCGCACGAACGGCCGCTACGGGCTGCTCACCATGTGCGAGGGCGGCGGGCTGGCAAACGCCACCATCATCGAGCGGCTGGGCTGAGCCGAGGCCCGGCTCGGCGCGGCCGGGGTGCTGCGCTGTCCTCGCTAGTGGTACCGGGTCGCCGCGAGGAAGCCCGCGAAGATCATGACCAGTCCGATGACGAGGCCCCAGGGGGATCCGTGGTCGAGGCCGGGCAGGTGGGCCAGGTAGTTGACCGTGATCACGACAACGCCGCCGACGAGCAGGATCAGGATCAGCGCGCCGAACCAGGGTGGGCTGTGCCGCACGCTCTTGGGAATCGGCGCCGTGTACCGGCCGCTCTCCTCCGCCGTCTTGTAGCGCCCGACCTTGGCGGCGGCGCGCCCCGACGCTGATTTGCCCTTGCGGGAGGCCCCCCCGGGCCCCTTGGTGCTGGTTGCCACGGAGGGAGAGGTTAGCCAGCGCCGGCGGGGATGCCCGGGCGGGCCGGGTACGATCCACGGCTCATGGGGCCGCGGGTGCTCGTCGTCGACAACTACGACTCCTTCGTCTACAACCTGGTCCAGGAGCTCGGGGAGCTCGGTGCCGAGCCGGTCGTCTTCCGCAACGACGCCGTCGACGTCCCCGGGATACGGGCGGCGCGGCCGGACGCCGTGCTGATCTCGCCGGGGCCGGGGCGACCCGAGGACAGCGGCGTGAGCCTCGACGCGATCCGCCAGCTGGGCGGCGAGGTCCCGCTGCTCGGCGTGTGCCTCGGGCACCAGTGCGTCGGCCAGGCCTACGGAGGCGAGATCGTGGCCGCGCCCCACCTGATGCACGGCAAGACCTCGGAGATCCACCACGACGGTCGTGGCCTCTTCGCCGGGTTACCGAACCCCTTCGTGGCCACCCGCTACCACTCCCTCGTCGTGCGGCCCGACTCGGTCCCCGACGTGCTGGAGGTGAGTGCCACCTCGACCGACGGCGTCGTCATGGGGCTGCGCCATCGCTCGCTCGCGGTGGAAGGCGTGCAGTTCCATCCAGAGTCGGTCCTCACCGCCTCGGGCCCGGCCCTGCTGGCGAACTTCCTGGGCCAACTCGACGCCGCCGCCCGGGCCTGATCCGCTGAGCCGGCGGGACGCTCAGCCGCCGCCGCCGTTCCCCCCGCCGCGCCGTGGTGCCCCGTGGTGCTGGTGCTCGACGTCGTCGAGGTGGTCGAGCTCGTCGAGGGTGGCGAACTGGTCGTCGTCGTTCCCTGGCAGACCGAGATGGTGACGGTGCTCCCGCCGGCTGCACCTGCGTGCCGGCACTCGGGTTCTGGCTGTCCACCGTCCCGGGGCTCGCCCCGCCGGGGCAGGTGGTGTCGAAGGTGGTGTTGGGGACCAGGCCCGCAGCGGTGATGGCCGACTGGGCGGCGCTCTGGGTCTGCCCGACCACACCCGGCACCATGGGGCAGCTGCCGTTCGACACGACGAGGTTGACCGGCGTGTTCGGGGGCTCGCTGTCGCCCGCGGCCGGGCTCTGTGACGGCGACCAATCCGGCAGGTGCTGGCTGGAGCAGGCGTTGGACTGGCTACCCACGTTGAGGCCGTCCCCCTTGAGGATGGAGCCGGCCGACGGCCGGTGACTGCCCGACGACACTCGGCACCTGGACCGAGGTCTGTGTGCCCGAGACGGTCAGCTGCACCTTGACGTTCGCCTTGACCGAGGATCCGCCTGCGGGGATCTGGTTCAGCACGGTGCCGGTGGGCTGGTTGCTGTTCACGTACTTGACGGTGTAGGTGAGGTTCGCCGCGGTCAGCTTCTGAAGGGCCGGCGCGAGCTGCTCGCCCGTGACCGACGGTACCTGCACAGTGGGGATGTTCGGCCCGTCGCTGATCACGAGGGCGACGGCGGAGTTCTTCGAGACCGATACGCCGGCCTTCGGATCGGTCGACAGGACGAGGCCCTTGGCCGTGGCGCTGGTGCGGAACGTGGTCGTGCCGACGGAGAGGTGGTCGCCCTGCAGCGTCTGGGTGGCGGTGCGGGCCGTCTGGCCCACCACGTTGGGTACGGTGACATTGCCGCCACCGAACAGCCCGACGGAGCGCAGCAGGAAGAAGGCGATCACGGCGAGCGCGACGAGGAGCAGGACGAGGAGGACGACGAGCCGCCGCGTGCGCTTCTTTCGCTCTTCGTCTTCGGGGGAGGCAGGGGAGGCCGGACCGGCCGGCACGACCATGGTCCGGCCCGTCGCCGGCCGCATGGCCGTGGTGGTGGCGCCGACCGCCGCCATCACGGAGGTCAAGCCGGGATCGGCCGCCTCGACCGGGCGACCCTCGGCGAAGCGGAGCAGGTCCGCCCGCAGTTCCTCGGCCGATCGCGTAGCGGGCGTCGGGGTCCTTGGCCATCGCCTTCATGATCACGGCCTCGAGCGCCGGGGGAATGGCCGGGTTGAGGGTGCGCGGTAGTTCGGGCGTGTCGCGCACGTGCTTCGAGGCCACGGCGACGGGGGAGTCGCCGGTGAAGGGGGGACGGCCGACGGTCATCTCGTAGAGCACCACCCCGAGCGAGTAGATGTCGCTGCGCGCATCGACACCCTTGCCCTCCGCCTGCTCGGGGGAGAAGTAGGCCGCGGTACCCATCACGGCGCCCGTCTGGGTGAGGCTCTCCTCCGTGTTGACCGCGCGGGCGATGCCGAAGTCGGTCACCTTGACGTCCCCGTCGGGCGTGATGAGCACGTTTCCGGGCTTGACGTCGCGATGCACCACGCCGTGGCGGTGGGCGAAGGCAAGAGCGGCGGCCACGCCCGCCCCGATCTGCGCGATCTGGCGCGGCGGGATCTTCTGGGGGTCGCGCAGGACCGCGGAGAGCGGACGGCCGTCGATGTACTCCATGACGATGAAGTAGGCGCCGTCGTCCTCGCCCCAGTCGAAGACGGGAACGATGTTGGGGTGCGACAGGTTGGCCGCCGCCTGGGCCTCCCGCCGGAACCGCTCGACGAAGGTCCGGTCGATGGAGAGCTCGGGGAAGAGGACCTTGAGGGCGACCGGTCGGTCGAGCTGCAGGTCCATGGCCCGGTACACCTGCGCCATGCCACCGCGCGCGACCAGATGGGTCAGCTGGTACCGGCCGCAATAGACCCTGGGTTCCTCGACGGGCTGCATGGCGTCCCGAGCCTACGCTGGGCAACACTTCACGACGGGGGTTGGGGGCGCCGCTCATGGGATGCCGTGCCGTCGTGGCGGAGGTCGGGGTCAGTGGGACGGTGGTCGTGGTAGTCGGGCTCGGCGCCACCCCATGGCGCGAAGGGACGGGTCGTCGTCGTGGTCGTGGTCGCAGTCGTCGTGGTGGTCGTGGTGATGCTGTCGTGATGCTCGTCACGTATCTCTTGGCGTCGGCGAGGGACGACTTCTGCACGCCGGCCCGCACCGGTGCGATTGCCGCGGGCACGATGTCGCTCGTCGTGTACGGCGTCCGGTCCACCACCTTGGGGTGGAACCACAGGACACCGCCGGTCTGGCCCTGCTTCACCACGATCTGGTCGCCCTGCACGGTCACGATCCAATTGTCGTAGGCGTACCACTTGAGCACGAAGTAGGCCGCCACCGGCACGGCCGCCACCAACAGGATGAAGCCGACGACCCGCGGAACGTGATCCGCCGCGGGATCCCGAGCCGGCGCCGACGTGCCCCGCGGCTTTCCTTCTCGGGTGGTCGGTCGGCGCCCGCCCGGGGTGGCGGCGCGGGGGGCACCCGGGCGGTGGCACGGGCCACCGGGACCGAGGCCGTGGTGCCGAGGAAGAACTCGTCGCTACGCGGGCCGGTCTCGGCGAGGGTCAGAGGCTCGTCGCCGAAGGCGAGCCGGGCGCCCGGGGCGAGCGTGTCGTCGGGTCGGACTGGCAGGGATGGCCGCCGTCTGCGAGTGCCGGCGTCGGACGCCGACCCGGGCTCTGCCGCCGCGACCGCCGCCCTCCGGTCGCGTCGGGTGACGGCGGCCTCGGCCGCGCCGTTGGCCGCCGGCCGCGGCGGCGCCAGCGGCCGGCAGGGTCACCGACGGCGGCGGTCGGAAGTCGAGCGGTCGCACCCTGGCCGTGCCGCCGCTACCCTCCTCTCCGACCTGCACGTCCACGATGACGACGGTGACGTTGTCCGAGCCGCCGTGCTCGTTGGCCGCGTCCACCAGCCGTTGTGCCGCCTCCTGCGGGATCGTCGACCGAGCCGAGGATGGCGGCCATCTCGTCGATGTCGACCTCGTTGGAGAGGCCGTCGGAGCAGAGCAGCACCCGGTCGCCGGCGTGCAGCTCGAGCTCCCACATGTCGGCCTCGACCTCGGAGAACACCCCGATGACGCGGGTCAGGATGTGGCGCTGGGGGTGGATGGCCGCCTCGGCCTCGGTCATCTCGCCGTGGCGCATGCGCTCCTCGGCCAGGCTGTGGTCGTCGGTGACCTGGAGGAGTTCGCCGTCCGAGTACACGTAGGCGCGGGAGTCGCCCACGTTGGCCAGCGCCAGCACGTCGCGGCCGTCGGGACCGCCGACGAGCGCCATCGCCGTCAAGGTGGTCCCCATGCCGCGCAGGTCGAGGTTGGACTGGCTCTCGTGCCAGACGGCCGCATTCGCCTCCGAGAACGCCTCTCGCAGGCCGTCGACGGTCGGCGACCGCTCGAACGACGAGGCCGAGCGTCTCCACGGCGACCCGGGCGGCCACCTCGCCGCCGACGTGGCCGCCCATGCCGTCGGCCACGGCGTAGAGGTTCGGCCGCTCGAGCGCCATGTCCTGGTTGACGGTGCGGATGCGCCCGACGTCAGTGGCCGACGCCGGAGCGCAGCACCGTCACCGCGCGACCTCGAAGACGGTCGAGCCGATCTGGAGCAGGTCGCCCTTGCCGAGCCGCACGGCCTTCTTGATCTGCTCGGAGTTGACGAACGTACCGTTGGTGGAGCCGAGGTCCTCGACCCAGAGCTGGTCGTTGCGGCGGAAGATCCGGGCGTGGAGCGTGGACGTGTAGATGTCCTCGGGCATGGCGACGCCGCAGCCGGGCGAGCGCCCGATGGTGAGCTCGTCGTCGAGGTCGTAGGTCCGGCCAGCATGCGCGTCCGGCTGGACGACCTTGAGGTAGAGCTGGCGGCGCCGGTTTCGGCTTGGGCGTTCGGGCGGGCGCGCCGCTGCGCGCACCTCCCGGCGCTCGTCGCGCTTCTGGGAGCGGGTCTTGCGGACGGTGGCGGGGCTCATCTCGACCCAGACGGCGCGGATGACGCGGAGGAAGAAGAGGAAGATCAATGCGATGACCGCCCATTGCATGATCCGGAGGACGGCATCGAGGTTCTGCGTGGCGATGAGCACCGCCACCGGGCTGCCTGCGGTCACGACATTTCGAAGATGAGCGTCGTCGAGCCCACGCTGACCTCGTCCCCGCTGGCGAGGAGTTGCTCACGAACCGGGGTGCCGTTGACCCTGGTGCCGTTGGTGGACCCGAGATCGGTGACGAACACGCCGTCACCCTTCCGCCGCAGCTCAGCGTGGCGCCGGCTCACGTTGGAGTCCGGCAGGACGACGTCGCACTCGGGCAGGCGGCCGATGACCAGGGCCTCCGAGCCCACCGCCACCCGCCGGCCGTCCGGGCAGGACGACCTCGGCCAAGAACCCACCGTCCTCGCTCTGCTGCACCTCGGCCGTGACGGTGAACCGCCCCGACTTGAGGTTGGAGCCCTCGAAGATCTCCACCTCCACCGGCCCGACGAACGAGTACCCCTCGATCTTGGCGTGCTCGCGGGCAGCGTCGGAGAGCTCGCGGGAGAGCGCGTCGATGAAGTTCGCGAAGCGGCTCACGTCCGCCGGCGAGAGCGTGACCGCGAAGGCGTTCGGCGCGATCAGGCCGCGCACGCCTACCCGCCGGTGCAGGTCCATCTCGCGCGTCAGTCTGCGGCCGATTTCGACCGGCTGGAGGTTGCTTCGAAATGGCTTGGCCAACGTTCCCTCCACCAGACGCTCGAGGCGCTCCTCAAACTTCTGGAGTCCCATGGTCTCCCAGAGACTATCGGCCCGCCGCGCTCGACAGGGAGCCAGCAAGCGTCTGAGCTGGTCACCTATGCCCAGAACCAGGGCGGGGGCCGAACCGGCCTCCGGGCCCAGCGACTACTGTTGGCCGGTCACTCGGGCGAGTGGCGGAATTGGCAGACGCGGAGGATTCAGGTTCCTGTGTCCGAAAGGATGTGCGGGTTCAAGTCCCGCCTCGCCCACCACCGCCAGGGGTCGCGACAAAACTCCCGCTGCTCGAACCGACAGAACCCGGCAAGAAGAAGGCCCTGGAGCTCACTGGGGCCTGGTTCGGCCGCGAACGCGGCTGGACTCGGAGGCTCGGGCGCGCCGAGCTCAACTGGCGTCTGGAGGGCCGGCGGTAGGCGAGCTCACGGATTTCGGACCGCGCTGCCCTACCGGCTGATCCCCTTCGGTACGGAATGGGCGTCGAGGCTTAGGCGATCAGAGGTGGGTCTGGGCCGGCGGCGTGGCCGAGGTGCCGTCGCCCGTGGCCGCCAGATCTCGAGCGAACGGGTGAGTCGACGGCGTGGACGGTGACGGGACTGATCAGGGTCAGCAGGCCGCACTGCCGCGTCCTCGAAGAAGGCGCGGATCTTGCGGACACTGGCTGCCGGGAGCAACAGCGCGGTCAGAATGCTCTGGGCGGCCACGCCGTTGAGGCGTCGGCGCCCAGCGTCGTCGAGGGCCTCGTGGGCCGGGTCCTTGACGTAACCGTTGAAACCCTCGTTGGTGTTGAGGAGAATGGCGTAGGTGCTCTGCCATTTTGCGCTGCCAAAGAGCAGGCTCTGGCGGAACTTGGCACCGGCCTCGGGGGGATGGTGACAGTGACACTTTGCTAACTACACGACGGCGGGGGGTTGCCTCGACGTCGGCTTTCACCGCGATGCGCAGCCGCCCCGGTTCTCTGGGCGGATCGAGGCGGGCTTGAGGTCGCAGCGGACGAGCGGCCATGGGTTCGCCGCCTGACAGATCAGTCGGACACGCTGACCAATCCGTTCACCGAAGTGGTGGATCACTCAGCTCTCTCCAGCCCCAGTTCGCCGTGGAGTTGCGATAAACACGGCACCGCGGAATCCCAGTAGCCGTGCCTCAAGGCGAACGTATTCTGGCCCGATGCGGATCAGCGTCTTGGGAATGGGCAACATGGCAGGGCCTTTGCTGCGAGAGCAATCGAAACTGGTCACCAGACGACGGTTTGGAATCGCACCCCGGGCCGGGTCACGGCCCTCACCGCCGGCACGGCGTCAAAGGCCTCCTTTACGTCGTGAAAAAACTCCTGCACTCCGTCTCGCAGCGCCTCGGTAGTGACCGCAGCGTCATGGTAGGCGTCTCGAAGCTTCAAAGCAGCAGCCGCATTTGCGTTGCGCGCCAGGTCAAGCTGATTCACCGCCTCTTCGCGGAAATTCAGTTTGGCAAGATGGACCTGAACCCTTAGCTCATCAATACGGGCCTTCCAGTGGTCGAGGATGCGCATCTCTTGGTTCTCTGTTACCTGAAAACGTGGGGTCGCGTCACCTGAGTTTGCTGTGGTGTCGGGCGTCTCTCTCCTCCTTTGTCTGTACTGGGGACTTGACTTCTTCTAGGACGGCGGTCGCCGCAGCTGCATCTGCATCTGCATCACTCGGCGGCGGTCATGTCGCTGCTGCTCGCCGGTGATCGGCGGTCGAAGCGCCGTTGATCCGACAGAGCCTCGCGGATCTCAGAGAGCTATCGCACCCTGGACTGCATCGAAGACGTCCTTGACGTCGCGGAGAAGCTTCTCGACTCCGTCGCGGAGGATCTCGGTGTTCGCCAAGGCATCATGGTAAGCGTCGCGAAGCTTCGGCGTCGCCACCTGGTTCACGTGACGGGCGAGTTCGAGTTGCAGTGCCGCCTGATCGCACATCTCTAGCTTGGCCAAATCCAACTGAACCCAGAGCTCGTCAACACGGGCCTTCCAATTGTCGAGGATGTCCAGAAGTTCGCCGAGACGAGCCGTCTCAGCCGGACTGCCCTCGCCATCCCCAATGGCATAGCTTGAACTCAACGGAATGTTCGACATCACAGCCTCATTTCTGCCGACCTGCGTGCTCAGGCCAGCGGTACAAAGTTCGCCGATGCCTCCTGGACTTCGTCAAACGTGGGTGCGACCTCATCCATGACGTACGGTTTCATTGACGGTCGATCACGACGCTGAGTGGCTGCACGACATTTCGGGGTTCACCTGGCACATTTTTATGTCTCCTGCCCAATTTTGGACTGCACGAGATGCATAGGGCTGTATTCATTGGACGCCGAAGGGTGGCTACGCAGCTACGGACATAGGCCCTGTCTCGCTGGGACCTAAGTCCCTAGGTGCGTGCAGGCCAACGTCACGCGTGGTCCGCACCCATGGTGGCGACACCGAGCGGTGCAATGTCCCGGCAGGCGTTGGAGCGGCTGCGATCGCCTAGTTGGTGTTGGGTCTGACAGGTGGTCAAAGGTCCAAGATCTGTCCCGGTGATGACCAAACGACTAGGGGGTTAGGACGTTGGTCCCTAGCCATGCGTGGACCTGGGCCTTCAAAGTGATTCCATGCCACTCGGTGCCCTTGTCGCAGGACTGATCAACCTGAATGGCTCCGGCCACTACATCCACTGGGGGTTCATCCAGCTTTCGGTGGCGAATTTCGTCGTCATCGTCTTGATGGTCGTCGTCTTCGTAGTCGCGATCCTCCTTCCCTTCCCGCGACGCAAGGGGAGAGGCCGATGAGCCTCGACACCGGTTCGCGCCCTTCACGGTCTTCGGCGGAAGACGCGTCAATGGACGGCCCGGATCCGCCGCGCGGCCGAATCTGCCTTTCCTCCCGACCGTCTGCTCCCCGACCGCCAGCCCGCCTTCATGGCATCTTGGATCTATGTCTTCGGCGTGCTGACCGTGGTCAGCCTGGCGTGGGTCATCATCACCGGCTGCGTCCTCGCCGTTATGGGACCGAGCTGGTGGCACGTGTCGTCCGTGGGGCTTTTCGTCAACTCACTCCACCTGTGGAGTGTCGAGGCGTTCTTCTTCTTCATGGTGATCCATCTCTGGGGCAAGTTCTTCATGGCAGCATGGAGAGGGAACCGCCGGCTCACCTGGGCCACCGGGGTAATCTCCTTTCTCGTATCGGTGGCTGCCGCGTTCACGGGCTACCTGTCGCAACAGAACTTCGATTCGCAGTGGATCTCGACCCAGGCCAAAGACGGCATCAACGCGACAGGGGCGGGCGCCTTCTGGAACGTTCTGAACTTCGGACAGATGCTCATGTGGCACATCGTCCTGTTACCAATCGGGATCACCCTCATCGCGGGCCTGCACGTCCTGCTCGTGCGGCGTCATGGCATCGTCCCCCCTTCGATCTCACCGAGGGCAGCGTCGGCACCCAGGAGGACGCGCCGGGACAGGAACCCGCATGATCCGAGAGACATCCGGGCACCGACGCTTCAAACCCGATCGCGACGTGAAGGAGTGGAAAGGGGGCTACGTCTCCTACGACATCGTCAAGGAGGCCTTCGTGGCCCTCCTCGCCGTAGCGGTGCTGATCGTGCTCCTCGCCGTCGTCTTTTCCTCACCGGACGAGCCGGCCATCACGTTGAAGACCTGGTCCGCCGTGGACCCGGTGGACTTCGCGCAGACGGCAGTCACCGAGCTGGACGGGTCCAGCGGCACCGCCTCGTACGGACCGCCCTACAACGCCACTCCGGACGCGTCGCAGCACATGGGTTTCTTCGAGCCCGATCAGTGGTTCGGCGTGCACCAGCCCATCGACACCGCGCAGGATTTCGTCATCGGCCCTCTCCGGACCCTGCCGAGTCAACCGGCGACCCAGGAGGCGATCACCGCCTACGAGAGCGCTTCGGCGGCACAGCAGAGTGCGTGGACGACGGCATACGAAAAGGCGGTGGCGAACGCGACCGACGTCAGCGGCCGGCTCCACGTCGCCCGCGGGCGCTATGGCCCGGTAGGCGTCATCATCGGTTCGGTGACCGCCATGGCTCAGACAGGTGGCCTCGATGGCACCCTATTGAGCGGCGGGCAGTTCTACAACACCAACTACACGAAACCCCTCCTGTTTCTGGCTGACGGCACCTACCTGGCAAACCGCGCCGGCACCCAGCATTTGCAAGGAGACCAGTGGGGCATGATGAACGAGACCGGGAACTACCCCGGTCAGGCGTGGTTGTGGCTCTACACCATGTGGTACCAGGTGCCGCCGATGAACTCTTCATCGAACGGGGACCTCGAGGTGTGGGTCATCATGATGGTTTTGTCTCTTGGATTGATCTTCTTGCCGTTTATACCGATCCTGCGATCCGTCCCACGCTGGACCCGCGTCTACAAGCTGATCTGGCGCCGCCACTACCGCGAACTTGCAGGCGGCTGACCGGGCCTTCCATTGCTGGAACGGTTGTCCCCGGACCCGACGTGTAGCTCGGTGTCGAGGAACTGAACAGCGTGATGACGGCCACGGACAGCGAGGCGCTTTCGGCTGCCGGCATTCCATACGCGACGAGGCTGAACACCGCACCCAGAAGCAATGCCAGGGCAACTAGTCGATGTGCGTCTCAGGCCAGAGGTCGACCGCTCTGAGGCCGAACCTCTTCACAATCGCTTTAAAGCTCCTGGTCAGAGTTGTGGGAATCCGGGTCAATAGCGTGGGAACTCATTGTGGCCCAATCCCGCTCAACGGCAGGTCAGCGAGTTCTGTCGACAGCCCGCCGACCGACCGAGCAGCGTCGCGAACGAGCCGGTACCAGTGCGAACTGGCTGGCCGCCGGTGTCCAGGTCGCCGGGTCGGTGTCGTGGTTCGCCCCCAAACGGGGAGACGCGCCGGCGACGGCAGTCCACCGGATGGCGGCGGTTCAGAGGCGGTAGAGCTTCTCCGCGTTCTCCCCCAGGATCTTGCGCTGTACGGCGGGGCTGAGCGTCGACATCTTCTCGGCCACCGTGTCGAGCGGCTTTGGGTACAGGCACGTCGGGTGCGGGAAGTCCGTTTCGAAGAGCACGCTGTCAGCCCCGACCGAGTCGATGAGGGCGGGCAGGTTGTTCTTCTCGAACCAGAAGGTGGCGTAGAGGTTCCGACGGAAGTACTCCGACGGGAGCATCGTCATTCCCTGGAGCTGCTTTGGGGCGTTCTCGGACATCTCGTAGTCGAGCGCCTCGAGGATGAACGGGACCCAGCCCACGCCGCTCTCGACCGAGACCATCTTCAGCGCGGGGTGCCGGTCGAGCATGCCGCTGAGGATGATGTTGGTTACCACACGTGCATTGCCGATGAAGAGGAGTGTCCCGCCGATCGCCAGTTTGGTGTCCTCGTGCTGGGACTCCCACGGGTAGGTGCCGAAATAGGTCATGGTGGTGAGGCTGGCCCCGATGTGGAAATGCACGGGGAGTTGCAGGTCCGCGCAGACCTCCCACAGGGGGTCCCACGCACGGCTGGCCAGGTCGGGACCGCCGACGTCGTTGGGGTCCGACGTGATGTTCACGCCGCGTAGGTCGAGCGCGGCGACCCGCTTGGCTTCGGCCACGGCCGCGTCCACGTCCCAGGCAGGCAACACCGGCATCGGGAGGAGCCGCCTCCCGGAGTCGGCCTGCACCTCGGCCATGGCGTCGTTGTAGATCTGGACGCAGAGCAGCCGCAGCTCCGGATCCTTCACGATGTCCGAGATCCCCTGGCCGCCGAGGCCGATGGAGTTGGGGAAACAGACCTGGGCGTAGACGCCCGAGTCGTCCATCACCTCCATGCGAGCCTGGATATCGAAAGCGCCGAGGTGGATCTGGTCCTGGGTCCACTCGAAGAGCGCCTCGGCGGCGCGGCCTTTACCACCGTCACGGTCGATGACGCCGCCGCCGCCGGCGAAGCCGAGCTCGGCGCCATCGACGTACCACATGGGCTTGCCGTCGATCTCGATCACGTGCGGCACACGGTCGGCGTACTTGGCCGGCGCCCGCTTCGTCCACAGGTCGTGGGCCTCGGTCAGATGGGTGTCGGCGTCGATCACCCGCAGACCGTCAAGTGCCAGCGTCATTGTCCCTCCCGGGCTCCGTCTCGAGTTCATTCTCGACGTCGATGTCGAAACTACCCTACGCCGAGGTCCTACGGCCGCGCCCAGCGGCGGGATGGCACTCCGTTCGAGACGTCAGCGGGTCCGGCGGAACCCGAGGCTCGCCGGTCGCAGTGTCGGCGCCAGCTGGCCGTGACGCCCTTGGGCGGCGCGGAGTTGCGAACGCCCTCGTGACCTACCGGGACGGCTCAGGACACCGTCGCCGGCTCCTCGGCGGCGAGCCTGGCCAGTTCCTCGGACACCATGCGGTCCCGCTCCGCCAGGTCACGGCGCGCCGCGCGCGGGCTCCAGCGGCCGCGCATGAAGAAGACGAGGACGGCGAACACGAACATGCCGATCAGGCACACCGTCCACCACCGCTTCCACTCCCCCGGCGAGCTCTTCTGTGCCGGCACGAGTTTCTGCTCGGCGACGAGGAGGCGGGCCAGGTCCTGCGAATGGACGCCGACTTTGGACTGGATCACCGCCTGGCTGACCGGCTTCCCGTTCTGGATGTCGATGGCGAGCGGCTG
Source organism: uncultured Acidimicrobiaceae bacterium (assembly GCA_963756625.1). Lineage (GTDB taxonomy): Bacteria > Actinomycetota > Acidimicrobiia > Acidimicrobiales > RAAP-2 > Bog-473. The sequence goes on from CAVWNQ010000009.1 coordinate 43,194, forward strand.
GTAGGCGAGCAGGCCCTGGACCTGCGGGTTGGAGAGTCCGCCGGCCTGGTTGACCGCCTGCAGGAGGTTATGCGTGGCGTTGCAGCCGGTGAGGACGGCCGCCAGCGTGGTCGGACCGGGCTCGCCCGTCGCGCGCAGGTTGGCGATGACAAGGGCCGGAGTCGGCGTGGTCGAGCAGCTCGTCGTCGGCGCATAGGGCTGCGCGGCCTCGATCGTCTGCAGCGTGGCGCCCGCTGTCTGATTGTCCACCAGCACGGTGGAGGTCGTCACCACGTAGGGCAACACGAGGAACGAGAGGGCGACGGTGATGCGCAGGATCCAGCCCCAGATGGCCAGCCCGGTGGCGGTGAGCGCGGGGTTGTGGTCCTCGACCTGCTCGGTGTAGTTGGCCATCCACGGCGCGTAGGCCACCGAGATGGAGACCGCCAACAGCACGATCACCAGGACGTTGGAGTAGTACCCGGTATGGGGGTGGCCGGTCTGCACGATGAGGAACCCCATCATCACCATGGCGCACACCGCCCCGACGAGCATGAACGGCTTGCGCACCTTCGCCCAGTCCGACAGGAAACCGGCCACGACGAGGCCCAGTGAGAGGAAGCCGGCCAGCCACACGTTGATGCCGTTGGCCTGCGGGGTGGTCCGGTTGAAGGTCACCACCCAGTAGATGGTGAGCACGCTCACCGACGCGTAGTAGAAGAGGAGGAAGACCGAGATGGCGATGGACGAGCTGATGAGGTCGAGCTTCAACATCGAGCGAAGCGGGTGCGCCGTCGCCGTCTCGAGATCGATGCCCATGGCACGGGCCTGCACCAGCGCGCGTTCCTTCTGGCTCACCATCAACTGGTCGCGCAGCCCGGGGGAGAGCTCACGGAGGAAGAAGAACGAAACGACCACCACGCACAGGCACACGATGCCCGAGATGATGAACTGGTCCTGCCAGGGCTTGAGGTGATCGAGCGTGTGCGTCGCCACGAGGCTGGCGCACAAGGCTCCCATCGTCGGACCCAGCGCCCAGAACCCCATGGCCACGCCGCGGCCCATCTGTGGCGAGAAGTCCCGCATGAGCGCCGGGGTCGAGACGAGGATCACACCCTCCACGAACCCGATCACGCAGTAGGAGGCGGCGAACCACCACTTGTCGTGGATGTGCGGGATGGCAAAGAGCTGGACTAACGCGACGACCAGCGTCCCGTAGATCGTCAGGTTGGCCCGGCCGATCTTGTCGGAGAGGCCACCGATGAACGCACTGAAGGCGCCGATGGCGTTGGACACGACCAGCAGGTAGAGGAAGAACTGGAAAGACATGTGGTAGTAGGGCAACAGCAGTGGCGTCACCGCCCCCTCCACGTAGTAGAGGTAGTAGAGCATGATCGTCGTGAGGACGACGATGGCCAGGTAGCCGAACCTCGGCCACGTGTCGGGATACCGGGTGAGCTGGCGCCGCCCGAACGCGTTGACCCAAGGGCGCCGGAGTCGGGACCCGGTGCCGTCACCGCTGTTGTGGTCATCGTCGACCCCCCTTACCCGCTCACCCCGATGCGCTCACCTCGATGCGCTTTCCCCGATGCTAGGACGGGGGGCGAGGCGTGTGCTGTCCCGCTGCCGGCACCGCCCGCCACGTCCCGCCCCGCCCGAAGAGGTCACGGCTGCCGGAAGCCCTCGTCGACGGGGGTGGCGGGCACGTGCCAGGTGAGCCGGGTGCCCCCCTCCCGCGAGGTTCCGAGCTCGACGCTCCCGCCCCGGCGTTCCGCCCGCTGACGGATGTTCCTCAGGCCGAGCCCCGACGACGGAGTGCCCGCGATGCCGTCGCCGTCGTCCGCCACGACCAGGCGCAGCTCGTCCCCGGCCGCGATGGTGATCACTGCCTGGGAGGCGTGGGCGTGCTTGCCAACGTTCGTGAGCGCCTCTCGAAGCACCGCGAGCAAATCCTCGGACAAGCGAGCCGGTGACGACGGTATCGACCGGTCCGCTGAAGGACACCTGGGGCAAGAGGCCGAGCACCGGGCGCAGCTCGTGCACCAGGTCGAGCACCTTCGGATGGAGCCCTTCCTTGTTGATGGTCAGCTCGATGTCGAAGATGGCCTTGCGCAGCTGACGGATCGTCTCGTCCAGCTTGTCGATCGCCTCACCGATGCGCATGACGGCCTCGGGCCGCTCGACCAGACGTGCCGTGCCCTGGAGGGACAGCCCGATGGCGAACAGGCGTTGGATGACCGAGTCGTGCAGGTCACGCGCGATGCGGTCGCGGTCCTCGGTGAGGGCACGGTCGCGCACGAGACCGTGCAAGCGTGCGTTCTCGATCGCGATACCGGCCGCCATGGCGAGCGCGAGGACCAGCTCCTCGTCGTCCTCGGAGAACTCCTTGGCGTCGTTCTTGTTGGTCAGGTAGAGGATCCCGTAGACCTCGCCGTGCACCCGCACCGGCACGCCCAGGAAGGAGGTCATGGCGGGGTGGTGGGTCGGGATGCCGTAGCTGTCCGCGCTGTCGGCGATATTGCTGAGCCGCAGGGGCTTGTCGTCGGCGATCAACCTGCCGAGGACGCCCCGGCCCGTCGGGCGCGGGCCGATGGCCTGCTCGTCCTCGACTCCGAGGCCGACCGTGAGGAACTCGTCGAGCGCCCGGCCGTCCTCGGTCAGCACGCCCAGCGCCCCGTACTGGGCGTCGACCAACTCGCGGGCCTCCTCGATGATCCGGCGCAGCACGACCGGCAGGTGCAGCTCGGCGTCGAGGATCAGGATCGCCTGCACCAAGCGGCGCAATTTCGACGGGGTCGTCGATCCGATCGAAGGGCTGCACGGCCCGCAAGGATAGAGGCGGGCGACGCATGGCAGCGGCGTTTGAGGGGCGAGTCGGCGCGTCCAGAGGGCCGCCCCGACCGTGGCAGTATTGGTCAGATGACGATTCGGGTGTTCGTCCTCGACGACCACGAGTTGGTCCGGACGGGCTTGCGCACGCTCCTCGAGGCCGAGGACGACATGGAGGTCGTCGGAGAGGCCGGGACCGCCGAGCGCGGCCTGCAGCTGATCCGCGAGCTCGAGCCCAACGTCGCCATCCTCGACGTGCGCCTCCCCGACGGCAACGGGATCGAGGTCTGCCGGGAGATCCAGTCGGGTTCGCCCCAGATCCGCTGCTTGATGCTGACCTCCTACTCGGACGACGACGCGCTGTTCTCCTCGATCATGGCGGGGGCATCGGGCTACGTACTGAAGGAGGTCCACGGCGGCGACCTCCTCGGGGACATCCGCCGGGTGAGCCAGGGCATGTCCCTCCTCGATCCGGTGCTGACCCAGGAGTTGTTCGATCGCTTGCGCAAGGATCAAGAAGCGGAGTCGCGCCTCACAGTGCTGACTCCCCAGGAGCGCCGGGTCCTCGAGCTCATCGCCCAGGGCCAGTCGAACCGCCAGATCGCCGAGCAGCTCTTCCTGGCGGAGGCGACGGTGAAGAACTACGTGTCGAGTCTGCTCTCGAAGCTGGGGATGCGGCGCCGGACCGAGGCGGCGGTGTACGCCGCCGTCCTCGCCGAGCGCAAGGCGACCAACCCCAACCCCAAGCAGCCCTGAGCCAGGACCCCGTTCCGGGGCGACGCCTGCCTCTAGGCGACCTTCACTCGGCGGTGGTCGTCGAGGGTGCGAAAGTCGATGCCGGCCGAGCGCAACAGGTCCTCGAGGCGATCCCGCTCGACCAGCGGGTTGGCGAAGCGGGCCGGTTCGGTCTCGATGCCCATGGCGCTGCACAGGCGGAGCAGCATGCGGTCGTGGTCGAGCTCGAGCGCGAGATCCTCGGCCAAGACGTGCTCGCTCTCGAGGCCGTGCCCGTTCAGTCGACGGCGGCACTGCAAGAGGATGACGACGAGCTCCTCCCGTGAGGACGGGAGAGGAACAGGCTCCACGTCTTCGCAGAGGCCGGTGAGCAGCTCGCTGTACATCGACATCGTGCAATAATTTTGTCCGGAATTGGGCGCGGCCAATAGGGCCGATACTCCCCTTTTCGATAGGGCCGATACTCCTTATCGTGTCGCGGGGCCCCTACGACTGCGAAGGCCGAACTCCCTCGTCAGGCGGGCGGTCGTGCCTGGCCCTCAGCGTTGGCGTCCGGTCCCCGGGGGACCGCCCGGCTAGCGCTTGCTGACCCGCGTCGAACGGTCGGCACGGGACAGCACGTCCTCGGCCGACTCGCTGTCGTCCGCCACGGCGACGCCCAGCGAGGCGTGGAGGCGGATGTCCTGCCCGCCGACCGTGACCGGCTCGTCGAGCGTGTGTTGCAGCCGACGCATGAGCGGCCCGACCGCCTGCTCGTCGTTCACCGTGACGACGACGACCAACTCGCTCCCGCCGACGCGGCCGATCGTGTCCTCGGCGCGCAGGACGGAGGTGAGGCGGCGCGACACCTCGCACAGCACGGTGTTGCCTGTCGTGTACCCGAAGTCGAGATTGACCTCTCCGAGGTTGTCCAGGTTGACGTGGCACACGACCACCTCGCCGCCGTGGCGCCGGCGACGCGCCAGTGCCTGGGTCAGGCGGTCCAGCAGAAGGAGTTGGTTGGCCAGGCCCGTGTGAGGATCGGCCATGGAGAGCTGCCAGAGCTGATCGTACTTTCCGGCCTTGGGCGCGTTCCCGGCCGCGGGCGCTTCGCTCCCGGCGCTGAACTCCTGCAGCATCGACTCGACGCTGCCTGCGCTCCCTTCGCCACCGCCGTCGGGCGAACCGCTGGCGCCCGCCGCACCCGCGCCGCCACCGGCGCCGACCGGCGCCAGGGTGGTCCTTCTTGGCCCTCTTCACGCTCTCCCCCTCCGATTCCGCCTTTTCACTCTTATCGGAATCCCGCCTACTGCAACAGAGCCGTAAGTCATGACGTCACGGTCCGTTGCCCGCTTCGTGTTGTTGTGCGTTCCGGCGTCCCTGCAGTGTATCCGTCGCATCCCGTGGGACACGGGCCAACGCAACGACAACGGAGCCGTGTGTGCGAGCCCGTCACCAGGGGTGGAACACCCGATTCACGGCAACCGGACTGCCACCGGATGGCTCCGCTCGCGCCGGCTCCCGCGCACCGCGCGGAGGGCGGGCGATAACCTCGCCGCGGCCGTGCGGACACACCCCTTCCCGCCGCGATGACGACCGCACCTCAAGGCCGGACTCGGCATCGGCGGGGCCGCGCGCCCGAGGCGGCGGCGCCGAAGGCGCCCACGGCCGTCGTGGTGGACGACGCCGGCCTCGACGCGCTGATCGGCGAGGTCGCGGGCGAGCCGATCTACGGGTTCGACACCGAATTCCACACCGAGCGCACCTATGTCCCGGATCTGGCCCTCATCCAGATCGCCTGGCGCGACAAGGTCGCCCTCGTCGACCCGATCGCGGTCGATCCGGCGCCACTCGCCGCCGTGTTCGGCGGCCCCGGTGTCGCCGTGGCCCATGCGGCGTCCCAGGATCTCGACGTGCTCATGGGCGCGTGCGGCGTCGTGCCGGCCACCGTCTTCGACACGCAGATCGTCGCCGGCTTTCTCGGACTCTCCACGCCGTCCCTCTCCCGGCTCGTCGAGCAGATGCTGGGCGTCGCGCTGCCCAAGGCCGACCGGCTCTCGGATTGGCTCGTGCGTCCCATCTCGGACGCGCAGATCACCTACGCCGTCAGCGACGTGGCCTACCTCCTGGAACTGCGCACCGTGCTGCAGGAACGGCTCCGAGACCCTGGGTCGCCTGACGTGGGCGCTCGACGAGTGCGACGTCCTGCTCGGCGACCGCACCCCGGTCCGCGTGCCCGAGGAGGCGTGGTGGAAGCTTTCGGCGACATCCGTGGCATGGCACGCCGCACCCGAGCCGTGGCGCAGGAGGTGGCCGCCTGGCGCGAGCGCACGGCGTCCGCGACCAACCGCCCACGTCGCAGCGTGCTGTCGGACCTCGGGCCTCATGGCCATCTCGCAGCGGCCGCCGAACGATGCCGCCGCGCTGCGCGGCACGCGGGGCGTGGACGGGCGGCACCTCGCCCAAGGCCGCGCCGCCGAGATCCTCGGAGCCGTCCGGCGGGGCCTGGCCCTGCCCGCCCGACCAGGTCCGCATGCCCACCGAGGGCCGGGAGGCGCCCGCACCGGCGGGGGCCGTCGCCGTGTGCTCGGGGCTCGTGCGCCAGATCGCCGACGACCTCGACTTCGACCAGGGACTGCTGGCGACCCGGGCCGACGTCGCCCAGTTGCTCTGCGGTGAGCCGAGCCGGCTCGACGTCGGGTGGCGACGTGACATCGTCGGCGAACCCCTGCGCCGGCTCATCGCGGGCGACGTCGCCGCGGCCTTCGACCGGCAGCGGCCATCTCGTGCTCGAGGAGCGTTCGCACCAGCCGGCCCGCCCGCCGGGCCACCCAGGTCAACCCGCCGACGCGTCGACCTAGTTGACCGACTTCTCCCGACCGGCCCAATAGGGCTGGCGCAGCTTGTACTTCTGCAGCTTCCCGGTTGCCGTGCGGTCCAGCACGTCCCGCAGCTCGACGCTGGTGGGGGCCTTGAAGTGCGCCAGGCGGTCCCGGCAGTGCGCGATGAGCTCGGCTTCCGTCACCCGATGGTCCTCGCGTACCACGACGAGCGCCTTGATCGTCTCGCCCCATTTGTCGTCGGGCACGCCGATCACCGCCACCTCGGCCACCGCAGGCGTGCTGGTAGAGGCAGTCCTCGACCTCGATGGACGACACGTTCTCACCGCCGGTGATGATGACGTCCTTCTTGCGGTCCGAGATCACCACGTAGGCGCCGTCGAGATACCCGCCGTCGCCGGTGTGGAACCACCCGCCCTCCAACGCGGCGGCGGTCTCGGCTGGTCTGCTCCCAGTAGCCCGGCGAACACATGGTTCGAGCGGGCCACCACCTCGCCCTCGGCGTCGACGTCGATCTGTACGCCCACCGCCGGCACGCCGGCCCGGCCGAGGAGCACCGAGCGGGCCGCCGGGTCGAGGGCGTCCCATTCGGCCGGTGCTCGGTTGACGGTGAGCAAGGGCGACGTCTCGGTCAGCCCGTAGATCTGGATGAACTCCCACCCGAGCTCCGTCTCGATACGCTCGATGGTCTTCGACGGCGGGGGCGCACCCGGCTACGACGATGCGCACGGTGCCGCGGCCCGGCACTTCCAGCCCCGCGGCCGCCCGTTCCTCGGCCGCCTGCAGGATCGCCGCCACCACGGCTGGCGCGCCGCACAGCAGCGTCACACCGTGCGCGCTCGACACGGGACAGGATCTCCTCGCCGTCCACCTTCCGCAGCACGACGTGCGTGCACGCCCATGCCCGTGACCGCGTAGGGCATGCCCCAGCCGTTGCAGTGGAACATGGGCAGGGTGTGCAGCAGCACGTCGCGGTCGCTGACGCCGGTGTGCCACCCGAACGTCGCGGCGTTGAGCCAGCAGTTGCGCTGCGTCAACTGGACGCCCTTCGGCCGCGCCGTCGTCCCCGACGTGTAGTTCACCGAGCACGTGGCGTCCTCGTCGGGCTCCCAGAGCTCGCGGCACGGCACCTTCGGCGGCCGGAGCGAAGAGGTCACGGTCGTCGGTCCCGTCCAGGCAGAACCGGTGGCTCGACCTTGATGGTGTCCACCTCGTCGGCCAGGTCCGGGTCGTACAGGAGGACGGACGCCCCGGAGTGCTCGACGATGTAGGCGATCTCCTCGGCATTGAGGCGGAAGTTGATCGGCACCAGGACACGTCCGAAGCCGCTGACGCCGAAGTAGGAGACGAGGAAGCGCCCGGAGTTCGGGCTGACGATGGCGACCCGCTCGCCGTGCCCGACGTCGAGGTCGTCGAGGGCACGGCCCAGGCCTCGCGCCCGCGCCGCCAGATCGGCGTACGTCTGCGTGCCCAGCGAACCGGAGACGTCGGGTTCGTCGACCAGCGCGGTGCGGTGCCCGTAGACGAGCGCCGCCCGGTTGAGGAAGTCGGCCACCGTCAACGCGACCCGCATGCCACCCCCGATCTCTGCCGGCCGTCCCCCGGCCCGCGGCGACCCTAGTGCGACCGCCCCGGCGCCGACTAGAAGTGCCCCAGCACGGGGTGCGGCACGTAGGGCTTCTCGAGCTGGGTGATCTCGTCCTCCGACAGCGTGAGCGCCTCCGCGGCGAGGGCATCCTTGAGGTGCCGCTTCTTGGTCGACCCGACGATGGGGGCCGTGACGCCGGGCTTCGAGAAGAGCCACGCCAGGGCGACCTGCGCGGACGGCACCTCACGGGCAGCCGCCACTGCCTCGACCGCATCCACCACGTCGAAGTCGGTGGGCTGGTCGTAGAGGTAGTCGGTGAACGGGTCGGTGCTCGAGCGTGTGGTGTGCCGACCACCGTCCCGCGTCCGGGTCCCGGCGAGGACGCCGCGCGCCAACGGGCTCCACGGGATGCATCCCACGCCCTGGTCGAGGCAGAGCGGGATCATCTCGCGTTCCTCCTCGCGGTAGATGAGGTTGTAGTGGTTCTGCATCGACACGAACTTCGCCCAACCGTTGGCCTCCGCGGAGTGCTGCGCCTTGGAGAACTGCCAGGCGAACATGCTGCTGGCACCGATGTAGCGCGCCTTCCCCGACCGCACGACGTCGTCCAGCGCCTCCATCGTCTCCTCGATGGGTGTGCGGGGGTCCCAGCGGTGGATCTGGTACAGGTCGACGTGGTCCATCTTGAGGCGGCGCAGCGAGGCGTCGATGGCCGACATGACGTGCTTACGCCCGAGACCACCCCCATTCTCCCCCGGCGTCACCGGCATGAAGACCTTGGTGGCGATCACAGCCTCGTCCCGCGTGAGGAACTTCGGCACGAGGCGGCCCGTCGCCACCTCGCTGGCTCCACCCGAATAGGTGTCGGCGGTGTCGAAGAAGGTGACGCCGCCTTCCACCGCGGCTTTGACGATCGGCCCGGCGGCCTCCTCGTCGATCACCCAGGCTCGCTCACTGTCGTTGCCGAACCCCATCATGCCCAGGCCGACCCTCGAGACCCGGAGGCCCGACGTTCCCAAATTCGTGTAGTTCATGGCTGACCTCGCTTAGGCCGGCGCCGCGACCATGCGGGCACCCCGCATGCTTACCAGCCAACTCGGCCGACCCGTGCGCCGTCGCCCCGCCCGACCGATGAGTGGTGCGGTGCAGCGCGGTCGGTCAGGGGCAGCGCACCGGTGTGCGCGTCCCCGGGAGGAACGCGCACCCGAGGGCGGAATCGGATCCGCTTCCGGAGCCAGGGCCCTTGCCGCCGCTGGAGCCGTGGCCCTGCCCGCCTTCTCCGTAGCCGTTGCCAGAGCCTTGACCGCTGCCTTGGCCGTTGCCGGTCCCGTGACCATTGCCCTGACCGGTTCCGGTGCCCTGACCGGTTCCGGTGCCCTGACCGGTTCCGGTGCCCTGACCGGTTCCGGTGCCCTGGCCGGTTCCTTGGCCGTTCCCGTGTCCGTTGCCATTTCCGGTTCCTTGACCGCCCTGGCCGTTGCCGTTGCCGTCGCCGGCGCCCTGGCCGTTGCCGTTGCCGTTGCCCTGGCCACCGCCCGGCGCGCCGCCGACCCCGAGGCTTCCGCCACCCGACGAGCTACTGCCACCTGACGAGGTGCCGGTTCCGCCGGAGGCAGGTGCGCTCGGGATCGTCGTGGTCGTCGTGGTCGACGTCGGTGGCGTCGCGGTCGTGGATTGCGCGGGCGCCGAAGGCGCTGTGCTCGATCCGAGCCCCGTCAAGGTCGCCGCCGACCCGCCGGCCCCCTGCGCCGTTCCCGTTCCGGCCGTCGGACCTACCGGAGAGGCAGGTGACGCGGAACTACCGGTCGAGGACTCTCCGCCCCCGGCGTGGTTCCCTGTTCCTCCTGCTGTACTTCCGCCACCCACCGCCGAGGACCCTCCAGGTTGCCCGGGACCACTCGCGGTCGGCGGCGTCAAGAAGCTGGGTGCAGGCGGGCGGGCGCTCGGACCGGCAGCGATGAGTGACGGGCCAATTGGACCCGAGCCGACAGCGACCCCCGCCACTACAGACAGCGCGGCCGCGGCCGCGGCCACCGACGCCGCGACGCGGCTGTGCGGCAGGATCTTCGCCCTCTCGCCCAATGTGGCGCGCGTCGGCGCTATAGCGGCTGCGGCCTCGGAAAGTGAGTTCCCGAACGTGTCGGACGTGAAGACGTCCTCCAGCGTCGCGTACTCTTCAGTGCTCGCCCTTACGGGCGTTAGTCCCTCCATGATCCTCCACCAGGAATTATCTGGCGGGGGCTCGGTTGTCCGGGACGCAGAACGCCCGGACACCAATGCAATTACCCCCTCACTGTCACCATATAGCGAGAGGGTCGTTCTGAGAACCAGAGTCTTCGAAAACTGTCCGCATTTAGTTTGAACACACGTTTGTGGTTCGAAAAACGAAGTTCCGCGTTGCGCGCAGCGCAGCAATTCCGCGGCGTGCGCAGCGCGTTGTCATGCCGTTGTCAGACCCACCGTCTGACCGAGCGCACCGACGGTCGTCGCGACACCACTGAGCGCGCGACTGACCGGTGCGGCGGCGGATACCGAACTCCCGATCTCACCCGCTGCGGCGCTCACATTCGTACCGACAATTGTGACGGTGTTGCCGAAGGACCCCGTCACCTGACCGAGACCACTGCCCGGCCCGAACCCCCCGGGCGTTGATGCCGGACCCGGTGACGAAGGCGGCGCGGAAGGGGCTGGGTTCGCTGTCCCCGCCGAGGGCACGACCGTGGCCGTTGCCGCTGGCTGGCCGCTGTTGGCGGGAGCCGTCGGGGGGCGCGCGGCCTGCGTCGTGTGCGCGGTCCCAACGGTCGCCGTACTCGCGTGGGGGGTCCCGTCGGGAGTTACTGCTGCGTTGCGTGACGTCGCGGGGACTGCGTCACCTCGGGGTGCGTGGCGAGCGGGACGCTGGCCCTCGGCCGCGATCGTCGGGTGCGCGGGATGGCCCCCACCTCCGGCGACGCCGGCGATGACCAACGCGGCCGCAGCCGCCCCGCTGGCCGCCGCCATGGTTCGCGAGCTGGTGCCGTGACGCCGGCGAAGCGCGAAGGGCACCACGACCGAGCCGATGGCGTCTGCCGAGCGTGCTTGGCCCGGCAGAACGGAGACCAGACGCGGCCGCCCGAACGCGTCCGAGAGGAAGATCTGTTCGAGCGCAGGCCCGGGCTCGACGAGCGTGCTCGACAACCGTGCGTCCAGAGCCGTCGGCGCCGGCACATCCGGAGCGATCTCCACCACGCCACGCGGGCGTGCGCGGAAGCGCTCGAACTCCTTAGAGAGAAAGACTTCTTCAAGGCTGGCGATCACAACCGCTCGGTGCTGGTCGGCATCGCGACCCCCCTCGTTCCATCGAACCCCGCTCCCCTGGGTGACGCCGGCGACGTCTTGCGTTTACCCCCCAGACGGCGGTCGCGGCAGCGTCCGGCTGCCGTCCCGCCGGCGGTTGAGCCGGTTGATCGTGAGACCCATGAGCAGCGCCCCTGCCGCGATCACGACCTCGAGAAGCAGTGGGGCGCCGGTCGTCGCCAGCGAGGCGGCGTTACCGAGCCCGGAGCCCGACGAGGTCGTAGTGGACGTGGCCGGCGTAGCTGCGGTCGAGGCAAGGCTGACTGGCACGGACGTCGGCGAAGAGCTGGAGGAGGCCGTCGTTGCCAGGGGCGAGGTCGAAGTCGACGTGGTCGGATCGGGGCAGGCCGCGCTGGCGGTTCCCCCCAGGGCGGCCTCTACTCCGCAGACCGTGACGGGGACCGTCACGCCCGTTCCCGGTGAGCCCGGAGTGCCGATCGGGATGGACGTCGAGCCCGTCCCGGTACAGGTGCCGTCCGCGTTGCCGTTGAGCGCCCCCGTCACCGCGCAGATGGTCACGGGAACGTTGACCGGCACCGACCCGGTCGGTGTCGTCTCGACGTGGCTCGGCTCGCACGAGTTGGACGCTGTGCCCGCGACCGCCACAACGACGCTGCACGCATTGACCGGCACCACGCCGTCGATGGGTGCACTCTGACTGAGGCTGTTCGTCGGCAGACCGTCCACGAGCGGGACCCCCGCGGCCGGCATGCACCTGCCGGTCGCCGTTCCGTAGACCTCGGCAATCGCGCCGCACACCGTCACCGGCGCGTCCGCGTCCGCCAGCTGGCCGGACTGCGCCACGGTGTCGCTCTCCTGGGGGCAGCCGGCCGTGCTGTTGCCGTCGACCTCGGCGATGACGTCGCAGACCGTCACGGGGACGTAAGCGTCCACCACGCCGGTCTGCGAAGTGGTCCCGTTGGTCCCCGTGGTATTGCAATCACTCGATGTGTTCCCGACGAGCCCGACGTTGACCGAACAAACGCTCACCGGCACGTCGACGTTGACCGCACCGCTCTGCGTGGTCGACGCCGACGACTGTCCGCTCGTCAGACCGAGCGCGGACGCCGCCTGGCCCAAGAGCCCGATGGCGTTGTCCTGGGCGGTGATCGGGACGTTGACGTTCCCTATGGCCCCGTCCTGGTTCATTCCGACCGAGGTCGTGGAGCAGCTACTGCTGGCGTCGGCGAGCAGGCCGACCGAGAGGGAACAGGCGTTGACGGGCGCGTCAACATTGGCCAGCGGCGACGACTGCCTGGTCACGTTCGAGCCGGAGGTGGAGTCCTGCCCGGGCAGCAGCGTGCTGCCGATCTCGTTGGCCAAGGCGGTGATGGGAACGGAGACGGAGAGCGGCACGGACGTGAGCGGCGCCAGCGGGTCGCCCGCCGGCGCGGTGGACGGAGGGGCTGCCGGTGCGGGTTCGGGTGCGGCCGCCGGTGCCGGTGCGGCGGCCGATGGCGGTGCGGCCGCCGCAGGCGCAGCGCCGGCCGTGACCTGTGCGACGGCGGCCTGCGTGGCACCGGCGACGCTTTGGAGAGTCGACTGCACGCTGTTCGCGGGCGACGCGGCTCCCGCCGGTGCGACGCCGGCAATGAAACCGACGGCCAGAATCAGCCCGAAGGAGACGATGCAGATGGACGAAAGGCGGTTCGGATTCAATTCGTGCTCCTTCTGTGCAGGGGCGACACAGACCCGCTCTGAAGCCCGCAACGCGTTGGTGGGTTCTACTGCCCGGCAAAACGCAGAAACCTCCGCACCCTCCCCGTTGTGGTCGGAGAATTGTGAAATCACATCGCGCCCACATCGCGCCGATGCGTGGACCCGCGGGTCGACGACGAAGGAGCCGGCGGACACCCTCGGGGGCGCTCGTGCACGTCGCGTTTACGCGTCGATGAGAAAGTCCGCGTCGTCTGCGACGCGCCGAAGGCCGGAGGACTGTCGGTTCTACTTCCGTGAACGCCGGAAGTATCGGCTCAACGTCTCTTCCTGTTGCTGGTACGAAGACCCGATGCCGCTCCCGTAGAGCGCGGTCGGCTCCTCCAACATCCGTTCGAAGGTGAGCTTGCACACGGCCTGCCCGTTCTCCACCATGAAAGGCACGTCGTGTGCTCGCACCTCGAGGGCGGCCCGAGACCCCCTGAAGCCGCCGGTCGGGATCGAAGCCGAAGCCGGGGTCGAAAAATCCCGCATAGTGCGTCCTTAACTCGCCACTCGTCGGGTCGTAGGCCGTCATCTCCGCCGCCAGTTCGGGAGGGATGCTCACCGCCTCGTGTGACATGAGGAGGTAGAAGCGCTTCGGCGAGAGCACGAGCCGGTCACCCTCTTCACGGAACACCGGATCCCAGAACGCTGTGGGATCGACCTCACCGTCGGTCGTCAGGTCGAGCAATGGCGCGCTGTCCCGTGTGCTGTGCCCCACCTGGCCGCTCGTCGTCGCCCTGCAGGTCGAGGCCCAGGAAGAGGCCGTTCGAGAGCACCAGGTCGTCGACCGGCACGGGTTCGCCGGCCTTGTAGAGAATCGGAAGGGTCACGTGCGCCTCTCGTACCTCGTCGTCACTGAGCCACGGCCGGCCCATCGAGAGACGGAGCTGGTTCAGCGTGAGGTCTTCCTTCACACGGACGGCGAAGGACAGCGGCACGACTTCGAGGTACAGAGGACCGTGATAGCCCGGCGCGACTTCGTCGAAGCGGTCACTGTGATCGGTGATGACACGCGTGAAGACGTCGATCCGACCCGTCGAGCTCTTGGGATTGGCCTTACCTCGGAGCCCCGCGGGAAGGTCCAGCCGCTCTTTGAGCTCGATCAGGTAGGGACAGCGGGCCTCGAGCATGGCCCCGTCGCCACGGAGGTCGATCTCGTCGAGGACGTAGTCCTTCAGCTTGCGTTCCACGGAGTCCGCTCCCGGGCAGGAAGCTGCAGCGGATCCGCAGCGCCCGTTCGCCGAGCCGCAGATCGAGACTGGCCGGCTGCACGTTGGTCTCGGGGATCTTGAAACGCCCGGCATCGATGTAACCGGCGTGGATCGCCCGCTCCAGTAACTGGCCCGGGAGCACGCCCTCCGCCGTCGGGTGGAGGTTCAGCACCACAGTCCCGGCGAACGGTCGCGTCGGCCTTGGGCGTGCACCCAAGAGAGCAAAGCACGTGGCGCTCCACCGGGGAAGCGTCGAGGTGGGGACGGCGTCGGGCACAGGCTGTGGACGACTTGGGGACGACCGACTGGACACGGGGGTTCTGCAGGCAGGGACCGTCATCCACAGGTCAGAGAGAAATCCTGGTCAGACGGAGTCTCGACCCACGATCAGCCTTGCGGCAGCGCCGAAATTAGTGACGAACGGCTCCTTACGGTCTGCGGCCTTTGGGTGCTAGCTAGATATGACGAGCGAGTGTCGTGCTCGTGCAGTGCCGATGCGAGAGGGGAGTTGAGGCCAGGTGCCATCCGTCGCACGCGCACGCGCACGACGACGACGCCCGGTCCAGCGCCGCCGCCGACGTCCTGGCTCGCCAACGGCCCATCAGCTTCGCCGACATCGACCGGGTGTTGGAGGAGTCGGCCGAGGTGGTCGAGTCGACCGGTCCGGCACCCGTCCGGGCCTGGCGAGACGGCCTCACATTGGCACTCGAGTCGCTGGGGTACGCCCGGGCGGTCCTCGCCGCCGACGTCGGGATCCTGCGCCATTGCCTGGCCACCGAGGGACCCGACGACCAGACCCTGGTGGACGACCTGCCGGCGGTCGTGACGACCGGCACCTGGGGCGAGGGCTGGTCCGCCCCGGACGATCATTCGACGCCGACGCAGAGCTGGATCCGACGGTCTTCGTTCGGTCGGACCCCCTGATGTCGGCCCACCAGGAGATGGCCCGGACGGATCTCTCCTCGCCCGAGGACGTCGCCCGTACCCTCGGGGCGCTCCAGGAGCAGCTCGTCGCCATCACGGAGCGGGAGACCGCCGTCGAGGGCCGGCTCCGGCAGATCCGGGCCACCATCGTCCGCCAGTACAAGGACGGTGTCATCCCGACGACGAACTGGCCGGGCTGAGCTGATTTCACGTCGCTGGCCGGCCACATGCACCACACGGCATGGCCCATGGGTCCGTTTGCCCGATGCGTGGACAATCCGGCGGCGGACTCCGGGGATAAGCTGACGGGTCGTCAGATTTGCCCCCGGCGGCCCGAGCCCCGGGAGCGCAAGCCCGGAGGTCCCATGCTCGACTACGTCATTCGTTCCGGCACGCTCCTCGACGGCACCGGGGGGGCGGGTCGGCAGGCGGACGTCGGGATCCGCGAACGGTCGCATCGTCTCGGTGGGGCGGGTCGACGAGCCCGCTGCGGTCGAGTTCGACGCCGCAGGGCTGATGGTGGCCCCGGGCGTGGTCGACCCGCACACCCACTACGACGCCCAGCTCTTCTGGGACCCCTCCGCCTCGCCTTCCAACGTCCACGGCGTCACCACCGTGATCGGCGGGAAACTGCGGGTTCACCCTGGCGCCGATCAATGCCGAGGACGCCGACTACATCCGGCGGATGATGGCCAAGGTCGAGGGCATGCCGCTGGCCGCCCTCGAGAACGGCGTCCCGTGGAGCTGGTCGACCTTCGCCGAGTACCTCGAGGCTCTCGACGGCCAACTCGGCGTGAACGCGGGGTTCCTGGTCGGCCACTGCGCCCTCCGGCGCAAGGTGATGGGCGCCGCCCGCGGAGAGGAGATCGCCACCGACGAGGAGATCGCGGCCATGCGCGCCCTGCTGGCCGAGTCCCTGGAGGCGGGCGGCCTCGGCTTCTCCTCCTCCCAGTCCCGCACCCATTCCGACGGCGACAGCCGTCCGATCAGCTCGCGGCATGCCGACCGACGCGAGATGCTCGCCTTCTGCGAGGAGGTGGCCGCGCACGAGGGAACGACGCTGGAGTACATCACCAACGGCTGCCTCGACTCCTTCAGCCCCGAAGAGGTCGAGCTCATGACCGCAATGAGCGTGACGGCGCGTCGGCCCCTCAACTGGAACGTGCTCACCGTGGATGCCCGATCGGCGGAGCGCATCGAGCACCAGCTCTCGGCGTCCTCGTCGGCCGCCGCGGCGGGCGGGCGCATCATTGCGCTGACGATGCCGACGCTCGTCCCCATGAACATGAGCTTCCGCACCCACTGCGCCCTCTTCCTGATCCCCGGCTGGGGCGACGTGATGGGGCTCCCCGAGGCCGAGCGCATGCGGCAGCTGGCCGACCCGGCCGTACGCAAGACGCTGGACGAGCGCGCCCGCAGCAAGGAGGCCGGGGTGTTCCGCGGGCTCTCGCGCTGGGGCACCTACGTCATCGGCGACACGTACGCGCCGGCCAACGAGGGGTGTGCCTTCCGTAGCGTGGCCGACATCGCCGCCGAACGTGGCACCGAGCACTTCGACACCCTGCTCGACATCGTGTCTGGCCGACGACCTGCGCACCGTCCTCTGGCCCAACACGGATGACGGCGAGGAGAACAGCTGGACCATGCGCGCCGCGATCTGGAGCGACCCACGTGCGATGGTCGGCGGGTCCGACGCCGGCGCGCATCTGGACCGGATGTGCGGCTCCAACTACCCCACCGCGTTCCTCGGCGACTGCCTCAGGGGCCGGAAGCTGGTATCCGTCGAGAAGGCCGTGCACATGATGACGGCGCAGCCGGCGGCGCTCTTCGGACTACGCGACCGCGGCCTGCTCCGCGAGGGTTTCGCGGCCGACGTGTTCGTCTTCGATCCGGCCATCGTCGGTCTCCGAGCCGGCCCGCCTGGTTCACGACCTTCCCGGCGACACACCCCGCCTCTACGCCGGCTCCCACGGCGTCGTCCGCGTGCTGGTCAACGGGGTGGAGACCGTCCGCGACGGAGAGCCCACCGGTGCTGTCCCGGGCACGTTGCTCCGCTCGGGTCGGGACACGGTTTCCGTGGTCCCGACTCCCGCCTGAGCCCGCATCCCCCGCGCCGCCGTCTAGCCTGCCTGTCGGTGACGCCCGAACCCAACGATCCGGTGCTCGCCGTCGACGCCCCCACTGCGGCTGCGTCGGGAGGTCCGGGCGGACCCTCGGATGCAGGGACCGTGACCGAGCAGCCCGATCAGCCGCCGCGCGCCTCCAGCTCCCGCTGGATCCGGGAGGGCATCATCGTGGTGGTGGTCGCCGTCCTGGTGGCGGTCCTCCTTCGTACCTTCGTCGTCCAGACCTTCTACATCCCGTCGGGTTCCATGGAGCCGACGCTTCAGATCGGCGACCGCATCCTCGTCAACAAGTTGAGCTACCACCTCCACGGTGTCCACCGGGGCGACATCGTGGTCTTCTCGCGTCCACCCGCGGAGAACTGCGGTGGTCCCGAGGTCAACGATCTCGTAAAGCGAGTCATCGGGCTCCCCGGCGACGTCATCTCGCTTGTCGAACGGTTACGTCTACATCGACGGGAAGCGCCTCGACGAGAACTGGCTCCCATCGTCCGAGCAGGGGATCACCTCGGCGGGTCCACCTGGCACCAGTTCGAACCTGGCACACCCCTACCATCTGCCGGCCAACAACTACTTCGTGATGGGGGACAACCGCACCGATTCGTGCGACAGCCGCTACTGGGGCCCCATCAACAAGTCGCTCATCGTGGGCAAGGTCGAGGTGCGCGTCTGGCCGCTCTCGTCCATCCACTTCTTCTGAGATTCCCGCGCCGCGAGCGACGTGCTCGGGCCTCAGCCCACCTCGGGGTCGGCCTCCGCCGCCACCCGGGCCACCGCCGCCACCGTCTGGCCGTCGTCGAGGTTCATGACCCGAACGCCTGTGGCGTCACGCCCCTGGGAGGCGATCTCACGCGCCTCGGTCCGGATGACCACGCCGCCCGAGGAGACCAGGAGGATCTCCTCGTCCAGGGCGACCATGAACGCGCCGACCACCGTGCCCCTCGTACCGGTCAGACGGATGCCGCGCACGCCCTGACCGCCACGCGTCTGGCGGTTGAAGCGCTCGAGCTTCGTACGCTTCCCATAGCCGGCGTCGGTGACGATGAGGATATCCGTGTCGTCTGCGGCCACGTCGCACGAGACCACGACGTCGCCCTGGCGTAGGCGGATCCCGCGCACGCCTGCGGCGTCACGACCCATGGGTCGCACGTCCTCCTCGTTGAAGCGGATGGTCATCCCGTTGCGTGTCACCTCGAAGAGGTCGTCGTGGCCGGACGTGGCCACGACCCGCACCAGCTCGTCGCCGTCGCGCAGGTTGATAGCGATGAAGCCCTCGCGGCGGGACTTGTCGTACTCGCTCAACGCCGTCTTCTTGACCTGGCCGTGGGCTGTCGCGAAGACGAGGTACTGGTCGGGTGAGAACTCCCGGGTGGCGATGATGGCCGTGATCGACTCGTTCGGTGCCAGCGGCACCAGGTTCACGGCCGCTGTTCCACGGGCGGTACGGTCCTTCATGGGGATCTCGTGACCCCGCAGCCGGTACACCTTGCCCTGGTTCGAGAACAGCAACAGATAGGCGTGGGCGGACGTGTGCACGACCTGGCTCACCAGGTCCTCTTCCTTGAGCCTGGCGCCCTGGACCCCACGCCCGCCGCGGCCCTGGGTACGGAAGGCCGCCGCGGCGACGGACTTGATGTAGCCCGCGTGCGTCATCGTCACGACGATCTCCTCGTCGGAGATCGAGGTCCTCCACGCCCATCTCGCCGGGATCATGGGTGATGATGCTCCGGCGGGGATTGTCGAACTTGTCCCGGATGGCGGTCATCTCGGTCTCGATGACACTGCGTAGTTTGCCGTCGTCGGACAGGATCGCCTCGAGTTCGGCGATGGTCGACGCGGAGCTCTCCATCTCGGCTCTCCAGCTCGGACGGCCCAGCCGAGTCAGGCGGCCCAGGGTCATGTCGAGGATATGGGTGGCCTGCACCTCGGTGAACGAGAAGGGCTCCGCCATCAGCGAGGTGCGCGGCCTCGGGCCGATCAGCCGACGCCCGGATCGTCGCGATGACGGCATCGAGCATGTCGATGGCGCGGAGAAGGCCCTCGACGATGTGCGCCCGGTTACGCGCCTTCTCCAGGCGGAATTCGGAGCGACGCTGAATGACCTCAATCTGGTGGTCGATGTAGTGCGAGAGCGCCTGGGCGAGGTTCAGCGTGCGGGGCACGCCGTCGACCAGCGCCAGCATGTTGACGCCGAAACTCGTCTGCAGCGGCGTCTGCTTGTAGAGGTTGTTAAGCACGACGTTGGCGTTGGCGTCGCGCTTGAGCTCGATGATCAACTGCGGCTGCTGGTTGGCCGAGGCGTTGCGCATCTCGCTGATCCCGTCGAGATCGCCGGCGCGCACCAGCTCGGTGATCTTCTGTTCGATCACTTCGACTGAGGTCTGGTACGGGAGCTCGGAGACGACGATGCGGTCGCCGCCACGGCCTTCTTCGATCTCTGCGACGGCGCGCATCTTGATGGAGCCGCGACCGGTCCGGTAGGCGTCGAGAATGCCCTGCCGGCCCGAGGATCAGCGCGCCCGTCGGGAAGTCGGGGCCCTTGACGAACTGCATGAGCTCGTCGGGCGTCGCCTCGGGGTGGTGCAGCACGTGGATGGCTGCGTCGATCACCTCGCCCATGTTGTGCGGCGGGACGTTGGTCGCCATGCCGACGGCGATGCCCTGGGATCCGTTGACGAGGAGGTTGGGGAATCGCCCCGGCAGCACCACGGGCTCTTGCGACGGAGCCGTCGTAGTTGGCCACCAGGTCGACGGTCTGTTCGTCGATGTCGGCCATGAGCTCCAGCGCCAGCGGAGCCAGCCGGCATTCGGTGTAGCGCATGGCCGCGGCGCCGTCGTCGGGGCCGCGGCCGCCGAAGCTGCCGTGGCCGTCGATCAGCGGGTAGCGGAGCGAGAACTCCTGGACCATGCGGGCCAGCGCCTCGTAGATCGCCGAGTCGCCGTGCGGGTGGTACGTCCCCATGACCTCGCCCACGACCTTGGCGCACTTGCTGTGCGGCCGGTCGGGACGTTGCCCGTTGTCGAACATGGAGTAGAGGATCCGGCGATGTACCGGCTTGAGTCCGTCGCGCACGTCGGGCAGGGCCCGGGCGACGATGACGGACATGGAGTACTCGAGGAACGAGCGCTCCATCTCCTCCTGGATCTCGATGGGCTCGATGGAGCCGCTGACGGGCTCGTCCCCGGTGGGCGGCGCACCGCTTCCCGCCGAACCCGCACCCCCGCGGCCCGTGCCGCGTGTCGACTAGTGGCATGTGTCCCTACTCCTCGTCCGCTCGATCAGATGTCGAGGAACCGGACGTCTTTGGCATTGGTCTGGATGAAGTGACGGCGGAGCTCCACGTCGTCACCCATGAGGATGGAGCAGACTTCGTCCGCCGTCGCCGCCTGCTCGACGTTGATCTGTAACAACGACCGCTTGGCGGGATCCATCGTCGTGTCGCGGAGCTCGGCGAAGTCCATTTCGCCGAGACCCTTCAGCCGGTTGAAGTCGTGCTTATGGTCCGGATGCTCGGCGAGGAACGCTTCTCTGGCTGCGTCGTCCTTGAGGTAGATCTTTTCCTTCCCAACGAGCGTCGAATACAGCGGCGGCTGCGCCACGTAGACGAAGCCGCCCTCGACGAGTGGCTTCATCTGGCGGTAGAAGAACGTCAGCAGCAGCGTCCGGATGTGGCTGCCGTCGACGTCCGCGTCGGCCAGCAGGATGACCTTGTGGTAGCGGATCTTTTCGACGTCGAACTCCTCGGCCAAGCCGGCACCGATGGCCGAAATGAGCGCCTGGATCTCGGCGTTCTTGAGCATCTTGTCGATGCGGGCGCGCTCGACGTTCAGGATCTTGCCCCGGATCGGCAGGATCGCCTGCGTGTGCGGGTTCCGCGCGTCCTTCGCCGAGCCGCCGGCGGAGTTGCCCTCGACGATGAAGAGCTCGGACTCGCGCGGGTCGCGCGACGAACAGTCGGCCAGCTTGCCGGGGAGCCCTGCGCCGTCGAGCGCGGACTTGCGGCGGGTCAGGTCGCGGGCGCCCTGCGCAGCGAGGCGCGCCCGGGCCGCCTGCGTCGACTTCTGCACGATCTGGCTGGCCTCGCGCGGGTTCTCCTCGAGCCATTCGGTCAGCTTCTTGTTGGTCGTACGCTCTGTCAGCGAGCGGATGCTGACGTTGCCGAGCTTCGCCTTGGTCTGGCCCTCGAACTGCGGGTCGCGCAAGCGTACCGAGATGATGGCCGTGAGCCCCTCGCGGATGTCCTCACCCTTGAGGTTCTCCTCCTTCTCCTTCAGCAGGTTGCGGGCACGTGCGTAGCGGTTGACGACGTTGGTCAACGCTTTGGAGAAGCCCTCGACGTGCATCCCTCCCTCGATGGTGGAGATGCCGTTCGCAAAGGAGTGGATGGACTCGTGGTACCCGGCGTTCCATTGCAGGGCGATCTCGACCTCTTGGCCCTTCCTCGGACTGGTCGAACGACGCGACCTTGCGGAAGAGCGACTCCTTCGACGCGTTGAGGTGCTTGACGAAGTCGACGATCCCGCCGTTGTACTTGAAGGTCGTCTTGGTCACGGGATCGGTGCGCTCGTCGACGAAGCGGATCTCGAGGCCCTTGTTCAAGAAGGCCATGATCTGCATGCGCTCGATGATCGTCTGGGCCCGGAACTCGGTCTCGTCGAAGATCGATGCGTCCGGCCAGAAGGTGACCGTCGTGCCTGTACGCGGCTCACCGGTGCTGCGGTCCTTCGGAGCCGGGCCCGTCGCCGTGACCTTGCGCTTGACCTTCCCGCCCTTCTCGAACTCGGCCTCCCAGTGCTTGCCGTCCCGGTCCACCTCGAGCACCAGCCGGGTGGAGAGGGCGTTCACGACCGAGACCCCGACGCCGTGCAGGCCACCCGAGACCTGGTACCCCTTGCCGCCGAACTTGCCGCCGGCGTGCAGGGTGGTCAGGACGATCTCGGCCGTCGAGACCTTGGGGTTCTTCTGGTGGGGGCCCACGGGGATCCCGGCCGCCGTCGTCGACCGACCCGGCAGCCACCGTCGGCCAGCAGGGTGACGTCGATACGGGTGGCAGCGGCCAGCCATGGCCTCGTCGACCGAGTTGTCCACGACCTCCCACACCAGGTGGTGGAGGCCCGTCGGGCCGGTGGAGCCGATGTACATCCCGGGCCGCTTCCGCACGGCCTCGAGACCCTCGAGGATGGTGATGTCGGCCTCGGTGTACGACGACCCGGCCCCACCTGATCTCTCATCCACCTTTATTGCCACAGGCGCGCCCTTTCAGAACGACGGTCTCGCAGTGCGTATCGAATCCCCGAAACGGTGCACCTCCGGCCTTTCGATGCGAACACACCATTCTACCCGACGGCCACGCGAATTCGGCATCATGAACGGTCGACCCGGCGTTCTCGCTGCACGCCGTCGTCAGGGCCGCTCGACGACGACCTCCAAGCCGCTCGAGCGACGCCCCTCCGACGGACCGGACACGCTCGAGGATCGGCCCCGCTTCCATGCGGGCCCGGGTAGCCCAGGCCGGGTGGTCCACCGCAACCACGAGTGCGTGCCCGTCGACTCGCAACGGCCGCAGATGCTCGGCGAGCTCGGCGCCGACCAACTCGGCCCAGCGGGTGAAAACCACCTCCATCGTCACCGGCGAAACGGGTGCACCGAGCCGGGCGAGCAGCTTCGGCACCGATTCGCCCGACGCGGCGCGGACCCCTGGGCGACCGGGCGGTCACGGAACCGCGACAGGCTCTCGATCGGGAGGATCCGGGTAACCGCGATCCCCTCTGGCAGGGGCGCTGCGGTCGTGAGGATGGACTGCCCCGCCGGCAACTCGGCCACCAGGGCCCGGCTCGCGTGCCGGGTCGAGCTCGGAGAAGACGTCGTCCAGGAGCAGGACCGGATCGAGCGCCGTTCGGGCCCGAACCAGCTGGTGCACCGCCAGGCGGAGGGCGAATGCCAGGCAGCGCTGTTCGCCCTGGGACGCGTGCGTTCTGGCCTCCCGCCCGTCGACCGCCAGAACGAGGTCGTCGCGGTGGGGACCCACGGTGTTGACGCCCCGGCGCAGGTCGTCTCGCCCGGCTGGCGGCCAGGGCGTCGAGGAGGTCGCCGTCCCAGCTGCGTGCGTAGCGCTGCCCCACCAGGACTTGGTCCCCGGCATCCGGCCAGGCGTGCGTAGGCCGCGCCCACCGGGTCTTCCAGATCGCCACCAGCCGCTCCCGCGCCGCGACGAGGACCTTTCCCGCATCGGCCAGACGTAGGTCCCAGACGTCGAGTGTGGTCGTCGACATCCTCGCTCCCCCGCCCCCGGACTGACGGAGGAGTGCGGCGCGCTGGCGGAGGATGCGTTCGGTCTCGTCGGCGGCGCGGGCGCCTTCCGCGTCGAGAAGAGCCCAAGCGCGTCGTCGAGCAGGTCGCGCCGGCCCTTTGGCCCGCCACTGATCAGGGCCAGGTCGTCGGGCGAAAAGATGGTGCACGGTGCCGCAGCGGCCAGTTCCTTGCGACCCGTGACCGACTTGCGGTTCACCCTCGTGCGGCTGCGCCCGCTGGCGAGGATCTCGGCGTCGACGGTAACGGGGCTGTCGCTGGCCGTCGAGCTCGGCCCGGA
Organism: uncultured Acidimicrobiaceae bacterium; assembly: GCA_963756625.1. Lineage (GTDB taxonomy): Bacteria > Actinomycetota > Acidimicrobiia > Acidimicrobiales > RAAP-2 > Bog-473. The sequence goes on from CAVWNQ010000009.1 coordinate 67,029, forward strand.
CGATCGCGGCGGCGCTGCCGGTGCGGACGAGTGCGTCCGTCGGCGCGCCCCGGAACGATCGTCGGGTGGCGAGGTAGGCCAGGGCCTCGAGGACACTGGTCTTCCCGGTGCCGTTGGGCCCGGTGATGACTGTCGTCCCTTCGGGCTCCGGGTCGATCTCGCGCGCTGCGGAAGAGACGGAAGTCCGTGAGTTCGAGATGCCGGACGCTCACGGCAACCGGGGTCCGTTCAGGAGACCCGCACCGGCATCAGGAGGTACCGAAAGGCGTCGTCCTCCGCGCCACGCACCGTTGCGGCCTTCGAAGCATCGGCGGTCTCGACGATGACCTCGTCTCCCAGCACAGCCTCGACGCCGTCGATGAGGTACGACGGGTTGAAAGCAATGACGAGGTCCTCCCCGCTGAAGTCGCCGTCGACGGCCTCAGACAGCATCCCCGACGTCCTGGCTCTGCACGCTCAGGTCGACGCCGCCGGCACGCATGGACAGGCGTACGGGCGTCGTGTTGTCCCGGACGAGGAGTTGGACACGGCGCAACGCAGACAAGGAAGCTCTCCTTCCCGAGATGGAGCCGGTTGGGGTAGTGGTCCGGAATCAACTGCTTGTAGTCCGGGTACCGGCCTTCGAGCAGTCGGGTGCTGATGCTGCACGTTCCCCTGCCAGAAGGTGATCTCGTTGCTGCTCGCCGCCACCCCGACCCGGTCGGACTCCGCGCCCTCCGAGCCGAGTTCCCCCCGGCAGGCGCTGGAGCTCCGAGAGCGCTCGCGCCGGCACCAGGAGGTCCTCCTCGCCGGGAATCGTGTTCGCTCCCGGCAGGTCGCGCATCGCCATCCGATACGAATCGGTTGCCACCATGCGCAGCGAACCATCCACCCGCGAGACGAGCACGCCGGTGAGCAGGGGCCGGCCGTCGTCGTGGGACGCGGCACGCACGACCTGCCGTACGGCCTCGCCGAGCGCCGACTCGGAGAGCTGGGTCATGGGGTCACTGGTCTTGCCCACCGGGCGGGAATTCCACGACCGGGTAGGTGTGCAGCTTGAACGTGGACCGGGCCGCGGAGATCGTGATCTGGTCGCCGTCGTCGGCGAAGGTGACAGCGCCGGGCTCGAGTCGCCGGACGATGTCGGTCGAGAGCCGAGCCGGAATGACACAACTGCCGTCGTCGATCCCGATCACTTCGTCGGTCACCTGGATCGTGAGGTCGAGGTCGGTGCCCGTCACGCTCAGGGAGTTGCCCGTGCAGGTGAGCAGGAGGCCGAGGAGCACGGGTGAGGAGCCGCCGCGACCGCCCACCGCACGGCCTGCAGTCGCCAACATCTCGACCAGCGCGTCGCGTTCGGATCGGAACTTCACCGATGAGAGTCCTTTCGGCCGCTCCCCAGGCCGTCAACATGCTGCAGGGAGGTGTCTATGACTTGTAAAGGTAGTAAGGGGTGTGGATTGTGGAGGACATCCTCGCGTCCCAGGTGATGGCCGTGGTCGTCGTCCCCATCGGCATGTGGAGGTCCGGTGCGGTTTGCGCGCCCCCCAGAACCGCCCCCGCCGGGAGACTGGGGACAAGCCGAAGGCGTGATCCCCAGCGGAGCTCCGACGAGTCCACAGCCTTTGCCTCTTGCAAACCACAATGCGACAGGCCGCGGATCGGCGGAGCGGTGCGTCAGGCCGAACCCGCACGGATCTTCTGGATCAGTTCGGTGACCTGCTCGTAGATCTGACGGCGCTCCTGCATCTGGCCGGCGATCTTGTCGACGGCGTGGATCACCGTCGTGTGGTCTCGCTTGCCGAAGACCCGGCCGATGGCCGGATAGCTGTAGTCCGTCAGTTCGCGGGTGAGGTACATCGCGACCTGGCGGGCGGTCACGAGCGGGCGCGTCCTGCTCGGGCCGCACAGCGCGTCGACCGAGAATCCGTAGCTGGCGGCGACCGCATCGAGGATCATCTGGGGTGAGATGCGCCGGGGTTCGCCGGCGACGACCAGGTCGGAGAGCACCTCCTGGGCCTGGGCGAGCGAGATCGGCTGGTTGTTGAGCTTGGCGAAGGCACAGATCCGGGTGAGCGCCCCTTCGAGCTCACGGATGTTGTCTTTGACGTGTGAGGCGATGAATTCGAGGACGTCGTCGGGGACCTTGCTGGTGCTCGCTGAGTGACTTGGAGCGCAAGATGGCGAGGCGGGTTTCGAGATCGGGCGGGTCGATCTCGGTGATGAGCCCGGAGAGGAACCGGCTCCGGAGCCGGTCCTCGAGCGTCTCGATGGATTTCGGGTGGCCGGTCCGAGGTCAGGACCATCTGCTTGGAGGCCCCCTTGAGATCGTTGTAGGTGTGGAAGAACTCCTCTTGGAGCCCCTCTTTGCGCTCCATGAACTGGACGTCGTCGATGAGAAGGACGTCGCAGTCCCGGTAGCGACGCTTGAAGGCCAGGGTCGTCGAGGTCCGGAGGGAGTCGACGAAGTCGTTCATGAACGTCTCGGTGGTGACATAGAGCACCTTGCGTCGGGCGTAGTTCTCTGTCGACGTAATTCCCGATGGCGTGGAGCAGGTGGGTCTTACCCAGGCCCGAGTCGCCGTATATGAACAAGGGGTTGTACGAGCGACCCGGGGTCTCCGCCACGGCTTGCGCCGCCGCATGGGCCAGGCGGTTGGACGACGCGGCGACGAAGGTCTCGAACGTGAACTTGGAATCGAGCTGCACGGCGGGAGACTCACGGCCCTGTCCGGCCTCGGTCGCCCGAGGTTCAGGGACCGGCTCGGCGAGCAGGCCCGGGACCTCGGGGGCCGGCGCCACCGCGGCGATCGGTTCGGGTTCCTGGACCTCGAGGCGCCCCCGTACCGGAGCGCCGGCCTCATTGGCCAGGGTGTCCTCGATCATCGGCAGGTAACGGGACTCCACACGCTCGCGGATGAGCCCATTGGGAACGGACAGCACGAAAACCCCGTCGGTGAAGGCCACGGGCTCGATGCCCGAGAGCCAGAGCTGCCACGTGCTCTCCGACACCTGGTCACGCAGGGACCCTGAGCACCTTGTCCACAGATCTGCAGCCTTAGTCACCGTCGTGCCGAACGCCCCTTCTCCCCCCTCGGCGTCCAGCCACGATGTTCGGAACGTTCCTCGGTGCGGGTAATTGGATGAACGTACACCGTGCCGGCCGATGCGACTAGAGCCCATCGGCAAATCGCGCCTAACATGGGAGGACTCGCCGCCGGCGGCCGGACCCGATTCGATAGTCGAGGCTTGAACCCTGCGACGACCTCGTCCCGGACGCCGCTCGGGCGTCGCGAAAGGCTGAATTGACGTGAAGCGCACTTACCAACCCAACTCCCGCAAGCGGGCCCGCACCCACGGGTTCCGCAAGCGCATGTCCACGCGGGCGGGGCGGGCCATCCTGAAGTCACGGCGGCTCAAGGGGCGCCACCGGCTCACCGTCTGAGGACGTCGTGCCCGCACGGACGGTTGGACGGATCACTACGCCGCGCTGCCTTCGCTGAGCTCCAGCGTTCCCGGCTACGGGGCGTCGTGCGGGCCGGTGAAGGCGGCGTTCGTCCCGGCCGAGGAGGGCGTGGCCGGGGTATTTCCCCAGGTCGGATACGCAATCGGGCGACGCTGCGGCGGTGCCGTGGTCCGCAACACGCTGCGTCGCCGGGCCCGGGCCGTGGTGCACGCCGAAGCACCCTCCCTGCCCCGCGGGTCCTACCTGGTCCGGCTCGAGCCCGGGGCGGCGGCGCAGGCGCCCGCCGATCTCCGGGCCGACCTGGTCACCGCGTTGCGGCGGGCCGGAGCGGCGGTGCGCCCATGAGCGCCCGTCGGGTCACGCCCAGCCTGCCCGTCCGGGCGGCCGTGGCAGTGCTCGCCGCCTACCAGGGCGCAGCGTCGGGCCGGATCTCGCCGTGCCGCTTCTATCCGAGCTGCTCGAACTACGCCATCGAAGCCTTCACGCTGCACGGCTTCTGGCGGGGCCTCCTCCTCACGGCCCGGCGCCTGGTGCGCTGCCGGCCCTTCGGGCCCCACGGCGTCGACCTGGTGCCCGTGTCCGTGCACAGCCATGAGAGCGGACGGCCGTGCTGAGTCACCCGCTCTTGGCCGAGAACTCCCTGTTCAAGCTCATCGGCGAGATCTTCCACCCGCTCTTCGAGCTCTTCGGGCTGATCCTGGCGGGCCTCTACGCGATCTGGCCGAACTACGGCTTCGCCATCACCGGGCTGACCATCATCATCATGCTGGCCCTGACGCCGGTCACCGTGAAGAGCACGAAGTCGATGCTCGCCATGCAGCGCCTGCAGCCCGAGATGAAGAAGCTCCAGGCCAAGTACAAGGGCCCGGAGAACCGGGAGATGCTCAACCAGGAGATGATGCGTCTCTACAAGGAGAACGGGACGAGCCCCTTCGGGGCCTGCCTCCCGAGCCTCTTGCAGATGCCCTTCCTGATCGTCCTCTATACGCTTATCAGGGGGCTTTCGACCACTGTTTCAGCGAGGTGCTTCGTATGTAAATGCGGCAGGCCAGACGGCGGTTTGTCAGGCGAAAACCTGTGGTGCCCCAAGGTACATACCAGTTCACTCGCAAATGCATACTGCGCTGGTGAATTCACAGGGCCAGATGCATTGGTGGTTCGGGATGGATTTGTCCTCTCTCCCCCTGCAACACCACGGTGCGAGCCAGGCCCTCTTGACCATCCCGTATCTGGTGCTTATCGGCGCTGCGATGTTCCTGCAGTACTACCAAATGAAGCAGATGAACAGCCGCAATCCTCAGGCTGCCGCGGCCAATCCACAGATGCAAACAATGCAGAAGTTCTTCCCTATTATTTTCGGTGTCATTTACCTAAGAGTGCCCGCTGGAGCAACCATTTACATGGTGGTGTCTTCGGCCATGCGGATCGGAACGCAAGAGGTGATGTTCCGTACCGGCATGGTCACGCCGGTGGCGGCCGAGCGCGAGATCGCCTCCGCCAAAGAGGAGAAGGAGCCCAGCGGAGAAGGAGAAACCGAAGCCCAAGCCCGCTCCTCCGCCGAAGAAGTCGACCGCGACCGACGGCACAGCGTCCGCCAAGGCGACCTTGCCACCGGACCGGTCCAGCGGCAACGGGTCAAACGGTCGTTCGGGTGGTAACGGCAGGAAGCCGAGAGGCGGAAGCACGGCGAAGAGGGCGACGAACGGCAAGGCTGGGCGGCGAAAACGTGGAGGACACTCCGGCGGCGAAGCCGCATCCCCGGTCGCGCTCGAAGAGGACGAGAAAGGCTCGATAGCGCGTGGAGTGGGTCGAAGTGGCGGGCAAGAGCGTTGAGGAGGCGACCGAGCAGGCACTGGATCAGCTCGGGGTGGCCGCCGGTGACGCCGAGGTGATCGTGGTCAGCGAGGCCAAGACCGGGCTCTTCGGCCGCATGCGCGTCGAGGCGCGCGTGCGGGCCCGGGTGCGCCCCGTCGGCGCCCGGCCCCGGCGTGAGCGGGCGCGGCGCAGTAGCGGGCGCTCGGGCCAGGGCAATCGTCAGGGCTGGTCAGCGATCGTCCAGCACGGCTGACGGATGGGTCCGGCAACAGTGGCCCGGCCTCCGGCGGCAAACGGATCGACCACCCAGGCGGCGGCGGTGCGGCCGGTGGGACCGGCACCGGGACGAGCCGATCGGCCCGGCGCCGGCGCAACCGCAGCAAGGGCGGCGCGGTCGGGACAGGGGAGAAGCTCGAGGAATGGCTCGTCGCCCGAGAGGGCTCTGGCAGGGAGCAGCGAACCGAAGGAGACTGTGGAGATGGCCGAGGGTATGACGCTCGAAGAGCAGGGCGAGGTCGGTCGGGCGTTCCTGGCCGATCTGCTGACCGAGTTCGGCATGGAGGGGTCGGTGGAGTGCCGCCTGCTCGATGAGGAGACGGTCGAGATAGCGGCCACCGGCGAGGACCTCGGGATCCTGGTCGGTCCCCGGGGCTCCACGCTGGCGGCGCTGCAGGACCTGACCCGCGCCGTGGTCCAGCGCCAGTGCCCGTCGCGCACCGACCGGATCCTGGTCGACGTGGCCGGCTATCGCGAGCGACGCTCGGCCGCACTGAAGCGGTTCAGCATTCAGATCGCCGAGGAGGTCCTGGCGTCTGGTCAGGAGAAGGCGCTCGAGGCCATGAGCCCGGCGGACCGCAAGGCGGTCCACGATGCGGTCAACGAGATGCCGGGGGTGCGTAACCCGTTCCGAGGGTGAGGACCCCAACCGCCACATCGTCATCGCGCCGGCGGACTGACGCTGCGCCGGTGCCCGGCGCCGACGGCATCCGGGAATCCCCCGCCGAACTCCCGGACGAGCTGCACGACGTCCTGGCCGAGGCCCGCGCAGGCTGGGTTCCTCGGTCCGGGCCCCTTGGACGTCCAGCTCGGGCACGCCGCGGGATTCGCCGACGTCGGCCCGTCGGCTCGCCTTCGAGGCGCCGGACCCCTCGGTCGCCCCTCGGGACCCCCACTCCCCCGCCCCCGAATCGTCGACCTGGGATCGGGTGGCGGTCTTCCGGGACTGGTGGTGGCCGTTGCTTGGCCAGAAGTCGTCATCGTGCTCCTCGACGCCAATGCCCGACGAACGGGCTTCCTGCTCCGTGCCGTTGACCGCCTGGGGCTCGGACGACCGGGTGCGCGTCGTGCAGGAGCGGGCGGAGCGCTACGGTCGCCTGGAGGGATGAGGGCGAGCTTCGAGGGGGTCCTGGCTCGTTCCTTCGGGCGTCCGGCGGTCGTGGCCGAATGTGCGGCGCCGTTGCTCCGCCGGGCGGCTGGCTCGTCGTTTCGGAACCCCCGCCGGAGCGCCCCGGCGCCTCCCCCACCGCCCCGCCGCTGGCCTGCCGAGGCCCTTCTCCAGCTCGGGCTGGTCCCGGAGGGGACGGTCCGGGAGGGCTTCGACTACCAGATCCTCCGGCAGGTCGAGAAGTGCCCGGAGCGATTCCCCCGCCGGGACGGTGTCCCGGCCAAGAAGCCGCTCTTTTGAGGTCGCGGGCCGGCGTAACAGGGGCTTCGGGCGCCACCCCGGTTGTTTCACGTGAAACACGGGAATACCCGAGAGGTTCCTGCGGAAGGTTCCACGTGGAACAGCCTCAAGTCTTGACCTCGACGCTCCGGCAGGAAAGGATAGGCGCGTGGCGCGGCGATCCGGAATATCGGCCTGATGCGCATCCGGCGTAGGGACCGGGAAGGGCTCCCAACATCGCATCATCGGAACAGCCGCCTGGTCCCTACGATCAGGCTGATCGGGAATGTGCCGGCGGGCGCAGGGCCATCGTCGGCCGACCCGGTAAGGAATCTCGTCGAAGAGGTCCCGCCCGCCGTTCCGGAGGCCGCCCCACCCGGCGTGGCCGCTCCAGAGCCCGCGCCTCCCGAGGTGGCCCCTGTTGAGTCGGGTCCCTCCGAGGACGCTGTGACCACCGTCCCGGCCGAGCGCGGCACGAGAGGCGGACGTGGCCCACAGCGGCCTGGCGGAAACGCCGGAAGATCCGGTACCGGCGGGTAACGGACCGGCCGTGGCTCCCCGTGTCCAGCGGGCCCCGTCGATCAGCGATGACGCCGTCGGAACTGCTGAATGGCTCGAAGTCCACCGCGCGGGAGTTGCCCCGGGTGATCGCCATCGCCAATCAGAAGGGCGGGGTGGGGAAGACCACGACGACGGTGAACCTCGGCGCCGCCCTGGCCGAGCAGGGTTATCGGGTCCTCGTGATCGACCTCGACCCACAGGGCAACGCCACGACCGGCCTCGGCGTGGAAGCGCGGAACTTCGAGCTGTCCATGTACGACGTGATCATGCGGGACCAGCCCCTCGAGGACTGCATCGAACCGACCAGCGTGAAGAACCTCTTCGTGGCCCCGGCCACCATCGACCTGGCCGGGGTTGAGATCGAGCTGGTCCCTGCCTTCAGCCGTGAGCTGAAGCTCAAGAGGGCCATCGATTCGGTGGTGGACGACTTCGACTTCGTGCTGATCGATTGCCCGCCGTCCTTGGGCCTCATCACCGTCAACGGCCTGGCCGCCGCCCACGAGGTCCTGGTCCCCATCCAGTGCGAGTACTACGCCCTCGAGGGGCTGAGCCAGCTGCTGCGCAACGTGAACCTGGTCTCGACGAACCTCAACGCGACCCTGGAGGTGTCCACCATCGTGCTCACGATGTTCGACGCTCGGACCCGCCTCTCGGTGGACGTGGCCAACGAGGTACGGGAGCACTTCTCCGAGCGGGTGTGCCGAGTGGTGATCCCGCGCACGGTCCGTCTGTCAGAGGCGCCCTCGTTCGGCCAGCCCATCACGGTGTTCGATCCGGCCTCGCGGGGGGCAGTGGCCTACCGCGAGCTGGCGAAGGAGGTGAGCAATGGCGCGCCGCAGCGGACTCGGTAAAGGCCTGAGCGCCCTGATCCCGAGCGAGACGACGGGGGAGGCCGACTCGCTGCTCCGCGAGGTGCCGATCTCCCACATCCGGCCCAATATGTACCAACCGAGGAGCCACTTCGACGAGGAGAGCATGAGCTCGCTGGCGGCCTCCATCCGCGAGGTGGGGCTGCTCCAACCGGTGCTCGTCCGCGAGCTCAAGGACGAGGAGGACACCTACGAGCTGATCGCGGGGGAGCGGCGCTGGCGGGCCGCCCGGCGGGCGGGGCTGCAGACCATCGCCGTGCTGGTGCAGGTCGCCGACGACGTTGCCAGCCTGGAGCGGGCGCTGGTGGAGAACCTCCATCGAGAGGACCTCAACGCCCTCGAGGAGGCCGCCGCTTATCAGCAGCTCATCGACGAGTTCGGGCTGACCCACGAGCAGGTGGCCAACCGGATGGGCAAGGGCCGGGCCACGGTGACAAATACCCTGCGCCTGCTCCAGCTCCCCGCCGGGGCCCAGCGTGCGCTGGCCGAGCGGACGATCTCTGCCGGGCACGCCCGGGCGCTGCTCGGAACCCCTGACCGGGCCCTTCAGGAGAAGCTGGTCGAGCGGATCGTCGGCGAGGGCCTGACCGTGCGCGCCGTCGAGGACCTCGTGCGTGCGGGTGGGGCCGAGCTCCGGGTCGTGCCCATCGATCCTGAGCCGGCCGGGCCACCGCTGGAAGGTACGACTTCAGGGTACGACCGAGTCGTCCGGGCGGCGCCCGTCGGTCCGCAAGCTGCCCGAACCGGGCGTGCTCGAGCTCGAGGATCTCCTGTCGACCTACCTCAACACGCGGGTCAAGGTCGACATCCAGAATCGACGGGGCCGCCTAGTGGTCGAGTTCGCCACCCTCGAGGACCTCGAGCGCATCTATCGCGCCATGGTCGGTGACAGCGGCGTCGCGTAGTTCACACAACTGTCAAGGGGCTGTTCAGCTTCATCCACAACCTGTGCATGACGTTGTGGATTGTCACTTGGTTCACCTGCCGGCAGCATTGATCGCGTAACCGTCGCAGGAGTGGCGCGACGGGCCGGCGAGGGGCGAAAGCCCAGTTCAGGACTCGATTACGGGTAATCAGTCCCAGGAGACGTCGGCCCAGTGCCCGAGGGCGGAAGACAGGGCGGCGGCCAGCGTGGTGGCCCGTTCGACCACTGTGCTCGCCGGCCCCACCTCGACCAGCACGGCGGGCATGCGCGTCTCGCGCAGGAGGGGCACGGACATGCCGTGCACGCCGGCATCGGCGACGCCCAGGGCCTCGGGGACGGCGCCCTGGACCAGCTCGGCCAGCCGGCGCCCTCCGGGGGACTCGTCGTGGGTGCCCGACCAGAAGGCCGTGCCGCACAGCGAGGCGGCCGGGTTGAGGCGGAGCCCGACGAAGACATCAACCTCGAGTTCGTTGGCCTCCTTGGCCTGTACGGCGTCGTCCGGGTGGTGCAGCTCGGTCACGCGGATGCCGCTCATGGCGAGGCGCCGCCGTAGTGCACCGGCGACGCTACCCAGCCCGCCGCTCTCGCCCACGGCCACGTGGCGGCCCCGCAGCGTGGGCGGGGCGTCCCGCAGGGCGGCTCGGGCCCGCACCACCGAGACGAGCTCGGGGTCGAGGTGGCAGACTCTCGAGCCGCAGCAACTCGTGGAGGGTGGCGCCACCGAGGATCCCGTCGACGGGCAGCCCGGCGTTGCGCTGGAACTCCCCGAGGGCGCGCACCGTGGCGTCGCCGAAGATGCCGTCGACCCGGCCCGTGTCGAAGCCGAGACTGCACAGCCGTTGTTGCAGCTCGGCGATGTCGTCACCCCGCAGCATCGGAGTCCGGCGGTACAGGAAGCGGTCGCCCAGCGGGAATCCCGCCTCGACCAGGGTGTTCCATGTCTGCGGACCGCAGACGCCGTCGACCCGCAGGCCGCGCAGACGCTGGAAAGCCTCGAGCGCCGCCCGCGTGGCGGGCCCGAAGAGGCCGTCGACCTCGACCGGGGTGTCCGAGCACCTTGGCCAAACGCTCCTGGATGTCCGCGACCGCTGGTCCGCGGTCCCAGATGACGAGCGGCAGGCCTACAGGTAGGCGGAGATCTCCTCCAGGAGCGCCCCCTTGGGCTTGGCGCCGATGATCCGCTTCTGGACCTCGCCGTCCTTGAACAGGAGAAGCGTCGGGATGCTCATCACCTCGAACCGCCTCGTCACGTCCAGGTTGTCGTCGATGTTCAGCTTGCCGATCCGGATCTTGCCCTGCTGCTCTTCGGCGATCTCCTCCAGTACCGGGGAGATCATCTTGCACGGGCCGCACCATTCCGCCCAGAAATCCACCAGGACGGGGACGTCCGAACTCTTGACATGCTCGTCAAACGTTAGCGTCGGTCAGGGTCTCGATCTTCTCGCTCATCGCAACTCCTTGTCAGCGGGTGTAACGCTGCATCCCCCGGATCTGTTCCCGGTCGCTCCCGTCCGCCCCGGCTACTCGCCCTTGGCCTCCAGCCAGCGCTCGGCGTCGATGGCGGCCATGCACCCCGACCCGGCCGAGGTGACGGCCTGGCGGTAGTAGTCGTCCTGCACGTCGCCGCAGGCGAAAACCCCGTCCACGCTGGTGCGGGTGGTGCCGTCGAACGTGCGCACGTAGCCGTTGTCCTCCAGCTCGACCTGGCCCTTGAGCAGGGACGAGTTGGGCTCGTGGCCGATGGCGACGAAGAGGCCGGTCGCATCGAGGTCGGACTGCTCGCCCGTGACCGTGTCGCGGAGGAGCAGCCCGCTCACCTTGGTGTCGCCGACGATGTCGGTGATCAGCGAGTTCCACCGAAAATCGATCTTGGGATTGGCGAAGGCGCGCTCCTGCATGATCTTGGAGGCCCGCAGCTCGTCGCGCCGGTGGATGACGGTGACCTTGGAGCCGAAGCGGGCCAGGAAGATGGCCTCCTCCATGGCGGAGTCACCGCCGCCGGCCACCGCGATGTGCTGGTCGCGGAAGAAGAAGCCGTCGCAGGTGGCGCAGGTCGACACGCCGTAGCCGAGCAGGCGGTCCTCGTTGGGGACGCCCAGCATGAGGGAGCGTGCGCCCGTGGCGACGATGAGCGTGTCGGCCACGACGGTGGGCTCGTCGGCCCGGGGTCGCCTACCCACACCTCGAACGGCCAGGGCGAGAGCTCGAGGCGGCTGACCTTGGCCGTGCGCAGCTCGGCCTCGAAACGCAGCGCCTGGGCGCGCATCATGCCCATGAGCTCGGGCCCCATGACCCCGTCGACGAAGCCGGGGTAGTTCTCGACGTCGGTCGTGAGCATGAGCTGCCCGCCCGGCTGGTCACTGGTCGAGGAGGGCTCGCCCTCGATGACCAGCGGATGCAGCTGCGCCGCGGGCCGAGTAGAGGGCGGCGGTGAGCCCGGCGGGCCCGCTGCCCACGATGACGACCTCTCGGCGCTCAGGCATCGGGCGGGAGTCCACGCCGGGCGTAGAGGACGGTGCCGGCGATGCTGAACAGGAGGCCGAGGACCAGGTAAGAGGCCCAGATGCGGTGCCCGGCGATCGTCGTCAGGCGGATGAAGCCCACGCAGAAGAGCACGACGGTCATGATCCCGATGACCGCGATCACGACGCCGAAGACGATGCCGCGCGCCGCCACCACCGCCGGGCGGATGGCGCGGTCGTTGACCGTCGCCACCACGGTGTCGACCGTCTCGAGGGCACGTTCGGACAGCGCGTCGGTGATGTCGTTCTCAGCCACGAGGGGAGACTACCCGGCGCTCTCGGCCGCCCTGGCAGGGACGATGTAGCAGACACCCACCGTGTGGGGCCCGGCGTGGGTCCCCACGACCGGGCCCAGGTCCACCGTCAGCAGCGGGTGCTCCGTGACGATGTCCTGCAGGCGGGCGACCACCTCGGGGAAGTCGTCGCAGGCCCCGTCCGCCACGGCGATGCGCTCGACGGGCGCGTCCGCCTTGACCTTGTCGGTGAGATAGGCCAGCGCCCGGGCGCGGGTGCGCTGCTTGGACTCCTCGGCCACCTCGCCGTCCTTCAGCTGGATGACCGGCTTGATATTGAGCAGCGAGCCCACCAACGCGCGCGGCGCCGCCGATGCGCCCGCCCCGCTGGAGATGCTCGAGCCCTCCGATGACCCCGTAGATGCGGGTCCGGCCGATGCGGTCCTCGGTGTTGGCCACGAGCGCATCGAGGCCGGCGCCGGTGCCGGCCTCCTCGGCCGCCGCGATGACGAGCAGGCCCTGGCCCATGGTCAGCGAATAGGTGTCCACGACGCGCACGGGTACGGCGTCGAAGCCGTCGGCCGCCGTAACGGCGGAGCCGTAGGTGCCCGATACCTTCGAGGAGATGGTGAGGCAGAGCACGGCCTCCGCCCCCTCGTCGGCGGCCTGCTGATAGGCGGCGCGGAAGGCGCCCGGCGAGGGCTGGGAGGTTTCGGGCAGGTCGCCGCGACCGTGGCAGCGCTCCCAGAACTCTGCGGGACTGAGCTGGCGGCGGTCCTCGAACTCCTCTTCGCCGAAGCGGATGGTGAGCGGTACCACGATGACGCCGTGCTCCTTCACCAGCTGGTCGGTCAGGTCGCAGGCACTGTCGGTCACGATGTGGACGCCGGGCATTGAGGGAGTCTGCCACGGGGGCACGGCGGCGCAGCGGCCAACGGCTTCCGGGCGCCGCGGTCGGGGCGCGCCGGTCTGTGCACCGCGGTCTGTGCGCCGGGACGGCCGTGGTTCAGCCGCCGGCGCCCGGTGGCACGCCGAGGGGGCGGACGGGTCGCAGCGACGGGGGAGAGGCCGACGGTTCCCGGGACAGGGGTCGGGGCCGAAGTGGCGGTTGGTCGGGGGCCGGTGGGCCGGACGGGCCGGATGGGCCCGACGGGCCGTCGGGGCCGCGACGGCGGTGCGCGTCCTGGCGCCGCCCGAGCCCGATCACGACGGCCCCGAACGTCAGTCCACCGGCCACGACAGCGCCGACCACCCGGCCCAACAGGCCGGCGGTGCTGGTCGAGCCCGAAAGGTTGGACACCACGAGCACGACCACGGCCATCGGGATGGTGGCGATGACCACGCGCCACAGCGGCTCCCACGTGGCGCGATCGGACAGGCGTCCGAACCACTGGTGGAAGGTCGCGAGGGCGAGGAACGCCGCCACGGTGTAGGCGATCGACAACGAGAGCGCGAGGCCGCGTACGCCGAGCGGGTGCACCAGCACGAGCGCGAGCCCGACGTTGAGCGCGTTCTCCACGAGGTAGAGGTAGAACGCCACCTTCGTCCGCTGCATCGACTGCAGGACACGCACGAAGTAGAGGTAGGCGCAGAAGCCCGGCAGGCCGAGCGCGAACATGGCGAGGGCGGCGCCCGTCGTCGCGGTCTCGGCGGGCGTGCTGTGGCCGTTCCCGAGCAGCAGCGCCACCGCCGGCCGCGCCAGCAGCAGCATGCCGACCGCGGAAGGAATGACGAGGGCGAGGATGGCGCGCAGCCCACCGGTCATGCGGTGCAGGAAGGCGGCGCGCCGTCCCGTCGACCACTTCTCGGCCAGGTCCGGCGTGACCACGGACATGACCGTCACCGCGATGATGCCGTACGGGAGCTGGAAGAAGGCGTAGGCGTACGTGTAGGACGAGACGGGGTCCGGGCCGGCGACGCTGCCCGCCAGGATGGTGACCACGAAGAGGGCCACCTGGTTGGCCAGCACGAAGCCGAACGTCCAGCCGCCCAACCGCACGACGGCCCGCAGCGCGTCGTCGCGGGGGTTCCAGTGCCAGCGCAGGAGGCCGAGGTCCGCCCGGCGCAGGCTGGGGATCAGCGCGACGCCCTGGAGGACGACGCCGAGCGAGGTGCCCAACCCGAGCAGGATCAGCTGGGAGCGGTGGGCCTCGACGCTCTCGAGCGACGCGCCGTGCCCCGCCCACAGCCCGAACCAGACGAGGATGCCGATGCACACGAGGTTGTTGACGATCGGCGCCCACGCCACGGCGACGAACCGGCGGCGCGTGTTGAGCAGTGCGGCGCCGAGCGCAAAGAACCCGTAGGCGGCGATCTGGATCACGAACCAGCGGAGGAACGTGGTGGCCACCTGGCGCTCGAGCTCGACCTGGTGGAGGTGCGCCGGATGCGCGTGCGTGTCGAGCACGGTCAGCGCGTCGATGAAGTAGGGCGCCGCGATCAGCGCCGCCACGCGTGGTCACGAGCAGGACGCCGACCGACACGGTGATGCACCGCGGAGATCGACTCGAACGCCTCGGACTCGTCCTTGTTGGCCAGCCGGTCGACGAAGACGGGGATGAACGTCGCGGAGAGGACGCCGCCCAGGACGACGTCGTAGAGCATGTTGGGCGTGGCGTTGGCCAGGTTGTACGAGTCGGCCAGCAGGGTCTGGCCGAGCGCCCAGGCCAGCGCGACGAAGCGCAGCAGGCCCGTGACGCGCGAGACGCCCGTGCCGACCGCCACGTAGGCGGCCGAGGTCCGCAGCGGGAGCGTCCGGGCCCGGCGGGCGGGGCCCACCGTCAGTGCGCCCGGGGACGCCGGCGGCGCCCGCGGAGCCACGTGCGCACCCACCAGGCCAGCAGCACGGCGCCGGCCAGGACGGTCAGGGCCACCCCGACGAAGGAGATGGCCGTGGAGTGCACGGTGAGCACGGTGTGGGCCAGCAGGAGCTGGCCGTCGGGCGTGTGCAGGATCACCTCGATGGGCAGGCGGTCACCCGAGGTCCGGGCCTGCGCCGTGACCCGGACCGAAGTGGTGGGTCGGTCGAGAGTGAGCTGGCGGGTGTTGCCGTCGGGGAAGGTGAACTTGTCGCTGGCGAGCGTCACGACGACGCGTGACGGGATAGGGCGCGTCCGACAGAACGGTGACGGGGATGGCGGCACGTCGTCGCGGTGAACGTGACGGTTTGCTCGGTCCCGAGGGTGATCGGCGCCGGTTACCCCCGCGAAGGCCTGTTCGTAGGCAGTGAGCGCAGCCGGCGCGGCGGGTCGCCGTGAGGCCACGGGCCTCCGTGGCGAGCAGTGCGTCGGAGAGCGTGGTCAATGTCGGGCGGGTGGTCGGGCGCCACGGCGTTGGCATACGAGCCCAGCTGCTGGCGCGCCAGGCCGATCCGGTCGGCCGCGTTGTGGCGTGATGCCATGGGTCGCCGGGCCCGATTGCAGGTGGCGGACGGCGGGCTCGCGGTCCTCGGGGCCTCCACCCACCGGCACCTGCTCGAAGAACTGGCCAGGGTCACCGCGCTGAGTGACGGGATTGCCCGACAACCCACCGAGCAGCGTGTCCAGTAAGCGCGCCGGACGGCCGCCACCCCGCCGGCGGCGCGATCACGATGCCGCGCGTGTCGCCCAGGAATGCGTTCTCGAAGTGGACGAACGACATCCCGGCGAGCAGCTGCTCGGCCGAGAGCACCGGATCGGCCGGGTTCGCGGTGAAGCGTGCGCTGAGGGTCGAGTTCACCGCGGCGCTCGGGACGTTCGAGCCTTGGCCGAGGTCGAGCGAGAAGGGCTGGGCGAAGGTGTAGTTGCTCAGGCCCCCGCCGGCGAGGTCGGCGTCGCTCAGCACCAGCTGCGACGCCCCCGCCACCTGGAGACCCGTGGCCAGGTTGCCGGCATCACCCTGGGAGAACGAGGAGGAGGAGTCGACCCAGGGCGCCGCCCGCAGGTTTGAGCCCCGCTGACCGCAGCAACTCGTCTCCCCGCATGACCTGTGCCCCGATCTCGCCGGCGATTCCGGCTTCGGACAGCGCAGCCAGGTTGATCGGGACGTAGGGCTGGTCGACGACCTGGTCGGCGGAGAGCGCCGTCGAGTTGATCGAGCGCGCGGTCGCCGGTGTGGGAGTGCATCTGGACGATGGCGTTCACCGTTGCCGGGCTCACGGTGAGCGTGGTGGCGACGTCGTGGTGCGCGGCGAGGGCATCGGCGACTGCGCCGGTGTCGCCCCCGGTGACCGGCACCACCAGCGCCACACGCAACGGGCCGCCGTCGCCGACCGCCGTGGGTTCTTGATAGGTGAGGAACGTCGTGAAGTGTGCCAGCGGGGTCGACGACCCCTGGCGCAGGAGCGCGACGGCGACGGGGTAGACGTCGCCGCATCTACCGGTGAGCGGCGTGCAGGGCAGGGTGAGCGTGGGGCTGCCCGCCGCGCAGGCCCCGGGGCCGGCGGCCGGTGCGCTGGCGCCGTCTGTTCCGGCAGGACCGTCACACAGGTCGACGCGGTCAGGCCGGCGGGACCACTGGCGCGCGACCGGGACGTCGACCGGGCGCTGCAGCGCGGCCGTGGGCGGCGATCCGCTGATGGCCTGTTGGACCTGGGAGGAGTCGTCGAGGCGCCCGTAGAAGGTGAGGCTCACGTGCAGCCCGCTCGCGTGGCCGCGCCCGGGGCGGCCTCCGCGGAGGAGCCCACGCCCAAGCGCGATGTTGAACCAGGGCTGCTGGGCGGTGACCCACGGGGTCTGCGAGAGCAGGGAGAGCGGCGGCCCAGTCGGCGCGCGCCTGCACCGACGTGGCGGCCCCCGGCGCGCCCGCGCCCGACGTGCCGAAGAGGGCAAGTGCGGCGACGGCGAGCGTGCAGAGGGCGGTCGTGGCCCAGCGCATCAGCACAAGGAGAGGCTAGAACGGCGCACTACCGTGGGCGGGTGCAGTCCACGTCGGTTCCCGAGCGGTTCCGCCCCTACGTCAGCGCCACCGAGGAGCTGGCGCGCCGCTTCGCGGCAGCGGGCCGGACGCTGTATCTCGTGGGTGGATCCGTGCGTGACGCACTGTTCCCGGGCGCGGCGGACCCGGACGATCGCCGCCGACCTCGACCTGACCACCGACGCCCGCCCCGACGAGATCGAGCGCCTGGTGCGGGGGTGGGCGGACGACGTCTGGACCCAGGGGGCACGGTTCGGGACCATCGGCCTGCGCAAGGGGACGCGGGTCTACGAGATCACGACGCACCGGGCGGAGGTCTACGCCCCCGAGTCGCGCAAGCCCGAGGTCACCTTCGGCGACGACATCGCCGTGGACCTGTCGCGGCGCGACTTCACCATCAACGCGCTGGCACTACGCCTACCCGACATGGAGCTGATCGACCCCTACGACGGCCTGGGCGACCTGGCCGCCGGCCGCCTGCGCACCCCGCTGGACCCCGAGGTGTCGTTCGGGGACGACCCGCTTCGCATGTTCCGCGCGGCGCGTTTCGTGGCGCGGTTCTCGCTCGAACCGGACCCGGCGCTCGTGGCCGCCGTCAAGCGGATGCACGGGCGGCTCTCCATCGTCTCGGCGGAGCGCATCCGCGACGAGATGGACAAGATGATCATGGTCGACGTGCCGTCGGTGGCCTTGTGGTTCGTCGTCCGCACCGGGCTGGCCGAGGACTTCCTGCCCGAGCTGCCCGGCCTCGCGCTCGAACAGGACCCGATCCATCGCCACAAGGATGTACTGGCGCACACGCTGGCGGTGGTGGACAAGACGTCCAAGAACCGCCTCCTCCGTCTGGCCGCGCTCTTCCACGACGTGGGCAAACCGCGCACGCGCGCCATCACCGACGGTGGCGTGAGCTTCCATCACCACGAGGTCGTCGGGGCCCGCATGACGCGCACACGCATGGAGGCGTTGCGCTATCCGGCGACCGACGTCGACACGGTGGTCCGGCTCGTCGAGCTGCACCTGCGCTTCCACACCTACAGGCTGGGGTGGACGGACAAGGCTGTGCGGCGCTACGTGCGGGACGCCGGGCCGTATCTCGACATGCTCAACGAGCTGACGCGTTGCGACTGCACGACCCGCAACGCCAACAAGGCCCGGGCGCTGGCGCGGCGCATGGACGAGCTTGAGGCCCGCATCGCCGAGCTGCGGGAGCAGGAGGAGCTGGACGCGCTGCGCCCCGACCTCGACGGGAACCAGGTCATGGAGCTGCTCGGCATCGGCCCGGGCCGGGCGGTGGGGCAGGCCCTGACCTTCCTCATGGAGCTGCGTCTGGACGAAGGCCCGCTCGGTGAGGAGGAGGCGGCGACGCGCCTGCGGGAGTGGTGGGCCACCGAGCAGTCGGGCCGTGGAGCCGCCGGGCCGTAAGGGGCTACCCTCGGCCCATGACGAGGATCACGGCACCGGAAAGCGGGATGGGCGAGCACATCGACTGGGCATTGCTGCGCCCCGAGATGGCGACCGGCATGGGGAAGCTCTCCTCTGCGGTCTACGACAACTCGCAGCTGGCGGTGCGTGAGCGCGAGGCGGCCCGCTGGACCATCGCGTTGATCAACGACTGCGCGGTCTGCCGCGACACGCGGGCACGTGACGGGGAGACTGTCGGGGCGGACGAGCCCTTCTACGCGGAGGTCACCGACTGGCGCAACGCCACCGGGCTCAGCGACCGTGAGCGGCTCGCCGCGGAGTTCGCCGAGCGCTTCGCGCTCGACCACCTGGCGATGGACGACGAGCTCTGGGGCCGCCTGCGCGCGTCGTACACCGACCCCGAGCTGGCCGACCTGACCATCTGCTGCGGTACGTTCCTCGGCATGGGCCGGACACTCGCCGTGGTTGGCGTCCGCGCGCCGGCCGAGCGGATCCTGGTCTGAGGTCCGAGGCTCGTCAGCTCGTCAGCTCGTTGGCTCGTCGGCGGGCCGGGTCTCCTGGGTCTCGCCGGCGGCGAACGCCTCGATCATGGCGTGCGCCACGTCGTCGTGGTACTGCACGGGCGGTGACTTCATGAAGTACGCCGACGGGCCGAGCAGCGGGCCGCCGATGCCGCGGTCGAGCGCCAGCTTGGCGCAGCGCACCGCGTCGATGATGACACCGGCCGAGTTGGGGGAGTCCCACACCTCCAACTTGAGTTCGAGGTTGAGCGGAACGTCGCCGAAGTTGCGCCCCTCCATGCGGATGTAGGCCCACTTCCGGTCCTTCAACCACGGCACGTGGTCCGACGGTCCGACGTGTATGTCGTCGGCGTCGAGCACGTTGTCCTCGATCTGGCTCGTGACGGCCTGGGTCTTGGAGATCTTCTTGGACTCCAGCCGGTCACGCTCGAGCATGTTCTTGAAGTCCATGTTGCCGCCGAAATTCAGCTGGTACGTGTGATCCAGGGCCAGGCCGCGGTCCTCGAAGAGGCGGGTCAGGATGCGGTGCACGATCGTCGAGCCCACCTGGCTCTTGATGTCGTCGCCCACGATGGGGACGCCGGCGTCGCGGAACCTGCGGGCCCAGTCGGGATCCGAGGCGATGAAGACCGGAATGGCGTTGACGAAGGCGACGCCCGCGTCGAGGCACGCCTGGGCGTAGTGGCGTTGGGCCTCCTCGGAGCCGACCGGCAGGTAGGAGACGAGCACGTCGGCCCGGGCCTCGCGCAGGGCGGCGACCACGTCGACCGGCTCGGCGGGGGACTCCTCGACCATCTCGCGGTAGTAGCGCCCCAGGCCGTCGAAGGTCGGCCCGCGCTGGACGGTCACGCCGAGCTCGCCGACCTCGGCGAAGCGCACCGTGTTGTTGAGCCCGGCGTGGATGGCCTTCCCCAGGTCGGTCCCGACCTTGGTCTGGTCGACGTCGAATGCCACGACCGGCACGACGTCGCGCACGTGATACCCGCCCAGCTCCACGTGCATCAGGCCTGGCACCACGTCTTGGGGATCGGCGTCCCGGTAGTACGTGATGCCCTGGACGAGCGAACTGGCGCAGTTGCCGACGCCCGCAATCGCGAGTCGGATGGGGCTGTGCATGGAGCGTCTCCTTCGGTATCGGTGGCTGCGGTGGTTCGTCAGGTCACCGGCTCGGTGCCGGCGGTGGCGAGGGCGGCGCGTTCGGCCGCGATGAGGGTGTCGAGCCAAGAGATGTCGCGGGCGACCCCGTCGGCGGTGTGCTGGACGACCGAGCGGGCGTAGACGTCGAGATCCACCCGGGTCTCGTCGGCCTCGCCCAGACGCTGGACGAGTTGGGCGCGCCGGCGCTCCAGCAGGGCCAGGCGCGCTTGCGGAGCCAGATGTCGGGCGAAGGCGAGACGCAGGCTGAAGCTGCGCGCGTCGTCGGCTGCGCCGCCTCCCGCGAGCAGCTCGGCGAAGAGCTCCCGCCCGGCGTCGGTGATCCGGTAGACCTTGCGGCCCCGCCTGCCCCGGGTCGGGGAGTGGCGGCGCGCCCGCAGGACGGCCAACTCGCCGCTCAGCGAACCGGTAGGTGGCGCCGCCGCGACGATGCCCGAGGTTCCGGACACGCTTCCTTCCGTGGCGACCACCGCGCCTGACTTCTCCAGCCTGGTCAAGGCGGGGTAGATCGAACCGAACGAGACGTTGGCCAGAAGTCCCAGGTGCTCGCGCAGCTGACGCCGAATCTCGTAGCCGTGCAGATCACGCTCTTCCAGGAGGCCCAAGATGGCCATGTCCAACATAACGAAGCAGTATATCGATTCGATATAGCGTCGCGTACCTTTCTGTCACCCTGTCGTCACGCCCGTGCCTGAATTGCCGCCCAATTGGCTGCTGGTCCCAGGCATGGGCGATAGCCTGGCCCCCGTGTCCCTCACGTCGGAACCGAGGTCACCTTCTCGAGCGGTGAGCCCGGATGTCACGGCCCAGGTGGAGTACCGGATCGTCCGAAACGGGCTGGTCCGTGAGGTCGAACGGGGCAAAGTCCAGAAGATCGACGTCTGCGACGCCCATCCCGAGCTGCTCCGGGCGGCACGCAACGTGGGGCGGCCCACGAAGGAGGTCTGCCCCATCTGCGACGACGGTCGACTGGTCACCGTGACATTCGTCTTCGGCGCCAAGTTGCCGCCCGGCGGTCGCTGCCCGGGCACGGCCGCCGAGCTCAAGGCGCTCTGCCGCCGGCCCGAGCCGGTGCTCTGCTACGAGGTCGAGGTCTGCCCGGCCTGCGCCTGGCACCACCTCATGCGCAAGTACCCCGCCGGCGGGGGCCGGACGCGGCAGAAGAAGGCGGCACCCGCCCGGTGAGCGGCGGGCCAGTCACCGTCCCCTCGCTCCGTGCGCGCAAGCGGCGCAACGGCGACACCCCCATCGTGATGGTTACGGCCTACGACGAGCCGGGGGCACGCATCGTCTCGGACGCCGGGGCCGACATCATCCTGGTGGGAGACTCGGTCGCCAACACGGTCCTGGGCTATCCCGACACGCTGCACGTCGACATCGACGTCATGGCCCACCACACCGCCGCGGTGGCGCGGGCCGAGCCGCGCTGCCTCATCCTCGGCGACATGCCCTGGATGAGCTACCACCTCACCTCCGAGGACGCCGTGCGCAACGCGGCCACCCTGATCCGGGCTGGCGCGCAGGCCGTCAAGCTCGAGGGCGGGCGGGCACGCATCCCGGTGGTCGAGGCCATCGTGAAGGCGGAGATCCCCGTCATGGGTCATCTCGGCCTGACCCCACAGTCGGTCCTGGCCATGGGCGGCTTCCGGGTCCAGGGCAAGAGCGCCGACGCGGCGACCGCGCTCCTGGACGCGGCGAAGGCCCTTGCCGCGTCGGGCTGCTTCGGCTTCGTGATCGAAGGCGTGCCCGACGTGGTCGGTGCCGCAGTGACGGAGGCCCTCGACGTGCCGACCATCGGCATCGGCGCCGGTCCGGCCTGCGACGGCCAGGTCCTCGTCTTCCACGACCTGCTGGGGTTGGGGAAGCAGCGCGCCGCCCAAGTTCGTCCGCCAGTACGCCGACGTGGGTCGCATCGCGACCGAGGCGATCGCCGCCTTCGCCGCCGACGTGCGCACCGGGGCCTTCCCGGGCGAGGACGAGACGTACCACGCCCCGCCGGGCCTCGGCGACGCCCTGGCCTGAGGGCTGCCCCCGCCCCGCCATTCGGAGGGGATACCGACGCGGAGCTGTATACGTCCGCGCATCCATGTCTGTCCCGACGGCATATGGCCGCGCAGCGGTGTCTGTTCCAGGCTGTATACGGCTGCACATCGGTATCTGGTCCGACGCCATATATGGCCCGTGACACCCGCGTATACAGGCGCGACGAAGACCCCGCACCCCGCACACACAGGTGGAACGCGTATCCCGCCGACCTTCCGTCTACGGGGACGCAGCACCGCATCCTCGAGCCGACGACCGCCGCCGCTGCGGCAAATGGCACCCTTCCCCGCACGCCCGCCCTGGTACGGCGCCTCAGCGGGCGGCTAGGGTGGCAGTTCGCAACAAAACCCTGCTCCTGACCGCCAGGGGCCCGGGCGCGGCCCGGTCCAGAGGGAGGTACGCCGCCATATGCGGCCCTACGAAGTCATGGCCATTTTCGAGGCCACCACGGAACCCACCATTATCCAGGGCGTCCTCGACCGCGCCCTCGAGGTCATCCGGACCTCCGGCGGCAACCCCGGCGCCATCGACCGCTGGGGCCGACGCAGCTTCGCCTACGAGGTGAACCACAAGCGCGAGGGTTACTACGTCGTGGTTGAGTTCACCGGGGAGCCCGAGACGGTGGCCGCGCTCGATCGCATGCTCGGACTGGCAGACGAGGTCGTGCGCCACAAGGTGGTCCGTCTCCCCGACAAGAGGGCGACGGCCGAGCCGGCGGCCAGCTGACCGGCCGGCGAGAGGAGCAGAGATGGCGACAGACAACAGCGTGACCCTGGTGGGCAACGTCACCCGCGACCCCGAGCTGCGGTTCACGAACACGGGCCAGGCCAACGTGACCTTCGGGCTGGCGGTCAACCGGCGCTGGCAGAACCGTCAGACCCAGGAGTGGGAGGAGGCCACGTCGTTCTTCGACGTGGTGTGCTGGCGCGAGATGGCCGAGAACGTCAGCGAGTCGATCACGCGCGGGGCGCGGGTGATGGTGGCGGGCCGCCTCGAACAGCGCAGCTGGGAGACCCAGGAGGGCGACCGGCGCTCCAAGGTCGAGGTCGTGGCCGATGAGATCGGCCCGTCGCTGCGCTGGGCCACCGCGACGATCACCAAGAACGACCGCCGCGGCCCTGGTGACGGTGCCCGGGGCGGGGCACGGCAGGCAGCGGCGCCGGCGCCGCCAGCAGCACCCCAGCCCGCCGCCGAATCCGGCGGCTACGGATTCGACGAGGAGCCCTTCTGATGGCACGCAACAACCAACGCGGCACGTCCTCGCGGCGCGCCCCCAAGGACCTGGGCCGCCGGGTCAAGAAGAAGCCCTGCGCCCTGTGCCGTGACCGGGTGGAGTGGGTCGACTACAAGGACGTCCCGATGCTGCGCAAGTACATGAGCGACCGTGGCAAGATCCGCTCCCGCCGGGTGACGGGCAATTGCGCCCAGCACCAGCGTGCGCTGGCGCAGGCCATCAAGACGGCACGCGAGCTGGTGCTTTTGCCCTACACCCAGCGCACGGTCACCGAGCGTCCGGGCGGCCGTGGCCGCGACCGTGACCGCGACCGCGGTGAGCGGACCCTCGGCGACTCGACTCCCGAGCCGTCTCCTCGGCCGGTGAGCGTCGAGGTCATCGACGAGACCGACGCGCAAGGCGACGTGGAGACCGAGGTTGCCGAGGTCGAGGAGGTCACCGAGCTGGTGGAGGAGCTGGCCGAGGACGCGCTCGCTGCCGGGAGTGACGCATGAAGGTGCTCCTCCGGGACGACATCGCGGGTGTGGGGCGACGAGGCGACATCGTGAAGGTGGCGGGCGGTTTCGCCCGCAACTACCTCCTCCCCGAGGGCCGCGCCATCGTGGCCACCGAAGGGATCGAGGGGCAGGCCGAGCAGATGCGCCGGGGACGCGACCTGCGCGAGGCGCAGGACCGCGGCGCGGCCGAGGCGCAGGCAACGGTGCTGGCCGGCGCCACCATCCCCATCTCGGCCAGGGCGGCCGGGGGTGGCAGGCTCTTCGGCTCGGTCGGACCCGCCGAGATCGCCGAAGCCATCAAGGCGACCAAGGGCGTCGAGGTGGACCGCCGACACATTCTGTTGCCGGACCAGATCAAGGAGACCGGTTCCTTCGAGGTGCCGGTCGAGCTCTTTCGCGGACGTCGCGACGGTGGTGACGGTGGAGGTCAGCGCCGCCAGCTGAGCTGGTCGACCCCGTCGGGGGTCCGGGCATCGCACGACACCGAACACCCGTGTGCCCATCATGGCGGGGTGATGCCGGCGGCCGCTCCTTCTCGACATGCAGGCCCGACCGTTCGTACACGGCTTATCCACACGGTGGCGGCGCTTAGACCCTCGGTTACCCACATGCCCGCTGCCCTTACCCACAGCTATTGGGTGCTTATGTTCCCCAGCTCTCGACCGTCACAGTAGGGGAGCCGTGGTCCAAGCTTTCGACGACATCCGCCCCCGGCCGCTGCGAGCGGCCCCTCCCTCCGTCAGCAGCGGAGCGAGGGTGCCTCCGCACGACCTCGAAGCCGAACAGTCCCTGCTCGGGGCCATGCTCCTCTCCCACGACGCCGCGTCGGTGGGCATCGAGAAGTGCGCGGCCGCCGACTTCTACAAGCCGGCCCACGGCCACATCTTCGCCGCCATCCGTGCCCTCCTGGAGCGGGGCGAGGCCATCGATGCCGTGACGGTCACCGACGAGCTGAAGCGCTCGGGTGTGCTCGAGCAGGTCGGCGACCCGTCGATCTTCATCTCGCTGCAGGCCAACACGCCCTCCATCGCCAACGCGCGGCACTACGCGGCCATCGTCGAGGAGCACGCCCTCCTCCGCAAGCTCATCGGCGTGGCCGGCGACATCGCCGACATCGGCTACTCGGTGCCCGAGGACGTCAAGGCGGCCGTCGACGAGGCGGAGCAGCTCGTCTTCGACGTGGGCGAGCGGCGCACGGTCGACACCATGCGCCCGCTGCACGAACTGCTCGGGGCGGGGCTCGACCGCATCGAGGAGCTGGGCCAACGCGGATCGACCATCACGGGCGTGGCCACCGGTTACCACGAGCTGGATCACATCCTGCTCGGCTTCCAGCCGTCCTCGCTCAACATCGTCGGCGCCCGCCCCGGCATGGGCAAGACGAGCTTCGCGCTCGGGGTCCTGGCCAACGTGGGCCTCAACGTCGGCCGCCCGGCCCTCCTGTTCTCGCTCGAGATGGGGCACCTCGAACTGACGCAGCGCATCTTGGCCTCGGAGGCGGAGGTCAACGGCCAGAGCCTGCAGACGGGCCGCATCCGGACGCAGGACTGGAGCAAGATCGGTATGGCCGTCACCCGACTCTCGAGCGCGCCGATCTTCATCGACGACAACCCCAACGTCACCGTCATGGACATCCGTGCCCGGGCCCGCCGGCTCAAGAAGTCCGAGGGCGACCTCGGGATCGTCGTGGTGGACTACCTGCAGCTGATGACCGGCCGGGGACGCGCCGAGAACCGCCAGACCGAGGTCGCCGAGATCAGCCGGGGCCTCAAGATCCTGGCTCGCGAGCTCGAGGTGCCCGTGGTCGCCCTCTCCCAGCTCTCGCGAAACCTGGAGTCACGCCAGGACAAGACGCCGCAGCTGTCCGACCTCCGTGAGTCGGGGTCGCTCGAGCAGGACGCCGACGTCGTCCTGTTCATCTACCGCGAATCGGAGTACAACGACGAGGTCCCGATCGACCGGGCCGACGACGCGCTCATCGAAGTCGCGAAACACCGGAATGGTCCCACGGGCAAGGCCACCCTGCTCTTCCTCAAGCAGTACGCGCGGTTCGAGAACCACCGCGGCGTCTAGGTCGCTCTCGCAGCCTCTCCGGCGGAGGAGGGTGGTGGCCGCCGGCAGCACGTAGCGATCGACGGCGTTCGCGAAAGCCCTCCTCCTCGTTGCTGGTCGTCACGCGCTGGGCGGCGCGCTTGACCTCCGGCTCCGCATTGCCCATGGCGATGCTCAGCCCGGAGTGGGTGAACATCAAGATGTCGTTTGGCATGTCACCGATCGTCGCGATTTCGGCGGGGGCGAGCTTGTAGCGCGTCGCCAGGTACCGGGCGACGGAGCCCTTGTTCGCGTCAGGGTTGGTGACGTCGAGGTAGTACGGCTGCGAGGCGGCGGCGGTGACGTGGTCGCCGAAGCGCTCGGCGGCGGCCTGGCTGGCTCGCTGGACGGCGTCGTGGTCGTCGCTCACCCCGACGAGCTTCACCACACCGTCGGTCAACCCGTCGAGACTGTGCATGACCTTGGGAGCGAACTTCACCGTCCAGGCCTCGCGGTCGACGTGTGGGCCCTTGGGGTCGGGCACGTACCAATCCGCCCCGCGGTAGAGCCAGACAACGAGATCGAAGTCGTGCATCAGGTCGGCCACCGGCTGGACCAGGTCGCTCGGCCAGGGTGTGCTGCTCCAGCACCGACATGGAGGCGTCCACCATCAGGCCGCCGTTGAAGGCGGCGATCGGGGTGTCGAGGGCGAGCGGCTCGATCAGCATCTCCATCCCCTTGGGCGGGCGGCCACTCGTGATGGCGAAGAGGACTCCGGCCACGCGGAGGCGGTGCACCGCCGCGACAGTGGCGTCGGTGAGGACCTTGTCCTGGGTGACCAGGGTGCCGTCGACGTCGGCCAGGAACAGGCGGATGGGCGGGATCGACTGCTTCGGGGGTGACGCGTCAGCGGGAGCGATGGGCCGATGGTAGCGGGAGGGACGGGAGCGGCGACGTTCCCGTCGGGGCGTCGTTCGAGGGTGTCGTGGGTATAGCCACCGTCGATGACGACCCACAACCACATCCCCGACAGCCACCGGGACCTGCTCGCCGCCCGCTTCGCCACGCTCGCCACGGTGGGGGATGACGGCTATCCCACAGCTCTCCGAGGTCTGGTTCCTCGCCGAGGACGACCAGGTCGCCATCTCGCTCAACACGGCGCGGCAGAAGACGAAGAATCTCAGCACCGAGCCCGCCTGCACGGTGTTCATCCTCGACCTGGCGAATCCCTACCGCTACCTCGAGATCCGCGGCATGGCGGTGGTGACGCCCGACGACGACTGGGGCTTCGCCGACAAGGTCGGGGCGAAGTACGGCGCCGACGTGCGCGCGCACGACCGGCCGGGCGATCGCCGCGTCGTCGTGCGCATCTGCGCCCGTGCGGATCAACGCCGTCGACATGAGCGCCTGAGTCGCGCCTGCGCCGGGCGAACCCGGAGCCTCGGCGTGGCGACGGCGAGAAGCCGCCAGACGGGCGCCGTGCCGCCCGCGACACCATTCCCGCCCACGCAGCCACCACTGCGACCATGGCCACGCACGCCCACGGTGACAGGGACGCGGCCAGCACAACGCCCACCGCCAGCTCGCAGGCGACAGCGATGCCCCGCGCCACCGGACCGAAGGCCATGAAGCGCCGGTGGAACTCCGCCAGGGCGGCCGGGCTTCGTGATCCCGCGTCCGAGGAAGACGGCGAGGCCGCGCACCAGCCCGAAGAGGACCCCGAGCCCCAGCGCGAGGAGGGGCGAGGCGGTGAGCGCCGCCAGCACGATCAGCAGGTAGACGGCCGCGGTCTTGATGTAGGTCACGACCCCCGTCCCGATCTGCCAGCCGAACCCGGCCCCGTAGACCCACGGGCGGAACCCGTCGAGCCACCGCTCGTTGACCTGGCGGTGGTGCACCGGCAGCCGGAACCCCGCGATCCCTGTGTCGGCGGCCGCCGCGACCACCGCCGCCCCGCATCCCACGCTGACGGACAGCGTCGGGCTGAGCCCCGCCGCCCGCAGCGCCGCGGCCAGCGCGAGGAGGCAGAGCCCCAACGTCGCACCCCCGGCCACGGCGCCGGCGACGAACCACGTCGCGGTGGAGCGGTAGCGGTGGCCACGGCCGCGCTCGGCCAGCGGCGTGATGGTGGCCAGCATCGAGACGCCACAGGGCGACCAGGTCGAGCGCGCCGCGGCAACCACGGCGGTCACGGCGGCGCAGGCGCCGAGGAGGGTGTTCATGGCGAGCTCCTCCCTGTCGTGCCCCTCGGGCTCCGCGTTCTGCATGTACGCCACACGGCCGGCAGGCCCCGCCCGACCCTCACGCCGGGGATCCCAGGAACGGGGCGCCCCCGTAGGTGAAGATCCCGCCGTCGCGGGCCACCAGCCAGTAGCCGGCATCGTGGCCGTGGCCGGCCATGCCGACGACGGGCATGTTGAGGTGGATTGCGCCCGTCGAGCCGTCGAAGGCCGCGTCCCCGTAGGCGAAAATCCCGCCGTCGGCCGCGACGAGCCAGTACCCCTTGCCGGTCGGCGTCGCCGCCATCCCCACCACCGGGGCGTTGAGGACCTGTCCGCCCATGGAGCCGAGGAACGGCGCGTCGCCGTAGTCGAAGATGCCGCCGTCGGCCCCCACGAGCCAGTAGCCCTTGCCGGTCGGCGTCGCCGCCATCCCCACCACCGGGGCGTTGAGGACCTGTCCGCCCATGGAGCCGAGGAACGGCGCGTCGCCGTAGTCGAAGATGCCGCCGTCGGCCCCCACGAGCCAGTAGCCCTGGCCGGTCGGCGTCGCCGCCATCCCCACCACCGGGGCGTCGAGCATCCGGCCGCCCATGGAGCCGAGGAACGGCGCGCCGCCGTAGTCGAAGATGCCACCGTCGGCCCCGGCCAGCCAGTACCCGCCCGTCCTGCTCGATGCCGCGCCGACGATCGGTGCGTCTAGCTCCAGTTCGGAGGGGTCCCCTTCGCTCATGAAGTCGCCGTAGGCGAGCAGCTTGCCGAACGACGTGAGCACGGCGTACCCGTTGCCGTCGGCGCTCGGGAGCAGGGCGACCGCCTGGCAGTTCGTGAGGGGCGAGTTGCAGGGGGGTGCGGGGGGCGCCGTCGTCCAGCACGCCTCGTTCTGCTCGGCCGTGCCGTTGTCCACGGCTACCGCGGTGGTGCACGTCGGGTCCACCGTCCAGGGCGGCACGCAGGCGACCACACGGCAGACGATGCGGCCCATGCAGGGCACGTTCTGGTTGCATTGGCCATAACGGAACTGCAGGCAACCGGTGAGATAGGAGTCGCAGCCGTTGGACCCGCAGCCACACCCCGTCAGGTCGCAGCCCGGCTCACAGAACGGGAAGCCACCGCTGCACCCGCCGACACAGGTGCAGGTCGAATTGCAATCCATGTAGTAGCGCGGGCCGTTGCAGTAGGAGGAGCCCTCGGCCACCCACCAGCCGCCCATGATCGTGTTCTCGGGACAGTAGTTGGCGCCGCTCACCGCGCAGCAGAATTCGGAGAAGCCCGAACAGCACGTGCTGCCGCAGCTACAGCCCGCGTTCCCGCACTCGCAGATAGCCCCGTACGCCGTGCCCGGCCGCAGCGCGAGGTCCAGTCCGGAGCCGGCGGCCACCGCGCTGCCGACGAAGGCGGACCGGTTGATGAGGCTGCGCCGAGACAGACGGCGCTCGAGCGCCCGGGCCGTGCGCGTGACGAGTGCGGTCGTGACGCTCATGGCGAGGCCACCGCCCGGTTCTGCGCCGGAGCCACCAGGCGGCGCGCCCCCTCCAGGGCACCCGAGCGCGGAGAGCGCGAGGAAGGCCAGCCAGAGCCCCACGGCGCTGACGGCGAGCAGCGGCAGCCCGCCCCACGGCTGATGACCGAGCAGGGTCCACGACGCGCCCGAGGTGGGTGCGCCGGCGGCGAAGACCGCCGCGGACGCCGCCAGAACGAGGTCGAGCAACAGGTGCACCAGCGTGGGCGGCGTGTCGGGGCGGCCGAAACAGCCGCACGCTCGCGAGCGCGCCGCCGCGCCGGCGCGCCAGGCCCACGACGGCGGCGAAGCCAGCGTAGGAGGCGGCGACGAGGGCCGCCGTGACGGGGCGGGGCAGAACCAGGGCGGTGAGCCCCAACGCGGCCTCCGCCAGCGCGCCGGCGCGGACGAGCGATCGCACCGGGCGTGGCGCGAGCCGGGGGCCGGGCAGCCACGCAGCGAGGGCGCGGGCGGTGTCGTCGGGACGCCAGGCCTTGGCGAGCCCGGCACCGACGAGCAGCGCCGCCGCGATCAGGTACAGGCCGATCAGTTCCACAGCGGTCTCGCGGCGGGGAGGTCGGGCACGGCGGGATACAGCGTGACCGACCCGAGGACCTCGTTGACGCGAGGGACGAGGAGGCCGCGCATGCCGTGGCTGCCGAGCACGGCGTAGAAAGAGAACGGCCGCCCCGACTCGGTGAAGAACCATTGGGTGCCCGACTGACCGGGTATGCCGCGACGCAGCACCGTGGGGGAGAAGTCGGCCGGCGTCAGCGCGGTGGGTCGGTCCCGCCGGGCGAACAGGGCGGTGCCCACGCTCTCGGGCCCGTACTCGAACAGCGTGGCAAAGACGTCGGAAGGGCCCATGAGCGAGACGGCGCCGCTGCCGAAGTCGCCGATGTCGTCGGGGAGCGGGAAGGTGCCGAACTGCGCCACCGGGTAGGTCGTGCCGACGACGGCGGGACGCACGAAAATCCGGCCCTCGAAGCCGGCGGGCAGCTGCGCGGTGATGCCGTGCGCGCCGATGGTCGCCACTAGTCGGTGGCCCGGGTGCGGACCGCGTCGGCGCCGGCGGCCGCGGCGGCGCCGGCGGGTGCGGGAGCGGGCGCGGGTGCCGTCCCGGTTCCGAAGGGGAAGACGTCATCCAGTGTGCGCGGGTAGAGGCTGGGGTCGCCCGGGTGGATGCCGGCGCTGCGCAGTACGTCGTCGGCCGCCGCCTCGCGGGCCGGTCCGCCCAACCCGGTGTCGGGCGGGCGTCGCTGCGTGCCGTCGCCGCTGCGGTCGCGTTCGGCGCGCCGCACGAGCTCGGCCAGCTGCGCCACGTGGTTGGCCACGCCCTGGCCGACTTTGCGACCGCCTGCACCGTCGACGAGCACGAAGAAGGGCGAACCGGGGATCTCGTAGTCGATCCAGGCCTCGGTGGACATGACGACCGGGACCCGCCCGGTGGCCCGCGCCCGTACCTCGCTCATCACCTCGCGGTCCGGACCCTTGGTCACGATGACGACGCGGGTGTCGGCGGGCAGCTCGAGTCCGGCGGGCGCCTGCAGCGCGTCCCAGAAGGCCGCGCAGCTGGCGCACCCCGAGGAGAGGAAAGCGAGCAGGGTGAGCCCGTCGCCGTGGGTCACGCCGATAGCACGGGCGTCGCCCGACGGGGTGACGCCGGCCACCGTCGGGGCCGCGCCCAAGGCGGGCGCCCGCGGCGGGCGGGGCCAGGGGGACCGAGGGCGCGCCGCCGGCCTCGTCGACGTGGTCCACCGGGTCCGCGGGGTCACCCACCCCGACGCCGAGCTCGTGCAGCGATCGGAGGATGTCCGCGTGGCTGCGCAGCAGGCCGGCCACCAGGATGCCGAGCAGCAGAACCACGAACATCGAGACCACCACCAGAGCAATCACGCCGCCTCCTTTTCCCGTCTCGTTCCGTCTCGGCCCAGTATCCACCCGGGGCACGCCGCCTTGGTGGAACCGCGTGGGTGCGGCGCGGCCGAACCTCGGGCATACTCCGGAGCGTGCTCGCCGCCGATCTGTTCCTCCCCGAGCCCGAACCCCGGGCCGTGCGCTACACGGTGATCTCGGTCGACGACCACGTCGTGGAGCCGGCGCACACCTTCGAGGGACGGCTCCCGGCGGGTCTGGCGGACCGGGCGCCCCGCATCGTCGAGACGCCCGAGGGGCACCAGGTGTGGGAGTTCGAAGGCGAGCGCTACACCCAGGTCGGCATGAACGCGGTGGCGGGGCGCCGGCCGGAGACCTACGGGCTCGAGCCCTTCCGGTTCGACCAGATGCGGCCGGGCTGCTTCGACGCCGACGCCCGTGTCCGCGACATGGACATCAACGGCGTCTGGGCCTCGGTGAACTTCCCGTCCATGATCACGGGCTTCTGCGGTCGGGTCTTCTTCGACGCCAAGGACCGCGATGCTCGGCCTGGCCTGCATCCGGGCCTGGAACGACTGGCTCTTCGAGGAGTGGTACTCGCGGTATCCCGAGCGCATCGTCCCGCTCGGGATCACGTATCTGGCCGACCCCGACCTCGCCGTCGCCGAGATCCGCCGCAACGCCGACCGCGGCTTCACATCGGTGACCTTCCCGGAGCGGCCGCACGAGATCGGGCTGCCCTCACTGTGGGACCGGGCGCACTGGGATCCGATCATGGAGGCCGTCGTCGAGACGGACACGCGTCGTCTCGCTGCACGTCGGCAGCTCGGGCCTCGAGCCCGGCCCCGCCGGGCGCCGGCATCGACACGCTGCACCTCGGGGCCACGCTCTTCGGTCAGCTGTCGCTCACCGCCGTGCGCCGAGTGGCTGTGGTCCGAGCTACCGGCTGCGCCACCCGAGCCTCAAGATCGCCATGAGCGAGGGAGGCATCGGCTGGGTGGCCATGCTCCTCGACCGCCTCGAGAACATGGTCGACCGCTCCGGCTACGGCAGGGGTTGGGAGGTGCGCCCGGCGGACGTGCTGCGGCGCAACTTCTGGTTCTGCACCCTCGACGATCCCTCGACCATCGACACCCGCCACGCCATCGGGGTCGACAACATCATGGTCGAGGTCGATTATCCGCACGGCGACAGCACCTGGCCCGACACACAGCGGTGATCGAGGAGTGCTGGGGCCACATCCCCGACGAGGAGGTGCGGGCCATGTGCTGCCAGAACGCGGCCGCGCTGTATCGCCACCCCTTGCCCGGACGGTCGTCGTTGCCGAGACGCTGAGAGGAGCCTTCGTGTTCACGCCGACCGCCGACAAGCTCATGCCCGACCTGACGCCACGCGAGGAGCTCGTCGTGCTGGCGCGGGCGCTGTGGCGGGAGGGCTACAACGACCATCTCGCCGGGCACATCACGGTCAACCTCGGCGACGGCACGCTGCTGTGCAACCCGTGGCTGCTCACCTGGGCCGAGCTCCGCCCCTCCCAGGTGCTGCGCATCGACCTCGAGGGACGGGTCGTCGAAGGGGACTGGCCGGTGCCGCTCGGCATCCCGCTCCACCTCGAACTGCACAAGGCCCGGGCCGACATCGGCTGGGCGGTGCACAACCATCCCGCTGTTCGGCACCGTGTGGGCCGATCTCGGCGAGGTCCCGCCGATCCTGGACCAGAGCTCGGCCCTCGGCGGTGGCGTGCTCACCCTGGTCGACGAGTACGAGGGGCCGGTGAACGACCCCTCGAGCGCCCGGCGGGCCGTGCAGCAGATGGGGGACGCGGCCATGGCGCTCCTCGCCGGGCACGGCGTCTTCGTCGATGGGCGGCTCGGCCCGGGCCGTGCACCAGCGGGCCGTCGCACTCGAGCAGCGCTGCCAGCACGCCTGGTACGCGCGGGCGGCCGGCGGCGACGGCACTCGAGGGTCCCGCAGGCCTTCATCGATCTCGTGGCGCGGAACGACGGCGAGGGCTTCATCGGTTTCTGGGAGGCGGCGGTGCGGGCCGAGCTGGCGGCCGACCCGAGTCTGCTCGGCCCCTGACGGCCCGCACAGCCTCAGGCTCCGCTGGCGAGTAACTATCGAGGGCCAGTCCCGAAGACGTCGGCGAGCTCCATGGGCACGGGCGTGTCGAGCTGGGCGTAGGTGCACGAGGACGGTGCGCGGTCGGGCCGCCAGCGGACGAACGAGGTGGCGTGGCGGAAGCGGTCGTGCTGGAGGTGGTCGTAGGACACTTCGCAGACCGCCTCGGGCCGCAGCGCTTCCCACGTCATGTCCTTGCCGGCGTTCCACCGGTTGGTGCCGCCCGGGCGCCCGGCCCTCGGCCTGCGCCTCCGCCCACCCGGCCCACGGATGGCCCTGCAGGGCGTTCTTGCGGTACGGCGCGAGCTCGTCGACGAGCTCGCGCCGCCGGGCCACGCTGAAGCCCGAGGCCACCCCGACGTGGTGGAGCGTCCCCGCCGCGTCGTAGAGCCCGAGCAGCAGCGAGCCGACGCCGGCCCCGTCCTTGTGGGTCCGGAACCCCGCGACGACGCAGTCCGCCGTGCGCTGGTGCTTCACCTTCGACATGGCGCGCTTGTCGGGCAGGTAGTGCAGCTCGGACGCCTTGGCGACCACACCGTCGAGGCCCGCACCCTCGAAGCGGGAGAACCAGTCCTCGGCGACGTCGGGGTCCTGGGTGGCCGGCGTCAGGTGGACCGGCGGCCGGGCCTTCTCGAGCAGCTTCTCGAGGGCCTTGCCGCCGCTGCCACGTAGGGCACTGTCCATGAACGAGGTGTCGTCGTGGGCCAGCAGGTCGAAGGCGACGAACGACGCAGGCGTCGACTCGGCCAGCTGGCGGATGCGCTTCTCGGCCGGGTGGATGCGCTGGGAGAGCGCATCGAAGTCGAGCCCCTCGGGGCCGGCGATCACCACCTCGCCGTCGAGCACGCAGCGCTCGGGCAGCTCGCGCCGGAGCGCCTCGACCAGCTCGGGGAAGTAGCGCGTCAGCGGCTTCTCGTTCCGGCTGCCCAGCTCGACGTCGTCCCCGTCGCGGAAGACGATGCAGCGGAAGCCGTCCCATTTGGGCTCGTAGAACAGGCCGGCGTCGCGTGGCAACTCGCGGGTCAACTTGGCCAGCATGGGCGCCACCGGGGGCCGCACGGGCAGGGTCACGCCGCCTCGCCGTGCGCCGCGGCCCAGGCCAGCAGGTCGTCGGCCGTGCGCCGGTTCACGACGCGTTCGAAGGGCACGCTCGGCCACGACGGCGTTGCGGCAGCCGCGACCCAGCCAGGCAAGCTGGCCCGGCGCGTGGGCGTCGGTGTCGATGGAGAACCAGCACCCGAGCTCGACGGCCTGACGGAGGAGGTCCTCGGGCGGGTCCTGGCGCTCGGGCCGTGCGTTGATCTCCACGGCCGTCCCGGTGCGCGCGCAGGCGGCGAACACCGCCTCCGCGTCGAAGGAGGACTGCGGCCGACCGCGACCGGTGATGAGGCGGCCGGTGCAGTGCCCGAGGATGTCGGTGTGCGGGCTCTCGACCGCCGCCAGCATGCGCGCCGTCATCTGGCGGGCGTCCATGCGGAGCTTGGAGTGCACGCTCGCCACCACGACGTCGAGCTGCGCCAGGAGGTCGAGGTCCAAGTCGAGCGAGCCGTCCTCCAAGATGTCGACCTCCATGCCGGTCAGGATGCGGAACGGGGCCAGCTGCTCGTTGAGTCCCTCCAGCACCTCGAGCTGCGCCCGCAGGCGCTCCTCGTTCAGGCCGTGGGCCACCGTGAGGCGTGCGCTGTGGTCCGTCAGCACGAGGTACTCCCGGCCCAGGGCGCGTGCCGCCTCGGCCATCTCGAGGATGGGGCTGCCGCCGTCGGACCAGTCCGAGTGCGAGTGGCAGTCGCCGCGGAGCGACTCGAGCAGACTCCGCCGCCGGCCCTTCCACGACGAGGTCGTCGGGGACGTCCTGCAGGTTCGTCAGGTAGTCCGGCACCCCGCCGCGGAGCGCCTCGGTGATGACCTGGGCGGTCGACTTGCCCGACGCCGTCGAGGCTCTGGAGGCGGCCGGCGTCGGCCAGGGCGGCGAGCTCATCCGGGGGACAGCGCGGCGATGGCCCGCGCCGCGTGGCGGAAGGCGCGCACCTTGTAGGTGTCGGCACCGCTGCGCTCCAGCCGGAACGCGATCTGGTCGAGCGCGTCGAGCGGATCCATGCTCTAGATCTTCTTCGCCCGGCTCGGTGCGACGCGTGGCGGTTCGTCGGGCATCTTGGGGTACTGCGGCGGCCAGGGCGCATCGTGCAGCCCGGCGGCCTTGTCCCGCTCCGCCAGGGCGAGCAGCGGCTCGATCGACTGCGGCGCGGCGGCGATGTCCGCCCACGGGTCGCCGCGCCGCCGCACCAGGTCGGGGACGGAGCGAATGGTCAGCTCGTCGGGCACGACCGATTCGACCTCGTCCCAGGCCAGCGGCGTGGAGACCTGTCCGCCCACCCGCGGGCGCGCGAACCAGGCGCCGAAGACCGTCTTGTGCGGTGCGTTCTGGTTGAAGTCCACGAACACGCGGGCGCCGCGCTCCTCCTTCCACCAGTTGGCGGTGATGTCCTCGGGGTACCGGCGTTCGAGCTCGCGGGCGAGGGCCACGGCGGCCGTCCGGACGGCGACGGAGTCCCAGCGCGGTCGAGCCGCACGTAGATGTGCAGCCCCTTGCTGCCGGTGGTCTTGGGGTACGAGCGCAGGCCCAGCTCGACGAGCAGGTCGCGGCACTCGGAGCGCGGCCGCCCGCACCTCGTCGAAACCGATCCCGGTGGTCGGGTCGAGGTCGATGCGCAGCTCGTCGGCGTGCTCCGGGTCCGCCGCCAGATACGGCCAGAGGTGGAGCCCGAGACACCCGATGTTGACGGCCCACACGACGTGCGCGATGTCCGCCACGACGAGCGCGTTGGAGGTCGTCCCGTTCGGCGTGGCCACGACGGTGGACTGGAGCCAGTCCGGCGCGCCGTTCGGGAATGCGCTTCTGGTAGAAGGACTTGCCCGAGGCGCCGTCGGGGAAGCGCTGCAGCATGCGCGGGCCGCCCGCCTGCCGTGTTGAGGAGATGCGGGCCCACCTCGAGGTAGTAGGACACCAGGTCGAGCTTCGTCGCATCGAGGCCGGGGAAGTACACCTTGTCCGGGACGGGAGATGCGCACCTCGTGACCGCCGACCTCCACCGTGTGCTCGCCGTCCCCGGACACCGCCTCGACTCTACCGACGGTGCCGCGCCGTGCTCCGGAGGAGCGGGCCGGGCTGGGCGGGACGGTGGGTGGCCGAGCTCGGCGCTCAGGCGGATTGTCTCGCGAACAGCGGCTCGTCCGCGAGCCGAGATGCCGAGAGTTGGTCAGCTCCTGCTCGAGCCGGGCCCGCTCGCGCACCGGGTTGGCCGAAGTGCGCCGGCGTGGCCGGGACCCCTCGTGCCTCGCAGAGCCGGATGAGGGCGCCGTCGTAGCAGAGCTCCCGGGCCAGGGCTTCCGCAACGGGAGTCGTCCCGTCCGTCGCTTGAAGCCTGGCCCGGGACTGCACGAGGTCGGCCAGCAACAGGTCGTCGGACCTCTGCCCTTCCTCACTTTTGCCAAGGGCCCGCGTCAGGAGGTCTACGTACATGACCACCACTCGATGGTGCACCCCCGAGCGCGCGGGCCGGTAGGGCTGAACGTCCCGTCTTTGGCCGGAAAATCCCTGCTCGGGTGAGCCGGAACGCGATGACGCGGCGTGCTCGCGACCATTCGTCACAGCGGTGGTCCAGCGGGCTCACAGTGCGCCGATCGCAGGGACGCGCGCCAACGGACCGGGCCGCGACTCAGATGAAGTCGGCGAGGCCCTCCCAGCCCTCGGGCGGCGGCGCCAGCCGCCAGAACTGCTCGGGCACCCGGCCCTCCATGCGGGTCGTCAGCGCGTGGTCGCGCTCGAGCGGCGGGATCTGCGAGGCGTAGCACCAGATGGCGCGGCGCTTGCGCTCCTCGTCGGGCACGTGCGGGACGATCGCGGGCGTCGGCCACGGGTGCGAGCGCAGCAGCTTGGCCACCCGCCAGGCGAGCAGGCCGGGCAGGTGCTTGTAGCCGTGGTCCTCGTAGCAGAACCAGGTGCGGTCGGGCTGTTCGGCCGCGCACCAGCAGGCACGCGTCGTGGACCATGACGTGGTCGGGGTTGGCCAGGCCCATCGGGAAGAAGACCGACGTGGGGTCGAGCGCCGGCGATGGTCTCGGCCAGGACGGGCGCCACCTCGGGCGGGGGTGGGACGCGCCGCGGGCTCGAGGTACTGGTGGTCGGGGAAGTCGAGCCATTCGTAGCCCGATTCGAGCACGGACATGGCGGCGACGTCTTCTTCCCGACGCACCGCGACGACGTCGTCGCCGGCAACGAAGCCACCCGAGCGCGTCCCACTCGGTCGGCTCCTCCGGATAGGCCGGCGGCCGTCCGGCGAGGACCGTCACGACCGTGGTGTTGTCGTAGCTGGCGAGGAGATGGCCTGCGCCCATGGCGGCATCGTCGAAGTGCGGGGAGACGACGACGATGCGGGCGAACGCATCGGGCTCGACGTCCCCCCAGGTGGGTTCCACGAAGGTCACGCCCGGATCATACGGGGACGTCGTCGACCGCTACCCGCCACGTAGTGGCGGAAGACGGGCATGAGCGCGGCGACGATCGCCGCGCCGACGATGCAGGCGAGGCCGCCGGAGACCACGGAGAACTCGACGCTCGTCAGCGTGGCCACCGCGCCGGATTCCATGTCGCCCAGGCGCGGGCCGCCCTGGACGACCGCCATCTGGATGGAGGACATCCGGCTCCGGAAGCGCTCCGGGATGGAACTCTGCAGCATCGTGTTGCGCAGGATGGCCGAGATGACGTCGGCCCAGCCAGCGACGGCCAGCAGGACCAGCGCGATCCACAGCGTGTCGACGAAGCCGAAGAGCGCAACGGCCAGTCCCCAGACGCGAGACGGCCAGGATCACCGCCAGCCCCTGGCGGCGCAGGTTGGCGACCCAGCCCGTGGTGACGGCGCCGACCAACGCGCCGACACCCGGCGCCGCGTAGAGGAAGCCGAGCGTGATGGTGCCACCGCCGAAGACCGATCCCGCCATGGCGGGGAACAGCGCCCGGGGCATGCCGAACACCATGGCGTTGACGTCGATCAGGTAGACGCCCTGCAGCGCCTGGCGCGAACGCAGGTAGCGGAGACCCTCCTTGGTCGATTGCCAGGGCGAGAGGGCCTTCCCGTCGTGGGCGGGCGGGATGGCCTGGAGCAGGGCCGAGGTGACTGCAGGCCACGACGAACGTGAGCGCATCGAGCGAGTAGACGAGCGGGAGCCCGATGCCGAGCAGGATGCCCCGAGAGCGCCGGCCCGACGACGGTGCCGACCTGGAAGGTGACCTGCATCATGGCGAATGCGGCCGACAGGTGGCGCCGCTCGACGAGCCCGGGCACCGCCGCCATCCGCGCCGTGTTGGAGAAGCCCATCAGGGCCGCCGCCGCCGAGCTCACGAGGTAGAGCGCCACGAGGGAGGGATGGGGCACGGCGGCGTTGACGGCCATGGCCCCGCTGGTGAGGGCCATGGCGGCCGACGTCCAGACCATCATCCGGCGCTTGTCGGCCCGTGTCGCCGATCGGTCCGGCGGCCAGTGCACCGGCGATGAACGGGATCAGCTGGGCCAGGCTGATGGCGCCCACCTGGAGGGAGGACCGGGTCAGGGAGTACACCTGGAAGGGGATCGCGACCACCGTGAGCTGCGTCCCCAACATGGACACGAGCTGTCCGCCGAAGAGGAGGCGGAAGTCGCGGCTGTCCCGCAGCGGGGCGGTGTCCACGAAGATCCGGCCCGGCACTGCAGCAGCCTACGGTCGGCCCGGCGGACGCGAGGCCCCGGCCGGCGCCGGGTCAGGAGAGCTGGCGACCGAGGTCTCGCACCTCGATCTCCCAGGCGGCCGGCCAGTCGCGCGTGCGCGAGCAGCGCGTCGCTGCCGCCGTCGCAGAAGAGCACCGATCCGCAGAAGAACGCGGCGTCGGGCCCGAGGAGGAATTCGACCAGGGCGGCGATCTCCTCGGGCCGTCCCGGACGTCCGACCGGGATGGGCAGCATGTCGAGGAGCGGCGCCGTCTCGCGCGTCGGCGCGCATGCTGGCCACCATGGGGGTGTCGATCATGCCGGGGGCGACGGCGTTGAGCCGGAGCCCCGACGCCGGCCCAGGTCGGGCCGGTGGCGACGGTGCGGACCCAGTGCGCCAGCGCGAGCTTGCTGGCCGGATACGTCACCATGGCACCCTTCTCATCCGCGATCCGGCCGCTGCGCTCTTCGTCGTGGTCGAGGCAGGCCTGGACGAGCTCGGCGGGGATGGCCGGCTGCACCGTGGTCGAGTTGGAGCTGATGGCGACGGCCGCACCGCCGTCGCGCAGCAGCGGACGGAGGCCCTCGAGGACCTCCACCGAGCCGAAGTAGTTCACCGCGGCGACGACGGAGCCGGCGCGGCCCGGGAGGGCGGCCAGGCCGGCGCACGTCACGATGCCGCTCAGGGCCCCCCCGCTCCGTTCGCCCGCCTCCTCGACGGCCCGGCGCCGCCCTTCTTTCGTCGCCAGGTCGGCCACCACGTCGGCCTCCCGCTGGTCGATCCCGACGACGTGCCGGCCCGCGGCGCGCAGGCGGACCGCCGTGGCGGCGCCAATGCCCGAGGCGGCGCCGGTGACGACGACGACGGCGTGCTCAGGCAGCGCGGCGCGCCTTGAGGACGGCGAGCGCCTTGTCGGCGTGCGCACCCATGGAGAACTCGGTGTGGATCACGTCGAGCAGCGTGCGGTCGGTGTCGATGACGAAGGTGACCCGCTTGTTCGGGAGGAAGCCGGCGCTGCGCTTCGCGCCGAGCTTCGCCGCCACCACGCGGTCGGGATCCGAGAGCAGGGGAAAGCCGAGAGACTCCTTCTCGTCGAACTGCTTCTGCTTGTCGACGGAGTCGGCACTGATGCCCACGCTCTGTGCCCCGACGGCCGCGAACTCGGCGGACAAATCCCTGAAGTGACAGCTCTCCTTCGTGCAGCCGTAGGTCATGGCGGCGGGATAGAAGAACAACACGACGGGTCCGTTCGCCAGGAAGTCGCTGAGCCGGCGCGGCGTCCCCGCCTGGTCGGGGAGCTCGAAATCGTCGATCTTGTCGCCCTTGTGCATCGGGTCAATGTAGAGCGAATGCGCTCCGTGCGCTCGGCTAGGCCTCGAAGCGGAATCCCACTCCCCGCACGGTCACCAGGTGGCGGGGGTTGGCCGGGTCGGGCTCGACCTTTCGGCGCAGCCGCTTGATGTGGGTATCGAGCGTGCGCGTGTCGGTCAGCTCCTGGTCCCACCACAGCCGGTCGATGCACCAGTCCCGGGTCACCACCTGGCCGCTGTGGGACATCAACAGGGCGAGGAGGTCGAACTCCTTGCGGGAGAGGTCGACCGGGACCTCGTTGACGGTGACCTCACGGCGGCCCGCATCGAGGCGGACGGGGCCGACGGCGAGCACCTCTTCGTGGTGCTCGGCGACCGCCACGCCCCGGCGCAGGACGGCCCGCATCCGCGCCACGAGCTCTCGGAGCCGGAATGGTTTGGCCACGTAGTCGCTGGCACCGAGCTCGAGACCGAGCACGATGTCGACTTCCGAATCGCGCGCCGTCACCATGATGATGGGCACGGGCTTGAGGCTGCGCATCTGCTGACAGATCTCGATCCCGGACTGGTCGGGCAGCATGACGTCGAGAAGGACCAGGTCGGGGTGCACCCGGTGAAACAACCGCAGTGCTTCGTGCCCGTCGCCGGCGGACTCCACGGCGAAGCCTTCCCGAGCCAGCCCGGAGGCCAACGCCTGGCGATAAGACTCCTCGTCGTCCACCACGAGCACGAGCGGACGATTGTCACGTGCCGGGTTCGTCTGAGGGGTCCGGCCCGCGGCCGGTGCGTTTGCGACGGCCACGTTGTGCTGAGCCTCAGGCAGCGTCGTGAGGGACCCGAGGCGTGCGCGAGAGAAGGGCAGGCGACGACGGCGGATGGGGGGTCGATCGCACCGACGTCGCCTGGACACGCGGGGAAGCGAACACCCGCGCCATGGTGACCAACGATCCGATGAGCCCGGTGCGGTGTGCGCGCGCCGGTCGGATCATGATGACCTCGGCCAGGTCGTCCTGGCCGCGATGGCGCTCCGCCGTGGGACCGGAACGAGGACCCACGGCGGTGTGATCCGTGTGCTGATTCACCGTTGCCATCGGCTTGCACGCTAGGGAGCCGAGGTAAACGTGCTGTGAAACCGGTGCAACCAACAAGTGTTCTGCAGATGAACTCTTACGACGACGGCCCTGCTCAGAGCACTACGCTGCCGTGCACACCGATTGGGGAGGTGCACGATGACCCAGGCCATGGGCCACGGCGTGAATCAACGGAAAGCCATAGCCATGACGCCCACCGAGGTGGATGCGTTCCTGGCCGAGCGGCGGGCGATGACGATGTGCTCCATGTCCCCGGATGGCTCGATCCACGCGGTCGCGATGTGGTACGGGTTCCTCGAGGGGTGCGTCACGGTCGAGACCAAGGCGAAGTCGCAGAAGGTGCAGAACCTGCGCCGGGACCCGCGTCTGACGCTGCTCTTCGAGGACGGCGACTACTACGAGGAGCTGCGGGGCGTCGAACTCGTCGGCACAGCGGAGATCGTCGACGACCCGGACAAGCTGTGGACCCTCGGCGTCAGCGTCTTCGAACGCTACTACGCGCCCTACGCGGACGAGCTCAAGCCCTTCATCGAGACGATGTTGCACAAGCGGGTGGCGGTCAAGCTCGTCGTCGAGCGCACCGTCAGCTGGGACCACCGGAAACTCGGCCTCCCGCCCACCCGTCCCGGCACCGCGTGATGGCTGCGTGAAGTTCGACGTCCGGCAGGCGGTGGCCGTCCCGCCCGCCACCGCCATGGCGGCCTACGGCTCGCCGGCATTCTTCGAGGGTCGTCCCGTGCGGGAGGACATCGCCGTGGTGGAGGTGGTCCGGCACGCGGACGCCGGGTCGCGTATCGAGTTGGAGGTGCGCTTCGCGTTCACGGGCTCGCTGTCGTCGGCGGTGCGTCGCGTGCTCGACCCGGCCAAGATGTCGTGGGTCACCCGGACCGTGCTGCATCCCGGGGAGGGGCGTTCGGAGTGGGAGGTGCTTCCCGACCACTATCCCGATCGGCTCCGGGCGCGTGGGAGCTATCGCTTCGAGGAGGGCGACGGCCCGGACCGCACGATCGTCACGGTCGAGGGCGACTTCACCGTTTCGGTGCCCATCGTCGGCCACAGGGTGGAACGGGTGATCGTGTCGGACCTGCGGCACTACATCGAGGACGAGGTGGCCGGCATTCCGGACTTCACCCGGTGAGGTTCAGGGCCGTGGGTCCTCACTCGCCTTGAGCAGCTGGGTCATCCCCTGCTCGATCCCCCCGGCGAGGATGTCGATGTCCGGGGTCGAGTCGTAGTCACCGGTGATCCCGAAGTTGACCTCGCCGTCATAGGAGAAGATGGCGATGCCGAGCCGGATCTGGCCACCGAGTGGCACATAGGGAAAGGCGCGGATCATGCGGCGCCCGGCCGCGTAGAGAGGGAATTGGGGCCCCGGCACGTTCGTGGTCACGGTGTTGACGTTGCGCTGGCCGGCGCGGGTGGCGAGCCGCATGCCCAGGGCGAGCAGCATGGGGGGCGCAAAGCCGGACATGGAGGTCAGGGCCTCGCCGGCCAGCGCCTGCTTGGATTCTTTGAGGTCCTTCATCTGCTCGGTGATGACGTGCAGCCGCAGTGCGGGGTCGTCGATCTCGACCGGCAATTCCGCGAACATGGCCGACACCTTGTTCTCGTAGGTGCCGTCGCCGATGGCCTTCCCCGACGCGTCGCGAGCCCGGACGGAGACGGGCACGAGCGTACGCACCACGCGCTCGACGTCCTCGTCCCGGGCGAGCAGCAGCTCCCGGAACCCGCTGGTGATGCAGGCGAGGACCACGTCGTTGAAGGTGCCGCCGAGCGCCTTGCGCACCCGTTTGATGTCGTCGACCGACGTCGTCGCCCAGGCGTAACGCCGGTGCGGCCCGATCGGGCCGTTCAGGCTCGACAGCGGCATCGGACGCACCAGTCCAGCCAGGGCGAAGAGCCCCCCGCCAACGTCGAGGGCGTAGCCGGCCAGGCGGCGCAACGCTCGAGTCTGTGCCCGCGCCGCGCGCAGTTGTTCGTACGGCGAACGCACGACGTTCTCGAGCGCGTCCACGACGAGCTGCAGACCCGAGGGCTCGGGACGTGGTGTCCATGCTGACGGCTCCGGCCGCACGACGTCGGGGCTGAGGTCCATGATGACGGCGAGCAGGTCCGTCCCCGACACCCCGTCGACCAACGCGTGGTGCGTCTTGGCCAACATGGCCCAGCGCCCGTCCTCGAGTCCCTCGACCACCCAGATTTCCCACAGCGGTTTGGTGCGGTCGAGCTGCTGCGCCATCACGCGGCCGACGAGCTTGCGCAGCTCGGTCTCGCCGCCCGGTGCGGGGAGCGCCGTGTGGCGAACGTGGTACTCGATGTTGAAGTGGGGATCGTCCACCCACACAGGGCGGCCCAGCTCGAAGGGGACGAACTTGACCTTCTGGCGATAGCGGGGGACCAGGTCGAGCTTGGCGTCGATCATCGCCACGATGTCCGCGTACGGCGGCGCCGGCCCTTCGAAGATCGACACCGATGCGATGTGCATGTGCGAGACATGGTCCTCGATGTGGAGGAACGACGCGTCCAGGGGACTCAGGCGATCAGGACTCATCGACCCTCCCTTCGGGTGTTCCGGAGCTGAAGGTTACTACCGCCCCCTCCCATTCCCCAGGGGGATCAGCCGGCCGTCGCCGCCTCGACGGGCTCACCGAGCGAGGCCAGGAGGGGGGTGGCGAGGATCCGCCGCCGCGTCTCCTCGTAGGCGGACTCGATGACCCGGGGGGCACGGTCCTCGGCCATGGCGCGCAGCCCCATCGCCCGCCGCGATCCGCCACCGGGCTCCAGCGTGATGACCGCCGCCCCGGCATCCTCGAGCCGCGCGATCTCCCGCTCCATGCGACGGTGCACCGTCCGACGCAGCAGCCCGTCGGCGCCGTTGGCGTTGCCGTGCGCGGCCGACATCGAAGAGACGATCACCACGACGTCGAGGCGCTCGGCACGGAGCACATCCGCGTTGGTGACCGAGTGCACGCCGCCGTCCACGTACTCGGTCCCTTCGATGACCACCGGACGGAAGTAGCCCGGAATGGCACACGATGCCAATACCGCCTCGGCCAGACGGGCCGGCGGCGATCCCGCGCG
This sequence comes from uncultured Acidimicrobiaceae bacterium, assembly GCA_963756625.1. GTDB lineage: Bacteria > Actinomycetota > Acidimicrobiia > Acidimicrobiales > RAAP-2 > Bog-473. The sequence continues at coordinate 111,798 of CAVWNQ010000009.1, forward strand.
GCCGAAGACGACGCGGGCGCCGTCGGCGCGCCGCACCGCGCAGATTCGCAGGCCCTCGGGCCAGCGCGCACCGATGTGCCCGTCGAGGCCACAGCGCCCGTTCCGAGATGTCGACCTGCCCCCGCGGCATCAAGGTCATGGCGGCGACCTCGGGACGGAAGGCCAGCGGGCGCCTGAGGGTGCGGGTGAACAGGGCCGGCGACGGCAGGCACCACGGGCGCAGGAGCGACCGGACCGACGGGCTCGGTAGCGGCCCCGCGTCGTCCGGAAGGATGCGGCGAAGGATCGCGCCACCGCGGCGGGATGTCGGCGCACCGTAGAGCGAGGCCGCGAGATCCGTGGCCGGGACCCCGACGCGCAGGGCGGCCCCCGTGACCGAACCGGCGGAGGTGCCGACGATGATCGCCGCAGCGCGGGGGTCCCAGCCGGTCTCCCGCTGCAGCGCCGCCAGGACGCCGGCCTGATAGGCCTGGCCGACCACGCCGCCGGCGCCCAAGACGAGGCCGATGGACGGCAGCCTCCGGTTCGTGGATCCCCCGCGAATGACCCTCAGCACGTTCCCTTTCTACCCCGGCGACCGGGCCGCCGACCGAGTTTCGCCGACGCTGGAGCCGCCCACACCCCGGTTGCCACGACGACGTCACCGGCGCGGACTGCATCGACTTCCCGCAGATGGACTGGTTCGCGGTGGCCGCGGTCCGCCGCGAGGACCTGGCCGCGCGCCGTGCTTCCGCCCGGGTCTGCCCTACGACGCCCAACGGAGCGTCCGCCTGAGGTCAGGAGTCCAAGAAGCGCAGCACCGCCAGCACCCGGCGGTGGTCGTTCTCCGAGACGGGGAGGTCGAGCTTGGCGAAGATGTTGGCGACGTGCTTCTCGACAGCGCCCTCGCTGACGACGAGCGCCGCGGCGATGGCCGCGTTCGACCGGCCCTCCGCCATGAGGCCGAGGACCTCGCGCTCGCGGGGGGTGAGCACCGAGAGCGAGTCGCTACGGCGCGTGGCACCCATCAGCTGTGTGACCACTTCGGGGTCCAAGGCGGTACCTCCTATGGCGACCCGCTCCAGCGCCTCGACGAAGTCGCTGACGTCGGCCACGCGGTCCTTCAGGAGGTAGCCGATGCCGGCGGCGTCGTCCGCCAGGAGGTCGGCGGCGTAGCGGGTCTCGATGTACTGCGAGAAGAGCAGGATCCCCAGCCCCTCGTAACGGGCGCGTAGGTCGAGGGCCAGGCGGAGGCCCTCGTCGGTGAAGGTCGGCGGCATCCGGATGTCGATCACGGCGACGTCAGGTGGGTTCTGGGCGACCGAGCTGCGGAGCGCCGCGGCGTCCCCGACGGCGCCGGTGATGGCGAAGCCGCGGTCGACCAGGAGCTGGACGAGCCCGTCGCGCAGGATGGCGGAATCCTCGGCGATGGCGACACGCAGTGCACCGACCATCATGCGGCGAGCGGGAGATCGACGGTGACCACCGTGGGGCCGCCCGGGGGGCTCGTCAGGTAGAGCCGCCCGTCCACGGCATGCACCCGGTCGGTGAGGCCGGACAAGCCGCTCGATGTGGAGCCAATCGCCGTGAGCTGCGCCCCGCCGCGCCCGTCGTCGCGCACGACGAGCCGCAGCCAGGTGCCCTGCTGCGCACAGGAGACCGTCGCCCGGGACGCGTGCGCGTGCTGGGCCACGTTGGCCAGCAGCTCGGCCACGCAGAAGTAGGCGATGGCCTCTATGGCGGGCGTCGGCCGCGTCTGCAGGTCCACCGAGACCTCGGACGGGACGGCGCTGCGGGCGGCCAGCGTGGCGAGCGCGCCCTCCAGTCCGATGTCGAGCGCCGGCGGGTGGATGCCCCGCGCGATGTCGCGCAGCTCCGCGATGGCCTCCTTGGCGCCGCGGTGAGCCTCCTCGACCAGCTCGCGGATCCGGTCGAGATCCATGTCGTCAGCGGCCTCGAGCTTCTCTTTGGCCATGCCCAGCCGCATGGCGAGGGCCACCAGCTGCGCCTGGGTGCCGTCGTGCAGGTCGCGCTCTATCCGGCGCAGGGTGGCCGCCGAGGCGTCGACGGTCTGCGACCGGGCCTGCTCGAGCGTGCGCACCCGGGCCGCCATGGGGTCAGGCCCGAGGAGCGACCGCATGAGCATGCGGTCGACGTTGACGAAGCCCCGCATGACCCACGGCGCCGCGAACAAGAAGACGGCGCCGGTGATGAGGATGGCGACTTCGCGGAAGAAACCCGTCATGCCGTGCGAGAAGAAACCCGGGAACAGGTTCCGCACCACGCCGAAGACCGGCAAGCTGTTGGATCCGGACGTGAGGAGCGGATGGGTGAGGCAGATGAACGCGTCCCACCACAGGCTGAACGCGACGTAGAAGCCGAGGACGGTCCAGGGCACTTTGACGGCCAGGTACGCGACGGCCCGCCAGCCGACGCGGTCGCGCAGCGACGACTGCAACCAACCGAGGAAGCCGTGGCGCCCGGCGAAGGCCTCGGGGTCCGCGATCTGCTCGCGCAACATGGCACGGGCCAGGCCCCGCTGCCAGCCGCCGAGGCCGCGCGCGCTGCGGATGGACACCGCCAGGACGGCGAGGCCGAAGAAGGTGATCGCCAGCACGACGCCCGTCACCATGGTGGCGCCCACGAAGGCCAGCCCGACGACGGCGAGACCTCCCGAGACGGCATAGAACGCCAGTTCGGCCCACGGTCGCTTCGTGAAGGGCTCGCGTAGGATCTGCCGGGAGACCGACTTGGCCGCCGCCACCTGCTCGTCGGTGACCGCCAGGGAGAGCTCCCTGCCCCACAGGCGCACGTGCACGCCGCTGTCTTCTGCCTGTTCCACCATCACGCGTCCCGTCGGACCAGCAGCGCCGCGCCGCCGACGAGCGCGAGGGCTGCGTAGAGACCCATCAGCAGGAGAGCCACGGTGCTGGACAGCGCGTCATTGACACGCACCACGGCGGCGACCGAGTTGCCCAGCAACATCACGGGCATGAACCGCGCCGGGTTCCCAGCCACGTTGTGGAGGAGGACGGGGACGAGGAGCGTGCATCCCACGAAGGTTGCGATGGCGCCCGCACTGTGGCGGATGATCGCACCGATCCCAAGCCCGAACAAGGCCAGGAGGGCGAGGAACAGGCCCGATTCGAGAAGGGCCCGCAGGACGCCGGGATCACCGAGGTTGGCGGTGGGCGCCGCGCCGGAGAGGACGGCCTGCCCCTCGAAGAACGAGAGGAAGCTCAGGACAAGACCTATGGCCAGGGCGAAGGTGCCCATGACGATGGCCTTCGCGCCGAAGAAGACCGAGCGGCGCGGGGTCGCCGTCAGCGACGAGCGGATGGTGCCGCTTCCGTACTCGCCGGTCATGGCCAACACACCGAGGATCCCGATGACGAGCGAGCCGAGCGCCAGCCCAGCCAGCGCCTGGTTCGTCGGATCGAAGCCTTGGTAGAAGGCCGCGTTCTGGTGCCGCGCGCCGCGGGTGGAGAGGAAGGTGACCAGGATGGCCCCCGCGAACGTGATGAGCAGGGCCCACTTCGTCGAGCGCAGGGTGGTGATCTTGGTCCATTCCGCGCCGATGGCCTGGCGAAGACCCGCCCGGCGCCGGGGCACGTCGATGGTCACTGCGAGCGTCATGGTGCGTCCTTTTCAGTGGGAGGGGTGGTCAGCGGGAGGCCACGGCGTCCGCGTGGGCGGACCGGTACTCGACGGTGTCGGCGGTGAGCTCCATGAAGGCGTCCTCGAGCGAGGCCCGCAGCGGCGTGAGCTCGTAGATGGTCAACGAGGCACCGCGCGGCGAGCTCCCCGATGTCGGACGGGCACGTGCCACAGACGACGATGGCCCCGTCGTTACCGACGGTCGGGCGCAGGCCTGCCCTCGTCAACGCGGTGACGAAGCGCTGCGGCATCGGCGTGACGACGCGGACGGAGTCACCTTGGCTCAGTGCGGTGAACTCGTCGACACTCGTCTCGGCGATGAGTTTGCCCCGGCCGATGACGATCAGCCGCTCCGCGGTGAGGGCCATCTCGGTGATCAGGTGGCTCGACACCAGGACGGTGCGGCCTTCGGCGGCGAGCCCGCGCAGCAGATGGCGGACCCAGCGGATGCCCTCGGGGTCGAGGCCGTTGACCGGCTCGTCGAAGAGCAGGACGCCGGGGTCCCCCAGTCAGCGCGCTCGCCATGCCGAGGCGCTGGCCCATGCCGAGCGAGAACGTGCCGGCCCTCCGGTCCGCCACGGTGGTCAGCCCGACGAAGTCGAGCACTTCGTCGACCCGGGCGAAGGCGATGTCGTTGGTCCTGGCCAGGCAGCGCAGGTGGTTCCGGGCGCTGCGCCCGGGATGGAACGCCTTGGCGTCGAGCAGCGCGCCCACGTCGCGCAGCGGCCAGCGCAACTCGCCGAAGCGGATGCCGTTGACGGTGGCGGAGCCCGAGTCGGGCACGTCGAGGCCCAGGATCATGCGCATCGTCGTGGACTTGCCCGAGCCGTTCGGGCCGAGGAAGCCGGTGACCACGCCCGGGGTGACGCGGAAGCTGAGACGGTCGACGGCCACAGTCTTGCCATAGCGCTTGGTCAGTCCTGTGGTGACGATCATGGAAGCTCCTTCGAGTGCCATCGCGGGCCTGGGACCCAGCATGCGGTGGGGCGGATCGACGCGGAATGCCGCTACCGGGCGTCCCGGTCCTGGTGCTAGCCCCCGTCTCGGCCGTGGGGTCGGGGGATTGGCGCGACGCCCAAATGACCATTTGGTCACAACTCCCAATGACACTTTGGTCACAACTCCCACATCTGTCACGAGCATTTCGTTTGGGCAAGACCTACCATCGCCCGCATGCGAGGGGGACCCACCCTGGTGCGCACGGACGCCGAACTCGTGGCGGCGGTGCGGTCCGGGAACTCGCACGCATTTGCGGACCTCTACCGCGAGCATGTCGACTCGGTCCGCCGTGTCGCGTTCAATCTCGTCGGCGACGCGGACGCCACCGCTGACGCGGTGCAGGACACGTTCGCACGCGCCCTACAACATCTCGACGACCTGCGCGAGGCAGACCGGTTCCGGCCGTGGCTGCTGGCCATCGCCCGCCACGCGGCGACCGATCAGCTGCGCGCGCGCAAACGTCTCGCGGTGCTCGATGGAACGCACGGCGAGGCGCTCGTGGCGAGCGGTCCGGGGCCCGAGTCGGAGGCCGAGGTGCGCGAGCTGGCGGATCAAGTCCAGGGATGCGTCGCCGGTCTGTCGAGGCGGGACGCTACGGCCGTGACCATGGTCACGCAGCTCGGCTTCACGCCATCACAGGTTGCCGATGCACTGGGCGTGAGCCAGGGTGCGGCGAAGGTGATCGTGCACCGGGCGCGCCGGCGGTTGCGCAACGCGCTGACGCTGCAGTTGATGGTCAAGCAGCCGTCCCTGGCCTGCGACGAGTTCCAGAAGCTGCTGCTGGACGACCCGCTCAGGGCGTCGAAGCACATCGAGGGTTGCCAGGCTTGTGTCGACGCCGCAGCCGCCCATGTCGTGCCCGTGGGGCACGGCAACGGACGTGTCCGAAAGGGACGCCGCGCCGGCCTGATCACCTTCGTCGCAGACCCACCACCTTGATCCCGCCGTCACGCACGGCCTCCGCCAGGGCATCGGGGAGTGCTTCGGGCTGCCAGTCCACGTCGGCGCCGAGTCCCGCGACGTCGTCGTCCCGATAGGCGCGGGCCACCCCGGGCGCGATCAGGGCGGCGAAGAGCACGGCCTCTTCGTCGTCGAGTTGTTCGGTGACGAATGCCCGGATCTTGACCAGCAGTCGGGCCGCGGCCACGCGATCCGCATTGCTCACCTCGACCCCCTGATACACGATCCTCCGACGCAGGAGCCCGCCCCCGGTTACAGCGCCCGGCTCCGGCCCAGGACGTCGAGCGACGCGCTTTCCCGCCCGCCCGGCGATGTGGTCGTTCGGATGCTGGGCGCCGGCCACCCCAGCCATGCGCGTGGGTGGTCGTGTGCGCAACGGGCGGTCAGCCCGACGCCGGAGAACCCGGCCATGCCGGGTACGTTGGCGCCAGGTCGGGCGGCGATGCGTAGCTCGTGACCGAGCCGGCGACCGTGAACATCGGCACAGGGCCGGCGGGCACGACCCCCGCCTTGTAGCGTGTGCCGCCGTTGACGTAGCGCATCAACCCGCTGCCGTTCACGCCCTCCTCGTCGGGGCCCTTGGCCGTGGCGTCGTACCAGAGGAACGTGTAGTCGGCAGGCGACGAGTAGCTGGGTCGCGGCGCCGCGCCCTGGTAGCCGTACGCATCGAGTGGGCTCGTCGGCCCCCCGCCGGCAGCCGGGGCGCGGAACAGCCCGGTCGTGAACGTCGAGGGCGTGAGGTCGGCTCCGGCCAGTTGGACGCCGGCGAAGATCTGCTGGATCGGCGGGATGATCGCGGGCGCCGCCAGTGAGGCCGGCGTCGCGTTGGCCCCGTACCACCAGTGGTACAGCCGGTCAGCGTCACCGGCAGAGACCGGCACCGGCACGCCCAGGCTGGTTACCCCGAACGCGTGCGACCACTCCGCCTGGTCGTAGTAGCGCCCCAGGGCCGAGGTGTCGGTGAGCACGATTCCGGTGATGATCCACTCGGGAAAGTACCCGATGTTGGCGCAGGCCTTGGTGAGGTAAATCGGCATGATGGGATCGCCGGCGAACACGACGCTGGTGGCGTTCGAGGTCTTCAGCTTCTCGGCCAGGGTGGCGGCCTGAGTGGGCAGCGTGGTGAGGTTGAGCGTGTAGGTCAGGTCGGTGGGCGACGCCATGTTGACGCGACCCCCCCGCAATTTCTGTGGTGAGCGACGCTGTCAGCTGGGCGAACCCCGGCGCGGGCGGCTCCGACGTCTCGCTCACCAGGATGAACTTGCGCTTCTGGGTGTGCAGGGCGGGGTCGCCGGCCCAGACGGCGTCCTTCCTGTTCAACTTGGCGATGAGGTAGTCGATCGTCTCGTTGAGCGACGTGTCGGCGGTGGGCAGGTTGGCCCACTGGTAGGGGGCGTTGCGCTGGATCTCGCCGTTGGTGGACGAGTCGCCGCACGCCATGCACAGGACGTGCAGACGAGCCAGTTCGTCCTCGTAGGCGGTGGTCTCACCCGGGCCGTTGATGGACGCAAAGGCGTGGAGTTGCTGTGCGACGGTGACAGCGTCGGAGTGGGCGGCCACCGGATCGGCGTCGGCCCCGGAGGCGGTAAAGGGGATCAGGTTCACGTGGCGCCCGTAGAGCTCGTAGATCTGATTGAACATGGCCACGTAGGCCTGGGCAGTGGCGAGCGCCTGGGCGTTGGTACCGGCCGCGCCCGAGATCGTCGCCGCGAGCCCGCCCGGCTGGGGCTGGTAGTAGACGACGTTGATCGTGCTCCCGCTCACCCCGCTCGAGGTGGCGCCGCCGTTCGTGTCGCCGCTGACGACGGGCACGCAGGGCGGCGCGTAGACGCTCGGCATCTTCAGCCGCCCAGTCTTGTGGTCGCACCGGGGACCCCAGTCGTACGCGCCCGCCTTGCCCGCCTTGGTGGCCGCGGCGTAGGTGATGGGTACGGCCGAGCGTGCGGCCTGACCGTTGGCGGTCCCGTTGCCGCTCCCGCTCCCGGCGCCGCTCGCTGTCGTGGTTGTCGTGGAGCCGTTGTTCTCGTTCACGGTTGCGACGACGCCCGCCGCGACGAGGGCAGCGACGATGACGACGACCGGCCCGGCGATGCGGAGCCGACTGACCTGTGGCCACGGTCGCTCGCTCCGTGGCGGGTCGGGCTCGCTCATCCGGGATCTACCTCCGTGGTCGTGGTCGTGGTGGCGGCGGCCGTGCTGGGCGTGCGGGTCGTGGTCGCGGCGACCGGACCGGACTGTGACCGGGCCAACGGGTCGGAGCCCAGGAACGCCTCACCCACCTCGGGCGCCGCGAGCACGTCGCTGCGCGGTCCCGCTGATGAGGACGGTGCCGCGGTCCATCGCCACCAGGCGGTCGGCCAGTTCGGTGATGAACGCGATGTCGTGCTCGACGACGAGCATGGTCGCATCGAGCCGGTCCCGCACGGTGCGCAGCAAGCCGACCATGGCCTCGACCTCGCGCTGGGCGATGCCCGACGATGGCTCGTCGAGCAGGACCACCGACGGCTGGTGGGCGACGACTGCGGCCAGGTCGACCAGTCGGCGCGAGCCGGTCGACAGCTCGCTCACCAGGCTGTCGGCGAAGCGGTCGAGGCCGAACATCCCCAGGAGCTCGTCGACGCGTTGCATGACGGCGACCTCGGTCCGCACCTGGAGGGGGAGCCGAAGCACTGCATTGAACGGGTCGCCCACGTCCGTGAAGCGCTCGAGCGAGACGGCCAGCGCGTCCCGCACGGTCAGGCCCGCGAACAGGCGCGAGTCCTGGAAGGAGCGTCCCAGGCCTCGGCGGGCCCTCGTGGACGCGCTGCGGTCGGTGATGTCGACGCCCGCCAGCTCGACCCGGCCCAGGTCGGGGTGCAGGAACCCTGAGATGACGTCGAAGAGCGTCGTCTTGCCCGCCCCGTTGGGGCCGATGATGCCGACGATCTCGCCGTGCTCGCGCGTGGAGGGTCACGTCGTCGAGAGCGGCGTTGCCCCCGAAGGCGATGGACAGCCCGCGCACCTCGAGCTCCGTGCGCTCCACCGGGCTCGCCGCGTCCAGAAGCCCGACCTCGCCACCGTGGGCCCCGATCGACTCCGAGGCCTTCTGGAGGTAGATCGACCACAGCACTTCGGGGTGGCTGGCCAGCTCGTCGGACGTGCCGGAAAATCGCACGACGCCGGTCTCCATGACGTACACACGGTCGGCCACCGCCACGGCAACGTTCATCGACTGCTCCACCAGGAGGATGGCGGTGCCGGCCTGGCGCATCGACTGGATGGCGCCCAAGAGCTGCTCGACCACGATGGGGGACAGCCCGAGCGAGAGTTCGTCGATGAGAAACAGCTTGGGCCGTGTGATGGTGGCCATGGCGAGGGCCAGCATCTGCTGCTGGCCTCCGGAGAGGTTGCCGGCCCGCTCGCTGCGCCGCGAGGCCAGGATGGGGAAGGTCGTCAGCGCCTCCTCGATCATGTCGGCGTCGCGCTCGCCACGCCGCCGGCCCTGCCACGCGGCGGCACGCAGATTGTCCTCGACGCGGAAGTTCGGGAAGATCCCCTCGCCCCCGGGTACCTGGGCGACACCGAGGCGCGCGATCTCGTCCGGCGGCAGGTGCGTGATGTCCCGCCCGTCGAAGACGATGGCGCCGTGGTCGGCCTCGACGACGCCGCCGATCGCGCGCAGCAGGGTCGACTTTCCGGCGCCGTTGGTGCCGAGGAGGGCGACGATCTCGCCCTCGCCGATCTCGATGGCGACATCCCCGAGTACCTCGACGCCGTCGTAGCCGACGTTGAGCTCGCGGACGGCGAGCAAGGGCAGGCGCCCCGCCTGACGGTCGAGGAGCATCTGGGCACGCGCACGCATGGACGTCCACACGTCTTGCACGTCACGCCTGATCAGGCCGCCGGCGCTCGCCACGATGAGGCCGCCGATCGTGAAGAGCGGCACCAGGATCAGCAGGCCGTAGCGGAAGCCCACCGCGTCGCCCAGCGCACCGACGATCGGCAGCACGAGGAAGCCCGGCAGGACGAACAAGGCGCCGATGGAGAAGCCGACCGAGCGCACCCGTGCCGGGATAGCCAGGGAGAGGGAGGCGAAAACACCGGGTCCCACGATGGCCAAGGACGCGTCGATGCCGGCATTGCCGATGAAGGCGATCGGGACGGAGGGGGCGAGCGCGAACAGCACGGCGAATCCGGCGGCGATCACCGAGGCGACGGCGAGCATGCGGAAGACGAGCCCGATGTCGCGGGCGGCGAGCCGGGTGGCGATCAGTGCGCCTACGGCGAGGCCGAGGAGGTCGAACACCTGGATGGGTGCGATGAGATAGGCGCGCTGGACGGCATCGAGATGGAACGTCTCCTGGTACTGCAGGGAGGCGAGCGAGGTGAACCCGGCGATGGAGGCGGCGAGGAAGGGCAGCGCGATGAAGATGCGACGCAGCACGCCGATCTTCCACACGGTCCGCCAGGCCTCGCCGAGGGACGGCGGGGCGTCGACCGGGACCTCCACGGCCACCGCCGGTGCGGGAGCATCGCCCAGGGGTGCGGGCTCACCCCGCTCCGACGCGAGCATCTGCTCGGAGAGTTCGAGCTGCTCGTGCCGGCCGCGCGGCGGCTCGTGCAGGCGGAGACCGACGAGCACCACCACGGCGATGGGCACCGGGAAGACGAAGAAGGGCGCGCGCCAGGAAAAGAGGGCCGCCAGTCCCGCACCGAGCAGGACGCCGAGAATGGCCCCCAGGCTGATGCCCGAACGGTGCGCCGAGTAGATGCGGGGGCGTGCGGGAACCGGGTAGTAGTCCGCCAGCAGCGAATTGTGCGTGGGGAAGATGACCGCCTGCCCCATAGAGACGCCGGCCAGCATCACGGCGGCCACGACCACTGTCTGCGACGCGCCGAGCGCGATCGAGAAGGCGGCCCCCACGATGGCGCCGATCAGCGCGATGCGCACCCGGTTGGTGCGATCGGCCAGGACCGCGACGGGCAGTGTGAAGGCCAGCGCGGCCGCCCCGGCGATGGCGACGATCAGGAGGATGCCGGCGTTGGTGAGGTGGAAGGCGTCGCGCACGTTGGGCGTCAGGACGTTGAAGGCGCTCTGGGTGGCCTGGTCGAGCAGCTCGATGGAAAACAGGATCGTCAAGGGGAAGAGGGACGCCCCCGCGCCGAAAGAGGCCAGTCGCTTCACGGCGTCACCGCGCCCTTCACCGGGCCGGCGACGTGCGGTGGCGCTGCGCCGCGGCGATGCTCGAGTCCGTCGATGGCCCAGTCACGGAGGTCGTAACAGAGGCCCGCCAGGCCACGGGGGAAGAGGATCAGCACGATGAGCACGCCGAGGGCCGAGGGGAAGAGCTGCCAGCTCGGTGGCAGGTAGACGGCGCTGCCCTCGACGATGGCGGCGCCGAGGATGGCTCCGAAGGCCGACCCCAATCCGCCGACCGCGGTCGAGGTGAACACCACGAGGCTCACCGAGACCAGGAATGCGGTGTCGTCGTACTGCTGGTTCACGACGACGTAGAGACAACCGGCCAGTCCGGCGATGAAGCCGGAGACCGCGAACGCCGTCAGCTTGGCCCGGACCACGCGCACGCCGTAGCCCGAGGCGGCCCGCTGGTTGGCCGGGAGGGCGCGGAGCACCCGGCCCGTCCTGCTGTGGCGCAGCCCGTACAGCGCGACGAGCACCAGGACCAGCACGCACAGGCAGAGCTCGAACACGGCCCCCTGGGAGGTGACGGCGATGCCGAACAGATAGGGCACGCCCACCTGGCCCTGTGGGATCCAGGAGAACTCAGCCGGGACGAGGAAGTAGCCGGAGGCGGCGAGGGCGAAGGCGAGCGTCGTCACCGCGGCGAACATCCCGTCGAGGCGCAGCGTCGGGATGCCGATGACAACGGCCGCGACAGCCGCAGCCGCCGCGGACAAGAGCAGGGCCAGGCTGAGATCCCAGTGCCAGTCGACCAGTGCGACGCTGCCGACGACGGCACCGACGGCCGCAAAGGACATCTGACCGAGACTGACCTGTCCCGACCAGCCCGTGAGCACCACCACGGAGCAGCCGACCATGGCCAACACGACCAGGGCAGATGCCCGGATGAGCTCACCGGGACCCATCCAGAGCGGCAGAGTGCAGGCGGCGCGCGAAGGCGATCAGTCCCCCCACCGGGGTGCCGACCCGCACCTCGGTGCGCGCGCGTGCCGCGACCGAGAGGTCGCGGACGCTCCCGGCTAGCGAGAGGGTCGACTCCGACTCTCGGTCCCCCCGGTGCGCGAACAGCTGGCGGACGACGATGGCGGCGAAGACCACACCGGCGAGCACCGCCAGCCCCAGCGCGGGGTTGGTGGGGTCGTTCCACGCGACGCCCTGCTGCAGTATGCCGAGTGCCACCGCGGAGGCGGCGATCACCGGGAGCTCGGTAAAATTCCCGAGTGCGAGCGCGGCCAGGGCGGTGACCAAGGCCGTGAGCCCATAGGTCGGATCGAGCGGCAACCCAAGGATCGTGGCCTGGAAGAAGATGCTGACGAACGAGAGCACGCCAGCCACCACCCAGGTGGCCGATTGCAGTCGCCCCACGGGGATGCCCAGCATGGAGGCGCGGTCGCGACGGTCCCCAGCCGCTTGGACCGCGATGCCGATGTCGCTCCTGGTGAACCACATGTGAGACTGCCGCCAGGCAGACGACCGAGACGATGACGGCCACCAGATCGTCCTGGTCGAAGACGATGGGCGGGATGTGCCAGGCGAAGTGCCACGGAAAGGTGACCGTTGCGCTGGCGATCGGGGTCTGGCCCCAGATGCGCGGGATGAGCAGGCTGATCACGACGAGGAGCTGGGCCAGACCGATGGTGGCGACGGTCAGGATGAGGCGGGGCGAGCGGCGGAAGCGGCGGACGACGAGGATCTCGACGGTGGCGGTGAGGAGGACCGACGCGACGAGCCCGGTGGCCAGGCCGAGGAAGTAGTTGACGCCGGAGAAGGCGACCAGACCGATGGCCAGGACGGCGGGGGCCGTGCCGAGGTCGCCCTGCGCGAAGTTGATCACCTTGTTCAGGCGGTAGGTCAGTCCCAGCCCCACCGCCATGAGCGAGCCGAGCAGCCCGAGCACGGCACCCTGGAGCCACACGCCGAAGGGCACCGGGAACAGCGCCAGCTGGAGGATCAGAACGGCCGCCACGGACACGACTGCGGCAACAGCAGTGGAGGTGCGTCCGGCCAGATGGAGAGATGGCCTCAGCGACTCAGCCCCTTCTCCTGGCGTCATGCCCCATGCGAACTCGCCCCCCCGGGAAGCTCACGTGCCTGTCCAGCTCGTGCGGGGCCTCAGGGTACCGGCCTGGCGCAACCGCGCCAAGGGTCCAATCCCCCTGTTGCACTCGTCCGTTGGACCGGAGGACGACAGAGCCGGGCGCCGAGCGCCTTGTACGGTGTCGCCCGACGGGGACAGAGTAGGACGTCCCGCGGCTTCTCTTTCCCTCCCAGCACGACGAATCGAGGCATCGTGACGCTCGCCGACGAAGCAACGGCCGCACAACGTTCCGCCTCCCCGGCCGCGCGACGCGGTCGAGCTGCGCAAGACCTATGGCACCGGGCAGGCCACCGTCCATGCCCTGGCTGGCATCGACGTCACCTTCGAACGCGGCAAGTTCACCGCCGTCATGGGCCCTTCGGGATCGGGCAAGTCAACGCTGATGCACTGCATGGCCGGCCTCGACCGCCCGACGTCGGGCCAGTCCTACGTCGGCGACCTCGACATCGGCGCCCTCGACGACAAGGGCCTGACCCAGATGCGGCGGGACCACATCGGCTTCGTGTTCCAGTCCTTCAATCTCGTGCCGACGCTCACCGCAGGCGAGAACATCACGCTGCCGGTGGACCTGGCCGGACGGAAGGTGGACAAGGAGTGGTTCGACTACCTGGTGGATCAGCTCGGCATCACCGACCGGCTGTCGCACCGGCCCAGCGAGATGTCCGGAGGGCAGCAACAGCGCTGCGCCTGTGCCCGCGCCCTCATCAACCGGCCCGACCTCGTCTTCGCCGACGAGCCCACCGGGAACCTGGACTCCAATTCCACGACCGAGATGCTGTCCTTCCTTCGTCGGTCGGTCACCGAGTTCGGCCAGTCCATCGTCATGGTCACCCACGATCCCCACGGGGCGGCCTACGCCGACCGGGTGGTCTTCCTGGCCGACGGCAACATCGTCGACGACCTCTCGGAGCCGACCGCCGACTCGGTGCTCGAGCGCATCCGCACGCTGGGCACCTGACATGTGGCGCGTCACCATCAAGGGGCTGCTCGCGCACAAGCTCCGCCTCGTCCTGACCGCGCTCGCCATTGTCCTCGGGGTCACCTTCATCGCCGGGACCTTCGTCCTCACCGACACCCTGCACAGCACGTTCGACACGCTGTTCGGGAATATCTACCAGAACATCACCTTCCAGGTACGCGGGGTGGCCCAGCTCGGAACCAGTGGCGGCAACGCCACCCGGAATCCGGTTCCCGAGTCGCTCCTCGCCACGGTGCAGCGGGTCCCCGGCGTACAGGCCGCCAACGGCTCGGTGACCGGGTACGCGCAATTCATCGCCCCCGACGGCAAGGCCATCACCACCGGCGGGGCACCGACCCTCGGGGTCGAGTACGACCCCAACCAGCAGATCTCCGCGCTCCACATCGCACAGGGGTCACCGCCGACGACACCGCACGACGTCCTCATGGACCTCGGCACGGCGCAGAAGTACAACTTCAAGGTCGGTCAGAAGGTGCGCATCCTCCTGCAGGGCCCGACCCGGACGTTCACCATCACCGGTCTGACCCGCTTCGGCACGGCGAACAACCTGGCCGGGGCGACGCTCGCTGCCTTCGACATCCCGACGGCGCAGGCGCTCCTGGGTCAGGTCGGCCAGTTCGACACCATCAACGTCGTCACCGTGCCCGGCGCCAACAAGACGGTCGTCCAAAGCGACATCGCGCGCGTGCTGCCCCGCGGCGTGCAGGTGGTGAGCGGTCAGACGGTCGTCAACGAGGCGACCAGCGCCATCAGCTCAGCGCTGGGCTTCTTCAACACCGCCTTGCTGGTCTTCGGGTTCATCGCCCTGTTCGTGGGCGGCTTCACCATTTTGAACACGTTCTCCATCACCGTGGGCCAGCGCACCAAGGAGCTGGCGCTGCTGCGCATCGTCGGGGCGAGCCGCCGCCAGGTGTTCCGCTCCGTGCTCGGCGAGGCATTGATCGTCGGGGTGCTGTCGTCGCTGGTCGGCCTCGGGCTCGGCGTGCTCGCCGCAGTGGGGCTCGAGAAGCTGCTGGCCGGCTTCGGGGTCACGCTGCCGTCGGGCCCCCTCGTGTTCGAGGCCCGCACAGTCATCGTCTGCCTCATCGTGGGCATCGGGGTGACGATGGTCGCCGCCATCAGCCCTGCCCGCCGCGCCGTACGCATCGCCCCGGTGGCGGCGGTCTCCGAACAGCAGACCGAGGCCGAGATCCCGTTGCGGCGCCGTTTCATCCGGGGCGGGGTCATCACGCTGATCGGGGTCGCTCTGCTGGCCGTGGGCCTGACGGAACCGGCTATCGCGCTGGTCGGCCTCGGCGCGGTGCTGATCTTCGTCGGCGTCGCCATGCTGGCGCCGGCAGTGGCGCGGCCCCTGGCCAGCGTCATCGGGCGCCCGCTGGCCCGCCTGCTGGGCACGTCGGGACGGCTGGGCCGCGAGAACTCCATGCGCAGCCCGCGGCGCACGGCCCAGACGTCGTCCGCGCTGATGGTCGGGCTTGCCCTGGTTTCGGCCATTGCCGTCTTCGGCGCGTCGTTGTCGCGGTCGGCCACGAGCAGCGTCGACAACGCCATCAGCGCCGACCTCATCGTGACGACCACGAGCACCGGCGGCGGATCGGGGAACTTCAGCACGACGGTCCCCCCGAAGGCGGCCAGCGTCCCCGGCGTCACGGCCTCCAACACCGTCTACGGTGACCAATTCGAGTTCAGGGGCTCACTCGAGGGCCTGCTGGGCCTCGGGACCAAGAACCTGTCCGATACGGTGATCCTGAGGATGACGGCGGGGAGCACCCGGGCGCTCTCCGCCGGCGACCTGCTCGTCGACACCAACACGGCGAGCGCGGACAACCTCTCGGTCGGCGAAACGGTCCCGGTGAGGTTCGCGCTGACGGGCGCGACCACCATGCGCATCGGCGGGATCTACCAGCCGAACGCCCTGGCGGGGAAGTATCTCGTCAGCAACGCGGTGTTCCTCCGCCACTTCCAGAACCCACTGCCCGGCGCCCTCCTGCTGAAGACTGACGGGAGTCCCGGGGTGCAGCAAGCGGTGGAGCGTGCGCTGGCGTCTTACCCGAATGTGCAGGTCCAGTCGCGCGCCCAGTTCGAGGCGTCGCAATCGGCCATGGTGAACCAATTGCTCGGCCTCGTCTATGCGCTCCTCGCGCTGGCGGTGCTCATCGCCTTGATTGGGATCGTCAACACGCTCATGTTGTCGGTATTCGAGCGCACCCACGAAATCGGGCTGCTGCGTGCTGTCGGCATGAAGCGCCGGCAGATCAGAGCGATGATCCGCTCCGAGTCGGTGATCCTCGCCGTCTTCGGCGCCGTCATCGGCATCATCGTCGGGACCGGCCTGGGAATCGCACTGGTGTCGGCGCTCCATTCGCAGGGCATCACCGAGACCGTGGTGCCGTTCTCCAACCTGGTGATCTTCCTCATCCTGGCTGCGCTGTTGGGCCTGCTCGCCGCCAGCTGGCCGGCGCGCCGCGCCGCAAAGCTCGACGTCCTGGCGGCGATCGCCTCTGAATGACTCGGGGCCGGCCCGTCCGCGCTCAGGCGTTGGAGTTCGACGCCGACGCCGCGGCATCGAGATACTTCCAGGCCAGGTCCGGAGGGAGACCGCCGACGAGCGGCTGGAGGTTCAAGGGGAACCCGGTGTCGCGCACGAGCTCGCGTGCCGCGTCGGGGGTCACGATCTGATACGCCCCGCGCTCGGCGGCGAGATCCGTCACGGTCGGTGCGCGCGAGATCGACGCCGTGCCGCTGCGCCCGGCGTTCCAGCCGGCGTAGCTGACCGCGTCGGCGAGCAGGTAGTCACCGATCTCCGCCCAGGCGCGTTCGGGGTCCTCGGCCACGAAGACGGTGAGGGGCACCCCCGCGGGTGGAAAGTGGCATCCGGGGGCCGCGGCACCGCCGGCCGACCGGTAGGCGGCCTCCAACGACGCGTCATGAGTCTCGGCCATGAAGAAGAGGCCGAGCCTCCCCGCTCGCCGGGCCGCCGCCTCGGTGCCTCCGCCGTAGGCGAGCATGGGTCCGCCGGGCGTGAAGGGCAGGGGCGTGATCCTGGCCGCCCGTCCGTCTACCGTGACCTCCTCACCCGCCCACAGACCTTTGAGCAGGCCGATGCGCTCCTCGACCAGGGCACCGCGCGCCCGCGGGTCGACGCCGAAGAGGGAGAACTCTTCGGGCCGATACCCGATGCCGACCACATAGGAGACACGGCCGTGGCTGATGAGGTCCACGACCGCGAGGTCCTCCGCCAGTTTGACCGGCTCGTAGAGCGCAAGGAGCAACGCGGCCACGGTGACAGGAAGCTCGGTCGTCCGCGCCGCGATCGCAGCCGCCAGCGGCACCGGTGACGGCAGGTACCCGTCAGGGACGGCGTGATGCTGGCTCAGGACTGCACTGACGCAGCCCCGGCTCTCCGCCCAGGCACACATCTCGATGGTGGCGTCGTAGAGTGCGGCGCGGTCCCCGGCTGCGGGGGCGCCGGCACGCATGGCGAAGCGCATCATGAACACGGCCGCTACGTAAACACAGCCGCGTGGCCGCGTTCAATCTCGTGATCGCCTCATGGCGCCGTGCCCGTGTCGACCGAGCGGCGGCGACCGGTCAGGACGGACGGCCCCAGCCCCGCGTGCGCCGAAACGATGTAGGCAGACGCCAGCATCACGTACACGAGATCCAGCAGCAGGGCGAGTGTGCCGCTGCGGCTCGAGCCGAAGCTGCCGAAGACTCCCGGGGCGATCAGCGCGAACAGGAGGTAGACGGCGGCTCCGAAGGAGAACACGAGCTGGAGGAAGTAGATGAAGCCGACCACGCCGGCGTAGGACTGCATCACGCGCAGGTTGGGTCCCGTCACGCCCCCGTCGCCCCGGGCCGTCTCGATCCCCCGGCCCAGGTGCAACACCAGCGTGGTGCCGGCGAGCACGACGAACAGCGCGCCGATGACGATCTGGCGGGCCACCGAGTTGGTCAACGGCGTGCCATGGGGCGCGATGACCGAGAACAGCGCCGTGATGATCAACACCGATCCGGCGAACGTGAGCTGCAACGTCACGAAGCTCATGCCGAACAGGTACACACTGTGGGGCCGGAGTCCCCGCTGGTCCGGTTCGGCGCGGTTCGCCACGATCAAGATGACCGGGATCAGCACGACGATGGAAAACAGGGCGATGGTCACGGCGATGATGGCGACGGCTGCACCGGTGAAGCCGGCAACCGGATAGGACACCATGCTCGCTTACCCCCTGTGTCAACGCCCGCAGGCGTTTTCCGCACGGTAGGCCGTGCTGCGGCGAAGCGCGCGGATGCCGGGAGGGGTCAGATCCGAATGACGTGCCGCCGAGCGACGCGCCCGGAGGTCTGGCGGAGACTCAGGGGCCGGCGAAGTCGGCGACGACGCGTTCGGTCACCGAGTCCAGGATGTCGGTGCTGCCGTACGGGCGTGAGACGAGCATCGCTCCCTCCAATCCGGCAAGGATGCTCTCGGCTCCTTCCTCCGCCGAGCCGTTGAAGCGAAGCTCGCCCGCTGAACGACCCGTGTCGAGGAGCGAGGCGAGCCACTTCCTGTTGCGGTCGAGGAAGTCGACGACGGCCGCGCGCATCGACACGGGAAGGGTCTCGTACTCCGCCGCGAGCATGCCGCAGAGGCACATGCGCTTCTCGGCGAGCACCGTCCGGTAGAGGCCGCAGTAGGCGCGCAGCTTGCCGGGTGCCGGCAGGTCCTCTGCGTCGATGGCTGCGAGCGCACCGGTGAACCGGGTCGTGTAGCGCTGCAAGAGGCTCTGGCCGAGTTCTGCCTTTCCCGCGAAGTGGTAGTGGAGCGAGGCCTTCGTGAGGCCCAACTCGTCGGCGACGTCGGCGTAGGAGAACCCGTTGAAGCCACGGCGCTGGACCAGTTGCTCGGCGCTGTCCAGGATTGCCGTGGCCGTGTCGCTCTGGGCGGATTGTGTGGATGCCACCTATGACCCCTCTTGACGGTTTACCTACTAGTAGATAACTTACCTACTGGTTGATAAAACACTACGCGACTCTGGTTCAGGACGGGGCGCACGAGGAGCGGTCATGGCGCAACTCATCGAGCACCGCAGGTGCAACCGGGCGGACGAGTGGCGAGTCCCGGCGACGTGACCTCACTGCCCTGCGGACACGACGCCTGCGTCGTGGGCGACCAGCCCGTCGTGACGGCCGACTGGTCCGGCGCGATCGGCCGCGCCCGACGGTGACGGTGTCTCCGATCGAGGTGGTCGAGGCGTTCGGAACGGCCTGGGGCGCGCACGATCTGGAGCGCGCCCTCTCTTATCTCAGCGATGACTGTGTCTTCGACGCCACCGGGCCGGCACCCGACGGCGCACGACACCTTGGTCGGGAGGACATCCGGGAGGCGTGGCGCGTCATCTTCGACGATCTCTCGACCCGATTCGAACCCGAGGAGACCTTCAGCGCGGGGAACCGCGTGGTCCAGCGCTGGCGGTACAGCTGGGACGGCGGGCACGTCCGCGGCGTCGACGTGTTCACGGTCGACGCCGGGCGGATCGTCGAGAAGCTCTCGTACGTGAAGGGTTAAGGCCGGAGGACAGGCAAGACGTAGGGAAGGAGACGGCAATGGCTCGAAAAGTCGCAGACTGCAGGGACTTTCCCAGCGACAGTGGATGCACGCTCACGATCGCGGGCGAAGAGGAGGAGGTGCTCCTGGCGGCCGCGCAACACGCCGCGTCGGTGCACGGTCACCGGGACGACGAGCAGCTGCGCAGCTGGCTGCGGGACAACCTCAAGGACGAGGTTCCGGCGTAGACCTCTCTGCGAACCCGTCGGAGCGGCGCTGACGCGCCGAGATCGACCGCCGCGGGCGGCGCATCACGTACTCCGACCGACCTTCACCATCTGCACCCCCGACCCCCGTATGGGGGCGACCTCGAGCACGCCGTGTCGTGCACCTCCCCTCGCATCACGCACGACCGGCATCACGCGTTGACGCCAGGCCGCGAGGGTCATGTCTGCTAGAAAACGGGCGGGTCTGGAGCGACGGGGGTCGGCAATCTTCGCTAGGAGGACGTCGGGTTGGATGGCGGCGCTCGCCCTCGTCGCCGCAGTCTGCGGCGGCATCGGACCGGCGTCTGCATGGGCCGCGGCCTCTGGACCGGCTACGACGCTGCACGGCGACGGCTCGATCGACGAGGCGTGGCTCACCGGTGCGCGTCCCGGCGACCGCATCACCCTCCTTCGGCAGGGGCAGCGGGTGGCCAACCCGGCCAATCCCGGCGTCGCCGACTCGCTGGGATCTCTGATCATCCGGAACCTCCGCCCCGGTCGGGCCTACCGATGGTTCGATGACAGCTCCGGAGGGCGTACGCCGGCCTTCGCCGTACTCGCACCCGGCCAGAACCCAACGACGGATTCCCCTCTCTACGCGAGCCAGCCCATGCACGAAGGGCTCAACTACATCGCGATGCGGGACGGCGTCACGCTCGCCGCGACGGTTCGCTACCCCTACGGCCAGACCTGTTCGGCGAGCAGTCCGTGCGCCACGGTCATCGAGTACTCCGGCTACAACGTCGCGGGTCCGACCGACCCCATTCCGCCACTGATCGACGGCGCTCTGCGGGCACCGTGCAGTTCCTGCGGGAACCGGCACCTTCTTCCGGACTCCTCTACCGACGCCGGCGCCGTCGTCGCGCGGGTCTCGGGATTCGCCACGGTCAGTCTCCAGATGCGCGGAACCGGGTGCTCGGGTGGCGCGTTCGACCTCTTCGGATACCCGTCCGACTACGACGCCTACGACGCGATCGAGATCGTCGCCCACCAGGCGTGGGTCGCCAACCACAAGGTCGGGATGGTCGGGATCAGCTTCTCCGGGCTCTCGCAGTTTCCCGCGGCCGGGACCGATCCGCCCGGGCTCGCCGCCATTGCGCCAATGAGTCCGACGGACGATCTCTTCTCGACGGGGTATCCCGGTGGGATCTACAACGACGGGTTCGCCGCCGAGTGGGTCGACGCCCGCATCGACGATGCCAAAGCGGTTGCCGTGTCACGGGCCGGCACGCTCGAGCCCCGCTCCACCATGCCGGTCCACTCCGTCGGTCAGCCCTGGACCTACTACGAGATCGACGCGGAGCTCGAGGCCAGTGAGGGGGCGTCGTCGACGTGCCTCCTCAACCAGGCGTTACACGAGCAATCCGAATCCCTGGCCAGGCTCGTCGGGCCCCAGTTGGTTGCTCCGGGCAAAGGCCCCGGGCGAACCCCCGCCCTCTTCGACCGCCGGTCCATGGTCGATTGGGCCGCCCACGTGCGCGTCCCCGTCTTCTTCTCTGAGGCTCTGCAGGACGAGCAGACCGGACCACAATCGGCGGCGCTCATCGACGCCATTCCCAAGACGACGCCCGTGTTCGCCAACATGGTGAACGGAGGTCACATCGACTCGGCCGACCCTCAAACGATCAGCCGGTGGCTCGAGTTCCTCGACGTCTACGTGGCCGACAAGGTCCCCGCGCAGCCCAACGGCCTCAACACCCTCGTGCTCGACGAGTTCGCGGCGACCGCGTCCTCGGTGTCGGCGGAGGCACCCCTGCCGCCCCTTCGCTTCACCGGCGCCGCCACCGCCACGGTCGCACGGGCGGAGTTCGCGGCACAGACGCCTCGGCTACGGGTGCTCTTCGATTCCGGGGCAGGGGCAGCCGGTCCCGGGAACCCCGACTCGACCTACAGCGCTGCCTTCTCCAGCTGGCCTCCGGCGGGCAAGCGGACGACCCTCTCGTTCGGCCCGGACGGGTCCTTGCGGTCCCGTCCATCCGCCCAACGGGGGGGCGCAACGCTCACCTTGGACCCCGAAGCCCGACCACGCACGAGCCTCCCGGCCGGTGCGAACGCCTGGGCCGCCGACCCGGGGTGGAACTGGTCGCCCGTCCCAGCCGGCGACGGGATCGCCTTTCAGACGCCGCCCTTCTCATCGCCGACCACCATCGTCGGGCCCGCCACGATCGACCTGTGGGTCAAGGCCGCGGCACCGGTGGAGGACTTTCAGGCGACTGTCACAGAGGTCCGTCCCCAGGCCCGCCAGGAGGAGTACGTCACCTCGGGGTTCGTGCGCAGTTCCAACCAGGTCGACGACAAGGACTCGACCGCACTCTTCACCGACCCGACGTACCTAGCGAGCGAGGCCCGGCGCCTGTCGCCAGACCACTTCACGTTGGTCAGGATCCCGATCGACCCGATCGCACACACGTTCCGCGCGGGAACCGAATTGCGGGTCGTCATCTCCGCACCCGGAGGGGACCGGCCCGTCTGGACGTTCGCCACGTTGGACCGCGGCCAGCACGCGACGGTCGGCGTCGGCGGCGTAACGGCGTCCTCGTTGACCGTCAACGAGGTTCGGGACGTGAGCGCCACGTCGTCCCTGCCGGCGTGCGGGACGCTGCGTGGTGAGCCGTGCCGGACCTATCTCCCCGAGGGGAACCAGGTGGGCTGACCCCGGAAGAAGGGGCCCGCGTCGAGAGTCCCGGAGCGGCGGACGGGAACCCGCGAGCCGAGCGGGCACTCTCGCATCATGCGCGCCACGGGCGCGACCCAGCCTGCGTTCCGCAACAAAGGACGCCCTCCACGCGCTCCGACGGCACGAACGTCATGAACGACACGGGTCTGTCCAACTTCGGATAGGCGGGGTCTGTCCGCGCGCCCAGCCAACTCGGCGCGGGCGCACCGGTCCCCGGCCGCCTGAGCCCGGATACGGCGACGCCGGGGGACGCGCCACCCCAGCAGCACGGAACCCCCGACGACCTCAGGGCCGCCGCCGACCGTTCCCCCGACCACCGGTCCGCCGACCACCTCGCCCCCCCGACCAGCACCATTCCACCTCTGACGACGACCCCCTCCACCGTGCCGCCCACCACGCTGCTACCGACGACGACGAGCCTCCCGGCGACCGGGCACCTCCCGCAGCCCCGACTCCCGGTTCAAGGTTCACGCGTTCCTGATTCCGGGTACGTTGGCGAAGAGAGAGACCGCCATGAGAAGGTCAGCGCAGTGTGCAGTGGACCTGCGGGTCCACATTGGGAAGCGGGGAGGCGGGCGCCGGACGTCCTCGCCGTCTGCGGCCGGCTCCGGGCGGCGGCGCGGAGCACAACGATGAGCGACGCACGGATCGTCCAGCGCCGCGGTGCCCGCGAGCGCTGGGGGCACCGGCGCTGGCGCTTCGAGCTGCCCGCTGCAAGCGCAGGCAGTCGGGTGAAGGCCGAACTCCTCACCCTCGTCCTGATCGTGGCGACGCTGGGAATCGGATGGTTCGTGTGGAGCGTCGTCGAATGGCGCAAGGGCCGGACAGTGAGCTACCGGCTCACCGGACTGCGGGTGGTGCGGCGCGCCGACCGGCGGCCTATCGGGCTGTGCCGTTCCATCGTCCGCAACGGACTTTGTTGCACGATCCTCTTGGTCCCCACCATCCTGGCCTGCCTGCTGCTCGGGCTGTCCTTCGTCCTCGGTGCCTCACCCCCCGATGGGCTGCTGCGCCAGCCGCGCCTGGCACCCTGGGACCTCCTCACCGGGACCGAGGTCGTCGACGAACGTGCACCTGGCGCGGTGGACGGGATCCTGGGCCCCCTGCGGTTACCCGAATCCACGCCCGTCGACATGAACTGACCTCAGCCACCGCGACAAGAACCCATCACGAAGTTGTCGAAGCCGGCTGCTGCTGCAACCGCGGAAGCCGACGAACACCACGACGTACAGCGGCATGAGACCCCGAAGACCCGCGTCGTCATCGCCGCGACCCTACGCGGCGTCGGGTGACCCGTACCGGCACAGGACGCATGTGATTGGGCGGTGACCGCCAGCTGTCCGAGTCCAGGCCGAAGCCGTAACGGGAGGTCCCGTGGTCAGTCGCGAGCGGGCAGGGTGCCAACAACGGACGCGCGCTCCATCGTCCGAGTGAACGGCCAGTAGTCGCTCGAGGCGTAGTGCTGCACTGCCCGGTTGTCCCAGAAGGCGACGGCGTCCTTGGTCCACGTGAACCGGCACTGATGTTCTGGAGCATCGGCCTGGCGGCAGAGCCGGTCCAGCACCTCGAGGCTCGCGTCTCGATCGAGGCCCTCGATGTGGCTCACGAAGGGCCGGTTGACGTAGAGGTGGAGCTTCTTGGTGGCCGGATGGGTGCACACGACCGGGTGGCGAACGGGCGGGTAGTGCTTCTGCGCATCCCGCCGCTCGTCCTGGGTCATGGTGTGACCGAAGGTCTGGGTGAAGTCGTGCACGGCCCAGAGGCCGTCGATGGACCCCTTCGTGTCGGAGTCGAGCCCGTCATAGGCCGCATGCATGTCGGAGAACAGCGTGTCGCCGCCATGGTCCGGGACGTCGAGCGCGTGCAGGACGGCACCCATGGAGGGACGTTCGCGCCAGGTCACGTCGTGGTGCCATGAGTTCTCGTAGCCGCTCACCTCCGCGGTCTTCTCGAAGCGGACCAGCTCGGCTTCGCCGGTGTTGGACGGCAGGAATGGATGGATCTCGAGGTCCCCGAAGCGTCGGGCAAAAGCCACGTGCCGGCTCGGGCTCATGGGCTGGTCGCGGAAGAAGATGACCTTGTAGGCGTGCAGGGCCTGGCGGATCTCGGCGATCACCTCGTCGGGGAGCTCTGCCCTCAGGTCGACGCCGGACAGCTCCGCCCCGATGGTCGACCCGAGCCTCTGGGCTTCGAAGTACCGCCAGCTGAGGGATGCCAGCCGGTCGCGTTCTTCCGCCAGATAGGTGAACGGCCCGACCGAGACGGGGTAGCCGGGAAGGCGGAAAGCGTGGGGGCGACCTCTCTGTTGCGTCGATGTCATCCCACGAGTCTCCCCCATGTGCGGCCGCGGCCGCCCGTCTACGGGAGGCGCTCGAGTGCAGCCGGACCGCACTCAGGTTGCCCTCCGGACCAATAATGTCTCGGGGCACGACCGGAAGGGGTGGGGTACATGGCAACCGTGGAGACCATCCGGGCAGCGGTGGACACCGGCGACCTCGGTCCGACGTCCATGCACGAGCACGTCTTCGTCCTGGACGCCGATGTGACTGTTAGATCGACTGGATCGACCCCAACGTGCTGGTGATGATACTTCTGCCGTGCGTCCGAGAGCCCGCCGTGACTCCCAGATCGAGTCGATGCTCGTGCAGACGCCGCGGCGCACCGTCGAGCGCGACGCTGTCTACTGATCGCTGGTGACCGGGGTTGAGCGATCTCAGGTAGATCCGAAGCCTCTGCGCACCCGTGTCGCCGCGATCCTCGGCGTCGATTATCCGTTGCTACAGGCTCCAATGGGATTCATAGCTCGCGCGCAGTTGGCGTCCGCAGTCTCGAATGCCGGGGGCTTCGGGATCATCGAGACGTCATCGGGACGGCTCGACGAAGTCCGAGACGAGATGGCGGCGATGCGGGACCTGACCGACAAGCCGTGGGGAGTCAACATCGCCCAGATGTTGGTTGTTGACCCCCATATCGTCGACTTCGTGGCCGAACAAGGCGTCCGGTTCGTCACCACGTCGGCCGGGGACCCGGCTCGGTACACCCGGCAGCTCCATGACGCAGGGATCACCGTTTTCCACGTCGTTCCCTCCTTGCGCGCCGCGCGGAAGGCCGTCGACGCGGGCGTCGACGGACTGGTGGTCGAGGGAGGCGAAGGAGGCGGCTTCAAAAGCACGCGTCCGGTTTCGACGATGGTCTTGTTGCCGCAGATCTGCGGGGCTTTCGATCTCCCGGTCGTTGCGGCCGGCGGGATGGTCGACGGTGTATCCATGGCCGCCGCATTCGCGTTGGGGGCGGAAGGGATTCAGATGGGGACGCGCATGGTCAGTGCTGCCGAGTCGCCCGTGCACGACAACTTCAAGAGGTTGGTCACCGAGGCCGATGCCACGGACACGGTCGTTCTCAGTGCGCACTCGAGTCCCGCCTATCGGGTGATGAGGACCCGCTTCAGCGAAAGTCTCGAACGGGAGCCTTCGGTCGTCATGGGTCGAACCGTTCGTATGGAGGGAATCCTCGAGCTCTATTTCGAAGGGGATCTCGATGCTGGCTTCGCTTTCGGAGGCCAGGCGGCCGGACGCATCGATGACGTCCTCCCAGTCCGCCAGATCGTGGAGGGAACCGTGCGCGACTTCTACGAAGTGGTGTCCGGCCTGGGCCGGTTCCTCCCAGGGGTCTGACGCTGCGCCCACGGCCAGTAGCGAGCGAGACGTTCACGAGCAGGCACCAATGCCATGAAACGCACGAGGTCGCAGGTCGGTCGGCGACGACGACGACGACCACCTCCGTCTTCCGAGGCCGCTCCGTGGGCACCAGAGCGGGAGGGGAAGCGTGGCCGATACCATCACCTGTGTGGACGGCCACGACCACACGCTGGATCCTCCGCCGGAGGAGGGGCATCGGGGCGATCGCCGAAGGCTCAGCCGTCGTGCGCTTCTCGGGTACGCCGGTGCCGGCGCCGTCGTCGGTGCGCTCGGGCCGGTGCTGTCCGGCGGGGCATTGTCCCGGGCTGTAGCGGACGGACCGGTGCAGGGTGGCCTTCCCGTGAGCCCCTCGTCGCCGCAGTACCCGGCGCTGAAGGTCCTCGGGCGCAAGGGCTTGCGACTCCCGGACTCGCTCCCCTTTCCGGATCTGCCCGCCGGCATCGACACCATGCCGACTGTCGAGCATGTGGTCGTGCTCGTCATGGAGAACCATTCGTTCGACAACCTTCTCGGGATGCTCGGCCGGAGCGACGGATTCAAGCTCGGGCCTGGCGCACAACCCAGAGCGTCCAATCCATACGCCGACGGCCGGATACAGCACGCGTTCCACATGCCGACGACGTGCCAGCTGCCCGGAGCACCGGGACAGGAGTGGACGACGTCCCACGTAGCGTACGACAACGGCGCCCTGGACGGCTTCGTCCGTGGCTCGGGCGGAGTGGCGATGGGCTACTGGACCCAGGACGACCTTCCGTTCACCTACAGCCTGGCGTCGTCGTTCCCCATCGCCGACCGCTGGTTCTGCTCGGTTCTCGGACAGACCGATCCCAACCGCCGCTACCTGATCGCCGGCACCTCGGGTGGGATGACCGACGACGTCGGCATTCCCTCACAAACCGCCCTCCTGTCGCAACAGGTGAACGGGACGATCTTCCAGAGACTCACGACGTACGGCATCGACTGGGCCAACTACGCGACCTCCTTTCCGTTCGGTGCGACACCGGAGCTGTTCCCCGTCAACGACACGCCTTTGGAGTCGGGCTCCAACCTACGGCCGTTCGACCAGTTCTTCACCGACGCGGCAGCGGGAACGTTGCCGAGCTTCGCCTTCCTCGACGAGGACTACGGCACACAGTCCCAGGAGAACCCCCAGAACATCGTCGTGGGCGAGGCAATGCTGGCCCAGGTGGTCCAGGCGATCGGCAACGGACCGGGATGGGCTTCGTCGTTGCTCGTCGTCACGTACGACGAGCACGGCGGTTACTACGACCACGTGCCGCCGCCGGTTGCCCTCGCGCCCGACTCATTTGCCCCCGTCGTGTCGCCGGGTGAGAGCACGTACGACGGATTCGAGCGCTACGGGTTCCGCGTGCCCGGGCTCATCGTGTGTCCGTACTCGAAGCGACAGCACGTCAGCCACACCGTGTTCGATCACACGTCGATCCTCGCTCTGGTCGAGCGCAAGTGGAATTTGCCGGCCATGACCTATCGCGATGCGAATGCCAACGACCTCACCGACCTCATCGATCTCGACGCGCTGACCCGAAGCCGGCCCATTTTCCCGGCACTCCCCCCGCTGGCCGCACCCGGCAATACCCCAGAGGCGTTGGCGTGCTCGACTTCGGGGCCGGGCACGATACCTCCGCCTGGCAGCATTACCCCCGCTCCCTGAGCGACGTCCCGGTGCATGCGCACGCTCTGACGGTAAGCCACCCTCTCGACTCACGATGGACACCGGTCGAAAGTGTCTGCCCCAGGCGCGGACGGCCATGATGTCGCAGGGTGGGGCAGTTCGGCAGCCTGAAGACAGTGCCCGATCGATCTTGATGGACCAATGAGTGGGGAACAGTCCCCTTCGGCAGATCCGTACCCGGTAGGGCCTCAGCCGGAGCGCCAACAGGCAGTCGCCGATCTGGCCGGTCCGGATCTGCGTGTGCTTTTCTGCGGGATCAATCCCGGGACGCTCTCGGGTGACCTCGGCCTGCATTTCGCCCGGCGGGGGAACCGGTTCTGGAAGTTGCTCTGTGCCGGTGGATTCACCGAATCCGTTCTCTTACCCGCCGAGCAGCAAGTTCTGCCTGGTCTCGGCATAGGCATCACGAACCTGGTGGCGCGGGTGACAGCCGCCGCCAGCGAACTCAGTGTCGCCGAACTGCGTGAAGGCGCAACGCAGCTCGAGGCCAAGGTGGAAACGCTGCGGCCCCGCTGCGTCGCGATGCTCGGGCTACAGGCGTACCGGACGGCTTTTCGTAGACCGGAAGCCGTCATCGGTCCCCAGCCACAACTCCTCGGCGGTGCCCATCTTTGGCTCCTACCCAACCCGAGTGGCCTGCAGGCCCATTATCAGCTGCCCGAAATGAGTGAGATGTTCAAATCGCTCTTCGTCGCCACCGAGGTGGCCTGACGGAATTGCCCCATTCTCTGGTCGACGAGGACTCGGCGATCACACTTCGACTCTGCGGCGTGACCCCATTCATGGCGGGGGCACACGCCCTCCCGATGCTCGGATCCGCGGTAGAACCCGTGACGATTGGTCACCTGAGCGGAGAACCATTGGCGGCCCAATCAGCCCATCGCCACGATAGGCGCGGCAAGGACGATGCCCCCGGTCGAGCCGTGGTACACCGCGTCGCCGTAGGTGAAGACGCCGCCGTCGGAGGCGACGAGCCAGTAGCCGTTGCCGTCGGGCGAGCGCATCCCGACGACAGGTTTGTTGAGGGGAATCGAGCCGGCCGAACCGTGGAAGGCGGCGTCGCCATAGTTGAAGATCCCTCCGTCGGAGGCGACCAGCCAGTAGCCCCCGCCACTGGCGTCGGCGCCCATCCCGACGACCGGCTTGTTGAGCCGGATGGAGCCCGCCGAGCCGTGGAAGCCGGCGTCGCCGTAGCTGAAGACACCGCCGTCGGAGGCCACCAGCCAGTACCCCTTACCGTCGGCCGTGGGCGCCATGCCCACGATCGGCTTGTTGAGCCGGATGGAGCCCGCCGAACCGTAGAAGCCGGCGTCGCCATAGCTGAAGACACCGCCGTCGGAGGCCACCAGCCAGTAGCCACCGCCGTCGGGGGTGGCCGCCATGCCGACGATCGGCGCGTTCAGATGCAGGCTGCCGGTCGAGCCGTGGAAGCTGGCGTTGCCGAAGCTGAAGATCCCCCCGTCCGAACCGACCTCCCAGTAGCCACCGCCCCCCGGCGTGTCGGCCATGCCGACCATGGGCGCGTTGAGGTGCTGGCCCCCCATCGAGCCGAGGAACGGCTCGCAGAACGAGAACACGCCGCCGTCCGAGGCCGCCAGGCGGTAGCCCGGTTGCGACGAGCAGTTGACCGACGCCACCAGCTGGCGGGCCTGCCCCGAATTGGGGGAGACCATCAAGCCCGACTCGTCGACCGCCTCGAAGGCGCTGGCTGGCACCGTATGGAGCTCGTTTTGCAGCGAGGACGGCCAATTCGGGTTGGCGTCGCCCCAGAAGTGCCAATTGGGACCGTTGTCGTCCAGGATCAGCCCGTACTGCTGCAGGGCGCGCAGGACCACCTGGGCCTGGGGCGAGTAGCCCGAGATGTCGAAACTCGCCTTGAGGCGGAACCGGGCTCCCATCGGCGGGAGGTTCGGGTTGGCCGCCGTTCCCGCTCCGGCGGTCGCCGGCCATATGTACGAGGTGTCGGTCGTCTCTGCCTGCATGCGGATGGCGTGGGTGATGGCGCCCGACTGCACCTCGTCGTAGCGCATCAGCCCGGCCAGAATCGGCGTGCCCGCGGCGTCCACCGTCGCCAACCCGCCCCGGAGGGCGTCGGAGTTGAGGTTCCAGATGGCGCCCCTGGCGGCGTACGAGGTGGTGGGACCGGTGTAGTACGCGCCCACTAGCTCGTAGTCGGTGCATGTTGCGGGGTCGACCATGATGGCGTGCCGGTCGCCCGTGCCGCCCTCTATCTGCGTGTCGGACCCGAGCGGGTACGGACCGGGATCGTTCCCGGACGAGCCGAACGCGAGGGGTATGAAGGCATGCCCCGGGGGCACCACGTTGATTGGCATGCCGTAGGTCGGAGGTGCGACCGGCTGCAGGTTGGTGGTTGATGCGTCCATGGCGGCCAGCCATTGGGCGCTGTGCGGGTCGACCGGCAAGTTCGCGATGGGGGTGTTCCAGACGTTGTCGGCCGGGAAGATCGGACAGTTGGGTGCACCGGGTACCGGCGTGCCAGCCGAGGCGACGGCAGATCCTCCGCTGATCGTCAGGCCAAGCCATAGCATCGCCGTCGCCACAATCGCGACCGCGACTCTCCGCATCCGTCGTTTCACAATTGTCCCCTTTCCCTTCTTCGACGGTACTGCATGCTGTGGCTCGTCACGTGACCACGGCGGCTGTGGGCGGCGCACGTCGCTCGAGCGGAATCGCGGGTCGGTCGCGCGCAGCGCAGCCGGACGCCATTACCGACAGGCCGCTTTGACCGCTGTTCGAAAAACGTTCGGAACCAAGGAAGTACTCGACACGCGATGCGGTGCGGAACTCCGAAACACCTTTCGAGAGAGCCACCCTCTCAACGATGTCACTTGGAAGGATGGTGAACCTGCCCTGACCGTGTCAAGTCCTGACTTCAGAGGAAGTCTCCGCCCACCAGTGTCTCCTTCGTCGGGAACCTCTATTGTTGCACCAGCTCTTCTCTTTGCGACCTTTGGCGTGGTCAGTCGTCCCGAACGAGCGGCCAATGGCGTCGCGATGAGATGTCGCAACGCGATCGTGGAGTGCGTCGCGCCGTCAGCCTGAGTAGCTGAGAATGGGCAGTTCCTCATGGCACGGTGGCACGTGTGTCGCGCGCGTTCTCAGCTTGGGGAGCCCGCCGGTGGCGGTTCCGTGACCTGCTCTTGAGGAGAAAAGTCCAGCTGAGGTGATATTCGTACCTATCCTCTGGTACTCGCTGTTGCGCTCTATTGGTCGCTGTTTGTGGCACGAAACGGTGCGCATTCGAGCTGTGGCATGCCGTGGCACGGAACGTCCTCGGTTCCCGATCCCCTGACGCCTCGTTCCAATCTGAAAAGCGTCAGGTCACCGGACCGACGCCGGTTCCCGACCACCGGAAAGGTCAGCGAAGTGATCGCGCGTTGGCCTCTTTTGTTCGTCCTTTTTTTCGGGTGTAACCGGGCGTGCCTCCAACCGTCACATGGAAAGAGAAATCCGGAGGGGGAGGTATCCATGCCCGAAAACGAAAGAGCCATCGGCCAGAGCGACCTGGACAGCTTTACGGAGAAGCTCGATGCGTGGGCTAAGACGTTGCCCGAGAACGAGCAGACGCTCCTGCGGGTCGTCCTGGCACAGGCCGGGAGCGGCGGGTCGTCCGAGGTCGAAGGATTCTCCGTGAGCAGCGACTTCGGCCTATTGGCGAGCGCATTGCTCGGGCCTGCCGTCGCCAACAGCTTCACAGCAGCCGGGCACTTGGCCGCCGGCGACTGGGGTAGCGAATGGATACGCGACTGGACCCGCACCGGTAACTCCGAGTTCGGAGAACAGAACCTGTGAACTGGTCCTGCATCAGTAGAGGCCGGTGTGACCACGCCGGCGCTCGACACCGTCGCCCCGGGAGGGCACCGATGCCATCAACCGGAGTGTGGGGCGTCCGGTGCGATCCTTTCGGCGATCGGGCGGAGGCACGATCGTGAGTGAACTGACCCTGATCATGAAGGGCACTCGGCTCTGCAATTTGCGCTGCGCGTACTGCCACGACTGGGAGGCCGGACCCGATCAGACCATGTCCTTCGAGGTGCTGGCGCATGCGATCGCGGGGGCGATGCAGGACGACACCCACGAAGTCGTGACGTTCGCTTGGCACGGTGGCGAGACCACCCTCCTCCCGATGGATTTCTATCGGCGCGCCATGGCGGTCCAGTCCCGGTTCCGTCGGCCCGATCAGTTCGTCCAAAACACTCTGCAAACCAATGCGACACGTGTGACCCCGCAATGGGCGCAGTTCTTCAGGCGCAACGACTTCCGCATTGGCATCAGCTTGGACGGGCCCTCCGAGGTCCAGAACAACTACCGCCCCGACGCGGCGGGCAGGCCCACGTTCGACCGGGTGCTGGCGGGCATGCGACTCCTCGAGGAACACGGTGTCTCCTTCGGCGTACTCATGGTCGTGGACCAAACGACGATCGAGCGCGGAGCCGACGCGCTCTTCGACTTCATTCTCGATCTTGGCCTGAAACGCGTAGGGTTGCTCGCCGTCAATCCCAACAACCAACCGAACGCGTCATGGCTGACCCCGACGACCCCCTACACATCGCCCTCGACGATGGGAGCGTTCTTATCGGACCTCTATGACCGCTGGCTCGAGCACGGTGACACGACCATCGGCATCCGAGAGCTTGCGGACATCGAACAAGCACTTTCGAACGGTCACCGAGGCTGCAAGCTGTACGGCGATTGCATCGGGGATCTCTTCGTCGTCGATCCAAACGGCGACGTCGCCCACTGCGACTTGTTCCGCGGAGACAGCCATTACGCGTTGGGCAATCTCCTCCACGACGACTTCGCGGCCATCCGGGCAGGCGCCAAACTCCTGGACCTCCGGCGTGAGCACGAGTCCGACCTGACAGCCATGGCGCGCTGTCCCGAGTTCGAGGTCTGCCGAGGATGGTGCCCGCACGAGCGCTACCTCGCCTCCCGGCACGACCCCTCATACACCGCCGGGTGCTGCGGACTCCGACCCTTGATCGATCACATCCGCTCCCGGCAGGCCGGTGCTCCCACCACGAGCAGGGAGACCCGAGAGCATGCCCCGCGGCCCACCACGTTCGCGACTTCGGTGCCATTGCCCATGCCGAAGTCGGGACGTGAGATGACTGTGGGTATCACGTAACAACGAATCCCTGGCGAGCCCAGTCTGCGTCGTTTGTCGTCGTTCACCGGGGTGACCAGACTGGCGCTCCTCTTCGGCCTTTCCTCGGGTGTAACCGGGCGCGTCTCCAACCGTCACATGGATGGGAAATTCCGAGGGGGAGGTATCCATGCCCGAACATCGGCAAATGGGTGAACTGAGTCCGGTATTGGTGAAGGCGGGCGTGACTCCAGAGGCGCTCGACGCCGTCGCCCTGGAGGGCGCCGAGGCCGTCACCCAGAGTCTGGGCGCCCTGCTCGACGCATTCGCCGGCGACCTCAGCGAGCACGATCGAGCCGTGATGTACATCGTGCTGTTGCGGGCCATGGATCCGATCGACCGCACTCGCTTCGGAGCACCGGGGCTCATCACGGACGAACAGGAAGCGATCCTTTCGGCCATCGGGCGGAGGCACGATCGTGAGTGAAGTGACCCTGATCATGAAGGGCACTCGGCTCTGCAATTTGCGCTGCCGCGTACTGCCACGACTGGGAGGCCGGTGCCGACCAGACCATGTCCTTCGAGGTGCTGGCGCATGCGATCGCGGCGGCGATGCAGGACGACACCCACGATGTCGTGACGTTCGTCTGGCACGGCGGCGAGACCACCCTCCTCCCGATGGATTTCTATCGGCGCGCCATGGCGGTCCAGTCCCGGTTCCGTCGGTCCCGTCAGCGCGTCCGGAACCAACTGCAAACCAATGCGACACGTCTGACACCCCAATGGGCGCAGTTCTTCAGGCACAACGACTTCCGCATTGGCATCAGCTTGGACGGGCCCTCCGAGGTCCAGAACAACTACCGCCCCGACGCGGCGGGCAGGCCCACGTTCGACCGGGCCGTGGCGGGCCTGCGACTCCTCGAGGAACACGGTGTCTCCTTCGGCGTACTCATGGTCGTGGACCAAACGACGATCGAGCGCGGAGCCGACGCGCTCTTCGACTGCATTCTCGATCTTGGTCTGAAGCACCTGGGACTGCTCGCCGTCACCCCCGACAACCAGCCGGACGCGTCATGGCTGACCCAGATGGCGCACTACACGTCGCCCTCGACGATGGGAGCGTTCTTATCGGACCTCTATGACCGCTGGCTCGAGCACGGTGACAAGACCATCGGCATCCGCGAATTTGCCGACATCGAACAAGCACTCTCGAACGGT
Source organism: uncultured Acidimicrobiaceae bacterium (assembly GCA_963756625.1). GTDB lineage: Bacteria > Actinomycetota > Acidimicrobiia > Acidimicrobiales > RAAP-2 > Bog-473. Next base: position 145,838 of record CAVWNQ010000009.1, read on the forward strand.
CACCGAGGCTGCAAGCTGTACGGCGATTGCATCGGGAACTACTTCATTGTCGATCCGAACGGCGATGTCGCCCACTGTGACTTGTTCCGTGGAGACAGAAGATACATGTTCGGGAATGTCCTCCACGACGACTTCGCCACCATCAGGGCAGGCGCCAAACTCCTGGACCTCCGACGTCAGCGCGAGTCCGACCTGGCAGCCATGGCGGCCTGTCCCGACTTCGAGGTGTGCCGAGGATGGTGTCCGCACGAGCGCTACCTCGCCTCCCGGCACGACCCCTCATACACCGCCGGGTGCTGCGGACTCCGACCCTTGATCGATCACATCCGCTCCCGGCAGGCCGGTGCTCCCACCACGAGCAGGGAGACCCGAGAGCATGCCCCGCGGCCCACCACGTTCGCGACTTCGGTGCCATTGCCCATGCCGAAGTCGGGACGAGAGATGACTGTGGGTATCACGTAACGACGAATCCCAGGCGAGTACCGGAGTCACTCGTATGACCGACCAAGATGTGATCAGGGCAAAATTCGACGATTTTTGTCATCGGTTTCGTTTTTCGAATTGGAATGGCCCGTTCTTCACTGGCCCGAAGGTCACGGTTGCGTCGAGCCATGCGGCGGGAACGAACGATTCGGCTCACTGGGTCGTGTGGATGGAGAAACCGGGCGTTCCGAATTCGCTTGGCACACGGCCGGACGACGCACGAATTCGGGCGACGTTTCGCTTCAGCGATGTCGACGCGGGGGTACTCACAGTCGAGAAGCTGGCTCAACTGATGACAGGCATGGTCGCCGGTCTCGAGGCTCATGAAGTGCTGGAGTTTGCCCGGCTCGACGACACCTACGCGGTCGATCCCCACGGGACGCCTGCTGAGTTGCACGAAATTGCATTGTTGATATCCGAGGTGATCGAAGCAGCTCCTCGTGTGGAGGGAGATACCAGCGAGCTCGCGCCGACGCGCAATCCCTGCCCGAGGAGTCGAACATCTGAACTCGGCGGTGTAGGTGATGATCGTCACCCTCTCGCGGTCGCACTGGAGGCTGTCCGACGGGAGTCGTTCTTGACGACGGATGACGGCGGGGTTTCCTGGAACATGTCGAAGCCCAAGGTCGATATGAAGGATCACTTCGCGCTTCCGTCGGCTCTCCGGTTCTTGTCGCCTCGAGTTGACTGGTTGATTCCGGACCCAGACGTCGGCCTGCTGTCGTGGACGAAGGATGCGGGCGCACATTGGCATCGGATTCAGCTACCCGAACATGCATGACCGTGTACTCCGGGCGTACCGACGACTGCAGTGAACTGAACCGACCCGTAACGATTCGCTGATGGGCGTCCTTGAATTCCTTGGGCTCCAGCAAAGATCGACGGATCGGGGAGGGGTGCCACAATCAGGGCACAACGGGGCTAGGGGTGGATCGGTTCGGTGACTTCTGCCACCGACAATCAGTCCGCGACAGAAAGACGCTCCTTTAGGGCCGTTCCGGCATCCCTCAAGATCTGATTCGACAACGCCTCGTCATCGACTGCTCTGGCAATCGAGATCGCACCAACCAGGGCACTGAGGAGAAGAACTGCGTCGCGCTTCGCTACCTTGGGATCGAGTTGTTCAATGAGATCGGCAAGCACTGAGAGACAGTTCTCGACCTGATGCGTGTAGGCATCCCGTGCTGCACCGTCGGTTCTCGCGGTATCTGCCGCCAACCCTGCCACCCCGCAACCGGACTCGGGGTGGTCGCGGTGCTCCACGCTGAGGTATCCGTTGACGAGCCTGGAAAACCCGCGTCGACCGCCGACTTGGCCGGACTCCACCGTCCATGCGCTGCCCTGAGTCATGGCCGCGCTGCGTTGCCTCAGCAACGAGCTGCTCCCGGGAAGCGAAGTGGCGGTAGAAGCCCCCGTTGGTCAGCCCGGCCTCTTTCATGAGCTCGGCGACGGTGAGCTTATCCATGCCGTCTCGTCGGATGGTGGCGGCGGCCACGTCGAGGATGCGGTCATGGCTCGCCGCCTTTGCTGCTTGCGATGCACCCACCGTCATTCCTCCAGTTCCACAGTTCTTCTTGACCAAGAAGAGTACATCTGACATCCTCATTGAGAAGTAGAGGATGCCCGTCCTCTTGACATCAGGTACGAAAGAGCGGATCAATGACCGCGACGGACGCTCAGTCAGGTTCTGCCGATCTCTCCATCGAGGTCTTCACAACCCCCGGGTCGGCCGATCGTGAGCACATCGCCTCAGGGCGCCCCCGATGACCTTCCGACCTGGTCCCCGATGTCGGCCACCCTGATCTACGGCGGCGAGGACACCATCCTCGTCGACGCCTGGGCGACGTACGACCAGGCGGATGCACTGGCCGACTGGATCGAGACCAAGGGGCGTCGGTTGTCGCGCGTCGACATCACCCACGGACACGGCGACCATTGGTTGGGTCTGGCTCGACTCGCCGAGAGATTTCCAGGCGTGCGAGGTCTCGCTACCTCTGAGGTCCTGGCGCGCGAGAGTTCGAGGCTGGGCCCGGCATGGCGGGATACTGGGAAGGCATCTTCCCGGGTGAGGTTCCCACGGGCGACGACAAGCTGCTACCGGAGCTCCTGAAGACGGACACGATCGACCTCGAAGGCAACGAACTGCGGGTCATCCGAATCGGTCAGGCCGACACGGCGGAGTCCACCGTGCTGCACGTTCCCTCCTTAGAAGCGGTTGTCACCGGGGATCTCGCCTACAACGAGGTGCACATGATGACGGCCGAGACCGGCGAGAGTGAACGCGAACACTGGATCGCCAACCTCGACACTGTTGCCGCGCTGAATCCCAGCATCGTGGTCGCCGGAATAAAAAGGTCGCCAACGGCAACGATCCGAAGATCATTGCCGAATCCCAGCAGTATCTGCGGGACTTCTCGGCAGCCGTGAGCGAGGAGACCACCGCGGCCGGCATCGTCGCCCGCATGGTCGAGCGCTACCCCGACTGGGAGAACCTCCGCACCCTTTGGTATTCCGCCAGAATTGCTCTCGGACGGAAGGGCGCCTGACTCGTCCTTCGGCTCGACATTCTCGTTGCGCCCAGCGCCGCCAGTTGCCGTAAGGGTGTCCCGGTACGCCCGACTGGTCGTGGCCTCAATGACAAAACGACCGAAGAAGCGTACGATGACTATTAGGTGAGCCGGGAAGACTGGTCGGCATGCAGTAATGGCCACGTCAGGGGAGGATCGGCGCCTTCGGTGTTCAGCTATTGTGTCTCCAACAGCTGCTGCCCATTTCGAATGGTGCGTGTTCCAATCTGGGGTTCCTCTCTTGCGTGATCTGAGGAATGGGGAAACACCATGTCGAAGAGTGACACCGACACCAGGACTGACGCCGCTTGTGCGATAGCGGGCATCTACCGGAGTGACTGCGCAGACCAGGAACGGGTCACGTTGGCCGTCGGAGATACCTTCCCGAAGTGCCCCAGTTGCAGGAAAGCCGTGGGCTGGAACTTGGTCGTAGCCACGTAGACGCAGGCGAGGTTCTGGGTATCCCGATCGCCGGACCGAAGTCACGTTGGCCGGCCTTTGAGGCTCTCATTCAAGAGCGCGAAGCTGCCGAAGTGACCGACGAGGAGCTCCTCTCAGAGCAGCGGTCGTACTACCAGGCCCGGGCACCCGAGTACGACGAATGGTGGCAGCGACGAGGCCGGTACGACCGGGGCGAGAAACAGCTGCTCGAATGGCAGAGCCAAGTAGCGGTCGTGGACGACGCTCTCGCCTCCTTTGGAGCCACCGGCGCGGTCTTGGAACTGGCCGGGGGCACCGGTTGGTGGACCGAGCGTCTTGCTCGCACGGCCGACCGGCTCACCGTGGTGGACAGTTCGCCCGAGGCCCTCGCACTCAATCAGGGCAGGGTCGGACGCTCCGACGTGAACTACGTCGTGGCGGATCTCTTCGATTGGCAAGACGAAAGCCACTACGACGTGGTGTTCTTCTCCTTCTGGCTCTCGCACGTGCCAAGGTCCCGATTCGGCGAGTTCTGGTCGCTCGTTGCCTCGTGGCTCATTCCCTCCGGACGAGCGTTCCTCATCGACAATCGAAACGACCCGCAACCAAGGACGCCCGTGAAGGATCCCTTCGTCATCAAATACGACACCGACCTGCACTTGCGACGTCTGAGGGACGGATCCGAGTACCGGGTCGTGAGTGTGATGTACGAGCCGGATGAGCTGCAGTCGCTGGTCGAAGCAGAGGGCTGGAAGGCTGAGATCCAGTCGACGCGGTGGTTCATTTTCGGTTCAGCACGCCAGAACTGAATCTGACTGTCCCCTATCGATGCCGGTACGGGATGGTCAAGAGTGGTGAGAACGCAATCGCTGCGGCCGCACTTGGGCTTCCGCACTCAGCTTTGGTAGCTGAGAACGCGCACCTTCCAAGGGCACGTTGGGGCACGTAGGGGGCATGACGAGCGGCAAGTGCAAACAAAGCCTCGAGTGACGCAGCGTCGATCCCGGGTTTGACCTGCGAGTTTGGCGAGAGCGGGCGACGGGAATCGAACCCGCGTTCTCAGCTTGGGAAGCTGATGTTCTGCCTCTGAACTACGCCCGCGGCCGCCCGCCACACTATCCTCTGGGCCGCTTGATATCCCCGGTGGCGCTCGCATATCCGCCACCATCTCGTTCCCGACGTCTGCAGTAGCAAGGAGCATTCGTGCCGATCAGGATCATTCTGGGCATCGGCGTCACGGTGATCGGTTTCGGCTTCGCCGCCGTGCGCTTCCACTGGCTGTCCAGGCTCATCCGTTCGGGCAAGCCCGACCCCTCGCGCACCCGCGGCCCCATCAGCCGCAAGGCCGAGGCCGAGGTCACCGAGGTGGCGGGGCAGCGCAAGCTGCTGCAGTGGACGGTCCCGGGGCTGGCCCACTTCTTCACCATGTGGGGCTTCACCATCCTGTTGCTCACCATCATCGAGGCGTACGGCGACCTCTTCGACAAGTACTTCCACATCCCGGGCATCGGGACCTGGGACTGGGTCGGCTTCGTCGAGGACTTCTTCGCCTGTGCGGTCCTCGTCGCGCTGATCACCTTCTCCATCATCCGCCTCAAGAACGCGCCCCAGCGCCTCGAGCGCAGGTCGCGCTTCTACGGCTCGCACACCGGCGCCGCCTGGCTCGTTCTGCTCATGATCGCCGGCGTCATCATCACCCTCCTGCTCTACCGGGGCGCCCAGGTCAACACGCATCCCACCCAGTTCCCCTACGGCTGGGGTGCCTTCGCCTCCCACGCCGTGGCGAAGCTGCTGCACCCGCTCGGTGCCGGCACCAACGCCGTGCTGGCCACCGTGTTCCTGATCCTCAACGTCGCCATCATCTCGGGCTTCATCGTCTTCATCGCCTACTCGAAGCACCTGCACATCTTCATCGCCCCCATCAACATCGCCTTCTCGCGCCGGCCCCGTGCGCTCGGCGCCCTCGGGAGCACGCCCGACATGGACATGGAGAACGTGGACGAGGACACCGTGTTCGGTGTGGGCGAGATCGGACAGTTCACCTGGAAGCAGATGCTCGACTTCGCCACCTGCACCGAGTGTGGGCGCTGCCAGTCGGCCTGTCCCGGCCTGGACGACCGACAAGCCCCTCTCGCCCAAGCTGCTGGTCATGAACCTGCGCGACAACATGTTCGCCACGGCGGGACCGCTGCTGAGCGGCGAGGGCGAGCAGACCGCCCTGGTGCCCAACGTCATCGACCCGGACGTGCTGTGGGCCTGCACGACCTGCGGGGCCTGCGTCAACGAGTGCCCCGTCGACATCGAGCACATCGACGCCATCGTCGACATGCGGCGCTACCAGGTGCTGATGGAGTCGGAGTTCCCCTCCGAGGCCGGCCTCATGCTCCGCAACGTGGAGAACCAGGGCGACCCCTGGGGCCTCGGCCAGGGCAAGCGCACGGAATGGACCCAGAGCCTCGACTTCGAGATCCCGGTCATCACCGGCACGATCCCCGACGACATCGAGTACCTCTACTGGGTCGGCTGCGCCGGCGCGCTCGACGAGCGGGCGCGCAAGGGCGTGCAGGCGACGGCACGCATGCTGCACCGCGCCGGCGTCACCTTCGGCATCCTCGGGCCCAAGGAGTCCTGCACCGGTGACCCGGTGCGGCGCCTGGGCAACGAGTACCTGTACCAGGAGCAGACCAAGCTCAACATCGCCACCCTCGACGAGGCCGGCGCCAAGAAGATCATCGCCAGCTGCCCGCACTGCTTCAACACCATCAAGAACGAGTACCCGTCGCTCGGCGGCAACTACGAGGTGATCCATCACGCCCAGCTGCTCGAGCACCTCGTCAAGGAGGGCAAGCTCGTGCCGGGCTCGGCCTATTCGGGCAAGGTCACCTACCACGATCCCTGCTACCTCGGCCGGCACAACCGGGTCATCGAGGAGCCGCGCACCGTCCTGAGCGCCATCCCCGGCGTGGAACAGATCGAGATGCGGCGCTGCAAGGAGCGCGGCTTCTGCTGCGGTGCCGGTGGCGCGCGCATGTGGCTCGAGGAGAACATCGGCAAGCGGGTCAACATGGAGCGCACGGAGGAGGCCCTGGGGACCGGCGCCGACGTGGTGTCCACCGCCTGCCCCTACTGCATGATCATGCTCGACGACGCCGTGCGCGCCTTCAGCAAGGAGGACGACGTGCGCGTCCTCGATCTGTCGCAGCTGGTCGAGGAGTCCCTGGGCCAGACGCCGCCGGCGGCGTCGCCGCCGGTCTCGGAGCCCGAGCCTCAGCCGGCGGGCTGACCCCGGCGCCGTGGTCGGCCCCGGACCGCCGGGACCCGCGCCTCAGCTGGTCCGGGCACGCCGATGCCGTAGGCCCGCTCGGGACGCAGCGTGACCACGAGCCGTCGGTCCGACACCATGGCGGCTCGATACTCCTCCCAGTCCGGGTGTTCGCCCTGAGCCGAGCCGGTAGTACTCCACGAGCGCGTCGACCGTGGCGTCGTGCGGGTCGCCGGCCACCTGGAGAGAGCTCGGCCGCCGCCTCGATCACCAGGTACTGCCAGAACGAGTCGCCCGGGACGTAGAGGGACGCCCGCGGGTCGCGGCGCAGGTTGGCGGTCTTCGCCCGGTCGTCGGTGACCGAGATGCGCAGCGTGTCGCCCGTCGCCGGGCACGAACATGATGTTCGACAGTTGCGGCCGGCCGTTGCTGCGGATGGTGACCAGGACGCCTTGGCGGCGGTCCCGGGCGAATGCGAGTGCCTCGGTCAGGTCCATGGTCCGACCGTAGCGGGCGGGCTCGCCGGTCAGGTCACGACGACGACGACCTCCTCGGAGCGGTCGGCCAGCACGAGATGGATGACGGCGGCGACGAGCGCGCCGACCAGCGGGGCCACGATGAAGAGCCAGACCTGGCTGAGCGCCGTGCCGCCGACCACCACGGCCGGGCCGAGGCTCCGGGCCGGGTTGACCGAGGTCCCGGTCAGCGGGATGCCGATCAGGTGGACGAACACCAGCGCGAAGCCGATGGCCACGCCGGCCGCGCCCTGGATGGCCGCCTTGTGGGTGGCGAAGAGGACGACGAGCACGAAGATCGCCGTCAGCACGACCTCGATCAGGAAGGCGCCCCCCTGGCTCACGAACAGGTGCGACTGCTTGCCGTAGCCGTCGGTGCCGAGGCCCTGGATGGACTTGTGGTACAGCGGCGAGGTCGTGAACATCCAGTAGAGCAGGTAGGCCCCCACGATCCCGCCGGCAAACTGGGCCACCAGGTAGGAGACGCCTTCGACCAGCTTCATGCGCCCCGGCGGCGATGAAGCCCAGCGTCACGGCGGGGTTGACGTGGCAGCCCGAGATCGGGCCGATGGCGTAGACGAGGGCGACCAGCACGAGCCCGAAGGCGAGTGCCGTGGCCACGACGCCCGGCGGCATAGCTCAGCCCGAAGAGCTTGAAGCCGAACGACTCGGTGGCGACACCGACGGCGATGACGACCAGCACCAGCGTGCCCGAGGAATTCGGCCGCGAGCTTCCTGAAGTCGAGTCCATGCGTGTGACCTCCTCTGTCCAAGGCGAGGATTGGACGACGGAGAGTTTCGCAGCGCGCCCGGGTCGGGACGCGGATGCCGGCCAGGGCCGGCGTCCCCTCACCCGCCGGACCCCGAGTGCGACCCGCCTGGGGTTGCCGCCCTCACAGGGATATCGCGAGCGGCCCTTCGGCGTCGTCGGCCTCTTCGACGTCGGGCTGCCGGCTGGCGTCGGTGCCCCTCGGCCCGGCCCTCGATGCTAGATAGCCGCCATCGCCCGTTCGTCCGCCTCCCGCAGGCGGGTGGCCATGGCGGCCAGCATCTTGCGGGACAGGGCGGGCACGGCGTCGAGCACGCCGTTGAACTGGCGCTGGCCCGAGCACGAGCAGCGTCATGTCGGTCTCCGAGGTGACGGTCGCCGAGCGCGGCCGGCGGTCGAGCAGCGCCATCTCGCCGAAGTACTGGCCGGGGCCGAGCGTCGCCACCTTGCGGTTGTTGCGCCGCACCGCGGCCTGGCCCTTGACGATCAGGAAGAACTCGCGCCCGATGGTGCCCTGCTCGCAGAGCATGCGTCCGGGCGGCACCGTGACCTCCTCCAGCGCCCGGCGGATCGTGCGCAGGTCCTTGGCCGACGAGGTCGAGAACAGCCAGATCTTCGAGAGGTCGAGGTCGCGGGGTGGCTCATGGCCGCAAACAGTAGCCCCGCGGACTCGCCGGCCGCCCTGGGCGCCCACTGCGCCCGCCGCACCTGCATCGGCGCGGCAGTGAGCGTCGTTCCACTCAGACGGCGTCGGCCCCGCGTTCGCCCGTGCGCACCCGTACCACCGTCTCCGCCGGCACCACCCACACCTTGCCGTCGCCGATCTTGCCGGTGGCGGCGGAGGAGACGATGGCGTCGACCACCGCCTCGGCGCGGTCGTCCTCGACGAGCACCTCGACGCGCAGCTTGGGCACGAAGTCCACCTCGTACTCCGCGCCCCGGTACACCTCGGTGTGCCCGCGCTGGCGCCCGAAGCCCTGGGCCTCGGTGAGGGTCATGCCCTGGACGCCCATGTTCTTCAGGGCGTTCTTCACGTCGTCGAGCTTGAACGGCTTGACGACGGCTACCACGAGCTTCATGGGACAGCTCCTCATGATTGGTCCAGGACCCTGCGGGCTACGTCGCCACGTTAACGAGGCCTCGGTCGGCCGTTCCTCGGGTCGAACGGAGTCCCGACCTGGGGCTCCAAAGACGAAATGTTGCCGAAATCTGGGGGAAATGGGCCGTTCAAAGGGGAGCGGTAGCCTTCCCCGGTGCCCACGAGTCGAGATTTCGGCGCCTCCGGCGACGGCGGCGAGCCTACGCTCACCTTCTGGGAGCGGCTCAAGTTCACCCTGGTCCGCCCGGACGACGACCCTTCGGAGCGGACCCCCGTCGACGAGCGGACGCCGGAAGAGCTCCGTGAAGCGATACACCGTTCCGACGACAAGGAGCGGGCGATCGGTCTGGTCGCGGCTCCAGTCGCCGCCATCGTCGGCATCGCCATCAGCACGGCGTCCATCAACTACGCCAAGACGCATCACCAGAGCGTGCAGGTCTACGACGAGCTCACCTATGTCCTCCTCGGGCTGGCGGTCTTGATCCTGGTGGCGTCGCTGCTGCGCAAGCGCCTGTTCCAGGGCATCACCCTCGCCCTCTTCGGACTGGCGGTCTTCCAGCTGCACTACACCTACGTCGGCTTCGCCGCCCCGTTCATGCTGGCCGGCGCCTGGTACATGGTGCGGGTCTACCGTCTGCAGCAGGCGCTCAAGCGCGCCGAGGACGGCGAGGGGCGCGCGCCGGTCAAGCGCAGGACGCAGGCGAGCGGCGTCGCACGCCCGCGGCCCAACAAGCGCTACACGCCGCCGACCTGAGGGTCGCGCCTGGGGCGTTTCAGGAGGCTGTCTCTACGGCTGCGTGATCTGCGGCTGCGCGCTCGTGGCGACGGCCGGCTCGTTTCCGCCAGACGATGAGGCCGACCAGCACGAGCAGGATGCCCGTCAACACCGCCGGCAGGACGAAGACACCGGCCGACGAGTGCTGGCTGTCGGCGATGCTGACCGGCGAGACCAAGGCGGGATCCCCGGGCACCGCGACCGAGGGGATGGTCGAACCCGGCCGGTGGAACGCAGTGCCGGGCAACGACTCGGTGTGGCGATGGCCATCGAGGGTGTATGCCCCGTGACAGGAATAGCCCGCCGCGTTACTGCCGCTTCCCCCGAGCAGTCCGAGGCACCCGACGACGGTCACGGTCACCGGGACGCCGCGGTCATGGAGCGTGTCGATCTGGTCGTTCGAGTGCACTCCCGCCACCGTCAGGACGACGATGAGCACGATCAGGGTGCCGATCACCAACCCGAAGACCGCCTGCAGCGCCCGGCGAGGGTTGAACTGCACTGTCGCCCCGCGGAGGGAGCCGATCCTGTCGGAGGCGCTGGGCGCAGGCGCAGGTGCAGGCGCAGGTGCATCGGCGCCGGCCAGCCGGGCGGGCTGTACGCCGTCACCGGGGAGCGCTGAGGGGGTCTGGGTCATCGCGATCGACAGATCGTAGTGGCGCGCGCGACGAAGCTCCCCGGTGACGGCGAGCTCTGCTGCGCCCGGCAGCGGGGATTAACGAACTGGAAACACGGGCGTGACGATGCGGAAACTCCTTAACTGCATCCTTTCAGCGGCGGGAAAACCGTGTGAGAGGACTTGCCGTGCCCGGACACCGAGGCGACCTGCGTGCAGGTGAGGTGAATGGGGGCGCATGACAGTTAGGAGAGCTGAGTGATCCACCTGTTAGGTGCTGCGGTGCCAGTGCCATATCCCAGTTGGCTCAATCCAGGCGACAACACGTGGCAGTTGACCGCCGCCACGTTCGTCGGCCTGATGAGCCTCCCCGCCCTGGCCGTGCTCTATGCATCGATCGTCCCCAAGAAGTGGGCCGTGAACGTGCTGGCGATGATGTTCGCCGGCTTCTCACTCGTCCTCGTGGGATGGTTCGTCTGGGAGTACCAACTGGCCTTCGGCTCGACGTCCCTCGGACACGGAGCAAGTGTCGTGAACGGGGTGGTGACTTGGCACCAGAACTCCGGTACGACCGGCACGTTCCAGCACTTCTTCCAGAACTTCATCGGGAAACCCGGCACCACGACGAACAGCATCCAGGAACAGGGTCAGGCCTTGTCGGGGGCCAACACGATCATCCCGTTCCACTTCCCGACGGCGAGCCTGGCCTACTTCCAGTTCGTGTTCGCCGCCATCACGCCACTTCTCTTCCTCGGCAGCGTGCTCGGTCGAATCAAGTTCAGCGCCTGGTGCATCCTCGTGCCGTTCTGGTCGACGTTCGTCTATTGCGTCGACGCCTTCATGCTCTGGGGCGGCGGCTACTTCGCCCAGGAAGGCGCGCTCGACTTCTCCGGTGGCTACGTCATCCACATGTCGGCCGGCGTCTCGGGCTTCGTGGCGGCGTGGGTCCTCGGACCGAGGCTGCTCCGAGATCGACAACACGCCTTGCCCAACAACCTGGTCATGGCGGCGGTCGGCGCCGGCATCCTGTGGCTGGGCTGGAACGGTTTCAACGGCGGGGACCCGTACTACTCCGGTGCGAGCGCGGCGGCGGCCGTCATCAACACGAACATCGCAACCGCGACCGGCGTGCTGGTGTGGATGGGCCTGGACGCCTGGCTGACCAAGGAGAAGAAACCAACGTTCCTGGGCGGGGTGAACGGCATGATCTGCGGCTTGGTCGGCATCACACCGTGCGCCGGCTGGGTGAACGGCTGGGGCGCCATCGCGGTGGGGGCGATCGCCTGCGCCGTGGTCTGGTTCGCCTGGAACTACCTCTCGAAGGTCCCGCCGTTCTCCAAGGTCGACGACGCCTTGGGAGTGGTCTACACGCACGGCATCGCCGGCTTCACGGGCGGCATGCTGCTGGGCATCTTCGGTGACCCGAACATGATCGAGTACGGATGCGGCCACCTCAACGCCAGCGGTCAGGTCATTGCCACCAGCCAGGCCGCCTACCTGACGCCCGCGAAGACCTGCGTGCCATTCGGCGTCAACGGGCTGATGTACACCGGCTCCGCCCACCAGCTGTGGGAGCAGTTCCGTGCGGCGATCTGGGTGATCTTCTGGTCGGCTCTCGTGACCTTCATCCTCATGAAGCTGATCGGACTGGTTCTGCGCGGCGCCCGGTACAAGAACGACATCCTCGAAGTCGGGGATCTGGCCATCCACGGCGAGGAGGCCTTCCCCGAGGAGACGCTCGCCATGCGGACGGACAGCGCCTTCTCCATGGCCGGTCTCGAAACGGGAGGTTCGAGATCCCTCGAACCCGATGCGTCACCACCCGACGTCGGTGGCGGTTCCTAGGCCCGGTAGAGACAGGACGAAAGGAAATCGACAATGAAGCTGATCGTGGCAGTCGTGAAGCCGTTCAAGCTCGACGACGTCAAAGAGGTCCTGAAGACCCGAGGCGTGCAAGGGATGACTCTGACCGAGGCCCAGGGCTTCGGCCGTCAGCGCGGACACACCGAGGTGTACCGCGGTGCGGAATACGAGGTGGACTTCGTGCCCAAGCTCCGCATCGAGGTGTTGGTCAACGACGAAGAGGCTGACGACGTGGTCGACGCCATCGTCGGGGCCGCGGCCACCGGAAAGATCGGGGACGGCAAGGTCTGGGTCCTCCCGGTCGACACGGTGGTGCGTGTCCGCACGGGTGAACGCGGGGCCGACGCGTTGTAGCGCGGACGAAGTCCGGCGGGCGGTCGGTGTGGCCGGGGCGCGGCGAGGCGCCCCGGCCTGCCGCTGTCCGAGGATTGATTGCCGCGGGCCAGGCGGGCCGCGTCAGGTCGTCGGGGCCCGGGGCCGGCCACGCTTGGGCAGCGGCGCCGCTCGCTCGGGCATGCGCCCCACCTCGCTCAGCGCCCGGCGCAGCAGCACCTCGATCTGGGCGTTGACGCTGCGGAGCTCGTCGTCGGCCCACCGGACCAGCGCATCATGGACCGCCGGGTCGACGCGGAGGAGGACCTGTCGCCGCTCGCTCACGTATAGAGCGAACCCGTGTTCACGACAGGCGACGGCGGCTGGTCCCCGCACAGGACGACCATCAAGTTGCTGACCATGGCGGCCGTCCGCTCCTCGTCGAGGGACACGACGCCGCCCTCGTTGAGGCGGCTGAGCGCCATCTCGACCATACCGACAGCGCCCTCCACGATGCGCGAGCGAGCGGCCACCACCGCATTGGCCTGTTGGCGGCGCAGCATGGCCTGCGCGATCTCCTGGGCGTAGGCCAGGTGCGAGATGCGGACCTCGACGACTTCGAGCCCGGCGATGGAGACCCGCTCGGCCACCTCGACCGCCAGTTCTCCGGCGACGATGTCGGTGGAGCCCCGCAGCGACGTCCCCGCCCCGGTGGTGTCGTCGTAGGGGTGGCTCACGGCGACGTGCCGCAGGGCGGACTCGGCCTGGACCGAGATGAAGTTGACGAAGTTGTCGACGGCAAAGGACGACTTGGCCGTATCGGCGACCTGCCAGACCACGATGGCGGCGATCTCGACCGGGTTGCCGTCGGCATCGTTGACCTTCAGGTGGCCGGTCTCGAAGTTGCGCACGCGGATGCTGACCCGGCGGCGCACCGTCAGCGGCGCCACGCACCAGAAGCCGGACCGCCGGACCGTGCCGATGTAGCGGCCGAAGAACTGGACCACCGAGGTCTGTCCCGGCGGGACGATCACCAGGGAGGAGAAGACAAGCAAGAAGACCACGATGGGCACCCATAGCCAGCGGGGACCGTCGAAGCCGGCGAGCACCACGCCGCCCACGCAGACGAAGAGGGCGATGACGCCGAACCACCCGTTGACGGCGAAGGCGGGGCGCTCCGCGATGTCGACCCGGGCCCCCTGGTGCCCGACGGGTGCGGCGGCTGGCGCTGTGGGGCTGCTCATGATGTGCTCCTCCGACAGAAAATGATATCTTATAGATATCACTTTTCTGGCCGGCGCGCTACCCCCCTTTGGTGCGGACGGGAGGAGGCGGGCGCGTCAGGCGGGGCGGTCCCCCTGGCGGGCCACAGCCGCCGCCGCTGCCGCCGCCGCTTCCGGGTCCCCGAGATACTCGGCGGAACGCACGGCGAGATCGTCATCCAGCAGCATCCGGTAGGGGATGCCGGTCGGCACCTCGAGCTCGGTGATCGCGTCGTCACCGATCTCCTCGAGGTGCTTGCGCAGCGCCCGGATCGAGTTCCCGTGGGCCGCCACGAGGAGGGCACCGTCTTCGACGGCGGCGGCACGCAGGTCGGGCAGGATGGCCGATTCCCAGTAGGGCACCACGCGGCGCACCACGTCGGCCAGGCACTCGGTGCGGGGGATGTCGCCCGGGTCGACGTCCCGGTAGCGCGGGTCGCCCGCCACGTCGTAGGGGTTGTCGCCGGCCAGCGGCGGGGGCGAGACGTCGTAGCTGCGGCGCCACAGCATGAACTGGTCCTCACCGAACTGCTGCTTGATCTCGGCCTTGTTCTTACCCTGGAGATCCCCGTAATGGCGCTCGTTCAGGCGCCAGTCCCGCCGCACCGGGAGCCAGCTCCGACCAGCGGCGGCCAGGGCGATCTCGGCTGTGCGGATGGCCCGGGTGAGCACCGAGGTATGGAGGATGCGCAGGTCGAGGCCCGTTTCGGCCGCCTCGGCGGCCAGGAGGCCGCCGCCGGCCTGGGCTTCGGCCTCCCCGGCCGGCGTCAGGTCGACGTCGACCCAGCCGGTGAACAGGTTCTCGGCGTTCCAAGTCGACTGGCCGTGGCGCAACAGGACCAGGTCGAGCACGGTTCCAGCGTAGGGGGGTCGGCGCGAGGGCGGTAATTCCGCCTCGTCGGACAACTGGGCGAGGCGAGAGGCGGCAGAACCCCCGAAGCGGTTTGACCTGGGATTTGAATCGGAAGCGGTCATTCCTGCATCTGGCGTGACACACTCCATCAGAAATCTTGACAACGATGCACTCAACTTTGCTACACTATGAGTACAGCATCTGAGGACTGATCTATAGGGCTGATCAGACAGACCGAAACGAACCGGAAGGACACGCAGACATGGCCAAGGCCGTAGGCATCGACCTGGGAACCACCAACTCGGTGGTCAGTACGTTGGAGGCGGGCGAGCCCGTCGTGATCCCGAACGCGGAGGGCAGCCGGACGACCCCGTCTGTGGTGGGCTTCTCCAAGACCGGCGAGGTGCTGGTCGGCGAGGTGGCCAAGCGTCAGGCCATCACCAACCCCGACCGGACCATCCGATCGGTCAAGCGCCACATGGGCACGAACTGGACCGTCGACATCGATGGCAAGGCGTACAAGGCGCAGGAGATCTCGGCCCGCATCCTGGGCAAGCTGAAGAGGGACGCCGAGGCGTACCTCGGCGACAGCGTGACCCAGGCCGTCATCACCGTGCCGGCGTACTTCGACGACGCGCAGCGCACGGCCACCAAGGAAGCGGGAACCATCGCCGGGCTCGAGGTGCTCCGCATCATCAACGAGCCGACGGCAGCCGCGCTGGCCTACGGGCTGGACAAGGAGCAGACCGACCAGACCGTCCTCGTGTTCGACTTGGGCGGCGGAACCTTCGACGTGTCGGTGCTCGAGATCGGCGAGGGCGTCTTCGAGGTCAAGTCCACCTCCGGGAACACCAAGCTCGGTGGTGACGACTGGGACGACAAGGTCATCGAGTGGCTCGTGACGGAGTTCAAGAACACCGAGGGCGTCGACCTGTCGCAGGACAAGATGGCCATGCAGCGCCTGAAGGAGGCGGCCGAGAAGGCCAAGATCGAGCTGTCCTCGGTGCAGGACACCCAGATCAATCTTCCCTTCATCACGGCGACCTCGGAGGGTCCGAAGCACCTGGACCTCAAGCTGACGCGGGCCAAGTTCAACGAGCTGACGGCCGACCTCGTGGACGACTGCCGCGGCCCGTTCGAGGCCGCCATCAAGGACGCCGGCATGACGACGTCCGACATCCAACACGTCGTGCTGGTCGGTGGATCGACGCGCATGCCCGCGATCCAGGAGCTGGTGCAGAGCTTGACGGGCAAGGAGCCACACAAGGGCGTGAACCCCGACGAGGTCGTGGCCATCGGCGCCGCCGTGCAGGCCGGCGTGCTCAAGGGAGAGGTCAAGGACGTCCTGTTGCTCGACGTCACTCCCCTCTCGTTGGGGATCGAGACCAAGGGCCAGGTCATGCACCGGCTGATCGAGCGGAACACCACCATCCCGACCAAGCGGTCGGAGATCTTCACGACGGCCGAGGACAACCAGCCGTCCGTCGAGATCCACGTGCTCCAGGGCGAGCGCGAGATGGCGATGTACAACAAGACGCTCGGCAAGTTCCAGCTCGTCGACCTGCCGCCCGCGCCGCGGGGGATCCCGCAGATCGAGGTCACCTTCGACATCGACGCCAACGGCATCGTCCACGTGTCCGCTCAGGACAAGGCGACGGGTAAGGAGCAGTCGATGACGATCACCGGCCAGTCCTCACTGGCCAAGGACGACATCGATCGCATGGTGCGCGACGCCGAGGCCCACGCCGAGGACGACCGACAGCGCCGCGAGGAGGCCGAAGTGCGGAACTCCGCCGACACGCTCGTCTACCAGACCGAGAAGCTGCTGAAGGAGCAGGGCGAGAAGTTCGAGGGCACCGAGAAGGACGACGTCGAAACGGCGTTGGCCAACCTGAAGGACGCGCTGAACGGCACGTCGCTCGAGGCCATCAAGGACGCCACCGAGAAGTTGGTCGGCGTGTCGCAGAGCTTCAGCCAGCGCCTCTACGAGCAGGCGTCGCAGTCGGCATCGGCCGGCGGCGTCGGCGGTGACGCCGGCGCCGGAGCGACGGGTGACGGCGGCGGCTCGGACGGGGCCGGCTCCGACGACGACGTCGTGGACGCCGAGATCGTCGATGAGCAATGAGCCTGTTCGGCGAGCACCTTCCTGAAGAGGAGGGCGCCGGCGGGCCTGAGCTCGTCCCCGATGGTCCGGGGCCGCGGCAAGGCGGGTCCCCGGGCCACGCCGGTCCCCCCGGGCAACCGGGTCCGCGGCAAGGCGGGTCCCCGGGCCACGCCGGTCCCCCCGGGCAACCGGGTCCGCGGCAAGGCGGGTCCCCGGGCCACGCCGGTCCCCCCGGGCAACCGGGTCCGCCCGGTCATCCCGGGCACCCCGAGTCCTCGGCCGCGCTGGCCGAGGAGGCCGAGCCACGGGAGGTGCTGGCGCGCGAGCGCGACGAGTACCTGCGCGCGCTCCAGCGCACCCAGGCCGACTTCGAGAACTACCGCAAGCAGGTGGCGCGGCGGCAGGAGGACCAAACGGCCCGCGCCGCTTCGGGGCTGGTAGAGAAGCTGTTGCCCGTGCTCGACACGCTCGACCTGGCCGAGGCCCATCTGAACGAGTCGCTCGAGGTCAGCGCGGACGGCAAGGCGCTGCGCGCCTCGCGGGCCATGCTCAATGACATCCTCTCCAAGGAGGGACTGGAGCGGATCGATCAGGACGCCGTGCCGTTCGACCCGTCGGTGCACGACGCGGTCGCGCACGCCGAAGGTGAGGGCGGCGAGGAAGGACCGACGGTGGTGGAAGAGGTCTTGCGCTCCGGCTACCGCTGGAAGGGACAGGTGCTGCGCGCCGCGATGGTTCGCGTCCGGGGGTGAGCTGAACCATGGCGGCACAACGTGAATGGTTCGAGAAGGACTACTACAAGGTGCTCGGCGTCGTTCCGACGGCGTCGGACAAAGAGATCACGCGCGCCTACCGGAAGCTGGCCAAGGAGCACCACCCCGACGCCAACCCCGGATCGGAGGAGCGTTTCAAGGAGATCAGCGCGGCCTATGACGTGCTCGGTGATCCCGAGAAGCGCAAGGAGTACGACGAGGTGCGCACCCATGGTCCGGTCGGTGGCTTCGGCACGCCCGGTGGCGGCACGTTCCGCATGGAGGACATGGGTGATCTGAGCGACCTGTTCGGGGGTCTCTTCGGCGGTGGGCGCACGCGCACCCAGCAGCGCGGCCCACAGCGGGGCGCCGACATGGAGGCACAGCTCCACTTGTCGTTCCAGGACGCGGTGCACGGGGTCACCACCTCGGTCAACGTGCCGCAGGAGGTGCGGTGCTCCAATTGCCGCGGCAGCGGTGCCGCGCCGGGCACCTCGACACACACCTGCCCGCGCTGTGGCGGGACGGGAAGCCTGAACGACAACCAGGGCCTGTTCTCCCTCAGCACGGTGTGCCCGGACTGCCTCGGTCGCGGCACGCTCTTCGACACGCCCTGCCCGGTCTGCCACGGGACGGGCACCGAGCAGAAGGTGCGCTCGGTGAAGGTCCGCATCCCGGCCGGGGTCGAGAACGGGCAGCGCATCCGGGTGAAGGGGCGCGGCGCGCCCGGCCAGGGCATGGCGCCGCCGGGTGACCTCTACGTGGTGGTCCAGGTGGCGCCTCACGCGATCTTCGGCCGCAGTGGCCAGAACCTGACGATCACGGTGCCGGTCACCTTCCCGGAGGCCGCGTTGGGCACGACGATCACGGTGCCGACGCTCGACGGCAAGGTGACGCTCAAGGTGCCGGCGGGCACCCAGTCGGGCCGCGTCCTGCGTGTGCGGGGGCGGGGCGTGCCGGGTGGATCGGGACGCAACGGGAAGAAGCCCGGCGACCTGATGGTGAAGGTCGACGTCATCGTGCCGACGGAGCTCTCCGACGAGCAGCGCGCCGCCGTGGAGTCGTTGGCCGAGGTGACCGAGGCGGCGCCGCGCATGGCGGTGGACAGCTGATGGGGGTGAGGCAGTGATGGCCGAGCGGGACGTGAATCAAGCGGTGTACGTCATCTCGGTGGCGGCCGAGTTGACAGGCATGCACCCGCAGACCCTGCGCATCTACGAGCGCAGGGGTCTGCTGGACCCGACGCGCACGAGTGGCGGGTCGCGGCGGTTCTCCGAGCGGGACCTGGAGCGGTTGCGTCACATCCAGGAGCTGACCTCGACCGGTCTGAATCTCGAGGGCGTCCGGCGGGTGCTGCAGCTCGAAGCCGAGTTGGCCCGGTTGCGCGAGGAGCTCGTTGAGGTGCGGGCCCAGGCGCTCGAGGCCGTGGCCGCCACCCACCGCCAGTACCGCCGCGACCTGGTGCCCCTACGCCAGGCGCCGGTGCCGTTCAGGCGAGCCCGCGCGGCGAGCTCGTGAGCGCAACGGACGCGCCGTACTCGACAAGGCGATAGACGCCGCAATGGACAACGCAATGGAAATGGACTGCCGAAAAGAGGATCCGCCCACGATCACCGTGACGACAAGGACACCCACATGCCGATAGACCCCGAACGCTGGACGAACAACACCAAGGCCGCCTTCAGCGCGGCGACGGGCCACGCACAGTCGTCGAACCATCCCGAGCTGACGCCGGCCCACCTCCTCGACGCCCTGCTGCAACAGCAGGAGACGATGACGCGCCCGCTCCTGTCCCAGGTCGGGGTCGACCCCGACGTCCTGGCCGGCAAGGTGCACGACCAGCTGTTGCGTCTGCCCCAGGCCGAGGGCGGCTCCGAGCCGGTGTTGTCGCGCACGGCGCGTGAGGTGCTCGAAGCAGCCGACCAGAACCGCCGGGACCTCGGCGACGACTACGTTTCCGTCGAGCACCTCATCCTGGCGCTGGCCGACGAGATCGGAGTCACCAAGGACGCGCTCCTGGCCGCGCTGCGGACGGTCCGGGGAAACCACCGCGTCACGACACCCGACCCCGAGCAGACCTATCAGGCCCTGGCCAAGTATGGGCGTGACCTGACCGAGGCGGCCCGCGAGGGCAAGCTCGACCCGGTCATCGGCCGCGACGAGGAGATCCGGCGGGTCATCCAGGTGCTGTCGCGCCGCACCAAGAACAACCCCGTGCTCATCGGCGAGCCCGGCGTCGGCAAGACGGCGATCGTCGAGGGCCTGGCCAACCGGATCATCGAGGGCGACGTACCCGAGGGCCTGAAGGGCAAGCGCGTCGTGGCCCTCGACCTCGCGTCGATGGTCGCCGGAGCGAAGTACCGGGGCGAGTTCGAGGAGCGGCTGAAGGCCGTCCTGAAGGAGATCACCGACGCCGAAGGCGAGATCGTCACGTTCATCGACGAGCTGCACACGCTCGTCGGCGCCGGCGCGGCCGAGGGTGCCATGGACGCAGGCCAGATGATCAAGCCGATGTTGGCCCGGGGCGAGCTGCGCCTGATCGGCGCCACGACGCTCGACGAGTACCGGACCTCCATCGAGAAGGACGCCGCCCTCGAGCGGCGTTTCCAGCCGGTCTTCGTCGGGGAGCCCTCGGTCGAGGACACCATCGCCATCCTGCGCGGCCTGTCGGAGCGCTACGAGGTGCACCACGGGGTGCGGATCCAGGACGCGGCGCTCGTGGCCGCCGCCGTGCTGTCGGACCGCTACGTCACCGGACGCTTCCTGCCCGACAAGGCCATCGACCTGATCGACGAGGCGGCCTCGAAGCTGCGCATCGAGATCGACTCCATGCCCACCGAGCTGGACCAGATCACGCGGCGCATCCGCCAGCTCGAGATCGAGAAGGTGGCGCTGGAGAAAGAGACCGACGAGGTGTCGGCGGAGCGCCTCGAGCGGCTCGAGCGCGAGCTGGCCGACCTGGCCGAGCAGCGCGACGGGATGACTGCACACTGGCAGCAGGAGAAGGCCTACATCGACGCCATCAGCCAGCTGAAGGAGGAGCAGACGGCGCGCAGCGACGAGGCGGCGCGACTCGAGCGCGACGCCGATCTCGCCGGCGCGGCGGCCATCCGCTACGGCGAGCTGCCAGACCTCGAGAAGCGGATCGATCAGGCCACCGAGGACCTGTCGAAGCTGCAGGCCGACACGCGATTCCTCAAGGAGGAGGTCGACGCCGAGGACATCGCCGAGGTGGTCTCGCGCTGGACCGGCGTCCCGGTGTCACGCTTGATGGAAGGGGAGATCCAGAAGCTGGTGCGGCTCGAGTCGACGCTGCACGAACGCGTGGTCGGGCAGGACGAGGCGGTCTCCGCCGTGGCCAACGCCATCCGGCGTAGCCGAGCCGGGCTCAGCGACCCCAACCGGCCTATCGGATCGTTCCTCTTCCTGGGACCGACCGGCGTGGGCAAGACCGAGCTGGCCCGGGCACTGGCCGAGTACCTCTTCGACGACGAGCGGGCGATGATCCGCATCGACATGAGTGAATACCAGGAGAAGCACACCGTGTCGCGCCTCGTGGGCGCGCCGCCGGGGTACGTCGGTTACGACGAAGGCGGGCAGCTGACCGAGGCGGTGCGGCGGCGGCCCTATTCGGTCGTGCTGCTCGACGAGCTGGAGAAGGCCAACCCGGACGTGTTCAACATCTTGTTGCAGGTCCTCGAGGACGGGCGCTTGACCGACGGCCAGGGACGCACGGTGGACTTCACCAACACCGTGCTCATCATGACCTCGAACCTGCGGGGCGAGCCGGCCGACTACTTCAAGCCGGAGTTCATCAACCGGATCGACGAGATCGTGCGCTTCCGGCCGCTGAGCCAGGACGATCTGGCCGTGATCGTCGAGATCCAGCTCGGCCGCCTGCGGTCGCGGCTGGCCGAGCGCCGGCTGTCGCTGGTGGTCACGCCCGAGGCGGAGCAGTGGTTGGCGCGGGTCGGCTACGACCCCGACTACGGGGCGCGGCCGCTCCGCCGGGTGCTCCAGCGGGCGATCGAGGACCCCTTGGCCCTCGCACTGCTCGAGGGCAAGTACCTCGACGGGTCCACGGTCACCGTCGAGGTCGACGGTGACGAGATCGTCCTTCGCTAGGCCGAGGCCGGGCCAGGCCAGACAGGGCCGGGGCGAAGTGGGGCTGTGCGCATGGCCACCGGTTGAATCCGCCACCTTTCGGCGCGGGCGTATACGCGGAGTGTCGGCGGTCTCGGCGTGGGCATATGGGCGGAGCCGAGGGACTTTGGCTCGGGTGTATACGCGGGTCCCGAAACACGGGTTGCGGTACGAATACACCCAGCACGAAGTGTCCAGGCCGGGCGCATATACCCCGCGGGGAGGTTTCCGAGCCGAGGGGAAGCATGGAGGCCGCCCGGACGGCGTCGGCGGGGGTGGGGCGGCGAGCTGATCTAGACGAGGACGCCCGCGGGGGCGAACGCGGCGGTCAGCTCACGACAGAAGGCGGTGAGGTCCTCCGGCTGTCGGCTGGTGACCAGGGTGTTGATGCCCTGTCGGCAGACGACGACCTCGCGGTCGACCCAATACGCGCCGGCGTTGCGGAGGTCGGTCTGCAGGCTCGGCCACGAGGTGAGTGTCCGGCCGGTGACAAGGTCGCCTTCGATCAGCGTCCACGGTCCGTGGCAGATGGCCGCGACGGGCTTGCCCGCCTCGAACACGGCCATGAGGAAGTCGACGGCCGCGGCGTCGGTCCGCAGCTGGTCCGGGTTGGCGACCCCGCCCGGGAGCACGGCGGCGTCGTAGTCGCCGGCCTGAACCCGGTCGGTGATCCGGTCGACCGGGAAGCCGTCGGCCCGATCGAGATGGCGCATCGTCTCGACCAGGCCGGGCCGGGGTGCAACCACCTCCGCGCTGCCCCCAGCGTCGACCACGGCCTTCCAGGGCCGCAACAGCTCCGATTCCTCGACGCCCTCGTTGGCCACCACGAAGGCGACCCGCACGCCGTCCAGCTCGTTTGTCATGTCGTTGCCTCCCCTGACGAACCGCCCCGTGCGCCTGCTCACGCTGCGGTGATGGGTCTCGCGGCCATACCCGGGCCACCCCGGGGACCAAACGCCGCCCTTGCGGGCCCCCATTTCGGGGAGGGCTACAATGGTGCGTAATCCGAAGCGACGAAGCGAACGGAGAGGCGCGTGCCCGCAACCGTGGTGGTCGGGACCCAATGGGGCGACGAGGGGAAGGGCAAGCTCACCGATCTCGTTGCCCGCGAGATGGACATGGTGGTGCGCTACCAGGGTGGCCACAACGCCGGCCATCGCATCGTCGTCAACGGCGAGGCCTTCGCGCTCCAACTGGTGCCGAGCGGGATCCTCTACGCGCACATCACGCCGGTCATCGGCAACGGAGTCGTCGTCGATCCGGCCGTCCTGCTCGAGGAGCTCGACAGCCTGGCCGCACGGGGCGTCGACGTCAGCCGGCTGGTCGTGAGCGGCAACGCCCACCTGATCATGCCGTACCACCAGGAGCTGGACCGGGTGACCGAGCGCTTCCTCGGCAAGAACGCCCTCGGCACCACCAAGCGGGGCATCGGACCGGCCTACGCGGACAAGGCGACGCGGGTCGGCCTGCGGGTCCAGGACCTCTTCGACCCCAAGATCTTCCGCGAGAAACTCGACGTCGCCCTCAAAGAGAAGAACGCCGTCCTGGCCAAGGTGTACAACCGCCTGCCGCTGGCCGCCGGCGACATCGCCGACCGCTATCTGGGCGAGTACGCCCCCCGGATCGAGCCCATGGTGGGCGACACCGTCGGCATGGTCCACGACGCCATGGACAAGGGGCGCCAGGTTCTCCTCGAGGGCGCGCAGGCGACCTTCCTCGACCTCGACCACGGCACCTATCCCTTCGTCACCTCGTCCAACCCGGTCGCCGGTGGCGCGTGCACGGGTTCGGGGCTCGGCCCGCGCGACATCGAGCGGGTGATCGGGATCGCCAAGGCGTACGTCACCCGCGTCGGTGCGGGCCCGTTCCCGACCGAGCAGGAGAACGACGTCGGCGAGCTGCTGGTCGAGCGTGGTCACGAGTTCGGCACCAACACCGGCCGCCGGCGCCGCTGCGGGTGGTTCGACGCCGTCATGCTGCGCCAGGCCGTTCGCCTCAACTCGATGACCGAGGTCGCGCTGACCAAGCTCGACGTGCTCGACACGTTCGAGACGGTCAAGGTCTGCGTCGCCTACGAGGCCGACGGCATCCGGTACACCCACCTGCCGTACCACCAGTCGACCTTCCACAAGGCCGTGCCGGTCTACGAAGAGCTGCCGGGGTGGCGCACGGACCTCAGCGCGGCCACCTCGCCCGACGACATGCCAGCCGCCGCCCGCAACTACGTCGCGTTCCTGTCCGAGCAGATCGGCGTACCGGTCCGTCTCGTTGGCGTGGGACCGGGTCGCGAGCAGACCGTTTCCTTCGCCACGGCGTGAGGGTCTGCATCGTCGGCAGCGGCGGCCGCGAGCACGCGCTCGCCCACGTCCTGGCGCGCACGGCCGACGTGGTCGTCGCGCCCGGGAACCCCGGCATGGCGCCCCCCATCACGGTCACCGACGACGTGCCGGTGGAGGAGATCGAGGCCGACCTCTATGTCATCGGGCCCGAGGCGCCGCTGGTGGCGGGCCTGGCCGACACGCTGCGGGGGGAAGGGAAGGCGGTCCTGGGACCCGGCGCCGACGGCGCCCTGCTGGAGGGCTCCAAGGCCTTCATGAAGGAGGTCCTCGCCGCGGCGGGGGTCCCGACGGCGCGTTTCGCCACCTTCGACGCCTTGGAGACCAGGGCCGCCCTGGCCTACCTCGAGACGCTGCCGGGCCCCTGGGTGATCAAGACGGACGGCCTGGCCGCCGGCAAGGGCGTGCTCGTGGCCACGACGCTCGAGGAGGCCCGGGAGGACGTGACCGCCAAGCTGTCGGGCGCGTCCTTCGGCGACGCCGGACGGGACATCGTGATCGAAGAGGGGATGGCGGGGGAGGAGTGCTCGCTCCTGGTGCTGTGCGACGGGACGCGCGCCGTCCCGCTGATCCCGGCGCAGGACTTCAAGCGCGTCGGCGACGGCGATGTCGGCCCCAACACTGGCGGCATGGGGGCGTACGCGCCGATGCCGCTCGTCGACGCACCCGCCATCGACCGGATCATGGACATCGCCGTCCTGCCACTCGTCGAGGAGCTGCGCCGCCGCGGCATCGACTACCGGGGCGTGCTCTACGCCGGGCTCATGCTGACCAGCGAGGGTCCGAAGGTGATTGAGTACAACGTGCGCCTCGGCGACCCCGAGGCGCAGGTGGTCCTCCCGCTCTTGGATTCGGACGCGGCAGAGCTCTTCCTCGCCGTGGCCAACGGCGAGCTCGTGGCGACGGACCCGCCGGCCTTCGAGCGCGGACGCCGCCGTCTGTGTCGTCATGGCGTCGCAGGGCTATCCGGAGCATCCCCAGACCGGTGACACGATCGAGGGGCTCTCCGCCACGGGTCAGTCCGTCGCCGACATCGAGGGCGTCACCGTGTTCCATGCCGGCACCGGCCGCCACTCCGCACAGGGGCCGTTCCACACCGCCGGCGGGCGTGTGCTGGGCGTCACGGCGGTGGCGCCGACCCTCGGACTGGCGCGCGAGCGGGCCTACGCCGCGGCGGCACCGATCGATTGGGAGGGCATGCAGATGCGCCGCGACATCGCGGCGCGGGTGGCCGGCGAGACGGTGGCGGCGCCGGAAGGGGCGCGCTGATGATCCCGCGCTACGCACCGCCGGACATGGCGGCGCTGTTCAGCGACACGGCGCGGTTCTCGCTCTGGCTCGAGATCGAGCTCCTGGCCACCGAGGCCCTGGCCGCCCTCGGCGTGGTGCCGGCCGAGGACGCCGTGACGTGCCGGGTCAAGGCTCCCACGGTGGACGACGTCTTCGTCTCGGACGTGCTCGAACGCGAGCAGGTCACCGACCACGACGTCGCCGCCTTCGTCGATGTGGTGCAGGACCGCATCGGTGCCCCCGCCGGCTCCCTGATCCACTACGGGCTCACATCCTCCGACGTGGTGGACACGGCGCTCTGCGCCACGCTCACCCGCGCCGCCGACCTGCTGTTGGCGGACCTCGACGCGTTCGTGGCCACCCTCAAGGCCCGCGCCCTCGAGCTGCTCCACGTCCCGGTGACCGGACGCACCCACGGCATGCACGCCGAGCCCACGACCTTCGGGGCCAAGTTCGCGCTGTGGGCCCTGCAGGCCGATCGCGACCGCCGGCGCATGCGGGCGGCCCGAGCCGCCGTGGCCGTCGGCAAATTGTCGGGGGCCGTCGGGACCTATTCGAACATCGACCCCGAGGTCGAGGCGCAGGTCTGCGCGCGCCCTGGGCCTCACGCCCGTCCCCGCCACACAGGTCATCGCCCGCGACCGCCACGCCGAGTACCTCGCCGCCTGCGCCTCCATCGGGGCCACCATCGAGCTGCTGTGCACCGAGATCCGCCACCTCGCCCGCAGCGAGGTGGGAGAGGTGGAGGAGCCGTTCGGTGCGGGCCAGAAGGGCAGCTCGTCCATGCCGCACAAGCGCAACCCCATCCTCTCGGAGCGGCTGTGCGGCCTGGCCCGCCTCCTGCGCGGCTACCTGGGCGCGGGCCTGGAGGACGTGGCGCTGTGGCACGAGCGCGACATCTCGCACAGCTCGGTCGAGCGGGTCGCGTTGCCCGACGCCTCGTTGCTCACCTGCTACATGCTGCGCAAGGCCACCGGGCTGGCCGACGGGCTCGTCGTCCACCCCGAGCGGGCGCGCCAGAACCTCGAGGACGGCTCGCTCGGCCTCGTCTTCTCGCAATCCGTGCTCCTCGCGCTCGTCTCCCACGGTCTGTCCCGCGACGAGGCGTACCGCATCGTCCAGCGCGACGCGCGCCGGGCCTGGTCCGAGAATGAGCCCTTCCGGGCCGTGCTGGAGGCCGACCCCGAGGTGACCCTCGGTGCGGCGCAGCTCGACGAGGCCTTCGACCTGTCACGCACCCTGCGCCACGTGGACCGTTTCGCCGACGCGCTGGCCGACCTGTGACGGGGGCGACCGAGGGCGTGCTGCCCCGGATCCACTCGGGCAAGGTACGTCAGCTCTACGACGCCGGCGAGGGCCGGTTACTCATGGTCGCCTCCGACCGGGTGAGCGCGTTCGACGTGATCATGGCCGAGCCGATCGCCGAGAAGGGGCGCGTGCTCACGGCGATGACGTGGTTCTGGAGCGGGGAGATGGCCGACGTCGTGCCGGGCACCCAGTTGGCCGCCGACCCCACCGACATCGAACGCCAGCTTGGCGGGCTCGCGCTGCCGCGTGCAGTGGGCCGGGCGCGCCGTGCTGGTCCGCCAGGCCGAGATGCTCCAGCTCGAGTGCATCGTCCGGGGCTATCTCGCCGGCCAGGCCTACGAGGAGTACGCCCGCGACGGGGACGGTGCACGGCACCCCGATGCCTCCGGGCCTGCAGCTCGCCAGCAAGCTTGCCGAGCCGATCTTCACGCCGTCGACCAAGGCCACGGAGGGCCACGACCGCAACATCGACTTCGCCGCCGCCGTCGACCTGGTGGGATCCGAGGCGGCCACCAGCGCCCGCGCCATCTCCCTCGAGCTCTACACCCGGGCAGCCGCCCGTGCCGCCGCAGCGGGCTTCGTCCTGGCCGACACCAAGTTCGAACTCGGGTACGTCGACGGCGCCCTGTCCCTCTGCGACGAGGTGTGCACGCCGGACTCGTCGCGGCTTCTGGCCGGCGGACCAGGTCGTGCCGGGCACCACGCCGCCCGCGTTCGACAAGCAGCCGCTGCGCGACTGGCTCGCCGCACAACCCTGGGACCGCACGCCGCCTCCGCCGTCCCTGCCCCCGGAGGTGACGACGGCCATGTCGGAGCGCTACGTCGCGGCCTACGAGCGCGTCACCGGTCGTTCGTTGGGTGACTGGTACGGTGCAGACGGCATGAGGCCGAGGTCGGCCGAGTCGCCATGAGGTTCCGGGCGCGCGTCGAAGTCCAGCTGCGTCCGGGCATCGCCGATCCCGAGGGTGCGACCATCGAGCGGGCGCTGCCGGCGCTCGGCTTCGACGGCGTGGTCCACGTCCGGGCGGGCCGCTCCTTCAGCTTCGAGCTCGATGCGGCGGACGAGGGCGCAGCCCGTACCACCGCCACCGAGCTGGCCGACCGGCTACTGGCCAACCCGGTGATCGAGCAGAGTCTGGCTCGAGCTCGAGGCGATCTGAGTGGCGCCGCGCATCGGCGTCGTCGTCTTCCCGGGCACCAACTGCGAGCACGACGTGGTGACGGCGGCCGCGGCGGCCGGCGGCGAGGGCGTCCTGCTCTGGCACGGCGAGCGCACGCCTCGGCAGTGTGGATGCGGTGGTCCTGCCGGGCGGGTTCGCCCACGGCGACTACCTGCGCCCGGGCGCGCTGGCCCGCTTCTCGCCCGTCATGACGGCGGTGCGCGACTTCGCGCGCGCCGGTGGGCCCGTGGTCGGCATCTGCAACGGTTTCCAGGTCCTCACCGAGGCGGGACTGCTGCCGGGGGCGCTCCAGAAGAACGGGCGGCTGCGCTTCCTGTGCGAGCCGTCGCGGCTGGTGGTCAGCTCGACGACCTCGGTGCTCACGGCGGGCGCCGGCGGTGGGCGACGAGCTGGTCATTCCCATCAACCACTTCTCGGGGAACTACACCTGCGACGAGGCGACGCTGCAGCGCCTGCAGGCGGAGGGCCGGATCGTGCTGCGTTACGCCGACAACCCCAACGGTTCCGTCGATGCCATCGCCGGTATCGCCAACGAGGCCGGCAACGTCGTCGGCCTCATGCCGCATCCCGAGCGGGCCAGCGCCGCGTTGCTCGGCTCCACCGACGGGCTGGTCCTGTTGCGGTCGCTCGTCGCCGCGGCCTCCGCCCGCGCGGCGGCCTGAACGAACCCGCACCCGTCCCCGTCCGCCCGGCGCCGACGCGCCACCGCCTGATCGGCCGCGCTCCGTATGGTGACGGCGTATGCACCGAACGCGAGGGGTGGCACGCCGAGGAGCCGGTTGGACGCCCGCTGCGGCCGCGGCCGCGGTCCCACCTCGCGCTGGCGCTGGGCTTCGCCACTGCGGCGCTCCTCTCTCTGCCGTCCTGGCGCGTCGGGCACGATGCCGCGGGCAGCCACCCACCGCGCGGACGCGGGTACCCCGGTCGACGCCGAGCTCTTCGATTCCGGCGCCTGCATGGCGTACCCCCCGACATCGGGTGATCGCCACCTGACCGTCTTCCTCGACGCCGGGCACGGCGGCCTCGATCCGGGCGGCGTCGGCGAGACCGAATCAGGCCAGACGATCGAGGAGGCGGACGAGACGCTCCCGGTGGAGCTCGACACCATGGGACTGCTCCGGGCCAAGGGGTTCACCGTCGTGGTGTCGCGGCACGCGTGACGAGTCGGTGGCTCGCCTGAGGTCGGGCGACGTCTCCGGCGGGCTCCTGACCGCCGATGGCGTGCACGACGACGTCATGGCCCGCGACGTCTGCGCCAACCTGGCCAAGGCCAACGTCCTCGTCGGCATCTACTTCGACGCCGGCGAGTCGCCGCTCAACGCGGGCAGCGTGACGGGCTACGACACCGACCGACCCTTCTCGGTGCAGAACCTGCGCCTGGCCACATTGGTGCAGACCGACGTCCTCGGCGCCATGAACGCGCAGGGGTGGGGCATCCCGGACCTCGGGGTGGTCGACGACAGCCAACTCGGCGGCCCGGCGCTCACCACGGCGGCCGCCGACTACGGGCACCTGCTCCTGCTCGGCCCGGCCGACCCGGGCTATTCACGGCGCCGAGCGCGATGCCGGGCGCGCTGATCGAGCCGCTCTTCATCACCGATCCCTTCGAAGGCAGCCTGGCCGCCAGCGTCTCCGGCCGGCAGGTCATCGCCGGCGGGCTGGCCGAGGCGGTCGGAGCAGTACTTCGCGCCCGTCGCGCCCGTCGCGCCGATCGGCCAGAAGTCCGAGGCCGCCGTGCGCACCGGCACGGGTGAGAGGCCGGCCGTCAGCCTGGGAGTCGCTCAGCTCCGGGCCCGCGAGACCTCGGCCTTCTGCAGCACCGCCGCACTCACGCCGGCGGCGCGCCAGGTCGAGTAGGTGATGCCCTTGCGCTCGCCGTACGCCTTGGCCACCTTGACGAACTGCTTCTCCAGCGCGGAGAGATCCTTCACCTGGTCCACACGCGAGCGCTCGTCGAGGAGGTCCTTCTGCTCCTGGAGCAGGTGCAGCCGGGTCAGGGCGTCCGCACCCGCGAGCTGGGAGTCGATGGTGGCCAGCCGTCGGTCGATGGAGGCCGGCGTGCGCTTGCGGCCCCGCTTGGGTTTGGAGGTTTCGAGCGCCTCGAGATAATGGCGGACGGTTGCGCTCTCCGAGCGCCCACGGGCCAGCGCGGCCTTGTGGCCGGTGCTCATGGGCTTGCGAGGAGCCGGAGTCTTTCCCTTTGGTGGCATGCCCCCATTGTGTCGCGTCGGCGGCATGCCATATGACCCAATTCACCCAGGTTGCTTTCAGGATCGTTTCCCTCGTGCTCCTTTGCCCAGAACGACCCGGCGAATCCGACATTCCGGCAATTCCGGCGGGGGCACGGCGCAATCTCGGCCTCACCGCCGTGCACCATTGCGGCTGTGTTGTCCGGGCCATTTCCTTCGGGAACCGGCGTTACCCTGCAGTGATGGCCCCCCCGGCGCCCACGATCGATGCACGCGAACCGGCGGGCCATGGCCACGCGTGCTCCTGGTCGCCGCCCTGCTCATCGTCGCCTACTGGGTGGCCTGGCTGGCCCACCGCTCCCTCGTGGCCTCCGAGACGGGCGACGGCCTACACCCAGTTCGAGGACGCCTTTCCCCTCGCCGACGGCTTCCTCGCCCTCTGCCTGGTCGCCGCCTCGTACTGCCTCCTGACGGTCCGGCGGGCGGCCCTGTTCTGGCTGCTCGCCGGCGGTGGCGCCGGCATCTATCTCTTCTGTATGGACGTCCTCTACGACCTCCAGCACGGCGTGTGGGGCAAGGGCGGCAACGGCCTGGTGGAGTTGGCCATCAACCTCGTCACCCTCGGCCTCTCCGTCTTCGTGCTCCGCTGGGCCTGGACCCGCCGCGACGCACTGCTCTCGCCATGAGCCAATTCCACTTCGACCCGGCGACCTACCTCGAGTTGATGCGAGCCGAGGTGCCCGCCTACGCGCGCCTGCAGGAAGCGGTCGCGGCGGCCAGCGAGGGTGTCGCCGTGACTCGAGTGCTCGACCTGGGGACCGGGACGGGGGAGACGCTGGCCGCGGTGCTGGCCCGCCACGGGGATGCCACGGCGGTGGGGGTCGACAAGAGCGAGGGCATGCTCGATGCCGCCCGCACCCGCTTCGCCGACCGGGCGGTCGAGCTGCCTCGTGGCTGCGCTGCACGGACCCGCTGCCGGCCGGCCCCTTCGACCTCGTGGTCTCGGCGCTCGCCGTCCACCACCTGGACGGCGGGGAGAAGGCGGCGCTCTTCGCCCGTGTGGCGGAGGTACTGCGCCCGGGCGGGCGCTTCGTGCTCGGAGACGTCGTGATCCCGATCGACCCGGCCGACGCGGTGACGCCGGTGACCTCTGGGCACGACCGCCCCTCGAGGGCGGCCGACCAGCTGGGCTGGCTGGCCGAGCGTCGGCCTCGACGCGACCGCGGTGTGGCAGGAGAGGGACCTCGTCGTCCTGCGCGCCGACCGGGCGGGCTGAGCCGGCCCGGTCGCTGCGGGACTCGTCGGCGCGGCCTCTATCGTGGAGGGCATCATGACTCCCCCGGCCGAGGCGCTGCCGCCCGACCAGCCACCGGCGGGGGAGCCGCTGCACCGGGCTCTCGGGCCTGACCGACGACGAATTCGAGGCGGTCGGCAAGATCCTGGGCCGGTCGCCCAACCACCTCGAGCTCGCCCTGTACGCGGTGATGTGGAGCGAGCACTGCTCCTACAAGTCGTCCCGGCTCCACCTGCGGCGCCTGCCCACCGAGGGCCCGCGGGTGCTCGTCGGCCCGGGTGAGAATGCGGGAGTCGTCGACGCCGGCGACGGCATCGCCGTGGCCATCCGCATCGAGAGCCACAACCATCCCTCCGCCATCGAGCCCTATCAGGGAGCGGCGACCGGCGTGGGCGGCATCCTGCGCGACATCTTCACCATGGGCGCGCGCCCACTGGCGGTGATGGACCCGCTCTTCTTCGGGGAGCCCGACGACGCCCGTCAGCGTTGGCTCGTCGAGGGTGTGGTGAGCGGGATCTCGGGCTACGGGAACTCGGTCGGCGTGCCGACGGTGGGCGGGCGAGTTGACCTTCGACCCCTGTTACGCCCAGAACCCGCTCGTCAACGTGCTGTGCATGGGTGCGCTGCCCGACCGAGCGCCTGATCCTCGGCATCGCGTCGGGGCCCGGGAAACCTCGCCGTCCTGCTCGGCTCGAGCACCGGCCGCGACGGCATCGGCGGCGTCAGCGTGCTGGCCTCGGCCGGGTTCGGCGGCGACGAGGCCGGGGCGGGCGACGACACCAAGCGGCCCAGCGTGCAGGTGGGCGATCCGTTCGAGGAGAAGCGGCTGATCGAGGCGTGCCTCGAGCTGCTCGACACCGGGCTCGTTGTCGGCATCCAGGACCTCGGTGGAGCCGGGCTGGCCTGCGCCACCAGCGAGACGGCCGGGCGCGGCGGCGTCGGGATGGACGTCGACGTGACCGCGGTCCCCCGGCGCGAGGAGGGGATGGAGCCGTGGGAGGTCATGACGAGCGAGAGCCAAGAGCGCATGCTCGCCATCGTCACGCCCGAGTCATGGTCCGCCGTCTCCGCCATCTGCGCCAAGTGGGAGGTGCGGGCCACCGTCATCGGCACGGTCACGGCGCCCGAGCCCGGCGGGGGTGGGCGCCTGCGCATCCGTGACGGCGCGGACGGACCGGTGCTGGCGGACGTGCCGGCAGCGTCCCTCTCCGACGACGCGCCGCTCTACGACCGGCCGCGCCACGCACCCGAGCCCGCGTCGTTCGGACCGCTTGCACCACCCACCGCCACCGGGTGCGCCGACGACGTCCTCGCACTGGTCCGGTCGCCGCGCTGGGTCTACCGCCAGTACGACCACCAGCTGTTCCTCAACACCGTGCTCGGGCCGGGCGGCGACGCGGCGCTGCTTCGGCTGGCCGGTCCCGGACTGCCCCCGTCGGCGCGTGGCGTGGCGCTCACCACCGACTCCAACCCGCCGCGCCTGCGCGCTCGAGCCCGCGCGCCGGCACGGCGCTCGTGCTCGCCGAGGGCGTGGCCAATCTGGCCTGCGTCGGCGCGACACCGGTCGCCGTCGTGAATTGCCTCAACTTCGGCAACCCCGAGCACCCCGAAGTGATGTGGCAGCTCTCCGAGTGCATCGACGGGATGGCCGAAGCGTGCCGTGCGCTGGCGCTGCCGGTCGTGGGTGGCAACGTCAGTCTCTACAACGAGAGCGGCGGGGCCGACATCGACCCCACGCCGGTGCTGGGCGTTCTCGGCCTCGTCGAGGCGCTGCGCGCCGCCCGCGCCGGGCCTGGCCTGGCGTGCCGGCGACACCGTGGTCCTGCTCGGGGCGCGGACGTTGCCCGACGGCTCGTGTCCGCTCGAGGGGACGCGCTGGGCGACCGAGCGACGCGGCCATCGGACCGGTCGCCTCGCGCCGCTCGACTTCGCGGCGCACGCGGCCGTGTGCGCCTTCGTCGCCGGTCTGGTGAGCGAGCAGGTGGCCGGCACGGCCGCCGCCCCACTGGTGCGCGGAGTCCACGACGTCTCGGGAGGCGGCCTCGCCGTCGCCCTGGCCGAGATGGCGGCCGCGTCCGACGTCGCGTGCGAGCTGGCGCTCGGCGACGCCGGCAGAGCTCTTCACGGAGCTGCCCTCCCGATTCGTGGTGGCGACGCCGGACCCCGACACGCTCGGCGCCCGGGCCGACGCCCTCGGGGTGCCGCATGCGGTCCTCGGCCGGGCCGGAGGGGACCGCTTCCGGCTGGGCAACCCTGGTGGACCTCCCCGCCGAGGGGCTGCGCGAGGCGCACGAGGGGAACCTGGCGCTGGCGTTGGGCGACTCGTGACGCCACAGGCCTGTGCGAGAATAGGTGCCGCGTGAAGGAAGCATGCGGAGTCTTCGGGGTCTACGCGCCCGGGAAGAGGGTGGCCAACCTCACGTTCGACGGGCTCTTCGCGCTGCAGCATCGCGGGCAGGAGTCGGCGGGTATGGCCGTGAGCGACGGCGAGACCGTGACCGTGGTCAAGGACATGGGCCTGGTGGCCACCGTGTTCGACGAGCGCACCCTCTCGGGTCTGGAGGGTCACCTCGCCATCGGTCACACCCGCTACTCGACGCACGGCGCCTCGGACTGGGCCGGCGCACAGCCTGTCTACCGGCCCGTGGGGAAGGCCGGGTTCGCGCTCGGCCACAACGGCAACCTCACCAACACGACCGCGCTGGCCGAGAAGGTCGGCATGTTGCCCGGCTCCGTCGCCACCGACAGCGACGTGGTGGCCGAGCTGCTGATGCACGCCTTCCCCGAGACCGAAGACCTGTCCACGGCCTTGCAGGTGGTGCTGCCGATCCTCGAGGGTGCGTTCTCCTTCGTCTTGATGAGCTCGGAACGGCTCTTCGGGGTGCGCGACCCGTTCGGCTTCCGGCCGCTGTGCCTCGGCCGCATCGGACCCGCCGACGCGCCCGAAGGCTGGGTGTTGGCCTCCGAGTCGCCTGCGCTCAGCGTGATCGGCGCCACCTTCGTACGCGAAGTCGCGCCGGGTGAGCTCGTGGTGATCGACGCCGACGGACCAACCAGCTTGGAGGTGCCGTGGCTCCGCGACGTCGGGCCGCGCCTGTGCATCTTCGAATTCGCGTACATCGCCCGCCCCGACAGCCGCCTCTACGGCCGTGAGGTCCACGAGACCCGGTGTCGCATGGGGGAGCTCCTGGCCGCCCAAGCACCCGCCGACGCCGACATGGTCATGGGCGTGCCCGAGTCCGGTGTGCCCGCGGCCGAGGGCTTCGCCCGGGCCAGCGGGATCCCCTACGGGCAGGGCCTGGTCAAGAACCGCTACATCGGCCGGTCGTTCATCGCGCCCGACCAGGAGGCGCGGGCGGACGCCGTGCGGCGCAAGCTGAACCCTCTCGCCGACGCCATCGCAGGCAAGCGGCTGGTGGTGGTGGACGACTCCATCGTGCGCGGCACGACGCAGCGCTCGGTGATCAAGATGCTGCGCGAAGCCGGCGCGGCCGAGGTGCACCTGCGGATCTCCTCGCCCCCGTGGCGCTGGCCCTGCTTCTACGGCATCGACACGCCCTCCCACGAGGAGCTGCTGGCCACCGACCACTCCGTCGCGGAGATGGCCGCCATCCTCGGGGCGGACTCGCTGGCCTACATCTCCATCGAGAACCTGAAGGCGGCCATCGGGGCCGGCGCCGGGTTCTGCGACGCCTGCTTCACCGGTGACTACCCGACACCCGTCCCCTCGGCGACGCCCGTCACCATGGGCCGGCCACCGGCCGCCCCGTCCCGCCCCGGCCCACCAGGCCGCGCTCCCGGGAGTCTGAGCGGGGTGGAGCCGGGCGGCGCCACCTACGCCGGCGCCGGCGTCGACATCATGGCCGGCGACGCCGCCGTCGAGCGGTTGCGCACCATGGTGGCGGGCATCGGCGGCTTCGGCGGGCAGTTCCCCCTCGACGTCGGGCGCTACCGCGCGCCGGTCCTGGTGGCGTCCACCGACGGGGTCGGGACCAAGCTCGAGATCGCCCGGGCGACCGGCCGCTACGAGACGGTCGGTATCGACCTGGTCGCCATGTGTGTCGACGACCTGGTGTGCGTGGGCGCCGAGCCACTCTTCCTCCTGGACTACATCGCCACCGGCAAGGTCGACCCTGACCGGATCGCCACCGTGGTGGCCGGCGTGCACGAGGGCTGCCGGCAGGCGGGCTGTGCGCTCATCGGCGGCGAGACGGCGGAGCATGCGGGAGTCATGGCGCCCGACGAGCTCGACCTGGCCGGGTTCGCCGTGGGCGTCGTGCAGAGCGGGGACCCAACTGGGTCCGGAGCGAGTCCGGGAGGGCGACGCCGTGGTCGGGTTGGCGTCGCCCGGGCTGCGCTCGAACGGCTACACCCTGGCCCGCCACGTGTTCTTGGAGCGGGCGGGACTCGACCTCGGCGACCCGGCGTGGGCCGGTGCTGGCCACACGGTCGCCGAGGAATTGCTCCGCCCCTCGGTCATCTACGCCCCGGCGGTGCTGGCCGTGCGGGCTGTGGTCGGTGACGCGCTCCACGCGTGCGCGCACATCACCGGCGGGGGGATCGTCGGCAACCTGCCCCGCGCGTTGCCTGAGGGGACCGGCGCCGTCCTGGACCGGTCCGCTTGGCACGAGCCGCCAGTGTTCTCGGCGATCCAGCGCCTCGGTGGCGTCGCCGAGGACGAGATGGACCGGGTCTTCAACCGTGGCATCGGGATGGCACTGATCGTCCGAGCCGACTCGGGTGGACGACGTGCTCGCCGCGGTGGCCGACTCGGGCCAGGAGGCCACGGCGATCGGCGAAGTGACCGCAGGCAGCGCCCGCGTGCAGTTCGTATGAGCGGCGCGGACACCCTCGCGGCGCTGCGGGACCATCTCCTGAAGTACTCGGTGAAGACCGGCGACTTCACCCTCAAGTCGGGCAAGAAGAGCACCTGGTTCATCGACTCCAAGCAGACGGTGTGTCGCCCCGAGGCCATGTTGCTCGTGGCCGACGCCGTGTTGTCGGTCGTTCCCGCGGCGGCGACGGCGATCGGGGGGCTCACCATGGGGGCCGATCCGGTCGCCTTCGTCACTGCGGGCGTCGCGGCGACACGGCGACGCGCCCTGAAGACGTTCAGCGTGCGCAAGGAGGCCAAGGACCACGGCGCAGGCGGGCGCATCGCCGGGGCGCTGGACCCCGGCGACAAAGCGGTGGTCACCGAGGACACCGTCACACGGGGGACATCCCTGCTCGAGGCGGCCCACGCCGTCCAAGCGGCGGGTGCCGACGTCGTCCTCCTGGTGGCGGTCGTCGACCGCGGTGGCACCGCCGAGGCGATGGCCGCGGCCGAGGGCATTCCGTTCCGGGCCATCCTGACCGCGCCCGACCTCGGCTTCCCCTTCGAGGGTGCCTGAGGACGGGGCCGGCGCGACCTGCACGGCGATCGTTGCATCGGGGCCATTGGCTCCCTAAATTCCTGCCCAAGAGGTACAGAAGGTCGCCGTTTCCAGCGCCCCAGTCGGCAGGGCATGTAACCGGACCGGTCCTCCACCGTCGTACGAAGCGACACCAGGCCCCAGAACCCCTAAGACCCCGGAGGTGGCAGTGTCCAGTCGCGTGCAATCAGGCAGTCGGCGCAAGACCGCGGGGCGGGTGACTCCCTCGAAGCTCCGGCGCACCGCCGTGATCGCCGTCGACGGCGTCCTCGCCGTGGGCACCGGCGCCGTCGCGGGCCTCTTCGCCACGGGCGCGCTGCCCGCCAGTGCGTCGACGACGGGCTGGGCCGCCACGCAGGCCCCGCTGCCGACCTCTCCGGACGCTCCCGAAGCCAATCCCCATGTCGACATCGACCAGGAGTCGTGTCCCTCAGCCGTGTCGTGCGTGGCGGTGGGCACCTATGAGGACGGTTCCAACACCGACCATGGGCTCCTCGACGTGCTCTCCGCCGGGACGTGGACGCCGACCGAGGCCCCGTTGCCGTCGGACGCAGCAGCGACCCACGATTCGTCCATCGGCTCGGTCTCGTGCCCGACGACGGGATGGTGCGAGGCGGTGGGGGAGTACGGGGTGAACGGGGGAGGCGAGAAGCCCCTGATCGAGACCTACGCCAACGGGACCTGGACCGACGTGGCGGCCCCCATTCCCGCCGGTGCCACGAGCCCACCTGATGTGTTCTTGAAAGATGTCTCCTGCCCGGGCGTCAACGACTGTGCGGCGGTCGGTGGGTACAAGACTGCCGAGCGCGGGGTTCGGCATGATCGACTCCCTGTCGGGTGGCCAGTGGACCACCCAAGAGGCCCCACAGCCGGCCGATGCAGCGTCCGAGCAGGCCGTCATTCTCGAAGGCGTCTCCTGCCCGTCCACCGGCGGGTGCGCTGCCATAGGGCTCTTCGAGACCTCGTCGGGGGCGGGGGCGGAGCTCTTGACACAGGCCGGCCCCGGAGGCGCGTGGAGCGCCACCGACGCGCCGGTGCCGTCCGACGCCATCACCGGGTCGGGCGCCATCAGCGAGGCCGAAGCGGTGTCGTGTGGGCCGGCGGCAGCCTGCGAGGCCGTCGGGATCTATGCGGCGACCGGTGACACCGAAGCCTCGTTCGTCGACCGCCTCACGGGTGGAACCTGGACGTCTACAACCGCCCCGGTGCCGGCGAATGCCGGCACCGGCTCGGACAGGAGCAGCGAGCTCCTCAGCGTCTCGTGCACATTCGACGGATGTCAGGCCGTCGGCACCTACGAGGACGCCACGACCGGAGACAGGGCTTTGGCGGTGGCGACCGACGCGAGCGGCCATTCGACGGCGGTCGAGGCACCACAGCCTCCCGACGCCGCCACCGGCTCCTCGGCGGACGGGTTTCTCGAGGATGTCTCGTGCCAGTCACTGAGCTCCTGTGTGGCGGTCGGCAGCTACGCGAACCCGGTGGCGAGCGAGAACGTCGCGTTGATCGACACGCTGAGTGGCGGGACGTGGAACGCGCTCGCCTCGCCGGTGCCCGCGAACGCGGCGAGCGGGTCCGGCGCGGAGTCGGAGCTTCGAGCGGTGTCGTGCCCGAGCGGAGGTGGCTGCGGCGCAGGCGGTGACTTCTTCGATCCGGGCGACCAGTTCGGTCTGCTGGTGAACAACTCGCCGTCAGAGGGCTACTGGACCGACGCCTCCGACGGGGGCATCTTCAGCTACGGCAACGCCACGTTCCACGGCTCCATGGGCGGCCAGCACCTCAACAAGCCCGTGGTCGGCATGGCGGTGACGCCCGGTGGCGGCGGCTACTGGGAGGTGGCCTCCGACGGAGGAATCTTCAGCTTCGGCGACGCCAACTTCTACGGCTCGACCGGCAGCCTGCACCTCAACGCCCCCGTGGTGGGTATGGCGGCGAGCCCCGACGGCGGTGGGTACTGGCTGGTGGCCTCCGACGGTGGCATCTTCAACTACGGCGACGCCGGGTTCTTCGGCTCGGCCGGCTCCATCCACCTCAACCAGCCCATCGTCGGCATGGCGGCCACCCCCGACGGTGGTGGCTACTGGCTGGTGGCATCCGATGGGGGGATCTTCAGCTACGGCGACGCCCAGTTCTACGGCTCACGAGGAGGCCAGCCGCTCAACAAGCCCATCGTGGGGATGGCCGCGAGCGCCACCGGCCTGGGCTACTGGCTGGTGGCCTCTGACGGAGGGATCTTCACCTACGGCGACGCCACGTTCCAGGGCTCGTCTGGTTCGCTCAAGCTCAACAAGCCCGTCGTGGGCATGATGAGCACCTTCGACGGCGCCGGCTACTGGCTGGTGGCGTCGGACGGGGGGATCTTCAGCTACGGCGACGCCGTCTTCCAGGGCTCGGCCGGCAGCCTGCACCTCAACGCACCCATGGTGGGGGGGACCCCGACCTGAGCTGAGGGAGGGCCCGGCGGGCTCAGGTCCGCCCTCAGAACAACGCGATCGGGTTGACCGGCGAGGCGGTGCCGCCGCGCAGCACGAGCGGTGCGACAGTGAAGAGGAATTCCCAGCGCCCCTCGTCCGCGCAGGCCGCGGCCAGGGCGTCGAGGTCGAGGTTGTCCATGAGGTGAACACCCATGGCCACGATCACGACGGTGTGGATGGGCATGATGACGCCCTCGACGCGGGAGGGCAGGACGTCGGAGACGCCGTCGCTCCCGAGCGTCGCCACGTCGCGGTCACGGAGCCAGGGCAAGCAGGCGGCGTCGAGCCCGGCCACGCGCCGGCCGACATCCCAGGGACCATGCATCTCGCGCCAGCGCCAGCGGCCCGTGCGCACCAGCAGCACGTCGCCCGAACGGACGCGGAGGCCGGCTCGCTCCTCGGCCTTCTCGAGGTCCTCGGGGAAGACGGGCTCGCCGGGTTCGAGTGCCTCGACCCCACGTAGGGCGGGGATGTCGAGCAGCACGCCGCGGGTCACGATGCCCGAGCGGAGATGGTGGATGCCGAGCCGGGTGGCACCGTGCGCCGTCACGGTCTCGGTGGCGTAGCCGTTGTAGAGCTTCCCCTCGTGGAAGACGTGGCACAGCGCATCGAGGTGACTGGTGGCGAAGCCGTGCGGCGCCAGGGCGACGTAGTCCGCCCCCCAGCCCTCCGTGTGGGTGCCGGTCATGTGGTGGGCGACGGGGGCCGGGTTGTCCGCTGAGGGCGCGGTGTCGAGGGGCCGGGCACACGACACCGTGCGCCCCGTCCGGACGGCGGCCGCGGCGGCGGCCGTGACGTCGGCCGTGATCAGGTTCAACGCGCCCCGCTGGTCGTCGTCGCCCCAGCGGCCCCAGTTGGAGAGGCTGTCGTGGTAGGCGAGGACGGCGTCGGTCGGCAGCGGTTGGCGGGGCACCGTGCGGACAGTAGCCGGGCACGCATCCCGTAAAGGATGAGCTTGAGGTGAACGTAGTGCGCGGTTGCTTTCGTACGCTCCTGCTCACACCCCTATGGCAATGACTTCGGGCCAAGGCGGGGCCTAAAGGCACCGTTTTACCCACTGCTGCCGGGTTACGAATTGAGCGACAGGGCAGACACGGGCCGGTCGTCTTCGGGTTCCGGAACGGCCTGGCAGGGCGCGGTAAATGGCGACACAGACACTTGGAGAAACGGGTTGGCTTCCCCGTACTGCGACACGGGTCCTGCGCGCGCTGACCCTCCTCGCGTTCGGACTCGGAATCGTTGCGGCGATCACCTTGGTGCTCTTGCTCGGTGCTGGAAGAGCTGGAGGAGCTGGTGCAGTCGGTGTTAACACGTCGTCGCCACTGATTTCGGACGTGAGCGGTTCGCTCGACTCGGTCACGGCATCGGGCAGCGGATCGAACACGTCGGCACCGGACACGGCGACCGGTGATGTCTCTCCGGCAGCCGCTCCCTCCGCATCAACGACGTCATCGTCGTCGGGCGTGGTGACCCAGACCGCGGCGGCGCCGGTGACCCAGACCGCGGCGGCGCCCGTGGCCCAGACCGCGGCGGCGCCCGTGACCCAGACCGCGGCGGCGCCCGTGACCCAGACCGCGGCGGCGCCCGTGACCCAGACCGCGGCGGCGCCGGTGACCCAGACCGCGGCGGCGCCGGTGACCCAGACCGCGGCGGCGCCCGTGGCCCAGACCGCGGCGGCGCCCGTGACCCAGACCGCGGCGGCGCCGGTGGTGGCACCGGGGTGACCCAGACCGCGGCGGCGCCCGTGACCCAGACCGCGGCGGCGCCGGTGACCCAGACCGCGGCGGCGCCCGTGACCCAGACCGCGGCGGCGCCGGTGACCCAGACCGCGGCGGCGCCCGTGACCCAGACCGCGGCGGCGCCCGTGACCCAGACCGCGGCGGCGCCCGTGACCCAGACCGCGGCGGCGCCCGTGGCCCGACCGCGGCGGCGCCCGTGACCCAGACCGTGGCGCCGGTGGTGGCACCGGTGACCCAGACAGCGGCGGCATTGGCGGCACCGGTGACCCAGACTGTGGCGGCGCCCGTGACCCAGACGCGCGGCGCCGGTGACTCAGACAGCGGCGGTCCAGTGGCGGCGCCGGTGACCCAGACCGCGGCGGCGCCCGTGGCCCAGACCGCGGCGGCGCCGGTGGTGGCACCGGTGACTCAGACAGGGGCGGCAGTGGCGGCACCGGTGACCCAGACCGCGGCGGCGCCGGTGGCCCAGACCGCGGCGGCGCCCGTGACCCAGACCGCGGCGCCCGTGACCCAGACCGCGGCGCCCGTGACCCAGACCGCGGCGGCGCCCGTGACTCAGACCGCGGCGCCGCCGCCCGTGACCCAAACGCTGGCGGCGGTGGCCGCCCCAGTGACCCAGACGGTGGCGCCGGTGGTGGCACCGGTGACTCAGACAGCGGCGGCATTGGCGGCACCGGTGACCCAGACTGTGGCGGCGCCGGTGACCCAGACGGCCGCGCCGGTGACCCAGACGCCCGCGCCCGAGGCCCAAACGCTGGCGGCGGTGGCGGCGCCCGTGACCCAGACGCGGCGGCGTTGGCGCACCGGTGACCCAGACGCTGGCGGCGTTGGCCGCACCGGTGACCCAGACTTTGCCGGCGGCGGCCGCGCCCGTAACCCAGACGCTGGCGGCGGTGGCCGCACCGGTGACCCAGACGCTGGCGGCGGCGGCCGCACCTGTGACCCAGACGCTGGCGGCGGTGGCCGCACCGGTGACCCAGACGCTGGCGGCGGTGGCCGCACCGGTGACCCAGACGGCCGCGCCCGTAACCCAGACGCTGGCGGCGCCGGCCGCACCGGTGACCCAGACTTTGGCGGCGGTGGCCGCAC
The DNA here is from genome assembly GCA_963756625.1 of uncultured Acidimicrobiaceae bacterium. Classification (GTDB taxonomy): domain Bacteria; phylum Actinomycetota; class Acidimicrobiia; order Acidimicrobiales; family RAAP-2; genus Bog-473. The sequence continues at coordinate 187,947 of CAVWNQ010000009.1, forward strand.
CGGTGACCCAGACTTTGGCGGCGGTGGCCGCACCGGTGACCCAGACGGCCGCGCCCGTGACCCAAACGCTGGCGGCGGTGGCGGCGCCCGTGACCCAGACGCTGGCGGCGTTGGCCGCACCGGTGACCCAGACTTTGCCGGCGGCGGCCGCACCGGTGACTCAAACGCTGGCGGCGGCGGCGACCCCGGTGACCCAGACGGCCGCGCCCGTAACCCAGACGCTGGCGGCGGTGGCGGCGCCCGTGACCCAGACGCTGGCGGCGTTGGCCGCACCGGTGACCCAGACTTTGCCGGCGGCGGCCGCACCGGTGACTCAAACGCTGGCGGCGGCGGCGACCCCGGTGACCCAGACGCTGGTGGCGGTGGCCGCACCGGTGACCCAGACGGCCGCGCCCGTGACCCAAACGCTGGCGGCGGTGGCGGCGCCGGTGACCCAGACGGCCGCGCCCGGAACCCAGACGCTGGCGGCGGTGGCGGCGCCAGTCGTGCGGGTTGTGGGTGGCGGCAAGGCAAGGAACCTGACGACGATGATGATGGTGAAGTCGATGACGGTTTTGTAGTCTACTGGTTAGACTACGTATTGCTGAC